>NZ_AUCE01000007.1 GCF_000429605.1 Azonexus hydrophilus DSM 23864 | reverse complement strand
GGCGAAGGCACCACCCTCACTGTCACCGCCCAAATCCGTGACGCCGCCGGCAACCTCGGCAATATCGCCAGCGACTCCGCCACCATCGATACCCGTATCCCCAACGGCGGCCAGGCACCCGATGTCTTCATCACCGACGACATCAACAACGACGGTTTCATCAACCGGGCTGAAGCCAGTGGCCCGGCTGATGTCCGCGTAGCGTTCAACAGGGACCTGGTCAATGTCGGTGATACCGTCCGCATCTCTGACGGCACCACCACCAGGAATCTCGTCGTTACTGCCACCGACCAAGCCAACGGCTTCGTCACCACCGACTTCCCCATGCCCATCAACGGTGGCACCCTGACTGTCACCGCCTTCATCTTCGACCCGGCCGGCAATCAGTCCGCCACCGGCACCGACTTCGCCAAGGTCGACCTCAGTGCCCTGCTGAACCTCCAACTCGTCATCACCGAGGATGAGAACAACGACGGCTTCATCAACGCCAGTGAACTCAAGGGCAGCATCGGCGTAGACATCACCCTGCCCATCGATGCCGTCGCCGGCGACCTGCTCACCATCCACGCCACCGGCAATGCCACCCAGACCATCACTCTCAATCAGGCGCAGATCGATACCGGCAAGCTCCAGCTTGAGTTCAACGCGCCGCCCAACGGCACCCAGTTCGAGGCCTCCGCCCAGGTCACCGACGCCGCCGGCAACAAGTCCAATATCGCCAGCGATGTGGCCACCATCGCCATCAATCCGCCCGGCGCGCCCGTCATCACCATCCTTGAAGACATCAATCAGGACGGCCTAATCAATCGTGCCGAACTCCAGGGCGACATCGACGTCAGGATCGCCATCCCGGCCGGCGCCATACCTGGAAACATCCTGCTCGCCTCGGTCAACGGTACGCCCCTGGCACCCATCACCCTGACCCAGGACAACATCACCAACGGCGTCAACCTCGCCCTGCCCAACCCGGGCGACGGACAGAAACTCGACATCACCGCCCAGGTCCGCGATGCCGCCGGCAACCTCAGCCCAACAGGCTCAGCCAGCACCACCATCGACATCACCAACTACACCGGCCTCGCCATCGAGATCACCGAGGATGCCAACAACGACGGCTTCATCAACATCGCCGAACTCAAGGACAACGATAT
>NZ_AUCE01000006.1 GCF_000429605.1 Azonexus hydrophilus DSM 23864 | reverse complement strand
TTGATTTGGCGCGGCGATGCTCTTTAAAAGTTTGGACAACCGATAGGTGTGGGTGTCTTGATGCAGTGGTTTCGGCCACGAAATGTATTAAGGCAAACGCACTAAATAAGATGGAGAGATCCATCGAGGTAGAGAAATCTACCGTCAGTGAATTTGCGAGTTTGTTGGATTGAACTGAAGAGTTTGATCCTGGCTCAGATTGAACGCTGGCGGCATGCCTTACACATGCAAGTCGAACGGCAGCACGGACTTCGGTCTGGTGGCGAGTGGCGAACGGGTGAGTAATGCATCGGAACGTACCCGGGAGTGGGGGATAACTATCCGAAAGGATAGCTAATACCGCATATTCTGTGCGCAGGAAAGCAGGGGACCTTCGGGCCTTGTGCTCCCGGAGCGGCCGATGTCAGATTAGCTAGTTGGTGGGGTAAAGGCCTACCAAGGCGACGATCTGTAGCGGGTCTGAGAGGATGATCCGCCACACTGGAACTGAGACACGGTCCAGACTCCTACGGGAGGCAGCAGTGGGGAATTTTGGACAATGGGGGCAACCCTGATCCAGCCATGCCGCGTGAGTGAAGAAGGCCTTCGGGTTGTAAAGCTCTTTCGGCCGGGAAGAAATCGCGTTGGCTAATACCCAGCGTGGATGACGGTACCGGAATAAGAAGCACCGGCTAACTACGTGCCAGCAGCCGCGGTAATACGTAGGGTGCGAGCGTTAATCGGAATTACTGGGCGTAAAGCGTGCGCAGGCGGTTTTTTAAGATAGGCGTGAAATCCCCGGGCTCAACCTGGGAACTGCGCTTATGACTGGAAGACTAGAGTATGGCAGAGGGGGGTGGAATTCCACGTGTAGCAGTGAAATGCGTAGAGATGTGGAGGAACACCGATGGCGAAGGCAGCCCCCTGGGCCAATACTGACGCTCATGCACGAAAGCGTGGGGAGCAAACAGGATTAGATACCCTGGTAGTCCACGCCCTAAACGATGTCAACTAGTTGTTGGGAGGGTAAAACCTTTTAGTAACGGAGCTAACGCGTGAAGTTGACCGCCTGGGGAGTACGGCCGCAAGGTTAAAACTCAAAGGAATTGACGGGGACCCGCACAAGCGGTGGATGATGTGGATTAATTCGATGCAACGCGAAAAACCTTACCTACCCTTGACATGCCAGGAACTTGCCAGAGATGGCTTGGTGCCCGAAAGGGAGCCTGGACACAGGTGCTGCATGGCTGTCGTCAGCTCGTGTCGTGAGATGTTGGGTTAAGTCCCGCAACGAGCGCAACCCTTGTCGTTAATTGCCATCATTTGGTTGGGCACTTTAACGAGACTGCCGGTGACAAACCGGAGGAAGGTGGGGATGACGTCAAGTCCTCATGGCCCTTATGGGTAGGGCTTCACACGTCATACAATGGTCGGTACAGAGGGTTGCCAAGCCGCGAGGTGGAGCCAATCCCAGAAAGCCGATCGTAGTCCGGATTGTAGGCTGCAACTCGCCTGCATGAAGTCGGAATCGCTAGTAATCGCGGATCAGCATGTCGCGGTGAATACGTTCCCGGGTCTTGTACACACCGCCCGTCACACCATGGGAGCGGGTTCCGCCAGAAGTGGGTAGCCTAACCGCAAGGAGGGCGCTTACCACGGCGGGGTTCGTGACTGGGGTGAAGTCGTAACAAGGTAGCCGTAGGGGAACCTGCGGCTGGATCACCTCCTTTCTAGAGAA
>NZ_AUCE01000005.1 GCF_000429605.1 Azonexus hydrophilus DSM 23864 | reverse complement strand
TCTTTAACAAAATGGAAGAAGGTTGTGTATCGCAGTGATGAGCTGCTGATACACGTTGTGATTGCATCTGTTCTCATTTCTAGCCGAAATGAGACAGCACAAATATGAGTTTGCCTGTAGCCGTTCTTGAAAGAGAACACAAGGTTATAGGATCAAGCGACTAAGTGCATGTGGTGGATGCCTTGGCGATCACAGGCGATGAAGGACGTGCAAGCCTGCGAAAAGCGGGGGGGAGCTGGCAATGAAGCTTTGATCCCCCGATATCCGAATGGGGAAACCCACCTCTTTGAGGTATCGCTTACTGAATACATAGGTAAGCGAGGCGAACCCGGCGAACTGAAACATCTAAGTAGCCGGAGGAAAAGAAATCAACCGAGATTCCCCTAGTAGTGGCGAGCGAATGGGGAAGAGCCTGCTAGTGATAGCGGAACTGTTAGAAGAACGGAATGGAAAGTCCGGCCGTAGTGGGTGATAGCCCCGTACTCGAAAACAGATCCGTGGTACTAAGTTAGCGAAAAGTAGGGCGGGGCACGTGAAACCTTGTCTGAACATGGGGGGACCATCCTCCAAGGCTAAATACTCGTGATCGACCGATAGTGAACCAGTACCGTGAGGGAAAGGCGAAAAGAACCCCGGGAGGGGAGTGAAATAGAACCTGAAACCGCATGCATACAAACAGTGGGAGCCTCCTTGTGGGGTGACTGCGTACCTTTTGTATAATGGGTCAGCGACTTACGTTGTGTTGCGAGCTTAACCGAATAGGGAAGGCGTAGCGAAAGCGAGTCTGATAAGGGCGTTGAGTAGCACGGCGTAGACCCGAAACCAAGTGATCTATCCATGGCCAGGATGAAGGTGCCGTAACAGGTACTGGAGGTCCGAACCCACTAACGTTGAAAAGTTAGGGGATGAGCTGTGGATAGGGGTGAAAGGCTAAACAAACTTGGAAATAGCTGGTTCTCCCCGAAAACTATTTAGGTAGTGCGTCTTGTATCACTGACGGGGGTAAAGCACTGTTATGGCTAGGGGGTCATCGCGACTTACCAAACCATGGCAAACTCTGAATACCGTCAAGTGCGAGCAAGGCAGACAGACAGTGGGTGCTAACGTCCATTGTCAAGAGGGAAACAACCCAGACCGCCAGCTAAGGTCCCCAAGACATGGTTAAGTGGGAAACGAAGTGGGAAGGCATAGACAGCTAGGAGGTTGGCTTAGAAGCAGCCATCCTTTAAAGAAAGCGTAATAGCTCACTAGTCGAGTCGTCCTGCGCGGAAGATGTAACGGGGCTCAAACCATGCACCGAAGCTGCGGATATCCGTAAGGATATGGTAGGGGAGCGTTCTGTAGGTCTGTGAAGGTGTCTTGTAAAGGATGCTGGAGATATCAGAAGTGCGAATGCTGACATGAGTAGCGATAAAGGGAGTGAAAAGCTCCCTCGCCGAAAGCCCAAGGTTTCCTACGCAACGTTCATCGGCGTAGGGTGAGTCGGCCCCTAAGGCGAGGCTGAAAAGCGTAGTCGATGGGAAACAGGTCAATATTCCTGTACCGATTCTAGATGCGATGTGGGGACGGAGAAGGTTAGGTCAGCCAACTGTTGGAATAGTTGGTTTAAGCGTGTAGGCGTGCCCCTTAGGCAAATCCGGGGGGCTAAGCTGAGGCGTGACGACGAGGCACTACGGTGCTGAAGTGATTGATACCATGCTTCCAGGAAAAGCCACTAAGCTTCAGTCTAGATTCGACCGTACCGCAAACCGACACAGGTGGGCAGGATGAAAATTCTAAGGCGCTTGAGAGAACTCAGGAGAAGGAACTCGGCAAATTGACACCGTAACTTCGGGAGAAGGTGTGCCCCGGTAGGTTGTAGAGATTTACTCTCGAAGGCCGATGGGGTTGCAGTGAAATGGTGGCTGCGACTGTTTAATAAAAACACAGCACTCTGCAAACACGAAAGTGGACGTATAGGGTGTGACGCCTGCCCGGTGCTGGAAGATTAATTGATGGGGTGCAAGCCCTTGATCGAAGTCCCAGTAAACGGCGGCCGTAACTATAACGGTCCTAAGGTAGCGAAATTCCTTGTCGGGTAAGTTCCGACCTGCACGAATGGCGTAACGATGGCCACACTGTCTCCTCCTGAGACTCAGCGAAGTTGAAATGTTTGTGAAGATGCAATCTCCCCGCGGCAAGACGGAAAGACCCCATGAACCTTTACTGCAGCTTTGCATTGGACTTTGAACCGGTTTGTGTAGGATAGGTGGGAGACTGTGAAACCGGAACGCTAGTTTCGGTGGAGTCGTCCTTGAAATACCACCCTGATTTGTTTGAGGTTCTAACCTTG
>NZ_AUCE01000004.1 GCF_000429605.1 Azonexus hydrophilus DSM 23864 | reverse complement strand
CTCATCTTCGTTCTCCCAAAATATTTTTCCAGGTCAAACCCCAATCGCCTCAACTCCTACCCATGCCCCAACTCAGGGTGCGGCAATTTGTCGCAATTCTGCGCGGACCATCCCTTAGCCATAAGGTGACGAATGCCGATAAAGCACACGGGAGAACGACTTACGCCCTATAGGAACATTCTTAGGCTTCGCCTTCGACCAGTCGATTTTCGACTGCGTAGCGGACCAATTCTGCGGTATTGGCCAGATCCATCTTGGTCTGGATACTGGCTTTGTGCGTACTGACCGTCTTGACGCTGAGATTCAGATGACGCCCGATCTCGGAAACCCCCATGCCCTGGACGATGAGCAGAAAAATCTGGTGCTCGCGGTCAGTCAGGCGGTTGTGCGGCAGCTCGGCGTGACGTCCCTGGAGAATATCCATGGTCAAGCGCTCAGCAACGTTCTGGTTGATGAACAAGCCGCCACCATGCACCTTGCGGATCGCCTCGGCGAGAAAGGCTTCGGCGTTGTCCTTGCACAGGTAACCTGCAGCCCCGGCCTTCAAGGCGCGCACAGCGAAGATGTCTTCCTTGTGCATGCTCAGGATCAGGATCGGCAGCCGGGGAAACTCGCTGCGGATCTGCTTGATCAGTTCGATACCGTTGCGCCCGGGCATCGTCAGGTCGAGCACCAGCGTATCCCAGTGCTCCTTGCGCAGCATGGTGACGGCGTCGATGCCATTGCTCGCCTCACCACCGACAACGATATCCGGTGATTCGGCCAGGATGTGACGTAGACCGACGCGCAGGATGTCGTGATCATCAGCAATCAGAATTCGGATCATGCGTTTTCTCCCGTACTCATCGGCAACCTGACGACTACCGTCGTCCCGGCAGTGCCGTCGATGTTGATTTCGCCGCCGAGCATCAGGACGCGTTCGCGCATACCTAGCAGGCCGAAGCCCTGGCGCGGCGACTCGGTATCGAAGCCACAACCGTCGTCATGGACACTGATGCACAGGTGCCCACCGACGGTGCTCAAATCGATGTCAACCCGCCGGGCTTCAGCATGCCGGGTCACGTTGGTCAAGGTTTCCTGAACGACGCGGAAGGCGGTGATCGCACCGCTCTCGGGCAATGCATATTCGTCACGATCGGCGCTGAAATGACAGCTGATACCGGAGCGTTCAGCGAACTGCCCGGCGAGGTGTTCAAGCGCGGCGCACAGACCGAGCACGTCAAGCATGCCCGGACGCAAGCCTTCAGAAATCCGCCGCAGTGCGTGCACCGTGTTATCGACCAGCGCATAGGCCCCGTCGGCACGCTCGACGACACCTTGACCAAGCGGCGCGCAATGCTTGCGCAGCCAGCCGACGTCAATGCGCAAGGCTGTCAGCGCCTGGCCAAGTTCGTCATGCAGTTCGCGGGCGATGCTGGTGCGCTCGTCCTCACGTACGCTTTGCAGGAAGGCCGTCAGCTCCTGCAGACGCTGGCGCTTTTCGCGCAGCAGGCGGGCCGAGGCGCGAAGCTGCGCGGTACGTTGTTCGACCTGCTCCTCAAGTCTGGTCTGCAGACGGTAGAGTTGGACATGGGTGCGCACCCGGGCGAGCACTTCCTCTGGCTGGAAGGGCTTGCCGATGTAATCGACAGCACCCAGCGCGAAACCTCGTACCTTGTCGCCAGTCTCGCGCAGGGCTGAGAGAAAGATCACCGGCACGCTGGCAGTCGCCGGATCAGCCTTGAGGCGCTGACATAGTTCGTAGCCGTCCATGCCGGGCATGCGGACGTCGAGCAGGATCAGTTCGGGCGGCCGAGCTTTGGCTGAACGCAGCGCCATCCGGGCCTCGCTGGCAACGCGGACGACATAGCTGGCGCCGACCAGGAGATCGTTGAGTAGCTGCAACGAGGCAGGCGTGTCATCAACGATCAGGATTTCAGCGGGGTGGAATGCGCTGTCATTCATCCCGGTGGGAGTTTCGGGTAAATCGTTCATGCTTCGTTTCCAGTAATGCCCAGCCAGTCCCAAAGCAACTCGTAGTCTCGCCGCCGAGCAATGCCTGCGAGGCGGGCCGCAAGCTCGGGCAGACGGGCGGCAATGGCATGAATCGCGTGATCGATTTCGGCCGGGCTCAGTGCAATCGCCGCAGCTTCCAGCGCCTGCCGTTCACTCGCCGTCAGCAATGCGGCGTCGTCAGGCAACAGGCCGATTTCTTCGAACCCACCGGGGCGACGCGGTACTTCAAGCATGGGCAGACCCAGGATACGGGCCAGCAGCCCATAGAGCTCGCCTTCAGCCAGCGGCTTGCTCAGGAAACCGTCGGCGCCGGCAGCCAGTGCTGCGTTGCGCGTTTCGGCCAGCGCATGGGCCGTCAGCATGATCACCGCCGGCCCACTGCTCGCCTTGATTTCGTGCAGCAGTGCCAATCCTTCACCGTCCGGCAGATACCAGTCAAGAACGACCACATCCGCCGACTGTGCACTCAACATGCTACGGGCTTGCGCCAGCTTGCCTGCCTCGGCAACGATGAAGCCAAGTGGTTCAAGCAGGGCCGCCAGTAGCCGCCGGCTGTCGCTGCTATCATCGACGAGCAGTACCCGGCGCGGCGCGAGTAGTGGCGCCAGCCTGGCCGGGCGCGGTTTGCCGGCGCCCGCCGGAGCAATCAATACTGACACAGGTATGGCAAACGTAAATTCAGCGCCTTCCCCAGGTGCCGAAGACACAGCCAGCTCACCACCGAGCAATTGCACGTAGCGCCGGCTGATCGTCAGGCCAAGGCCGGTCCCCCCCTGATGCGCCGAACCGACCTGTTCGAAGGACGAAAAAATTCGCGCCTGATCGTCCACACTGATGCCGATGCCGCTGTCACGGACGGCGAACTCAAGGGAGACACGTTCATCATCGAGCGGCCGGGCAACGACGCGAATGACGACTTCGCCAGCCGGCGTAAACTTGACCGCATTAGACAGCAGATTGAGCAACACCTGGCGCAGCATTCCGGGATCGATCAGAACCATGCCTGGCAAGGCGGAAGTTTCCAGGCGCAGGACCAGCCCGCCCTCGTCGGCACGCAGGCTCATCATCTCGACGACCTGGCCAAGAAGTTCGGGCAGATCGACTTCCTCGGGACGCATTTCCATCTTGCCCGACTCGATCTTCGACAATTCAAGCACGTCGTTGATCAGCGTCAGCAAATGCTCGCCGGAATGGCTGATGATCCGAAGGTTATCCTGCCGCGCAGGCGACAGTCCCGGATCGGCAGCCATCAAACGGGAGAAACCAATCACCGCGTTGAGCGGCGTACGCAACTCGTGGCTCATGTTGGCCAAGAAGATCGACTTACTGCGGTTGGCTGCCTCGGCGGCATCGCGCGCCTCGGTCAGTTCGCCGGTACGGCGGCGGACCAGATCTTCCAGCTGCTCACGGTAAGCGGCCAGTTCATCCTCGTTCCGCTTACGCTGAGTGATGTCGGAAAAAATCGAGATGTAGCGCCGGATACGTCCATCCGACCCGCGCAAGGCCTGAATTGACAGATCTTCCGGAAAAATCTCACCGCTCTTGCGCCGATTCCAGATCTCGCCGCGCCAGTGGCCGGCGCTACGCAACTGCTGCCACATCCGGTTATAGAAATCCTGCTCATGCATACCCGATTTGAGTAAACGCGGATTACGGCCAATGACTTCGTCACGCGCATATCCAGATATCCGGCAAAACGCCTCATTGACCCAGATGATGCTACCTTCGGCATCGGTGATCGCTGCACCTTCCGCCATCGCCGCAAAGGCGGCCTCGTTCTCGCGGTAAATCTGGTCCTGGCGCTGCAGTTCGGCGGCACGGCGGACAAAGATTCGATGCAGAAGGATGATCGTCGCCAGCCCGAGCAACCAGATTGCTGCGTGCCAGTACTGGATCGTCCGCCAGGTCGGTTCCTGAGCGGTACGGTAGGTATTCAGGTCGATCGAAACGGTTGCTCCGCCGCGCAAGCCACCGACCGGAACCAGCGTATCGCGGTGGCACTCGAGGCATTCCTTTTCCATCTGCATCGGGATCATTGCCCGCATCAGCCCGTGCCCCCCCTTTTTCGGCAGCGACTGAGTGACGATTGCGGCTCCCCGACCAAGTTGTTCAAGCGCTTGCTGCTCCCATTCGTCAGGCGCATTTTCCGGGTTGCGTAATTGTTTCGATGTCAGGCGTTCGCGGGCACCGAACTCCTTGTTAGTCATTTCCTGGATCGCCAGCAACAGGTGCATGGGCGTCACCGTTACCAGCGTGAACTGTTCGCCGGTATAACGTACGGCCGTTACCCGCTCCTCCTGTTCGAGCGAGTTAACCGGCGGCACATGCTTTTCGCGGATGAAAATCCCTTCAACGGTGGAAGCCCATTTGCGGATCGCCATGTCCTTCTTCAGGTTGGCCACGGCATCGATACGCGCCAGTTCGGCGGCAGTCCGGTTAAGTTGTTCGCGTTGCGTCAGCAGCGACAGCATGACCAGGACCGACCACACAACAAGTGCGAGCAAGGTACCGGTCCAGCCGGTAAAGGGAAGGAGATCGTGCTGAAACAGTTTCATCGTCAGCCGGACGGAAACGACAGAAGGCAAAAGAGGGGCAAGATTTCTCCTGCCCCTCAGCGTGCCGTCCAGGTCGTTTACTTGACCTTTCTGGCGCCGTTCTGCTCGAGGTAGGTCTTGGCTCGCAGGCCGATGTCAGCCGCCTTGACCTGGTACTGCCAGACCTGCTCCG
>NZ_AUCE01000003.1 GCF_000429605.1 Azonexus hydrophilus DSM 23864 | reverse complement strand
GCCTTCAGGTGCTCGATGGTGGGCGGTACTGGGTTCGAACCAGTGACCCCTGCCGTGTGAAGGCAGTGCTCTACCACTGAGCTAACCGCCCATCGTCCTGGTTCCTCAAGGGTTTCCCCTCTGTGGGCTTTACCGTAGCCCCTCTCCGGTCACCCAGTTGTCACCCTGGAGCACCAGATGGCAACGATTAGACAGAGGAATGACCGCTGGCAAGTCATCGTCAAGCGCAAGGGCTACCCGACCCAATCCAAGACCTTCGACCTCCGAAAGGATGCCGAAAAGTGGGCACGCCAGCAGGAGCGGTCTATGGATGCAGGCCAGTGGCAAGACCGCACGGAGGCAGAGCAGACCACCCTTAAGGACCTCCTGGAGCGCTACAGCAGAGAGGTAAGCAGCACCAAGCGAGGGGCCGAGATTGAGGCGTACCGGATTGAACTGTTCAAGCGCTCCTCCCTGGCTCAGTACGCACTGTCGGCGATAACTGGCCGGCTCGTCGCTGGCTGGAGGGATGAGCGCCTAAAGGAGGTCTCTTCGGGGACCGTTCAGCGGGAGCTAACCCTGCTGGGCCATGTCTTCGCTGTAGCTATCCGGGAATGGTGCATCGCCCTGCACAGTAACCCGGTAAGTCTCGTCCGCAAGCCCGCCCCCGGCAAAGCCCGCGATAGAGTCCTGACCGCCCCCGAACGGGAAGCCCTACTGGGTGCCTGTGCAGAGTGCCGTAACCCCTGGATTAAGCCCATCGTGGTCTTTGCCCTGGAGACGGCTACCCGGCGGGGGGAAATCCTCTCCCTGACCTGGAATAACGTCTCCCTGGAAGGATGTGCAGCGCTTGTGAGTGGCAAGACGGGTTCCCGGAAGGTGCCCCTATCACCGGCCTGCCTGGACGCCCTCAGAGGCCTCCCCCGTAGCATTGATGGGCGTGTCTTCCCGGTCACGATAGAGACCCTGAAGCAGGCCTATGAGCGTGCTGTGAAGCGTGCGGGCATTGATGACTTCACCTTCCACGACCTCCGCCACGATGCCCTGACCAGACTGGCCCGGAAGGGGTTCAACATCCTGGAGCTACGCGCTATCTCAGGCCATGCCACCGCCAACATGCTGCAACGCTATGTGTCCATTGATGCAGGCGACCTAGCCAAGAAGCTGGCCTGTGCTTAAGGCGCTCGTGTCTCTTTCATCCCCTGTTTTTTCGTAGTCCCCTCAATACACCTTTAGGAGCCTCTACCATGGCCTTCAGCTTCAACCTTACCGCCCCCTTCCGTTTCTCCTTCAACGCCTCCAAGGGGCATCTGTCGATGTTCTGGGGGCGCTCTGAAAGGGGCTTTGTCCTGGAGACTGGGCACGGGTCCAATCCCGGCCTGCTACGCGTGGAGACCTGGAGAAACCCCCTCTGTGGGAGCTTCAATGCTGCTGCCTTGGGGCTGCATCTGGTAGTGGCTAGCCCCGCTGCTGCACGCTAAGTAGGGGTATCTGGAGGGGCTTCTGTGGGAGGCCCCTTCCTCGTTCAGTCCCAAGGGTCTTGGAAATTACCCGCTTTCCTTATCTTTTCCGATATGGAGTAGCAGGCAAACAGCGATGTCCCGATGACCCACACCACGCCGATGGGGTTCAAGCCGGCCAAGTCTAGGGCGTTAGCCACAGTCAGCCATGCAGCAATCCACGCAAGAGCCCAGGAGATGCGTACAAGGAGCCTAGGGAGTCGCCCCTTAAGGCCTGTTGCCCACATCGACAGAGAGAAGAGCAGCGCAGCACAAAGGGCGGCAAGGTTGAATGAAATCATAGTTGGCTGGTGGGCGGCATTATTGCGGAGAGGGGTGGCTAATAAGCATGGAATGCTGACCTGTCAAAATAAAAGCAATAGTCAGTTGGGGCACCCGTGTTTTCTGGGTCAATGTGGGCAAGGAGGCCGTATCTTTCAACCCTCTTTTTTAGGGGCCGCCAGCCATCCACAAAACACAAGAAGTAGAGAAATAGCACCTCTTCTTTATCCATTCTGCTGCGCAGGAGCTTGGGATAGACATGGTTCCCTTCTATGCCGGAATCTTCAAGGTACTCCAAGATTACTAGTAAGGTCCTTGCGTACTCTGCGAATCCAGCAGTTTGTATCCCTTGCCGTATGATGCCTCCTAGTGTTTTCGACAGGTATTCCGGGTAAGTATCTTCGTAGTGTTTCCCTTGTTTTATTGAGGAAGCAAGAACGCCAGTTATGGCGCGTAGTGCATCAGGGCCTTTACTTGGTCGGAGCTGAGCGCTTTGTTGGAACGTTGTCTCTTCAAGCCGTTCGCTTAGCACCCTGAGCATCGCAAAAAAGGTTTGTTCAAAGCTCTGCTTTCGTATTGCCTCATTCTGCAATGCCAGAGCCGCAGCGGACTTCGCTTGCTCCTCCCGTGTTGCCTTCAGCTCTTGCTGAGACAACTTCAGTGCTTCTCTGGATAACTTCAGTTCCCTGGTTTGAAGCACCAAGGCCACCAGCAGGGCGAACACTGACAGGAAGCCGAAGACCGGGTTAAGGACTCCCCCTAGATAGTCTCCAAGCTGTCCCCACTGTTCGGGATCGTTGGAGACGGATTCTCCAAAGAAGAAGAGTGCGTAGCTGCCGGCAACGGCAATAGCGGCGATTACAGCCACCGCAAGGACTCCCATAAGGATTCTTTCGGAATTCTCTGATAAGCGCTCTGCCAGGGAGTTCGCTCTTCCTTCTTCCATTTTCTGAGCTTCCATTGTCATGAAAGTTGAAGCATACATCTCTGGGTCACTTGAGTAGAAGGAGCAGCAGGAAAAGCACCGGCAAGGGAACACCGGGCGCCTCCCTGGTCGCCCAAAAGGCCCACGCTATTCCTGTCAGGGCAAGAAGGGTGTTAGTTGTTAGATAAATTGTCATGATTTCGCTCCTTGGTTTTCCTCCTCTGCGTACTCAGGGAGGGCGGGTTATGAATCCCCTCGTGACTTGAGGAGGCTCCGTTACCTGTCTCCTTATTCGCAGCCCTCCGCACCGAATCCTTTAACGGCCTCCCCATCGTCTTCCGGGAGGATGGCTATATCAGCGCAACCAAAGCAGCCCGGCAGTTCGGGAAGAGGGATGCGAGGAAGTTCTTCGAGAACAAGGACACCAAAGAGTATCTTGAAGTCCTGTCCAAAATGACCCAAATCCCGGTCAATAACCTACGCCCCTCCAATAAAGGGCGCAACGGCGGGACATGGCTCCACCCTAAGCTTGCCATCCGTTTTGCGCGGTGGCTTTCTGTCGATTTTGAGGTGTGGTGTGACCTGATGATTGACAACATCCTGAAGGGCAACATCCAGACAACCGTAGTGGTGCCCACTGAAGAGGCCCTGTCCCAAATGATGGGAATTCCCCTCAATATCCTCAAGGGGCACAAGAGGAGAGGTCCAACAGGGCCACTAGAGGGGGCGGGTAGGGGTTAAACCCACCTATCGCAGATAGCCAGCCTCCCGGCCTGGCCTTCTGTGCCCTGCCGCGTCCGCTGTGGGGCTCTTCATCCCCATGAAAGGCCTCTTTCCATGCAATCCCCTGCAACTCCACCACGCCCCCTCATGACTCCCCGCGAGGTTGCCGGCTATCTGAAGGTCTCTGAAAAGACCCTGGAGAACTGGCGACGTAAAGGGAAGGGGCCTGCCTTCTCCCGTCTTGGCCCCAGCCGGGTCCGTTACAGCCCCGCCGCAGTGGGCGAGTGGCTGCAATCGAAACACCAGCCCACCACGGAGGTAGTCTGATGTGCACCGCCACCGTAGGCCGCGCCCTATTCATTGCGCGAGGGGGCGTAGCAAAGGAGACCGCCAGAGAAGCCGCAATGATGGACCTGAAAGTTACAGCCCCTGTGGTCGCTACTACTGTCCCCGCAATCGAATACGCAGGACAAGTCCGTAACGAGCGCGTGAAGAAGGAGGCAGAAGCGCTGCGAATCAAGCAGGCCTCCCTAACCCCGTCCCAGGTAGATGCTGCTTTGAAGAAGCGGGCTCAGGAGGTCAAGAGTATGGAAAAGCTGACACCGGCAGAGCGCAACAGGGCCGAGATTGAGGCCTTATTGGCTGAGGACGAGAAGTACCTTCAAGCGCAAAAAGCCCCAGAGGGCGACCTTCAGCCGGGGACTCCTGAATTTGAGGCAGAGAAGCAACGCCGCCTAGCCCACTGGAGGGCAGTAATCGCCGGGCGGGCCGAGCTTGAGGCCCTCTCCCGGAAGGGGCGTCGTTCTGACTGAGTTGGTCGGGTTTGGTAGATGACTTGCAGATTCAGCCGAGACCCTTGCAGGGCAATGCTTTCGCCCCTGTAGGACCCCTTTAAACCCACCTATAGCACTAAGGGAGCCCCTTGGTGTTGGCCTGCCGTTGCCCCCTTCCTGGTCCTGTCGAGGCCGGGGAGGGAGGCGGGCTCTTTCTCTATCTTGAAAGGATGTATAAATGAATCATGTACGAAACGAGGCGGTAGTGTTCCGCCAGGTCGCCTTCCCGGTCTCCGCATTCGACCACCTGAAGGATTACCTCCGCAGCTATGAGCACAAGCACGGGGTCAAGATCACGAATAGCCAGGCGCTAGCCCTGATCCTGGCAGAGCATAAGCAGGCGGCTGCCGCTGGCCTTCTGGTGGCTACTGGAGGTGCAGCATGAACGCCCCCAGCACTTCCCTCCAGGTATTCCAGTTCGACAACGTAGCCACGGGGGCCAGCCTGTCCCTGAATGCCCTTGAGAAGGATGGGCAAGTCTGGTTTGTGGCTAACGATGTATGCAAGGCGCTAGGCATTCACCCCACTTCCACCCGCCGACTGGAGGAGGATGAAAAGGGGCTGCATAAAACGCAGACCCTTGGGGGTCTCCAGCAGGTTGTCATTATCAATGAATCTGGCCTGTACTCCCTGATCTTCAGCAGCAACAAGGAGCAGGCAAGGGCTTTCCGTAGGTGGGTCACCTCCCAGGTCATCCCCTCCATCCGCAAGCATGGGGGCTACATCAACGGCCAGGAGGCCCTTGGGGCTGAGGACCAGCAGGCTACCCTTCAGGTCATCCAGCAGGAGGCCGAGAGGGCTAGGGCCAAGCATTACGAGGACAAGGAGGCGCGTAGCGATGCGCTGAGGTTCATGGGCAGGACTCCCAGCTATGGCCCTGGAGGGAACCCTAGGAAGAAGCTGAAGGGGGCTGCACGATGAAGCGGGCTAGCACTCTGCCTTTCTTCCAGGTCGATAGCGGCCAGGTCCTGGCATCCTCCATGGGGCGGACTCATGAGGAAATGGGGCTGTTCCTGATGCTGATGGTGATGTACTGGGAGAACGATTGCAGGCTTCCCCCTAGAGAGCGCTTGGCGGAGGCTCTTCAGGTGCGCGGCAAGAAGCTGGCAACCCTGGACAAAGTCATTGCTATCTTCTTCCCTGATGGGGTCAATGAGCAGTTGGACCTGTGCAAGGCCAATGCCCTGAAGACCAGTCAGAGGCAGTCAGCAAATGCCAAGAAAAGGTACGCCGATTCCGGGAAATCTCAGGAAATCTCAGGAAACCTTCAGGGGCGTGATTTGGGGGCTGCTGATTTCTAGGATATTTCCCTTATAAATCAGTCCATGTCATCTACCACGGCACTGCAACGGCTCTGCCATGGCCTGCCACAAGAGAATAGAAGATAGACAATACAAGAGAAGACAACCTATACAAGACAATCCAGAAGATGCCTCTTCCAAGATAGACCACCTATTCAGGGAATATCCTTGATTGATGGCTATGTACTGGCTTGTCTGTGTAGGTTGTCCCTCAAGTAAGGGAGTCCTTGTAAGGGGTGGCCTAGTACGTGGTCTCATCCCTACTAGGCATCTTAAGAGGCCTCTAAAGAGTAGCCTCCAGATTGCTGCCTACTCATGGCCATAAATTCTGGGGAATATTTCTGAGAGGTCCATCCTTCTACCGCTGCTGCTGTCTTCCCCCCGTGGGGGCGGTCTGAAGCATAGGCCCCGGAAAGATGCCTTGCGGGCTCGAAGGAGGTCTATCTCCAGGGGGAATCCCTAGAGGCACCCTCCGGGACGCACAGGAAGGGGCCTAGAAGGCGCTGTAATGCCTTTGCCTACACGCACCTATGCCTGGAGAGGGTGGGCTCTTGTAGGGGCTTCCTGTGCTGTCAAGACTGGTGGGGTAGGTGCTGCTGTGGTAGCCTGGATATAGGCAGTCGGTCACCCGGCTGTCACCCTGAGTCACCCGAAACCCAAAACTGGGGACCGGCGAAAGGGGCAACGCTTGAGGACTAGAAAAGAAAAGGCCTGATTTCTCGGGCCTTCAGGTGCTCGATGGTGGGCGGTACTGGGTTCGAACCAGTGACCCCTGCCGTGTGAAGGCAGTGCTCTAC
>NZ_AUCE01000002.1 GCF_000429605.1 Azonexus hydrophilus DSM 23864 | reverse complement strand
AACTTGGCGGCCAGCACCGTGGTGATTGCTGCCGTCAGCGTGGTCTTGCCGTGGTCAACGTGACCGATGGTGCCAACGTTGACGTGCGGCTTGGTCCGTTCAAATTTTTCCTTAGCCATTATCGGTTCTCCAATAAAGGGTTACTTCTTGTTGATGACCGCTTCAGCGACGTTCTTCGGCGCTTCGACGTAGTGCTTGAATTCCATGGTGTAGGTGGCGCGACCCTGGGACAGCGAACGCAGCGAGGTGGCGTAGCCGAACATTTCGGACAGCGGCACTTCGGCGCGAACTTCCTTGGTACCGCCAGGCAGGTCTTCCATACCCTGAACGATGCCGCGACGCGACGACAGGTCGCCCATGACGTTACCCATGTAGTCTTCCGGGGTCTCGACGACAACCGCCATCATCGGCTCGAGCAACGTCGGGCTGGCCTTCTTCATACCTTCCTTGAAGGCCATAGAAGCCGCCATGCGGAAGGCGTTTTCGTTCGAGTCAACGTCGTGGTAGGAACCGTCGAACAGCGTGAACTTGATGTCCACCACCGGGAAGCCGGCGAGCACGCCGCTACCGATGGCATCCTGCAGGCCCTTGTCGACCGCCGGGATGTATTCGCGCGGAACCACACCACCCTTGATGGCGTCGACGAACTCGTAGCCCTTGCCGGCTTCGTTCGGCTCGATCTTGAGCCAGACGTGACCGAACTGACCGCGACCACCGGATTGCTTGACGAACTTGCCTTCCTGTTCGACAGCCTTCTTGATGCATTCGCGGTAGGCAACCTGCGGCGCACCAACGGCGGCCTCAACGTTGAATTCGCGCTTCATGCGATCGACGATGATGTCGAGGTGCAGTTCGCCCATACCGGAAATGATGGTCTGGCCGGATTCTTCATCGGTACGAACGCGGAAGGACGGATCTTCGGCAGCCAGACGACCCAGGGCGATACCCATCTTTTCCTGGTCAGCCTTGGTCTTCGGCTCGACGGCAACGTGAATCACCGGCTCCGGGAAGACCATGCGCTCGAGGATGATCGGTGCGTCCGGATCACACAGGGTTTCACCGGTGGTAACTTCCTTCAGACCGACGCAAGCGGCGATGTCGCCAGCCAGAACTTCCTTGATTTCTTCGCGGTTGTTGGCATGCATCTGCAGAATACGGCCGATACGCTCCTTCTTGCCCTTGACCGAGTTGTACACGGTCGCACCGGAACTCAGAACGCCCGAGTAAACGCGGATGAAGGTCAGCTGACCAACGAAGGGGTCGGTCATCAGCTTGAAGGCCAGCGCCGAGAACTTCTCGGAATCGTCGGCCTTGCGCGAAACTTCCTGCTCACGCTCGTCCACGCCCTGAACCGGCGGGATATCAACCGGCGACGGCAGCAGCTCGACGACAGCATCAAGCATGCGCTGAACACCCTTGTTCTTGAAAGCGGTACCGCACAGCATCGGCTGGATTTCGCAGGCCAGGGTGCGCATGCGCAGACCCAGCTTGATCTTCTCTTCCGACAGTTCGCCGTTTTCCAGGTATTCGTTCATCAGATCTTCAGAGGCTTCAGCAGCCGCTTCGATCATCTGTTCGCGCCAGGTCTGGGCGGTTTCGACCAGTTCGGCCGGAATGTCACGGTAGTCGAACTTCATGCCCTGGGACGCTTCATCCCAGTAGATGGCCTTCATCTTCATCAGGTCAACCACACCCTCGAAGGTGTCTTCAGCGCCAATCGGAATGACGATCGGCACCGGGCTGGCCTTGAGACGCGTCTTCATCTGGTCGACGACCTTGAAGAAGTTGGCACCGGAACGGTCCATCTTGTTCACGAAGGCCAGACGCGGCACCTTGTACTTGGTCGCCTGACGCCAGACGGTTTCCGACTGCGGCTGAACGCCACCGACAGCACAGTAAACCATGCAGGCGCCGTCAAGAACACGCATCGAGCGCTCGACTTCGATGGTGAAGTCAACGTGCCCCGGGGTGTCGATGATGTTGAAGCGATGCTCCGGGAAGGAACTGTCCATGCCCTTCCAGAAACAGGTGGTGGCAGCAGAGGTGATGGTGATGCCACGCTCCTGCTCCTGCTCCATCCAGTCCATGGTGGCGGCACCATCATGCACTTCACCGATCTTGTGGTTAACACCGGTGTAGAACAGGATGCGCTCGGTCGTGGTGGTCTTGCCGGCGTCGATGTGCGCGCTGATACCGATGTTGCGGTAGCGCTCGATAGGGGTTTTACGGGCCACGGTAGATACCTTCGTAGTAAGTGGATTAGAAGCGGAAGTGGGCGAAAGCCTTGTTGGCTTCGGCCATGCGATGCACTTCGTCACGCTTCTTGACAGCGCCGCCGCGGTTTTCCGAGGCTTCCATCATTTCGGCAGCCAGACGCTGACCCATGGACTTTTCCGAGCGCTTGCGGGCAAATTCACGCAACCAGCGCATGGCCAGGGCAGCACGACGAGCCGGACGAACTTCGACAGGCACCTGGTAGTTGGCACCGCCAACGCGACGCGACTTCACTTCGACCATCGGCTTGACGTTGGCCATAGCGGAGCCGAAGACTTCCAGCGGATCCTTGCCGGACTTGGTGGTGATGATATCGAAGGCGCCGTAGACGATACGCTCGGCCACCGACTTCTTGCCGCTTTGCATCACGGCATTGATGAACTTGGAAACTTCGACGCTACCGAACTTCGGGTCCGGGAGAATGTCACGCTTGGGTACTTCACGACGACGGGGCATACTAACCTCACTTGATCACTATTCAGTTGAAAAGCCGGGAAGGGGTTTTCACCCCCCCGGCCCTCTCGGCCACCCAGCAGAGTGGCCACTTACTTAAACCGCCTGATGGATCAGGCAGCCTTCGGACGCTTGGCCCCGTACTTGGAACGGGATTGCTTGCGATCCTTGACGCCCTGGGTATCCAGGGAGCCACGCACGGTGTGGTAACGCACACCGGGCAAATCCTTGACACGACCACCGCGGATCAGGACCACCGAGTGTTCCTGCAGGTTGTGGCCTTCACCGCCGATGTACGAAATGACTTCGAAGCCATTCGTCAGACGAACCTTGCAAACCTTACGCAATGCGGAGTTCGGCTTCTTCGGGGTGGTGGTGTAAACGCGGGTGCAGACGCCACGCTTTTGCGGGCACTTTTCCAGCGCAGGAACCTTGCTCTTGGCCTTTTCGGCGACGCGCGGCTTGCGCACGAGCTGGTTGATGGTCGGCATATCAAACTTCCTTCAACAGCCAGGCCCCGGAAAAGCGGGGCACGACGGCAATTTTGTTATCCATAGCAGAGACAATGATTAGTCCCTGCCGACAAAGACCATAGATTCTATGGTTGATCAACCCCCATGTCAACGAAACACGGGGGTTGGCTTACGACATCAGAGGCCTTGATCTGCCTCTTGTGTTGCATTTTCGACAACAGCGTCCTCGATCGGGCGGTCGGCCGCGATGTCCTCGCCAGCCAACTGGGCCTTGCGGCTGCGATGGTAGGCAAGACCGGTACCGGCCGGGATGAGACGACCGACGATGACGTTTTCCTTGAGACCACGCAGCTCGTCGCGCTTGCCCATGATTGCGGCTTCGGTGAGAACACGGGTGGTTTCCTGGAAGGACGCGGCCGAGATGAACGAGTCGGTCGACAGCGAAGCCTTGGTGATACCCAGCAGCATGTGCTCGTAGACCGCCGGCAGCTTGCCTTCGGCATTGACCCGGTCGTTCTCGGCAAACAACTCGGCGCGTTCGACCTGTTCCGACTTGATGAACTTGGTATCGCCCGGCTCGACGATGGTCACGCGACGCAGCATCTGACGGACGATCACTTCAATGTGCTTGTCGTTGATCTTCACGCCCTGCAGACGGTAGACGTCCTGGACTTCGTCGGTGATGTAACGGGCCAGTGCCTCGACGCCCTGCAGACGCAGGATGTCGTGCGGATCCGGCTCGCCTTCGACGATCTTCTCGCCCTTGTTGACCACCTGACCGTCGTGCACCAGCACGTGCTTGTCCTTGGAGATCAGGAACTCGTGGGCTTCGCCGTCGAGATCGGTGATGACCAGACGCTGCTTGCCCTTGGTGTCCTTGCCGAAGCTGATCGTGCCGGTGACTTCGGCCAGCACCGAAGCGTCCTTCGGGGTACGGGCTTCGAACAGTTCAGCCACGCGCGGCAGACCGCCGGTAATGTCGCGGGTCTTGGCCGATTCCTGCGGCATGCGGGCGAGTACGTCGCCGACGCCGACCTGCTGACCATCGACCACCGAGATGATCGAACCCACCTGGAAGGCGATCGACACCGAGTGCTCGCTGCCGTGAATCTTGACTTCCTGACCGGCTTCGTCGAGCAGCTTGACGACCGGGCGGATGCCCTTGGTCGCTGCCTTGCCGCCGCGCTTGTTGTCGATCACGACGAGCGTGGACAGACCGGTCACATCGTCGATCTGCTTGGCGACGGTAACGCCTTCTTCGACGTTTTCGAAGCGGACGGTACCGGCGTATTCGGTAATGATCGGGCGGGTATGCGGATCCCAGGTCGCCAGCTTGGCACCGGCCTTGACGGCCTTGCCTTCATCGACCGCCAGCATGGCGCCGTACGGCACCTTGTGGCGTTCGCGCTCACGACCGTGGTCGTCGGTGATCAACACCTCGCCGGAGCGGGAGATGACAACCTTCTCGCCCTTGGCGCTGGTCACGTAACGCATGTTCGAGGTGTAGCGGACGGTACCGGCCGACTTGCCTTCGACCTTGTCGGCGACAGCAGCACGGGAGGCCGCACCACCGACGTGGAAGGTACGCATGGTCAGCTGGGTACCCGGCTCGCCGATCGACTGGGCGGCGATAACGCCGACCGATTCACCGGCGTTGACCATCGTGCCGCGACCGAGGTCACGACCGTAGCACTTGGCGCACAGGCCGTAACGGGTGTCGCAGGTCAGCGGGGTGCGAACCTTGACTTCGTCGATACCGAGCTTGTCGATCAGGTCGACCAGATCCTCGTCGAGCATGGTGCCCGAGAAGATCACGGTTTCCTGGGTTTCCGGGTCGACCAGGTCATCGACCGTGACGCGACCGAGGATGCGCTCGCGCAGCGGCTCGATGACTTCACCGCCTTCGACCAGCGCCTTGACGGCAAAACCGTTCTTGGTGCCGCAGTCGTCTTCGGTGATCACCAGATCCTGGGTCACATCGACCAGACGACGCGTCAGGTAACCGGAGTTGGCGGTCTTCAGCGCGGTGTCGGCCAGACCCTTACGGGCGCCGTGGGTCGAGATGAAGTACTGGAGAACGTTCAGGCCTTCACGGAAGTTGGTGGTGATCGGCGTCTCGATAATCGAGCCGTCCGGCTTCGCCATCAGGCCGCGCATGCCGGCCAGCTGACGAATCTGGGCCGCCGAGCCGCGGGCACCGGAGTCGGCCATCATGTAGATCGAGTTGAACGAGTCCTGCTTGACCTTCTTGCCATGGCGGTCGATGACTTCCTCGTGGCCGAGTTCGTCCATCATCACCTTGGCCACTTGGTCGCCGGTACGGCCCCAGATATCGACGACCTTGTTGTAGCGCTCGCCCTGGGTGACCAGACCGTTGGTGTACTGGGTCTCGATTTCCTTAACTTCGGCTTCCGAAGCGGCGATGATCTCGTACTTCTTGGCCGGGACGCGCATGTCGTCGGAGCAGAAGGAAATGCCGCCGCGGGTTGCCAGCGCGTAACCGTTCTGCATCAGTTGGTCGGCGAAGACGACGGTTTCCTTGAGACCGCAACGACGGAAGGACTCGTCGATCAGCTTGGAAATTTCCTTCTTCTTCAGCGCCTTGTCGATCGCCTTGAACGGCAGGCCCTTCGGCAGGATGCGCGAGAGCAGCGCACGGCCGGCGGTGGTTTCGACGCGGACCAGCTTTTCGGTCCATTCGCCGTCGACGGCAGCCGGCTCGTACTGCTTCAGACGCACCGAGATGCGGGCATGAATGTCGAGCTGACCAGCAGCCATGGCGCGATCGATTTCGGCGATGTCGGCGAAGTACATGCCTTCGCCCTTGGCGTTGATCTTCTCGCGGGTGGCGTAGTACAGACCGAGAACGATATCCTGCGACGGCACGATGATCGGCTGGCCGTTGGCCGGCGACAGCACGTTGTTCGAGGCCAGCATCAGGGTGCGGGCTTCCATCTGCGCTTCCAGCGACAGCGGCACGTGGACGGCCATCTGGTCACCGTCGAAGTCCGCGTTGAAGGCCGCACAGACGAGCGGGTGCAGCTGGATGGCCTTGCCTTCGATCAGGGTCGGCTCGAACGCCTGGATACCCAGACGGTGCAGCGTCGGCGCCCGGTTGAGCATGACCGGATGTTCGCGGATGACGTCTTCGAGCATGTCCCAGACGATCGGTTCCTGGCCTTCGACCATCTTCTTGGCTTGCTTGATGGTCGTTGCGTAGCCGCCGACTTCCAGCTTGTGGAAGATGAAGGGCTTGAACAGTTCCAGCGCCATCAGCTTGGGCAGGCCGCACTGGTGCAGCTTGAGCTGCGGGCCGACCACGATGACCGAACGGCCGGAGTAGTCGACGCGCTTGCCGAGCAGGTTCTGACGGAAACGACCGCCCTTGCCCTTGATCATGTCGGCCAGCGACTTCAGCGGACGCTTGTTGGCGCCAGTCATGGCCTTGCCGCGACGACCGTTGTCGAGCAGCGAGTCGACCGATTCCTGCAGCATGCGCTTTTCGTTGCGCACGATGATGTCCGGTGCCTTCAGTTCGAGCAGGCGCTTGAGACGGTTGTTCCGGTTGATGACGCGACGATAGAGGTCGTTCAGGTCGGAGGTGGCGAAACGACCGCCGTCCAGCGGCACCAGCGGACGCAGGTCCGGCGGCAGCACCGGCAGCACTTCGAGGATCATCCAGTCGGGCTTGATGCCGGACTTCTGGAAACCTTCGAGGATCTTCAGGCGCTTGGCGAGCTTCTTGTTCTTGGCTTCCGAACCGGTGACTTCGAGTTCGTTGCGCAGGTTCTCGACTTCGCTGTTGAGTTCGAGGTTGCGCAGCAGCTCACGAATGCCTTCGGCGCCCATCAGCGCCTGGAACTCGTCGCCGTGCTCTTCCATCATCTCCAGGTACTGGTCTTCGGTCAGCAGCTGACCGCGTTGCAGGTTGGAGACCATGCCCGGGTCGGTGACGACAAAGGCTTCGAAGTAGAGCACGCGTTCGATATCGCGCAGGGTCATGTCGAGGACCATGCCCAGACGCGACGGCAGCGACTTCAGGAACCAGATGTGGGCGACCGGCGAGGCCAGTTCGATGTGCCCCATGCGGTCGCGACGAACCTTGGCCAGCGTCACTTCGACGCCGCACTTCTCGCAGATCACGCCGCGATGCTTGAGGCGCTTGTACTTGCCGCACAGGCACTCGTAATCCTTGATCGGGCCAAAGATCTTGGCGCAGAACAGGCCATCGCGCTCCGGCTTGAAGGTGCGATAGTTGATGGTTTCCGGCTTCTTGACTTCACCGTAGGACCAGGAACGGATCTTTTCAGGCGAAGCGAGGCCAATGGTAATCGCGTCGAATTCTTCTTCGGCGGTTACCTGCTTGAACAGGTCGAGCAATGCTTTCATCGTTTAACTCCTGAGCCCTAATCAGTAACGTTCCAGATCGATGTCGATCGCCAGCGAACGGATTTCCTTGACCAGCACGTTGAAGGATTCCGGCATGCCGGCATCGATCTTGTGCTCGCCCTTGACGATGTTCTCGTACACCTTGGTACGGCCATTCACGTCGTCGGACTTGACGGTCAGCATTTCCTGCAGCACGTAGGAGGCGCCATAGGCTTCCAGTGCCCACACTTCCATTTCACCGAAGCGCTGACCACCGAACTGCGCCTTGCCGCCCAGCGGCTGCTGGGTAACCAGGGAGTACGGGCCGGTCGAACGGGCGTGCATCTTGTCGTCGACCAGGTGGTGCAGCTTCAGGTAATGCATGTAGCCGACCGTGACCTGACGCTCGAAGGCGTCACCGGTACGACCGTCGAACAGGGTCATCTGACCCGACGACGGCATGCCGGCCAGGGCCAGCATGGCCTTGATTTCTTCTTCCTTGGCACCGTCGAACACCGGCGTCGCGAACGGCACGCCGCTGGTCAGGTTACCAGCCATTTCCATGATCTCGCCGTCGTTCAGCTCGTCGAGATTTTCCGACTTGCCGCTCGAGTTGTAGATCTGGTCGAGGAAACCACGCACTTCCTTGACCGTGGCTTCACGGCGCAGCATGTCGCCGATCTTGTGGCCGAGGCCCTTGGCCGCGAGGCCGAGGTGGACTTCGAGAATCTGACCGACGTTCATCCGCGACGGCACGCCGAGCGGGTTCAGAACGATGTCGACCGGACGGCCATCGGCCATGTACGGCATGTCTTCAACCGGCAGGATGCGCGAGACGACACCCTTGTTACCGTGACGACCGGCCATCTTGTCGCCAGGCTGCAGGCGACGCTTGACGGCAACATAGACCTTGACCATCTTCTGCACGCCCGGCGGCAGTTCGTCGCCCTGCGTCAGCTTCTTGCGCTTGGCTTCGAAAGCAACGTCGAAGTCCTTGCGGGCCTGCTCCAGACCTTCCTTGACCTGCTCGAGTTGCAGCGCAATCTCGTCGTCGGCCAGGCGGATGTCGAACCAGTGGTGCGGATCCATGCCGTCCAGGTAGGCCTGGTCGATGACCGTGCCCTTGGCCAGCTTCTTCGGACCGCCGTTGGCCTTCTTGCCAACGATCAGGCGACCGACACGGGCGAAGGCGTCGCGCTCGACGATACGCATCTGGTCGGCGAGGTCGAGCTTGTAGTGACGCAGGTGCTCGTCGATGATCGACTGGGCACGCTTGTCGCGCTCGATACCTTCGCGGGTGAACACCTGGACGTCGATGACGGTACCGGCGATGCCGGCCGGCACGCGCAGCGAGGTGTCCTTCACATCGGAGGCCTTCTCACCGAAGATGGCGCGCAGCAGCTTTTCTTCCGGCGTCAGCTGGGTTTCGCCCTTGGGCGTGACCTTGCCGACGAGCACGTCACCGGCGTGGACTTCGGCGCCGATGTACACGATACCGGCGTCGTCCAGACGGGACAGCTGCACTTCGCCGAGCGAGGCGATGTCGCGGGTGATTTCCTCAGGTCCGAGCTTGGTGTCGCGGGCAACGACCGTCAGTTCCTCGATGTGGATCGAGGTGTAGCGGTCTTCGGCAACGACGCGTTCGGAGATCAGGATCGAGTCTTCGAAGTTGTAGCCGTTCCACGGCATGAACGCGATCAGCATGTTCTGGCCGAGGGCGAGTTCGCCCTTGTCGGTGGAGGCACCGTCGGCGACCACGTCGCCCTTGGCGATGACGTCACCGATCTTGACCATCGGACGCTGGTTGATGTTCGTGTTCTGGTTGGAACGCGTGTACTTGACCAGGTTGTAGATGTCGACACCGACTTCACCAGCAACGGTTTCGTTGTCGTTGACGCGGACCACGACGCGGCCAGCATCGACGTAATCGACGACACCGCCACGCAGGGCGACCACGGCCGTACCCGAGTCAACGGCGACGGTGCGCTCGATGCCGGTACCGACCAGCGGCTTTTCCGGACGCAGGCAGGGAACGGCCTGACGTTGCATGTTGGCGCCCATCAGCGCGCGGTTCGCATCGTCATGCTCAAGGAAGGGAATCAGCGAGGCGGCGACGGAAACGATCTGGCCCGGGGCAACGTCCATGTACTGGACGCGCGACGGCTCGGCCAGGATGGTTTCGCCCTTTTCGCGGCAGGTCACCAGGTCGTCAGCCAGCTGACCATTGGCGTCGAGTGCGGCGTTGGCCTGAGCGACAACGTAGTTGCCTTCTTCAATGGCCGACAGGTAGTCGATCTCGTTGGTGACCTTGCTGTCGACGACGCGGCGATAGGCGGTCTCGATGAAACCGTAGCTATTGACGCGGGCGAACAGGGCCAGCGAGTTGATCAGACCGATGTTCGGACCTTCCGGCGTTTCGATCGGGCAGACGCGACCATAGTGGGTCGGGTGCACGTCGCGCACTTCGAAGCCGGCACGTTCGCGCGTCAGACCGCCCGGACCAAGGGCCGAAACGCGGCGCTTGTGGGTGATTTCAGACAGCGGGTTGGTCTGGTCCATGAACTGCGACAGCTGGCTGGAGCCGAAGAATTCCTTGATCGCAGCGCTGATCGGCTTGGCATTAATCAGGTCGTGCGGCATCAGGTTGTCGGATTCGGCCTGGCTCAGGCGCTCCTTGACGGCGCGTTCGACGCGGACGAGACCGGCGCGGAACTGGTTCTCGGCCAACTCGCCGACCGAACGCACGCGGCGGTTGCCGAGGTGATCGATATCGTCGATGTCGCCGCGACCGTTGCGCAGGTCGACCAGGATCTTGATCACTTCGACGATGTCGCGCGGCGACAGCGTCAGTTGTTCACGCACTTCGACATTGGCGCCCAGCGGCTTGATCTTGCCGGCCAGGACGTCGGCGTCTTCGCGGGTCAGGTTCTCGCTCAGCGCACGGGAGCCGAACGGCAGGCCGGCAACCAGATCCTGGATCGCCGACAGGGCAAAACCGGAGGCTTCCGCCAGGTTCTTCAGCGCAGCTTCGGCACGCGATGCCAGGCTCTTGATCATGACCTTGTATTCGATCACGTCGTTACGGCCGAGGCGACGGTTGAACTTCATGCGGCCGACGCCCGACAGGTCGTAACGCTCGTCGGAGTAGAACAGGCCGTTGAACAGGATTTCAACCGCTTCTTCCGTCGGCGGCTCGCCCGGACGCATCATGCGGTAGATGGCAACACGGGCTGCCTGACGCGAGGCGGTATCGTCGCCGCGCAGGGTGTTGGAGATGAAGGCACCACGATCGAGGTCATTGGTGTACAGCGTCTCGACGCTGGAGATGCCAGCTTCGCGCAGGCTGGCGAGCAGCGTCTCGGTGATCTCATCGTTGGCGTTGGCGACGACTTCGCCAGTGGCGGTATCGACCATGTTGTGGGCGACGACACGACCGATCAGGAACTCTTCCGGCACGGCGATCTGCTTCAGACCGGCAGCGGAGATGTCACGGATGTGCTTGGCGGTGATCCGCTTGTCCTTGGCGACGATGACCTTGCCATCCGGCGCCACGAAGTCGAAGCGGGCGACTTCGCCGCGCAGACGTTCCGGGACCAAGGCGAATTCGATCTTGTCAGCCGACAGCTTGAACAGGTCGAATTCGAAGAATTCGGCCAGGATCTGCTCCGAGCTCATGCCCAAGGCCTTGAGCAGCGTGGTGACCGGCATCTTGCGGCGACGGTCGACGCGGAAGAACAGCGAGTCCTTCGGGTCGAATTCGAAGTCGAGCCAGGAACCGCGGTAGGGAATCACCCGCGCCGAGAACAGCAGCTTGCCCGAGCTATGTGTCTTGCCGCGGTCGTGCTCGAAGAACACGCCAGGCGAACGATGCAGCTGGGAAACGATGACCCGCTCGGTACCGTTGATGACGAAGGAACCGTTGGTCGTCATCAGGGGGATTTCACCCATGTAGACTTCTTGTTCCTTGACTTCCTTGACCGTATCCGGCGTTTCGCGATCCATCAGGACCAGGCGCACGCGGGCGCGCAGCGAAGCCGCGAAGGTCAGGCCACGCTGCTGGCACTCGACGACGTCGAAGGCCGGCTCACCGAGCGCATAGCTGACGAACTCCAGTCTCGCGTTTCCGGAATGGGAAACGATGGGGAAAATGGAGGTGAACGCAGCTTGCAGCCCTTCGTTCTTGCGCGCCTGAACCGGCACGTCCGCTTGCAGGAAATCCGTGAAGGATTGCAACTGCGTTGCGAGCAGGAAGGGAACCTCGAGTACGCTGGCGCGCTTGGCGAAGCTCTTGCGGATGCGTTTCTTCTCGGTGAAGGAGTAAGTCATGGTAACTCCGTGAGGGTGGAATCAGATGTCGGACCTGAACAAACAGGCAAACGCAAATCCGCTCCCCGGGTCATTGCTGACAGGGAGATCGTGATTTGCGTTTGCCGTCTGGCGAGTACTCAAGTGAATTTCGATCGTTCGGTTGAACCAGAATAAGGGAAAAAGGGCTGGCGACATGCGCCGCCAGCCCACAGGAACCAGATCGATTACTTGATTTCGACCTTGGCGCCAGCGTCTTCCAGTTGCTTCTTGAGCGCTTCTGCGTCGGCCTTGGCGATACCTTCCTTGACCGGCTTCGGCGCGCCGTCAACGAGGTCCTTGGCTTCCTTCAGGCCCAGGCCGGTAACGGCACGGACGACCTTGATGACTTCAACCTTCTTGTCGCCGGCAGCAGCCAGGACAACGGTGAATTCGGTCTGCTCTTCAACAGCAGCGGCAGCACCACCAGCCGGGCCGGCAACGGCGACGGCAGCGGCGGAAACGCCAAACTTCTCTTCGAATGCCTTGACCAGGTCATTCAGTTCCATAACGGTCAGGGAGCCAACGGCTTCCAGGATGTCTTCTTTGCTAATTGCCATTTCAATAAACTCCTAAATCAGTTCGTATGCGGTAAGGATCAAGCGGCGGCGCCTTCGCGCTGCTTGGCCAGGGCGTCGAGGCCACGGACAAAGCCGGCGACCGGAGCCTGCATGACATACAGCAGCTTCGAGAGCAGCTCTTCGCGGCTCGGGACGGACGCGAGCGCCTGCACACCAGCCTTGTCGAGCACCTTGCCGGCATAGGAACCGGCCTTGAGAACCAACTTGTCGTTGGTCTTGGCGAAGTCGTTGAGGACTTTCGCTGCTGCCACCGGGTCGGCGGACACGCTGTAGATCAGCGGGCCAACCATGTGCTCGGCCAGGCCGGCAAACTGCGTGCCTTCCACGGCGCGACGCACCAGGGTGTTCTTCAGCACGCGCAGGTAAACACCGGACTCACGAGCCTTCTTGCGCAGCACGGTGAGGTCACCGACCTCGATGCCACGATATTCGGCGATCGCGATAGTCTCGGCGTTGGCTACTTGTGCCGACACCTCAGCCACGACGGCTTTTTTGTCATTCAGATTGAGACCCACAGGTCTTTCCTCCTTTCAAGTCATAACACGACGGGAAACATTCCCGCCGCCCTTACGGCGACCTGAACCAGAAGCTCGCCATTCTTGCGAATGGCAGAAAATCCGTTTCGGGAACACCGTCTGCGCAGGCTTTCGCGATTAAGCCCTTTACAGGGCGCCTGCGGTCTTTGACGATTCGCAGCCTCTGGCCGGACGGCCGGAAGCTGCGACCCAAAGTTCTTTAAGCAGCCAGCGTAGCCTGATCGACGCGAACGCCCGGGCCCATCGTGGCCGAAACGGCGATCTTGCGCAGGTACTGACCCTTGGAAGCAGCCGGCTTGGCCTTCTGCAGCGCCTCGACCAGTGCCTTCAGGTTGGTTTCCAGGTTCTCGACCGAGAAGGAAGCGCGACCGATGGTGGCATGAACGATACCGGCCTTGTCGGTGCGGTACTGAACCTGACCTGCCTTGGCATTCTTGACGGCGGTGGCGACATCCATGGTCACGGTACCGACCTTCGGGTTCGGCATCAGGCCGCGCGGACCGAGGATCTGGCCGAGCTGACCGACGATGCGCATGGCATCCGGCGTAGCGATGACGATGTCGAAGTTCAGGTTACCGGCCTTGACTTCGGCGGCCAGGTCGTCGAAACCGACGACATCGGCACCGGCAGCCTTGGCGGCTTCAGCCTTGTCGCCCTGGGCGAACACGGCAACGCGAACAGTCTTGCCGGTACCAGCCGGCAGCACGACGGAACCACGAACGACCTGGTCCGACTTGCGTGCATCGACGCCGAGGTTGATGGCAACGTCGATCGACTCGTCAAACTTGGCAGTGGCGGTTTCCTTGGCCAGGTTCAGGGCTTCCTGCAGCGGGTACAGCTTCTGCGGAACAACCTTGGCGGCGAAGGCTTTTTGCTTTTTCGTGAGCTTGGCCATGATTACAGACCCTCCACGGTGATGCCCATCGAACGGGCAGAGCCGGCGATGGTGCGGATAGCGGCTTCCATGTCGGCGGCCGTCAGGTCAGGCATCTTGGTCTTGGCGATCTCTTCGCACTGGGCGCGGGTGATCTTGCCGACCTTGTCGGTGTGCGGCTTGGCCGAACCGGACTTGATACCGGCAGCCTTCTTGATCAGGATCGTTGCCGGCGGCGTCTTCATCACGAAGGTGAAGGACTTGTCGGCAAAAGCGGTGATCACGACAGGAATCGGCAGACCCGGCTCGACGCCTTGCGTCTGAGCGTTGAAGGCCTTACAGAATTCCATGATGTTGAGACCGCGCTGACCCAGCGCCGGGCCGATCGGGGGCGACGGATTCGCCTTGCCTGCCGGCACTTGCAGCTTGATGTAGCCAATAATTTTCTTGGCCATAAGACACTCCTTAAATGAGTTGTAACGCGCGTTCGCCAAAACGACTACTGGCGCTCCTCTTGCCGGACATCAAGGTCGCCGGCATACCTGAAAGCTGTCGCTCAGGACTTCTCGACCTGGGCAAATTCGAGCTCGACCGGCGTCGCGCGACCGAAAATGGTCACCGAGACGCGCAGACGACTCTTTTCGTAATTCACATCTTCGACCGAACCGTGGAAATCGGTGAACGGGCCTTCCTTGACCCGGACCACTTCGCCCACTTCGAACAAGACCTTGGGACGCGGCTTTTCGACGCCTTCCTGCATCTGCTGCATGATCTTGTCGACTTCCTTCTGGGAAATCGGTGCCGGGCGGTTGGCCGTGCCACCGACAAAGCCGGTAACCTTGGGCGTGTTCTTCACCAGGTGCCAGCTATCGTCGTCCATTTCCATTTCGACCAGCACGTAGCCGGGGAAGAACTTGCGTTCGGAAATGGACTTCTGACCGCCCTTCATTTCAACCACTTCTTCGACCGGAACGAGAATCTGGCCGAATTTTTCCTGCATCCCCAAGCGATTGATGCGCTCCTGAATGGCGCGCATGACACTCTTTTCGAAGCCGGAATAGGCGTGTACGACGTACCAGCGTTTACTCATGATTTCTTCCAGCCCAGGACCAGGTCGTACAGGACCCACTCAAGACTCTTGTCGGTGAGGTAGAGGAAAAGCGCCATCACGACCACGAAGGCGAAAACCATCGCCGTGGTCTGGGTCGTTTCCTTGCGCGTCGGCCAGACGACCTTGCGCGCTTCGATCACCGCCTCGTTGGCAAAGGTGAAGAAGCGCTGACCCGGCTCAGTCTTCCAGGCAACGGCAACCGCCAGCGCCGCCCCGACGAGAACCGCCAGGACGCGCAAAATCATTGCCTGCTCGGAGAGCAGGTAGAAGCCAGCCACGCCAGCTGCCAGAATAACCAGCGCCAGCGAGAACTTGATCTTGTCAGCCATGACGTTCGCGATCTTTAAAGAGAGTGGCAGGGGCGGAGGGAATCGAACCCCCGACCTACGGTTTTGGAAACCGTTGCTCTACCAATTGAGCTACACCCCTGCTGCAGAAACATCAAAGCGCTTCGGGACCCCGAAGCGCTTTGCTTGCAACGATTACCGATTACTCGATGATCTTGGCGACGACGCCGGCGCCAACGGTACGACCGCCTTCGCGGATGGCGAAGCGCAGACCTTCTTCCATGGCGATCGGAGCAATCAGCTTGACCGTCATCTGGATGTTGTCACCCGGCATGACCATTTCAACGCCCTCCGGCAGCGAGATCGCGCCGGTCACGTCGGTCGTGCGGAAGTAGAACTGCGGACGGTAGTTGTTGAAGAACGGGGTGTGACGACCACCTTCGTCCTTCGACAGAACATACACTTCGCCGGTGAAGTGGGTGTGCGGGGTGATCGAACCCGGCTTGCACAGCACTTGACCACGCTCGACGTCTTCACGCTTGGTACCACGCAGCAGGGCGCCGATGTTGTCGCCAGCCTGACCTTGGTCGAGCAGCT
>NZ_AUCE01000001.1 GCF_000429605.1 Azonexus hydrophilus DSM 23864 | reverse complement strand
CTGCGCTTGAAAGAACAGGCCAGCTATCTGGCAATTCAGGTGGCCTTGCTGGAAAAGACGCGCGACGCTTATCGCGACCAGTTCAACGTCGGTCAGCGCACGCTGCTCGACTTGCTGGATACCGAGAACGAATTGCTGTCGGCGCGGCGCGCCTCGGTCAACGCCGATACCGACCTGACGCTGGCCTACCTGCGTACCTACGCCGGCATGGGTTCGCTGCTGGAATTCATGGGGCTGCAGAAACTGGACACCCATACGCCGACCGCTGCCGAACTGGCCGAAGTCGATGCGGCCTCGCTGTGCCCGGCCGATGCCGTCACCCAGCAAGCCTCGGCGCGTGAGGCGCTCGATGCCAAGGCGCGGGAGATGATGGTCGCGCCACGTTCGCCGGTCGTCGCGCAGGCGCCGCAGGAATCTTTGGCGCCGCAGACGGCCATCGGCGACATCGAAACGCAAGTACGTTCCTGGGCGGAGGCATGGTCGGCCAAGGATTACTCGGCATACAGCGGTTTCTATGCACCGACCTTCACGCCGGACGGTGGCCTGTCCCGCGAGGACTGGGACCAGTTGCGTCGCGCCCGGATTTCGCCGCGTGAGCGTATCTCGGTCACAGTCGATAAGCTGCGCGTGCGGATGGATGGCGAGGACCGTGCTTTTGCCGAGTTCGAGCAGACCTATCGCTCGAACATCTTCAATGATCGTGTCCTGAAGACGCTGGAAATGATCAAGGTCAACGGCAAGTGGCTGATCAATCGCGAAAGCTCTACGCCGTGTGTCGGTAACACCGTTGGTGGTTGTAATCGCCTGTCACGCTGAGGATTAGCCGGGGTTGCGACCTCGTGCTGAATAAAAAAACCCCCGGGGATTTGTCCCCGGGGGTTTTTTATCGGGTGTCAGGCGAGGTCGACCTGAGAGACAAAAACATAGCCTTGCGAGCGCAGGGTCTTGATGAAACTGCTGCCATCGGCCTGTTTGCCAAGAATGCGTCGGATCTGGCTGACATGGACGTCGATGATCCGGTCGTAAGGGATGTATTCGCGTTTGAGAACGCGGGAGAGGCTTTCTCTGGACAGAGGCTCGAACGGGTGCTCGAGGAAGGCCATCAGCAGCGAAAATCCGGAAACGCCGATTGATACCGGTTCGCCGTCGCCATTCAGCAATTCCCGGGCAGCGGTATCCAGCGTCCAGTGTCCGAAGCGCAAGCGTTTGAAATCAGCACGCGAAACCGTCGTCTGGCTGCGTAGCTGGCTGCGTCGGAGCAGGGCACGGGTGCGGGCAAGCAATTCGCGCATGTTGCACGGTTTGGGCAGGAAATCGTCGGCGCCGATCTCGATGCCGATGATGCGCTCGATTTCGTCGGAACGCGTCGAGTGAATCAGAACCGGGATTTCCGATTGCTGGCGCAACTGCCTGAGCAGTTCCAGTCCGTCTGCATCGGGGAGGCTCAGATCAAGGATGACCACGTCGGGCTGTTGGTCGAGCTGTCGCCACATGGCCGCACCGTTTTCGGCGAAAATGCTGCTGATGCCCACTGTGCCAAGGGTGGTGCTGACAACATGGCGGGTGCCGGGGTCATCTTCTACGATCAGTGCTGTCTGATTCATGAGAGGGGTAAAGATGCTCGATGGAAACGATTGTAATGCATTGTAAAAGGATATGCGCAGGCTGTCTTGCAACGGGCATGGTGCGGCGAGCGGAGGCCGCAGGGCGTTTTACCTTTCTTCAACCAAGTTTCCAGCTGAAGCGGGACAATGGCAGTCTCTTCAACGGCAGGCGGTGATAATCCATGATGCTGATACCTCAGGAGCTGGAGGGCTTCGATGTCCGTGACGCTGTTGCGCGCATGCTGGATCGTCCCGAGTTGTGGTGGCAGGCCGTCGGTTTCTTTGTGCATCATTTTTCAACTTGGGAAGCCGACTGGCTTGAAGTGCGTGATAACGATCAAGCCGAGCGTCGCTGTGTACATGCGATTCGCAGTGCAGCGGCAAATGTCGGTGCGATGCGTCTTGCGGCCCTGGCTGAGCGCCTGGAAAGTATCCTGTTGCGGCGGATCGCCGGCGAGGATGTGAATATTCCTGTCGATTTGCGTGCTGAGCTTGCGGCCGCCTTTGGCCTGGCATGGAAAAGCGCTGAAGTAGCCTGGCGCGAAGCGGGTTGTGAGTTACCGGGGCAGTCGTGACAACGCAGTTTGAGCCGGCGCCGCTGGGGCGATACCTTGCCCGGGTCAATCTGCAGGTCTTGTTGCCGGCCTTCCTTGTCTTGTCGGTCATCATTCTCCTCACTGCCGGTGGCATGGACCTGCGTGACCGCATCGAGGAGGGGCGGGCGCGGACCGCGCTGCTTGAAGAAATGTTGACCAACAGCCTGCTGGTCGAAGATCCGGTACGGGTGTCCGTATTCAGGAAAATGCTTTCCTCGCTCCCCGATCTGCGCTCGCTTACCCTTTACCGTGACGATCAGAGCATTAAATTCGAATATTTACGCCCTGATGGCTATGCTGTTCCGGGATGGAAACCCCCGGTATTCGAGGAGGGTTATCGCTTGCAGCCGGGCTCGATCGACTTTCTGGTCGGTGGCAAGGTTGCAGGCAAGGGCTGGATGCTGGTCAGTTTTGATCTGGGGCGCCTGCACCGGCAGATGCTGGGTTACGCCTTGTTGATCCTGATCGAGTTTGCGCTGGCCCTGTGGGTCATCCTGAGGCTGCAGCACCGGCAGGTCGAGCGCGCGATGCGCCCGCTCGGCATGTTGAACGAAAACATGGCCGAGATTTCGCTTGGACGCCTGGATACCCGGGCGGCACATTCGGATATTGCCGAGTTCGAGCGGCTGAGCGAAGGTTTCAACCAGATGGTCGAGCAGATTCGCGAGCGGGATCACTGGCTGGCCTCGCATCTCGGAAATCTGGAACAGATCGTCGAGCAACGGACACGCGAGTTGCGCCAGGCCAAGGAGGTCGCCGAAGCGGGGAGCCTGGCCAAGAGCGAGTTCCTGGCAACCATGAGCCATGAAATCCGGACCCCGATGAACGGGGTGCTGGGGATGACGGAATTGTTGCTGAACACGGGCCTGACGCCGACGCAACGGCAGTTCGTCGAAGCGGTTGATCGTTCAGGGCGGCACCTGCTGGCGATCATCAACGATGTGCTTGATTTCTCCAAGATCGAATCCGGGCATTTCGAACTTGAAGAAGAAGATTTTGATCTTGTCCGCTTGCTCAACGAGTCGGTCGAGCTGTTTTCGCAACCCGCCCACAAGAAAGGCTTGGCGTTGCTGATCGAGGTGCAGGGTGGCCAGTCCCTGCATTTGCGCGGGGATGCCTTGCGCTTGCGCCAGGTGGTCGCCAATCTGCTGAACAATGCAGTTAAATTTACCGATCAGGGAGAGATCGTTCTTGGTCTGACTTTGCAGCCGTCCGAGCCAGGCAAGCAGTGTCTGGAATTGCGGGTCAGGGATACCGGCGTCGGTATTCCGGCAGAGGCTCGCGAGCGGATTTTTGAACACTTTGCCCAGGCCGATGGCTCGACCAGTCGGCGTTTTGGCGGTACCGGCCTGGGTTTGGCGATCTGCCGGCGCCTGGTTGACATGATGGGCGGCGAGATCACTGTGGACAGCGTGCTTGGGGTTGGTACGTGCTTTACCGTCAGTTTGTGTCTGCCGGTGGTCGAACGGGCAGCATCGGACGATTTGGCAGATAGCGGCGGCGTGACTTCGCGCCGGGTCGAACTGCCGATGGATACGGATTCGGCGAGCCCCATCCTGCGTGGCCGGGTTTTGTTGGCGGAAGACAATGAAAGTAACCAGATTGTCGCGCGTACCCATCTGGAGCGCCTGGGTTTGCAGGTGGTCGTGGTCAATGATGGTCAGCAGGCCATCGATCTGCTGGCCCGCGAGCCTTTCGATCTGGTCCTGATGGATTGCCAGATGCCGGTGGTCGATGGCTTCTCGGCCTGCGCCGAATTGCGCCGCCGGGAAGCACGGGACGATCTTCCGCACCTGCCGGTGGTGGCGTTGACAGCCAACGCCATGCGTGATGACCGGGCCCGTTGTCTGGCGGCCGGCATGGACGACTACCTGGCCAAACCATACCGGGGTGAGGAAATTCTCACCGTACTCGAGCGTTGGCTGCCCCGGGAGCGTCGCAAACCGACTGCAGTGCCGACGGTGGTCCAGGCCGTCTCGGGAAATGCCGCACTGGATCCGGGGGTCTTCGAACAGCTGCGCACCCTGGCGCCGAGCGGTGCCAATGCCTTGATACGGCAACTGATCGAAGCCTACCTGCGGGGTGTCGAAAGCTTGTGGGGCGATTACGAGGGCGCCTTGTCTGCCGGCGATGCATTGGCCATGGCGCGCGCCTGTCACGCCATGAAGTCGAGCAGTTACAACGTCGGGGCGCTGCGGTTTGCGGGTTTGTGCCGGGAAATCGAGGCCCTGTGTCAGGAGGGGAAGCAGGAGGAAGTCATGGCCTTGCACCCCGGTTTCGTCGCCGAGCAACTGGCGGTGCGCATGGCTTTGGACGAGATGCTGGAAAAGGGACTGTCGTCATGAGAGAACGGGTATGTCGGGTACTGGCGGCGGATGATGATCCGACCATGGGGTTGATGTTCGGCGTCGTGCTTGCTGCGCCGGCATTCGCCCTGCGCTTCGTGCCGGATGGCGTGGCAGCGCTGGCAGCCTATGGCTCCGGTGGGGATTTCGATATTGTCGTGCTCGATGTCGAAATGCCCGGCCTTGATGGCCTGAGTGTTGCCGGGACGATCCGGCGATGCGAATCCGATCTGCCCATCGTGTTGTTGAGCGGGCGCGCAGACGCAGGTTTTTTCGACGCGGCGTCGACGCTGGGTGCCCATCATCTGCCCAAGCCGGTCGACTGGGCTGCCCTGGCTGGCCGGCTGCGGGCCTGGCTCGACTGATCCGCCGGCGCTTGTCTGTTTGAGCCGCTCTCGGGTTAGACTGGCGGTATCGCACAAGAATTTTTACAAGCGGAGGAAACACACATGAAAAAATTGATCCCTGTCATCCTGGGTTTGCTGATTGCCGCGCCGACCATGGCTTCGGAAGAACTGGCCAAGGCCAAGAACTGTACGACCTGCCACGGCATGGCCAAGAAGATTGTCGGCCCCGGCTACCAGGAAATCGCCGCCAAACGGGCCGGCGAAAAGGGCGCGGAAGCTGCCCTGGCCGCCAAGATCAAGAACGGTAGCAAGGACGAGTGGGGCAAGGTGCCGATGCCGGCCAATGCCGTCACCGATGCCGAGGCACTGGCGCTGGCCAAGTGGGTCCTGTCGTTCAAGTAAGAGCCGTCAGGCAGTAGCAGGAAGGCGCCCGTAGAGGCGCCTGATATAACATACCCGGAGACTGTCATGGGGCCGTTGACTCCCGAACAGCGTCGGTGGCGCTGGCTGGCGCTGGCCGTTGTCGCGCTGGCTTACATCCTTTCGTTTTTCCAGCGCTTTGCGCCGGCCGGCATTGCACAGGATCTGGCTGCCGCCTTTCAGACCTCGGCGGCTTCGCTCGGCGTGCTCGCCGCGACCTATTTCTACATCTACACGGTGATGCAGATCCCCACGGGGATACTGGCCGATACCCTGGGGCCGCGCCGGATACTGGCGCTGGGTGCCTTGGTTGGTGGTGTCGGCAGTCTGCTGTTCGGCTTCGCGCCGTCGCTCGAATTCGCGCTGGCCGGCAGAACCCTGGTCGGGCTCGGCGTTTCGGTCACTTTCATTGCCATGCTCAAACTGGTTGCGGTGTGGTTCGAAGAGAGCCGTTTTGCAACCATCGTCGGCATCTGCATGCTGGTCGGCAATCTCGGTTCGGTGCTGGCTGGAGCGCCACTGTCGGCGATGGCCCAGGCGACCGGCTGGCGTGGCGTGTTCATCGGCGTTGGCGCTGTCTCGCTGGTGCTCGGGGCGCTGTGCTGGCTGATCGTCCGCGATGCCCCGACCGCTTCGGGCGAGGCATCGCGGCCGCGTTTCGATCGGACGGTGGTGCTTTCCAGCCTGCTGGCGGTGATCCGCAACCGTGCCACCTGGCCGGCGGCGCTGGTCAATACCGGCATGTCCGGCGCCTTCTTCACCTTTGCCGGGCTGTGGGCGACGCCTTATCTGATGCAGGTGCACGGCATGGCGCGCGCGACTGCCGCCAATCACCTGTCCTTGTGGTTTGGCGGTTTTGCCGTCGGTTGCCTGTTCATCGGCGGTCTGTCCGACCGTCTGGGGCGGCGCAAGCCGGTGATGATCGCCGTCTCGCATGTTTATGTGGCGATCTGGCTGATCCTGCTGTCCTGCGTGACGATGCCGCTCAGCTTGTCGTACCTGCTTTTTGCCTTGCTCGGTTTGTCGACCGCCGGATTCAGCCTGACCTGGGCGTGTGCCAAGGAAGTCAATCCGCCGTTGCTGTCGGGGATGTCGACCAGCGTCGCCAACATGGGCGGCTTCCTCTGTGCCGCGATCATGCAGCCGGTCGTCGGCTGGATCATGGATCTCGGCTGGCATGGCGAAATGGTTGCCGGTGCCCGCGTCTACGACGTCGCCACCTGGCAGAACGGGGTGCTTGCCGTGACCTTGTGCGCCACGCTGGGCGCTGCCGCCAGCTGGCGTATCCGCGAGACACGCTGTCGCAATATCTGGCAGGCGGCCTGATAATTGTTTTGCGCATGACATGAAGTCGTAGAATCAAGCTTCTGTCTTGCTACGGGGATGCAAATTAGCGTATGCTTATATTCATGAAATCCATCGCTCGCTCCCTGATTTTCGCTCTTGCTCTGGTGTCGACCGCAATCATGGCGGCAGATGCCTTGCCGGTCATCATCGTCAAACCACATCCGGTCGACCTGACTATCCCGGCTGAATCAGTTGTCGAGGCCGTGCAGCAGACGACGGTTGGTGCCCAGGTGGCAGGCCGGGTACTGGAAGTGCGCGCCGATAGTGGCCAGCGGGTGACCAAGGGCGATCTGCTGATGCGCATCGACGCGCGTGAGGCTGGTGAAGCAGCCCGTGCGGCCGAAGCGCAATACAAGGTGGCGAAACTCAATTACGAACGCCACCAGCAGTTGAAGGAACAGAAATTTGTCAGTCAGGCGGCGGTCGACAAGGCCAGGGCCGATTTCGATGCGGCGGCGGCCAATCGCAGTGCTGCCGGTGCCAGCCAGAGTCACGCGAGCATCGTCGCGCCGATGACCGGCATCGTCGCCCGCCGGCATGTTGAAGCCGGCGACATGGCGATGCCGGGAACGCCGTTGTTCAGCATTTACCAACCGGGCAGCCTGCGCGTCACCGCCAGCATTCCCCAGCATCGCCTGCCGGCCATGCGCGGCGTCAGCAGTGCCCGCGTTGAGTTCCCGGAACTCGGCAAATGGGTCGATGCGAGCGCCATCCAGGTGCTGCCCACGGTCGACGCGGCGACCCATGTCGCGCAGGTGCGCGTCAGTCTGCCGGCGCTGGCGGAAGCCGTTCCCGGCATGTTCGCCCGGGTCCATTTCGTCACCGGCCGTGCCGACAAGCTGACTGTGCCGGCCGGCGCGGTAGTGCGCCGCGGCGAAGTCGCTGCTGTCTATGTGCAGACCGCCGACAATCGCCTGGTCCTGCGCCAGTTGCGCCTCGGCGAAATCGTCGGTCAGGGCGAGATCGAGGTGCTGGCCGGGCTGGCGGCGGGCGACAAGGTGGTCACCGATCCGGTCAAGGCGGCCATTCAAGTTCAGTCGGGCAAGTAGGCCATGGCCGCTGACAAGACTAGGCTCGGCATTTCCGGGCGTATTGCCGCCGCCTTCCAGGATTCGCGGATCACCCCGCTGCTCGCGCTGGTCGCCTTCCTGATGGGCGTTTTTGCCACGCTGGTTACGCCGCGCGAGGAAGAGCCGCAGATCGACGTGACCATGGCCGACGTGCTGGTCGCCTGGCCGGGCGCTTCGGCCAAGGATGTCGAGAACCTCGTGGCGACGCCGGGCGAGCAAGTGCTGTCGCGCATGCATGGCGTCGAACATGTGTATTCGATGTCGCGCCCGGGCATGGCGGTGATCACCGTGCAGTTCGAGGTTGGCGTCAAGTACAACGACGCGGTGTTGCGCCTGCACGACACGGTGATGGCGCATCGCGACTGGCTGCCGGCCAATCTCGGCGTGCTCGAGCCGGTGATCAAGCCACGCGGGATCGACGACGTGCCGATTGTCGCGCTGACCTTCCACACCGCCGATCCGGCGCGTTCGGCCTACGAGCTGCAACAGGTGGCGCGTGCGGTCGAGATCGAACTGAAACGGATCAAGGGCACGCGCGACATCTCGACGCTTGGCGGTCCCGATCATGCCGTGCGCGTGCTGCTCGACGCCGAACGGATGAACGCTTTCGGTGTCACGCCGCAGGACATTGCCGGCGCGCTGACCGTTTCCAACGCCTTGCAGACTTCCGGCAGCCTGGTGGCCGGTAATCGTGAAATCCTGGTGCAGACAGGGACTTACCTCGAATCGGCAGCGGATGTGAAGCGTCTGGTCGTTGCGGTTCGCGAGCGCAAGCCGATCTACCTGAGCGACGTCGCCACGGTCGAGGACGGCCCCGACCAACCGCAGCGTTACGCCTGGTTCGGCACCAAGGACGGTGAGTTCCCGGCGGTCACCATCCAGATTTCCAAGCAGCCCGGGGTCAATGCCGCCGACGTGGCGAATGCTGCGGTCGACCGTATTGAAAGCCTGAAAAATATCGTCATTCCCGACGGCGTCGAGGTCACGGTCACCCGCAACTACGGCGAGACGGCGACCGAAAAAGCACAGAAGCTGATCGGCAAGCTGGTTTTCGCCACCGCATTCGTCGTCTTGCTGGTCTTCTTTGCGCTGGGCAAGCGCGAAGCGGTGATCGTCGGTATCGCCGTGACCCTGACCCTGGCGGCGACGCTGTTCGCCTCCTGGGCCTGGGGCTTCACGCTCAACCGGGTGTCGCTGTTCGCGCTGATCTTCTCGATCGGCATTCTGGTCGACGACGCCATTGTCGTCGTCGAGAACATCCACCGCTGGCAGGGTCTCTATCCGGAAAAGACGCTGCTCGAAATCATCCCCGGCGCGGTGGATGAAGTCGGCGGGCCGACCATCCTGGCGACGCTGACCGTTATCGCCGCGCTCTTGCCGATGGCCTTCGTTTCCGGGCTGATGGGCCCGTACATGAGCCCGATCCCGATCAACTCGTCGATGGGCATGGCGCTGTCGCTGGCCATCGCCTTTGTCGTCACGCCCTGGCTGGCGGTGCGGCTGATGAAGTCGCATGGCGCCGGTCATGGCGCGGCACCGGTGTCGAAGCTGGATGCCAAGCTCGACAGCACTTTCCGCAAGCTGCTGACGCCCTTCCTTGATCCGCTGACGGGCGCCGCCGCGCGCATCAAGCTGGCCATCGTCGTCGTTTTGCTGATCCTCGGTTCGGTGTCGCTGGCCTACTTCCAGCTCGTCGTGCTGAAGATGTTGCCCTTCGACAACAAGAGCGAATTCCAGATCATCGTCGACATGCCGGCCGGTACGCCGGTTGAAGAAACGGCGCGGGTGCTGCAGGAAATCGGCAGCGAACTGGCCAAGGTCGAGGAGGTGACGAATTACCAGGCCTATGCCGGCACCGCCAGCCCGATCAACTTCAATGGGCTGGTTCGCCAGTATTACCTGCGGGCCGCGCCGGAAAAGGGCGACATCCAGGTCAATCTGGTCGACAAGGCGCATCGCTCGCGCAAAAGTCATGAAATCGCCGCCGGCGTGCGCGCGGCGGTCGAAGCCATCGGTCAGCGTAACGGCGGCGTCGCCAAGGTCGTCGAAGTGCCGCCGGGGCCGCCGGTGATGTCGCCGATCGTCGCCGAGATCTACGGCCCCGATTACGCCGGCCAGATCGCCGTCGGCAAGCAGGTGCGCCAGGCCTTCAGCGAAACGCCCGACATCGTTGCCATCGACGACTACATCGACGCCGATGCGCGCAAATTCGTGCTCCATGTCCTGCAGGCCAAGGCCGCGCAACTGGGCGTGGCGCAGCGCGACATTGTCGAAGTCGTCGGCATGGGGCTGGCCGGCATGGACGTGACGCCGGTGCGCAATGCCGATTCCAAGTTCGCCGTGCCGGTGCGGATCACGCTGCCGTCAGCGCAGAAGTCGGCGCTCGATACGCTGCTCAAGTTGCGGGTCCGTTCCCGCGATGGCCAACTGGTGCCAGTGTCCGAGCTGGTCGAAGTGCGCGACACGGTGCGCGAAAAGACCATCTACCACAAGGACCTGCTGCCGGTCGTCTACGTCGTCGGCGACATGGGCGGCCAGCTTGATTCGCCGCTCTACGGCATGTTCGACATCCGCAGCCGGATCAACGGTATGGAACTCAAGGAAGGCGGCAGGCTTGGCGAATGGTTCATCCGCCAGCCGACTGATCCCTACGCCGGCTACAGCGTCAAATGGGACGGCGAATGGCAGGTCACCTACGAGACCTTCCGTGACATGGGTCTGGCCTACGCGGTCGGCCTGATATTGATTTATCTGCTAGTGGTCGCTCACTTCGGCAGCTATCTGGTGCCATTGATCATCATGGCCCCGATCCCGCTGACCATCATCGGCGTGATGCCCGGACATGCCTTGTTCGGCGCGCAATTCACCGCGACTTCGATGATCGGCATGATTGCGCTGGCCGGTATCATCGTCCGCAACTCCATCCTGCTGGTCGATTTCATCAAGCAGCAGGTTGCCGCCGGCATGGATTTCCACGACGCGGTGATCCAGTCGGCGGCGGTGCGCGCCAAGCCGATCGCGCTGACCGCATTGGCCGCCATGCTCGGCGCCATGTTCATCCTCGACGACCCGATCTTCAACGGCCTGGCGCTGGCGCTGATCTTCGGCATCCTGGTGTCCACGCTGCTGACCCTGGTCGTCATTCCCGTTCTCTACTACGCAGCCTTCCGCAAGGAGCATCAATCATGACCACCGAACGCATCATCCGCATCATGGCCGGCTTCTTCGTCATGCTCTCGCTGGCCCTCGGCTGGCAGGGCAGCCCGGTCTTCGTTTCGGAATGGTTCCTGGCATTCACTGCCTTCGTCGGCTTCAATCTGTTCCAGAGCGGCTTCACCGGCTTCTGCCCGCCGGAGAAACTGTTGAAGAAGCTCGGCGTCAAGTCGGGCGGCAGTTCCTGCGGCCTCTGAGCGCAAGGTAGTCGCAGCGACGGCGCCGTTGACGGGTACACTCTGCTTCCCGCCGTTGTCGAGAAGCCCTGCCCGAATGTCCGTCGAATTGAGAGAAAAACCCGCCGTCGCCATCGTTGCGGCCGTCCAGCTACCCAGTGTCAGCGATGTCGAATTCGAGTCCTCGCTGGCCGAACTGCGCGAACTGGCCAAGACGCTCGGCTACACGGTGGTCGACACCTTCATCCAGAAGCGCGGCAGTTTCGATACGACGTCCTATGTTGGCGTCGGCAAGTGCGAGGAAATCGCTCATTACGTCGAGCACACGGCCGACCGTGAGATCGATGCCATTCTGGTCGATCATGAAATCTCGCCGTCGCAGGCGCGCAACCTGGAAAAGGCCACCGGTTGCCCGGTGATGGACCGGACCATGGTCATCCTCGAAATCTTCCATAACAACGCCCGTTCGCGTGCCGCCAAGGCGCAGGTCGAAATCGCCCGCCTCGGCTACATGGCGCCGCGACTGCGCGAAGCGGCCAAACTGGCCGGGCCGCAGGGCCGCCAGCGTAGCGGTGTCGGCGGCCGCGGCGCCGGCGAATCGCATACCGAACTGGACCGGCGCAAGATCCGCGACCGCATCGCCGAGCTGCAACTGGAAATTGTTGCCATGGATGCCGAGCGTCAGACCCAGCGCGCGCGCCGCCAGGAACGCCAGAGCCTGGCCAGCGTCGCCCTGGTCGGCTACACCAATGCCGGCAAATCGACGCTGATGCGGGCGCTGACCGGCAGCGAGGTGCTGGTCGCCAACAAACTGTTCGCCACCCTCGACACGACGGTGCGCACGCTGCACCCGGAAAGCGTGCCGCGCGTGCTGGTCAGCGACACCGTCGGCTTCATCAAGAACCTGCCGCACGGCCTGGTCGCCTCGTTCAAGTCGACCCTCGACGAGGCGCTCGATGCCGGCCTGCTGCTGCATGTGATCGATGCCAGTGACCCCGGTTTCGAACGCCAGCTCGAAGTCACCGACCATGTTCTGGCCGAAATCAGCGCCGACACCCTGCCGCGCCTGCGCATCTTCAACAAGATCGACCATGTCGGAAACGAGGCGGCACAAGTCGAATGCACGGCCAGATTGCGTGAACAGTACCCGGATTGCGTGGTGATGAGCGCTGTTCGGCTGGACGATGTGGCGTGTCTGCACCAGATCATCGTCGATTTTTTCCAGGCGGCGCTGGTCGAGGCTGAACTGTTTATTCCCTGGTCGGCCCAGCAGTTGCGCGGTGAACTATTCGCCAACTGTCAGGTACTGGCCGAGCGGGCGGACGAGAACGGCGCCTTTTTCAGCATCCGTGGCGAGCAGGCGGCAATCGACAGCTTGCGCGAGCGTTTGTCGCCGGCTGGCTGAATTCAGACGCTGATGCCGCGCATCGCCTGATAGGCCGCCAGTGCCCGGGCGACTTCGCCGCTTGGGCGGGCGCTGTCGCCAAGACCGAATTCCATTTGCAGCGATGCCTTGTTGGTGTCGATGTAGTCGATGACGCGGCTCAGGTTGTTCATCCGGTTGGGAATGAAATTGTTCTCTGAATTGAGCAATTCCGCGGAGCGGGCAAAGTTGCCGCTGAATTCGCGAATCGCGTTCACCGCACCGTTCGGATTGCTGGCCAGCACACGTTCCAGGCGGGCGGTGTCGAGACTGGCCATGTTGGTGACCGGGTCGATCGCCAGTCCGAGCGCGCCCATGCCGCGAACACCGCTGCCGGCACCGTTGAAAATGTTCTCGATGCTCTTTTCCAGTTCCCACTGCGACACGGTTGCGGCGTGTGTGCCGGCCAGCAGGCCGCCGTTGGCCAGGACTTCGTCGAAGCGGTCGATCCAGCCGTTGTAGGCTTCGGTAAAGGCCTGCAGGCGGCTGCGGATTTCGTCGGCGCTGCTGCCATGGTCGATTGTGCCCAGTTTGCCGGCTTCCTGCTGCATTGCCGCGACGTAGTCTCCCATCGCGGTCATTTCGGCGAATTCAGCTTTGTAAACAATCTCTTTACGGTTGATCGTGGTCATCATCGCGTAGGCTGACTCCGGATCGAACAGCGCCGGATTGCGGCCGTTGGCCATCAAGGGGGCATTCGTCAGCAGGGCGTTCATGGCGCCGGTGGTGCTGCCGCCGTTGAGCAGGCTGTCCATGGCCTGGGATTTGAAATCGGCCAGCCGCTCCTGCAGGACGGCCAGGAAGTTGCCGCCTGCTGCCGCAGAATTGCCTTGCCCGCGCTGCATGCCGGAAAGCAGCGAAAAATCGAAAGTCTTGCTGATGATGGCGTTGCTCGACATATTGCCTCCTGGCGGTGGCGGTGGCGGTGGCGGTGGCGACGGCAGATTGCCGTCTAGTTGCCCATGGCTTCCTCAGTGCAACAAGCGTGCCCGGTGCCATGAAATGTTGGCGCGTCCGCCGCTGTCCCGCGCTACCGGCATTTCGCCGATTCCCCGGGGGGCCGGCGTGGCGGGTCGATTCACGTCCTCCGGCAATTTTCGCCGCCGTCGACTTGCCGGCCGATCGGCTAGAATCCGCCTGACAACATGGAGGAGCGGGACATGAAGATTGGTTTTATCGGCCTGGGCATCATGGGGCGCCCGATGGCGCTCAATCTGTTGAAGGGTGGCCACCAGGTCACCGTCTGGGCGCGCCGCGCCGAATCGATGCAGCCCTTGCTCGATGCCGGTGCCAGCGGCGCTGCGTCGCCGGCTGATGTGGCGCGCGGCCAGGAACTGGTGATTTCCATGGTCGCCGATGCGCCCGACGTCGCCGAAGTCATGCGCGGCGTCGCCAGTGCTGCCGTGCCGGGGCTGGTCGCCGTCGACATGAGCACCATCGCGCCGGCGGCAGCCAAGGCCATTCACGCGGAACTGGCGGCGGCCGGCGTCGATTTCATGGACGCGCCGGTGTCCGGCGGTGAAGTCGGCGCGATTGCCGGCACGCTGTCCATCATGGCTGGCGGTTCCGACGCCGCCTTTGCCCGCGCCCAGCCGGCGTTCGCCTGCATGGGCAAGAACATCGTCCATGTCGGCGCTTCGGGTGCCGGCCAGGTGACCAAGGCGGCCAACCAGATCGTCACCGGCATGGGCGTGCTGGCTGTTGCTGAAGCGATGGCCTTTGCCTCGAAGAACGGTGTCGACCGCGGCAAGGTGCGCGAGGCGCTGCTCGGCGGCTTCGCCTACTCGAAGATCCTGGAAAACCACGGTCAGCGCATGCTCGACCGCAATTTCAAGCCGGGCTTCAAGAGCTGGATGCATGAAAAGGACCTGAACATCGTCATGCAGACGGCGCACGAACTCGGGCTGTGTCTGCCGGGGTCGGCAGCGACCGCGCAGATGTTCAACGCCATGGTCGGTTCCGGCCTGGGCGAGGAGGATTCGATCGCCGTGCTGAAACTCCTGGAAAGCCTCTCGGGACAGGCATGAAGGTCGGTTTCATCGGACTGGGCGCAATGGGGCGCCCGATGGCCCTGCATCTGCAGGCGGCCGGCCACGAGTTGCACGTCTGGGCGCGCCGGCCGCAAAGTTGTGCCGGCCTGCCGGCGACGGTCCATGCCTCGCCGGCCGAACTGGGCGCTGCGTGCGAGGTGGTGTTCACCGTCATCACCTCGAGTGCCGATGTTGAAGGCGTGACGCTCGGCGACAACGGCTTGATCCACGGCATGGCGCCGGGCAGCATGCTGGTCGATTGCTCGACCATCGCGCCCGACGTCGCCCGGCGTATCGCCGGCCAGTTGGCGGAGAAAGGCATCCACATGCTCGACGCGCCGGTGTCCGGCGGCGAGCAGGGGGCGAAAGACGCGACGTTGGCGATCATGGCTGGTGGCGACGCGGCGGTGCTCGAACGGGTGCGTCCGCTGCTCGAAAAACTCGGCCAGCGCATCGTCCATATCGGCCCCAACGGTGCTGGCCAGGTCGCCAAGGCCTGCAACCAGATGATCATGGTCGCCGCCATCGAGGCGGTCGCCGAAGCAATGCGCCTGGCCGCCGCCGCCGGGGTCGATCCGGCCAAGGTGAAGCAGGCGCTGGCCGGCGGTTCGGCCGGCTCGCGCGTGCTTGAGATCATGGGCCAGCGCATGGTCGACCGCGATTTTTCGGCCGGCATCGAGGCACGCCTGCATCACAAGGATTTCGGGCTGGTACTCGAAGCAGCGCGCCAGAGCGGCGTGCCGGTGGCGCTGACGGCAAGCGTCGCCCAGCAACTCAACGCGCTGATGGCGCTGGGTTTCGGCAAGAACGACACGAGTTCGCTGTTGCGTGTGCTGGAGGCTAATTCCCCGCGCACTGCGGACACACCGCGCTGATCTCGACTTCCGGGCTGTCCAGGCGGTGGCCGGTGGCGGCCAGGCTGGCGCAGAGGGTGGTGGCGACGTTGGCGTCTTCCAGTTCGGTCACCGCATTGCATTTCGGGCAGACCAGGAAGAGGCTCGGTGCCGAATGGTTGCCGTGGCGGCAGGCGACGAACAGGTTCATGCGGCCGATCTTGTGCGCCAGGCCGTGCTCGATCAGGAAGTCGAGGGCGCGGTAGATGGTTGGCGGCGAGGCATTGCCGCGCGACTGCCGCATCTGTTCGAGCAGGTCGTAGGCCTTGATGCCCTTGGGCGTTCGATAGAGCAGGGCCAGGACTTCGCGGCGGATCGCCGTCAGGCTGGCACCCTGTTGTCGACAATGGCTGGCGGCACGTTCCAGCGCCTGGCTTTCGTCGCAGAGTTCGGTATTCATCGAATCGGCTTGGTGGTGGGTATGCGATGTTATAACATTGCCGACTTCCTGCACCAAATCACGACGATCAAGGAACGTTCGATGAGCCGATCCACCAAGCTGCCGACCGAGGCAGAACTTCTCGCCGCTGCCGACGATGAATACATGTCGCCGGCGCAACTGGCCTTCTTCCGTCAGCGCCTGCTTGATGAGGAAGCCGCACTGCGCGGCGCCGCCGAGGAAACCACGCACCATCTGCAGGACAATGCTGCTGAACCCGATCCCAACGATCGCGCCAGCGCCGAGGAAGAGCACACGCTGGAACTGCGCGTGCGCGACCGCGAGCGCAAGCTGCTGAAGAAAATCGGCCAGGCGCTCAAGCGCATCGACGACGGCAGCTACGGCTGGTGCGAAGATACCGGCGAGCCGATCGGCATCGCCCGCCTGCTCGCCCGGCCCACCGCCAGCCTGTGTCTGGAAGCCCAGGAGCGTCACGAGCAGAAGCGGCGCCAGTTCGGCGGTTGATCGCATGATGGCCGACGACGCCGACCGGCGCATTCCGGTCGTCATCCTCACCGGCTTTCTCGGCGCCGGCAAGACGACGCTGCTCAATCACCTGCTGCAACAGCCGGAAATGGCTGAAACCGCCGTGCTCATCAACGAGTTCGGCTCGGTTGCCGTCGACCATCACCTGGTCGAGAAGATCGACGACGACGTGATCCTGCTTGACGCCGGCTGCATCTGCTGCACTGTGCGCGGCGACCTGACGCGCAGCCTGACCGACCTGTTCATGCGCTGCCTGCGCCGCGAGATCAAGCCGATCCGCCGCGTCGTCATCGAAACCACCGGTCTGGCCGACCCGTCGCCGGTGATCTACACGCTGATGGAAGATTTCTTCCTGGCCGAGCGTTACCGCATCGACGGCGTCGTCACCGCGGTCGACGCAACCCACGGCGAGGGCCAGTTGGCAACGCACGGCGAGGCGATCAAGCAGGTGGCGATGGCTGACCGCCTGCTGCTGACCAAGGCCGACCTGGCGACGCCGGGGCAACTGGCAGCACTGGCCGCCCGGCTGACCACGATGAACCCGTCGGCACCGCAACTGCCGGTAGCGCGTGGCCAAGTCCCGCCCTCGGCGATCCTCGCCTGCGGCCTCTACGACCCGGCCGCCAAGTCGCCCGACGTGGCCGGCTGGCTGGCCGAGGAAAAAGTCCGCGACGAGCGCCGCAAAGCGCACGGCCACCATCATCACCACGACGTCGACCGGCACGATGCGCATGTCTACAGCTTCGCCCTGACCTTTGCCGAGCCGCTCGCCTGGCCGAGTTTCGCCGACGCCGTCGGTGTCCTGCTGGAGACCATGGGCGAGCGCGTCCTGCGCATCAAGGGCCTGCTCAATGTCGTCGGCGACCACAAGCCGCGCGTCGTCCAGTGCGTCCAGCACGTCCTCTATCCCTACACCCGGCTTGACGACTGGCCGGCGCAAGCGCCGTACAACGACCGCCAGAGCCGGCTTGTCTTCATCGTTCGCGATCTCGACCAGTCGCTGGTCGAGCAGGCATTCGCGATGTTCTGTGGAGTGCGCGACCAATGCTGATCCGCAAGCTGTTCAAGTTCGAGAACGCCCATATCGTGCGCGGTTGCAGCACGCGCCGCTGCTCGCATTCGATCCACGGCCATTCGTACAAGGTCGAGCTGATCCTCGAAGCGCACGCCTTCGACAACGGCCAGATGCTCTACGACTTCGGTCTGCTCAAGGGCGGCCCGCGCGACCTGATCGACGCCTTCGACCACGCCGTCGCCCTCTGGGACGGCGACGACGCCGACTACGTGGCCGCCTGCAAGCGCTTTTCCGAACGCTGGATCAGCCTGCCGGTGTCGCCCAGCGCCGAGCAGTTTTCGCGCCTGTTCTTCCGCCTGGTCGATACGCTGTTGCGTCTGACCGACACCGTCAACGGCGAGCAGGATGTGCGCCTGCATTCGGTCATCGTTCATGAAACCGAGACCGGCTACGCCCAGTGCTTCCGCGAGGACGCCGACAACCCGCGCATGGGTCTGATCGAGCTTGAACGCATCGTCTTTTCCGAGGCCATCACCCAAGCCTGGCGCGACCCGCAGTTGTTCGAAAAGCTCAAGCGCGGCGAGCGCCTGCGCAACCCGTCCGCCGTCTGATTTTGTCTTGAAGGAGAACCCGATGAAAAAGCTCCCCCTGATCCTGGCCGCCCTGCTGCCGGCCCTGGCTTTTGCCCACAACGACCACGCCCATAACCACGGTGTCGGTCAGCTTGGCATCGTCGTCGAAGGCGACCAGCTGACCCTGTTGCTGGAGCTGCCGCAGCACGATGTGGTCGGTTTCGAACGGGCGCCGCGCAACGCCCGCGAGCAACTGACGGTGCAGGCGGCGCTGGAAAAACTGAAGACGCCGGCCAGACTGTTCACGCCGACGGCCGCCGCCCAGTGCGTGCCGAGCGAACAGAAGATCGATGCGCCCCTGCTCGAAGGCGCCAAGGGCCATCACGGCCACGGTGATGTCGAAGTGCGTTATGTTTACCGCTGCGCCCAGCCGGCCGCGCTGGCCGACCTCAAGTCCACGGTGTCGGCGGAATTCCCGCGCGTGCGTTCGCTCAGCGTCAGCTTCGCCGGCCCCAAGGGCCAGAAGGCCGGCAAACTCGACGCCAAGAACCCGGTATTCGCCTGGTAAACATGACGCCGGCGGCGATCCGCATCGATGATCTGCTGTTTCGCTGGCGTCCCGATGCGGCGCCGGCGGTCTGCCTGCGCGGATTGCAGGTCGATGCCGGCAAAAGCCTGTTCCTGCACGGTCCCAGCGGCGCCGGCAAAAGCACGCTGCTGAATCTGCTCGGCGGTGTGCTGCTGCCCGAACGTGGGCGCATCGAAGTGCTCGGGCAGGTGCTCGGCGACTTGCCGGCGGCGCGCCGCGACGCCTTCCGCGCCGATCACCTCGGTTTCATCTTCCAGCAATTCAATCTCCTGCCCTGGCTGTCGGCGCTGGAGAACGTGCTGCTGCCCTGCCGCTTTTCGCGCCGCCGCGCGCAACGCGCCGGTGACCCGGTGGCCGAGGCGCGCCGCCTGCTCGCCGCGCTCGATCTGGCCGCGCCCGTGCAAGGCGCCCCGGCCGCCGAACTGTCGGTCGGCCAGCAACAGCGCGTTGCTGCCGCCCGGGCGCTGATCGGCCGGCCGGAAATCGTCATCGCCGACGAGCCGACTTCGGCCCTCGACGCCGCCCGCCAGGATGCCTTCATCGACCTTTTACTGGCGGAAGCGAAGGCGGCGGCCAGCACCGTCGTTTTCGTCAGCCACGACCAGCGTCTGGCGGCACATTTCGACGCCAGTTTTGCCCTGACCGGGGAGTTGCCGGCATGAGCGCCTTGCCGCGGCTGGCCCTGGCCAGCGCCTGGAATCGGCGGCTCAGCCTGGGGCTGACCTTGCTCGCCGTGATGCTGGCGGCGACCCTGCTGCTGTCGGTCGAACGTATCCGCGAGGCGGCGCGCGACAGTTTCGCGCAATCGGTCTCGGGCAGCGACCTGATCGTCGGCGCCCGCACCAGCCCGGTCCAGCTGGTGCTGTATTCGGTCTTCCGCCTCGGCGAGGCGACCAACAACCTCGACTGGGCAAGCTACCAGAAAATTGCTGCCGATCCGGCCATTGCCTGGAGCGTGCCCTTGTCGCTCGGCGATTCGCATCGTGGGTATCCGGTGCTCGGCACCACGGCTGATTACTTCACCCATTTCCGCTACGGCGACCGTCAGCCTTTACGCCTGGCCGACGGCGTCGTCTTCGCCGGTATCTTCGACGCAGTGCTCGGCGCCGAAGTCGCCCAGCGTCTCGGCTACCGCGTCGGCGACCAGATTACCCTGAGCCACGGCGACGGCGGCCTGCCCGGCATGGCGCACGACGACAAGCCGTTCACCGTGGTCGGCATCCTGGCGCCGACCGGTACGCCGGTCGACCGCACCGTGCATGTCGGCCTGGCGGCCATCGAGGCCATCCACCTCGACTGGATCGGCGGCGCGCCGGTGCCCGGTTTCAACATCGGTGCCGAGGTGGTGCAGAAGTTCGACCTGACGCCGAAATCGATCACCGCCTTCCTGGTCGGCCTGCACCAGCGCGCCGAGGTCTTCCGCATCCAGCGCCGGATCAACCAGTTTGCCGACGAGCCGCTGCTCGCCGTGATGCCCGGCGTCGCCCTCGACCAGTTGTGGCAGACCGTCGGTGTCGTCGAACGGGCTTTGCAGGCGGTATCCTGGCTGGTGCTGGCGGTCGGTCTGGCCGGCCTGATGGCGACCATGCTCGCCGGCCTCGACCAGCGCCGCCGCGAAATGGCCATCCTGCGCTCCATCGGCGCCGGGCGACGGCACATTCTTGGCTTGTTGCTGCTCGAAAGCGGCCTGGTCAGCCTGCTCGGCTGCCTGCTCGGGCTGGCCGCGGTCAGCCTGTTCGCTGCCGTCGGCGGCGATTTGCTGGCCGCTTTCGGTCTGGCGGCCCTGCCGCTGGCGGTGAGCGTGGGCGAAATGAAACTTCTCGGCGCCGTGCTGGTCTGCGGCCTGTCCGTCGGTGTGCTGCCGGCCTGGCGTGCCTATCGTCTGTCGCTGGCCGACGGACTGATTCCCCGTTCATGAAGGAACAAGAATGCTGAAGCGTTGCCTGCTGTTGTTTGCGCTGCTCGTGCCCATGCTGGCCCCGGCCAGCGATTACCGTGTCGGCGACCGTTTGCCTGCCGCCAAGGGGAGCGCCAAGGGATTCAAGGAAATCATGTGGGATGACCTGATGCCCAAGGGCTGGGACCCGATGGCGGCGTTCAAGGGCATCGATCTCAACAAATTGCAGGATAGCGATCCGCGAGCCGCCGAACTGCTTGCCAGCGTCCGCAAGGAATGGGACAAGGCGCCGGTCGAGCCCGCGCTGAATGGCCAGCGCATCCGTATTCCCGGCTTCGTCGTGCCGCTCGAACGGAAAGGCGACGATGTCATCGAGTTCCTGCTGGTGCCGTATTTCGGTGCCTGCGTGCATGTGCCGCCGCCGCCGTCGAATCAGGTCATCCATGTCGTCCCGGCCAAGCCGGTGAAGGGCATGCGGACCATGGAAACCTTCTGGGTCAGCGGCACCCTCAACCTGCAGGGCGGCGACAGCGGCATGGGCGTCTATGCCTACCGTATCGCTGCCGAGCGGGTTGAACCCTATCAAGTGAATCAAGGAAAGAAACGATGACTATCCTGAGCATGATCCTGCTGGCCTGCCTGGCCGGCGGTTTGATCAGCATGGCCGCAGCGGCGATGGTGGTGTTCCGCCTGTCCCGGCAGTCGACGGCAATCCTGGTGGCGTTTGCTGCCGGCGTCATGCTGTCGTCGGCCTTCCTGCACATCCTGCCGGAAGCCTTCAACTCGCTGCCGCCGGTGGACATCCACGCTGGTCACGACCATGGCCCGGACGACCACGCCGCCATCGCCGCCGAGGAGGATGCGCACGCCGGGCACAACCACGGTGGCCCGTTCGCTACCTTGTTCGCGCTGATGCTGGGCACGCTGTTCACCTTCTTCGCCCTCGAGCGCCTGGCGCTGTGGCGCCACTCGCACGGCGATTGCGCGTCGCACGACGGTCACCACGCAACGGTGACGGCGCCGCCATTGATCCTGATCGGCGATGCCTTCCACAATTTCGTCGACGGCGTGCTGATCGCCGCCGCCTTCATTGCCGACCCGATGCTCGGCGTGACCACGACGGTCGCCATCATCGCCCACGAAGTGCCGCAGGAAATGGGCGACTTCGTGCTGCTGCGCAATGCCGGCTGGAGCAATACCAAGGCCTTCATCGCCAATGCCGGCTCCAGCCTGAGTTCGCTGCTCGGCGGTGCGCTCGGTTTCTTTGCGCTGTCGGCGGCCGATTTCGTCCTCCCCTACGTGCTGGTGATTGCCGCCTCCAGCTTCATCTACGTCGCGCTGGCCGACATCTTTCCGCTACTGCACAAGCAGCGCGAGAGTTTCGTCCGCCAGAGCCTGCTGATCGGGGCCGGGGTGGCGGTGGTGCCGGTGGTGGGGTGGCTCACCCACTGATTTCAGCGCGCCAGGGGTAGCTTCAGACGGGCCCGCAGACCACCGCCCGGGGCATCGAGTAGTTCAAGCTGTCCTTGGTAAAGCGTGGCCAGTTCGCTGACGATGGCCAGACCCAGGCCGGCGCCGGCGACCTTTTCGTCGCCGCGCTGGCCGCGTTGCAGCAGGGCGATCCGTCGGTCGTCCGGGATGCCGGGGCCGTCGTCGTCGATATCGAGATGCAACTGCTCCGCATCGGCCGAAATGGCGATGCGAATTTGGCTGCAGGCCCACTTGCCGGCGTTGTCGAGCAGGTTGCCGAGCATTTCCTGGAGGTCCTGGGCTTCGCCGCGAAACAGCATTTCACGTGCCGTCTCGCCGGGGGTGAGGGTGAAGCTGCGCTCGGGGTGGACGCGCTGCATGACGCGGACCAAGCCCTCGATGACCGGCACCACCTGGCAGCGCAAGCCTTTATCCTGGGCGGCGGCAGCAACCCTGGCCAGCGCCAGGTGACGGTCGATCTGCTGGCGGGCGGCGATGACCTGGTTGTGCACCAGTTCGGCAAACGGGCCGTCGGCCTCGGCGGCGGCGTTGGCCATCACCGCCAGCGGAGTCTTGACCGCGTGGGCGAGATTGCCGGCCTGGTGGCGGGCGCGGGTGACGAAATCGGCATTGCGGCTGAGCACGGCATTCAGTTCGTCGACCACCGGCTGGATTTCGCTCGGGTGGTCCTCGCTCAGCGTCGTCCGCCGGCCGTCGCGCAGCAGTGACAACTCGTCGCGCAGGCGCTTGAGTGGGCGCAGACCAGCGACAACCTGGAAGGCCGCGGCGACCATCAGCCCCAAGGCGAGCAGGGCGAGGGCACCGATCAGCAGCGTGCGGAAGCGGGCTATGGGTTCGGACAGCAAACGTTCGTCGGCGGCGACGATCAGGCGCCAGCTCTGATCCGGGCCTTCGGCCGGCTGCATGACCTGTTCCAGCATGCGCAGCGCTTCCCCGTCCGGGCCGCTGACGCGATGGGTGTGGCGCTCGCCATCGGCCAGCCGGTCGGCGGGCACCGGCAATTGGGCATCCCACAGCGAACGGGAACGCAGGACGATCACGCCGCTGTTGTCGGGTGCCATGCGCTCGACCTGCCAGTAAAGTCCGGCGTAGGGGCGTTCCAGGCGCGGGTCGCTGAGCGGCCGGGCAAGCACGGGATTGCCGCCGGCATCGGTTTCAAGGTGGGCGGCCAGTTGGGCCAGGTGCATGCTCAACTCGTTGTCAAACTGGCGCGACAGCTGTTGTTCGAACATGCTTTGCAAGACCCAGCCGGCAATGCCGACGGTGGCGGCGACCCAGACCAGCGTCCCGACCAGCAGGCGGAAACGCAGCGAGGTGCTGCCTGCCTTCATGCGGGCTGCCCCAGGCGGTAACCGAAGCCGCGTACGGTTTCGATCATTCCGTTGGGCAGCTTCTTGCGCAGCCGGCCGACGAAGACTTCGATGGTGTTGGAGTCGCGGTCGCTGTCCTGCGGGTAGATGTGCTCGGACAATTCGCTGCGCGAGACGACCTCGCCACGTCGCTGCATCAGGTAGGCCAGCACCTTGAATTCGTGGCTGGTCAGCGCCAGACTCTGGCCATCGACGCTCGCTTCCGCCCGCCGGATATCCACGCGCAAACTGCCGCATACCAGCTCGTTGCTGGCCTGGCCGGCGCTGCGCCGGATCAGGGCACGCAGGCGGGCAAGCAGTTCTTCCATGTGGAAGGGTTTGACCAGGTAATCGTCGGCACCGGCGTCGATCCCGGCCACCCGCTCATGCCAGTCGCCGCGCGCAGTCAGGATCATTACCGGCATGCTCCGCCCGCCGCCACGCCAGCGGCTCAGCACCGACAGGCCGTCAAGCAGCGGCAGGCCGAGGTCGAGGATCACAGCGTCGAAATCGTTCTCCATGCCCAGATGCAGCGCATCGCGCCCGTTGACCGCGACCTCGACGATGTAGCCCTCGGCCTTCAGCTTGCGGGCGATCTGGAGATTCAGTGTCGGTTCGTCTTCGACCAGCAGGATGCGCATCAGTCCCGTCTCCCATGCCGACCGCCGTGCCGTCCCTTGACCTCCAGCACCCTGCCGTCGCGTGCATCGATCAGCAGTTTGTTGATGCCGCCGTCGCGGCGCAGCATCTTCACTTCGTAAATCCAGCGCTGGTCCTCGTGTTCCAGTTCGACTTCCAGCACCTCGCCGCGATGTTCGCGTTCGATGCGTGACAGAACCTGGCGCAGCGACAGAATCTCGCCGGCTTCCAGTGCCCGCCGGGCGATCTCGTGATCCTGGCGGCTGTCGGCCTGGACCGGCGCAATGCCGATGCAGGCCGACAGCAGGAACAAGCGGAGCAATCGCAACAACATCATCGGGCTATTGACGACCGCGGCCGGGACCCATGCCCTGACCGCCGGCATTCATGCCCGGCCCCATGCCGCCGCGCGGGCCGGCATAGGGGCGCTGTTCCGGTGGCGTGGCCGGCAGGGTGACGCCACGTTCCTGCGCGCGTTGCACCATCTGTTCATGGTGTTTGGCGCGCACGGCCGCGCGTTCCTCCTCGGTACGGGCGCTGCGCATGGCATTGCGGTGTTCGACACGCTCCTGCTCAGTCATCAACTGGCTACCAAAAATCGGTTCGGCGACCGGGTCGGCCGCAAATACGCCGCCTGAACTCAAGAGCAGGCCGGCGGTGACGAGACTGAGCAGCAACTTGCTTTGGGACAACATGATGGACTCCTTCACGAATTGAATGATGGCACAGGCTTGTTCATTCCCCGATTCCCGTTTTACGCCGGTTGACCTGAACGGGAGATGAATCCGGCTTTCAGGTTCGGTTCAGGTGTGCGGCGGCATAGTTCGCTCCATTGTTGATCTGGAGGATGTCCGCCATGAAATTCCGTCTCGCCCTTTCCTGCTTCGTGCTTTCGTTCCACTCACTGTTGGCCAGCGCCGGTCCGCTCGAAGCGCAACTGGCTGCCTACGCCACTGCCGCCAAGGCGGCCAACCCGGCGTTTACGGGTTTCTCCGCCGCTCGCGGCGAAAAGCTGCATGTCACCAACTTTGCCCTGGGCAAGCCGGATACGCCGGCCTGCACCAGCTGTCATGGCAACGATCCCCGCGCTGCGGGCAAGACCCTGACCGGCAAGGTGATCGAGCCGGTGGCGCTGTCGGTCTCGCCCGGACGCTATGCCGATCCGGCCAAGGTCGAGAAGTGGTTCAAGCGCAACTGCAACGAGGTGCTCGGCCGCGAATGCACCCCGCTCGAGAAGGGCGACTGGCTGACTTTCGTCAGCAGCCGCTGAAACTGAACGGAGGAAACGAAGATGAAATTCCCGCCCCGACCCCTTGCCCTTGGCCTGCTCGCCCTAGGCTTTTCCGCCCTGATCTTCAGCCGCGCTCAGGCCGGCGGCGGTCATTACTATCCGCCGGTCGCCGATCCGCTGGTCAAGGAAGAATGCGGTAGCTGCCACCTGGCGTTCCCGGCGTCGATGCTGCCGGCTTCGTCGTGGAAACGCATGATGGGCGAACTCGACAATCACTTTGGCGACAACGCTTCCGTCGATCCCGAGGTCGCCCGCAAGATCACCGCCTACCTCGTCGCCAATGCCGCCGATACCGGTGGCCAGCGCTACGGCGCCAAGTTGCAGCGTGGTGTCGATCCGGCCTCGGCGCCGCAGCGCATCACGGCCTTGCCCAAGTGGGTGCGCGAACACCGCGAAGTGCCGGATTGGGAATGGCGGCACAAGGACGTGCGCAGCAAGGCCAACTGCACGGCCTGCCACGCCGACGCTGAGCTCGGCTACTACGAAGATTGAACGTTTCAGGGAGATAGCACCATGACTTTTTCGCACCGGATGTTTTCCTTTGCCCTGGTCGCCGTGCTGATGGCCGGCGTGCTGAGCTTTTCTCAACCGGCTCTTGCCGATTCCGAGCGCAGCGGCAACTGGCTGCCGATTCCCCGTCTGATCGAAAAGCTGGAGGCGGCCGGCTATCGCAATATCGAGAAGATCGAGCGTGAGCACGGACGTTACGAAGTGCGTGCCACCAATCCCCAGGGCGCACGCAGCAAGCTGCTGCTCGATGCGCGTACCGGCGAATTCGTCGGCGCGCAGCGCGCGTACGAGCGGCAAGCTGCTCGTCGGGAAGAAAGCAGCGGCGAGTGCAACAAGCGCCGCTGTCGCGACGACATGCCGGCAACGCCGGCCGGGAGCCGCTGATGGTCAGGGGCGTACTTGTCTTGCTGACTGCCACGTTGGCCCTGCTCTGGGGCTGGGATGTGTGGCAGGCACCGGCCTCGCCGGCGCATCCCTGGTGGATCGCGCGGCAGGAAGCGATGTACCTGAGCGGCCTGCTGGCGATCGGCCTGATGTCGCTGGCGATGTACCTGGCGACCCGTCCGGCCTGGCTGGAAACGCCGCTGGGCGGCATGGACAGCGTCTATCGCGCCCATAAGTGGGCGGGCATCGTCGGCGGCAGTTTCGCGATCCTGCACTGGCTGGTCGAGATGTCCGATGACATCCTAAAATCGACCATCGGCCGTGCCGGCCGGGTGCCCAAGGAAAAGGCCACCGGTCTGCTCGACAGCATGCAGGATCTGGCCGAGGACTTCGGCGAATGGGGCTTCTACATCCTGCTGGTGCTGCTGGCGATCACGCTGTGGCAGCGTTTTCCCTATCGCCCCTGGCGTTTCCTGCACCGGGCGATGCCGGTGATCTACCTGCTGCTGGCTTTTCACTCGGTCCTGCTGGCGCCGCGCGATTACTGGACGCAGCCGGTTGGCTGGGTGCTTGCCGGGCTGGTTGCGGCCGGCGTTTATGGCGCGTTGCGGGCCTTGCTCGGCAACATCGGCCAGGCCCGGCGCATGCGCAGCGAAATCCTTGCCGTGACGCAGCCGGCCCCCGATGTCGTCGCCGTTTCCTGCCGCTTGCCGGCGGCCTGGCATGGGCATCGTGCCGGACAGTTCGCGCTGGTCACCTTTGACCCGGACGAGGGCGCGCATCCCTTCACCATCGCCAGCGCCGACAGCGGCGACCGGACCGTCGAGTTCCGCATCAAGGCGCTCGGCGACCATACCCGCCAGCTGCCTTCGCTGCTGCGCCCGGGCCAGCCGGTCGACATCGAAGGGCCATACGGACGCTTCGACCTGTCACGCATCAATCCTCAGGCACGGCAATTCTGGGTGGCCGGCGGCATCGGCGTGACGCCCTTCCTGGCCTGGCTGGGCGCCTTGCAGAACAGCGCAGCGCCGGTGCCGGCGGCGGACCTGCATTACTGCACCCGCGACCGCGAGCGCGATCCCTTCGTGGCCGAACTGCAGGCACTGTGCACCGGCTTGCCCAGCGTTCGCCTGCATGTCCATGGTGCTGCCCAGGGCGAAGTGCTGGATGCGCATCGCCTGCTTGCCGATGCCGGCCCCGGCGAAGCGGCCGAGGTCTGGTTCTGCGGTCCGGGTGGGCTGGCCGATGCGCTGCGCCGGGGAATTGCCGGGATCGGCAGGCAGCGCCTGAGTTTCCATCAGGAAGCCTTCGTCATGCGCTGAGTAGTGGTAACTCCAGGTCGACGCGGAAACCTCCGTCGGCCAGGTTTTTTGCCCTGATCGTGCCGTCGGCCGCCGTCATGACGCGGCGGGCAATGGCCAGGCCGAGGCCGTGGCCGTTGCCGGTGGCATTGCTGGTGCGGCGGAAGGGTTCGAAGATGAACGGCAGTTCGTCTTCCGGCACGCCGGGACCTTGGTCGAGGACGCTGATTCGGCAGCGTCGGTCGGGCGTAATGGCGCTGATGATGCGTATCCGGCCACCGGCCGGCGAATGCTTGAGGGCATTGCGTACGACGTTTTCGATTGCCCGGTGCAGCAGTTCGGGGTTGGCGCGGACGCGCAGCCCCGGGGTTTCGTCGACATCGACGATCTGATGGCGGGGGGAGGCTTCCAGGCGGGCATCTTCCAGCAGGTCGGCGATCAGCTCGTCCAGTTCGATGGTCTCGACGGCGCCGCCGACGCCGGCTTCCAGTCGTGAGAGCGTGAGCAGTTCGCCGACCAGATGGTTCATCCGTTCGCCTTCGCGTTCGAGGCGGCTCATGGTTTCGTCGAAACGCGCCGGCTCCTGGCGTGCCAGGCCGATGGCAGCGTGCAGACGGGCCAGTGGCGAGCGCAGTTCATGCGAGACGTCGTGGAGCAGCCGGGTTTGGGCGTCGAGCAGGCTGTGCAGGCGCTCGCTCATGCGGTCGAAGTCGTGGCCGAGGTCAGCCAGTTCGTCGCGGCGACGGCCCATTGTCGGAGCGATGCGCAGGCTCAGGTCGCCCTCGGCGGCGGCGGCGAAGGCGCTCTTTAGGCGACGGACCGGGCGGGCGACATACCAGGCGATGGCGCCAGCTGCGACCAGGCTGGCGAGCAGGCCGGTCAGAATCGGCAACAGCGGTAGTGGTGGAGGCGGTTCGCCAGGTGGCCCTGGCGGCGGGCGCATGTTGTCGTGCGCTGCCCGGGGCGGTGGCGGTTGGCGTTGTTCGAAACGGGGCCGCAGTTCGTCGCGCTCGACCCAGAAAATCGCTGCGGTGCCGAGGATAGCGGCCAGTTGCGCCAGCCAGACGATGAGGAAGAATTTCCAGAACAGGCGTCCCATGTTCAGCCCGGAATCATCTGGTAACCCTGGCGGAACACCGTCTGAATCGGTGAGCGGCCATCGTCGAGCAAGCCGAGTTTCTGGCGGATGCTCGACAGGTGCACGTCGATGCTGCGATCGTAGCGGGCCAGTGGTCGGCCGAGCGCCTGGGCAGACAGTTCATCCTTGCCGACGATGCGCCCGGCGTTGCGGGCCAGTACTTCAAGCAGGTTGAATTCGGTGCTGGTCAATTCAAGCTGTTGTCCTCGCCATTCCGCCCGGCGTTGTGCCGCATGCAGGCGCAGCGGGCCGACTGTCAGTTCGCCGTTGTCCTGCGGGGGGCTGGAACTGCGCCGCAGGATGGCGCGCAGGCGGGCGGCCAGTTCGCGCGGCAAACAGGGTTTGGGGACGTAGTCGTCGGCGCCGAGTTCGAGGCCGACGATGCGATCCATGTCGTCACCGCGCGCGGTCAGCATCAGCACCGGCATCCGGCTGCCAGCGCGGATGCGGCGGAGTGCTTCGATGCCGGAAATGCCCGGCATCATCACGTCGAGTACGGCGATGGCGAAATTGCCCGATAGTGCCGCCTGTACGCCGCTTTCGCCGTCGTGCGCAAGATCGACGGCAAAGCCGTCGCGCCTGAGGTAGTCGGCAAGCATGCCGGCCAGTTCCACATCGTCGTCGATCAGCAGCACGGCTGCCATGTCCTGCTCTCCATGATTTCCGGGTTCAAGTCGGCATCATAGCCAACGGGGGGCGCCAGAGCGCTGTTTTTACAGACTTTTACCCCGGTGTGCCGAAGTGGCGGTAATTTTGGCCGCAGGCAGATATTGCCGGTTTTGCTATGGTTTTTCACTGATTTCAACGGTCCACCATAGGGATTGATCGATTTCTTGACGAGTTTTTACTCCGTTTAACGTCAATCGACGCCAATTTTTAGGGCAAATGGCCGATAACTTGCTCAGAAGGCGATTGCGGAAGTTGTTTCCGGTTTTTTCATTGTTAAAAGGAGTCGATCATGATCAGTGGTGTCGGTAGTTCGTCGCAAGTGAGCCAGCTGTTTTCCCGACTGGACAGCAAGAGTCAGGGTTACCTGGAAAAAAGTGACCTGGTGTCGGCTTTCAGTGCCATTTCCGGTAGCGGAGACAGTGCTGCCGAAGAGTTGTTCTCGGTGCTGGATGCTGACAGCGATGGCAAGGTCACGGAAAGCGAGTTCGCCTCGACGCTGAGCAAGCTGCAGGAGGAACTCGAGGCTCAGTTCGGGCAGATGCGCATGCAAGGGGGAATGCCGCCGCCACCTCCGCCGCCGATGAACGACTCGGGATTTACCAAGGAGGAACTGGAGGCGCAACTGGCGGAAATTGGTGGTGCCGACAGCGATCGTGCGAATCTGATTGCGGATGTCGTTGCCAACTTCGAGGCTGCCGATACCGACGGCGATGGCAAGGTCAGTTTCAAGGAGGCGCAGGCCTATCAGGAATCGCAGCGTGCCGAGAGTACGGCATCGAGTGCTGCGACCTCGGCCGAACAGGTTGCCAGTACGGAATCACAGGTCATGATGAGAGTCATGCAGTTGATGCAGGCCTACGGGCGCCCTGACAGCATGACCAGCAGCCTGTTGTCCGCGCTCGCCTGATCCGTTGAGGGCGCTCATCCTGAGCTGTGGCCACCCAGCGCGTCCAGTCCTCCGGACAGAACCCGGACGTCGAAGCCGCGCTGGCTGAGCAGGAAAGCGGCGGCGCTGCTGCGGCGTCCGCTCTGGCAGAGCAGGATGTAGGTGCGTTGCCGGTCGAGGCTGGCGGCTTTCAGACGGAGCAGGTAGAGCGGCAGGTTGACGCTGCCTTTCAGGCTGCCGGTCTGGTACTCGCTCTCCAGTCGGACGTCGATCAGTTGCGCGCCGCGCTTGATCAGTTCGGCGCCCTGGGCGAGGTTGATGTGCTTGACCAGCGGAGTCCGCAGCAGTGTGTCGAAATCGGCGGCCGGCAGGCGCATCAGTTCGCCGGCCTGGCTCATGGTGACGGTAGCGTTGCGTGGGTAACCGGAAATCAGGGCTTCTTCGCCAAAGCCCTGGCCGGCTTGCAGATTGGCCAGCGGGACTTGCTTGCCGTCTTCGGTAGTGCGGGTGACTTGCGCGCTGCCGCTGCGGATCAGGTAATAGTAGTCACCCGCTTCGCCCTGGCGGACAACGACTTGTCCGGCGGCCACCGGCATGGCCTCGAATCGGCCGAACAGCAGGTGCAGGTTGCCCGGCGGGATCTTGCTGAAAGCCGGGTTGCTGAGCAGCTGAAACATCCATTGCGGATCGTCGCCCTCGAATTCGGTGACTTCGTAAGCCGTTGCCTGGTCGCGGGCGAGCAGGTCGTCGAGGTCGTCGTCGGTAAAGATCAGCAACTGACCATGGTCGACCGCCTTGCAGGTATGGGCGCGTGGTTTCAGGCGGGAGAGCGGATGACAGGCGGCCTTGTCGTCGGCGCGCAGGCGCTGCGGCGGGCTGCCGTCGCCGGCATCGAGCACGACTTCGCCGGATAACACGTAGCAGGTGTAGATGTCCTTGTCGCCCTTGTTGAAGGCGACCTGGCCGGGAACCAGTTGCATGCCACGCGCCAGATTCAAGGCCTGCGCCTGCGCTTGCCGGGAAAGGTCGGAGATCGGGATGAAGCGCGAAATTTCTGCCGGAGTCATGATGGGTGGTCTGTCGTCAGGTGGGACATTCGTCGCAGTGGTGGATTTCCACCGTGACATGAACGATTTCCTCGTGGATGGCCAGTGCCTGGCGCACGGCCAGCGGGGTCAGTGCGGCACTGTGGGTGAGCAGCGAGACAGCGCAGGCGTAGGTGCCGTTGCCGACGCGCCAGACGTGCAGGTCGGTCAGGTGGGTGCCGGCCGGTAGCGTGGCGATGACCTCGCGGATTTCCTCGACCACCGGGTGGTCCATCTCGCGGTCGAGCAGGACGCGGCTGGTGTCGCGCAGCAGGTTCTTCGCCCACAGCGCGACCAGCACGGCGCCGACCAGCGCGCAGGCCGGGTCGAGCCAGTCCCAGCCGTAGATCCAGCCGCCGGCCAGGGCGGCGATGGCGAGGATGGAGGTCAGCGCATCGGTAATGACGTGGATGTAGGCCGCTTTCAGGTTGAGGTCTTGGTGGTGATGGCCGTGGTCGTGCCCATGTCCGTGCTCGTGGTGATGGTCGTGACCGCCGGCCCGGTGCAGGATGGCGGCGCAGCCGAGATTGACCAACAGGCCGAGGATGGCGACCGCCATCGCTTCGCCGTAGCGGATCGGTTGCGGTTCGAGCAGGCGGTGGAAGGCCCCGACCACCATCAGGCCGGCGACGGCGAGCAGGAACAGGGCGCTGGTATAGCCGCCGAGTACCTCGATCTTCCAGGTGCCGAAGGTGAAGCGCGGGTCGTCGGCGTATTTACGGGCGGCGCCATAGGCGAAGACCGACAGGCCAATGGCCAGCGCGTGCGAACTCATGTGCCAGCCGTCGGCCAGCACCGCCATCGAGTTGAACCACCAGCCGGCGGTGATCTCGACGATCATGGTCAGCAGCGTGATCCACAGTACCCAGCGGGTGCCGGCTTCGGCGCGGGCATTGCCGGTGCCGTAGTCGTGCGATTGTTCCCAGCGGGAAAGGTCGTGATAAGTGTTCATTGCTGACCGTAACTCCTGAATTTGTCGATGACCTCGTCCATTTCGATCTTGCCGAGCAGCACCGGCTGGCCGAGCTGGCAGGCGCGCCAGTACTGCTCGCACAGCTCCTCCAGTTCGATGGCCAGCGCCAGCGCCTGGTCGAGGTCGCGGCCGGCGACGAGCAGGCCGTGGTTGGCCAGCAGGCAGGCACAACGGCCTTCCATGGCGCGCAACGCGGCGTCGGACAAGGCCTGCGAGCCGAAGATGGCGTAATCGGCGCAGCGCACGGTGTCGCCGCCGAAACGGGCGATCATGTAGTGGAAGGGCGGAATCTCCAGGCGCAGACAGGCGAGGCTGACGGCGAACGGCGAATGGGCGTGGAGCACGGCGCCGAACTCGGGCCGGGCGGCGTAGAGGTCGCGGTGGAAACGCCACTCGGACGACGGTTTGCGCCGCCCCTGGTGCGAGCCGTCGAGCGCCATGTGGGGAATGTCTTCAGCTTCCAGGCCGGCGTAGGGCATGCCGGTCGGCGTGATCAGGAAGCCGTCGCTGTCGCGCACGCTGACATTGCCGGCGGTGCCGCGATTGAGCCCGGCCGGTTGCATGGCCCGGGCGGTGGCGATCAGTTGCCGGCGCAGTTCAGTCACGGTCTTCTTCCGGATAGAGCGCGAGCAGGCCGGCCCGGCTGGCCGGGCAGACGCCGCGCTCGGTGATGATGGCGCTGACCCGTGTCGCCGGCGTGACGTCGAAGGCCGGGTTGGCCACGGCTTCCTCGGCCGCCAGCTGGCGCACGGCAGCCGGTTGCGCGTGGCGGTCGAGGCCGTGCACCAGGCGGAACTCGTCGCCGTCGCGTTCCTCGATTGGAATGGACTTGCCGTCCGGGCAGGCGAAATCCAGCGTCGACCGCGGCGCGGCGACGTAGAAGGGAATGCCGTTGTCGGCGCAGGCCAGGGCCTTCAAGTAAGTGCCCACTTTGTTGGCAACGTCGCCATTGGCGGCAATGCGGTCGGCGCCGACGATGACGGCGTCGACCTGGCCGCTGCGCATCAGGAGGCCGGCGGCGTTGTCGGCGATCAGCGTGTGCGGCACGCCGTGCTGAGCCAGTTCCCAGGCGGTGAGCAGGCCCTGGTTGCGCGGCCGGGTTTCCGACACCCAGACATGCACCGGCAGGCCGGCGTCGTGCGCGGCATAGACCGGCGACAGTGCGGTGCCCCAGTCGACGGTGGCCAGCCAGCCGGCGTTGCAGTGGGTCATCACGTTGAGCACACGCCCCTGTTCGCGCTGTAACTGCCGGAACAGCGCCAGGCCGTGCTGGCCGATGGCGGCGTTCTGGGCCACGTCCTCCTCGGCGATCGCTTCAGCTTCCTGCCAGGCCGCCGCCAGACGCTGCGCCGGGGCCAGCGGCTGCAGGCAGGTCTGCATGCGGGCCAGTGCCCAGTGCAGGTTGACCGCCGTCGGCCGGGTCGCGCCGAGTTCGGCGATGGCCAGGGCCAATCCCGTGTCGGAGGCGTCCTCAGCGACGGCGATGGCCAGGCCGTAGGCGGCAGTGGCGCCGATCAGCGGCGCGCCGCGTACCTGCATGGCGCGGATCGCATGCGCCGCCTCGGCCAGCGTACGCACGCGCACCCAATGCAGCGCATGCGGCAGCCGGGTCTGGTCAATGATGTCGATGGCGCGCTGCTCGGGATGGGCGCGCAGGGTTCGGGTGGGGATGCCGTCGATGTTCATGGGGTGCCATTGTGGCATAGTGGGCGCTTGCCCAGAACCCGTTCCCAGTATGGATACACCGATTCACATTGATTCCCGCTTCCCCGCGATGGGGACGACCATTTTCACGGTCATGTCGAAACTGGCGGCCGATTGCGGCGCCGTCAACCTGTCGCAGGGCTTTCCCGATTTCCAGGCCGAGCCGGCGCTGTTCGATGCCATGCATCGCTACATGCTGGCCGGGCGCAACCAGTATGCGCCGATGGCCGGCCTGCCGGAGCTGCGTCAGGCCATCGTGGACAAGGTGGCGGCGCTGTACGGCACCCGTTTCGACGTCGACCGCGAGGTGACGGTGACGGCTGGCGCGACGCAGGCGATCTTCACGGCGATTGCCGCCTTCGTCCGTCCAGGCGACGAAGTGATCGCCCTCGAACCGGTCTACGATTCCTACGTGCCGGCGATCGAGACGGTGGGCGGCAAGGCGGTATTTTCGCGGCTGCGGTTTCCCGATTACACGCCGGACTGGGACGAAGTGCAGTCGCTGGTGACGCCGCGGACGCGGATGATCATCGTCAATTCGCCGCACAATCCGACCGGCAGCCTGCTCACTGCCGCCGATCTCGACCGCCTGGCGGCCATCGTGCGCGGTACTGACATCGTCATCCTGTCCGACGAAGTCTATGAGCACATCGTCTACGAGGGTGAGGCGCACGCCAGCCTGTGCGGTCATCCGGAATTGGCGGCGCGCAGCATCGTTGTTTCCAGCTTCGGCAAGACCTATCACATCACCGGCTGGAAGATCGGCTACGTGGTCGGCCCGGAAGCCCTCATGGCCGAGTTCCGCAAGGTGCACCAGTTCAATGTGTTCACGGTTCATGCGCCGTCGCAACTGGCGATTGCCGAGTACATGCAGGATGCTTCACGCCATCTCGGTCTGGCGGCGTTCTACCAGGAGAAGCGCGATTTCTTCCGCGCGCTGATGCGCGACACGTCGTTCGAGTTGCTGCCCTGTCGTGGCACCTATTTCCAGTTGGCGCGCTACGGACAGATTTCCGAGCTGCCGGATACCGATTTTGCGCAGTGGCTGACCCGCGAAGTCGGCGTCGCCGTGATCCCGGTATCGGTGTTTCATGCCGATGGCCATGACGAAAAGGTGGTGCGTTTCTGCTTTGCCAAGCGGGAGGAAACGCTGGTTGCGGCGGCCGAGCGCCTGCGTGCGGCATTTGCAAAGTAGTGTGGAGAAATGCAAAGCGCCTTGACGGGTGTTCACCATCGCCCGAATAATTCACCGGTCACCTCATTTCAATAAAGGAAACAGCATGGGAATGCTTCAGGAATTCAAGGAGTTCGCCGTCAAGGGCAATGCGATGGACCTGGCGGTCGGCGTCATCATCGGCGCCGCGTTCGGCAAGATCGTCGATTCCATCGTCGGCGACCTGATCATGCCGCTGGTCAGCATGGTCGTCGGCAAGCTGGATTTTTCCAATCTGTTTGTCGTGCTTGGCGACAATCCGGACAATCTGGTTGCCCTGGCCGATCTGAAGAAGGCCGGTATTCCGGTGTTTGCCTACGGTTCCTTCGTGACCATCCTGCTCAATTTCGTCATCCTGGCTTTCATCATCTTCATGATCGTCAAGCAGATGAATCGCTTGCGCAAGGAAGAGGCCGCCCCGGCGCCGGCGCCGGCCGAGCCGCCGCCGACGCCGGAAGATGTCGTCCTGCTGCGTGAAATCCGCGACGCGCTGAAGAAATAGGCCAGCAGACGCTGTGGCCGGGCCGCCTGCGGGCGGCCTTTTTGTCGCCGACAGCGAGCGGGGGCAAGAAAGCGTAACAAAACGTGAATACGGTGCTCCGGCATCGCTGGCAGGACGTTAATGGCTACAGGACCATCCAACAGAGAGCTTGCCATGAACAAACGTCTGATCCTTGCCGCCATCCTAGCCTCGCTCGCCAGTGCGTGTGTGGTCGTTCCGGTCGAGCCTTATTACGGTGGCACGGTCGTCGTCGAACCGCCACCACTACGCGTCGAGTATCCCGGTTATCCGCCTTATCCCGGTTACGTCTGGATTACCGGTTACTGGTCCTGGGGTGGGCAGCGCCATGTCTGGGTGCCGGGGCGCTGGGTGGCGCCGCGTCCTGGCTATGTCTGGGTGGCGCCGCGTTGGGTTCGTGACGGGCCGCACTGGCGGATGCACGAAGGGCGCTGGAATCGGGACGGGCGGCCACGGACGGCGCCGCCGCCACCGGCACGCATCACCCCGCCGCGCGTCGACGAGCGCGAAGCGAAACGGCATGACGATCGGCGCGATGACCGGCGTGGGCGCGATGATCGCCGGGATGATGGGTATCGCCCGGATTACCGCCCCGACTATCGGCCGCAGACCCGCCCGGAAGGGCAGCAACGGTCGCCGGAAATGCATCAGGAGCGGCGCCGGCAACCTGCGGGCAGCCCCGAGGCGGGACGCGACGAACGGGTACGTGAGGAACGAGACGAACGGGTACGTGAGGAACGAGACGAACGTAGTGAGCAACGTGGATCGGGACGCCGCCGGGGCGAGGCGGCGACCGACCTGTATCGCTGAGCGCTCAGTTGCGTTCGTCGAAAACCGCGTGCCAGAGTGCGCCGACTGCGGCAATGTGGCGTTCGACCTCTTCCCGCAGTACTGGGGCTTTCGGCGTTGCCGACAGTCGGCGGATGTGTTGCAGGCGACGGTATTCGCGGTAGGCGTTGCCGGCGGCCAGCGCCAGTTCCGGTTCGATCAGGCCGAGTTCGCCAGCGATGCGCAGCAGGGCGATATTGCCCAGGTTGCCGGTCAGTTCCGGGTGCCGGTGGGCGTGGCCGAGGACCAGGTACTGGACGATGAACTCGACATCGATGATACCGCCCGGGTCGTGCTTGAGGCCGAAATGGCTGTCGCTTTTCGAGGCATGGGCGTCGTACATCTTGCGCCGCATGGCGATGACTTCCTCGTGCAGTTTGGCGAGATCGCGCGGTTGTTGCAGTATTTCACAACGGATGGCTTCGAAGCGAGCGCCCACTGACTTGTCGCCGGCGCAGAAGCGGGCGCGGGTCAGTGCCTGGTGTTCCCAGGTCCAGGCATGGTTCAGCAGGTAGTCGCGGAAGGCATCGACGGTGACCGCCAGCAGGCCGGCGTCGCCGTTGGGGCGCAGGCGCAGGTCGGTCTCGAACAGGATGCCGGCCGAGGTTTGGCTCGATAGCCAGGTGTTCATGCGCTGGGCCAGGCGGGTGTAGTTTTCCTGGGCGTCCTGATCGTCGTCCTCGTAGAGATAGACGAGGTCGAGGTCGGAGGCGTAGCCGAGCTCCTTGCCGCCCATCTTGCCGTAGCCGATGACGGCGAATTTCGGCGTTTCGCAATGGCGTTTCTTGATCTTGCGCCAGACCAGCGGCAGGGTTTCCTGGACGATGCTGTCGGCCAGTTCGGTGAGGTGGTCGGACAGCGACTCGATGGTCTGCAGGCCGGCCAGGTCCTGCGCCAGCAGGCGGAAGACCTGGGCATGGTGCATCTCGCGCAGGATGTCCATCTCGCGCTCGGTATCGTCGAGGTGATCGGCCAGGCTGATGCGCAATTGCTCGCGGAAACCGTTCCAGTCGGTGGCGCTGTCGTAGAGCCGGGGGTCGAGCAGTTCGTCGAGCAGCAGCGGATAGCGGTTGAGGTATTCGTTGGCCCAGGTCGAGGCGCACATCATGTCGGCGACGCGCTTGAGCGCCAGCGGGTATTGCTGCAGCAGCGCCAGGTAGGCGCCGCGCCGGGCAATGCCTTCGAGGAAGGTGATGCCACGGACCAGCGTCGTGTCCGGATCGCTGGTCTGGCCGGCGGCTTCGATCAGGCGCGGGCCAACCGCGTCGAGGCGCTGCCGGTTGCTGGCCGGCAATTGCTGGTAGCGGCTGGCGGCGCGCAGATCGGCCAGGCGTGCGATGGCGTCCTGGGGGCGGCGAAAGCCGAGGTTGCCGAAGGCTTCGATGGCGGTGTCGTCGTCAAGCTGGCCGAGCCACAGACCGGTCAGCGGGTGGTCGCCGGCTTCGGGGTCGGAGAAAATGGCCTCGAAATGCTGGCTGACCTTGCTGCGATGCGCGTCGAGCACGGCCAGCATTGCCGGCCAGTCGGCAAAGTCCATGCTGGCGGCGATTTTCTGGCGCTCCTCGGGGTCGCTCGGCAGCATGTGCGTTTGCGCGTCGTTGACGTATTGCAGGCGATGTTCCAGGCGGCGCAGGAAGACGTAGGCTTCGCGCAGTTCCTGTTCGGTTTCGGCGGGGATCAGCTGGCGGGCCACCAGTTGCTTGAGCACCGACAGGGTTGGCCGGATCTGCAGGCCGGGGTCGCGGCCACCGCGGATCAACTGGAAGACCTGGGCCATGAATTCGATTTCACGGATGCCGCCAGGGCCCAGCTTGACGTGGTCGGCCATGTCCTTGCGCGCGACTTCGCGGCGGATCTGCGCATGCAGGTCGCGCATCGCGTTGATCGCGCCGAAGTCGAGGTATTTGCGGAAGACGAAGGGACGGGCGATCTTCTGCATCGCCTCGATCCATTCCGGCTGCAGGTTGACGCCGGTGTTCATCGTCCGGCCCTTGATCCAGGCGTAGCGCTCCCACTCGCGGCCCTGGGTGATGAAGTAGTTCTCGAGCGAGTCGAGCGAGCAGACCAGCGGCCCGGAGTCGCCGTTCGGGCGCAGGCGCATGTCCACGCGGAAGACCTGGCCGTCGGCGGTGATGTCGCCGAGCGCCTGGATCACGCGTTTGCCGAGGCGGGTGAAGAAGTCGTAATTCTCGATCGACTTCGGGCCGGCGGTGTCGCCTTCCTCGGGGTAGATGAAGATGTAGTCGACGTCGGACGAGACGTTCAGCTCGCGTCCGCCGAGCTTGCCCATGCCGATCACCAGCATGCGTTGTGGCCGGCCTTGGGTGTCCAGCGGTTCGCCGTGGGTGGCGGCAAGCTGACGGTGATAGTGTTCGAGGGCGAAATTGGTGGTGACGTCGGCGAGCAGGGTCATGCTTTCGACGACTTCGGCCAGGGGGGCGACGCCGCACAGGTCGCGCAGCGCGATGTGCGCCATGGCCCGCTGACGCAGGTGGCGCAGGCCGGTTTTCAGGGCTTCGTCGTTGGCGAACGGGCGGTTCAACGGTGACCGCAGCATTTCTTCGTCGAGTGGGCGCAACCAGTCGGCGGCCAGTTCGGCAATCAGTGCCGGGCGGGCCTGCAGCAGGTTGCTCAGGTAACGGCTGTGGGCCAGTGCCCTTTGCCAGCGGGGGTCGATCGGGGTGGTGTCCATGTTTGCGTTCGGCTCCCTGCCGAGAGGGTAGAATGGTCGTCCTGTTTTCAGTCTTTCGATTGTAGTGATCTATCACCCTTTCTGGCAAAGCGACGCGACGCTTGAGTAATCCGTCCAGCCACCCCATTCCCGAACTTTCCCCGGATTCGCGCCGGGCACTGTACTACCGGCTGCATGGCTTGCGTGCCTTGCTCGGCCGGCCCTGGGTCGCGCGTGCGCTGCGGCTGGCCGGCTGGCTGGTGCTGGCCAGTTGGTTGCTGTTCGTGGCGCTGGTGCTGGCCCTGCGTTTCGTCATCCTGCCATCGGTGGCCGACTACCGGGGCGAGATCGAAGGGCTGGCCAGCCAGGCGGTTGGTCAGCCGGTGCGGATTGCGCGGATTGAGGCGCATTGGCGCGGGCTCAATCCCGAACTGGTCCTCGACGGCGTCTCACTGCTCGACGCCGACGGCCAGCCGGCACTGACGCTTGAGCGTATCGATACCGTCCTCTCCTGGCACAGCCTGTGGCAGTTCCAGCCGGTCTTGGCGTTATTGTCCTTCGACCGACCGGTGCTGCATGTCCGGCGCGATGTCGACGGGCGAATCCGTGTTGCCGGGATGGCTTCAGACGACGGCGGTGATCCGGCTTTCGCCGAGTGGGTGCTGGACCAGTTACGCATCCGTGTCCATGACGCCACCATCGTCTGGGAGGATGCCCTGCGCGGGGCGCCGCCGCTGGTGCTCGAAGACCTCCAGTTCGGCCTGGACAACCGGGGGCGGCGACACCGGTTCGGGCTGTCGGCCTTGCCGCCGGCGGAACTGTCGACGCGCATCGATCTGCGTGGCGAGGTGTATGGGGATATGCACGAGGCGCTTGAGCATTACTCGGGCAGTCTGTATCTGGAAGTCGATCGCGCCGATCTGGCCGGCTGGCAGCCGTGGATCGATTACCCGGTATCCCTGCCGCGTGGTCGCGGTGGTTTGCGTCTGTGGGGGAAACTGGCCGAGGGCAACGGCAAACTGACTGCCGATCTGGCCCTGGCCGACCTCAGCGTCCGCCTCGGCGAGCAACTGCCGGTCCTCGATCTGTCGGCAATGCGTGGGCGCCTGCTTGGTGAATACCGCAGTGATGCCTGGGCGGTGACGGCGCAGAAGCTCGAATTGCAGACCAGCGACGGGGTGCACGTTGCGCCGACGGATTTTCATGTGGATTGGCGCAATCTGCCGGGCGGGATCAATGGCAATCTGCGCGCCAATCGCCTCGATCTCGCGGTACTGGCCCAGCTGGCTGGCCACCTGCCGCTCGATGCGCGTAGCCGGGAACTGTTGCAGGCTTATGCGCCGCAAGGCCGGATCAGCGACCTGCGGGCCAGTTGGGGCTTGCAGGGCGACAAGCTGACGCGTTATGCCCTGGCTGCAGGCTTCTCCGGCCTGGGCGTGCAGGCTCAGGACTATTTTCCCGGGGCGCTCGGTCTGGCCGGCAGCATCGACTTGAGCGAGAAGGGCGGGCGGGTGCAGATCGATGCGGCGCAGTCCTCGCTGTCCTTGCCGGCTGTGTTTCCCGAGCCGGATATCGCCTTCGACACGCTCAAGGCGCGGGTCGGCTGGAAGAACACGCCGGCGGCACTCGAGGTCGCCATCGAGGAGGTGCTGTTCTCCGGTCCGGACGCCACCGGCAAGGCTCAGGGCAAATATCGTTTCAATGGCGACGGGCCGGGCGAGATCGATCTCGAAGCCAGCATCGAGCGGGCCAACGGCAACGCGGTGTGGCGCTACATGCCGCACGCGGTCAATCGTGATGCCCGGGAATGGCTACGGCGCGGCATCACTGGTGGTACTGCCCACGACGCCCGGCTGGTGCTCAAGGGCAATCTGCACGATTTCCCGTTCCGCGATCCGGCCACCGGCAAATTCCTGGTGACCGCCAAGGCGCGTGATGCGCGGATCGACTATGCCGATGGCTGGCCAGTCATCGAAGGGGTCAGTGGCGACATGAGCTTCGATTTCGGCATGCGCGTTCATGCGACCGCCGGCCGCATTCTGGGCGCCGAGTTGCCGGATGTGACGGTGGTCATTCCTGATTTTGACGTCGAAGACGAGGTGTTGCTGGTGCGCGGTGCGGCGACCGGTCCGACCAGCGAATTTCTCGATTTCATCGAGCGCAGTCCAGTGGCTGCCAGTATCGATCACTTTACCGAAGGCATGCGTGCCGTCGGCAACGGCCGTCTTGATCTCGAGCTCGATATTCCCTTGCGGCGCCCGCTGGAAACGCGGATGCGCGGGGCCTACCATTTTCACGATAATCAGGTGCATCTGGTCGAGGGGCTGCCGACGATCACGCAGGTCAATGGCCGGCTGGATCTGACCGACAGATCGATATCGGCCACGGAAATCACCGGCCGTGGATTTGGCGGGCCGTTGCGGGTCAAGGTCGGTAGCGAAGGCGGCAAGGTTCTGGTCAGTGCCGCCGGCACCGCCGGAATCGTCGAGGTGGCAAGGCATTTCGGCTGGCCGCTGCTCGATCAACTCGCCGGAAGCACGCCCTGGAAGGCCGACCTGGTCATCCATCGTCGCAATGCCTACGTGCTGGTGACCTCGGATCTGCTCGGTATCAGTTCGCCCTTGCCCGACCTGCTCAACAAGTCGGCGACAACCCGCCTGCCATTGCGTATCGAGCGGACGGCACCAGCCCCGGATAGCGAGCAATACCGGATCAGCCTCGGCGATGTGGCCCGCGGCGTGATTCAGCGTCAGGGTGGCAAATGGACCCGAGGAGCGTTTGCCCTGGGGGCGGCTGAGGCTGTCCTGCCCGCCAGTGGGCTGGATGTTCGTGTGGCGATGCCCAGAATCGATGGCGATGCCTGGCGCGCTTATCTTCCCGAAGGCGATGGGGCGGCCGAAAGTGCCTTGCCACTGTCGTCCCTCAGCTTGCGCACGCCGCTGCTACGTCTGTTCGGCGGCGACTATCATGAAGTCGAACTCGGCCTGGTGCCGCAGGCGCAATCCTGGAAGATCGACCTGAAAACGCGCGAGTCGGCCGGTAGCCTGGTCTGGCGCAGTGCTGGCGACGGTTGGGTGGAGGGGCGGCTGCAAAAATTGCATCTGCCTCAATCAGCGGGTGGGGGAAGCTCATCGTCGTCGGTCATCGACAGCCTGCCGGGCATGAATCTGCAGGTCGATGACCTGCGTCTGGGCAACAAGTTGCTCGGCCAACTTGAGTTGCGGGCGCGTAATCTACGCGGGGCCTGGTTGCTGGAGAAACTGCGACTGAGCAACGCAGACGGAGAACTGGCCGGTAGTGGTCGGTGGACGCGCGGTCAGCGTCAGCGTACCGATCTCGACTTCGAACTGACGGCCAACGATATCGGCAAGCTGCTGACCCGGCTTGGCTACGAGGACGCGGTCCGCCAGGGCAAGGCCCGGCTGGCCGGTAGCCTGCGCTGGAATGGACCATTGACTGACCTGCATTACCCGTCGCTGAGCGGCGAACTTGAGGTCAAGGCGGAAAAAGGGCAGTTCAACAAGCTCGAACCCGGGGTTGGTCGTCTGCTCGGCCTGATTTCGCTGCAATCGCTGCCGCGCCGCTTGACGCTGGATTTTCGCGACCTGTTCAGCGAAGGGCTGGCCTTTGACAGCATCGAAGGCAAGCTGGCGGTCGAAGCCGGCATGATGCGCACGCTCAGCCCCCTGATGATCAACGGGCCGGCGGCGCAGGTGGCGATCGAGGGCAGTACCGACCTGAAGCAGGAAACCCAGGATCTGCGTGTGGGTGTACGGCCGGAGGTCAGTACCCTGGCCATCGGTGCGGCGGCGCTGGTCAATCCAGTGGCCGGCGCGGCGGCGCTGGTTGCCAATACCGTGCTCAAGAACCCGCTCAGCCGAGTGTTCAGCTACCGTTATCATGTCACCGGGAGCTGGAGCGATCCGCAGGTGGAAAAACTCGGCCTGGGCGAGGAAAAGGCGCCGGCCAACGTACAGGAAAAGAAACCATGAATCCGCAGAATTGCCGTATCGCCGCCTTGCAGATGGTCTCCGGGCCGCGCGTCGCCGACAATCTGGTGGTGGCCGGACGTCTGGTCGAGGACGCTGTCGCGCAGGGCGCGCAGCTGGTCGTCCTGCCTGAATATTTTCCGGTCATCGGCGCCGTCGATGCCGACCGCGTCCGTGCCCGCGAAGCCTTTGGCCAGGGGCCGATCCAGGACTGGCTGGCGCAGACCGCGCAGCGTCACGGCATCTGGGTGTTTGCCGGCTCGATTCCGCTGACGGCCAGCGTCCCGGACAAGATGCGCAACAGCAGCCTGGTGTTCAATCCGCAGGGCGAATGCGTCGCCCGCTACGACAAGATCCACCTGTTCGGCTTCCGCAAGGGCGACGAGTCCTACGATGAAGCCGCCTTCATCGAAGCCGGCGATACGCCGGTCGCGGTAACGACACCGTTCGGGCGTGTGGCTCTGTCGATCTGCTACGACCTGCGTTTCCCCGAGCTCTACCGCAGCCTCGGCGCGGTTGACCTGATCCTGATGCCGGCGGCGTTTACCGAAACCACCGGTCGCGCGCACTGGGAAATCCTGTTGCGCGCCCGCGCCATCGAGAACCAGTGTTACCTGCTGGCCGTCGGCCAGGGCGGGCGCCACGAAAGCGGTCGCTTGACCCACGGCAACAGCATGATCGTCGACCCCTGGGGCGAAATTCTCGACCGTAAATTGAAAGGGCCGGGCGTCGTCATCGCCGACCTCGACCACCAACGCATTGCCGAAGTCCGCGAGAGCCTGCCGGCGCTCGCCCACCGCAAACTATAAGGACGTTCCATGAGCCAACCCAACGCGCTGGCGCAAGCCGAATCCCTGCTGCTGACGCCTTTCTCCCTGAGCGAAACCGACCTGTCGCGGACCTTTGGGCAGATCATGGCGCATCAGGTCGATTACGCCGATCTCTACTTCCAGTATTCGCGCTCCGAGGCCTGGAGTCTCGACGAGGGCATCGTCAAATCGGGCAGCTTCAATATCGATCAGGGGGTCGGTGTGCGTGCCCTGTCCGGCGAGAAGACGGCCTTTGCCTACTCCGACGACATCAGCGCTGCTGCGCTCGGCGACGCGGCCAGTGCGGTGCGTGCCATTGCCGCTGCCGGCCAGTCCGGCGTACTGCCGGCGCTGCGCGCCTCGGCCGGCGCCCGCGCGCTCTACCTGCCGAACGATCCGCTGGCATCGCTGCCGGCGGACGCCAAGGTCAAACTGCTCGAACGCCTGGAAGGCTTCGCCCGGGCGCTCGATACCCGTGTCCAGCAGGTCAATGCCTCGCTCGCCGGCGAGTACGAGGTGATCCTGGTCGCCGGTTCCGACGGCCGGCTGGCCGCCGACATCCGGCCGCTGGTGCGTTGTTCGATCTCGGTCATCGTCGAGGAAAACGGCCGGCGCGAGCAGGGCGCCTCGGGCGGCGGTGGGCGGTTCGACTTCGGCTATTTCAACGACGAGGTGCTGCAGCGTTACGCCAGCGAAGCGGTGCACCAGGCGGTCACCAACCTGCGCGCCGAAGCGGCGCCGGCCGGGCAGATGACCGTCGTTCTTGGTTCCGGCTGGCCCGGCATCCTGCTGCACGAAGCCGTCGGCCACGGCCTCGAGGGTGATTTCAACCGCAAGGGCAGCTCGGCCTTTTCCGGGCGCATCGGCGAACGCGTTGCCGCCAAGGGCGTCACCGTCATCGACGACGGCACCATCGCCGACCGGCGTGGTTCGCTGAACATCGACGACGAGGGCAACCCGACCCAGCGCAACGTGCTGATCGAGGACGGCATCCTCAAAGGTTACATGCAGGACAGCCTGAATGCCCGCCTGAGCGGCGTCGCCCCGACCGGCAACGGCCGCCGCGAGTCCTTCGCCCACCTGCCGCTGCCGCGCATGACCAACACCATGATGCTGGCCGGCGAGCACGATCCGCAGGAAATCATCGCCTCGGTCAAGAAGGGCATCTACGCCGCCAACTTCGGCGGCGGTCAGGTTGATATCACCAGCGGCAAGTTCGTCTTCTCGATGAGCGAGGCCTACCTCATCGAGGATGGCAAGGTGACCCGGCCGATCAAGGGTGCGACGCTGATCGGCAATGGCCCGGACGCGCTGACCCGGGTGTCGATGATCGGTAACGACCTGCGCCTCGACCCCGGTGTCGGCACCTGTGGCAAGGAAGGGCAGAGCGTCCCGGTCGGCGTGGGGCAGCCAACGCTGCGAATCGATGGACTGACGGTGGGCGGGACGGCATAATTCCGCATTGTCATTTTCCGGAGTCAAGTCATGCGCGTGATCCTGTTTCTGGCCACTCTGCTGGCGAGCGGTCCCTTGTTCGCCCAGTCGGCGGCTCACGAGCGCATGAAGGCCCTGCAGGCCGATCCGGCCACGCTCCAGGCAGCAGTTGTTGCCGGCAAGAAGGCGAGCTTTTTCTGCGCCAATTGCCATGGTGAAAACGGCGTTGCCAAGACCAGCGACGTGCCGAATCTGGCCGGTCAGCATCCCGCTTACCTGCTCGAACAGATTCGCAAGTTCGGTGCCGGCGAGCGCAAGGATGCATTCATGGAAGGCCTGATCAAGGTCCTCAACAACGAGGAGCGTGCCCAGATCGCCCTCTATTACGCCAGCGTCACGGTTCCGCCCTCCAAGGCCGATGTCAGCCAGATCGCCCATGGCAAGGTCCTCTTCGACAAGCTGTGTGCCCGCTGCCATGGCGCAGATGCTCGCGGCAGCGAACTCTATCCGCGGCTGGCCGGCCAGCAGCAGCCTTACCTGAAGAAGTCGATCACTCACTATCGTGACGGTACCGGCGTGCGCAACAATCAACTGATGAGGATTGCCACCGCGCCGTTGAAGAACGAAGACATCGTTTCCCTCTCGCATTACCTGACGCAACTGCCGTGAAGCCGTAGCGCCTTGCCTTCCGGTAGAATGGCCGATCTTCGGCAATTTCTACTGGATGGTTCAGGACATGGCAGCGAACAGCACGGCTACGGGTAAACCGGTCACCGACGACGTACGGATCAGGGAAATCAAGGAACTGGTACCACCGGCCCACGTTTTCCGCGAATACCCGGCTTCCGGGCGCGCCGCGCAGACGACCTATGCCGCCCGCCAAGCCATCCACCGTGTTCTGCACGGTGCTGACGACCGCCTGCTGGTGGTCATCGGCCCCTGTTCGATCCACGACTACGATGCAGCGATGGAGTACGCCAAGCGTCTCGCCCGCGAGGCGGATAAGTATGCCGACGACCTGATCGTCGTCATGCGCGTGTACTTCGAGAAGCCGCGCACCACGGTCGGCTGGAAGGGGCTGATCAACGACCCGCGCCTCGACAATACCTTCCGTATCAACGAAGGCATCCGCCTGGCGCGGCGCATCCTGCTCGAGATCAACGAACTCGGCCTGCCCTGCGCGACCGAGTTCCTCGACACGATCACCCCGCAATACACGGCCGACCTGATTGCCTGGGGCGCCATCGGTGCCCGTACCACCGAATCGCAGGTGCACCGCGAACTGGCTTCCGGGCTGTCGTGTCCGGTCGGCTTCAAGAACGGCACCGACGGCAACATGCGGATCGCGGTCGACGCCATCCGTTCGGCTAATTCGCCGCACCACTTTCTGTCGGTGACCAAGTCCGGCCATACCGCCATCGTGTCCACGATGGGCAACGAGGACTGCCACGTCATCCTGCGCGGTGGCAAGGAGCCCAACTACGACGCCGCCAGCGTCGATGCAGCCTGCCAGGAAATCGCCAAGGCCGGTCTGGCGGCGCGACTGATGGTCGATTTCTCGCACGGCAACAGCCGTAAGCAGTACAAGCTGCAGATGGAGGTCTGCGACAGCGTCGCCGCTCAGCTTTCCGCCGGCGAGGAGCGGATCATGGGGGTCATGGTCGAGTCGCATCTGGTCGAGGGGCGTCAGGACCTGTCGCCGGAAAAGCCGCTGACCTATGGTCAGAGCATCACCGACGCCTGCATCCACTGGGATGACAGCCTGCTCGTGCTTGAGCGCCTGGCCGCCGGCGTTCGCGCCCGGCGTCTGGTCGAGGCCGGCCAGTAAGCTACAGTTCGAGGAAATCGCCGACTTCGCCGGCCCGGGCCAGCGTGTCGGCGTAACCGAGGTCGATCAGTTTGCGGGTGAAGGGCTTTTCGAACAGCAGGTAGCTGGTCAGTGCGCCGCCGCGCCGGTTCATCGCGCCGATCCCGCCAAGCAGGAGCTTGATCGGCCAGGGTAACGTGTGGGCGTGTTCGGCGGCGATCCGGTCGATACGCTCGGAGGGCGAAATGACCAGGGTGTCGATCGGCCGCAGCTTGATTCCCGACGCCTGCCGCAAATCCTCCGGAATCGCCGACAAGGTACGGTTGATGCGCTCGACACGTTCAATGTCCACCGCCAGCCCGTCAAGGAAGATGCTCGACAGCGCATGGCCGGCAATCTGGGCGAGCGAAGGGTAGTCGTCGGTGTGCAGCCGCTCCCGATGTTCGTCGCGACGCGGCGCGCCAACGATCAGCAGGCGTTCGGCACCGAGGTGGATGGCCGGCGACAAGGGGGCGATCTGACGCATCGAGCCGTCGCCGAAGTATTCGCGATTGATCCGCGTCGCCGGGAAGATGAAGGGAATGGCGCTGGAGGCCAGCAGGTGGCCAATGCTCAGTTCGGTCTTGACGCCGATGCGCTGCGAGCGGTGCCAGGGTTGGGCATCGGTCGCAGCCTGAAAGAAGTTGATGTGTTGTCCCGAGTCGTAGCCGGAGGCGGAAATACTGATCGCGTGCAAGGCGCCGCGACGGATCGCGCGGTCGATGCCGGCCAGGTCCATGTTCCGGTGCAGCAGCGAATGCAGGGGAGAGTTGTCGAGTAGCGAGCGCGGTGGCCGGCCGAGTAGCCAGCCGAAAGCCAGTGCCGACAGCCAGCGCGCGCCGGCCGCGCCGACGCCGATCGGGTCGGTGCGATAGATGTCGCCGGCCTTCATGTTGCGCCAGAAACTGGCCAGGGTGGTGACCGCCCGGCCGAAGTTGTCGGCCTGGCAGGCCAGGCCGACGGCATTGATGGCGCCGGCGGAGGTGCCGCAGATGATCGGGAAGGGATTGCGTCGCCGCTGCTTGCCGGCCAGTTTGCTGACCGCCAGCAGAACGCCGACCTGGTAGGCGGCGCGAGCCCCGCCACCTGTCAGCACCAGTGCCGTCGAGTTGCCGCCGGGGCGCACGGTCGGTGCGGGTTCGTTCATGCGAGTGCCTGACTGCGGTGGATTGGCATGGGCAAGGGGTTCGCCGTTGGACCGCCCGATTATACAATGCAGGCATGCTTACCACCGTTGATCACAGCCGCGACAGCGCCGGCCTCCGCTACGTTTATCCGGTCGTTTCCCGACGTGCCGGTGGGGTCTCGGTGGGCGTCAATCTCAATCCGAACAATGCCTGCAACTGGGCCTGCGTCTATTGCCAGGTCGAGGGGCTGAGCCGCGGCGGGCCGCCGCCGATCGACCTGGATCTGCTGGCGGGCGAGTTGTCGGGCTTCCTGCAGGCGGCGATTGATGGCGATTACCTGTCCCGTCATGCGCCACCCGAAGCGCGTCGCCTGGTCGACGTCGCCTTTTCCGGCAATGGCGAGCCGACCTCGGCGGCCGAGTTTGCCGCCGCCGTCGATGTGGTCGGGCGCATCGTCGAGCGTCTGGTGCCGGGCTTGCCGGTGCGTCTGATCACCAATGGCAGCCTGGTCCACCGCCCGGGCGTGCAGGACGGGTTGCGCCGCCTGTCCGAACTGGCGGGCGAGGTCTGGTTCAAGCTTGATCGGGCACTGGCGGACGAGATTGCCCTGGTCAATGAGATTCCCGGTTCGCCGGAAAAGGCGGCGCGCAATCTAGAAATCTGTGCGGGTCTGGTGCGCACCTGGGTGCAGACTTGCTGGTTCGCCTTCGATGGGCAGGCGCCCGCGAAAGAATCGGCCGATGCCTATTGCCGCTTGTTGCAACCGCTGGCCGGCAAACTCGCCGGCGTCCATCTGTACGGGCTGGCACGGCCGTCGATGCAGCCGGCGGCACCGCGCCTGAGCGCCCTGCCGGCGGCCGTCATGCAGCAATTCGCCGCGCAGATCGAAAAAGAAACGGGCCTCAAGGTGATCGTCTCACCCTGAGGCCCGCTGCGGCTGCCGTGCCCCGTTGCCGGGGCGTCAATCAGGCGGCCTTCTTGGCGTGGTTGCGCGCCGACTTCTTCAGCGACTTGTACAGCTCCGGCTCCTGGGCCTTGAGGTACTCGACCACTTCCCAGTCATCGCGCTTGATGGTGCGGATGTCGATCTGCTCGACGTGAACCAGGCGCAGCAGTTCGCGAACCGGCTTCGGCATGTTGCGGCCGCTCTCGTAGCGGGAGCCGCCGCTCTGGGTAACGCCCAGTGCCGACCAGAATTGTTGCTGGTTCAGGCCCAGCTTGCGGCGAATCTCGCGGGCGTCGATTTTTTCGATGGTTTTGACGGAAGTCATGGAAATCTCTCCTATGCAATAAATGTATTCGTATCTGACCGTCTTAAACAGGTATTACTTAGGTCATATGACGAATTCTATATAGGCCTATGACGTTCGGCAAGTGGTAAAGCCATAAATTTTGTTAAATACGTCGATAGTTTCTTTCTTTTGTCTGTCATTCCCGACGGCGGCTGCCGGGCGGCAGGCGCAAGTCCTTTGCGAAACGCCCGCCTTAATCTAAGATCGTCGCAAAGCGCACTGCGCAATCAAGGAGAGAACAATGCAGGTCAAGGAAATCCTCCGCGTCAAGGGCGGCGCACTGTATACCGCGACACCGGGGCAGTCGCTGGCTTCGGCCATCGCGACGATGGCCGACCTGGACGTCGGTTCGCTGGTGGTCATGGACGAGGGGCGCATGGTCGGTATCGTCACCTTCCGTGAAGTGCTCAAGGCACTTAAGGCGGCAGGCGGGCAGGGAACCGATCTGCCGCTCGGTGACGTCATGATTGCAGATCCGGTGATTGCCTACCCCGACATGGAAGCCAACGACCTGCGCCGGTTGATGATAGAAAAGCACTCGCGCTACCTGCCGGTCGTCGATAACGGACAGTTGCTCGGCGTGATTTCCTTCCTCGACGTGGCCAAGGCTGTGCTTGAGGAGCAGGGCCTGGAGAACGCGCTGCTCAAGAACTACATCAAGAACTGGCCGGAAGAAACGGCGGCCTGAGTCCTGCGGGCGGGCGGCAAGGGGGCGGCGTGGTACACTCCGCCCTCCTCAAATATGGTGTGATTTCATGTCCGGCAATACCTTCGGCACCCTGTTTACGGTGACTTCCTTTGGCGAGTCGCATGGTCCGGCAATCGGTTGTGTCGTCGATGGCTGCCCGCCGGGGCTGGCGCTCTGCGAAGCCGACATCCAGGCCGAACTCGACCGGCGCAAGCCGGGCACCTCGCGGCATGTGACCCAGCGCCGCGAGCCGGATACCGTCGAAATCCTGTCCGGGGTGTTCGAGGGCAAGACCACCGGCACGCCGATTGCGCTGCTGATCCGCAACCAGGACCAGCGCAGCAAGGATTACGGCAACATCGCGACGACCTTCCGTCCCGGTCACGCCGATTACACCTATACCCAGAAATACGGTTTCCGCGACTATCGCGGCGGCGGTCGTTCGTCGGCGCGCGAAACGGCGGTCCGCGTCGCTGCCGGGGCGATTGCCCGCAAGTGGCTGAAGGAACGCTACGGCGTCAGCATCCGCGGCTGGATGAGCGCGCTCGGGCCGATCGAGATTCCTTTCGTCAGCGCCGACGACATCGACGGCAACGCCTTCTTCGCGCCCAATGCCGCGCTCGTGCCGACACTGGAAAGCTACATGGACGACCTGCGCAAGTCGCTCGATTCGGTCGGCGCGAAGATAACCGTGACCGCCGACGGTGTGCCGCCGGGCTGGGGCGAGCCGGTGTTCGACCGGCTCGACGCCGAGATTGCCTACGCGATGATGGGCATCAACGCGGTCAAGGGTGTCGAGGTCGGCGACGGTTTTGCGTCGGTCGCCCAGAAGGGCAGCGAGCACGGCGACGAGATGACGCCGCAGGGTTTTGCCAGCAACCACGCTGGCGGCGTGCTCGGCGGTATTTCGACCGGCCAGCGGATTGTCGTCAACATGGCGATCAAGCCGACCTCGTCGATTGCCCAGGCGCGCCGTTCGGTCGATGTCGACGGCAACGCGGTCGAGGTGGCGACCCAGGGGCGCCACGATCCCTGTGTCGGCATCCGGGCGACGCCGATTGCCGAAGCGATGCTGGCGCTGGTGCTGATCGATCATGCCTTGCGCCACCGGGCGCAGTGCGGCGACGTCGTGTGCACGACGCCACGCCTGCCGGGCTGAGATTTTCCACGGGCTGGCCATGGCGGCTGGCCGTGTCTACTGAAGGGGAGCATCATGCAGGTTGACCATCACGATCTTCTCAGCGAATTCCCGGAGTTCGCCGATGCCATCACCGCCCTCAAGGCGGGCAATGCCTTGTTCTCGCGTCAGCTCGCCAGCTACAACCGGCTGACCGGCAAGGTCGAGGATCTGGAAGCGCACGACATGCCGGTTGCCGATTTCACGCTGGAAGACATGAAGAAACAGCGGGTCAAGCTCAAGGACGAGCTCTATCACATGCTGCTGGCCTTCCGTGCCGGCCAGCAGTCGGTTGGCTGAACTGCGCGCCGCCCGGCGGCGCCGACGCTAGGAGCGCGGTATGCAAGCCCTGCCGCACTGGCGTCTGTCGGGCTATTACTTCTTCTATTTCGCCTTCATCGGCGCTTTCTCGCCGTATTTCGGGCTGTATCTCCAGTCGCTGAGTTTCTCGGCCTGGGACATCGGCCTGCTGATGTCGCAGATGCAGCTGATGCGCCTGTTCGGTCCCAATCTCTGGGGCTGGCTGGTCGATCACTTCGGCCATCGTCTGGCGGTCATCCGGCTGGCTGGGGCAGTTGGCCTGGCGGGCTTTCTCGCTTTCTTCTGGCTCGACCGCCTGCCTGGCATGCTGGTGGCGATGGCGGTGCTGGCCTTGTTCTGGAGCGCCGCGTTGCCGCTGGTCGAAACGCTGACCTTCGATCACCTGCGCGAGGAGCGCGGACGCTACGGCAATATCCGCTTGTGGGGGTCGGTCGGTTTCATCATCGCAGTGATGGGGACCGGCGCCTTGCTTGACTGGGTGGCGCCGGTCGGCGTGCTCTGGGTGTGCGCCTTCATCCTGCTCGGCATTCTGGTCTTTGCCTTGGTTCTGCCGGAAGCGCCCCTCCATTCAGCGACCGGCGAGGAAACACCGATCCGCGACATCCTGCGCCAGCCGCGGGTGCTGGCGCTGATGGGGGCGTGTTTTGCCATGTCGGCGGCGCATGGCGGTTTCTACGTGTTTTATTCGATCCACCTCAGCGGTCACGGTTATGCCAAGACGGCGGTCGGCCTGCTGTGGTCGCTCGGAGTGCTCGCAGAAATCGGCGTCTTCCTGTTGATGGCACGGATCGCCCGCCGCTACAGCCTGCGCGACATCCTGCTGCTGAGTTTTGCAGCGGCTGTGTTGCGTTTCCTGTTGATGGGCTGGGCGGTCGAGTCGGTGGCGGCGATGATCTTCGTTCAGCTGCTGCACGGCCTGACTTTCGGCGCTTATCATGCCGCCGCCATTGCCGCCGTGAACCAGTGGTTTCCGGGTAAGGCGCAGGGGCGCGGGCAGGCGCTCTATTCCAGCCTGTCCTTCGGTGCCGGCGGTCTGATCGGGGCCTTGGTCAGCGGCTGGGCCTGGGATGACTGGGGGGCCGGCTGGACTTTCTCGCTCGGATCGGTGTTCGCGTTGGCCGGTCTGCTGCTGGTCTGGCGCTGGGTGACGGCCGACACTGTGTTCCAGGCGGCAAAAACGCCCGATCCTGTGCAATAATTCAAGGCTTTACCGCACACTGCCAGGTCCCATGTCGAAGACACTTTACGACAAGCTGTGGGAGAACCATGTCGTCCATCAGGAAGCAGACGGCACGGCACTCCTCTATATCGATCGTCACCTCGTCCATGAAGTGACCAGCCCGCAGGCTTTCGAAGGCCTGAAACTGGCTGGCCGCAAGCCGTGGCGCGTTTCGTCCATCGTCTCGACCCCCGATCACAACACGCCGACCGATCACTGGGACGAGGGGATCAAGGACCCGATCTCCCGCCTGCAGGTTGAGACGCTGGACGCCAATATCCGCGAAGTCGGCGCACTCGCCTACTTCCCGTTCAAAGACCCGCGGATGGGCATCCTGCACGTCGTCGGTCCGGAAAACGGCGCCACGCTGCCAGGCATGACCGTCGTCTGCGGTGATTCGCACACCTCGACGCACGGCGCTTTCGCCTGTCTGGCACACGGCATCGGTACCTCCGAAGTCGAGCACGTGATGGCGACGCAATGCCTGGTGCAGAAGAAGTCGAAGACCATGCTGATCGCGGTCGAAGGCAAGCTCGGCAAGGGTGTTACCGCCAAGGACGTGGCGCTGGCCATCATCGGCGCCATCGGCACCGCCGGCGGCACCGGTTACGCCATCGAGTTCGGCGGCAGCGCCATCCGCAGCCTGTCGATGGAAGGCCGGATGACGCTGTGCAACATGGCCATTGAAGGCGGCGCCCGGATGGGCTTCGTCGCCGTCGACGACACCACGATCAACTACCTGAATGGCCGGCCGTTCTCGCCGCAGGGCGAAACCTGGGACAAAGCCGTCGCCTACTGGCGTACGCTGCATTCCGACCCGGGCGCGCAGTTCGATCGCGTGGTCACGCTCAAGGCCGAAGACATCCGGCCGCAGGTGACCTGGGGCACGTCGCCGGAAATGGTGGTCGGCATCGACGCTGTCGTTCCCGATCCGGCCAAGGAAGCCGATCCGGTCAAGCGCGAGGGCATGGAGCGTGCGTTGCAATACATGGGGCTCAACCCGAATACGCCGATTCAGAACATTGCCATCGACAAGGTTTTCATCGGTTCGTGCACCAATTCGCGGATCGAGGACCTGCGCCAGGCGGCTGCCGTGCTCAAGGGCCGTCATGTCGCCGCCAACGTCAAGCTGGCGTTGGCTGTGCCGGGCTCCGGGCTGGTCAAGCGCCAGGCCGAGGAAGAGGGCCTCGATAAAGTGTTCGTTGCTGCCGGTTTCGAGTGGCGCGAGCCGGGCTGCTCGATGTGTCTGGCGATGAACGCCGACCGTCTGGAGCCGGGCGAGCGTTGCGCCTCGACCTCGAACCGTAATTTCGAAGGGCGCCAGGGGCCGGGTGGGCGGACCCATCTCGTCAGCCCGGCGATGGCGGCGGCTGCGGCCATTGCTGGCCGTTTCGCCGATGTGCGGGACGTTCTCTGAGGAGTAATGACGATGCGTTTCCTGATGGTGGTTGTGTTGTGTTTCGGGATTGCTGCGTGCAATACCGCGCAAGGTGTCAAGAAGGACGTTGCGATCGGTGCCGAAAAGACCGGTGAGGCCCTGCAGAAGGGGGGCGAGGCCGTTGAAAGTGCCCTGCATAAGGGAGGGGAAGTTGTTGGCGGTGCGCTCAAAAAGGGTGGTGAAGCCGTGCAGAAGGTGGTGGACTGATGGATAAGTTTGTACGTCTCGAAGGGCTGGTGGCGCCGCTTGATCGCAGCAACGTCGATACCGACGCGATCATCCCGAAGCAGTTCCTCAAGTCGATCAAGCGTTCCGGCTTCGGTCCGAACGCCTTCGACGAATGGCGCTACATGGATGTCGGCCAGCCCGGCCAGGACAATTCGCAGCGCCCGAAGAACCCCAACTTCGTGCTCAACCAGCCGCGCTACCAAGGGGCCGAAGTACTGCTGACGCGCGCCAACTTCGGCTGCGGCAGTTCGCGCGAGCACGCGCCGTGGGCGCTGCTCGATTTCGGTTTCAAGGCGATCATCGCCGAGAGCTTTGCCGACATCTTCTTCAACAACTGCTTCAAGAACGGCATCCTGCCGATCATGCTGCCGGCTGCCGAAATCGAGGTGCTGTTCCAGCAGGTCGAGGCGACGCCGGGCTACAAGCTGGTTGTCGACCTGCCGGCGCAGGCGGTGGTCCGCCCCGACGGCCACGCCATTCCCTTCCAGGTCGATGCCTTCCGCAAGGAATGCCTGATCAACGGCTGGGACGACATCGGCCTGACCCTGCGTCACGCCGACAAGATCAAGGCCTTCGAAGAGAAGCGCCGCGTCGAGCAGCCCTGGCTGTTCGCCCAATAAGGAGAAAACATGAAGATTTGTGTGCTGCCGGGTGACGGCATCGGTCCGGAAATCACCGCCGAAGCGGTGCGGGTGCTCAATGCGCTCGACCTCAAGTTCGAAATGGAAACGGCGCTGCTTGGCGGCGGTGCGGTCGATGCGACCGGCAACCCGTATCCGGAAGCGACCCAGAAACTGGCACGCGAAGCCGATGCCGTGCTGCTCGGCGCCGTCGGCGGCCCGCAGTGGGACGGTTTGCCCCGTGAGCAACGCCCGGAGCGTGGCCTGCTCGGTATCCGCAAGGATCTCAACCTGTTCGCCAACCTGCGTCCGGCCATCCTCTACCCGGAGCTGGCCAATGCCTCGACGCTGAAGCCGGAAGTCGTTGCCGGGCTCGACATCCTGATCGTCCGCGAACTGACCGGTGACATTTATTTTGGCCAGCCGCGCGGCGTGCGCGAGGAAAATGGCGAGCGCGTTGGCTTCAATACCATGGTCTACAGCGAGTCGGAAATTCGCCGCATCGGCCATGTTGCCTTCCAGGCGGCGCAGAAGCGCAACAAGAAGCTGTGTTCGGTGGACAAGATGAACGTGCTCGAATGCACGCAGTTGTGGCGTGACGTGATGATCGAAATCGCCCACGACTACCCGGATGTCGAACTCAGCCACATGCTGGTCGACAACGCCGCCATGCAACTGGTCAAGGCGCCGAAGCAGTTCGACGTGATGGTCACGGGCAACATGTTCGGCGACATCCTGTCGGATGAGGCGTCGATGCTGACCGGTTCGATCGGCATGCTGCCGTCGGCCTCGCTCGACGACAAGAACAAGGGCCTGTACGAGCCCTCGCACGGCTCCGCCCCGGACATCGCCGGTAAAGGCGTGGCCAACCCGCTGGCCACCATCCTGTCGGCGGCGATGATGCTGCGTTACACCTTCGGCCTGGAAGAACAGGCACTGCGGGTGGAAAACGCGGTCAAAAAGGTGCTGGCCCAGGGCTATCGCACCGGCGACATCTACGAGCGCGGGACCAACAAGGTCGGGACGAAGGAAATGGGCGACGCCGTGCTGGCGGCGCTGGCGTAAACCAAAGCTGCGGTTCGCGCGTTAAACAAAGCTTGTATCTGGAGAGAGAGTCATGAAGAAGGTTGGTCTGGTCGGTTGGCGTGGCATGGTTGGTTCCGTGCTGATGCAGCGTATGGTCGAAGAGGGCGATTTCGCCTATATCGATCCGGTTTATTTCTCGACCTCCGCCGCTGGCGGCAAGGCACCGGTCTTCGGCGGCAAGGAAGCCTCGCTGCCGCTGCAGGATGCGTCCAACATCGATGCGCTGAAGGCCTGCGAAATCATCATCACCTGCCAGGGCGGCGACTACACCAAGGAAGTCTTCCCCAAGCTGCGCGCTGCCGGCTGGAACGGCCACTGGATCGATGCTGCCTCGTCGCTGCGCATGGCTGACGACGCCGTGATCATCCTCGATCCGGTCAACATGCACGTGATCAAGGATGCGCTGGCCAAGGGCGGCAAGAACTGGATCGGCGGCAACTGCACCGTTTCCCTGATGCTGATGGGCCTCGGTGGCCTGTTCCAGAACGATCTGGTCGAGTGGGCCACGTCCATGACCTACCAGGCCGCTTCCGGTGCCGGCGCGCAGAACATGCGCGAACTGATCAGCCAGATGGGCGTCATCCACGATTCGGTCAAGGACCTGCTGGCCGATCCGGCCTCGGCCATCCTCGACATCGATCGCAAGGTTGCCGAGACCATTCGTTCGGACAGCTTCCCGAAGAAGAACTTCCGCAACACGCCGCTGGCCGGCTCGCTGATTCCGTGGATCGACGTGCCGTACGAAAACGGCCAGTCCAAGGAAGAGTGGAAGGGCGGCGCCGAGTGCAACAAGATCCTCGGCAAGCCGGCTTTCCGTACGGCGGGTTCGATCCCGATCGACGGCCTGTGCGTACGCATCGGCGCGATGCGTTGCCACAGCCAGGCGCTGACCATCAAGCTGAAGAAGGACGTGCCGCTCGATGAAATCAGCGACATGCTGGCCAAGGCCAATCAGTGGGCCAAGGTCGTGCCGAACGATCGCGAGATTTCCGAGCGCGAGCTGACCCCGGCTGCCGTTACCGGCACGCTGACGGTGCCGGTCGGCCGTCTGCACAAGATGGCGATGGGCCCGGAGTACCTGGCTGCCTTCACCTGCGGCGACCAGTTGCTGTGGGGTGCCGCCGAACCGCTGCGGCGCATGCTGCGCATCCTGCTCGATGCCTGAACTCGGCATGATTAGCAAAAACGGGGCGATCTGCCCCGTTTTTTATTTGTTGGGTATATGCTGAAAGTCCGTAAATGAGAAGCGGGTTTAGCTTGCATTGCTAAGTCCATGATGTTAATTTGATTCTCCCAAGTTATACGCTCAGGGCATGGCCGTGACCGAGAACAATTCTTCCAAATTCAAGAAATGTGCGCTGGCGCTTGCCGTCGCTTCCTGTATGTCGCTTGCGACCACGGCCGCCGAAGCTGCCGGACTCGGGAAACTGACAGTTTTCTCCAGTCTGGGACAGCCGCTGAAGGCCGAGGTCGAGCTTTCGGCGACGGGGGAGGAGCTGGTTGGCATGAATGCCAGGTTGGCGCCGCCGGATATTTTCAAACAGGCTGGCGTGGAATACTCCTCGGCGCTGACCGACCTGCGCTTCGCGGTGGAGCGACGCAGTAACGGCAAATCGGTCCTGCGCGTGAGTTCAGCGCGTCCGGTCAATGAGCCCTTCCTTGATTTTCTGGTCGAGCTGACCTGGCCGGCCGGTCGCCTGGTTCGGGAATACACTTTCCTGCTTGATCCGCCGGAGTTTGCCAGCGGCCAGGGAATGCGTACCAGCGTCGATGCCAAGATCGTTGAAACCGTCAGGGGCGGTGGTGCCGCGCCTGAAACGGTGGCTCCGCCGCCCAAAAGAGCGGAAGTCGCCGCCGTGACTCCGGTTGCGAAGGCCCCGGAAAAGGCACCGGCTGGCGATTCCTCAACCCGGCTGGTCGAACGTGGCGATACCTTGCTGCGGATTGCCAATGAACGTCGTTACGCCAGCGTCTCGCTCGAGCAGATGCTGGTCGGTCTCTATCGCAACAACCGCGAAGCCTTCATCGAGAACGACATCAATCGTCTCAAGGCGGGTGTCATCCTGAACGTGCCGGATGAAGCCAGTGTTGCTGCCGTTTCCGAAAAGGAGGCGCGCGCTGTTTACGTGTCGGCCGGCGATTTTGCTGCCTACCGACGCAAGCTGGCAGCTGCGGCGGCCGAGGCGCGGGCTGAGTCGCCGGCGGCCCAGAGTGCCGCTGGCAAGATCACGCCCAAGGTCGAGGAGAAGACGCCGGCTGTCGATAGCGCACGCGATCAGGTCAAGGTGTCGCGCGCCGATGCTCCGGCTGGCACCGAGGTCGACCGCATTGCTGCCGACAAGGCGCTGCAGGAGTCGCAGGCGCGGGTGACGCAGCTTGAACGCAACCTGACCGAAATACAGAAGTTGCTGGAAATGAAGAACCAGCGACTTGCCGAACTGGAAAAGCCCGCGCCAGCAGTCGAGGCGGCCGTGCCTGAAACCAAGCCGGCCGAGACGCCGGTCGAGCCCGCCGCCCAGCAGGCTGCGCCAGCCACTGAAGCATCGACGACGCCAGCGCCAGCCGAGCCGGCTCAGCCTGCAGCGGCCGAGCCGCCGGCAGCTGAAACCAAACCGCCGGTCGCGCCGGCGCCGGTCGTTCCGGAAGCGCCTGTCGAGGAAGACTCCCTGCTCGACAATGCGCTGCCGCTGGCCGGTGGTGCTGCCGCGATTGCATTGTTGACCGGCCTTCTGCTCTATCGTCGTCGGCGCAAGCCGGATGCCCTCGGTGCTGAAACTACGGCTGCGCCGTCGCCATCCAGCCTCGGGCCGAATTCGGTATTCCGCATGACCGGTGGCCAGAGTGTCGATACCGCCAGCACGCCGCCGCATACCGGCGAGTTCAGCCAGGCGGGTCCGGGCACGATCGATACCGATGAAGTCGATCCGGTTGCCGAGGCCGATGTCTATATGGCTTACGGACGTGACGCCCAGGCTGAGGAAATCCTCCTCGAGGCGATGCAGAAAGATCCGAGTCGCTTGGCCATCCACGCCAAGCTGCTTGAAATCTACGCCAATCGTCGCAGCATCAAGCAATTCGAAACACTGGCCAGCGAGCTCTATGCGCAGACGGCAGGTGTTGGACCGGAATGGGAGAAGGTAGCGGCGCTGGGCGCCGAAATCGACCCCGAGAATCCTCTGTACGGCGGGGCTGCACAGTCCGCCAAACCGTCGCTTGCCAAATCCTTCGATGCCGATGCCACGCTGGTTGCCAGTACCGCAGCGGTAGCCGCCGCGACGGCCGCTGCCGCCACCCTGGATGTGCCGGAGCGCGTCGACTCCCCGGTGCAGACCAGTGCCGACGATGCGCTCGTTTTCGAGACGCCGACGTTTGCCGAACCGGAATTTGACACCGAACCCGAGCCGGCGCTTGAGCCTACATCGCCAATGGCCGCTGAATTTGCGGCTGCCGAACCGGCCGATGACGGGATGGCGCTGGACTTCGATCTCGGCAATGCCGCACCGGTGGCAGAGTTGACTGAAGAAGCCGGTGCAGCAGCCGAGGCGGAATTGAGCCTGTCCGTGCCGCGGCCGGCTGAGCCCTACGTCGATACCGTGGTCACCGGTGAGAGCACGCCGGACGCGCTCGACTTCGATCTGAGCGGCATGGTCGGCGGAGATTCCTCGCTTGGTGCTGTCGCGCTCGACGCCGAGCCGGAAGACAAGGGGCTCGATGCACTTGATCTGCCGCCGCTCGATGCCGCGGTTGAAGCCCCAGCGGCGACGGTCGAGGACGAGTTCGCTGCTGCTGATCCTGCCCACGACTTCTCGCCCGAGGGCACGCTGGTGATTTCCAATGCCGGTAACTTCGGACAAGCCGTGGATACCGGCGACTTCGCGCTGGACGAACTGCCAGAAGTTGAAGCGGGTGCTGTGTCAGTAGAGGAAATGCCGGAAGCCGACGACCTGGCGGCGCTGGTTTCGACCTCGGTAACGCCGGTGGTGGTAGAAGAAGATACGCCTGTCGAAGTTCCGGCAGAAGCGTCTAAGGTCGAAGCGGAAATTGCCGCCGAGCCCTTGACCATGGATGCGCCTGACCTGGTCAATACCATCGTCAATCCGATGGCCCTGGGCGCGGATGACATGGATTTCGACGTCAAGCTCTCCGACTCGGTCTTCCTGGGGCAGCCGATGATGCCTTCCGAGTTCGACATCGGCTCGATCAATCTGGATCTTTCCGCCGAACCCTCACCGACGGAAACCGAATCCGCTGATTTGCCGGAACCGGCTGGGTTGTCCCAGGCCAGTGCCGGTGCGGACGAAACCGCAGCAGAGGTTCATGACGCGCAATGGGAAGAGGTCAATACCAAGCTCGATCTGGCCAAGGCCTACGAGGAAATGGGCGACCTTGAAGGGGCGCGCGAGCTGTTGCAGGAAGTGCTGAACGAAGGTTCCGGCGACTTGGTCGAGCAAGCGCAGAGCATCCTGGGGCGCATTGGCGGGTAAAATCTGCTGATTGCGCCTGGCAAACGGCCCCGCAAGGGGCCGTTCGCATTTATGGAGTCGTATACCCTGCATCCCTCTGCTGCTGTCTTCCTGTGGTTTGCCGCCGTGCTCGCGGTTCAGTATCTGGCTTATCCCGGCCTGCTGCTGATTTCCGCCTGCCTGCTGCTGATCCCCGGGGTCGCCCGCCCGTGGTTTGCATTTACCCGACGTGCCCGCTGGTTGTTGCTCAGCCTGTGGCTGATCCTGGCCTATCACACGCCAGGGGAAGCCTATGCCGATATCGCCTGGGCGCCGACCTACGAGGGTATGGCCGAGGCCAATGTCCATGCCTTGCGCCTGATCGTGATGCTCGGTTGCCTGTCGTGCCTCTTCTCGCGCCTGGGGCGGGAAGGGCTGCTGGCCGGTCTGGCAGGGCTGCTGTTGCCGGCCTCGCGTCTGGGCTTCGACGGCGAACGCCTGGTCGTTCGGCTGTCGCTGGTCCTGGAGCGCCTGCAGCAGGCACAGGAAAAAGGTGCCTGGCGCAAAGTGTTGTCGGCTGGCGGTGAGATGCACGACGGCCCGAATGTGCTGAGTTTGCAGACGCAGGCATGGCTGAGACGTGACAGCCTGCTGGTGCTGGTGTCGACACTGGCCTTGCTGGGGGTGATGGCGTGGTGAGGATTGCGCTCGGCGTCGAGTACTTCGGTTCGCCCTTTCACGGCTGGCAGAGTCAGGCCGGCGGCGGCACCGTGCAGGATGCGCTGGAGGCTGCCCTGGCGAAGATCGCCGGCCAGCCGGTGGCGACCTTGTGTGCCGGCCGCACCGATGCCGGCGTGCATGCGACGCAGCAGGTCGTGCATTTCGACGCGCCGGTCGAGCGACCGCTGACGGCCTGGGTGCGCGGCGTCAATACGCATCTGCCGGACGGTGTCGCGGTGCGCTGGGCGCAGCCGGTGAGCGATGAATTCCATGCTCGCTTCAGCGCCCACGGCCGGCGCTACCGCTACTTGCTGCTCAACCGGCCGCAGCGGCCTGGCCTGTGGCAGGGACGGGTCGGCTGGTTCCACCTGCCGCTCGACCTGGCGGCGATGCAGGATGCTTGCAGTCGACTGCTTGGCGAGCACGATTTTTCGGCCTTCCGGGCGGCGCAATGCCAGGCCAAGTCGCCGGTCAAATTGATGATCGGCGCCAGCGTCCGCCAGCACGGGGCAATGTTCGTCTTCGATTTTGCCGCCTCGGCCTTCCTGCACCACATGGTGCGCAATCTGGTCGGCACGCTGGTTCATGTCGGTAAAGGCGCGCAGTCGCCGGACTGGGTCGATGCGCTGCTGCAGATGCGCGACCGGACGCAGGCGGCACCGACTTTCTCGCCGGACGGCCTGTATTTTCGCGGTCCGGTTTATGCGCCGGAATGGGGGCTGCCCGAACCGGCCGATGATTTTCTCGATGGATTGCTGACATGAAAACCCGCATCAAGATCTGTGGCCTGACCCGCGAAGCTGACGTGGATGCCGCCGTCGCCGCCGGTGCCGACGCCATCGGTTTCGTCTTCTACTCGCCCAGTCCGCGTTACGTGACGCCGGAACGGGCCGCCGAACTGGCGCGCCGGGTGCCGCCCTTCGTCGATGTGGTCGGCTTGTTCGTCAATGCCTCGGCTGAGGAAATCGGGGCGACCTGCGCCGCAGTGCCGCTCAATTTGCTCCAATTTCACGGCGACGAGGCGCCGGCGTTCTGCCGCAGCTTCGCCAGACCCTGGCTGCGAGCGGCGCGCGTGAGGCCGGGGCTCGATCTGGTAGAATTCGCGCGCTCGTATTCCGATGCGCGCGGTTTGTTGCTCGATGCTTTTGTCGAAGGCTATGGTGGTGGCGGTCACGTGTTCGACTGGACGCTGGTTCCGCCGGGCCTGCCGGGGCATCTGGTGCTTTCCGGCGGGCTGCACGCGGACAATGTCGGCGACGCGATCCGTCGGGTGCGACCGGTGGCGGTCGATGTCTCGTCGGGTGTCGAAGCGGGCAAGGGGATCAAGGATCACGACAAGATCGCCGCTTTTGTTGCTGCCGTTCGGGCAGCCGATGCGGCGATCGGCGAAGTTTAGGAAAATCATGCGGAAATCGGTGGGCGGTATCACCCGAACCTGTTGGCGGCGTCACCTGGCGAACCATCCCTGAAACGGGATCTTCGCCGGTTCCCGTTCACCCATTTTCCAGGAGTTTCGCCATGTCCCAATCGCAATACAATTTTCCCGACGCCAGCGGCCATTTCGGCCCCTACGGCGGCGTCTTCGTTGCCGAAACGCTGTTCGGCGCGCTCGATGAGCTGAAGGCCGCCTACGCTGCGGCCCAGGCCGACCCGGCCTTCCGCGCCGAGTACGATTACGAGCTCAAGCATTTCGTCGGCCGTCCGTCACCGATCTATCACGCCAAGCGCCTGTCCGAGGTCTGCGGTGGCGCCCAGATTTACTTGAAGCGCGAGGATCTGAACCATACCGGCGCGCACAAGGTGAACAACTGCATCGGCCAGGCCTTGCTGGCCAAGCGCATGGGCAAGCCGCGCGTCATCGCCGAAACCGGCGCTGGCCAGCACGGCGTCGCCACGGCGACGGTTGCCGCCCGCTACGGTTTCGAGTGCGTCGTCTACATGGGCAGCGAGGATGTGCGTCGCCAGGCGGCCAACGTCTATCGCATGAAGCTGCTCGGCGCCACCGTGGTACCCGTCGAGTCCGGCTCGAAGACGCTGAAGGACGCGCTCAACGAAGCGATGCGCGACTGGGTCACCAACATCCACAACACCTTCTACATCATCGGCACGGTCGCCGGTCCGCACCCGTATCCCATGCTGGTGCGCGACTTCCAGAAGATCATCGGCGAGGAATGCCTCGAACAGATGCCGGAAATGGCCGGGCGCCAGCCCGATGCGGTGATCGCTGCGGTCGGTGGCGGTTCCAACGCGATGGGCATCTTCTACCCCTACATCGACGTGCCGGATGTCCGCCTGATCGGTGTCGAAGCCGCCGGTTCCGGCATCGAGACCGGCATGCACGCCGCTTCGCTGACCGCCGGCGTCCCCGGCGTGCTGCACGGCAACCGCACCTACCTGCTGCAGAACGAGGACGGCCAGATCATCGAGACGCACTCGGTTTCCGCCGGCCTCGACTATCCCGGTGTCGGCCCGGAACACGCCTGGCTGAAGGACATCGGTCGCGCCGAATACCAGCCGATCAAGGACGGCGAGGCGCTCAAGGCCTTCCACGACCTGTGCCGCCTGGAAGGCATCATCCCGGCGCTGGAGTCCAGCCACGCCATCGCCTACGCGATGAAGCTGGCGCCGACACTGGCCAAGGACAAGATTCTGCTGGTCAACCTCTCCGGCCGGGGTGACAAGGACATGCACACCGTGGCCGAGAAGTCGGGGATCGTGTTTTGATGCCCCCACGCTCATTTCATTCGCTGCCCCCCGAGGGGGCGCTGGCCTCCTTTGGGGCGGCCCGGCAGGAGTCCGTCTGATGTCGCGCATCCAAAAAACTTTCGCACGCCTCAATGGCGAGGGCCGCAAGGCACTGATTCCCTTCATCACCGCCGGCGATCCCGATGCCGACCTGACCGTGCCGCTGATGCACGCCCTGGTCGAAGCCGGCGCCGACATCATCGAGCTGGGGGTGCCCTTCTCCGACCCGATGGCCGACGGCCCGACCATCCAGCGCGCGTCCGAGCGGGCGCTGGCCAAGGGCATGAGCCTGCGCAAGGTACTGCAACTGGTGACCCGCTTCCGTACCGAGGACGATAAGACGCCGGTGGTGCTGATGGGCTACGCCAATCCGATCGAAGCCATGGGCCTGACGACGTTCGCCGAGAAGGCCGCGCAATCGGGCGTCGATGGCGTGCTGGTGGTCGATTATCCGCCGGAAGAGGCGGAGAAATTCGGCGCGGCGATGAAGGCGCAGGGCATGGATCCGATCTTCCTGATCGCGCCGACTTCCAGCGCCGAGCGCATCGCCCACACGGCGAAGATCGCCAGTGGTTATGTCTATTACGTGTCGCTGGCCGGCGTGACCGGTTCCGGCGCGCTGAATGTGGAGGCGGTGGCGCAGAAGCTGCCGCTGATCCGTGAACAGACCGGTCTGCCGGTCGGTGTCGGCTTCGGCATCCGTGACGCGGCGACCGCCGCGCGCATCGCCGCGTTTGCCGATGCCGTCGTTGTCGGCAGCCGGATTATCGAAGAAATCGAGAAATCAACCGCGAACGGTGACAACAGTTCGGCCTGCGCCAACGTCAAGGCGCTGGTTGCCGAGATCCGTCGCGGTGTGGATGAGGTGAAAAAATGAGCTGGCTGACCAAACTGCTACCCCCGAAGATCAAGCGCGAACAGGGCGCCCAGCAGCGCCGCGGCAATCTGCCCGAAGGCCTGTGGAGCAAGTGCCCGGCCTGCGAGGCGGTGCTCTACGCGACCGATCTGCAGAACAACCTGCAGGTCTGCCCGAAGTGCGGCCATCACCATCGCATCAACGCCCGCCAGCGTCTGGACCTGCTGCTCGATCCGGAAGGCCGCTTCGAGATCGGTGCCGAGGTGGTGCCGGTGGACAGCCTCAAGTTCAAGGATTCGAAAAAGTACCCGGATCGCCTGATGGATGCCAACCGCGATACCGGCGAAAGCGATTCGCTGGTGGTCATGCAGGGCGCGATCAAGAACATTCCGGCGGTTGCCGCTGCCTTTGAATTCGACTTCATGGGCGGTTCGATGGGTTCGGTGCTCGGCGAGCGTTTCGTGCGCGGGGTCAACGTCGCGATCGAGCAGAAGACGCCGTTCATCTGCGTTGCCGCTTCCGGCGGTGCGCGCATGCAGGAAGGTCTGTTCTCGCTGATGCAGATGGCCAAGACGACGGCGGCGCTGACCCGTCTGTCGCAGGTCGGCCAGCCCTTCATCTCGATCCTGACCGACCCGACCATGGGCGGCGTCTCGGCCTCGTTCGCCTTCGTCGGCGACGTCGTCATCGCCGAGCCGAATGCGCTGATCGGCTTCGCCGGCCCGCGCGTCATCGAGCAGACGGTGCGCGAGAAGCTGCCGGAAGGCTTCCAGCGTGCCGAGTTCCTGCTCGACAAGGGCGCCATCGACATGATCGTCGATCGCCGCGAAATGCGCGACCAGGTCGCGCGGACGCTGGCGCTGCTGCTCAACCAGCCGGCCGCCGCTTGAAGACTCTCGCCGACTGGCTGGTCCATCTCGAAGGCCTGCATCCGAAGGGGCAGGCCGGCATCGAGCTCGGCCTGGAACGCATCCGCCAGGTCAAGGCGGCGCTCGGCCAGGTCCAGCACTGCCCGGTGATCGTCGTCGGCGGCACCAACGGCAAGGGCTCGACCTGCGCCTACCTCGAGAACATCATCGACCGCGCCGGCTACAAGGTCGGCTGCTACACCTCGCCGCACATCCTCGCCTACAACGAGCGCGTCCGTCTGAACGGCGTGCCGGTCGACGACGCCGCACTGTGCACCGCCTTCGCCAAGGTCGAGGCGGCGCGACTGGCGACCGGCGTCGCCCTGACCTATTTCGAATTCGGCACGCTCGCCGCCTGGGAAGTCTTCGCCGCTGCCGGTGTCGAGGCGGCAGTCCTCGAAGTCGGTCTCGGTGGTCGTCTTGATGCGGTCAACGCCTATGAACCGGATGTTTCCATCGTCACCACCGTGGCGCTCGACCATACCGACTGGCTGGGGCCGGATCGCGAATCGATCGGCTTCGAGAAGGCCGGCATCTTCCGCGCCGGCAAACCGGCGCTGTGCGCCGACCCGCAGCCGCCGCAACGCCTGCTCGACCACGCCGCGGCGATTGGTGCCGACCTGCGCCTGGTCGGCCGCGACTTCGGTTTCGAACGCCCTGGCGCCGAGGCCGCCGAAAACCGCCTGCAGTGGCGCTGGTGGTGCCGTAGCGGCGCGCAGATCGTGCGCCGCTCGCTGGCCTACCCGGGGCTGCGCGGGCCGACCCAGTTGTTCAACGCCAGCGTCGCGCTGGCGGCGCTGGAAGCCATTGCCGACCAGCTACCGGTAACCATGCAGGCGATCCGCCCGGGCTTGATCGAAACCGAATTGAGCGGGCGCTTCCAGGTCGTTCCCGGCAAGCCGGCAATCGTCCTCGACGTTGGCCACAATCCGCAGGCGGTCAAGGTGCTCGCCGACAACCTCTCGAACATGGGTTTTTTCGACCGCACCCGGGCGGTACTCGGCATGCTCGCCGACAAGGACATCGCCGGCGCCCTGGCGCCGCTCAAGGATCGCGTCGACGTCTGGCATCTGGCCAGCCTGCCGGGGCCGCGCGGCACGACCGCCGCGGCGCTGGCGCAGATCGTGCGCGATGCCGGGGTCGGCGGCGAGATCGTCTGCCACGACACGCCGGCCGAGGCGATGCGGGCGGCCCGGGAGGCAGCCGGGGAAAGTGATAGAATCCTCGCCTTCGGATCGTTCTACACGGTGGCCGGCGCACTCGAAGCGCTGGGCAGGAAAGCCTGATTGATGGAAGACAACGACGTTCAGTTGCAGCTCAAGAAACGCGCCCGCCGCCGCCTGGTCGGTGCCGTCTTCTTCGTCTCGCTCGTCGCCCTGGTATTGCCGATGCTGATGGATCACGATCCGCGGCCACCCGTACAGGACGTCGAAATCCGCATTCCCGGCCAGGACGACAAACCGTTCGCGCCGGCGATGGTCGCCGTGCCGGTCGAAAGCCCGCCTGAAAAACCCGTGCCGACGAGTGAGGCGCCCGCCGCACCGGCAGCCCGCGTCGTCGAAGCCAGTCCGCCACCTGCGCCGGCCCCGGTGCCTGCGGTGGTCCCGCCGGCACCGGCCAAGCCTGCCGATAAGCCGGTGGTCAAAGCGCCGGAAAAACCGGTGGCCGAGAAAAAGCCTGAAGCGCCCAGCGCGGCGGCCAACGACGAGGCCCGCCGGGCAGCGGCGATCCTTGCCGGACAGTCACCGGCGCCAGCTCCTGCAGCGGCAGCGGCCGGGGCGCCGCATCTGATCCTGATCGGTGCCTTTGCCAACCAGGCCAATGTCGATAATTTGCGCAAGAAGCTCGGCGAGCAGGGTATCAAGACCTTCACCGAGCCGCTTGATTCGCCGCAGGGCAAGAAGATCCGCGTGCGCGCCGGCCCCTTCCCGAGCCGCGATGCGGCTGAAAAGGCACTGGAAAAGATGAAACGTATTGGCGTTTCCGGTGTCATTGCACCCAAGCCATGACCCTGTTCGATTACATTGCCGTGACCATTGTCCTGCTTTCCTTGGGCTTCGGCCTGTGGCGAGGCATGGTCAGCGAGGTCATCGCCTTGCTGGCCTGGGGCCTGGGCATTTATGCAGCATTCAGTTTTGGCCCCGAACTCGGCGCGATGCTGCCGGGCGGGATCGAGGATCCGACAGTGCGCGCGCTGATCGGTTGTACGCTGATCTTTGTCGGCGTGCTGGTGGCGATGGCGATTGTCCGCCTGCTCATCCTCAAGGCAGTGAAAGCTTTGGGGCTGTCGGTCTCCGACCGCCTGCTGGGCATGTTCTTCGGTCTGGCACGGGGCCTGTTGGTGACCCTGCTGCTGGTGGCGCTCGGTGGCATGACGGCCGCACCAAGCCAGCCTTGGTGGCGCGGCGCGGCGCTGGCGCCGCCACTGGAAACGGCTGTGCTGGCGATGAAACCGATGTTGCCACACGATCTGGCCAAACGTATTCGATTCAGTTAATCAGGAAAATATCATGTGCGGGATTCTCGGCGTCTTGGCCACTACTCCGGTCAATCAATTGCTGTACGACGGACTCATGGTGCTGCAGCACCGCGGTCAGGATGCGGCCGGTATTGCCACGGCGGAAGGCAATACCTTCCACCTGCACAAGGGGCCGGGGCTGGTGCGCGACGTTTTCCGCACCCGCAACATGCGGGCGCTGCCGGGTAACTGCGGTATCGGCCACGTCCGCTACCCGACCGCCGGCTCAGCCTACAACTTTGCCGAGGCGCAGCCTTTCTACGTCAATTCGCCGTTTGGCATCGTGCTCGGTCACAACGGTAACCTGACCAACGCCGAGCAGTTGAAGGAGGAGATGTTCCGCCTTGATCGCCGACACATCAATACCAATTCCGATTCCGAAGTCCTGCTCAACGTGCTGGCGCATGAACTGCAGTCGGCGGCACACGGTTATGAACTGGATGTGGACAGCATTTTCCAGGCGGTGGCCGGTGTCCATCGCCGATGCCGCGGCGCCTACGCCGTTGTCGCTATCATCGCCGGCTATGGGCTGCTCGCGTTCCGCGACCCGCACGGTATCCGTCCGTTGATCTACGGTCAGAACGAAACCCCGGAAGGCACCGAGTACCTGGTTGCCTCCGAGTCGGTGGCGCTGGATACCCTGGGTTTCCAGACCATCCGCGACATCGAGCCGGGCGAGGCGGTGTTCATCGACCTCAATCACCAGTTGCACACCCGCCAATGCGCCCAGCAGCCGATGTACGCGCCGTGCATTTTCGAGTACGTCTATCTGGCCCGGCCGGACACCGTGATCGACCGCGTGCCGGTCTACGAAGCCCGTCTGGCGATGGGCGAATTGCTGGCCGAGAAGGTCAGGACGGCGATTCCGGTGGACGAGATCGACGTCGTCATTCCGATTCCCGATTCCAGCCGTCCCTCGGCCATGCAGTTGGCGCATGTGCTGAACATTCCGTTCCGCGAAGGCTTCGTCAAGAACCGCTACGTGGGCCGCACCTTCATCATGCCTGGCCAGGCGATGCGCAAGAAATCGGTGCGCCAGAAGCTGAACACCGTCGGCCAGGAGTTCAAGGGCAAGCGCGTGCTGTTGGTTGACGATTCCATCGTCCGTGGCACGACCAGCCGCGAGATCGTCGAGATGGCGCGAGCGGCCGGTGCGGTCAAGGTCTATTTCGCTTCCGCTGCGCCGCCGGTACGTTTCCCGAATGTCTACGGCATCGACATGCCGACGCGTGCCGAACTGATCGCCACCGGTCGCAGCGACGCCCAGATCGCCGCCGAAATCGGCGCCGATGCGCTGGTCTATCAGGACATCGAGGCGCTCAAGCAATCGATCACCAAGCTGCGCGCCGACCTGACCGTGTTCGACGCCTCCTGCTTCGACGGTTGCTACATCACCGGCGATATCGACGACTATTATCTCGATGCCGTCGAGGGCAAGCGCAGCAAGAAACCTGCGAAGAGCGACGACAAGAACGAAGACGATGGCGACGGCCGCGAATCGCAGCAGATGGTGCTCGGTCTGGCCAACGGCGGGCAGGAATGATGGCTGGGTTGCCGAACTACCGTCCGGAAACGCTGGCCGTTCGCGCCGGCCAGGAGCGTAGCCAGTTCGGCGAGCATGCCGAAGCGCTTTACCTGACGTCGAGCTTCGTCTTCGGCAGTGCCGCGCAGGCAGCGAAGCGCTTCTCCGGCGAAGAGGAAGGCAACGTCTACGCGCGTTTCTCGAATCCGACCGTGACCATGTTCGAGGAACGTCTGGCGGCACTCGAAGGCGCCGAGGATTGCGTTGCCACCGCCAGCGGCATGGCGGCGATCATGGCGCTGTGCCTGGCGCACCTCAAGCAGGGCGACCACATCGTCGCCTCAAACAGCCTGTTCGGCGCCACCGTGCAGCTGTTCAACAACATCCTGTCGCGCACCGGCATCACCACCACCTTCGTCTCGCATACCGACCCGGCGGCCTGGGAAGCGGCGATCCGCCCGGAAACCAGGCTGTTCTTCCTGGAAACACCGTCGAATCCGCTGACCGAAATCGCCGATATCCGGGCGCTGAGTGCAATCGCTCACGCGCGCGGCATCCTGGTTGCGGTCGATAACTGCTTCTGCACGCCTATCCTGCAGAAGCCGCTGGAGATGGGCGCTGACCTCGTCGTCCATTCGGCGACCAAGTACATCGACGGCCAGGGGCGCGTCCTCGGCGGCGCCGTCTGCGGTCCGAAGAAACTGACCGAGGAAGTTTTCAAGTACCTGCGTACCGCCGGGCCGACGCTGTCGGCGTTCAATGCTTGGGTCCTGCTCAAGGGCCTGGAAACGCTGAAGATCCGGATCGAGGCGCAGGCCGCCAATGCTGCACGGCTGGCCCACTGGCTGGAAGCGCACCCCAAGGTCGCCCGCGTTTTCTACCCGGGACTGCCGTCGCACCCGCAATACGCGCTGGCGCAGACGCAGCAGGCCAGTGGTGGCGCCATCGTCTCCTTCGAGGTCAAGGGCGCCCGCGAGCAGGCCTGGACGGTGGTGGATAACTGCCACCTGCTATCGATCACCGCCAATCTCGGCGATACGAAGACCACCATCACCCATCCCGCCTCGACCACGCACGGCCGCATTTCCCCGGAAGCCCGGGCCGCCGCCGGCATCAACGAAGGCCTGCTGCGCATCGCGGTCGGCCTGGAAGCGGTCGAGGATCTGCAGGCCGACCTCGAGCGCGGCCTTTCCCTGATCTGATTTTCCGTGCGGGCACCCGGCTGTGGCCGGGCGTCCGCCTTTGGAGCTGTCCATGCTTTTTTCCGAACTCGGCCTGAAGGCCGAAATCCAGCGTGCCGTTGCCGAACAAGGCTACGACACGCCGACGCCGATCCAGCAGCAGGCGATTCCCGCCGTGCTCGCCGGCCATGACCTGATGGCGACGGCACAGACCGGCACCGGCAAGACCGCCGGCTTCACGCTACCCATCCTGCACCGCCTGGCCGGTGTTGCCAATGACCGCCTGACGCGCATCGCCAAGACGCCGCGCGTGCTGGTGCTGACGCCGACCCGCGAACTGGCGATCCAGGTCGAGGAAAGCGTGCGCACCTACGGCAAACACCTGCCGATCAATTCGCTGGCCGTCTTCGGCGGCGTCGGCATCAACCCCCAGATCGCCAATCTGCGCCGCGGCGTGGACATCCTGGTGGCAACACCGGGGCGACTGCTCGACCACGTTCAGCAGAAGACGGTTGATCTGTCGGCGATCGAGATCTTCGTCCTCGACGAAGCTGATCGCATGCTCGACATGGGCTTCATTCGCGACATCCGCAAGATCATCGCGCTGCTACCCAAGCAACGGCAGAACCTGCTGTTCTCGGCGACCTTTTCGCCGGAAATCCGCGAACTCGCCGCCGGCCTGCTCAACCAGCCGGTGTCGGTCGACGTCGCGCCGCGTAACACGGCGGCCGAGACGGTGACCCAGAAAGTCATCGAGACCGACCGCGAGCGCAAGAAGGAGCTGCTCTGCCACCTGTTCCAGACGCATGGTTGGCACCAGGTGCTGGTCTTCGCCCGGACCAAGCACGGCGCCGACGCGCTGGCGCGGACGCTGGACAAGGCCGGCATCAAGGCGGCGGCAATCCATGGCGACAAATCGCAAGGGGCGCGCACCCGCGTCCTTTCCGAGTTCAAGGAAGGCAAGCTGGTCGCGCTGGTCGCCACCGACATCGCGGCGCGCGGCATCGACATCGACGCACTGCCCTACGTGATCAATTACGAGCTGCCCAACGTGCCCGAGGACTACGTCCACCGCATCGGCCGTACCGGTCGCGCCGGCATGGTCGGCGAGGCGATCTCGCTGGTCTGCCACGATGAGCGGGCTCAGCTAAAGGACATCGAGAAGCTGATCAAGCGGACGCTGGATCGTGTTGCCATCGAAGGCTTCGAACAATCGGCGGTGGCCAAGCCGCGGCCGCCGCAACCGCCGCGCGGGCCGCGTCGGGATGACTCCCGGGCAAGAGCGGGCAATGGTCAGCGTGGTGCGGGCAAACCGTCCGTCCATCCCAGCGGAAAGCGTCACCGCTGAAAAAAGAAGGTCTCCCAAATGGGGAGACCTTCTTTTCCTTCCTCGGGTGCTGATCGGCTATAATCTCGGCCCGACTTCAGCCCCCATAGCATGAAGGTCGTGCAGTTGATTTGTAATCATCAGGTGTTGGTTCGATTCCGACTGGGGGCACCATCATTGTTGATACTGCCGTAGCCAAGTCGGTGCGACAGATCAGCGGCTGCCTGCTGCATGGCGCGGGCGGTCGGGCTGTCCCATTCCACGTCGAACTCCCCGACCGAACCCAGTGAAGTGATGGCGGCGACCATGCGTTCGCTGTGATCGTATACCGGCGCACTGAAGCCGTTGATGCCGGGGGTCAGGCTTCCGGTGGCGCGGGAAAGTCCGCGCTCGCGGATTTCGGTCAGCGTCTTTTCCAGTTGTCGGCGGCACGTGCCAATGGCCGTCTTGCTTGACAGGGCCTGCTCATGCAACTCCTCGTCAATCATTTTCTTGAGGAAGGGCGAGCGATAGAATGCGGCAAAGGCGCGGCCGGTGGCCGAGCGGCTGAGCGAGAGAACTGTGCCCGGGCGCAAGGTAATCGTGATCGGGCTGCCGGCATCCACGATCCGGACGATGGTTGCCCCATGTGTTCCCCAGACAGCCAGTGCGACAGTTTCATGAATCGTTTCGCACAGCGAATCGAGCACGGGGCCGGCCAATCTGACCGGATCCAGTCTGCCGAGTCCGGAGAGTCCAAGGTCAAGTGCGTAGGCGCCGAGATCGTAACGGCCGGTGCCGGCATCCTGCTCGACGATACCGATGCGCATGAAGCTGACCAGGTAGCGATGTGCTTTGGCCGCAGGCATGCCAGCCCCCTTGGCGATGTCGCGCAACATCATTGATCGATTGTTCTTGGCAAGTACGTCGAGCAGGCGAAAGCCGACCTCGATGGATTGGATGCCTTGTCGTTCGCTGGCTACTTTTGTGATCATGGTGCGTGTGCCGAATCAAAGTCCATATTCTATGCATCTATGACGCCCTTGCGTGCGGCAATATAATTGCACCTCCAATATAGAGGGAGGTGGTATGCGGGCTGTTCTCGTGGCAAATCCCAAGGGTGGGGCGGGTAAGACCACCTTGGCGACGAATCTCTCCGGTCATTTTGCCAATCAGGGCAAGGTGACAACGCTGTGTGATCTCGACCGGCAGCAATCGGCATTGCGCTGGATGGCTTTTCGCGATCCCTCGCTGCCGGCGGTGACTGGCTACTATGGCGGCAATCAGATATCCCTGAGTCTGCCGCGCGAAGCCGACTGGGTCGTTGTCGATGCGCCGGCTGGGCTGCAGGGATACAAACTCACCGATTACATTCGCGCCGTCGATCGAGTCGTTGTTCCGCTGGTGCCTTCGGTCTTCGATATGGCGGCCACGGAAGACTTTCTCAACTCCATTCGTAGCGAAATCCGCGGCCAGCGCGCCAAGGTCGCAATTGTCGCGATGCGTGTTGATCCGCGCACCAGGGCGGCGGCAATGCTGGAAGAGTTCCTCAAACATTTCGACCTGCCCATCGTTGCCTATCTCCGGAATACACAGAACTACGTCAATGCAGCCGCTGCCGGGGCGACAGTCTTCGATCCGCCGCGGGCGCGCAATAAGAAGGACGTCGAACAGTGGAGAACCCTGCTGGAGTGGCTGGAGAATTAAATTCCATTAATTTGCTTCGAGGGGTTGACGAGGGGGCGGAAGCTCTGCATAATTCGGCCTCTCTGACGGACGCGGGGTGGAGCAGTCTGGCAGCTCGTCGGGCTCATAACCCGAAGGTCGCAGGTTCAAATCCTGCCCCCGCAACCAGCGAAGGTTGTTGGTGTAAGCGGAAGTCAGAGAATGTAGTGAAGCAGTGAGGTGAAAGAAATTTTGCTGAAGTGCTTGACGGAGGTGAGGAAGTGTTACATAATCTCGCTTCTCTGCTGCAGACGAATTGATGTGTTGATTTGGCGCGGCGATGCTCTTTAAAAGTTTGGACAACCGATAGGTGTGGGTGTCTTGATGCAGTGGTTTCGGCCACGAAATGTATTAAGGCAAACGCACTAAATAAGATGGAGAGATCCATCGAGGTAGAGAAATCTACCGTCAGTGAATTTGCGAGTTTGTTGGATTGAACTGAAGAGTTTGATCCTGGCTCAGATTGAACGCTGGCGGCATGCCTTACACATGCAAGTCGAACGGCA
>NZ_AUCE01000019.1 GCF_000429605.1 Azonexus hydrophilus DSM 23864 | reverse complement strand
TCCGTATCCCACACCGTCCCATCAGCAAACTCGATCCGCTCGATCCGTACACTCGGATTGTTCACCCAGCCCTGAACCCGGATGCTGTCCGTCGTCCCGACGATGCTCAAGATCAGATCGTAGCCCCCGTTCACCGTGCTCGACCGATACAACTTCACATCCTCTGGAGCCACCCCAGCTTTCAGCCGGATCACATCCGTCCCGCCGCTGTTGTAGTACTGCGTGATCACATCCTGACCATCACCCCGGCCAAACAGATACACGTCATCACCCAGGCTCTCCCAATGCGTGTCGTTCCCCGCACCGCCGTCGTGAAGGTCGTTACCATCACCGCCATAGAGCGTATCGTTACCCTCTCCGCCATACAAAATGTCATTTCCTGCATCACCACGCAGAACGTCGTCGCCAGCCCCTCCAATCAACGTGTCATTCCCGCCTCCGCCATACAGCGTGTTATTTCCAGAATTACCCACCACGAAGTCATCGCCCTCGCCCGCACTCAAATTGCTATCGGTTGCAGAAGCCACATAGAAATCGCTACCCGCCGACATAGCCATCCCGCTGTATCCCGCAAACACTTTATGCACTGCATCCCTGCCTCCCTGGCTTTCCACCTCGGCCATCCAGGAGTTCAGCCTCGGGCCGGTTTCCCAACCAAATTGGGCTCCACCGCCAAAACGCTTCATCAAGTCGAGCAAATCGACCAGAGCTTCCGTCGCATTCAACTCATACTGCGCATCAAGCAACGCATCCACACCCGAAAAATCAAACGCAATACCGCTGGCATCGATATTCAGCGAAATCACATCCAGATATCCCTTGAGGCGCGTCTGCAAAACCAGCCCCTCATACACCGACTGCCTGAGCGCCTCGTAGCTTTGCAGCAGCAGTGACATCTGGTTGGGCCCCATCGAGACAACTACCGGAGTCGGTCCCATGACGATCACCGTCGACTGGGTCTGGCTCCCCGCCGGTGCCAGATTTACCCCGCCGTTCCCGCTACTCATGCTGTTCGACGCAAACTTATAAAGTGTCAGCCCGTTGAATGCCTCCAGGGTATCGAGCATCGCCCCAAAGCGCTGCACTTCTGACCACACGACCGCATAGCGCTCCTCGCTGACGCCAGCCTGCAGGAGTACCATGGTTTTATCGATGCCCAACGTCTCCACGGCCTTTACCGCCGACATTTCGATATCCGTCACACCTTGCGGCTTGAACAGCAGTTGTGCGCCCCGCGCCAGAGCCTTTTCCCGGGATGTCTGGAAATCCGCCGTATCGGCCCACTGTTTGAGCAGCGCATCCATCTGCCCCATCAATGCTTCCCGCGACACCCAACCACCGTTCTGCATCCCCGCCAGCCGCGCCGCCAACGACGCATCCAGACTCGCCGCCTCGCGCAGATCGCGCACCGCGCCCGCGCCTTTCATCCCCGGCAAAGCCGCCGCTTCTGCGGTCAACGGCACCGCATCCGTGAATTCCCGGAAAAACGCATTCTCGGCAAACCAGGCATCGGTATAAGTGCGCGTCTCGCCGTTCACCGTAAACCCAGCGCTACCATCAAGCCGCGTTCCATCGCCCAGCAGCTGGTTGCCTGCCGTCTTGGCAAGACTGATCTGCGACACGCCAAGTTCGGCCAGACCGAACAATTCCCCGGCATCGCTGACCCCATCCTGATCCAGGTCACGCCACAGCCTCAATTCCCCGAACCGGGCATCCTGCGCATCGATCAGGCCGTCACCATTGCTGTCGAGTTCGCCCAGCGCCGCATACCCATCCGCCGCCTTGCCACCACCGGCCAATACCGTGTTGTTGCCAAACAGTTCCCGGCCGCTGTCTATCGTCCCGTTACCATCCCGGTCCAGCACCAGCAGCGCATCGTCACTCTTCAGCCAGGCCGAGCCCGTCTTTACCCCATTCGCGTCGTGATCGAAAAGAACCGGGGAATTTCCTGAAAGCTGGGCAATTTCAATACCGTCACCGTCGAGGTCGAAGACCAGCGGGGAGGCGGTGGTGCGGGCGCGACTAAAAAGGTCACATATCTCGGGATTAAGTTCGCAGAAAAGGCCTGTCCTGACTGGCAAAAGCCAAGGAATAAACCCATTCAGCGGCATATCAACGCCTATACCTGCTGCTTTCAATGCACCAACCGCGAACGTAGCGCAATTATTATCAAACAATGGATTTACTGGAATTATATTATACCAACCATAGTCAGCGAGCTTGGCATAATCACGAACTGCCTGAGCTTGCTCTTCCGTAATTTCAAATTGCTTTGAATCACCTATTCCAAGGTAATTATCACGATCATCTGTACGGACCTCCCCCGGGGCTGAAGGCGAATGAACTTCTGGGTAATAGCCGTAACTTTCTGCCGTTCCTGTCGCAGAGTTTGCAGACTCACTAATTTCAATCCACGCATGCCCAACCATTGAGGAATCACCACGAACGTTAGCAGCTCCGGGATTTATTGATCTAATAGTCAAGTACGGCATTAGAATGCTCCTTCAAAAAAATCGGTCGTATAAAGGTGTTTCGCTGTATTTATGGACCATCGATTTGGACGATCTACTGGCCCCCGTTCGCCACCAACAGTGACTTCATTGACCCAGATATGAAGCTTGAAAAATTTTCTTCTGCTATTGCAACCGATTATTTTTGCCAAATCAGATTCATGTTCTAGCGCCAAGGTCGAAAGCAATTTGCAAGGTTTACTTAGTTGGCCGATCAACCGGGCGACTTCCCGTTCGACGGTAGACTTGTATTCAGGACGATAATCTCGAACATCCAGGCCTATTTTTACGGTTAAACAATTTCCCCAAATCGCTTCAAAACTCCAGAAATCACAGAAGCGATGGGTCGGCTTCCCATAGGTCACCCTCATTTCTGGAACCCCTTGGTATTGCCGACTCAGCGTTTCATGCGCAAGCACCTCCCATGCATAATCGTCTTGGTATTGCCCTTTGCTATCCATTGCAAACCAAACAAATTGAATAAAATATGCAACAAAAAAAACACCAATCACAAAAATCACCATTTTTGAACTAGTTGAAATTTTCTTCTTTGCATTTTTCCCATCCAACTCTGTTCGTGAAAACTGGTCCCTGTCATCATTTCTCATCTTCAACCACCTCCATTTGCCGCGTCGTATTCCCGCTCAATTCAACCACCTCGTCTACCACCAAGCCCTTGGGAATCTGGTGCGTGATGAACAGCATCGTCACCTGCCCCTTCAATTTGTTGATCGTCCGGGCGAAATGCTCCGCTGTCTGCTGATCGAGGTTCGATACTGCCTCGTCGAAAATCAGTATCTTCGGCCGTTTCAACAAGGCCCGCGCAATGGCGATGCGCTGCCTTTGGCCGCCCGATAGTCCGGTGCCGCGTTCGCCGATTTCGGTCTGGTAGCCGTTCGGCAGTTGCTCGATGACTTCGTGGATTTCGGCCGCCTTGCAGGCCTGGATGACGTCGTCGAAAGCGGCGTGGGGATGAGCCATGATCAGGTTGTCGTAGAGCGTGCCGGCGAACAGCACGGTTTCCTGCGGGACGACGCCGAAGGTGTTGCGTAGCTCGTTGGCGGCGAGGTGGCGGATGTCCTTGCCGTCGAGTTCAATACGCCCTTCGTCGGGCTGGTAGAAGCCGAGCAGCAGCTTGGCCAGCGTGCTCTTGCCGCAACCGCTCGGCCCCATCAGCACCGTCAGGTGCCCCGGCTTCATCGCCATGCCGAGGTTTCGATAGAGCCAGGGGTGGTGCCTGGAATAGCGAAAGGCCAGATGATGTATGTCGATGCGTCCCGGACCGGCGCTTTCCCGGGTCGGGATCAGCGTGTGCGGCTCTTGTGGCATGTCGAGGATGTCGCCCAGACGCTTGATGGCGATACTGGCCTGCTGGAATTCCTGCCACAGGCCGACCAGACGGAGCATCGGCTGACTCAGGCGGCTGGCGAACATCTGGAAGGCGACCAGCATGCCGACCGTAAAGCCTTCGTTCTGCATGACGATGAGGGCGCCGACGATCAGGATCGACAAGGTCATGACCTGTTCCAGCCCGTTGCTGACGACGTTGTAGGTGTTGCCGACTTGCCGGGTGGAAAAACCGGCAGCCAGGTACTGGGCGAGGTAGTCGCCGTACTTGCGGTCGATATCTGCCTCCATCTGCAGCGACTTTACTGTCGCCATGCCGGAAACGTATTCAGTCAGGAAAGCCTGGTTGCGGGCACCGAGCATGAACTGCCGGTTGATCTTCTCACGCAACACCGGGGTGACCAGGAAACTGATGATGGCAATGGCTGCAAGCAGCCCGACAGCAATCAGCGACAATTGCCAGCTATAAGCGAACATCACTGCCAGGAAGATGAACAGGAAGGGCATGTCGAGCACCAGCGTGATTGCAGCGCCGGAAACGAATTCGCGCAGTGTTTCCACGCCCTGCAGGCGAGCAACCAGCGTGCCGGTTGGCCGCTGCTCGAAGAACGGTAGCGGTAGCCGCAACAGGTGCCGGAAAACCTGGCTGCCGAGAACGGCGTCGATCCGGTTGCCGGTGTGTAGGACCAAATACTGACGCAGCCAGGTCATGCCACTGTTGAACAGCATGAACATCACCAGCGCGATACCAAGTACCAGCAGCGTGCTTTCGCTCTGATGGGCGATGACCTTGTCGATGATCACCTGAGTGAATAATGGCGTGACCAGACCGACCAGTTGCATCGCCAGACTGGCCAGCAGCACGTCGCGCCAGATGGTCTTGTGTTTGAGCAATTCCGGGATGAACCAGCGGAAACCGAAGCGCGGCTTGTCGGACTCGAAGCCGGGTACGGCATCTTCCTTGCCGCTGCCCGGGGTCTCCCTGGCAACCAAGATCAGTTCCCCGGCCAGACGCGCTGGCGCTTCCTCGACCGCCAATGTTTCCGGTGTCTGGCTGCCACAGCGGAAGTAAAGCAGCTTGCTGCCGTCGGTTTTCAGGATCAGTAGCGGAATTTCAGCGTCATCATCCTTGAGAAAGGCGATTACCGGTAGCGGCAAATGACGCCAATCGGCGGGATGGGCGGTGCTTCCAGTCCTGAACCCGAGCGAACGGGCGGCGGTATGCAGCGTTTCAATACTGTGAGGCGGTGGGAAGGCCTGTTCGAGCAGCGCCGCATCAAACGGCTGCCGGAACAGTGTACACAGGCTGCCGAGCAGCCAGGGTAATAGCTGGCGATCAAATTCTTGGGTTTCCACGCGCCCCCCTTGCGCCTGAACTCAGGGGGTGATTCTATCCATATCAAGAATCACATGGAATATGACAATAGGCATAGACAGAATTGCTATCATTGCAAGCCACTGTCAGCCGACTGACACCTTCTCAAGGAGACAACATGCCCCTCTATCAACTCGACGACAAGATTCCGCAACTCGGCGACAACGCCTGGGTTGCCCCGAACGCCACCGTGATCGGCGACGTGCGCCTGGGCGCCAATGCCTCGGTGTGGTGGAATGCCACGCTGCGCGGCGACAACGACCCGATCCACATCGGCGCCAACACCAACATCCAGGACGGCTCGGTGCTGCATACCGACGAAGGCGTGCCGATGCACATCGGCGACAACGTCACCGTCGGCCATCTGGTCATGCTGCACGGTTGCACCGTCGGCGACGGCAGCCTGATCGGCATCGGCTCGGTGATCCTCAACCGCGCGGTGATCGGCAAGGGCTGCATCGTCGGCGCCAATACGCTGATCCCGGAAGGCAAGGTCTTCCCCGACCGCTGCCTGATCGTCGGCTCGCCGGGCAAGGTGGTGCGCGAACTGTCCGAGGAAGATGCGGCCAAGCTGCTCAAATCGGCCGAGCACTACGTCGACAACGCCGCCCGCTATCGCGAGCGGATCAAGGAAATCTAGCCGACGAATCCGGCAATCGCCGCCAGCACGGCCGCTTCCTGGTCGCGCTGCGGCGAGTGGCCGCAATTGGCGAGGCACAGCAGTTGCGTGCCCGGCACTTTTTCGGCAATCACCTCGATCTGGCGCAGCGTCGCGTATTCATCGTCCTCGCCCTGGATGGCCAGTACCGGACAGCGGATCGCCGGCAGGTAATCCTCAATGTTCCAGTCCCGGAATTCGGGCCATAGCCAGCAATCATTCCAGTCGTGGAAGACACGCTGCGCATCGCGGTGATAGCGCGCCAGCCGCTGCGGCCAGTCGCTGCTGCTCCAGAACTTGCGCGCGGTACGGATGCCGGCCAGGGTTTCTTCCTCGACGAACTCGTGCGGCGCCATCACCACCAGACCGGCCACCGCCTGCGGGAAACTGCCGGCGTGGATCAAGGCGATGCTGCCGCCGTCGCTGTGGCCGACCAGCACCGGCCGGACGATGCCGAGGGCGGCCAGGAAAGCCGGCAACACCTCGCGCGCCTCGCGGTGCATGTAGTCGGGCTGGCGCGGCTGCGGATGCGGGTCCGAACTGCCGTAGCCCGGCCGCGAATAGACGAGCACGCGGCAGCCGGTCGTCGCCGCCAGCTTGTCGGGAAAGTCGCGCCACATGGCGACGCAGCCCAGGCCTTCGTGCAACATCACCAGCGTCGGCCGGTCGACGGCGCTGGCGGGGATGTCGCGGTATTCCAGATTCAGTCCGGCAACCAGGATATGTTTCATGCACTCAAGAGAAAATCGCGAACGATGGCAATCTGCGCATCGGACTGGAACATCGGCGCGTGGCCGACCCCGGAAATTTCGGCCAGCTGGGCACGCGGCCCGCACTCGCCCATGCGCTGCCAGGTATCGGGCGTGAGCAGGTCGGATTCACCGCCGCGAACGACCAGCGTCGGACAACTGATCGCCTGATAGAGCGGCCACAGCTCGATGTCCTTGTCGGCAAAGGCGGCGCGGAATGGCTCGGCGATGCGCGGGTCGTAGCGGAAGGCCCAGCGCCCGTCGGGCCGCTGCACGACGCTGCTTTCGGTCAGGTGGTACCACTGGGCGTCGGTCAATGGACCGAACGGCGCGCTGACTTGACGGACGTAGGCCACCGCCTCGTCGATGCTCGCCCAGTCCGGATCGTTGCCAACATAAGCGGCGATTCGGCGCAGCGATTCGACAGTGACCAGCGGCCCGACATCGTTGAGCACCAGCTTGCGCACCGGTGTTCCTTCCTGCGCCGCCAGCGCCATGCCGATCAGGCCGCCCATCGAGGTGCCGAGCCAATGCACGGAATCGACGTTGAGCCGGGCAATCAGGGTCACCATGTCGGCCACGTACTGGGGAATGGCGTACGCCGAAGGATCGCGCAGATGCGCGCTCTGGCCGCGCCCGACGACATCCGGGCAGATCACCCGGTAATGGCCGGACAGGGCTTCGGCCAGCGCATCGAAATCGCGCCCGTTGCGGGTCAGGCCATGCACGCAGACCAATACCCGCGGATTATCGCGGGCGCCCCATTCGTAATACGACATCCGGTGCAGGCCCGATGGGCTGAGACATTGGACGGTCTGTTGTTTTGCTGTCATCGCGCTCCTCCTGACTGAAATGTATCACCGACCGTGCCAGTAGCGGGCAGCTTGCCGGCGCGTCGCATCGATCGTCATGCCGGCCGGCGCCATCCGGATGCGCAGCGCGCCGTCGCGGTCGGTACGCCATTGCCGTGCCTGCGTCGCCGCGTAGCGGTCGACGACGTCGGCACGCGGGTGACCGAAGCGGTTGCGGTAACCGACCGAATAGATCACCTCGCCCGCCCCAACGGCTTCGACAAAAGCCGGCGTGGACGAACCACGGGCGCCGTGATGCGGCACCAGCAGCAGATCGGCGCGCAGCGCGGCGGCATCGCGCTCGACCATGGCGATCTCGTCGACCGCCTCGATATCGCCGGTCAGCAACATGCGGCGCCCGCCCGCATCCACCGCCAGCACGCAGGACAGCGAGTTACGCCGGGTCGTCTGCAGGTAAGCCTGGGGCGCCGGATGCAGGATGCGGAAATCGACACCGTCCCAGTGCCAGCCCTGCCCGGCCGCGCACAGACCGCCTTCCAGTTCCGCCATCGACGACAACAGGCGCTCCGCCGGCAGCGCCGCCAACAGGGAAGCCAGCCCACCGGCATGATCGGCGTCACCGTGGGTGACCAGCACTTTGTCGAGACGGCGCACGCCCAGCCAGCGCAGATAGGGAACGAGCACCCGCTGGCCGGCGTCGGCATCGGCGTTGTAGCGCGGCCCGGGATCGTAGACCATGGCGTGCGCCTGGGTCCGGATCACCACCGCCTGCCCCTGGCCGACGTCGAGCACGTCGATCCACGCCTCGTCTGGCGGCGGCAGTTGTGCCGGCCAGAACACCGCCGGCACCATCAGCACCAGCCCCAGCCATTTGCCCGGCACCGCGCGCGGCAGCAGGCACAGCGCCACACCGGCAGCAGCACCGACCGCCACCCAGGGCGGCGCCGCCGGCGCCTGCCACACCGGCCAGGCCGCGCACCAGAACAGGAAGGCCATCAAAGCGTCGAGTATCCCGTGCGCCAGCAGCATCAACGGCGCCCAGGGCAGAAGCGCCGCCAGCAGCGCCAGCGGCGTGACGATGAAGCTGATCACCGGCACCGCCAGCGCATTGGCCAGCGGCGAAACCAGCGGAAACTGCTGGAACACCAGCATCAGCACCGGCAGCGATGCCAGTGTCGCCGCCCATTGCACCAGCCCCCAGCCGCGCAAGCGCTGACGCCAGCCGTCGCCGGTGCCGAGGACGGCACTGCCGATATAGAGCAAGGCCGCCACCGCGCCAAAAGACAACCAGAAACCCGGCGCCAGCGGGCTCCAGGGATCGACGATCAGCACCAGGAGCAAGGCCAGCACCAGGATCCGGCTGGGCGCAACGACGCGCCCGGACCCTAGCGCTGCGGCAGCGACCAGCAACATGTACAGGGTGCGCTGCGCCGGCACCCCGAAGCCGGCCAGCAAGGCATAGGCGAAAGCCGCCAGCACGGCCCCGGCCAGGGCCGCGCGCTGCGCCGGACAACGCAGGGCCAGCGCCGGCACGCGGCGCCAGCCGAAGCCGACCAGTCCGCCGACCAAGCCGGCGACCAGGGTGACATGGAGTCCGCTGATCGACATCAAATGAATGGTCCCGGTACGGTTGAAGACCACCCACAGATCACTGTCGACGGCTTTCTGGTCACCCACCGCCAGCGCCGTCAGGATGCCCTGCCAGGGATAGTGCTCGGCTGGCAGCAGGCGCGCGAAATTCTGCCGGACGGTGGCGCGCAGGGCTTGCACGACGGTGGCCGGGCGCCAGACGAAATCGTCCACTCGGGTCGCCGCACCGGGACGGACATAACCGGTCGCCCGGATGCCGCGTTCGAGCAGCCAGGCTTCGTAGTCGAAACCGCCCGGATTGGCGCCGCCATGCGGACGTTTCAGGCGGACGGTGAATTGCCAGCGCTGTCCCGGCGCCACCGCCGGTACCGCCTGCTTGCCGTGATACCAGGCCAGTTGTACCCGCGACGGCACGACGGCGCCGGGCGTCAGCCGCTGTTCGATGGCAAATTCAAAACGCACGCCTCGGTCGAAATCCTGCGGCAGACCGCTGACCACGCCGACCACTTCGACATCCTGGCCTTCCCAAGCACTGCCGAGTTGGTCGGCCAGCCGCCATTCGGCACGCCAGCCGGCCCAGGCGACGCCGATCAGGAAACAGCCGAGCAGCAACGCCAGACGGACCACCGGCCCGCGCCAGCGCAAGGCCGGCAGCATCAGCGCCAATGCTGCTACCAGCAGGATTGCGCTGGACGGTAGCGCAGCACGGGTCTGCAGGAACAGGACACCAAGCGCAAAGGAGATCACAGCCAGATTCATGCCAATATCATGGCACGAACCGTCACAAACGGCGACCGGCGCATTTTGCGATAATCCGCCCATGCGCCGCTTCCTGAAGAATCTCCTGCCGGATCACGAAACGATACGCCGCACCCCCTGGTTGCGCCCGTTCGAGAACTCGCTGCTGCACCCCCGGCTATGGCATCTGAACCGCCGCTCGGCGGCCGGCGCCGTGGCCGTCGGCCTGTTCTGCGGCCTGATCCCGGGGCCGTTCCAGATGCCTGGCGCGGCGCTGTGCGCCATCCTGTTCCGCGTCAACCTGCCGCTGGCGCTATTCGTGACGCTCTACACCAACCCCTTCACCATCGTCCCGCTCTACCTGCTGGCCTACCAGATTGGCCGGCTGCTGATCGGCGATACGGCCGGCTTCCTGGCGCCGCCGGCCTTCGATTTCGATAGTTTTACGGCGTGGACGCAGGCCATGCAGGCGTGGATGCTGGCCGTCGCCCGACCGCTCGCCGTCGGCCTGATCGTCCTTGCCGACGGCCTGGCGCTGGCCGGCTACCTGCTGACGCGCGGCGCCTGGCGGCTCTACCTCGTCCGCCACTGGCACCGGCGCCGCCGGCGTTCAGCCTGACTTCCTGCGATGGTCGATGACGCGCACCGCCTTGCCCATCGAGCGCTCGATGGCGCCGGTCGGTTTGACATTGACCTGGCACGACACGCCGATGAAGTCCTTGATGTCCTTCTGCACCTTGGCGGCGATGCGCTCCATCGCTTCCTGCCCCTTGGCGAACAGCGGCGGGCTGGCTTCGACATTGACCGCCATCGAATCCATGAAGCCCTCGCGGAACACCTCGATCTGGTAGAACGGCGACAGCGTTTCGGTACGCATCAGCACCGCCTCGACCTGGGTCGGGAAGACATTCACCCCGCGGATGATCAGCATGTCGTCGGAACGCCCGGAGATGCGGCGGATGCGCGCATGGGTGCGGCCGCATTTGCACGGTGAGCGGTCGATCACCGAAATGTCGCGGGTGCGGTAGCGCAGGATGGGGAAAGCTTCCTTGGTCAGCGAGGTGAACACGATCTCGCCCTCCTCGCCGTCCGCCACCGGCTGGCCGGTATTGACGTCGACGCACTCGACCAGGAAATGGTCCTCCCAGATGTGCAGGCCCTTCTTGGCCTCGATGCACTCGACACCGACGCCCGGCCCCATGACTTCCGACAGGCCGTAGATGTCGATGGCTTCCAGACCCAGGCGCGCCTCGATCTCGTAGCGCATTTCCTCGGTCCACGGCTCGGCGCCGAAAATGCCGACGCGCAGCGGCAACTTGCGCATGTCGACGCCGATGCTCTCGGCTTCCTCGGCGATGTTCAGGGAGTACGACGGCGTGCAGCACAGTGCGGTCGCCTGGAAATCCGACAGCAGCATGACCTGCTTCTGCGTCTGTCCACCGGACATCGGCACGGTCAGCACGCCCAGTTCCTCGGCGCCGTAATGCAGCCCGAGGCCGCCGGTGAACAGGCCGTATCCGTAGGCATTGTGCAGTCGGTCACCGGGGCGCAGGCCGGCGGAAGCCAGGCTGCGGGCGACCAGTTGCGCCCAGTTGGCGATGTCGCGACGGGTGTAGCCGACCACGGTCGGCTTGCCGGTGGTGCCGGACGAAGCGTGTACCCGGACGACCTGCTCGGTCGGCACGGCGAACATGCCGAAGGGGTAGTTGTCGCGCAACTGCTCCTTCTTGGTGAACGGCAACAGACGGGCATCGGCCAGCGACTGGATGTGGTGCGGCTTGACCTCCAGTTCGTCCATCGCCTCGCGGTAGAACTTGACCGTCGCATAACAACGCTCGACGGTGCTGCGCAGGCGACGCAACTGCAAAGCCTCGAGATCCTCGCGCGGCAAGGTCTCGTTCTCGATATCGAAAATCATTGTGTCATCTCCCTGATGCTGTTTTTGTTCGAGGGAGAAATCATACGCCCGCCGAAGCGGGCGTGGGCACGACAGCCTTCAGATTCAGGTACGGAAGCGTCCGACTTCCTGATTCAGGGTTTCGGCCAGCTGGCGCAGGCCGTCCGCCGTATGTGCATTACTGCCGGCCGCGGCATTGTTCTCTTCAGCCATCTGGGCAATGCGCTCGACGTTCTGGGCGATTTCCGTGCTCGCCGCCGCCTGCTCGCGCAAGGCCACGGTGATTTCGGAAACGGCGTCCATGACCCGGCGGGCATGCTGCTGGACTTCGCCGATGGTTTCGCCGGCACGCTGCGCTTCGACAACACCGACTGCCACCCGGTCCACCCCCCGCTTCATGCTATCGACGGCGACCGCAGTTCCCGACTGGATGGCCGCAATCATGCCGGCGATTTCCTGGGTGGACTTGGCGGTCCGCTCGGCCAGCTTGCGCACCTCGTCGGCCACCACGGCGAAACCGCGGCCGGTCTCGCCGGCGCGCGCCGCTTCGATGGCGGCGTTCAGCGCCAGCAGATTGGTCTGGTCGGCAATGTCCTTGATCGTGCCGACAATCGCCGAAATCTCGTCGGACTGGCGGCCCAGCGCCTCGACCGTGCTCGCCGAATGATTGACCGTATCGGCAATACCCTGGATCTCGATCACGACCTTGCCGACAATCGCGCTGCCCTCGCCGGCGACGCGGTCCGATTCGCGCGAATAGGCCTCGGCATCCTGGGCATTCTTGGCGATATGATCGACGCCGACGGTCATTTCCTCGACCGACGCCGCCATGCTCGACGCAGCATCGCTCTGCGAGCCGGCACTGCCCGAAATCTGGTGACTGGACGTCGACAGGTCGCCTGCGGCCACGCGCAGCTGGCCGACGTCGGCCTGGATGCGGGCGAGCAGTTCGCGGATCGAGGCAGCCATGTTGTTGAGATCGGAACCCGCCTCATGCAGCTCGTCGGCCCCTTCGGAAGCAAAATGCACGGTCATGTCGCCATCGGCCATGCGCTTGGCGCCAGCCGAAAACACCCGCACGGTATCGGTCACCGAGTAATAAGCACCAATGCCGAAGTAGCCCACCGCCAGCATCACCAGCGTCGCCAGTGCGGCCTGGAACAGGAGCACGCGCTCGGCTGCCGCCTTGCGCGCTTCAAGCTGCTGCTCGAACTGCGGCATCAGCGTTTCGAACATGATCTTGTAACCCAGGTCGATGGCCTGCGTGGTCAGCGCGAAATAATCCGCCGGCTTGGTTTCGAAACGCTCGCTCAGGATGTCCTGCTGGACCAGAGTGACGATGTCCTGAACCGCCTTGGTGAACGCCTGCGTCGGCTCGGCCAGCGTCGTGCGCAAAGCCGGCGAGTAGCGCATCGCCTTCTCCAGGTTGGAATTCTGCGTGCGCAGGGTGCCGTTCATGCGCTCGATCAGTGCGGCAATCTCGCGACGGTTATCCAGCGTCAGTTCCTGGGCGCTGAGCACGCCGGTACCGCGCCCGCGCGTGATCGCCAGCGGCTCCAGCATCGCCGGCATCTTGCCGACAACGGTATCCATGAAATAGTAGGTATCGATCTGCGGGTCCAGCGTCAGCTCGGTTTCATCGGCCAGATCGACCATGAAGACCAGGACCTTGTTCACCATCTGGGTGTGGCGCTTGAAATTGTCCGGCGCCTGCCAGCTCAGGCCCTGCTTGCTGATCTCCGCCCAGTCGGCGCGGATTTCCTTCCAGGCAGTGCTGTCGCGCAGCACCGGCAGCAGGCTGGCATCAGTCTCGCCGATGGCCTTCTCGACTTCACGTTCGGCTGCCGCACGCCGTTCCTTCATCGCCTCGTTGCCGTTGAGCACCCCGGATGACAGACCCCGATGCTGCTGCATGAACTGTACCGCACGGTTCATCGGCTTGAGCATCTGCAAACCGTCGAGTTCGTGCTGGGCGGTGCGGATATCCTTGCTCAGATTGATGAACAACGTGTACAGCAGGACCAGCAGCACGACGACCAGCGCGCTACCGAGAAAAACGAACTTGGCCCGGAAACGCATGCGATTCATCAGGGCAACTGCGGGTGCGAACAAGGTGCGCATATTCAACCTCCAAGGCCACGATCCGGCCATAAAATCATCAAAAGCGGCCGGATTCTATCGGATACATCAAGAAACGACTAATTTACCATCGTCCAATTCGATTGTTCTATCGGTACGTTCTGCCAGACGACGGTCATGCGTGACCATGACCAGACTTCCCCCTTGAAGCTTTACCTGCGCCACCAGCAGGTCGAAGACGGCGCCAGCAGTGTGACTGTCGAGGTTGCCGGTTGGTTCATCGGCCAGGATGCAAGATGGCCGGCTGACCAGCGCCCGGGCGATGGCGGCGCGTTGGCGCTCGCCGCCCGACAGTTCGCCGGGCCGATGTTCCAGGCGATGACCGAGACCGACGGCACCGAGCATGTCGGCCGCTGCGGCCAGCGCCTGCTGACGCGGTTCGCGCCGGATCAGCAGGGGCATGGCGACGTTTTCCAGCGCCGAGAACTCGGGCAGCAAATGATGAAACTGGTACACAAAACCGAGATGACGGTTGCGCCAGTCGCCCCGGTCGACCTCGTTCATCGCCGAGAAATCCCGCCCCATCAATGCCACCGAACCGCTGCTCGGCGCATCGAGGCCACCCAACAGGTGCAGCAAGGTGCTCTTGCCGGAACCCGAAGCGCCGACGACGGCCAGCGTCTGCCCAGCCGCCAGATCGAGGTCGATGCCGTTGAGCACGGCCACCTCCAGGCCACCGCCACGAAATACTTTGCCCAGACTCCGGGCCTGCAGGATCAAATCACTCATAGCGCAGCGCCTCCGCCGGATTGACCCGCGCCGCCCGCCAACTCGGATACAGCGTCGCCAGCAGCGACAGCACGAAGGCGATGCCGGTCACACCCCAGACATCGCTCCACAGCAATTCGGACGGCAGGTCGGAAATGTAATAGACGTCCTTGGCCAGGAACTGGATGCCCAGCACACGTTCGATTGCCGGCACCACCACGTCGATGTTGAGCGCCAGCGCGACACCGCCGGCCACGCCGAGCCCCAGCCCGATGAAGCCGACCAGCGCCCCCTGGATCATGAACACCGCCATGATCGAACGCGGCCGGGCGCCAAGGGTGCGCAGGATGGCGATGTCAGCCTGCTTGTCGGTAACCGCCATGACCAGCGTGGACACCAGATTGAAGGCGGCAACCGCGACGATCAGCGAGAGGATGATGAACATCATCGTCTTCTCGATCTGCACCGCGCGGAAGAAATTGGCATGGCTCTTGGTCCAGTCGTGCAACCAGGCATCGGCGTTGATGTAGGCGACCAGTTCGCGGGCGATGCGCGGCGCCTTGAACAGGTCGTCGACCTTCAGGCGCACGCCAGTGACCGCGTCACCCATCTGGTACAGGCGCTGCGCATCCTGCAGGTGGATCAGCGCCAGTCCCGAGTCGTACTCGTACATGCCGACCTCGAAGATGCCGACCACGGTGAACGAGCGCACCCGTGGCACCACGCCGGCCGGCGTCACCGTGCCCTGCGGCGCGATCAGCGTCAGCTTGTCGCCGGTAAATACGCGCAGCGAACGCGCCAGATCGGCGCCGAGGACGACCCCGAACTCGCCCGGCTTGAGCGCATCCAGGCTGCCGCTCCGGATCGTCTGGCGGAAGTCGGCAACGCCGTCTTCCAGGTCGGGCAGGATGCCGCGCACGAGGACGCCCTTGACCTCGCCATCGACCGAGAACATGCCCTGCGATTGCACGAAGGGCGCCGTTTCGCGGACTTCCGGATGCTTTTTGGCCTGGGCCGAAATCGACGCCCAGTCGCGCAGCGCGCCGTCGATCGCGGTGATCTGGATATGCGAGGCGACGCCGAGGATGCGCGTGCGCAATTCCTTCTGGAAACCGTTCATGACCGACAGCACCACGATCAGTGCGGCAACACCGAGGCCGATGCCGGCCATCGAGATCAGCGAAATGAAGGAGATGAAATGGTTGCGCCGCTTGGCACGCGTGTAGCGCAAGCCGATCAGCAACTCGTAGGGCAATGACATCCGTATTCCCGCAATGCAACAAAAGCGCTATGGTACACCCACCCGGAAAAGCCGGCCCAATCAACCGTTCAGGAAATACCGCAATGATCGTCACCAATATCGAAACCGTCCCCGGCAAGCAGATCGTCAAGCATCTCGGGCTGGTCAGCGGCAACACCGTCCGTTCCAAACACGCCGGCCGCGACATCATGGCAGGCCTGAAAAACATCTTCGGCGGCGAACTCAAGGGCTATACCGAACTGCTCACCGAATCGCGCGAGGAAGCCACCGAGCGGATGATCGAGCAGGCCCGGGCCATCGGCGCCAACGCCGTGGTCAATGTCCGTTTCTCGACCTCGTCGGTTGCCGCCGGCGCTGCCGAACTGTTCGCCTACGGCACCGCTGTCGTCGTGGAATGACGCCATGTACGATCTGATCCTATTCCTGGTCTTGTTGCTGCTCGGCTATGTCTTCGGACAGCGCGCCGAAAAGCGGCATTTCAAATCCATCATCGAACGCGAGCAGACCCTGCGCGACATCCTGGTCTTCTCCGAACGCCGCATCCCCGACGAGGACCAGCTCGAAGGCATCCTGGTCAGCGGCAATGTCGTCATCTCGGTCGACTTCTTCAAGCGCTTCGTCGCCGGCCTGCGCAACCTCGTCGGCGGCCGCGTCAGTTCCTACGAATCGCTGCTCGAACGCGCCCGCCGCGAAGCCATCCTGCGCATGAAGGACGCCGCCCGGCGCAAAGGTGCCACTGCCGTCTGGAACCTGCGCCTGGAAACCGCATCGATCTACAAGGGGGCGCAAAACGCTGTCGGCGCCGTTGAAGTCGTCGCCTACGGCACTGCCGTCCGCCAGCGCCGCTGAGTCATGGCCGAGTACGAAAACCCGCAGATTCCGGAAGGCATCAACGTCAGCACGACGCATCCGCTCAAGGATTTCGCGCTGCTGGTCGGCGGCATCAGCGCGCTGATCCTGGTGGCCGTACTGGCCCTGTCACTGCTCGCCGGGCAACTGGCCCGCCACGTTCCGTTTGAGCAAGAGCGCGCCCTGGCCGGCAGCCTAGGCCGCTGGCTACCGGAAACCCCGGCGCAGCCGGTGCACCGCGAGCGCCAGCAATACCTCCAGCAACTGGCCGACCGCCTGGGCGCGGCCATGGACCTGCCGCCGGAAATGACGCTGACCGTGCATTACTCGGCGTCGAACACGGTCAATGCCCTGGCCACGCTGGGCGGCCACATCGTCGTTTTCCAGGGGCTGATCGACACCCTGCCCAGCGAGAATGCGCTGGCCATGGTCATGGCCCACGAAATCGCCCATATCCGCCACCGCCACCCCATCGTCGCCATGGGCCGGGGTTTTGCCGTGATCTTCGCGCTCTCCAGCCTGGCTGGCATCGGCGACGGCGCCATGCAGCAATGGCTGACCGGCGTCGGCATGCTGCCCATCCTGTCGTTCAGCCGCAGCCAGGAAGAACAGGCCGACGCCGACGCATTGCAGGCCATGCTGCGCACCTACGGCCACGTCGGCGACGCGGCCGCCTTCTTCGAGCACATCGCCCGCCAGCAGACCAGCGGCGAACCGCTGGCCATCTTCAGCACCCATCCCGGCCATGAGGAACGCATCGAGCGCATCCGGCAATTCGCCCAAAGCCACGATAAACAGGAGGCAACGGCAACGACGCCATTGCCCGGCTTCATGAAGGAAAACGCTGAAAAAACAAAAGGAACCCCGAAGGATTCCTTGTCATGAGTCCTGATCTGGACTCTCGGCTCGGGCAAAAACCCGGCGGGTTTATTCGCCGAAGAAATTGACGTCGTAGGGATAAGGCTTCTGCGCGACCTTCGACTCGGCATTGCGCGCGGTCGACTCGGTTTCCTGCTTCTTGTCCCACCACAGCGCCCGACCGGCCTTCTGGTCTTCGACCCACTGCGGATTCTTTTCCAGCATTTCGTTCATCCAGCGCGTGTGATCAGACACATAGCCGGTATCGACAACACCCATTGTTCTACCCTCGGATGGAATTGGCACGGGCGGGATTCTAGCACGTTGGCGCGCCCCGGTTCGTCGGCGCGTCTTGCAACAATTACGCAAGAATTTGATCCTGATCACTTGCGCAACATCAGAATCTTCTTATAATCGCGCCCTTGTAAGCCTGCGATGGCGGGAAGTTCCGACTTGGGGAGGTCGGACTCTCGCGAAAATCAGAAACTTGGAGACCACATGAAGCCTCATGTGTCCTTGATCGCGGGTATCTTGCTGTCGCTTTGCGCAAGCTTTGCGCAAGCCGCCGACATCCCCGTATCGCCAGCCCAGGCCGCTGCCGCCAAAGCACCATCCGGATCGACCACCGACCACAGCCAGCTCGAAGCCCTCAAAGGCCCGTTCAAGACCGGCCCGGAAGTCACCAAGGCCTGCCTCAGTTGCCATAATCTGGCCTCTCATCAGGTCATGAAGAGCATTCACTGGACCTGGGAAGCCACCAGCAAGACCACCGGCAAGACGCTCGGCAAGAAATGGGCGGCCAACAATTTCTGTGGCTCGCCGCTTTCCAACGAAGCACGGTGCACCAGTTGCCATGCCGGCTACGGCTGGACCGACAAGAATTACGACTTCACGCAACAGGAAAATGTCGACTGCCTGGCCTGCCACGACACCACCGGCGGCTATCGCAAATTCAGCACCGATGCTGGCCACCCGCTGTACGAAGACCGTGAATTCGAGCCGATGGAAGGGCCGCCGGGCAAGAAACAGTTCAAGGCTCCCGACCTGACCAAGATCGCGCAACATGTCGGCAAGCCCGGTCGCAGCAACTGCGGCAACTGCCATTTCAATGGCGGCGGCGGTGATGCAGTCAAGCACGGCGACCTCGACACCTCGTTGAAGAATCCGTCGCGCGAACTCGACGTGCATATGGCCAAGGACGGCGCCAACATGGTCTGTTCCGACTGCCACACCTTCAACGCGCACCAGCCATCGGGCAGCCGTTACGCAGTCAACCCCAAGGACCAGCACGGCTTCGACCTGCCCAAGGACGATCACAACCGTGCCACCTGCGAATCCTGTCACAGCCAGGCACCGCACAAGCAGGCCAAGATCAACAACCACGCCAACAAGGTCGCCTGCCAGACCTGCCACATCCCGGAATTCGCCCGTGGCGGCGTCGCCACCAAGATGCTCTGGGACTGGTCCACGGCCGGCAAGATGGGGGCTGACGGCAAGCCGCTGTTCATCAAGGACGATCACGGTCACCTGAAGTACTCGGCCGCCAAGGGAGACTTCGAATATGGCGAGAATGTCCGGCCCGAGTACAAGTGGTACAACGGCACCGTCGAACAGGTTTCCATTGTCGACAAGCTGGACAAGTACATCGACGCCGACGGCGTCCTCGAACTGAACCGCATCCAGGGTTCGGCCAGCGACGAAAACGCCCGTATCTGGCCGTTCAAGGTCATGCGCGGCAAGCAGGCCTACGACCCGGTCAACAACACGCTGGTGGTCAACCACGTGTACGGCGACGACGATACGGCGTTCTGGAAAAACTACGACTACGCCAAGGCGATCCAGTCGGGCATGGAAACCGCCGGGCTGCCCTACAGCGGCAAGTTCGATTTCATCGAAACGCGGATGAACTGGTTCACCACCCACATGGTCGCGCCCAAGGAAAAAGCCGTGCCCTGCGCCGAATGCCATACCCGTGGCGAAACCGGCCGGCTGGCGGCGATCACCGACATCTACCTGCCCGGTCGTGACCGCAACCCCTGGGTCGACCTGCTCGGTGGTCTGGCCATCGTCGGCGCCATCGGCGGTGGCCTGATCCACGGCCTGGTCCGCATCATCACCCGTCGTCGCAAGGAGAATGAACAATGAGCGCCGAACGCATCTACATCTACAAGCGCTATGAGCGCTTCTGGCATTGGTCGCAAGCCCTGCTCATCATCACCATGATGATCACCGGTTTCGAAGTCCACGGCAGCTACGCGCTGCTCGGCTTCGAGCAGGCCGTGCATTTCCACACCCTGGCCGCCTGGAGCCTGCTGACCTTGTGGGCCTTCACCATCTTCTGGCAATTCACCACCGGCGAATGGAAGCAGTATCTTCCGTCACTGAAGAACGTGCTGGCGATGGTCAATTACTACCTGATCGGCATCTTCCGCGACGCACCGCACCCCTTCCGCAAGACCGTGGTGCAAAAGCACAATCCCCTGCAGCGCCTGGCCTACCTCGCCCTGCTCGCCTTCATCTCGCCGCTGATCTGGGTTTCCGGCCTGCTTTACCTGTTCTACGGCAACTGGCAGGAACTGGGCATCGCCCAATACCTGAACCTGGAATGGGTCGCCGTCGCCCATACGCTGGGCGCCTTCATGATCACCGCCTTCTTCTTCATCCACGTCTACCTGACCACCACCGGCCACACCGTCTTCGCCCACATCAAGGCGATGATCACCGGCTGGGAAGAGGTCGACGAGCACCACAAGAAGCACTAAGCGAATCGATTTACCTTGCGTGTTTGGGCGGGGAATTCCCCGCCTTTTTTTATTTGAGCGCTGCCTGCAGGGCCGACGCATCGCAAACGAATGCAGCCTCCCCGATCTTGCCGGCGTTAACCGGCAACAGGGTCACGCAATCCTTCTTGCGCGGCAGCATGGTCAGGTCGGCTTCCTCACGGCCGAGAACGATCTGGTAAGGCTTCTCGCGCAATTTCGGCAAGGCGAACATGCGCGTGATCAGGCCCGGCATTTTGTGGATATCGGCCAGGTAGATCCGCTTCGTCTGCTGCAACCAGTCTTTCGGCTGCGCATCCAGCCAGCCGGTGACCAGCCCCGCCCCGCCATTGTCGGCGGCAAAGATGACCTGGCGCAGATCGGCGGGAACGATCGCCGGTTTGTCATGCTGATCCTTCAGCACCAGCGTCGGCAGAGTATCGCCGGCACGCAGACTGTTTGCCTGAGCGTGAACCGTCAGCGCACAGGCAAACAACAACAGGGGAAGCAGGGATTTGGTTTTCATCAATGATCCTTCAGCAAGTAGAAATCGAAAAACCCCGACATCGCCGAAGCAATGACGGGGTAAGAATGGTTTGGAGCGGTGTAATCGATCAACTGCGGATCAAGTGATCAAACGCGCTGAGCGAAGCCGTTGCGCCGGCACCCATGGCGATGATGATCTGCTTGTACGGCACCGTCGTGCAGTCGCCGGCAGCAAACACGCCGGGGACCGAGGTGTGACCCTTGGCGTCGATGACGATCTCGCCGAACTTCGACAACTCGACCGTTTCCTTCAGCCAGTCAGTATTCGGCAACAGGCCGATCTGGACGAAGATGCCTTCGAGTTCGACGCGTTTTTCCTCACCGCTGACGCGATCCTTGTACACCAGCCCGTTGACCTTCTGGCCGTCGCCGGTGACTTCGGTGGTCTGCGCCGACTTGATCACGGTGACGTTGGCCAGGCTGTACAGCTTCTTCTGCAATACGGCGTCGGCGCGCAGCGCGTCGCCGAATTCGAGCAGGGTCACATGACCGACGATGCCGGCCAGGTCAATCGCCGCTTCAACGCCGGAATTGCCGCCGCCGATCACCGCTACACGCTTGCCCTTGAACAGCGGGCCGTCGCAGTGCGGGCAGAAGCAGACGCCCTTGGCTTTGTATTCCTTCTCGCCGGGCACGTTCATCTCGCGCCAGCGGGCGCCGGTGGCCAGGATCACCGACTTCGACTTGAGCGACGCGCCATTCTCCAGTTGCACTTCGACCAGACCGCCTTCTTCGGCCGCCGGGATCAGCTTGGCGGCGCGCTGCAGGTTCATCACGTCGACCTCGTAGGCCTTGACGTGCTGCTCCAGTGCGGCGACCAGCTTGGGTCCTTCGGTTTCCTTGACCGAGATGAAGTTTTCGATGCCCAGCGTATCCATCACCTGCCCGCCGAAACGCTCGGCCAGCACGCCGGTGCGGATGCCCTTGCGGGCTGCGTAGATGGCCGCGGCCGAACCAGCCGGACCACCACCGACGACGAGCACGTCGAAGGCTGCCTTGGCGGCCAGTTCTTCGGCGGCGCGGGCGGCGGCGCCGGTATCGACCTTGGCCAGGATTTCCTCGATCAGCATGCGCCCGGCACCGAATTCCTCGCCGTTCAGGTAGGTCGTCGGCACGGCCATGATCTGGCGGGCCTCGACTTCGCCCTGGAACAGCGCGCCGTCGATCATCGTGCTGCTGATGTTCGGGTTGAGCGCAGCCATCAGGTTGATCGCCTGAACGACGTCCGGGCAGTTGTGGCAGGACAGGGAAATGTAGGTCTCGAAATCGAGCCGGTCGCTCAGGTTCTTGACCTGATCGATGACCGCCTGCTCGACCTTGGGCGGATAGCCGCTGACCTGCAGGAGAGCCAGGACCAGCGAGGTGAATTCGTGGCCCATCGGCAGACCGGCAAAGCGGATGCGCGGCGTCTGCCCCGGCACGGTGACGCCGAACGAGGGAATGCGGGCGTGCGCTTCCTCGCGCAGGCTGACCTGCGGCGAGCAATCGAGGATGTCGTTGAGCAGCGCGCGCATTTCCTGCGACTTGTCGTCTTCGCCCAGCGCGGCGACCAGTTCGATCGGGCCTTGCAGGCGCTGCAGGTAAGCCTTGAGTTGTTCCTTGATGGTGCTGTCGAGCATGGTGTTCTCCCTGAATCAGTTGGTCTGGCAAATCGGTCAGGGGCCATATTAGGGAGGCCGCCTCTATTTATCCAATTGATTGAAACAATCCACTGGATACCTATTGGCTATTTCAGGCCAAGTGCCTTCAGGCGCCGGTACAGGGTGCGCTCCGACCAACCCAGATGCGCCGCCAGCGCCTTGCGGCTGCCCCGGAAACTGCGCAGCACCGCCGGCAGATCGACCTCGGCCGGTAACGCAGGCCGGGAGGCCGTCGCGCCGGCAAGATGGCTCGGGACAAGGTCCGGCCTACCCGCCTGCATGCCCACAGGCAGATGCTCGGGACGGATTTCGTCACCGTCGCACAGCAGGCAGGCGCGTTCGAGCAGGTTGCGCAATTCGCGCACATTGCCGGGATAGGCATAAGCCGACAGCCATGCCCTGGCGTCGGCAGAAATGCCCAGCGGCCGGCCGGCGGCAACCCGGGCGAGCAGCGCCTCGGCCAGCAGCAGCACGTCGTCGCCGCGCTCGCGCAGGGGCGGCAGGAAGATCGGGAAGATGTTCAGGCGGTAGAACAGATCCTGGCGAAAGCTGCCGGTCTCGACCATCTCGGCCAGCGGCCGGTGCGTCGCCGAAACGATGCGGACCTCGGCCTTGCGCAGTTCCGGCGAGCCGACCCGACGGTAAGTGCCGGTTTCGAGCAGGCGCAGCAGCTTGACCTGGATCGACAGCGGAATATCGCCGACCTCGTCGAGGAACAGCGTGCCACCGGCCGCCGCCTCGACCAGCCCGGTCTTGCGTGCGGTGGCGCCGGTGAAGGCGCCGCGCTCGTGGCCGAACAACTCGCTTTCGAACAGCGTTTCCGGCAAGCCCGAGCAGTCGACCGCAACAAAGGGCTGGTCGGCGCGCTTGCTGATCCGGTGGATGGCGCCGGCGACCAGTTCCTTGCCGGTGCCCGATTCACCCTGCAGGAGCACGGCGGCGTCGGACGGCGCGACGCGGGCAACCATTTCCATCATCCGCACGAAGGCCGGCGAACGACCGATCAAGCCCTGCGCATGCGCCTGGCTGCGGGCGCCGGGCAGCGGTTCGAGCTTCTCGATGTAATAGACGATCTCGCCGCTGGCATCGCGGATCGGCGACAGCTCGATGTTCTCGAAGCTCTCGCCCTGCGGCGTGTGGTGCAGGTGCAGCACGCGCTCGCGCTGGCCGGATCGCAAGCTGCGCTGCAGCGGACAGAACTCGCCGGCCTGGTCGCAAGGCACATCGTAGCGGTGCGAAACCTCGTAGCACTTGCGCCCGACGACTTCCTGCTGATCCAGCCAGCTAGCGCGATAAGCGTCGTTGGCGGCAATGATCCGGTAGTTGCGGTCGCACAGGATGTGCGGCTCGGGCAAGGTCTGCAGGAAGGAAACCAGTTCGCTGAGCTGGGGGCTACCGTTGTTATCTGCCATTTCTCCGCCAATCACTGCCATTGATTACTGCCACACTCTGCCACAACTGGCAAAAAAAGCCCAGAAAATCCCCCTGCGACGAAACGCCGCAGGTTTTCAAATCAATGACTTGCGGCGAATTTTCAGCCCCGCTCGGGCTGGCACGGCTCTTGATAAGCAAAGACTGTTATTCAACCACCGGAGCCCGCCATGGACCGACGCGACCGCCGACTCAGACGCGAACTGATCCTTCTCGTCATCGCCAAGCTGATCGTCCTGACGGCGATCTGGTGGCTGTTCATCCGCGACGTCCGGGTCGCCGTCGACGACACGACGGCCGCCCGTCATTTCACCACCGCCCCGCAAGGAGAAACCCATGCTCAGTGAAGAGCTTGTCGACCTGTCCCGGCTACAGTTCGCGATCACCGCGATGTACCACTTCCTGTTCGTGCCATTGACCATCGGCATGACCTGGATCCTGGTGATCATGGAATCCGCCTACGTGATGACCGGCAAGACCATCTACAAGGACATGACCCGTTTCTGGGGCAAGCTGTTCGGCATCAATTTCGCGCTTGGCGTGACCACCGGCATCACCATGGAGTTCCAGTTCGGCACCAACTGGGCCTACTACTCGCACTACGTCGGCGACATCTTCGGCGCGCCGCTGGCCATCGAAGGCCTGATGGCCTTCTTCCTCGAATCGACCTTCATCGGCCTGTTCTTCTTCGGCTGGGACCGTCTGTCGCGCAAGCAGCATCTGCTGGTGACCATCCTCATGGCGGTCGGCACCAACCTGTCGGCGCTGTGGATCCTGATCGCCAACGGCTGGATGCAGAATCCGGTCGGCGCCGAATTCAGCTACGTGACCATGCGCATGGAGATGGTCGATTTCTGGGCCGTCTTGTTCAACCCAGACGCCCAGGCCAAGTTCGTCCATACCGTCTCGGCCGGCTACGTCACCGGCGCCATGTTCGTCCTCTCGATCTCGGCCTTCTACCTGCTGCGCGGGCGCGACGTCGAGTTCGCCAAGAAGAGCTTCCGCATCGCCGCCGCCTTCGGCTTCGCCTCGATCTGCTCGGTCATCGTGCTCGGCGACGAATCCGGCTACACCGTCGGCGAAGCGCAGCAGACCAAGCTGGCCGCGATGGAAGCGATGTGGGAGACCGAACCGGCACCGGCCGGCTTCAACCTGATCGCGATTCCCAACGAAGCCGAAATGAAGAACGACTTTGCCATCGAGATTCCCTGGGTCATGGGCATCATCGGCACCCGCTCGCTCGACCAGCAGATTCCCGGCATCAAGGAAATCCGCGAGAAGAACCGCGAACGCATCCTGTCCGGCATGGAGGCCGTCGTCACCCTTGAAGCCTTGCGCAAGACCCCGAACGACGCCGCGCTCAGGGAAGAATTCGAGCAGCACAAGGCTGATCTCGGCTTCGGCCTGCTACTGAAGAAATACGTTGTCGACATGCGCGACGTCACCCCGGAAATCATCGACAAAGCCGTAGCCGACACCATCCCGCGCGTTGCCCCGCTGTTCTGGACCTTCCGCCTGATGGTTGCCTTCGGCTTCCTGATGCTGGCGCTGTTCGGCGCCGCCCTGTGGTACTCGATCAAGGGCAATTTCGCCGACAAGCCGTGGCTGCTGCGCGCCTCGCTGTGGATGCTGCCGGTGCCCTGGCTGTCCTGCGAGCTCGGCTGGTTCGTCGCCGAATACGGCCGCCAGCCCTGGACCATCTACGGCGTGCTGCCGACTCACATGTCGGTGTCGACGCTGTCAGTCGGCAGCCTCTACGGCTCGCTCGCCGGCTTCATCGGCTTCTACACGCTGCTGCTGGCGGTCGAGATGTACCTGATGGTGCGCTTCGCCAAGCAGGGTCCGGGCAGCCTGGGTACCGGCCGCTACGACAATGAATACGCTCACGCCTGAGGAACAACCATGCTTTTCGATTACCCCACGCTGAAACTCATCTGGTGGCTGCTGGTCGGCGTCCTGCTGGTCGGTTTCGCCATCATGGACGGCCACGACATGGGCGTCGGCACGCTGCTGCCCTTCGTCGGCAAGGACGACGTCGAACGGCGCATCGTCATCAACACCGTCGGCCCGCACTGGGACGGCAACCAGGTCTGGTTCATCACCGGCGGCGGCGCCATCTTCGCCGCCTGGCCGCTGGTCTATGCGACCGCCTTCTCCGGCTTCTACTGGGCGATGCTGGCCGTGCTCTGGGCACTATTCTTCCGCCCGGTCGGCTTCGACTACCGAAGCAAGATCAACAACCCGACCTGGCGCCAGACCTGGGACTGGGGCCTGTTCGTCGGCGGCGCCGTGCCGCCGCTGATCTTCGGCGTCGCTTTCGGCAACCTGTTCCAGGGCGTGCCCTTCCATTTCGCCGACAACCTGATGCCCTACTACACCGGCAGCTTCTGGGCCCTGCTCAACCCCTTCGCCCTGCTCTGCGGCGTGGTATCGACGGCGATGATCACCTTCCACGGCGCGATCTACCTGATGCACCGCACCGAAGGCGCCGTCCAGCGGCGCACGCAGACGGCCATGCTGGTCTTCGGCAGCCTGCTGCTGATCGGCTTCTCGGCTGCCGGTATCTGGCTGTGGCAGGGCATTGACGGCTACGCCATCGTTTCGGCGGTCGATGCCGGCGCCTTACCCAATCCGCTCGACAAGGAAGTCATCCGCCAACCCGGCGCCTGGCTGGCCAATTACGACAAAGCCCCGCTGACCATGGTGCTGCCGGCTCTGGCCTACGCCGGCACGCTGGCGGCCATGCTGCTGGCGGTCAATCGCGCCACGCTGGCCGCCTTCGTCGCCTCGTCGCTGGCCATCGTCGGCGTCATCGGCACCGCCGGCGCCTCGCTGTTCCCCTTCGTGATGCCCTCGTCGACCGACCTGCGCTCCGGCCTCACCGTCTACGACAGCGTCTCCAGCCACCTGACGCTGAACATCATGCTCTGGGCGACGCTGATCTTCATGCCGATCATCATTGCCTACACCGGCTGGGCCTACAAAGTGATGGCCGGCAAGGTCACCGCCGCCTACATCCGTGAGAACGACCACGCCGCCTACTAAGGGAGAACGCCATGTCCGAATGCCTGTGTTCCGGTGAGTCCTTCACCGTCTGCGACAGCCCGGCCCGCCGCCAGTGGATCATGGCCACGGCCGGTGCCGGCGGCGCGCTGGCGCTGACCGCCATCGTGCCCTTCGTCAGCAGCCTGATGCCCTCCGAGCGCGCGCTCGCCGCCGGTGCGCCGGTCGAAGTCGACATCGGCAAGCTGGCGCCGGGCGAGATGATGGTCGTCGAATGGCGCGGCAAGCCGGTGTGGATCCTCAACCGCACGCCGGAAATGCTCGCCGCGCTGAAAAAGGCCGAACCGATGCTGGCCGACCCGGCTTCGGCCGTCACCTCGCAGCAGCCCGCCTACGCGGCCAACGAAACCCGCTCGCGGGTGCCGGAAATGCTGGTCGCCGTCGGCATCTGCACCCACCTCGGCTGCTCGCCGTCGAACGCCTTCACCCCCGGCGACCCGGCACTCGGCGCCGACTGGCCAGGCGGCTTTCTCTGCCCGTGCCACGGCTCGACCTTCGACTTCGCCGGCCGCGTGTTCAAGAACAAACCGGCCCCGACCAATCTGGAAATCCCGCCGCACCAGTATCTGACGGACACCCGCCTGATCATCGGCAGCGACGAATTCGACAAGACCTGAAAGGAAAACATCATGTGGTATTTCGCCTGGGTACTCGGCATCGGCTTCGCCGTGCTGCTCGCCATCCTCAACACGCTCTGGGGCGACTTCGAGGAAGAACGCAATGGCCGCTGACGCGCTACCCGAGCCGCCGGCCAAAGCCGGCATCGCCCCGCTGCCGCTGGGCATCGCCCTGCTCATCCTGGTTGTCATGACCGTACTGCCCGGCATCGCCACCGACGCCGCCGGCCACGCCGACCATCCGGCGGCGATGCTGCTGTTCTGGTCAATGAGCGCCGGCTTCGTCCGCGGCGTCGGCTTCGTCCCGCTGCACTGGCTGCCGCGCTGGCTGTTCTCGGCCGGCGCCAGCGTCGCCGCCCTGCTCCTGGCGCTGGTCCGCCTCGACGCCATCGGCCGCCCGCTGATCAATTTCTGAGGAACATCATGCAAATCGCCATCACCAGCCAGAACCGCCGGACGATCACCGAACACGCCGGCAAATGCCGCAACTTCTGGCTCTACGACATCGAAGACAAGCAGATCGCCGGCAAGCGGCTGGTCGAACTACCGATGGAACAGAGTTTCCACGCCAGCCACAGCGGCCTGCCCGGTGCACTATCCGGGATCAACGTGCTGATCACGGCCGGCATGGGCGGCAAGCTGTTCCGCCGACTGCTTGACCTCGGCGTACAACCGCTGCTCGCTTGCGAGGAAGACCCGGACCGGGCAATCGCCGACTTCCTCGCCGGCTGCCTGCTGACACGCAGTCTCGTCTTGGCCTGCCACGACCACGAAGGACATTCGCATGCGCACTGACACGTCTCCGCTGCCGCGCTTAAGCCTGCACCGGCCCATCCCGCGCCTGCCTATCGCAAACTTGCTGCGACGCTGTGTCGATGCGGCCAGAAATCCTTTGATCAACCGGGAGAAAGCCCGATGAAACACAGCCTGTTCAACGACAAGTACCCGGTCTTCGTCGCCGAGATCGGCAAGCACGAAACCAGCTTCCAGTCCGTCCCGGCGCTGGTCGATTACTTCAAGGCCAAGATCGCCGAAAACCCGAAAGTGCAATTCATCGCCGTCTTCGACCACCTCGCCCACACCACCAAGATCGGCGGCGAAATCATGCCCGGCCTGATCGCCGCCGTGGACATCGTTTTCTGCTTCGGCTTCGCCATCCCCAACCCGCAGGTCCTCGCGGTCCGCCCGCGCTCGATCGGCATCGCCGACGTCGGCGACAAATTCGTCATCAGCTTCATGGAAGCCCCGATGCAACCCGCCAACCAGGCCATGGAAGCCTGGACGCTGGCCCTGAGAAACGTCTAGGCACCCCACCTCCGCCTTCACGCCTTCGCCCGGCTCCGTGCCGGGCATTTTTTTGCCGATCACCCCACCCGCTTCCCGAACAACCGATCCGTCAGCTTCACATACCACGCCGCTGACTGTACCTGGATGATGTAGGCCAGCGTGATCACCAGCGCGGCGTCGGAGCCGGCGGGGCCGAAGGCGTTCATGGCAAGGGCCAGGGCGATCGACAGGTTGCGCATGACCGTGCCGTACACCAGGGCGATGGCGTCGCCGCGCGGCAACAGACTGCGGGCGACGATGCTGCTGAGCAGGTAGTTGATCGCGTAGAGCGCGAGTAGCGGCGGCAGCAACTGCAGCAGTTCGCCGGGACGGGCGACCAGTTGTTCGGCCTTGAGGGCCATGGCGACGAAGACGATGCCGAGCACACCGAGCGTCGAAAACGGCGGGAAGCGCGGCGCCCAGTCGCTCTGGAAGGCTTTCTGGCCGTGCTTGGCGATCAGTCGCGACTGGGTGACGTGGCCGGCGAGCATCGGCAGGAAGACGATGAAGACGATCTGCAGGAAGACAGCGACGAGGTCGACCGGTACCGTTGCGCCCATCAGCCACTGCACGTAGAAGGGCGTCGCCAGCGAGCCGAGGATCAGGCCGAGCACGGTCATCTTGACGGCGGCGCCGAGGTTGCCGCCAGCAAAGCCGGTCCACGAGATGGTCATGCCCGAGGTCGGCAGCAGCGCCGCCAGCAGCAGGCCGATGGCGTAGTACGGTTGCTCGGGGAAGAAAACGCGGCCAATGGCGTAGGCGATGAAGGGAATGATTGCGAAGTTGATTGCCTGAGCCAGCCATTGCGCCTTGCCGTCGCCGCCTTCCAGCACCTTGGCGAGTTTCAGGCTGACCATCATCGGGTAGACCATCAGGAAGGTCAGCGGGACGATCAGCGATTTCATCCAGGCGCTCGGTGCCAGCAGGCCGGCGGCAAAACCGAGCAGCATCGCGGCTGGAATCGCCAGGATCAGGTTTTTCGAAAGTTTGGCCAGCAGATCGAGCATGATGCTCTCCAGGCAATAATATAAGTGTTTAATTATACTCCTGCGCCATGTGCCGGCAAAACGGAACGTGACGAGCCCAGAATAAATCACTGTACAAAACACCAGTCATTGGATAATCTTGCAACCACTGATTATTCATACAGTAGAAGTTCAAGGAGATTCGTCATGAAACAACTGCAGAAATGGTTCGACCTGATCGCCGGCATTTCCGAAGAAGAACAAAGAAAGCTGGCAATTGCCCATGCCATTTTCGGCCAGCGCGGTCCCGACCTGTCCGGACTGAGCCGGCCGGCGTGCTGGCGGCGCAGCAGCCATGTCCAGCTGAATCGCCGCTAAAGGCTTTTTCCCCGGAGTCGTGGCGTCGGGCGGCGCCTGCGGCATAATGGCGGCTTGGCAGAACAGAACCGCCGACAGCGGCCATTTCACACCGGGGATAAGCACTCATGAAGCGCATCGACATCGATGAAGCCATTCGCCTGCACAACACGTGGCGTCGCCAGTTTCTCAATGCCTTTGCTGGCGGCAACTATGCCGACATGCCGCTATCGGAGCATCGCGGCTGCATGCTGGACAAACTGCTCGCCAACCAGCCCGGCGTTTCGACGACATTGACCGAAACTCACGTGCGCTTCCACGATCTGGCCAATGAAATTGTCGAGTTGAGCCAGAACGGACTCGGCGACTCGGCCGACCTGCTGTTACCCGAACTCAACGAAACCGCCCATCAACTGGTCGCTGCGCTGGATCAGTTGCGCCAGCAACTGCCGGCCTGACTCAGGCCAGGGTCAGGCGCCACAAGGCTAGGCCCATCCAGATCACGAACAGCACGACGAAGCACAGCACGCCGCTGACTACGGGCGGTGTCGACGCGGGCAGGCAGGTGGCGACCAGTCGGCGCGGCGCCCGGGTCACCAGCTCGAACAGGCGGTAGATCACATTGTCGTGGCGCCGGCTGCCGGCCAGCACGCTCATGGCAGCCAGACCAAGCAAGGCCAGGCCGAGCATTTCAACGATGGCCCTCAGGGCGCCGATCAGGAACAGCAGCATGCCCTATTCCGGGTCGATTTCGGAGGCGTGCTCGGCATCGAGATCGCGCATGCGCCGGCTGTAATGGACGATGATCCCGAGATAGCAAAGCAGGATGCCCTGGGCGGCAAAATAGAAGCCAAAGGGAAAACCGAAAAACGAATACTCGTTCAATTCCCGGGCAAACCAGGTGACGCCGAAAGTCAGCACCACCCAGATCAGCAGCAACCAGGCGGTCAACCGGCTGGTCTTGCGCCAGTACGAGGAAGGCGCGCTCATGGACTCTCCTCACGCCCTCCCGGGCGCCGGATGCGTTCAAGGAACTCGGCGGCCTGTGGCGATGGCCGGGTCATCAGGCTGACCGCAATATTGGTCACGAATCCAGCGAGAATGCCGAAAACGCCGGCCGAGGTCGATTGCAGATGGAACCAGGGATTGAGCGGGCCATCTGAAAAGCCCAGCCAGGAATAGCCACCGAACTCCAGGCGCAGGATGTAATAGACAGTCAGCGACAGGCCGACCAGCATGCCGGTGATGGCGCCGGCGCGCGTTGCCCGCGCCCAGAAGATACCGAGCACCAGCGCCGGGAAAAAAGCCGAACCGGCAATCGAGAAAGCCCAGGCCACCATCGACAGGATGGTCCCCGGTTTTTGCGCCGCCACTGTAGCCGCCAGCACGGCTACGACCAGCAGCAGCGACTTGGCGATGACCAGACGGAATTGGGTCGACGATTGCGGCCGGAAGACCCGGTAATAGACATCGTGCGACAGCGCGCTGGTGATCGTCAGCAACAGACCGTCGGCCGTCGACAGCGCGGCGGCCAGCGCCCCTGCCGCGACCAGACCGGAAACGACATAGGGCATGCCGGCGATTTCCGGCGTCGCCAGCACGATCACGTCCGGGTTCAGCGACAATTCGGCAAACTGCATGATGCCGTCGCCGTTGATATCCTCGATCGATACCAGCCCGACCTTGGCCCAGGCCGCCACCCACCCCGGTAGTTTGGCAATCGGGATACCGGCCAGGTTGGACAACACTTCGAACTTGGCAAAAACCGCGTAGGCCGGCGCAGTGACGTACAGGATGATGATGAACAACAGCGACCAGAATACTGACTGGCGCGCCTGGGCCACGGTCGGCGTCGTGTAGTAGCGCATCAGGACATGCGGCAAGGCCGCCGTACCGATAGTCAGGCAAAAAATAAGCGCCAGGAAGTTGATCCGCTGAGCGTTGCGTTCCGCCTCGGAATCCCCGGGAAAGGGCTCGGCATGGCGCAGGGGCGGCTTGCTTCGCGCCAGTGCCTCGTACATTTCCTTTTCCCAACGCTCACGGGCCTGCGCCGGATCCTGCGGCAATTCGCGCCGCTGACGCTCGAGCAGGACAATCTCGCGCATCTGCACATCGGACGACTTGAGTTCGTTGATCTGGATCGACAGGCGTTCCCGCTCCTGAGTCAGCGAATGCGGCAATTGCATGATCTTCTGGGCGTACTGGTCGGCGCGCTCGCGATAACGATCGCGGACCTCCAGTTCGGTCGGCGAATCGAACAGTTTTTCCTCGAGCTTGCTGACTTCCGACAGCACCTGACCGTAGACCATCTGCGGCACGGGAACGCCGGTCACGTTGTAGGACAGGATGGCAACTGGCGTGATGTAGGCGACGATCAGGATCAAATATTGCGCCACCTGCGTCCAGGTGACCGCCCGCATGCCGCCGAGAAACGAGCAGACCAGAATGCCGGCGAGGCCGACAAAAACACCGACCTCGAACTGCAGGCTGACGAAACGACTGGTGATGACGCCGACCCCGTAGATCTGCGCAACGACATAGACGAAGGACGCGAGGATCGCCGCGAACACGGCGATCAGGCGGATGGTGTTGCCACCGTAGCGGGCGCTGAGGAAATCGGGAATGGTGTATTGCCCGAAGCGCCTCAGGTAAGGTGCCAGCAGCAGGGCGACCAGCACGAAACCGCCGGTCCAGCCGATCACGTAGGCCAACCCTTGAAACCCCTGCAGGTAAAGCGTACCGGCCAGCCCCATGAAGGAAGCCGCGCTCATCCAGTCGGCACCGGTCGCCATGCCGTTGAAGAATGCCGGCACCCGGCGGCCGGCGACATAGTACTCGGAAACGTCGGTGGTCCGGCTAAAGACGCCGATGGTGGCGTACATCGATACGGTGAACACCAGGAAAGCATAACCCACCCAGCGAGCCGGCATGCCGGCTTGCTCGAGCGCAGCCAGTACAACCACGAACAGCAGGAAGATCGCTGTGTAGTACAGGTAGTAGCGCTGCAGGCGGGTCAGGGAGGACAACATGCCGGTCAGCGGGTACGCCGCAAATGGCTGCTGGCCTTCGATTCCTCGATCAGGGCTTCAACACTGTCGACGCCCTTGGCATGCGCCCGGACCACCAGCATCTGCAGCAGGCGGGCCAGGATCATGTTGTTCTCGCTCGGACTGCGCCTTCCCTCACCGACATCGAGGCCGAAGGCGACCAACCAGTCGTCGAGCGGCATCGGCTTGTGGCTCTTCTCGCCGAACATCGCCGGCAGCAACCAGGCCAGGTCCACCCAGCGGGCGGAAAATGAGATACCCAGGCGCTTCTTGAGCAGGTTCTCGAGAAAGGCACTGACAAAGGCAACGTGGTAGGAAACCAGCGGCGACTTGACGATGAAGTTCAGGAAAGCTGCCAGTTGCCGTGCCTGCACCGTTTCGTCGGCGGTTGTCAGATCGACGTAGATGCTCTGCTCGGGCGAGACAATGCCCTGGTGCACCACCGTTGCTGCGATGCCGGTCAGGCGGTCGCTATCCGGATTCATGCCATCGCTGGCGATGTCGACGACGACATAGCGGGTCAGGAAATGCGACGACTCCAGTCCTGTCGCTTCCTGCGCCAGCCAGGCCGAAACGGCGGACTTCACGTCAGGCGGGAGGTTTTCGTTCAGCCCGTCGCCGAACAGGAATTTCTTGATGCCGAACATGATCAGTGATTCACCTGGTAGTCGAGCTTCAGACGGGACTGGATCTTGCGCGCCTGGCGGAAGGATTCCTTGAGAATGCGCCGATCCAGTTCATTGAGTTTTTCCGGATCGATCAGGTTGTCGCCCTGACGGCCCGGCTCACCCTCGAGATACTGATGCTGCAGACGCAGCAACTGGATGAAGTTGAGGCCATCGAGTACCGCGTTGATTTCCTCACCCTTGATGTTCATTTTCTGCGCCGACAGCTTCAGTCGCTGGATGGTATTGGTGCCATGCACGCCGGCAGCCAGTGCGTAGATACGGGCAACGTCGACGAAGATGCGCGAGCCGTATTTCTTGAGGTCGATCTTGCCCGGGTGATCGGGTTCGAGATCGGTCGCGAAATCGCGGATCTTGCCCAGCGGCGGACCGACTTCGAGCGCGTTGCGCGCCATCGCCTGCAGGAAGATCGGCGTTGCCGACGCCTGCGACAAGAGGTGGCGACGCATGCTGTCGGACAATTCGCTCTTGCCGTACAGCGGCCGGAAATCGAAGAAGATGGTCGCATTAAGCAGGGCCACCGGCTCCGGCGTGCGGATCCACTTGCTGAACTGGGCGCGCCATTCATCCAGCGTCAGGCACCACTGCGGATTGCTGGCCATGATGTTGCCCTTGCACAACGGGAAACCGACCTTATCCAGGTCCTTGTTGGTATCCAGCGCGAAGGCCAGGAAACGCTGTTTGAGCGCCTCCTTGTCCTCACCCTCGGGCACGGTGTAGACGATGCCGTTATCCTGGTCGGTGCTGAAGGTCTGCTCGTCGCGGCCTTCCGAACCGAAAGCCAGCCAGCACCAGTCGATGCCGGAGAAATCGTGGTTTTCCAGGTTGAGCTGGATCACACGGCGGGTCAGCGCGTCGTTGAGCGCCGAGATGAACTGCGTCAATTGCTCGGCGCCGATGCCCTGGGCCAGCATGTTGAACGACAGCTGACGCACATCGGCGGCCGAGGCCTTGAGCGCCTCGACATTGGGCGCCGACTCGATGGCCTGGCGAATCTGGCGCAGGCCGACGCGTTGCAGCGCGAACAGGTCGCGCTCCGAAACGACGCCGCTGAGACGGCCGGCATGGTCGGTAACGAGTACATGACGGATGCCGTGCGTGGCCATCGCCAGCATCGCATCGTAGGCGGTCGCATGTTCGTTCAAGGTGAAGGGCGACGCCGACATCGCCTGGCTGATCGGCGAGTTCAGCGGCAGATCGGCGAGCACGACCCGGTCAAGTAGATCGCTGCGGGTGAAGATGCCGACCGGCTTCTGCTCCGCATCGGCCACCACCATTGAGCCGATGCCCAGTTGCGACATCGACTCCAGCGCCGCGCGCAGCGGCGTTTCCGGCAGCACCGAGGTCGGATTGCGGGCGCCGATGCCGGATAGCGGCGAATTCAGCGTCTGCTGCTCGCTGGCCTTCTGGGCGAACTGCGCCTGCAACTGCCGGCGCGACTGGTCGAGCAGGCTGGCGATGTACTGCGTGCAGAACAGGTTGAATTCCGGGCTGGTCGACATCAGCGTCAGATAGTCTTCCGCCGGCAGGTGATAGCAGAAGGTGTCCTCGACCGCCGTGTAGATGTTGGTCGACGGCCGGCCGGCGGTGACCGCGCCGATCGGGAAGGATTCACCGGCCCCGAGGCTGAGGATGGAGTACTCGGTCACGGTGACTTCGCCGGCCTGGCGCGCCTGCACCTTGCCCGACTCGATCAGGTAGAAGAAACGGACATTGCCCGAATCCGGACCGACGATCAGGCTGCCTGCCGGATAAAAGGCGATGTGCGCCTTTTCCGCGAACAACTGCAGCGCCGCCGGCGCCATCTTGTTGAACGGCGCGTGCCGGGCCAGGAAAGCCTGCGTGTTGCCGGCCGCCCGCCGTTGTCCCTCCTGCCGCAACATCGCCTCCACCTGGCCGACATCCACAGCACTGCTCCCGGTATTTTCTTTTTCTGTGCTCACGACAAACCTTTCCTGATTGACGTTTAGAGTGAATAGTTTAGCTTGAGTCGCTGCTGCAGGCGCCGTGCCTGGTGCAGGGATTCCTTGAGGATGACGCGGTCGATTTCGTGCAGTTCGGCCGGACGAAAAACCGGCGTCTCGGCACCCGCGGCTGCCTGCTGTTCGAGACGCAGACGCAACAGATGCGAGAGCGCAGCCTGGGCGGCGGCGACTTCACCCGGCTGCATGCCGGCAGCCGCCCCCGCCTCGCGCAGACGGGCAAAGCTGTTGACCGACGGCGTAGCCGCGGCCAGCGCCAGGATGCGGGCGACATCGACAAAGATGCGGCTGCCGAACTTCTTCAGATCGACGGCTTCTGCATCATCGACGGCCACATCGCCGAGGAACCCCAGCGGCGGATGCACCTGCAGGGCATTGATCGACATCAGGTGAAGAAAGGCCGGGGTGTCGCTGGTCAGATGACCGATCAGCGTGCGCAGCCCTTGCCCCAGTTTGAGCTTGCCGTGCAGCGGGCGCAGGTCGAAAAAGATCGTTGCGTTGAGCAGCGCCACCGGGTCGGGGCAACGCACCCACTCGATGAAGCGTTCGCGCCACTCATCGACCGACAGGCACCACTGCGGATTGCCGGCCATGATGTTGCCGGGGCACAGGCTGAAACCGCAGGCGGCCAGTTGTTCGTTGGCCTCGCGGGCAAAAGGCAGGAACAGTTCGCGCAAGGCCTGCGCCTCGCCGGCATCGCAGGCGGAAAAAACCAGTCCGTTGTCCTGGTCGCTGACCAGCGTCTGCTCGTCGCGGCCTTCGGAGCCCATCGCCAGCCAGCACCAGTCCACCGGTGGCAGCCGGTGGCGGCGGGCAACCAGGGTCAGCACCCGCCGGGTCAGGCGGTCGTTAAGACCGGAAATCAGCATGCACGCCGCCTCGCCCGACCAACCCAGCGCCACCGTCTGCGCCAGCAAGGCGCGCTGCCGGGCAGCCAGCACGGCCAGGCTGTCGAGATCATCCACCGTCGCCAGCTCGCTGCCCAGGGCGGCGAGTTCGACGGTCGGCAATCCCGGCAGCAGTTCTTCCATGTCAGTACTTGATGCGCGCGAAATAGGTCTTCTCGGACGCTTCCAGCGCCTGCCTGACGGTGACGATGCCCTTCTCTTCAAGCAGCGGCAGCAGTTTCAGGAAAACCTCGCCGGTCGCGACCGCATCGTCGAGCGCGTTGTGCCGGGTATCGATGTCGATGCCTAGACGCTCGAGCACGGCATCCAGCCGATGGGATTCCTGGTTGGGATGGACGACCGCCGACAGCAGCAACGTATCGAGCACCGGCTGGGTGAAGCGCAGGCCGGTGCGCTCCTCCTTGAGTTGCAGGAAACGCATGTCGAAGGCCGCGTTGTGGGCGATCAGCACGGTTTCCTCGCAGAAGGCATGGAAACCCGGCAGAACGATATCGATGTTCGGCTGGCCGCGAACCATGTCCTCGGTGATGCCGTGAATCGGGATCGACTCGGGCTTCAACGGGCGCTCGGGATCAACGATCTGGTTGAATATTTCCTGCTTGAGCAAGCGGTTGTTGACGATGCGCGCGGCCCCGATCTGGATGATTTCGTCGCCATTGGACGGTTCCAGGCCGGTGGTCTCGGTGTCGAACACGGTATAGGTCAGTTCCGACAGCTTGCGGTCGAGGTCGATCGACTTGTCCTCGAACTTGAACAGGTCGAAGTCGTAATACTCCGGGCGACCGGTACTGCGCCGTTCGTCGGCAACCTCGGCTTCGGGCGTGGCCAGCGGCAGGACGAAGCGGAAGAATGCGCGATGTGCCGCCTTTTCCCGCTGGTACCAGATTTCGCCACCGTGCCGGTCGACCACATCGCGCAACGACAGCGACGAGGTTTCGCCGAGCGCGTGCATGGTTTCCATTTCCCAGGTGTAGAAAGTCTCGGAGGAAATCGCCTGGCCGACCCAGATGATGTCCAGATAAGCCAGCTTGCCTTCGCTCGAGGTGCGGAAGCGCAGGTCGCGGATCTGGTAGTGATCCTGCAGACGCTCAGCGACGAAGACCAGGGCAAAAACCAGCGAGAAGCTGTCGGCCTTGATCCACAGCGTCCCGTCGACATCCTCGATCTTGGTCGGCAGCTTGAGCTTGTCCTCGATGCGGCGCTGGGCGGCGCTGATTACGTCCATGGCCAGCACATCTTCCAACGGCCAGCGCGTCTTCATCGAATCGGAGAATTCGTGCATGGTTTCGTCGAGGCGCTGGCTCATGCGCGACGCCTCGTCGTCGACCACCTTGACGAAGCGCTCACGCAACTCGGGGTCCATTTCCGGATAGTCGATCAGGTTGGCGACTGCCGCCCGGATGCTACCCAGCGCCGCCCGACTACCTTCGGTCAGCGCATGCAGCGCATGATCGCGGCGCGCTTCTTCCTCGAGCGTCCGGGTGATGTTGTCCACAGTCAGCACGTAGCCGGTCATCTGCGGCTCACCCTCGCCCGGCGTACCGGAAAGGACGGGAACCATCTGCACGCGCAGCAACTGGCCGCCGCGCGTGGTGGTGACGAAATTGGCCATCGCCGATTTGCCGTTGGCCAGTCGCTGGCGAATGATTTCCTGCGAATGCTCGACCTGGTTCTTTTCCAGGATGGAGAAAATCGACCGGCCAAGACCGATCAGGGCCCCGCCAGCCACCGTCGTCGGCCCCTGCGACAAGGCCTTGAACTGCAGGCGGGCGCGGTTGTTGTAGAGCAGGATGCGGCCGTCGAGATTGCACACGACCACGGCCTGTGCCAGTTCGGACATCAGCGCGGCAAGCCGGTTCTTCTCTTCCTCGACCGAGGCATTGGCCTGGGCGATGCGGGCATCGACATCGTCCATCAGCATGTCGCGCTGCGCCGCCAGATCGTTGGCGGCCTGGGCCAGTTGCTGGACCTCCGGCGGCCCGTTGAGCTTGACCCGGAAATTGCGATTGGCGCCAAGCATCAAGCGTAACTGTTCGGCCATGCCGAGCAGGCCTTCGACGTATTGCTTGAACAGCTTGTGCAGCACGGCAACGCCGATGCCGAAACCGAAGATGGTCATCATCGTGCCGATCGGCAGGCGCGACATCAGCAGTTCGAGCAGCATGTTGCGCTCGCTCTCCTCCATGCCGGCCCAGACCAGGATGGAAGTCACGACGAAAGGCCCGGTCATCAACAGACCGAGCACAACGATGGCAAGCAGAAAGCGGACTTTGGCCTTCATGGCAGCTACCCCAAGTAGTTTGTATTGACGCAGCAACGGCGCCGAGGGTGTCTTTTCCGAGCCGAAGACTCAGGCGATGCCGAGCATCTCCTTGACCCGGGCAAGCAGTTCCTTGGTCGAGAACGGCTTGGTCACGTAGGCATCGGCACCGATTGCCAGGCCCTTGGCCACTTCGGTATCACGTCCCTTGGCGGTCAGCATGACGATCTGCAGGCCGGCCCTCGACGGGTCGGCACGCAAGGCCTCGCAGACTTCGAAACCGGATTTCTTCGGCATCATCACGTCGAGCAGCACCAGATCGGGATTGAAGCCGGCGACTTGGGCCAACGCTTCCTCACCGTCGGTGGCGACGGCGACCTCGAAACCTTCTTTTTTCATCAGGAATTCGAGCGAAATGACGATGTTGGGTTCGTCATCGACAATCAATATTCTTTTCGACATCCGTTTTAGTCTCCCATCTTTATGCGTCCGGTACCGCCTGCGTTAACGGCACCGTGAAAATGAAGGTAGCACCGTTACCCGGCGTACTTTCTACCCAAAGCTTACCACCAAAATACTCGACGATTTGCCGGCTGATCGGCAGTCCCAGACCGGTTCCCTGAGGTTTGTCGGTCATCGTGTTGCCGCCCTGGCGGAACTTCTCGAAGATCACGCCACACTCCTCGGCGGTCAGGCCGGGACCGTTGTCGGCAACCGACACGCGCAGCATTTTTGCCTCGCGACCAACGACCACGACTACGTTGCCAGTGGCTGGCGCAACGAACTTGACGGCGTTCGACAGCAGATTGACCACCACCTGCATCAGGCGGTCGCGATCGGCCAGCACCGCCGGCAGATCTTCAGCAATATCGACGCTCAGACACACGCCCTTTTCCCGGTAAAGCGCACCGAGCGCTTCACTGGCCTCGCGCACCACATCCCCGACGTGCACCTCGCCGGTGGTCCACTCGGCGCTGCCGGACTCCAGCTTGGCCAGGTCGAGGATCTGGTTGATCAGGCGCGTCAGGCGCTCGGTCTCGCTGACAATGATGCCGAGGAAACGACGGCGCTGATCCAGCTCGACCTTGGGGTCGTCGTAGAGCATCTCCGACAGCGCCCGGATCGAGGTCAGCGGCGTGCGCAACTCGTGCGTCACCGTCGAAATGAAATCGTCCTTCATCCGGTCCAGTTCACGCAGGCGTTCGTTGGCTTCACGCAGTTCGGCGGTGGCCGCTTCGAGTTCCTGCTGTTTGGCTTCCAGTTCCCGGCTATGCGCCCGGACCTGGGTCGCCTCGTCGAGGATGTCGAGCACTTCCTCAAGGCCGAGATCCTCTTCCCGGGTCACGCTCGACACCATCGCCCGCGCGCTGGCCGAACCGATGGCGCCGGCCAGTTCGGTTTCGGCAAAATGAACGAATTCAGCGTCGGCCGGCAGACTGCGCCAGTCGCTCACGCGACGGCTGCGGGCATAGCTTTCAAGTTGCTGCCGGGCGCGCACGGGCCCGAGAAAGCGCTCCAGCAGCGCCGCCACTTCGGTCTGCGAAGCGTTGCCGCGCCACAACCGGGTATCCGGCGCCTGCTGGGCATGCCGGAAGACATCGACGAAACGCTCGGCCTGACCGGCTTCCAGCGCGTCCGGCTCGGTGAGCAGCGACACCGCGATGTAGGCGCCGATATTGGCCAGCATGCTCCACCACAGGCAGTGCGAAATCTCGTCGAGATCGCTCAGGCCGAACAGCGCCTGGGCACGCAGCCAGTCGACACCGAACAGTCCGTGCTCGACGAAACCGTTGCCGATCCACCCCGACTTGGCGAAGGACGGCAGCAGCAGTGTGTACAACCACACGGCAAAACCGGCCAGCAAACCAGCCAGGGCGCCGGTACGTGTGCCCTGCTTCCAGTACATGCCGCCGAACAATGCCGGCGCGAACTGGGCGACGGCGGCGAAGGAAATCAGGCCGATGCCGACCAGCGCGTAGGCTTCGCCGGCCGCCTTGAAATAGATGTAGCCGAGCAACAGGATGAGCACGATGGCCACCCGGCGAATACCGATCAGCAGCCCCGACAGATCAGCCTGCTTCTGCCGCTGCAACCACGGCGAGCGCAGCAAGGCCGGCATCGCCAGATCGTTGCAGATCATCGTGGACAAGGCGATGGTCTCGACGATGACCATACCGGTCGCCGCCGACAGGCCGCCGATGAAGACCAGCAGCGCCAGCGACTCAGCCCCTTGCGACAAGGGCAGCGTCAGCACGAAGGTATCGGGATTGACGCCCTGCCCGCCGAAATGCAGCAAACCGCCGAGCGCCACCGGCAGCACGAAGATGTTGATCAGCAGCAGGTACAGCGGGAACAGCCAGACCGCGCGCTTGAGGTGCGATTCGTCCACATTCTCGACGACCATCACCTGGAACTGCCGGGGCAGGAAGACGATGGCCAGCGCCGACAGCAGGATCATCGCCGCCCAGGTACCGGCGCGCGCGCCATCCAGTCTGAGCAGACCGGCCAGATCCGGATGGGCCGTTGCCTTCTGGAAGAGGTCGGTAAAACCCCCATACATGCCGTAGGTCACGAAAACGCCGACCGCGATGAAAGCGAGCAGCTTGACCACCGATTCGAGGGCCACCGCAGCAACCATGCCTTCGTGGCGCTCGGTCGCATCGAGATGACGGGTCCCGAAGAGGATGGTGAACAGCGCCAGCACACCGGCCACCAGCAGGGTCGAGTCGATTCCCCACAAGCGGATGGTGTGCCCCGGCTGATCGAACAGCACATCGAGACTGGCCGCCACCGCCTTCAGTTGCAGGGCGATGTAGGGGACGATGCCGATCACCGCGATGATGGTCACCAGCCCGGCCAGCAACTGGCTCTTGCCGTAACGCGAGGCGATGAAGTCGGCGATCGAGGTGATGCGCTGGGCCTTGGCGATGCGGATCATCTTGATGATGACGCCGACGCAGAGCAGCATCAAGGTCGGCCCGAGGTAGATGGTCAGGAAGGACAGGCCACCCGAAGTGGCTCGCCCGACGCTGCCGAAAAAGGTCCAGGAAGTGCAATAGACCGCCAGCGACAGCGCATAGACGTTGGCCGTGATGATAGAACGACCGGCATCGGCGCGGGCGTCGCCGAAACGGGCGACAGCGAACAGCAGGCCGACATAGGCGGCCGACAGGAGCGCGATGAACCAGCCCGAGAGCATCATTTCTTCTGCCGCTCGGCAATGCGTGCGGCGAGCAGGATCAACCCCGCCCAGACGCCGAACAGATAGAGAACGGTGGCCGGCACACCGGCCAGTTCACCTTGCGGCAAACCGAGCACGGGAAACGTCAGCAAGGGAATGCCGAGCAGGGCCAGCGCGGCCAGACGCTGCCGGGTTGGACTGCCTCTCTTCACCGATCCGCCCTCCGGAAAATGAAAACGGCCGGCACGCCAAGCGTGCCAGCCGTCGTTGGCATGCAGTCTGATGCGACTACACGGGAGGCCACCTTATGGGCGACCATTGTCTCCTCCTTGCCCTTTTTGTCTGTGGGTCCGGCGTGGCAAGCGCGCCGGACCGTCGGTACTGCTGCACCCGACCTCGCGGTCGAGTGCCTGTGCCACCTTAGCCGCGAAGCTGTTCCAGGATGGCCGGATTCTCGAGCGTCGAGGTATCCTGCGTCAGTTCCTCGCCCTTGGCCAGGCCACGCAGCAGACGACGCATGATCTTGCCGGAACGGGTCTTGGGCAGGTTGTCGCCGAAACGGATGTCCTTCGGCTTGGCGATCGGACCGATCTCCTTGCCCACCCAGTCCTGCAGTTCCTTGACCATCTTCTTGGTGGCTTCCGGATCGCTCGGGCGCTGGCCCTTGAGCACGACGAAGGCAACGATGGCTTCACCGGTCAGGTCGTCCGGACGGCCAACGACGGCAGCTTCGGCAACCAGCGGGTTGGCAACCAGTGCCGATTCGATTTCCATGGTGCCCATGCGGTGACCGGAAACGTTCAGCACGTCGTCGATACGGCCGGTGATGGTGAAGTAGCCGGTTTCGGCATCGCGGATCGCACCGTCACCCGCCAGGTAGAGCTTGCCCTGGAAGTCGGCCGGGAAGTAGGACTTGACGAAGCGCTCGTCGTCGTTCCAGATGGTACGGATCATCGACGGCCACGGCTTCTTGCAGACGAGGATGCCACCCTGGCCCCACGGCAGTTCGGCACCGGTCTCGTCGACCACGGCGAACTGGATGCCCGGGAAGGGCAGCGTGCAGGAACCCGGGATCAGCGGCGTCGCGCCCGGCATCGGGGTGATCATGTGACCACCGGTTTCGGTCTGCCAGAAGGTATCGACGATCGGGCAACGACCGCCGCCGACGTTCTCGTGGTACCACGTCCAGGCAGCCGGGTTGATCGGCTCGCCGACCGAACCGAGGATGCGCAGCGAAGACAGGTTGTAGCTCTTCGGATGCACGGCGGCGTTGGTGTCGGAAGCCTTGATCAGCGAACGGATCGCGGTCGGGGCGGTGTAGAAGACGGTGGCCTTGTGATCCTGGATCATCTTCCAGAAACGACCGGCGTCCGGATAGGTCGGCACGCCTTCGAAGACGATTTCGGTGGCGCCACAGGCCAGCGGGCCGTAGGCGATGTAGGTATGGCCGGTGACCCAGCCGATGTCGGCGGTACACCAGAAGACATCGCTATCCTTGATGTCGAAGGTGTACTTCATGGTCAGGATGGCATGCAGCAGGTAGCCGCCGGTGGAGTGCTGGACGCCCTTCGGCTTGCCGGTCGAACCGGAGGTGTAGAGGATGAACAGCGGGTGCTCGGCACCAACCCATTCCGGTTCGCAGGTTTCCGACTGGCTGGCCAGACCTTCGTGCAGCCACTCGTCGCGGCCGGCAACCATGGTCACGTCCATGCCGGTGCGCTTGAAGACGATGACGCCCTTGAGGGTATCGCAACCGCCCATGGCCAGGGCTTCGTCGGCGATGGCCTTGAGCGGCAGCGCCTTGCCGCCGCGGAACTGGCCGTCGGAGGTGATCAGCATGGTGGCGCCGGCGTCGATGATGCGATCGCGCAGGGCCTGGGCGGAGAAGCCGCCGAAAACGATGGAGTGGGTGGCGCCGATACGGGCACAGGCCTGCATGGCGACAACGCCTTCAACGGTCATCGGCATGTAGATGACGACGCGGTCGCCCTTCTGCACGCCCTTGGCCTTGAGCAGGTTGGCCATCTTGCAGACCTTGACCAGCAATTCCTTGTAGGTGACCTTGGTCACATCGCCGTTGTCGGCTTCGAAGATCAGCGCGACCTTGTCGCCCTTGCCGGCTTCGACCTGGCGATCCAGACAGTTATAGGAGACGTTCAGCTTGCCGTCGGCAAACCACTTGTAAAACGGAGCATTGGACTCATCCAGCACCTGGGTGAAGGGTTCCTTCCAGGTGATCAGGTCACGGGCGCGCTTGGCCCAGAAACCTTCGTAGTCGGCTTCAGCTTCCGCGCACAGCGCCTTGTAGGCGTCCATCCCGGAAACCGCTGCGTTCTTAACGGTCTCTTCGGACGGATAGTAAAACTGCACGGACTCATTCGACATATTTATTCTCCTCTGCGGTACTTCGCGATTATGTTGAAACAACCGATCGGATCGCGGGCAAACACCCACGATATAACAAAGCCCTACGCGCCTGGGCGAAGCTGCCACCCGTTCAAGCGTCAAGCCCACATTACACGATGATAATCTTACAAAGGCCTTACGAAATCACGCTGCGGCGCAGCATTCCGGCAATCAGGATCAGGCGCTTGCCAGCGTGTTAAACTTTTGCCCCGTCGCGCCGGACCCATCCACTCGATCGGCTGCCCGGCCCCCGACCTACCGATAACAAACCATTGATCCGGAGTTGCGCATGACCGCCATCAAGCAGGAAGACCTGATCCAGTCGATCGCCGATGCCTTCCAGTACATCAGCTACTACCACCCGCTCGATTACATCAAGGCACTGGGTGAAGCCTACGAGCGCGAGGAAAGCCCCGCCGCCAAGGATGCCATCGCCCAGATCCTGACCAACTCGCGGATGTCCGCCGAAGGCCACCGCCCGATCTGCCAGGACACCGGGATCGGCATGGTCTTCATCAAGGTCGGCATGCAGGTGACCTGGCCGGATGCAACGATGAGCATCCAGGAAATGATCAACGAAGGTGTGCGTCGCGCCTACGGTAACCCGGACAATCCGCTGCGCGCCTCGGTGCTGGCCGACCCGGCCGGTGCCCGCAAGAACACCAAGGACAACACCCCGGCCGTGGTCCACTTCGAGATCGTCGAAGGCCACCACGTCGAAGTCATCTGCGCGGCCAAGGGCGGCGGCTCGGAAGCCAAAGCCAAGTTCGCCATGCTCAACCCCTCCGACGACCTGGTCGACTGGGTCCTGAAGAAGATTCCGGAAATGGGCGCTGGCTGGTGTCCGCCGGGCATCATCGGCATCGGCATCGGCGGCACGCCGGAAAAGGCCATGCTGCTGGCCAAGGAATCGATCATGGCGCCGGTCGACATCCACGAACTGAAGGCCAAGGCAGCCACCGGCGCCAAGCTGACCCGCCCGGAAGAACTGCGCCTGGAACTGATGGAAAAGATCAACGCCCTCGGCGTCGGCGCCCAGGGCCTCGGTGGCCTGACCACCGTGCTCGATGTCAAGGTGCTCGATTACCCCTGCCACGCCGCCAACCTGCCGGTAGCGCTGGTGCCGAACTGTGCCGCGACCCGCCACTGCCACTTCCACCTCGACGGCTCCGGCCCGGCCAAACTCGAACCGCCGAAGCTTGAAGACTGGCCGGCTGTGACCTGGACGCCGGACCTCAAGTCGGCGACCCGTGTCGACCTGAATACCCTGACCAAGGAAGAAGTCGCGTCCTGGAAACCGGGTCAGAAACTGCTCCTCAACGGCAAGATGCTGACCGGCCGCGACGCTGCCCACAAGCGCATCGCCGACATGCTGGCCAAGGGCGAGAAGTTGCCGGTCGATTTCACCAACCGCGTCATCTACTACGTCGGCCCGGTCGATCCGGTGCGCGACGAAGTCGTCGGCCCGGCCGGCCCGACCACCGGCACCCGCATGGACAAGTTCACGCGGATGATGCTCGAACAAACCGGCCTGATCTCGATGATCGGCAAATCCGAGCGCGGCCCGGTTGCCATCGAGGCGATCAAGGACAACAAGTCGGCCTACCTGATGGCCGTCGGCGGCGCCGCCTACCTGGTGGCGAAGGCGATCAAGTCGGCCAAGGTCGTCGGCTTTGCCGACCTAGGCATGGAAGCCATCTACGAGTTCGATGTCGAGAACATGCCGGTGACCGTTGCCGTCGATTCCTCAGGCGTCAGTGTGCACAACACCGGCCCAAAGGAATGGCAGATCAAGATCGGCAAGATTCCGGTCAAGGCCTGATTCCTCACCACTTACACCAAGCCGCCCCCCTGGGCGGCTTTTTCGTTGACTGGCGGCAGCAAGGTTTTGTCACAAACCGTCGCAAAAAGGCGGTTTTAAAATTGGTACTCGCCCCCAGATACTGCCGGTGTCGAATATGAAGGAGAAAATCCCCATGCCCAGCACCCGACTGAAACTCAGCCTTGCCGCCCTCGCTGTTTCTGCCGCCATCGGCGGGGCCTGGGCCCTTGGCCCGGGACAAGCGCCGGTCGCCCAGATACCGCCGGCCGCCGTGACCACCCCGGTCGCCTTGCCGGCGCCGATCGGCTATCCCGACATGCGCAGCATCGTCGCCGCCAACGGCCCGGCCGTGGTCAATATCAGCGTCACCGGCAAGCGCACGGAAAGCGCCGCCGGCTTCCCGCAACTCGACCCGAACGACCCCTTCTACCATTTCTTCCGCCAGTTCCGCGGCATGGTCCCGCGCGAGAGCACGCCGACCCGCGGTCTCGGTTCCGGATTCATCATCTCGGCCGACGGTCTGGTCATGACCAACGCCCACGTCGTCGCCGATGCCGAGGAAGTCGTCGTCAAGCTCAACGACAAGCGCGAGTTCAAGGCCAGAATCCTCGGCCAGGACAAGGCCAGCGATGTCGCCGTGCTGCGCATCGAAGGTCGCAACCTGCCGACCGTACGCATCGGCAACAGTCGCCAGGCCCAGGTCGGCGACTGGGTGCTGGCCATCGGCTCGCCCTTCGGTTTCGAATCCAGCGCCAGCGCCGGCATCATTTCAGCCAAGTCGCGCAGCCTGCCCGACGGTAGCTACGTACCCTTCCTGCAGACCGACGTCGCGGTCAACCCGGGCAACTCCGGCGGCCCGCTGTTCAACATGCAGGGCGAGGTGATCGGGATCAATTCGCAGATCTACTCACGCAGCGGCGGTTTCCAGGGCCTCTCCTTCGCCATCCCGATCGAACTGGCGATGAACGTGCAGCAGCAGATCGTCAAGCACGGCAAGGTCGAGCGCGGGCGGATCGGCATCAGCATCCAGGAGATCGATCAGTCGCTGGCCGACAGCTTCGGCCTCAGCCGGCCGGCCGGCGCCCTGGTCACCTCGGTGGACAAGGACGGCCCGGCCGGCAAGGCCGGACTCGAAGCCGGCGACGTGATCCTCGGTATCGATGGCGAACAGGTCGAACTGTCGGGCGAACTGCCCGCCATCGTCGCCGCCAAGCGGCCCGGCGAGAACGTCCGCCTGCAGGTCTGGCGCAACCGCGCACCGCGCGACATCGTCGTCCAGGTCGGTGCTTTCGAGGAAGAGCGCAGCACCAGCGCCGAGGCCCCCACCGCCGGCCAGAACCGCCTTGGCGTCGCCGTACGCCCGCTGACCGCCGAAGAAAAACGCCGGACCGGCAGCAGCGGCAACCTGCTCGTCGAACGCAGCGGCGGCCCTGCCGCACGGGCCGGCATCCGCGCCGGCGACATCATCGTCTCGGTCAATGGTCAGGCAGTCGGCGATGCCGACAAGCTGAACGCTGCCCTGGCCCAGTCCGGCAAGCGCGCAGCCATCCTGATCGAGCGCGGCAACAGCCGCCTGTTCGTGCCGGTCGAGTTGGGCTGATCGCCACAGTACTCAAGAAAATGGCCGGGATTTCCCGGCCATTTTTGTTTTCAGTTCAGTTTTTCCGGACTACCGCAGCACTGCTTGAACTTCTTGCCGCTGCCACAGGGACAGGGGTCGTTACGGCCGGTCTTCGGCTCGTCGCGCTGCACCGTCGCCCCGCCGCGCTTGGCGCGCCAGAAGTTGTACAGCGTCTGCACGATCACCGGCAGGTTATCCTGAAGGTCGGCCAGCAGGCGCGCTTCCTCGGCCGGATTGAACCAGCGCTCGCCGTTCTTCTCGGCATCTTCCTTGAGCATGCCGTTGAGCATGAACATCGGTTCAAGCAACTCGGACAGATCATCGGCATGCTTGCCGGCCAGTTCGTACCAGTCACCGCCAAGACCGGCGCCGTAGACATAGGCATCGGCCCAGGCGGCGAAATCGTATTCCTCGGAATTCTCGTCGACTGGATAGAGCATCGGCGACATCGTCTCGTCATCGAACAGCGACTGGGCAATATCGTTGTTCAGGCGCATCAGTAGTTCGACCGTTTCGGCCACCACCGGATCGTCACCCTTGTCGGCACCGGGGCCAAGCACTTCCGGCAACCAGACTGCCGGCTGGATCGGTTCCGGGCTGCTGACCACGGCACAGATCAGCGCCTGCGCCTCGTCGAGACGCATCGCGTCCTCGCCGAACACCTCGGCTTCAAGCAATTCTTCAAGCCGGTCGAAATCGGCCTCGGTCAGGGGATTTGGGTTCATGGGCTGTTCCTTGGCAATGGGCGAATGATAGCCCAGTTTGCCAGCAATCGGACCAGCCCACCCCAGTCAGAAGCGGTATCCGGCACTCATCCAGAATTGCGGCGTCCGGTCGCGCGTGTCGGACTGCGGCTTGCCACCATGACTGCGCCAGGCGACGTTGGCATCCAGGCTCCAGTTGTCACGGGTATACCGCAAACCGATGCCTTCGCCGCTGATCGAGCGATGATTCGGACTAGCCGGCGTCGTCAGGCTGCCATTCCTGGCGTTGAGCCGGACACTGCCGCTGTCATGGAAGATGTACGGGCTGTAGGCCCCCATGGTGTAGCGCACTTCAAGTTGCACCAGCCAGCCTTCATCGCCGTTGCCTTCGCCAGAAGGATAAGCACGCACGCCGTTGGCGCCGCCAAGACTGAAACCTTCCGAGCTATCGAGATTCTTGCCAGCCCATTGCGACGAAACCCGGCCAAACAGCACGAGATTGCTCACCGGCGTTGCCTGGACCCGGGCAATATCAAGGTTCAGCTTCTCAAAGCTGCCACGAGTATTCTGGCCACTGGTGCGATCGGTATTTTCCAGCGTACCCCCCAGTTTCAGATGCCCCACCGTATAGCTGAGACTACCGTAGGTGATGCCGCCGCCCCACAAGCCATCGCGACGATCGAAGTTGAGTGCGATAGGCAGGCTGTCGCTGGATTTGCTGTCGTCCGTCCCGGCCACCGCCTGGCGGTCGTTGAGCCGCTTGTGCTGGTAGGTGGCTGCGAGCGTCAGGTTGGCCTTTTGCGAACGGATGATCGGATAGGTCAGGCCCAGCGAGCTGACTTTGGCCGTGCCGGTGGCACCCAGATTGGAAAAATCCTTGGCCAACTCATAATAGGTATGGGCGTAACCGATATTGGCACGCAGGCCGCTGGTTCCCAGCGGCAGACTGTAGCCGAGGCTACCCAACCACATGGATTCGCTCGAATAGAGCAAGCGGGCCGTCATCTGGTCGCCAAACAGGAAAGGACTGTCCCATTGCAGGTTGGCCCGGCCACGGTATTCACCGGTGTAGCGATTGCCATGGTTGTCGAGCCCGACATCACCGCTGAAGCCCGGCGTGCGCTCAACCCGCACGTCGAGATCGCCGGTACCCACCTCCTGCCCCGGGCGGATGATCGGCGCCGCCTTGATGCCCGGCTGATCGTCGAGAATCAGGGTAATCCGCTCGAGCGGTACCGACGCAATCACTTCACCCGGACGCAACGGCGCCAGGAACCCCTGAGCGGCATCCGCCCGCTCACCAGCCGCACTCACCTTGCCATAGCGCCCCTCGACGATCTCGATGCGCAACTTGCCGTCCGCCATGGACTGCTGGGGAATGAATGCCCGGGCAAACGGATAACCGTTGCCCCGGTAATGCGCCGAAACACGCTCGGCCAGACCGCGCAGACCGGCCAGATCGTAGGATTTGCCGGAATAGTCGCCAAGCGTGGCGAGCAGTTCCGTTTCACTGAAAACGCTGGCGCCGGAGAAATTGACGCTGGACAGCGTCACCTCGGCGCCACCCGGCACGGCCTGAGCAGCCGCCGGCGCCTGCACGTCGATGGCGGGGCCGGTGCGCGGCAGTTGTGGTGCTTGTTGCTGCTGTTGCAGAATCTGACCGGCATCCGGTTGCTGCTGGGCAAGTGCGATTCCAGGAAAAGCCACCGCCAGCGAGGCAGCCAGAAGGGAAAAGCGGAAAGACGTCATGACGATGAATTCCTGTTGTTATCTGTTATTGGTTGGCATCGTTCTGGCGATTCTGTCCAGTGGCACCCAGTGCGACATCCGGTAGATTCAGCCCTCCATTAACTACGAAAACGCGCATGAAGCCAAACGGATCTCGCCCACCGGAATCTCCTGTCCCGGGTAGACCGTTGCCCTGACCGCTAACGTCATTGCCACCGCTCCCTTGGACATTACCCGAACCTGAGTCAGTTGCCCCCACGGCTTGCCCGGTCGCCAAAGTTGTGCCGTTACCTGCCGCTGGCCCAGATACCTGAACAAATGCCAAACCGCCATTAACATCAAACACGGGCAACGCACCCTGGTTGGAAAGAACCACCGTCGGTGGTGGCGCAACCGGAGAAATCAAGTTTGACGGCATCGTTGTATTCGCAACAGGCGGCACAACGGTACTTTGCACGTTTGAAATAGCTGTAGTTTGAGGAATCGTATTTGTAGTTGTAGTCGTTGGAGTTGAGACACCGGCCGACGCTGCCACGCTGTTCACCGTCGCGTTAATCTCCGAAACCGGTGCAGCGGCGTAGTACCAAGTCAGGCTCTTGCTGCTGCCGTTGCCAACATCGCCAAGATTCATGAATATCGCATACGACCCATCATGATATGCGCTGATCGCAGAGGTAACGGGATCCTTCTGAACAATTCGCGTATTGAAGTTTCCATAATTGTTGAACAACGTATTGGTACCTGTCGTTGTTGAATAGAACAGAATCGCTGCACCCTCGGCGGATGAGTTTGTCGGATCCTGCTCTGATACGAGAATCGCATTTCCCAGTTCGGATTGGGCCTGGATTCGCTCGAACCCGCTGGCGCCGATATTTCCCTTGGTTTTGTAGTTCGAATCATTCGCCACGATCCAGTCATCGCGAGTTCCCAGCCACACACGTATGTTCGCCTGATCCGAACCGCTGATGTTCTCGACTGTTGTGACTGTCTTGATGAACTTGTCACTCTGCCCCAGCGAATATTCATGAGACAGCTTGATTTGAGCACCGCCGAAGTCAAACGTATTCGAAGCGACGATAGCGCCACGACCTTCGATATATTTGGCAATATTGACACTTTGGCCCAACGAGGTAAAGCTGACGTTCCCCCCCGCATCGGTATACGAAACCGTCCCCGTTGTATTCCATCCACCGTTATTGGTGCCACCCACGCCCATGGCGACGTCCAATGGATTGCTGCTATAAGTCAGCGGGTACCAATCATTCCGGCCTGAGGTCACGTTATCGAAATAGAACGGCTGCAGCAGCAAACCGAGGGAATTGATTGAAGCTTCGGTGCCATTACCAAAGCGCAGAAAGTCGTTGGAAAACACCAGATTATTCACGGCCCCGGCAGATCCTTTCTTCCAGGTAAATGCCGTGGGATTGGGAATCAGCACATCGACACCATTGGTAACGGTATAACTACTTCCCGCACCGTTTGCACTTGCTTGACCATACTCAAACGCCAGGCTGCCCGTTCCGCTTGCCGTCAGGTTGGCATTGATATTGATATCGCCACCTGAGGTCAGCGTCAGCTTGTTCGCTGACCAGCTGACAGCGTCATCGATCGTGATCGTGTTATCGGCTTGCAACTGGATATTCGTGCTCGCCAGTCGGCCGGCCAGTGCGGCCCCGGTCTCATCACCTCCGCTTGCCGCGACGGTGTAGGTCAGCGGATCAATCAACCATGTTCCGGTTTGACCGTAGGGTGCCAGTGTCGTCACATACAGGTCGGAACCGTTGACCACTTTGCTGCCGCTGGTCTCGATGAAGCCACCATCTCCGCCATGAGGAGCGGATGCATCCAGTCTGCCGCCGACATTGGCCTGACCGCCGTGCGCAAACAGGATGATCTCGCCCTTCTCACCCGTTGCCAGCGTCTGCGCCTCGATCAGGCCGGTGTTGTTGATGACGCTGCTGGCCAGGTTGTTGGCCGCCTGTGAGGTGAGCCAGACCACACCGCCATCGGCCTTGATGGCGCCACCGTTCTGAATCAGGGTTTCGAGTGCGTCGTTTTCGATCTGCAATTTGACCGGTCCGCCCATATCCAGCGTGACCTTGCTGCCGGCCCCCAGCAGGACATTGCCGCCATTCGCGGTGAGCGCGCCATCGTTGCTGACCTTTGCCGCGATCAGGGCAATGGTGCCTCCCGGGGCGGCGGTGATGTTGCCCTGGTTGAGAATGGCGTTGCTGCTCGTGCCTTCAAATCTGTAATTGCCGGCCATGAAGTCGGCGTTGCCGATGTTCAACGTCGAAGCGACAAGACCACCGACATCGACCTGGGCACCGGGCGCAAAAAAGACACCGTTCGGGTTGACCAGAAAAACCTGACCGGTTGCCGTAAGCCTGCCGTAGATTTGGCTGGCGTTGGTATCGAGGACACGGTTCAGCGCAACGCCGCCGGCAGGTTGTTCGAAGTGCACGTGGGCTGCGCTGCCGATGTTGAAGGTCTGCCAGTCGATGGCTGCTCGCTGCGTGGCCTGGTTGATATCCATGCGGCTGCCGCTGCTACTGATGGTAGCGGCACCTTCGGTCACCACGCCCCCCGTCGGCAGCGCATCGGCGGCCGGCGCAGCCTGGACAGGCAGGGCCAGGACCAGCACGGTTCCTGCGGCAAAGGAGGACAGCGTCAAACCACGCCGGGCCAGACGGGCCGACTTGCCCGAAGTGCCTTTACCCTGTCCGCTGGCAACTTCAGAGACTGCCTGCCAGGAAGCCTTCGCGGCATTCCAGACCACCCGGAAAATACGATTCATCGACCCGTTGCTTTTCATACTCCGCTCCTCGATCCTGTTTGTTGGCCTTTGCATGAAAAACTGCAGGCCTCTAATTAAAGAGGGTATGAAAATCAAGCACGAGAAGGCTCTCAAAAACTCTCGGCGATGAGAGCTATAGATTTCAAGCTATCGGCAACACCACGATAACCCGTGTCCCCACACCGGGTTGGCTTTCGATCTCGATACTACCTTCATGCAGTTCGGCGATGCGCTTGGCCAGCGGTAGCCCCAGGCCCAGGCCGGTATTCGGGGCCGAATTGCTGCCACGCATGAATTTGTCGAAAACATGCGCCAACTCGGTTGCCGGGACGCCACAGCCCCGGTCGCTGACAATCACGCGCAGCACATTGCTCTCATGAAGGAAATCGACACTGACCACACTCTCCTCCGGCGAATATTTCAGGGCATTGGAAAGCAGGTTGCCGAACAGTATCTGGAGCAGCACCGGATCACCAAGCACGACCGTTTCCGGCGCCGGACAGTGGAACAACACCTCGCGCTCGACCCCCTCCAGCAACAATTGCCCTCTGAGGCTGGCGACCAGATCAGTGACCGCAACCGGCTCCCGTTCAAGCGGCAGATCGGTATCTAGCCGGCTGTCGGCCACGCATTTCTCCAGCATTTCGCCAAGACGGCGCGTCGCCTGGCTGATATTACCGCAGCGACTCGCTACCTCGTCCGACAGGGTCGGCAACATGGATATCGAGCGCGCCGAGGCGTCAATGACGGCCAGCGGGGTACGGAATTCGTGCGAGATCAGGCGCACGAACAGTCGCTGCTGTTCGGCCACGCGATGCTCGCTGGCAAGGGCGGTTTCAAGTGCCTGGGTACGCTGAGCAACCTCGCGGTTCAGCCCTTCGGTCGCTCGCCTTTCCGCAGCCAGCGCCTGCTCACGTGCCAGATCGTAGGCCCGCTTGGCGGCGAGTACCCGGTCGTTCACGGTCATCTGCATCAGGACCATGTGTAGCAGACTGCCGATCAGCGGCATGACGGGACCGAGTGCCGGATCGGGCAACCAACCAAGATTACCGAGAATGGAGAAGACGCCGCCCAGCAGTAGCACACCGAAAGCCAGCAAATAGAAACGGGCACCGCGATTGCCGCGAATGGACAACCAGGCGGCAAGGCCGAGGTTGATCGCCATTTCGACGAGAAAGAGCTTCCACAGCCAGGGTTTCAGGCTGTCGGAAAAGCCCAGCGGTACAGCCAGCAAGCCCAGGCCACAGATCAGCAACACTGACGGCAGGTAGACGCGATCAATCCTCGGCGCGCTTTCCCAAAGGGCGACAATCTCGCGAAACAGGAAAGCTATCGTCAGCATGACCAGCGGATGAAAAACCGAAACCCATGCTTCGACCCGCAACGGCTCGGCCGGCATCATGACGAAATGCAGCAGGCCTTCAACCAGGAACATCATCCCCGCAAAAACAAGCAGGTTGAGGCTGTAGATCAGGTAGAGACGCTCGCGCAGATACGCAGCCATCAACAGGTTGATCAGGATGATGACCACGATGGCCGTGGCAAAGCCGCTGACCAGCACCATATCGAGTGCTGCATAGCTGGCGAAAGCCGAAGGCTGCCAGAGAGTCAGGCGGGCGGCGCTGCTCGAGGTCGTGTGAACGCGTACGAAATATTCGCTGACGCCTGGCGCCAGGTCGAGAACGAAAACGCTGTTCCGGTTCCGGACCTCACGCCCGGCCCATGGACGGTTGTCCCCCTGCTCGATCCGCTGCCAGCCATCAGCTCCGTGCCGGAAAAGATCGACTTCATCCAGTGCCGGCCGCCTGACCTCCAGCCACCATGAAGAAGGCACATCGGGCGCCCGCTCAACGCTGAAGCGCAGCCAGATCGTTCCCGGGACATAACCCAGGCCGTCGTTGCGATCGATGCTGGAAAATTTTCCATCACGCGCCAATTGCACGATCTCGTCGAACGAACGCTCGTTGCTGGCGTCGTAATAGCGTTGCAGCTTTCCCACCAGGGGCTGCCGCCCCTGTTCGGCGACCAGTTCGACCGAGAGTTCGACTGCAAAAACCGGCCGGACCAGCCAGGTGAGCAATAGCAAGCATGGCCAGAGCAGGAAAAAACGTCGGATATGAGGAAGAATGTTCGTCATCGGATGGATGATAGCCGAGCCATTGCTATACTGTGCCGTCGCTTGAAAACACGCTTGGCAGCCCATGCAGGAACATACCCGGCTTTTCAACATTGCCATTGTCGAGGACGAACCGGTCCTGCGCGACGAACTCGCTTTTCAGCTAGGCCAGTTCGGCCACACTGTCGAAACCTTCGCCTCGGCCGGGCAGTTTTATCGGCACCTAGCAGTCAACCGCGTTGCCGTCGCCATACTCGACATCGGTCTGCCCGACGAGGACGGCCTGTCGATCTGTCGTCATCTGCGCACCCACGACAAGCAGATGGGCATCATCTTCGTCACCGCACGTAGTCAGCGCCAGGATCGTCTGCAGGGGCTGGAGGATGGTGCCGACGCCTATCTGGTCAAACCGGTCGACCTGGATGAGTTGATCCTGACGCTGAATCGCCTGCGTGACCGTTTTGATGGTGCCGGCAGTATGCAAACGACCAACGGCAATTCAACGCTGGCCAACTGGCAACTCAATCTCGACACTGCCAGCCTGATTGCGCCCAACGGCAGCCGCACCGCCTTGACGCTCAACGAACTGCAGTTGATGCGCCAGCTCCACGCCCGCGCCCCGCAACCGTGCACACCAATGGAGCTGGGCCTGGCCATGGGCATGCTGCCCGACGAATTCGACAAACACCGCATCGAGGTCGTGATCAGCCGCCTGCGTAGCAAGATCACTCGCACGACCGGCACGAGTATTCCGATTCGCGCGCATCGCGGCCAGGGCTACAGCCTGAGCGACGACAGCCGGGCCGAAGAGCGGACCTAAAGCCCCCGCGCCCAGGCCGGACGCAGCTTTGCCTCGCCGGCGATGGCCTGGCGCACCTGGGCAAGCAGGCGTTCCTTGTCGGCGCCGAGCGTGCCCTTGAGGATCAGCCAGTTCGACGCGTGATCGGAACGGAAGACGGTGCGTTTCAGTTCCAGCCCATCGAGGAAGATTTCCATCTCGGCGAACAGCTCCGGCTGGGTCAGCGGCTCCCAGCCGGGAAAGCCGGCGCGCAAGCGCTGTTCGCCCTTGGGAAAGCTGACTACCAGCGTCGCCAGGTATTCCGGCTGGGTGGCGTTGGCCAGACGCGCCGAGTTCTCCGCATGCTGGCGTGACAACTCGCGCCCACCGAGACCGTTGAGAATCATCACCGAGCGGCTGATGCCGGCAGCGCCGAGCTTGTTCAACGCGTCGACGGTGCTATCGAAGGTCTCACCCTTGCTGACGGCCGCCAGCACCGCGTCGTCGCCCGATTCAGCGCCGACATAGACCATGGAGAGGCCGGCAGCGGCCAGTTCGTCGATTTCCTGCTGGCTTTTCTTCTTCAGATTACGCGGCAGACAGTAGCTGGAAATGCGGCGCACCGCCGGCAGATGCGTGCGGATCGCTTCGAGCACGGTGAGCAACCGGCGGGTCGGCAAAACCAGCGCATCGCCGTCGGCCAGAAAAACGCGGCGGATGTCGCTACCGTAACGCTCGCCGGTGGCGCGGATGCTGTCCAGTACCTCGGCCTCGTCGCGGGCGCGAAATTTCTTCTGCGGCGCGGTGTACATCTCGCAGAAGGTGCACTGGTTCCACGAGCAGCCGTCGGTCACCGGCAGGATCAGCGATTCGGCTTCCGACGGCGGCCGGAACACCGGCTCGACGTAACGTATCGGAATCATGCGCCGACCTTGGCGATGAAGCTGGCCGGCACCCTGGCCTTGCTGCGCGTTGCGTAATCGAAGAAGACGATGCCGTGCTTGCCACGGGCGACTTCGCGGCCGCTGGCCTGGTCATTCAGTTGCCAGAGCAGATCGCAACCGTGTTCGTGGAAGTCGGCGGTGGCAAAGCCGATCACCAGCGTCTCGCCGTGGAAGGCTTCGGACCGGTACTGGGCGGCGACATCGGCGACAATGATGCCCGGTCCGTCCACATCCATTTCACTCCAGCCGAAATGCTTGAAGAAACGCACCCGCGCCTCGGCGACCAGCATCAGCAGCGCGGCGTTGTCGAGATGATGACCGTAATTGATATGCTGGATGTAGATCGGAACCTCGGTCGAAAAGACAAAGGTTTCCGGCAGTTCGATGCGGATGCGGGCCATGGCTGAAAACTTTCCGGCAAAGCCCGCATTCTAGGTCGGAAGACTCATTTCCCGAACAAGCCCTGCAATTTGCCGCCCAGCTTTTCCTGGAGTTTTTCGTTGGCCTTTTGCTTGAGTTCCTGCTTCTTTTCCTCGACCTTGGCCTTGGCCGCATCCTTCAACAGATCACCGACTTCGAGCGAGTACGAGAGCTTGTCGAAGGAGCCGCGCAGGCGGATCGGGATGGTGATGCCGCGGAACTCGGCGAGTTCCTTGCCCTCCTGACCTTGCGCAGTATCAACGATGCTGACCTTGGCCAGGTAATCGATCCGGCTGTTGCCGATGTCGATATCGCCGGCACCGCCCAGGCGCAGCAGCGGCGACTTCATGGCCAGATCATCGTTGCGCGCCACCCCGCCGGCGATCCGGAAGGAAGCGGTCAGTTCGGAGAAGTCGGTCTTTTCCGTGGTGCTGGCCGTGGCGCTGCCGACCTGACCGGATTTGAGCACAGCCTTGGCGTCGCGCAGCATCTTGCCGACATTGACCCCGCGCACCGCGCCATCGCGCAGTTCGAGCGCCGCCTGACCGGCCAGCGCCCGTTTCAGGGCATCGGCGTTGGCCCCGCGCGTATTCACATCGAGCGACAGGCTGCCCCGACCTTCCAGCGGTTCCTTGTCGATGGCGTCCTTCATCAACGCCCTGATATCGATGCCGGCCAATTTCTGGCGCACCGTGAACACATTGCCGCGCGCATTCACGCCGAGTGCACCGTCGAGGCTGCCGCCGTAGAGTTTGGCGGTCATCGGCGAGATATCCAGTCGGCCGTTGGCTGCCGCGATCCGGGCATCGAGCGCCGACACTTTCAGGCCCTGCGCCTGTAGCTGTCCGATCGCCACCCGGCCACGGAAATTCAACTCGTTGAGCGCCGACAGGTCGATGGCATCGTCAGCCCTGCCCTTGGCGACGGGGGCCTCGCCGCCGGTTGGCGTCGCCTGACCGGCACTGGCGCTGGCTTTTGGCGGCAGATAGCGGTCGACATTGAGTTGATCGACCTTCAGGTCAAAATTGAAAAATAGCGGCGAAAAACGCTCAACCGCCAGTTGCAGCCCGATTTTCGATTCATCGAGCCAGGTGTCGAGCCCCAGGCTGGCGCTCGACTTGGCCAGATCGACAGCCAGTTTGCCGGACAAGGGCAGTTTCAGGCTGCGCATCGGCAGCTTGCTGCTGACCAGGCCGAGGTTGCCGGAAAACGGGGTTTCCAGACGCTGCCCGGCCAGGCGGATGGCCGGCATGTCGATGGCAAACTCGAAACTGTCGTCGCCGCTGCTGCCGCGCGTTGCCAGCTTGAGCGCGTCAATCGCCAGGGTGGCGGCGGCGCTGTCGGCCTGCAGGCGACCGGTCGAAAAATCAATCGAGGAAAGCTGGGTCGTCTTGCCGGTCGTCTGATCGCGCCAGGTGAAGCGGGCGTTGCGCAAGGCCAGGCCGGCGATGTCCACCTGCAGCGGCTGGCTGTCCTCTGCGGTTGCAGCGGCGGGCTTGGCATCGCCGGCCGGCTTTTCTTTCTGCCCGGCCAGCAGATCGTCGATATTGAGCGATCCGTCGCGCCGCTTGATCAAGGTCAGCGCCAGACCGTCGATCTCGATTTCGCGGGCTTCCAGCCGCCCGGACAACAGCGGCATCACCGCCACGGCGACGCGCAGCGAATCGATGGCGGCAAAATCCGTCTTGCCATCCGCTTCCGACAGGCTGACGCGACCGGCACGCACCGCTAGTTCCGGCCAAACCGACAGGCCGACATCGCCACCAATGGTCAGTACCCGGCCAGTCTTGGCGGCCACCTGCTCGCTGATCTGGCGTTTGATCGCCTCGGCGTCGAACAGCGCATAGACAACACCGGCCGCGACGGCCAGCAAAGCGAACAACACGGCGAAAACCACAGCAATCTTGCGCATGACGGACATCGATTCAAACTCCGGATGATCTAGCAGGAACGAGCCTAACAAATCACGCGCCGGCTTGTGTTCGAAAATGTAAACCATCCTGTTTTCTGAAACATTACGTCGCTAAACTGCGCGCATGATGACGCTCTCTCCTGTCCGCGAAACCTTCCTGATCTTCCTCCGCCTCGGCCTGACTGCCTTCGGTGGCCCGATTGCCCACCTTGGCTATTTCCGCGAGGAATTCGTTCATCGTCGCCGCTGGCTGAGCGATGCGGCCTACGCCGATCTGGTCGCGCTCTGTCAATTCCTGCCTGGCCCGGCGAGCAGCCAGGTCGGCCTGGCGCTCGGCCTGCAACGCGCCGGTTATCGCGGCGCACTGGCCGCCTGGTGCGGCTTCACGCTGCCGTCGGCGATTCTGCTCATCCTGTTTGCCATCGGCCTGGTCGAATTCGGCGACCGCCTGCCCGGCGGCCTGATCGCCGGCCTCAAGATCGTCGCCGTCGCCGTCGTCGCACAGGCGGTCTGGGGCATGGCCAAGAGCCTCTGCCCGGACTGGCCCCGGCGCGTACTGGCACTGGCGGCCGCCGCCTTTCTGCTCGCTCTGCCGTCGGCCTGGAGCCAGATCGGCGTGATTGTCGTCGGCGGACTGATCGGCTTGAGCCTCAAGCAGTCAGGCATCACCACGCCCGGCGAAGCGCTCGCCGCCGGCATCGGCCGGCGTGCCGCCAGCCTCTGGCTGCTGCTCTTCTTCCTGGGTCTGGCCGGGCTACCGCTGCTGGCGCAAGCCTTCCCCGGACAGGCGCTGGCCTTGGTCGATGCCTTCTACCGGGCCGGCGCCCTGGTCTTCGGCGGTGGACACGTGGTGCTGCCGCTGCTGCAGGCTGAAACCGTCGCCCCGGGCTGGATCGGCAGCGAGACTTTCCTCGCCGGTTACGGCGCCGCGCAGGCGGTGCCCGGCCCGCTGTTCACCTTCGCCGCCTTCCTCGGCGCCGCCGGCAACCTCGCGCCCAACGGCTGGGGCGGCGGTCTGCTGGCGCTGGCGGCCATCTTCCTGCCGGCCTTTCTGCTGGTGGCCGGGGCGCTGCCCTTCTGGGACGCGCTGCGCACCAACCAGCGCGCCCGTGCCGCCCTGGCCGGCGTCAATGCCGTGGTCGTCGGCATCCTGCTGGCGGCGCTCTACGACCCGGTGTGGACCAGCGCCATCCACGGGCCGCTGGAACTGCTGCTCGCCGCCCTCGCCTTCGCCGCGCTGATGTTCGGCAAGCAGGCGCCGTGGCGCGTCGTCGCCGGCTGCGCGCTGGCCGGCGCCCTCCTCCTCTAGCTGCGCGCTGCCGCGCCGCAGGCGTGGCAGAAACGGGCGAAGGCGCTCTTGCGCTCGTTACAGGCGGTGCAGTGGTCGAACAGGCAGATGCCGCAGTGCGGGCAGTAATCGATGGCGGTATTGGTCAGATCGACGGCGCGCTCGCAACCGGGGCAGACCTTTTTGCCCAGCCGCGCCAGCGCCACGTCGTAGGACAGTTCCTTGCGCCGCTCGACATCGGGCAGGGCCTCGGCCTGTTTCTGGCGCTCCAGATAACGATTCAGGGCAATGATGGCGTAACGCCCGACCAGGACGGTGAGCACGATGCCGACCACGTAACGGACCCAGCCGCCGTAGCTCGGGATGTAGGGCACCAGCTCGACGAAGAAGGCAAACAGGGCGAAGTAGATGAAACCCCAGACGAACGGCCACCAGCTACTCTTGCGCTGCCTGGCGAACAGCCAGCCGGCAACGGCCAGCAGCGGCAGGGTCAAGGCCAGTCGGTAGCCGAAGACGCGCAATTCCTGGCCGCGCAACTCATCGTGATAGCGCTCGCCGGCCGCCTCGCGCATGTCGCTCAACGCCTGCCGGGCACGGCTTTCCGCCTGTTGCTGGTCGAGCAGGACCTGCTGCTGGGTCTGCACCACCGCCAGCGCCTTGCGCTCGGCGGCTTTCAGGGCATCGAGCTCGCCGGTGCGGGCGATCAGCTCCTGATCCTGCTCGGCGCGTTGCGTCGCCCGTCGGGTCGCCAACCAGTTGTTGAAGGTGTCGCGGGCAGTGCTCGCGTCCGAACGGGCGATGTTCAGTTTCAGTTGCGCCTGGTCATGCGCATCCTGCGCCGTCTGGCGGGCCTGCTGCGCCGCTTCGATCTCGCTACGCAGACGCTCGGCGGCCGCCTGGTCGAGGAAACTGTCCAGCGTCAGCCGCTGCTCGACGCGCGGCAGGTTTTCGACGATATTGCCGCCCAGCCCGATCAGGAAACTGGCAAAGACCACGGCAACGATCCACAATCCGAAGCGGAACCAGCGTTCCGACCAACGCAATGCCTTGCTCATCGACGGCGCCTCACGGTGATGAAAAGCGCATGTTACCTGTCGGCGGGCAAATTGACTTCGCCGATTGCCGGCCTAGAATCGCATCCCCATGCAGACCGACCCAATCCACCTTCGCCCCAGCCACCCCGCCGACCTGCCGTCGATACTGGCCGTACAGCGCCTGTGCTACCCGCCGTCGATGAACGAGGATGCGGCAACCTGGCAGCAGCGTCTGGACACGGCAGGAGAATTTGCCTGGGTGGCGGAAAAACACGGGGAAATCTGCGCCTATCTGGCGACCTACCCGTCGCGACTGGGCAAGGTGACGCCGCTGGGCGGCGTTTTCGAACTGGCCGAATCAGCCGACTGCCTCTACTTCCACGACCTGGCAGTATCGCCCTCAGCCGCCGGCTGCGGCCTGGGCGCGGCGCTGGTCGGCCACGCCCTGCAGGCCGCCCGCCAAGGCGGGCTGGCGCATGCGGCCCTGGTTTGCGTGCAGGCGGCTTTCAGCTTCTGGCAGCGCCAGGGCTTCGTCGACCACGACGCACTATCGCCGGCAGGCGAAACGGCCCTGGCGACCTACCCCGGGCCGGCACGCTACATGTCGCGGCCGGCCGGCTGACGACTCAGATTTCGCTGATCACCGAAGCAACCGGCAGACGCGACTTCGGCAGCGTGGCGTTGAAATCCTGCGCGCTGCCATAGCCGAGCGCAGTCAACAGCACGCAGCGCAGCCCCTGGGCTTCGAGACCGAGCGCCGCATCAACGGCGGCGGCATCTATCCCTTCCATCGGGCAGGCGTCGATGCCGAGCGCGGCAGCGCCAAAGAGCAACGAACCGAGGGCGATGTAGATCTGCTTCTCGGTCCACCGCGGCAGGTCGTCCAACTGGTCGCGATGCAGCGTGGTGTAGAAGACGCGGGCGTTGTGCTGCATTTCCTTCGCTTCCGGCGTGGCAAAGCGGCCGTCGCGCGTTTCCTGCTCGATCAGGGCCTGCAGGTGGGCATCGTCAAGGTCGCGACGGACACAGAGGACAACCACGTGCGAGGCATTGCGCACCTTGGGCGCGTTGTATTCGAAACGACCGGCCAGCGTTGCCGCAATCTTTTCCTTGCCTTCCTCGGTGCTGGCAATGATGTAGTGCCAGGGCTGCGAATTGACCGACGACGGCGCAAAGCGCAGCAGCGTCTTCAATTGTTCGATGGCCGCGGGATCGATCTTGCGGGTCGGATCGAAGGCCTTGCAGGTACGGCGGGTGGTGGCGATTTCGGCGATGTTCATGGGTGCTCCTGGTAAATGATCGACAGCTAGGTGTGCGAGATTAGCAGGAAGTTCCCGCAGCGTGACCGATCAGCCTTCCTTGTCGTCGATCGCCATCAATTCGAGGCCGTGGCTACCCATTCCAACCGCGCAGGCGCCGTGCTCGCCGACCACCTTGTAACACTGGTTGCCGAGATGCACCTCGACCCCTTCGCACAGCAGCTCTTTGGCCACCACACGGGATTGCTGCGACAGCTCGATCTTGTGGGTCAGCGCATCCTGTTCCTCGCGCATTTCGGCGATCTGCGCCGACAACTGCGCGGCGGTGGCACGCGCCTTGGCGATCATCTCGGGGCGCAGGCGGCCGGGATTCTTGCCGGCGAAGTCGAGCAGCTTGGCGACCTCGAGCAGTTGCGTTTCATGCTCGTCGCGGACCTTGCTCATCTGGAGCAGTTGCTTGTGCATCAACGGATTGACGCCGATGGCGCAATGCGTCAGCACGCGATTGGGCGAACCGACCACCTTGCCGGTGATCGACAGCGTCGCCTGCAGATGGCCGCCGATGATGTGGCCGCGCCGCTTGCCGCCGACATTGATGTGGTTGATCGCAGTCAGTTCGCACTGCATCGCCGTATCGTCGATGAAGATGCTGTCGCCCGCCTCGATCCTGGCCTGCTGGGCATAGGCCGAGTGAAAGCTGCCGCCGCTGCGGATATGGCATTCCTCGCTGGTCTTGCGCCCGAGCGAGCCCATGGCGCCGCCCTTGACGACGATGCTGCCGCCCGCTTCCAGCGTGCCCATGTCGACCACGCCGCCAACCTCGATGTCGCCGGAAGCACGCACCGTCATGCCGGTGCACACATCGCCGGCGACCACGACGCTGCCGTCGAAATCGACGTTGCCGGTGGCGGTCGATACTGTGGCCACGCGATAGACCGGTTCGACCATCATGCCGCCGGCGACGACCACTGGCTGGCCGTTGATTGCCGCCACCAGCAGGTCGGGATTGGCCGGATCGAAGGCGGTACCGGGTAATGAACTGGCGTACATCACCGTCTTGCCCGGCGTCGCCGGGATCGTTTCACCAAGCAGACTGCGCCCGGGCGTGCCGTCGGTCGGCGGATGGCGCAGCATCAGCCAGTCGCCGCTGTGCACGACGAAGATGTCGCCGAGATCGCGGTAATCGGTATGGCCGCTGGCATCAACCTGGGGGCGCCGATCACGGACTTCCGGCAACAGCGATTCGAGCCGTCCATCGGCACCATTCACCGGCGGCACACCACGGGCAATGACGACATGGCTGGCGCTGCCCGCAGCAACGGCGGCTGCGATTGCCGCCATGTCGATGCCTTCGCCGATTCCGTTGTCGGCCAGCAGCGCGAGCACGGCGTCAGCGGTGGCCGCTGCACCGCCCTCGGACGGCGCAATGTTCAGCCAGGCTTCGACGCCATCCGGGGATAGCTCGATGCCGATCACGGCATCGATGGCCTCGGCAATCGGCAGCGTACAGGCAACGCCGGCGTTGTGGCTGGCCAGTAGCCCGATGGCCATGTTCGGCAGGTAACGCAGCGCACTCCAGCCTTGCGCAGCCAGAAATTCTCGCAGGCCGGGCTCATCCAGCGGCGGCGCCTCGCGGTCGGTAATGACGGTCGCCAGCAGCTTCTTCGACGCTTCGTCGAAGTGCAGTTGCAGGGCTGGCCCAGTGTTTTCTTGATCCACGGCTTGTCTCCCTCGCTCCCAGGGTAATCGGCAAGTTGTTATTTTTATCTACCATACGCCAATTTTGCGAAATGTGGGAATGTGCAAAAAACCGCGCACAAGTTGGTGTAGCGGCTAAAATCCTGCAGCTTTCCTGGCTGGCACCGCTGGCCTCCGTTTACAAAATCCTTTTCCGCCCGATGACCGACTATTCCGCTGCTTCGATCCGCGTCCTCAAGGACCTTGAACCCGTCAAGGAACGCCCGGGGATGTACACCAGGACGACCTGCCCGACGCACATCGTCCAGGAAGTCATCGACAACGCCGCCGACGAGGCGCTGGCCGGCTTCGCCAAAAAGATCGCGGTGCGCATCGGCGCCGACGGCGTCATCGAGGTGTCCGACAACGGCCGCGGCATCCCGGTCGAAATTCATCCGGAGGAAGGCAAGCCGGCGGTCGAGCTGGTGTTCTGCAAGCTGCACGCCGGCGGCAAGTTCAACAAGAAGGAATCGGGCAACGCCTACCGTTTCTCCGGCGGTCTGCACGGCGTCGGCGTTTCGGTGACCAACGCGCTGTCCACCCGCCTGGAAGTCGAGATCAAGCGCGCTGGCGGCGTGCACAAGATCGTCTTCGCCGACGGTTTCGTTGTCGAGCCGCTGGCGAAAATCGGCGAGGTCGGCCCGCGTACGACCGGCACGACGATACGCATCTCGCCCGACCCCAAGTATTTCGATTCACCGAAGGTCAACCTCGGCCAGCTTGAACACCTGCTGCGCTCGAAGGCCGTGCTGATGCCCAACGTTACCGTCGAACTGGAAATCGACGGCCAGGACAAGAAGGTCTGGTGCTACCAGAACGGCATGGCCGACTACCTGGCCGAAATGATGGCCGGCACGCCAGTGGCGCCGATCTTCGTCGGCGAGAAATATGTCGCCGTAGAAAACGGTTTCGCCGTCGGCGAAGGCGCGACCTGGGCGCTGGCCTGGTTCGAGGAAGGCGGCGGCAAGCCGGAAAGTTACGTCAACCTGATTCCGACGCTCGACGGCGGCACCCACGAGGCCGGGCTGAAATCCGGCGTGTTCGAGGCGGTCAAGGCCTTTGCCGAACACCACGCGATCCTGCCGGCGAAAGTGAAGCTGGCTCAGGAAGACGTCTGCGGCAAGATGACCTACCTGCTCTCGGCCAAGGTGCTCGACCCGCAGTTCCAGGGCCAGACCAAGGAAAAGCTGACCAGCCGCGACGCCTACAAGCTGGTCGCCCAGATGGTCCGCGACCCGTTCGAGTTGTGGTTGAACAACCACGCCGACTTCGGCAGGAAGATTGCCGAACTGGCGGTCAAGGCCGCACAGAACCGGCTGAAATCAACGCAGAAGGTCGAGAAGAAGAAATCCTCCGGCATCGCCACCCTGCCCGGCAAACTGACCGACTGCGAATCCGACGACATCAGCCGCAACGAACTCTTCCTGGTCGAGGGTGACTCGGCCGGCGGCTCGGCCAAACAGGGCCGCGACAAGGAAACGCAAGCCGTGCTGCCGCTGCGCGGCAAGGTACTCAACACCTGGGAAGTCGAACGCGACCAGCTGTTCAAGAACAACGAAGTGCACGACATCTCGGTGGCAGTCGGCGTCGACCCGCACGGCATCGACCAACTCGACAGCATCGACCTCTCCGGCCTGCGCTACGGCCGCATCATCGTCATGTCCGACGCCGACGTCGACGGCTCGCACATCCAGGTCCTGCTGTTCACGCTCTTCCTCAAGCATTTCCCGGCGCTGGTCGAGAGGGGCCACATCCACGTCGCCCAGCCACCGCTGTTCCGCGTCGACGTCGAAGCCCGCGGCCACACGCGCAAGATCTACTGTCTCGACGAAGCCGAGAAGGAACAGACCCTGCACAAGCTGCGCGAGGAAGGCATCAACGAAAACAAGATCACCGTCTCGCGCTTCAAGGGCCTCGGTGAAATGAACCCCGACCAGCTCTGGGAAACCACGCTCTGCCCGGATACCCGCCGGCTGGTGCCGTTCCAGGCACCGCGCGAAACCCTGGTCGAAATGGCCCGGACCTTCACGCTGCTGATGGGCAAAGGCGAGGCCGCCGGCCGCCGGGCCTGGATGGAGAAGGACGGCGGGCTGGTCGAGACGGATGTCTGAGAGCGCACCGTTACAAAAATCCCGTAAAAAGCCGGTGTACCGTCAACAGCCGCCGGGCGCCGGACGGCTATGATCGCGGCACCATGATTTCCGCGCGCTTTTCCGCCTCGCCCAACAGCCGCCGTGCCTTGCTCATTGCTGGCGCCTTGCTGCTCTCCGGCTGCATGACCCTGCCCGGCAGCAAGCCCGAACCGGCGCCCGCCCCCATCGTCGTCAGCCCGCCGCCAGTACCAGCCAAGCCGAAGATCGGCCTGGCGCTGGGCGGTGGCGCCGCGCGCGGCTTCGCCCATATCGGCGTGATCAAGATGCTCGAATCGCATGGCATCGTGCCCGATTACGTCGTCGGCACCAGTGCCGGTGCCGTCGTCGGTTCGCTCTACGCCGGTGGCTTCGACGCCTTCGCCATGCAGAAGCTGGCGATCCAGCTCGACGAAACGCTGTTCGCCGACTGGACGCTGCGCGGCCCCGGCCTGCTCAAGGGCGAAGCGCTGCAGTCCTTCGTCAACCAGCACCTCAAACGCCGGCCGCTGGAAAAGCTGAACATCGCTTTCGGCACCGTCGTCACCGATCTCAACAGCGGCGAGCGCGTCGTTTTCCGCAGCGGCGACAGCGGCATGGCAGTGCGTGCGTCGGCGGCCGTCCCCGGTGTTTTCCAGCCAGTGGCGATCAACGGCCGGCAATACGTCGACGGCGGCCTGACCAGCCCGGTGCCGGTGCGCGCAGTGCGCGAGATGGGTGCCGATTTCGTCATTGCCGTCGATATTTCCGCGACCGCCGAAGGCCAGCCAGTCGACAGCATGAGCGCGATTCTCTGGCAGACGACGACGATCATGGGCAACGTCATCGGCAAGACCGAACTGGCCGAAGCCGACATCGTCATCCGCCCGCGCCTGCCCTACGTCAAATCCTGGAATTTCGCCGCCCGCCACGAGGCGATGATCGAGGGCGAACGGGCCGCGCAAGCGGCGCTGCCGGCGATCCGCAGCAAACTGCTGCGGTGAACGCCGGGCACGGCTATCATCGGGGCGTCGCCCCAGCGGAGTCCGCACCGATGACCAGCAGTCCCCTGCCCTCCCGGATCAACCTCGCCCTGCAAGGCGGTGGCGCCCACGGCGCCTTCACCTGGGGCGTGCTCGACGCGCTGCTCGAGGATGAATCGGTCGATTTCGAAGGCGTCAGCGGCACCAGTGCCGGCGCCATGAACGCCGCCTGCCTGGCCCACGGCCTGCTGCATGGCGGCCGCGAGGGCGCGCGCCGGGCACTGGCTGATTTCTGGCTGGCGATGGCCGAGACCATGCCGGCGCAGTTTGGCAGCGCCCAGAGCAGCAGCATGGCGCCGGCGCTGAAGATGATGCTGCAATGGACCGATCACCTCAGCCCGGAGCAGTTGAACCCCTTCGACCTCAACCCGCTGCGCGACGTCATCGAGCGCCAGATCGACTTCGCCGGCCTGCGCGCCGCCAGCCCGGTCAAGCTGTTCATCGCCGCGACCCACGCCAATTCCGGCAAGCTGCGGCTGTTCCAGAACCACGAACTGTCGGCCGACACGCTGCTCGCTTCGGCCTGCCTGCCGACCATCCACCGGACCATCGAGATCGACGGCGAACCCTACTGGGATGGCGGCTACAGCGCCAATCCGGCGGTCTTCCCGCTGGTCTATCACTGCCAGTCGGCCGACATCCTGCTGGTCCTGCTGTCGCCGCTGCGTTTCAACGAAACCCCGGCCAGTGCCAAGGAAATCCGCGAGCGCCTGCGCGAACTGGCATTCAACGCCACCTTCCTGCGCGAGATGCGGATGTTCGCCCACCTGCGCGAGCAGATCGCCAGCGAGCAACCGCTGCCCGACTGGCTGCTCGACCGCCTGCCGGTGGCCCGCCTGGAACGCCGCTTCGCCCGCCTGCGCTTCCACGCAATCAGCGCCGACAGCGTGCTCGGCGAACTGCCGGCCGACAGCAAGCTGGCGGTCAACCGGGTTTTCTTCGAACAATTGCGCGACCAGGGCCGCGCCCACGCCGGCCGCTGGCTGGCCGACCAGCGCGAGGCGCTCGGCCGACGGCCGACGCTCGACCTCGGCGCGCTGTTCTACTGAACCGGGTCAGGCGGCAGCCGGCACCGGCCGCCGGCCAAGCCGGCTGATTCCCAGCGACAGCAGGATGACGCTGCCGCCCAGCGCGATCTTGGCGAGGTCGGCGTCGCGGTTCCAGATCAGCAGGTTGACCAGCAGGCCGAGCGGCACGTGCAGCTCGTTCATCACCGCCAGCGTGCCGGCATCGACGCGGACACTGCCCTTGACCCACCAGAACAAGCCGAGCGCCGTGGCGAACAGGCCCATCCACAGCAGCACGCCCCACTGGATCGCCGTGACCGGCAGCTTGTCCGGGTTGCCGAAAATCAGGAAGGACGGCAGCACGAGGACCAGCGCGCCGAGGAAGAAATGGCCGAAGAAGCGGTACAGCGGCAGCTCGACCGGGTGGCGCAGCAACAGGTGGCGGCACAGCACCTGGCCGGCGGCGAAGGTCGCGTTGGCAATCTGCAGCAGCACGAAACCCCACAGGAAATCGCCGGCCAGCGGCTGCCAGCGGATCAGGATGCCGCCGCCGACAGCGACCGCGGCGGCGAACAGCGCCCAGCGGTTGAAGCGGCGTTCGAGCGCGTCCTCGATCAGGGTCACGTAGATCGGCGTCAGCACCGTGAACAGCAGCACTTCCGGCACCGTCAGCACGCTGAAGCTGCGGTACAGACAAAGGTAAGTGATGCCGAACTGCAGTGCCCCGGCCAGCCAGAAACCGGCCGCCAGCCGCACCGGCAGGCCGCGCCAGACGGTGAACGGCAAAAAGATCAGGGCGGCGACGGCAACCCGGGCAAGCACGGCGAAGTCGCTGTCGACCTGGCCGGCGAGATACTGGCCGATCAGGCTGAAGGAAAACGACCAGATCAGGTTGACGATGAGCAGGTAGGACATGAGAACGGCCGGCGGCAAAAGCGCGAATGATAAAGGCAGGCGGCACCGGCCGCTAAAAGAGTTGCAGCTCGGCCTGCACCGCCAGCGGCTGCGGCGTTGCAGGCGGTGGCTGCAGCCCGGCCGCGCGCACGCCGAGCAGGCGGATACGCTTGCCGAGCGCGATGCGCTTCAGGCACTGCCCGGCCGCCTGGCGGATCGCCCGGGCGTCGGCCAGCGGTTCGGCCAGCGTCAGGTCGCGGGTGACCGTGCTGAAATCGGCGAAACGCAGCTTGATCCCGATCGTCCGCGCTACCAGGCCCTTGCGCGCGAGGTCGTCGGCGACCCGGGCGCACAGCCCGGTGAAGGCCTCGGAGAGCGCCGCCCGGTCGAGGCCGACGTCGAGATCGCGCTCGAAGGTGCTCTCGCGGCTGACCGACTTGGGGTCGCGCTCGGTCACCAGCGGCCGCTCGTCGATGCCGCGGGCGGCGCGCCACAGCCAGCTGCCGGTGCTGGCGCCGAAGCGGCGGACCAGTTCGCTCTCGGCCACCGCCGCCAGCTGGCCGACCGTGTCGACACCCATGGCGCGCAGCCGCTCGGCCGCTTTCGGGCCGATGCCGTTGATCTTGCGCGCCGCCAGCGGCCAGATCCGCGTCGGCACGTCCTCATGGCTGAGGATGGTGATGCCGTCGGGCTTGTCGAGGTCGGAAGCAATCTTGGCCAGCAGCTTGTTCGGGGTGATGCCGATCGAACAGCTCAGTCCGCTCGCCGCGAATACCGCCTGCTTGATCCGCCGGGCCAGCGGCAGGCTGTCCTCGGCGATGCCGCTCAGGTCGATGTAGATCTCGTCGATGCCGCGGTCCTCGATCACCGGCGCGACGCTCGCCACCGCCGCCTTGAAACGCCGCGAGTAGTCGCGGTAGGCGTCGAAGTTGGCCGGCAGCAGGATGGCGTCGGGCGCCAGTTGCGCCGCCTTCATCAGCCCCATCCCGGAAAACACGCCGAGCGCCCGCGCCTCGTAGGTCGAGGTGGTGATCACGCCGCGCCCGACGTAATCGCGCAGGCGGGCGAAGCGCAGGCTGCCGTCGGCCTGCTCGACCGGGCGGTCGACGCGGCGACCGCCAACGACCACCGGCTGACTGCGCAGCATGGGGTAATGCTGGAGCTCGACCGACGCGAAGAAAGCGTCCATATCGAGGTGGGCAATGCGGCGATCACTGTTCATATGCACAGTATAAAGCCCGAAAGGCCGCTCGCGCCAGCCTCCGGGTTATCCACGAAATCTGTGGATAAGTCTGTGGAAGCGCACTGGGTGTTGCTGCTAGCCAACTGACAGATAAGCACTTTTGTTGCATTGCTCATTTTCTTTGCACAAGCCGCCCTCGCTTGGCGTACAGTGTTGTCCTAGTCGTCTCAGTGACCCGCAACACCGCATCCTGACCCAGGAGGCCATCATGTCCAGCCCCATCAGTTCCAGCACCGCCGCGCAAGACGCCTATCGCAACCAGGCGGTCAATAGCCGTAATGAGCGGTCGATGAACGCCCTGAACAATAGCCTGAAGGCTGCCGAGAAAATGGCCAGCGCCATCGGTGCCGACACCACCGGGCTGAAAAATGCCCAGCAACAGGTTTCGCGTGCCACCTCGACGACCGGTGACAACAGTTCGACCAAAGTCACGCTAAGCGCCGACGGCGTCGCCAAACAACAGGCAGAAAGCACGCGCAGCGCATCGGCCACGGCACGGCCAGAACGTCGCCAGTTTGCTTCGGTCGATGAAGCCATCGCCTACGGCACTGCCCGTGCGGCCGAGCAGCGCGGTGTTCAGCAGAACAGCGCCAACAACGAAGAAAATACCCGGACCCAGGCCAGCAAGGGCACGTCCCGCCGTCAATTCGCCTCGGTCGACGAAGCCATTGCCTACGGCACGGCCCGTGCTGCCGAGCAGACCGCCGCCCGCCAGACCAGCGCCACCAACGAGGAAAGCAGCAAGGCTCAGACCAGCAACAACAGTTCGTCGCGGCGCCAGTTCGCTTCCGTTGAAGATGCCATTTCCTATGGCACGCAGCGGGCACTGGAGCAGTACAACAAGCAGAGAACCGCGCTCGGCTGAGTCGGCAGCGAACCAGAAACACATCGATCCGGGGCGGCCTGCGGGCCGCCCCATGTCGTTTACCGACGGCAGCGGGTAAACTGCCGGCGATGACCGCCCTACCCGCCCGCCCCCGCCTTCTGTCGGTGATTCCGCCGCTGACGCAGCTGAACACGCCTTACCCGGCGACAGCCTACCTGACGGGCTTCCTGCGTTCGCGCGGCTTCGACGCGGCGCAGGCCGACCTGGCACTGCTCACCGTCCTCGAACTGCTGTCGCCGGCTGGCCTCGAGCAGTTGCGGGCGGCAGCAGAAGCACTGCCGCGCAAGCAGCGCTCGCCGACGATCAAGACCTTCCTCAACCAGTTCGAGCGCTACCGCGTCGCCACCGGGCCGGCGCTGGCGCTGCTGCAGGGGCGCGACGGCTCGCTGGCGCACCGCATCTGCACGCGCGCCTTCCTGCCCGAAGGGCCGCGCTTTTCGGCGCTCGACCACTATGTCGACGACGGCAGCGGCGATCCGCTCGGCTGGGCCTTCGGCGCGCTCGGCATCCAGGACCGCGCCCGCCACCTGGCGACGCTCTTCCTCAACGACCTCGCCGACGTCATCCGCGAGGCCGCCGATCCGCGCTTCGAGTTTGTCCGCTACGCCGAATCGCTGGCCCAGAGTCAGCCCAGCTTCGAGCCGCTGGCGCAGGCGCTGGCGGCACCGCCGACGCTGGTCGATGCAACGCTGGAAAAACTGGCGATTTCGACGGTCGACCGGGAACAACCGGACATGCTGCTGCTCTCGGTGCCCTTCCCCGGCTCGGTCTATGCCGCCTTCCGCATCGCCCAGGCGGTGAAAGCAAAGTATCCGCAGATCGTCATCGTCCTCGGCGGCGGCTGGGTCAATACCGAGTTGCGCGAACTGGCCGAGCCGCGCGTCTTCGATTACGTCGACTACATCACCCTCGACGACGGCGAGGCGCCGCTGCTGGCGCTGATCGAGCACCTCGCCGGGCAGCGGCCGCGCCTCAACCTGCTGCGCACCTTCACCCGCGTCGACGGCGCCGTGCGCTGGTTCACCAGCGGCGAGCCGGATGTGCCTTTCGAAGACGTCGGCACGCCGACCTGGGACGGCCTGCCGCTCGACCGTTACCTGTCGCTGCTCGACATGCTCAATCCCATGCACCGGCTGTGGTCGGACGGGCACTGGAACAAGCTGACCGTCGCCCACGGCTGCTACTGGAAGAAGTGCAGCTTCTGCGACGTCAGCCTCGACTACATCTCGCGCTTCGAGGCCGCCAACGCCAGCACGCTGGTCGACCGCATCGAGCGCATCGTCGACGAGACCGGCCACAGCGGCTTCCATTTCGTCGACGAAGCGGCACCGCCGAAGGCGCTGCGCGCGCTGGCCGAGGAACTGCAGCGGCGCAATCTGGCGATTTCCTGGTGGGGCAACGTCCGCTTCGAGAAGTCGTTCACGCCCGAACTCTGCCTGCAACTCGCCGACAGCGGCTGCATCGCCATTTCCGGCGGCCTGGAAGTCGCGTCCGACCGCCTGCTGGCGCTGATGAAAAAGGGTGTCTCGGTCGACCAGGTGGCGCGCGTCACCCGCGCCTTCAGCGACGCCGGCATCCTGGTGCACGCCTACCTGATGTACGGCTTTCCGACGCAGACCGTGCAGGACACGGTCGATGCGCTGGAATACGTGCGCCAGTTGTTCGCCGAGGGCTGCATCCAGTCCGGCTTCTTTCACCGCTTCGCGTGTACCGTGCATTCGCCGGTCGGGCGCGATCCGGCGGCCTACGGCATCACGCTCAAGCCGGAACCGTTCAAGGGCTTCGCCAGGAACGACGTGGCCTTCGTCGACCCGACCGGCACCGACCACGCCAGCCTCGGTAGGGGATTGAACAAGGCGCTGTACAACTACATGCACGGCATCTGCCTCGACGACGACGTCCGCCGCTGGTTCGACGAACGCATGCCCAAACCCCGGGTCAAACGCGACTTCATCGGCCGGGCGCTCAGCAGCAATCTCGCGTAAGCTTGCAGCCGCCCCAACCGAAACCTCATGCCAAGATGAGATTGTGCCTCCGCGCCGACAGCCTGACCACCCGACTGATCCTGCTCGGTTCGGCGCTGCTGCTCGTCGGCGCCCTGGGTCGTATGATCTTTCTCAGCAGCTATCTGCGCAACGACCTGACCCAGCTGACCTCGGCCCAACTGACGTCGATCGCCCACTATGCTGCGCAGGACGTCGATCGCGACATCGTCGCCCGCCGCGACCTGCTCACGCACCTGGCCAGCAAACTGCCGCCTGCGCTGCTCGGTAGACCGGCTCAACTGCGCGCCTGGCTACAGGAGCGCCAGGAAACAAATCCGCTGTTCTCGCGCGGCCTGTTCGTACTCGACACCGCAGGACAGATCATCGCCGACTTCCCGGCGGTGCCCGGCCGTGCCGGCAGTTCGGCCGCTGATCGTGACTACTTCCGCCAAGCCAGCCAGGGCCACTTGGCGGTTGGACAGCCTACGACCGGTCGTATTGCTCCATTTCCCATCCTGCCGATGGCGGCGCCATTGCTCGATGACGGTGGATCGGTACGCGGAATTCTCGTCGGTGTTTCGGAATTGCAGTCGGGAAACTTCCTGGCCACGTTGTACACCACCCGAATCGGAAAAACCGGCGGTCTACTGCTGATCTCGCCACGCGACAAGCTGTTCGTCGGCGCCTCCGACCCGACGATGATCCTCGCCCCGACGCCTGCCCCCGGCATCAACCCGCTGCACGACCTGGCCATGAACGGCTTTCGCGGCACAGGCATCACCGTCAACGCCAAGGGCGTCGAGGAAATCGTGGCTACCGCCTCGGTGCCAAGCCTTGATTGGTTCGTCGTTGCCCGTCTGCCAACCAGCGAAGCGCATGGCTCGGTCAGCCGATTGATCCACTACATCCTGCGCAATACGGTGATCATCCTGCCGCTGTTCATCCTGGCAATGATCCTGATCATGCGCCGGATGATGCGTCCGCTGATGGAAACGGCCAACCGGGCCGACCGCATGACCCAGGGCGAACTGCCGCTGGAGCCGCTACCGGTCGCACGCAACGACGAGGTCGGCCATCTGACGGCGGCCTTCAACCGGGTGCTGTCGAAGCTCCTGGAAAGCCAGGCCGAACTCAGCCACATGGCGCATCACGACCAGTTGACCGGCCTGCCCAACCGCAAGCTGCTGGCCGACCGGATGAAACTGGCGCTGGCCCGCGCGCACCGCAACGACGGCTGGGTTGCCGTGCTGTTTCTCGATCTCGACGGTTTCAAGCCGATCAACGACCGCCACGGCCACGAAACCGGCGACCTGGCCCTGCGCGAAGTGGCCAACCGGCTATTGGCGGTGATCCGCCGCGAAGACACGCTGGCTCGCGTCGGCGGCGATGAATTCGTCGTCCTGCTCTCCGACCTTGACGCATCGGCGGGCGAAACCGCCGAACGGGTGGCCGACAAATGCCTGGCAGTCTTCGCCACGCCGTTCGACCTCCCTGCTGGTTCATGCGTACTCGGCACCTCGATCGGCATCGCCATCGGCGACGGCAACTGCGACCAGGACCGCCTGCTGATCGCCGCCGACCAGGCCATGTACCGCGCCAAGGAAGCCGGGCGCGGTCGCTATTGCCTGGCTTAGCCGAGCACCCCGATCACATTCAGGAAGATCACCACGATCGCCACCGGCGAAACGAAGCGCACCACGTTGTACCACATGGCAAACGCACGACCGCTGAGGCCGATTTCGTCGGCCACATGCGAGCGCTTCATCACCCAGGCGGCAAACAGGGCAATCAGCAGGCCGGCCAGCGGCATCATGATCTTGCTGGTCAGCGTGTCGAGCAGATCGAACAGGCCCAGCCCGAAGACGGTGAAACCGCTCCAGTCGTTGAACGACAAGGCAACCGCGATGCCGAGCAACCACACGCCGGCACACAGCAACAACACCGCCGCCGGCCGGCTCATGTCAAAACGCTCGACCAGCAGGGTCACGCCCGGCTCCAGCAGCGAGATGGCCGAACTCCAGGCGGCAAAGACCACCAGCACGAAGAACAGCACGCCGATGAAATGCCCGCCCGGCATCTGCGAGAAAGCCAGCGGCAAGGTCTGCAGGATCAGGCCGGGACCGGCCGCCGGCTCCAGCCCCTGGGCGAAGACGATGGCAAAGATCGACAGCCCGGAAAGAATCGCCACCAGCGTGTCGGCGCCGGCGATGTAGAGGCAGGTGCGCGGAATCGACACATTGCGTTCGAGATACGAACCGTAGGTGATGATCGCCCCCATGCCCAGGCTGAGCGTGAAGAAGGCATGCCCCATGGCGGCGAACAGCACGCTGCGGTTGATCGCCTCCGGCTCGAAGTGGAACAGGAAGCGGAAAGCTGCTGGCAGATCGGCGGCAACCGCACCGTAGCCGAGCAGGAAAACGAGGATGGCGAACAGCGCCGGCATCATGATCTTGTTGGCCCGTTCGATGCCGCGCGTCACGCCGCCCAGTACCACCAGCCCGCACATGCCCATGAAGGCGGTATGCCACAGGATCATCCGCTTCGGATCGGCCAGCAGCGCCCCGAAGGCCTCGCCGAAAGCCTCTTTGGGCAAGGCTTCAAAACCCTCGACCGCACGTACCGTGTATTCGAGCACCCAGCCGGCAACCACACTGTAGAACGACAGGATCAGGAAGGCACCGACGATCCCGATGTAGCCGATCACCTGCCACAAGCGGCTGGCGCCGGCCTCATCGGCGAGCAGGCGCATGCTGCCCACCGGACTGCTCTGGCCGCGCCGGCCGAGCAGGGTTTCCGCCATCAGCAGCGGCACGCCGATACCGACGATGCAGGCAAGATAGACCAACACAAAGGCGCTGCCGCCATTGACGCCGGTCATGTACGGAAACTTCCAGATATTGCCCAGACCAACCGCCGAACCGATGGTCACCAGAATGAAGGCCCAGCGGCTGGACCAGTGGGCGCGTGGCGCGTGCGAAGTTGTCATGAGCAGACCGAATTTGGCAAACCCATGATTTTATTAATTTCACCGACTACTGAAACCTAGGGATTTCACCAATGGCTCGCTGCACGCACAGGCAAATCGGTTAACATCGGCACACGATGCGACTCCTGATTTTCCTGCTGCTCGCGCTGCCAACCCTGGCCCTAGCCGGTGATATCCGCATTGGTATCCTGGCCTGGCTAGGGGAAGACACCGCCCAAACGCAATGGCAACCGTTAGGTGAGGCGCTATCAAAATCGCTTCCCGATCATCCCATCAAACTGCGCTACCTAGACCTCCATCAACTCGAGGCTGCAATCGCCGCTGGCGAGATCGATTTCGTCGTCACAAACCCCGGGCATTATGTTGTTCTCGAAGCGCGGCACGGTGTCACACGCATTGCCACCCAATTAATCGAGCCGGGTCAGGACTCTGCCCATGCAGTAGGTTCGGCGGTCATCGTGCGCGCCCAACGCAAAGATCTGGAGACCCTCGACAACTTGCGTGGGCAGCGGCTTGCTGCAGTATCGCCAGAAGCATTCGGCGGCTATCAGGTAATCTGGGCCGAACTCAAGCGTCGCAACATTGACCCGGAAAATCACGATTTCCTTCCTCTATACACCGATTACCCGATGTCACGTGTCATCGACGCCGTCCGCAACGGTCAAGCCGATGCGGGTGCGATCCGGAGCTGCCTGCTTGAACAGCTGATCCGCGAAGGAAGCGTCAACAACGACGAGTTTCGAGTCCTTTCGCCACAGGGATCGGACAGCCCCTGCCAGAGTTCATCACCCGCATATCCTGGCTGGGCCTTCGCCGCCGCCAAGAAAACGCCAGAAGCCCTGTCACGCGAGGTAATGATCGCACTGCTCTCGCTTCAACGCACCGACAGCGTCCTCCATTGGGGCGTCCCAGCTGACTACCACCCGGTGCACGAAATGCTGCGCGGGCTTCAGATCGCCCCATACGATTTCCTGCGCGAACATCGCCTGGCCTCACAAATTCACCGCTACTGGCCACTTGGGGCGGCGATACTGGTATTCATGCTGCTCTGGCTGGCTTACACCTTGCGCGTTGAGGTTCTGGTCCAGCGACGCACCCGCGAACTGTCCGCTGCGCTGAGTGCACGCGACGAACTGGAAGAGAACATTCGCACCCAGCAACAGCAGATGGAGCACTTGTCACGCCTATCCATACTCGGCGAATTATCAGGAACCCTGGCCCACGAACTCAACCAGCCGCTCGCAACCATCGGCAACTACGCCCACAGCCTGACCCGACGACTGAATGCCGGACGCCTGTCGAATGAAGCGGTCGCTCAGGCAGCGGGGGAAATCGCCAACGAATCCGAACGAGCTGCACAGATACTTGAAAGTATCCGCGACTTCGCCCGCAAGCGCGTCCAACCCAGGGAAAGGCGCAACGTTGTTGCATTGACCGAGGAGTCAAGCCGTTTATTTCGCGGCATGCTGGCCCGCGCACCGGACATTCTCCTCAACAACCAGCTGGGGGACACACCCAGCGATGTCGAAGTCGATCCATTGCAGATTCAGCAGGTCCTGCTCAATCTGCTGAAAAATGCGGTCGACGCGCATCGCACCGCAGGCGATGCCGGCTTGCCGATCAGAATCAGCCTTGACAGACAAGGGGAACAAATCCGGGTCAGCGTCCGCGATCACGGGATCGGTCTGAACGAAGATGCGCGAAAACACCTGTTCGAGCCTTTCTTCACAACCAAACCGGATGGCATGGGCCTCGGGCTGTCAATCTGCAAGCGAATCATCGAAGCGCATGCCGGCCAACTGGCGGCCGAACAGCCGTCGGATGGCCCCGGACTATCCGTTTCCTTTACTTTACCCGCAGCTTGCCCATGAACCGCACGGAATCCCACGCCATCATTCACGTCATCGATGATGAAGCCCCCTTTCGCCGTTCACTGATTTTTCTGCTCGAGTCGGCTGGCTGGCTAGCCAAGGGCCACGAATCCGGCGAAGCATTTCTCGACCACTTGCCAGATTTTCCAGTCGGCGGTGGCTGTCTGGTACTCGACATCCGCATGCCCAGGATTAGCGGACTTGAATTGCAGCGCCGTCTCCTGGCGACCGCTTCCCCTTGGCCAATCATTTTCATGACCGGGCACGGCGACGTTGATCTGGCAGTTCAGGCAATGAAAGACGGTGCCATCGATTTCCTTCAGAAACCCTTCAAGGACCAGGTTTTTCTCGATACGGTAGAACGCGCCGTAGGCATCAGCCAGGAACGCCAGCAGGCAAGTCAACGCTGTCAGGATGCCCGCCACCTGCTTGCCCGGCTATCGCCACGTGAGAGCGAGGTCGGGCGCCTCCTGGCGCGTGGACTGTCAAACAAGGAAATTGCCCGCGAACTATCGATCAGCGACAACACCGTACATGTCCACCGCCAGCATGTGATGGAAAAAACCGGCACTGGCAGTGCGGCCGAACTGGCCCGCTTGATCCTGCGCGCTGACCCTAACGGCCTCGATTGAGTGAAAAAAGGGCCAGCCCCATCAATGGGCTGACCCGACTGTCAGAACATCTAGTTACCTACTTCACGGCCTGCTTCGCCTTGTACTCTGCCTCCAGTTGCTTGGCCTTTTCGAGGAGCGGCGGGAACGGACCATACTTGTGCTGATCCGGCGTTGCACCATGCACATACGGGGGAAAAGACGCATCAATCGGCTTGTTCCAGCGAGCCGGAAAATCCCGGTCAAGATGTTTCTTGTGCGGACGCGGCTTGGACACCATGTAAGCAGCAACGTCATAGGCTTCATCAACGCTGAGTGTCGGATTGAGATGGCTGGTGCCCTGCGGCATATTGTGCAGGATATAGCGATAGGCCATCAGCAGGCGATTCATGCCAGCACCATCATTGAAGGAGTCAGCTCCCCACAATGGCGGAAAAACATACCCCTGAGCATCACCCTTGACGCCAACCCGTACCCCCTCGCCATTGGCCCCATGACAGGCGGCGCACTGGGCGACATACACCGCCTCCCCTGCAGCCAGATCGGCACGCCGATTCGGCGCTCTGGCGCGCTTGGTGGCCGCCCCTTCAATCTCGGCACCGACCGGAATGCCGCGTGACAGGAAATGGATATAGGTCACATAGGCTTTCATTTCCCGGGACTCGAACGGCAGTGCCTTACCACTCATACTGCGCTGCATGCAGCCATTGACCCGGTCTTCGACCGTACTCAGGTCATCCTCGCGACCCCGGTACTGGGGAAAGGCAGCCGTGACTCCTGTCCAAGGCATGGCAAACGGCTTGGTTGCATTATCCTGGTGGCAGGATGCGCAAGCCAGGTTATTGCCGGCAAAGCGCATTTTCTTGTCTTTCACTTCAGGGCCGATGTGAGCGAAGGTGCGCGTGGTCAATTCATGGCCGTAGCGGACCAGACGGCCGTAATGGTCATCCGGCAGATCCTCGATTTTCTGTACCGGACGATCGAACAGGCTGACCTTGGTCTCGCTTGCCAGGACCGGAACTGCCACAGCGGTGGCCAGCAGACCGAACACCCATTGACGTGCATTCATGATTCACTCCTTGAGTTATTTTTCAACGCACCCAGTCTAGAAAGAGCTGGTCTGCGCCTCAATTACCCCCTTCAGGGATAGGGATAATCGAAACCGGTTATGGACAAGCCCAGCAAATGCATGGCTTCGCATGGGATGCCAGGTGCCAAATCGGTTAACATCGCGCTCGCCCGATGCAACTGCAGAACGCCATGAACGACCAATTCGATCTCTTCTCCGCCCCGCCCGCCGACCCCGAAGCTGCGCTGCCGCCCGGCGAGCCGCCCCTGCCGCCCGCCGCGCAAGGCCCGGCCGAAGACATCCCGACGCCGGCCGACTACGCCGCCCGCCGCTATCTCGAATACGCGATGAGCGTGGTCACCGGCCGCGCCCTGCCGGCCAACGCCGACGGCCAGAAGCCGGTGCAGCGGCGCATCCTCTACGCGATGCACCGGATGGGCCTGTACAAGAGCCCGAAGCACGTCAAATCGGCGCGCGTGGTTGGCGACGTGATCGGTAAATATCACCCGCACGGCGACTCGTCGGTCTACGACGCGATGGTGCGCATGGCCCAGGACTGGAGCCTGCGCTACCCGGTGGTCGACGGCCAGGGCAACTTCGGCTCGCGCGACGGCGACAACGCCGCCGCCATGCGCTACACCGAAACCCGGCTGACGCCGATTGCCGAACTGCTGCTCGCCGAACTCGACGAAGGCACGGTGGACTGGAAGCCGAATTACGACGGGGTCAATGATGAACCCTGCCTGCTGCCGGCGCGCCTGCCCTTCTGCCTGCTGAACGGCGCCTCCGGCATCGCCGTCGGCATGGCCACCGAGATCCCCTCGCACAACCTGCGCGAGATCGCCCGCGCCGCCGTCGCGCTGATCCGCGACCCGCAAACCAGCGAGGACGATGTGCTGCGCCTGGTGCCCGGCCCGGATTACCCGGGCGGCGCCCAGATCATCTCGACGCCCGAGGAAATCGCCGCCACCTACAAGAGCGGTCGCGGCAGCCTGCGCGTGCGCGCCAAATGGAAGATCGAGCCGCTGGCGCGCGGCCAGTGGCGCCTGGTCGTCACCGAACTGCCGCCGGGCGTGTCCACGGCCACCGTGATGTCCGAGATTGAAGCCTGCTCCAACCCGGTGGCCAAGGAAAAGGCCGGCAAGAAGGTGTTCACGCCGGAACAGCTCAACCTCAAGGCGGCCTTCCTCTCGGCCATTGGCGAAAGCGGCGTGCGCGACGAATCGGGCAAGGAACACGACGTCCGCCTGGTCATCGAGCCGGCCAGCTCGCGCCAGGGCCAGGACGACCTGGTGCGCCTGCTGCTCGCCCACACCAGCCTGGAAACCAACGCCTCGATCAACCTGACGCTGCTCGGCCTGACCGGCTCGCCGCGCCAAGGCACGCTCTACGACATGATCGCCGAATGGTGCCGTTTCCGCCTGGCAACCGTCGAACGGCGCACCCGCCACCGGCTCGCTGCCGCCGAGCGGCGCATCCACATCCTCGAAGGCCGGCAGGCGATCCTGCTCGACATCGACCGCGTGATCAAGGTCATCCGCGAATCGGACGACCCCAAGGCCGACCTGATCGCCCATTTCAAGCTCTCGGAAATCCAGGCCGAGGACATCCTGGAAATCCGCCTGCGCCAGCTGGCCCGCCTCGAAGGCATCAAGATCGGCGAGGAACTGGCCAAGCTGCGCGAAGAAGCCGCCGGCCTCAACAAGCTGCTCGATTCGGAAACCGCATTGCGCGCCTGCGTCGCCGCCGAAATCGAAGCCGACGCCAAGAAATACGGCGACGACCGCCGCACCCTGATCGAAACCGCCGAACGCGTCACCCTGTCGGACGCCAAGAACGTCTCGATCCCCGACGAGCCGACCACGCTGATCGTCTCCAAGCACGGCTGGCTGCGCTCGCGCACCGGTCACAACGTCGATCCGGCGCAACTGACTTTCCGCTCCGGCGACAGCCTGCTCGCCTGCATTCCCTGCCGCACGGTCAACCACCTGATCCTGCTCGACACCAAGGGCCGCGCCTACTCCATCCCCGCCGCCGACCTGCCCGGCGGCAAGGGCGACGGCGTCCCCGCCACCTCGCTGGTCGATTTCCAGGACGGCGGCAAATTGCTGCTCGCCCAGGCCGTCGCCGCCGACAAGCTGTATCTGGTCGCCGGGGAAAGCGGCTACGGCTTCCGCGTCAAGGGCGAGGACCTGCTCTCACGCGGCAAGGCCGGCAAGGCCTTCCTCAGCCTCGACGACGGCGAAGCCCCGGCCATCTTCCAGCCGGCCCCAGCCGACGGCGACATCGCGGTATTCACCAAGGACGGTCGCGCTCTGGTCTTCCCGCTCGAAGAAATCCGCCTGCTCGGCAAAGGTCGCGGCCTCAAACTGATCGACGCCGCCCCCGGCAAAACCGCACTGGAAACCATCGAACCCGTCATCGACGGCGTCGCCGGCAAACTCAAGGGTGATCGCCTGGAACTCTGTCGCGGCAATCGCGGCGGCAAGGGCAAACCGGTGAAGGCACCGCGCAAGTAAGGCGCGGCGGGTTCGCTCAATCGATCCGCAGATCGCGCGTTACCCGCCGCAGCTCAAGCGCTTTGGCATGGGCGTGTCGCGCGTGCAGGCGCGGGTCGGTGAGTAGCTGGCCGGCGGATTCGCCGAGCACCATGACCACGCCGAGGACCGGCAGCACCAGCATCAGGCCAGGGACGCCGGCGACGGCGCCGCCGATGAAGATCATCAGCACGGTGACCAGCGGGTGCATGTTCAGGCTTTTACCCACCGTCACCGGCATGAAGACGAAGTCGTCGAGCAGGCGCACTGCGACGAACAGGCCGATGGCGGCGTAGGCGACACCCGGCTGGCCGGGGAAATCGGTGGCGACGACCAGCACCACCAGCAGGCAGCCGATGACCGAGCCGACGAAGGGAATCCAGGCCAGCACGGCGGCCAGCAGACCAAGCATCAGCGCGCCGTCGATGCCGATCACCCACAAGCCAGCGGCCAGACACAGGGTATCGAGCAGGGTCAGTTGCAGCAGGCCGACGAAATACTGCCGCGCCGTGCGATCCACCGCGTCGATCAGCGCCAGGCTGCGCTCGAAATAGGCATTGGGCACGGCACGCAGTAGCAGGCGGCGAAAACGCCAGCCGTCGCGCAGCATGAAAAAGGCGATGAATGGGACCAACAGCAGCGAAGGCGACCAGACCATCAGGCCCATGACGATGCCCGGCAGGTATTTTTCGGTGAAATGTTCGAAGAAACCGCCCAGCTGGGTTTCCAGCATGGCCCGCGCACCGCTTTCGGCGAGGAAGGCGGAACGCGCTTCAAGATCGCTGAGGACGTCGGTCAGCAGGCGGATGCCGCCACCGATGTAGCGCAAGAGGGTTTCGTGCAGACCGGCCACGTCGCCGAGCAAGCGCGGAAAACCATAGACGACCGGGAGCGCGAACACGAGAAACGCCGCCACGCTGACCATGGCCGCGGCGGCGTCGTGCGACACCCCCCGCAGCAGCAGGCGCAGCTTCAGCGGCGCCAGCAGGTAATGCAGAACCAGCGCCAAGATGAAGGGCACGACCAGCCACAGGATTTTCTGGAAGAAGAACAGCAGCAGACAGGTGGCCAGGATGTTTCCCGTCCACACCAGCGGCCCGGCCCGGTAACGCAGCAGGCTCACGATGCTTCCCTGGCTGGCGCAAGTTCGAGCATGGCGCGCAGGCGGCGACCGAGATGGCGCGCCAGTTGCAGCGAAATGCAGGAAGCGATGCGGGCGTGCGATACCATCAGGCGGTCGAATTCGGTACGCGGCAGGACGACCAGCGTCGTCGGCTCAAGCGCCCGGATCTGCGCCGAACGTGGCGCGCCGTCGAGCAGGCCCATCTCGCCGAAGAACTCACCGGCGACGAGTTCGGCCAGCGGCTTATCACCCGCCCCCTCGGCGATGACGGCAACACGGCCGCTGACGACGACATACAGCGCCTGACCGTCTTCCCCGGCATCGAAAACGACTTCGTCGGGCAGAAACTGGCGCTCATGGGCAAATGCCTCGACCACGCGCAATTCGCGTACGCCGAGATCGCTGAACAATGCCGTACCGCTGAGCCGGTGCCCAGCCCGGCTTTTTCCCCGCTCAAGCCAATGCCACTTCATGACGCCCCCCGTTCATTCCTGCGGCATTCTAGCTCAGCTACGAACGCACAAAAGAAAACCGGGGCCGCAGCCCCGGTTTGTCGTGCATCGTCAGGCGACGATCAGATCAAGCAGCCTTCTTGGCGGCAGCCTTCGGGGCAGCAGCGGTGGTGGCCTTGATCGTGGCTTCGGTCGCAGCGGAAACGCTGGCTTCGGCAACTTCGGCAGCCTGCTTGGCAACCTTGTTCAGGCCGTCCATGGCTTCGTTGGCGGACTTGATCGCCGTCTTGACAGCGGCAACGGCAACTTCGGAACCAGCCGGGGCGGAAGCCAGGGCCTTTTCAACCAGATTGGTGACCTTGGCGTTGGTATCGGCGACGTGCGATTCAACTTCCTTGGTGATCTTTTCCTTGGCATCGGTCGCGATGGCGATCACGTTGCGCGAGTACTCGACACCCTTTTCGATCGACGGGGCAGCAATGCCCTTCTGCAGTTCAACCAAGGACTGGATGTCCTTGACGCCGAGCAGGGCGTTCATGTTGGACACATAGGCCTCGAAAACCGAACGCGAAGCGGACAGGTTCAGGACAGCCAGACGCTCGATGCCATCGAAAGCGGTGTTGGCAAAGAACAGGGCAAAGTTGAAGCCGGACTTGGCGAACTCTTCAGGTTTGATGGTCATTTTGATTCTCCGTGGGGGTTGGGTGATTCCTGATCTGCATATGTTGCAATGCAGCATGGACGTATTCTATCTACTGACGAAATCATGTCAAGACAATTTTGTGCATCGCACCATTTTTGCTTTTTGACGACGATGCAGCGATCCTGACAGCGACACAGGCTAACAAATCGGCATTTCAAAATGGCGGCAATATCGTGACAATTCGGGGATCAGCCACCTGCGCTCCCCCAATGCCGGAAAAAAACGCCAAGCCCTGGTTCCTCTACCTCATCGAATGCATCGACGGCAGCATCTACACCGGCATCACAACCGACGTGAAGGCGCGCTATGCCGTGCACTGCGCCGGCAAAGGCGCGCGTTACACGCGTGCCCGGCCGCCGGTAGAATTGCTGGCCTGGCAGATGCAGCCTGATCGCGCCGCCGCCGCCCGCGCCGAATACCGGGTCAAGCAACTGTCACCCCAGCAAAAACGCCAACTCGCCCGGAACCTCGCCATGCAGATCCAGCTTTCCCCGGCCATTCAACTGCTCCACGAAACGCGCCACGCCGTCCTCAGCACGCACTCGACCCAGTTGCCCGGTTTTCCCTTTGGCACAGCCGTACCGCTGGTGCTCGACGAGCGGCAACAACCGCTGCTGCTGATCAGCGCGCTGGCCGAGCACACCAAGAACCTGCTCGCCGACAGCCGGACCAGCCTGGCCGTCGTCGAGGCCGGCAAGGACAACGTGCAGGACGCCGCGCGCATCACGCTGGTCGGCCGCTGCGAGCCTTGTGAAGCTTCAACGGCCCTGGTCGAGCGCTACCTCCGCTACCAGCCCGAGGCGGCGCAGTATCTCCAGCTTGATTTCATGTTCTTCCGGCTAGTCCCGGAACGCGCCCGTTTCATCGGCGGCATCGGCCGCATGGGCTGGATCGACGGTGCGGACTGGCAAGCGCTGCCCGGATTCACCCTGGCAGAGGAACAACAGCTGATGACGGAAATCGAACCACTATTGCCTACCCAGGTACGCATGCTCGGCATCGACCCGTTCGGTATCGATATTGACGACGCGGGTCAGCGCTGCCGTCGGCAATTTGCCCAGGCAAACAGCTTTGATGAAGCCAGAAAGACACTGACCGGGTTATTCTCGGCGAACTGACCGGGGATCGTCACCAGACAGTTAACAATCTTCGTCCAGATGGACAGAACACGGCCCGACCGGCGACAGGCCCGCCACCTTGCCGAAGTTCGCGGTCTTGCGCGCAATCAACATCGCGTCCTTGGCCACAATCGGGGCGCCGCGATGAATGTGGATCAGCACATTGCTTCCGGAACGCGAGCGAACCTGCGCCACCCAGTGATTGCAGGCAATTTCCGTCTGATTCTGCAAACTCATGAAAGCCTCCGAACAGAAGTCGCGATTGTCGAACAGAAACGCATGACAGACTGTACGGGAACGTAACCGCAGCTTACTTGGCCGATGGCAGCGCTGCAGGAACGAAAAAGCCCGATCGGGGATCGGGCCTTCAGGTGCTCGATGGTGGGCGGTACTGGGTTCGAACCAGTGACCCCTGCCGTGTGAAGGCAGTGCTCTACCACTGAGCTAACCGCCCATCGTCCTGGTTCCTCAAGGGTTTCCCCTCTGTGGGCTTTACCGTAGCCCCTCTCCGGTCACCCAGTTGTCACCCTGGAGCACCAGATGGCAACGATTAGACAGAGGAATGACCGCTGGCAAGTCATCGTCAAGCGCAAGGGCTACCCGACCCAATCCAAGACCTTCGACCTCCGAAAGGATGCCGAAAAGTGGGCACGCCAGCAGGAGCG
>NZ_AUCE01000018.1 GCF_000429605.1 Azonexus hydrophilus DSM 23864 | reverse complement strand
TTTCCCGGAGTCTTGAACTCCCTAAAGGGTCGTCGAAGACCACGACGTTGATAGGTCAGGTGTGGAAGCGCAGTAATGCGTTAAGCTAACTGATACTAATTGCCCGTGCGGCTTGATCCTATAACCTTGTAACACTGCAGCATACTCATAGACGCAGTCACAACAAACAACCTTCTACCATTTTGCGTTCGGCGCGCCTCAACACGCGACGAACACACAAGTTACGCTTGGCGGCAATAGCCTTCTGGACCCACCCCTTCCCTTCCCGAACAGGACCGTGAAACAGATGAGCGCCAATGATAGTGAGCTTCCGCTCGCGAAAGTAGGTCACCGCCAGGCTACCCAATACCAAAACCCCCGCTGCTAAAAGTAGCGGGGGTTTTTGCGTTGCAGGACGCGCAAAGTGTTCGCTCGGCGGACTTGAAATTCGCGCTCCGGCCCCCATCTCCAGGGAACCTTACTGATTTCACTGGAGTTTCATCTATGTCCGAATCCGCAACCGCCAGTCGTGAAACGCTGGGCTTTCAGGCCGAAGTCAAACAACTGCTGCAGTTGATGATCCATTCCTTGTACAGCAACAAGGAAATTTTCCTGCGCGAACTGGTTTCCAATGCTTCCGATGCCTGCGACAAGCTGCGCTTCGAAGCGCTGAACAACGGCGCCCTGTACGGCGACGACAGCGAACTTAAGATCCGCATCGCTTTTGACAAGGCAGCACGCACGATCACCATTTCCGATAACGGCATCGGTCTGTCGCGCGAGGAAGCCGTGCAGCATCTGGGGACCATTGCCAAATCCGGGACCCGCGAATTCTTCTCGGCGCTGACCGGCGACCAGGCCAAGGATGCCAATCTGATCGGCCAGTTTGGCGTCGGTTTCTATTCGTCGTTCATCATTGCAAACAAGGTCACGGTGATTTCCCGACGCGCAGGTTTGCCTGCCGATCAGGCGGTCTGCTGGGAGTCGACGGGCGAAGGCGATTACACCGTCGAGATGGTCGACAAGGCCTCCCGCGGCACCGACGTCATCCTGCATCTGCGCGAGGGCGAGGATGAGTTCCTTTCCGGCTGGAAGCTGAAATCGATCATCCGCAAGTACTCCGACCACATCACCCTGCCGATCCTGATGAAGAAGGAAGAGTGGAAGGACGGCGAGCAGGTGACGACCGACGAAGACGAGACGGTCAACCAGGCCAATGCGCTGTGGGCGCGTGCCAAGTCGGAGATCGACGACGAGCAGTACAAGGAGTTCTACAAGCACGTCGCCCACGATTTCGAGGATCCGCTGTGCTGGACCCACGCCAAGGTCGAGGGCAAGCAGGAGTACACGCAACTGCTGTACATCCCGGCGCGCGCGCCTTTCGACCTGTGGGACCGCAACGCCCGCCACGGCATCAAGCTGTATGTGCGCCGTGTCTTCATCATGGACGACGCCGAGAAGCTGATGCCGCTCTACCTGCGTTTCGTGCGCGGTGTCGTCGATTCGGCCGATCTGCCGCTCAACGTCTCGCGCGAAATCCTGCAGGAATCGAAGGATATCGACAACATCCGCTCCGGTTGCACGCGCAAGGTGCTGTCCATGCTCGAAGGCCTGGCCAACAGTGAGGACGCGGCCGACAAGGAGAAGTACGCCAAATTCTGGGAAGCCTTCGGTGCCGTCCTCAAGGAAGGTGTCGGCGAGGACTTTGCCAACAAGGAACGGATCGCCGGCCTGCTGCGTTTCGCCTCGACGCATGGCGACGGCGACCAGCAGGTAGTGTCGCTGGCCGATTACATCGCCCGGATGAAGGAAGGCCAGGAGAAGATCTACTACGTCACGGCGGATACATTCAATGCCGCGAAGAACAGCCCGCATCTGGAAATCTTCAAGAAGAAGGGCATCGAAGTCCTGCTGCTGTCCGATCGCGTCGATGAATGGGTGGTCGGTCACCTGACCGAGTTCGAAGGCAAGTCCCTGCAATCGGTGGCCAAGGGCGGCCTCGATCTGGGCAAGCTGGAAGACGAAGCCGAGAAGAAGGAAGCCGAGAAGGCGGCCGACGAGTACAAGGAACTGCTGGAGAAGGTCAAGGCCGCGCTCGGCGACAAGGTCAAGGATGTTCGCGTCACCTATCGTCTGACCGATTCGCCGTCCTGCCTGGTGTCCGACGAACACGATCCGTCTGGCAATCTGGCCCGCCTGCTCAAGGTCGCCGGCCAGAAGGCGCCCGACGTCAAGCCCATCCTCGAAATCAACCCGCAGCATCCGGCGGTGATGCGGCTGAAGTACGAGGAACCCCGCTTCGACGACTGGGCGGTCCTGCTGTTCGAACAGGCGACCCTGGCCGAAGGTGGCCAGCTCGACGATCCGGCCGGTTTCGTCAAACGCATCAACGACCTGATGATGGCCTTGTCGGCCAAGTAATCGAAACGGGGCTGCGGCCCCGTTTTTTGTTTGGGGCTTGCCCGGGCAGCGACTTTTTCGGCTATATTCATTCGTCGTTTCGCGCCCGGGGTCCCCGTCAAGATGCTTTCCACGTCAGCCAATCCGCCTGAAGAACACCGTCTCACACTGAACGAGGTTCTCGAGATGGCGGTCGCCGATGGTCTGATCGATGCCGCACAGGCAGCGGCCCTCAAGGCCGAGCGACGCCTGCACGGCGACACCAAGCAGCACCCGCTGGCGGTGATTGCCGATCAGCGCTGGCGCAGCCTGCAGCCGCCGCAGAAGTTGCTGAATCTCGACGCCCTCACGGAGTGGCTGGCGGCCCGTTGTGGGCTCGACTACCTGCACATCGATCCGCTCAAGATCGACTTCACCGGCATCGCCGAGGTGATGTCCAGTGCCTATGCGGCGCGTTTTGCCATCCTCCCGGTTCAGGTAACGAGCCGTGAGATCGTGATTGCCACGGCCGAGCCCTTTGTGCGCGAGTGGGAGGGCGAGTTGCGTCAGATCCTGCGCACCGGCATCCGCCGGGTCATGGCCAATCCCGACGATATCAGCCGTTATCTGGTCGAATTCTTCAACCTCGCCAAGTCGATCAAGAAGGCGGCAGCCAAGGGTGAAACGGCATCGGCGCTGTCGAGTTTCGAGCAACTGGTCGAACTCGGCAAAGCCAATCGGCAGTTCGATGCCAACGACCAGCACATCGTCCATATTGTCGACTGGCTCTGGCAGTACGCCTTCGACCAGCGCGCTTCCGACATCCACATTGAGCCGCGCCGCGATGTCGGCATTGTCCGCTTCCGCATCGACGGCGTCCTGCATCAGGTGTACCAGATTCCGATGGCGGTGATGACGGCGATGACCAGTCGCATCAAGCTGCTCGGGCGCATGGATGTGATCGAGAAGCGGCGTCCCCAGGATGGTCGCATCAAGACGCGGACGCCGGGCGGCCAGGAAGTCGAGCTGCGCTTGTCCACGTTGCCGACGGCGTTCGGCGAGAAGCTGGTGATGCGTATCTTCGACCCGGAAGTCCTGGTCCGCGATTTCCGCTCGCTGGGTTTTTCCCAGGAAGACGGAACGCGCTGGCAGCAGATGACTGCCGCGCCCAACGGCATCATCCTGGTCACCGGACCGACCGGTTCCGGCAAGACGACGACGCTGTACACCACGCTGAAGCATCTGGCGACGCCGGAAGTCAATGTGTGCACCATCGAAGACCCGATCGAAATGGTCGAGCCGGCGTTCAACCAGATGCAGGTGCATCACGCCATCGACCTGAACTTTGCCGACGGCGTCCGGGCGCTGATGCGGCAGGATCCGGACATCATCATGATCGGCGAGATCCGTGACCTGGAAACCGCCGAAATGGCCATTCAGGCGGCGCTGACCGGACACCTTGTGCTGGCCACCCTGCACACCAACGACGCGCCGTCGGCGATCACGCGTCTGCTCGACCTCGGCGTGCCGGCCTATCTGATCAACTCGACCCTGCTCGGCATCATGGCCCAGCGCCTGGTGCGCACCTTGTGCCCGCACTGCAAGAAAAGTGTGCCGATCAGCGACGAGGAGCGGGTGGCCTGGCGCAGTCTGGTGCATCCCTGGAAAGCCGCAGAGCCCACCCACATCCATCACGCGACCGGTTGCCTGGAGTGCCGGATGACGGGCTATAGCGGCCGTATCGGGGTCTACGAAATATTGGTCAATTCGCCCGAGGTCCGCCGCCTGATCCGCCCTGGCGCCGAGATTCCGAAAATCCGCGAACAGGCCTTCCGCGAAGGCATGCATCCGCTGCGCGTATCCGGGGCGCTCAAACTGGCCCAGGGGATGACGACGATCGAGGAACTGATCAAGCAGCTGCCGCCGGCCGACGACAATTAATCCTCCTTGCGGACTAGTCACAAATGACTAGTGGGAGGATAATTTCAGGCCTTGTCACCAGGGGGTTATATGGCAGTTGAATTGTTCAACAACGGGAAGCACATCGTTCATGCGTTTTACGACCTGGTGGACGATTCCCCGGGCGGTGCCGTCCAATGCAACCAGTTCCTGATCGTCGACAACGGTCACGGTGCGCTGGTCGATCCAGGCGGCAACATGACCTATACCGGCCTGCTGATGGACATGCAGAAGTATTTCTCGTCCAAGGATCTCGATTACATCCTGGCCTCGCACCCCGATCCGGACATCATCGCCTCGGTCAACAAATGGTTTGTCGCTTCGCATTGCAAGGTGATGATCTCGTCGCTATGGACGCGTTTCGTCCCGCATTTCACCACCGGCAAGGATGTCTCGCACCGCATCGTCGGCATTCCCGACCAGGGCAGCGTGATCCCGCTGGGCCAGTGCAAGTTGCTGGCGCTGCCGGCGCATTTCATGCATGCCGAAGGCAATTTCCAGTTCTACGATCCGGTCGCCAAAATTCTGTTCTCCGGCGACCTCGGCACCTCGCTGGTGCCGCATGAGCAGGCCGCGATTCCAGTCACCGATTTCCATTCGCACGTGCGTTACATGGAAGGTTTCCACAAGCGCTACATCGTCTCACGCAAGGTGTGCCGCTACTGGGCCAACATGGTTCGCCAGCTCGATATCGAGCAGGTCGTTCCCCAGCACGGGGCGCGTTTTGTCGGCAAGCAGGCGGTCGAGGACTTCATTGCCTGGGTCGAGGGGATCGAGTGCGGGGTCGATCTGATGACTCAGAACAGCTACCAGATTCCTCAGTAGTTATAGCTGTAGCCGGATTTTCCGACAAAGGGCGGAATCCGGCCGACCAGTTGCTCGAGCAGGATCAGTTCGGCGTCGCTGTGATTGACCATCGCGGCCGCCTGAATGCCCTTGGCGGCATCGGCATAGAGGTTGAGCGGTTGTTCGTGATGCGTGGTCTGCACGCGTCTGACCTGCTGCTCGTTGCCGATCCGGGCAACGTCGGCGATGCCGTAGCAGAGGCAGAAATAGCTGCGGTTCGCATCGGTTTCGAGATAACAGCCGGTGCCGCGGATGCCGATGGTGGCGACGCCGGTCTCGATCCGCTTGTCGCCCTTGCCGAAGACCGACAGCAGTTTCCCGTTCAGCATGCGCAGGCCGCTTCTGAGGATGTCGCCGGCAATGTCTACGGTGGAATTGTCGCGTTGCAGATAGGCGTCCTGGCCGATGACGTAGATAGCCTGGCTGTTGGCGCCGGTGACCACCCGGTCGCCGGGTTTGAGCGTCATGCCTTCGCGGGCCGGTCGCCCGTTGACGGTGACCGTCCCCTGTAACTGGTAGAAGCCGGGCTTTGCCAGCTTGCTGCCCGCCGCCCAGGCCTGGCGCAGGAAAACCAGGCGTTCGGCCAAGCCGGCGGCCAGCAGACCTTTGAGCAGTTTGCGTCGTTGCATGGCAGACCTCGTGCGGAAGATGATCGTGGTGCGATATTAGCGCATGCCGGCCTTGCGCTGGATGGCATCGACGTAGGCCAGGGCATCCATCTGGCTGCCTTCGCGCTGGGCACGCCAGATGGTTTCGCCCAGGCACTCGAGCAGCACATGTTCGGCATCGTGCGTGTCCATTCTCGTCCTCAGGCGTTCGAACGCCACCCGGATCCCCGGCGGCTGGTCGATGCTGAGCTGCTCGTGGATGGCCAGATGCAGCGACAGGTGCAGGAAGGGGTTCATCTGTCCGCTGTCCGGCGTCCACTCCTGATTGCGCGCCATCTCGGGGTTGCTCAGCAGCGTGTGGTATTCCGGATGGCGGGCGGCAATGTCGGCCGCCGTCACTTCGGCGCCAACCAGGGGCATTCGGTCGAGGTGTTTGGTCCAGGCGCTGCAGAAGAAATCGCGGACCTGATCACGGGAGGGATTGAACATCGTGTCTTTCGTAGAGCAGGGTAAGGACGGCATTATGGAACAGGCGATTGCCGTGCTCACCGGGAAAAATCTGACCGATGCCATAAGCGCCGATCATCGGCAGGTCGGGAAACGTCTCGCGGAACAACGCCAGGTCGCGATCGTCGCCGCCGTAGAACAGTGGGCCACGCCCGATGCACGAGAGCATCAGGGCAAATTCTGGTCGTGTCTGCGTCCGCGCACCATCCAGCAACTGGCGCATTTCCTGATCGGCGGCCAGCGGCTGACGGATGGCCCAGTCGAACTGCTCGCCCGCCTGCAGCGCTGCCGTCAGGGTCAGCGAGCCGTCGCTGTTGAGCGACAGGACGCCAATGCCGGGCTCGGACGCGTCGCGCAGCAGGGAGAGCTGGTGGATCGGCGGGCGCGCGCGCAGTTCGCCGGGCAGGGCGCGGAGCAGGCTGTCGGTTGCGGTGCCGGACTCAAGTTGGCGCAATTCATGGGCGTCGGCGACGCTCACCGTCTGCCGCTCGCCGATCCGGCGCAGCCCGCGTGACAGCAAAGGCGTGCAGCGCAGGCCGGGCAGGGCGAACTGGCAACGGGTGTCGCCGTTTTCGCGGGCCTGCTGCCAGGCCTGGGTGTCGTTGTCGACCAGGCCGATCCGGGCGGGATCGTCTTGCCAGTCCCAGGCCAGACGCCCCTGGCCGGAAAACGACAGTAGCGGCGATGCGGCGCCGGCTTTCGGTAGCTCGGAAAACACCAGTGCGACCGCAGCCGGGCGGTCGATCTGCCAGCCCTGGTCGCTCAATACGCCGTTGGCGCTGCAGCCATCGATCTGCAGGCAGGTGGCGGCAGCGGCGGCAGCGCGCAGGGTGGCCGGCAACTGGCGGGCGAAGTCCTTGCTCAGGAACAGCAGGACGCGCTCGGCACGGGTCAGGCCGGCGCGTGCCAGCGCCTCCCTGACCGCCTGCTCGGCCAGTGCCGGAGTCGGGCTGCTGCCGACCGCCTGGCCGCTGCCGACTTTCATACCGTCTTGCCCCGGAACTGGCAGAGATCGATCACGCAGCAACGCGCACACTCGGGCTTGCGTGCCTTGCAGATGTAGCGTCCGTGCAGGATCAGCCAGTGATGGGCGTCCTTCATGAACTCCTCAGGCGTGACGCGCAGCAGCTTCTTCTCGACATCGAGCACGGTTTTGCCCGGGGCCAGTCCGGTACGGTTGCCGAGGCGGAAGATATGGGTGTCGACGGCGATGGTCGGCTGTCCGAAGGCCGTGTTCAGCACCACATTCGCCGTCTTGCGGCCGACGCCCGGCAGGGCTTCGAGCGCTTCGCGTTCCTGAGGCACTTCGCCGCCATGCTGCTCGATCAGGATGCGGCAGGTGGCGATGACGTTCCTGGCCTTGGTGCGATAGAGGCCAATGGTCTTGATGTATTCGCTCAGTCCCTCCTCGCCGAGCGCCAGCATGCGCTCGGCGGTCGGGGCAATCGGGAACAGTCGTGCCGTCGCCTTGTTGACGCCGACATCGGTCGCCTGTGCCGACAGGATGACCGCGATCAGCAGCTGGAAGGGGCTGGCGTACTCGAGTTCGGTCGTCGGTGCGGGGTTGTTTTCGCGCAAGCGCAGATAAAACTGTTCGACGGCGTCTTTTTTCACGGTGACTAGGATTCGAAGGGATTGTCAGGGGCCCCGGAATGCGCGATATTGGGGACACAAAGATTTTAACCGACGGAGAAAGCGCAGGGTTTATGTACCTCACGAACAGCGGAGGGCAGATCTCACTGTCGCGGATATTCGATGGCAATCCGGTGGCGACGATCGTGATCGACAGCGAGCACCGGGTCATCCACTGGAACCGTGCCTGTGCGGTGATGACCGGTGTGCCGGCCAGCGAAATGATCGGTAGTCGCGATCAGTGGCGGGCGTTTTACCCCGATCCGCGCCCCATCCTCGCCGACCTGATCGTCGATGGTGCCGTCGAGTCCAAGGTCGATACTTTCTACCACGGCAAATTCCACCGTTCCGAATTGATCGAGGGCGCCTACGAGGCCGAGGACTTCTTTCCCGCCTTCGGCGACCATGGATGCTGGCTGTTCTTCACGGCCGCACCGATTTGCGATGATCAAGGCCGCGTCATCGGCGCCATCGAGACGCTGCAGAACGTGACCGAGCGACACCGTGCCGAGGAGGCGCTGCGTGCCAGCGAGGAGCGTTATCGCGAACTCAGTCGGACCGATGCACTGACCGGCCTGCTCAATACCCGAACGCTGTGGGAGCATTTGCTGCATGAAATTGCCCGGGCGAAGCGCTATGGTCGGCCTTTATCCCTGATGGTGCTCGACTGCGACGATTTCAAGGCAATCAACGACCGCTTCGGGCACCTCGAGGGAGATCGCGTCTTGATCGAACTGGCCGCACTGATCCGCGCCTGCGAGCGCGGCAGCGACAGCGCCTATCGTTACGGCGGCGAGGAGTTCGTCATCCTGCTGCCGGAAACGGCGGCAACGTCGGCCATGCAACTGGCGGAACGGGTACGCGCCCGGTTTGCCGGGATTCGCCTGCCGCTTGCCGACGCCGAGGCGATTTCTGCGACCATCAGTATCGGCGTCGCCGAGTGGCGTCCGGGCGAGGACGAGCAGACCCTGATCCGCCGGGCCGATGAAGCGGTTTATGCTGCCAAGCACCGCGGCAAGAACTGCGTGGTGCTGGCCGAGTGAGCTCATGAAGCGCTTTTTTCTAGGGCTTTCCGTATTGCTTGGCGTCGCGCTGGCTGCCTGGTTCTTGCGTCCTGCGCACGATGATTCGCTATTCCTGCCGAGCGCTTTTCCCGGAAGCTTCGACGATAGCATGCAGGCTTTGCGGCCGCTGCCCGAACTGCCGCCTTTACGGCCGGAGCGCGTCGCGCTGGGCGCCCGCCTGTTCGCCGATACCCGCCTGTCGGCCGATTACTCGCTGGCCTGCGCTTCCTGTCACCGCTTCGATCTCGGTGGCGCCGACGGCCAGCCGGTATCGGTTGGCATCCTTGGCCGCGAAGGCGGCATCAATGCCCCCACTGTCTTCAACAGCGGACTGAGTTTTGTCCAGTTCTGGGATGGTCGTGCCTTGACCCTGCAGGAACAGGCTGCCGGCCCGATTCACAACCCGCTGGAGATGGGCGCGTCCTGGTCGCTGGTCATCGAACGTCTCGGTGCCGACGAGAGCATGCGCGAGGCCTTCCGGCTGGCTTACCCGGATGGCTTGACGGCGGCGAATATCGCCGACGCGATTGCCAGCTTCGAGCAGTCGCTGCTGACGCTGGATTCGCCGTTCGACCGTTATCTGCGTGGTGACGAGGAGGCGCTCGACGAACTGGCGCGGGCCGGTTATCAGCGCTTCCGCGATTTTGGCTGCGTCAGTTGCCACCAGGGCGTGCTGCTCGGCGGCAACATGTTCCAGAAATTCGGCGTGCTCGGCGATTACTTTGCTGACCGGCCCCTGACCGCAGCTGATCTCGGCCGCTATAACGTGACCGGGCGGGAAGAGGATCGTCATGTCTTCAAGGTGCCGGGGCTGCGCAACGTGGCACTGACCGCGCCCTATTTCCACGACGGTTCGGCACCGACGCTGGAGGTGGCGGTGGCCATCATGGGGCGCTATCAGTTGGGGCGTGACCTGGCGGCCGAGGACGTGAAGGCCATCGTAGCCTTCCTCAACTCGCTGACTGGCCGCATACCGGCGACAGGGCGCGACGAATGAGGGAGACGCTGGCCGCACTACGCGCGCACCGGGCCTGGCGGATGATCCTGATCGCCATCCTGACGGGGCTGCTGACCTGGCTGTTCTTCCGCGCCGGCGAGGTGTCGCCGGAGGCCCACAACACCTATACGCGTCTGCTGCGGCAGTATCAGCATTACGACGAGCAGCTCAATGCCAAGGTGGTGGCCAGCTATGCCGGCCTGCTCAAGAACTACGACGGCATGGCCTACTACCAGACGCGTTTGCGGGAAACCGGCAACGCCTTGCAGGTGGTGCCGAAATGGCTCGACGACACCGGGCAGCGGCAGCTCGAAGCGCGCATCCAGGCCTTGATTGCCGCCCAGCAGGAGAAGGCGCTGGCGATTGACCGCTTTCAGCGCGCCAATTCCGTATTGCGCAATTCCACCCTCTATCTGCCGGCGGCGGCGGAATCCCTGCTGGCTGGAGAGGACTGGCCGCAGCGCAAGGCGTTCGAGAGTTTCATCCGGCGACTGATCGGTGCCGAACTGACGGGCAACCGGGAAGCGACCGATCTCGCCGCCTTGCGCAGCGCCCTGCAGCAGTTGCTCGATACGCCCGCGCTGACGCCGCGCCAGGTCGAGATGAGACAGTTGCTGGTGCATGCGCGCTTGATCATCGATCACGCGCCGGAGGTGTCCGGGCTGGTCGACCGCATCGTGCGTGCGCCGAGCGGCGGGCTGCACGACGAACTGACCCGCAGCTACCTCGATGCCCACCAGTCAGCGCTGGCGCTGGCTACCTACTACCGTACCCTGCTGTACGCGATCGCCATGTGCCTGCTCGCCTACGCCATGTATGCCCTGGTCAGGATCGAGCGCGACCGGCGGGCCCTGGTCGCGGCGCACGCCGACCTGGCCGACCGCTACGAGGCACAACGCCGCGTGGAAGCCCAGTTGCAGCTCTACGGCACAGTGTTCACGCATGCCGCCGAAGGCATGACCATCACCGACAGCGAATCGCGGATCATCGCGGTCAACCCGGCCTTCTGCACCATTACCGGCTATACCCCCGAGGAAGTGCTTGGACGGACGCCGGCCGTGCTCAATTCCGGCCGCCAGAGCGAGGATTTCTACCACGACATGTGGCAGACCCTGAAGGAAAGCGGCCAGTGGCAGGGGGAAATCTGGAATCGGCGCAAGGATGGCGCGATTTTCCCCGAATGGCTGTCGATTACCGCCGTTCCCGACGACTCCGGCGAATCCGGCAATTACATTGGTGTCTTCATCGACATCTCGGAGCGCAAGCAGAGCGAGGCGCGCATCCATCATCTGGCGCACCACGACGCCTTGACCGGTCTGCCCAACCGCCTGCTGCTCGAGGACCGGATCGGCCAGGGCCTGCTCAAGTCCAAACGCAGCAGCCGGCACATGGGCGTCATCTTCATCGACCTTGACCGGTTCAAGAACATCAACGACACGCTTGGCCATGCGGTCGGTGACAATCTGCTGGTGCAGGCGGCGCAACGCGGCCTGCATGTGCTGCGCGATACCGACACGCTCTGCCGCCAGGGCGGCGACGAGTTCGTGGTTGTCCTGCCCGAGCTGGAGCTGCGCCAGGATGCCGCTCACGTTTGCCAGAAACTCCTGACGGCTCTGTGTCAGCCCTACCTGCTGGCCGGTCACGAACTGACGGTCAGCGCCAGCGCCGGCATCGCGCTTTATCCCGAGGATGGGGATAGCGCCTCTGAACTGCTGCGCAAGGCCGATGCGGCGATGTATCGGGCCAAGGAGGAGGGCCGCAACACCTTCCGTTTCTTCTCCACCGAGATCAACACGGCGACGCTGGGCGAGTTGCTGCTGGAGAACGATTTGTTTGGCGCGCTGGAGCGCCAGGAGTTGCTGCTCCATTACCAGCCCAAGGTCGATGCCAAGACCGGTGAACTGATCGGGGCCGAAGCGCTGATGCGCTGGCAGCACCGCGAACAGGGAATGATCGCGCCCGAACAGTTCATTCCCATCGCCGAGGAAAACGGCCTGATCAACGCTTTCGGCGAATGGGCGATCCGCAACGTCTGCGCGCAACAGCGCGCCTGGCTCGACGCCGGCCTGATGGTCGTGCCGGTGGCGGTGAATATCTCCGCCCACCAGTTCATCCAGCAGGATCTGCCGCGAATGCTGTCGCAGGTGCTGGCCGATTACGGCCTGCCGCCGCAACTGATCGAACTGGAACTGACCGAATCCCTGCTGATGCGCAATTCCTCACGGGCGACCGCGATGTTGCAGGTGCTGCGCCGGATGTACATCCAGGTGGCGATCGACGATTTCGGTACCGGTTATTCCTCGCTCAGCTACCTGCGCCAGTTTCCGGTTCAGTCGCTGAAGATCGACCGCAGTTTCGTCACCCAGATCGGCGAGCACGGGGAGTCGATTCGCCTGGCGTCGGCAATCATCGCCATGGCCCACGAACTCGACCTTGAGGTCATTGCCGAAGGCGTCGAGAACGAGGTCCAGGCGCGCTATCTGCGCGAGCATGGCTGCGATCAGTTCCAGGGTTACCTGTACGGTCGGCCGCAGGCCGCCGATCAGTTTGTCAGCCTACTTTCCGCCCGTCATCTCGACGGCGTCTGCTGACGGCCGGGAACGACGGCGCGGTGGGGCGACCGGGCTGCCGTCGCGGCTGCGCGCCCGCAACTGGCCGCATCCGCCATCGACATCCTGGCCGGCCGAGCGGCGCACGGTCACGCGGATGCCGCGGGCGTGCAGGTAGTGCGCCAGTTCCGTGACACGGTCGTTGGCCGGGCGCTGGAAATCGAGCGCTGCCGTGGTGTTGTACGGAATCAGGTTCATGATTGCGTACTTGCCGGCGAGCAGGCGGACGATGCCGTCCATTTCCTCGACGCTGTCGTTGACGCCGGCGAGCAGTGTCCATTGATACTGGATCGGGTAGCCGGTCTGGCGGGCGTAGATTTCGGCCAGCTCGACCAGTTCTTCCGGCGCCATGCGCGGCGCCTTGGGCAGCAGGCGGGCGCGCAGCTCGCCGTCGGTGGTGTGCAGCGACAGTGCCAGCGCCGGGACGACGCGCTGCTGCGGCAGGCGCTCGAACACGCGCGGGTCGCCGACAGTCGAGAAAACCAGGTTCTTGTGGCCGAAACCGCCGGCCGTGCCGAGCAGGTCGATGGCCTCCAGCACGTTGTCGAGATTGTGCGAGGGCTCGCCCATGCCCATGAAGACCACGCGGCGCAAGGGCTGGCGCTGGCGGGCGAGGACCACCTGGGCCAGCATTTCGGCACTGCCGACCTGACGCAGCAGGCCGTCGCGGCCGGTCATGCAGAAGGTGCAGCCGACCGCACAGCCGATCTGGGTCGAGATGCAGACGCCGTCGCGCGGCAGTAGCACGCTCTCGACCGTCTGGCTGTCGGCCAGTTCGACCAGCAGACGGGTGCCGTCGTCGCCCGGATGTTCGGAGACCACGCGGGCCAGCGCTGCAAGCTGCCCGGTCAGTGCCGGCAGTGCGTCACGGATGGCCAGCGGCAGGAAGTTTTCGGCGGCCTGGCGGCGTGTGCCGCTATCGAGCGGCCTGGCCTGCAGCCAGGCGCGCAGCATGCGTTCCTCGTGGGCGGGCTTGGCGCCCAGCGTGCGCAGGTGCTCGCGAAACTCGGCCAGTTGCATGCCGGTGGATCAGGCGCCGGCTTCGGCGGTATCGGCGACGACTTCCGGGGTCGGCGGGCGACGCTTGGCGCGCTCGGCGGCGCGGGCGTCCATCCAGTTCTTCCAGGCGATCATGCAGCCGAGCAGGATGAAGGCGCCGGGCGGCAGCAGGCCGATCAGCAGGCCGGGGTAGTCGGCCGGCAGCACCTGGATCGGCGACAGGCTCGGGAAGACCATGTCGATGCCGGTAAACAGCATGCCGCTGCCGAGCAGTTCGCGCATCGCACCGAGCACGGCCAGCGTCCACAACAGGCCGACGCCCATGAAGATGCCGTCGACGGTCGAATTCAGCGGCGGGTTCTTGGCGGCGAAAGCTTCGACGCGGGCGAGCACGATGCAGTTGGTGACGATCAGCGGGATGAAGATGCCGAGCACCACATAGAGTTCGTGCAACTGGGCGTTGAACAGCAGGTCGACGACGGTGACCAGCGCGGCGACGATGAGGATGAACACCGGAATGCGGATTTCATGTGGAATGAAGTTGCGCAGGGCGGCAACGGCGACGTTGGCCAGCGCCATGACAATGATCGTCGCCAGCGCCAGCATCACGCCATTGACGATGTTGGTGCTGACTGCCAGCAGCGGGCACAGGCCAAGCAACTGGGCCAGCGCGGTGTTCTGCTTCCACAGGCCGTTGTAGGCGATGGTCGAGAATTCGTCGCGGGTCATTGCGCACTCCCTTCAGCGAACAGTTGCTCGCGCCGGATATCGGCCCACAGCACGGCCTGATGCACGGCACGGGCGACGGCACGGGGGGTTACCGTGGCGCCGGCATGGTATTCGATGCGCCCGCCGTCCTTGCGCACGCGCCACTCCTTGGCCGGCGTCGTCGCCAGCGCCAGGCCGTTGAACTGCGTGATCCACGGATTGGCCTTGTTCTTGTCCTTCTTCGGCTCGATGTAGTCGCCCAGCCCCGGCGTTTCCTTGTGCTGGGTGACGCGCACGCCGGCGACGCTGCCGTCGGCGCGGATGGCGATCAGCAGGCGGATGCGGCCGGCGTAACCGTCGGGGGCGACGGCTTCGAATATCAGCGCGGCCGGCTGGCCGCCCTTGCGTGCGCGGTACAGCGTGCTCGCCTCGGTCAGGCCGAGTTCGGCCGTCGGCGGCAGGGACAGGGTGTCGGTCAGCAAGGCGTTGTCGTAGTCGCTGGCCGGCAGCACCTCGTTGAGCAGCTTCATTTTCTCGGCCAGAGCCGACGCCTCGATGGCCGGGCGGGTCCATTGATAGACCGCCGACAGCAGCGCGGTGAAGGCGATGACGAAGATGAAGAGGATGGCCGCCGTGCGCAGCGCCATGGCCGGGGCGGTGTATTCGCGCGGAGTACTGGTCATGACTGCTTGCCCTTCATGCCGAAGATGCGCGGTTGCGTGAGCTGGTCGATCAACGGCGCCGACAGGTTCATCAGCAGCACGGCAAAGGCCACGCCGTCGGGGAAACCGCCGAAGATGCGGATGATGTAGGCAAGCAGGCCGGCGCAGAAGCCGAAGATCAGCTTGCCGCGCGGTGTCGTGCAGCCGGACACTGGATCGGTGATGATGAAGAAGGCGCCGAGCAGGGTGCCGCCCGAGAGCAGGTGGAACAGCGGGTTGGCGAAGCTGGCCGGCTGGTACAGCCAGAGCGCGCCGGAAATCAGCACCATGCCGCCGATAAAGGCGAGCGGCGCGTGCCAGGTGATCAGCTTGCGCTGCCACAGCCACAGACCACCGAGCAGGTAGCCGATGGCCACCCATTCCCAACCTCGTCCGGCGAAATTGCCGTAGATGTCCTGGTTGGCCAGCAGGTGGGCGATGTCGACCTGGCCCTCGGCAAGCTTCAGCGCCGTCTTCATGGCGTCGAGCGGGGTGGCGCCGGACAGGGCATCGACGCGCGGCGCCAGGCCGAGGATGACGTTCAATTGATCGAGGAAAGGCATCTGCAGGCCGACGCTCGGCCATTGCGACATCAGCGCCGGGAAGGAGACGATGCAGGCGGCGAAGGCGACCATTGCCGGGTTGAACGGGTTCTGGCCGAGGCCGCCGTAAAGATGCTTGGCGATGACGATGGCGAACAGCGTGCCGGTGACCACCAGCCACCACGGCGCCAGCGGCGGGAAGGTCAGCGCGATCAGCCAGGCGGTGACGATGGCCGAACCGTCGGACAGGAACATCGCCAGCGGCTTGCCGCGCAGTTTCAGCATGGCTGCTTCGGCGGCAATCGCGGTGACCGAGGCGATCACCAGCTGGACCAGGATGGCCGGGCCGACCAGCCAGGCGTAGGCGGCGATGCCGGGAATCAGCGCGAGGCAGACCTGGGTCATGACCAGGCTGACGCTGGCGTCCTTGAGCAGGTAGGGGGCGGGGGCGAACATCATTCGGGCTTCGTTTCGGTGGTCGCCGGCTGGGCGTCGGCCGGTTCGGGCACAATGCCGGCCTGCTGGCGACGGGCTTCGATTTCGGCCATTTCCCGGGCCTGTTCCGGCGTCAGTTCATCGGTGTTCTTCGGCTGTGCGGCTTCGCGCTGCGCCTTGGCCCGCGCCATGGCGGCGGCGATGGCTGCCTTTTTGGCGGCTTCGGCCGGATCGGCTGCAGCCTCGGCAGGTTGTTCGGTGGCCGGTGCTTCACTGGCCGCAGCTGCTTCCGCCGCCTTTTTGGCGGCCTGGGCGGCAGCCGCCTTGGCCAGCTTCTCGGCCTTCTCGGCTTTTTCGCGTTCCTCGCGGAACTGCTTGAACTCGAAACGCTGCTTGGCTTCGTCGGCTGCCTTCTTTTCCTTCTCGCGCGCCCAGATCTCGCTCTTGGCGAAACGGAAATACTGGACCAGCGGGATGCGTGACGGGCAGACATAGGCGCAGCAGCCGCATTCGATGCAGTCGAAGATGTGGTACTGCTGGGTCTTGCCGAAATCCTTGGCGCGCGCATGCCAGTACAGCTCGAACGGCTGCAGTTCGTGCGGGCAGGCGCGGGCGCAGGCGCCGCAGCGGATGCACGGCATCTCCGGCGCTTTCGGCGGGAACAGGCGTTCGGAATGGGCGATCAGGCAATTGCTGGTCTTGACGATGGGCGCGTGTTCATTCGGGACCAGGAAACCCATCATCGGTCCGCCCATGATGATGCCGTCGGTGTCCGGATTCGGTTCTGCCAGTTTCAGCAGTTCGTCCATCGGCGTACCGATCAGCGCTTCGACGTTGCCGGCGCCACGGACGTTGCCGGTCAGCGTGACGATGCGCGAGATCAGCGGCTCGCCGTGGCCGATGGCGCGCCAGGCGGCGTAGGCGGTGCCGACGTTGAACACCTGCACGCCCATGTCGGCCGTCGAGCGCATGGCGCCCGGGACTTCCTTGCCGGTCAGCACGCGGATCAACTGCTTGGCGCCGCCGGCCGGGTAGAGGGTCGGCACCGGCACCACGGCAAAGGCTTCGCCTTGCGCCTCGACCGCCTTCTGCATGGCGGCGATGGCTTCCGGTTTGTTGTCCTCGACGCCGATGATGACCTGGGTCGGTTGCAGCATGTCGCGGAAGACGGCGATGCCGCGCACGACATCGTCGGCGCGCTCGCGCATGAGCAGGTCGTCGCAGGTGATGTAGGGCTCGCACTCGGCGGCGTTGATGATCAGTTCGGCCATCGGCACGCCCGGCGTCGCCTTGAGCTTGCCGTGGGTGGGGAAGCCGGCGCCGCCGAGACCGACGATGCCGTGTTCCTGCAGGAACTGGCAGATGTCGGCCGGCGACATGGCCGCCCGGTCGGCCGGGCCGTGGGTGATCCATTCATCCTTGCCGTCGGGTTCGATGACCACGCACAGCGATTCCAGCCCGGAAACGTGCGGGCGCACATGCATCGCCACCTCGACCACGGTACCCGAGGTCGGCGCATGCACGGCGGCGGAGATCCAGCCGTCGGCCTCGCCGATCTTCTGGCCCTTGAGCACCGGGTCGCCGGCTTGAACCAGCGGTCGCGGCGTGCCGCCGATGTGCTGGTGCAGCGGCACGACCAGGCGCGACGGCAGCGGTGCCGGGCGGATCGGCTGCTGGTTGGACAGCGTCTTGTTCGAGGGCGGTTTGACGCCACCGTAGAATTTGAACAGTTTGGCCAGCATCACGCGGCTTCCTTGGCGGACGGTCTGGCCGCAACCGGCTGGATGGCGACGACCGGGTATTTCCATTTCCAGTTTTCCAGCGTCTCGGGAATGACTTCCATGTGGATGCATTCAACCGGGCAGGGTGGCAGGCACAGTTCGCAGCCGGTGCATTGCTGGGCGATGATGGTGTGCATCTGCTTGGCCGCGCCGACGATGGCATCGACCGGGCAGGCCTGGATGCACAGCGTGCAGCCGATGCAGGTGTTTTCGTCGATACGGGCGACCTGCTTGGGCTTTTCCTCAGCCTCCAGCGGCTTGACCTCGCGACCGAGCAGGTCGGCCAGGCGCTGCACGCCTTCCATGCCGCCCGGCGGGCACAGGTTGATGTCGACTTCGCCCTTGGCGATGGCTTCGGCGTAGGGCTTGCAGCCCGGGAAGCCGCACTGGCCGCACTGGGTTTGCGGCAGGATGGCGTCGATCTTCTCGACCAGCGGATCGCCCTCGACCTTGAACTTGATCGAGGCGAAGCCGAGCGCGGCGCCGAGCACGACGGCGCCGAGGGCCATGATGGCAATGGCGAGCAGGATATCCATTACTGGTACTTGTCCAGTCCGGCGAAGCCCATGAAGGCCAGCGCCATCAGGCCGGCGGTGACCATGGCGATGGCCGAGCCGCGGAAATGGGTGGGTACGTCGGCGCCTTCGATGCGTTCGCGGATCGCGGCGAACAGGATCAGCACGCCGGAAAAGCCGACCGCGCTACCGGCGCCGAACAGCAGCGATTCGACGAAGTTGTTCCCGTTGCTGACATTGAGCAGCGGCACGCCGAGCACGGCGCAGTTGGTGGTGATCAGCGGCAGATAGATGCCCAGTGTCTGCTGCAGCGTCGGCGAGGTCTTGGCAATGACCATTTCGGTCAATTGCACGACGGCGGCGATGGTGACGATGAAGGACAGGGTGCGCAGGTATTCCAGCCCGAACGGCATGAGCAGGAAATGGTCGATGATGTAGCTGGCGCCGGTCGCCGTGGTCAGCACGAAAGTCGTGGCCGCACCCATGCCGTAGGCGGTTTCCAGCTTCTTGGAAACGCCCATGAAGGGGCACAGGCCAAGCATCTTGACCAGCACGATGTTGTTGACCAGCACCGCGCCGACGAGAATGAAAATATAGTTGCTCATGATCAGGGGGAGCGAAGACCCGCATTATCCGGCCTGGCGCAGGGACAAACAACTGCGCGCCGTTTATGGGCTTATCGGTTTTTTTCTCCGAGTGCGCGGGCGAGTGCCTGGCCGACCTCGGCGACCAGTTCCGGCCCGCGATAGATGAAGCCGCTATACACCTGGACCAGACTGGCCCCGGCACGAATCTTGGCGACTGCATCCTCCCCCTTGAGAATGCCGCCCACGCCGATGATCGGAACTTCGCCGGCCAGCGCCGCCGACAGTTTTTCCTGCACCGCCGTCGACCGCTGGAACACCGGCGCACCCGACAGGCCACCGGTTTCGTTGCCGTTCGGCAGGTTTTCCACGCCCTCGCGCGACAGCGTCGTATTGGTCGCGATCACGCCGTCGAAACGATGCCGGCGCAAGGCATCGGCAATTGCGGTGATCTGCAGGTCGTCGAGGTCCGGCGCAATCTTCAGCGCCAGCGGCACGTACTTGCCATGCTGCTGCGCCAGCGCCTGCTGGCGTGCCTTGAGTTGCGCGAGCAGGTCGTCGAGCGCCTCGTCCTTCTGCAGTTCGCGCAGGTTCTTGGTGTTCGGCGACGAAATATTGACGGTGACGTAGCTGGCGTCGTTGTACACCTTGTCGAGGCAGATCAGGTAATCGTCGGCAGCCTTCTCGATCGGCGTCGTCGCGTTCTTGCCGATGTTGATGCCGAGGATGCCGCCGCGCTTGGGGAAATTCGCCGCACGCACGTTGAACAGCAGTTCATCGACGCCGGCGTTGTTGAAGCCCATGCGGTTGACGATGCCCTGCGCCTCCGGAATGCGGAACAGCCGCGGCTTCGGATTGCCTTCCTGGGGGCGAGGCGTGATCGTGCCGATTTCGATGAAGCCGAAACCCAGCCGCGCCAGCGCATCGATATGCGCCCCATTCTTGTCCAGCCCGGCGGCCAGGCCGACCGGATTGGGGAAGCGCAACCCCATGACCTCAACCGGACAATCCGGCGCCGGCTTGGCCAGCAAGCCGAGCAGGCCGGCCGATTCGAGGAAGGACATCCCGGTCAGGCCAATGCCGTGCGCCTTTTCGGCGTCCAGGGAGAAAAAGAACTTGCGAATGAGCGGATAGAGCATGGTGGCCGGCATTTTACCGCATTTGAGTGCCGGCCAAAGCCTGAAATGGCGCCTGATGAGGCTTGTTTTTGGCGAAGTGGCGACAATGGCACACGCTGCGTCAGCGTGTCTGTCGATGGGCTTTGCCGGATTGATCCAGCGTCTCCATTTCCTGCAGGGGATAGGCATCGGCGACATAAGCCGGACCTTTCATCACCATGACGATGAAGGCGGCAATGCCGACCGTGAGCACGACCGTCCAGTGCAGGATGATCAGGCTGGCGACGTAGATGTCGGTGGTGGTCACGGCCATGGCGTCGGCGGTGTCGGCAAACACCCTGACCAGTAGCGAAGGGGCAGCGAGCAGCAGGGTGCCGAAAAGGAAGGTCGCCGGCAGCCGGCGCAGTACCTGACGTTCCTTGCCGGCCGGCGTGCGCGGAAACCCGGGCAAGCGATTGAACAGTTTCATGGTGCGACCTCCGATGGCTTGTTGCGCGACGGTTTCAAGCGGCGAGCATTCCCGCTAGCAGGCAAATGATGGCGATCCCGCTCAAGCGCTGGCGAAGCGGCAGGTACCAGCTTGGCAGGGCCGTCCGGCGCGCCAGGCGGCTGTCCTGCAGATAATGGGCGATGAAACCCGCAACCAGCAGGGAGGCGGCGAGCGGTGCGGGGAGCATCAGCGCCGGCCAGGCCAGCAGGGCGGGGACGACGCTCCAGGCAAAGCAGGCCGAGCGCTGGCGCTCGGTCAGCCCGGGCAGACTCATCGCCAGCCCCCAATGCAGTGCGCCCACGAAGCTGAGAATGATCGCCCCGTAAGCGAACAGCGCGTCGCTCCACAGCAGGCCATGATGCTGGTCGAGCCAGCTGGCCGAGGCCAGCGCCAGAAACGGCAGCAAGCCGCCGTAGCCCAGCCAGGCAACGACGGGTGGCAGTGTCGGGGAGTGGCTTTGAATCATGTCGGACCTCGCAAGGGATCAGCTGCGTCATGAACAAAAAGATCGTTTTGTCTTTGTTTGGCTTAATATTGCGATTGTTTTCGTTATTTGTCCAGGACAAAATGGCTATTCAGTCTCCGAGAAAATTTTCACCCGCCGCTTGCCTTCCGTCCGCTCGCCGAAGCTGCCGGCGCCATCGCCGGGAGGCGGCGTGAGTACCCTGCGCCTGATCCTGGGCGATCAACTCAATCCGCAGCACAGCTGGTTTGCGCAAGCCGACGCAGCCGTCATCCACGTGATGATGGAGGTCCGCCAGGAAACCGATTACGTCCGCCACCATGCCCAGAAAATCATCGCCATCTTTGCCGCCATGCGCGACTTTGCCCGGCACTTGCGGGAAGCAGGGCATCGCGTGGAGTATCTTGCCATTGACGACCCGGCCAACCACCAGTCGCTGCCGGCCAACCTCGATGCGCTGATCGAGTGTCACGCAGCCAGCGCCTTTGAATACCAGGCGCCCGACGAATGGCGGCTCGACCGGCAACTGGCCGACTACACCGCGAAACTTGCCATCCCCGCGCGGATGGTCGACAGCGAGCACTTCTACAGCCAGCGCGACGAAGCTGCCAGACTTTTCGCCGGGCGTCGGCAATGGTTGATGGAACACTTCTACCGCCAGATGCGGATGCGTCACGACGTGCTGATGGCCGGCCCGGGCAAGCCGCTCGGCGGTCGCTGGAACTTCGACCACGACAACCGCAAGTCCTGGCCGGGCGTGCCGCGCGCACCGGCCGACTGGCGCGGCCGGCACGATCACTCGGCGCTCTGGCACAGCATCCGCCAGGCCGGCGTGGACAGCTTCGGCGAGCCGGCGGCCGGGCATTTCCGCTGGCCGCTGAAGCGGCAGGAGGCCCGGCAGCAGCTCGCCCACTTCATCGACCAGGCGCTGCCCAATTTCGGCGATTTCCAGGACGCGATGGCCACCGGCAACGGGCGGCTTTTCCATTCGCTGATCTCGTTCGCGCTCAACACCAAGATGCTCAACCCGCGCGAGGTCATCGCCGCCGTCGTCAGCGCGCAGCAGGCCGGCCATGTCCCGCTGGCTGCGGCCGAAGGCTTCATCCGACAGATTCTCGGCTGGCGCGAATACGTGCGCGGCGTGTATTGGGCCAACATGCCGGGTTACGACGCACACAACCATTTCGACCATCGCCTGCCGCTCCCCGCCTGGTTCTGGAACGGACAAACCCGCATGCGCTGTCTCGCGCACGCCATCGGCCAGTCGCTGGAACAGGCCTACGCCCACCACATCCAGCGCCTGATGGTGATCGGCAACTTCGCGCTACTCGCCGGACTCAATCCGGCGGCCGTCCACCGCTGGTATCTCGGGGTGTATATCGACGCCTTCGAATGGGTCGAACTGCCCAACACCCTCGGCATGAGCCAGTTTGCCGACGGCGGCCGACTGGCGACCAAACCCTACGTATCGACCGCCGCCTACATCGACCGCATGAGCGATTACTGCCGGGGCTGCCATTACGATAGGAAAGCCCGTGTCGGCGAGCGTGCCTGCCCGTTCAACGCCCTGTACTGGGATTTCTTTGCGCGGAATGGCGAGCGGCTGGCCGCCAACCCCAGGCTGGGGATGGTGTACCGCCAGCTGGCCGGCATGGAGCCGGCAGCGCTCGATGCATTGCAGCATCGGGCGGGGGAAGTCCGGGCGGGGATCGAGATCCTGTGAATGCCCGTTATGGCGGGGCCTGGGGCAAAATGGATGCCCCTCATGAAATTCTCCGACACTCACCATGGAATATTCCGCACTCAAGACTGTCGTTCAAATGTTCTATGCTGATGTATGGAACAAGCACGACAAATCGGCAATTCCCTCGCTGCTTCAGTCAGACTTCACATTCAGAGGCTCTCTCGGTCAAAGTAAAACAGGACATTCCGAGTTTGCTGATTACGTCGATTTCGTACATCAGGCCCTTGGTGCATACCAATGCGACATTCTTGACTTGGTTGCGGAGGGCAACCAGTGTTTTGCCCGAATGCGGTTTTCAGGCACCCACCGTGGCGAATTTTTTGGCTTCAAACCAACTGGCAAAAAGGTCGAGTGGGCCGGGGCAGCGCTCTTTTCGTTTAGGGACGGACTGGTCGCCGACCTGTGGGTCCTCGGCGATGTACATGGATTGTTACAACTGCTAGAACGCAACAGCCAGTAATTCTGCGAATTTCGGTTTCGGGTCGGTCGTCATCCATCGAATCGGTGCGACGTCGATGTTGAACGATCGCAACAACCGAACCGCCACCATCTCGCGTTCGGGAATCACCCTCCCAGGCATAGCTCTGCCGCCTTCGCCCTTGCCGCATGCGCCTTGCGGTAGCTGTCGAGCAGTCGCTGGTGGCGGTCCAGGCCTTCCAGCTTCATGCTGGTCGGCGTCAGGCCGTGGAAGCGCACGCTGCCATCGACTGAGCCGATGACCGCATCCATGCGCTCGTTGCCGAACATGCGGCGGAAGTTGGGCTCGTAGTCTTCCAGTTCCAACGCGTCGTCGAGCAGCACTTCCAGCACCACATTGACCGCCTGGTAGAACAGGCCGCGCTCGGCGGTGTTTTCGTTGTACTGCAGGTAGGCTTCGACCTGTTCCTTGGCCGCTTCGAAATCCTGCAGCGCGAGGTTGATCAGGAGCTTGAGTTCGAGGATGGTCAGCTGGCCCCAGTCGGTGTTCTCGTCGAATTCGACGCCGATCAGCGTGATGATGTCGGTGTAGTCGTCGAGTTCGCTCTCTTCCAGGCGCTCCAGCAAGGCTTCCAGCGCCGCGTCGTCGAGGCGGTGCAGGTTGAGGATGTCCTCGCGGAAGGCCAGCGCCTTGTTGGTGTTGTCCCAGATCAGGTCGTCGACCGGGTAGATTTCCGAATAGCCGGGCACGAGGATGCGGCAAGCGTTGGCGCCGAGCTGGTCGTAAACGGCCATGTACACTTCCTTGCCCATTTCGGCGAGGATGCCGAACAGCGTGGCAGCTTCATCGGCGTTGGAATTCTCGCCCTGGCCGGAGAAGTCCCACTCGACGAAGTCGTAATCGGCCTTGGCGCTGAAGAAGCGCCAGGAGACGACGCCGCTGGAGTCGATGAAATGCTCGACGAAGTTGTTCGGCTCGGTGACGGCGTTGCTCTCGAAGGTCGGCCGCGGCAGGTCGTTGAGGCCTTCGAAGCTACGGCCCTGCAGCAGTTCGGTGAGGCTGCGTTCGAGCGCGACTTCCAGGCTCGGATGCGCGCCGAAGGAGGCGAAGACGCCGCCGGTGCGCGGGTTCATCAACGTCACGCACATCACCGGGAACTGGCCGCCGAGCGAGGCGTCCTTGACCAGCACCGGGAAGCCCTGCTTCTCCAGTTCCTCGATGCCGGCGACGATGCCCGGGTATTTGGCCAGCACGTCGGCCGGCACGTCGGGCAGTGCGATTTCGCCTTCGAGGATTTCGCGTTTGACGGCGCGCTCGAAGATTTCCGACAGGCACTGCACCTGCGCCTCGGCCAGCGTGTTGCCGGCGCTCATGCCGTTGCTGAGAAACAGGTTGTCGATCAGGTTGGTCGGGAAATACACCGTCTCGCCGTCCGACTGGCGCAAGTAGGGCAGCGCGCAGACGCCGCGTTCGCTGTTGCCGGAGTTGGTGTCGAACAGGTGCGAGGCGCGCAGCTCGCCGTCCGGGTTGTAGATTTCCAGCGTGTAGTCGTCGAGCAGGCCCTTGGGCAGCGCGTCTTTCTTGCCCGGCTTGAACCAGCGCTCGTTCGGGTAATGCACGAACGGCGCGTTGGCGAATTCCTCGCCCCAGTACTGGTCGTTGTAGAAATGGTTGCAGCTCAGGCGCTCGATGTACTCGCCCAGCGCCGAGGCCAGCGCGCTTTCCTTGGTCGCGCCCTTGCCGTTGGTGAAGCACATCGGCGAATGCGCGTCGCGGATGTGCAGCGACCAGACATTGGGCACCAGATTGCGCCAGGAGGCGATCTCGATCTTGATGCCCAGCCCGGCGAGCAGGCCGGACATGTTGGCGATGGTCTGCTCCAGCGGCAGGTCCTTGCCGGCGATGAAGGTCTGCGTGTCGGCATCCGCGCTGACGGTCAGCAGCGCCTGCGCGTCGGCGTCGAGATTCTCGACTTCCTCGATGATGAACTCGGGGCCGGTCTGGACGACCTTCTTGACGGTACAGCGGTCGATGGAGCGCAGGATGCCCAGGCGGTCCTTCGCGGAAATGTCCGGCGGCAGCTCGACCTGTATCTTGAAGGTCTGCTTGTAGCGGTTTTCCGGGTCGACGATGTTGTTCTGCGACAGGCGGATGTGCTCGGTCGGGATGTTGCGCGTGTCGCAGTAGAGCTTGACGAAGTAGGCCGCGCACAAGGCCGACGAGGCCAGGAAGTAATCGAACGGCCCCGGCGCCGAGCCGTCGCCTTTATAGCGGATCGACTGGTCGGCGATGACCGTGAAGTCGTCGAACTTGGCTTCCTGACGAAGCTTGTCGAGAAAATTGACCTTGATTTCCATGCGGCTGTCCCAGCGTTCAAAACGAATCGGTCGCCATTATCCGGGTTTCCCGGCGGCCGGGACGGATTCTCAGCCGCCGAGCTGGCGCAGGCCGTGCAGCACCGCCATGCCGACGACGAAGGGCAGCCAGGGATTGCGCGAGAGCAGGGCGGCGGCCACGGCGGCGATGCCGCCGCCGAGCTTGGCGTTGATGACGTCGACGCTGCCATCGACCACCAGCAGGTCGGGGGCGACGATGGCGGCAAGGGCGGCGGCGGGCGCATAACGCAGGGCGCGCTGGAGCACCGGCGGCAATTGCACGCGGTTGCCGAGAACGATGAAACTGGCGCGCGGCAAGGTCGTGGCCAGGCCGATCAGCACGAAAATCACCCACAGGCTGGTGTCGTTCATGATTGCCGCCGCTTGTGTTCGAGATGTTCGGCGAGGAAGCCGGCGGCAATGCCGATGATGATGGCCGCCACCGTCCCAAGGCGCAGCGGCATGTCGCGCAGCAGCGTCGCGGCGGCGCCGCCGGCCAGTGCGGCGACCAGCATCGGGGGAATGCGTGCCATCGGCACCAGCAGCACGATCAGCGCGATGGTCGCCATGAATTCCAGCGACCAGCTGGCCGGCACGATGCCGGCGGCGAAGATGCCGATCAGCGTGAAGCTCTGCCATAACAGCCACGACCACAGCGAGGGCGCGAGGTAGAAACCTAGGCGCCAGCGCGGGTCGTCGACCTGCAGCATGCGTTCGGCGCAGGTGGCAAAGACGCCGTCGGTCAGCAGGTGGCCGGAGAGCCAGCGCTGCGGCGTGCCAACCCCGTGAAAGCCGGGGGCGATGGCGGCGCTGAAGATGACGAAGCGCAGATTGAGCGCCAGCGCGGTGACGACGATCAGCCACAGCGGCGCATCGGAACTGATCAGCGGCAGCGTGCCGAGCTGGGCGGTGCCAGCGAAGACGATCAGGTTCATGCCCATCGCTTCGACCGGGCTGAAACCGTGGCTGGACATCGCCATGCCCATGACCAGCGCCCACGGCACGAGGCCGACCGAAACCGGCAGGAAAGCGGCGAAACCCTCGCGGGCGCCGAGCATGAAGGAAGAGGTGACGGGCACTGACATGCCCGGCAGGATAGCGAGAGCGCGCCCGGAAAACAATTTGTAACAGCTTGATCGGCCCGGAGCCGGCTAAACTGCCGGACATGCGAATCCTTCTCAGAAACCTCGGCGTGCTCCTGGTCGGTCTGGCGGGCAGTGTCGGGCAAGCCCAGACCCTGACCGACCCGCTACGGACCGAAGCCATGCCGCCCTTGCGCAGCGCGCATGCGCTGGCAGCCCGGGTCGGCGAGCTACCCTGTGCCGACCAGTTGCCAGCCGCGCCGTTGAGCGCACTCGACGCGGTCGACCTGGCCCTGTGCAATCACCCGCAGACGCGCGAGTTGTGGGCGAGCGCGCGGGCGCAGGCGGCGCAGGTCGGCGTTGCCCGCTCGGGCTGGTTGCCGTCGGTGGATGGTCGGGCCGGCGTCACCCGCAACTTCAACGAAACACGCAACCTGACACAGCAGAGCGCCTCGCTCAGCCTGTCGTGGCTGTTGCTCGACGGCGGCCAGCGCGCGGCCGGCATCGACAACGCAACGCGCCTGCTCGACGCCGCGCTGGCGACCCGCGATGCGACGGTGCAAACGCTGTTCCTGTCGGCCTTGCAGACCTATCACGGCGCCCAGGCCGCGCGGGCGGCGGTGCAGGCGGCGCTGGAGGCCGAACGCTCGGCGCAGGAAAGCCTGGCCGCCGCCGAATTGCGCTACCGGGTCGGCGCCGGGACGCCGGCCGAGCGTCTGCAGGCGCAGACGGCGGCTTCTCAGGCACGGCTCAACCGGCAGCGGGCCGAGGGTGAGGCGCGCAGCGCGCTAGGCAGCCTGGCCAATGCGCTCGGCCTGCAAGCACAGACACCGCTGCAATTGGCGGAAATGTCCCCGGTCAGCGGAGATGCCGGCTTCCGTAAGGATCTCGATACGCTGATCGCCGCTGCCATCGAACGTCGTCCGGACCTGAAGGCCGCCGAAGCCCAGGTGCTGGCCGCCGAGGCGTCGGTGACGGCGGCCCGGGCGCAGGGTTTGCCAACGCTGTCGCTGGCGGCTGGGCCGAACTGGCAGCGCGTCGATGGCGTGACCAACCGCAGCGGTGCGATCGGGCTGACCCTGAACGTGCCGCTGTTTTCCGGTTTCGACACCACCTATCGCGTACGCGCCGCCGAGGCCCAGCAGGAAGCCCGCGCGGCCCAGCGCGACCGCATCCGCAACCAGGTCGCACTCGATGTGTGGAAGGCTTATCACAGCCTGAACACGGCCACCGAGGCGCTGCAGACGACGCGCGACCTGATCGCCAGCGCCGAGCAGTCAGAACGTGTGGCGCTCGGCCGCTACAAGGCCGGCGTCGGTTCCGTGCTCGATCTGCTGAGCGCCCAGACGGCGCTGGCCCAGGCGCGCGTCCAGCGCATCCAGGCCGAACTTGACTGGAATATCTATCGTGCCGCCCTGGCCCAGAGCATGGGCGCGCTCGACTACACGCTGCTGCAGGCAGCCGGGGAATGAAGATGAAGAAGACCGGAAAAATATTGATCCTGACCGTTCTCGCTGCCAGTCTGGCCGGTGGCAGCTACTGGTTCGTCAAGCAGCGCGCGGCGCAGGACCCGGAGAAGCGCTACCGCACCGCCGAACTGGCGCGCGGCAACGTGACCCAGGCGGTGTCGGCCAACGGCACGCTCAATCCGGTGGTGCTGGTCAGCGTCGGTACCCAGGTCTCGGGCACGGTGCGCAAGCTGCACGTCGATTTCAACGACAAGGTGAAGGCCGGTCAGGCGCTGCTTGAACTCGACGATGCGCTGGTCTCGGCCACCGCTCGCCAAAGCGCCGCCAGCATCACTTCGGCGCAGGCCAGCCTTGATCTGGCGGTGGCCAACGAAGCGCGGATGAAAGCCCTGCTCGCCGAGGAGTATGTCTCCAAACAGGAGTACGATCAGGCGGCGCAGGTTCTGCGCTCGGCGCGGGCGCAACTGGCGCAGGCGCAGGCGCAGCATGCGCGCGACCAGGCCAATCTCGGCTACACGGTGATCCGCTCGCCGGTTGACGGCGTGGTCATCGACCGCGTCGTTGATCTCGGCCAGACCGTGGCCGCCAGCTTCCAGACGCCGACCTTGATCAAGATCGCCCAGGATCTGTCGGAGATGCGCATCGATACCAGCTTTGCTGAAGCCGACATCGGCGCCATCCGCGAGGGGCAGAAGGCGAAGTTCACGGTCGATGCCTTCCCGGACCGCCAGTTCGAGGGCGTCGTTCAGCAAATCCGTCTCAACCCGGTGACGCAACAGAACGTGGTCACCTACAACGTGCGCATCTCGGTGGCCAATCCGGATCAGATCCTGCTGCCGGGGATGACGGCCTACGTGACCATCGGTGTGCGTCAGCGCGAGAATGTGCTGCTGGTGCCCAACGCGGCGCTGCGCTTCAAACCGGCCGAAAGTGCCCCGGCGGCGCCGGCCGGAGCGAGCGCCGGCGGACCGCCTTCGCCCGGTGCCGGTGGCGGCAAGGGCCGGGCGCGCGCTGGCCAGGGGGCGACCGTGCATGTGCTGGAAAGCGGCCAGTTGAAGGCCGTACCGGTTCAGTTGGGCATTACCGACAGTCGCAATACCGAACTGGTCTCCGGCGAACTGGCCGAGGGCGTGCGCATCGTCGTCGGTGAAAACGGCGGGCCGGCCAAGGCGCCGTCGTCGGTCGGCATGCGGATGTTCTGATGGCTGCTTCCGTCATCAAGGTCGCCGAGCTGGGCAAGTCCTACCAGACGGCGGCCGGCGAGTTTCCCGCGCTGCGCGGTGTCGATCTCGACATCACGGCCGGCGAGTACGTGGCGATCATGGGTCCGTCCGGTTCCGGCAAATCGACCTTCATGAATCTGCTCGGCTGTCTCGACACGCCGAGTGCCGGCGACTACTTCCTGGCCGGCGAGAATGTTGCGCAAATGAGCAAGGACGCCCTGGCCCAACTGCGCAACCGGACCATCGGTTTCGTCTTCCAGGGCTTCAACCTGCTGCCGCGCATGAGCCTGCAGGACAACGTCGCGCTGCCGCTGGTCTACGCCAATGTCGACAAGGAAACCAGGCGGGCGCGGGCGCGTGTGCTGCTTGAACGTGTCGGTCTCGGCCAGTACGCTGAATCGCTGCCCAACCGCATTTCCGGTGGTCAGCAGCAGCGCGTGGCGATTGCCCGGGCGCTGGTTAACGAGCCGCGCCTGATCCTCGCCGACGAGCCGACCGGCAATCTCGACAGCCACACCAGCGAGGAAATCATGCGCCTGTTCGGCGAATTGAACGCGGACGGCATCACCATCGTGCTGGTTACGCACGAGCCCGACATCGCCGCCCATGCCAGCCGCCAGGTGCGCTTTCTCGACGGTCACATCGTCAGCGACCACCTCACCGGAGAACAACCATGATCCGCCCGATGCTCGGCGAAGCCTGGCTGGCGATGGGCGCCAACCGCCTGCGCACGGCGCTGACCATGCTCGGCATGGTGATCGGCGTCGGCGCCGTGGTCATCATGCTGGCCATCGGCCAGGGGGCGCAGTACGCGGTGCAGCAGACGATCAGCACCATGGGCTCGAACCTGTTCATCGTCCTCTCCGGTTTTTCGACCAGCGCCGGCGTGCGCAGCGGCAGCGGTGGCGGGCCGACACTGACCGTTGCCGATGCCGAGGCGATTGCCGAACTCGACGGTGTTGCCAACGTCGCGCCGACCCACCAGGGCTCGCGGCAACTGGTCTATGGCGCGCAGAACTGGAATACCCAGGTCATCGGCACGACGCCGGCCTATCTCGATGCCCGCGCCTGGAGCCTCACCAGCGGCGGCAGTTTCGGCGATTCCGACGTGCGTTCGGCAACGCGGGTGGCGGTGATCGGCAAGACCGTCGCCGAAAACCTGTTCGGCGACGAAGACCCGGTCGGCAAGACGCTGCGCATCCAGCAGAGCCCGTTTGTCGTCACCGGCGTGCTCGCCGCCAAGGGACAGAATCTCGATGGCCGCGATCAGGACGATACCGTGATCATTCCGCTGTCCACCGCGCAGCGCAAGGTGTTTGGTACGCCCTTCGTCGGCTCGGTGCGGATGATCATGGTCCAGGCCGATTCGGCCGAGGGCATGGAAAGGGTGATGAGCAATGTCGAGTCGCTGCTGCGCCAGCGGCATCGCCTGCGCGACGACACGCCCAACGACTTCTTCATGCGCAACCTGTCGGCTGCCGCCGAGTCGGAAGCGGAAACGACGCGGACCATGTCCATCCTGCTCGGCGCCATCGCCTCGATCTCGCTGATCGTCGGCGGCATCGGCATCATGAACATCATGCTGGTGTCGGTCACCGAGCGCACCCGCGAAATCGGCATCCGCATGGCCATCGGCGCGCGGCAGAAGGACATCCTGCTGCAGTTCCTGCTCGAAGCGGTGATGATTTCCTTCGCCGGCTGCCTGCTTGGCCTGACGCTGGGCATCGCGATTGCGCTGGGCATCAACGCCATCACCGGCATGGTCGTGGTCATTTCCGGGACGGCGGCGCTGCTGGCCTTTGCCGTTGCCGCCGGGGTCGGCATCTTCTTCGGCTGGTACCCGGCGCAGAAGGCGTCGCGGCTCGATCCGATCGAGGCGCTGCGCTACCAGTGATCAGCGCAGCCGCGGGCGGTTGCCGAGTTCGTTCGGGTTGTCGTCGGCTGCTGCCGGGAAATGTTCGGCGAGCAGGGCGCCGATGCGGCCGATGGCGCTGACCAGTCCGTCGCGGTAGCGACCGGCGGCGAAATCGGCTTCGGTGGCGTGGCAGATGTCGTCCCACACGGCTTGCGGCACGCGCCCGGCGATGCCGCTGTCGGCGAGGATTTCCAGCTGGTGGTCGAGCAACTGGATGTAGAGCAGGATGCCGGTCGCCTCGCGCGTCTGGTTCACGCCGTATTCCAGGAACAGGCGAGCGGCCCGCTGGCGGCTGTCTTCTTCGTGCCAGAGCGCGGCAAAGGGCAAGGCGCCTTCGATGACCACGCAGATTTCGCCGCGATGGGTCTTTTCGGAAGCATCGATGGCGGCTTCGACGGCGTCGAGATCATCCTTGCCGAAATGGCGGTTGATCAGCCAGCCCGGCGCGGTCAGGTGTCTGAGTTTGCGTAACAGTCCCATCTCACCATCTCCCCGAGGCGCCGCCGCCACCAAAACCGCCACCGCCGCCGGAAAAACCGCCGCCACCGCCACGACTGCCACCGCCGCCTCCGCTATGCCAGCCGCCCTTGCCGGCGCGCATGAAGGAGGCAAAGAAGGTGATCAGCGCGGCGATCACGGCGGCGCTCAGCGAACCGAAACTGAACCAGGCCAGCGCACCGGCCAGCAGTGAAATGCCGAGCGCGCCGACCAGGCCGAACAGGGCGCGGGCCACACTGGCGACGAAGATGGCGATGAACAGCAGGCTGTCGGTGTCGAAGCCGGCGCTTTCCGGTTTTTTTTCCTTCGGCGGCGGCAGGTTTTCGCCGTCGATGACGCGGACCAGCGTGTCGACGGCTGCGCTGAGGCCGCCGGCAAAGTCGCCGTCACGGAAACGCGGCGCCATCTGTTCGTCGACGATGCGCTTGGCAATCGCGTCGGGAATCGCACCTTCCAGCCCGTAGCCGACTTCGATACGCATGCGCCGGTCGTCTTTGGCGACGATGACGATGACGCCGTCGTCCACGCCTTGACGCCCGATTTTCCAGCTTTCCGCCAGGCGGATGCCGAACTGCTCGATGCTTTCCGGTGCGGTGGTCGGCAGCAGCAGGACGGCGATCTGCGCGCCTTTTTCCTGTTCCAGCCGGGTCAGCCGCTCGACCAGGCCGGCCCGGTCGCCGGCCGACAGCGTGCCGGTCAGGTCGACGACGCGGTCGCTCAGGGCCGGTAAGGCCAGCGGGCCGCTGCTCCAGCCGGTGATCGGCAGGAGCGCGAACAGGCAGAGCAGCAGCCAGCGCAACATCGCTTACTTGTTGTTGAAATTAACGGCGGGAGCGTCTGCAATGGCCTGTTCGTTTTCAACACTGAAGTTGGCCTTGGGCTTCCAGCCCAGGACCATCGCCGTCAGGTTGTTCGGGAAGGTGCGCACGGAGATGTTATAGACGCGCACCGTCTCGATGTAGCGGTTGCGGGCGACGGTGACGCGGTTCTCGGTGCCTTCGAGCTGGGCCTGGAGGTCGCGGAAATTGGCGTCGGCCTTGAGTTGCGGATAGTTCTCGGCAACCACCAGCAGGCGGGCCAGGGCGCTGCTCATTTCCGATTGCGCGGCCTGGAACTTGGCGAAGGCAGCTTCGTCATTGACCAGCTCGGGGGTGGCGTTGATGCCGCCGACCTTGGCGCGGGCTTCGGTGACCCGGGTCAGCACTTCCTTTTCGTGGGCGGCGTAGCCCTGGACCGTGGCCACCAGGTTGGGCACCAGGTCGGCGCGCCGCTTGTACTGGTTGAGCACTTCCGACCAGGCGGCATTGACGCCTTCATCGTTGATCTGGATCTGGTTGTAGCCGCAGCCCGAGAGCAGGGTGACGAGCAGGGCGATCAGGGTAAGCAGGCGCAGGCGCATGGAAGATGTTCTCCGGAATGTTTTATGGGCTTAGTGTAGTAGTTGTCGGGCGGGCGTACGTAAAATTTGGTTTTTACTGGTCGAGCACCGCACTGGCCCAGCCCAGGGCCTTGCGGTAACTCTCGATCAGGGTGGCCGGTGACAGTTGCAGGGCACCCGCAAGCACCACGGCCTGATCGAGACGGCAGCGTTCGAGCATGATGGCCAGTTGCAGGAAGCGCGCGTGGTGGCCCTCGTTGTGCAGCAAGGCGGCCTTGACCGCTGCTGGCAGATGGATGTGGGCGAGCACGTCGGCCATCGGGCGGTCGAGCAGGCTGTCGGCAATCGACAGCAGGCCGACCAGAAAGGCTTCGTCGGCAGTCTGCTTGCCGTGGCCGGTGGCCAGGCCCTCGAGCAAGGCCGCCCGGCAGAGCGCCAGGACCAGCAGTGTGCGGTCGCGTCCATCGTTGCCTTCGATGTTGAACAGGGCCAGCGACAGCCAGCGGTAAAGCGCATCGCGGCCGAGCAGGGTGATGGCTTCCTCGAGACTGGCAACCTTGCGCGGCAAGCCGTAAAGCGGCGAATTGGCCATGTCCAGCAACTTGACCACGACGGCCGGGTCGCGCAGTGCGGTGGCGGCCAGCGCGCCGAGTTCGGCGTCGCTGCGGATCTGGTTGAGCATGTCGAGAACGACCAGGCGGCTCTCGCTGATTTTTCCGGGGGGCGCTTCCTGATCGCGGGTGCCGGCGAAACCGCCGATGCTCAGCTTGAACCCGATACGCTGACACAGCCGGTGTTCGGCCCAGGATTCGACGCCGTCGGCGACCAGTAGCAGGCCGGGGCGCTGACGCAGCGACTGCAGGTGTTTTTCCTGCGTGGCCAGTTCGGTCTTGCGAAAGGCGAACAGCACCAGGTCGAGCGGCCAGTCGCCGCTGTCTGCGCCAGCGGCATGGTCGTGAATGGCTGTCCTGGCACCGGCGGCCCGGATTTCCGCCAGGCGCTGTTGCGGTGCCGGGTCGGATTCGAGGTCGCTGAGCAGGATGAAGGTCTGGGGGGCGATGATTTCCGAGAAATCCGCCGTCTGCCATTGCTCGACCGTCAGGGAAATCAGCAGCGGACGCTGGCCGCCTGCGTGATGTACGTTTTCGGCGAGCAAGGCGGCGCGGATTGCGGTGCCGGAGATCACATTGCGCTTGTCCAGGGCACGTGCCTGCAGACGGTAGCCGGCAATCTGCGATTGACCATCGAGCATTTCCTGCCAGACGAAGAGAATGCGTTCGGCGACAGGCGTCGATGCACCAGGCGCGGCTGGCTGGGCAGGCGGCGTCGCCGCCGGTGCCGGCGGAGTTTCGGGGCGCAGCAGGCCGAACAGTTTCCTGAAGAATTGCAAGTTTTCAATCCGTCGGTGATGAAAACAGCATCATAGGCCGACGTCTGCGTTTAGGGAATCTCCCGCGCCGGATCAAGTCGCCGCCAGTGGCCGTCGACACGTCCCTCGATCGGCTGGAAATTGATCTTGTAGGCCATTTTCCGGCTGTCGGCGATCCAGTAGCCGAGGTACAGCCAGGGCAGGCCGAGTGCGTGGCATTGCTGGATCTGCCACAGGATGTTGAAAACGCCGTAACTGGCGCCCAGTACGTCCGGGTCGAAGAAGGTATAGACCGACGACAGGCCGTCGTCGAGGACATCGATCAGGCTGACCATGCGTACCTGGTCGTTTTCGGAAAATTCGATCAGCCGGGTGTCGACGCTGCTTTGCAGCAGGAATTGCGCATATTGCTCGTGGCTGTCTTCGTCCATGCCGCCGCCGGGATGGCGGCTGGCCTGGTAGCGGACGTAGAGGTCGAAATGCTCGGCTACCGAAATCAACGGCATTTCGCGGATCTGCAGGTCGGCATGGCGTTTCCAGGCGCGGCGCTGGCTGCGCGTGGGCGTGAACTCGGCGACCGGCAGTCGGACCGGGACGCAGGCCTGGCACTGGTCGCAGTGCGGGCGGTAGGTGAAGATGCCGCTGCGGCGGAAACCGGCGCGGACCAGCGTGCTGTAGATGCCGCTGTCGATCAGGTGGGCTGGTGTGGCGACCTGTGAGCGGGCCTCGCGCTCGGGCAGGTAGCTGCACGGGTAGGGCGAGGTTGCATAGAACTGCAGCAGCGAGAAGGGCAGGTCGGCGTCGTTGGCTTGGGACATGGGATTTACCAGTCGGTGGTCACGGCAAGCTGCCAGACGCTGCGTTCGCCCTGGCCGATCAGCGCGCGCATGTGCTGCAGGAATTCGCTGCGCGGAATTTCCGCCGCCCCGAGCGAGGCCAGGTGGTCGGTGTGCATCTGGCAGTCGATCATGCCGAAACCCCGCTCGCGTAACAGTCGGATCAGGTAGGCGAAGGCGAACTTCGAGGCATTGTCGCGCCGGGAGAACATCGATTCGCCGTAGAACATGCGGCCGATGGCCAGGCCGTACAGGCCGCCGACGAGTTCGCCTTCTTCCCAGGCTTCGACCGAGTGCGCCCAGCCGAGTTCATGTAGCCGGATGTAGGCTTCCATCATTTCGTTGCTGATCCAGGTCCCGTCCTGTCCGCGTCGCCGGGTTGCCGCGCAGGCCGCAATGACTGCGGGGAAATCCCGGTCGGCGCTGATCGTCAGCGTATCGCTGCGCAGCAGGCGCCGCAGGCTGCGCGAGAGGCGGAAGTTTTCCGGAAACATGACCATGCGCGGGTCCGGGCTGTACCACAGGGCCTGCCCCTCGACCGTGCCCCAGGGAAAGATGCCGCGCCGGTAGGCATCGAGCAGGCGATCCGGCAGCAACAGCCCGCCGACGGCGAGCAGGCCGTTCATCTCCTGGCGCGCCTCGGTGACCGGCGGAAACGGGTCGAGCGGGCCGAGAAAGGGAATCATGCGCCGGCGGTCAGCGGTGCCAGGTCACCGGCTGCTCGGCAAGCGCCTGTTGCTCGAAGCGGATTTCGCAATCCGGATCATCCTCGCAGGCATCGTGCTTCTTGAAGGCGATCACGTGATCGGCGTCGAGGCGGATGCCGATCTTCTCGCCCAGCGCGTGGTTGTGATGCGACGGGACCAGCGACAGCACCTCGCTGCCACTACTCAGGCGCAGGGTGTACAGGATGTCGGCGCCGCGGAAGGCCTTGTGCAGAACTTCGGCCTGCACCGGGCTGGCGTCGTCGTGCACGATGTCGTCCGGACGCAGCAGGATGTCCACGCGGCAGCCGTCTTCGCAATGCGAGCAGCTTTCGTTGCACTCCACCGGCGTGTCGGAAATCAGCGTGCCCAGTTCCATGGATACCGAATTGCCTTCGCCAACCGTGCCGGTGAGCAACACGCCCTGACCGACGAAGTCGGCGACGAAGCGGTTGGCCGGGCGGTGGTAGAGGTTGTACGGCGTATCCCATTGCTGGATGCGGCCGTTGTGCATGATGCCGATCTCGTCGGCCATGGCGAAGGCTTCGTGCTGGTCGTGGGTGACCATGATCGCGGTCGAGCCCTCGCGTTTGAGGATTTCTCGCACTTCGACCGAAAGCCGCTCGCGCAGGCCGACGTCGAGGTTGGAGAAGGGCTCGTCGAGCAGGATCAGTTCGGGGCGTGGCGCCAGTGCCCGGGCCAGGGCCACCCGCTGCTGCTGGCCGCCGGAGAGTTCGTGCGGATACTTGTTGCCCTGGCCGCCGAGGCCGACCGTGGCGAGCAACTGGCGTACGCGCAGCGAAGCGGCTTCGCCTTGCCGGTCGGGCAGGCCGAAGGCGACGTTTTCCTCGACGGTGAGATGCGGGAACAGCGCGTAATCCTGGAAGACCATGCCGATGCGGCGCTTCTCGGGAGCGACCCGGGCGTCCGGGCGGCTGACCGTCTGGCCGTGCAGGCGGATTTCACCGCCGGCAATGTCCTCGAAGCCGGCAATGCAGCGCAGTAGGGTTGTCTTGCCGCAGCCCGACGGGCCGAGCAGGCAGGCAATCTGTCCGGGCGCCAGGCGAAAATCGACCCCGTCGACGACGGTATGCTTGCCGTAGCGTTGAATTACGCCAATCAATTCGAGCTGTGTCATGGTGCTCGATTATAATTCGCATTCATGCACCTGCACACGCGCTCATTTCCCTTCCTGCTGATCGTCGGTATCGCGGTGGCCGTGCTGGCCGCCCTGCCGGTCGCCAGCGTCGGTCTGAACCTGTTTGTCGGCGGTACCAGCGACACCTGGAGTCACCTGTCGCAGACCGTCTTGCCGGAATACATCGCCAATTCGCTGCTGCTGTGCCTGGGCGTCGGCATCGGCGTCGGCCTCATCGGCGTGTCGACGGCCTGGCTGACGGCGATGCACGAGTTTCCCGGCCGCCGTTTCTTCGAGTGGGCGCTGGTCCTGCCGCTGGCCGTTCCGGCCTACGTGATGGCCTACGTGTATACCGATTTCCTGCAGTTCGTCGGCCCGGTGCAGAGCACGCTGCGCGATCTGTTCGGCTGGCAATACGGCGATTACTGGTTCCCGGACATCCGCACCTTGCCCGGCGCCATGCTGATGTTCATTTTCGTGCTCTATCCCTACGTCTACCTGCTGGCCCGCACGGCTTTCCTCGAACGCGCCAGCGGCATGCTGGAAGCGGCACGGACGCTGGGCATGGGCTCGCGCCGCGCCTTCTTCAAGGTGTCGCTGCCGTTGGCGCGACCGGCTATCGTTGCCGGCATCGCGCTGGCGCTGATGGAAACGCTGGCCGATTACGGCACCGTTGCCTATTTTGCGGTCAATACCTTTACCACCGGCATCTACCGTGCCTGGTTCTCGCTCGGCGACCGGGTCGCTGCTGCCCAGCTGGCGGCCATGCTGCTCGGTTTCGTGCTTTTCCTGCTGATGGCCGAGCGGATTTCCCGGGGGCGGGCGCGCTACCACAACACCACCGGGCGCAACCGGCCAATGGCTGGCGCGACATTGCGCGGCCTGCCGGCGCTGGCGGCGGTGCTGGCCTGCGCTTTACCCCTGTTGATTGGATTCGTCCTGCCGGCGCTGCTGTTGCTGAAAATGGCCTTGACCGACGGCGATGCGCAGTTCGGCGAGCGCTTCCTTATGCTGTCGCGCAACAGCTTCCTGCTGGCCGGCACGACGGCGCTGATCGCCGTCTTGATCGCCCTGTTGCTCGCCTATGGCGCACGCCTTTCGAAGTCGAGCGTGGCGGCGGGCCTGAACCGTCTCGTTGGCCTCGGCTACGCGGTGCCAGGTGCGGTTATTGCCGTCGGCGTGCTGATTCCCGTGACCCGCCTCGACCACTGGCTGGCCGGACAGTGGGAGTTGTGGTTCGGCAACAACCCCGGCCTGCTGCTGACTGGCGGCATCGCCGCGCTGATTTACGCATATCTGGTGCGTTTCCTGGCGGTGGCCTTGCACTCCGTCGAATCCAGCCTGGCCAAGATCACGCCGAGCATGGACGACGCCGCACGCAGCCTGGGCCTGGGCCAGGCGGCCACCCTGGGGCGCGTGCATGCGCCCTTGCTGCGCGGGAGCCTGCTGACCGCCGGCCTGCTGGTTTTTGTCGATGTGATGAAGGAATTGCCGGCGACGCTGGTCATGCGCCCCTTCAATTTCGATACCCTGGCCACCCAGGCTTATACGCTGGCGTCCGACGAGCGGCTGGCCGAAGCATCGACCGCTTCGCTGGCCATCGTGGTCGTCGGCTTGCTGCCGCTGATCCTGCTGTCGCGGCAGATTACGGCGTCGCGCCGGGGCTAGGTCGCCTCTTTCTTGCCGACGCCTTCGACCTTTTCCCAGGCGCCGCTGGCGCGCTCGAAATCAAGAGTCAGGACACTGGTATCCACGCCGTAGACGCCGCGTAAGTCGACTTCCTCGATATTTTGTTCGGCGGGAGAGAAGTCGATCACGTTGTCGTGAAATGCCTTGGCACTATTTTTTTCGCTGGCTGGAGTCGAAACAGCGTCAGGTACGTCGTGCCGCTCGAATTCCAGCATGGGAACGTCAAGTGATTCGGTGTTGCCGGCCGTCAGTTCCTTGGCGCGCTCATATACCGCCATCGGGATTTCCAGGCCGAAAGGAATCTGGGCGTCGTGGGACAGCAGCAGGGCGACGATCTCGGTATTGTTGGCGCGCATGGCGGCCCGGAGCGGGGCGCCCGGCCCGTCGGCCGTCGGGGCGTTGACGTCGGCGCCGTGCTTGAGCAGTTCGCGGATGATCGGAACATTGCCGGAAAAGCAGGCGGTTCGCAGCGGTAATCCGGCATAGCCGTGGATGTCTTTTTCTTCGACATCTCCGCCATCCTCTAGGGCGGCGATAACCCGGGGCAGACTGTTTGCCCGGATTGCTTCAATGAGTGGGCTGGCGCCAAAGCTGTTGGATCCCATGGTTTCCTTCCCTGCAAGTGGGGGAGATTTTAGGGGAAGCCAACCGCTTTGGCGAGGTCTTGCGACAATGGCGCTTATTTGAAGCCGGCGCGATCGAAGATCATCTGGGCCTTGACCTGGTACATGGCCAGGCTGTTGACCGGAAGATTGTCGGCCTTGAAGGCACCCAGCTTGGTCAATGCCGGATTGGCAACCTTGACCGAAGCGACGACCGGCCATTCGTTGTTGCCGTCGGCAAAGTAGCGCTGCGCGGAATCCGACGCCAGGTATTCCAGGAACTTGATTGCCGCTTCCTTGTTCGGTGCATGCTTGAGCATGCCGCCGCCGGAAACGTTGATGTGGGTGCCGGTGGTGGCCTGGTTCGGCCAGACGACGCCAATGTTGTCGATGACCTTCTGGTCTTCGGGCTTGGTCGAGCGCATCAGGCGTGCCACGTAGTAGCTGTTGGAGATGGCAACGCCGCATTCGCCGGCAGCAACCGCCTTGATCTGGTCGGTGTCGCCGCCCTTCGGGGTGCGCGCAAAATTGGCCACCATGCCGCGGGCCAGTTGCTCGGCCTTGGCTTCGCCTTCATGGGCAATGACCGAAGCCAGCAGCGAGAGATTGTAGGGGTGCGAGCCCGAGCGCGAGCAGACCATGCCCTTCAGCTTCGGGTTGGCCAGATCGGCGTAGTTTTGAACGTCAGCAGCCTGGACGCGGGCCTTGTTGTACACAATGACGCGGGCACGGGTCGAGAACGAAGCCCATTCGTCGGTGCGCAGGTGGGCCGGAATACGGCTCTCCAGCACTTTGGACTTGAGCGGGGCGAACAATCCCAGTTCGCGGGCCTTGGCCAGGCGCGACGCGTCAACCGTCAGCAACACGTCAGCCGGGCTGTTGGCGCCTTCGTTGCGGATACGCTCGAGGAGTTCCTCTTCCTTGCCTTCGATGCGATTGATCTTGATGCCGGTCTGCTTGGTGAAGTCGGCATAGAGGGCTTCGTCGGTCTGGTAGTGGCGTGCCGAATACAGATTGAGCACCTTTTCCTGAGCGATGGCTGGCTGGAACGCGGCAACAAGGGTCAGCGCGGCGAGCGTGGCTTTCGTTTTCATGTACAGCTCCTGAGATTAAACGATATGAGAATGGTTCGTTTTCATTGTATTGGTTTTTTTGGTTAATGAGAACTGTTATTGTGTTTTGGCGAAAAAAAACGACCCGAAGGTCGCTTGTCTAGGCCTGCTTACTGGGCTTCGATGATCCGGCGAGCGCCGTTGAAGCGGGTCATCCAGTAGCTGTTGTTCATGTTCTCGACACGGACTTCGGCACCGGCGCGTGGTGCGTGCAGGAAGTGGTTGTCGCCAAGATAGATGCCAACGTGCGAGAAGGCACGGCGCATGGTGTTGAAGAACACCAGATCGCCCGGTTTCAACTGGCTCAAATCCACCTGTTCGCCAACCTGACTTTGTTCGCGGGCCGTGCGCGGCAGGTAGGCGCCGATGCTTTCCTTGAACACGGTTTGCACGAAACTGCTGCAGTCCAGTCCGGCCTCAATGCTGTTGCCGCCCATCTTGTAACGCACGCCAACCAGCTTCAGGCCTTCAAGGATGACATCCTGCGTAGCGTTGGTGTAACGTTCGAACAAGGACATCGGCGCCTCCTGCTGGCGCGTCGTTTCGCTGGCGTAAACAGCCGTCTGAACGTTCAAGGCCAGACAGGCGGCGAGCAGGAGAGGGGCGAAGCCGGATTTCATGGGCGCTTAATCTATTTGAAATTTTCCGCCCTGTAAAGTCTCGAACGCGATCAGCCTCGGCTGGTGACGGTGGAACTATGTTCATAATCCGTAATTATGAATACAATTTGAACCCTGAGAAGTGAGGAGCACAACACAATGGATTCCTTCAAGGCATTGCTGATTGAGGAACACGAAGGCAAAGTCGGGCATCGTTTCGTCGACATGACGCGCGCTGACCTCGACGCAGGCGAAGTCGTCATCCGGGTCGCCTACTCGAGCATCAATTTCAAGGATGCGCTGGCAGCGACCGGTGCCGGCAAGATCATCCGGCGTTTTCCCTGTGTTGGCGGTATCGATCTGTCCGGTACCGTGCTTGAAAGTGCCGATCCGCGTTTCCAGCCGGGCGATCCGGTGATTGCCACCAGCTTCGATATCGGTGTGGCCCATCACGGCGGTTACGCCGAACTGGCACGCGTGCCGGCCGACTGGGTGGTCCCGCTGCCGGCCGGTCTGAGTCTCTATGATGCGATGGCCCTGGGGACCGCTGGTTTTACCGCAGCACTCGGCATCGTGCGCATGGAAGAAAATGGCCTGACCCCGGACAAGGGGCCGGTGATCGTCACCGGCGCCACCGGCGGCGTCGGCAGTCTGGCTGTGGATATGCTTGCCCAGCGCGGTTACCGTGTCGTGGCGCTGACCGGCAAGGAGAGCGAAGCCGATTACCTGCGCGGTCTGGGGGCGGCGGAAGTCATGTTGCGCCAGGATCTCGACCTGAGCCGGATCCGTCCGCTCGACCGGGCCCGCTGGGCCGGGGCGGTCGACAACCTGGGCGGCGATGTGCTGGCCTGGATTGCCAGCACGATGGAGCAGGGCGGAACCATTGCCAGCATCGGCCTGGCCGCCAGCATGTCGCTGAATACCACGGTCGCGCCGTTCATCCTGCGCGGCGTCTCATTGCTCGGCATTGACTCCGGTTACATCCGCGAACCTTACCGCAGCGGCGTCTGGCAGCGACTGGCCAGCGATTTGCGGCCGCCGCACCTGGCCCGCATGTCCCGCTCGATTCCCTTTGCCGATCTGCCGGCGACCTTCGATGAATATATCAGTGGTCGGGCCAAGGGCCGGGTCGTGGTTGAAGTGGCCGGTGGCTGAGATGGCCGAGTTGCCCCGCGTCTTGATCGTTGACGACTCCAAGGTCGTCCGGGCCTCGCTGGCCCAGCACATCAAGACGCAGTACGAGGTACGCGAAGAGGCCGACGGGGATGCCGCCTGGCAGACGCTGGTGCTCGATCAGTCGATCCGGGCCGTGGTGTCGGACCTGCAGATGCCGAAAATGAACGGCTACGAGTTGCTGGAACGCCTGCGCACCTCACGCCTGCGTCGCCTGCAGCAAATGCCGTTCATCCTGGTTTCCGGTGAGGAGACCGAGGAGGAGCGCGGCAAGGCGCGCGGCCTGGGGGCTTCGGATTTCATCACCAAGGGTAGCGGCGCGATCGAGGTCCTGACCCGGCTTGGCAACCTGCTGGCCTTGCAGCAGGCCCAGGAAAATCTCGATTCCGGTCGCGAGCAGATGGTGCAGAACCCGGCGACCGGGCTGTTCACCCGCAAGTATCTGGAACTGCAGGCGGCGCAGGCGCTGTCGCATTCGGCGCGGCATGGCATTGACGTCAGCCTGATGGTGCTCGGTTTTGACGGTTACGAGGTGCTCACGCACAAGCTCGGGCCGGCGCTGGCTGAGGAAGTCGGCAACCGTTTCGCCAAGATGCTGGGCAGCAAGATGCGCCAGGAAGACAGCCTTGGCCATATTGCCGACGGGCGTTTTGCGGTGGTGTCGCCGGGGACGGCGGCGAACTACTGTGTCAGTTTCGCCGAGCGCGTCCGTCAGGCGGTCGAGGCGTCGCGGCTCTCTGTGCAGGGGCAGTCGCTGGGGTTGACGGTGAGCATCGGTCTGGCCAGCGTGCCGACCGATCTGGTCAGTTCAGCCGGCGCGCTGCTCGAACTGGCAGAACAGCGCATGCTGCAGGCGATGCAGGCCGGCGGCAATCGTACCGAGGCCGGTGGCAGCTTGCCGGCAACGCGGCCGATTTCGCTGCAGCACGCACTCGAACTGTTGCGTGCCAATCGTCCGGGGCCGGTCATGGCGCATCTGGACGCCCTGCTTGGGCAACTGAGGCCCTTGCTGGCGCTGATGGAAAAGGAAATGGGCCTGGATCTGCCAATCGAGCAGATCGAGTGTTATTTGAGCGAACGGGCAAAGGCCAAAAAATAATCCGTTCTTTTGTTTTGATGTGCAGGAAACCACTAGCTAGAGGGAGTTATATGGCGACTTACAAGGAGTTTCACCAGTATTCGATCGAGCAACCGGATGCGTTCTGGACCGAGCAGGCCCAGCTCATCGACTGGAAGGAACCGTTCACCCAGGTCTGCGATTTCTCGCGTCCGCCGTTTGCCAAATGGTTCGTTGGTGGCAAGACCAATCTATGCCACAACGCCATTGACCGCCATGCGGCCAAGCGTCCGAACGACAATGCGCTGATCTTCGTGTCGACCGAAACCGACGAGGAGAAGATTTATTCCTTCGCCGAGTTGCAGACCGAAGTCGAGCGCATGGCAGCGATCTACAAGGGTCTCGGTGTCAAGAAGGGTGACCGCGTCCTGATCTACATGCCGATGATTCCGCAGGCAGCCTTCGCAATGTTCGCGGCAGCCCGCATCGGCGCCATCCACTCGGTGGTGTTCGGCGGTTTTGCTTCCGGCTCGTTGGCCACCCGCATCGACGATGCCAAGCCGGCGCTGATCGTTTCCAGCGATGCCGGCATGCGCGGCGGCAAGGCCGTGCCGTACAAGCACCTGCTCGACGAAGCCATCGAAATTGCCGAGCACAAGCCGGCTCACGTGCTGATGGTTGATCGGGGCCTGGACAAGGGTTACAACAAGGTTGCCGGGCGCGACGTCGATTACGCCACGCTGCGCGAGCAGAACCTGAATGCCCGCGTCGAGTGCGAATGGCTGGAATCGTCCGATCCGTCCTACATCCTCTACACCTCCGGTACCACCGGCAAGCCGAAGGGCGTGCAGCGTGATACCGGCGGTTACGCCGTGGCCCTGGCTTCGTCGATGAAGCACATCTACTGCGGTAACGAGGGTGAAACCTATTTCTCGACCTCGGATATCGGCTGGGTCGTCGGTCACTCCTACATCATCTACGGTCCGCTGATCGCCGGCATGGCCACGATCATGTACGAAGGCACGCCGCTGCGCCCCGATCCGGGCATCTGGTGGCAGATCGTCGAAAAGTACAAGGTATCGGTCATGTTCTCGGCGCCGACCGCCGCCCGCGTGCTGAAGAAGCAGGATCCGGCCTACATGCACAAATACGACCTGTCGTCGCTCAAGCATGTGTTCATGGCCGGCGAGCCGCTCGACCAGCCGACGCACGAGTGGTTCCAGAACGAACTGGGCCGTCCGGTCATCGATAACTACTGGCAGACCGAAACCGGCTGGCCGATGCTGGCCGCGCTGCACGGTGTCGAAAAGACGCCGATCAAGTTCGGTTCGCCGAGCTTCCCGGTCTACGGCTACAACCTCAAGATCTTCCGCGAGGACGGTTCCGAGTGCGGCGCCAACGAGAAGGGCATTGCCGCGGTCATCCCGCCGCTGCCGCCGGGCTGCCTGTCCACCGTCTGGGGGCAGGACGATCGCTTCGTCAGCACCTACTTCACGCTGTTCAAGGAGCCGCTGGTTTACTCCTCCTACGACTGGGCGATCAAGGACGAAGACGGTTATTTCACCATCCTCGGCCGTACCGACGACGTGATCAACGTTGCCGGTCACCGTCTGGGCACCCGTGAAATCGAGGAAGCCGTGCAGAACCACCCGGCTATCGCCGAAGTGGCCGTGGTCGGTATCGAGGACAAACTCAAGGGCCAGGTGCCGATGGCGTTTGCCGTGGTCAAGGACGCCAGCAAGGTGGCAACGCCCGAGATGGTCAAGGCGCTGGAGAAGGAAGTGTTTGCCACGGTGGACGGCATTCTTGGCGCCATCGGTCGTCCGGCCCGCGTGCATTTCGTCACCGGCCTGCCGAAGACGCGTTCCGGCAAGATGCTGCGTCGTTCGCTGCAGGCGCTGGCCGAAGGCCGCGATCCGGGCGATCTGACGACGATCGAAGACCCGTCCACGCTGGAAAACATCAAGAAGCTGCTGGCTGGCTGATCGTTTTCCTGCCCGCAAAACCCCGCCGCTTGAAATCGGCGGGGTTTTTTTATGTGACGCCTTGTAACAATAAGGCGATGACTGGGGTGCTAAAATCATCGGCTGCCTGATCTTAGTGATGATGACGAGCAATGATTTATGAAACAGTAGCTGCGGTCGACCTGGGTTCCAACAGTTTCCGTCTCCAGGTTGGGCGTGTCGTCGATGACCAGATCTACCCGCTCGATGCACTCAAGGAACCGGTCCGACTGGCTTCCGGCCTGACTGCCGAGAAAATGCTCGATGTTGAATCCCAGGAGCGTGCCCTGTCCGCCCTGCGCCTTTTCGGTGAGCGTCTGCGTGGCCTCGACCGTGCCGCAGTGCGCGCTGTTGCTACCAATACCTTGCGGGTGGCCAAGAACGTTTCCTCCTTTCTGCCCCGGGCAGAAGAGGCTCTGGGTTTTCCCATCGAAGTCATCGCCGGCCGCGAAGAAGCTCGTCTGATTTACCTCGGCGCCTCGCATTCCCTGCCGACGGCAGGACACAAGCGGCTGGTCGTCGACATCGGCGGCGGTTCCACGGAATTCATCATTGGCAAGCGGCATGATCCGCAGTTGATGGAATCCCTGTACATGGGCTGCGTCAGTTTCACCATGCGCTACTTCCCCGGTGGCAAGGTCGACAAGCGCCGCCTGCGCGAGGCGCAGGTCGCCGCAGCCAAGGAAATCGAATTGATCGCCCACGATTACCAGCGCTTTGGCTGGAAGGAAGCCGTTGGTTCGTCGGGGTCGGCGCGCGCCATTGCCGACATCCTCGAGATGAACGACATGAATCCGGGCGGCGAGAGCGGCATCACCCGGGTCGGGCTGGAGCGCCTGTGCTCGCTGATGGTCAAGGCGGGTTCGGCCGATGCGCTTGAACTGCGCGGCGTCAAGGGTGACCGTCTGCCGGTCCTGCCCGGCGGTATCGCCATCATGGCGGCGGTATTCGAGGAGCTGGACATCGAACGCATGACCTATGCCGACGGCGCCTTGCGCCTTGGCGTGCTGTACGACCTGCTCGGGCGTTTCCACCATCACGACATGCGCGATTCCACGGTCAAGAGTTTCCGCAAGCGCTACCAGGTCGAACGCGATCAGGTCGACCGTGTCGAGGCGACAGCGCTTTCCGCGCTGACCCAGTTGTCAGGCGGGACGCCCGATGAAAATGACCTGCAGTACCTGTCGTGGGCCTGCCGCCTGCACGAGATCGGCATTTCCGTTGCCCACAACGCCTACCACAAGCATGGCGCCTACATCCTGACCTACGCGGACATGCCAGGTTTCTCGAAGAAGGAGCAGGCGCGCCTGGCGATGCTGGTGCTCGGTCACCGGGGCAAGCTGGAAAAACTGGGGTCGGTGGCGGCCGAGGACAGCATCTGGCGCCTGGTCTTCTGCCTGCGGCTGGCGGTTTCGCTGCACCGCACACGCGATGACCGCGCGCTGCCGGCCTGGCGCGTGTCCACCACCGAGCGCGGTTATCTGCTGGAACTGCCCGATGCCTGGTTGGCCGGAAATCCCTGGACGGCCGCCGCCTTGGGCGAGGAAACGGTGGTCTGGAAGCAGATCGGACGCGAGTTCCTGGTCCGCTCCCGCAAATAGGAGCTCGTCAGCGGGCGACGATGCGCTCGGCGATCCGTTGCTTGAGATCGTCGAGGCGGTCGTCGAAATGGCTGTAGTGCATCAGCGACAGCCCGAACACGCAGGCATAGAGCAGCAGGCTGCGGCTCTTGGCGTCGGCGTCGCTCATGCCGGAAGCGACGAACAGCCGGCGCGTGCATTCCAGGCGGTAAAGATCGACCGACTCGACCACGGCGGCAGCGCGTGCGTCGTGACGGGCCCAGTCACGCACCGCCAGTTCGATCGACATGCCCTTGCGGTTGCGGCTGGCGCCATAAACCTCGATGGCGTAATGGAGTTGCTCCAGCTCCTTGCCGGGGAGTACGCTGGTGGTTTTCTCGATGTCGCGGATGCGGCCTTCGCGCCAGCGCTCCAGCACGGCGTCGAGCAGCGCCTGACGATCCTTGAAATGCCAGTAGAAACTGCCCTTGGTCACCCCGCAGCGCTTGGCCAGAACTTCGACGCGCAGACCGGCGATACCTTCGCGGGCGAGCAGGTCGATGGCGACGTCCACCCAGCGCGTCGGATCGAGCTGGGTGCGGCTGCCGGCGGGCTTGTCGCCGGTCGTGATGCGCCGGTTTCGGGCGGGGGACTTGACAGGTTTATTTTCCATACGCTACCGTATGCTTTTCCATACGACACAGTATGGCGATTGTGCGGTTTGCCAGGTCGTCTGTCAAACAGCGACAATCCTGATAACTACTGACCGATAAAGGAGATGCCAGTGAAAATTCTCGTTCCCGTCAAACGGGTGGTGGACTACAACGTCAAGGTCCGGGTCAAGGCAGATGGCAGCGGTGTCGATCTGGCCAACGTCAAGATGAGCATGAACCCGTTCGACGAAATCGCCGTCGAAGAAGCGGTTCGTCTCAAGGAAGCCGGCATTGCCACCGAGGTCATCGCCATTTCCTGCGGCCCGGCGGCCTGCCAGGAAACCCTGCGTACCGCGATGGCCATCGGCGCCGATCGCGGCATCCTCGTCGAAACCGATGTCGAGCTGCAGCCGCTGGCGGTCGCCAAGCTGCTCAAGGCGCTGTGCGACAAGGAGCAGCCGCAACTGGTGGTGTGCGGCAAGCAGGCCATCGACGACGACGCCAACCAGACCGGCCAGATGCTGGCTGCGCTGGCCGGCTGGCCGCAGGCTACCTTTGCCTCGAAGGTGGTTGTTGCCGACGGCAAGGCCACGGTTACCCGCGAAATCGACGGCGGTCTGGAAACCCTGCAGTTTGCCCTGCCGGCGGTTGTGACCACCGATCTGCGCCTGAATGAGCCGCGCTACGCGACACTGCCGAACATCATGAAGGCCAAGAAGAAGCCGCTCGACACGGTCAAGCCGGAAGACCTGGGTGTCGACGTGGCGCCGCGCCTGAAGACCCTCAAGGTGGTCGAGCCGGCCAAGCGCTCGGCCGGTGTCAAGGTGGCCGATGTGGCCGAACTGGTGAACAAACTCAAGAACGAAGCGAAGGTGATCTGACATGAGCATTCTCGTCATTGCGGAACATGACCAGCAAACCCTGAAGGCAGCAACGCTCAATACCGTTGCCGCCGCCGCCCGTATCGGTGGCGATATCCACGTCCTGGTTGCCGGTGCCGGTTGTGCGGCTGCCGCTGCCCAGGCCGCCACCCTGCAGGGGGTAAGCAAGGTGCTGGTGGCCGATGCCGCCCACTACGCAGCGCAGACCGCGGAAAACCTGGCCGCGCTGGTGCTGGCCAATGCTGCCGGTCGTACCCATATCCTGGCGCCGGCCACGACCTTCGGCAAGAATCTGTTGCCGCGCGTCGCTGCGCTGCTCGACGTCGCCCAGATTTCTGAAATCACCGCTGTGGAATCGGCCGATACCTTCGTCCGCCCGATCTACGCCGGCAATGCCATGGCCACCGTGCAGAGTGCCGATCCGGTCAAGGTCATCACCGTGCGGACGACGGCCTTCGACGCCGTCGCTGCCGGTAACAATGCGCCGGTCGAAGCACTTGCCGCCGCAGCCGATACCGCCACGACCCAGTTGCAGGGTCGTGAGCTGACCAAGTCCGAGCGTCCTGAACTGGGCGCCGCCAAGATCATCGTTTCCGGTGGTCGTGGTCTGGGCAGCGGCGAGAATTATCACAAGCTGCTCGAGCCGCTGGCCGACAAGCTCGGTGCCGCGCTCGGTGCCAGCCGTGCCGCCGTTGACGCGGGTTTCGTGCCGAACGACTACCAGGTCGGTCAGACCGGCAAGGTGGTTGCGCCGCAACTCTACCTGGCCATCGGTATTTCCGGCGCCATCCAGCATCTGGCCGGGATGAAGGACTCCAAGGTGATCGTGGCGATCAACAAGGATCCGGACGCACCGATCTTTCAGGTGGCTGATTATGCTCTGGTCGCCGATCTTTTCGAGACGGTGCCGCAACTGGAGCAGTCGCTGGGCTAAAATGCCCGGGTGAATCTGACCGACGATCTGCTGGGCGAAATGTGGTACTGGGCGGCTTGGGCCGTCTGGCTGCCGCTTTTCGCCCGTAGCGTTTGGCGGGCACCGTGGAAGCGCTTCCGGGAATCGGAGCATTCCAACCTCTGGCTGGGTATGGTTGTCCTGCTGATCCTGGTCTGGAGCCTCAAGGCCGGCGTCAAACCTGGCCTCTCATTGCACCTGCTCGGTGCCAATGTCTTTACCCTGGCTTTCGGGCCGCATCTTGCCTTTATCGGCCTGTCGCTGGTGACGCTGGGCATCACCCTGAATGGCGCTGCCGGCGGTTTTGCCTTTGCGGCAAACGCGCTCTTGCTGGCCGGCGTGTCGGTGTTCATCGCCCATCAGCTATTCAGGCTGGTTGCCCGCTTGCTGCCCCCGCATTTTTTCATCTACGTATTCGTCAATGCCTTCCTTTGCGGCGGATTGGTGATCATGGCTGTCGGCTTGGCGTCGACCCTGTTGCTTGGCGTGGCGGATGTTTATGCGTGGAACTACCTGTTTGGGGAATATTTGCCTTATTATTTGCTGTTGGCATTTTCCGAGGCGTGGTTATCCGGTATGGTGTTGACACTATTTGTCGTATATCGTCCGAATTGGGTGGATTCTTTCGAAGATTCTCGTTATCTTTCCGATAAATAAGCGCTACAATTAAGATATTGGATCGTCATTGAGGGGTGTGTCGTTGAATCGACAGGGTTTTCGTATAACGCTGGGCGCACTGGCATTCGCCGTATCAGGTGCGGCGGCCGCTATTGGCCTTGGCGATTTGCGTGGACAGCTCGTTCTTGGTGACCATCCCGAACTTTCCGTCAGTGTTCTTGGCGCTGACGGTCTTGTCCTCGACGCAGCCTGTTTCAGGCTGATCAAGCCGCGCGGTGGCGACCAGTTGCCCTGGTTGCGGGATGCCGATCTGCGAATCCAGCAAGGAAAGCCGCCAGTTTTGTCGATCGCCGGCCGGCAAAGAGTCCGCGAGCCAATTGTTCAGGTCGCCCTGCATATTGCCTGCGGACATGAGATTTATCGGGAATATACCTTGCTCGCTTCGCCGCGCGTCGAGCCGCCGACTGGTGGTGTCGTCGATATGCCGGCCCGGGTCAGCGAGCCGCTTGAGCGGCCGGTAGCCAAAGCGCCGCCGAGGGCGCCACGAACCCAGGCTGCGCCGAAAGTGCGGCAGCCTCAACCGGCTCCACCGAAGGATACTGCCCCGCTTTTACCCGTTCTTGGGGATGGTGGTGATCGGCTGATGCTTTCAGCCGGTGGTGGTGATGGAGAAAGTGCGCTGCGGCTCGATGCGGTTCTTGGTGAGCATATGCTGGCCGGAGAAATTGCCGAAGCACAGCGGGAAATCCTCCGCCTGGAATATCGCATGCTGGCGGCGCTGCACGAGCAGGCCAGCAGCCAGCTGGCGGCGGCGGAAAAGCTGCGCAGCATGGAAGCGGCGCTGGATGAATTGCAGAGCAAGACACTGGCGCTGACCGAAAAAGCGGGCGGGCAGGCGGCAGCAACGCCGGCAGTGCCCAAAACCCCGGCGCAGCCTGTTGCTCCGGCCTCGGTTCAGGATGAAGACCTGTTTTCCAGCTGGGGATTCTATGGCTTGCTGCTGGGTCTTTTGCTCGGGCTGGCTGGCTGGCTTTTCTGGCGCCGGCGTCAGCAGCATGGGGCCGAAGATGATGATCTGAATTCCGTGCTGGCCGGTTCGCCCGAGCCGGTCATGGATGCGCCGCGCGACGAGGAATTGAAGGAAAAGGCCGTCCTTGACCTGCATCTTGATGGCGATGTCACCGGTACCAAGGCACAGCTTGATGTCGAACTTGAGGGCGGTGCTGCTGCACCGGCTGAAGCGCCGGCACCCCTGCCGGCCCGTCCAGGTGATTCCATCCTGTCGATCAATGCAACGACGCTTGATGAGCATTTTGAAGCCAATCCGGTCATGGAGCTGGCCGATATCATGCTCTCCTTCGGTCGCGTCAAGGGGGCCGCACAGGCCTTGCAGGAATATGTCGACAACAATCCTTCGGAGGCGCTGCAGCCCTGGCTTCGCCTGATGGATGTTTATCGCATGGCCGGCATGCGTGAAGAATTCGATGTTCTGGCCCGTAATCTCAACCAGCAATTCAATGTCGAGATTCAGCCCTGGGAACTGCCTTCGGCGGCGGTCGACCTGGTGCTCGATGGTGACGCCTCGCCCGATGGGGCGCCGGCCCTGCCGAAGCCACAAGGGGTCGAGGAAATGCCGCGCATCATGTCTACCATCCTGCGCATGTGGGAAGCGGAAGATGTGGTCGGTTACATGTACCAGTTGCTTCGCGATAATCGCGGTGGTCAGCGTCTGGGCTTCCCGTTGCCGGTGGTCGAGGAAATCCTGTTCCTGATCGAGCTGAAGGAAACATCCAACCGGATGGAAAAGGAAAAGGCTGCTTAAGCCTGCTTTGGTCGTACATTCCCGATTCTTGAAATGCTTCATCAAGCCCGCGTTCTATGATATAGTCGCGGGCTTTTCCACCTTGCCCCACCGCTAACGCATGACGGGGGGTTTATCCCAAAAGGAGTTTGCATGCGCCATTATGAAATCTGCTTCATCGTCCATCCGGACCAGAGCGAGCAAGTGCCCGGCATGGTCGAGCGCTACCGTTCCATCGTGACCGCCAAGGGTGGTTCGGTGCATCGTCTGGAAGACTGGGGTCGCCGCCAACTGGCTTACCCGATCCAGAAGATCCACAAGGCACACTACGTGCTGATGAATATCGAATGTGACGGCGAGACCCTGGGCGAGCTCGAGCATTCCTTCAAGTTCAATGATGCAGTCCTGCGTCATCTGACCGTCAAGATGAAGTCCGCCGTGACGACGCCTTCCCCGATGATGAAGGAAGAAAAGTCGAAGTCGCTGCTGGCTGGCGAAACCGAAGCTGCAGCCGAAGTCGCTGCTGCCTGATCCGGGTTTCACGGGGAAGCGCGTACTGAACACCATCACCCTGTCCGGCAGCCTGGTCGAGCGCAAAGCCTTGCGCTACACACCGGCAGGCATACCGGTCAGTGAAGGCAGGCTGCAACACCACTCGACGCTGATCGAAAACGGCAGCGAAAGACAGGTGGAAGTTGAAATGGCAGTCCTGGCACTCGGTGATGCAGCACGCTGGCTAGAGGCAGCACCGCTCGGCGGCATGATGCGAATCGAAGGATTCATCGCCGCCCGGGGACGCAACAGCAGAACACCCGTGATTCACGCGAACACTATCGAATATTTGGAAGGAAACGAAAATGGCACGATTCTTCAAGAAGAAGATTGATGACAAGAAAAAGCGTCGCGGCAACAGCCTGTTCAAGCGTCGCAAGTTCTGCCGCTTCACGGCAGAAAAGGTCGAACAGATCGACTACAAGGACGTCGACGTCCTCAAGGAATACATCCAGGAAAACGCCAAGATCATGCCGGCTCGCCTGACCGGCACCAAGGCCGGCTATCAGCGCCAGCTGGGCACCGCGATCAAGCGCGCCCGCTTCCTGGCCCTGCTGCCTTACACCGACAACCATCAATAATTTCCGGGGAGACGAAACATGCAAATCATTCTGCTCGAGAAGGTTGTCAACCTGGGTAACCTGGGTGATGTGGTTAAGGTCAAGGACGGTTACGCCCGTAACTTCCTGATCCCGCAACGTATGGCCAAGCGTGCCACGCCGGCTGCCATGGCCGAGTTCGAAGCACGCCGTGCCGAACTGGAAAAGGCTGCTGCCGAGAAGCTGGCCGCTGCCCAGGGCGTTGCCGAAAAGATGAACGGCGTTGCCGTTTCCGTCGCCCGCAAGGCTGGCATGGACGGTCGTCTGTTCGGTTCCGTCGGCAATGCCGATATCGCCGAAGCACTGGCCGGCGCCGGTTTCACTGTCGACAAGTCGGCCATCCGCCTGCCGGACGGCCCGCTCAAGGCACTCGGCGAATTCCCGGTTGATGTTGCCCTGCACACCGATGTGGTCGCCAATATCAGCGTTGCGGTAGTTGCCGAGTAAGACGGTTTAACTTACGCTTCAGGGCCTCGCAATCGCGAGGCCTTTTTCATTTCGGGCATCACCATGAATCAGCGTCAGAGCAAGCAGAGAACCACCGATCCCTCACTGGACGCGCTGCGCGTGCCACCGCACTCGATCGAGGCCGAGCAGTCGGTGCTTGGCGGCTTGCTGCTTGACAACAATGCCTGGGATCGCATTGGCGACCAGGTTGCCGAAACCGATTTTTACCGCGACGAGCACCGGCGCATCTTCCGTCAGATCCGCAATCTGCTGGAAAAGGCCAAGCCGGCCGACGTGGTTACCGTCGCCGAAGCACTCGACGCAGCCGGGGAAGGCGATCAGACCGGCGGTCTGGCTTATCTCGGCGAGCTGGCAGCGAATACGCCATCGGCGGCGAATATCCGGCGCTATGCCGAAATCGTCCGCGAGCGTGCCGTCCTCCGGCAACTGGTGGCGACGGCAGATGAAATCGCCGGCGATGCACTCAACCCGCTTGGCCGCGATGCCGCCACCCTGCTCGACGAAGCCGAGTCGAAGATTTTCAAGATTGCCGAAGCCGGCGCCGGTCATGCCGAAGGCTTCGTGCATATCAACCCGCTGCTGACCCAGGTGGTCGAGCGCATCCAGGAACTGCACGACCGCGACAATCCGTCCGACATCACCGGTGTGCCCACCGGATTCGCCGACCTCGACCAGAAGACCTCGGGTTTCCAGCCCGGCGACCTGATCATCGTTGCCGGCCGTCCGTCGATGGGCAAGACGGCCTTTGCCCTGAACATCGCCGAGAATGTGGCGGTCGATACCGGCCTGCCGGTCGGCGTGTTCTCCATGGAAATGGGCGGTGCCCAACTGGCCATGCGGATGCTGGCGTCGATCGGCCGGCTCAATTCGCAAAGCCTGCGCACCGGCCGCATGAGCGACGACGAATGGTCGCGCCTGTCGTTCGCGCTTGGCAAGCTGCACGAAGCGCCGGTATACATCGACGAAACCGGCGGCCTCAGCCCGGCCAACCTGCGTGCCCGTGCCCGGCGTCTGGCCCGTCAGTACGGCGGCAAGCTCGGCCTGCTGGTGATCGACTACATCCAGCTGATGAGCGGCAACAAGCAGGGCGAGAACCGGGCCACCGAAGTGTCCGAAATCTCCCGCTCGATCAAGTCGCTGGCCAAGGAGCTGCAGGTGCCGATCGTCGCGCTGTCGCAGTTGTCGCGTAAGGTCGAGGAACGCACCGACAAGCGCCCGATGATGTCCGACTTGCGCGAATCCGGGGCCATTGAGCAGGATGCTGACGTGATCCTGATGATGTACCGCGACGAATACTACAAGCCCGATTCGCCTGACAAGGGCATGGCCGAAGTGATCATCGGCAAGCAGCGTAACGGCCCGACCGGGACCGTGCGCCTGGCCTTCCTCGGCGAATACACGCGTTTCGAGAATCTCGCTTCGGGCGGCTTCCAGGACGCGCGGGACTGATTCCTTCGCTCAGCCCGCGATGCGGCGGGCGCTGATCGACCAGATCCGCTCGCCGATCTTCGGTTCGCCGGCCGGTTTTCCATCCACCAGCAGTTCAGGCTGGATGAAGAAGGGCAGGAGCTTGCCGTCTCCCGGCAATTGCAGGTCGGTGCCGTTGTGGAAGGCCACCCAGTTCATTTCCCAGACGCCGAACAGCACGCGCTTGAGCGATTGCAGGCGGGGGTCGTTTCTGGACAACACTTCGTAGCTGGCGGCCCGGCAGACATCGCTCGGGTCGACCGGAATCCAGCCGTAGCCGGGCAGGTAGAACTCAGCGCGGACGTGCTGTCCCTGGCTGGCATCGTCGCTGCGCAAGCCCAGACTGCGGAACAGCCGGGAAGGGCCGGTGCGGATGCCGAATACGCAACGTGCGGGAATGCCGATGCCGCGACAGATGGCTACGAATAATCCGTTGATGTCGGCGGAGCGGCCCATGTAGCGCCCGGAATAAAGGAGCTCGCGGACATCGCCGATGCCGCAGCCCGGGGCGTTCGGGTCGTAAATGGAATTTTCGCAGACCCAGTCGTAGATTGCCTTGACCTGGGCAATCGGGTCCCTGATTCGGCCGACGATGCTTTCACCCAGGCTCCTGGCCGGACCATCGTTGGGAATCCGGTTGCTGGCGCGGAGATTGGCGCGCAGGATATCGTCGCGGTCGGGAGCGACGGTGCGCCGCGTGATGTCAAAGTGACGGTCGGCCGTGCTGACGGTGGTGACAACTTGCAGCGTGGCATTGGCGCCATCGTTCCACTCACAGTGCAGGACTTCAAGGCGCTCATCCGGTTCGCGCTGTATCCCTGTGTTTTGGGAATTGCCCTGCCAGGTGTGGCTGACGGTGCGCTGGTAGGTGGTTTCACGCGAAGACGGCAGAGGGAGCCAGAGCCTGGCATGTTTGCCCGGCGCGTTGAGGCGCAAGGTGGTGATGATCTGGTAGGTCTGCCACTCGGCGGGGAGTTCCTGCGCCCTGACTGGCGGCAGGCGGGATGCCGAAGTGCCGTCCGGCGGATTGTCGATCAGCGGATTGCTTGCACTATGGACACTGGGTGTTGCAGTCGCCGAAGTGCTGACTTTCCTGGTTGCTGTTTGAGGTTTCTTCTTGGGTTTTGCTGCAGGTTTTTTCTTGGTTGTGCTGGCCTTTTTCTTGGTATCGGCCAGGGCGTCGCCGGCAAACAGGGAAAAAAGGGCGGTGCTGGCCAGGAAGTCTCTGCGTTTCAAGGCTGTCCTCGAGCGGATGTCGAATTCGAAATGAAAAGGCCGTGTCGTGGACACGGCCTGTGGCTCAATATTTGCAGCGACTATAGCACGTCGGCCGCATGGTCTGCCAGACGCGAACGTTCGCCTCTTTGTAAGGTAATGTGACCGGAGTGCGTCCAGCCCTTGAAGCGGTCGACGACGTAGGTCAGGCCGGAGCTGCCTTCGGTCAGGTAGGGGGTGTCGATCTGGGCGATATTGCCCAGGCAGACCACCTTGGTTCCAGGACCGGCGCGGGTAACCAGTGTTTTCATCTGCTTCGGCGTCAGGTTCTGCGCCTCGTCGATGATCAGGTATTTCTTCAGGAAGGTGCGGCCGCGCATGAAATTCAGCGACTTGACCTTGATCTTCGAGCGGATGATGTCATGCGTCGCCGCCTTGCCCCAGTCGCCGCCGTAGGGGCTGCTTTCGTCGGTGTGGGTGAGGACTTCGAGGTTGTCTTCGAGAGCACCCATCCACGGTGCCATTTTCTCTTCCTCGCTGCCCGGCAGGAAGCCGATGTCCTCGCCGACCGGGACGGTGACGCGGGTCATGATGATCTCGGCGAACTGCTTGCCTTCCAGCGTCTGGGTCAGGCCGGCGGCCAGCGTCAGCAGGGTCTTGCCGGTACCGGCCTGGCCGAGCAGGGTGACGAAGTCGATGTCGGGATTCATCAGCAGGTTGAGCGCGAAATTCTGCTCGCGGTTACGCGCGGTGATGCCCCATACGGCATTTTTTGGATGCGTGTAATCGATCAGGGTTTCGAGGACGGCGGTCTTGCCGGCCACTTCCTTGACGATGGCCGAAAATCCGTCCTTCTCCAGCCAGACGAACTCGTTGACCAGTAGTTGCGGGCAGAGTGGGCCGGTCACCTTGTAGTAGGTTTTGGCGTCCTTTTTCCAGGACTCCATGCCCTTGCCGTGCTTGTCCCAAAAATCCTCGGGCAGGGCGCGCGTGCCGGCGTAGAGGATGTCGGTATCCTCGAGCACCTTGTCGTTGAAGTAGTCCTCGGCCAGCAGGTTGAGCGCGCGCGACTTGATGCGCATGTTGATGTCTTTCGACACCAGGATGACCGGACGCTTGGGGAATTTCTTCTGCAGGTGGATGACTACCGACAGGATCTGGTTGTCCACCTTGGACGTCGGCAGGCCCTGCGGCAACTCGGCGCTGATCGCCTCGGTCTGCAGGAACAGGCGGCCGCTGGCCAGCTTGCTCGATGGGCCCTTGAGGTCAATCCCTTCGTCGATATCGACATCATCGCCGGCCAGCATCTCGTCGAGCGTACGCGAGGCCTGGCGGGCATTGCGGGCGATTTCCGACATGCCCTTCTTGTGGTTGTCGAGTTCTTCCAGCGTCATGATCGGCAGGAAGATGTCGTGTTCCTCGAAGCGGAACAGGCAGCTGGGATCGTGCATCAGGACGTTGGTGTCGAGCACGAAGATCTTGGTCATCGCAGATTTTTTGGCGGCGGGTTGGCGCGGCATGGAGTGGTCTCGGAGGGCGTTGGGGAAGGGGTCAGAGGGACTTCACGAAATCGAGGACTTCCTGGGCATGGCCGGCCACCTTCAGGCCGCGCCATTCGCGGCGCAGAACGCCGTCGCGGTCGATCACGAAGGTGCTGCGCTCGATGCCGCGACAGGCCTTGCCGTACATCATCTTCTGCTTGATCACGTCGAACAGCGTGCACACGGCTTCATCCGCGTCCGAGCCGAGTTCGAAGGGGAAGGACTGCTTGGCCTTGAAGTTCTCATGGGCTTTCAGGCTGTCGCGGGAAATGCCGAGAACCACGGCGCCGGCGGCGACGAACTGGTCGTGCAGGTCGCGGAAGTTCTGGCCTTCGGTGGTGCAGCCCGGCGTGCTGTCCTTGGGGTAGAAGTAGATGATGACGATCTTGCCGTGCTGCTCGGATAGCCTGAACGACGTACCGCTGGTTGCAGGCAGAGTGAAGTCGGGGAGCTTGGTATCGAGCATGATGCCTTCCTGTTATGGGTTTCAAGGCATTTTGTTCGGAGGGCGCAGGCCGGGTCAAGCCTTTGTTAAACTCGCGTACATGGGAAAACTGTCGATCAGTCTTTTGTTGTGCGTCTTTCTCGCCGCTTGCGGCGAGGTGTGGAATGCGCCCTACGGTGCCGGCGACGAAGGTCGCGAGATTCTCTATACGGCCTTCACCGACCGGCCCAAGCATCTCGATCCGGCGCAGTCCTACACCGAAGACGAAAATACCTTCATTGCCCAGATTTACGAACCGCCGTTGCAGTATCACTACCTGCGTCGCCCTTATGAGCTGATCCCGGCGACGGTCGAGCAGTTGCCGCACCCGCGCTACTTTGCCGCCGACGGTCGGGCCTTGCCCGACGATGCGCCGGCCGAGGCGATTGCCGAAAGCGTCTATGAACTGAAACTGCGTCCGGGTATCCGCTATCAGCCCCATCCGGCGTTCGCGCTGGATGCCGCCGGGCAGCCGGTCTACCTCGGGCCCGGGGCGGCCGAAGGGCGTCAGCGCATCGCCGATTTCCCGCAGTTCGGAACGCGTGAACTGGTCGCCGACGACTATATCTACCAGATCAAGCGACTGGCGCATCCCCGATTACATTCGCCGATCTTCGGCATGATGGCCGAGCGTATCGTTGGTCTGCGCGAACTCGGCGATGCCTTGCGCGAGGCGGCCAAGACCCAGCCAGCCGATGCCTGGTTCGATCTCGACGCCTATCCGCTGAGTGGGGTCGAACGCGTCGACGCGCAGACCTGGCGCATCCGCATCCGCGGCAAGTATCCGCAGTTCGCCTACTGGCTGGCGATGCCGTTCTTCGCGCCGGTGCCGCGCGAAGTCGACCGCTTCTTCGCCCAGCCCGGCATGCAGGAAAAGAATCTGAGCCTCGACTGGTGGCCGGTCGGCACCGGTCCCTACATGCTCACCGAGAACGATCCCAACCGGCGCATGGTGCTCAGCCGCAATCCGAATTTCCGCAGTGAGCCCTATCCCTGCGACGGCGAGCCGGGCGATGCCGAGGCCGGTTTGCTGGCCGATTGCGGCAAGCCGATGCCCTTTATCGAGCAGGCAGTATTCACCCGGGAAAAAGAAGCCATTCCCTACTGGAACAAGTTCCTGCAAGGCTATTACGATGCTTCCGGGATTTCCTCCGACAGTTTCGATCAGGCGGTGCGCGTGAATGTTGGCGGCGATGTGGCCCTGTCCGACGAAATGCGCGACAAGGGCATCAGTCTGCTGACCGCGGTGCGCAGTTCGACCTTCTACATGGGTTTCAACATGCAGGATGCCGTGGTCGGCGGACTCGACGAAAAGGCGGCAAAACTGCGTCAGGCGGTGTCGATCGCCATCGATCAGGAAGAGTTCATCTCGATCTTTCAGAATGGTCGCGGGATTGCCGCGCAAGGGCCGATTCCACCGGGGATTTTCGGCTACGAGGACGGCGAAGCCGGCATCAATCGCGTGGTTTATGACTGGGTCGATGGCCGGGCGGTACGCAAGTCCCCCGAAGTGGCGCGCCGCCTGATGGCCGAGGCCGGCTACCCGAATGGTCGCAATGCCAGGACCGGCGAGCCGCTGGTGCTTTACCTCGACACCACCGGCGGCGGCATGGGCGACAAATCGAGGCTGGACTGGCTCAATCGCCAGTTTGCCAAGATCGACGTCCAGCTCGTGGTGCGCAGTACCGATTTCAACCGTTTCCAGGACAAGCTGCGCAAGGGCAACTTCCAGCTTTTCTACCTGGGCTGGAATGCCGACTACCCCGATCCGGAAAATTTCCTCTTCCTGCTGCATGGCCCGGAGGGCCGTCTGCAGGGCGGGGCCAATTCGGCCAATTATGAGAATCCGGTCTATGACCGCCTGTTCCTGCGGATGAAAGACATGGAAAACACGCCGGAGCGCCTGCACATCGTCCGCCAGATGACGGACATCCTGCGCCACGACGCGCCCTGGGTGTTTGGGCTGCATCCCAAGAGTTACACCCTGACGCATCGCTGGCTGAAAAACCGCAAGCCCAACGATGTCGGCAACAACACGCTGAAGTATCAGCGCATCGATGCCGCCGATCGGGCAGCAGCCCGCCAGGCGTGGAACGCGCCGGCGAGTTGGCCGCTGTGGACCGGCCTGTTGCTGCTGGTCCTGATATCGCTCCCGGCGATACTTGCGTACCGGCGTCGGGAGCGGGCCGTGGTCAGGCCGTCCTGACCGTGCGCATCAGGTAATTGACGCTGGTGTCGCGGCCCAGGCTGTATTCCTTGGTGAACGGGTTGTAGCTCATGCCGATCAGTTCGCTGGGTTCGAGATTGCCCATCTTGGCCCAGCGCGAAAGCTCCGACGGCTTGATGAACTTGGCGTAGTCGTGCGTGCCCTTGGGCAGCATCTGCAGCACGTATTCGGCACCGATGACCGCGAACAGGTAGGACTTGGGATTGCGGTTGAGTGTCGAGAAAAACACCTGTCCACCCGGCTTGACCAGGCGGGCGCAGGCGGTGATCGTGCTCGACGGATTGGGTACGTGTTCGAGCATTTCCAGGCAGGTCACGACATCGAAGCTGGCCGGCATTTCCTCGGCCAGTTCCTCGACCGAAATTTTCCGGTAATCGACCTTGTGGCCGCTTTCCAGCAGATGCAGTTTGGCCACGCCCAGCGGTTTTTCCGACAGGTCGATGCCGGTGACCTCGGCGCCCAGCGCAGCCATGCCTTCGGACAGCAGTCCGCCGCCGCAACCGACATCGAGCACACGCTTGCCGCGCAGTGGGGCACAACTGTTGATCCAGCCCAGGCGCAGTGGGTTGATGTCATGCAGAGGCTTGAATTCACTGTTCGGGTCCCACCAGCGGTGGGCCAGTTCGCCAAATTTCTGGAGTTCTGCGGGGTCGGCGTTGATCATGGTGCGATTCGCTATGTGGAAAAAGAAAAAGCCCTGCCGAGGCAGGGCTTTCCATTGTAGCAGCGGCAGATTACTTGGTGCCGATGACTTCGATGTCGACGCGGCGATCCGGCTGCAGGCAGGCGATCAGGGCCGGGGTCTTGGCGTTGCCCTTGCAGGTGTCGCCGGTGACCGGCTGGGTCTTGCCCTTGCCTTCGGTGTAGATGCGGTTGGCTTCGATGCCCTTGGCAACCAGGTATTCCTTGACCGCAGCAGCACGCTTCTCGGACAGGGTCTGGTTGTAGGCAGCACCGCCGATGCGGTCGGTGTGGCCAACGGCCAGGATCACTTCGAGCTTGATCTGGGCAGCCTTGGCAACCAGCTCGTCGAGCTTGGCCTTGCCTTCCGGACGCAGGACGGCCTTGTTGAAGTCGAACAGGGCGTCAGCGGCGACGGTGATCTTTTCACCGGTCGGCTTCGGGCCGGCCACCGGGGCAGGCGCCGGTGCCGGAGCGGCCTTGGCGTCGCAGGCAGTCTTCGGCAGCAGGTCCTTGTCGCATTCGCAACCGGCCTTGTCGGCGGCGGCGCCGGCCGGGGTCCAGTAGCCGGTGCGCCAGCACAGGCCGGTACCCGACTTGGCGACGACGTCGCGCTGGTCGATGACATAGACGCGTTCCTGAGCAACGGCGGAGAAGCCGATGCCGGCCAGCAGGGCCACGGCCAGGGTTTTTTTGGCGATATTCTTGATCATAGTCTTCCCTCGTTGAAGAATGGGTTTGATTACAGCGGCTTGCATCAGGATGAGCGTTGTTTTCCTGTGCTCACTTCCAACTTATTCTGCCATAGCGCTGCGCTGGCATCCAAGTGAAATTCCTTGCCAATGCGTAAAGTTTTGTGCTCGACGAGACACTTTCCGGCAATCCAGACGTCGCTGACCTGTTCCCTGCCGGCGACGTGAATCAATTGGGACAGCGGATCGAAGCAGGGCTGGCAAACAATATCCTCGAGACTGACTGCGCACAGGTCGGCTGATTTGCCGGCAGTGATCGATCCGGTGACCTCGTCCAGACCGAGTGCGCGGGCGCCGTTGAGCGTTGCCATGCGCAAGACTTCGATGGCCGGCAGGGCGCTGGCGTCACCGCTCAGACCCTTGGCCAGCAGGGTTGCCAAACGCATTTCTCCAAACATGTCCAGGCGGTTGTTGCTGGCGGCGCTGTCGGTGCCCAGTCCGATGTTGATGCCGGCCCGGTGCATCTCGGTGATACGGGCAAAACCGCTGGCTAGCTTGAGGTTGGACGTCGGGCAGTGGGCGATGCTGCAGCCTGCCTCGGCCATGCTCGCGATTTCTGCATCGTCGAGATGTACGGCATGAACCCCGATGAAGCCTGGGCCGATCAGGCCGAGTTCCTGCAGACGCTGCAGCGGGCGTTTGCCATGCTGGGCGCCGGAATCGGTGATTTCCTGACGGGTTTCGTGGAGGTGGCAGTGGATGGGCAGGTCCAGTTGCTCGGCGAGCGTGGTGATGCGCTGGAAGGTACGGTCGGAGACCGTGTAGGGCGCATGTGGAGCCAGGCAGAAGCTGATCAGCGGATGGTCGCGAAAGGCTTCGCGGGCGGCCAGGCCCTTGGCGATGTAATCGTCGGCATCGCTGGCGTAGTTGCCGGGAAATTCCAGCGTGGTGACGCCGAGTGCCGCGCGCATGCCGAATTCCGTGGCCGCCTGGGCGGCGGCGTCGGGGAAGAAATACATGTCGTTGAAACAGGTGATGCCGCCGCGCAGCATTTCGGCGCAAGCCAGGCGCGTGCCGTCGAGCACGAACTGGCTCGATACGTGGGCGGCTTCGGCCGGCCAGATGTGCTGCTGCAGCCATTCCTGCAGGGGCAGGTCGTCGGCAATGCCGCGCATCAGGCTCATCGCGGCGTGCGTGTGCAGGTTGATCAGGCCGGGGATCAGGATGTGCTGGTCGAGCTGCCGGTGTTCGCGCGCCTGGTAGCGGCGGCGGGCTTCGGCTGCTGGCAGGACGGCGAGGATGTGGCCGTTGTCGATGGCAACCGCATGCCCGCTCAGGACTTCGTCGGTGTCTACGGGGGCAATCCAGCGGGCTTCAATCAGCAGATCGATGGTTTCGGGTGTCGGTGTCATGGAATTGGGCATCTGTACGCCGTGGGCGGCGTGGTAAACTAACAAATTACGCGTGCTACAACCAAACAAGGCGTCGGTAATGCCGGCGCGGACACGAGAGACATGGATCAATTCGCCAAAGAAACACTGCCGATCAGCCTCGAAGACGAGATGCGGCGTTCCTATCTCGATTACGCGATGAGCGTGATCGTCGGCCGGGCGCTGCCGGATGCGCGTGATGGCCTGAAGCCGGTGCATCGTCGCGTGCTGTTCGCGATGCACGAACTGAACAACGACTGGAACAAGGCTTACAAGAAGTCGGCGCGTATCGTCGGCGACGTCATCGGTAAGTATCACCCGCACGGCGATTCGGCGGTGTACGACACCATCGTCCGCATGGCCCAGGATTTCTCGCTGCGCTACATGCTGGTCGATGGCCAGGGCAACTTCGGTTCGATCGACGGCGACAACGCGGCGGCGATGCGTTACACCGAAGTGCGCATGGCCAAGATCGGGCATCAGTTGCTCGAAGACCTGGACAAGGAAACCGTCGATTTCGGGCCGAACTACGACGGCTCCGAGCAGGAGCCGCTGGTCCTGCCGACGCGCATCCCGAACCTGCTGATCAACGGTTCGTCCGGTATCGCCGTCGGCATGGCGACCAACATCCCGCCGCACAACCTCAAGGAAGTCGTCGCCGGCTGCCTGGCGCTGCTGGAGAACCCGGCGATTTCGATCGACGAACTGATCGAGCACATCCCGGCGCCGGATTTCCCGACCGCCGCGCTGATCTACGGCGTGATGGGCGTGCGCGAGGGCTACAAGACCGGCCGCGGCCGCGTCGTCATGCGTGCTCGCACGCACTTCGAAGATATCGGCAAGGGCGACCGCCAGGCGCTGATTGTCGACGAGATTCCCTATCAAGTTAACAAGAAGAGCCTGATCGAGAAGATCGCCGAGCTGGTCAATGAAAAGAAGATCGAGGGTATCTCCGACATCCGCGACGAGTCCGACAAGTCGGGCATGCGCATCGTCATCGAACTGAAGCGCGGCGAGGTCGGCGAGGTCATCCTCAACAACCTGTACAAGCAGACGCAACTGCAGGACACCTTCGGCATGAACATGGTGGCGCTGGTCGACGGCCAGCCGCGCCTGTTGAACCTCAAGCAGATGCTCGAGTGCTTCCTGTCGCACCGTCGCGAAGTCGTCACCCGGCGCACCATCTACGAACTGCGCAAGGCGCGCGAACGCGGCCACATCCTCGAAGGCCTGGCCGTCGCACTGTCCAACGTCGATGAAATCATCGCCCTGATCAAGGCGGCGCCGACGCCGCCGGACGCCAAGCGCGGCCTGATGGAGCGCACCTGGCGCAGCCCGGTGGTCGAGGAAATGCTGCTGCGCGCGGCTTCCGACGTTTCTCGTCCAGACGGCTTGCTGCCGGAATTCGGCCTGTCCGAACAGGGTTACCGCCTGTCCGACGCCCAGGCCCAGGCCATCCTCGAACTGCGCCTGCAGCGCCTGACCGGTCTGGAGCAGGACAAGATCGTCGGCGAGTACAAGGAAGTCATGGCCAAGATTCTCGACTTGCTCGACATCCTGGCCCGCCCGGAACGGATCACCGAAATCATCGTCGGTGAGCTGACGGCGATGCGCGACCAGTTCGCCGACGAGCGCCGTTCGGAAATCGTGCTGCACACGCAGGAACTCGGCATCGAGGACTTCATCACGCCGCAGGACATGGTCGTCACCCTGTCGCACGGCGGCTACATCAAGGCCCAGCCGCTCGCCGACTACCGCGCCCAGCGCCGTGGCGGTCGCGGCAAGCAGGCGGCGGCGATCAAGGATGAGGATTTCGTCGATCACCTGTTCGTCGCCAACACCCACGACTACATCCTGTGCTTCTCGAACCGCGGCCGCTGCTACTGGCTGAAGGTGTTCGAGGCGCCGCAGGGGAGCCGGACCAGCCGCGGCAAACCGATCGTCAACCTGTTCCCGCTGGAAGAGGGCGAGCGCATCAATGCCGTGCTGCCGGTCAAGGAATTCGTCGACGACAAGTTCATCTTCATGGCCACCCGCGACGGCACGGTCAAGAAGACGCCGCTGTCCGACTTCTCCAACCCGCGCAAGGCCGGCATCATCGCCGTCGACCTGCTCGACGACGATTATTTGATCGGTGTCGAACTGACCACCGGCCAGAGCGACATCGTGCTCGTCTCGAACGCCGGCAAGGCGGTCTGGTTCGACGAGGAAGATGTCCGCCCGATGGGTCGCGGCGCCCGCGGCGTGCGCGGCATGAAGCTGCAGGAAGGACAGACCGTCATCTCGCTGCTGGTTGCCGAGGATGATCAACAGACGGTGCTGGTCGCCACCGAGAACGGCTTCGGCAAGCGCACCGTGCTTGCCGATTTCCGCCACTCCGGTCGCGGCACGCAGGGCGTCAAGGCGATTGCCGATTCCGAGCGTAACGGTGTCGTGGTCGGTGCCAAGCTGGTCGGCGACGACGACGAGGTGATGCTGATCACCACCGGCGGCGTGCTGATCCGCACCCGCGTCTCGGAAATTCGCGGCATGGGCCGGGCGACGCAGGGTGTGACGCTGATTTCGCTCGACGAAGGCGAGAAGCTGGCGGGCCTGGAGAAGGTTGCCGAGTCGGTCGCGGAAAACGACGCCGACAGCGAAACCGCCGTCGAAGGCGAAGCGCCGGCAGCCGACGAGCAAGGTGGAGAAGCCTAAATGACGCGTATCTGGAATTTCAGCGCCGGTCCGGCTGCACTTCCCGAGGAAGTCCTGCGCCAGGCGCAGGAAGAACTGCTCGACTGGCAGGGCGCCGGTTGCAGTGTCATGGAAATGAGCCATCGTGGCAAGGAATTCATGTCCATCCTGGCCCAGGCCGAAGCCGACCTGCGCGAGCTGATGGGGATTCCCGAACAGTACAAGGTGCTGTTCCTGCAAGGCGGCGCCACGCAGCAGTTCGCGCAGATTCCGATGAACCTGCTGGCCGGTCGTTCGGCCGACTACATCGTCACCGGTTCGTGGTCGAAGAAGGCGGTCAAGGAAGCACAGCGCATCGGGACCGTCCGCGTCGCGGCGACGACCGAGGACAGCGGCTTCACTCGCCTGCCGACGGCCGAGGAGATCAAGCTCGATCCCTTCGCCGCCTACCTGCATGTGTGCACCAACGAGACCATCCACGGCGTCGAGATTCCTGCCGAACGCATCGCCGACACCGGCGTGCCGCTGGTTGCCGACATGTCGTCTCACATCCTGTCGCGGCCGGTCAATGTCGAGAAATTCGGCCTGATCTATGCCGGCGCGCAGAAGAACATCGGCCCGTCGGGCGTCACGCTGGTCATCGTCCATCGTGACCTGCTCGGCATGGCGCCGCTGAACATCCCGACGGTGATGGATTACGCGGTGATGGCCGAGAACGGCTCGATGCTGAACACGCCGCCGACTTTCGGCATCTACATCGCCGGCCTGGTCTTCCAGTGGCTCAAGCGTCAGGGCGGTCTGGCCGGCATCGACGCGGTCAACGCCGAAAAGGCGCGCATTCTGTACGAGTGCATCGACAACTCCGGCGGTTTCTACACCAACCCGGTCGATCCCGACTGTCGTTCGCGCATGAACGTCCCGTTCGTGCTGGCCGACGCCGCGCTCGACGCGCCTTTCCTGGCGGCCGCCAAGGAAGCCGGCGTGCTCGGCCTGAAGGGCCACAAGTCGGTCGGCGGCATGCGTGCGTCGATCTACAACGCCGTCTCGCTCGACGCGGTCAAGGCGCTGGTCGGTTTCATGAACGATTTCGCCAAGCGGAACGGGTGAGCGCATGAACGACGATCTGCAGAAGGCTCTGGCCGGCGTGCGCGCCGATATCGACCGCATCGACGGCGACATCCTGCGCCTGTTGAACGAACGTGCCCGCTGCGCCCAGCGGGTCGGCGAGATCAAGGCCGAATTCGGCGACGCCGGCTTCATCTACCGTCCGGAGCGCGAGGCGCAAGTGCTGCGCCGGTTGCAGGACGTCAATCCCGGACCGCTGCCGAACGAAAACATCACCTTCTTCTTCCGCGAGGTGATGTCGGCCTGCCTGTCGCTCGAACAGCCGCTCGGCATCGCCTTCCTCGGCCCCCTCGGCACCTTTTCCGAATCGGCGGCGACCAAGCATTTCGGCCATGCCGCCCGCCTGCTGCCGCTGGATTCGATCGACGATGTCTTCCGCGAGGTTGAATCGGGCCACGCCCACTACGCTGTCGTCCCGGTCGAGAATTCGACCGAAGGCGCGGTCGGCCGGACGATGGACCTGCTGCTCGGTACCCAGTTGAAGATCTGTGGCGAAGTCGTGCTGCGCATCCACCAGAACCTGCTGTCCAAGGAAAGCGAGCTCGGCGCGATCACCCGCGTCTATTCGCATGCCCAGTCGCTGGCGCAGTGCCATGAATGGCTGAATCGCATGCTGCCGCAGGCGCAGCGCATCTCGGTCGGCAGCAATGCCCAGGCGGCGCAGAAGGCTGCCGAGGAGCCCGGTTCGGCAGCGATTGCCGGCGAGGCGGCGGCGGCTCGCTACGAACTGGCCAAGCTCGCCGAGAGCATCGAGGACGAGCCGAACAACACCACCCGTTTTCTGGTCCTCGGCCGCCACGATACCGGTGCCTCCGGACGCGACAAGACCTCGCTGATCATGTCGGCGGCCAACCGTGCCGGGGCGCTGCACGCACTGCTGGCGCCGTTTTCCGCCAATGGCGTGTCGATGTGCCGGCTGGAGTCGCGGCCGGCGCGCAATGCCCTGTGGCAATACGTCTACTACGTCGATATCGAAGGCCATTGCGACGAGCCAGCGGTCAAGGCCGCGCTCGCCGAACTGGCCGGCAACGCCGCCTATCTGAAAATCCTCGGCTCCTACCCGGTTGCCGTCTTCTGAGGAATGTCGATGTCCCTCACCGAACAAGCCCTCGCCTACGTCCGCGCCATCTCGCCCTATCAGCCGGGCAAGCCGATCACCGAACTGGCCCGCGAAATGGGTATCCCGGTGGACAGCATCGTCAAGCTCGCGTCCAACGAGAATCCGCTCGGTGTCAGCCCGAAGGCGAAGCGTGCGGTGGAAGCGGCGCTGGCCGGTGTTGAACGCTATCCGGACCAGTTCGAACTGATCGCCAAGATTGCCGGCCGCTGCGGTGTTGCTCAGAACCAGGTGGTGCTCGGCAACGGCTCCAACGACGTGCTCGACCTGATCGCCCGCGTCTTCCTCGCCCAGGGCCGCTCGGCGGTGTTCGCCCAGCATGCCTTTGCCGTCTATCCGCTGGCCACGCTGTCCACCGGTGCCGAACTGATCTGCGTGCCGGCCAAGGATTTCGGCCACGACCTCGACGCGATGCTCGCCGCGATCCGCCCGGACACCCGCGTCGTCTGGATCGCCAACCCGAATAATCCGACCGGCAACTTCCTGCCCTATCCGGAAGTGCGCGCCTTCCTGGAAAAGGTGCCGGCCGATGTCGTCGTCGTCCTCGACGAGGCCTACAACGAATACATCCCGCCCGAGGCGCGCGTCGATACCGCGGCCTGGGTCGCCGAATTCCCGAATCTGGTGGTCTGCCGCACCTTCTCGAAGATCTACGGCCTGGCCGGTCTGCGCGTTGGCTACGGCATTGCCTCGCCGGCGGTGGCCGACCTGATGAACCGCGTCCGCCAGCCATTCAACGTGAACAACCTGGCGCTCGCCGGCGCGCTTGCCGCGCTCGACGACGACGAATTCCTGCAGGCCAGCTACGAACTCAACCGGCGAGGCATGGCGCAGATCGTCGCCGCGCTGGAAAAGCTCGGCTTGGCCTACATCCCGTCCTACGGTAATTTCGTCACCTTCAAGGCTGGCGACGGTGCGGTGGTCAACCAGAAGTTGCTGCAGCAGGGCGTCATCGTCCGGCCGATCGGCGGCTACGGCATGCCCGAGTGGCTGCGCGTGACGATTGGCACCGAGGCCGAGAACGCGCGCTTCATTGCAGCGCTGGAAAAGGCCCTGTAAATGGACGCCGGTCAGCCCGAGTTCGGCAAGATCGTCGTCTTCGGCACCGGCCTGATCGGCGGTTCCTTTGCGCTCGGGCTGAAGGCGGCCGGCGCCGTCGAGGAGGTGGTCGGTTTCGGCCGCACGCCGTCGACGCTGCGTGTGGCGCAGGAACTCGGCGTCATCGACCGCGCCGGGATCAACCCGGCGCACGAAATCGGCGATGCCGACATCGTGCTGGTGGCGACCCCGGTGGCGCAGATGCCGGAAATCTTTGCCCGCATCGCGCCTTATCTCGGGCCGAACACCATCGTCACCGACGGCGGTTCGACCAAGGGCGACGTCGTCGCCGCGGCGCGCGCCGCCTTTCGCGGCCACATCGGCAAGTTCGTGCCGGCGCATCCGATTGCCGGCGCCGAGAACAGCGGGCCGTCGGCCGCAAGACACGACCTGTATCAGGGCAAGAAGGTCGTCGTCACGCCGCTGGACGAGAACAACGACGAGCGCCTCGACCGCGTCAAGCGCGCCTGGGCGCTGTGCGGCGCCGACATCTACGAGCTGACGCCGGAGATGCACGACCGTGTTTTCGCCGCCGTCAGCCACCTGCCACATCTGCTGTCCTTCGCCCTGGTCCATGACCTGGCAGTGCGCGACGACGCCGAGCTGTTCTTCACCTTTGCCGCCTCCGGTTTCCGCGACTTCACGCGGATCGCCGCCAGCCATCCGGAAATGTGGCGCGACATCTGCCTGGCCAATCGCCAGGCGCTGCTCGGCGAACTCGACAGCTACCGCGCCCAGCTCGACGATCTGCGTGATGCCCTCGACAAGGCCGACGGCGAGCGCCTCGAAGATGTCTTCGGCATCGCCCGCCAGGCGCGCCGGGAGTGGGCGGGAAGCTGAGCATGCGGCGGCTGCGCGCGCTGCTCTGCGGACTCGCGTTGCTGCTCTCGCTGCCGCTCGCCGCCGCGCCACCGGAACTCCTGCTGGCCAACGTTTACCGCGACAACATCGATGTTTCCGCTTATCTGGTCAGCGAGAAGCTCGACGGTGTGCGCGCCGTCTGGGATGGCGAAACGCTGCGTGCTCGCAGCGGCTACCGGGTCAATGCGCCGGCGTGGTTCACCGACCCCTTGCCGAAAACCGCCCTGGACGGCGAGCTCTGGCTGGCCCGCGGCCAGTTCGATCGGCTGTCCGGCATCGTGCGCCGGGATCAAGCCGTTGATGAGGAGTGGCGTCAGGTCCGCTACATGATCTTCGAGCTGCCGGGAGCGCCCGGCGATTTTTCCGAGCGCGCCGGTCGCATTCGGGAAATTGTCGCCGCCGCCGGCTTGCCCTGGCTGGAAGCCATACCGCAAACCCGAGTGTCCAGTCGGGAAGCACTGCAGCGGATGCTGGCGCAGACCGTCAAGGCTGGCGGCGAAGGCCTGATGCTGCACCGCGCCGATGCCCTCTACGAAACCGGTCGTTCCGATACCCTGCTCAAACTCAAGCCCTGGCTTGATGCCGAGGCTGTCGTCATTGCGCATCTGCCAGGCAAGGGAAAATATCTCGGGCTGATGGGCGCCTTGCGCCTGCGCATGCCGGACGGTCGTGAATTTCGTCTGGGTACGGGATTTACCGATGCGCAACGCAGAAACCCTCCGCCGCTTGGTGCGACGGTCACTTACCGCTATCGCGAACTGACGCCCAACGGTCTGCCGCGCTTCGCCAGTTTCCTGAGGATTCGTCAGGAATGAATGGCGGCTGGGATAAAATCCGGCTTATTTCGTAGGCAGCGACTTTCATGATCCTCGTCACAGGTGGCGCCGGCTTCATCGGCAGCAATTTCGTTCTTGACTGGTGCGCGCAGCATAACGAGAGCGTCATCAACCTCGATGCCCTGACTTACGCGGGCAATCTGGAAAATCTCGCGACGCTCGACGGGAATCCGGCGCATGTATTCGTCCGCGGCGACATCGGCGATTTCGGTCTGGTCGCCAGACTGCTTGCCGAGCACAAACCGCGCGCAGTCATCAATTTTGCCGCCGAGTCGCATGTCGATCGCAGCATTCATGGCCCGGAAGATTTCATCCAGACCAATATCGTCGGCACTTTCCGCCTGCTGGAAGCCGTGCGCGCCTATTTCGGCGGGCTGAACGAAACCGACAAGGCCGCCTTCCGTTTCCTGCACGTGTCGACCGACGAGGTGTACGGCTCGCTGGCCAAGGACGATCCGGCCTTTACCGAGACCAATCGCTACGAGCCGAACAGCCCGTACTCGGCGAGCAAGGCGGCGTCCGACCATCTGGTGCGCGCCTATCACCACACCTACGGGCTGCCGGTGCTGACCACCAACTGCTCGAACAACTACGGCCCTTACCATTTCCCGGAAAAGCTGATCCCGCTGTGCATCCACAACGCGCTGGCCGGCAAGCCCCTGCCGATCTACGGTGACGGCCAGCAGATCCGCGACTGGCTGTACGTCAAGGATCACTGCAGCGCCATCCGCCGTGTGCTCGAAGCTGGCCGGCTGGGCGAGGTGTACAACGTTGGCGGCTGGAACGAGAAGGCCAATCTCGACGTGGTGCACACGCTGTGCGCGATCCTGGACGAATTGAGTCCGCGTGCCGACGGCAAGTCGTACCGGGAACAGATCACCTTCGTGACCGACCGGCCGGGCCACGATCGCCGCTACGCCATCGATGCGACGAAGCTGGAGCGCGAACTCGGCTGGAAGCCGGCGGAAACCTTCGAAACCGGCATCCGCAAGACGGTCCGCTGGTATCTGGACAATCAGGACTGGGTGAAAAACGTCACCAGCGGCGCATATCGCGACTGGCTGGGCAAACACTATGGAGAGTGCGCATGAGTTCGGGAAAAAAACAGCGCAAGGGCATCATCCTTGCCGGCGGTTCCGGTACCCGCCTGTATCCGGTCACGCTGGCAGTTTCCAAGCAATTGCTGCCGATCCACGACAAACCGATGATTTATTACCCGCTGAGCACGCTGATGCTGGCAGGTATCCGTGACATCCTGATCATCTCGACGCCGCAGGACACCCCGCGCTTCCAGCAACTGCTCGGCGACGGCAGCCAGTGGGGACTGAACCTGCAATACGCGGTACAGCCGAGCCCGGACGGCCTCGCACAGGCCTTCATCATCGGCCGCGAATTCGTCGGCAACGACAATTCGACGCTGATCCTAGGTGACAATATTTTCTATGGCCATGAGTTGGCCGCCGATCTGGCGGAAGTTGGTGCCCAGGCCAGTGGTGCCACCGTTTTCGCCTATCATGTACATGATCCGGAACGTTATGGCGTCGTCGAGTTCGACCAGGAGGGTCGTGCGGTCAGTCTGGAGGAAAAGCCCAGGCTGCCGAAGTCACACTATGCTGTTACCGGTCTTTATTTCTATGATGATCAGGTGATCGACATGGCCCGCGATCTTCGCCCGTCGGCCAGAGGCGAATTGGAGATCACCGATATCAACCGCCTTTATCTTGAGCGCGGTCAGTTGAACGTCAGGCTCATGGGGCGCGGTCACGCCTGGCTAGATACCGGTACCCACGAGAGCCTGCTCGAGGCCAGCCAGTTCATAGCCACCATCGAGAAGCGACAGGGGTTGAAAATATCCTGTCCCGAGGAAATCGCCTTCCGTAAGGGCTGGATAGATGCCGGGCAACTTGAAGTGCTGGCTGCGCCGATGCTCAAGAACCCCTATGGTCAGTATTTGTCCGCTCTGTTGTCGGACAGGGCGATGTGATGCGCTTGCTCGCCATGCCCCTTCCCGGTGTCCTGCTGTTGGAGCCGACAGTATTCGGTGATACGCGCGGTTTTTTCTTCGAGAGTTTCAATCAGCGTGCCTTCGATGAACTCGTCGGGGAGCATGTCAGGTTTGTTCAGGATAATCACTCAAAAAGTACCATCGGAGTGCTCAGGGGCTTGCATTACCAACTGCCGCCCAAGGCTCAAGGCAAACTGATACGCGTCATTCAGGGCGAGGTTTACGATGTTGCGGTGGACCTGCGTCGCGATTCGGCGACTTTCGGTCATTGGTCCGGGACGTTGCTGTCGGCCGAAAACAAGCGGCAGATATGGATTCCGCCCGGTTTTGCGCACGGTTTCGTGACGTTGAGCGAAACGGCGGAGTTTCTGTACAAGACGACCGACTACTACTCGCCCGCGCATGAACGCTGCATTCGCTGGGACGATCCCGCCCTGGCCATCGACTGGGGCTTTGCCGGGACGCCGTTGCTGTCGGCCAAGGATGCGGTGGCGCCGAGTTTTGCCGAGGCCGAGAAGGGCTTCTGAGGTTTCGTGCTTCGGACTTTCGCAGTCCACGGGTAAACTGGCGGACTTTCCACACAGTCCCGTCGCCATGGAATTCCTCGACCTCCCGCAATTATTGTCTGCTGCCGGTACCGTTCGCCTGCCCGGTTCGAAGAGCATTTCCAACCGCGTCCTGCTGCTCGCTGCGCTGGCTGAGGGCGAGACCGAGGTGCGCGACCTGCTCGCGTCGGACGATACCGAGCGCATGCTCGAGGCGCTGCAGGCGCTGGGCGTTGGCGTCACGCACCTGGGCGGTGAGCACTGGAAAATTGCCGGTTGCGGCGGTCGCTTTCCGGTCAAGGCAGCGGAATTGTTCCTCGGCAACGCCGGCACCGCCTTCCGGCCGCTGACGGCGGCGTTGGCGCTGGTCGGCGGCGACTATGTGCTGAAGGGCGTCGCCCGCATGCATGAACGGCCGATTGGCGACCTGGTCGATGGTTTGCGCCAGCTCGGCGCCGATGTCACTTACCTCGGCAACGACGGTTACCCGCCGCTGCAGCTCAAGCCAGCGACCATCCGCCCTGGCGGCGTGGTCAAGGTGCGCGGCGATGTCTCCAGCCAGTTCCTGACCGGCCTGCTGATGGCCTTGCCGCTGACCGGCGAGACGGTGGCCGTCGAAGTGGTCGGCGAGCTGATTTCCAAGCCCTACATCGAGATCACGCTGGCGACCATGGCCCGCTTCGGGGTTGTCGTCGAGCGCGACGGCTGGCAGCGCTTTTCGGTCAGGGCCGGTAGCCGCTACCAGTCGCCGGGCACGGTGTATGTCGAAGGCGATGCCTCGTCGGCGTCCTACTTCCTGGCGCTCGGGGCGATTGGTGGCGGACCGGTGCGCGTCGAAGGCGTTGGCGCCGATTCGATCCAGGGCGACGTGAAATTCGCCGAAGCGCTGGCGCAGATGGGCGCCATCATCGAAACCGGGCCGAACTGGATGGCAGCGCGTGCGCCAGAGGGCGGGCTGGTCGCCGTCGACCTCGATTGCAACCACATTCCCGATGCGGCGATGACGCTGGCTACCGCTGCGCTGTTCGCCAAGGGCACGACCACGCTGCGCAACATCGCCAGCTGGCGGGTCAAGGAAACCGACCGCATCGCCGCGATGGCGACCGAACTGCGCAAGCTCGGCGCCCAAGTCGAGGAGGGCGCCGATTACATCCGCGTCACCCCGGCGCCGCTGAAGCCGGCGGCCATCGATACCTATGACGATCACCGCATGGCCATGTGCTTCTCGCTGGCGGCGTTTGCGACGCCGCTGCGGATCAACGATCCGAAGTGCGTCGGCAAGACCTTCCCCGATTACTTCGAGCGCTTTGCCGAAGTCACCCGGGCGGCGCCGGTGATTGCCATCGACGGCCCGTCGGCTTCCGGCAAGGGGACGGTGGCGGCGCGCGTGGCGGCGGCACTCGGTTTTGCCTATCTCGATTCCGGCGCACTCTACCGCCTGACTGCGCTGGCCGCACAGCGGGCCGGTGTGGCCTGGGGCGATGAGGCCGGCGTTGCCGCCATTGCCGCCGGTCTCGACGTGGTGTTTACTGGTGAGGATATTCGCCTGGCCGGCGTTCTGGTTGGCGATGCCATCCGCACCGAAGAGATTTCGGCGGGTGCCTCGAAAGTCGCGGCGCTGCCGGCCGTACGCGAGGCGCTGCTGTTCCGCCAGCGCGCCTTCAACACGGCACCCGGCCTGGTCGGCGACGGTCGCGACATGGGCTCGGTGGTCTTCCCGCGCGCACCGCTCAAGGTCTTCCTGACGGCGACGGCCGAGGCGCGCGCTGAACGTCGCTATAAGCAGTTGATCGAAAAAGGTTTCTCTGCTAATCTCCCGGACCTTCTGTCGGACCTGCAGCAACGTGATGCGCGCGATTCGCAACGCAGCGTGGCGCCGCTCAGGCAGGAGGCCGATGCCCGGCTGCTGGACACCACCCATCTCACCATCGAACAGGCGGTGAAGCAGGTGCTGGACTGGTTTGCCGAAGCATCGTTTCATTAACCTTCAACCCGTCGCGGGTCGTCTGATTCGTGGCAAGGAACTCACTCCGTAATGGAATCTTTTGCTCAACTTTTTGAAGAATCCCTGGCTCGCCAGGAAATGCGTCAAGGCGAAGTCATCACTGCAGAAGTGGTGCTCATCGACCACAATTTCGTCGTGGTCAATGCCGGCCTGAAATCCGAATCCTACGTTCCCGTAGAAGAATTCCTGAACGACCAGGGTGAAGTTGAAGTCGCCGTCGGCGATTTCGTCCAGGTCGCCATCGAAATGCTGGAAGACGGCTATGGTTCGACCCGTCTGTCCCGCGATCGCGCCAAGCGCATCGCCTCCTGGAACTTCCTCGAGCAAGCCCTCAACGACGGTGCCCTGGTTTCCGGCACCATCACCGGCAAGGTCAAGGGTGGTCTCACCGTCATGTCCAACGGCGTCCGTGCCTTCCTTCCGGGCTCGCTGGTCGACATGCGTCCGGTCAAGGACACCACGCCGTACGAAGGCAAGACCATGGAGTTCAAGGTCATCAAGCTTGACCGCAAGCGTAACAACGTCGTCCTGTCCCGTCGTGCCGTCCTCGAAGCGACCGCCGACAAGGATCGCGAAAAGCTGATGGAAAACCTCAAGGAAGGTGCTACCGTCAAGGGCATCGTCAAGAACATCACCGACTACGGCGCATTCGTCGACCTGGGCGGCATCGATGGCCTGCTGCACATCACCGACCTGGCCTGGCGCCGTGTCCGTCACCCGAGCGAAGTGCTCAACGTCGGTGACGAAGTGACCGCCAAGATCCTCAAGTTCGACGCCGAGAAGAACCGCGTCTCGCTGGGCATGAAGCAACTGGGCGACGATCCGTGGGTCGGTATTGCCCGCCGCTACCCGGCCGGCACCCGCCTGTTCGGCAAGGTCACCAACCTGACCGATTACGGCGGCTTCGTCGAAATCGAACAGGGCATCGAAGGCCTGGTGCACGTCTCCGAAATGGACTGGACCAACAAGAACGTCCACCCGTCCAAGGTTGTCTCGCTCGGCGACGAAGTCGAAGTCATGATCCTGGAAATCGACGAAGAGCGTCGCCGTATCTCGCTGGGCATGAAGCAGTGCCAGGCGAATCCGTGGGACGACTTCGCGATGAACCACAAGAAGGGCGACAAGGTGAAGGGCGGTATCAAGTCGATCACCGACTTCGGTATCTTCATCGGCCTGCCGGGTGGCATCGACGGTCTGGTTCACCTGTCCGACCTGTCCTGGTCCGCGACCGGCGAAGAGGCCATCCGCAACTTCAAGAAGGGTGACGAAGTCGAAGCCGTGGTTCTCGGCATCGACGTCGAGAAGGAGCGTATCTCCCTGGGCATCAAGCAGCTCGACGGAGACCCGTACGCCAACTTCATCGCTACCCACGAGAAGAACAGCATCGTTCGCGGCACCGTCAAGTCGGTCGACGCACGTGGTGCCGTGGTCACGCTGGACGGCGAGAACGAAGCCTACCTGCGCGCCTCCGAGTTCTCCCGCGAGCGTACCGAGGACCTGTCCCAGCACCTGAAGGTGGGCGACGAGATCGAAGCCATGATCATCAACGTGGATCGCAAGACCCGTGGCATCAATCTGTCCATCAAGGCCAAGGATCAAGCCGAGCAGCACGAAGCCATGCAGAAGTTCTCTGCTGACACTTCCGCCGCCACCGGTACGACCAACCTGGGTGCCCTGCTCAAGGCCAAGCTGAACCAGCAAGGCTGATAGGCAGGCGACATGACCAAATCCGAGCTCATCGCCCGGCTGGCGGAACGCTTTCCGCAGTTGGTGGCGAAAGATGCTGATTTCGCAGTCAAGATGATTCTCGATGCGATGTCCGAAGCGCTGGTGCGCGGGGACCGCATCGAGATCCGCGGATTCGGCAGCTTCGCGCTCAACTATCGGCCGCCGCGCGTTGGACGTAACCCGAAATCCGGGGAAAAGGTCAGCGTGCCGGCAAAGTGGGTTCCCCACTTCAAGGCCGGCAAGGAATTGCGCGAGCGGGTCGATCAGTCGATCTAAAGCCGGGCTTGGCCCAATGTGGTAGATTCGGGGCAGTGAATTTCACTGCCCCTTTTCATTGAATGTCATGACAGCGCTTACCTGGTTCCTGCGTTTCATCATCTTCGCCTTTCTGGTCGTCTTTGCCGTCCAGAATACGGCACCGGTCACCCTGAACCTGGTGCTCGACTATCAGTGGCAGACGCCGCTGGTCATCCTGCTGCTGGTCTTTTTTGCCGGCGGCGCCATTCTTGGCGTGCTGTCGCTGGTTGGCGTGGTCTTTCGCCAGCGTCGCGAACTGTCCCGACTCCGGCGCGCCGCAGGCCAGGCCGAGCCAGCCGCGCCCGTGCTGCCCGACGTGCCTCCCCCGCAATGAACGATATCTTCGAATACTGGCAACTCCTGCTGGTTCCGGTGTTTTTTGCCGTCGGCTGGATGGCTGCGCGCATTGACATGCGCCAGGTGGTGCACGAATCGCGCGCCCTGCCGCGCTCCTATTTCACGGGCCTGAATTTCCTGCTCAACGAGCAGCCGGACAAGGCCATCGACTCCTTCCTCGAAGTCGCCAAGGTCGATTCGCAGACCGTTGAACTGCATTTCGCCCTCGGCAACCTGTTCCGTCGCCGCGGCGAGACCGAGCGGGCCATCCGCATGCACCAGAACCTGCTGGGGCTGCCGGATATCGAGGAAAAGCACCGCTTGCAAGCCATGGTCGAACTCGGCCAGGACTTCCTCAAGGCCGGCCTGCTCGACCGGGCCGAGGAAATCTTCAACAAGCTGGTCGGCACGGCGCGCGATGCCGACGCCAAGCGTTCGCTGCTGGAGATCTACCAGGTCGGTAAAGAGTGGCAGAAAGCCATCGAGATCGCCCGCGAACTGCCCGATCTGGCCTCGCACAAGGAAATCGCCGAGTACTACTGCGAACTCGCAGCCGGCGAAATCATGCGCTCGCGCAGCGATTCGGCGAGGGCCTACCTTGATGTGGCGATGCAGGAGAACCGCAAGTGCGTTCGTGCCAGCATGCTGCTCGGCGACCTGCTTGCTCAGGAAGGCCGGACCGAAGAGGCGATTGCCGTCTGGCAGGGCATCGAACAGCAGGATCCTGCTTACTTGTCGCTGGTTGCCCAACGCCTGCTCGACGCCTACCTGAGGCTGTCGCGCCGCGATGAAGGCATCGCGCTGCTCAGCGGTTATCTCGAACACTATCCCTCGCTTGATCTGCTCGATGTGGTCTATCAACTGGTGCTCGAAGGCCAGGGCAATGAAGCGGCCTACCGGCTGGTGCGGGCCGAGTTGCAGCGCAATCCGACCCTGCTCGGCCTGGAGAAGCTGATGAGCGCGCGGCTGCCGCTGGCTTCGCCGGAGGTGCGCGGCGATGTCGAGCTGGCCAAGAGCATCATCCAGGGCTATACCCGCCGCCTGTCGCGCTATCGGTGCAATAATTGCGGCTTCAAGGCGCGCCAGTTTTACTGGCGCTGCCCGGCCTGCGGCGGCTGGGAAACCAATCCGCCGCGTCGCGGCGAAGAATTCGATCAATCCCTGTAGGACACCCATGCTGGAAAAACTCACGCAGGTCCGCCTGCTCGTCGTCGGCGACGTGATGCTGGACCGCTACTGGTTCGGCGACGTCAGCCGGATTTCGCCGGAAGCGCCGGTGCCGGTGGTCAAGGTCGAGCGCATGGAAGAGCGCCTCGGCGGTGCTGCCAACGTCGCCCGTAATGCCGCCTCGCTCGGTGCCAGGACGACCCTGCTGTCGGTTGTCGGTGATGACGATGCCGGTCGAGCGCTCAAGCGCCTGCTGCTTGAAGGGGAAATTGCTGCCGACCTGCAGGTCGACCGCGACATCGATACCACGGTCAAATTGCGGGTCATCGGTCGTCAGCAGCAATTGCTGCGCATCGATTTCGAAACCCCGCCATCGCATGAAATCCTGCAGGCCAAGCTCGCCGAATTCGAGCGCCGCCTGGCCGATTGCGACATCGTCATCCTGTCCGACTATGGCAAGGGGGGGCTGACCCATATTGCCGAGATGATCCGTCTCGCCCGCGCCGCTGCCAAGCCGGTGCTGGTCGATCCCAAGGGCGACGAGTGGGGCAAATACGCCGGGGCGACTGTCATCACCCCGAACCGTTCCGAACTGCGCGACGTCGTCGGTCGCTGGTCGTCGGACGCCGAACTGTTCGCCAAGGCGGAGAAACTGCGTGGCGAACTCGGCCTCGAAGCCCTGCTGGTCACCCGTAGCGAGGAGGGCATGACGCTCTTCGCCGACGGTCAGACCTTCCACCAGGCCGCGCAGGCCCGTGAAGTCTTCGACGTTTCCGGTGCCGGCGATACCGTCATCGCCACGCTGGCCGTGATGCTCGCCGCCGGCGCCGACTGGGCCGAGGCCATTCGGGTCGCCAACATCGCCGCCGGCATTGTCGTCGGCAAACTGGGTACCGCCGTTGTCACCCGCGACGAAATCGCGGGCGCCCTGTAAGGAGAAGGCATGAAAACCATCGTCACCGGCGCCGCCGGCTTCATCGGTTCCAACATCGTCAAGGCGCTCAACGAGCGCGGCGTGACCAAGATCATCGCCGTCGACAACCTGAGCAAGGCCGAGAAGTTCAAGAATCTGATCGACTGCGACATCGTCGATTACATCGACAAGCAGGACTTCATCGAGCGCATCCAGGCCGGTCATTTCGATGGCGATGTCGAAGCCATCTTCCACGAGGGGGCCTGCTCCGACACCATGGAAACCGACGGTCGCTACATGATGGAGAACAATTTCCGTTACTCCAGCATCCTGCTCGACTGGTGCCTCGATCAGGACGTGCAGTTCCTCTACGCCTCGTCGGCGGCGACCTATGGCGCTTCCAGCGTCTTCCGCGAGGAGCGCGAATTCGAGGGGCCGCTCAATGTTTACGGCTACTCCAAGTTCCTGTTTGACCAGATCGTCCGCAAGCGTCTGGCGCTGCAGCCCTCGTCGCAGATCGTCGGCTTCCGCTACTTCAACGTCTATGGCCCGCGCGAGAACCACAAGGGACGCATGGCCTCGGTGGCCTTCCACAACTTCCACCAGTTCCGCGCCGACGGCAAGGTCAAGCTGTTCGAGGGCTCGCACGGTTACGAGAACGGCGGCCAGATGCGCGACTTCGTCTTCGTCGGCGATGTGGCCAAGGTTAATCTGTTCTTCCTCGACCACCCGGAAAAGTCCGGCATCTTCAACCTCGGCTCGGGCCGTGCGCAAAGCTTCAACGATGTCGCCGTGGCCGCGGTCAACGGCTGCCGCAAGGCCAAGGGCGAAGCGCCGCTCGGTCTGGCGGAACTCCGGGCACAGGGTTTGCTCGAATACATCGCCTTCCCCGAAGCCTTGAAGGGCAAGTACCAGGCGTTCACGCAGGCGGATCTGACCAAGCTGCGCGACGCGGGCTACGACGCGCCGATGGCGACGGTCGAGGAGGGCGTTTCCCAATATATCGACTGGTTGCAAGCCCATGTATAAAACCCTGCAGGATTTTGTCGGAAACACGCCGCTGGTTCGCCTGCAGCGCATTCCCAGTGCCGACAACGAACGCCGCGGCAACGTCATCCTGGCCAAGCTCGAAGGCAACAACCCGGCCGGTTCGGTCAAGGATCGGCCGGCATTGTCGATGATCCAGCGCGCCGAAGCGCGCGGCGACATCAAGCCGGGCGACACGCTGATCGAGGCGACTTCCGGCAACACCGGCATCGCGCTGGCCATGGCGGCGGCGATCAAGGGCTACAAGATGATCCTGGTGATGCCCGAGAACCAGAGCATCGAGCGCCGCCAGAGCATGCGCGCCTATGGCGCCGAACTGGTGCTGACGCCCAAGGACGGCGGCATGGAACTGTGCCGCGACGTCGCCGAACGCATGCGCGACGAGGGCAAGGGCATCATCCTTGACCAGTTCGCCAACCCGGACAACCCCGTCGCCCATTACGAAGGCACCGGTCCGGAAATCTGGCGCGACACCAATGGCCGCGTCACCCATTTCGTTTCCAGCATGGGCACCACCGGCACCATCATGGGCACCAGCCGTTACCTCAAGGAAATGAACCCGGCGATCACCATCGTCGGCTGCCAGCCGGAAGACGGCAGCCAGATTCCCGGCATCCGCAAGTGGCCGGAAGCCTACCTGCCGAAGATCTACGCGCCGACCAATGTCGACCGCATCGAATACGTCAGCCAGGCCGACGCCGAGGCGATGACCCGGCGGCTCGCCGTCGAGGAAGGCATCTTCGCCGGCATCTCGTCCGGTGGTGCGCTTGCCGTGGCGCTGCGTCTGGCCCAGACCCTGGAAAACGCGACCATCGTCTCCATCGTCTGCGACCGCGGCGACCGCTACCTGTCGACCGGCGTCTTCCCTGCATGAAGCCGGTTCTCGTCTTCGATATCGAGACCATTCCCGATGTGCCGGGGCTGCGCCGGATCAACGACCTGCCGGCCGAACTGTCCGACGCCGAAGTCGCCGAATTGGCCTTCCAGCAGCGCCGGGCGAAGAGCGGCAACGACTTCCTGCCGCTGCACCTGCAGCGCATCGTCGCCATCTCCTGCGTACTGCGTACGCTCGAAGGCTTCAAGGTGTGGTCGCTGGCCGAGCCGGATCTCGACGAAGGCGCGATCATCCAGCGCTTCTTTGACGGCATCGAGAAATTCACGCCGCAGATCATTTCCTGGAACGGCAGCGGCTTCGACCTGCCGGTCCTGCATTACCGCGGCATGCTCCACGGCGTTTCGGCGCCGCGCTACTGGGATATGGGCGACGGCGACTACGCCGACTCGCGCGACTTCAAGTGGAACAACTACATCAGCCGCTACCACACCCGTCACCTCGACCTGATGGACCTGCTGGCGCTGTACAACGGCCGTGCCAACGCACCGCTCGACGACCTGGCCAAATTGTTCGGTTTTCCCGGCAAGCTCGGCATGGACGGCAGCAAGGTCTGGGAAGCCTGGCAGGCAGGGCAGGCGGCCGATATCCGCGATTACTGCGAGACCGACGTGGTCAATACCTACCTGGTCTACAATCGTTTCCGCCGCATGCGCGGCGAGTTGACCGCCGACGAGGAACTTGCCGAGCAGGCCTTCATCAAGGCCCAGTTGGCGAAAATCGATGCACAGCACTGGCGCGAGTTTCTTGCCGCCTGGCAATGATCCCGCGGTCGGGCAAGCTATAATTCCGAGGCTTCTTTTTCAAACTCAATCGCAGAGAGATAATAATGGCGCTTAACGACGTTCCCTCCGGCAAGTCCCTCCCCGACGACTTCAACGTGATCATCGAGATCACGGCGCATTCCGACCCGGTCAAGTACGAAGTCGACAAGGACAGCGGTGCCATCTTCGTCGACCGTTTCATGTCGACGGCGATGCACTACCCGTGCAACTACGGCTACATCCCGCACACCATCGCCGGCGACGGCGATCCGGTCGACGTGCTGGTGATCAGCCCCTTCCCGCTGCCGCCGGGCGTCGTCGTCCGCTGCCGTCCGCTGGGCCAGCTGTCGATGACCGACGAAGGTGGCGAGGATGCCAAGCTGCTGGCCGTGCCGGTGTCCAAGCTGACCCCGCTGTACAACGACGTCAAGACCTACGAAGACACGCCGGAACTGCTGCGCAAGCAGATTTCGCACTTCTTCGAGCACTACAAGGATCTGGAACCCGGCAAGTGGGTCAAGGTCAACGGCTGGCAGGGTATCGACGCCGCCCGTGAAGAAATCACCTCCGGCATCAAGCGTTACAACGACGCGAAAGACAAGCCGAACTACTAAGATGCTGCGTGTCGCCGTTGCCCAGTTCAATGCCGTTGTCGGTGACCTGACCGGCAACGTCGACCGTATCGTCGCCTGTGCTGCCGCGGCCAAGGCCCGCGGCGCGCAGGTGCTGCTGACGCCGGAACTGGCGCTCAGCGGCTATCCGCCGGAAGACCTGCTGCTGCGCCCGGATTTCTACCGGGCCTGCCAGCGGGCGCTCGACGATCTGGCTGCCCGTGTCGACGGGATTGCCTTGGTGGTCGGCCATCCGGAAGAATTCAACGGCGTCTGCCACAACGCCGCCTCGGTCATCGAAAATGGCCGGAAAACTGCGGTCTACCGCAAGATTCGCCTGCCCAACTACGACGTCTTCGACGAGAAACGCTATTTCGAGCCGGGGCAGGAAGCCTGCGTCGTCACCCTGGGTGGCGTCAATGTCGGCATCAACATCTGTGCCGACATCTGGGAAGCGGGCGCCTATGAGCTGGCCTGCGCCGCCGGTGCCGAACTGGTGCTGGTGCTCAACGCCTCGCCCTGTCATCTGGAGAAGCACCACGAGCGCGCCCGCGTGCTCGGCGAGCGGGTCGAGGCGACCGGCGTGCCCGCGATCTATTGCAACCTGGTTGGCGGCCAGGACGAACTGGTCTTCGATGGCGCTTCTTTCGCCATCGACGAACGCGAACAGATCTGCATGCGCCTGCCGCAGTTCGAGGAAGCGCTCGGCATCGTCGATTTCGATCGCGGCCGCCTGCAGTCCGACGAGCACGCCGAACCGCTCTCGCTGGAAGCCGAAGCCTACGCCGCGCTGGTCCTCGGCGTGCGCGACTACATCGGCAAGACCGGCTTCAAGGGCGCGATCATCGGCCTCTCCGGCGGCATCGATTCAGCATTGACGCTGTGCGTCGCCGTCGACGCGCTGGGCGCCGACAAGGTGCACGCGGTCATGATGCCGTCGCCCTACACCGCGCAGATGAGCCTCGACGACTCGCGCGAGATGATCCGCCAGCTCGGTTGCAGCTACGACGAAATCGCCATCGCCCCGGCCATGGCCACCTACGAAGCCATGCTGGCGCCGCTGTTCGCCGGCCTGCCCAGCGACACCACCGAAGAGAACATCCAGGCGCGGATTCGCGGCAACATCCTGATGGCGCTCTCGAACAAGACCGGCAAGCTGGTCCTGACCACCGGCAACAAGTCCGAGATGGCGGTCGGCTACTGCACGCTGTACGGCGACATGGCCGGCGGCTTCGCGGTGATCAAGGACGTCTACAAGACACTGGTCTATCGCCTGTCGCGCTACCGCAATACGCTGTGCGCAGGCGCGCCGGTGATCCCCGAGAACATCATCGTCCGCCCGCCGTCGGCCGAACTCAAGCCGGACCAGAAGGACCAGGATTCGCTGCCCGAGTACGAAGTGCTCGACGCCATCGTCCGCGCCTACATAGAAGAAGACCGCAGCCCGCGCGAGATCATCGCCGCCGGCCTGCCCGAAGCCGATGTCCGCCGCGTCGTCCGCCTGCTGCGCATCGCCGAGTACAAGCGCCGCCAGGCGCCGGTCGGCATCCGCATCACGCCGCGCGGTTTCGGCAAGGACTGGCGTTATCCGATCACCAATCGCTACGCCGACGAATATTGAGATTACACAGAGAGAAGGGGTATTCAACATGAAAAAAATCGAAGCCATCATCAAGCCGTTCAAGCTCGACGAAGTCCGTGAAGCCCTGTCCGAGGTCGGCATCACCGGCCTGACCGTGACCGAGGTCAAGGGTTTTGGCCGCCAGAAGGGTCATACCGAGTTGTATCGTGGCGCCGAATACGTCGTCGATTTCCTGCCCAAGATCAAGATCGAAATCGTCGTTGCCACCGAACAGGTCGATCCGGCCATCGATGCCATCGTCAAGGCGGCACGCACCGGCAAGATCGGTGACGGCAAGATCTTCGTCACCTCGGTCGAGCAGGTGGTCCGCATCCGTACCGGCGAAACCAACGAAGCCGCCATCTGACATTGTTCTTTTTTCCCGCTTGCGGCCTATTTGCATCAAGTCTGAGCAAACCGTTTGACCGAGTCCGGAAAAGGGGGTAATTTTCCCCACCAGAGGGGCATGCCCCCTCGTCCGTCAGTCAGGTTTCTCCAATGATTCAGTGGCAAGCGGGATTTCATGAAATTCATTCAGGCAGAGAGAAGATGTGACGGCACTCGCCGTCACTTATCCCCAGTCTTCCCCGCACACCTCAGGGTGTGTGACGATGGCAGGATCGGCGTGTCCGATCGTGTCACGTCCCTGAACTAAGGGTCAGCGCATGACGACGCGGCCAGCCTTCCTCGCAGAAACAGGAAGTGCTGCCGCGATCAAGGCAGTTTCCAGGGCAAGACCCCTGTCGGCACAGACCGACCAACCCCCGTTTCCCTTCACTTCCGCAAACGACGCGATTTGCCTCGCGTGGTTTTATGCTGTCCGGAAGGTTTTTCGGAGAAATAGCCTGTTCATTTGTTTGTCCGTTTAGAAGAGAGGGGAAATAATGTCTTCTGCATTGTGGTTGGCGTTGTTATGTGCCGTATTGGCGGTTGCCTACGGCTGGTTGTCCAGTCGTTCCATTCTTGCATTGCCGGCGGGGAACGCGCGCATGCAGGAAATCGCCAAGGCGATCCAGGAAGGGGCTGCGGCCTACCTGAATCGTCAGTACAAGACCATTGCGATGGTCGGCGTGGTGATGGCGGTGCTGATCGCCATCTTCCTGGGCATGGCGACGGCCGTTGGCTTCGTCATCGGTGCGGTGCTGTCCGGTGCGGCCGGCTTCATCGGCATGAACGTTTCCGTGCGGGCCAATGTGCGTACTGCCGAGGCAGCACGCGGGGGCATTGCGCCGGCACTGGACGTGGCCTTCAAGGGCGGCGCGATCACCGGCATGCTGGTGGTCGGTCTGGGCCTGCTCGGCGTGGCCGGCTATTACGGCGGTCTGCTGGCCTTCGGGCTGAACCAGGACACGGCGCTGCACGCGCTGATCGGCCTGGCTTTCGGCTCCTCGCTGATTTCCATCTTCGCCCGTCTCGGCGGCGGCATCTTCACCAAGGGCGCTGACGTCGGCGCCGACCTGGTCGGCAAGGTCGAGGCCGGCATTCCAGAGGACGATCCGCGCAACCCGGCGGTGATCGCCGACAACGTCGGCGACAACGTTGGCGACTGTGCCGGCATGGCTGCCGACCTGTTCGAAACCTACGTGGTGACCGTGGTCGCCACCATGGTGCTCGGCGCGCTCACGCTCAAGGCCTTCCCTGGCCTCGGCGACGCGCTGATCCTCTACCCGCTGGCGCTGGGTGCCGTCTCCATCATCGCCTCCATCGTCGGCTGCTACTTCGTCAAGACTTCCGACGGCGGCAAGATCATGGGCGCACTGTACAAGGGGCTGATCGTGGCCGGTGTGCTGGCGCTGGCCTTCTACTACCCGGTGACCTCGTGGCTGATTGGTGCTGGCGACCCGGCAGCAGGCATCACCACCGGCAGCATGTTCACCTGCGCCATCATCGGCCTGGTGCTGACCGCCGCCATGGTCTGGATCACAGAGTACTACACCGGCACCGAGTACGGTCCGGTCAAGCACGTGGCCTCGGCCTGCCAGACCGGGCATGCGACCAACATCATCGCCGGCATCGGCATTTCGATGAAGGCCACGGCGCTGCCGGTGCTTTCCGTGTGCGCCTCGATCTGGGCGGCGTATTCGGTCGGCGGCCTGTACGGCCTGGCGATTGCCGCCACCTCGATGCTGTCGATGGCCGGTATCGTCGTCGCCCTCGACGCCTACGGTCCGATTACCGACAACGCCGGTGGCATTGCCGAAATGGCCGAACTGCCGCCGGAAGTGCGCGCGGTGACCGATCCGCTCGACGCCGTCGGCAACACCACCAAGGCGGTGACCAAGGGCTACGCCATCGGCTCGGCCGGTCTGGCCGCGCTGGTGCTGTTTGCCGACTACACCCACGGCCTCGAAGCGGCCGGACTGACCGGCATCACCTTCGATTTGTCCAACCACATGGTGATCATCGGCCTCTTCATCGGCGGCCTGATTCCCTACCTGTTCGGTGCCATGGCCATGGAAGCGGTCGGCCGTTCGGCCGGTGCCGTGGTCGTCGAAGTTCGGCGCCAGTTCAAGGAAATCCCAGGGATCATGGAAGGCACGGCCAAGCCGGATTACTCACGGGCTGTCGACATGCTGACCGTCGCCGCGATCAAGGAAATGATGATTCCGTCGATCCTGCCGGTCGCCGTGCCGATTGTCGTCGGTCTGCTGCTCGGCCCGCAGGCGCTGGGCGGCCTGCTCGTCGGCACCATTGTGACCGGCCTGTTCGTGGCAATTTCGATGACCACCGGCGGCGGTGCCTGGGACAACGCCAAGAAGTACATCGAGGATGGTCATTACGGCGGCAAGGGCTCGGACGCCCACAAGGCAGCCGTGACCGGCGACACCGTCGGCGATCCCTACAAGGATACGGCCGGCCCGGCGGTCAATCCGCTGATCAAGATCATCAACTTGGTCGCTCTGCTGATCGTGCCGCTGATCGTCTGAGCGAAATCCCGGACCACCGAATGCGCCCTGCGGGGCGCATTTTTTTCAACCTCGGGGCGCGCGCAGCAGCACCAGCAGGGCGCCTTCGCCGCCGTCATGCGGCTTGGCCTGGCAGTAGGCGAGTACCTCGTGGCGCTGGGCCAGCCAGCCGCGTACCAGCTGGCGCAGGATCGACAGCTTTTGTGGCGAACCGTGCCCTTTACCATGGACGATGCGCACGCAGCGCTTGCCCTGATGCAGGCAGGTATGGAGGAAGCCGGCAACGAGATGGCGGGCCTGTTCGCGGTTCAGCCCGTGCAGGTCGACTTCGTCCTGAATCACCCAGCGGCCACGCCGCAGGTCGCGCAGGATGGTCTGCGCCAGACCGTCGCGCAGGTAGGCCGGCTCGTCGCCGCCTTCGAGCCGATCCTGCAGTGCGATCGGGGCGTGCAGGCTTTCGTGCAGCACGGCCTGGCGGTCGGCCAGCGATTGCTGAGGAGCAGGCTTTGGCGCCGGCTTGTTCAACTCGGCCAGATTCTTGTCGGGCAAGGGCGCGACGCCGACCATCGCCAGCATCAAGGCGGCCTGTTCGGGGTCGTCGGGCAGGCGGCGCGGGCGGGTATCGTCCTGCCAGCCAGCGGGCAGGGCATCGTCGCCGGCGCTGCGGTGTTTTGGCTGATCGTCGTCGGCCGGCGAGCGGGTGGCAACGATGCGCCGTGACGGCGGTTTGGCCAGGATCACGCGGTTGGCGTCGGGCAGCGGCTGGGCGCCGGCTACGGCCTGGCGGAACAAGGCCTGTTCGTCTGCTTCGTTGCCGGAACTGGCCGGTGGTTTGGCCGGTTTGGCAGGCGGCGCGGCGACCGGAGCCGCCGCGCGCTGTCGCCAGACGGCCCGCAGGCCGTCCTTCAGCGAGCCTGGGTCAGGCTTGGTGGCCAAGGTTGTCGAGGTAGCGCTCGGCATCGAGTGCTGCCATGCAACCACTGGCGGCCGAGGTGCAGGCCTGCTTGTAGATCTGGTCCTGTACGTCGCCGGCTGCGAACACGCCCGGGATGCTGGTCTGCGTCGCATTGCCGGTGCGACCGGCCTGGGTGACGAGGTAGCCGTGGTCCATCTCGAGCTGGCCGGCGAAGATGTCGGTGTTCGGCTTGTGGCCGATGGCGATGAACACGCCATGCACGTCGACCTGCTTCACTTCGCCGGTCTGTACATGCTTGACGGCCAGGCCGGTGACGCCGGAATCGTCGCCGAGCACTTCGTCGAGCGTGCTGTTCCACAGGATCGTGACCTTGCCTTCCTTCTCCTTCTGGAACAGCTTGTCCTGCATGATCTTCTCAGCCTTGAACTTGTCGCGGCGGTGGATCAGCGTGACATGGCTGGCAATGTTGGCCAGGTACAGCGCTTCCTCGACCGCCGTGTTGCCGCCGCCGACGACGGCGACCGGCTTGTTGCGGTAGAAGAAGCCATCACAGGTGGCGCAGGCAGACACGCCTTTGCCCTGGAAAGCCTGTTCGGACGGCAGGCCGAGGTACATGGCGGAAGCGCCGGTGGCGATGATTAGCGCGTCGCAGGTGTAGGTGCCGGCGTCGCCGATCAGCGTGAACGGCTTTTCGGTCAGCTTCGTCGTGTGGATGTGGTCGAAGATGATTTCGGTGTCGAAGCGGGTGGCGTGCTTCTCGAAGCGCTGCATCAGCTCCGGGCCCTGGACGCCGTCGGCGTCGGCCGGCCAGTTGTCGACTTCGGTGGTGGTCATCAGCTGGCCGCCCTGGGCCATGCCGGTGATCAGCACTGGCTTGAGATTGGCGCGGGCGGCGTAAACGGCGGCGGTGTAGCCGGCCGGGCCGGAACCGAGAATGATCAGCGGGGTGTGACGTGTGCTCATGTCTTTTTTCTGCCTGAGGATGGGATCGGCGAAAATTATAGCCGGCTAATGGACGATCGTTTTGTTGAGCTTCGTAACCGATCTATCAAAGCAGTTTATAATTCCATGCTAACTGTATGACGCAAAATGATTTAGCCCGTTTTCGACTAAGCCGGAAGCGGTAGAGGAAAAGCCGATGGCCAAGAGAAACGACCCCAGTCCGATGCCAGACAAGATCGGCAGCCTGCTGCAGGAATCCCGCTGGCTCGGTGTCGGTGCGCTGGCGGTATTCCTGGTGATGGCCCTGTGGGGCTTCCAGCGCAGCGATCCGGGCTGGTCGCATGCGGTCGGCGCCGCCGGCCTGCAGAATCCGGCCGGTCGCGCCGGGGCCTGGGTGGCCGACCTGATGCTTTACGTTTTCGGCCTGTCCGCCTGGTGGTGGGTGGTGCTGCTCGGGATGACCGTGTGGTGGGGCTTCCGCCGCCTGCACGGCCATCCCGAGAAACTGCCGCCGTCGCCCTACCTGGCGATTCCCGGTTTCCTGGCCTTGCTGCTCGCCAGCACCGCGCTCGAAGCCCTGCGCTTCCATACCCTGCAGGCCCAACTGCCGCTGGCTCCCGGCGGCATGGTCGGCCTCGAACTCAGCCGCTGGCTGGCCGACACGCTCGGTTTCACCGGCGCCACGCTGTTCCTGCTGGCGGTCATGGCCGCTGCCTGGAGCGCCTTTGCCGGCATGTCCTGGCTGTGGGCCTTCGAAAAACTCGGCCTGATCCTCGAAGCGCTGACCCTCTTCGTCTACGGCCGCATCGATGCCTGGCGCGACCGCAAGATCGGGCGCGAAGTTGCGCAGCAGCGCGAAGTCGTCGTTCAGGAAGAGAAGCTGCGCGTCGAACTGCATGAGCCGATCTTCATCGAACCGCCGGCGCCGGTCGAAGTGCCGGTCTCGAAGAAGGCCGAGAAGCGCGTCGAGCGCGAGAAGCAGGCGCTGCTCTTCCCCGAGGCGATCATCGGCGGCACCCTGCCGCCGCTGCACCTGCTCGACCCGGCGCCGCCGCCGACCGAGACGGTCAGCCCGGAAACGCTCGAATACACCTCGCGCCTGATCGAACGCAAACTCGCCGACTTCGGCGTTCAGGTCAAGGTGCTGGCGGCGATGCCCGGCCCGGTCATCACCCGCTACGAAATCGAACCGGCGGTCGGCGTCAAGGGCGCCCAGATCGTCAACCTGGCGCGCGACCTGGCGCGGGCGCTGGCCATGGTCTCGATCCGCGTCGTCGAAACCGTGCCCGGCAAGTCGTGCATGGCGCTCGAACTGCCGAACCCGAAGCGGCAGACGGTGAAGCTCTCGGAGATCATTTCCAGCAAGCCGTACAACGACATGAGCAGCCCGCTGACCGTCTGTCTGGGCAAGGACATCGGCGGCCTGCCGGTGGTCGCCGACCTGGCCAAGACGCCGCACCTGCTGGTCGCTGGCACTACTGGTTCGGGCAAGTCGGTCGGCGTCAATGCGATGATCCTGTCGATGCTCTACAAGTCCGAGCCGGAAAACGTCCGCCTGATCATGGTCGACCCCAAGATGCTCGAACTCTCCATCTACGAGGGCATTCCGCACCTGCTGGCGCCGGTCGTCACCGACATGAAGCAGGCGGCCAACGCGCTGCACTGGTGCGTCACCGAGATGGAAAAGCGCTACAAGCTGATGTCGGCCATGGGCGTGCGCAACATCGCCGGCCTCAACACCAAGATCAAGGACGCCGAGAAGCGCGGCGAGCACATTCCCAATCCGCTGTCGCTGACGCCGGAAGCCCCGGAGCCGCTCAAGCACATGCCGTACATCGTCGTCATCATCGACGAACTGGCCGACCTGATGATGGTCGTCGGCAAGAAGGTCGAGGAACAGATCGCCCGCCTGGCGCAGAAGGCCCGCGCCGCCGGCATCCACCTGGTGCTGGCGACGCAGCGCCCGTCGGTCGACGTGATCACCGGCCTGATCAAGGCCAACATCCCGACCCGGCTGTCCTTCCAGGTCTCCAGCAAGATCGACTCGCGCACCATCCTCGACCAGATGGGCGCCGAAGCCCTGCTCGGCCAGGGTGACATGCTCTATCTCGCGCCCGGCACCGGCTATCCGACCCGCGTTCATGGCGCTTTCGTTTCCGACGACGAAGTGCATCGCGTCGTCGAGCACCTCAAGACCACCGGCGCCCCGGAATACGTCGAGGACATCCTCAACGGTGCTGCCGGCGATGACGAAGGCGGCGGCGAAGCGGGCGAGGGCGGGGCTGGCGACGCCGAGAGCGATCCGCTTTATGACCAGGCCGTCGACATCGTGCTCAAGAACCAGCGTGCCTCGATCTCGCTCGTCCAGCGTCACTTGCGCATCGGCTACAACCGCTCGGCCCGCCTCATCGAAGCCATGGAGAACGCCGGCCTGGTGTCGGCCATGGACGGTCGCGGCGGTCGCGAAGTGCTGATGAAGAAACCGGCCGAATGATTTCCCGGCGGCCAATACAAAAACTTACACACTGACACAGCGCCGGCCATCGTGCCGGCGTAAGCTGCGCCCATGAAACTCGTCCGCCAACTCATCGCCAGTGCCGCCTTCGCCGCGCTGCCCATCCTCGCCCACGCCGGTGCCATCGACCAATTGCGCGGTTTTCTCAACGACACGCGCAGCTACAAGGCCGATTTCGAGCAGGCGGTGATCGCCCGCAACGGCCGCAAGCCGCAGGAGTCGTCGGGGACGCTGGCCATCCAGCGACCGGGCAAGCTGCGCTGGGAAATCCTCAAGCCCTATCCGCAACTCGTCGTCGGCGACGGCCAGAAAATCTGGATTCACGATCCCGAACTGCAACAGGTGACGGTCCGTCAGGCCGGCCAGGCCATCGGCGGCTCGCCGGCCGCGCTGCTCGCCGGCAGCAACGAACTGGAAAAGAATTTCACGCTCAGGGAAGCCGGCGACGCCGACGGCCTGGCCTGGGTCGAGGCCATCCCGAAATCCGCCGACAGCGGCTTCGAGAAGGTGCGCATCGGCATGGCCGGACGCGACATGAAGGCGATGGAACTGCACGACAACTTCGGCCAGACCACGCACATCCGCCTGCTGCGCGGCGAACGCAACCCGGCGCTGGCGGCCGGGCTGTTCCGCTTCACGCCGCCGCCGGGCAGCGACGTGATCGGGGAATAGCAGCGCGTTTCAGGATTATTGGCAGGACAGCAGCAGGGAGCTGATTACCTGGTCGACTTCCGATCTGCTCTGATCGTCGAAGTAGGTTTGAATGAAAGATAAAGCGTGCTGGTTTTTGATGCAGGCATAATATTTCTGATAAATATCTGCACCATTAACGCTTATGCGGGCGTCGAAATATCCGAGCGGCGCGTTGTTGATACTTTCCGTGTGGCAGTCATCGGTAACCTCCAATTCGATTGCTGCGTTTTTCAGCAACGAACGGGCGTGGAATAGATAGTCACAGCCGGTTTTTATACCCGGCATGACTTCGATATTCTCGGCAACGCCTATTACGCTTGGGTTGAATTTAACCGGTGTGCCAGGTTCGTGTTTGAAAAAAGCGAATATTGGCACGGTCGTTTTGATCGACTCTGCCAGAATGGCTTTCATGTTCTTGTCATCGCCGGCTACTACACGGGCCCCTTGCGAACTCTGTTTTATTGTTTGTTCCGGGTCCTGGGCGAACCAGCCTTCTGGCTTGTCGACCTGGATGTCAAAGTAGGCATTGGTGTATCTCTTGCCATCCGTGGATTGAGTGATTACGGAAGTGACTGGTTCTTTATCCGAGCACGCGAATAGGGACAGCGCCAGAACAGATAGAAAAATATATTTCATTTCAACGCTCAATATTGGTCGTCAAGCTTGCTGTTCAAAGCTGACGGGTTCCTTGTGGTTGCTTCTGATGACGACCGTTCCGGCAATCTTGTCATGCCAGCCCTGTTTTTTTCTGTCAATTCCGACCCAGATAATTCCCAGGAACAATGGGATCATCGAAACGTAGTAAGCAAGGTAACGGCCAATGAACTGTCCGGTTGAAGGCTTGCCGCCGGTTTTTGCGTCCACTATTGTCAGCCGGGTTGCCATTTTTCCCGGTGTGGCAGATTTGTACACCCAGAAAATAATGACTGCGATTGCCGGAATGACGTAATTGAACATCGCATCCCAAAAACCGAGAAAAAACGATTCGCTCTCCCAGTACTCAGTACCGTATATGGCGGTGAGTATCGGCAAGATTATGATCAGCATCAATACCGTATCTATAATTGCCGCGCCTGTTCGTATCCAAAATCCTGCATATTCTTGTTCGTTCATTTAGCCGCTCTCCCCAAGGCATGGTACATCGTTTGAAAATGACGACATCGTGCCGTGAATCATATGGAATATCAAGCGCTTCGTTGCCACTACGGTCTGTTTGAAGCGAGGCTCGCCCTTACAGGGCACCGACCAAAGCGTTGAGAGTTTTAGCGCCTGAGGGCGATAAAAACCAGCCGAGTGCTCCGCAATTGAGCACAACGGTGATCCAAAACGTGGCTTGAAACGACGCCTTGGCGGATTTGTGCCGAAGCAATCGCTGCGCGGCCAGGGCGCCGGGCCAGCCACCGAAAAGGGCGAATAAATGCAACGTGCTTTCCTGGGTTCGCCATCGATTCCGTAGGGCTGCGGATTTATCGAATGCGTAGGCGAAGAAGGCAATGATGCTGGCGACAGCGTATAGCGCGAGGACCGTAGCGGGGAGTCGGCCAGCGGCGACAGCACCAACGAGAAAGACCAAGAAACAAGCTGCGAATAGCGGGGGAAGATTGCTGCGCCCCTGAGCTTTAGGCGGTGTCGGCCGTTCGCCAACGAATGCAACAGTCTTCGCTTGCGAGCGGCCCTTTCCATCGACCGTGAGTTCGTAGGTGACGAGTACGTTTGCTTCCGGTCGGCGCTGCCGGCTGGAAAACGAGTTGATGTGCACAAAGACTTGCTCGCCACCGCCGTTGGGTGTGATGAATCCAAAGCCTTTGTCATCCTTCCATGTGGTAATTCGACCTTGATAGCGCATGTTGATCTGATGAGAGTATTAACGTCTGAATTCAACGGACTGAGTGGCTTTTCGCGAAGATTCGGAGGAATCAAATGTGAGCGCGGTGTCGGCCACTATTTGAAGGCCGGAGAGAGAGCACCGCAGTACATTACGGTGTTACAGACAACCCCCTGAGCTAGTAAGAAGCCAATGCTGGCACCTGTAGCTCCGAGAAGAATTGATGCAGCGGGGCCGTAAGTTGGACGATCTTGCAAGGACAAAGCAATAGCGCCGATTACAAGACCTGGCAGCGAAAGAAGATGGCCGACGACGAGAAACCCCTCTGGATTGGCCGAAAACCAATTGATACTGAGGTAGCTGACCAGGGTCAAATAAATGACTACAGCAACACCGGATAGATAGAAAGAACGTAGTTTTCTCCACGAGCAGATTTCAAGAGCAACGATTGGTGCTATGACGGGGTAGAGATATGCGGTGTAAAGAGAGTCGCCTGCAGCGACGACCATGCTAACCAATAGAAAATATCCACCCCATATGATGCGTTGCGGTACTCCAAAGGCAACTAGGCTAATCATGGCTAACGAATGACGAGAGGGCGTTGTTAGACCGGTTAAGACCGTATGCGCAGAACGGTACATTCTGTATTTCATAGTGATCATTTCCGAGTGGTTTTGCCCACATTGATTCTCCTTTGAACCGCCAACGGTTTGGAAGATCAATATGAATATTTACGAGATCATCGGTTTCCGTGTTCATAGGTCTGGTGCATCGCAGGGTTGGGCAGCCTGTGGCGCACGGCGGAAAGCTAAGACTTCTGCGGGGTGCAGCGATTCTGCAACACCTCTTCCCAGAGAGCCTTCACATTAACGTTTGTTAGGTAGTGACCGCTCCGTGGTTCTTGATAGGCGCCGATGCCGTGGAGGATTGCCCACTGAGGTTCGTAAGTCGGAGGCCCAATTTTCTTGAGTGCATCACAATATGCTTGTACTTGCGCTGGGTCCTTCTGAATTTCCTTGCTTATCTTCGAGGAGTTTTCTCGTTCGTCGTTCGTCAAGTCGGCGAATGCGTTCATGCTGAGAACGGTTCGCGCTCCTTGAGTGGAGCGATCAGCCAGTCGTTTCAAGTCGTAATAAGCAAAGCCATACCCGGTTGTAAGCAGCGCCCACGCCTTCGAGTACTCTTGCTCTTTGATGCACTTCTTCGCTGCGTAAATCAGCGCTGGCGGATTGAATTCACTAGTGACCTCGCCCATCGAAATGCATCCCAGATCGAAATTCGGTTTGAGACTTCCCGCGAACCTGACTTCTGTAATAACGGCTCCGTTGCTCAACTTTGTTTCCTTTACTTGAGCATTACGCAGCCGCTCTTCCAGTATTGGATTTGAGCCGACAACTGAATTCACATCTTGCGCATAAATGTTCTGCGCCAGCGAAATGAGCAGGCACGACAGACCAAGCAAATTCCTATTCATGGCAGGTTGTCTCATAGCGAATGGAGAAAGGTGGTAACAGCAGCGTTGCAATAAACTGCCTAAAGAAGTGAGCGGCCTTGCGCGGCTATTTGCGCAGGTCCGCTCGACTACCGGTTGGGCTACAGCTGTTTATCGAGAGCGGACAAAAGGCGACTCTCCCAATCCGCTGCGAATACGTTTGTGCTCATTGCGCGTTTATTTACCACCTCGACACGCGTTTGGACTTTGCCTTGAACCTCTTCCACAAAGATAGCGACATTTTCTCCGTAGCTGAACGCAGAAATTCCATTCTGAGCAAGAATTTGACCCCGAGCTTTGTCATCATTAACAAGACTTAAACCCGAAGCTTTTACAACCGTCAGCGTTGCATTCCAAACTTCTTCATAGGGCTTGTCATAGACCCGTGAACTACCAGTTCCCTTGGCTGCTTTTGCATCTGCAAGAGTCGAGCAACCTGTTGTCCCGAAAAGAGACAGAATTACACAAACGATCAAACATACTTTCTTCATTTATATCTCCCTGGTGATAATAAGGCCCAACGTGAATTAGATTTCGTCGCCACTACGGCAGCCGCTTTAAGTGACGAAACTGAGTTGCCGCACCAACGTCGTTGCCGTTCTCTTTGCGGACATAAGCAACGAGGTCACCTTCCGCAAACTGGACGTCGCTGAAGGTAAATGGCGTAACGACGAAAAAGACGTCCCACTCTTCGATGTGGTTGGCAACGTCAGTTCGCGTAACCGCGATTCGACCGGGACGATATAGGCGCCAAGTTGAAACGATTGGGTTCTTTCTTGCGACATCAAGGTCTGCGGCCTTCCCGAACGGACATGCAGCTTGCCCTGCGATGACGGCGTGCCTAAGTTCCCCGTTTGAATAGTAGCCGACGGCATCACATCTGACGGGCATTGGCCCAGCCGGACCTTGGCGCCCAGATTTTGGCGGAAACCGCAACTTCTGTGAGCTTTCAGGAAAAAGCCAAACGCCCTCAATATCTTTCTCTGTTGCAGGGCGTAGCTCCGGTCGGAACGGCGAGAACGGACATGGATATAGCGTCCACATGGACACCGCGAGCGTCTGAGCAGTTGCCGAGTTTTGTTCGCCCATCGTCTTCAAGTACGTAATGATGTTGGCGCGAACCGCGGGGGATGACGAACTATCGAGGCACATCGTTTTGGCTTGGTGCATCTGCGCCATATCTTGGATGAATTTTGTCAGCGGATCGGGCTCTTGTGCTCCGACATTTGCAGCTATACCGACCAGCAACAAGAACAATACGTTTGAAGATTTGAATAGTGGGCTCATGGCTTCAACAGAAAATAACCGGCGCTGCGGGGCTTCATCGCGCAGCGTCCAGCGACCGAAGGGAGCGAGGTCGACAGCTGGGTTAGCCGCGTTTAACGAGTGCATTGTTGGCGCGTGGCCTTAGTGAGCAACAGAAATAGGAAGGCCAAGAGCAGAACGGCGATGGCCCATGAAGCCACAGGCGCATCACCAACACTCAAGCGACCAATGAACCAGCTACCGAAGCGAATGAGCTGGGTGCCAACAGCAGCCAGGCCTAACCACCACGCCCAGGCAAAGCGGTGCCAAAGCCCAAATGCGACTAGGCTGCCAACGAAAACGGCGGCCAGCGTGGCGGGAAGCATAAGGCTGTACTTAAGAGTGCCGAGGTCGCCGGTGTTGAAAAAGTGAAGCAGCATGCCCCCTACAACAATCAAGACGTAGGCGATGGCAACAATACTGGCGAGCTTGGGGTGCGATGGTGTCATAGCGGCTCACGTTGGACATGAGCGGCAGCTGGAGGCCGCAGGCCGGAAGCTGTCCGCTCGATGGAGGGGTTAGCCGCCACTCTTTCTGCCCTTTCGAGTGCTTTGCTTTCTCTTCCGGAACAGTGTATCGACTGCTTCTTCGCCGTACTCCGCGCGTAACGCCTCCCGCGCGAGCCCAACATGGGCGTAGAAGACACCTCGTGCTAGACGCTCAGAAACTCCGGGTTCGTCGAAAATGCCGGAGTCTGCACGGAGTTCAGCAACGCGCTCACGGTCTGAGTTCTTTACGTGCTCGGTATGCCTGTTGAGAATCACCCGTAGTTGTTCGGGGGTCTCAATCTTTAGCGCAATGAGATCGGTGAGTAGGTCCGCGTAGGGCTCGTCTTCCTTCTTGTTCTCAGGGGGCAGCAGCTCCGCGAGGGCTGCCGCCAAAGAATCGACATTCAGCGGTTCCGTCGCGGCTTGTGGGGTCTGTGAGTCTTGAAGATAAGCTCGGCGCTCGTCAAGAACGCGCTCAAACTCCAAATCAACTGTCTCTAGCAGTGCCGACACACGATTAATTGTTCTACGAAGCGGCCGCGGTACCCCAGACTCCTGCTTGTACTGAAGCTTGTGCGATGCTGCAGCCCAGATGTGCTGTGCGATTGTCCTTACTTGAAGTTCGACGCAAAAGTCGTTGAGGCCCGCCAGACTTGGCAACAGAAGCCATGACTTAGGTAGACGAACTACGAAATGCTGCGACTGGTACCCGAATTCTGAATCCCCCAATCTCGCCGCCGTATCTTCAAGGGAGACAACGTCAAACGTGTTCTTAATGAGTTCTAAGACCCTTGCTAGGTCGGATCGAAACAGCAGGATTGCGCGTACTCCGATCAGATCATGTAGATGGAACAACGAATCAAGCGTCAGCTGCTTGCGATCCATCTTTTCCGCGAGAGATGCCCAAGTCTTGACTCGGCTTTCCATCGGGACGCCCAAAGTTACGTCGTTGGCCGCTAACAGAGCAGACAGCTGAACGACTACGGCCTCGCGAAGGCGCTCCGCGCGTCCAGCGTGATCTTGGTATTGAATGTGCAGAGCGTCGATGTCCATATTTGTGGTGGCTAACGTTGAAGTTGCGGGGCGGCGAAGCCGTCCCACACGAACGACCTGTTAGGCATGTTGCGCGGGCCTCTTCCATTGACCTTCATTGGCACACTCCACAAGATGCCCAAGGGTGAGTTCCGGAAGGTCCAAAAGGTCTCGCGCCGGAATGCCTCGAATGTAGCGTTGCCACAGATACAGAGGTAGACCGAGCGGATTCCCGCCAGCCTCCGGACCGAAATACTCGATCCAGTCGAAGTCCTTCATGTTGACGTCGAACTTCTGCGCGTATGCCGCCATGAATTCTTGCCCGTCTAGTCCTGCGATCTGGAAGTCGTGCGCAAGCGCTGTGCGTTCGGTGATCGCTGCGCGCAAGTCCCACAGTTCAGCAACCGCAAATGCGCGGATATCTTCGAATGTGAACCGACTCATAGATTGCTGCCTAACGTTTGAATTCACCGGCCTGCGCGGCTTTTTGCGCAGGTCCGGTGGAATGATGGGTTGGGCATCTTGTGGGGCTATGCAACATCGAATTGTGCTATCTCGCTCTTTGCGATCAGCCAGGTGCCAGTGGCGGACTCCATTCCGGGAAGAATGATTTCGTCACGCTTTTCTGGAGTGAGCTTCAGGTCAGGCAAGAATGGTGACGCGACCGCCTTAGCAATATCGGTACATCCGAGTTCACCAGCCGCAAACAACTTTTCGATTTTGAATACCTGATTTACAGCGGCTGACACTGGATCGTTACCCTCGGAGTAGAGCAACTCGCCAACATGAAACACTGTTTTTGACCGTAGCTGAAACGCGCTTCTTTTGTCAGGGTCGAGTGTTCGGTTCCACTCATACGAATAGAACTGCATACGGCTCTGAGTAGCTTCCCACCATTGATAAAGGTCGGTAAAGGACGAGAACAAAAATAGCCCGGCATCGCCAACGACCTTCAGAAAGTGCGCATAGCTCGTCGGTTCAGATATTCCAAGACTCTCTACGCAGGCGGTGATGAATGCTTCGACTCTACGCTTGTTAAGCTCGGCTCCAAGCGTTAGTGATGAAGCAGTCGCACCACTCAAATCAGTTAATGCGACGTAGTAAACGCCCGGTCTGAAAAGCTGTTGCTCCTCCATTCTTCGGACGTGAGCAATGGCTTCAATCGCGGCTTCACGACAGTATTTCGGGATGTGATCGAAGGCACCTCGGCCAAGACCAAGGATTGCGTCGATATCGTCTAGGTTAGTCACTGAGGCTCCATTAGCTTGAAGATGCCCAACGCCGGAGGTAAGGCCGCTGGCCGTTAGGCCAGTCGCGCCTTGACCGTGGAGTTAGAAGTCTGGTTGATAAGGAGATGGAAGTGACGCCAGAAGAAGCAGACAAGATGCATGAATGGGCCGGGATGAATGGCGCAATAGCGTGGCACCTGATAGACAGATATGCCGACAACTGGAACGAGGCCGGAATGATGATGGACGCTTGGCGGCGTGCAAACACGCCAAAAACCGGAAAGTGCCGAGCGTGTGGACATGAACACGAATTGCCTTCTAACGTTTGAATTCACCGGCCTGCGCGGCTTTTTGCGCAGGTCCGGTGGAATGATGAGTTAGGGAATCGGTTGAATAAACTTGATGTAAAACCATACGGCTAACCCAAGAGCGACAGCGCCACAGTAAATTCGAAACCAAGTCTTGCTTGAGTCGAGGACAAAATCATCCTTTCCAATAGCGGGTACAAGAGCTATCAAACCCTGGAGGATAAGAAGCTGAATCACAATCCACGCTAGGCCGAAAGCGCTATTTGTATCCTTCCAGATTGCAGAAGCCACAGCCAATCCGGCGATCACGCATGCGCTGACTGATGCAAAATCAAACGCCACCATGGATGGCCGAACTACGAAAAAGTTTACCGATCCGGGCAAAGGCGATGGGAGTGGACCACGAATGGCCACAATGAGTGACAAGGTAAACCAAGACATACTGCATAAAAATGCAATTGTCGAAAAAGCGAGGTGATCTTGCACCACTGACATTAAGGTGATTTGCCAATTGGGGTTGCCGACGGGATAGATTAGGCCTAGGGCAAGGCCGGGAAGAAGAAACGGCGCCCCATAGTCACGGTAGCTAGTCTTGGCAATTGTTAGCAGTTGAGAAAGCATGGATTCCCTAACGTGACATTAACCCGAAGCCCGTAAGGGCGGTCGGGTTAAATATAGTGTTAGGATTTATACGAGTGGAGTTATGATAAAAATTATGGGTTTTTGCTTGATTCATTTTTTAGCATGATCTCCAATTGCTGTTGAATCTCAATTATTTCGGTTTTATTTGTAATAATTTGGCGAGGTCGCCGTGAGCGAATTTTTATTAGTTCGGCAACAAAAATAAAAGCAAATAGAATAACAACTGCTACTTTAATCGTTTGAAATGACATGCCAAATTGTTCATGAATGACAAAGAAGAAAACTCCAAGTGCTAGTACACTGGCGAACAATTTGAGAAATGAGCAAAAGCGGAATTTCAGGCGCGACATATGCCCCTAACGTGAAGTGGACGGCATATTCGCCGTGTATTCTGGATTGCCGCCGTCTATTCTCGCTGGCATGTCAGCCGAAGAAGCCCGGCCAGCCTTGCCTTTTGCGGAATTAATCTGCATATCTCCAAGGATGGACGGCACTTGAACATGGCGCCGTGCCTGGATATCAGGCGCGGTCGCCTCATATGCTGGCTCCGTGCCGTATACGCTGGCGAACACGGCGCTCTCAAAGTCTCTTGTCATATCGGCGAAGATGGAATACTGTGTTTATGAACAGTTAATATCGATTGGCAGGTACGGCATGGAACTGAATCAATCATCGACCTTGCTGGGGCGGGTTCGGGAAGTCATTCGTTATAAGCACTACAGCATAAGGACAGAACGCTGTTATGTCGAGTGGGTGAGGCGGTTCGTGGCTTTTCATGGGCGCCGCCATCCCAGGGAGATGGGGGCTGACGAGGTTCGGGCGTTTCTCGGGCATCTGGCGGCAGACTTGCAGGTGGCGGCGTCAACGCACCAGCAAGCTTTGTCGGCGCTGCTCTTTCTGTATCGTGAAGTGCTCGGCGTCGATCTGCCCTGGCTGACCGATCTGGATCGGCCGAAAAAACCGAAGCGGACGCCCGTCGTGCTGTCGCGTGGTGAGGTCGAGCGTTTGCTGGCGGTGATGGAAGGAACGCACGCGTTGATGGCCCGTCTTCTCTACGGGACGGGCATGCGCTTGATGGAATGCGTGCGGTTGCGGGTCAAGGATGTCGATTTCGAGCGTAGCGAGTTGACGGTGCGTCATTCCTTCGCCACCCACTTGCTGGAGTCGGGCTACGACATCCGTACCGTGCAGGAACTGCTGGGCCACTCGGATGTGTCGACGACAATGATCTACACGCATGTGCTCAACCGGGGCGGGCGGGGTGTGGTGTCGCCGCTGGATGCGGTGCGCTGAGTGGATTTATTTGTTTGCTGCGCATACCATGCGCAGAGGAGATTGCCTGATGAAATCGATGCCCCAAACCTCGCCGGCCAAGCGCCCGGTCAATTTGTTGCTCAATGAGGGCAACGTCGAGCGGGCGCGGCAGTACACCGCCAATCTGTCGGCCACGGTCGATGCTTTGCTGGCCGAGTTCGTTGAGCGCGAGCGCCTGCGCCGCGACGAGCAGCGTCAGCATTACGCGGCGGTGGCCGAGGCGTGGAACCGCCTGGAGGCGCTGAACGGTTCGTTTGCCGACGAGCATTCGACGCTGTGAGCCAGTTCGATGTGCATCGCAACGCCGGGCGGCACGCGGCGCTGATTCCCTTTGTCGTGGTCGTGCAGTCGGCGGTCTTCGATGAGCGTCGACGCCGGGTCGTGGTACCGCTGGTGGCCAGCGATCTGGCGCAGCAGCAGGTGAGTTTGCCGGCGTCGCGGGTGACGCCGGAGTTTTTCGTCGAGGGGCGCAAGGTGATCCTGAATCCGCTGGAAATCGTTTCCGTGCCGCTCGATGCGCTGGGGCCATGCGTCGCTTCGCTGGCTGCCGAAGGCGAGGTCATCGTCGCCGCGCTGGACGAAGTGTTTTCGCGTGCCTGGGGCTGAGGTTATGAGCGATTTGTTTTCCACCAACGAAGTCGACCGTTCCGCGCCATTGGCCGAACAGCTACGCCCGCAGACGCCGGACGAAGTGATCGGCCAGCAGCATCTGCTCGGGCCGGGCAAGCCGCTGCGTCTGGCGTTTGCGTCCGGGCAGCCGCATTCGATGATCCTGTGGGGGCCGCCGGGTGTGGGCAAAACCACGCTGGCGCGGATGATGGCGACGCAGTTCCAGTGCGAGTTCATTGCCCTGTCGGCGGTGTTCTCCGGGATCAAGGAAGTGCGCGAGGCGGTGGCGCAGGCCGAGTTGTGGAAGGCGCAGGGCAAGCGGACCATCCTCTTCGTCGATGAAATTCACCGTTTCAACAAGTCGCAGCAGGACGGCTTTCTGCCTTTTGTCGAAAGCGGGCTGTTCACCTTCATCGGTGCGACGACTGAAAACCCCTCGTTCGAGGTCAATTCGGCGCTGTTGTCGCGGGCTTCGGTCTATGTGCTGAAGTCGCTCGACGAGGCCGAGATGGGGCAATTGTTCGACCGTGCCCAGGCGCGGGCGCTGGCCGATCTGGCGTTTGACGAGGAAGCAAAGACGCGCCTGATCGGGCTGGCCGACGGCGACGCGCGGCGCCTGCTCAACCTGCTGGAACAGGTGCGCACGGCGGCGCGGGCGGCGGGTGTTTCGGCGGTCGACGGCGCCTTCATCGAAGCCACCATGGCGCAGAACCTGCGCCGTTTCGACAAGGGCGGCGACGCCTTCTACGACCAGATTTCGGCGCTGCACAAGTCGGTGCGCGGCTCCAGCCCGGACGGCGCGCTCTACTGGTTCTGCCGCATGCTCGATGGCGGTGCCGACCCGCGTTACCTGGCGCGGCGGATCATCCGCATGGCCTGGGAAGACATCGGCCTGGCCGATCCGCGTGCCATGCAGATTGCCAACGACGCAGCCGAAACCTACGAGCGCCTGGGTTCGCCGGAAGGCGAGCTGGCGTTGGCGCAGGCAGTGACTTACCTGGCGGTGGCGGCCAAGTCGAACGCCGGCTACAACGCCTACAACGCGGCGCGCGCCTTCGTCGCCAAGAATGGCTCGCGGCCGGTGCCGGTGCATCTGCGCAACGCGCCGACCAAGCTGATGAAGGAACTCGGCTACGGCAAGGCCTACCGCTACGCGCACGACGAGCCGGAGGCCTACGCCGCCGGCGAAAGCTACCTGCCGGACGGCATGGCTGAGCCCGGCTGGTACGCACCGACGCCGCGCGGGCTGGAGGGCAAGATCGGCGAGAAACTGGCCCACCTGCGCGATCTGGATCGCAAGGCGGGCAAGAAGTAGGGCTCAGTCGATCTTGCGGTGATCGACGGCGCCCGGGCCGCGATGCGGTCCGTACTGTTCCGGGCGCCCGCCGGGCTGACCGAAGGCTGCTTGGCCGTTGCCGGCCTTGATGTTGCGGTCCATCCAGCCGAGCATGTCGTCCCACATCGTGCGCTGGTCGCGTAGCGGCGGCATCGTCGTGGCGTGCGGCAGTTCAATGGTGACCACCGGCACGCTCTTGTAATGGCCGCCGTAGTTGCCCAGCGAGCCGGGGTAGACGCCCAGCCGGTTGAGCGCCAGCCGGCCGAAGCGCAGCGGCTGCGGTGCCGGGCCGTCGTAGTCGAGCAGGTTGTAAGGAGCGTGCACGCTGATGATGACGTCCGGCTTGAACGCCTCGATCTGCTGCTCCAGCCAGCGCGTCTCGATTTCCGAGCCGGCGGCATCGCCGGGATAGCGGCGTGGATCGCGCCGGGTGCGCTCGATCCAGTACTTGTGCGCGTCCTGGTCCCAGTCCGGCGTCGGGAAATTGCGGTTGAGGTCGACGCCGTGGGCGTTGGCGCGGGTCGATGGCCGGCTGAACAGGCCATCCGGGTTGGACGCCGGGATCACGCGCCAGACGTATTTGCTGGCCTTGGGCTCGCCGACCCATTCCAGCCAGCGGAAGACGATCGAGACCGAGGTCAGCTCGTCGCCGTGGATGCCGCCGATGATCAGCACGCGCGGCGGATTGACGGCCTTGCGGGCAGCGGGGATGTCGCGCAGGACGAGCGCCCGGCCGCCGCTGGTGCGCTCGCTGACGGCGACGAAATCCTGGCTGCGGCAGTTTTCTGCGGAGACGCTGCGCAGCCGTCGGCCGAGGTCGTCGCACCAGGCATTGGTGACGCTGCGGTCGGCGGCGTGGGCGGGGAGGGCGAGTAGCAGGGCGGCGAGCAGGCCGGTCGTGGCGCGGGGCAGCAGCGAAAACATGGGCGAAATGACGAGGTCGTGAAAAACCGAATGATAACCGCTGAGCTGTCCGGTTCCGGCGTTTCCGGCCTCGCGTATAATTCGCCGCTTCAAGAATGCCGCTGTTTTCCGGGAACCACCATGCTCGACATCCAACAACTCCGCTCCAACCTTGACGCCGTCGCCGAAGGCCTTGCCAAGCGTGGCAAGCCGATCGACTTCTCCGCCTTCTCGGCGCTCGAAGCCGAACGCAAGACGCTGCAGACCCGTACCCAGGACCTGCAGGCGCAGCGCAACAGCCTGTCCAAGCAGATCGGCATGTTGAAGGGGCAGGGCAAGGATGCGTCCGAAGTCATGGCCCAGGTCGGCGCGTTGGGCGACGAGTTGAAGGCTTCCGAAGCGCGGCTGACCGAACTGCTCGGCGAGTTCAACGCCATCCTCGCGGCGCTGCCGAACATTCCCGACGCGTCGGTGCCGGTCGGCGCCGACGAAACCGCCAACGTCGAGATCAAGCGCTGGGGCACGCCGCGCGTTTTTGATTTCCCGGTCAAGGATCACACCGACGTCGGCGAGACCATCGGCCAGCTCGATTTTGCCACCGCCGCCAAGATTTCCGGCGCCCGCTTCTCGCTGTTGAAGGGCGGTCTGGCCCGCCTGCACCGCGCGCTCGCCCAGTTCATGCTCGACACGCATACCGCCGAGCACGGCTACACCGAGCTCTACGCCCCGTATCTGGTCAACGCCGCCAGCCTGTACGGCACCGGCCAGTTGCCCAAGTTCGAGGAAGACCTGTTCAAGGTTCTGCGCGGCGACCAGGATCCGCTCTACCTGATTCCGACCGCCGAAGTGCCGGTGACCAACATCGTCCGCGACGAAATCCTGGCGGCCGAAGCGCTGCCGCTGAAGTTCGTCTGCCACACACCGTGTTTCCGTTCGGAAGCCGGTTCGGGCGGTCGCGATGTGCGCGGCATGATCCGCCAGCACCAGTTCGACAAGGTTGAGTTGGTGCAGGTCGTCCATCCGGACATGTCGGCGGCGGCGCATGAGGAACTGACCCGTCACGCCGAAGTCATCCTGGAAAAGCTGGAACTGCCTTACCGCCGCATGGTGTTGTGTTCGGGCGACATGGGCTTCTCCGCCGCCAAGACCTACGACCTGGAAGTCTGGCTGCCGGCGCAGAATACCTACCGCGAAATCTCGTCGTGCTCCAATTTCGGCGCCTTCCAGGCGCGCCGCATGCAGGCGCGCTTCCGCAACGACAAGAACAAGCCGGAAATCTGCCACACGCTGAACGGTTCCGGCCTGGCTGTCGGTCGTACGCTGGTGGCGATTCTCGAGAACAACCAGCAGGCCGACGGCAGTGTCACCATCCCGGCCGTGCTGCGCCCCTACATGGGCGGTCTGGAAAGCCTGGGCGCCTGATCGGCGACACTCAGCGGCGGCTCGTTGCGCGACAGGATGTCGTAGTAACTGCGAATGTTCTCGGTCATGATCACCGCTTCGCCGCCGCGCGCCCGGCCAGACTTCAGCCGGCTGTAATATTGCGGCCGCGCTAGCAGGGGCAGGACGCGTTTCATGTCGTACCAGGCATCGGCATCGGCCTTGAGCTGGCGGGCGATGGTCCGCGCCGCGTTCAGGTGGCCGGGGCCGATGTTGTAGCCGGCCAGCGCCAGCCAGGTGCGGTCGGGTTCGGGAACGTCGGCCAGCCCGTCGCGCAGGATGTTCAGGTAACGGGCGCCGCCGATGATGCTTTCGCGCGCATCGAGCCGGTTGCCGACGCCGAGCCGGTCGGCGGTCTCCTCGGTCAGCATCATCATGCCGCGGACGTTGGTGTAGCTGGTGGCGAACGGGTCCCAGTGCGATTCCTGGTAGGCCAGCGCGGCGATCAGCCGCCAGTCGATGCCGGTCTGCCGTTCGGCCTCCTGGAAATGCTTGCGTAGCGCCGGCAGGGTGGTCCTGATCTGGCCGAGGAATTTCTCCACATCCGCCTGCTTGAGGCGCCGGACATGACCGAAGTAGCGTTCCTTCAGCCGGTTCAGCGTGCCGTCCTGGCGCACTTTCTCGATGAAGGCGGTAACCCGCGCGCGTAATTCCGGGTTCGGCGATTTGCCCAGCCACCACACGATGGGCGCGGCTTCGCTGAGTTTCAGCGTGCTGCGCAGCGAGGGTACGTACTGGTTGGCGAGTTCTTCCAGGTGCCCGTCCATGGCGACGTAGCTGACCTTCTGTTCACCCAGGGCTTCGAGCAGGTCGAGGATGTCGCCCTGGTCGACCACCTCGACGGTCAGCTCGGGAATTTCCTGGGCCAGCCGCTGCATCGTTGCCGCCTGCCGGGTGCCGGCCAGGACATGGACTGTCTTGCCGCTGAGCTGATCGAGGGATTGCAGCGGCAGCGAGGCCTCGTGCTGGGCCAGGATGTCGTGCGTGCTGAACAGCGGCGGCGTCGATTCGATGCTGGTATCGGCCGCCGGCGACAGCCAGGCGGCAGCGAGATGGTAGCCGCGGCCGTTGAGTCGGTCGCCGATCTCGCCCGGTTCGATGACCTCGTGGCGCACCGCGACACCGAGCTCTTCGGCCAGCAGTCGGGTCAGGTCGTGTTCCAGCCCGGTTGCCGCGCCGGCTTCGTCGGCACTGTAGGTCAACGGCCCGGTCTGGGTGACGACGACCAGATCCTGGCCGCCGGGTGTGGGGAAGGGCAGGGTGTCGCCGCAGGCGCTCAAGGTCAATGAGATGACCAAAATCGTGACGAGCCTGTTAAATCCTCGCATAAGCTGTGCTATTATCTCGGCCGCTGCGGAGAGGTGGCAGAGTGGTCGATTGTACCTGACTCGAAATCAGGCGTACTGAAAGGTACCGAGGGTTCGAATCCCTCCCTCTCCGCCAGCAACATCATCAAGCGCCCACCTGGGCGCTTTTTTGTTTTGGTCATCAAGGTGGCTACCCTCCTGGGGCTTGTGTCAGGCGAGAAGTAAGATATCCGGGAGGATTATGCCGTGGTTTTTCCCCGTTTTTTCAGGTAATTTTCGCCAATGGGTGATTCCTGGAGGCAGGCATGAGGCTGAGTGAAGAGCAACGGCGAGTGGTCAAGGTGGCGACAGCCGAGTGTTTTGAGCCGTCGGCGACGGTGCGTCTTTTTGGCTCGCGCGTTGATGACAATAAAAAAGGCGGCGATATCGATCTGCTGATCGAAACCTCACTCAATGACCCGGCCTTGATTGCTGCCGCGCACATCCGTTTCGTATCCCGGCTCTATCGTGAAATGGGAGAGCAAAAAATCGATCTTCTGATTGATTACCCCGGCCGTCGCCAGCATTTACCCATTTACGATGTTGCTCGAGCCCAGGGGGTTCGGCTATGAACGGGGCGCTGGTGCTTGACGAAGCCTGGCGCTAGTGCCAGAAACATCTCCATCATCTTCGACATGCAATGGGGGCGTTGGCTGCCAATTTTCCGGTCAAGGCCGAGGCACTCGCTGGAATGGATGACGAAACTGTTCAGGATTGGGATCAATTCATCCTCCGATTCACCAAGTTGCAAGATGCAATGGGCGGGCGCCTCTATCCGGCCTTGCTGGATTATCTCCAAGAGCCCTATGACAACCGGCCGATGCTGGATAAGCTGAATCGTCTTGAGCAATTGGGCTTTCTGGGTAGCATCGACGACTGGAATACGCTTCGGGTCATCAGGAACCATTTTGCCCATGATTACCCTGAAGATGATGCGGTGAAGGCGGCTTTTCTGAATCAGGCTGCTGCCGCTGTCCCCTTGCTTGAATCCTTGCTGAAACGCGTGGCGGCTGCAGTGCCAGGGTTTGAGGCGTGATCTGCCGGTACTGCGCCGGACCATAAACGCAAACCCATGATCGATACCCTTTTCCTGCCGCTGGCCCTGGCCTTCATCATGTTTTCGCTCGGCTTGTCCTTGCGCGTGGCCGATTTCCGGGCGGTGCTGGGCGACTGGCGGGCGCTCGGTGTCGGCCTGGTGGCCCAGGTTTTCCTGCTGCCGTTGGTGGCCCTGGCGATTGGTCTGGGCCTCGGGCTGTCGCCGACGATGCTGCTCGGTCTGGTCATCCTCGCCGCCTGTCCGGGGGGCGTCAGTTCGGCTTTCCTGACCCATCTGGCACGCGGCAACACCGCCCTGTCGCTGGTCATGACGACGATCAGCAGCCTGCTTGCGGCGCTGACCCTGCCGTTGGTGATCAACCTCCTGATGCTGTGGCAGGCGGGGGACTTGCCGGCGGGCGCCCTGTTCCGGCCGGGCGACATGCCGCTGGGCAAGTTGCTGGCCGGTGTGCTGCTGGTGACGACCCTGCCGGTGGTCGTCGGCATGCTACTGCGCCTGCGCGCCGGTCTGATCGGCGAACGCGGCGAGGCCTGGGTCAGCCGGCTGGCGACCGGTTTCTTCATCGCCATCGTCGTTGTCACCTTCATCAGCCATCGCCAGACCATCGTCGCCGGCCTGCCCGAGGTCGGGGCGGCGACCGTGCTGCTCAACGTCGTCGCCATGCTCGGTGGCGCGCTGCTGGCCTGGGCGGCCGGGCTGGCGCGCCGGGAAAATATTGCCATTTCGCTGGAATGCGGCCTGCAGAATGCCGGGATGGGCATCTTCGTCGCCATTTCGCTGTTCCGCCAGGCCGAGCTGGCCGTGCCCAGCGTGGTCTATGCGCTGACCATGAACCTCGGCGCCCTGGCTTTCCTGTACTTCGTCCGCCGCCAGCGTGCCGGCGGCCTGGCGCTTCCCTGAGTGATGACGGCGGCGGGACTTCTGCGATAATCGCCGACGATGCTTGCCTATATCTTCCGCCGCCTGTTGTACGCCTTGCCGATCCTGATCGGCGTCAACCTCATTACCTTCGCGCTGTTCTTCATCGTGAACACGCCGGACGACATGGCGCGCATGCAGCTTGGCGTCAAACGGGTGACGCCGGAGGCGATCGAGAAGTGGAAGCTTGATCGCGGCTACGACAAGCCCTTGTTCGTCAATGCGGCGGCCGGTGGTGTCGGTACGCTGACCGACACCATCTTCTTCGAGAAGTCGGTGCGCATGTTCGTCGGCGATTTCGGCCGGGCCGACGACGGTCGCGACATTGCCCGCGAAATCAAGGCGCGGATGTGGCCGTCGCTGGCAATTGCTTTACCGACCTTCATCCTCGGCCTGTTCGTGACCGTCAGCCTGGCCTTGCTGCTGGCTTTCTTCCGGGCGACGGCGCTGGATTTCTGGGGCGTCGTGCTGTGCGTCGCGCTGATGTCGATTTCCGGGCTGTTCTACATCATCGGCGGCCAGTACCTGATCGCCAAGGTGTGGAAACTGGTGCCCATTTCCGGTTTCGGCGACGGGCTCGACGCCTGGCGCTTCCTGATCCTGCCGGTGTTCATCGGCGTCGTTTCCGGGATCGGCTCGTCGACGCGCTGGTACCGGACCATCTTCCTTGAGGAAGTGTCGAAGGACTACGTGCGCACGGCCCGCGCCAAGGGGCTGGCCGAGACCGTGGTGTTCTTCCGCCACATCCTGCGCAACGCGATGATCCCGATCCTGACCGGCGTCGTCGTGGTCATTCCGCTGCTGTTCATGGGCTCGCTGCTGACCGAATCCTTCTTCGGCATTCCCGGGCTGGGCAGCTACACCATCGACGCGATCAACGCCCAGGACTTTGCCGTGGTCCGCTCGATGGTCTTCATCGGCTCGGTGCTGTACATCGTCGGCCTGATCCTGACCGACATTTCCTACACCCTGGTTGACCCGCGGATACGGTTCTCATGAGCGACTTCCAGATCGTCGTCCTGTGGTCCGATATCCTGGTCTGGCTGCTGCTGGCAGCCGGTATCGGGCTGGGTCTGCTGATTTCCCGCAGCCCGCCCTTGCTCGCCGCCTGGCGGCGGGTCGGCGCCAGCCGTCCGGGGATGGCGTCGGCGACGGTGCTGCTGGCCTTCGTGCTGGTCGGCCTGCTCGATTCGCTGCATTACCGCCCGGCGCTGGAAAGCCAGCCGGGCGAGCAGACGCAATACGCGATCGAGGTGCTGTCGGTGCTCGATGCGCTGGTCGGCCCCTTACGCACCGAAAACGAAAAGACCTATTCGTCGCCGCTGGCCACCCACCTGCATGCCAAGGAAACGACCGAGGTGCCCGGTGTCGGCACGGTGCGCGAATTCCCGCGCCTGAAGTTCGGCGGCGTCCATCTCGACGATCCGGCGCAACGAGGCGGCGATGTCGCCATGACCGCCTTGCGTGCGGTCGGCCTGGCGGCGCTCGTCTGGCTGGCCTTGGCCGCGCTGGTGGCGGCGCGTTGCGGTGGCTGGGCGGCGGTCTGGCGCGGGCGCACGCGCTTTGCCTGGAATGCCGTGCTGGCGACGCTCGGCGCGATGCTGCTGGTGCTGCTGCCGGTTTTCCTGCTGGCCGGCGATTACCACGTCTTCGGCACTGACAAGGTCGGCCAGGACGTGCTTTACCAGATTCTCAAGAGCGTGCGCACGGCGCTGATCATCGGCCTGGTGACGACGCTGGTGATGCTGCCGCTGGCGGTGGTGCTGGGCATCGTTGCCGGATATTTCCGGGGCTGGGTCGATGACCTGATCCAGTATCTGTATACCGTGCTGAACTCGATTCCCGGCGTGCTCTTGATCGCTGCTGCGGTACTGATGATGCAGGTGGTCATCGACACCCATCCGGAATGGTTCGCCACCGCCGCCGAGCGCGCCGACCTGCGCCTGCTGGCGCTCTGTTTCATCCTCGGCATCACTTCGTGGACCGGCCTGTGCCGCTTGCTGCGCGGCGAGACACTGAAGCTGCGCGAACTCGAATACATCCAGGCGGCGCAGGCCTTCGGCGTGTCGAACTGGCGGATCATCCTGCGCCACATCCTGCCCAACCTCATGCACATCGTCATCATCGCGCTGGTCATGGACTTTTCCGGGCTGGTGCTGGCCGAGGCGGTGCTGTCCTACGTCGGCATCGGCGTCGATCCGACGATGACCAGCTTCGGCACGATGATCAACAACGCGCGCATGGAGCTCGGCCGCGAGCCGGTCGTCTGGTGGTCGCTGGCGGCGGCCTTCAGCGCCATGTTCATCCTCGTGCTCGCCGCCAACCTGTTCGCCGACGCGGTCCGCGACGCATTCGACCCGAGGGCCGCCTGATGCTGCAAGTCAAGGATCTCCGTCTCGGCTTCGCCAGCGGCGAGCGGACACTGCTCGCCGTCGACGGCATTTCCTTCGCCATCGCACGCGGCGAAACCTTTGCCCTGCTGGGCGAATCGGGCTGCGGCAAGTCGGCCACCGCGCAGGGGCTGATGCGTCTCTTGCCGACGGCCGGGCGCATTGTCGGCGGTTCCGTGCAACTCGACGGCGAGGAATTGCTGGCGCGCTCCGAAGCCGAAATGCGCGCCTATCGCGGTGGGCGCATGGCGATGATCTTCCAGGAACCGGCGACCAGCCTGAACCCGGTGCTCACCGTCGGCCGCCAGATCGGCGAGGTGCTCGAACGCCATCGCGGCCTGCGCGGCGAGGCGGCGCGCGCGCGCATGCTCGACCTGCTGCGCCAGGTCGGCATCGCCGACCCCGAGCGCCGGCTCGACGAATATCCCTTCCAGTTGTCCGGCGGCATGAAGCAGCGGGTGATGATCGCCATCGCCCTGGCTGGCGAACCCGAATTGCTGATCGCCGACGAGCCGACGACGGCGCTCGACGTCACCGTGCAGGCGCAGATTCTCGACCTGCTGGCGCAACTGCAGGCCGAACGCGGCATGGGCATGCTGCTGATCACCCACGACCTCGGCGTGGTCGCCCGCATGGCCCATCGCATCGGCGTCATGTATGCCGGCGAACTGGTCGAAGTGGCCAGTCGCGAGGAATTTTTCACGACACCGCGCCATCCTTACACCCAGGCCTTGTTCGCCGCCTTGCCCGACATGACGCGGCGCGGCATGGCGCTGACCACGATTCCCGGCCAGGTGCCGTCGCTGGCGGCGATGCCGGCTGGTTGCCGGTTCGCCGACCGCTGCCCGCTGGTCATGCCGGTCTGCCGCGAGCAGTCGCCGGCCTGGCGCGAGGCGCAGCCCGGGCACGCGGTGCGCTGCCACTGGCAGGGCGCGCAGGCAGCGCCCGCCGTGGTTTCGTCCGTCGCCGATGCGCTGCCCAGCGGGCAGGCCCCGCTGCTCGACGTTGCCGACCTGAAAGTGCATTTCCCCATCCGCAAGGGCATCCTGCAGCGCACGGTCGGCCACGTGCATGCGGTCGATGGTGTGTCGCTGGCCATTTCGCCCGGCCGCACCCTGGCCCTGGTCGGCGAATCCGGTTGCGGCAAGACGACGGTGGGCAAGGCCCTGCTGCAGCTGATCCGGCCGACGGCGGGCAGCGTGCGGCTTGCTGGCGAGGAACTGACCGGCTTGTCCGGGCGCGATCTGCGCGCCGCGCGGCGGCAGTTGCAGATGATTTTCCAGGACCCGTTTGCTTCGCTCAACCCGCGTTTGCGCATCGGCGAAATCATCGCCGAAGGCATGACGGCGCTGGGTGTCGGGGGCGACGCAGCGGCGGCGGTGCGCGCGCTGTTGCAGCAGGTTGGTTTGCCGGACGACGCGGCCGAGCGCTTCCCGCACGAGTTCTCCGGCGGTCAGCGCCAGCGCATCGCCATCGCCCGCGCGCTGGCGGTGCAGCCGGCCTTGCTGGTCTGCGACGAGCCGACCTCGGCACTCGACGTTTCGGTGCAGGCGCAGATCCTCAACCTGCTCAAAACCCTGCAGGGCGAACTGGGCGTGGCCTACCTGTTCATCACCCACAACTTCGCCGTGGTCGAATACCTGGCGCACGACGTGGCGGTCATGTATCTCGGCCGTATCGTCGAGCGCGGTAGCGCCGACGAAGTGCTGGGCAATCCGCGTCACCCCTATACCCAGGCCCTGCTGTCGGCGGTGCCGGTTCCCCGGCTCGACGGTGCCGGCGAGCGCATCCGCCTGCCGGGTGAAACGCCGTCGCCAGCCAAGCCACCGTCAGGCTGTCATTTCCATCCGCGTTGCCCGCAGGCGACCGAGGTCTGCCGGGAGCGCTATCCCGATGGCAAGACCCTGAGCGACACGCATGTCGCGGTTTGCCACTGGGTGAACTGAGGGGCGCTGCCTACTTCTTGGTGTTTTTCTTGGTGGGCGTCGCCTTGACGACTTTTTTCGGTGCTGCCCGGCTGTTCTTGGCGGTGCCCGGTTTGCTGCTGGTCTTCTTGGTCAGCTTCTTTGCCTTGGGTTCCGGCTGGATGATGGCCGGCGACGACTCCATGCCCAGCATCCGCTGCAGGCCTTCCTGATTGCCGTTGCCCGGGATCAGTATCTTGGAGCCGGCAGCCAGGCGGACGTTGCCGGGCAGGCCGTTGGCCTGGATCAACTCGTTGGTGCTGACGCCGAGGCGGGCCGCAATTTCGCCGACGCGTTCGGCCGAGCGGACGGCATAGCCCTGCCATTGGGTGAGCGGGGCGGGGTGGTTGGCGAGGTTTTCGATGAAGGTGTCGACGCGATCGGCTGGCAAGACGACCGGCGTGTCTGCATTGATCACCGGGCGGTTGTGCGAGGGGTTGAGGTGGCGGAATTCCTCAAGCGTCATGTTGGCCAGGCGCGCTGCCGTCTTGACGTCCATCGGTCGGGGCGAGGCGGCGGTGGCCAGGTAGGTCTGGTTCGGAATGAACGGCAGGCCGAGCCGGGCGAAGGTTTCCGGGTTGCCGAGGATGTTCTTCAGCGCCTGCAGCTTGGGAACGTAGTGCCGGGTTTCCTTGGGCATCGTCAGGTTGGGGTAATCGGTCGGCAGGCCGCGTGCCTCGTTCTTTTCGATGGCTCGCTTGACCGCGCCTTCACCCCAGTTGTACGACGCCAGCGCCAGGTGCCAGTCGCCGTGCATCTCGTAGATGGTTTGCAGGTAGTCGAGCGCGGCATTGGTCGAGGCCATGACGTCGCGACGTTCGTCGCGCCACCAGTTCTGCTGCAGGTTGAAGCGCTTGCCGGTGGCCGGGATGAATTGCCACAGGCCGGAAGCGGCAGCCGGCGAATGGGCCATCGGGTTGAACGAGCTCTCGACCATCGGCAGCAGCGCCAGTTCGGTCGGCATGCCACGGGCTTCCAGTTCCTCGACGATGTGATGCAGGTAAGGCCGGCTGCGCTCGATCATCTGGCGCAATGCGCCGGGACGATTCTGGTACCACTGCTGGTAATGGAGAACGAGGTCGTCGTTCAGGTCGATCATGGCAAAGCCCTGGCGCAGCCGGTCCCAGAGATCGTGGGTACGCAGCGTCAGATCGATGGTCAGCGGCAATTCCGGCTGCGGCTGGATTTCCTGAACCTTGAACCCGTCCAGCGAAAGCATCTGCAGGCTCTCGGGGATCGCTGTCTTCAAACGCGGGTTGAAGTCGGTTTCGGCAAGCGCCGACAGGCTGGTAGTGCTGAACAGAAGCCCGAGAATCAGGCCGGCAAGGCGACGGGATGACGGCTGAACTTGGGAAAACGGCATTGACCGAGGCTCCGGGCGCGAAGTGGGGCAAACGCAGGATTATAACGGAGGAGAAAGCGTCAACTCGGTGTGGAAATGTAACACCGGCTACCGCCGCCCTTGTCGTTCACGCCTTGTCCCGGCTCAGGGCGCGCCAGGTCTCGCGGAAGATGAACTGCTCAACCTTCAGCCGCTGCTGCGCCGGGCAAGCGATTCGTACCACCAGCATCAGTTGCTTGGGGTCGGAAAAATCCCACAGCACCTTGCTGCGTGCCGACGGGAAGGCGATGAAACTCTCATCGGAAATTTTCCGGAAATGCGCTTCCGCCTCGGTCTGCCAGGTCCGGGTGGCTTCGTCGGCGGCGGCCAGGGCGGCAACCTCGACCTGATCGAGGTCGTGTGCCGCCCCTTCAGGGAGCGGCATCCGGAACAGATGGAGGACGTATTCTCCCGTCGGCGACGTGTTCTTCAGCGGGGTCGTCAGCAGCATTCCGTTGGGAAATTCGGCCACCTTTCCTGTCAGTTGCCCCGCGTATCCGAGTTCGGCCAGGGTGGTGGCAAACATGTCGATGTCGATGACCCGGCCGTTGAGCTGGTTGATCTCGATCAGGTCGCCGACCTTGAACGGACGAACCAGGGTGATGTAGAGATAGCCGAGCACGCACATCAGCAATTCCTTGCTGACGATCAGCATGGCGCCGGCGACCGCGGCCAGGGACAGGGCGAAGCCGGCGATGGTCGATGCCCAGACGGAAACGACGATGGTGAAGATCATGAACCAGATGACGTTTCTGGCCCAGACCAGATGCAGGCGCCGTTTTTCTGCCGAAATCTCTCCCCGGGAGAGGTAGCGGGCCCACAGATGGGAGAACAGCATGCCGATGGCGATCAGCGCGACAGTGGCGATCACCTTTTCCCATTGGCCGGGAATGGCGTTGAAGAGGTCGGTCAGTGTCGACATGGTTCAATCCGGATTTGCTGTTAATTTCGAAGTGTCGATCATCGGCGGCAGTATTTATCAAAAGAACTTCCTTGCCTACCCTGTATCGAACGATTGGCGGCGGATAGGCGGCGGCCTGGAAATGACCATCAACCGAGGAGACCCGGATGTTTTCCATTTACGGCATGACAGGTCAGGTGTTCAGTGGCAGCCTGGAGGCGATGAACCGCGTTCACCCGCTGCTTCAGGCACGTCGGGCACGCGGGGTCAGCCGCGATGGTGACGAGATCGGGGCAGAGAGTGTGGCGACACCATTGGCGCAGGAAGCCGTCTCGGCCTATCGGAAAATGCTGCCCGCCGATCTTGAGCGGGGGCCGCTGTTCCATGCCGCGCAGATCATGAGCCGGCCCGTCGCCGTCGTCGAGCACATGAGTTCAGTCGTGGATGCCTGGCATCTGCTGCAGGAACGCCAGATACATCAGGCGCCGGTCCTCGACGAAACACGGCGGCTGATCGGTCTGGTGACCGAACGCGATTTGCTGACGGTGATCGATATCGAGGGGGAACGCGTACTGGAAAACCTCAAGCGACGCGTCAGCGACGTGATGACTTCCCCGGTTGTCGCTGCCGCGCCGGTCACCGACATCAGGCGCATCGCGGACGTGATGATCCAGAGCGGGCTGAGTGCCGTGCCGATCCTCAATGAGGGGGAACGGATCGTCGGCATCGTTTCGCGGACGGATATCCTGCGTGCCGTGATGACGGACCCACCGTTGAGTCTTTGGCGTTGAAGGTTCGTGCGCCGAAAATGATGTGCTGAGCGACGTGGATTCAGACCGATGCACGATTCAGCAATATGCTCAGTTCAGGGTAGTAACCGAGGCGGCTGATGCTGATGAGCTTGCCGATGCGCAGCGATTCGGCAACTTCGCGGGCGGCAGCAGATTGTTCGATCAGGACCGGAAAGTGAATGGCTGGATCGAGCATCGAGAATATTTCCCTGAGCACTTTGCCGCAGGCCTGGTAACAACGTGGGTCGAGCTGGGTTGTCTGGTCTCCCTGGTCACACGCATCAAGGTAAGCCGCAGCGCTGATCGCCGATACGGCAAGGACGTCGATATTGTCCGGAGTGAAGTGACGCATGGTGACTCTCCTTGGATGAGGGTCTGAAACGATTACCCTGTGTGAGTTAACGCGTGATTTTCAGGAAAGTTGAGGGGAATCGTTGTGCACTCAATAGCGGATGACGGCGCGATTCTTTCTGCCTATTGTTCGACGAAGGCCCGTTCGATGACATAGTCACCCATCTCACCGATGTGCGGTGAGATTTTGAAGCCGAAGCCGTCGAGCATGGCGGAAACTTCCTTGAGCATGGCCGGGCTGCCACAGATCATGCCGCGGTCCGTGGCTGGGTCGAGCGGGGTTTCGCCGATGTCTGCAAACAGCTTGCCGGAAAGGATCAACTCGGTTTGCCGGCCTTCGTTGCGGAACGGCTCGCGGGTGACGGTCGGGTAGTAAATCAGTTTTTCGCGGATTTCATCACCCAGGTATTCGTGATTCCTGAGATCTTCTTCGATGTAGTCGTGATAGGCCAGTTCGTTGGTCCGGCGGACGCCGTGGATCAGGATCACCTTGTCAAAACGCTCATAGGTTTCCGGATCGTGAATCAGGCTCATGAAGGGGGCCAGGCCGGTGCCGGTGGCGAACAGGAACAGCCGCTTTCCCGGCTTCAGGTCGCGCAGGACAAGCGTGCCGGTTGGCTTGCGGCTGACTAGGAGCTTGTCACCCGGTTGCAGGTGTTGCAGGCGTGAGGTGAGCCGACCGTCCGGTACCTTGATGCTGAAAAACTCCAGATGTTCTTCGTAATTGGCGCTGGCGACACTGTAGGCACGCATCACCGGCCGGCCGTTGACTTCCAGACCGATGGTCACGAATTGTCCGTTGGTGAAACGCAGGCCGGGATCACGCGTGGTGCGGAAGCTGAATAGGCTGTCGTTCCAGTGGTGAACGGAAATGACCGTTTCGTGATTGAAGTTGCTCATGGTGAGGTCCGGTGGGAGGCAATGGTTTCAGCATAGGTGTTGTGCGTTAAATCAAAAAGCGGATAATTTGGCTATTGCTTATCTGCTGAGTCGATATGAGACTGACACTGCGTCAACTGGAGATCTTTGCCGCGGTGGCTCGCAGCGAGAATGTTTCGCAGGCAGCCGGGCGTCTTGCCATGTCGCAATCGGCGGCTAGCAGCGCATTGGTCGAACTGGAGCGTTTGTACGACTGTCCGTTGTTCGACCGGATTGGCAAGAGCCTGCACCTGAACAGTGCCGGGCGCGGGCTGTTACCGCTGGCCGAGAGCTTGATCGGGCAGGCCCGGGAACTTGAGGATTACCTGTCTGGCGGGCGGCCGGGGCCGCTGAATGTTGGCGCGACGCTGACGATCGGCAACTACCTGGCAACGCTGATTGTGGTCGACTACATGAAACAGTATCCGCAATCACCGGTGCAACTGCAGGTCGCCAATTCCGAAACCGTGGTCGAGCGCCTGCTGCGTTTCGAATGCGATCTCGGCTTGATCGAAGGCGAGGTGGTTCACCCTGATCTGGTGGTCGAACCCTGGCTGGCCGACGAATTGGTGGTTTTCTGCGCGCCCGGGCACGTGCTCGCTGGTAGCGCCAAGGTCGACAATGCCGCCTTGTCGGAACACGCCTGGATATTGCGCGAACCGGGATCGGGAACGCGCAGCCAGTTCAACCGCTGTATTGGCAGTCGGATGACCGAGTTCCGCTTGGGCCTGGAACTGGAGCATACCGAGGCGATCAAGCGCGCCGTCGAGTCGGGTCTCGGGCTGGGTTGCCTGTCGCGCTTGTCCCTGCGCGAGGCATTCCGGCGAGGCAGCCTGATCGAACTGCCGACGCCGCAATTTGACCTGCGCCGGCATTTTTATTTTGCCAGCCACCGGCGCCGCAATACGGGGGCGGCGGGTCGTCTGTTCAGGCAGGCCTGCCTTGCCGCCAGCGCAGGCGCCAGCAGTACAGGCGATCTTGCTTTGCCCTTCATCCGCTGAGGGGGGGCTGGGGTCATTCAAAACAAAACGCCTTGTAGTGTCGTGGAACCCACGATGCTACAAGGCGTTAATGTATGTTGGCGGAGTGGACGGGGCTCGAACCCGCGACCCCCGGCGTGACAGGCCGGTATTCTAACCAACTGAACTACCACTCCGCGCTAAAGCTTGGCGTCCCCACGGGGATTCGAACCCCGGTACCTACCGTGAAAGGGTAGTGTCCTAGGCCTCTAGACGATGGGGACCCGGACTGCGCAAACTTGTCGATTCGGTGCCTGGTGGAGGTAAGCGGGATCGAACCGCTGACCTCTTGCATGCCATGCAAGCGCTCTCCCAGCTGAGCTATACCCCCAGTTCAGAGAGACAGCCGAATCTTTGCTTCATGCCGTCGCCGTCGCGACTGGCAGAAAACAAACCGGATCAACCGGATTTGTAAATTGGCGGAGTGGACGGGGCACTACAGCCAATTCTAAAAATTCTTAAAAATCAAAAACTTGGCTAGAAACTTTTGACTGGATTTGTCCGTCTTTTGTACCCAGTTGCTGTCTCCAGCGCGGCGCGAACTATAGCACAGGTTTTTTGCGATTGGGTAGAGGGTTGATCGATTTTCTGAGAATGCTTTCAGCCGCAGCGCGAGGAAAAGATCGTTCAAGAGCCTTCGGAACCGCTACCGATCTGACCAACCAATCTTCTAAAGGAGAGCAGGCATGGTCCGGGGGCAACAGGCCACAAGCGGTAGTTGGTTCATTCAGGTGAGTTCTAACCTGCACGGCTGCTGCGCTCGGAAACCTGCAGAAAGGCCTACGGAAGGAGCTCGGTCAATGATGTCGTTGGACCTTCGTTCGGTATCGGGCAGGAATGGGGGCTCACCTGCCGTTCGGGTTGAAATCGATCTAATGGTAGCTTCTCGAGTCAGCGAATTCACACTTATCCCCAATCCGGACTTTAGCCTCTCTGGAGGTGGCAAGCTTAGCTTATTGAGCGCAGTAGAATCTTCTGCGAGTTCAGCGCTTGGCTGCTCATGGCCGTGTGTGCGTCGAGGGCATCCATGATGGAGAAAACGATGGCCTGTGAAAGGTCCGGTGAATTGGCGAATTACTCCTTGGAGTTGTTCGCTGCCTGCTGTGCCAGGGGTTCTGAATCGCCTCGCCAACGCAACCCCCTTGGTTGCCAGTTTTGTCTCTTGTTTTTTCACCTCCTCAGGCTCAAAACCGTCTACCCACTCGCAATAGCCATTCACGCTCCAGCCTGAAGCCGTTCCGGGCAACGGTGTCACTGCCATACCGTAGTGATAGCACCGTATTCTGGTCAAAAAAATAGCTGCCCCCCAGCATCAGGCGCTTGTTTCTCACCTCGTCATTTTGCTCGACGCCGTTGATGCGCGTCTCACCACCGGCGTTGGTCTGTGCACCTGCCATCAGCTCCCATTGCTGCGCCACGCGCCAACGCAGGTAGCCGGTGAGCGCGACGGAAACGTCCTGCTTGCGTTCGCGACCGACTAGATAGTCCTTGTTGGTACCATGAAAGGTGAGTTCAGGGATCAACTCAAGCCGCAGTGTGCTGGCAAGCGGCGTCGACCAACCTGCAGCAATCGACAGCTTTCGGCGGTTCTCGCCGATATTGAGAACACGCCGGTTGCTGTAATGACCGGTGGGCTCAAACCATGCCAGGGTTATGCCGAGATATTCGCCGCGCTCTCGGTCGGCCAGCGGCCAGATGGTGGTTGACAGACGCACATCGCCGGCACCCCGCGCTTCGCGGCCAAAGACCGCCGGCATCGTTCCCTCGGTCAACTGCGCCTTCGACCACAATGGCGTAACCGACCAGGCCCACGTCTTGCCGCCGACAAGACCATAGCCGCTGAAACGTAGCGCTACGGTGCCCGCATCCACGGTAGCGCGGTTACTCCGGCTGCCCGCACGATAGGGACCTTCCAGGCGACGGTCGTAAAAATAGGTGGTAACTCCATATTGGCCCGGCTGTAGCGCGACATAATCGCCCGGCAGGATGTCGAGGGCTGCCGCGTGGACAGGCGTAACGCCGTAGATCGTCGCAACAGCCAGCAGACAGCCAGCAAGGAATGATGGATTCATGGTGATGCGGGAATGGTCAAAGTAAAGGAGGTTTCGCTGCCGGTCTTACTGGCAAGCTGAATCGTGCCTCCGTGCAATTTCGCTACTTGATCGACAAGAAAGAGACCCAAGCCGGCACCCGGCGTGCTCTGGCTGTTACGACCACGAAAGTATTTATCGAAGAGTCGAGGCTGCTCGTCGGCCGGAATTCCGGGGCCATCGTCAGCGACACGAAAAGCCACGCCGCCGTTGGCCAGACCTTCCACTGAAAATCTCACGGGGTGACCAGGCGGCGTAAAGCGTAGCGCGTTTGCAAGGAGGTTGGCGAGTGCTACGCGTAGCAATGCCGGATCGCAGAATACTGTTGACGGCACATTGTGCTGCCGAAGCTCTATACGCTGTGTCTGCAGACCACCTAATACAGCAGCAAGGATTTCTTCGAGGCGAACCGATCCCGGCGCAAAGCGGCGAATCTGCCCTTCCATCCGGTCGCGCGTCAGAAACTCGTCCATCAGTGCCGTAAGGCGTGAGACTGCTGCACGTATATTCGCGCAGCGCTCCGACGTCTTTTCCGACTCAGCCTGTGGTTGACCAGCAATACGCTGGGCGCTGGTATCGATGATGGCCAGCGGCGTACGGAACTCGTGGGCGACCATCGCCATGAATTCCTGCTGTTGCTCGAGTGCCAGCTGTTCGGACTCCAGTCGGATTGCCGCCTGCTCCAGAGCATGTCTCTCGCGCTGGGCATGGCGTACTCGCTCGGCCAAGGCGAAGTTGAGCAATACGACATGAATGGCTGTGGCGGCCAGAATGAAATGGTCGAGTTGCACATCCAGCGGCCATAGACCCAGATTGCGCGAGAGCGCGGCGATCACGATCAAAAGCTGCGTACTGAAGGCCAGCACATACAACCAGAGATGCTTTTGTCCTCGCCATAGCAGCCAGGGACCGGCAGCGGTGATGGAGATGGTGGCGGTCAGTGCCACGAATTGCACCAGCGGCGCCACGGCAGCCCAATGCCCCGCCGCAGCGACCAGCGCCGCCGTGGCATAAATCGCCAGAATCACGGGAATCACCCGGCCGATACGCGGAAAGCTTTGCCGCAACTCGAGCACACGATCAAAGAACAACAGCCCGACCAGAAAGGTAAACGCAGCCATGAAGCCAATTGACCGATCGGCCAGCACCGGCCACTGCGGCCACAGCCATTGGGTTGCAAAACCACTGTTTGCCAGATTCAGGACCAGCAGGGTGACGAGATATACCGTGTAGGAACGATAAATACCCTCACGCAACCAAACCCAGAACACCAGATTTGAGAGCACCCCCAATGCAATCAGGCCAAATACCAGCCAGTAGAACGCGTTCTCGATCTGCGTGTTGGCCAACAGCCCATTGCGTTGCCAAAGGTGAAGTGTCTCCACCATCATAGTGCTGGTAGTCTTGACCCTGAGATAAGCAGTCACCGGTTGGCTATCAGCCAAATGAAACGGAAACACCAGTAGCCGATGCGGAATTGGCCGCTCCGCATAAGGAAAACGGTCTCCCAGTTGTAGCGATGCGAAGCCGCCACCAGCGCTGGGCAGAAACAGCGTAACGTCATCCAGATAAGGCATGCCTACTTCCAGCAGCCAATCCGGCGGCGCATCGGTTGCACGTTCCAGCGTAAAACGCAGCCAGCATGTGTCGCTGCTATACCCCTTGATCAACAGTTCCGGCAAGGCGACGAATTCGCTTGCCCGGTCAGGCCGGGCAAGCTCTTCGATCGTGGCACTATCATCAGCCAGGCAATGCGCCGCCAGATTTCCCGACAGTTTCACCGGCGCATGCAGCCCCGTTGCCGGTTCGAGCACGAGCGCCCAGGCCGCAAGCGGCCCGGCCAGAAAAAACCACAAGATCAAACGAAAGAAGCACTGCAACACACTCAGATTTCCTCAGATATGCTCGCGCTGGCTCATGCCAGAATCACGATTATGGCAAACATTATCCTGCTGGAAGACGAAAGCGTGCTCCGGGCCGAACTAGCCGACTTCCTCGGCGAGCAAGGTCATTGCGTCGATACGGCCGGCAGTATCGGCGAATTCGAGCAGAAATTTTGCCCGGAACGGCAACTCATTGCCATCGTTGATCTGGGATTGCCCGACGGGGAAGGTCTCGATCTCATTACCCGGCTCAGGGAGGATGGCGACCGCATCGGCATCATCGTCGCCACTGCAAGAAGTGGAGGACGCAACAAGGCAAAAGGGTTGATTCAGGGTGCCGACCATTACCTCAGCAAACCCTTCGAGCTTGACGAACTGGCAGCCACGATCACTGCACTCGCCCGCCGCCTCGAAGATGGCGCCATCCGGCCGCGCTGGCTACTCGACACCCTGCGCTGCCAATTGACTCCACCCGGCAAGGCCGCCATTGACCTTACTTCGCAAAGCTACATCGTTTTTCGCACCATCGTCAGCGGTGCAGGCAAACCCGTCAGCCGACGCAAAATAGTCGAGGCACTGGGTGAAAACTACCTGCATTACGACCAACGCCGCCTCGATACTCAGATGTATCAATTGCGCAAGCTGGTTCTGGACGCCTGCGGAATGGACCTGCCGGTCGCTACCGCACGGGGGCGAGGCTACCAAATCACCGAGGCAGTCGATTTGCGCGGTTAATTCCCTCTCAGATTTCCTCAGTTTCACCCCATCTCTTTTCCCTAGCATGGCAATTGCCTGAAGCCGGGCTTGGCAAGCCTCCCGGCCATGCCATGACGCTCGCAAAACGGGCCTTTCTTGAGGGAACCGAAAATGAAACAAATCCATCTGATCGCCTCGGCCTCCGGCCTGCTGCTCCTGCTTTCGGGCTGCGCCAGTTTACCCGAGCCGATGAGCCAGGCTGAGATCAAGGCCATTGCCCAAGCCGACCGTGAAGAGGCGCGCAAAGATGTCGCCCCGCTCATTGCGCCGCTCACCCTCGAAGAGGCCATTGCCCGCGGCCTAAAGTACAACCTCGACCACCGCACACGCTTGCTTGAACAGGCACTCGCCAGCGGGCAACTCGAAGCCGGTGGTTTCGACATGCTGCCGCGGGTACTTGCGAGCGCTGGCTATCGAAGCCGGGACAACAGTTCCAACAGCTTCGCGCCGATTCCCGGTACCGATAAACCCTCCAGCACCGAGTCGCCGATCAGCGCTGACCGCACGCACACCACCAGCGACCTCGGCTTATCCTGGAACATTCTTGACTTCGGCATTTCCTATTACAACAGCAAACAGAACGCCGACCGTGTGCTGGTCGCTGCCGAACGCCGACGCAAGGCCATGCATGTGTTGATCCAGAGCATCCGCTCCGCTTTCTGGCGCGTTGCCAGCGCCCAGCGCCTGCAGGCCGAGGTGAACAATACCATCAGGGAAGCAGAGGCTTCCCTGGCCGATGCGCGCAAGGTCAGCGAGGAGCGTATCAAGGCACCTGCCGACGCACTGCGCTACCAGCGCGCCCTGCTCGAGAACCTGCGCACTCTCGAAAGCATCCAGCGCGAAATGGCCACTGCCCGTATCGAACTGGCCCAGCTCATCAATGTCCCGGCAGGCAGTCTGATTCGTGTTGCCGAGCCTGCCAGCTTCCTGCTGGAAGACCGCCTCATGCGCGTCGACGTGACTCGCATGGAAGAACTTGCCATGGCGCACAACGCCGATATTCGTGAGCAGGTATACAACGCACGCATCGCCGCCACGGAAACCCGTAAGGCGCTGCTGCGTCTGTTCCCGGCACTGACCGTCAGCTTCACGGGCAAGCACGATTCCAACAGCTTCCTAGTTAACCAGAGCTGGCAGGAGGTCGCTGCGCAGGTCAGCTTCAACCTCATCAACCTACTTTCCGGCCCCAGCCAGATGGATGTCGCCGAAGCCGGCGTGCGTCTTGCCGAACAGCGCCGTGTTGCCATGCAGATGGCAGTATTTACCCAGTTGCATCTGGCGCGCCAGGATTTTGAAACAGCACTACGCCAATTCATGCGTTCCGACGCCATTTGGGAAGTCGATCGTCAGCTGTACGAGATGACCGCCAAGGGCGAAGCCCAGCAGACGCAAGGCGCCCAAGCCCGGGTTGCCGCGCGTACCGGCGCCATTCTTTCGCTGCTGCGTCGCTACCAGACACTGGCCCAGGCTCACGCTGCCGCTTCGCGCCTACAAGCCAGCATCGGGCTGGAGCCGCAGATCGGCAATCTCGACGCAATCTCTCTGCCCGAGCTGACCCAGACCATTGCCAAGACACTGGCTGACTGGGAGCGGCTCGACCAGTTTCCGCCAGAGGGCTCCATCGTCCCCGAGCCAATGCCAAGCCCCCCGCATGCCGAAGCCACACCAGTACCAACGCCGCTCGCAGCGACTGAAGCAGCCGGAGAAGCCGGCAGCGAAACCGCTATCGTCCAGCAACAGCAGCGCTGATGGCACGCTGGTTAGTCTTGCTGGTCACCTCGGCATGTGGCCTGGCCAGTGCGCAACCAGCGCAGCAGGCCTCTATCGTTCCTGCTGCGCTGGAGCGCGCTGACATCCGAGCGCAACTCTCGCCGCGCCGTTTCACTACGCTCTCCGCCGAAATTCCGGCGCGGCTGGCACGCATCGCGGTCAAGGAGGGCGATGCTTTCAAATCCGGCCAGACGCTCGCCCAGCTCGACTGCAGCCTGCAAGCCTCGGCCCGTGACCGCGCCCGGGCGGCGCTCGGCGGTGCTCAAAAGACGTTCTCAGCGCAAAAACGCCTAGATGAGTTGAACGCCACCGGCAAACTCGAAGTACAAACCGCTCAGGCGGAAGTCGACAAGCTCAAGGCCGAACTGGCGCAGATCAATACGACCTTGAGCAAATGCACGATCACCGCCCCATTCGCCGGGCGCGTGGCGGATCAGAAGGCGCGTGAGAACCAGTACGTTCAGGCCGGTCAACCGATTCTCGACATCCTCGATGACTCGACCCTGGAGCTGGAATTCATCGTTCCCTCGAAATGGCTACGCTGGCTCAAGGCCGGCCACAAATTTGAAGTGGAAATCGACGAGACGGGCAAGAAATATCCGGCCCATATCCAGCGTCTCGGGGCGCGCATCGACCCCGTCAGCCAAAGCCTCAAGGCCAGCGCCGTGATCGACGGCAAATACCCAGAACTCCTTGCCGGCATGAGCGGCCGTTTGCTGCTCAGCCCACCGCAATAAATCTCCCCGGAGAAGCACCATGAACGCACGCGACCCGAAAACCCCAAATCTTGCGCTGGTAACTGGCGATGTTGCCGAAACAGGCCAGAAAAGACGCCGTAAGCTCAAGGGCGGCGGGCCGCGTCCGATGGCGCTGGAACAGCGTATCGTATTCGACGGTGCCGGGGTGGATACGGCAGTGGCCGCCGCGCTGATCGCCGACAAGGCGGCACAAGACGCTGCGGCAGTCATTGATGCACCTGCGCAGGACACACCGACACCTGCACCAACGGCCGCGCCGCAAGAACAGGAAAACACCGCCGTTCCACTAGCGCCGACTTCTGTAGAAATCGCCTTCGTCGACACCCGCCTCACCGACTGGGAAACGCTAGTGGCCGGCATTCGTCCGGGCGTGGAAATCGTCCTCATTGATGGCAACGAAGACGGCCTCGCGCGCATCGCCGACAGCCTACAAGAGCGCAACGGCGTCGACGCCATCCACCTTTTCAGCCATGGAAATCCAGGTAGCCTCTTGCTTGGCAAAACCATCTTGAACAGCGCTACCTTGACGTATCACGCTGACACCTTGTCTTCCATCGGTTCGGCCTTGACCGCTGACGGCGATATCCTGATCTACGGTTGTAATGTGGCCGAGGGCGATAAAGGCCAAGCCTTCCTCCAATCCCTCCGCGCAGCCACCGGTGCAGATATATCGGCATCCGAGGATTTGACTGGCTCGCCCATGAAAGGGGGGGACTGGGTACTGGAATATCAGTCCGGAAAAATCGATGTTGCCACACTCCAGAGCGATGCCTACGCAGAAAATCTTGCCGTCATCAGCTCCAAAACCATTGCCCCCGGAGATAGTTGGAGTTTTGGCAGCGGCACGATCACGTGGTACGGCTCTGGGCCGGTTTATCTACTGGTTGGGTCAACGACGCATGGCGGAACGTGGGAACTGTCCGGACAAATTGGAGGGACCGAGCAGGGGGCGGCTCAATCGACCCTCGCGGCCCCGAGCACAACGGTCATTTCCGATGGTTCGACACATGATCTGGACAATGCCAGCAACTCACAAATCAATGTCAAGCTCTACTTGATGAACCTGACGGCGCCGATGGCTCCCGGCACCTACACGTACAATTTCTTCTTGCAAAACGCATCGGGTTGGGACCTGGATAACGACGGGACAGAGGATCCTGGTTTTGTCCAAAATCCATTCACGTTTGAACTCATCGTCCAAGATCCAAACCAAGCCCCCACTGCTGGGACCGCCGGTACGGTTTATGTCCCCGAAGGCCAGAACATTGGCCCCTACCTGACGAACGCCAACACCAACTCGTCCGACCCCGATGGCGACACCCTGAGCTACTCTAGCGCCTACACGGTGCCGACCAACGTCAGCCTTGCCGGAAACGTTTACCTTGGCATGCAGAACTACAACGTGTCCGACGGTTCGCTGAGTAATACGGGCTGGGTCCATGTTTACGGACAATACGTGGACAGTCCAATCTCTTGGGCCGGTAATCCAACCAACCAGACCTGGACGGCGTCGGGGACGAACAGCTACAACTTTGGTGGCGCTTCCGACCCGGACACGAGCGTTACTTACAGCTATGTGAGCGGCACGAAACCCGCCTGGATGACGGTTGCCAGCAATGGTGTGGTATCGGGCAATGTGGCGCCGGAATATGCTGGGCAGACCTACACCCTCACCGTGCGCGCTAGCGCCACGGGAACGGTGGACAAGACCTTCACGATTACCACCGGCACGGCAGCGCAGTTGAACGATCTTCCCACCTCGGCTGGAGGTTCGCGCTCGGTTGCCGAAGATGGCACACTCACCTTTGCCGCCAGCAACTTCAACTTCGCCGACCTCGACAACTCCGCCGGTGGTTCCACCGGCGTTGGCGCGGCGCTTGCCAGCGTGCGCATCGAGAGTCTGCCGGCGCACGGCACGCTGAAACTCAACGGTGTCGATGTCACGGCGTCCGACATCATCGGTGTCGCCGACCTCGGCAACCTGACCTACGAGCCAGGTGCCAATTACAACGGCAGCGACAGCTTCACCTACCGGGTCAACGACGGCATTGCCTTCTCAACCGCTGCAGCCACGATGACCCTGACCGTCACGCCGGTCAATGACGCACCGGTATTGACCGCCAGCGGCTCGGACATGACCGGTATCGACGAGGACGCCACGGCGAACGCCGGCCAGACCGTCGCCAGCATCATCGCCACTCGAACCGACATCGACACCGGTACCAACGGTGCGGGCGAAGGCACCGGGCAGGGTATCGCCATCTTCAGCACCACCGTGAACGGCCCTTCAACCGGCGGCACGTGGCAATACAAAGTAGGAGCCGGTGCCTGGACCGACATCGGGGCGGTATCGGATAGCACGGCCCTGCTCCTGGCCAGTACCGACATGATCCGCTTCGTGCCGGACGGCAAGAATGGCCAGACGGCGAGCTTCGATTACTACATATGGGATCAGGCCACGGGCAGTGGCAGTGCCGGCACCAAGATGGATGCAAGCACGCGCGGCGGAACGACTGCCTTCTCAACAGCCAGCGACGACGTGAGCATCACCGTCAGCGACATCAACGATGCGCCGACCATCGCCAAACCGGGTGCCCAGACCGTGGCCGAGGACGGTTCGCTCGGCATCACCGGCATCAGCTTCGGCGATGTGGACATCGCTGACCGCAATGACAGCGACACCGCGAATGACGGCATGGAAGCGACGCTCTCGGTCGCTCACGGCACGCTGACCCTGGCTGGAACGGCCGGCATCACCATCACCAGCGGCGCCAATGGCAGCGCCAGCATGACCATCACCGGCACCCGTAATGCGATCAACACGGCCGTAGCCACGCTCACCTATGCACCAACTGCCGACTATAGCGGTAGCGACACGCTCAGCATCGGCATCAGCGATCTCGGCAACGTCGGCAGTGGCGGTACGCTCACTGCATCGGATACCGTGAACATCACCGTGACCCCGGTGAACGACGCCCCGGTGCTGATCGATGGCATGCCGCTGTTGACCACTCGTACCGAAAAGGAAACCACCAATGCCGGCAACCTGGTCAGCGACCTGTTGGCCGGCACGGCGGGGGGCAGCAACCCGGGCGACAAGGCTGGTATAACCGATGTGGACACGCTCAACAACGGTGGCCTCGGCAATGCGCCCGAGGCGGTTGGAGAGGGTATCGCCATCTGGTCGGCAGTGAATAACCAGACCCCGGGGGGAGGCACCTGGCAATACTCGACCGACGGCGGCGGCACCTGGAACGCAATCGGCACAGTCTCCACCAGCCAGGCCCTGTTGTTGCGGGCCACCGACAAGGTACGCTTTGTACCGGATACACAAAACGGCACTGAAGCCACGCTCGGTTTTTATGCATGGGATGGCGCCACCGGTAGTTTCGGCAACAAGGTGGATGCCTCCAGCCGCGGTGGCAGCACAGCGTTTTCCACCGCCAGCGATACCGCCACCATCACCATCACCGCGATCAACGACGCGCCAACAATTACCGGGCTCGATGGTGCGCCGGCCTATACCGAAAACGCGCCAGGCGTGGTGCTCGATAGCGATGTAGTGATCGCCGACCCCGAACTTTCGGTGCTCAACGGCGGCAACGGCAACTATGCCGGCATGACGCTGACCCTGGCCCGAAACGGCGGCGCCATGGCCGAGGACACCTTCACCTTCGACACGACGGGGGCACTGTTCACCGTCGCTGGCAGCAATCTCCAGGCGGGCGGGCAAACCTTCGCCAGCTTCGGCAATAGCGGCGGCACCTTCACCATTACCTTCAACAGCAGCGGCACGCCCGCCACGCAGGCGCTGATCAATGACGTGGCCCGCCGCATTCAGTACAGCAATAGCGGTGACAATCCAGCCGCAAGCATCACCATCAACTGGATGGTTAGCGACGGTAACAGCGGCAGCCAGGGTACCGGCGGCGCATTGACCGTGGCTGGTAGCACCACGGTTGCGCCAATCACGGCGGTGAACGACGCACCAACTTTCAACGGCAGCCTCGATGCCACCACGCTCTTTTATCTTGGCGGCAACCCGGTGGTGCTTGATGCCAACGTCGCCCCCTTCGATGCTGAGCTGGCATATATCAACGGCGGCAATGGCAACTACGCAGGCATGACGCTGACCATCGTCCGTAGCGGCGGTGCCAACGCGCAGGATGTATTGGGCTTCGCCGGCAGCGCCTTGTTTACCGTTTCGGGTAGCAACCTGCAGGCCGGCGGCCAGACCTTCGCCACCTTCACCAATAGCGGCGGCGCGCTGGCAATCACCTTCACCAGCACCGGCACCGTTGCCACCCAGGCCCTGGTCAACGATGTAGCACGCCACATTCTGTATAGCAACGTCGGTGGCATCCCGCCCACCTCCGTAGCCCTGGAATGGACGCTGGCCGACCACAATACCGGTGCCCAAGGCATCGGCGGTGCGCTAACGGCGATGAACACCCTTTCCGTGCAGATTGTCGCCCCGGTAGTTGGCGGAACCGGGACCAGCACCGCGACGGGAACGGGCACCTCGACAAGTACCGGCACATCCACTGGGATATCTACCAGCACCGGCACGTATACCGGAACAGACACCGGTACCAGCACGTCGACCGGTCCTCATACCGGTGGCCCGACTGGCACAGCGACCGGCGTGTTTACCGGTACCGGAACATCAACCACCGGCACGCCGACCGGAACTGCGACCGGCGTCTATACCGGCACGGGAACCTCGGACACCGGCACGGGCGACAATCCAACCGGTACGGCAACAGGTGTTTACACCGGTACTGGCACATCAACTACGGGAACCGGCACCTTCACCAGTAGCGGTCCATTCACCGGAACCGGAACCTTCACCGGCACCGGCACTTCCGACACAGGAACAGGCACTTTCGGTACCGGCGGCACAGGAGGCACGGGTACTGCCGAAACAGGCACAGGAACAGGCGCCTTCACGGGCACCGGGACGTCTGACACCAGCGTTACGGGAAGCTTTACAGGCACGGGTACCGGAGCTTTCACCGGCACGGGAACAGGAACGTCGGATACGGGTACAGGCACTGGCCCATTCACGGGTACCGGCACCGGCACCTTTGCCACGGGTACCGGCACTTCCACTACCGGAACCGGCACGGGTACTTCCACCGGCACCGGTGGCTTCACCAGCAGCCTGCCGCCGAGCGGTACAGGAACCGGCACGGGAACAGCCGACAGCCCGACAGGTACCGGTACCATTGGCACTGGGACCACCGATGGCGGCGGTACCAGCACCGGCGGAGCAGGAGCCTTTACCGGGACGGGAACCGGAACCTTCACCGGCACCGGAACCTCCGATACGGGTACAGGCACTGGCCCATTCACGGGTGCCGGCACCGGCATCTTTGCCACAGGAACAGGCACTTCCACTACCGGCACCGGCACGGGTACTTCCACCGGCACCGGCGGCTTCACCAGCAGTCTGCCACCGAGCGGCACCGGTAGTACGGATACCGGCACAGGCGGAACGGGGGGCACTGGTGGCACGGGGACTGCCGACGCAGGTACCGGAACGGGTGGCTTTACCGGCACGGGGACAGGTCCATTCACTGGCACTGGAACAGGTTCGCCGGATACCGGAACAGGCGGTTTCGCAGGCACAGGTACGGGCACATCCACCGGTACCTCCACCACAGGAAGCGGGACAGGAACGTCGACCGGCACCGATACCGGAACCGGTGGATTCACCAGCAGCCTGCCGCCAAGCGGCACCGGCTCTGGTGGCACAGGCACAACCGACGGCACTGGCGGCGGTACGGGGACCGCAGACATTGGTACGCCGACAGGCTCGAGTAGAGGATCGGGAACGGGTACGTCGGACACCGGAACCGGAAGCACTGGCGGCACGGGGGCCTCTGACGGAGGAGCTACCGGCACAGGCAGTTCGGGTACTAGCGGAACTAGTACAGCAAACGCGGAAGATACCGGCAGATCAGCGTTGGGGGTTGGTGGCGCGGCCAACCGAGCTGGCGCAGGTGGCAGTTCGGAAGGTGGAGCCGGTGATCGCGATACCATCAATGCCGGTAGTGGAGCCCAGGGGCAGTTCGAAAACCGTAGCCTGACCCAGTCTCAAGGCTTCCAGATCGTGGTGATACGTGGCGAAGGTGAACAAGGCGAGGCATTGCGCGTCTTCAAGGGCATCCCGGACGTGGAAATTCCACAGGTGCGCCGGGTGGTCGATCTGGTCGTCCCGCGCGACGCTTTCGCTCACGGCCGATCGGACGTCACCGTAACGCTGGTGGCAACCCTGCTCAATGGTGATCCTTTGCCGGAATGGCTGAAGTTCGATCCGATCAAGGGGCACTTCCAGGGCGACGTACCGGAGGGCTTCGCGGACGAAATAACGATTCGCGTGATCGCCACAGACAATACCGGAGCAACTGTAGAGACGATCTTCCGTATCCGGATCGTCGAGGCCGAGAAGCAAGCGCCCATAGGCAAAGCATCGCTGACCCGACAACTGGCCGAAGCTGGCCGTGCTATGCGACTAGGCGAGCGCGATGCGCTGCTGGCGAAGATGCGCGGCGGCGAGTCGCTGGTTGGCCACGCGGTGCCGCTGAGAGGGCAGAAAGTCTGAGGCTGGTCCGAATTGTTGTTGCCGGATGGCCTGGTCGTACTTGCGATCAGGCCATCCCGGCACGCAGCACCAGAACCATTTTCTTCGGCAGAAGATAGAGATGCCGCGGGTTTAAGAGGGGCAATTCGAATAAGCGGGAGAAAGCAGCCGGGGATCATACCGGCTAATCCAATTCTCAGATTTTCTCAGTTTCGCCGCCTTCCCTTTACCTAACATCACCCCATCCCGGCGTAAGCCCTAAGCGATGGAAATCCCTCAATGAACCCCTCCCTCCGACGCAAGAAAGAACGCGCAACCTTGCGCGTTCGCCACCTCGGCCCGGAGGATGCCTGTGCGGTCCATCTGCGTACGCAATTAGCCGAGCAAGGCCATGCAATATCAGAGCTGGATGGAACTGCTCCCTGCGACGTACTGATCGACCGCACCTCGACTTCTCCGGCCGAGCTGCGGGCGGCCTTTCTGGCGGCAGGTCCGGTGGCGCATTACGTCCTGGTATCGAGCTTTCGCGTCTATCCCGCCGTGCCACGCCTGGCGCCGTGGCGTGAGGATGAGCTCACCCAGGTCAGCGATCTCGCTCCGTGGTCAGACGCCGGCATGGTGCAGGCACGTGCGCTGGAGCGTGAGTTGCGGCTGATTGCCGGCAAGACGCCGTTCACGATACTACGCCCGGCCCCGCTCGAAGGCGGGGAAACCGATTTGGGGATCACGAACTGGGCAGTCGAGCGTGTTCTGGAAGGCGAACTGCTGGTGCTTCCCGAAGGCGAATTGCCCAGTTACCGCATTTGTTCGCCTCTCGATCTGGCCAATGCGCTGGCTACCGTCGCAGGCCGGAAGGAGGCTTTCGGTCAGACCTGCAATGTGGTGAATCAGGGGTTGCTCGGCTATTGGGGCCACGCCGCGCTGATACGCGACGGACTGGGCAAGCACCTGCATTTTGGCTATGTAGGAGCAGGCCGCTGGCGGGCAGCGGGCCTGCAACTACCAGGCATCACGCTGGTTCCAGCCGCCCTGATGGCCGTATCCCCCCTATTGCTCAATCTGGGCTGGGAGCCGCAAGACCCGATCGAATTCATGCACCAGCGCGCGCGCGAAGCTGCGGAAAACCGTGATCCTGTCGCGGGTCAGACGCTGGCGCTTGAACGCCGCCTACTGGCGGAAACGGAAGTCCGAACCCGAATGCCAGCCCCCCGGGCGCAGCACGCTAGCCGGCAATGGAAGCTCTCGGCCTGGGCAGGGCAGCCGGCGAGCCTTTCGCTCACACGCCAGCCCGAGCCGCATGCCATGCCGAACCCGTTGGTCAAGGTTCGCGCTCTGGCCCTTCAGGCGGCCGAAGAGCGCTTTCTGCGCGGCGAATATCCGCAAGTGGGCGAGCGGGCAATCGGTCACAACGCGATTCTTGAAATCCTGCGACTGCCGCCCGATGAAACCGATTTGCGCGTTGGCCAGCAGGTCCTGCCGGTCTCGGCCATGCCCTGTCATGAGCCCGCCTGTCGCCTCTGTGGCGGGCATCATGGCGTTCTCGGCATCGGTTGCGACGGCTATGGTCTGGGCGTGTGCACCACGCCGCTCGGGCATTTGGTGCCAGTACCGGCAAACCTTGGCCAGATAGCACTCCTCGCCGATGCGCTGGCCAGCCTGATCGCCGCCCTCGACGAAGCGCTGAAAGCCGACAATACCCCGGTCTGGATTGCAGGGCGCACGGTCGAAGCCGCACTGGTCAGCTATCTGGTGCAGGATGCCGGACGCCATGCAGTGCATGTGGATCGCCGCGACTGGGGGCACGAGGAATTCCCAGTCACGGCCATCGACCCGCTGCTCGAACGCCTGAACCAAGGCGAATTCACCCGGCCCGGGTTGGCCGTCGATCTCACCGGCTGCGCCGAGGTGTCCTGGTCGCTATCGCATGCGCTCGCCAAGGGCGGGCACCTGTTCGTGCGCCGCCGCCCACCAGGCATCGCACACGGCATCCATTGGCACGAGATGCATGCGGCCGCGCCAAGCCGGGCTGCCTTGGAAAACGCTCTGGAACGCCTGCAACAATGGGCAAAGTTCCGCAACCTTGCCAAACGCATCGGTCCGGCCGTGCCACTAGATTGCTATTGGGATGCGCTCCTGCCGGCCCCCTTCTGCCAACCCTATCTAGAGGAAGCGGCATGAAGACACTGCTGCTCGGTGGCAACCGCTTCGTTGGCGTGGAAATGGCCTGGCAACTGTTGCAGGCCGGCCATCAACTGACCGTGCTGGCACTGGATTCGCCGCCAGCCGATCTACGCCCGCACATCCGCTGGCTGCGCGCCAACCGCGATGACGAAGGGGCGCTGGTCGCGCTCTTTGCCGGAGAAAGCTTTGACTGCGTGGTGGACAACATCGCCTATGTTCCCGAGCACATGAAGCCGACGCTGGCCGCATTGCGGGGCCGCATCGGCCGCTACCTGCTGACCGGCACGACCGACGTGTATCCGCATAACCACCCGCGTAGCTGGCGCGAGGAGGAAGTGGATATCCGCGACTACGACCTCACCGGTCTCTCCGGCCCGGCCCACTACAACTACGGCAAGCGTTCCTGTCAGGCACTACTGGAGGCGTCGGGCGTTGCCTGGACGGTGCTGCGCCCCTGCGTGGTCACCGGACCACGCGACAACCGAACCGGCGCGCCCAACGGCCGAAGCTTGCATTGGTTCGAATCCGGTTCGCGCAGCCATTTCTGGGCATCACGCATCCGGGATGGCGGGCCGATTCTGCTTGCCGCCAACGATGAGACATTGTTCAACTTGGTCTGGGTCGGCGATGTAGCACGCGCGGCGGCGCACCTACTTTCCCGTGATGACACAGTTGGTGAGGCCTACAACGTGGTAGGCGACGAGGTATGGACGAACGAGCGGCTGGTCAAGGGGTTGGCCCATGCAGCCGGGATCACGCCAGAACTGGTCCATTTACCAATGGCCGAGATTGAGGCGGCGGGGCTGGATTATTTCCCGGTCTACGGCACAGGGGCCGGCTGGACGCTCTACGAAAACGCCAAGTTGAAGAGCGTTGGCTGGCAGCCGACACCGGCCGCAGACTGGTTGCCGCGCCTGCTGGAAGCCGATCCGGAACCTGTCCTGAAGAGTTGGTATCACACACGGCTGGCGGAAATCGCGCTGGCAAAGAAGCAACAACGTGAGCGGATACAGGCGCCATCATTCGCATCTATTATCCCGCCAGCGCCGATTTTTTTGATTCGCCACGACGCGCCGCCGATTGCCGGGGTCGCCCGCGTCGAGCCTGGCCGCATCGGGGTTGGTACCTGGATGGGTGATTTGTCCGCCGAGACCGACCGGCGCTATGTTGAGACGCTGGTCCATGCCGCCACGCGCGGCCTCAATGTCTTCGACACCGCCATCAACTACCGTCACATGAAAGCAGAGCGTTGCGTTGGCGCCGCCTTACGCTGCCTCACCCGTCTTGGCATTCCGCGCGAGGCTTTGCTGGTATGCAGCAAAGGGGGATACATCACTCATGACGCCGACGCGGCGCAGGCCGCCGACGCCTGGTTGCGCGAACACTATCTGCTGCCCGGCTTGATCGATGAAGATGCGCTGATCCGCCGTCATTGCATCACTCCCGAATTCATTGCCCATCAACTCGAACAAAGCCGCTCCAACCTCGGGCTCGAAACCTTGGACATCTACTACCTGCACAACCCGGAGGACGATCTGGAAACGCTCGGCGAAGAAGCTTTCTACCGGCAACTCGGTCAAACCTTTGTCGTGCTTGAGGAGGCCGTGGCGGCGGGAAAAATTGCCACGTATGGCCTGGCTACCTGGGATGGTCTGCGGGTGAGCAGCGACGACGCCCGACACCTGTCGCTGGAACGCGCGGTGACCCTGGCTCAGGCTGCGGCCAAGCAGGTCGGCGTGAGTGAACACCATCTGGCCGCCGTGCAACTGCCATGCAATGTGCGCGATCATCAAAGCTACAGCCTGCCTACTCAGCGCGTCGGCAATACCCTGCTGCCGGCGATTGCGGCGGCAGAGCGGCTAGGCATGCACGTTTTCACCAGCGCGAGTGTCTTGCAGGGCCATCAGGCCCCGGCGCGCCTTGAAGCTTTGATGCCCGGACTGACGGCAACGACCGCGGCGCTGGGTGCCGTGGTAAGCATGCCCGGCGTGGGAACCGCGCTGGTGGGCATGAGGAGTCCCGCACGCGTCGAAGAGGCCATGGCCCTGCTGGCGAGACCACTGCTTGATGCGGCGCAACTTCGCAAGGCGCTGGTCGACGCATGAACATGCCCCACGAAGCGGCCACAGGCGAAGTCGTTGCCCTCGCCAACCTGCTGCACCTGACGCGGCGTGTCCGTCAGGCGCGCGATGCGGCCGAGCTCGCCTATGTGGCGATGAACGAAACCCTTCTGCTACTACCCTACCGGCAGGCGGTACTGTGGCTCGATGGCCGCGTGGCGGCCCTCTCTGGTGTGGTCAGCCCGGAAGCCAATGCGCCCTACGTACAATGGTTAAAGCGCCTGATTGCCAGCCTCGACTCGGGCAAAGCGCAGCCGGTTGATCAGACTAGCCTGCCGGACCAGGTGCGCGAGGAGTGGCAGGAATGGCTGCCGGAAAATGCGCTGTGGATACCGCTGCCAGCGGCGGGGAGGCATTTCACGGGCGGTGGCTGGTTGTTGGCCAGGGATGACCCATTCAACGAGGGCGAACTGGCACTGGTGCAGGAATGGGCTGAAATCTGGACGCCGGCCTGGGCGCTGATGCATGTACCGGGCTGGAAGGAAGCGTTCCGGGAATGGCGTGCCGAGTTGATTGCCGCGCTGCCCGACCGGGAGGACTGGCAACAACTCAAACCTGCCCTCCGCCAGCCGGGGCGCTGGCGTGCGACGATCAAAGCCGCCTGGGCGCAAAAACGCTTGAAATGGGCGCTTGGCATCCTGTTAGTGGCGCTATTCCCGGTGCGCCTATCGGTGCTTGCACCCGGCGAACTGGTGCCCGCCCAGCCGGCAGTGCTGCGCGCACCGCTAGATGGCGTTATCGACAAGATTCATGTGCAACCCAACCAGAAGGTGAAAGCCGGCGACCTGCTATTCGAGTTCGACCGAGCCACGCTGGCGAGCAAGCTGGCGGTCGCCGAGCAGGCCTATGCTACGGCCGAAGCGGAGTATCGCCAGTTTGCCCAGCAGGCTCTGCAGGACGACAAGATGAAGGGCAAGATGGTGATCAGTCTCGGCGCGCTCGAGGAAAAGAAAACTGAGGTGCTTTACCTGCGTGAAATCAATCAGCGCAGCAGCGTGACTGCACCGCGCGACGGTGTGGCCATCTTCGATGATCCTACCGAGTGGAGCGGGCGACCGGTGAGCACTGGCGAGAAGGTCATGATGGTGGCTGCCGAAAACGATGTGGAGATCGAAGCATGGCTCTCGCCCGCCGACGTGATCGAACTCGATCAGGGCAATGAGGTAACGCTGTATCTCAACACTCGACCTTTCTCACCGATCAAGGGCAAGGTCCGTTATCTGGCATTCGAAGCACAGCAACGGCCTGAAGGGCATTACGCTTACCGTCTACGCGCCGCCATTGCGCAGGATGACCGCCATGAACGCGCCGGTCTCAAGGGCACCGCAAAGGTCAATGGCAAACGAGTGCCAGCCATTTACTGGGTGCTGAGGAAGCCACTCGCCGCGTTGCGGAATTTCGTCGGGATCTGAAAACCGATGGAAGATACAGCCCCTCCCAACGGTTTTGAATCCCTACTGGCCCCGCTGCCGGAACTGCGTGAGGAACTGACGCTGCATCCGGGGCCACCGGGAGGCGACGGCTCGCCTACCTGGTCGTTGCAGGACCCGGTGCGCAACCTGTTCTTCCGCATCGATTGGACCAGCTTTGAAATACTCTCGCGCTGGTCACTGGGCACGCCCATCGCCGTCGCCGAAGCAGTAACAACGCAAACCACGCTTGATGTCGGCCCGGAGGATGTGTTCGAGGTTGTGCGCTTCCTCACCGAGAACGAGTTGTTGCGCATCGCCGATGCCGCCGGTTCGCAACGATTTGCAGCCATCGCACAGCGCCGCAAAAGCGGCTGGGCGAGATGGCTTCTTCATCACTACCTGTTTTTCCGCGTACCGCTGATTCGCCCCGATAGCTTGCTGGAGCGCCTGTCGCCCCTCGCTTCCTCCCTGTTTACCAGCAGTTTCATCAAACTTACCCTGGCGGTACTGGCTATCGGGTTGATCGAGGTAGCACGTCAGTGGGAGACATTTTCCGCCACACTGATCGACACGTTTAGCTGGCAAGGTCTGATGGGTTACGGCCTGGCGCTGATCTTCGTGAAAATCCTGCATGAATTCGGCCACGCCCTTATGGCCAAACGATTTGGTTGTCGCGTGCCGGTGATGGGGGTGGCTTTCCTGGTGATGTGGCCAATGGCCTATACCGACGTCAACGAGACCTGGAAACTACCTGACCGGCGCCGACGCCTGCTGGTCAGTGGTGCCGGCATCCTGACCGAACTGGTACTGGCCGCCTGGGCAACCCTCGCCTGGGCACTGATGCCGGAGGGGCCGCTCAAGGGCGCGATGTTCCTGTTGGCCACCACCACCTGGGTATCGACACTCGCCATCAACGCCAGTCCATTCCTGCGCTTCGACGGCTACTTCCTGCTGTGCGACTGGCTGGACATGCCCAACCTGCACCAGCGGGCGTTCGCACTGGCGCGCTGGCGCCTGCGCGAAAGTCTATTCGGTCTGGGCGACCCGGTACCGGAACATTTACCGAAGGCACGGCACAAGGGGCTGATCGTCTTTGCCTTCATCACCTGGCTGTATCGTTTGGTGATTTTCCTGGGCATCGCGGTGCTGGTCTATGAATTTTTCGTCAAACTGCTTGGCCTGTTCTTGTTCATCGTCGAAATCGTCTGGTTCATTGCCATCCCTATCTGGTCAGAGCTGAAGGTGTGGTGGCAACGCCGTGCCGACATTCGTGTCACGGCCCGTTCCCGCCGCACGGCATGGTTAGCCGGTGCGCTGATGGTGCTGGCGATCATTCCCTGGCGGCTGACGGTCGAATCTCAGGGAATGCTCAGACCAACCCAGAGTTACGCCGTCATCACACCGGCGGGAGCACGCGTTGCTGGTTTGCCCCACAAGCATCTGAGCACGGTTGCACAGGGCGACGAATTGATCCGGCTGGAGTCGCCGGAGTTGGCACTGCGTCAGGCTAATTTGCGACAGCGGCTGGAAACGCTCAGCTACCAGGCACGCGCCGCGACAGTGGATGACGAACTCAAGAGCCGGCGCCTCGTATTCATGGAGGAATTGGCCGGTGTCGAGGCACAACTGACCGCGATAGAGGATGAACTCCGCCGCCTGCGCCCGCTCGCGCCTTTTGATGGTGTCCTGCTGGATCTGCCGCCCGATGTGGAAGCAGGCCAATGGCTACCGCGCAACACGCATATTGCCACGCTGGCGCGACTCGATGGCTGGCGGGTTGAAACCTTCCTCCCGGAAGCCGAGGTGGCACGTATCGGCATCGGTTACTGGGGCCGATTCATCACCGAGACAGCCGGTGGCGGTAGTTTCTGGCTAAAGGTCGAACGGATTGACGAAGATGCCTCCCGCTCCTTGCCGGAACCGATGCTGGCAGCAACTCGCGGCGGACAGATACTGGCACGCGAAAAGGGCGCAAGCCTCGTTCCTGATCACGCAATGTATCGGGTGACGCTTCGTGCAACAGGACAGCCAGAAGCTCAGCAAATACTGCGCGGCAAAGTCATCATCCTCGGCAACCCGACTACCTTGGCAGCGGCTTTTTTACGGTCGACGTCAGGCTTGTTAATTCGAGAAGCCGGCTTTTGATAGAGCTTCTTAGCAAATTTCAATAGAACTGAGGAAGTGGCTCTGGCAACACTCTGTCCGCAGTCCTGACAGCCGGGGAACGAGAGCGCTCCCCGGCTGAGTTATAAATGTCCTTTCTGACTGAAACCGTAGCCATCAGGCCACGATTTCAGTCCCCAAATTTCCTGCAGCGCTAGTTCCGGCGCCAGCCGGAATTTTCGGATTTCGGGTGCCAACCCTAGATCCGACCCAAGACTGCATAGGCCGCCAGGCCTGATACACACTTTCGCAAACGCTCCCAGCTTTCGGTACGAGGTGCCAACCTCGCTGTTGCTTACGCAACTCCCGATGGACTTCGGTCGTATCGTCCAGTCGGTTTAAAACCTACTCACCAAGTCTCCCTCTCTCTGCGTCGCCCTGAACGGTGCCACCCGATCCAGTCGGCAGAGAGATTCCCCAATTAGATTGCAGCTACTGCGAAATACAACGCCACTGTCTCAGCAAAGCAACTAGCCATTCCGGCTTTCCGTAGATTTCCCCAACTCGATGTTCCATAGCAGTTCAGGTACTCATTGCTTGCGTCATCGACGACGAACCATGGCTCAGTGCCGATGGCTTTGTACTTCTCCGCACAGCACCCTCGAGGGGTGCCGTTACAGGGTTGAGCTATCCATTGACCCCGGATTTCTTCGGGTGCCGATATCGCCAGCTTTCGCCTTGATACCCTCACGCCTCACGACGTGCTCAAAAGCCTTCCTGTGCGGCAAACGTTGCACCCTTTCGGTATGCCCCGCCGGCGAGACTCGACTCGCTTTCACCTACAACCAGGTCACGTGATCATTGCCTATCACGCGCCGTTTCATGGTCGCCCAACACCCCGGTTTCGGTGATTGGGTCGAACAGGGGAATTGCACCCCCGAGCGCCCAGCGTAGCGCAGCGAGCCTGATTAGAGGCACTGCGCTTCAGCGTTTGCTCGACAGGAGATTGGCGATCTCCCGTCTGCTGGTCTGGCGGACCAGCGTGACTTTCGTCTGTGTGTTTTGCAGTTGGCGGCCTGCCTGCTGGAGACACGAACTGGATGGTTCGTATCGCCACGGAGCAGCCCGCCGGGCATGCGCCACCCCCGGTGATCACCGGGGCGCTGCCCTGCAAAAATGTTCTGTCCTGTTTGTGTATAACGCGGATTTTTGGAAATCCGCACACCTCCACATAGGAACATCAATACGTGTGGCTTCGCCACACCAAATCACACTGCAACGATGCGGGTTCGCAACGAACCCGCAAAATGGGACCTCCCCGCACTATACGGAGACATGTTCATCCATGGAGTATCGTCATGTCCCTGCCCAGACCAGCTTCAACCCCGGTCTCTCAGTCGAAATCTGCGGCACTTTCGCGCACGCTGGACTTGGTAACGCGTGGCTACACGCGATACATCACCGGCACCTGTCCCGCCCATAAGGCAATCGGCCTGGCCCAAAAATTCCACGACAAATACGGTATCGGGCGCTCGCCCGCGCAACGGATAACGCGCAAGCAGAAGGGGCTGGCGAATGCCGCGTTGGTCATGTACTGGCCGGGGTATGTCGGCTCTCGGGCTGAGCCCGATCTCTTGTCAGGGGCAGCGCCAATAATGGTTCCTGATTTGAGCACCAACCAGGAATCAACATTGGACATTCCGGTGCCCCCGGAAACCGCGCTGGCAGATTCCTGCAACAGCACCAAAAAGATTCCTGATTCAGTTCCTGAAGTGGCATGGGCGCTGCTCGTTACCGAAGGTGCCGGCCCGGTCGCAGAACAGGAAGAACTCGGTTCCGTATTTGGTCACCGCCGGCTGTCTTGGCTGGGCTATGAACTGGTGCGTCTACCGAAACGCGGAGGCACAAGCTGGACGTGGCGCCGGTCGAAGTCGGAGGTAGCCGAATGGTATGCCCTACTTGGCGACCAGCTTGCTCACAGAAAACAATCTGCGGTCGCCGAAACATTGCGCCTGATTGCACAGCAGCCAGGGTTTGCTGGCGTGCGGAGTCAGAGCTGGGAGCTGATTCAGTTTGCGCGTAGCCGGGGGTACTCCGGGGACGTCCCGTTCTTGTTCCACATGCAGAAGATTTGTCACGGTATCGCATTGAGACTGGGGTGATGCCCATGGTACTGGCTGATTTCCTTGACATCCGCTTCGCAGAGCGCCTAACCTGCGCCCGTTGCCGAAACAAAGGCAACCGGGGGTGGAAGCCCGAATGGAGTTTGACTGAGCTACTGCGCATGCGCAGTAGCTCAGTTGCGCTTGGCGTCCCAATGGGCGGCCGGGCGAGGGGAGCCTTCGGGCTCGCCGGTGCTCCATCGGTCTTCCAACCTTCGTTTCGGTCGCCCACCCGATTGGAAGCGGGTGTGGTGATTCATTTCATCACTGGAGCCGCTCATGAGCGAACAAAACTTATCCCCGGGAAGCAATCCTTCCCAGACATCCGAAACCTCGGCGGGCGAGCGTCTTGTGCGCCTGATTTCTGTCGAACCTTGGCTGCATCCGGCGGTCATGGAGGATGAGACAGCCAACATTGTTTCAATGAACGCTAGCTTTCGCGTTCGACACGCTCGACTGGAACAACTTGCGGATCGCGTCAATGCTGCCATCGCACCACTGGCGGCATGTCGTAAAGGCTGTCGCTACTGTTGCTCGATGGTCACGCTGATTTATCGCTTTGAAGCGGTCAGGTTAGCTGCCGTCACCGGACGGAAGATGGTGGAACTCCCTTACCGTTCTCACGACCAGGTCATTCACATCAATCGCCTGCGGCCTCAGCAACAATGCGTGTTCTTGAAAGACGGGAACTGCTCTGTCTACGAACACCGGCCGATGATATGTCGTTTGCACCATTCACTTGCGAATGATGCTGAGCCTTGCCGGACGTTGGTTCCGGGGCATACCAATGGGGTGATGATGTATGACCCTGATTTTGTCGAGGTGCCATATCACGCGCTGGTTCGTGCGACGCGACCCAGGGAACCCTGGGGCGCAATCACCGAATTTTTCCCGGTTGAGGGAGGGTAGGGGTTTTAGGGAACCCATATCTGCCTGATTGGCTGATTACTGAGGCTCATCGACTGCAAACCGGTTTGCAGTCGGTGGCTATTTCAGTAGATCGGAGGGCTTTCGGAGGTTACGCAGAGCGAAATGCATTTTTGAACTATACGGAAAGTCACCTTTCTGGGGGGGCGTCGACCCATTTGTACCCCCAGTGGGCTCTCGCAGGTGTTGTGGCTTAAGTACAGAAGAACTATAGCGGAGGCTCTAACATCAGAAAAACGAGATGTGGCAAATGAATACAAGGGAGGGCAATGACATCTCCTGTCATTGCGATAGGCGAAACTGACGACTCCTTCTCAACAACACAGGAGCCAGCAATGAACACCAATCTACAAGCAGTGTCGTCTGCGGGATATCGCCGCGCTAACAAAGAAGAGATTGAGCAAGCAGCAATGGCACTGCGTTCGGTCGATGGTGCCGTTGCAGGCCTCATAGAGTCCGACCATGCTCTTGCACTCGGCAACGATCTTGCCATTGTTGTTAGCGATTTTGGCGCGGTGCCGGAAGGTGCGCTTGTGCTCTTGGTTCCTCCTGGAAGGTACTGCGTACCTAGCAAAGTGCTCGAACAGGTGCAATACATCATAGGCCTGGCCTGGAAAGCGAGCGACTATCCGGTGCTTGAATTACAGGCTGAGCCTACTTCTGTGACCAGCTCGGATACTCTTGAAGTCACCGATTTATGCGTTGTTTATACCAGCGCCGGCCTGATCGGTCTTACCCTTGAGGCTTCCCGCCCCACGGTACTAGAACTCTTTTTGGGTGGCGATAGGCAGTTTTCGGATATTTTCTTCAACGTCCACTGGCAAGAAAACGTCGACGGCTACGATCAAGCAAATTGCCGTGCAGTGAACGGCCGGGATTGGTTGATCGCGGCTTATGGTGAAAGCATGTGTCGCCGCCGCAATGTCATCGAAAATGGGCTCGATGCCTTTCACCGGGGCATGATGAACACCATTGACGGTGTGTTCCGCCCTCTGGTTCGTGCTGCAGAAAAGGTTGACCGGATACTCGGGTTGAAATGACCGGATCGGAGCCCGTAAAAAAACTACGGGCTCCAAGTCAGGTCCTGTTGGCGGACTGTTGTCCGATATAACTCTTTACTCGGAGAAATCGGGAAACTCTTCGAGTGCCAGCAGATACAAAATAGCTCGAGCACGGCTCGCACCGATATACAGCCAGTCGGGGTGTTTTGCGGCGTTGGCATCAATACCGACCAGAATGACGACATCGGCCTCTAGGCCCTTGAAACCCTGTATCGTACCGACGCGGATTTTTCCGGTCGAGGGAGTAGCCATATCGGCAGAAGTATTGAATTGAGACAAACCGGTTCGCCATGCAGATTTCGCATTCTCCATCCGATACGGGGAAAGAATGACGATTTGTTCCGGGGTGATATTTTCCTTCTGGGTCAGCTCATGCAATAAGCTTCTCAATTGCCCAGACATTATGTCGAAATCCGCAGAGCGCAGGGTGATCGGCAGGGCTCCGCTCAGCACCCGGAATGCAGCTGGCATTGGATACTGGGCGATATGGGCGGCAAACTCGCCAATCGGCTTCGGGTTACGCAAATTGGTTTCCAATTGCATCGGCGCAGCTACGAAAGGAGCCTCCCAAGTGCTGCCATGTTGATAAATAGCCTGCTGCCTGTCGTAAAAACAGTACCAACCAAAATTGTCACGGCCCAATGCGGACAGCGCTATCCACCAAGTTGAGGCAAAGTCCATCGCCTCATCGACGATCAGGGTGTCAAAACGGACAGTCAGTAGCTCGCTGGCGTTGAGCAACAATTCTGCTGCCCCATCGCGGAAGAAGCGGGCGCGTTGCTCCGGATTGTCGATAATCTCGTAAGGCAAGCCTGCTTGTGTCGCCATCTGGTGCACAAGTTCATGAAAATTGGTGACCTGCACTTCATGGCAATCGGCTAGACAAGCAGCCAGATGGTTGGCCAGTTGCTTGTTGAAACAGGTAACCAAAACCGACTTTCCCTGTGCCGCGTGCTCGCGTGCCAACATGCAGGCGAGCAGCGTCTTGCCCGTTCCTGCGCCGCCTTCGACCAGTAAGCGTGACTGACTGCGCAACATTCGCAATACGGACATCTGCTGCTCGGTTGCCTGATGGAGTGATTCGAGGGTGCTATCAACCTGCACCGATAGCGGCACCAGCAAATGGCAATCCGGCGCTAGCAATTCCTTCAATGCTTGCTGTTGGCTACGACTCCACGCCGGGCCATTGGGAGCAGCCTCACGCAGCAGCGCGAGCAAAGCAGATTCGGGAGCTTTCAAAGCATTGCGGTCCAACAGGAAATGCCGCGAAGGGATTTCCATCGGCGCGGATGCTTTCCAGGTAATCTCGGGAAACCATACGGCATGCGTCACTATCAGCGCATCTGCACCCATCCCAAGGCGTTGCCTTAGTTTTTCCTGCAGGGCGTAGCGATTGCGGCGTGCTTGGGCCATCGGCGACTGCTTCATCGGCAATCCTGACCCGTAATACCAACTGCCGTTACGCACCGCGACTTCCCCAGCCTTGATCTCGAATACCACCAGTCCGTACGCAGGATGGAAAACCACGACATCTGCTTCACCAATGCTTTCGCCGTCACGCTGCAACAGCCGCCACTCCACCGTGGAAAAAAACAGCCATGGCGCGGGAAGGGTAGAAAGGGCAACAAATACGCGAGATTCCGCACGTTGACCGATGGTGTATAGGTGCTGGTTGGGGGCGTCGCTGATTAACATGCAATTAAAGTTCGGTGCTAAGGGGGACCTGTATTGAGTGTATTCCAGCTCCGCAAGTTGCTTCAGCTACTAGCACCATAGGATGCCTCTACTTGGATATTCCCCAAGTCTTTCACTCTTACTCATACCTCAGATAATGAAATAACAATGGCTATGGACAGCGGCTATATCTGCCATGCATCCCAATCCGTTGCCCCCAGGTTTATGCTGGCGGAAATTTTCAACATCCGAAGCAAGCTGTTCGGATTGTTGTAAATACCTGTCAGACAGCCCGAGGTGAATTTGTGGCAATTATTCAACACCAAATGGTACCCCACTCGTTTTCCGACTTGTGCAAGTGCTCGCTCGGCAACACTCGACGATCCGACAGCTTGACCTTTGCTGCTTGACACGCGAATTCGTAAGCCGAGTCCACCACTGACAAATTGCTCAGGGGCGACCAGACAGACATCTCCTTCACTGTTCAACTCAACGATCCGGTTGTCACCTACATAAATGCCGGAATGCTGCATATAGTTGGGGATCAGCTCGGTGTAAACGACGCTGCCGGGTACTGGAGAAACTCCGGACCCGGCATAAAGATCACTCGCTGCGAGACTTGCCAACAGCGGGTATGCTCCGACTGAAGTGTCGGTGAATTTACCAATATATCCAGCTGGGTTGCTTCTGAATTCCTCCAGCGTGCCTTGGACAATTTTTCCAAGCATTTCTGTGAGAACAAAAGACATGTTCGATGGCACCCTGAGTTCATACATAGATTGGCTTCCGGCGTGTCAGAAAAACTGCTTACAAACGGGGAGCGACTGCATCCTGAATGACGCTGGACGATACGTATCCCATCCCCGATACAACGATGACCAGGATTGGGATGTGTCAGTTTCAGGTAGCCAAAATACGTTGTTGGATTGCAGCCGCCTTTTCCATTATTTCGCTGTTGGCACGATCTTCCTTACTGAAACCTTCACGCAATGCATCAATCTGCATCGAGATATTGGCAAAAAAAGTATCGATCGATGGGGTAATGGCGGCTGTTGTTGCCGATTCAAAATCGTTTGCCAGCTTTCGGGCGAGATCGTCGATTTCTTGCAGAGCTCGTTCGCGTTGCTGACTTTGCTCGTCAATCTGACGTTCGAGCTGTTTTGTGTCGGAGTCGCCGGAAAAAATGTCCCACAATCCCATCACAACAGTGATGGCGGGGCCGATGTATGGCACTTTCGTCATGATGCTACCAGCCAGTTTTTCCATCGTTTTTGGGCCGATTCCTTTCATTAGGGTCGGGAGCCAATCCTTAGTCAGTTTTAGTGCCTCGACGATATGCCCTGGCTTAACTAATGCCGCAATCTGGGTCGCCATCTGGGCGACATTGTCAGGAGAGATTGTAGAAGCCGGTGAGGTACTTTCTGTGCCGGTATTTTTTTCCTGCACAGCACCTACAGTCGTTTGTTCGGGGATTGTGATTTTTTCTCCCCCCAAATTAATTGAGGGCAAAGCCGCCTGCAGTTCCTCGATGTCATCTTGGATTTTGTGCACGAAGACGGTAAGTTCGTTCTCAAGGGAAATCGAAATGTGCTGCCCTTTTTGCTGGATCAACACTTCGATGGCGTTCTGGCTACTTTTCGGCGAACTTCTGAGCAGCGCCTTACTGCTCTCGTAAATTGTTTGGCGGCAGCGGGAAATTTCCTGATGGATTTCCTTCCTTGTTTTATGCTTTTGTACTTCTGTTTGTTTCAGAAGCATGCCATATTTTTTCACTAGATCGGCGCTTGAAAGCCCCTTGAGTGCTTGTATATATTGCTCTGAAAACGTTCCCAGTTTTTCTTTTAATCGACAATAAACATCGTCGTGGGAAATACCTTCTAGAAAATTCAGAAGGTCAGCTTCGAACTCGGGGAAGCCACTACTTGCAAACAGCTTTTCCCAATGGGCCATTTTTTCTGTACGGCTTTGGAATGCTCGCTTTGCATTGACCTTGAGGATCGGAATATCTTTGAGTACCTCTGTGAGTCCGTGTTCCGTGGCTAGTTTTTGCAAACGTTGGCGAGTTTGATCCTTGAGTTTGATGTAATCCGCTTCGCCTATGGCATCTTTCTCGTTGAAAACCAGAAAGACCTGTTTTTTCTCCTTGACAAGCTCGATCAAGGTACTCAGGGTTTTTTCTTCTTCGGCAACTCCGATCGGGTTGACGACAAAAATTATCGCGTCCGCTTTCAGCAGCTGACTATTGGTGACATTTTCGTGTTCGATGGGGGCATCGATGCCTGGAGTATCCAGAATACGGAATTGCCGCCAAACGTAAGTAGCAACCGAATCGGTTGTCGGTACGTCGTCAACGACAGCGGCTTCCTCGCCGATCAGGGCATTGATCAGAGTGCTTTTGCCAGCGTTATAAACACCGTACACCATGATTGATGCATCTGGTTCGTTTTTTTTGGCTTCAAAAGCTGGTTTGATATTGCTGAATTCGCTTTCCAGCAGTGGTTTGGTAACAAGCAGGCTTTGCATTTCATCGTAGGCCCCAAACAATTTGGCAGCGTTGATGCTCATGGTGGTGTATTCCTTATATGTGGCTCAGTTTCATTTGGGTCTTGTCGATCAGGTTTTGCAGTGTCTTTTCGACGGATGCAATTTCGTTTCCCAAGTCGTCAGTCAATCGCTGTGCATCCTTGACCAAGGCGGTGAGAAGAATTTCAGCTTGTGTAGTGATCGTTTCCTCTAGGCAATGGATGCATACGGTCATTGCTGATTGCTTGATGGCTTGGAGGTTGTCTCCTAGAGTGATTTCAATAGTCCGAGTTTCCTTCGTTGCGTCGCTACCGGTCATGGCGCCGCCCGCACCACCAACTGCTGCCCCAATCGCCATACCGACCGGGCCGAACAGGGAACCCACCGTTGCCCCAATCAAACTTCCAAGGCCGCTATTGCGCTTGCGCGTCCCCCCCCTGACGCCGACTGGAATTTCCTCCTCTGCCGTGTCGATTGCAAACTCTGGGAGTTTGACTAGGTCGCTGGTTTGATAGGTATATATGACCGAATTGCGGAAATCCTGCATGACCTCGGTGAAGACTTGTGCCAAGCCATCTTCAATCAAGCCCTGTAGCTTTTCGCCGAGTTGCCCCTGCATTTTTTTGATGCTTCTTTGTGTAATTTCCCGATTGTTTCGGTTTTTTTCTAGCGCGTCGAATTGATGGTGTATTTCATTGCGCATGTTTTCTTGAGCAACGTGAATTACCTGCCTGAGCGCTCTAGGGATCTTTTTCTGAATTTCACTGATAGGTATTTCGAGATTCTGAATAAGCTGACGATAAGGTTTCAGGTCATCCATGCAGCCTTCCAGAAACTTCCGAAAATTAGTCATCGGCACTTGTTGCTTGAGCCTGATTCCTTCGGCATTGATAAGTTCGCCAATAGCACTGAACAGCTCCCCCATACCGCTGTCGGTAAGGGCTTTGGCATCATCCTCGTGTAATTGGGCGTAGCGAGCTGAGAATGAAACGATGCGGATATCCCGTGTTTCCGGCAAATTCAGCTTATTCAACTCGTTGCGCACGTGAGCATGCTGTTTTGCGCAACGGTCCTTGTCCTTCATGATTACGGTACGGATGGGCTGTTCGGTTGCTTCGTCCCATTCTTCGACGACATCGTCGCTACCGGTCAAAAGCAGTAGGGTTTTCTTGTCTTTTCTAACAAGTTCTTTGATTTCTGCGAGATCGCTTGCACGCCCCGGTGCATCAGATTTCATCGTGTAAAGAATCAGGTCGGCATGGTCCACATACTCTTTTGCCAGTTGTCCATTCTCCTTGTTGACCGAATGGAGACCGGGCGAGTCGACCCAAGTCAACCCAGAGAGCTTGAATCCCTGGATGGTGCTGGTTGCTTCCGTCGCTCCAACACGAAATTCGCGCTGCTGTTCCGCTTCCTTAGGCGCATCTCCACCTATGACACCGCTGTTGTCGTGCGAGAAATACTTGGGCAGAAGCGAGGGGGGTACTTTAGTTTTTTCGATACCCTTCGGGTCGGTATTGCCCCAGGCTATGTAGTTGCCCAAGGAGCTCTTGCAAGATTTGACCTTACCGTAGACGAAAACAAGTAGCGAATCATTGAAGCCGGCGCGGAATTCAAGACCCTTGTTACGGCTTGAGATTTTCCTGTCCCAAGCTTCGTTGGTTTTGCTTATCAACGAGATGAAACCTTTGATGTTTTCTGTCAAAGGGTTGTTGTCGGGAAGTTTTCCTTGTGCTTCGTACAACCTGCCGGTGAGGCGTTGTTGAAACGTTGTGCGGATACTTTCGAAATCTTCATCCTGCAGTTTGGCTTCGGTTAGTGCCTGACTGAACTGGATTTCGAGTTTTTCAAAGGTATGAAGCAACTCTTGGCGACAGATTGGCATTTTAATTAGTGGTGTTTTTTAATTTGTGTTTGATTTTCATCAAGGCCAGCTTCTTATGCTTCAAATCATTGATGGATGACGTGGATGCTTCGATTTCCTCGCTGAAATATTTGAATTGCGTGGCCGGAGATATATTAACTGAATAGTTTTGACCAAGAAACGAAAGGTTCGTTTGAACTTCAGGTGTGAGGTGCTTATGGGCCCAGAAAATCTGTTGGTCGCTGCCCGCCTGAAGTCCGCTGCGAAGGGTGTGACTAAATCCATGATTTTCAAATTGCAAGAAAATTAGGTCTTGTAGCGCATAAGTAATATCCCGGCTGAATTTTTCGCCGGTGCTGGCAAATTCAATCTCAAGAAGTTCGATTTTTTTGTCTTTTTCTGCTTTTCTGGCTTTTCTTTCGGCTTTTTCCTGTCGGCGACGCTCTTCTTCGTAAGATGAGTAGTCATCTCGGCTGCTAGAAGAGCTATCGTCCTCTGTCATTTTTTTGGCTGCATAGCCAACAACAGACGCAGTTATTGCACCGGCTATCCATAATAAAGGAAGTGGCATTTGTTGCTCCTTTTAAATGTTTTTGTATTGGTTTTCGAAGTTTTCAATAGTGCTGCGAAGCGTGTCGATTAGCCGATTGAAAGGAACGAAACTTTCGTGCAGTTTATTTTGGACGTTTACGCGGTAGCGCTCTAGTTCCGCTTCAGTCAGTTCCATCCTCTCTAGGAGTGCATCGATAGTCTGTATCACTCTGATATCGCGTGTTTCTACGCTGGCATCGGCAACGATTTTTATATGGCTGGCAAGGTCGTTAATGTGGCTGTGTCGGATCAGGCCATCCTTGTGCTGTTGGGTACCACTTTTGAAGCGCTGTCCGGATACCTTGAATATTCTTGGCGAAAAGTTCAGAAATTCGAGGCATTGCTGTTGTACCTTATCTGCAATTTCGTCAATTTTTTCCTGCTCTTCCTTGTCTGTCTTGCTTAAGACCAGAATGATGTTTTGCTCGGCAAATTCTCCGAATGATTGCTTGAGGCGGCACAGAAATTCCTTTTCGTTTTCCTCAAGCTCCCCCTGTGGCTGGTGAACAAAAAGAACGACATCGGCCTGATCAATGCCGGTCATTGCTTCCCCGGTATCTGAATCGCTGGCATCGAGGCCCGGAGTATCAACATAGATATAGTTATCCGTCTCCAGCATCTTGACTCGGGCCGTTTCCCTTTGATCGGCTACTGGGAAGAATTCATCATCGATATGCTGTGTAAGCATGTTTAGAAGATAACTTTTTCCGGCATTGACCAACCCGCAGGCTGCAATCATGGGTTTGTCTGAGCGAGATGACGGGGTGAGAATCAAATCTGCTTTCCGACACAGAGTTTCTTTTCGATCTATCAAAATTGCGATGTTGCTATTGACCATTTGATGTTTTAGCCTTATTCGGAATTGATGTTGACGTAATCTTCTGATCGCTTAGTGGCAGGATGTGTCGCCTTAGGCTCAATTTTTGATGGACGTTAACTTAAAGACGGCCTAATGGTTTCGAGAATAACGAGCTCAGCTTGTTCAGAAGGTTGGCTGGTGTTGCGTTGAGTGCGTCGCTACCGCACTTCCCGCATTTTTCGGGCGGCAGTTTGGTCAGGGCATCGGATGAGGGCGCATGCAAGGTACTCCATCCGCATTGTCGGCATTGGTACTGCATTGATTGGGGTTTGATAGGCATCTTTACTCCTTGTTTCAGGTGTTCAGGTAAGCTTGCAATTGCTGCTCCATCTGAACCTGCCATGCTTCCGGGCTGATGATTCGTACATGGGGTATCCAGTAGCGCACGATGGGCAGAATCTGGTTGGGATGGGCGAACTTGCCAGAAACGATCAGTCCCCCGTTTTCCAATTCCTTTTCGATGACCTGATGCGATATAAGCTTGCGTCGCTGAAAGTAGGGGGCTACGGTCGGGGTGATGGCGAGAATGACTTCGGTTTTTTTGGTGTTGAGCCAGATGCTGTCTTCTTGGTCAAGTTGCGCGCTGATTGCCGGGTCCGGGGCGTAACTTTCATCCAGGCAACTTAGTGAGGAAATTTTGGCGAAGGCGTAGGATTTTGCCTGCCCCCCGTCGTCAGCGGCGAGATACCAAATGCCTGCGTTATTTACTAGGCGATAGGGTGCGACCTCAACCCATTTTGGATCATCAGATTTCAGGTAGAAAAAGCGAACTTTGCTGCGTTCGCTGATGGCTGTCTGCAAGGTGCGGAAGTCGCCCATGCGCTGCCGGAGGTCTTCGCGGCCCCCTTCGTGAACGGTGAAGGTATCGTCGAGCCTGCTATCGAAAAGTTCCCGAAGGAATTGTGTATCGAGACCGGGAAATAAGCCGGTGACGCCGGCAAGGTTGGCGAAGCGCTCGACGTCGCGAAAGGTGATGCGCCCGAGATAAGCTGGATTGAGCGCGTACAAGCCGTTGGTTTTTTCCAGTGGCAAGAAGGCAAATCGCTCCTGCAGGTCGCGCTGGATCGTTCGTCTGTGTACGTTGAATTCCTCGGCCAAGCTACCAATGTCAAGACGTTCCCCCTGGTTAAGTTTCATCAGGATACTAGCGAGTCGCCAAGCAAGCAGATCGTGATCAGGTTGCGTCATACAGTTATCAGCCCCAAAGCATGTCGGTTTGACAGAACCTTAAAGTAGGAAAGTGACAGGTGGTGTCGCACGGCAGAGTAAGAGGGGGAAATTGAGAGAAAAGTGTCACAAATACGAAACGTCTTTAGCATAACCCAAATTTGCTTAATGTCATATCGGGCGCCGACCAAGAGGCCGGCTGGCGGAGTTCTGACGGAGGAGCAGAGAGCCATCAACCGGATGCTGCCCTCGGTGCGGGCAATTGTTGAACATCCGTTCCGGGTAGTGCAACGCCAGTTTGGCTTTGTGAAAGTTCGCTACCGTGGTCTGGCGAAGAATACGGGGCAGATCGTGACGCTGTTTGCCCTGGCCAATTTGTGGATGGCTCGCAGGCGATTGCTGCCTTTGGTGGGCGAGGTGCGCCCGTGAAACGGGAAGTGCAGGGAAAAACTCTGGGATTTCACGGTTAAGGGTCGAAGATCGCCGGTTTTTCAGCTTTTTTATGACAGCCTGCGCGGACGTTGCGGGTTGTTCAGAAAATCCTTAAGCTGGAACTTGGCGATCTTGCGAAACACAGGGAGTTGCTCGAACAACTCCTGAAGGCCGCCTACGAGAATCGTGGGTGAGGTCGAACCCATCATTCCTGACCTTGCGCATAAAGCTGCGCAAGGCCGGTGAATTTATACGTTATGCGCAAAGGAGAGGAGCATGCCCACTTGTCCAAAATGTCACTCAACCAACATCGATAAGCTGAATTATGGGAAGCGTGCAGGAGCTACCGTTGGTGGCTTAGGAGGTGCTGCTGGTGGTGCAGCAACTGCTATAGCTGGCGGAGCCGCCGGTGGCAAAGCAGGTGCTGCATTAGGTGCCTTTGGTGGCCCTGTAGGTATTGCTGCGGGCGCAACTGTTGGCACCATCGCAGGCGCAATTGCAGGAGCACTTGCTGGTGGCACGGTCGGGGTTACAGCTGGTGCAGTTGTAGGACGTGCTATTGATGAACACATCCTGGATAACTACAAGTGCATGGAGTGCGAACACAAATTTAACGAGGAGTGAGGTTCGCATAACAATTCATTTCAGCCGACGCCCGCTTGCGGGCGTCGGCTGAGTTTAAACGTTGAATGACCGTTTTCCCAATCTGTCGACTTCCGCATTGGGTCGGGAGCACTTATTCGCTAAATGAGAAAGCTGCTGGTCGCCATTAAGTATGGCCCCAACGGCAGCTTACTGCCGGACTGCTGAGCGATATTGACCGATCAGCCAACGTTGGCAAAGGCCGGAGACTGTGTGAAAACACCCGGACTGTGTACTCCAAACGGGTGGTTGATGCGTTAAATCCTCTATGACGAAGGGTGTCGGGAGGCTGGCATGAAGCGCTTCATTGAGGGTGACAATCGGCAGCAGATTACGCTCCTACCGGAGTCACTCGACGAGTACATCGATGCAGAGAATCCGGTCCGTATTGTTGATCTGTTTGTCGACCAACTCGATCTTGGCGGCCTGGGTTTCTCTGTCGAGCCTGCCGCTACGGGGCGGCCTTCATATCACCCATCGACGTTGCTGAAGCTCTATGTCTACGGTTATCTCAATCGCATTCAATCAAGCCGCCGGCTAGAGCGGGAGGCGCAACGGAATGTCGAATTGATGTGGCTGCTCGGGCGGCTATCTCCGGATTTCAAGACCATTGCAGACTTCAGGCGGGACAACGGCAAAGGCATCCGCAACGCCTGTCGTCAGTTTGTCGTGCTCTGTCGCCAACTGAATCTCTTTGCCCAAGCTATCGTGGCCATTGATGGCAGCAAGTTCAAAGCGGTCAATGCCCATGATCGCAACTTTACGCGGGGCAAACTCGAAAAGCGGATGCAGGAAATCGACCGTTGCATCGAGCGCTATCTGACCGAGATGGATACCGCCGATCGCCAGCCTGCCGAGATTGCCGAAGCGAGAACGACACGACTCAAAGAGAAGATGGCAACGCTGAAGGCCAGGATGGAGCAACTGAAGGAAATTCAGTCTCAATTGGAGCAGTCGCCCACCGGGCAAATCTCGCTCACCGATCCAGATGCCCGCGCCATGGCAACCAGTACCAGTCGGGGGTTAGTGGGCTACAACGTTCAAACGGCCGTCGATACCCAACACCATCTCATCGTTGCCCACGAGGTCACCAATATCGGTAGCGACCGGCGCCAACTGGCAAAGATGGCCAGACAAGCCAAGGTTGCGATGGCCGCGCCCGATCTCCAGGTCATTGCGGACCGTGGCTATTATCACGGCGAGGAAATTCACGCCTGCGAGGAAGCGGGCATCACCCCGTTTGTTTCGAAGCCCATGACTTCCTTGGCCAAAGCAAATGGCCGATTCGACAAGGAGGATTTCGTCTTCGAGCCAGAGACTGGTGAGTATCAGTGTCCGGCCGGTAGCCGACTGATCTGGCGTTTCTCAACCGTTGAACGTGGCGCACTGATCCATAAATACTGGAGCTCCGATTGCCCACGCTGCGCGATGAAGGAGAAATGTACGCCGAGCCCCTATCGGCGCGTTGCTCGCGGGGAATATGGGGTCAACTCACGAAACGGAAAAAATCGTACGCTAACCCAATGTCATCAAACTTGGTTGCCTTGATTACCCTTCGCCAAGCTGCGGTTTGCAGCATGCCGATGCGTTCCCTGAACGTGGGATGCCGTCTCGCCGCCAGGCACAATCGCTTGAGACAAGCCGTCAAGAATGCCGCAGTGCGCAGCTTCCCGTGCCTCGCCACACCGCTCACGCAGGTCTTTTAGTTGCCTTTCCAGTTCCTGAAGCTCTTGCATCCGTTGGGCGACGTGCCCAATGTGTCGGTCAAGCAGGCGATTCACATCCGCGCAGTTCTCCTGTGGTGACTCCTTGAAGTGCAGCAAGACCCGGATCTCATCCAGCGTCATGTCCAGACTGCGACAACGCCGAATAAAGGACAGTCGCTGGACATGGGTTTCCCCATAGATGCGGTAGTTGCCTTCGCTGCGGGCCGGTACGGGCAGCAGCCCATCACGCTCGTAATAGCGGATCGTTTCCACATTCGTCCCGGCAAGGCGGGCCAGTTCACCGATTTTCATCTTCGTCTCCTGATGTTCAAACGGGTCGAGCCGGTTGGAGCATGATGATCGCCATACCGGCCAGTGAGACCGCACTGCCGACAAGATCCCATCGGGTTGGCACGACGCCATCGATCCGCCATAGCCAGATCAGGGCAATCGCCACGTAGACTCCCCCGTAGGCGGCGTAGGTTCGCCCGGCGGCGCCTGGGTGCAGGGTCAGCAGCCAGGCAAACACACCCAGGGAAACGGCGGCGGGGATCAATAACCAAACTGAACGCTGCTGGGTCAGCACCAGCCACGGCAGATAGCAGCCGAGAATCTCGGCCAGCGCTGTTATGGCGAACAATCCCAGAACTTTGACGAACTCAAGCATTGCTTTGGCTCCAACTATTTTCCATTATTGTAATCACTTGACTCTGTAGTCACTCAAGGGTTTCTAATGCGGGAAACAAGGAGAACGCCATGAGTCTTGATCCCAACCCGAAGCCCCTTCAGGAAACCGCCCATAGCGGATGTGCAGGCGGCTGTTCCGCAGCAGTCCCCATGGCCGCAGAAATCCCGGCAGTCTTCGATCTCGCACAAAGCGATGGCGTGCCCGTCTTCGTGATTCCAACCATGGACTGCCCGAACGAGGAGAATGACATCCGCCGTGCGGTGGCCGGCATCGAGGGCATCCGTTCCCTGCGTTTCCAACTGTCGGCACGCACCGTTTCGATAGATGCGACGACGGATGCCCTCGATGCCGCCTTGGCCGCTATCCGCAAGGCGGGATTCAGCCCCAAAGCGGTCTCGGCAGACCAAGCGGCAACGAAAAACGTCGGCGTCAGTGAGCTATGGCGAAGCATTCTGGCGCTGGGGCTGGCCGTCGGTGCGGAAGCGCTGGATTTCTTCGCGCCCGACACATTGCCTTTCAAGGGCTTCGGTATGGCATTGGCCATCGCCGCCCTCTGGCTGTCCGGCATTTCCACCTATAGCAAAGGCGTGGCGGCATTGCGGCGCGGGCAGTTGAACATGAACGCGCTGATGGGCGTAGCGGTGACCGGTGCCTTCCTCATTGGACAGTGGCCCGAGGCGGCGATGGTTATGGCCTTGTATGCCATTGCCGAACTGATCGAGGCCCGCTCCGTGGATCGGGCGCGTAACGCCATCAAGGGCCTGCTTGACTTGACGCCGGAGACGGCGGAAGTTCGGCAGGTTGATGGAACATGGCGGGAAATACCCGCCGCAGAGGTAAAGCTGGAAGCCTGCGTTCGGGTCAAACCCGGCGCCAGGATACCGCTCGATGGTCAGGTGACGGCAGGAACCAGTGCGGTCAATCAGGCGCCGGTCACCGGCGAAAGCATCCCGATTGACAAGGTGGCCGGCGACCCGGTATTCGCCGGCACGATCAACGAAACCGGCATTCTGGAGTTCCGTGTGACGGCTGCTGCCGACAACACCACGCTGGCCCGCATCATCCACGCGGTCGAACAGGCGCAGGGGACGCAAGCGCCAACCCAACGCTTCGTGGATCAGTTTGCCGCAATCTACACCCCGGCTGTGTTCTGCATCGCACTTGCCGTGGCCATTTTGACACCCTGGCTCCTCGGCTGGACTTGGACGCAGGCGATCTACAAGGCCCTGGTGCTGCTGGTCATCGCTTGCCCCTGCGCGTTGGTGCTTGCCACGCCGGTAACGGTCGTCAGCGGACTGGCGGCAGCAGCTCGACGCGGCATCCTGATCAAGGGCGGTGTCTATCTCGAAGAGGCCCGAAAACTGCGGGTCATTGCCCTCGACAAGACCGGTACCATTACCGAAGGCAAACCCCGTCTGGTCGCCACGGAAATACTTCCCTCGGCGGTCCCCGAATCGCAAGTGCTTGCCTGGGCGGCCAGCCTGGCCGGACACTCGGACCATCCGGTCTCAAAAGCGATTGCGACCGGTCTCAAGCTTCCAGAGAACGGCTTGACCGATTTTGTCGCACTCGCCGGACGAGGTGTTGAAGCTCGCACGGATGGCCAACTCCTCTTTCTCGGCAACCATCGACTGGTTGAGGAGCGCAAGCTGTGCAGTGCCGAAATCGAGGCGCGCCTTCAGGTGCACGAGATGCAAGGCCGGACGGTGACCATGCTGGCGTCTGCACAGCAGGTGCTGGCGATTTTTGCGGTGGCGGACACCATCAAGGAAAGTTCGCGGGAGGCAGTGGCCGATCTGCACCGTCTCGGTGTCGTCTCGATCATGCTGACCGGCGACAATGTGGCGACGGCCGCGAGCATTGCCAAGGAAGCCGGCATCGACGACGCCCGGGGCAATCTTCTCCCAGAGGACAAACTGGCGGCCATCGAAGATTTGCAGCGTCGCTATGGCCCGACCGCGATGACCGGCGACGGCATCAACGACGCACCCGCGCTTGCCAGGGCCGACATCGGCGTAGCCATGGGCGCGGCCGGCACGGACACGGCGATGGAGGCCGCCGACGTGGTGATCATGAACGACGACCTGCGGCGCATTCCCGAGACCATTCGCCTGTCCCGGCGCACCCATTCGGTCCTCTGGCAAAACATCGGGCTGGCCCTGGGCATTAAGGCGATTTTTCTCGGGCTCGCGGTGTTCGGAAATGCCACCATGTGGATGGCGGTGTTTGCCGACATGGGCGCCAGCCTGCTGGTCGTCGCCAACGGTCTGCGGATATTGCGAACCTCTGCACCGCAAACCAAAGACTAAAGACCCATTGTTGGTTGGCAAAAAGCAGCGGGGCCATCAGCCGGCCAGTCGTACGCCTATTTCTGTCTCACCATGGGCGGATTTTGCGAAGGCCTCCCCGTCATGCATTCGGGCAATCGCGCCAACGATGGCGAGACCCAGTCCATGATTCTGATGGCCGTGGCTACGTGAGGCATCTACGCGGAAAAAGCGGTCGAAGATATGAGGCAGACTTTCAGCAGAAATCGGTTCTCCTCGATTGATCATCGAGAGCTTGATGTGTCCATGAGTTTCCACGACGATACGAATCACGATTGAACTTCCGGGATCGGCATACCGAGCCGCATTATTCAGCAGATTGGACAGTACGCGCCGGAGCAGCGCCGCGTCGTACTGGCCTGATGCATCGCCTTCGATAGACCATTGAAGGTCAGATTCGATCAGCACCGCTTCGTAGTAGTCGGCCACTTCGGCGCAGAGCTGGGCAAGGCTATGAATGGGCATCCGCCGGGCTTTAGCACCCCGGTCGGCTTGCGACAGAAACAGCATATCATTGACGATGCACGAAAGCCTGTGCATTTCTTCGAGATTCGAACCGATGCAATCACGCAGGTGTTCGTCCTTGTCGTTGCTACGCAAGGCCAACTCGCTGCTGGCGATGATGTTCGCCAATGGGGTTCTCAATTCGTGCGCCACGTCGGAATTGAACCCTTCGAGTTGCTGATAGGCCTTTTCCAGTCGATTCAGCAAGTCGTTGAAATGATCGATGAGAACTTGCAACTCGGCAGGGATCCCCTCTGTTTCCAAGCGCGTGTCGAGGGAAAGTATTGCGAGACTGCGCGTTTGCTCTGCCAGCGTCCGAATGGGGGCCAGTCCGTAATACACGATCAGGTAGCCGCCCAGGGTGATTGCGGCACTCCCGATCAAGGCAGCCCCCCAGAGGATGGCTGCGAGGCGATCCAGAATCGCTTCATCAGGCGCAATCTCAAGTGCCAATTCGGCAACGGCAAAATCTGTCCTCTGCGCTTCATCGGGGAGTGCAAACGAATAAAAACGAGCTTTTGATGGCCACGCACTTGGCGTCGAGATGAAGCGAGCCTCACCCAGCCTATCGATTAACTTGAGATGCGAGTCCCGATTGATTTTTAGAAGATCCTCCAGGTCGTGTTCAAGCGATCCCGGTTGCAGGTGTTCCGGTGTTTCTTCAAACAGGTGCCGAATTGCCGTGCTGAGCTTTTCAAGGCGCTGGTCCTGTTGTGTTCCAAGATTGGCTTTGACCGAAAAAAAAACGCCGAGGCACAAGCATCCCAGAACACCCAGGCTCAGCGAAGCGAGCCAGCGTATGAGGCGACCGCTCAGCGTCGGATTGATCATCCTTCCCAGTCTCATTCGCGCAGTTCAAGGACATAGCCCATACCGCGTACGGTATGCAGCAACGGTATCTCGAAGGGCGTATCTATTTTGGCGCGCAGTCGCTTGATCGAAACTTCGACGACGTTGGTGTTGCTGTCGAAATTCATATCCCAAACCTGCTCGGCAATCTCGGTTCGCGACAGCACCTCACCTTGTTTCCTGAGAAACAGAGAAAGCAACAGGAACTCCTTGGCGCTCAGATCGATGCGCTGACCGTTCCTGAGAACCTTGCGGCGGGCCAGATCCATTTCAAGATCGTGTAAAGCAAGACGGTTCGACGTGGCTTCCGGTTGCTGCGTGGCCGACCGGCGCAACAGTCCCTGAATTCGAGCAATCAGCTCGGAAAAGGCAAACGGCTTGACCAGATAATCGTCGGCGCCGGTTTGCAAACCGTTAACCCGGTCCTCCACTTTGCCACGCGCGGTCAGCATCAATACCGGTGTTTGCTTCTTAGTGCGCAAGGCAGCCAACAAGGAGAGCCCGTCCATGCCGGGCAGCATGGAGTCGAGGATGATGGCCGCGTAATCGAACTCCAAGCTCATGTGGAGTCCCGTTACGCCGTCGTGGGCAAGGTCAACGACAAAGCCTGCGGTACCCAATCCCTTTTGCAGGTATTGGGCAAGCTTTTGCTCATCTTCGACAACCAATAGTTTCATTTCTTCACGAATCGAAAGATGTCAATTTTGTAAACTTCCTGTTGGCGTTCTGTCAGTGCTGATTTTTTATAGTTCATCCATGCCGTTCAGTTGTTCGGCATACCCCAAACCCGATGAACCTAAACATCATTGAAGGAGTTCTATCATGAACGTCAAACAAGCCCTTTCCATCCCCGTTCTCTGTGCTGGTTTGGCCCTGTCAGGGCAAGTGTTGGCCGAGTCGGTCATGCACAGCACGCCGGAGGGTACGACAAAATTCTACCCGGCGCATGATTCGGGCAGCAAATCCGCCGCGCAAGTGCAACAGGAACTCGATAACTTCAAACGCAATCCGGTTAGCGCTGATGGCCAGTATCGTTACGTGGGCGGTGACCAAGGCTGGGCGCTGATTCCGCACGAATATGCCTATCGCGATGGGAAATGGCAACACGTCGACAAGCTCAGGCACGATACACCCGCACCATCCTTGGACATGACTTCGGAAGAAAGGAAGCAACGCGATGCCCTGTATCAAGGAGGTTAATCGTTATTTCTGACACACTCGACCGCCCATCCGACAATGGCCAGGACGCGAATTCTTGGCCATCTGTTTTTGCCCCCCAATAGTTCTGCTAACATCCGCCCAATGCGTCGCTGGCTTTCCATCCTTCTGCTCGCTTTTCTGCCGTTCCAGTTCACCTGGGCGGCGGTCGGTGGCTATTGCCAGCACGAAACCGGTGCGGCCGCTCAGCATTTTGGGCATCATGAACACAAGCATCATGCCGATGAGAGCGGTGATATCGACGCCAAAGCCTTGGGCGGCGGCATCGATGGCGACTGCGCCGCCTGTCATGCCAGTTGCGCCGCAGCGCTGACCGGCATTGCGGCGGTCCCCCTCATGGCTACGACTTTCGTCGATCATCCTTGGCATCCGGGCGTTTTAGCTTCGCCGCCCACGGTCCAACCCGAACGCCCCAACTGGTCCGTCCTCGCCTAATCGGCGGGGTGGATAGCACTTTTCTGCGCTTCTCCCTTGCGGCTGTGGTGGACTGATCCGCCCTGACGCATTGCGACGCTTCCCGGTCGCACCTCGCCGATTCCCCGTGTGTCTTTTTCATCACTGGAGAATCGGATGTCCAAAAGTAATTCTGTTCCACGAACGACATTTTTACCGGCCCGCCTGCTCGTTACCGGGCTGTGCTCGCTCGCTGCGCTATCGACCGGCGACCTATGGGCGCAATCGACGCCAGCCCCCGCTGGTGCCACGATTACCTTGCCGCAAGCCTTTGCTGCTGCCTGGGCAAGACAACCTGAGGCACAATCCATCGATCTGCGGCGCGATGCGGCCGAGGCGCGTCGGCAAGTTGCCGACAGTTGGACGGCTCAACCACCGTCGCTGGATTTGGCCGGCAAGACCGACCAACTGAGCAAGAATCAAGGCAGCCGCGAATACGCGGCCGGCGTCGCCTTGCCCCTGTGGCTGCCGGGCGAGCGCTCCCGTCAGGGCGCCCTGGCCGATGCCGAATCCAAAGCCCTGGATAGCCGGGTGACGGCGGCCCAACTGCGTACTGCCGCCGCCGTGCGTGATGCCTGGTGGAACTGGCAGCGGGCTCGCGGCGAACAGGCTCTGGCCCGCGAGCGCCTGGTCAGTGCGCAAAAACTGGCAGAAGATGTCCGCCGCCGGGTCAAGGCTGGCGACCTGGCCCGCTCGGACCAGCATCAGGCCGATGGCGCGGCGGCCAGCGCCGAGGTGACGCTGGCGGAAAGCGCCAGCCTGCTGGCCGCCAGCACTCAGCAACTGCGCGCCTTGGTCGGCAAGCTGCCGGATGAGAAAGCAGCCGACGGACCTGAAACCCCGCCGGCGGTGCCTGCCGACTTCACCGCCCTGGATGCGACCCACCCGGCGGTCGTCGAACTGTTCGACCGAGCCGAAGTCGCCCGCCGCAGCGCCGATCTGGCCAGTGTGCAGACAAGGAACAATCCCGAACTGTTGTTGGCCACCACCCGTGAGCGAGGCGCTTTCGGTGACGACTATCAGCAGACCGTCACACTCGGTGTACGCATCCCGTTTGGTTCGGATAGCCGAAATCGCGCCAAACTCGGCCTGGCCCGTGCCGAAGCCCTCGAAACCGAAGGTCAACTTCGCCTTGAACGCGAGCGCCTGGCAGCCGATCTGGAAGCGGCGCGGGTGCGCGTCGAATCCAGCCGCACGCAACTGGTGGCTGCCGAGAAGCGCGCTCAACTGGCGCGTGAGTCGCGGGGGTTCTTCGAGAAGTCCTTCCGTCTGGGCGAAAGCGATCTGCCAACCCGCTTGCGTATCGAACTCGAAGCCGTCGAAGCTGAACGGCAAAACGCTCGCGCCCGGATTGATCTGGCCGCCGCGATCTCCGCCCTGCGCCAGGCCTTGGGCCTGCTCCCCGAACAAAAATGAGGAACCCGAACATGAGAGCAACAAACACGCTGGCCGCTTTGGGATGGGCCGCCTGGATCGCCTTGGCCGCGCCACTGGCCTGGGCCGGTGACGGGCACGACCACGGCGAGGCGCCTGCTTCATCCGCCGGTCCCGCCGCGCCACGTTTTGCGGCAACGTCCGAAACCTTTGAACTGGTCGGCGTCGTCAATGGCAAGCAACTGACGCTCTATCTCGACCGCTATGCCGACGGCAGCCCGGTCAAAAACGCCCAGCTCGAACTGGAACTCGGCGGCGTCAAAGTCCCCGTCGAACCGCATGCCGACGGGGAGTTCGAGGCGACGCTGGCGCAGGAACTCAAGCCGGGGGTCGTGTCGGTCGCGGCGACCGTTATCGCCGGCGAGGAAACCGACTTGCTGGCTGGTGAACTCGACATGCACGAGGAGGCGCATGCCGAAACGACCGCCCACACACATGGCTGGAAGGAATACGCCCTGTGGGGTGGTGCCGCCGGAGGGGGGCTGTTGATCCTTGCCGCTCTATTGCGCCGCCTGCGTGCTTCCCGTAAACCGCATTTCGGAGGTGCCGCATGAAGCCCCGTCTGTTATTGAGCGCCCTTTGCCTTTCCCTCTTGTTCTCTCCAATGCCGGCTCTGGCCGGCGACGGCCATGACCACGGCGACGCCCCGCCCGTTGCCAGCGGCAACGGCCCGAAACGCCAGCCGGACGGCAGCGTCTTCCTGCCCAAACCGGCGCAACGCCAGATCGGTGTTCGTACCCTGCTGGTTGAACCCGGCGAACTGCCCCGTACCCATGAACTGGCCGGCAAGGTGGTCATGGACCCGAATGCCGGCGGCAAAGTGCAGGCCATCGTCGCCGGCCGTGTCACGCCGGGGCCACGCGGTCTGCCGCTGCCCGGCCAGCAGGTCAAGAAAGGAGAGGTGCTGGCTTACGTGACGCCAGAAGTCGGCGGCAATAGCCGCTCGCTGGCGGAAAGCCGCCTGCGCCGCCTACGCGAACTGTCCGATACCGTGCCGCGCAAGCTCATCGAGGAAGCCGAGGCCGCCGTGGCCAACGAACAACTGGTGGCGCCGGTCAGTGGCGTTATCGCCTCGGCCAACGTCGTTTCCGGTCAGGTGCTCGAAGCCCGCGAAACCCTGTTCGAGATCGTCAATCCGGAACGCATGCTGATCGAGGCGCTGGCTTTCGATATGGCCGTCGCCAGCGATGTGGCTGGTGCCTTTGTTGCCGTTGGTGAGCAGAAGCTGCCGCTACGCCTAGTCGGCGTCGCCCGCAGCCTGCGTGAGCAGGCACTGCCGCTGACCTTCCGGGGTGAAGGCGGCGCTTTGGCGGCGTTGGCCGTCGGCCAGCCAGTTCGGGTCTTCGTGCAGACGCGCAGCACGGTGCCGGGCATCCGCGTGCCGATGGCGGCGCTAATGAAGAACCCTGCGAACCAGAGCATCGTCTGGGTCAAGACGGCGCCGGAACGCTTTGAGCCGCGCACAGTCACCGCCGAGCCGCTGGACGGCACCCACGTGGCGGTGACCAGCGGTCTGAAAGCCGGGGATCGGGTTGCCGTCCGCGCGGCCACTCTGATTAACCAGATACGCTGAGCGGAGCCAATCATGTTCAAGTGGCTTCTCGACAACAGCCTTGCCAACCGCCTGCTGGTCATCATCGCCAGCTTGGTGCTGATGGCTTATGGGGCATTCACGCTCTCCCGCACACCGGTGGATGTGTTTCCGGACCTCAACAAACCGACGGTCACCATCATGACCGAGTCCGGCGGTATGGCCGCCGAGGAAGTGGAACAACTGATCACCTTCCCGCTGGAAACGACCATGAACGGTCTGCCAGGGGTGGAAAGCGTGCGCTCGGTCTCCAGCGCCGGCCTCTCTTTCATTTATGTGACCTTCAACTGGAAAACAGAGATTTTCCGGGCTAGGCAGATGGTGTCTGAACGTCTTTCCTCGATGGAGGAAGGGCTGCCAGCGGGCGTCACGCCGCGCATGGGGCCGATCAGTTCGATCATGGGCGAAATCATGCAGATCGCCATTCCCATCGACACGGCGAAGATTTCGCCGATGCAGGTGCGCGAATACGCCGACTGGGTGCTGCGTCCGCGTCTGATGGCCATCGCCGGTGTGGCTCAGGTGATCCCCATCGGCGGCGAGGTCCGCCAGTTCCAGGTGCAACCGAACACGACACGCATGGCGGAACTGGGTATCACACACGAGCAGTTAACCGGGGCGCTCAAGGGCTACTCGGCCAACACCTCCGGCGGCTTCCTGGAACTCAACGGGCGCGAATACCTGATTCGCCATCTCGGCCGCACGTCGCGTCTGGATGACCTGAAGAACCTGGCGCTGACGGCCCGCCACGGTCAACCCGTTTTATTGCGGCAAATCGCCGACGTGACCTTCGCACCGGCCATCAAGCGGGGCGATGCCGGTTTCGAGGGCAAACCGGCGGTGATTCTGGGCATCCAGAAGCAGCCGACGGCCGATACCATCCATCTGACCCGGAGCATCGAGGCCGCCGTGGAGGATCTGAAGAAATCGCTGCCAGCCGGTATGGAGGCGCCCAAGGTGACTTTCCGCCAGGCGAGTTTCATCGAGTCGTCGATCAGCACGCTGCAAGGCAAGCTGATCGGGGCATCGGTCTTCGTCGCGGTCATCCTGTTCTTCTTTCTGGGCACCTTGCGCCCGACGGTGATCGCCCTAACCGCTATCCCGGTGTCGATTTTCATGACGGCGCTGGTTTTTGACTATTACGGCTTGTCGATTAACACCATGACCCTTGGTGGCCTGGCCATCGCCATCGGTGGCCTGGTCGATGACGCGGTAGTCGGTGTCGAGAACGTGCTGCGACGGCTAAAGGAGGACCGGGCCAAACACCACGATCACCGGATGCACCCGATTGAACTGGTGGCCCATGCGACGATGGAGGTGCGTTCAGCCATCCTCTACGCAACGATCATCATCGTGCTGGTTTTCCTGCCGCTCTTCGCGCTGCCCGGCATGGAAGGGCGCTTGTTCGTGCCGCTCGGCATCGCTTTCATCGTTTCGACGCTGGCTTCGCTGGTGGTGTCGGTGACGGTGACGCCGGTGCTCTCCTTCTACCTGTTGCCAAGCATGAAGTCGCTCGATCATGGCGACACGAAACTGCTGGCCTGGCTGAAGGCCGGCTACGGCCGCAGTTTGCAGACGGTGCTCAACCATCCCAAAGCGGCGTTGGCGGCCGGTGCCGTCGCTATTTTGGTGGCAGCAGTCGCGGTGCCCTTCTTCCCCAAGACTTTCCTGCCGCCCTTCAATGAGGGGACGCTGCTGATTGGCATGCGCCTCAACCCCGGCGTCACGCTGGCCGAGTCGTCGGCTCTGGCGCAACAGGCCGAGGTGCTGGTCAAGGCGGTGCCTGAAGTGGTGCACGTCGGGCGACGCAGCGGCCGGGCGGAACTGGATGAGCATGCTGAAGGTGTTCATGTTAGCGAACTGGATGTCGGTCTGAAACCGGCGTCCGAAATGACGCGCACAATGGATGAGATTTCGGCGGACATTCGCGCCCGCCTGATCAACCTGCCGGCGGCGATAGCCATTGGCCAGCCCATCTCGCACCGTATCGACCACATGCTGTCCGGGGTGCGTTCGCAGATCGCCATCAAGATTTTTGGCGATGACTTGGACACCCTACGCGGTCAGGCCGACGTCTTGCGCGGCAGACTGGCCGGTATCCCCGGCATCGCCGATCTGGAAATCGAGAAGCAGGTGCTGGCGCCGCAGATCAAGGTCAGCGTCAATTACGCGACGGCTGCACAGTACGGCGTGCCGACGCCGCAGATTCTGGCGACGCTGCAAAGCCTGGTCGAAGGCGAAAAGGTAACGCAGGTGGTCGAGGGCGGTCGGCGCTTTGCGCTGGTTGTGCGCTTGCCCGAGTCGTCCCGCTCGTTGCAAGGGCTGGGGCAGATCTTGCTGGAAACGCCCGGTGGGCCGATTCCCTTGGCCAAAATCGCCACCATCGAGGACGGCGACGGGCCGAACCAGGTCAGCCGCGACGACGGCAAGCGGCGCATCGTGCTTTCAGCCAACGCCCAAGGGCGGGCGCTGTCCGAGATCGTCGAGGACATCCGTAAGGTGGTCGGCGACAGCAAGCTGCCGGAGGGCTACTTCATCACCCTGGGTGGGCAGTTCCAGGCGCAGGAGGAGGCGTCGCGGCTGGTTGGCCTGCTCTCCATCGTCTCGCTGGTGCTGATGTTCGTGGTGCTGTTCAGCCGCTACAAATCGGTCGTGCTATCGGCGCTGATCATGGCCAACATTCCGCTGGCACTGGTCGGCGCGGTGCTCGGCTTGTGGCTTTCCGGGCAGCCGCTGTCGGTCGCCGCGCTGGTCGGTTTCATCACGCTGGCCGGCATTTCGGTGCGCAACGGCATCCTCAAGGTCAGCCACTACATCAACCTGATGCGCATGGAAGGCGAGAACTTCGACCACCAGATGATCCTGCGCGGCTCGCTGGAACGTCTTGCGCCCGTCTTGATGACGGCGCTGGTCACCGCCTTCGCGCTGGCGCCGCTGCTGTTCGAGGCCGAGCGGCCGGGTACGGAAATTTTGCATCCGGTGGCGGTGGTCATCTTCTCTGGCCTGATCAGTTCAACCCTGCTCGACACCTTCCTGACACCTGCCATGTTCTGGCTGTTTGGCCGCAAGGATGTGGAACGCCTGATGGCCGACCGCGATGCCGGTGCGCTTTGATTATTACTCAACGAAAGGAAATCTCATGAAACCGATTCATCTTCTCGCCGCTTTTGCCTTCTCCATATCCGGCCTTGCCTTCGCCGCTGGTGGCCACGAGCACGATCACGAACACAAGCCGCTCCACGGTGGCGTGGTCAGTGAGGTCAAGGATATGGATTACGAACTGGTTGCCAAGCCGGATTTGATTCAGTTGTATTTGCGCGATCATGGCAAGCCAGTGGATGTTTCAAAGACCAACGCCAAACTGACCATCCTCGTCGGCGCCGACAAGCAGGAAGTCGAGTTGAAACCGGCTGGTCAGCAACTGGAGGCCACAGGCAGTTTCAAACTTGCCAACAGCAAGATTGTGGCCTTCGTATCCGTCCCGGGCAAAGCCCCGGCAACGGTTCGCTTCGTGTTGAAGTAGAAGGCGAGCCTGTTTCGGGAAGCATAAAAAGCCAAAAAGGCGACAAGCCCATGGTTTTGGTTCGTGCTTCCCGAATAGCGGATTTTCGTTGTGTGGCCTCATGGTGTCATTTTGAGCTACACCCTAACCGGATGTCAGGCTAAGCCATCTGGAAGCGTCAGAATAGAGCCGCGATTGCAATTTCTTGACGTATGCCGCACAAGGCCATAGATTTCTGCCTGACACTTTCAGCTCGGGAGGCATCTTGCAGGGGCATCGCATCGGCTACGTCCGCGTCAGCAGCTTCGACCAGAACCCGGAACGGCAACTGGAACAGGTCCAGGTGGACAAGGTGTTCACCGACAAGGCGTCGGGCAAGGACACGCAGCGTCCGCAGCTCGACGCGCTGCTCGGGTTCGTGCGCGAGGGTGACACGGTGGTGGTGCACAGCATGGACCGCCTGGCCCGCAACCTGGACGATCTGCGCCGCTTGGTGCAGGGCCTCACGCAACGCGGCGTGCGCATCGAGTTCGTCAAAGAACACTTGACCTTCACCGGCGAGGACTCGCCGATGGCAAACCTGATGCTCTCGGTGATGGGCGCATTCGCCGAGTTCGAGCGCGCCCTGATCCGCGAGCGGCAGCGCGAGGGCATCGCGCTCGCCAAGCAGCGCGGGGCCTATCGGGGCCGCAAGAAGGCGCTCGCGCCGGAGCGGGTGGCTGAGTTGCGGCGTCGCGCTGCGGCCGGCGAAAAGAAGGCACAACTTGCCCGCGAGTTCGGCATCAGCCGCGAAACCCTGTACCAGTATCTGAGAACGGATGACTGACCATGCCCCGTCGCAATTTACTGACGCCAACTGAGCGCACCGGCCTGCTCGCCTTCCCGACCACCGACGACGAACTCATTCAGCATTACACCTTTGCCGAACCCGACCTATCGGTGATCCGCCAGCGGCGCGGCAGCCACAACCGACTCGGCTTCGCGGTGCAGTTATGCTACCTGCGTTATCCCGGCTTTGCCCTGCCGACTGATGCAGAGCCGCCCGCCTCCCTGCTGAACATCGTCGGCCGCCAGTTGCGCATCGAGCCGGACATCTGGCCGCAGTACGCGCAGCGGCCGGAAACCCGGCGCGAGCATCTGTTGGAGTTGCAGGCGTGGCTGAAGCTGACGCCGTTCGCTGTCGCTGACTATCGGCACTTCGTCCACCTGCTCGCTGATCTGGCCCAGCAGACCGACCGGGGTATCGTGCTGGCCGAAGCGCTGGTCGAGTTGCTGCGGCAGCAACGCATCATCCTTCCGACCGTCGATGTCATCGAGCGCGTGTGCAGCGAGGCGCTGACACGTGGCACGCGCCAAGTCTATGAAGCGCTCACCGCGCCGCTTGGTGATTTCCACCGCCGCTTGCTCGAAGGCCTGCTGGCGATCCGCGAGGGCACCAAGGGCAGCGGGCTGATCTGGCTACGCCAGCCGCCCGGCCCGCCGAAGCCCAAGCATGTGCTGGCCCACCTGGAACGGCTGAAAACCATCCGCGACCTGGCGCTGCCGGGCGACCTGGAACACGCCATTCACCAGAACCGCCTACTGAAGCTCGCCCGTGAAGGCGGACAAATGACGGCACAGCACCTGCGCGACCTGGAGCTGAACCGTCGCCATGCAACCTTGGTCGCGGTGATCCTTGACACCCGCGCTACGCTGATCGACGAAATCATCGACCTGCACGACCGTTTCATGGGCTCGCTATTCAGCAAAGCCAAGCGCAACCACGCCGACCGCTTCCAGCAGTCCGGCAAGGCGATCAACGACAAGGTGCGGCTGTACTCGCGCATCGGGCGCGCCCTGCTGGAAGCCAAGCAATCGGGCTACGACCCGTTCGCCGCCATCGAGGCGATCATCCCCTGGAATGTATTCAGCGAAAGCATCACTGAAGCGGAAACGCTGGCCCGGCCGGAAGACTTCGATTTCCTGTCCCTGGTCGGTGACGGCTTCACCCAGCTCCGGCGCTACACGCCGACCCTGCTGGAAGCATTGACCGTGAAGGCCGCGCCGGCAGCGCGCGAACTGCTGGCCGGCGTCGAAGTGCTCAAAGGGATGAACGACCGTCAGGCGCGCAAGGTGCCGGACGACGCGCCCACGTCGTTCGTGCGCAAGCGCTGGGAAAACCTGGTGCGCACGGAAGATGGCCTGGATCGGCGTTTCTACGAGCTATGCGTGTTGTCGGAACTAAAGAACTCGCTACGCTCGGGTGACATATGGGTGCAGGGATCGCGCCAGTTCAAGGATTTCGAGGAATACCTGCTGCCAGCGCCCCGCTTCGCGGCGCAGCGCCAGCAGCAGGAGCTGGGCCTCGCGGTCGAAACCGACTGTGAACGCTTCCTGGCGGCACGGCTGGCTGTGCTGGAACGCGAGCTGGCCACCGTGGAACGGCTCGCCGCCGCCAACGAACTGCCCGACGCGGCGATCACCAGCGCCGGCCGCCTCAAGATCACGCCACTGGACAACGGCGTGCCCGACGAGGCCGAGGCGCTGATACAGCAGGCGTATGGCATGTTGCCGCACCTGAAGATCACCGAGTTGCTGCTGGAAGTCGATAGCTGGACCGGCTTCACGCAGCACTTCAAGCATCTCAAGAGCGGTACGGCGGCCGAAGACCAGCATCTGCTGCTGACCACCATCCTGGCCGACGCCATCAACCTGGGCCTCTCCAAGATGGCGGAATCCTGCCCCGGCACGACCTACGCCAAGCTGGCCTGGTTGCAGGCGTGGCACATCCGCGACGAAACCTACTCGGCTGGGCTGGCCGAGTTGGTCAACGCGCAGTTCCGCCAGCCCTTCGCTGCTTATTGGGGCGATGGCACCACCTCATCGTCGGACGGCCAGAACTTCAAGGCCGGCGGCCGAGGCCAGTTCGCCGGCCAAGTGAACCTGAAGTATGGCCAAGAGCCGGGGGTACAGTTCTACACCCACATTTCCGACCAATATGCGCCATTCCATACCAAAGTCATCAACGCGACCGTGCGCGACGCCACCCACGTCCTGGATGGACTGCTGTACCACGAGTCCGACTTGCGGATCGAGGAGCACTATACCGACACAGCCGGCTTCACCGACCATGTGTTCGGGTTGATGCACCTGCTCGGGTTCCGCTTTGCGCCGCGCATCCGCGACCTGGCCGACAAGCGCCTGTACGTCCACGGCGATGCGAAGCAGTATCCAACGCTGGCCGGCCTGATCGGCGGCAGCATCAACGTGAAGCACATCCGTGCACATTGGGACGAAATTCTCCGGCTGGCAGCGTCGATCAAGCAGGGCACCGTCACCGCCTCGCTGATGCTGCGCAAGCTCGGTAGCTACCCGCGTCAGAACGGCCTGGCGGTGGCGCTGCGCGAACTGGGACGGATCGAGCGCACGCTGTTCGCGCTCGACTGGATGCAGAACGTCGAACTGCGCCGCCGTGTGCAGATCGGCTTGAACAAGGGCGAGGCCAAGAATTCACTGGCCCGCGCCGTGTTCCTGAACCGGCTCGGCGAGATCCGCGACCGGAGCTTCGAGAACCAGCGCTATCGCGCCAGCGGTCTCAACTTGGTGGTAACTGCCATCGTACTGTGGAACACGGTCTATCTGGAACGAGCGGTCCAGGCGCTGCGCGACTCCGGTGTGAGCATTGACGAGAAGCTGTTGCCGCATCTGTCGCCGCTGGGCTGGGAGCACATCAACCTGACCGGTGACTACATCTGGCGTCAAAACAAGCAACTCGGACAGGGCCAGTTCCGGCCGCTACGGATGCCCGGCGAAGCTTAGCGGCAATGCCGATGTCTTAGCGTACGATTTTTTCCGTTTCGTGAGTTGAACCCAATATGAATCTAGCCTGGAAGCGATGCAGAAACGCCTCGATAAGAAACCCGAAGCCATGCGGACGCGACGACAGACTGTTGAGCATCCATTCGGCACGCTAAAGGATTGGATGGGTGCCACCCATTTCCTGACCCGGACCCTGGATCGGGTCAGTACCGAAATGAGCCTGCATGTCCTTGCCTACAATCTGAAACGAGTCATGAAAATCATCGGCATTGCAGATCTAAAGGCAGCCATGCAGGCCTAACCAGGCCTTTTTGCCCTTCCTATTCGGAATGCCAACCGGAAAACCCGAAATTAGCCGGCAGAATTTCTGCCCCCAACCTGTAGCAGCCAAAATTTCCGAACGTTTCCACACAGCCTCGCCGATGAGCGGTAATAGCTTTAAAGAAGCCGGCGAGAAAATGTTGCCGCTATTTGACCATTATCTTCGGCAGTGATACCGGTGGTATTACACGTTGCAGTTCTTCCGCTAGCACATCAACACGCCGCCCGGCACCATACTTGCCGCCCACCGTCCCCGGTTCGTGGCCGCAAATCTGGTCAATTACGGCATCCTCGATCCGAGCGTTCCGGCACAGGTCTTTGAACAGGTGTCGGAAACTGTGAAATACCTTGGATTTCGCGGATATCCCGAGTCTGTCGAGGTGGCGCGCCCACCATTTCGAGAACGATGCGCTCTGCACCTCATCCTTGGATTTGACCTTGGGAAAGAGGCGGTCGTGACAACTGCGCACATACTCCAATAAGCCGGCCCGGATCAGTTCAGGGTGGATCGGAACGTCCCGATCAGCGCTGTTCTCATTCTTGCCGTCGAGGATGTGAATGTAGTGGTTGCCCTTGGCGTCGACCTGGAACTGCTTTTTGGTGAGCGTGGCAATTTCTTCGAGGCGCATTCCCGTCAGATATGCGATGGCTGGAATCCAGGCACAGGCTTCACCAGCGCCGCCGGCCGGGCGCTTGTGTTCGGTGTATATCGGGCTGTTGAAAATCATCTTCAGCTCGGCATCGGTGAAAGGCTGTCGCTTCTCACCTGCAGTGCCACGCTGGGCACGCTTGACCTTGATGTCGGCAAACGGATTCTCGGGAAGTCGCTTGACCAGGGTTGGGCTGTCGCGTCCAGTGGCGAACAGGGTGCCAACAAAGCCCAGTTTGTTGGCGATGGTGCCGGGGGCAAGCTTCTTTTCGTCACGCAGAAAATCGCGGAAGGCGAGGGCGTCCTCGCGGGTAACTTCGGTAGGGTTCTTGCTACAGAATGCAGAGAACAGATTCATGGCAGCAAGGTAGGAAGCCCTGGTGTTTTCGCGCCTTTCGCATTCCTTGTCCCATATGTCGTAAAGCATTTGCCAGGAGATGGTGTCATCGGTGGTGGCGACAGCCTTGCTGGCGTTCTGGGCGATAAATTGGCTGGGCAGTATCTCGGCTTTGTCTTCGCCAACGATAGCGCCTTCATGGCGCTTTCTGATGCCTTCGTAGGCTTCCAGGTTAGCTTGGGTGGCGACATACGCGATCTTTCGCCAGTCGCTTTCAGAGAACTCGGGTACATAGCCACGCCCGATCAGGAAAATGCGGGTGCTCTCAAGCATTGGCTCGACCAATCCCATCGCTAGTTGCTTGCGCAAGGCTGTAATGGCCTGGTCGATGTGCTCGCCGTATTCCTCGAATTCCTCGGTGGTCATTCCGGCGATGCGCTTGCGCCGATCCGTATCGAGCAGTGAAGCACGAACCAGATTACCCAGTTGTGTTTCCAGTTCCGGCGTTACCTCGTTCAGTGTAACGAGGTGTGTACGACGAATTCCTTGGCTGGAAAGGGGGTCGACAGGCATCGCATCGAGGCGAGTGCGAGCTTCTGCGATGAGGTTGTCTGCGAGCAAAGCGTAGCGTTTGCACTCGCGAACAGCCGCAGGGTAACTCTGGCCTAGGGATTTTTTGATTTCCCGTTTGCCGATGAGGGGACGCAACTCGGCCGGGATGCTTTGGCGGAAATAATAGGTGTTGTTTTTGAGGGTGAGGTAAGGCGGCATGTCCAGTCCTGACTGGCTGCGCTTTGTACCCTGTTTTTGTACCAACTTACTCACCATAGTGGCTGATTATATCTACATAATCAGCCACTTGGGAATAAATTGGCGGAGTGGACGGGGCTCGAACCCGCGACCCCCGGCGTGACAGGCCGGTATTCTAACCAACTGAACTACCACTCCGCACCAAAACCTTTGGCATCCCCATGGGGATTCGAACCCCAGTTACCGCCGTGAAAGGGCGGTGTCCTAGGCCTCTAGACGATGGGGACCCGGACTTTCCTTCGAGCTTTTATGGTGGAGGTAAGCGGGATCGAACCGCTGACCTCTTGCATGCCATGCAAGCGCTCTCCCAGCTGAGCTATACCCCCGCTCGAAAGAAGGCCGCATTATAGGGAGCGTCTTTCCCCTTGTAAAGGGCCTTTCACGATTTTTAGAGATATTTTTTCAGGGCAGCCAGTACACGGTCGCGACCGATCAGCTCGATCACTGCATCGACCGACGGCGTTTGCGTCTGTCCGACCAGGATGGCACGCAGCGGCATCGCCAGTTTCGGCATCTTGAGGCCGTGGCGGGCAATGGTTTCCTTGATCAGGGCGGTAATCGCCGGGATCTCCCAGGCGACTTCGGCGATCCCGGCAGAAAAATCGGCCAGCGCCGGCCGGGTTTCCTCGGTCAGGTGCTGGGCGAGCAGTTCCGCGCTCGGGGTGACCGTGGTGTAGAACACCTCGACTGCGTCAGCCAGCACGTTGAGCGTGTTGCAGCGGTCGACGTAGAGGGCGACGGCCTTCTCCAGGCAGGGGCCGGCATCGCTGTCGATACCGCGGGCGGCAAGCCGGCGCTTGATGTGTGCGGCCAGTTCCGCGACCGGGAGCTGTTTCATGTAGTGCTGGTTCAACCACAGCAGCTTTTCGGTATTGAACTGGGCGGCGGAGGCGGTGATGTGGTCGAGGTCGAACCATTCGACGAACTGCTCGCGGGTGAAGATTTCGTCGTCGCCGTGCGACCAGCCCAGGCGCGCCAGGTAGTTGATCACGGCTTCCTTGAGGAAGCCGTCTTCGTCGTACTGCATGACTGAGACGGCACCGTGGCGCTTGGACAGCTTGGCGCCGTCGTCGCCGAGGATCATTGACAGGTGGCCGTAGATCGGCACTTCGGCGCCGAGCGCCTGCAGGATGTTGATCTGGCGCGGGGTGTTGTTGACGTGGTCGTCACCGCGGATGACGTGGGTGATGCCCATGTCCCAGTCGTCGACGCAGACGCAGAAGTTGTAGGTCGGTGTGCCGTCGGCGCGGGCGATGATCAGGTCGTCGAGTTCGGCGTTGGCGATTTCGATGCGTCCCTTGACCGCATCGTCCCAGGCGACCACGCCGTCCTTGGGATTACGGAAGCGGATCACTGGCGGCACGCCGGCCGGCGGCGTCGGCAGGGTCTTGCCCGCCTCGGGGCGCCAGCGGCCGTCGTAGCGCGGCTTTTCCTTGCGCGCATCCTGCTCGGCGCGCAGGGCGTCCAGTTCCTCGCGGCTGGTGTAGCAATAGTAGGCGGTGCCGGCCGCCAGCATCTGCTGGATCACTTCGCGATAGCGGTCCATGCGCTGCATCTGGTAGAAGGGGCCTTCATCGTGGGTCAGTTCCAGCCAGGCCATGCCGTCGAGAATGGCCTGGACGGCTTCCGGGGTAGAGCGCGCGACATCGGTGTCTTCGATGCGCAGGATGAACTGGCCCCCGTGGCGGCGCGCATAGGCCCAGGAGAACAGGGCAGTGCGGGCGCCGCCGATGTGCAGGTAACCGGTGGGGCTGGGGGCAAAACGGGTGCGGACAGGCTTCATTGGAATCGAATCGTCGGTCTGGATCAAAGTCCGGTATTCTAGCCGACCAAGGTTTGACCCGTCGCGCGAGTTATGGTTAAATGCGCGCCTTCCTCGATGGGCGGTTAGCTCAGTGGTAGAGCACTGCCTTCACACGGCAGGGGTCACTGGTTCGAACCCAGTACCGCCCACCATCGAGCACCTGAAGGCCCGAGAAATCAGGCCTTTTCTTTTCTAGTCCTCAAGCGTTGCCCCTTTCGCCGGTCCCCAGTTTTGGGTTTCGGGTGACTCAGGGTGACAGCCGGGTGACCGACTGCCTATATCCAGGCTACCACAGCAGCACCTACCCCACCAGTCTTGACAGCACAGGAAGCCCCTACAAGAGCCCACCCTCTCCAGGCATAGGTGCGTGTAGGCAAAGGCATTACAGCGCCTTCTAGGCCCCTTCC
>NZ_AUCE01000017.1 GCF_000429605.1 Azonexus hydrophilus DSM 23864 | reverse complement strand
CGTCGAAGACCACGACGTTGATAGGTCAGGTGTGGAAGCGCAGTAATGCGTTAAGCTAACTGATACTAATTGCCCGTGCGGCTTGATCCTATAACCTTGTAACACTGCAGCATTCTCATACCGCAGTCACAACATACAACCTTCTCCCCCATTTTGCGTTCGGCGCGCCTCAACACGCGACGAACATACAAGTTACGCTTGGCGGCAATAGCCTTCTGGACCCACCCCTTCCCTTCCCGAACAGGACCGTGAAACAGATGAGCGCCAATGATAGTGAGCTTCCGCTCGCGAAAGTAGGTCACCGCCAGGCTACCAATACCAAAACCCCCTCAGCATACGCCGAGGGGGTTTTTGCGTTTCTGTCGCCGTATAATCGTCACTTCAGACAATACGGAGGAGTATGGAATGTTCGACTGGCGCGACTACGGGAACGGCATCATCGCTTTCGATGCGGGTTATGTGCGGCCGATTCTGGCGGCGATCCACATGGTTGTCGAGAACGGCCGGGTTGCTTTCATCGATACCGGCAGCAACGATTCGCTAGCCAACGCCAGGGCAGCCCTGACCCGTCTCGGGCTCGATGAGACGGCAGTCGATTATGTGGTGCTGACCCATATCCATCTCGACCACGCTGGTGGCGCCGGTGCGATGATGCAGGCCTTCCCGAATGCCAAGCTGGTCGTGCATCCCCGGGGCGCGCGTCACATGGCCGAGCCGGCCAAGCTGGTGGCGGGCGTGTCGGCCGTGTACGGTCCCGAATACGTGCAACGGGTCTATGGGGAAATCATTCCCATCGCCAAGGAGCGCATCATCGAAGCTGCCGACGGTCATGTCTTTTCACTGGCCGGCCGCGAACTCCTCTGTCTCGATACACCGGGGCATGCGCGCCACCATATCTGTATCGTCGATCGCCAAGCCGGTGCGATTTTCACGGGCGACATGTTCGGACTTTCCTATCGCGAACTCGATGTCGGGCAGCGTCAGTTCATTTTTCCGACGACGACGCCCACCCAATTCGAGCCGGAAGAAATGCGTCGTTCGGTCGAGCGCTTGCTCTCGTTCGAGCCGCAGGCGATGTATCTGACGCATTACGGCCAGGTTCCCGATGTTGCCGCTCGGGCCGCGGAACTGCTGCTGCATCTCGATTCCCTGGTGGCCCTGGCCGAGCGGGAAGCGAATGCGGGCGAAGCTCGCCACGAACGGATCAAGCAGGGGATGACCGATTACCTGTTCGGCGCCTTGCGCCAGCACGGTTGCCGGCTGTCTGATCAGGCCATTCTCGATATCTGGGCGACCGACCTGGAACTCAATGCGCAGGGGCTGGGCGTCTGGCTGGATCAGCGCGCCGCCTGACTCACTTGTAGGTGATCAGCCCGATGGCGTGACTGGCGGCGGCCATGCCGAAGACCGAGGTAACGCAGACCGAGGAGCCGAAGCCGGCACAGTTCAAACCCGCCGGCCCGCTGCCGACGTCGCAGCTGGCACCTTTGTCCGGGTAGCGCAGCGCTTCCGTTGAATAGACGGCGGGAACGCCGAATTTTCCCTGACGGGGAAAGCCGTGTTCCCGCCGCAAGCTGGCCCGGACCTTGGCCAGCAAAGGATCCTGAACGGTCTGGCTGAGATCGCTGACGCGAATCTGGGTCGGGTCGATCTGGCCGCCGGCCGCGCCGACGACCACAATCGGCTGTTTCCGTCGCTTGCAGAAATCGATCATCGCGGTTTTGACGCGCGCCTGGTCGATGGCGTCGACGACGACGTCAAAGCCCCCGCGGAGGGTGGTTTCCATGTTGTCGACAGTAACGAAGTCCTCGATGCATTGAATCACGCACTCGGGATTGATCTGCGCGATGCGTTCGGCCATGGCATCGACCTTGGCCTTGCCGAACACCGGTTCGAGCGCGTGAATCTGGCGGTTGGTGTTGGATTCGGCCACCATGTCCAGATCGATCAGGGTCAGCCTGCCGACGGCTGTTCTGGCCAGGGCTTCGGCGACCCATGAGCCGACGCCGCCGATGCCAACCACGCAGACGTGAGCGGCGCGCAGGCGCTGGTAGGCGGCGCTGCCATAGAGGCGCGCAATGCCGCCGAAGCGGCGATTGTCTTCGTTACTCATCAGCTTTCGATTGTTTTACGGATCACGGCATTGAACGGGGCGATCCACTCCGGGGCGAACTGTTTGTCACAGGCGTTGATTTCGGCAATGGCCCGCAGTACGGAGCGGTTCTTGCCGCGATGTATGTGCTTGAGCATGACCGCCTCGAAGGCGTCGACGATGGCCAGTATCTTGGCGCCGGGGCAGATGTCCGCTTGCTTGAGTTGATTCGGGTAACCGCCACCATCGGGCATTTCGTGGTGCTGGGCCACCATGCGTGCCGCTTCTTCCCAGCCGCTCATGCGCTGAAGCAGGCCGGCCGCATAGCCGGGGTGATTGCGCAGCAGCGCCTTGTCGGCATCGGTCAGCTTGCCGACCTTGAGCCAGGTGGCCTCGGGCAGCAGCATCATCCCGACATCGTGGAGATAGACGGCGGCTTCCAGTTGTATCGGATCGACCAGGTTGTTGCCGGCCTTGTTGGTTTCCAGCGCCAGCCGCAGGATGCGCATGGTGCGCCCCTTGAACAGCGGCGAGCGGCTTTCGAACTGCATGGCCAGCGAGCGGAAGAACTGCAGGTCTTCGCTGGCGTTGACTTGTTCGACCTTGGGCGTGGCCAGCTTGGGGGCTCGGCTGGACATGCCGGTGATCACCGGCGGGAAGCCGGTCACGGCCTCGATCAGTTCCGCGCAGCGCAGGTCGACCTTGTCGGCGCTGGCCAGCGCGAGTTTGTCCAGGCCCTGGACCAGATCAAGCAGCCGCAGGTTTTCCAGCGGCTTGCGGGAAAGTATCGCGTCGGTGGCTAGTTCCAGTCGGTCGATGGCCAGCAGGATCAATTCGGCCAGCAAGTCCGAAAAGACGATTTCGCCTTCCCGGAAACGGGACATCATCGACTCGATGGGATGGGCGATGGCGATCCCGAGCTCGAATTTGCACAGGGCGGCATCGCCCTTGATGTTGTGGATGGCGCGAAAGAGGTCGGCGGTCAGTTCCCTATCGCCTTGCGACTTCTTCAGTCGGGCCACATCGCGCTCGACCTCGGGGGCACGGTCGGTCAGTACATCGGCAAACTCTTCCAGTGCTTCCCGATCCTGCACCGTTGGCGAAATGATCGCGCGAATGTCCATCCCCGTCTCCCCGTCTTTTTTGATGAACACGAGTTTAGCAAACCGCAGCCCGGAACAGGGTCGCACCTGCAGTGAATTGGCCTTGACTGGCTGGGGTCCGCCCCATAAGATTCCGCGCTTCACCCCGAGAACGAATACCGTGACCCTGGAACAGCTATACGCCCTGATCGGGCCCGATATGAAGGCCGTCGATGCGGTCATCCGCGACCGCCTGCATTCGGATGTGGTGCTGGTCAGGCAAGTTGCCGAATACATCATCAATAGCGGCGGCAAGCGCATGCGGCCGGCGCTGGTGCTGCTGGCGGCCGGCAGCCTCGGTTACCAGGGCACGCGCCATCACGAACTGGCGGCGGTGGTCGAATTCATCCATACCGCGACCCTGCTGCACGACGATGTGGTCGATGAGTCCGAACTGCGACGCGGCCGGGAAACCGCCAATGCCGCCTTCGGCAACGCCGCCAGCGTCCTGGTCGGTGACTTCCTCTATTCCCGCGCCTTCCAGATGATGGTGGCGGTCGACAACATGCGCATCATGCAGGTGCTGTCGGACGCGACCAACATCATTGCCGAAGGCGAAGTCCTGCAATTGATGAACTGCCACGACGCCGATGTCGACGAAGCTCGCTACATGCAGGTCATCCATTACAAGACCGCCAAGCTGTTCGAAGCGGCGGCGCGCCTGGGCGGCATTATCGGTAACGCCGAACCCGAACTGGAAGAAGCCCTGGCCCGCTACGGTATGCACCTGGGCACGGCCTTCCAGCTGGTCGACGACGTGCTTGACTACTCCGGCCAGGAAGCCGATACCGGCAAGCATCTGGGCGACGACCTGGCCGAAGGCAAGCCGACCCTGCCGCTGATCTACGTCATGCAGCACGGCACGGCCGAGCAGGCGGCCTGCGTTCGCCGCGCCATCGAAGAAGGCGGTCGCGACGAATTCCCGGCGGTGCTGGCGGCAATCCAGGACAGCGGTGCGCTGCTGCACGCGCGAGCTCGTGCGGAACAGGAAGCCGAATTAGCCAGAGCATCAATTTTGGCGCTGGGGGATTCAATTTATAAAAAAGCTCTGCTACAATTGTCCTTCTTAGCAGTGCAGAGAAACCACTAGATTAATTTCTGGTCGTCGGAGTGTAGCTCAGCCTGGTAGAGCACTGCGTTCGGGACGCAGGGGTCGCATGTTCGAATCCTGTCACTCCGACCAATTTACTGCTAAGAAAAGAAACAAGCCCTGATTATTCAGGGCTTTTTTCTTTTCTGCCTACGCCGTTCGCGGCAGATAGTGGTCGAATTCCTGGATCAGCGCCGGGGCGGTTTCGTCGAGCAGGAAGTTGCGGAAGTTCATGCCGGCCGGCATCAGGCGTTTGGCGTTCATGTGCACCACGTACCAGGTGCGTTCGATCGGGGTGCCGATCACGTCGAGCAGGCTGACTTCGGCAGTTTTCAGTTCCAGCGGCAGGGTGTGCAGCGACAACAGGCTGATGCCCATGCCGGCCATGACCGCCTGCTTGATCGTTTCGTTGCTGCCCATGCTGATCGTCCGCGCCGGCGTGAACAGGTGGTTCTTGAACATTTCCTCGGCGACGCGCCGGGAGCCCGAACCTTCCTCACGCAGCAGGAAGGTTTCCTGACGCAGTTCGTGCAGTTCGAAGCGGCGCGCCGTGCGCAGCGGATGGTCGGCCGGGGCGACCAGCACGTACGGATGGCGGGCCATCGGTTCGCCGTGGGCGTCGATTTCGACAGGGATACGGCCCATGATCGCCAGGTCGATGGCGTTGTCCTGCAGCTTCTGCAACAACAGTTCGCGGTTGCCGACGGTGAACTGGACGTCGATGCCGGGATGCGCCTGGGCAAACTTGGCCAGCAGGCGCGGCATGAAATACTTGGCGGTACTGACCAGTCCGACCGATATCTGCCCGGTTTCGGCGCCGGCCAGCGCCTGCAGGCTGGCTTCGGCATCCTTGATTTCGCCGAGGATGCGCAAGGCGTGATGTACCAGCAGTTCGCCGGCACCCGTCAGGGCGACACCGCGCCCCATGCGCTCGAACAGCGGCAGGCCGACGTTGTCCTCGAGCTGCTTCAATTGCATGGACACCGCCGGTGGCGTCAGGTGCAGTTCTTCTGCGGCGCGGGCATAGCTCAAATGGCGGGCGGCGACGACGAAGATCTGCAATTGGCGCAGGGTCAGGTTGCGGACAAAGTTCATTGGTCGGTGAAGTGTTTCCATGAATCGTTCAGGTTTTCCTGACTCTAGGCGGCGCATCGGCGGGCGTCAACGGGTGAGGTTCAAATAGACCATCGGCAGTTGTTCGGGGAGGCGTTCGATGCGGTCGAGAATGCGCCACTGCCGGCCGAAGATCCTGCCGACATAGGCGTCGGCTCCGGGATCGAGACTGAGGCAGAAGCTGTCGATGCCGCTGCCGGCGAGTTCGCCCACCGCCTTGCGGGCGTCGGCAAGCAGGTAATCCGGATCGCTGACGTCGATGTCGGCCGGCTCGCCGTCGGTCAGTACGAGCAGGATGCGTTTTTCGCTGCGCCGGACCGACAGCATGCGCCCGGCGTGCCGCAGCGCGGCGCCCATGCGTGTGGACCAGCCAGCGCTGACGCCGGCCAGGCGCGCCTTGACCGGATCGCCCCAGGCTTCGGAAAAGCCCTTGATGTGGTGGTAGCGGACCTCGTGCCGGGTGTTGGAATGAAAGCCGGCAATGGCGCAGGCGTCGCCCAGTTCGTCGATGGCCCAGGCGAGCAGGGCGACGGCTTCGCGGGCGGTATCGAGGATGCTTTGCTGGCCGCCCGGGAGGGTGGCGTTCAGCGACTGCGACAGGTCGATCAGCAGCAGCACGCTGATGTCGCGTCCGGCCGTCCGGTGGCTGACTTGGATGCGCGGATCGGGCAGGTGGCCGCTGCGCCAGTCGGTCCAGGCGCGGACGGCGACATCGAGATCGAGTTCGCTGCCGTTTTCCTGGTGGCGGATGCGCACCCGCTCTTGCGGCTTGAGCAGGTCGAGCAGGCGCTTGAGGCGGCGGGCGAGCGGGGCATGCCTGGCCAGCAGTGCGTCGATGTCGGCGGCGTTGGCCGGCGGGTGCAAGGCTTCGTAGACAGCGACCCAGTCGGGGCGCCAGGTCTGAGCCGCCTCGTCCCACTCCGGGTAATGCCGGGGGGGCAGGCCGTCGGGCTCGCTGGCGGCGGCGCTGGGCGGTGGCTCGAAACTTTCTTCCTCGTCGCCGGCTTCGAGATGAATCCACAGGTGGCGGTTGTCGTCGCGGTAGTCGATTTCGGTATCGGCGAAGTGCACCCGGGCGTACTGGTCGCTGGGCAGGCGGCTGCGTGCTGCGTAGGCAAGCGCAATTTCAGCGACGGCCCGGGTGCTCGCCGCGCCGTCGGCCAGGCAGTGCCGGAAACGCCCGGCGAACTCGTCGATCAGCGGATCGGGATCGGTGCCGGCCGGATCGATGCAGGCCCGCGACAGCCGGGTCAGGCGGTGGCGCAGGGTGTTTTCGCAGGCCGCGTCGCAACTGCCCGGCAGCGGTTGCGGGTGGGCGGCCAGCAGGCTGGCGGTGAGTCCGGGGTAAAGCCGCAGCAGCAGGCAGTCGATACGCGCATCTTCGAGCGCCTCGACCGCCAGGCGTTGCATCGGGCTCCAGTTGTCGGCGATCAACGGCTGGCTCCAACGGCGATGGCCGGCCATGTGCGCCAGCATCAGCCGGTAACGTGCCAGGCCGCTGCTGCCGGGGCGGTCGGTCAGCACGTCGGGCAGGCGCAGCCCGTCGGCGGCCAGGTAAGGCTGCTGGCGATGCCCGGCGAAGGCGGTCGAATAGGGAACGAGCAGGCTGTCGTCGGCCCACAGGGCGTGCAGGCCCAGGCTCAGGCGGCGCTCGACATCGGCAAACAGGGTGCCGCTGCGTTCGCGTTCCAGCAGGCGACGGCTCTCCGGCGTGCGCAAGGCGAAATAGTCGCGCTGTTGCGCCGGATGCTGCGCGGTCAGGCGGATGCCCTGCAGCATCCATTGGCGGACGCCGGCCAGCGGGACGATGGCCAGCAGTTGCGGGGCGCTGCGGAAGAATTCCGGCAAGGCCGGGCTGGGCTCGGTGATCTGGTGGCCGTGGATCGAACCCGAGGTTCGGTCGGCGAGTTCCAGGGCAATGCGCAGGTAGTCGGCCAGGCCGTCGGCGCTGCGTAACTGACCGATGACGGCGGCGAGCGTCTGCAGCAGCGGGGTGACGGCCGGCGCGTTGGGCGATTTCTGCAGGCTGCGGATCGCCGCCATCAGCGCCGGCAGGGCGAGCGCCTGCGGCACCTGGCGGGCCACGTCCGGCCAGTGTTCGAGAAAGGCCAGCAAGGGCTCGGGGCCGCGCCCGAGTTTGCCGATGGTGCGTGCCGCCGCCAGATATTCCGGCATCTCCGCTGCCGTCAGCACCTGCCCGGCCGCACTCAGGCATTCATCGAAAACATCGGCGACCACAGCGAAACCGCAGTCGAGCGCGGCCCAGGCCGCCTGCGACTCCGGGCTGGCCATCAGCCGCTGGCGGGCATCGGCAATATTGCGCAGGCCGGGGACTGCCATGTCGTTCAGCCAAAGATCGCTGCGATGGCGTGATCCAGGCTGTCGATCACGTCGATGTCGTCGGTGATCGGGCGGATCATCGCCATGCGGCAGGCGTCGGCCGGGCTGACGCCGCGGACGATCAGGCTGGCGGCGTAGACGACCAGCCGCGTCGAGATGCCTTCATCCAATCCGTGCCCCTTGAGGCGACGGCCGGCCTGGGCGAAGTCGACCAGTTGGTCGGCCAGCTCGCGGGCAATCCCGGTTTCCGCACAGACGATCCCGCTTTCCAGCGCCGGCGCCGGGTAGTCGAACTGGAAGGCGGCGAAGCGCTGCTTGGTCGATTGCTTGAGATCCTTCACCAGGCTCTGGTAACCGGGGTTGTAGGAAATCACCAGCTGGAAGTCGGGGTGAGCCGCGACCTGTTCGCCCTTCTTGTCGAGCGGCAGCATGCGCCGGTGGTCGGTCAGCGGATGGATGACCACCAGCGTGTCCTGGCGGGCTTCGACGATTTCGTCGAGATAGCAGATCGCGCCGAGGCGGGCGGCGACGGTCAGCGGGCCGTCCTGCCAGCGCGTGCCGTTGGCGTCGAGCAGGTAGCGGCCGACCAGGTCGGCGGCGGTCATGTCCTCGTTGCAGGCGACGCTGATCAGCGGCCGGCCCAGCTTCCAGGCCATGTACTCGACGAAGCGCGACTTGCCGCAGCCGGTCGGCCCCTTGAGCATGACCGGCAGGCGGGCGGCGTAGGCCGCTTCGTACAGCTCGATTTCCTTGCCTTGCGGCTGATAGAAGGGTTCGCGGCAAACCGCGAAGTGGGCGACATCGTTCATGGCGGTCTCCTGGCGGGCGCGGAAGAAAAACCCCGCCGGGGCGGGGTGGGTTAGTGCTTACTTATGCACGCCGAGCTTGTCGCGCCAGCCCGGGTAGATCTGGTCGGCGTCGTTGGGGAAGGAGGCAAACGCCCGGGCGAACTCCGGATGCTCCTTGGCCCATTCGATCGGGTCGGCCTTGGCCTTCCAGCATTCGTAAGCCTGGCGCAGCGACTTGGCGCCGGCCGCCGGGCTGTCGATGTGGCCGTAGGAGCCGCCACCGGCCGTGTTGATCACGTTGCCGTGGCCGAGGTTCTCGAAGAAACCGGGCAGGCGCAGCGCGTTCATGCCGCCGGAAATGATCGGCGTCGTCGGCTTCATGCCGTACCACTCCTGGTGGTAAGCCGGGCCGGTATAGCTGTCGCGCTCGATGATGTAGGCGATGGCGCGGTCGTCCTTGTCGCCCTCCATCTTGCCGTAGCCCATGGTGCCGACGTGGATGCCGGAAGCGCCCTGCAGGCGGCTCATCTTGGCCAGCACGTAGGCGGTGTAGCCGCGTTTCGACGACGGCGAGGTGACGGCGCCGTGGCCGGCGCGGTGGTAGTGCAGGTACTGGCGCGAGAAGTAGCGACGGGCGGTGGTGACCATGCCCGGGCCGCCGACGTAGCCGTCGACCAGAAAAGCCACCTTGTCGGCATCCGGGCCGAAAGCTTCGAGGATGTATTCGCCACGGGCGATCATCTCGCCGTGGTCGTCGGCGGTGATGTTGGCCGAGAAGATCTTGGCCTGGCCGGTTTCGTCCATGGCGCGCTTCATCGCATCGCGCACCAGCGGAATGACCTGCTTCATCGGGCAGAACACCTGGTTGCCCTGCGGCTCGTCGTTCTTGATGAAGTCGCCGCCCAGCCAGAACTGGTAGGCCGCCGCAGCGAACGGTTCGGGGCGCAGGCCGAGCTTGGGCTTGATGATGGTGCCGGCGATGTAACCGCCATCCTGCATCGGCCGGCCGAGAATGCGCCACAGGTTGCTGATGTCCACCGACGGGCCGTCGAACAGTTCGATGGCGCGGCGCGGCACGTAGAAGTCGTACATCTTGGCGTGCTCGATGTCGCCCATGCCCTGGTTGTTGCCGATGGTCAGCGTGAGGAAGGAAACGATCATCATCCGGCCGTCGATGACGTTGCGGTCGAACAGATCGATCGGGTAGGCGATGCGCATTTCCTCGGTCGCCTCGTCGATGTGATAGACCAGCGCATCGACGCCCTTGGTGAATTCGTCGGTAGTACACACTTCGACATTGGTGCCGGTAGAGGACTCGGCGGCGAAGTGAGCGGCCGCTTCGAGGTAGCCGTAGCCGGCCTTGGGCTTCATCTTGTAGGCGCAGAGAATGTGCTGGCCACCGGCGATCAGGTCGTCTTCCTTGAGGCTCAGGTCGGCATAGCGGTTCGATTGATCCATCTTTTGTCTCCTTGGTGTGTTCGCCGGGTGGCTACGATGGAGACCATATTAGGAAGGGCAAAAGATAAATAACAGTCACGTATTTTTATGGGATTGTTCAGTTATTTCTTATTATTTTGCCGACCCCTCGCCGGGAACTTTCCCTTGTCAGCCGGTCTAAGCGGCTTCAATCGATCAATAACCTTTTCTGCGGGGTGTTAAATGGATGAGCTTTCCCTGGTTGGCGTCGGCTTCGCCGTGGTGATTTTCGGCATGGCCTGTTTCATGGCCAACAAGCTGGCTTCGAAAAAAGCCTACCACTGAAAGAAAAGCCGGGCTTGCCCGGCTTTTTTTACGCCGTCTCGTCCGGCGGGCTGAAGAAACAAACCGTGTTGCGCCCGGCGTCCTTGGCCTGATACATCGCCAGATCGGCCTGCTTGAGAATCTCGTCGGGATCGATGCCGTTGCCGATGAACACGCGGATGCCGATGCTCGCAGAACAGCGGTGTTCAATCGCCTGCCCAGCCGAGCCGCCGTGGTTCACGCTCAAGCAGTAAGGCTCGGCCAGCAGGGCGCGGATTTTCTCGGCAATCGTCGCCACCTGCTCGTGTGACACGGCGAGATCGCGATCCAGCTCGCGGATGATCACGACAAACTCGTCGCCGCCGAAGCGGGCAACCGTATCCACCTCCCGCACCCCGGCCTTCAGCCGCCTGGCCACTTCGATCAGCAAGTGATCGCCCGCTTCGTGCCCGTGCAGATCGTTCAGCGGCTTGAAATTGTCCAGGTCGAGAAACAGCAGCGCGCCGAAAATCCCCGTACGCTTGCTCGACGCCAGACTCTGCCCGAGGCGATCCTCAAGCAGGCGACGATTGGGCAGACCGGTCAAAGGATCGTAGAACGCCAGCTTCTGGATCTGGTCCTGCAGGCGCTTGCGTTCGGTCGTTTCGCGGCTGATCCCGTGGTAACCGGTAATCCGGCCATGCGCATCGCGCTCCGGCTTCGACAGCACCTCGGCCCACAGCAACCGGCCATCCTTGCAGCGATGCTGGACCTCGAAAGTGACCGGGCCGGTGATCGTACCGTCCGCCTCCTTCTCCTGGCGCTGCTTGATGATGTTGGTCACCGTCGCAATGCCCTCGTCGGTGAACATCTCGAAAACATGGTGGCCGATCACCTCATCCGCCCTGAAGCCGCGCAGTTTCTCGTCGGTCGGGTTGATGTAGGTGATGAACAGATTCCGGTCGGCGCGCCAGATTACATCGGAAACATCCTCCGTCAGCCGCCGGAACAATGCCTCGCTGGCCCGGAGCGCAGCCAGCTCGCTGCGCATCTGCGCCTGCTTCCAGAGCAGAAACAGCACCGCAAGCAACAACCCACCGCCTACGAGCACCAGCATTCCATCCAGCATCACCAGCCAGCCTCCTCTGTTTTCAACCACAATTGGCATGATGCCTCACCTGGCCGGGAAGTGCCGGAAAAGCATGGCGAAACAGGTGCGCGGGTTCGGGTTTTGTATTGGCGCATCGTACCGCAGGGAGGGGAGCGGTGGCGACTTTCGGGCAAAAGAGGCGAGTCGGTGGGGCGAGCTGACAGAAGTATTGGTCGTGGTCCTGCGAGTCAGATTAGATATTCAGTTGCGCCGGAAATGATGGGCGGGTAAGGTTGTGCCTGTCCGGTTTCCTTGGGGTGTAATCAGGTGCATATCAGCGCGAAAGTCTGCGATTCCGTCCGGTATGGCCGTTTCTGGCTGTCCTGTATTCTGGAATATTGGACAACTTTGTCGTCGATTTCTGGTTGGGCGTCGATCGCCGAATAGAGCCAGCCTCCAGGAGAAAACATGAACGCCAATATTGAAGTCAAAAAGGAAATTGAGAACTGGCTGATTTCCATTCCCATCGAATTTGATTGGAGTCGATCGCGAAATCCTCCGGGGGAAATGCTTTATTTCCTTAAACCACGCCTGAGAATACTGATCACGGATGCCGCCATTGAGGACAATCCTCCACAGAAAATACTTAGTTCATTGATTGACAACTACGCTGCTGGCCTCGAAGAAAATCAGTTGCTGATATTGAAGTCGGATTTGCAGATGGTAGCCAAATGATGTTTGGACTGTTCAGGAAAAAGAAGTCAGTTGACGAGTGCATGGTAGAGGCGCATGTCGAAACCCATGCAATTTTCACCGAGCTCACAATTCTTGAAACGCTAGCATACATGCATAGGCTAGTTCTTGAAGGGCAGGCATCACCAGAGGAATGCAACGACCTCCTCCTTGGCGCATATAGAACTCTATATCTTGCAGCGGGCGTCGGAAGGTGGCGGCTATTGAGAAAAACGAAAGATGAGATTGCCGCTGACAAGGTTGCAAATACCATCATGACCGATAGCGGAATATTCAACATTGTTCAAATGATTCGCTCCTCAATCCCAGGAACAGGAATGGAACAGACCCCCATTATTTTTAAGGAAATGGGCATCATTTTTCATGTGGCACGAGTGTTTGAAGAAATGGTGACTCAGGGACAGCACGAAAAGGCATTTGAGATTTGGCGAACTTGCGCAAAGGGTGCATATAGCGAGCTAAAGAAAATGGGGATTTCCTGACGGAGGCCTATGCGACGCCCAACCCATCATTCGAGCGGACCTGCGCAAAAAGCCGCGCAGGCCGCTCAATTCAAACGTTCAACCTCACCCTCTGTCAATCAACATGCCGACTCTTGCTGGACGTGATTGGTACTACGATTATCGAGAACTTGATGCCGTATTTTCGGAGGTGTCATGTGAAAAGGTGTCGGCAAGTCTTCTCAAACGTTACTCAGCGCTCACCAAGGCGTGGAGTCCGGAACTAAATTCCGAATGGACTTGCCGCCTTTTTATGGCTGCGAAGCTTGTAATGTCATCAACATTGCACGTCAATGCTGCGCATTTCGCAGACGATCGCAATTTGCGAGTTGTTGTACCGTATTTACGTTACTACTCTGTCCTCTCTCTATTGCGCGCTGTCTGTTACACACTTCCTGAACATGAATGGAAGGACGGTCAGTTGATCCAAATTCCTCACGGCAAGGCAATCGATGGGGCTCTTGAACACTTACGTCGTTTCGACAAAGCCGTTGCTGATTCCGCCGAAAAGGAAATACGTGAGTTGAAGGCAGAGCGTGAACTAATTTCGTATCGTGCCCCGTCATCGGGTGATGATCAGGTGTCCGAGAAGAATCAATTCCTTTCGCTCTGTATGCTTCTGGCAGAAGTTGCCCAATTCAATTCTGAGCTATTGGAATCCTCGCTGCTCAAGTACGCTGATCGCGCTCACTTTCGTATCCTGCCCGAGTACACAAAGCGGATCGCCAGTGTCGAAATTGATGGGCATTACTTCGGAGATAGAGAAGATGCCTATCGTCTTGGATACCTCGCGCGCAAACAGCCACATCCTGTAAACATGCAGCACTTCATGAAGGAGGGGCACGTTGAAGATTTTTTTGGCGCATGGGTTGCTGACAAGGAAGCCGAAAAAATATTCAACCCAGACGAAATGCAGCAAATCATCTTTGACATTCCATGAACTCAACCACTAGGTGCTTGGAATAATTCATGCAGTTTGCAAATGTGCCGATCAATCCTGGCCGGGTTTACATCCTCAGGAATCCGCTTCATCAAGATGCGCTTGTAAAAATTGGTCGCACATCTGGCTCTAGCGAAATAAGAGCTAGCCAGTTGTCGTCCCCGTCGGGGTTCCATATCAGTTTGAAGTCCTTTATGAAGAGGCCGTTGCTGATTGCGCTCTTGCCGAACGGCTAATTCACAGAGAGCTTGAGCAATATAGAGTGCATCGTCGTCGCGAGTTCTTTCAGCTCCCCTTAAAACTGGCAGTGCGCACAGTTTTTCAGGTCTGTTTGCGAGTCAATCAATCACTAATCAAGGAACGCAGCCGCCTGGCGATTTGGTTAAAGGATACTGAATCTTCCTACGTACATAAACTGAAGGGCTTTCTTACGCCAATCCGAGGCGGAGATTCCTCTGTTTACGTCATATTTAAAAATGCAAAAGCTGAATGTCATTTGCAGCTAAACGATGCCTACTTGGTTCATTGCACTCCTGAAGTGCTTACGAGGCTCCGTCAGGAATCGTGGGTTCAAGAGGTATTTCTACATGTGCCATTGGAATGATTTAATCCCGCAGGCGGTGCCTGCCTGTTGCTCCTTGCTTCTGCGCTAGAGTCCAGAATGTCTTCGCCTAGCGAGAAATGGGAGATGCTTCTGACTCCTGCTGTAATGCAGGAGAAATTGGTTTCGGCGTCGCTGTATATCGCAGCCTACGATCTTCTAAAGGAATCGATTGTTGGTCGAATCCGCTCTTTCTACATGGTCGGCTTCGACGAAAACGGAGAGATCGTTGACGAAAAATACGAGAAGACTGTGGCGGCTCGCAATAAGAGCATCCTTTACGCCTCACTTGACTGGCTTCGAGAGAATGGGGTCGTAGAAGAGAGCGACTGTGAGGTATTCGAGCGGATTAGGAAGACCAGAAATCTTCTAGCCCATGAACTTCTAGCCATCGTTACCGCCAGCAAAGAGTCCGATCACATTGAGAGATTCGAGGAACTGGTTTCTCTGCTTAAGAAAATTGAGGTCTGGTGGGTGGTGAACGTCGAGATTCCGGTCAACCCTGACTTCGATGGAAAAGAAATTGATGAAAAAGGGATTGTTCCTGGCCCGGTTCTTATGCTTCAAATGATGCTTGAAGTCGCATCCGGAAATGAAGATCTACTCAAACAGTATCGGGCGAAGAGCAATGGTGCGTCTTGGCTCTAATGCTACAGAGCGTACCTACGCGAAAAGTGGCGCAGGCCGCTCGCTTTCGCGTTAGCCCTCCAGATATGCGCGTTCTCCAACTCTTCCTCTGCGCCTCAATTGCAATTTCCATTTCCGCCTGCTCAAGCGACGTTGGTGTGACTGACGTCCAATTCGGATCATTCTCGGGTGTTGGGAGCGGCACCGTAACCTTTCGAGCAACAACTACCTTTTCCAAGGGGCAGGACGTTCAGTTCGGGTGGGCTTTTTCTATGAAGAACCCGCCCCAACAAATCTCCGTTCAGGAAATCGTTGAAGGCCCTCCTGGTACCGTATGGGAGGCGCCACCAACCGCTTCAGAGGTTCAAGTGACCGACGGAGGAAGAACTGCAACGGTTACGAAAAATTTTTCCAAACCCGGTTCGCCGTTTCTCTTTCACAACTGGTCCATCTCCGAATCGGACCCGCTTGGAAAATACAAAGCCGCACTTCTCATCAATGGCAAACAGATTCGGCAGGTTGAGTTCCAAGTTACAAACTAGCGCAAAACAACCTCTTCTAACCCCCCCAACGAACACCCCGCCAACCCCGCCAGCACCCTCCATGCCCCGCGAAAATCCTGTCCGCGGGTGTATTCGCTGATCGTGACCACGCAGCGCAATCCTGCGGTCAACGCGGATTTCAGGCCCATTTCCGAATCTTCGATGGCCAGGCAGGCGGTTGCCGGTAGGGCGAGGCGGTTGAGGACCCATTGGTAGATGTCCGGGGCCGGTTTTTTGGCCGGGACGATGTCGCCGGCGCCGATGACTTCGAACCAGCTGGGGGCGTCGGGCCCGAGGTTGGCGCGGAGCAGGGCGTCGACGTTTTCGGGTGTGGTGGTGGTGGCGATGGCCAGGCGGATGCCGGCTTGCCGGGCTTCGCTGATCAGTCGGGCGACGCCGGGGCGTAGCGGGAGTTGGCCCTGGTCGACCCGACGCAGGTAGTGGGCGGTCTTGATCTTGTGGAGTTGGCCGACCAGCGCGTCGAAGTCGGGGCTGGCGGCGATGGCCGAGTCGTACTGCGCGGCGTAGTGGCGGATGCGTTCCTTGCCGCCGGTGATGGCGAGCAGTTCGCCGTAGCGCTGTTCATCCCAGTGCCAGGCCAGCCCGCAGTCGCGGAAGGCGGCGTTGAAGGCCGGGCGGTGGCCGTCGCGCTCGGTTTCGGCGAGCGTGCCATCGACATCGAAAATCAGGGCTTGCAGTTTGCTCATGGCAGCGACGATAGCCACGCGCGCGCGTTCGGGCCAGTCAATCTTGCTGATGCCTGGGTTCAGTGGCGTTTAATAAGCCATAACTTATTTACCTATTAAGAAATTCTGACTAGGCCTTAACTAAGAAGTCACTTACCTTTGTCCCCAATGCAGTAAGACAACAATGATTGGAGACACCATGCATATCGGACGCACCACCCTGTCCAAGTTCGTCATCGAGCAGACGCGCGGCGCGCACAGTGAGATGGGCGCCTTGCTCATCGACGTGGCGGCGGCGGTCAAGACCATTTCCGGTCTGGTCGGCAAGGGCGCACTGAGCGGCTTTTCCGGTTCGATGGAGTCGACCAATGTCCAGGGCGAGGTGCAGAAGAAGCTGGATGTGCTGACCAACGAGGCCATCCTGCGCCATTGCGAATGGGGCGGCCAGCTGGCCGGCATGGCCTCCGAGGAGATGGACGCGCCGTACGCGATTCCCGCCGAGTACCCGCGTGGCCGCTACCTGCTGATTTTCGATCCGCTCGACGGTTCGTCGAACAGCGACGTGAATGTTTCGGTCGGCACCATTTTCTCGATTCTGCAGCGACCGACCGCCGGCGACGCCGAGCCGGCCGATTTCCTGCAGCCGGGGGCGCGGCAGGTCGCCGCCGGTTACGCCATCTACGGCCCATCGACCATGCTGGTGCTGAGCGTCGGCACCGGCACGCACGGGTTTACGTTGCATCGCGAGAGCGGCAATTTCATCCTGACCCATCCCGATATCCGCGTGCCGGAAGCTACCCGCGAGTTCGCCATCAACACGTCGAACGAACGTTTCTGGGAGCCGCCGGTGCAGCGCTACGTCAGCGAGTGCAAGGCTGGCAAGACCGGCATCCGCGAGGCCGATTTCAACATGCGCTGGATCGCGTCCATGGTCGCCGAGGTGCACCGCATCCTGATGCGCGGCGGCATCTTCATGTACCCCAAGGACAACAAGGATCCGGCCAAGCCGGGTCGCCTGCGCCTGCTTTACGAAGCCAACCCGATGGCCATGCTGATCGAGCAGGCTGGCGGCGCGGCCTCGACCGGGCGCGGGCGCATCCTCGACGTGGCGCCGGAAGCCTTGCACCAGCGCGTGCCGGTGATGCTCGGCTCACGCGAGGAAGTCGAGCGGCTCGAACGCTATCACCACGAATACGATACCGGGGCCGACCGCCCCTTTGCGTCGCCGCTGTTCGCCGAACGCTCGCTGTTCCGCGACTGACGCCGCCCAAGAATTCCATATCCCGGGGAGTCATCCGCCATGTCCGTCAAGCACCCGATCATCGCCATCACCGGCTCGTCCGGCGCCGGTACCAGTACCGTGATGCAGAGTTTCCAGCACATCTTCCGGCGCGAGAAGCTCAACGCCCAGATCGTCGAGGGCGACTCCTTCCATCGCTACGACCGTAAAAGCATGCGCGCCGAGATGAAGGCGCAGGAGGAGCAGGGCAACCTCAACTTCAGCCATTTCGGTCCCGAGGCCAACCTGCTGCAGGAACTGCAGGACCTGTTCATCAGCTATGGGCGCGACGGCAGCGGCAAGGTGCGCAAGTACCTGCACGATGCCGGCGAGGCCGAGCCCTGGGGCCAGGAACCGGGTACCTTCACGCCGTGGCAGGACATTACCGGCGACACCGACCTGATGTTCTACGAAGGCCTGCACGGCGCCTGGGCCGGCGACGGCATCGACATCGCTGCCCAGGTCGACCTGTGCGTCGGCGTCGTGCCCATCATCAACCTGGAGTGGATCCAGAAGCTGCACCGCGACCAGAAGCTGCGCGGCTACTCTCAGGAAGCGGTGACCGACACCATCCTGCGCCGCATGCCCGACTACGTCAGCCACCTGTGCCCGCAGTTCTCGCGCACCCACGTCAATTTTCAGCGCGTGCCCATCGTCGATACCTCCAACCCCTTCATCGCCCGCGACATCCCGAGTGCCGACGAGAGCATGGTGGTGATCCGCTTCGCCAACCCCAAGGGCATCGATTTCCAGTACCTGCTCAACATCCTGCACGGCAGCATGCTGACCCGCCCGAACACCCTGGTCGTGCCCGGCGGCAAAATGGGGCTGGCGATGCAGATGATCTTCACGCCCATGGTCCTGCGCCTGATGGACCAGAAGCGTCGCGCCTGAGCTACGGAAATTTACCGAGATGGAGAGAGACATGACCACCACCGCATTCCGTCGCGACCTGGCCAACGCCGTCCGCTTCCTGGCCATCGACGCCGTCGAGCAGGCCAAATCCGGCCACCCCGGCGCCCCGATGGGCATGGCCGACATCGCCGAAGTCCTGTGGCGCGACCACCTGCGCCACAACCCGGCCAACCCGCAGTGGGCCGACCGCGACCGCTTCGTGCTGTCGAACGGCCACGGTTCGATGCTGATCTACGCGCTATTGCACCTGACCGGCTACGACCTGCCGCTCGACGAACTCAAGCGTTTCCGCCAGTTTGGCAGCAAGACCGCCGGCCATCCCGAAGTCGGCCACACGCCGGGCGTCGAGACGACCACCGGGCCGCTTGGTCAGGGCATCAGCAACGCGGTCGGCATGGCGCTGGCGGAAAAGCTGCTGGCCCAGCGCTACAACCGGCCCGGCCACGCCATCGTCGATCACCGCACCTGGGCCTTCCTCGGCGACGGCTGCATGATGGAAGGGATCAGCCACGAAGCCTGCGCGCTGGCCGGCGTGTGGGGGCTGAACAAGCTGGTCGCCTTCTACGACGATAACGGGATTTCCATCGACGGCCACGTCGAAGGCTGGTTCCGCGACGACACCGGCGCCCGTTTCCGCGCCTACGGCTGGGATGTCATCGGCCCGATCGACGGCCACGACGCCATCGCCGTTGCCGCCGCCATTGCCGAAGCCAGGCAGTCGCGCAGCAAGCCGACCCTGATCGTCTGCCGCACCCAGATCGGCTGGGGTTCGCCGAACAAGGTCGGCAGCCACGACGTGCATGGGGCGCCGCTGGGCGCGGCCGAGAACGCCGCCACCCGCGCCGCGTTGAACTGGCCGCATGCGCCGTTCGAGGTGCCGGCGGCGCTGCGTAGCGCCTGGGACGCCCGTGCCAGCGGTGCGGCGGCCGAAGCGCAATGGCAAGTTGAATTCTCTGCTTACCGTGCGCAATACCCCGAGCTGGCTGCCGAATTCGAGCGCACCCAGGCCGGTGGCCTGCCGGAGAGCTGGCCGGAAATCCGCGCCGAACTGCTCGCCCAGTCGGCAGCGAAGACCGGCGGCATCGCCAGCCGCAAGTCGTCGCAGAACTGCCTCGATTTCCTGATCGACCGCGTTCCCGAACTGCTCGGCGGTTCGGCCGACCTCACCGGCTCCAACCTGACCGCCGGCAAAGGCAGCGTTGCCTGGCATGCGGCCGGCGAGCGCACACCCAACTACATCTCTTACGGCGTGCGCGAATTCGGCATGGCGGCGATCATGAACGGTGTCGCCCTGCACGGCGGGCTGATTCCCTACGGCGGCACCTTCGCCGTGTTCTCGGACTATTCGCGCAACGCCATTCGCATGAGCGCGCTGATGCAGCAGCGCGTCGTCCATGTGCTGACCCACGACTCCATCGGCCTCGGCGAGGACGGGCCGACGCACCAGCCGGTCGAGCACGTCGGCAGCCTGCGCCTGATTCCCGGTCTCGATGTCTGGCGTCCGTGTGATGAACTGGAAACGGCAGTGGCCTGGGCCGAGTCGCTGGAGCGCCGCGACGGGCCGAGCGCCCTCTTCCTGTCGCGGCAGAACCTCGACCAATGCGGCGACCGCCCCGGTCGGGCCGAAGAGATTGCCCGCGGCGGCTACGTCCTGCGCGACGCCGACGGTCCTTTGCAGGCGGTGATCATCGCCACCGGCTCGGAAGTCGGCATCGCCCTGGAAGCGCAGCGCGAACTGGCCACCCACGGGGTTGCCGTGCGCGTCGTCTCCATGCCTTGTTGCGAACGCTTCGACCGCCAGAAAAGCGCCTGGAAGCGCGCGGTGCTGCCGCCGGAGGTCGTGCGCATCGCCATCGAGGCCGCGCATCCCGACCCCTGGCGCAAGTATGTCGGCCTGGTCGGCGAGGTGGTCGGCATCGACCGCTTCGGCGCCTCCGCCCCGGCGTCTGCGCTCTACGAACATTTCGGGCTGACCGCCCGCCACCTGGCCAGCGTCGTCGTCGAAACCATCGCCCGTGAAAGCGGCAACGACGGCGATTTCTGAACGCGCCAGCGACACCAGAATTTTCATAAATCAGGAGACAAACCCATGCCAATACGGGTGGCAATCAACGGCTTCGGCCGTATCGGACGCATGGCCTTCCGCGCCATCGCCCAGGAGGCCGAGTTTTCCGGGCTGGAGGTGGTCGGCATCAACGACTTGCTCGATCCGGACTACCTCGCCTATCTGCTCAAGCACGACTCGGTGCATGGGCGTTTTGCCGGTGAGGTGGCTGTCGAAGGCAGCGACCTGATCGTCGACGGCCGGCGCATCCGCCTGACCGCCGAGCGCAATCCGGCCGACCTCAAGTGGGGCGAGCTCGGTGTCGATCTGGTGATCGAGGCGACCGGCTTCTTCCTCACCCGGGAAAGCTGCCAGGCGCACGTTGCCGCGGGGGCGCGCAAGGTCGTCCAGTCGGCGCCGGCCAAGGACGATACGCCGATGTTTGTGTTCGGCGTGAATCACGCCGATTACGCCGGCCAGGACATCGTCTCGGCAGCGTCGTGCACGACCAACGGACTGGCGCCGGTGGCCAAGGTGCTCAACGACCGTTTCGGCATCAAGCGCGGGCTGATGAGCACGGTGCACGCGGCGACGGCCACCCAGAAAACGGTCGACGGCCCGTCCGGCAAGGATTGGCGCGGCGGTCGCGGCATCCTGGAAAACATCATCCCGTCGTCGACCGGGGCGGCCAAGGCGGTCGGCAAGGTGATTCCGGCGCTCAACGGCAAGCTGACCGGGATGGCCTTCCGCGTGCCGACCTCGGATGTCTCGGTGGTCGACCTGACCGTCGAACTGGATCGCGCGGCGAGCTACGCCGACATCTGCGCGGCCATGCGCGAGGCGGCCGAGGGGCCGCTCAAGGGCGTGCTCGGCTATACCGACGCAGCTGTCGTGTCGACCGATTTCCGGGGCTGCCCGCAGCCGTCGATCTTCGATGCCGGTGCCGGCATCGCGCTCGATCCGAGCTTCGTCAAGGTCGTCGCCTGGTACGACAACGAATACGGTTATACCTGCAACCTGTTGCGCCTGGCGCGCCACATCACGCACTGAGGAACCCCCATGGCCCTGATTTCCCTGCGCCAGTTGCTCGACCACGCCGCCGAGCACGCCTACGGCCTGCCCGCCTTCAACGTCAATAACATGGAGCAGATCCACGCCATCATGCAGGCGGCGGCGGACTGCGACAGCCCGGTCATCCTGCAGGCCTCGGCCGGCGCCCGCAAGTACGCCGGCGAGCCCTTCCTGCGCAAGCTGGTCGAAGCCGCCATCGAGCAATACCCGGACATCCCGGTCTGCCTGCACCAGGACCACGGCACATCGCCGGCGGTCTGCCTGCAGTCGATGCGTAGCGGCTTCTCCAGCGTGATGATGGACGGCTCGCTCGGCGAAGACGGCAAGACGCCGACCAGCTACGCCTACAACGTCGACACCACCTGCAAGGTGGTGGACATGGCGCACGCCATCGGCGTGTCGGTCGAGGGCGAACTCGGCTGCCTCGGCTCGCTGGAAACCGGCGAGGCCGGCGAGGAAGACGGTATCGGTGCCGCCGGCAAGCTCGACCACGCGCAACTGCTGACCGACCCCGACGAAGCCGCCGATTTTGTCGCCAAAACCGGCGTCGATGCGCTGGCCATTGCCATCGGCACCAGCCACGGCGCCTATAAATTCACCCGCCCGCCGACTGGCGAAATCCTGGCCATCGAACGGATCAAGGCGATCCACGCGCGCATTCCCGATACCCATCTGGTCATGCACGGTTCCTCGTCGGTGCCGCAGGAATGGCTGGCGACCATCCGCCAGTACGGCGGCACGATCAAGGAAACCTACGGCGTGCCGCTGGAAGAAATCGTCGAAGGCATCCGCCACGGTGTGCGCAAGGTCAACATCGACACCGACATTCGCCTGGCGATGACCGGCGCCATGCGTAAAGCGATGGCCGACAAGCCCGACGAGTTCGATCCGCGCGCCTTCCTCAAGGCCGCCGTGACCGCCGCCCGTGGCATCTGCCGGCTGCGTTTCGAAGCCTTCGGCTCGGCCGGGCGGGCGTCTGCCATCAAACCGATCCCGCTGGATCGCATGGTCGCCCGCTACCGCTGATCCCTACCGAAGTTCTCTGCGCGACCCTTGGTCGTTTTGGGCCCCGCCAGCCGGGGCCATTTTTTTGCTGAGGAAGAGCCCATGAATCCCCTGGAAGCCATCATTGCCCCGAGCATCCTTTCGGCCAACTTCGCCCGTCTGGGCGAGGAAGTCAGCAACGTCATCGCCGCCGGTGCCGACTGGATCCATTTCGACGTGATGGACAACCATTACGTCCCCAACCTGACCATCGGCCCGCTGGTCTGCGAGGCGATCCGGCCCTGCACGACGGCGCCGATCGACGTGCACCTGATGGTCAAGCCGGTCGACCGCATCGTTCCCGATTTCATCCGCGCCGGGGCCGATCTGATCACCTTTCACCCGGAAGCGTCCGAACACGTTGACCGCAGCCTGGCGATGATTCGCGACGGCGGCTGCCAGGCCGGCCTGGTCTTCAACCCGGCGACGCCGCTGGACTGGATGGACCACGTCATGGACAAACTCGACGTGGTCCTGCTGATGAGTGTGAACCCCGGTTTCGGCGGCCAGAAATTCATCGCCCAAACCTTGAACAAGGCGCGCGCCGCCCGTGCGAAAATCGATGCCTACCAGCAGTCGACGGGCCGGCGCATCCGCCTCGAAATCGACGGTGGGGTCAATCCCGGCAACATTGCCGAAATCGCCGCCGCCGGGGTCGATGCCTTCGTCGCCGGGTCGGCGGTTTTCGGCGCCGGCCGCGACAGCGATCCGCACCGTTACGATACGATCATCCGGACATTGCGTCAGGCGCTCAAGGAGTCCCCATGAAATTCCGTTCCATCACCTTCGACCTCGACGGCACCCTGCTCGACACCGTCGGCGACCTGGCCGAGGCCTGCCGCCTGATGCTGATCGACCTCGACCAGGCGCCGCGCAGTGAAACCGAAATCCGTCATTTCGTCGGCCGCGGCATGGTCGTGCTGGTCGAACGCTGCCTGACCCGCGAGTCGGCCCCCGACGCTGAACTGATGGCGCGCGGCATCGCTGCCTTCCAGCGGCACTACGCGGCGGTCAACGGTCACCGCACTGAATTCTTCCCCGGCGTCCGCGAAGGCCTCGCCGCCTGGCACGCGACCGGCCTGCCGCTGGCCGTGGTGACCAACAAACCGGCCGCCTTCACCGAGCCGCTGCTCGAACGCACCGGCATCGCCCATTATTTCCAGGCCGTCGTCTCCGGTGACACCACCCCGCACCGCAAACCGCATCCGGCCCCGCTGCTGCACGCCTGCGCCGCGCTCGGCTGCGCGCCTGCCGATAACCTGCACATCGGCGACTCCAAACACGACATCGAAACCGCCCGCAACGCCGGCAGCGCGGTGTACTGCGTGCCTTACGGCTACAACGAGGGCGAGCCGGTCAAGGCCGCCGATTGCGACGCGCTGGTCGCCGACCTGGGCGTGGCGCTACGGCTGGCGCACAGCGCCTAAGGGGATGCCAGAACAGGACGTGTCAGCGCCAGTCGTCGCTTGGCATGATCCGTTTCATGAACTCGTCGAACATGGGCACGGTGAACGCGGTGTCACCGTGGTTGGGGCTCCAGATCATCCCTTTCGTTATCAATGAGCTCCGCGTCGGGGCCAATGAAGAGACGGCCGCATCGAAGCAGCCGGCAATGTCGCCTGAGCGGTGGGGCCCCTCGCCCAGCTCTGCCATTGCTCGGAGATACTTTTTCTCCTTCGGGGTAAGGCGGTCGAAGCGCACGCGGAAGAAGCTCTCATCGAGCGCCGCTACGGCGGTGACAGATGCTGCGCTGACGGCGTCGCTATCGATCGGCGATGCCTGCGCCGCCTGCCAGGTGTGGCTGCCCCACTGTTGCAGAAAGTACGCGTAGCCTTGGGTGACCTGCAAAATCTGGCTCAGTGCCGATTCCGTGATCGCCACTCCTTCGTCCTCGAGTGGTTTCTCGATGGCGCGGCGGGCTGCGTCTGGGGGCAGCGGCCCGATCATGGGGAAATCAAACAGGCGTTCGGCGTACGACTTGGCGTTTCCCATCTGGCCGCGCAGTTGGGGCAGACCGGCGCCGACCAGAACGACGGGCAACTGGCGTTGTTCTGTTCGATGTATTGCCGTGATGAGGGCAGCTAGCTGTACCTCCTCCACGTATTGCAGTTCGTCGATGAAGATCGCTAGGGCAGTGTGGGCGGATTTTGCTGCCAAGCCGACTTGTTCGAACAGCGCTTGCAGATCGTGTTCAAGATCGCCATTGTCGGCCAGGCCCGGTTCGGGCTCGTAGTCGATGCCGACCTCGATATCACCGAAGGTGACTTTGAGCTTGCGGGCAAAACCTGCCAGCGCGCGCAATCCGCGCACGGCGTAGTCTTTCGCGGCCGCAATCTGGCTCAGGCGCAGCAGGGCCTGACGCAGCTGTGGTGCGATCAGCGCGGGTAGCGAGCGGCCTTCAGGTGCCTCGACACGGACCGTGTGGATTCCAGCGGCCTCCGCATCCATCCTGATACGGTCCAAGAGCACAGTTTTGCCGACGCCCCGCAGGCCCACCAGCATGGCACTCTTGGCAGGGCGACCGATCCTGGCGCGTTCGAGCGCGATGCGCAAGGACTCTCGCAGTTCGTCACGACCTGCCAGTTCGGGAGGTGGAGTGCCTGCGCCGGGGGCGAATGGATTACGAATCGGGTCCATGTGACGCAGTTTATATTGAGATTTGTCTAATTACAACAAAAAGATAATTTGAAAAATCTCAATATAAATTTAAAGTGGCTGGCTAACCGATGGTGCGAAACAAAACAGCCACCCGAAGGTGGCTGTTGGCGGACGAGCGTGAAAAACCGGCTTACTTGACGATCTGGTTCAGCTCGCCCTTGGCGTAGCGTTCGGCCATCTTGTCCAGCGACAGCGGCTTGATCTTGCTTGCCTGGCCGGCGCAGCCGAAGGCTTCGAAGCGGGCGAGGCAGATTTTCTTGGCGGCTTCGCGGGCCGGCTTGAGGTAGTCGCGCGGGTCGAACTTGGACGGGTTTTCGAACAGGTAGCGACGGACCGCGCCGGTCATCGCCAGGCGGATGTCGGTGTCGATGTTGACCTTGCGCACGCCGTGCTTGATGCCCTTGACGATTTCCTCGACCGGCACGCCGTAGGTTTCCTTCATGTCGCCGCCGAACTGGCGGATTTCTTCGAGCAGTTCCTGCGGCACGCTGGAGGAGCCGTGCATGACCAGGTGGGTGTTCGGGATGCGCGCGTGGATTTCGGCGATGCGGTCGATGGCGAGGATGTCGCCGGTCGGCTTCTTGGTGAACTTGTAGGCGCCGTGGCTGGTGCCGATGGCAATGGCGAGCGCGTCGCAGTTGGTCTGGCGGACGAAGTCGGCGGCCTGCTCGACGTCGGTCAGCAGTTGTTCGCGGGTCATCACGCCGTCGGCGCCGTGGCCGTCTTCCTTGTCGCCCTTCATGGTTTCGAGCGAACCGAGCACGCCGAGTTCGCCTTCGACCGAAACGCCGATGCTGTGCGCCAGTTCGGTGACCTTGCGGGTGACGTCGACGTTGTATTCGTAGCTGGCGACGGTCTTGCCGTCGGCTTCCAGCGAGCCGTCCATCATCACCGACGAGAAGCCGGACTTGATTGCGGCCATGCACACGGCCGGGCTCTGACCGTGGTCCTGGTGCATGACTACCGGGATGTGCGGGTAGGCTTCGAGCGCGGCCAGGATCTGGTGGCGCAGGAAGGGTTCGCCGGCGTATTTGCGGGCGCCGGCCGAGGCTTGCATGATCACCGGGGCGTCGAGCTGGCTGGCCGCTTCCATGATCGCCCAGACCTGTTCCATGTTGTTGACGTTGAAGGCGGGCAGGCCGTAATCGTGCTCGGCGGCGTGGTCGAGCAGTTGGCGCAGGGAAACGAGCGGCATGGGAACTCCTGTGTTCGGTAAGTTTCGGGATCAGCCCGCTATTTTATTACGGCTGGGTGTTCAGGTGGTCGCCGACGCGGACGATCTTCAACGTATTGGTGCCACCGATGCTGCCGATCGGCTCGCCGATGGTGAGCACGATCAGATCGCCGAGCTCGACCACGCCGCGTTCGATCAGCAGGCTTTCGGCTTCGGCCAGCAACTGCTCGCGTTCGGTGTGCTGCTGGGTCATCAGCAGCGGGCGGACTTCGCGGTACAGCGCCATGCGCGACAGCGAGCCGGCGTCCGGGGTCAGCGCGTAGATCGGCACGCCGCAGTTGAGGCGGCTCATCCACAACGCGGTCGAGCCGGACTGGGTGAGGGCGGCGATGGCCTTGACCTTGAGGTGGTGCGCGGTCCAGATCGCGGCCATGGCAATCGACTGATCGATGCGGGTGAAAATGCGGTCGAGGAATTCGCGGTCGAGCGTGACTTCGGCCGAGCGCTCGGCCTCGACGCAGATGCGGGCCATCGATTCGACGACTTCGACCGGGTACTTGCCAGCGGCGGTCTCTGCCGACAGCATGACGGCGTCGGTGCCATCGAGCACGGCGTTGGCCACGTCGGAGACTTCGGCGCGGGTCGGCACCGGCGAATGGATCATCGATTCCATCATCTGCGTGGCGGTGATGGTCAGCTTGTTCTTGTCGCGCGCCATGCGGATCATCTTCTTCTGCAGCGCCGGCACGGCGGCGTCGCCGACTTCGACCGCGAGGTCGCCGCGGGCGACCATGACGCCGTCGGAGGCGTCGAGGATTTCGGCCATGTTGGTGACTGCTTCGACGCGTTCGATCTTGGCGATCAGCACCGCATCGCTGCCAGCGGCGCGCAGCAGCTGGCGGGCCATGTACATGTCGGCGGCGCTCTTGGGGAAAGAAACAGCGACGAAATCGACGCCGATCTCGGCGGCGGTGCGGATGTCTTCCATGTCCTTGGCGGTCAGCGCCGGTGCGGTCAGGCCGCCGCCCTGGCGGTTGATGCCCTTGTTGTTCGACAGTTCGCCGCCGACCAGTACGCGGGTATGGATTTCCGTGCCGCGCACTGCGTCGACCGTCAGTTTGAGGCGGCCGTCGTCGAGCAGCAGGATATCGTTGGGACGCACGTCCTTGGGCAGATCCTTGTAGTCGAGGCCGACGCGTTCCTGAGTGCCGAGCTTGCAGGCGGCATCGAGGATGAAGGCGTCGCCTTGGGCGAGCGTGATCTTGTTGTTCTCGAACTTGCCGACGCGGATTTTCGGGCCCTGCAGGTCGCCGAGGATGCCGACGATCCGGCCGTGCTTGGCGGCGGCTGCGCGTATGCCATCGGCGCGGGCCTTGTGGTCGGCGGCGGTGCCGTGTGAGAAATTCATGCGGACGACGTCGATCCCGGCCTCGACCATGCGTTCGAGGACTTCCGGGGAGGACGAGGCTGGGCCGAGGGTGGCGACGATCTTGGTATGGCGGGTCATGGTTTGTCTCGTTTGTCGGTGTCTGGCCGGGTGGCCCGGCTATTCTGAAGGTGTTTCGTTGCCTGCGTGTTTCCGGAAATGGGCTTCCATCTCCGCCAGGGGCAGGCCGAGGCGGAACTGTTGTTCGAACAGGCGCATCATCGGTAGTAATTCAAGACCGGCCTGGCCCAGGCGCTCGGCGATGTTTTCCTGGCGCAGCAGGGCCTGCATGCGCACGAAGGGATCGTCCGGTTCCGGGTCGCGGGCAACGATGGGGTTGCCCGGTGTCTTGCGGGCCAAGTCGAGGCGTTCCAGCGCCAGGTCGATCAATTGGGCTGCGGATCGTTCGCCGTCGGCGGGCGAGGCGGCGATACCGGCGCTCAGGTTGATCCGCGTCTGCTGGTCGCCGATGGTGATCTTGCGCTCGCTGAAGGCGCGACAGACGCGCTGGGCAAAGGCGATGGCGGTGGCCTGGCTGGTGCCCGGCGAAACGATCACGTAGTTGGAGTCGCCGGTGTGGCCGATCATGTCGTGCCGACCGATTTTTTCGCCGATCACCCGGGCGATGCGTGTGCCGATGTCGACCATGGTTTCCGTGCCAAAGCGGTCGATCAGGCATTGTTCGTTTTCGATGCCGAAGGCAACGCAGCAGGCAGAGAAGTTTTCTTCCGGCGCGTGCGCGGCAATGTCGGCGCACAATTTGCGGCAGATCGGCGTGCGGCCAGGGAAGGGTTCGTCGGCATCGCTGTGGCTGCTGTCGGGGAGGCCGAGGTTGGACGAAATGTCCCAGTTGACCAGGCGGCCGATGCGCTGGCGGATTTCGCTGCCGGCCATGCCGCGCACGATGAAGTCGCTGACCCCGCGCCCCTTGGCCTGGTCGCGGTTGGGGGCCGTCTCATCCTTGGAAATGAGCAGGAAGAACGGCATGTCGCTGAGGCGCTGCAAGCGGTTTTCGCGCAGCCGGGACAGCAACTCGTAGCCGCTGGTCCGGGCCAGGCTGATCGCCGAGACGACGGCGATGATCGAGGCGTCGAGGACCAGCGTCTGCCAGGCCGATTCGCCGTCGCTTTCCTCGCGGATGTCGAAGTCGTCGCGCAGGTGCTTGACGAGCGCCGTCCTGGCCACCCGTGACGGATCGACGATCAGGATGCGGCGCTTGTCGCTCATGGCGCTCAGCCGGCGGCGCGTTCTTCGAGCACGGCGATGGCCGGCAGCTTTTTGCCTTCGAGGAATTCAAGGAAGGCGCCGCCGCCGGTCGAGATATAACCGACGTCGTCGGCGATGTGGAACTTGGCGATGGCGGCCAGCGTGTCGCCGCCGCCGGCGATCGAGAATGCCTCTGAGTGGGCGATGGCGGAGGCCATCATCTTGGTGCCGCCGGCGAACTGCGGCAGCTCGAAGACGCCGACCGGGCCGTTCCAGACGATGGTGCCGGCGTTGGCGATGATTTCAGCCAGCTTGACGGCAGTCTTGGGGCCGACGTCGAGGATGCGGTCATGGGCGCTGACATCGTCGATCGAAATCTTGTTGGCGCGGGCCAGGGCCGAGACTTCGTCGGCGACGACGACGTCGGTCGGCAGCGGCACTTCGGCGCCGCGTTCCTTCATCATGTCCATGATCGCGTGCGCTTCCTTGACCAGGTCGGGCTCGGCCAGCGATTCGCCGATGCGCTTGCCGGAGGCGAGCAGGAAGGTGTTGGCGATGCCGCCGCCGACGATCAGTTGATCGACCTTGTCGGCCAGCGATTTGAGGATGGTCAGCTTGGACGACACCTTGGAGCCGCCGACGATGGCTACCAGCGGACGCTTGGGCGCATGCAGGGCCTTGCTCAGGGCGTCGATTTCGGCGCCCATCAGTACGCCGGCGCAGGCAATCGGTGCGTATTTCGCCATGCCGTGCGTCGTTGCTTCCGCGCGGTGGGCGGTGCCGAAGGCGTCGTTGACGTAAACGTCGCAGAGCTTGGCCATCTTCTGGGCGAGTTCGTCGTTGTTCTTCTTCTCGCCCTTGTTGACGCGGCAGTTCTCGAGCAGCACGACTTCGCCCGGCTTGACTTCGAAACCACCGTCGACCCAGTCGGCGATCAGGCGCACCGGCAGATGCAGCATCTGTCCAAGGCGGACGGCGACCGGCATCAGACTGTCATCAGGCGTCAGTTCGCCTTCGGTCGGGCGACCCAGGTGCGAGGTGACCATGACGGCGGCGCCTTTTTCCAGGCAGTAGCGGATCGACGGCAACGAGGCACGGATGCGCGTGTCTTCGGTGATGTTGCCGGCTTCGTCCTGCGGCACGTTGAGGTCGGCGCGGATGAAAACGCGCTTGCCGGAAACATCGAGGTCGGTCAGCTTGATGACATTCATGGTCTTCTCCAGATGGGTTTATTGTTGGTGAGCGGTCCAGTGGCGTGACCAGTGGTCGGCCACTTCGAGCATGCGGTTGGCGAATCCCCATTCGTTGTCGAACCAGACGAAGAGATTCACCAGATGGTTGCCGGCGGTGCGGGTCTGGCTGCCGTCGACGATGGCCGAATGCGGGTCGTGGTTGAAATCGATTGAGGCGTGCGCCTGATCCGACCAGGCCAGACGACGGCACAGCGGTCCGGCGGCGGCGTCGGCGAGCAGACGGTTGATGGTCTTGGCTGAAACCGCCTGGCGAGTGTGGATGGTCAGGTCGATGGCCGACACATTCAGCGTCGGCACCCGGATCGCCTTGGCGTGTACGCGGCCGGCCAGTTGCGGCAGCAGGCGTTCGACGCCGCGCGCCAGCCCGGTCGACACCGGGATGATCGACTGCATGGCGGAACGGGTGCGGCGCAGGTCGTCGTGGTGATAACCGTCGATCAGCGGCTGGTCGTTCATGACGGAATGCAGCGTGGTCAGCAGCGCCTGGTCGATGCCGATTTCGCGGTCGAGCAGGTCGAGTACCGGCACGATGGCGTTGGTCGTGCAGGATGCTGCCGAGACCAGGCGCTGGCTGCCGTTCAGCTCGTCCTGGTTGATGCCGGCGACGATGGTCGCGTCGACATCGTCGGCGCTGTGGCCAGGGTGGGACAGCAGCAGGCGCGGGCAGCCGGCGCTGAGAAAACGGTTCAATTCATCGCGCCGGCCATAGGCGCCGGAACATTCGACCAGCAGGTCGATACCGTGCTCGGACCAGTCGACTTCCTCAGGCGTGCGCGCATGACTGACGGCAATCGCTTGTCCATCGACGAACAGCTTGCGTTCGCCCAGGCCGATCTCGGCGGGGAAGCGCCCGTGCGTCGAATCGTAGCGGGTCAGGTAGGCGATGCTGTCGAGGTTGGCCGGCTCGTTGATGGCAACGACCTCGAAACGCCGGCGGGCATCGCCTTCGTGCAGGGCGCGCAGGAAGCAGCGACCGATGCGACCGTAGCCGTTGATGGCAAGACGCAATGGCGAGGATGTCGCGGGAGTGGGCGCAGGCACGGGCCGGGATTGGCACTAGGATGAAAGTGGTGATTTTACAGCGATGCAGACTGACTGAACATTGTTAAACGGTCAGGATGTCTGAATTCGGCGTGTACTTCTGCTGAGGTTCGGGCGGCTTGCCGGCAATTTCTGCCGAGTGGACGCACAGGCGACTGAAAAACGCCGGAAACAGCGGGTGTTTTCGCTGGGTACGCAATTTGCATGAGGCCTGGGTCGATTTGTTTCAGGTGAGGACGATATGAAAATCGGAACGGATTATGCAGGGGCGGCAATCAGTCTCGGCGGCAGTGCGCCGACCGGAGCGGCGGGGGATTTTTCGGCCGCCATGGCTGACGCCCGGGCGGCACAGGAAGAGGCTGCCAGGGGCGAGGCCAAGCGCACGCCGACTGAAGCCGAACGTATCGAGGCGGCACGAGAGGCGAGGGCGAATCTGGTCAAGGAATTGGTCGATTTCCTGGAAAAGCCGCTGGAAGTGCATCTGCGCGAAGCGGTGATGAAGGAAATGGGGCTGACCGAAGCCGATCTTGCGGCGATGCCGCCCACCGAGCGCCTGGCCACCGAGGCGATGATTACCCAGAAGGTGCGTGAGCGCTTGCTTGAGCGCAAGGATGAGGGCGAGCAGTCGGCGATGGATCAGCCGCTGCGCCCCGGCAATGAGGTGGTGGCGGTGCCGGACGTGCAATTCTCCGCCGAACGGCTGGCGACGATCATGGCCAACAGCATGGCCATGGCGGCCGGCAAGCTATAAAAAAAACCGCCGGGCTGGCCGGCGGTTTCTTGTGTCGCTGGGGCGCCTTACTTGGCGGCCATCCAGGCGCGGGCGGCGTCGAGCATGCGGCAGGAGTAGCCCCACTCGTTGTCGTACCAGGCCAGCACCTTGACCAGGGTCGAGCCGTCTTCGGCCTTGAGGACACGGGTCTGCGTCGCGTCGAAGGTCGACGATACGGTGGTGTGGTTGAAGTCCGACGACACCAGCGGTTCGGTGTTGACCGCCATGATGCCCTTGAGCGGGCCGTTGGCGGCGGCGGTCATCAGCGCGTTGATTTCGTCCTTGGTGGTGGCGCGTTCGGCGGTGAAGGTCAAATCAACGAGAGACACGTTGATGGTCGGGACGCGCAGCGCGAAGCCGTCGAACTTGCCGACCAGCTGCGGCAGCACCAGGCCGACGGCCTTGGCGGCGCCGGTCTTGGTCGGGATGATGTTGGCGGCAGCAGCGCGGGCGCGGCGCAGGTCCTTGTGGCGGACGTCCACCGTGACCTGGTCGTTGGTGTAGGCGTGCACCGTGGTCATCAGGCCGGACTTGATGCCGATGTTGTCGGACAGCACCTTGGCCACCGGGGCCAGGCAGTTGGTCGTGCACGAGGCGTTGGAAACAACCGTCATCGCCTGGGTCAGGATGCTTTCGTTGACGCCCATGACGATGGTGCCGTCGACGTCGTCACCGCCCGGGGCGGAAATCAGCACGCGCTTGGCGCCCTGTTCCAGCAGCGCCTGGGCCTTGGCCTTGGAGGTGTAGGCGCCGGTGCATTCGAGCAGGACGTCGACGCCGTGGTCGGCCCAGTTGATGTCCTTGGGGTTCTTGGTCGAGTAGAAGGCGATCTTCTTGCCGTCGATGATGATGCAGTTCTCACCTTCGGTTTCGACGCTGGTCGTGAAGCGGCCGTGCGTCGTGTCGTACTTCAGCAGGTGGGCGTTGGTCGCCAGGTCGCCGGAGGCGTTGATGGCGACGACGTCGAACTCGCTCTGCAATCCCTGCTCGTAAATGGCGCGCAGCGTGCAGCGACCGATACGACCGAAACCGTTGATTGCAACCTTGATAGCCATGGATCTATTTCCTCTCTGCGTTGGATGTATTGAAATCAGGACAACAGGCTTTTCGCCGTGGCGACGACATTGCCGACGGTGAAGCCGAACATTTCGAACAACTGGCCGGCCGGCGCCGATTCGCCGAAGCGGTCGATGCCGATCACGGCGCCATGCAGGCCGACGTACTTGCGCCAGAAATCCGGATGCGCCGCTTCGATGGCGATGCGCTTCTTGCAGGTGCCGAGCACCGAAGCCTTGTAGTCGTCGCTCTGGCGGTCGAAGACATTGGTGCAGGGCATCGAGACGACACGTGCGGCGATGCCTTCGCCGGCCAGTGCGGCCTGGGCGTCGAGCGCCAGTTTGACTTCGGAACCGGTGGCGATCAGGGTGATCTGCGCGTCGGCGTTTTCGGCCAGCACGTAGCCGCCCTTGGCGATGTCGGCGTCGGCGGCGTTCTGGGTCACGGTCGGCAGGTTCTGGCGCGACAGGGCGAGCAGACTCGGGCCGTCCTGGCGGTCGACGGCGGAAATCCAGGCGATGGCGGTTTCCGTTGCATCGGCCGGGCGCCAGACATCCAGGTTCGGGATGATGCGCATCGACGGGATGTGCTCGACCGGCTGGTGGGTCGGGCCGTCTTCGCCGAGGCCGATGGAATCGTGCGTGTAGACCATGATCTGGCGCTGCTTCATCAGCGCCGCCATGCGGATGCCGTTGCGGGCGTAATCGGAGAAGACCAGGAAGGTGGCGGTGTAGGGAATCAGGCCGCCGTGCAGCGCAATGCCGTTGGCGATGGCGGTCATGCCGAATTCGCGCACGCCGTAGTAGCAGTAGTTGCCGCCTTCGGTGCGGGTGACGCCCTTGCTGCCCTTGACGAAGGTCAGGTTGGAGCCGGCCAGGTCGGCCGAGCCGCCGAAGATTTCCGGCACCGCCGGGACCAGCGCAGCGATGGCGTTTTGCGAGGCCTTGCGGGTGGCGATGTTCTCGGCCTTGTCGCGACAGGCTTGCAGGTAGGCGGCCTTGGTCGCTTCCCAGGTGGCCGGCAGTTCGCGATGCAGCACGCGGCGCTCGAATTCGGCAGCCATTTCCGGGAATTCGGCCTGGTACTTGGCAAAACGACGCTGCCAGTTTTCCTCGAAGGCGGCACCGCGCACCTTGCCGTTCCAGGCAGCGTACACATCGCCGGGGATTTCGAAGGGCGGATGGTTCCAGCCGATGTAGGCGCGGGCGGCGGCGATTTCGTCCTTGCCCAGCGGTGCGCCATGGCAGTCGTGGCTGCCCTGCTTGTTCGGCGAGCCGGCGCCGATCACGGTGCGGCAGCAGATCAGGCTGGGTTTGTCGTGCACCGACTTGGCAGCGAGCAGGGCGCGTTCGATGGCTTCCGGATCGTGGCCGTCGACATTGGGCACGACGTGCCAGCCGTAGGCTTCGAAGCGCTTCGGCGTGTCGTCGGTGAACCAGCCTTCGACGTGACCGTCGATCGAGATGCCGTTATCGTCCCAGAAGGCGATCAGCTTGCCCAGGCCGAGCGTGCCGGCCAGCGAGCAGGCTTCGTGCGAAACGCCTTCCATCAGGCAGCCGTCGCCGAGGAAGGTGTAGGTGTGGTGATTGACGATGTCGTGGCCGGGGCGGTTGAACTCGGCGGCCAGCACTTTCTCGGCCAGCGCGAAGCCGACGGCGTTGGTGATGCCCTGGCCGAGTGGCCCGGTGGTCGTCTCGACGCCCGGCGTGTAGCCGTATTCCGGGTGGCCCGGCGTGCGGGCGTGCAACTGGCGGAAGTTCTTCAGGTCGTCGATGCTGACGTCGTAGCCGGTCAGGTGCAGCAGCGCGTAGATCAGCATCGAGCCGTGGCCATTCGACAGCACGAAGCGGTCGCGGTCAGGCCACGCCGGATTCGCCGGATTGTGGCGCAGGTGGCGACGCCACAGCACCTCGGCGATTTCGGCCATGCCCATCGGGGCGCCCGGATGACCGGAGTTGGCCTGTTGCACGGCATCCATGGCCAGGGCGCGGATGGCGCCGGTCAGGGGATTGAATTTGGGAGGGATGCTGATGCTCATGTTCCGGAAATCCAGCCTGCTTAAAAACGTGAATTATCGGCGAAAAGCACTGTTTTGGATAGGCGTTGGCCTTTCTCCAGTGACCCCGGAGGTGATTTGATCAGGGCTATCCCTAATGGGGGTGTGGCAATCGCGCAGGTAGACTCTGTCGCTGAAGTGCCGCCCTTCGAGCGGCCTAGGAGGATGACATGCAGCTTCTGCTCAAGCTGTCGCGTTTGATCGACGCGTTCAGCGAACGTTTGGGAAACCTGATTTACTGGCTGGTTCTGCTGGCCGTGCTGATATCCGCGGGTAACGCGGTGGTGCGCAAGACCCTGAATATCGGGTCGAACGCCTTTCTGGAAATCCAGTGGTACCTGTTCTCGGCGGTTTTCATGCTGGGGGCGGGTTACGTGTTCCTGAAGAACGCCCACGTCCGTATCGATTTCCTGTCCAACCGCTTCTCGCCAAAGGTGCGCAATATCGTTGATATTGTCGGCATCCTGCTCATTCTGACCCCTTTGTGCGTGGTCTTCATCGATCTTTCCTGGCCGCTGTTCCAGCGCGCCTGGGTCAGTGGCGAAATGTCGCAGAACGCCGGTGGCCTGGTTCGCTGGCCGGTGTATCTGCTGATGCCGCTGGGTTTCGGTTTGCTGCTGCTGCAGGCCGCATCGGAACTGATCAAACGTTTTGCCTTCCTCGCTGGCCTGATCCCTGATCCGATTGGCCACAACCCGCATGCGCCGGAGGAAGAGGTTCTTTCCTATGAAATTGAGGAGCACGCCGGTCGTGCCCGCGAGGAGCTGCGCTAATGGCCTTCATCGTCGAATACTTCGTGCCCCTGATGTTCGTCGGGCTGATCCTTTTCCTCATTTCCGGTTTTCCGGTGGCTTTTGCCCTGGCCGCGACTGGCCTCCTGTTCGGCACCATCGGCATGGAAGCGGGGCTGTTCCCGTCCACCCTGTTCCAGGCCTTGCCGCTGCGTTTGTTCGGTATCATGCAGAACGACACCCTGCTGGCCATTCCCTTCTTCACGCTGATGGGCATCATCCTGCAGAAGAGCGGCATGGCCGAGGATCTGCTTGAATCGATCGGTCAGGTCTTCGGACCCCTGCGCGGTGGTCTGGCACTGGCCGTGATCATCGTCGGCGCGCTGCTGGCGGCGACCACCGGCGTGGTTGCCGCATCGGTGATCGCCATGGGCCTGATCTCGCTGCCGATCATGTTGCGCTACGGCTATAACCGCGCCATTGCGGCCGGGACGATCACCGCGTCCGGCACGCTGGCGCAGGCAATTCCGCCGTCGCTGGTACTGATCGTCATGGCCGACCAACTGGGTCGCTCGGTGGGCGACATGTACGCGGGCGCAATGATTCCGGCCTTCATGCTGGTTGGGCTCTATGTGCTGCTGATCATCGGCCTGGCGATTTTCAAGCCCGACTGGGTGCCGGCGCTGCCGCCCGAGGCGCGTATCTATCGCGAGCCGAATGGCAGCAGTGGGCAGCTGTCCCTGTGGATACTCTCGGCCGGTTCCTGGGCGGTCGGGGCCTTGCTCTACTTCAACTACAACAGCGTTGCTGCCAGCCTGTTCGGCAGGAAGGGCGAAGCACCGTTCGATGAACGGGTGATTTTCACGCTGTCGGTGATCGGCATCATTGCCCTGCTGCTGGCGATCATCAACAAGAAACTGAAGCTTGGTCTGCTGTCGGTGCTCGCCGAGCGCGTGACCTTTGCCCTGATTCCGCCGCTGGTGCTGATTTTCCTGGTACTCGGCACGATCTTCCTCGGTATCGCCACGCCGACCGAGGGCGGCGCCATGGGGGCGGTCGGTGCACTGATCATGGCCTTGTCGCGCCGTCAGCTGTCGATGGTTTTGCTCAAGGAAGCGCTCGACAACAGTGCACGCCTGTCCTGCTTCGTGCTCTTCATCCTGATCGGCTCGACGGTGTTCTCCTTCACCTTCAACGCCGCCGACGGCCACATCTGGGTCGAGCACCTGTTCGACAAACTACCCGGCGGCCAGATCGGCTTCCTGGTGTTCGTGAACCTGCTGGTCTTCGTCCTTGGCATGTTCATCGACTTCTTCGAGATTGCCTTCATCGTCGTGCCGTTGCTGGCGCCGGTTGCCGAGAAGATGGACATCAACCTGGTCTGGTTCGGCATCATGATCGCGATGAACCTGCAGACATCTTTCCTGACGCCGCCCTTCGGCTTCGCCCTGTTCTACCTGCGCAGCGTCGCAGCGCGCACGGCGTACAAGGATGTGGTGACCGGCAAGCAGATCGAGCCGCTGACGACACCGCAGATCTACAAGGGGGCCATTGCCTTCATCTTCCTGCAGGTGATCATGGTTGCGCTGCTGATCATGTATCCGGGGCTCGTCACCGGCAACCTGGACGAGAAGGTCAAGGTCGATCTCAACACCATAGAGCTTGATGCGGGTGGTGCAGGCTGGGGGGATGCGCCTGATCTGCCCGAGCCGGCTGCACCGGTCGACGCCCAGGCCGACCCGGCAGCTGCCCTGATGGAACAGGTGCGGCGCGACGCGCAGCGCTGAGTTCTTCGAACATAAAAGCCGCCCCGCTGTCGCCGGGCGGCTTTTTTGCGTCTGCGCGCTGAAACGACAGGCGTAAAAAAACCCGCAGACTGGCTGCGGGTTGTGTTGCCTGGTGTTTTGCTTACAGCTTCTGGGCCTGCATGTAGCTGTCGAAACCGGCTTCGGCGAAGCGGAACCACTGGTGCTGCTCGCGGCGGAAAGCCTCGTAGTCGGCGTAGATCTTCTTCCAGTTCGGGTTCTTTGCCGACAGTTCGGCGTAGTGCTCCTGCGAGTACTTGAAGGCGGCGTCCATGACGTCCTTCGGCAGGCGGAACAGCTTGGTGCCGCTGGCGACCAGTTCCTTCAGTGCGGTCGGGTTGCGGGCGTCGTACTTGGCCTGCATGTCGACGTGGGCGAAGGCCGAAGCGCACTCGATGATCGCCTTGTATTCGGCGGACAGCGAATTGTAGGCCTTGTCGCTGACGTACAGCGTCAGCTGCGGGCCGCCTTCCCACCAGGCCGGGTAGGCATAGTAGCCGGCAACCTTGTTCAGGCCGAGCTTCTGGTCATCGTACGGTCCGATCCATTCGGTCGCGTCGATCGTGCCCTTTTCCAGCGACTGGTAGATTTCACCGGCCGGGATGTTTTGCGGCACACCGCCGATGCCAGCGAGGATGCGACCGCCGAAGCCGCCGATGCGCATCTTCAGGCCGTTCATGTCGGCCAGCGACTTGATTTCCTTGCGGTACCAGCCGCCCATCTGGGCACCGGTGTTGCCCATCGGGAAGTTGACGATGTTGTACTGGGCGTAGAGTTCGCGCAGCAGCTTCAGGCCGTTGCCCTGGAACATCCAGGCCGTGGTCTGGCGGGAGTTGAGACCGAACGGGATGGTGCAGTCCATCGCGAAGCTCTCGTCCTTGCCGAAGAAGTAGTACGGCGCGGTGTGGGCGCATTCGACGGTGCCCTGCTGAACGGCGTCGAGGACGCCGAACGGCGGAACCAGCTCGCCGCCCGGGTGGATCGAGATTTCGAACTTGCCGCCGGACAGTTCCTTGACCTTGGCGGAGAAGGTTTCAGCCGCGCCGTAGATGGTGTCGAGCGATTTCGGGAAGCTGGATGCCAGGCGCCAGCGGATGGTTTCGCCGCCGGTGACGACGGCCGGTGCGGCCGGGGCGGCAGTTTGTGCTTCTTCTTTCTTGCCGCAGCCACTCAGTAGCAGGCCGGCGCCGGCAGCGGCGCCAAGCGAAGCGGTGGTCAGGAACTTGCGTCTTTCCATGAAGGGTCTCCTCGGTTTTGATGCCCTGCAGACGCAGGGCGGATTGATGCAGCGTCTATCGAAGCGAATCGATAGACGCCATGGTCAGCCCATTTGCTTCAATACCGAATTAGGAGATTCCCTAATCGCCGTGCCGCGTCTTTAGTTGCTGTGATAAGCGGTGACACGGTCGACTTCGGTTTTCGAACCGAGAATCACCGGGACGCGCTGGTGCAGATGCGCCGGTGCGATGTCGAGAATGCGCTGGTGGCCGGTGGTGGCGGCGCCACCGGCCTGCTCGACGAGGAAGGCCATCGGGTTGGCTTCGTACATCAGGCGCAGCTTGCCGCCCTGGGCGCGAACCTTCTCGTCCATCGGATACATGAAGATGCCGCCGCGGGTCATGATGCGATGCACGTCGGCGACCATCGAGGCGACCCAGCGCATGTTGTAGTCCTTGCCCAGCGGACCGTTCTTGCCGGCGACCATCTCGTCGACATAGCGCTTGACCGGCGCTTCCCAGAAGCGCTGGTTCGACATGTTGATGGCGAATTCCTTGGTTTCGGCCGGAATCTGTACATCTTCCTGGGTGAGCACGAACTGGCCCTGCTCGCGGTCCAGGGTGAATACCGCGACGCCGTCGCCGACGGTCAGTACCAGCAAGGTCGTCGGACCATAGACCGCGTAGCCGGCGGCAACCTGCGCGGTGCCGGGTTGCAGGAAAGCCTGTTCGGCCGCTTCCGCAGAAGACAGGTCGGCGCCATCCGGGCACTTGAGGACCGAGAAGATGGTGCCGATCGAGACATTGACGTCGATGTTCGACGAGCCGTCGAGCGGATCGAAGGTCAGCAGGTACTCGCCCTTGGGGAAACGGTGCGGCACCAGGTGCGGCAGGTCCATTTCCTCGGAGGCCATGGCGGCGAGGTGACCGCCCCATTCGTTGGCTTCGAGCAGGATTTCATTGGACAGCACGTCGAGCTTCTTCTGTGCTTCGCCCTGGATGTTGTCGCTGCCGGCTTCGCCGAGGACGCCGCCGAGGCCGCCCTTGCCGATGGCAATCGAGATGGCCTGGCAGGCGCGCGAAACGACCTCGATCAGGAACTTGAGATTGGCCGGAATGCGGCCCTTGTTGCGATGCTCTTCGGTCAGATAGCGAGCCAGCGTGCGCTGTGCCATGGGAACTCCGGACGGGAAGTAAAAACCGGAATTTTACTCCGCCCCGGCGTTGGCGTGCAGGAAGGCGAAAGCGGCACCGCCGGTCAGCGGCTTGCTGAACAGGTAGCCCTGTACCTCGTCGCAGCCGTTGCTGCGCAGCAATTCAAGCTGGTCGGGCGTTTCCACGCCTTCGGCGATGACGTTGAGGCCGAGCGAATGGGCCAGCGCGATGGTGCCGAAAGCGATCGCCCGGTCGTTGAGGTCGTGCTCGATGTCGCGGACGAAGGAGCGGTCGATCTTCAAGTGGTCGATGGGGAAGAGCTTCAGGTAGGCGAGCGAGGAATAGCCGGTGCCGAAATCGTCGATGGCCAGGCTGACGCCCATGCGGCCCAGACGTTCGAGGATGAGAATGGCTTCCTGCGGGTTTTCCATCACCGAGCTTTCGGTGATTTCCAGTTCCAGCAATTCGGCCGGCAGGCCGGATTCGGCCAGCGCGCCGGCGACGGTTTCGCAGAAGTCGCGGCGGCGCAACTGGCGGGCCGAGACGTTGACGGCCACGCGCACCGGCTTGAGGCCGCTGTCGATCCAGTGCTTCATCTCGCGGCAGGCGGTATGCATGACCCAGTCGCCGATCTCGACGATCATTCCGGTTTCCTCGGCGACCGGGATGAAGCGGTCGGGCGGGATCATGCCGTCGCTCGGGTGGTGCCAGCGGAGCAGGGCCTCGACGCCGGTCGGATGCTTGCCGTCCGACCCGAACTGCGGCTGGTACACCAGCGCCAGTTCGTTGCGGCTGATGGCGTGGCGAAGCTTGCGTTCGATGTCGAGACGTTCGGTCGCCTGCTGGTTCATGTCAGCGGCAAAGAACTGGTAGTTGTTCCGGCCGGCCGCCTTGGCGTGGTACATCGCGGTGTCGGCATTTCTCAGGATGCTGTCGCCGTCCGGGCCGTCGTCCGGAAACAGGCTGATGCCGATCGACGGGCTGGTGTGCAGTTCATGGCCCTCGGCTTCGATCGGGGTGCTCAGTGCATTGATGATCTTGCTGGCGACCAGCGCCGCGTCGGCCGGGTTGTTGATGCCGGGCAGGATGACGACGAATTCGTCGCCGCCGAGACGGGCCACGAAATCGGTTTCGCGGACGACGTTGGACAGCCGGCAGGCCACTTCGCGCAGCAGTTCGTCGCCGACCTGGTGACCGAGTGTGTCGTTGATGATCTTGAAGCGGTCGAGGTCGATGAACATGATCCCGACCTTCCACTCGTGGCGGCGGGCTTCCGGCAGCAGCTGCGCCAGGCGCATGAGCAGCGACAGACGGTTGGGCAGGCCGGTCAGCGAATCATGCTGGGCGATGTGCTGCATCCGCGCTTCGGCTTCCTTGCGCTCGGTGATGTCGGCGAAGATCCAGATGTAGTGTCGGGGCAGGCCGCCGTTGTTTTCCTCGACGCGGTTGGTGCGCAGGCTGGCCGGGAAACTCTGGCCGTCGTGGCGCTGCATCGAGACTTCGCCGCGCCAGGTGCCGTGCAGGGCCAGTGTGGCCTGCAGTTGATCCTGCTTCCAGTCGGCTTCGGCGAGCACCAGGTCGAGTATCGAGGTGCCGAGCAGTTCGTCGGCGTTGCGCCCGGTCATGCTTGACGCTGCCGGGTTGAGCGACAGCACGCGGAAATTCTCGTCGGTGACGATGATGCCGGCCGGGGTGTGGTTGAAGACGACCTGGGCCAGTTGTTCGCGCTCGGCACTGGTGCGTCGCTCGGTGACGTTGGTGTAGATGGTGACCAGGCTGTTGTCGTCCAGCGGTACGCCGCGCACGTCGATGGTCTGGCCGTTCGGCCGGGTGCGCTCGAAGTGGTGGGCGACCGGGTGGCGGGCGCGGGCCATCAGTGAGCGAACGATCTGTTCCGGGTCACCGGGGCCGTATTCGCCGCGTTCGGCGTTGAAGCGGAAAATCCGCTCCATGGTCACCGGCGGGTTCTCGAACAGGCTGTCCGGCAGTTCCAGCAGCTTGGTGAATTCCTGGTTGTGCAGCAGCAGTTTCTGGTTGCTGTCGAACAGCGTGACGGCGCAGGGAATGGCCTCGATCACCGTTTCCAGCAGCGCGTGCTGGTGCCGCAGTTGCTCTTCCGCCGATTTGCGCTCGGTGATGTCGGTGTAGGTGGTGATGAATCCGGCCAGTTGGCCGTTGATCCGCAGGGGCTCGCCATGGACCAGGTGGGTCCGTCCGTTCGGCCGCGTCCGTTCGAAACGGTGCGGCTGGAATTTCAGAGCCAGCTCGGTGATCCGACGGACATGGGCTTCCGGGTCGCCGACGCCGTACTCGCCGCGCATCGCCGGGATACGGATGAGGTCGGAAAAACTGACGCCGTCGACGACGATTTCCGGTGGCAGACCGACGATCTCTACGAAGCCCGCGTTCCAGACGCGCAGCTTGAGATTTTCGTCGAAGACGCTGATCCCTTGCGGCATGCTCGACACCACGGCCTGCAGATAGGTCAGCCGTAGTTTTGAGTTGTCGGCAGTCGAGAGGATGTCGTCGATGTTCAAGGCCGGATCAGTCGAGTCAAGGTAATGGTGGATGATAACCCAAGGTGACCCAGTGGCTGGCTCAGGTATTGCGCCATTTGATCGAACAGCCGATCGATGCGGTCTGTTGCTGCGGACCCTGGCTGCCGGTGGCGATCATGCGCATGGCATCGAACAGTTCGCGCGGCGCGTCCGCCGGTCCGGGGTTGCGCCCGGAAGCGTCGAGCCGGCCGCGGTACTGGAGTTCCAGGTTGGCGTTGTAACCGAAGAAGTCCGGTGTGCACACGGCGCCGTAAGCTCGTGCCACTGACTGGTCGGCATCGAGCAGGTAAGGGAAGGGGAAAGCCAGTTCCTCGGCCCAGCGTTTCATGTTGGGAAAAGCGTCGTCCGGGTAAGCCTCGGTGTCGTTGCTCATGATCGCCACGCTGCCGATGCCGTGTCCGGCGAGCTCGCGACAATCGCGGATGAGTCGGTCGATGATCGCCTGGACGTAGGGGCAGTGGTTGCAGATGAACATCACCAGCAGGCCGTTCGGGCCGCGGCAGTCGGTCAGGCGGTAATGCCGGCCGTCAGTGGCCGGCAGCAGGAATTCGGGGGCCGGCTGACCAAAATCGCAGACCGGCGGATTGAGTGCGACCACGATGCTCCCTTCGACAACGCGTTTCGCCGCATAATAGCACCGATGAATCTGCCCCGTTTCTATTGTCGGGAGGCCCTTTCGCCGGGCGCCCATATCGAACTGCCCGAGCCGGTGGCGCGCCACGCCGTGCGTGTTTTGCGCCTGCCGCCGGGGGCGCCGATGGTGTTGTTCGACGGTCGTGGCGGCGAGTATCCCGCCCACATCGAACGCATCGAGAAGGACAAGGTCTTTGCCGAACTGGCCGCCTGGCGCGAGGTCGAGCGCGAGTCGCCGCTGGCGGTGACGCTGGTGCAGGCGCTGCAGGCCGGCGACAAGATGGATTTCACCATCCAGAAAGCGGTCGAACTGGGCGTGCGCGACATCGTGCCGGTCGAGAGCCGGCGCAGTGTCCTGAAGCTGGCCGGCGACCGCGCGGCCAAGCGCGTTGCCCATTGGCAGGGCGTTGCCGCTTCGGCCTGCGAGCAGTGCGGGCGTAACCAGGTGCCGCTGGTGGCGCCGCTGGAAAGACTGGATCAATGGCTGGCCCGGCCGGCCGACGGCGTGCTGCGCCTGATGCTGGCGCCGGATGCCGAAGAAACGCTGGCCGGCATCGTGCCGGCCAGCCAGGTACAACTGCTGATCGGTGCCGAAGGGGGGCTCGATCCGCAGGAAGTGATTGCCGCACGGCAATCGGGTTTCCGGGCGGTGCGCCTGGGACCGCGCGTGTTGCGCACGGAAACGGCCGGGCTGGCCGCGTTGGCCGCCCTGCAGGTGTTGTGGGGTGACTTCAGGGGGGAGTGAAGATGTTCGAATCGGCAGAGCTGGGACACAAGATCGACAAGGAAACCTTCCGGAAGGAGGTGCCGAAACTGCGCGCCGCCTTGCTCGACGTTCAGTACGATGTCCTGCAGAAAAAGGAGTTTCCGGTCGTCATCCTGATTTCCGGGGTTGATGGCAGCGGCAAGGGGGAGACCATCAACCTCCTGTATTCGTGGATGGACCCGCGACACATCTCGACGCTGGCCTTTTCCGAGCCGAGCGACGAGGAAGCCGCCCGCCCGGTCATGTGGCGTTACTGGCGTGCCCTGCCGGCCAAAGGCAAGGTCGGCATCTTCGCCGGTTCCTGGTACTCGCAGCCGATTGCCGACCGCATCACCGGCAACATGCGCCGCGCCGAACTCGACGAGCGCCTCGACGACATCAACCGTTTCGAGGCGATGCTGGTCAACGAGGGCGCGCTGGTGCTCAAGTTCTGGTTCCACCTGTCCAAGGACGCCCAGAAGCAACGCCTGAAGGCGCTGGAAAAGGACCCGCGCACGGCCTGGCGGGTGACCAAGGAAAGTTACGACCGGCTGAAGACTTACGACAAGCTGCAGGAAGTGGCCGGCCATGTGCTGCGCGTGACCAACACCGCCAAGGCGCCATGGATCATTGTCGAGGGCACCGATGACGCCTACCGCTCGCTGACCGTCGGTCGCATCGTTCTCGACGCCATGAAGCGCCGCCTGCAGCAGTCGGTGCCGCAGGTGCCGGTGGCACCGCCCATTGTCCAGGCGATCGATGGCCGGAACGTGCTCAGCGAACTCGACCTGACGCAGAAGCTGGCCAAGAAGGATTACGAAAGCCAGTTGGCCAAATACCAGTCGCGCCTGTCGGAACTGGTCCGCGATCCGCGTTTCACTGGCAAGCATTCGCTGGTGCTGGTCTTCGAGGGGTCGGATGCCGCCGGTAAAGGCGGCAGCATCCGCCGGCTCGGGGCAGCGATGGACGCGCGTCAGTACCAGATCATTCCGATTGCCGCGCCGACCGAGGAAGAGCGCGCCCAGCCCTACTTGTGGCGTTTCTGGCGCCATCTGCCGCGTACCGGCCGGGTGGCGATCTTCGACCGCTCCTGGTACGGCCGGGTGCTGGTCGAGCGGGTCGAGGGTTTCTGCAGCGAGGCCGACTGGTTGCGCGCCTACGCCGAAATCAACGACTTCGAGCATCAAATGGCCGGCGCCGGTTGCATCGTGATCAAGTTCTGGCTGCAGATTTCTGCCGAAGAGCAGTTGCGCCGCTTCAAGGAGCGCGAGGATACCGAATTCAAGCGCTTCAAGATCACCGACGAGGACTGGCGCAACCGCGAGAAGTGGGATGCCTATGTCGATGCCGTGTGCGACATGGTGGAACGGACCTCGACCGGGCTGGCGCCGTGGACGCTGGTCGAGGCCAACGACAAGAATTTTGCCCGCGTGAAGGTCCTCAAGACCGTCTGCGAGCGTATCGAAGCCGCCCTGGATGGCGAGGGGAAAAAGAAGAGCTGATATGAGCGAAAATTCCTACGACGAAAACTTCGTCGCCTGGTTCCGGGCGGTCACGCCCTACATCAATGCCTTTCGCGGCAAGACCTTCGTCATTGCCTTCGGTGGCAAGGCGATTGCCAGCGAGTTCATCAAGACCCTGGCTTACGATGTCAATCTGCTGGCCAGCCTGGGCATCCGGCTGGTACTGGTGCATGGTGCGCGACCGCAGATCGAGGAAGAGCTGCGCGAGAAGAACCTCGAATCGAAGTACCACCGCGGCTACCGCATCACCGATGCCGATACGCTCGATTGTGTGCTCGACGCGGTCGGCAGCGTCTATCTCGAAATCGAGGCCATGCTGTCGCAGGGTTTGCCGAATACGCCAATGGCCAACAGCCGGATCCGCGTGATCGGCGGCAATTTCATCACCGGCCAGCCGATCGGCGTGCTCGACGGCATCGACATGCATTACGCCGGCAAGGTGCGCAAGGTCGATAGCGAAGGCATCAATGCCCAGCTCGGCCTGGGCAACATCGTCCTGCTCAACTGCGAGGGGCCGTCGCCGACTGGCGAGATATTCAACCTGCAGATGGAAGAAGTTGCGGAAGGTGTCGCCGTCGCGCTCAAGGCCGACAAACTGGTGTACCTGACCGACAGTGCCGGTGTTACCGACCGTGCCGGCGAACTGCTCGACGCAGTGACCGCCGACGAAGCCTCGCAGTTGCTGCGCGATGCCGACTGGCTGACTTCGGACATGATGCGCTACCTGCCCTGTACCGTCCGCGCCAGCCGCTCCGGCGTCGGTCGCGTGCACCTCATTGGCTATGCCCAGGACGGCGCGCTGCTGCGCGAACTGTTTACCCATGACGGCGTCGGTACCGTGATCACCCGCGAATCGCTGGAAAATATCCGCGAAGCCAAGCCAGACGATATCGCCGCGCTGATCGCGCTGATCGAGCCGATGGAGCAGGAAGGCATCCTCGTGCACCGCCCGCGCGAACTGCTCGAACGCGAGATCGAACGTTTCTCGATCATGCTGCACGACGGCATCATCGTCGGTTGCGCCGCCCTCTATCCGCACAGCGAAGAGGAGGCCGAACTGGCCTGCCTGGCCGTCAACCCGGATCACCGCGAGTGGGGTTACGGCGAGCAACTGATGGAACGCATCTTCCGCCGCGCCAAGAAATCCGGCATCAAGCGCCTGTTCGTGCTGACTACCCGCACCGAGCACTGGTTCGTCGAGCGCGGCTTCAAGCTCGGAACGGTCGATGATCTGCCGGCGGCAAAAAAGGAGATGTACAACTATCAGCGGCGGTCAAAGGTGCTGTTCAAAACCCTTTGATGTGCCTTTGCTTTGTTTTTCAGGTTGTTTCATAACAAGTCACACTGAATCGGATTTGCCAATAAACCCCGGATTTCCGGGGATTTTTTTGCCTGCTTTTTATGCTTTTGGTTTCGGGGTGTTGCGTAACGCGGCATGACAGCGCATAATTTTTAGTAGCTGTTTTAGTTGCTTTTCGTGATTTCTGTTGGCTTGTTTAGTAGCTGATTATTTTCCTAGTAGCTTTTTGGGGCGGTGGCATGGGTAGGCTGAGCGAAGAGCAGCTTCTTGAATGGATCGAAGATGGTAGGCCGGTCGCCGGGAGAAGCGACGGGGTAGGCTTGACGTTTACCTTGTCGGCAGCAGGAACGGCGGCATGGGTGTTGCGCTACAGCCTGGGTGGTGAGAGAAAAGAACTGACCCTTGGTCGATACCCAGAAATGAGCCTGGCAAAAGCCCGTGACAGGGTAGATGCGGAGCGCCGGCAGATTGCTAGTGGTTGCGATGTTGCTGCAGAAAAAACAGCGGCTAGACGTGTCTCTCGTCTTGGCGCCCTGGGGCGCAAATTATCGACTTGCGAATCTGAACTTGAATCCATCTCAAACCGCTTGGCAGCGGTTCGCTTGGAACTCCAGAAAGAGATAGCGAAATGGGAAAGCTGACAGACGTTGAATTGCGGAACTGGATCAAGGCCGGCAAGCCGGTGGCAAAGACCGATGGTGATGGCCTGACCTTCACCTTGTCCGCCAAGGGCACAGCGGCATGGACACTGCGTTACAGCTTTGGGGGCAAACAGAAGGAATTGACACTTGGTCGTTACCCCGACCTAGGGCTGTCAAAAGCTCGCGAGATCGCAGCAGAAAAACGCACATTGGCCCGGCTGGGCACCGATGTGGCTAAAGAAAAGCAAGCGCAGAAGGAAGCGGCGAAGCGAGCGGCAGAGTTGGCGAAGTTGGCGCCAGAGTTGGCAAAGGTCGGCACGGTTAAGGCACTATATGAAGATTTCTACGATCGGCAAATCAAGGACCGCCGGCAACACCCAGAACAGGTGGCCGGCGTCTTCGCCTTACACATCCTGCCCAAGCTGGGACACAAGCAGGTTGCCGATGTGAAGCCGGCCGACATTGACGCCATGCTTCGCCCCCTGTCGGATCGCGGTGTATTCCGAACCGCTGCCAAGGCGCTGCAACTGACCAAGGCGCTGTTCAACTACGCGATGAAGCGGCATATCGTCGAGTCGAACCCAGCCGCCCCCTTCAACTGGACGGATGTGGGCGGCGAGGTGGGACCGCGTAGCCGGGTGTTGTCCAAGGCCGAACTGGTCAAGTTCTTCAAGGCCATGCAGGACACCCCGAACTTCCCGCCCCACTCGGCGGCAGCGCTCAAGCTGCTACTGGCGCTGGCGGTGCGGAAGATGGAACTGCTTACCGCAACCTGGGACCAGTTCGACCTTGGCGCTGGAGAGTGGCACTTACCAGCCGACCAGACCAAGACAGACGCAGCAATCCGCATTCCCCTGTCGCCCTGGGTGATCGAGATATTGAATGACCAGCAGACCAGGCAGCACAAGAACAACCCCTATGTCTTTCCGGTGCAGCGCCTGGCTCCTGGCAAGACTACCCGGTACATGGGAGAGACAACGCTGAATCATGCTCTGTACATGCTGCAGTCTGACCTTGACCCCTTCACCGTCCATGATCTGCGTCGCACCGCCCGCACCCACCTTGCCGCCCTGGGTGTTGCCCCCCACATCGCCGAGCTATGCCTGAATCACAAGGTCAAGGGAATCGAAGCTGTCTATAACGTCCATGACCATTTCGAGGAAAGACGTGCCGCCTTGTTCGCCCTGTCTGACCTGCTGGCCCAGTGTGAAGCCGGCAAAGCTGACCAGGTGATCCCCATCAAATCGAGGAGGCGCAGCGCATGAAAAACACACCGCTTTCTTTTCCTCCCCTGATTTTTCACTGGGACAAGTGGGACAACTGGGACAAATCGCCGAAAGCCTTGCCAATAGGAAATTTGGCGTTTTCATTCTGCATATTTTAAGTGGGACAGCACTGGGACACGGTGGGACAACTCAGTATCAGAACGTGTCAGGACGGAAAAAGCACCGCGCAAAGGTATCTGCCGGGTACCCCGTCCGGGCCGGGATTTCGACTTGCACAAAAGGGATGAAAAAATGTCCCAGCGTATTGAATTCAGGCAACCGAATCAGCGCCGTGAAGATTGGCGTGTGCTGTTGAATGGTCGGACGGTTGGTAGCGTCTGGCGGGCTGGTGAAGGGCGCTACCTGGCGAATTGCACGCATCAGGAAGAGGCGCCGGACTAGGCCAAGGCGTTCAAGCTGGCGCGCAAGCAGTTGAAGTGCATCACCGTCGCCTGACGGCTTCAGGTAATCGAGGCGGACCGCCGGGGCGTTGCAGCGTCCCAGCGATCCCGGCTATGACCAATTGAAAGGAAAGAACAATGACCAAGAAAGATGAAAAAAGCGTCCCGGCAACTGTAATCAATGAACCGCTTGTTAAGCAGGCGCATTTCATTCTGATGGAGATATCCAGCATCGCGGGATCGATGCAGCAGCTATTGATTGACGCAACCCCTGGCGATGAAGAGATTGACGATAGGAGGCGCGCCGCAAATATTCGGGCGTGCGAGACATTGACGGGGGTTGTTGGTTATTTGTCTGACCTGGCACAAGAAAAAATCGGCGGCATTGCCGAAAGGGAAGGGGCTGATGATTGGTTGCTCAGTCCCATGTATCAAGCGTGGAAGCACGAACCCGAACAATTCGCCCATTTGCGTCTTGCAGCTCGTGGCGCTGCGTGACAGGGTATTTTCTCGCGTAGGTTTCAAGCAATTGAAGCGGACCACCTGGCCGTTGCAGCGTCCCGGTGGTCCTGACCACAAATCACTGAAAGGAAGTGAATGATGGCTGTCCAGAATACTACCCCAGCGAGTGCGCCCCCTGCTGCCAAGCGTCGGGGTCGCCCCCCAAAAATCCGGGCGCAGGAGGTTGCGCCGCCGTCCTGCATCGAGCGCCTGGAGCCGGGCGCGCGGCGTGCTGTTGAGCGGGCAATCAGGGCGCTCGAAGAAAGCGCGGTGTATCGAACCGAACCCATGAACAACCCCGGCGCTGCCGGCCTATATCTCAAGTTGCGATTGGCTGCCCTGGAGCATGAAGAGTTTCACGTTCTTTGGCTGGATGCGCAGCACCGCCTGATTGTTGCTGAGGCCATGTTTTCCGGGACGCTGACACAGGCATCCGTCTATCCCCGCGAAATCGTCAAGGCGGCATTGCGACACAACGCGGCAGCGTGCATCCTGGCCCACAATCACCCGTCTGGCATCCCGGAGCCGTCCCGCGCTGACGAATTGCTTACAGGCAGCATCACGCGCGCCCTGGCGCTGGTTGATGTGAGGGTCTTGGATCACTTCATCGTTGCCGGTACGGCTGAGCCATTGTCGTTTGCCTCGCGTGGTTTGCTCTGAAAGTGCTTGCTTTTCATCAAGCAACCTATAAAAATCATAGGTAATGAATAGGCCAACACCCTACCGGCTGAACGACGCCAACGCCCTGAAGCTATTGCGAGAGGTCGCCGCTGATTCCGCGCGCGTCGTGCTGTTGCCGCATGCACGGCAGCGCATGAAGCAAAGGCAGGTGACTTTGCCTCAGGTGCTGGAAGTTCTGCGAAAGGGCAGGCTGACAGAGCCGGCGGCGCTGGATATTCATGGCAACTGGAAGGTAACGGTCAAGGCGCTGACATGCGGCCAGTCGGTGACGGTGGCCGGGGCGATTGAAATGCAGAAGGAACCCGGAAAGCGGGTGCTGGTTATCACGCTGTTTGGGAGTGATTGAGGATGTACCACTATCAGGAAAGCGGCTTGCGTAACGTGTGGCTGGCCAATGGCTACCAGGAACACGAAACGCCCTATGGGGCCGGCGTCTCGATTGAGGACGCCGAGGGATTGCACCGCCTGATCGGCCAGAAACTGGCAACCGAAAAACCAATCCTGACCGGGGCGGAGTTCCGCTTTCTGCGGAAGGAGCTGGGTCTTTCGCAGTCCCGTCTAGCTCAGTGGTGGGGTTACGATGCCCAAAGCGTTGCCCTGTGGGAGAAGCGGGGGCGGGTGCCGAGGATTGCGGACCGCTTCATTCGTGCCATTTACCTGGAAAAGACGGCTGGCAATCCCTCTATCACGGAAATCATTGAACGGCTGGCCGATGCAGACCGCCAGGAAGAAGGCCGGCTGACGTTCGAGGAAACGCCGGATGGCTGGCGCCTGGCAGCCTGACATGCGGCAACGGAACCAGAACCGCAAGCCGATGCACTTAGCGTGTTCGGCGTTTCAGGATTGCTGAGCAGTCTTCAAGCTGAGCGCGCGCTTGTTGCGGATTGAGTGGTATTGAGGAAACGCGGGAAGTGCAGACGTTTGTACAAAATGGCGCTAGCAGACGAAGGCTGCAGAGTACAGGCGGATTGAGAGGATAGCCGCCTAGGTTAGCCGCTAATGTAGCTATACAAGGTTGCCCGGCTGATTCCGAATTCGCGGGCAAGTGCGGCCTTGTTTTCGCCTTCGCCTGCACGTCGTTTGAGTTCGGCCGCCTTCTCATCTGACAACGAAGGCTTGCGCCCCTTGTAAACGTCGCCCTTTGCCTTGGCGAGAGCAATACCCTCCTGGCGTCGTTCGGCGATTAGTGACCGCTCGAACTCGGCAACCGCGCCCAGCATGGAAAGCAGCAGTGTGGCCATGGGGGAATCTTCCCCGGTAAAGGTCAGTCCCTCCTTATGAAACTTCACGGCTACCCCCCTGCCGGTCAGTTCCTTGACCACGCGCCGCAAGTCGTCCAGGTTGCGGGCCAGGCGGTCCATAGAATGCACGTGCAGCGTGTCGCCTTCGCGAAGGTATGCAAGGCAATCTTGCAGCGCCGGTCGGTTCGTATCCTTCCCGCTTACTTTGTCCTCGAACGCGCGATCGATGTTCACGCCGTCAAGCTGGCGGGCCGTGTTCTGCCCGATGCTAGATACTCGAATGTATGCGACTTGCTGACCGTTTGCCATGATGCGCCCCCTGTTGAATATGTCTGGTTGAATTCTATAAACCAAAGCGGATTGTGTCAATAAATAAAAACACGGATCCTAGATAGACACATTTTCGAGGTAGAGGCGGTGTGTAGTTAGGCTGTACCCTAAATCGACATGGACGGCGGCATGATTGGAAGAATGTACGCTCCTACCACCTTGCACAGCGCTGGTCGGCTGGGTTGATGGTCTCGGGCCGAGCATACCCAGCACCGCCCGGTATCAGGCTTGGTGGTATATAAAATAATGTATAATTCATGGCATGAAACAGGTCGATTTCTGCGGCGATGCTCTGGATGCACTTCGGGCCTTTCCCTTGGGGGCGAGGCGTGAGGCTGGCTACCAGATAGACAAGGTTCAGCATGGACAGACGCCGGATGACTGGAAACCAATGAAAGCCATTGGCCCCGGCGTTCGTGAGATTCGCATCTGGGATGAGTCTGGCACCTTTCGCGTTATCTATGTGGCCAAGTTGGCGGACGCAGTTTATGTCCTGCATTGCTTCCAGAAAAAGACTGAGCAGACCAGCGAGCGGGATGTAAGCCTAGCCCGCAAACGGTACAAGGAACTGATGGAGATGCAACGATGAGTGAGAACCGATTTGCCAGCGTGTGGGATGCCTTGGAAGACACCCCTCAGGAAGCTGCCAGCATGAAAGCGCGTAGCGAGTTGATGCGCGCCCTGCAGGCCTGGGTAAAGCAGAAAGGATTGACCCAGACAGCCGCTGCCGCGCTGTTTGGCGTAACCCAGCCGCGTGTTTCTGATCTGATGCGGGGGCGGATCAACCTTTTTTCGACCGATGCGCTGATTGACATGGCGGCATCTGCCGGCCTGTCGCCACATGTGACCATCCGGCAGCCAAGGCGCCCGGTTCGTCGCAAGGGGGCGGCCGGCGAAGTCGTGGCGGCTTGATAAGCGGCATCGGAATCCAAACAGAAAACCCAATGAAGTCATTTCCCTTCTCTATAACACTTGGTCATGCCGGTCAGCTTGATCTGTTAGGCGCCTTTCGACAGGACGGGGGAATTGACGCGCAAGGATTTTGGTTTACTGAGTTCGCCGATCCCGTGAAGGTTTCAGGCCAGCTTGTTCCCCCTGCTAATTGTCGGTTCGTGCCTTCGCGTCGCCGGGGGCGCCCAAAGGGATGCAAAAAGATGCCTGAGTATGTTGCAACCTTGGCGCATGACCAGATGTCGGAAATGCATTACCCGGATTGGACAAAGACTCAGCGTGTTTTACATTTTCGAGAAGAGGTGTGGCGGCGTGCAATTCAATCAGGCGATAACGAATACAAGATGGCAAACGATTGGATTAGACGTACAAAATCATTAACGCCCCCAATCACTGCGCATCTTGTGGTCTTCGAACGTTCTATCGAGAACAAACCGCGTTGGCTCTGGATCGGGCTAGAGGATCACAGCGCCGCTATTTCTTCTGGGAGCTTCACAATAGATGCTCAGGCTTGGTGGTGTTTTTGGGGGGAGCGTGAAGCCGCCTATGGGCGTCTGTTAGTTGATGCCAAAGCCAGGCCGCCAGTTTAGACAAACTCAAGCTACAGGCTAGTTTGGGGTGGAGAAATAAATATCGGCTAATTTTCTGTCCTTTTTTTGCGATAGCAGCCAAAACAATACTTGCGCCGTCCAGACCGTTCTGGACGTTTCCGGAATCAACCGGAATCCGACTAGGAGCGCTAGCCATGACAGACAGTAAGACAGTACCTACCGCCGCAACGGTGGTAGCCCTTGAAAAAATCCCCCATGCGGCCAGGCGCATGTCGATATCGACATGCCAGCTATACCGCGAGGCCAAGGCGGGTAGGCTGAAAATCATCAAGGTCGGAGTGCGTGCTTCCGCCGTGAACTCCATTGATGTTGACAGATGGATTGCTGACCGCATCGCGGCGGCGAAAGGTGGTGCCGCATGAGCACCGAGACAGGACATGACCTCACCGATATTGAAGCCAGCGCTATCAACTCGGCTGCGTTTATGGTGGAGCAAGCGTTGCTACGCAGCGACGATCCCGAGGGGGTTGAAGTAATAGCGGCAACGGTTGTGGCAACAGCTATCTGCTATCACGCCGAGCGGTTTGTTGACGGTTGCGAGATGATCGCCAAAGCCATCATGGCGAGCGAGAACAATTCATGAAGCCGCCCGCCGTCGAAATCCGCCTGACCCTGCCGGCGCCCGGCATGGGCTGGGATTACGTCGCTCGCAAGCAGGGCGAGGTAATCGCAGCGAGTGGGGGCGATGCCTGTTTCTCGAACGTCGGGCCGGCGTTTGCGGCATGTGTTGCCGAAATCAACCAGCATTTTGCTGCAAAGAATCGCACTGCCGACCTGCACGGGGAACGGGAGCGCGAATGAACAGGCGTAATCAGCAGCCTCCAAGCCAGAAGGCCACAAAGCGGCGCCAGCGGGCCTTGCTACTCGCAACCCTGAGAGAACAGCGCCGGAAGATGGCTGGGGCGTCGTACTACCAGCGGACAGACGCGCCAGAGTTGTTTGACTTGGCTATCGCCGCTGATCGGGTCCGACCGGGGCGCCGAACGTTCATTTTTCGGGGAGTGCGGTTTCGGCTGAATTTTGGCTGGCGGCGTTACGTCCTTGACCCCGTTACCGGCGAAACGATCTGCGGCGGCAAGTGGCTGGCATGAGGCTGCTTATTTGGCAACGCCAGGTAAGCACTGCTACCGGCGTTCTGCCCACCAACAAACATTCGATTTAGTGAGGTTGCAATGGCTATTTTGTACGGCGACGAAGTACAACTTCGAATCTCATCCAGAGTGGATGGGCTGGCGGATATCAACGCACTCGAAGGGGGCGTAGGGGCGCTAGAAAATGAAATGCGGGAGCTTGCTGAGGCTGCCGACGAATCCGGCAAGCGCCAGGCTGATGCTGCTGAACGCCTAGAACGGGCGCGGCAAGTGCAAGATGATCTGCGCCTCTCCATCATGTCAGCCCGAAACAGCTATGCGCACCTGGCGGAAAGGGCAAAGGAAGCTGGCGCTGGACAGGAGTTGTTTGCCAGGCAGGCTGACACGGCCAAAAAACGCCTTGATGAACTGGCAACGGAAATGGTTGTTGCCAAGGGGAACGTCAAGCTCATCAGCAAAGAGTATCGGGCGGCGATGTGGGAAACCAAGAAGCTGGAGACCAGCCAGAAGCACCTAAAGCAGGCGCTACGCGATGCCCACAAGGAAGCCGCTGCAGCCGCCGGCAATGTCGATCTGCTGAAGAACAGTGCCAAGGGTCTTGCCGGCGCTATGGCTGGGGTGTTTGCTGCGGGCCAGTTGAAGAACTACGCACAGGACGCCATTGCGGTAGCCGATGCATATGGCCAGATGGCCAGCCGGATCGAGAAAGCGACAGCCGGCCAGGAAGAATATGAGTATGTGCAGCAACGCCTTCTTGCCAGCGCTGCCGCAACATATCGGCCATTGGCGGAAGCTCAGGAAATGTACATCCGCACCGCCGATGCGCTCCGGGGGCTGAACTACACCACTGAGCAGGCATTGGATATCGGTGACTCCTTCAGTTATCTGCTGGTTTCAGATGCTGCCAGCGCCGACAAAGCCAGCAGCGCTATCAACGCCTACACCAAGAGCATCCAGTCCGGAAAGCTTGAGGTTGATGCCTGGCAAAGCATCATGGCTGCAACACCGAGCATCGTTGATGCAGTGGCTGCCGCTACCGGCAAAACTACTGACGAAGTGCGCAAGCTGGGTGTGACCGGCAAGCTGGCTGTTCGCGATCTGAACGAAGGACTGCGGCAGACGCTTGCTGCCAACAAAGCCGTTGCCGACAGCATGCCCACAACGGTTGCCGATGCGCTCGTTCGCCTCAATACGGTGTGGGGCGCCTATATCGGCGAGGCAAATCGCGCCAACGGGGCTACTACGGCCATTGTCGACAAAATAAACTTGTTGAGCGAGAACCTGGATAGCGTTGTCAGAGCGGCAACGGTTGCCGGTCAGGTGATGGTCGCTGTTTTCGCTGTGCGAGCACTGAACGCGGTTCAGGCCTACATTGCCAGCCTGATCATTGCGAGAACTCAAACGGACGCCCTGACCGTATCAACTGCAGCGGCGGTAAAGCAGGCCGGGCTTCTTGCAACCGCTGGCCGCTTGGCGGCGGCGGGGTGGATCGGCTGGGAGATAGGGGCTCACTTGAAAGATGAGTTTCTGATCGTTGAACAGCTTGGCATTTCCCTCGCTGCGGGCCTGACAAAGACTGCAGCACGGGCGCAGACCGCTTGGGAAATGATCAAGGCCCCATTCACCGAAGACACTATTGATGAAGCATACGGCAGGCTTCAGGTGCGTCTTGTGGAAATCGATAATGCCTACGCCGAGCTGTTCGCCGAAGCGGAGCGGAACCGGCAGGCCATGGAAAGCGGCACGGTGGCGAGTGATGCACAGACCGCCGCCATGGGCAGGCTATCCGGCGCCGCTTCCGCTGTTGCTGCCAAGCTTGCTGTCACGAATGAGGAGCTGGGCAAAATGTCCGCCGCCGATATCGGCAACCTTGCCAAGGAATTGCAGGAAGCCTATCAAAAGGGGGAGATATCGGCCGGCCAGTTTGCACAGGTCAATGACCAAATTGTCATGGCAAGCTTGGACCGCCTTGGCGTAAATGCTTCGGCAACAATGGACCGCCTTAGCGCCGAGACCTTGAGCGCGATCGCTGATATTGAAAACCTTGCTGTGGCGATGGATGGGGCGATTTACAGCACAGAGAACATTTCTGGTGCGCTTGAGGCGGCATTCCAGAAAGCGCTTGAGACAGCCAAAAGCATCAGCGACATTGGCGCCTTGTCTGAAAAGCTCGCCACGCTGGAAAAAGCAGGAAGGATCGGCGGTGACGCAATGGGGCGCCTGGCTGACGCAGCGGAGAGCGCCCGCCAGCGGATCGAGGGGATTGTTCCCGGTATCCAATCCGTTGAAGAAGCCTTCAGGTCGCTTGGGATTGTTTCTGATGCCGAACTGAAGCGGCAAGCTGACAGTGCCAAGGTGGCTTATGAAAAAATCAAAACATCGGGGATTGCCAGCGCCAGGGAGATTCAGGAAGCGTTCTCCAAGTATGCGGAGCGGGCGATTGACGCCAATGCGGGTGTTGTGGCCGATTCGCTAAGGGTTGAAGCGGCTATGGCTGGGGTCAAGCTGAAAGTGGCAGAGGCGGGCGAGGCCAGCACCAAGGCAGCCAAACAGCACAGCGGGCTGGCTAATTCCCTTGGGCAGGTTGCCGACGAAGCCGAGCGTGCAGCAGAAGCGCAGACCCGGCTTTCTGGTAGCGCAGCCTCTCGGGACGGCGGCAGCGTCGTTTTGCCGGCTGACATGCTTCCATCCGCGCAGCGCTCAGGGGTAAAGCCGATTTACCGAAGCACGCCGATTTCGCAGGAACAAGTTCAGCAAAGGGCGGCGCCCCAGGCGGTAGCCGATGTTCAATCGCAGGGCGTGCCCAATACCCCTCAACCCGGTCCGCGTCTGCAGCAATCCACTTTCCGCATTGATCTGAGCATCAATGGTCGGCAGGGCACATCGCTGGACGTTGCGTCCCGGCGTGATGCTGATGCACTCAAGGGCTTCCTTGCTGTGCTTGAGCAAGAAGCTTTTCGTTCGAGCTGAGCGAGGTTGAACATGAAAAATTCACCTCGCCAATGGCTGGCCAATACCTATGGCCCTACAGCACTGCTGCATGCAATCGGGCAGGAAGGCCGTTTTCACTTAGGGCAGTTGCCATACCCATCCATGTGCGTACCTGCGCATGAAGACCATGAAGAAGGTCGCTGTTCGCCGGCGGGACTGGGCTGGGCCTTGGCTGTGTCGTTCATGAAACTGAAACGGCCTGTGCCTGGCTACAGGGTTCGCCTGGGCGGAGACGATGATCTGCACTCCTATCTGGCTGCCATGCAGCACGATGACATCAAGAGAGAGTTCCTTTGTTACCTGGAGAGGCTGCTTAGCATTGCGCTGCTGTACCCGGCGCGTTTGCCGGTGCTAATTGGGCGCCTCGATGCGCTGGACAACCATGATCTGACCGAGCAGGCCACGCGGGCATTCCTGCGGGAGCCAGAAGGACAGCATGCGGGGGGTGACTACTACTTTGGCGACGATGACGGGATCTTCGCCGGCCTGCTGGATAGCGAATTGTGGACGGCTGCGCCGGGTATCGGGGGCGCTGATGACTGATAACTTCATTCAGCGTGTCGCAGCGGCAGCGCTGGCGGATTTTGATGGGGCCATGTCCTTTCTTGGTCTGTCTGGCGGCAAGAATCAGGGCCGGGAGTATCTGCCTTTGAATCCCCGGCGCAAGGACACGAAGCCCGGTTCATTCACCATCAATCGAGACAGCGGCGCGTGGTCGGACTTTGCTACTGATGACAAGGGCGGTGATCTAGTCGCACTGGCCGCGTATGTCCTGGGGTGCCGCCAGTTTGAGGCAGCGGAACGCCTGGGGGTTGAATATGGGATCAACCGCGCCGAATCTGTGCAAGGAAAACGGGCGGCGGGTGCAGACGTTTGTACTACCCCGCAAGCGCGTTGCCTGATGCCTGTTCCCGACGACGCGCCCACCCCGCCGGCTGCCCATTCGCGGCACGGTCGGCCGGCTGGCCGCTGGACTTATACCGATGCCGCCGGCCGGCTGTGCTTCTTCCATGATCGGTATGAACCCAAGGGCGAGCGCAAACAGTTCAGCCCGCTGACCCTGTGGCGACTCCCGGACGGCCGGCTGCAATGGCAGTTCAAGGCACCGCCGGCACCGCGCCCGCTGCTGGGCTTGCCTGACCTGGCGGCGAAGCCGGGGGCCTTGGTGATTGTCGAGGGCGAGAAGGCACGGGACGCAGCGCTGTTGCTGTTGCCTGAACATCCTGTGATCTGCTGGCAGGGCGGGGCGCAAGCTGTCAGCAAGGCGGACTGGTCGCCGCTGGCCGGCCGTGATTGCTGGGTGTGGCCGGACAACGACACCGCCGGCAGCAAAGCCGCTGCCGATGTGGTCGCCGCGCTGGGCAAGGCCGGTGCAGCCAGCGTCAAGCGCTTCAACCTGAGCGCATTCGCACGGCAAGCCAGCGAGGAAGGCGGCGCGCCGGCCTTGGTGGGGGCTGAACCCTTGGGCGATGGTGACGACGCTGCCGACCTGGCGGCACGCGGCTGGACGGCCGGCCACATGGCGCTTGTCCTGGCCGATGCTTCGGCACTGGCCGAGGTTGCAGCGCCGGCCGGCGAGCGGGCCGAGCAGAAGAAGCAGAACGAGCCGGCAGCGGCGCGCCGCTTCGAGCTGGACGCGCGTGGCGTGTGGTTGCATGAACCCGACCGCGCGCCGCGCTGGGTGTGCAGCCGGCTGGACGTGGCTGCGATGGTGCGGGACCCGAAAAACGCGGGATGGGGCCTGCTGTGCGAGTTCTTCGACCCGGACAAAGTGCTGCATCGGGTGATTGTCCCGGCGGCGCTATTTCGTGGCGATGGTGCCGAGGTGGCCGGGCTGCTGCTGGATGCCGGTTTGCGGATCGCGCCGCGCGCCAAACCGGCCTTGATCGAATACTTGCAGACAGCAACCCCCAAGGATCGCGCCCGCGTGACGAACCGCACCGGCTGGCACGATGCTGGACCCGAGGGCGCGGCATTCGTCCTGCCTGATGGCGCTATCGGGCCGAATGCCGGCGCCTGGCTGTTCGAGGCGGAGGGCGGCGCTACCACCTTCGCCATGCGGGACAGCCTGAAATATTGGCGGGAAGAGGTTTCCAGCCTGTGCAGTGGCAATACCCGGTTGTTGTTTGCCGTGTCGGTGGCCTTCGCGGCGCCGCTGCTGTATCTGACGGGCAACGAGAGCGGCGGCTTTCACTTCCGGTCGAATTCCAGCGACGGCAAGACAACGGCGCTACGGGTGGCCGCTTCGGTGTGCGGCGGGCAGGACTTCATGCAGCGATGGCGGGCGACTGACAACGGGCTTGAAGCCCTGGCCATGCAGCACTGTGACGCGCCCCTGCTGCTGGATGAACTGGCGCAGATGGACCCCAAGGCAGCCGGCGAGGTCGCCTATATGCTCGCCAACGGCAGCGGCAAGGCACGTGCGGCACGAACCGGCGGCGCCCGTGACCGGGCAAGCTGGCGGCTGTTGTTCCTGTCGGCCGGGGAAATCGGCCTGGCTGAGCATATGGGCGAGGTCGGCAAGACCCCGAGAGCCGGGCAGGAACTGCGGCTTGCCGAGATACCGGCGGACGCGGGGGCGGGCTTGGGTGTGTTCGAGGACCTGCACGGCTACGCCAACGGCGCTGACTTCGCCAAGGCGCTGGACAGGGCGGTACGCAAGCACTACGGGACCGCCTTTCATGCCTTCGTGTCCGAACTGGTCAGCAACCAGGCCAGCATTTCCGAGTTGGCAAGGGAGGCGCAGCGGAAGTTTGAAGCGGCCTGTCTGGATGCTGCTGCACATGGGCAGGCGCGCCGGGTGGCCGCCCGCTTCGCGCTGGTCGGTGCGGCCGGAGAACTGGCAACGAAGTGGGGCGTAACGGCCTGGGAACCGGGCGAAGCGATGCGGGCGGCGGTGACGTGCTTTCGCGCCTGGCTTGGACGGCGCGGCGGCCAGGGTAATCAGGAAGAGCGGGTAATGCTGCAACAGGTCAGGGAGTTCCTGCGCCGCAAGGGTGAGAGCGCCTTTACCGACTGGGACCGGCCGGCGAACGACACCGACAAGCACGCCCCCGGCAAACCCGACCGGGCAGGCTACCGGCGCGCCTGCATCGACGCGGACGGTAACGACGCTCAGGAATTCTTTATCTTCAATGAGGCTTGGCGCGGGGTGATCTGCAAAGGCTTTGACCATGGCGCTATCGGTCGCCTGATGGTTGCCAAGGGGTATTGCCGCAAGGGCAGCGAGGCCGGCCGGGAATGGCTGGTCAAGGAAGCGTTACCAACTGAAGGTCGCGCCCGTGTGGTCCATGTCCTGCCGGCCTTGTTTGATGATGACGGCGATTGACTGGGACAGCATGCTGCACGGTGGCGAGTCAGCACCTGGGCAGGACGTGGCGCCAGGGCCTCAACGCCAGGCAACGGACTGCTTGGCCGACGACATTCAGCAGCGGGCGCAAGACGGTGACAACCGGCGGCGCTGCCTGGAGTGTGGCAGGCGTGCACCGAACGGGCGGTGTTTGGCAGCGGCTAAGGGTGAGATAGTCGCCAGCAGCAGCTATCAGCCTGACCCCGTGCTGTTGCGCCGCTGTGAAGGCTTCCGGCCGCTGCCTGATGATCCAGACCAGCGTAGCGGGTGGGACAGGTGGCCGGGGCTTCCTGGTGCCCCAAAGCTATGAACACAGAACACGCTTCAGGACATGCCCGACGTTGTTCATTCACGCCCGGTTTTCTGTCCTGATACGTTCTGAAACTGATTTGTCCCACCGTGTCCCAGTGCTGTCCCACTGAAAATATGCAGAATGAAAATACTAGGCGCCCTATTGGCAAGGCTTTCGGCGATTTGTCCCAGTTGTCCCACTTGTCCCAGTGAAAAATCATGGGGGTGGGAAAGCGGAGCTTGTATTGCATCGCGCGCTAAGGGGGCGCGGAGGGGTACGCTTTGCGCTGGCCTGGCTGGTGGTTGGTGCTCGTCAAACGACAGTGACAATCAAGGCCGGGCTGTCCATGGTGGTGCTTATGGGTCCTTCCTGTGGTTCAAGCATGCGGGTGCGTAGAGTCCCGTTTCTGGACTGTTTTTGACGTTTGCATAGGGGGTTCCGGTTTGGTTGAGGGTTGCAATCCTGATGGCGGCGCTGCTTTGGGTCCCTCTCTGTGGTTCAAGCATGCGGGTGCGTAGAGTCGCAACATAGCTCTAGGCTATCGATATTGTATATATGCAACAAGCGAGGCAATCTTTATGAAACATGGGAAACAAGCACTTTCTGCGGGTTCAAGTCTGTTCTGCGGAGTGCGCTGGCCGAAAGCCAAGCAACCAAAGCGCGCCGAGGTGCTTGAGTTTCTCTCAAGCACAATCCCTTTTGATCGGCTTGAGGGCATCGTTCGCCCCCACTTCGCTAGCGACAAACGGGGGACGGGGCGGCCAGGCGTGAGCCTGGGAATGCTCATTCGCTGCTATGTTGTTCAGCGGTTCTGGTCGCTATCGGATGCGGGTGTTGAGGACATGATTCTCGACAGCCATGCTACCGCCCGTTTTATCGGGTCTGATCCGTGGCAGCCCCGCCCGCCATCTGCAAGCCGGATCAGGCAGTTTCGCCATCTACTCGAAAACACCATGGTTTCTTTCGACATTGATCGGGAGATTTCTGAAGCGCTTTGCAATGTAGGGATCGAGGCCAGAGCAGGACGAATTCAGGAGCCTGTATTCAGAAGGGGAACACAATAGCGACTTGGCCGCTTGGATTTTGGGGCGGGCGCCGTTGTTTTGGGTCAAAATACCCACAGCAGGTGTTTCCCGTGTAGCCACGTGAGTAGCTACGAAATTCTTAAATCTTGAAAACCCTTTGTTTGTAAGGCTTTGGCGGTGGTTTGAAGGGTCTGTTCAAAACTCTATAATCCCCGCATTCATTCCCAAGGAGAACAACATGGCAAGAATGGTCAATTGCATCAAGCTCGGCTGCGAGGCTGAAGGGCTGGACCTGCCGCCCTATCCGGGCGAGCTGGGCAAGCGTATTTTCGAGAACGTCTCGAAGGAAGCCTGGCAGCAGTGGATCAAACTGCAGACGATGATCATCAACGAGAATCGCCTGAATCTCGTCGATGCCCGGCACCGTAAATATCTGGCCGAGCAGATCGAAAAGCATTTCTTCGGTGACGGCGCAGACCAGATCCAGGGCTATGTTCCGCCCAAGCCCTGATCCGGAAATTGGTGCAACCCGACCCCGCTACGGCGGGGTTTGTTTTTTTCAGGGACTGATCTGCAGTCCGAGGATGTAAAGCACAGCCCCGGTTCCTGGAAGAATGGCGCCATTCACCCAGAACCAGGCGAGGCGCAGTGTTTTGTCCAGATTGGCGCCGATGTTATCGGCTTGCTCGTTGTAGCTTGTTGTTGTCATTGGTGGCTCCCTTGGATGCGTCGCAATTCAAGGGCATGATATACCGATTGGATTCGCGCTGGATGACATTTGTGTTTGTCGTCCGGTGTCGGCGTGCCGATCATCCAGTCATTTTCTGGGCCAGGTAAAACAGCACCAGGGCCGCCGGCAGGGCGACCGAGGCAGTCAGCAGGCCAGCGCGTTTCAGTCGATTGATCTGTTCATCGAGGAATTCCTCCATGTCGTCGAACAGTTCCGGGAAACTTGCAATGTCGTTCGGCTTGGGCATGTCGTTTGATCATCGGGTTACGGGTGGGAAAAGCATGCCGGGCGATGGTTACATCGCCGTGACACAGCATCCTTGCATGCTGTATGGGTTTAACCGGGCTGAAATATACGAGCCATACACTTGACGATCCCGTATTCCATGAGCTGTCATCGCCATGCTTTCCGTTATCGACCAGGAAGTTTCCGAGTTGCGCACCATCCTCGCCGAGGGGCTGCTCGTGCCGGTATTCCAGCCCATTGTCGATTTCCGGGCGCGCGCGATTTACGGCTACGAGGCGCTGATCCGTGGTCCAGAAGGCAGCGTCCTGCATCGCCCCGAAAAAATGTTTGCAGCGGCGCGGCGCGCCGGCTGCTCGCTGGCACTGGAACATGCCTGCCGCGAAACCAGCATGCGGGCGTTTGTCGCTCAGTCGCTAGGGGGGCGGCTGTTCCTCAATGTCACGCCAGGTTGCCTGCTGGCGCCGCAACTGATGAATGGGGAAACGCAGGCCTTGCTGCGCGAACTCGGTTTGCCCGCCAACCGCATCGTGCTGGAATTGACCGAGAACCAGCAGATCACCGATCTGCCAGGCATCCAGGAGGCCTTGCTGCATTACCGCGGGCGCGGTTTCCAGATTGCCATCGACGATCTCGGCGAGGGTTTTGCCAACCTGCGCATGTGGTCCGATTTACGGCCCGAGTTCGTCAAGATCGACAAGCACTTCGTTCACGGCATTGCCGACGACCGGATCAAATACCATTTTGTCCGGGCCATGCAGGACCTGGCGGGGATCTGCAATGCCTCGCTGGTGGCCGAGGGCATCGAGCGCCAGGAAGATTTCAATTGCATCCGCGACATGGGGATCGCCTGCGGGCAGGGCTACTTCATCGAGCGTCCGGTCTCGGTGCCGGCGCGTCAGTTGAGCTTGCCGGTGATTACCGCCCTCGACCAGCGTCGTGTTGCGTTGACGCCAACCCAGGGCGGGCAGGGCAAGGTGCCGACGGCACGTAACCTGTTACGGGCCATTGAGCCACTCTCGCACCTGGCCACCAACGACGTCGCAATCGCCCGTTTCGAGGCCGATCCGGAGCTCTACGTGTTGCCGGTCGTCAACGGTCAGCAGCCGATTGGCATGATCAACCGGCACAGTCTGATCGACCGCTTTGCCCGGCCGTTCCGCCGCGAGCTCTATGGCAGCAAGTCTTGCGAACTGTTCATGGATCATGCGCCGCTGATCGTCGATCAGCATGCCAGCATCCAGGAACTTGCGTTGATGCTGGCGCTGGCGCCGAAACACTACCTCTACGACGGCTTCATCGTGACCGGTGAGGGCGGCTACCTTGGGATAGGCAACAGCCAGGACCTGATGGCGACGATCACCGAAATGCAGATCAGCGCCGCCCGTTACGCCAACCCGCTGACCCAGTTGCCCGGCAACGTGCCGATCAACGAACACATTGACCGGATGCTCGACGCCGACGTCGAGTTTGTCGCTGCCTACATCGATATCGACAACTTCAAGCCGTTCAACGACAACTTTGGCTATCGCCGTGGCGACGACCTGATCCAGACGCTGGGCCAGCTGATTTGCGATGCCGTCGACGAGCGCAACGATTTTGTTGGCCACATCGGTGGCGATGATTTCTTCGTCATCTTCCAGAGTGCTGACTGGGAGAACCGTTGCTGGCAACTGGTGCACGGCTTTGCCGAGCGGACGCAGGCCATGGTCGGTCCGGAAGAACTCAGCCAGGGCGGCTACATGGCCGAGAACCGACGCGGCGACCTGGGTTTCCAGGCCCTGCCGACCCTGTCGATCGGCGCTGTTCGTATCCAGCCTCATCAGTACGATTCGCACCGGGAGGTCGCTGCCGCCGCGTCGGTCGCCAAGAAGCAGGCGAAGAAGCGGGTCAAGGAACAGAGTGAAGGGGTGATCGGCGGCAGCGTATTTGTCGAGCGCCGACGCGGCGGGTTGGAGGCACCGCAAATGCCGCTGCGCCAGTTGAACTGAGCAAAAAAGAAGCCCGACTGACGCCGGGCTTGAATGGAGAGAATTGGGGTTTCTGTTTTTGCTGGACGAACTTTAACCCCAGGATGTGACAGGAAAATGACTCAGCCGATCCGGCGTACGCCATCGGCCGTACCCAGCAACAGCAGGTTGGCCGGACGCACGGCAAAGAGGCCGTTGGTGACGACGCCAACGATCTGGTTGATCTGTGCTTCCAGCCCTTTGGGATCGGAAATTGCCAGGCCATGGACATCGAGGATCAGGTTGCCGTTGTCGGTCACGAAGCCTTCGCGCAGCACCGGCTTGCCACCGAGTTTGGCCAGTTGGCGGGCGACGTGGGCGCGGGCCATGGGGATCACTTCGACCGGCAACGGGAATTTGCCCATGGTGTCGACCAGCTTGGAACCGTCGGCGATGCAGACAAAGATGTCGGCCACCGCAGCGACGATCTTTTCGCGGGTCAGCGCGCCACCTCCCCCCTTGATCATGTTCAGGCCGGCATCGACCTCGTCGGCGCCATCCACATAGACCGGAATATGCTCGACCTCGTTGAGGTCGAGGACCGGGATGCCGTGACCTTCGAGGCGCTTGCGGGTGGCCTCGGAACTGGCGACGGCACCGCGATAGCGGTCTTTAAGCGGGGCCAGCGCGTCGATGAAGAAATTGGCCGTCGAGCCGGTACCGACACCGATGATGGCACCCGCCGGGGCCTTTTCGGCAACGTAGTCAGCCGCCGCCTGGGCAACCGCCTGTTTCAGTTCGTCCTGGGTCATGAAAAGTGCTCCGTGGTTCAAGTTGAGGCGCATTTTACCTGTCAAAAAACTTTAATCTTGTGACAGTGCAAAATCGCTAAACTACACATACCGTTTTTACAGGGAAAGTAGCCATGACCAATACCAAGCAAGCGCCGCGAAGCGCCGCACAGAAGCCCGCAGCCAAGCCCGCAGCCAAGCCCGCAGCGGCCGCCGCCAAAGTCGCCACCCCGGCGGCGGCCGTTGCCGAAAAACCGGTAGCCGCCGCGCCGGCCAAGGCCGCGGCTCCCGCCCGGGCGCGTACCCCGCGCAAGGCGCCGGCTGTTGCCGAGACCGTTGCCAAGCATCAGAAAGCCCTGGCCGAAGCCTTGGAGCAGGCCGAGGCCATCTGCTACGACCCGCCCCAGGCACCCAAGGCCAAGCCGGTGAAAGCCAGCAAGGCCAAGCCCGCCAAGGTGGAAAAGCCGGTAAAGGCTGAAAAGCCCGCCAAGGTCAGGAAGCCGAAGCTGGTCCGCGACAGCTATGCCATGCCGGAAGCCGAATACGCCCAGATCGCCGTGCTCAAGAAGCGCATGGGCGGCCTTGGCGGCGAGGTCAAGAAGAGTGAGCTGCTGCGTGCCGGCGTTGCCGTACTGGCCGCGCTCAACGATGCCGAACTGAAGGCGGTCATGGATCGCGTCGAGCGCATCAAGACCGGACGTCCGAGCAAGAAGTAAGCAGGCAACGGGCCGGTGTCCCCGGCCCGCTTCCCGGATGGGCTGCCAGGATCAGTGATCCAGTTGCCGCAACCCGTCCACCCCGACCGGTGCGGCTGCCAGCCACGGCACCAGCGCGCAGCGCGGCGCCAGCGTGTCGGCGACGCGGCGGATGAACGGGATTTCGTAAGCGCCGCGCAGCGACAGCATTGGGTCGCGGCTGCCGCTGGCGAGCAGGCTCTGTTCGATGACCCAGGCCCAGGGCTGGATGCCGGCGCGGGCCAGGTCGCCCTGCAGGCGCTCGGCTTCGTGCACCGGCGTCGCTTCCGGTAGGGTAACGACCAATACATGCGTAAAGGCCGGGTCGCGCAGGCGCGGCAACAACTGCGTCACGGCGGCCGGCATTTCGCCGCGGGTGCGCAGCACCTCGCGATGGTAGGCCTCGGCGGCGTCGAGCAACAGGATGGTGTGGCCGGTCGGCGCGGTGTCGAGGACGACGAAACCCTCACTGCCGCGATCGACCTCGCGGGCGAAGGCGCGGAACACGGCGATTTCCTCGGTGCACGGCGAGCGCAGGTCTTCTTCCAGCAGCGCCAGGGCGCTGGCGTCGAGTGTGCCGCGCGCCTTGCTCAATACTTCTTCGGTGTAAGCGGCCACTTCGTCGGCGGGGTCGATACGGCTGACCGAGAGCCCGGGAATTTCGCTGCCAACGGCGGCGGCGACATGGGCGGCCGGGTCGGTGGTCGATAGGTGCACCTTGTGTCCACGCCGGGCCAGCGCGACGGCGACGGCCGCCGCGACGGTGGTTTTGCCGACGCCCCCTTTACCCATGGTCATGACCACGCCGTGACCGGCGCTGGCCAGTTCGTCGATCAGCGCGCCGAGGCCGGCGGGCAACGGGGTGCTGGCGTCGGCCGGGCCTTCCGGCGTAGCGATAGCTGCCGGATCGACGATGGCGCGCAGGGCGTCGAGCCCGACCGTGCCGCGTGGCAGGAAGGGGACGACCTGGCGCGGCAGCCCGGCCAGGCCGGGCGGCATGGCGAGCAGGGCAGCGCTGCTGCGCTGGTCCATGGCCTGGGCGATGGCGTCGTCCGAACGGGCCGAGAACAGGCCGTTGACGATCAGGTGCAGGTTGCCGACGCCGAGTTCGGCCAGCTCGTGACGGGTGCGCTCCGCCTCGCGCAACGCCGCGCTGTCGGCCCGGGCGACCAGGACGACGCGGGTCTGCGCCGGGTCGGACAGGCGGTCGACCGTTGCTGCGTACAAGGCCTTCTGCTTTTCCAGTCCGGCCAGCGGGCCGAGGCAGGAGGCGCCGCCCTGGTTGCTGTCGATGTAGCCGCTCCACGCCGATGGCAGCGTCAGCAGGCGCAGTGTGTGGCCGGTCGGCGCGGTGTCGAAGATGACGTGGTCGAAGTTTGCCGTGGCGCCGGCGTCGCCGAGCAGCTTGGCGAACTCGTCGAAGGCCGCGATCTCGACCGTGCAGGCGCCAGAGAACTGCTCTTCCATGCTCTGGATCGCCGCCGCCGGCAGGAGGTTGCGGTAGGGCGCGACCATCCGCTCGCGGTAGGCGGCAGCGGCTGCTTCCGGGTCGATGTTCAGCGCCGCCAGGCCGGGCACCCCGTTGATGGCGGTCGGGCTGCCGGATAGCGGCGTTTCCAGCACTTCATCGAGATTCGATGCCGGATCGGTACTGACGATCAGCACCCGTCGCCCTTGTTCAGCCAGGGCCAGCCCGGTCGCGCAGGACAGCGAGGTCTTGCCGACGCCGCCCTTGCCGGTGAAGAAGAGGTGACGCGGTGTGCCGTTCAGCGCGATCATGGCCATTTCCTCAGCAGCAGCCGGATTTTGGCGAACAGCAGGACTTTGTCGGTGTCTCTTCGCCGCCGCTCAGTGTCAGGCCGAGCTTTTGTGCCAGTTGCGCGCGCGACGGATAGAGGCCGGTGGTGACGATCTGGCCGTCGATGGCGATGATCGGCAGGCGGTCGATGCCGGCTTCCATTTCCTTGACCACCGCCGGGTTGGCGGCGAAGGCTTGCGGCTCCTGGCCGAGGTTGTAGCGCTGGACAGCAACGCCCTGCTCGCCGACCCAGGCGAGGTCGGCAGCGAACTGGACGAGTACGGGATCGACATCGACGCCGCAGACGCCGGTCGAGCAGCACATGGCGGGATCGTAGATTTCAAGCTTGGGCATGGTTTTTCTCCTCGGTGGTGTTGGCAGAGCGAGCAGGCATCAGCCAGGCAAACAGCGCGGTTGCGGCAAATGCGCCGAGCAACTGGGCGATGATGAAGCCGGGGACATCGTCCGGGCGGATGCCGGCAAAGCTGTCGCTGGTGGCGCGGGCGATGGTGACGGCAGGATTGGCGAAGGAGGTGGACGAGGTGAACCAGTAGGCGGCGGTGATGTAGGCACCGACGACATAAGGAACGGCCGAAGGGCGTTGCCGCACACTGCCCCAGATCGCAGCAAGCAGGCCGAAGGTGGCGATGAACTCGCTGAACCATTGCGCGCCACCAGTACGCACCTTGGTTGAGGCAAACCAGGCCGGGTTGTCGAACATCAGGTTGGCCACCGCGACACCAATCAGGCCACCGACAACCTGCGCCAGGATGTAGGGGGCAACGTCGCGTTTGGCCAGGCCACCCTGCCAGGCGTCGGCGAGACTGACGGCCGGATTGAAGTGGGCACCGGAGAGCGGACCGAAAATCAGGATCAGCACGACCAGTACGGCACCAGTGGCGATGGTGTTGGCCAGCAGCGCCAGCGCGATGTTGCCATCGGCCAGGCGCTCGGCCATGATGCCCGAACCGACGACCGTCGCCAGCAACAGCGCCGTGCCCAGCATTTCGGCAGTCAGCCGACGGCTCAGGCAGGTGCTCATAAAGCGAATGCCTTGCGGACTTCGCCAATCAGCCGCTGGCGAATGTCGTCGCGGACGGCGATGAAGCTGTCCAGCGGTTCGCCGTGCGGGTCGTGGAAGGGCAGGTGAAGGCGCGGAATCGGGCGGGGAAAAACCGGGCAGCTTTCCTTTGCGTTGTCGCAGACCGTGACCACCAGATCGATTTCCTCGCCGATGACGGCGTCGATATCCTTGGGCTGCAATCCGGCAGTCGAAATGCCCGCCAGTTGAAGGGCTTCAATGGCACCGTCGGCCACCTTGGGTTGCGGCACGGTGCCGGCCGACAGGGCGCGAACCTGACCGGCCAGATCGTGGTTGACCAGGGCCTCGGCCATCTGGGAGCGGCAGGAGTTGCCGGTGCAGAGTATCAGTACGGTTTTCATGTCGGGACTCAGTCCTTTTGCTGGCCGATATCGTCCAGGCTCTTCTGCAGCGACATGTTGTCCAGCTTGTTCATCGGCAGCGCCAGGAAGAGCTCGATGCGGCGCTTGAGTTGGATGAAGGCTTTCATCACCGCCGCGCGCTTCTGTTCGTCGTCGCCGCTGACGGCGGCCGGATCTTCAACGCCCCAGTGAGCGGTCATCGGCTGGCCGGGCCAGATCGGGCAGACTTCGCCGGCCGCGTTGTCGCAGACGGTGAAGACGAAGTCCAGTGCCGGGGCACCGGCGGCGGCGAATTCGTCCCAGGACTTGCTGCGCAGATGTCCGGTCGGCAGTTCCTGGCGGTTGATCATTTCGAGCACGAAGGGATTGACCGTGCCATTAGGGTGGCTGCCGGCGGAAAACGCCTGGAAGCGGCCACGGCCGAGGTGGTTGAGCAGGGATTCAGCCAGGATGCTGCGGGCGGAATTGCCGGTGCACAGGAAAAGTACGTTGTAGATGCGATCGCTCATGTTGGCTCCTTGGCTAACGGGGTGGTGGGGCGGCGTTTCTCGATGCTGTCGCAGCCTGCAGTCAGTGGCAGACAGCTTTCGCCCTGGCAGCAGTTGCGGGTGAGGAAGGCGATCAGGGCGTCCATTTCCGGGTAATTGGCCGAGTAAATGATGCTGCGCCCTTCGCGCCGGCTTTCCAGCAGCCCGGCACGCGCCAGGTGGGAAAAATGGAAGGACGCGGTCGCCGCCGGCATCGCCAGCGCCCGGCACAGATCGCCGGCGCAGAGACCTTCTGGGCCGGCTTCGACGAGCAGGCGGAAGATGGCCAGGCGCGATTCGTTGCCGAGCGCGGCGAGTTTTTCGGTGGCGTCTTTGATTTCCATATTTCCAATAATATCGAATTGTTGTTGCAATTGTATGTCGATTCCGTGACGCTGAGAACACAATAATTTGGGTGTGCGAGGTAGAGCTGAAATATTGCCTTCGCTAGACTCCGCTTCATTCCGACTCCAACCGCGACAAATGGCCACTGAAGTTGAATTGAAGCTCTATTGTTCTCCAGGCGAAATAGCTCGGGTCGGCACTCATCCACTGGTTGCTGCAGGGATCGAAGTCGGCACCCTGCAGCGTCTGGAGAATGTTTATTACGACACGCCGGACATGGCTTTGTACCGGGAACGAGTGGCGCTACGTCTTCGTACAACGCCCACCGAGCAACTGCAAACGGTCAAATGTGACGCCAAGGCCGTGGCCGGTCTTGCTGTGCGGCCCGAGTGGGAAACTTCCTACAAGGGCGCCTTCGACTTCAGCGCCATCGAGGTATCAACGCTTCGAGATTTTCTGGAGGAACGGCAATCGAGTCTGCAGCCCGTCTTTGTCACCTCGTTCGAGCGACGAACCTGGCGCGTGGATATTGCCAGGAAGATTGCTATCCGGGTCATGGTCGATAGCGGTCATGTCGTCTCCGATGGCAGGTCCTTGCCGATTTCCGAGGTAGAGCTTGAACTGGCGCAGGGAAAGCCCGAAGACCTGCTTGATTTTGCGATCGCCCTGGCCACGCATTTGCCTCTGGTGCCGCATGATGTCAGCAAAGCCGAACGTGGCTACCAGCTATTTCTCAAGCAGCTTCCCGGTGCCCGTAAAGCCCCCCCGAGCCTCGTCGGGGCCAAGCAGGATTCGTATGCGGCATTCCAGTTTCTGGCCAGCCAGGGATTGCAGATGTGGCAGGCCAATCTATTGGGGGTGCTGACATCGAAGGATCAGGAGTTCGTTCACCAATTCCGCGTTTCCTTGCGCCGCCTCGGCAGCCTTCTCAAGGTCTTCAAGCCGGCTTTGCCCGGTCGTTATCATGCGCGATGGACGAAACGGGTCAAGGAGCTGTCCCGGGTTGCCGGTGATGTTCGAGATCTGGACGTGATGCGCTCAGGTATTCTGGCGCCCATGTTGCAATGCGGGGACGCTGGTGCGGAATTGCATGTCAAGGCGGCGCTTGCAGCGTTTGACAGGGCGCAAGCGGAGGCGGTCACGCAATTGGCCCAACTGCAATACGGGGCTCCGGTTCTCCTGTTTGTCCGCGACTTGCAAGACCTGGATGCCGGTGATTTTTCCAGGAATCTGTTCCGGTTCGCCGAGAAGCAGCTCGCGGGCTTGCACCGCAGTGCGCTGAAATGTCTGACCCGGACCCTCAAAACGCCCACCCCGGAGCGAGCGCACCGTTTGCGCATTGCGCTGAAGCACCTGCGCTACTCATGCGAGTTTTTTGCGCCCCTGTTCGACAAGGACGAAATGCTGGATTACGCCAAATCGGTTGCCAGCTTGCAGGACGCGTTCGGGTTCCTCAACGATTTTCACGTGGCGCTTTCCAGATTGCAGGACTGGGTCGGGGACGGAACAATTCCGCAGGAATCACGCGACGCTATCGCTGCCTGGCATACTCCACAGGCGCAAGCGACAATGATCGACGCCCTGCATTTAGCCGAGTCGTTGATGAACCGCTGCCAACCCTGGTGCACCGAATGCGAGCGACGGGGGGTGGCGACAATTCGGCGCCTCATGAATCAAGAGATCAAGCTGCATGTCGAATAGACGGCTGGCTCCGGCGTCTTGGAATGTGCCGTCAGTTGCCTGGTATTTTGACCCTGCCTAGTCGCGGGCCGCCTTCGCGAACAAGCCTTTCTTGATGGCAATCGAGGTGGGGGCGTTGTACCTCGATGGGAGTTGCTTGGCTGCGAACCAACCGAAATCGCTATGCTCCCGGTTCAGTCGCGGAGAAAATTCGTGCGCAGCGCGAATCACGAAATAGTGCATATCCCGCTCGAACTGCCGGGAACGCAGCTTTTTGCTCACGGTGTCCAGCTTGGCAAGGCGTTTGGCCTTGATGCGGATACCCGCTTCTTCACCCAGTTCTCGCAATAACGCTTCCCTGGGGCGTTCGCCGTCATCGATCCGGCCACCAAAGAGATTCCACACACCTGCCTTGTTGACCTTGGCGGAGCGTTTGCCCATCAGAAATTTGCCTGTGGCAGCGCAGTAAATGACGGCCCATGCTCCCGGCTGGCTGTGTCCCTTGTCCATGTACGAATTCAGTAATGAGGGGTTGGAGGGGTTTGTTGGTGAGTAATTTAAACAATAAATATTGTTTATTTATTTCCGTTCGGTGACATCGCGCTGTCCGATCAAGGCGATAGGCTCGCAAAGTGACTGTGTTGGGCGAGTCAATACCGGGAAATTCCAGCCCCCGGTAGTTCCCGGTCGCCTTGCACGAACTTCGGCCCATGGTCGGTGAGCTTGTAGTGGTCGTCATCAAATTGAAAAATCAATGTGAAATATTTCCAAGTCGTTATTGATGTGCTAAAAATGACAGGAGTTCACATGGGCAGGTTTCAGATTCGTACGCGCTTGCTTCTGCTCAGCGCTGCTTTGCTGCTGTTGCTGTGTCTGACAGGGATCTGGGGGGTATACGGGATGCGCACCAGCCTGACCGGCCTGGAGTCGGTCTATACCCAGCGCGTCGTGGTGCTCAGGGATCTGAAGCAGGTCGCCGACATGTACGCCGTGAACGTCATGGGGGCAGCCTACAAGGCCAACGGCAGCCTGATGCCGATGAGCCAGGCGCGTGATCTGGTGGTGGCGGCGGAAACTCTGGTCAGTGAGAAACTGGCGGCCTATGAGCGTCTGCCCAAGTCTGCCGTCGAGCAGGCGGCAGCAAGCGAGCTGCAGACTGGCGCGGCCCGGGCCAATGCCGCCCTGGGGGAGTTGAAGCGGATTCTCGACGCCGAGGATATCTTTGCGCTGGGACAGTTCGTGGTGAAGACCTTGCCGGCGACCATCGACCCCCTGTCGCTACGGATTGCCGAGCTGATCGAGCTACAGCTCGACATGGCGCGAGAACAGTATGAGGCAGCTCAGGCGCGCTACCAGCGTGATCTCCTGCTGATGCTGGTGGGCGGTGGAATGGCAGTGCTGGTCGGCGTCGGACTGTCGCTGTGGGTGCGCTTGAGCATCGTCCGCGAACTGGGCAGCGAACCCCGGGCGCTGGCGGCTATCGCTCGTGATGTGGCCGAGGGGCGCCTGGATGCGGTTCCGCCCGACGGGCCGGCACAGGGTGTCCTGCATTCGATCCAGGACATGCAGCAGCAGCTGATTCGCATCATTGCCGCGATCAAGGCTGGCGTCGTCGAAATCGAGACCCATTCCGGTCAGTTGGGCGGTATTGCCGATGGCGCACTGTCAGCGACCGCTACACAATCGGATTCGGCGGCGGAAATGGCGGCTGCGATGCAGGAACTGGCCACCGCCATCGGAGTTATCGCTGCCGGAGCCGAGGATGTGTTGGCGACGACCGAGTCCGCCAGGGCCAGCGGTACCGAGGGGGGACGGGTGATTGCCGGGATGTTGGCCGAGATGGATCTGATCACGGCGGCCATTGCCGAGGGGGCGGACGACATTGCGCGGCTGGATGAGAACTCGGTGCAGATCGGCACCATGGTCGGCGTCATTCGCGAAATTGCCGAGCAGACCAACCTGCTGGCGCTCAATGCCGCCATTGAAGCCGCCCGAGCCGGCGAGCAGGGGCGCGGTTTTGCCGTGGTTGCCGATGAGGTGCGCAAGTTGGCCGAGCGGACGGCGCTGTCGACGCGGGAGATCGAAGCGGTGGTCAGCCAGAACCAGACCGGGATCGAGGCGGCCAGTCGCAAGGTGTCGGCGGCTTGTGCTCGGGTCGAGCAAGGGCGCAGCCAGGCCGTTCGTGCTGGCGAGGCCATGACCCGGATCGGCGAGGCGATCGAGCGAACTCTGGCAGAAGTGACTGGTATGGCCGATACCCTGCGCTCGCAGCGTCAGGCCAGCGATCTGGTGGCGGTTCAGGTCGAGTCGCTGAGCCAGGCCAGCGAGCGCATTGCTGCGGGGCAGCAAGCGGTGGCTGGCGCCGTGGTGTCGCTGCGTACGTCGAGCGAAAGGCTGGCCGGAACGGTATCAAGGTTCCGCTTGCGGGCAGTCCCGGCACTGTAATCTTGCTGTCACATTGGGCTTTTATAGTGCTTCTAGTCGCCGGCAAATCAGCTGTCGACCGAACGTATTCACGCTGTCGCCCCGGGGGCGGCAGGACAGATTCCCATCCGTACCACGAGAGGTAAATATGAAATTCCGCCTTACTGCTCTTGCTGTCACCGTCGCCGCTGCGACTGCCGCCATGCCTGCCATGGCCCGCGACAACATCCAGATCGCCGGTTCCTCGACCGTGCTGCCGTTCTCCTCGATCGTTGCCGAAAACTTCGGCAAGACCTTCCCGCAATTCAAGGCACCGGTGGTCGGTTCCGGCGGTTCGTCGGGCGGCCTGCGCCAGTTCTGCCAGGGTGTCGGCGCCAACACCATCGACATCGCCAACTCGTCGCGCCAGATCAAGGCCTCGGAAGTCGAAGCCTGCGCCAAGGCTGGCGTGACCAAGATCATCGAAGTCAAGATCGGCTACGACGGCATCGTCTTCGCTTCGCGCCGCGACAGCGGCAAGTTCGCGCTTGAGCCGCGCCACATCTTCATGGCTGCCGCCAAGGAAATCCCGCAAGACGGCAAGATGGTCGCCAACCCCTACACCCGTTGGTCGCAGATCGACCGCAGCCTGCCGGACCAGGAAATCACCCTGGTGATCCCGGGTTCCAACCACGGTACCCGCGAAGTCTATGAAGAAAAGACCGTCATTCCGGGCTGCAAGACCTTCGCCGAAGTCAAGGCAATGACCGACGACAAGGCGGTGCACAAGTTCTGTAACGCCATCCGTACCGACGGCCGTGTCGTCGAAGTCGCCGGTGATTACACCGAAACCCTGGCTCGTCTGGATGCCCAGAAGACCGCCGTCGGCGTCTTCGGTCTGTCTTTCTACGACCAGAACCGCGATCGCCTGCAAGTCGCCACCATCTCCGGCGTCGTGCCCAGCGAAGCGACCATCGAAACCGGCAAGTACCCGGTCTCGCGTCCGCTCTACTTCTACATCAAGGATGCTCACGTCGGCGTCATTCCGGGTCTGCTGGAGTTTGCCCAGTATCACCTGTCGCCGCAGGTTTCCGGTTCTGGCAGCCCGCTCGACAAGGCTGGCCTGATTCCGCTGAACGCCAAGGAGCGTGCTGAAGTCGTCAAGGCCATCAAGGACCGCAAGGCTGTTGAAGTCAAGTAATCCCGTGCAGGGGCAAGGGGGGCGTGTGCCCCCCTTTTTTTCAAGTCAAACAAGCGGAACAGCACAATGAACAATTTCACCGTCGCCATCGCCTTGCTGGTGCTCGCGGCGCTGGCCTATCAGATGGGGCTGGTGCGCGGACGCGGTGTGGCAAGCCTGGCTGGCCCGCGCGCCACACATTCCCGTCCGGGCTACCACGGTGCCCTGGCCATCCTGCGCGCCGCCCTGCCGGCGTTTGCTATCTATGTACTGTGGGTGATCTTCGGCAACCAGATCGTCCATACCCTGGTTCTGGGAACGATCCCGATCGAATTCCTGCCCCAGGATGCGATGCAGCAGAAAGTGCTGCTGCAGCGTCTGGCGAATATTGCCACCGGCTTTGGTGTGTTGGGTGAAGCGCAGCCGTACGAAATGGCCGCTGCCGACGCCATGCGTCATTATCAGGGCCTCGGCCAGGTGCTGGTGGCTGCTCTGATGGCTACCGTTGCCGCCCTCGGGCTGTTCTGGTCCTGGCGAACGACGACCGCCGAAACCCGGGCCCGTAACAAGGTCGAGCGCGCAATCAACATCGCCCTGATTTTTTGTTCGGCGGTGGCGATCCTGACGACCGTCGGCATCGTCATGTCGATGCTGGGCGAGTCGCTGCGTTTCTTCCAGATGATCAGCCCGAGCGACTTCTTCTTTGGTACGGTGTGGAATCCGCGCTTTGCGACGACCGGGGCGGAAGGACAGAGCGGTTTCGGCATGCTGCCGCTGATGGGCGGCACCCTGTTGATCTCCTTCATTGCCATGCTGGTGGCCATTCCGGTCGGCCTGATGACGGCCATCTACATGGCCGAATACGCCAGCAACCGGGTGCGCTCGCTGGTCAAGCCGGTGGTTGAAGTGCTGGCCGGCATCCCGACCATCGTCTATGGCTTCTTCGCGCTGGTCACCGTCGGGCCGTTGCTGTCGGCACTCGGCGCCGGTATCGGCCTGGATATCCGGGCAACGTCGGCACTGACTGCCGGCGTGGTCATGGGCATCATGATCATCCCCTTCATCTCGTCGCTGTCCGACGACATCATCACCCAGGTGCCGAAGACCATGCGCGACGGTTCGCTGGCCCTCGGCGGCACCAAGTCGGAAACCATCGTCAAGGTGGTGCTGCCGGCCGCGCTGCCGGGTATCGTCGGCGCGATCCTGCTGGCCCTGAGCCGGGCCATTGGCGAAACCATGATCGTCGTGCTGGCGGCGGGCAACAGCCCGGTGCTGACGGCGAACCCCTTCGAGGCGGTGTCGACGGTGACCGTTTCCATCGTCAATCAGCTCACCGGTGATCAGGACTTCGCCAGCGCCCAGTCGCTGGTGGCTTTCGCCCTCGGCCTGACGCTGTTCGTGATGACCCTGATCCTCAACGTAATTGCCCTGGTCATCGTACGCAAGTACCGTGAGCAGTATGAATAAATGAGCCAACAAGCCATGAACAAACCTAATAATCAAGGGTATGCGGCCATCGAGGCCAAGGTGAAGGCTTCGCTGCAACGCCGCCAGCGCCAGGAAACCCGTTTCCGCTTGGTCGGTGTCGGTGCCGTGCTGATCGCGCTGGCACTGGTCGCCTCGCTGTTCGGCACGATCCTGAGCAAGGGCCTGCCGTCCTTCTGGCAGGCGACTTTCGAGATCGACGTCCATTTCGATCCGGAAATCGTCCAGATTGGTCCAAAACCGGTGCAGGCTTCCGGTGAATCACCCGCCCAGTTCAAGGAGCGGGATATGGCTTGGCAGATGGATTTGGGCTTTGTCGACTTCAGCCAGTTGCTGGTCAATGCCATCGCCAAACACATCCCGGCGGCAGCCGATTCGCCGCGAGATGCAATCGCCCTGATTACCAGTGGCGAGGCCTTCGCGCTGCGTGATCGGATCGTTGCCGATCCGTCCATCGTTGGCAAGACCGTCAAGCTGAAGCTGCTGGCCGATGCCAACGTCGATGTCTGGCTCAAGGGCAACATCGACCGCAGTCTGCCTGACGACCGCCAGCAGTTGAGCGCCCAGACCCGCGAGTGGGCTGACAAGCTGTACGCCGACGGCGTCATCAAGAATAGCTTCAGTACCGCCATTTTCCTCAATACCGACTCGCGCAGCTCGCTGGCGGCGGCTGGTCTGGCCGGCGCCTTCATGGGCTCGCTGATGATGATGATCATCGTCATCCTGCTGGCTGTGCCGATCGGTGTGGCTTCGGCGATCTACCTCGAGGAATTCGCACCGAAGAACCGCATCACCGACCTGATCGAAGTCAATATCAACAACCTGGCGGCGGTGCCGTCCATCGTCTTCGGTCTGCTCGGTGCGGCAGTCTTCATCCTGTGGTTCAAGTTGCCGATGTCGGCACCGGTCGTCGGCGGTCTGGTGTTGACGCTGATGACCCTGCCGACGGTGATCATCGCCACCCGGTCGACGCTCAAGGCGATTCCGCCGTCGATCCGCGAAGCGGCGCTGGGCATTGGCGCGTCCAAGGTTCAGGCGACCATGCACCATGTGCTGCCGCTGGCACTGCCCGGAATCCTGACCGCCACCATCCTCGGGGTCGCCCAGGCGCTGGGCGAGACCGCGCCGCTGCTGCTGATCGGCATGAGTGCCTTCGTCTCGGCCGTGCCGGCGACGCCGTTCGATCAATCGACGGCACTGCCGGTGCAGATATTCCTGTGGCAGGGCAATGAACTGCGCAATTTCTTCGAAGGCCGGACTTCGGCCGCAATCATCGTGCTGCTGGCCCTGATGCTGTCGCTGAATTCAATGGCGATCTGGCTGCGCAAACGTTACGAAACCAGGTGGTAAAGATCATGAGCATGACGCAAACTCTGAACATTCCAATGTCGACCTCGGGGAGCACCGTGAAAACCCATATCAATAAGCAGCCGGCGGCTCAGGCCCAAGGGGAGGTCAAGCTAAGCGCCAGCGATGTCCGCGTGTTCTACGGACAGAGCGAAGCCCTGCACGGTGTTTCGCTGGACATCGTCAAGAACGAGGTGGTGGCCTTCATCGGCCCGTCGGGCTGCGGAAAATCGACTTTCCTGCGCAGCTTCAACCGCATGAACGACACCGTCGCTGGTGCTCGCGTGACCGGCAAGATCACCGTCGATGGTCGTGATATCTACGACCCGTCGGTCGATGTCGTGCTGCTGCGCGCCCAGGTCGGCATGGTTTTCCAGAAGCCGAATCCCTTCCCCAAGTCGATCTACGACAACGTCGCCTATGGCGCCAAGTTGCACGGTTTGGCCTCCAGCAAGAGCGAGATGGACGAGATCGTCGAGTCCAGCTTGCGCCGCGCCGGCCTGTGGGAAGAGGTCAAGGACCGTCTCGAGGCGCCGGGGACCGGTTTGTCCGGTGGTCAGCAGCAGCGCCTGTGCATCGCTCGCGCGGTGGCCGTCAGCCCGGATGTGATCCTGATGGATGAACCCTGCTCGGCCCTCGATCCGATCGCCACCGGCATCATCGAGGAGCTGATCACCGAACTGAAGAAGAACTACACCATCGTCATCGTCACCCACAACATGCAGCAGGCTGCTCGTGTGTCCGATCGTACCGCCTTCTTCCATCTCGGCGACCTGATTGAAATCGGCGAGACGGCGCAAATCTTCACCAATCCGACGCAGAAGCGCACCGAAGACTACATCACCGGTCGTTACGGTTAAGCGTTGCGTCCCGATGACTAGAACAGGACAGGACAGGACATGAACGAGACCCAGCATATTTCCAGTATCTTCGACGAAGAGCTCAATCGTCTGCGCACCCATGTGCTGCAGATGGGTGGCCTGGTCGAAACCCAATTGACCGCCGCCATCGACGCCTACAGCAACGGCGACGTCGGTCATGTGAAACATATCGTCGACAATGATCGCAAGATCAATGAACTGGAAGTGACCATCGACGACGAGTGTGCACATATCATCGCGATGCGCCAACCGACCGCTTCCGACCTGCGCCTGGTACTCGGCATCAGCCGCATGGTGCCGGATCTGGAGCGTGCCGGCGACGAGGCCAAGAAGATCGCCAAGGGCGTGCGCCGCATCTACGACAATGGCCACATGCCATCGCAGTATGCGGTTGGTGTGCGTCACCTGGCCGGTGAGGCGCTGGTCATGGTGCGTCAGTCGCTCGATTCATTCGCCCGCCTTGACGGCGAACTCGCCAAGAGCGTGATCCGTGCCGACGACAACGTCGATGCCGAGTTCAAGTCGGTGATGCGGCAATTGATCACCCACATGATGGAAGATCCGCGTACCATCACGGTCGCGATCGACATCCTGTCGATTGCCCGGGCCATCGAGCGGATCGGTGATCACGCCAAGAACATTGCCGAGCATGTGATCTTTATCGTCGAGGGCCGCGACATCCGTCACAACAAGGAGGCGATCAAGTGACACCGACGATTCTGGTCGTCGAGGACGAACCGGCGATTCAGGAACTGGTTGTAATCAACCTCAAGCATGCCGGCTTTCTCGTCGTGCGTGCTGGCAGCGCGGAAGAGGCCGATTCGGCGATCCGCGCAGCCTTGCCCGATCTGCTCATTCTGGACTGGATGCTGCCGGGACAATCCGGTGTCGCGCTGGCCAGGAAGATGCGCAGCGACGAACGTACCCGTGACATCCCGATCATCATGCTGACCGCCCGTGTCCATGAAGAGGACAAGGTCCAGGGCCTGGATGCCGGTGCCGACGACTACGTCACCAAACCGTTTTCACCCAAGGAACTGGTCGCCCGGGTTCGTGCCGTGCTACGCCGCCGGGCACCGCATCTGGCCGGCGAAGCTGTCGAGGTGGGTGGCCTGCAGCTCAATCCGGCGACCCATCGCGTGCTCGCCGATGGCCAGCCGATCGAATTGGGGCCGACCGAATTCCGCCTGCTGTTCTTCTTCATGACCCATGCCGAGCGTGTTTATACACGCGCCCAGTTGCTTGATGAAGTCTGGGGTGACCATGTGTTCATCGAGGAACGCACCGTCGATGTCCATATCCGTCGCCTGCGTGCGGCGCTCGAACCCTCCGGTCATCAGGAGCGGGTCGAGACCGTGCGCGGTACCGGTTACCGTTTTCGGGGCGCCTGACCGGCCGTGCAACGGGCGCTGCTCTATGGCCTGCTGACGGTCATCGTCTCCTTCCTGCTCGGTTGGTATGTCGAGACCTGGATGGGCTGGGTGTTGTTCTACACCGGCCTGTCCATCCATCTGTCGATGCATTACCGGAATTTTTCCCGCCTCGAACGCTGGTCGCGCGAGCGGGTGCTCGATGCCAGCCTGGAAGGCGACGGCGAATGGGACCAGGTGTTCCGCCGGCTCTATCGCCACGAGAAGGAGTTGCTGGAAAAGATCGAGCAGCGCGAGCGCGACATCGCCCGCCTGATCGCCGCCGTGCATGCGATGAACGACGGCATTGTCCTGCTCGACGGCGCCTTCCGCATCCAGTTCTGCAACAAGACGGCTGAACGTCAGCTCGGCCTGGCCACGGCCAGTGATCGCGGTCAGGCCATCGGCAACATCGTCCGCGCGCCGGCCTTCATGGCCTATCTGGAAAAAGCGGATTACACGCGCCCGCTGACTCTGCGCCTGGACCGTTATTTTGAACGTGTGCTGTCGCTGTACCTGATGTCCTACGCCGAGGACTGCTGGCTGCTGCAGGTCAAGGACATCACCCAGACCGACCGGCTGGACAGCATGCGGCGCGATTTCGTCGCCAATGTTTCACATGAATTGCGCACCCCGTTGACGGTCCTTTCGGGCTTTGTCGAGACGCTGCAGGAAATCGAGGTCGACGAGGATACCCGCCGGCATTACCTGCAACTGATGGGCGAGCAGTCGCAGCGCATGCAGTCCATCGTCCAGGATCTGCTGACCCTGTCGTCGATCGAATCGGCGCCGCCGCCCGAGGATCAACTGGTCGACATGGCCAGCCTGGTCGACAAGCTGCGTCGCGATGCCGAAGCCTTGTCCGCCGGGCGCCACCATATCGTGCTCGACAGCGAAGGCCAGGGCGACCTGCTCGGGGCCGAATCCGAACTGGTCAGTGCCCTGGCCAATCTGGTTGCCAATGCCGTGCGCTATACGCCGGCCGGTGGCACGATCACGTTGATCTGGCGGATTTCGCCGGAAGGCGCGGAGTTTGCCGTCCAGGATACCGGCATCGGTATCGACGCCAAGCATATCCCCCGCCTGACCGAGCGTTTCTACCGCGTCGATCGCGGTCGTTCGCGCGATGCCGGCGGCACCGGCCTCGGCCTGGCGATCGTCAAGCACGCGCTGAGCCGTCATCAGGCGACGCTCGAAGTCAGCAGCGAGCCCGGCAAGGGCAGCCGTTTTGCCGCCTGCTTCCCGGCCAGCCGGGTGCGTTGCGAGTGAGCCTCCCCGTCACGGTTTTGTAATCTCCCCGTCACCGGGGCTTCATGCGCCGCCGCTATCGTGGCGACATGCCAAAAGTCAGAAGCCTGTTTTTATCCGACATCCACCTCGGCACCCGGGCGTGCCAGGCGGACAGACTCCTCGATTTCCTGCGCGAATACCCGGCCGAGCAGACTTTCCTGATCGGCGACATCGTCGATTTCTGGGCCATGAGTCGCAGCATCTGCTGGACGCAGGCACAGAACACCGTGGTCCAGAAACTGCTGCGCCGGGCGCGTGCCGGCGAACGGGTGGTGTTCATCCCCGGCAACCACGACGAAGCCCTGCGTGATTACTGCGGCATCGTTTTCGGCGACATCGAGGTGGCCGACGAACTGGTGCATGAAACCGCCGACGGACGTCGCTACCTGCTGATCCACGGCGACCAGTTCGATCAGGTCACGCGCCACCACCGCTGGGTCGCGGTGCTCGGCGACAAGGCCTACGACCTGCTGGTCCGACTCAACCACTGGCTGTCGTGGATACGCCGCAAGCTTGGTCGGCCCGGTTACTGGTCGCTGGCCGGTTACGCCAAGCGGCGGGTCAAGACGGCGCTCAACTTCATTTTCGATTTCGAGGAATCGGCCGTTCATCACGCCCGCGAGCGCGGGCTGGACGGCGTCATCTGCGGCCACATCCACTGGGCCACGATCCGCAAGATCGACGGTCTGGATTACATCAACTGCGGCGACTGGGTCGATTCCTGCACCGCTATCGTCGAGCACTTCGACGGTCGGCTGGAACTGGTCGAGTGGGGCGTGTCCTCAGCCCGGCCCCTGGCCCTGGCCGCGCCCCGGCGCGAAGCCGAAGAAGACATGGCGGAGGCCTGAAATGCGCGTACTGATGGTGTCGGATGTTTATTTTCCCCGCGTCAACGGGGTATCGACTTCGATCGAAACCTTCCGCCGGACGCTGGCCGGGCAGGGCGTCGAAGTTCGCCTGGTGGTGCCACGTTACGGCGAAGAGCCTGACGAGCCGGGCATCGTTCGCGTGGCCGGACGACCGGTGCCGCGCGATCCGGAGGACCGGCTGGTCGGCTGGCGGGCGATGCACCGGGCGGTGCTGGCCGCGTCGGCAGATTGCGACGTGATTCACGTGCAGACGCCCTTCGTCGCCCACTATGCCGGTCTCAAGGCCGCCCGACAGCGCAACTTGCCGGTGGTCGCCACCTATCACACGCTGTTCGAGGAATACGTCGAGTACTACGCGCCCTTCCTTCCCGGCAACTGGCTGCGTGCCCAGGCCCGGCGCCTGTCGCGCCGCCAGTGCAACGCGCTCGATGCGGTGGTCGTGCCGTCGACGGCGATGCGCGACCGTCTGCAGGCTTACGGGGTGACGGTGCCGATGCAGGTCTTGCCGACCGGGATTCCGCTGGCCCAGTTCGCCAGTGGCGACGGGCTGGCCTTCCGGGCGGCCCACGGCATTGCGCCGGCGCGGCCGGTGGCGCTGTTCGTCGGCCGGGTCGCCCACGAAAAGAATATTGCCTTCCTGTTCGACGCCTTGCGCCATGCCCACCGTCAGCAACCCGACATCCTACTGGTGGTCGCTGGCGAGGGACCGGCGATGGGCGAATTGCAGGCCCGGGTCAGCGAACTCGGCTTGAACGACGCCGTGCGTTTCATCGGCTACCTCGACCGCCGGCGCGGCCTGCCCGATTGCTACGCAGCAGCCAATGTCTTCGCCTTTGCCTCGCGGACCGAAACCCAGGGGCTGGTCCTGCTCGAAGCGATGGCTGCCGGTCTGCCGGTGGTCGCCCTGTCGGAGATGGGCACCGCCGACATCCTCGATAGCGGCCGGGGGTGTTTCACCCCGCCCGACGATCCCCAGGCCTTCGGCGAAGTACTCGGGCGGATACTGGCCAATCCGGCGGCTTGGGGGCATCTGGCCGACGAAGCACGCGGGCTGGCCGACGACTGGTCGGATACCGCCATGGCCGGCCGTCTGGCCAACTGCTACCGGGCCTTGCTGCAAGCGCGCAGCACGGCGTCGGCGCCGGTCACCGCCGGCGCCTGAGTCGGCTCAGATTTCCTCGATGACCGGCAGCAGCCGGTCAACGGCGCGCAACCGCTCGGCCATCACGCGCATCACCTGCATGGCGAAGAAGGGCGTGTTCTGGACCAGGAACTGGAAGCGCTTCTCGTCGATGGCGACGAATTCGCAGTCGCTGGTAGCCAGGACACTGGCTGAACGGGGGCCGGGTGAAACCAGGCCCATCTCGCCGACGATGCTGCCGTGCTGCAACTGTTCGACGACCAGGTTGTTGACCATCACGTCGGCGTTGCCGCTGGCCAGCACATACATCAGGCCACCATCGTCACCTTCCTTGAACAGGGTCTCGCCGGTCGCTACGCGAACGATGGTTGGATTGTGGGCAAACAGTTCGAAGAAAACCATGCTGCTTTCCATAGGAGTTGGGATGCACCATTTGTAACATGCCGAGTCGTTGCCAATATTTCACGGCAATGACAAAGACTCCCAGCTTGATCCAGCGCAAATCGCCGCGCGCTTACAGGCGTAACAGGACGATGCCGAGTACCACCGCGCTGCCGGCCAGCAGTCCCTGGCGCAGGCGGCCTTCCTTGAACCACAGGCTGCCGATGAGGACGGCGAAGACCACCGAACTCTCGCGCATTGCCGCGATCATCGCCACCGGTGCCTGGGTCATTGCCCACAGGACGGCGGCGTAGGCGGTGGTCGAGCATAGGGCACCCGCCAGCCCCAGGCGCCAGTGCGTGCGGAAATGTTCGAGCATCGGGCGACCCCGGCGGCGGTACTGCCAGGCCAGGATGAGCAGGGGCTCGCACAGGTAGAGGCAGCAGGCGTAGGCCAGCGCATTGCCGGCGGCGCGCGCGCCCATGCCGTCGACCAATGTGTAGGCAGCGATGATCAGGGCGTTGAGCATGGCGGCCCGGCTGGCCGGATGGGCGATGATCCGGCCCGGCGTCAGGCCGCCGGCCAGGCCGATGCCGAGCACGCCGGCGCAGATCGCGGCAATGCCCAGCCAGTCGCCCAGGCCCAGAGGTTCGTCAAGCAGCGGTGCGGACAGCAAGGCAACCAGCAGCGGCGGCAGACCGCGCATCAAGGTGTAGCTGACGGCCAGTTGCCCGCCGTCGTAGGCGCGCATCAGCCAGGCGATGTATACCGTATGCAGCAGCGCCGAGGTGAGGATGTAGGGCCAGCTGGCGGCATCGGGCAGGCCGAGGAAAATGAGACCAATGCCGCCCAGGGTGCCACTGCAGGCATGCAGCAGCAGGGTGTACAAGCCCTTGTCGCCGGCGCCACGGATCAGTGCATTCCAGCCGGCATGCAGCAGCGCAGCCGCCAGCACGACGAGGATGACGTTGACCGGTAAACCAGCTTCAGGCAAGGCTTTCCGCCCGCAAGGCCGCGACCATACAGGCCAGCGCCCAGTCGAGGTCGGCGGCGTCCACGTTGAGCGGTGGGGCCAGTACCAGCACTTTGCCCTGGCCGACCTTGAACGACAGGCCTTCGCTCAGGCAGCGGTAGAGGACTGCTTCAGCGAGGTCGGCGTCGTTCAGTTCGATGCCGAGTAGCAGGCCGGCCCCGCGCACCTCGATCACCGCCGGCAGCTCGGCGGTCGCCGCGCGCAATTGCGCCAGCGCGGCGGCGCCGAGGGTTTGGCTGCGTTCGAGCAGGTTTTCCTCGGCGATCACGTCGAGTGTCGCCAGCCCGGCGGCGCAGGCGAGCGGATTCTTCTCGTGCGTGTAGTGGCCGAGCGAGATGTCCTGGCCGACGTTGAGCCCGGCGCGGGCGATCAGCGCCGCCAGCGGCAGGGCGCCGCCGCCCAGGCCCTTGCCGATGACGATCATGTCCGGTTCGATGCCGTAGCGTTCGACGGCGTAGAGGTGGCCGGTGCGGCCGAGAGCGATGGGAATCTCGTCGAGGATCAACAACGCGCCGTGGCGGTCGCAGATGCGGCGCAGGCGCTGGTAGTAATCGACGGGCGGCACCTGGACATCGGTGCAGCGCACGGTTTCGACGATGACGGCGGCGACGTCGCCCTCCTTGCCCAGGCAGTAGTCGATGTAATCGACGCAGCGCAGCGCGCACCGGCCGCCGCAACCGAACACGCAATGGCCCGGGTCGTGTGGCGGCACGTGCTCGGCACCGGGCAGCAGCGGGCCGATGCCGCGGCGGAAGACGGCTTCGCCGCCGAGCGAGATGGCATCCAGCGAGGCGCCGTGGAAGGCATCCCACATCGACAGCGTCTTGAAGCGGCCGGTGGCCAGCCGGGCCAGCTTGAGCGCCATGCCGATGGCCGCCGTGCCGCCCGGCGCAAACAGCAGTCGCGCCTCCGGCATCGGCGCCGCTTCGCACAGGCGGCGGGCCAGCTCGACCGCCGGCCGGTTGGCGTAGCGGCGCGGCGAAAAGGGCAAGGTCGCCAGTGTTTCCTGAATCGCCGCGACCACTTTCGGGTGGCCGTAGCCGATCTGGTGCAGGCTGTTGCCGTGGAAATCGAGGATGCGCCGGCCGCTGAGGTCGGTCAGCCAACTGCCCTGGGCGCCGGCCAGCGCGTTGAGGCAGGGCGTGGACATCGACTGGTGCAGGAACCAGCGCGCGTCCTCGGCCAGCAGTGCGCGCGTCGCCGCGTCGAGATGCTGGTCCTGCCAGGTGACGCGGCGGGCGCCGAGGTTGATGTCGCCTTCGCTGCGGTCCACTTCAGGCGGCATTGGATACCTCGCCGAGTTCTCCGTCGCGCAGCATGCGTTGCCGGCCGCCCTGGGCGTGGGCATAAAGCGTTTCGGCGGCACCGGCGCCGTCGCCGGCGGCGAGCCGGTCGACGATGGCCGAGTGCTCGTCGGCAAAGTGCGGGATGGCCTGCGGTGCCAGCAGGTTGCGTCGGCGGAACAGCGCCAGTTGCTTGACCAGGCGGCGGTAGACCTCGTTCAGGGCGCGATTTCCGGTCATCTCGACGATGCGGTCGTGAAAGGCTAGGTTGAGCCGGTGGAAGGTGTCGACATCGTTCGTGCCGGCGGCGGCCTGCATGCGTTCGGCGAAGCTGCGCAGTTCGGTGATTTGTGCGGCATTGATGCGCTCGGCCAGGAGGCGGCCGGCAGTGGCGTCGAGGCCAGCGCGGACGGCGTAGATGTCTGCAGCCTCCGCCAGTTCGATCTCGCGGACATGGGCGCCACGGTTCTTTTCCTGGCAGATCAGGCCGTTTTCTTCGAGGCCTCGCATGGCCTCGCGTAGCGGCCCGCGGGAGATGCCGAAGCGTTCGGCGAGTGCGGCTTCGTTGAGTTTGCTGCCGGGCGGCAGTTCGCCCGACAGGATCAGGTTTTCCAGCGCTTCGCCGACCAGGCGGGGCAGGGAGGTGCGCTGGACCAGCGCGAGCACGCTGCCGGCCGGTAGGGAAGTGGATTCGGACATGGCTGTCTGGGCAAATTCGAAAGCCGAATTGTAATTCATTTGTCCATTTGTAGATTGTCAACAATCTGCAATAAACCGTCATTAAGATGTGTTCAGTCTAGTTCGACGGGATGTCAGTTCGATGACAGGCCGGTCAGCAGGAAAACCCCCTTCACCCATTCCCGGAGGAAATCCGCATGAAACTGAAGCAACTCATCCGCAGTTTTGCCGTTGCCGGCCTGGCCCTGGCCATGCTCCCGGCGCACGCCGAGAAGACTGTCCTCAATGTCTATACCGCGCTGGAAACCGACCAGCTCAAGGCCTATCAGGAAGCCTTCAACAAGTCGCATCCGGACGTCGAGATCAAGTGGACGCGCGATTCGACCGGCATCATCACTGCCAAGCTGCTGGCCGAGAAGGCCAAGCCGGTGGCCGACGTGATCATGGGCGTTGCCGCCTCCAGCATGGTCGTTTTCGACCGGGAGAAGATGCTGCAGCCGTATGCACCGGCCAACCTGAAGGCGCTCAACCCGCGCTTCCGCTCGGCCGGTGCGACGCCGACCTGGGTCGGCATGGACGTCTGGGGCGCGGCGATCTGCTATAACGTCGCCGAAATGCAGAAGCAGGGCCTGCCCCGCATCGAAAGCTGGAAGGACCTGCTGAAGCCGGAATTCAAGGGCAAGATCGTCATGCCCAACCCGAACTCGTCGGGCACCGGCTTCCTCGATGTCACCGCCTGGCTGCAGATGTTCGGCGAGAAGGGTGGCTGGGAGTACATGGACAAGCTGCACGACAACATTGCCGTGTATACCCATTCCGGTTCCAAGCCCTGCGTGATGGCCGGTGCCGGTGAGTTCCCGGTCGGCATTTCCTTCGAGTACCGGGCCAACACGGTGCGCGCCAAGGGGGCCCCGATCGACATCATCTTCCCCAAGGAAGGCCTGGGTTGGGACATGGAATCGATCGCCATCGTCAAGGGCACGCCCAAGCTTGATGCGGCGAAGAAGCTCTCGGACTGGGCGACCACCCGCGAAGCCAACGAGTTGTACGCGAAGAACTTTGCCGTTGTCGCCATGCCCGGCATCGCCACGCGCCTGAAGTACGTGCCCAACGACTACGAGCAGCGTCTGGTCAAGAACGACTTCGAGTGGATGGGCAAGAACCGCGACGCCATCCTGGCCGAGTGGCAGAAGCGTTATTCGACCAAGTCCGAACCGAAGAAGTAATTCCTTCCAGACAACCGTCCGTGCCCGTGGGGGGCGGACGGTTTTTTCTATTTGCGAGGTTTCATGGCCCATCTCGACATCCGCCAGTTGAGCAAACGCTACGGCCAGTTTGTGGCGCTCGATCACATCGAACTTGCCGTGGACGAAGGTGAATTCCTGGTCCTGCTCGGTCCGTCCGGCTGCGGCAAGACGACCCTGCTGCGCGCCATTGCCGGCCTGGAAATGCAGGACGAAGGCGAGATCGTCCATGCCGGTCGCGACATTTCCCGACTGCCGCCGGGGCAACGCGATTACGGCATCGTCTTCCAGTCGTATGCACTGTTCCCCAACCTCTCGGTTGCCGACAACGTCGCCTACGGCCTGAACTCGAGCCGCAACGAACGCCGCCTGGCCAAGCAAAGGGTCGAGGAAATGCTCGAGTTGGTGGGGCTGCCGGGCACCCAGGCCAAGTATCCGGCGCAGTTGTCCGGCGGTCAGCAGCAGCGCATCGCGCTGGCGCGGGCACTGGCGACGGCGCCCGACCTGTTGCTGCTGGATGAACCGCTGTCGGCGCTCGATGCCATCGAGCGCGTCCGCCTGCGCGGCGAAATCCGCGCCCTGCAGACCCGTCTCGGGGTGACCACGATCATGGTCACGCACGATCAGGAAGAAGCCCTGGCCATGGCCGACCGCATCGTCGTCATGCAGCAGGGGCGCATCCAGCAGATCGGCGAACCGCGCGATATTTACCGCCAGCCCGGCAACGATTTCGTCGCCGACTTCATCGGTCGGGGCAATTTGCTCACAGCCGAACGCGTCGGGCCGCACCACGCCCGCAGCGGCGACCTGCTGCTGCGCACCGCCGCCGAACTGCCGGCCGGGGCGACCGCCCGCTTCTACGTCCGTCCCGAGGACATCCGTCTGCACGATACCCTCGACCAGGGCGAGAACACCTTCTACGGCCATGTGCTCAAGTGCGAGTTCCTCGGTCCGTATTCACTGGTCACGCTGCGCGCGCACACGGCCGACGGTCGGCCGCTGGTCGCCCAGTTTTCCAGCAACTACCTGTGCGGTCGCGAAATCCGCCCGGGGGCGATGTTGCGCCTGGGCATTCCCGCCGAGCATCTGCAGCCCTTGCCGGAGGCGGCATGATCCTGCGCCGGCCGCTTGTTTTCCGCTCCGGCGCAGAGCGTCTGCCGGGCGTCCTGCTGCTCGGTGCCGCCGTCGCCCTGGCCTTGTTCCTGGTGCTGCCGCTGCTGGCCCTGCTGGTCGGCAGCGTGCGCGACGACGACGGCGCTTTCAGCCTGCTCCGCTTCGTCGAATTCGCCGCCACGCCGGGGATGGCGACGGCGGCCTGGAATACGCTGTGGGTGGCGGCGCTGGTGACGGTGATCACGGTGCCGCTGGCCTTCCTTTACGCCTACGCCATCCAGCGCGCCTGTCTGCCGCTGCGCGGCCTGTGGCGGCTGATCGGTCTGTCGGCGCTGCTCGGTCCGTCGCTGGTCGGGGCGATTGCCTTCATCCAGTGGTTCGGCACCCAGGGCGTGCTCAAGGCCTGGCTGGGCGGTGCCTCGGTCTATGGGCCGGTCGGCATCGTCATGGCCACGGTCTATGCGGCCTTTCCGCACGCCCTGATGATCCTCGTCGTCGCCCTGGCCACCGCCGACGGCCGTCTCTACGAAGCCGCCGATGCGCTCGGTGCCTCGCGCTGGCGGCGCTTCCGCACGGTGACGCTGCCGGCCGCCAAATACGGGCTGATCAGCGCGGCGCTGGTGGTATTCGCCTATTCGGTCAGCGAATTCGGCATTCCCAAGGTGATCGGCGGCAATTTCCCGGTGCTGGCGGTCGAGGTCTATGTCCAGGTCGTCGGCCAGCACAACTTCGGCCGCGGCGCCATCGTTGCCCTGCTGCTCCTGCTGCCGGTGCTGTTCGCCTTCGCCATCGATACCTGGGTACAGCGCCGCCAGCAGGCCAGCCTGACCGCCCGCGCCGTCCCCTACCAGCCGCGTCCCGACCGCCGCCGCGACCTGCCCTTGCTGCTCTACTGCCTGCTGCTGGCGACGGCGATGTTCTGCGTGCTCGGCATGGCGATGTATACCTCGCTGGTCCGCTTCTGGCCGTACAACCTTGAACTGACGTTCGACCACTACATCTACGGCCTGGCCGAAGCCGGTGTCCTGGCCGCCTGGCAGAACAGCCTGAAGATTGCCGCGCTGACCGCGTTGTTCGGCACACCGCTGGTCTTCCTCACCGCCTGGTTGCTCGAGCGCACGCCGGCGCGGCCGGCTGCACTGGGGACAGCGGTGCGGGCGATGGCGGCGCTGCCGATGGGGGTGCCCGGCCTGGTGCTGGGCATCGGCTACATCCTCTTCTTCAATTCGCCGGATAACCCGCTCAACGGGCTCTATCACACACTGACCATCATGGTCGTCGCCACCGTCGTGCACTTCTACACGCCCTGCCACCTGACCGCGGTGACCGCGCTGAAGAGCCTGGACCGCGAATTCGAGGCGGTTTCGGCCTCGCTCAAGGTGTCGCGCTTCGTCACCCTGTGGCGGGTGACGCTGCCGGTCTGCCTGCCGGCGGTGCTGGAAATCGCCCGTTACCTGTTCATCAACGCGATGACCACGGTGTCGGCGCTGGTCTTCCTGTATTCCAGCGAGACCCTGCCGGCGGCCGTCGCCATCCTCAACCTCGACGAGGCCGGCGAACTCGGCCCGGCGGCGGCGATGGCGACACTGATCGTGCTCACCTCGGCGCTGATCAGTCTCGTCTATTCCCTGCTCACCCACCTGCTCTTGCGCCGCCACCAGGCCTGGCGCCATTTCCAGCGCTGATTTTTTCGGAGAACCTATCCATGTACGCCGTCGACCGCGACCCGCTGCTGCTCACCCCCGGCCCCCTGACCACCTCGCTGCGCACCAAACAGGCGATGCTGCACGACTGGGGTTCCTGGGACGCCGCCTTCAACCGCATCACCGCCGACGTCTGCCGGCAACTGGTGGCCATCGCCCACGGCGAGGACAGCCACGTCTGCGTGCCGCTGCAGGGTTCCGGCACCTTCTCGGTCGAAGCCGCGCTGGGCACCCTGGTGCCGCGCCAGGGCAAGGTGCTGGTGCCGAACAACGGTGCCTACTGCGCGCGCATCCTGAAGATCCTCAGCTACCTCGGGCGCGAGGCCGTCGAACTGCGCTTCGCCGAAGACCAGCCGGCCGACCCGGCGGCCATCGAGGCGGCGCTCGCCGCCGACCCGGCGATCACCCATGTCGCCCAGGTCCATTGCGAAACCGGTACTGGCATCCTCAACCCGCTCGCCGAGATTGCTGCCGCCGTCGCCCGCCAGGGCCGCGAGCTGATCGTCGACGCGATGAGCTCCTTCGCCGCGCTCGACATCAACCTGCGCACGATGCCGATTGCGGCATTGGTTGCTGCTTCCGGCAAGTGCCTGGAAGGCGTGCCCGGGATGGGCTTCGTCATCGTCCGCCGCAGCGCGCTGGAAGCCGCCGCCGGCAACTGCCACTCGCTGGCGATGGACCTGCACGACCAGTGGATCTACATGCAGAAGACCACGCAATGGCGCTTCACGCCGCCGACCCACGTCGTCGTCGCGCTGCACGAAGCGCTTGCACAGTACGCCGAGGAAGGCGGACTGCCCGCCCGCCAGGCGCGCTACGCCGCCAACTGTGCAGCGCTGGTCGACGGCATGGCCGGCCTCGGCCTGCGTCCTTTCCTGGCACCCGAACACCAGGCGCCGATCATCGTCACCTTCCACGCGCCGGTCAGCCCGAACTACGACTTCAAGACCTTCTACGCGGCGGTGCGCGACAAGGGCTTCATCCTCTACCCGGGCAAGCTGACCGAAGTTGAAACCTTCCGTGTCGGCTGCATCGGCGCGCTGACCGCTCAGGACATCGCCAAGGTCGTCGATGCCGTGGCTGCGACGCTGCGCGACATGCAAGTTGCGGTAGCTGAATGAACGAACGTGACATCCTGATCGTCGGCGGCGGCATCTTCGGCGCCGCCGTCGCCTACGAACTCGCCCGCCACGGACTCGGCGAGCGCGTCCTCGTCCTCGAACGCCTGCAGCCGGCGGCCGGCGCGACCAGCCGGGCAGCGGCGCTGCTGACCATGGTGCGCGACGATCCCGGGCAGATCGCGCTGGCCCGCCAGACTTTCCGCACGATGGCCGAACTCGAACAAGAACTCGGCGAAGACATCGGCCGGCGCACGGTCGGCGCACTGCACGCGGCACCGGCCAGCCACCTGGCAGTGTTGCAGGCGCGTGCCGAAGTCGCCGCCGCGCACGGCATCGCCAGCACCTGGCTGGACAAAGCCGAGGCGCTCGCCCGCGCCCCCTGGCTGGCGCCGGAATCCTTCGACCACGCGGTTTTCTTCCCCGACGAGTGCTACGTCGAACCCTATCTGTTTGCCACCGCCCTGCTGCGCGCCGCAATCGCCCGTGGCGTGCGCTGCGAGGCTAGTGAGGTTAAACGTGTCGTTGTCGATACCGGGCGCGTCTGGGGTGTCGAGCTGGCCGATGGGCGCCGGCGTGCCGCCAGCGTCATCGTCAATGCCGCCGGCGCCTGGGCCAACCGCCTCAGCGTCGATCTTGGCCTGCCGCTGCCGATGGCGCCGGTACGCAGCCAGTACTGGATCAGCGAGCCGGCACCAATTTTTCCGCGCGACGGCGCCATCGTCCTGCTGCCGGCAATCCGCGCTTACGCCCGGCCCGAGGTCGGGGCGCTGCTGTTCGGCATCCGCGAGCGCCAGCCGGCGGTCGCCGACGCGCGCACGCTGCCGGCCGACCTTGCCGGCTTCGTCTTCGATCCGGACGACGCCGACGGCTGGGCCAACCTGGCCGAGGGGGCCGACGAACTGGCGCCCTGCTTCCCGGCGCTGAACACGTTGGGCATTGCCCATTACCTGACCGGGCCGAGCAACTACACGCCCGACCGGCAACTGGTCGTCGGCGCCGCGCCGATGATCGCCGGCTTGTACGTCGCCAGCGGCTGCAACGGCTCGGGAATCAGCTTCGCCGGCGGCGTCGGTCGCCTGATCGGCGAACTGATCCGTGGCGCTGCGCCCTTCGTCGATCCGCAGCCCAGCGCCCCGGGCCGGCGTGGCGATTTCGACCCCTACGCTCCCGACTTCCTCGCTGCCTGCGCCGCCGCGCGGGCCGGAAAAACTTCCGGCTGAACCGCCGCCACCTTACGGAGACATCCCATGCAACAACAACTCGAAGCCGTCATTTTCGACTGGGCCGGGACCACGGTCGATTTCGGCTCCTTCGCGCCGACCCAGATTTTCGTCGACGCCTTCCGCGCCGCCTATGACTTTGACCTGAGCCTGGCCGAAGCGCGCGGCCCGATGGGCCTGGGCAAATGGCAGCACATCGAGGCGCTCGGCCGCGATCCGGCGGTCGACGCCCGCTGGCGGGCACAGTTCGGCCGGCCGATGAATAGCGACGACATCGATCACATCTACCGCACTTTCCTGCCGCTCCAGGTCGAACGCGTCGGCGAACACGCGGCGTTGATTCCCGGCACGCTGGAGACGGTTGCCGCCTTGCGCGAGCGTGGCCTGAAGATCGGTTCGACCACCGGCTACCCGCGCCAGGTCATGGAAAAACTGATGGTCGCTGCCGCCGCCAATGGCTACGCGCCGGACTGCACCGTCTGCGCCGATGATCTCGCCGCCGGTGCCCGCCCCGGGCCGTGGATGGCGCTGCAGTGCGTGCTCGACCTGAAGGTCGGCAACGTGGCGCATTGCGTCAAGGTCGACGACACCCTGCCGGGCATCCTCGAAGGGCGCAACGCCGGCATGTGGACGGTCGGGCTGATGCTCTCCGGCAGTCCGGCCGGGCTGACGCAGGCCGAGTTCGAGGCGGCCGACGAGGATACGCTGGTCGCGTTGCGTGCCCGCATTGCCCGCGAGTTCACCAGTGCCGGTGCGCATTACGTGATCGACACGATCGCCGATCTGCGCACGGTCCTTGCCGACATCGAGAACCGTCTCGCGCATGGCGACCGGCCCTGACCGGCTTGTCATGAAAGCTTAGCAATGGGTGTTTAAGGTGCGTTCAGCCAAGGAGGATTCATGAACGCGCCGCACCCCGACGAACTCGGCCTTGATCCGGCCAACGAATCGCCCTTCAAGGGCAAGACCGGCCTGCGCCGGGTCTGGAATGCCTTCAACTACTCGCTCGACGGCCTGCGCGCCGCCTACCTCTGCGAGGATGCCTTCCGCCAGGAAGTGTGGCTGGCGCTGCTGCTGATTCCGCTGGCCATCTGGCTGCCGGTCGGCTGGCTGGCGACCGGCCTGCTGATCGCCAGTGTGCTGCTGGTGCTGGTCGTTGAACTGCTCAACTCGGCGATCGAGGCCGTGGTCGATCGCGTCGGCCTGGAGAACCACCGCCTGGCCAAGCGTGCCAAGGACATCGGCAGTGCCGCCGTGCTGGTCTCGCTGCTCCAGGTGCTGGTGGTCTGGGGCGGTGTCCTGCTGGAGAAGCTGTGATGCTCGATATCGCCTTTGTCACCGAAACCTATCCGCCCGAGGTGAACGGGGTGGCGATGACGGTCGGCCGCCTGGTCGGTGGTCTGCGCGATCTGGGGCACCGGGTCGAGGTGCTGCGTCCGCGCCAGGGCGCGGAAGACGCCGGCAGCGAACTGGATGTTCCCCTGCCCGGCGTGCCTTTGCCCGGTTATCCCGGGCTGCGTTTCGGCCTGCCGGCCGGGCGGATGCTGGCCCGGCGCTGGCGCGGCCGGCGGCCGGACCTGGTGCACGTGGTCACCGAGGGGCCGCTCGGCTGGTCGGCGGTGGCCGTGGCGCGGCGGCTGGGCATCCCGGTGACTTCGGGATTTCATACCAATTTCGACCGCTACAGCGTGCATTACGGCATGGGCTGGCTGCGTCCGGCCGTGGCGGCCTACCTGCGCATCCTGCATCGGCGCACCTTGGCGACCATGGTGCCGACGGCGGCGCTGGCCGCCGATCTGGCCGGTGCCGGCGTGCCCGGCGTGCGGGTGGTCGGGCGCGGTGTCGATACCGTGCTGTTCGATCCGCAGCGGCGCGATCCGCTGCTGCGCGCCGGCTGGGGCGCCGTCGGCGAAGGGCCGGTGTGTCTCTACGTCGGCCGTCTGGCGCCGGAAAAGAACCTGGCGCTGGTCGAGAAGTGCTTTGCCGCCATCCAGGTCTGGCATCCCGATGCCCGCATGGTCTGGGTCGGCGACGGACCGTCGGCGCGCCGGCTGAGGCAGGAACACCCCGATCATCATTTCGCCGGCATGCGCCATGGCGAGGATCTGGCGCGCCATTATGCGAGCGCCGACATCTTCCTTTTCCCAAGCCTCAGCGAAACCTACGGCAATGTCGTGGCCGAGGCCATGGCCAGCGGCGTGCCGGTGGTGGCTTACCGCAGTGCGGCGGCAGCGGAACTGGTGGTCGACGGCATCAACAGTGTGGCCGTCGCGCCCGGGGACGAGAAAGCTTATGTCGATGCCGCGCTGTGGAGCGTCGAGATGCCTGAACGTCTGGTCGGGATGAGCGTGCGGGCGCGCGATGACATGCTGCTGCGCAACTGGCCCGGGGTGGTGAACACGTTTGAACAGGTCGCCCGCGAAGCCATCGCCGGCAGAAATTAAACCCGGCCGTTGCTCCAGCGGATCAGGACCTGCTTCAGCGCGGCATTGCTGACCGGCTTGGCCAGGTAATCGTCCATGCCGGCCGCCAGGCAGGCCTCGCGGTCGCCCTGCATGGCATTGGCGGTCATGGCGACGATGGGAGTCGTCTGGCTGCTGCTGCCGGCTTCGCCGGCCCGCAGGCGGCGGGTGGCCTCGAAGCCATCCATGACCGGCATCTGGCAATCCATCAGGACCACGTCGAATGTCTCTTCGCGCAGGCGGGCCAGGGCCTCTTCGCCATTGTTCACGGCAACGTGTTGGCAGGCGAGCTTGCCGAGCAGGGCGCCGGCGACTTTCTGGTTGATCAGGTTGTCCTCGACCAGCAGTACCCGCAGGCCGTCACGTAGCTGCGTGCCCGGTTCGCTGGCCGGGCGGGCCAGCGCGCTGCTGCGGTCGATGGCGAAGGGCAGTTCGACGCGGAAGATGCTGCCTGCGCCGGGCGTCGATTCGACGGCGATGCTGCCGCCCATCAATTCAATCAGGCGCTTGCAGATCGACAGGCCGAGGCCGGTACCGCCGAACTGGCGGGTGGTCGAGGCATCGCCCTGGAAGAAGGGTGAGAACAGGCCGGCGATCACGGTCGGCGCCATACCGATGCCGGTGTCGCTGACCGAAATCTGCAGGCGCAGATTGTCGTCGCCGTCCGGCCAGCCGGTGAAGTGGACGCAGACGCTGCCGACTGAGGTGAACTTGACGGCGTTGCCGACCAGGTTGATCAGGATCTGGCGCAGCCGCCCCGGATCGCCGATCAGACGGGCGGGAACGGCCGGATCGATCGTGCCGTTGAGGGCGATTTCCTTGGTCCCGGCCGAGTGGCCGAGCAGTGCCAGGGTGTCGTGCAGGATTTCGGCCGGGGCGAAGGGAATGTTCTCGACTTCCAGCTTGCCGGCTTCGACTTTGGAAAAGTCGAGCACATCGTTGATCAGCCCGAGCAGGCCGTCGGCGCTGTGACGGATGGTTTCCGCATAGTCGCGCTGTTCGGCGTTCAGCGGCGTGGCCAGCAGGAGGTCGGCCATGCCGATCACGCCGTTCATCGGGGTGCGGATTTCGTGGCTCATGTTGGCCAGGAAGCTGCCCTTGGCGACGCTGGCGGCTTCCGCTGCGGCACGGGCCTTGTCCAGTTGCTCGTGGGCGCGCATGCGTTCGATCACGGCGCCGGCCCAGCGGGCCAACAGCTGGATGAACTCGAGGTCCGAGGGGTCGAAATCGTGGTCGCGATGCTGGCGCGACGAGAAATTGATCGTCCCGTACAGCGCGCCGTCGACGCGGATCGGCGTGCCGAGGAAGCTGGCCAGCTTGAATTCGCGGAAACTCGGATGGTCGCAGTACTCGGATTCGGCGGCATTGACCAGCTGGAACAGCTTGTCCTGGTGAATGATTTCGGCGCAGAAGGTATCGCCCAGCGGGAATTCCTGGTTGTCGGCGAGCAGGCCGTCGGGGCAGACCTGGACTTCGATCCGGTAGCTATTGGCTGCCGGGTCGATGTGGCTGATGATGCCGTATTCGAGGTGCAGGTGCTCGCTGGCCAGGCGCAGTCCATGGCGCAGGATTTCCCGCGGGTCGAGGCCCTTGATCGTGGCGATTTCGTTGAGCGCCTGCAGCGCGGCCAATTGGCGCTTGAGGCGTAAAGCCTGCAGGCGCTGTTCGGTGATGTCCTCGAAAACGCCCAAGTAATTGACCAGCTGCCCGTGGCTGTCGCGAACCACCGAAATGGTCAGCCATTCCTCGATCAGGCGGCCATCCTTGCGCTGGTTGATGATTTCGCCACGCCAGATGTCGTGTTCGTCGATGGTTTCCCACATCTGCCGGTAGAACCCGTCATCATGCCGGCCGGAGCTGAATATCCTGGGGGTCTGGCCGATCAGTTCCCTGGCGTTGAAGCCGGATACCTTTTCCAGATGCGGATTGACGGCGAGGATCCGCCGTTCGGCATCGGTCACCAGGACGCCGCTGGTACTGTTCTCGAACACCTGGGCCGCCAGTTGCCGTTCGTGATGCAGGCGGGCCTCGTTGATCAGGCCGCGGCGGATGCGGCCGATCAGCAGCAGGCTGAGGGTGATGATGACCAGCAGTGCGGCGCCGGTGACGGCCAGGGTGATCTTTGCTTCCGCGTACCAGTGTTGCAGCGCCTGTTCCCGATCGATATGCACGAGCACGAACAGGGGGTAGCTGCGCGAGGCGCGGTAGGCGCTGAGCATCTGTCGACCGCCGTCGATGTCTTCGGCGCGGCTGCCGATTTCGCTGTCGCGCATTTCGGCCAGCGGCGACCCGCTCAGATGCAGGCTGCCCGGCATCAGATCGACGCGCGACGAGAGCATGACGATGCCGTGATAGTCGAGGATCTCGACCTGCGTCAGTTGCGGATCGATGTGGTGCGAGAAGTGGTTGATGAAGTAGTCGGGATTGAGGGCGGCGACCATCTGCAGCCGGCGTGCGCCGACCTGGGCCTCGCGGATGACCGGGAAGAAGTTCGGGCTGTCCGGCGGGATCGGGCTGCGGGTCGTGCTCGGCGAGGCATCGGCTAGGTCGCGGCCCTGCCAGGGGACGCCAATGCGCAGGAAGCTGGCAGTTTCGTTGCCTTCGCGTGGCGGCTGGAAGTCCTTGCTGTCGATCTGCTGGCCGACGTTATCCGGGTTGGAACTGACCAGGATGCGGCCATGTTCGTCGGCAATCGACAGCGAGCGGAGGAAGAGGAGGCGGCGCAGCATGCCTTCCAGTTGCCGGGCTGTCGCCTTTTCGTCGATCTGCGCGCCGTCGATCAGTTCAGGCATGGCCTGCAGGCTGAGGTCGGCCAAGGACAAGGTTTGCGTCAGTTGTTCCTCGAATACCCGGGCGTGGGCGCGGGCCTCGTCGAGATGGCTGTCCAGCGCATCCTGGCGCAGGCGCAGCACGTGCGACAGGCTGCCGAGCAGCACGGCGACGATCAGCACCACCTGCAGACCGATCAGCAGGCGGGTGATGACGCCGGTACGGCTGCCGGCCGGTAGCGGCGCGTCAGTCGAGAACGGCAATTGGCAACAGGCCGTGGCGGTCGGCGAAGGCCTTCAGCTCCCCGCTGCGCTTGGCGCGCGCCAGGAAGTCCTCAACCCGTGCGTGCCAGCGGTCGTCACCCGGGCGCATGGCCCAGGCGTAGGGGGTGATGTGATAGCTGCTGTCCGGCTTGACCAGGCGCGCCCAGTCGGTGGTGCGCAGCATGCGCAGGCTGAACGGGAAATCGGTCATGAACACGTCGGCACGTCCTGATTCGACTTCGCGCTCGCGCGCCTGCGGGGTGTCGAGCACCTTCAGCGTTGCCGATTTGAGGCGGGCCTTCATCACCGGTTCGTGCAGGGTGCCCTTGGCCACGGCGACGACGACGCCGGCCTGGTCGATGTCGTTCCACTGGCGGATGCGCCGGTTGCTCTTGGTGGTGATGGCGTAGATGTCGCTGGCCATGTGCGGCCGGGTGAAGCGCAGTTTTTCCTGGCGCAGCGGCGTGATGCCAATGGCGAACATGGCGATGTCGCAGCGGTCCTGGGTGACATCGTCGATCAGGCGGGCGAAGGAACTGTCGACAAACTCGACATTGGCGCGCAGGTCGCGCCCCAGTGCCTTGGCCATGTCGACATCGATGCCGGACAGCTGGCGGGTTTTCGGGTCGCGGTAGCTGATGCCGAAATAGTCCGGCCAGATGCAGACGCGCACCGTCGACGTGGCGGCGATGCGCTCAAGGACGCCGGTTTGCTGCGCTTGCGCCGGAACGGCAGCAAGCAGCAGCGCAGCGGCGAGCAGGATGGGCGGGATCGCTTTCACTTTTATTACCTTTGGAATACATGAACGATTCGCAGTGTATCAAAAGCGGCGCCGCCAGGCTCAATCCCGTTCGATCAATTCCACTTTGTAACCGTCCGGGTCTTCGACGAAAGCGATGATGGTCTTGCCGTGCTTCATCGGCCCGGCTTCGCGTACCACCTTGCCACCGCGCGCCTTGATCGCGGCACAGGCGGCGGCAGCGTCGGGAACGGCCAGGGCAATGTGGCCGTAGGCGTTGCCCAGCTCGTAACTGTCGGTGTCCCAGTTGTGCGTCAGTTCGAGCACGGCTTCGCTGTCCTCGCTGCCGTAGCCGACGAAGGCCAGCGTGAACCGGCCTTCCGGATAGTCGTTGCGGCGCAGCAGCTGCATGCCGAGGATTTCGGTGTAGAAGGCGATCGAGCGGTCGAGGTTGCCGACGCGGAGCATGGTGTGCAGGATGCGCATGAGGTGTCCTTTCAGAATTGCGGGAGTTGCCGGCCGAGGCGGCGCAGTTCGTTGCGCTGCGCTTTCCAGTTCGGGCAGAGTTGTTCGACCACAGACCAGAAACGCGGACTGTGGTTCATTTCCTTGAGGTGGGCCAGTTCGTGGCAGACCACGTAATCGACGATGGCCGGCGGCATCAGGATCAGCCGCCAGTTGAGCGCGATGTTGCCGCGTGCGCTGCAACTCCCCCAACGGGTGCGCGCCGACGACAGGCGTAAGGGCGGCGGGGCGACGCCAAGCTGCGGGGCGAAATGGGCCAGGCGCGCCGCGAACAGCGTTCTGGCCTGGTGGCGCAGGGCGTTCTCCAGCACTTTTCCGGGGGCGGTGCCGGCCGGTACGGCCAGGTGGATTTCATCAGCGGAGAAGGCGCTGGCGGCCCGGGTGGCGGGCACGACTCGCAGCCGGGTCGGCGTGCCGAGAATCTCGAGCAGGGCGCCGTCGATCACCGCGAAGCGTTCCGGCGGTGGCCGTTCGCGCCAGTCGGCCAGTTTGTCGAGCACCCAGATGCCGTGTTCGCGGATCAGCGTCTCGATGTCGCGCAGCGGGGCGCGCAAGGGGGCGCCGACGCGCAGACCGCGATGGTCGATGCGCAGGCCGATGCTGCGCCGGGCGCTGCGCTGCAGGGCGAAATCGACGGCTTGCCCGGCGAGGACGATGCGGTGTCGGGTCTCAGGCGGCCTGAGCGGCATCGGGGTAGCGGTGCGGGGAGATGCGGCGCATCTCGGCCTCGATCCAGTCCTCGACGCGTTGATTGACGTCCATCTCGCTCATGCCGGTGGCGTCGAAGGCCGGGCCGATGCTGATGGTGACGGTGCCGGGCTTTTTCAGGAAGGCCTGGCGCGGCCAGAATTCGCCGGCGTTGTGGGCGATCGGCACGACCTTGCAGCCGACGTGGGTGGCCAGATAGGCGCCGCCCGGTTTGTAGCGGCGCTTCTCGCCCGGGGCCACGCGCGTGCCTTCGGGGAAGATGATCACGTAGTAGCCCTGTTTGAGCCGTTCGCGACCCTGGGTGACGACCTGGTCGAGGGCGTTCTTGCCGGCGTTACGGTCGATCGAGATCATTTTCATCGCCGCCAGCCCCCAGCCGACGAAGGGAACCTTGAGCAGTTCCTGCTTGAGCACGAAGACGCAGAAGGCGTCGTCCGGCACGCAATCCTGCAGCGTCATGGTTTCCCAGGCCGACTGGTGCTTGGCCATGATCACGCAGGCTTCGTCCGGCATGTTCTCGCGGCCGATCACCTGCGGGCGGATGCCGAGCAGGTTTTCGACGCCCCATTGCGTGCCGAGACGCCAGACGCGGCCGAAACGGTAGGCCCAGACGCCGCCGAGCAACGGCCCGGCAATGACCACCAGCGGTGCGCTGAGCACCGACCAGATGATCGCGTAGGTCATGAACAGGGTGGAGCGGATGGCGTTCATTTCTTTTCCTTGGGCTCGGGCGCCAGCAGGTGATCGACGGCGCTGGCCAGATCGGCAAAGATCAAGGTGCCGGCGGGCAGGTCGCCTTCGGCCTGAGTCTTTTCACCCTTGCCGGTGAGTACCAGGATCGGCCGGCAACCCATGGCCGCGCCGGCCTGCAGGTCGCGCAGCGAATCGCCGACGGTGACGACGCCGTTGAGGTCGGCATTGAGGGTGTCGGCAATGCGCTTGAACATCCCCGGCTTCGGTTTGCGGCAGTCGCATTGCGAATCGGCGGTGTGCGGGCAGTAGAAGATGGCGTCGATGCGGCCGCCGAGCTCATTGGCCGACTTGTGCATTTTCTTGTGGATGCGGTTGAGCGTGTCCATGTCGAACAGGCCGCGGCCGACACCGGATTGATTGGTGGCGACGACGACGCGGTAGCCGTTCTGCTTGAGCCGGGCGATGGCCTCCAGGCTGCCCGGGATCGGCTTCCATTCTTCCGGGCTCTTGATGAACTGGGCGGAATCGAAATTGATTACGCCATCGCGGTCGAGAATGATCAGCTTGCCGGGCATGGTGGGCTCCCGTGACTCAGGCAGACAGCTTGGACAGGTCGGCGACGCGGTTCATCGCTGCGTGCAGCATGGCCAGCAGGCCGAGGCGGTTGGCCTTGAGCGCCGGATCGTCGGCATTGACCATGACGCCGTCGAAGAAGGCATCGACCGGGGCGCGCAGCCGGGCCAGGACCTGCAGCGATTCGCTATAGTCGCCGGTGAGGAAGGCGGCGTCGGCCTGCGGCACGACCTCGACCAGCGCTGCATGCAGCGCGCTTTCGGCGGCTTCGCGCAGCAGCGCCGCATCGACGCGGGCGTCGACGACGCCCTCGGCCTTCTTCAGGATGTTGCCGACGCGCTTGTTGGCGGCGGCCAGCGCGGCCGCTTCCGGCAGCGCCGAGAAGGCGCGCACGGCGGCCAGGCGCTTGACGATGTCGCCCAGGCGCTGCGGCCGCTGGCTGACCACGGCATCGACTTCCTGCGCCGTGTAACCCTGCTCGCGCAGGCTGCCGGCCAGGCGGTCGTAGATGAAGTCGGCCAGCGCCTGCGGGTTCGGGGCGAAGCCCTCGACACCGTTGAACTGCGCGAAAACGCCGGCGAGCAGGCCGTCGACCGCCAGATTCAGGTCGCCCTCGGCGAGCATGCGGATGACACCGAGCGCATGCCGACGCAGCGCGAACGGGTCCTTGTCGCCGGTCGGAATCTGGCCGATGCCGAACATGCCGACCAGGGTTTCCAGCTTGTCGGCCAGTGCGACGACCGTGCCGACGCGACCGCGCGGCAGGCTGTCGCCGGCGAAGCGCGGCTTGTAGTGGTCCTCGATGGCATCGGCGACATCGGCGTTCAGGCTGTCGTGCTGGGCGTAGTAGCGGCCCATGATGCCCTGCAGTTCGGGGAATTCGCCGACCATGTCGGTGAGCAGGTCGGCCTTGGCCAGTAGCGCCGCCTGTTCGGCGTGCTGCACCAGTTCGCCGCCGCCGAGCGTTTCGGCAATGGCGCGGGCAATCGCCGCGACGCGCTGGACGCGTTCGCCCTGGGTGCCGAGCTTGTTGTGATAGACGACCTTGGACAGACCGATCACGCGGGATTCGAGCGACTTCTTGCGGTCCTGGTCGAAGAAGAACTTGGCATCAGCCAGGCGCGGGCGCACCACGCGCTCGTTGCCGCCGATCACCGCGCTCGGGTCGGCCGGCGAGATGTTGCTGACGACGAGGAACTTGTTGGTCAGCTTGCCAGCAGCGTCGAGCAGCGGGAAGTACTTCTGGTTGGCCTTCATGGTCAGGATCAGGCATTCCTGCGGCACGGCGAGGAATTCTTCCTCGAACTGACCGACCAGCACGTTCGGGCGTTCGACCAGCGCGGTGACTTCGTCGAGCAGGGCGTCGTCTTCAATCGGCTTGCCGCCTGCTTTGGCCGCAGCAGCGGCGAGCTGGCGGGCGATTTCGGCGCGGCGTTCAGCGAAGGAGGCGATGACCGAGCCGTCCTTGAGCAGCGTTTCCGCGTAGCTGTCGGCGTCGGTGATCACCACCGGATCAACGGCGGCTTCGAAGCGATGGCCCTTGGTGGTGTTGCCGGATTGCAGGCCGAGCACCGAAACCGGCACGACATCACTGCCGTGCAGGGCGACCAGCGCGTGCGCCGGGCGCACGAAATTGACCGTGTCCCAGCCGTTGGCCAGCTGGTAAGTCATCACCTTTGGAATTGGCAGCGCAGCCAGCGCGGCTTCGACGGCCTTCTGCAGGCCATCGGCCAGCGTCGCGCCCTTGGCCAGGCTGTCGTAGAACAGGATGTCGGCCTTGCCGTCGTTTTCGCGGCGCAGGCTGGCGACGGCGGATTCGTCGGCGCCGAGTGCGGCAAGTTTCTTGAGCAGAGCAGGCGTGGCATTACCGTTGGCGTCGAGGCCGACGGCGACCGGCATCAGCTTCTGCACCACGGGCTTGTCGGCGGCGACGGCGGCAACGCCGGTCACGTGCGCGGCCAGCCGACGCGGCGAGGCGTAAGCGGTCACTTGTGCGCCATCGGCGGCCAGGCCGTCCTTCTTCAGCGAAGTGGCGAGCGCGGCGGCGAAGCTTTCGCCGAGTTTTTTCAATGCCTTGGGCGGCAGTTCTTCAACGAAGAGTTCAACGAGCAGGTTCTTGGCAGTCATCTCAGGCGGCTTTCTTGGCGTTCTGTTCTTCGAGCTTGGCCAGCACCTCGCCGGCCCATTCCTTGGGTGCCATCGGGAAGCCGAGGCGGGCGCGCGAGTCGAGGTAGGCCTGGGCGACAGCGCGGGCCAGGTTGCGGATGCGGCCGATGTAGGCGGCGCGCTCGGTCACGGAAATCGCGCCGCGCGCGTCGAGCAGGTTGAAGGTGTGCGCGGCCTTGAGCACCTGTTCGTAGGCCGGCAGCGCCAGTTGCGCGCCCATCAGGTGCTGTGCCTGCTTCTCGTGCGCGCCGAAGGCGTGGAACAGGAAGTCGACGTCGGAATGCTCGAAGTTGTAGGTCGATTGTTCGACTTCGTTCTGGTGGTAGACGTCACCGTAGGTCAGGCCGTCGGTCCAGACCAGGTCATAGACGTTCTCGACGCCCTGCAGGTACATCGCCAGGCGCTCGATGCCGTAGGTGATTTCGCCGGTGATCGGCTTGCAGTCGATGCCGCCGACCTGCTGGAAGTAGGTGAATTGCGTCACTTCCATGCCGTTCATCCAGACTTCCCAGCCCAGGCCCCAGGCGCCCAGCGTCGGGTTTTCCCAGTCGTCCTCGACGAAACGGACGTCGTTCTTCTTCAGGTCGAAACCGAGCGCTTCAAGCGAGCCGAGGTAGAGCTCAAGGATGTTGTCAGGTGCTGGTTTCAATACCACCTGGTACTGGTAGTAGTGCTGCATACGGTTCGGGTTCTCGCCGTAGCGGCCGTCCTTGGGGCGGCGCGAGGGCTGCACGTAGGCGGCCTTCCACGGCTCGGGGCCGATGGCACGGAGGAAGGTGGCGGTGTGGCTGGTGCCGGCGCCGACTTCCATGTCGTATGGCTGGAGCAGGGCGCAGCCCTGGGCGCTCCAGTATTGCTGCAGACGCAGGATGATTTCTTGGAACGTGGGTTTCTTGCTGGTCGTCATCGGACGCACTCGGAAAGACGGAAAACGCCAGATTTTACAGGCTTTTGCGCTGTCCCGGCAGCTTGGCGCCTGTGGCGTGCATACAACGCTTTAGTCCGTGGTGCTGCGCCCGGTTCTTGACTTATTCAAATAAATCAATAGAATGCGCGCTGTCTTGTTGCGGTGCAACACCGGTGTTTCCACGCTTTCGGCCAGACTCGGCCTGTTGGAAACCTTGCTTCCTCCCACGGAGGAATGGATTGGTGTCGTACCCCCCGTAACCGTTCGCCGGCTGTTTGATCGCCGGTGGCAACAGTGAAGGAGGGCGCATGTTCGCTTCGCAGTTCCTTTCTCCCGCAGCTTCGCGGGTTGTCGCGGCCGTCTCGCACGTCGTCCGCAAGTTTTTGATGTTGGCCGGGCTGGTTTTCGTGCTCGGTCTGGCCGGTACCTACAAGGGCCATTCCGGTCTGCTCGACGGCCTGCAGGCCATGTTCCCCGGTGGCGTAAGTGCCAGCGAGAGCGAGAGCGAGCTTGGCGATGCCGCCGTGCAGCCGGTCGCCCTGAATCAGGAGCGTCTGGTGCCGAGCATGCAGCAGGCCTTGCACTACGTTGCCCGCCGCTACCGCGTGTCGAATGAAGTGCTGGTGCCGATCTTCCTGACGGCGCAGGACAGCGCCCGTGAACTCGGCCTCGATCCGTTGTTGATCATCGCCGTGATTGGTGTCGAGTCCAGCTTCAACCCCTTCTCGCAGAGCGTGGTCGGGGCACAGGGGTTGATGCAGGTGATGCCGCGCTTCCATACCGACAAGCTGCCGGAAGACGCCGGCGAGCTGCCCTTCTTCGATCCGGTGACCAATGTCCAGGTCGGCGCCCGCATCCTGCGTGAATCGATTGCCCGCAATGGCGGCCTGGTTCCCGGTCTGCAGCAGTTCGGCGGGGCGATCAACGACCCCGAGCGCCGCTATTCGAGCAAGGTCATGGCCGAGCGTCAGCGCCTGGAGCAGGCGATCCAGCAGCAGATGCAGCGCGCCTGATCTGCGCGGCGCCCGCGCCAGCCAGTAGCAGGACGAGGAAACCCAGGTTGCCCCAGGCAATGTAGGGTGTGCTGCCCTGGTAAGCGCGCACTTCGCCGGTGAGAACGGCGGTCTCGAACGGTGCCAAGGCCGACACCACGTCGCCGCGCGCGTCGATGATCGCGGTCATCCCGGTATTGGTCGCGCGCAAGCTTGGCCGGCCGGTTTCGGCCGAGCGCATGCGGGCGATCTGCAGGTGCTGCGGTTGCGCCAGAGAGCGGCCGAACCAGGCGGTATTCGACAGGTTGGCGAGCATCCCGGCCTGCGGCAGGGTGCGGATGATCTCCTCGCCAAACACATCCTCGTAGCAAATATTGAATGCCACCAGCTGACCGGCGACGCTCAGCGCTGCCGGCCGGCTTGGGCCGGCGGAAAACGCCGACATCGGGATGTTGGCCTGGGCCATGAACCAGGCAAAGCCGGCCGGAATGAATTCGCCGAAGGGCACCAGGTGCTGCTTGCTGTAGGTTTGCTGTGGCGCGCTGCCGAGGCTGACGGCGCTGTTGTAGTAGCCGGTTTCCGGGTTGCCGGTCAGCGTGCCGACGACGATGTCGCCACCGTGTTGGCGGGCCAGGGTGCTCAGTTCATCGAGATATTCGGGGGGCAGCCGGTCGAGGAAGGCGGGCAGGGCGGTTTCCGGCAGGATGGTCAGGCGGGCGGGATGCGCTGCGATCATGTCGCGGTAGCGCAGCAGGGTGCGGACGAAGTTGTCCGGATTGAATTTCATGTCCTGCGGAATGTTGCCCTGGAGCAGGGCGACGCTGACCGGCTCGCCGACCGGCTGCGTCCATTCAAGCTGACGCAGGCCAAAACCAGTGGCAAGCAGCAGCGCAAGCACCGGCAGGCCGACGCGCCAGCGCAGCAGCAGGGCGGCGCTCAGCGCCAGCAGCAGCGACAGGCCATAGACGCCGATCAGTGGCGCGAAACCGGCCAGCGGGCTGGGCGGCGCCTGGGTGTAGCCGATGGCCAGCCAGGGAAAACCGGTAAACAACCAGCCGCGCAGCCAGTCGGCGGCGGCGATGAGGACGGCGAACCACAGCGCCTGGCGCCAGAATCCGGCGGGTTGCCAGCGCTTGAACAGCCAGCCGGCGAGCGTCGGATAGAGCGCCATCGCGGTGCAGAACAGCAGTGTCGCCGGGCCGGCCAGCCACCAGGGCATGCCGCCGAACACTGACAGGCTGACGTAGATCCACGAGACGCCGGCGAGGAAGAAGCCGAGACCGAAGAGGAAGCCGACGAGCGCGGCCCGGCGCGCGTCCGGTGCCTGCCGCCACAGGGCGAACAAGGCCAGCCAGGGCAGCGGCGCCAGCCAGAACAGGTCAAACGGGGCGAAGCAGAGGACGCCGGCTGCGCCGGCAAGCAATGCCGCCAGTTCAGGCCGGCGCATCTTCGCTGACGGGTTTCGGCTTGGGTGGGTCGACCAGCAGGGTGTACAGCCGGCGGCTGTCGGCACGCAGGACCTGGAAGCGCATGCCGTCGATTTCCAGACTCTCGTTGCGTTTGGGAACGCGGCCTAGCTGGCGCAGTACGAGTCCACCGACGGTATCGAATTCCTCGTTCGAGAACGTGGTCGAGAAGGCTTCGTTGAAGTCCTCGATCTCGGTGCGTGCCTTGACCCGGTAGCGGCCGGTCGAATCGAGGCGGATGTTGTCGTGCGCTTCGTCGAAGTCGTACTCGTCCTCGATGTCGCCGACGATCTGTTCGAGCACGTCCTCAATGGTGACCAGGCCGGCGACGCCACCGTATTCATTGACGACGATGGCCATGTGGTTGCGCGAGACGCGGAATTCGCGCAGCAGCACATTGAGGCGCTTGGATTCGGGAATGAAGACGGCCGGGCGCAGCCAGTCACGCAGGTCGAAATTCTCTTCGGTGTGAATGCGTAGCAGGTCCTTGGCGAGCAGGATGCCGAGGATGTTGTCGCGGTCGCCGTCGACGACGGGAAAACGGGAGTGGGCGGTCTCGATGACCACCGGGACGATTTCGTCCAGCGGGTCGTCGACGTCGATGACGTCCATCTGGGCCCGCGGAATCATCACGTCGGTGACGCGGGTTTCCGAGGCGGAAAGGGCGCCTTCGATGATGGTCAGCGCGTCGGCGTCCATCAGGTTGCGTTCGTAGGCGGCATGCAGAATCTGCATGAGCTGCTGGCGATCCTCGGGTTCGCGCAGCAGCAGGGAGGTCAGGCGTTCGATAAAACCGGGTTTACTGTCACTGTCCATGATGTTCAGGCGGTGGTTTCGTCCCCATAGGGGTCGGGGAAGCCCAGGGCCGCCAGTATTGTCCTTTCTTCGTCTTCCATGTCACGGGCTTCCACGTCATCTTCGTGGTCCCAGCCTTGCAAATGCAGCATACCATGCACCGTCAGGTGCGCGTAATGCGCGGCCAGCGGCTTGTTTTGCTCGGTCGCTTCGCGGGCGACGACGGCCGGGCAGATGACCAGGTCGCCCATCACCAGCGGTTCGGTTTCGTACGGGAAGGACAGCACGTTGGTCGCGTAGTCCTTGCCACGGTAGTCGCGGTTCAGCGCCTGACCTTCGTCGGCATCGACCAGGCGGATGGTGACCTGGCCGCCGCCGATCAGGGCGGCGCGTGCCCAGCGCACGAAATCTGCGCGCAAGGGTAGGCCCTCACGGTTACAGGCGTATTGCACCGACAGGTCAAGACGATTGCTGGCTGCGTTTTTCATAGGCTTCGACGATGCGGGCGACCAGCGGGTGGCGCACCACGTCCTCCTTGCGGAATTCGGTAAAGGCGAGGCCGCGCACGTCGCGCAGGACCTCCATGGCTTCCTTCAGGCCGCTCTTGTGGCCCTTGGGCAGGTCGATCTGGGTGACGTCGCCGGTGACCACGGCCTTGGCGCCGATGCCGATGCGGGTCAGGAACATCTTCATCTGTTCCGGCGTCGTGTTCTGCGCCTCGTCGAGGATGATGAAGGCGTGGTTGAGCGTGCGACCGCGCATGAAGGCCAGCGGCGCGATCTCGATGGCGCGTTTTTCGTAGAGCTTGGCGACGCGGTCGGCGCCCATCAGGTCGTAGAGCGCGTCGTACAGCGGGCGCAGATAGGGGTCGATCTTCTGGGTCAGGTCGCCGGGCAGGAAGCCGAGGCGCTCACCGGCCTCGACCGCCGGCCGGGTCAGGATGATGCGCTGGACCAGGTCGCGCTCGAAGGCATCGACGGCAGAAGCGACGGCGAGGTAGGTCTTGCCGGTGCCGGCGGGGCCGATGCCGAAGGTGATGTCGTGTTCCTGGATCGCCTTCAGGTATTCGACCTGTCGCGGCGTGCGACCGTGCAGTTCGGTCTTGCGGGTGACCAGTTGCGGACCGTCGGTCAGCTTGTCGCCGTTTCCGATGCGGCGGACCGGGGCGTTGGTCAACTCGACCAGGCCGAGCTGGATGTCGTCGACTGACAGCGGCTGGCGGGCCATGGCGTAGAAATGGCGGATCGCGTCGGCGGTCAGTTGCGCCTGCTCGCCGGTCACCGAGAAACGCTCGCTGCGGCGGCGGATGATCACGTCGAAACCGGTTTCGATCTGCCGGATGTTCTCGTCGAGCGGGCCACAGAGATTGGCCAGCAGGGTGTTGTCGACCGGTGCGAGGGCAAACTCGACCGGTCGTGACTTGGGTGCCCTAGTTTTCGCGGATGACAATTTCGCCTCGCAGGCTGTGGGACAGCGACTGGGTGATCCTGACATCGACGAACTGGTTGATCAAGCGTGGGTTGCCGACGAAGTTCACGATGCGGTTGTTGTCGGTGCGCCCGGCGACCTCGTTCGGGTCCTTCTTCGACGGGCCTTCGACCAGCACGCGCTGGATGCTGCCGACCATGCTCTGGCTGACCGCCTGGGCCAGTTCGTCGATCCGCTGCTGCAGCCGGGCCAGGCGCGCCGATTTGACCTCGGCCGGCGTGCTGTCTTCGAGTTCCAGCGCCGGCGTGCCCGGACGCGGGCTGTAGATGAAGGAGAACGACGCGTCGAAGGCGACGTCGTCGATCAGCTTCATCGTCTTCTCGAAGTCCTCGTCGGTCTCGCCCGGGAAGCCGACGATGAAGTCGGACGACAGCGAGATGTCGGGGCGCGCGGCGCGCAGCTTGCGCACGACCGACTTGTATTCGAGCGCCGTGTAGCCGCGCTTCATTGCCGCCAGCACGCGGTCGGAACCGGACTGCACCGGCAGGTGCAGGTGCGAGACCAGCTTGGGCACCTTGAGATAGGTGTCGATCAGGCGCTGGCTCATCTCGCGCGGGTGCGAGGTGGTGTAGCGGATGCGCTCGATGCCCGGCACCTCGGCGATGTATTCGATGAGTATTGCGAGGTCGGCCTTTTCTTCCGTGCCGTCCATGTCGCCGCGGTAGGCATTGACGTTCTGGCCGAGCAGCGTCACTTCCTTGACGCCGTGCGCGGCGAGGTCGGCGACTTCGGTCAGGATGTCGGTGAACGGCCGCGACACTTCGCCGCCGCGGGTGTAGGGGACGATGCAGAAGGTACAGAACTTGGAGCAGCCTTCCATGATCGAGACAAAGGCGCTGGCGCCCTTGACCTCGGCCGGCGGCATGGCATCGAATTTCTCGATCTCGGGGAAGGAAACGTCGACCGCCGCCTTGCCCTTGCTCTTGCGCTCGGCAATCAGCTGCGGCAGTCGGTGCAGCGTCTGCGGCCCGAACACGACATCGACGTAGGGCGCACGGGCGACGATGGCGTCGCCCTCCTGGCTGGCGACACAACCGCCGACGCCGATCACCAGATCGGGGTTCTTCTGCTTCAGGTGGCGGACCCGGCCGAGATCGTGGAACACCTTTTCCTGCGCCTTCTCGCGCACCGAACAGGTATTGAACAGGATGATGTCGGCTTCCTCGGGGTTGTCGGTCTTGACGATTCCTTCGGAGGCGTTGAGCACATCGGCCATTTTGTCCGAATCGTACTCGTTCATCTGGCACCCGAAAGTGCGGATGAATAGTTTCTTGGGCATGGGAAAACTTTTTAAAATCAGTGGCGACGCTTCGGCAAGCCGCGCGCGGAAAAGTTGCGCATTATAACGCGGTTGACCGCGTGGCCGCCGGCCAACTATAATTCGCGCCCTCTAAGCGTGGTGATGTAGCTCAGACGGTTAGAGCGATGGATTCATAACCCATAGGTCGGCAGTTCGATTCTGCCCATCACCACCACGCATCTCCTGAAAACCCGCCGCGTGCGGGTTTTCGTCCATTGGCGAAACCGCATTGGATGGTGGTGGGCTATGAATCCGGTCAGTGTGGTCATCATCACAAAGAACGCAGGCAGCGTTGTCGGGGCATGCATTGACAGCGTGCGTGGGCTTGCCGACGAGGTTGTCGTGCTCGATTCCGGAAGCAACGACGTCACCCGGGAGGTCTGCGAGTCTCGTGGGGCGCGTTTCGTCGAGACGGACTGGCCGGGATTCGGGCCGCAAAAACAGCGTGCGGTGCAGGCTGCGCGCAACGACTGGGTGTTATGCCTCGACGCCGACGAGCGTCTGTCTCCTGCGTTGCTGGATAGTATGCGCAAGGCCATGGCGCAGCCCGCGTTTGCGGCCTATCGTTTTGCCCGCAGCAATCGTTTCATGGGGCGCTACCTGAAGTTTGGCGAAGGCTACCCGGACTGGAGTCTGCGTTTGTTCGATCGGCGTGTCGCACACTGGTCGGATGACGTGGTGCACGAAAAAGTGCTCTGCTCCGTGCCGGTCGGGACCTTGGCGGGTGATCTTCTGCATGATTCCGCGGAGACGCTGGCATCGTACATGACCAAGCAGAATCGCTATACATCGCTGGCCGCCAGTGCGGCATTGATCGAGGGGCGACGGGTGTCGGTTGCCCGGTTGCTGCTCTCGCCGCTGGTCAGGTTTGTAAAGTTCTATTTTCTTCGTGCCGGATTTCGCGACGGTTTGCCAGGCCTGGTGCACATCCTGCTGGGGTGTTTCAACAGCTTTGCCAAGTACGCCAAGATGCTCGAGCAGCGGCGCACCGGGGATCAGTAGATCCGCGGCTCGCCGGCTGGCCGGGTTTTGAAACGGCGATGCACCCAGTAGTACTGTTCCGGCATGGTGGCAATGGCGTCTTCGATGAAGGCGTTCATGCGCCGGGTGTCGGCCTCAATGTCCTCGGTGGGGAAATCATCCCAGGGGTCGCCGATTTCGAGCTGGTAGCCCGGGCGGTCAGGGTGCATGCGCGTGACGCAGGGAACTACCGTTGCGCCTGCCGCTCGCGCCAGGCGTGAGAGTCCCGTGATGGTCGCCGTCTGGATGTTGAAGAAGGGAACGAAGACCGAGTCGCGTCTTCCGAAATCCATGTCAGGCAGGTAGTAGTAGGGGCGACCAGCGCGCATGGCCTTGATCGTGGCGCGAATGCCGTCCTGGCGGGAAAGCAGGAACTGGTTGCCGAAGCGCTGCCGGCCGCGCAGTATCAGTTCGTTGAATATCGGATTTTTCTGGTTCGAGTAGGTGCTGACGATGTCAAAGCGCATGATCAGGGCAACGCCGCCGGCATCCAGGCCCAGGAAGTGCGGCGCAAAGAGGATGACCGGTTTGCCCTGATCGAGCAGTTCGCGAAGCTTTTCCTCGCCCCGGATCGTGATCAGGCTTTCGAGATACCGGGGGGGGCGCCACCAGAACAAGCTGCGGTCAAGCATGGCCCGGCCGAGCAGGGCGAAGTGGGCCTTGCCGATCAGGCGGCGTTCATCTTCTGATTTTTCCGGAAAGCAGAGGCGCAGATTGGTTTCGGTGACGCGACGCCGGTCGCGACCGAGTCGATAAAGTACCGCGCCTATCCCTGTGCCGAGTCCGGCGATTGCTACCGGTGGCAGGAAGTGAATCAGCCAGAGAAGAAAAACGGCGCATCGACTGAAAAAACGGCTCGCCATGCAGTGTGCTTGCTCGGTGAAACTCCCGGCTTTGCGCCGGGAGGTGTCGTCGTTGGTGGGCCCGCAGGGACTTGAACCCTGGACCAAAGGATTATGAGTCCTCTGCTCTGACCAACTGAGCTACAGGCCCGGAAAGCTTAGTTGCCGGTCGGGTCGAGGAAGCTGCGCAGTTTGTCGGAGCGGCTCGGGTGGCGCAGCTTGCGCAGGGCCTTGGCTTCGATCTGGCGGATGCGTTCGCGGGTGACGTCGAATTGCTTGCCGACTTCTTCCAGCGTGTGGTCGGTATTCATTTCGATCCCGAAACGCATGCGCAGGACCTTGGCTTCGCGGGTCGTCAGGCTGTCGAGAATGTCCTTGGTGACGCCGCGCAGGCTGGAGAACATCGCCGCGTCGGCCGGGGCCAGCGTGGTGTGGTCTTCGATGAAGTCGCCCAGGTGCGAGTCGTCGTCGTCGCCGATCGGCGTTTCCATGGAGATCGGCTCCTTGGAAATCTTCATGATCTTGCGGATCTTGTCTTCCGGCATGTCCATCTTCTTGGCCAGCGTTGCCGGATCGGGTTCAGAGCCCGTCTCCTGGAGGATCTGGCGGCTGATCCGGTTCATCTTGTTGATCGTTTCGATCATGTGCACCGGGATGCGGATGGTCCGCGCCTGGTCGGCGATGGAGCGGGTGATGGCCTGGCGGATCCACCAGGTGGCGTAGGTCGAGAACTTGTAGCCGCGACGGTATTCGAACTTGTCCACCGCCTTCATCAGGCCGATGTTGCCTTCCTGGATCAGGTCGAGGAACTGCAGACCGCGGTTGGTGTATTTCTTGGCAATCGAGATGACCAGGCGCAGGTTGGCCTCGGTCATCTCGCGCTTGGCGCGACGGGCCTTGGCTTCGCCGGTGGACATCTGCTTGTTGATGTCCTTCAGTTCCTTCAGCGGAATGCCGATGCGGTCCTGGAGGGCGAGCAGCTTGCGCTGTTCTTCCTGGATGTCCGGCGCGCTGCGGGTCAGGATGGCAACGTAGGTCTTCGGGGCGGCGGCGATTTCGGCCTCGACCCAGTCGAGGTTGATTTCGTTGCCCGGGAAGGACTGGATGAAGTGCGGGCGCGGCATGCGTACGCGGTCGACGCAGATGTTCTGGATCTTGCGCTCGCAGCCGCGAACTTCCTCGACCATGCCGCGCACGCTGTCGCACAGGCGCTCGATGCAGCGCGAGGTGAAGCGGATGTTCATCAGCTCGTCGGACAGCTGCTGTTGCAGCTTGAGGTAGGCCTTGTCCTGCGAGCCCTTGCTGCCAAGGGTCTTCTGCATCTTGGCGTGGATCGCGCGAATGGACTTGAAGCGTTCCAGGCCTTCGGTCTTCAATTGCAGCAGCGAGGCTGCAGCGGCGCCGCCGCCTTCTTCGCCGCCGTCTTCGTCGTCGTCGCTGTCGTCGTCGGTCTCGATGGCGCTGGCTTCTGCCGCCGGTTCTTCCTCAACGGCGTTCGGATCGATCAGGCCGTCGATCAGTTCGTCGATGCGCATTTCGTCGGTTTCGACCTTGGCGGCCATGTCGAGGATGTCGGCAATCGTCGTCGGGCAGGCCGAGATGGCCTGGATCATGTGCTTCAGGCCTTCCTCGATGCGCTTGGCGATCTCGATTTCGCCTTCGCGGGTGAGCAGTTCGACCGAGCCCATTTCGCGCATGTACATGCGCACCGGGTCGGTGGTCCGGCCGAATTCGGAATCGACGGTGGACAGCGCCTGTTCGGCCTGGGCTTCGACTTCCTCATCGTCGGCGGCGCCGGCAGCGGTGTCGGACATCAGCAGGTCTTCGGCTGCCGGGGCTTCGTCGAAGACCTGGATGCTCATTTCGCTGAAGGTCGAAATGATCGCCTCGATCGACTCGGCATCGACGACATCGTCGGGCAGGTGGTCGTTGATTTCGGCGTAAGTCAGGTAACCGCGTTCCTTGCCCAGCTTGATCAGCGCCTTGAGGCGCATCTTGCGCGCTTCAGCGTCGAGCGGTTGCGGGGTTTCTGCCATCGCGCCTTCGAGCAGCGCCTTTTCGGCAGCCTTATCCTTGGCCTTGCTGGTGCGAGCCTTGGGAGCTTCCTTAGCGGTGTCTTTTGCCTTAGCCATGAACACGATCCATGTAATTGGAGAAAACCGTAAATTTTACCACAACTTAGCTGCGATTTCCCCGGGTGCTTAGAAACTGGATGTAGGCCTGCTTTTCGGCGGCGGACAGACCGGCGACGCCGAATTGCTGGGCTTTGACCTGTAGTTCGGCGAACTGGCGCATCTGTCCGCCTTCCTGGAGTTTTTCCACGGTGGCGCGGAATTCCGCCTCGGCCTCTTCTTCGTCAAACGGCAGGCCGAGAAGTTCCGACGCGGCGGCCTCGATGATCTGCTCTTCCGGCAGTCCGCGCAGTTGTTCGCGCAGTGCGGCGTAGCCCTGGCTGCCGTTGCCGGCGCGGACCAGTTCTTGCAGGCGCAGCAGCGCCGGGCGTTCGGGGGTGTCGGGGAGGAGTTCGCCTGGAAGTTGTGCGGCCAGCAGCGGCTTGTGCAGGATGATGCGCAGCAGGTTGCGGGTCAGCGACGGCGCGCTGCGCTTGGCTTTCGGCGGTGCGGCCGGCGCGTAGGACTTGAGTTCGCACAGGCGCTCGACTTCCTGCTGGGCGAAGCCGCTGGCTTCGGCCAGGCGCTTGACCAGTTGCAGCCGGAGCAGCGGCGTCGGTAGCTTGAGCAGCAGCGGCTTGGCTTCGTAGATCAGCTTGGCCTTGCCTTCCGAGCTGGTCAGGTCGCAGCGCTGCGCCAGTTCGCGCAGCAGGAAATCCGACAGCGGCATGGCTTGCGTCACCTGGCGGTCGAATTCGGCCTTGCCGTGTTCGCGGATGAAGCTGTCGGGGTCGTGCTCGGCGGGCAGGAAGACGAAACCGATCTGCTTGTTGTCGGCCAGTGCTTCCAGCGCGTTTTCCAGCGCCCGCCAGGCGGCCTTGCGGCCGGCGTTGTCGCCGTCGAAGCAGAAGACGATGCGGTCGACCTGACGCAGGAGCTTTTGCACATGCGTCGGCGTCGTCGCCGTGCCGAGAGTGGCGACCGCGTTGCCGACGCCGTTCTGGGCCAGTGCGATGACGTCCATGTAGCCTTCGGTGACGATGGCTGTGTTGGTTTCTCGCATGGCCTGGCGGGCCTGCGGCAGGCCGAACAGTTCGCGGCCTTTCTCGAACAGGGGGGTTTCCGGCGAATTCAGGTACTTCGGTTCGCCCTGGTCGATGATGCGTCCGCCGAAAGCGATGATGTCTCCCTTGGGATTGATGATGGGAATCATCAGCCGGTCGCGGAAGCGGTCATAGCGGCGGCCGGAGTCGTTGTCGATGACCAGGCCGGCGAGCTTGAGCTCATCGCTGTCGTAGTCGGGGAAAATGCTCTTCAGGCCATTCCAGCCGTCGGGCGCGTAACCCATGCCGTAGCGGGCGGCGATCTCGCCGCTGAGTCCGCGTTTCTTGCAGTAGGCGATGGCCTTGTCGGAGCGGCGCAACTGCTCCTTGTACCAGGCGGCGGCGCGACTCATGATTTCGACCAGGTTGCGTGTCTGGCCGTGCTTTTCTGGTGAAAAATCGCCGCTGTCCGGGACCGTCATGCCGACCCGCGAAGCCAGCTCCTTGACTGCGTCAACAAAGCCGATGCCCTGGTATTCCATGACGAAGCCGATTGCCGTGCCGTGCGCGCCGCAACCGAAGCAGTGGTAAAACTGCTTGGTCGGGCTGACCGTGAACGACGGCGATTTCTCGTTGTGGAATGGGCAGCAGGCAGCGTAATTGGCGCCGGCTTTCTTCAGCGGGACGTAGCTGTCGACCAGGTCGACGATGTCGACCCGGGCCAGCAGATCCTGAATGAAGCTCTCCGGGATCATGGTGCGTTCAACCGGCCAGGGCGGCCTTGACCAGTTTCGAAACCTCGGCCATGTCAGCCTTGCCGGCCAGGCGCGGTTTGAGCACGGCCATCAGTTTGCCCATGTCGGCCGGTCCGCTGGCGCCGGTTTCGGCGACTGCTGCAGCAACGGCGGCAGCGGTTTCCTCGGTGCTCATCTTTTCCGGCAGGTAGGCGGCGAGGATAGCGATTTCGGCCTGCTCGGCGTCGGCCAGGTCCTGGCGGGCGGCGGCCTGGTACTGGGCGACGCTGTCCTTGCGCTGCTTGACCAGCTTTTCGATGACGGCGGCGACGGCGGCATCGTCAAGTTCGACGCGCTCATCGACTTCCTTTTGCTTGATCGCGGCGAGCAGCAGGCGGATGGTCGCCAGGCGGGTTGCTTCCTTGGCCTTCATGGCCGTTTTCATGTCTTCGGTGATGCGTGCTTTCAGGCTCATGGCTTACCTGGGTGAAGTGCGGCGGTAAAAAAAGACAAAGCCGCCAGCTTTTGAGGGCGGGCGGCTTTTAATTTGCTGCAAAGGCGTACTCGATCAGTACATCTTCGGCGGCAGGGTCAGGCTGCGGAGGCGCTTGTTCTGGCGTTTGACGGCAGCAGCAGCCTTGCGCTTGCGCTCGGCGGTGGGCTTTTCGTAAAACTCACGGGCGCGCAGCTCGGTCAGGAGGCCAGTCTTTTCGACAGTGCGCTTGAAGCGGCGAATGGCCACCTCGAACGGCTCGTTTTCCTTGACACGAATGTTCGGCATATAAATCACCCCCTTCCGTTAGGCGCCTGCCAGGTCAAGTAAACGGCAGTGCGCGCAAAAATGATTCCGCGTTTTGCGGACAGCCAAGCATTCTATGCGAGATCGGCTTGCTCGATCAAGTGCTAAAATGCGCGCCCATGTTGATCCTCGGTGTTGAATCTTCCTGCGACGAAACCGGTATCGCGCTTTACGACAGTGAAGCCGGCCTGCTCGCGCATGCCCTGCACTCGCAGGTGGCGATGCACGCCGAGTACGGCGGTGTCGTTCCCGAGCTGGCGTCGCGCGACCACATCCGGCGTGTCGTTCCGCTGCTGCGGACAACGCTGGCGCAGGCCGGCCGCAGTCTGGCCGAGGTCGATGCCGTCGCCTATACGCGTGGGCCCGGTCTGTCAGGCGCGCTGCTGGTCGGCTGTGCCTTTGCCGAGGCGCTGGCGCTGGCGCTCGACAAGCCGACCATTCCCGTGCACCACCTCGAAGGGCATCTGCTGTCGCCGCTGCTGTCGGCGGATCCGCCGGTTTTCCCGTTCATCGCCTTGCTGGTCTCCGGCGGTCACACGCAACTGATGAAGGTGACCGGCGTCGGTGAGTACGAACTGCTCGGCGAGACGCTTGACGACGCCGCCGGCGAAGCCTTCGACAAAAGTGCCAAACTGCTCGGCCTGCCTTATCCGGGCGGTGCCTTGCTGTCGCAACTGGCGGAGCGTGGCGATCCGGAAAAATACAGTCTGCCGCGGCCGATGCTGCATTCCGCCGACCTCAACTTCAGCTTTTCCGGTTTGAAGACGGCGGTGCTGACATTGGTGCGTGAGCAGGCCGAGCCGCTGAGCGACGACTTCCGGGCCGACGCGGCGCGGGCTTTTCAGGAAGCCATCGTCGATGTGCTGGTGAAAAAATCGCTGAAGGCGCTGAAACAGACTGGCCTCAAGCGCCTGGTTGTGGCCGGCGGCGTTGGTGCCAACCGGCAACTGCGAGCCATGCTTGACGATGAGGCGAAGCGCAAGCGCTTCCGCGTGCATTACCCGGAACTGGCCTTCTGTACCGACAACGGCGCCATGATCGCGCTGGCTGGTTGCCTCAGATTGCAGGCCGGTTCCTCGGCCAAGCCGGCCGGCAGTTTCAGCGTGCAGCCGCGCTGGCCGTTGATGCAGATGACGGAAAAGTCGAGCTGATTCCTGCGTTTCGGGCATTTCCGACACGCCGGCTTCTTGCCGCAACAGTCCTTTTTACCCATGGCGGCTGGCGGCTCAGAAGTTTTCCGGCAGGCTGGCGAAGACGTCGAGGTAGTTTTCCCAAGGCGCTTCGTCGCCGATCAGGGATTGAATGAGGCGGCTGAGCATGATGGTCTCCTGTGCGTTGCTGACCTGCTCACTTTAGGCAAACTCAGCGCTGGCGACCAATCGATTTTCTGCATCCGGCCGATGCCTTGCCGCTATCCCTTCTTCTTGCTGCCGATCTTGCTTTCCTGGCCGGCCATCAGGCGTTGCAGGTTCTGCCAGTGCTTGATGATCAGGGCCATGGCGATGATGCCGACGACGGCAAACTGACCGTTGGTGCCGTGCATCAGTGCCGAGTACAGCGGTGCGGTGGCGGCGGCGATCAGCGCGGCGAGCGAGGAATAGCGCGACACATAGGCGACCAGCAGCCAGGTGCCGAGGACCATCAGGCCGAGGATGGGATCGAGCGCGAGTAGCGCGCCGGCGCCGGTGGCAACGCCCTTGCCGCCCTTGAATTTGAGGAAGATCGGGAACAGGTGCCCGAAGAACACGGCCAGTGCGACGAAGCCGACGGTCATGCCGGAGAGTTCGGCCTGCTGCGCGAGGAAGACGGCCAGCCAGCCTTTGAGGGCGTCGCCGATCAAGGTGAACAAGGCAGCTTTCTTGTTGCCGCTGCGCAGCACGTTGGTCGCGCCGGGGTTGCCCGAACCGTAGGTGCGCGGGTCGGCCAGGCCGAACAGCTTCGAAGAAATCATCGCGAAGGGCACGGAGCCAAGCAGGTAGGCAGCAAGGATGGCGAGCAGGATTTCCATGGGTTTTGGCGGTCTCAGAGGTACAATCGCGGCGAATTTTACACCCCGGATCACGGTCGACCGTCACATGGACATCATTTTCATCGAGGAACTGCGCGCCGAAACGTGGATAGGCATCTATCCGCGCGAAAAGGCTGTGCCGCAGACGGTCGAAATCACGCTGCACATCGGTGTATCGACGACCTCGGCCGGGGCCAGCGACGACATCCGCGATACCGTGGACTACGCGGTCGTCGTCGAGCGACTGCGCAAGGACCTCGCCGCCAGCCATTTCAACCTGCTGGAAAAGCTGACCGAGCACATCGCCACCTGGCTGCTGGAGAACTTTGCCGCGCAGTGGGTCCGTGTCTCGGTCGCCAAACTTGGCATGATGCCGGGCGTCAAACGCGTCGGCGTGGTCATCGAGCGCTCGATTTAAAGCCCGACCGCCAGCGTCGTCATCACCGCGAAACCGGCGAGCAGGCCGGCGGTGCCGGCGGCCTCACGCCCCGGGCGGTGCGAGGCCGGGATCAGTTCGTGGCTGACCACCCAGAGCATGGCGCCGGCCGCTGCGGCGAGCGTCAGCGGCAGGGCGGCGCCGGCTGCCGTGCTGGCAATCACCCCGAACAAACCGCCGACCGGTTCGACCAGGCCGGTGGCCAAGGCCATCAAGGCGGCGCGCAGCGGGCCGGCACCGAGGGCGATCATGGCGCTGGCGACGATCCAGCCTTCGGGTACGTTCTGGATGGCGATGCCGAGCGTCATTCCGTGATCGACGCCGGAAGCCGCAGCAACACCGACCGCCAGACCTTCCGGGACGTTGTGCAGGGCGATGGCGGCGACCACCAGGCCGACCTGCGGCAGCGCCCGGCGGCTGTCGACCGATTCGACGTGGCTGTGTTCGGTCCGCTGGTCCATCCAGTGCATCATCGCCGCGCCGCCGAGCAGGGCCAGCGCGGTGGCGATGCCGAGGCCGAGCGGGGCGCTGCTGGTGGCGACCGTCTGCACGGCCGGGACGAGCAATGAGAACAGGCTGGCGGCGAGCATCATGCCGCCGGCGAGGCCGAGCATCGGCGCCATCAGGTGTTCCGTCGGGCGGCGCATGAAGAGTACGGGAATGGCGCCAAGACCCGTGGCCAGGCCGGCGAACAGACTGGCCTGGAGGCCGGTCAGGGCCATCGGGTGGGCGGCGAACCACTGAGCGGCCTGGTCGATGCCGAAGGCCAGGGCGACGACGGCCATGGCGATACCGGTCCACAAATGCTTGCGGGCGGCGGGGCGGGCGTAGTGGCGGGCAACGATCTGGGTCATGGCTTTCTCCTCGTGATGGAGGAACTTTATGCCGTAACCGTCGATTGATCTAATCGATTGATTAAATTCTAGTGATAGCTTGTTTTAATTTGGTAGAGCGGCGTCGACCGGTTTCGCCTTGAGCACGCTGCTCAGGATGGCCGGGTCGATACCGACCAGAAAGCCGCGCTTACCGCCGTTGATATAGATAAATGGCTATTAGCTGCGGATTTTTTGGGTGCCTGAAAACCCTTGTGCAGTATGGCTGAAGGCCGTATGCAAGGCATCGGGTATCATTCTACCCATGAAGACCGAACATGCACCGGAGACTCCGGCAACCAAGTTCCTGAAGGCACATAAAGTCGCCTTCTCTACTCACTTGTACCCCTACGAGGAGCACGGCGGCACCAAGGTCTCTGCCCGCGAACTCAATGTCGACGAGCATGCCGTGGTCAAAACGCTCGTTATGGAAGACGAGCATGCCAAACCTCTCATCGTCTTGATGCACGGTGATTGTAAGGTTTCGACCAAAGAGCTCGCCCGGCAAGTCGGCTGCAAGAAGGTCGAACCATGCAAGCCGGAGGTGGCCAATCGCCACAGTGGCTATTTAGTTGGGGGCACAAGTCCCTTCGGCACAAAGAAAGCCATGCCGGTATTTATCGAGAAGGGCATCTTGTCCCTCTCTGTCATTTACATCAACGGCGGACGCAGGGGCTTTCTTGTGGGCATTCACCCTCACGACCTGCTCAGGGTGCTGCAACCTATAGTTGTAGAAGCTGCTCTACCGGGCTAGTTAGCCTATCCGGAGTGAAGTGTGCAGGAGCCTTACGCATAGGACATCATTCCTTCTCGCGGCGCTTCGTAATTATGCTTTGGAAAAAAATGCCCGCTGGATTTTCATCCTGCGGGCGAAGGAGCTTGAAGCTCTACGAAAGGTTCCAGTCTCTCCTGGCGTCACGCCTAACCGGCGTTGGGCATGACTTTTAAACCGGCTGACCTGCCAAACCGGCAAGCAATGTCGTTAGCGCCTTGAGGCTCCGAACTTTGTAGCACTTCCCGTATGGCTCGTTCTTCCCTGGAATATCGTTCGGGAAATTTCCACCTCGATAGTTGCTGCTGTGATGGCGATTGACCTTGCTCTGACTGCTGATGTAGTCCTCAATGCCAAGTGCGGGGTTAATTAGTTCGACCTTAAAAAACTCAGGCCGTACTGCGACTTTCAAGTAGCTAAAGTCGCCGGATGACTTACTGACGCCAGTCACTTTGTCGATGAATACAGCCGACTTGAAGTACGGAGACTGAAACATCAAGTTCTTATCGTAATGGTCAGCACCTGCATGGTCGACCATTGCAACGAACGACTTGCTCTTCGCAACCTCAAGAATGCGCTGGCGAACTTCATTGGACATATTGGCCATGGCTCCCCCTTAAGCCAACGCCAGAACGCGCTTTTGGAGCCCCGTGCGGGCTTCATCCAGCTTTTCCGGATTCGTTTTGACAGATAGTTCATGGCGCGGCTTCCGACCCATGAAATAGGCGATGCGCTCAGCATTTGCACCTGATGGATGCGGCAGTCCATCCAAGATTCGAGAACGGTCCATCAAACCTTGGGTAGCCAGGTAGTGCAGCGCTTCAGCGACCTTATCCCCGAGCGGAACGAAAACCGCTTTTGGCAGTGCAGCCACATCTTCGGCAAAGTAGGTTGTCAGCTGCTTTTGCAAAAGCGCGTTCTTCGTCATGTTAGGCGTGCCGTTATAGTTCTCACCCTTAACGAAAACAGGATTCCGCAGGACCGACGTCGTTTGCACCAAGTGAGCAGCCGACTGAAAAAGCTCAGTACAACTGCTGATGCCCAACCACTTGTGAATACCCACAGCGTCCAGAAGGCCGGTCAAATTTGGGCGCATCGTACCACTGAATGCACCGGTTGCCTTGGCTGCTTTCAGAACAACCTCATTCGTAGCTCCCTGGTCTAGTTGACGGCGTGCCTCTTTCAGAGCGTTCAGCATCTGTGTGTGCCCGGGGGTAATACCAACGATAACGACTCGAGCCTCGGGATTGATGTACTCAAAAGGAACATAGCAAACGCGGAGGTCGCCCTGCTCGGCCAAGGTCAGCTTGTCGTAGAGCGAGGGGGCACCAACCAGCTCTGCGGGGGAAAGGGAACGGATGACGGGAGCAAAGCGTTGAAAGAGGCTCTTTTCCATGATTTTTAAGGTCTCCTGGGAATGCAAAAACTATTTTTGTTGGGCAGAAAGGTCTTTGATTGCCCGCTCAATGTTGCGAAGGCTTTCAGCTGCCAAAGCCTCTTTCCCACGAAGCAGGAGAAGTTCCTCCGGCAGTCCAAAAGTCCGTGCCAAACCGCGTGTCATGTCTTCGTGGTCGAATAGGTCGTGTGGCAAGCAAATGCGAGTAGTCCCGGGACTAAGTTCCGAGAAAATTCCGAGTTCAACCAAGGGGGACCCAACACTCTCAAAGCCCTGTTCGAGGACAAGCCTCGTGTAGCGAGACTCTAGGGCGGAGAGCAAGTCATCGCGGCTAGTAAAGCGACGTTGTTCAAGATTGATGTCACCTCCACGGTAGCATCGAGTGATTGGCACATAGCGTTTCTTCTGGATAAGCCATTCTTTGACGACGGCGCTTTCAAAGCGAGTGCCGTATTCAGTCTTGGTAGGCTTCAATTGATTCGCACGATTCGGATTTGCCGCTGCACGGATGCTCATTTCTTCCATGCCACTCAGCAAGGCGACCTGCCTGACGTTCAGCATGTTTTCGTCGCAGAAATCCTCTTTGCCTTGCGAACTGAACAGGTAAAACGCTTCATGACCTTCCAGGATTCGACGTGCATTGGCTGTATCACAGACTTTCTCGCACCGGCGGGCGCAATCAACGACGTCTAGGCCATATGAGTCCCACTCGTTGCCGACAGCACCTGCAACATCAAGTACCAGAGCCGTTATCCAGGTGTGAATAGATTCGTAAGTCAGTGTATCGCCACTCAAATCAAGCTGACCGAAATATGCGTAGTCATACATCCGTTGCATCGACTTGGCGAATTCGGTGTCCTTGATGTGCGAATAGGTAAGCCCCAGGTCGGAGGCACGAAGTTCCGGATGGAGAAGGTCGGAATCCCGCTCAAGTGCAGGCGCGCCGGTAATGGACCAAGCGGTCTTTGCATCAACCAGCCACCCAATGTTTCGAATGTAGTGCAGGAACACATTCGTTACGTCGTCGTGGAATGAGTCCAGAGGAACAAGCGGAGTCAGAGCGGTGACCGCCTGCTCGGTGGCGGTGATTTCCGGGGGGGATATCTTCTTAGGCATTTTGCCCTCTTGGCTTCATGATGTGGATACTGAACATATGCACAATATACATGGCTGCGCACAAAGACGTCAATGCCATGCATATCGATTGTATGCATGGGTTTGCTGCGAACACCCTCTGCTTGCCGTGCTGGGTTTCCTGAAGCCGATTAGCGGAGGGGTTGCGTATCTCCCAAGATTACAAGCTGCTGGCAACCAGAGCAGGTCCTTTGGCTGAGCCGCCTATACCCATCAATGGAGGCGACAGTGGCATTCTGGTGGGTATCCCCCTCACGACCTACTCTTGGTGCTCCAACCCAGCTAAAGAGGCGGCTCTACCTGAATAACCAAAACAAAAGATTTTCGGGAGGGTAAGAGGGCACTTCCTTGGCGGATGTGGCCCTCCCACCGTCAAACCCCGTTTTGCTCAAGCCCTGCGTCAATTTGCAGGCGCGCCTCTTCTTTGAGCGAATAAGCGCGAAACTGGCCATTTTGGGCGAACTCGACGAATCGCCCGAAACTCTCAATATCGGAATTCCCGGGCACAAAATCATCAACACAGCCAGCGACGATATCAAAGAAACGAATGCTGGTTCCCTTGTTTCCGCAAAGTGGGCAATAAGTGCAATCAAGCACGTAATTCTCCGGTTCCGTGGTGCATACAACAAAAGCAGCATCACAGTACAGGCAGTTGTGTTTTAACTGAAAATAGCTCATTACCTTCTCCAAAAATCCACGAAGGTTAAAGGCTGGCGCTACACAGTCAAATGCAAACACCGGGGGTGTTTATTATTTGCCAGCAGCAAACCACTCCAGCGGATTGCGTGCAAAAAGCCCTAATAAAACTATACGTGTAACGGACATATGTTCGTTCACTAAGTAAAGGGCAAAAATGAGCATAGAGAACCATCGGTCTGCGCTTGCAATGCTGCTCGCGGCAAAAATTGGCGAAGCTTCAATCTCTCAATCAAAGCTTTCAGAGATACTTGGAATAAGCAAAAGCTACGTTTCGCAGCTTCTGTCTGGCGAGAAGCAGACAAGACACATTAACATTGAAACATTACGCGCGATTGCAGCTTACTTAAAGCTACCAGTAATTGATTGTCTGGTATTGGCAGAAGTGCTAAAACAGAAAGACTTTATGCCTGGCCAAAAAGATGAAACGTTGACCATTGAGAGAGCGCTAAATTTTGTAGCGATGAGCACAATGGCGCAAACTATTGGCGTAACCAAAAATGAGCTTTATAAAATCCCGGAGAATGCAAAAGTCCTGATAATAAAGCTATTCGAAACAGGCTTCGATGTTAGATTGTTGCCAACGCCAAATAATTGCAGTTACCAAAACTCGGAGATACCTCGCTTTACGGTTAAGGAAAATAGAGCAAAATAACTGAAGCCCCCCATTTTCACAGGGGGGCTCCTTCGAAGATAAATAATTGCTACATCTTACTAAACGGCCCCTCCAAAAGTCGGGCCATCCGTGAAGCACCATCGCTACTACGCACCCCGGAGTAGTTACGCTCCACGGTTTGAATTCGGTCATTAAGTACTAAGGCTGCTGTTTTATAATCCCCTCCATCTGCTTTTAAAATCGCCGTCGCCACAATATGCCGAAACGCGTGAGCTCCGATACCAGAGCTGCGAGGCAAATATTTTGACGTCAGTTCTTGAACGCGCGCACTCAACCCAGTCCATGGCCTGTGAGAAACCCCATGAGAGCTTTTTGTGAGAAAAACCAAGTCAGTTGGAGAGCGAAGCAAGGTTGGTCGATATTTAAATATATAACGTTCAATATCAAGCCAAGCTGAAGGGTGGACTTGACAGTCGTATATATTATCACCGGCTGCACCCATTCTATTTTTAAACTTATTCTTTGCAATACGCACCCACCAGGACTTGTCAACTCGCTGGTACAAATCGCCGCTGTTATCGGCCCGCCAAGTGAGATGAGCCAAGTTGCGGCGGCGTAGCGGATTCGATACAAGCAATTTGACAAGAAGAATGTCGCGCGCCCAAATTGACTCCCTCCGGGGCTGCCCAATTGGCCTATCCCCCTTCATTCGCTGAATCATGTCCGCTATTGCGTAGAGCGGTTGCTCCATCTCAACAATTTCGCGAATAGGAGCAAATGAGTCACGCGACGCCTCTATTTCGCTGGCGTACGCCGTCACTAGGCACTCAGTCAGCTCCAGTTGGCGGTCACAAATGGACTCCCAGGGTTCTGAATGAAATTCCTCTGGTAGAGTTTTCTGCAATTCTGGCTTTTGGCGGAGATAGCCAAATCGCGGTCGTACCAAGGAAGCAATAAGCGCCAAAAAATGGTTAACGCTTCGATTGCGTTTGCCCATACGACTATGCATCCAGTCAAGATAGCTTTCCAAATAATCAGGAATGGCAAGCCAAGCAAAATTCATTGCAACTGCTACGGGGAGTCCAATCCCGTTATTTTCCAGGGGAGTGGACAGATAGCCCAGATACCCAGCAGTGCGAGACCAGTTCATTCGCGCTGATGCAATTTCCTTTCCATCCAAAAACTCAAACCAGTTTGCCTCTGTGGGCGGCGATAAAGGGCAAGGAGAAAATCGCCATTTTCCTTTCTTTGTTCGCTTTAACTTTGGCACTGCTGCTGTTTTGTAAACTAGATATTCGCGCCATTGCAACCGGAGAAGTGAGTCTTCTTCGGGCTTAACCAAATATGGTGTTTTTGCAAGCAGCGCAACTTTTTCGTTGTACTCGTTCTTTCGAGGGGGGCCACCAAGCTGAGCCTTTCCTTCGGTAGCTTTAGCCCCAGTTAATGACAAGAGAGTGTTTCTTTCAAGTCCGAAGTGCGATTCAAGTCTGATTATGTAACGAGTACTAGAGCTTCTTGGTATTTTTCCAAGACACCATCCGCGTAACATATCTGGTGGCACCCCAGCTTCCCGTGCAACGGTTTTAATTGCTTTGCCTTCCAGTAAACTTTGCAAGGCCTGGCAAAACGGTGTGTTTTCGCCTGTGCTAAGTGCCTGTTGTGTGTCGTACTCCACTACAGATTCTCGCCAACGCGCCATAGCTGAGCGGGTATTAGTTATTGATTTATTAGAGCGTCCCTGTGCAACCAAATCATTCAAATACGTTTCGAGCGCCTCAGGGTATTTCATTCGCATTTCATCACCGATGACGTCATCAATACCAAGATGATTCGCTTTTAAAAAACCTCTCAAGGCAGTGGCTCTGTTTGCAGCGGTTTGTTCGTTTAGATTTTCCAATTGAACGCGTCGTGTTTGCTCTTCAATGAGCGATGTATAAGTGAACGGCCCAGGCATTCGGCTTCTCCGCGCCCGCACTTTGTTCCCTGTGCGCGTCTGCGAGGCAGTGATAGACGACGGAGTCAAATACTTGCTAATTTTGTAAGCGGCTGATTTGCTTTGGAATTTGCCGCTCACAGTAGTCCGCCTTTAAAAAAATAAGGCTCGATGATTGCAAGTATCACTCAGGGGAAAAAATGCGAGCAATAACCTGCATCGCCTTCTGTATAGTGCAGTTTTCGAATCTCGTGCAATTTTCGCAACAAATACCGGCACCAGCTGGACAGACCATCCCTGCCTGGCAGCAAGGCCAAAATTCTCATTTTCGAATACACGTGGGTACTGTGTCTTGCCCCATATGCTCGTCACTGCATATGCTAAGCAAAGGCAAAGGTTGCGCAATCTTGGGTTTTTGTTCGAAAACAAAAATTTGCGTTATACAACAAGTGGGTCGTGTTTTGTGTTCAGTCTCTCGCTTGCTCTCGCCAACCTGAGTCCGAGTGAAAATTGAATCCAAAAACTTCTCACCGCTCGGTTGGACGGGGACATAACGTCAGCGACCGGGGGATATGCGTGCTGGGGGAGAGGTTTGAGACAACGCACGGGGTGGCGAAGCTAGCGCCCCGAACCGAACGGCTTGCGGGTGACGGGCTCCATACGACTCGATTTTCTGGGCGGTGTTGGACGGGCACAGACTAATCCCTTTACGGGATGGGCTGGGCTCGTCCACCACCGCCACGGTAGACAGATATTTAAACCAGTACGTGTTTGATAAAGGGAATTTCCAAAAAATGGTTTTCCTTTCTCTTTTAAAGGGAAATTCCTTTAACCATATATAAAGCCATTTCGCTGTTATCGTATTTTCAATACCATGAATGAATCGCTGACTATTTCCGTAAAGCTTTACGGGTTATTTCGAGTTAACAGACGGAAGCAATGCTCCCGATGCCATGCCAAGTAAGCTTGATGCCGCTCAGTCAATCCATGGACGGTTTCGGTACCGGTAATACCCAAGCGTGCTCGACTGTCAGCATCTAGCTCTCCGGAGATTTGAATTTGTCCTGTACTCATAAAGGTCACCCAGCCTCCATCGAATAATGCATCGAGGTGCGGCGCTAGCAACAAACCATTGTATACATCGAGCCGTTCAGCATCTGAGGCACAGTCAGCCCAGGGTTTGATATGGGAGGCGCGGAGAAGCCCGGGTACCGCCAGCCCGCTGATTGCGCACCGCTGCCCCCAGTACGCCAGTAATGAAGCGCGGAATATATCCTGCCCAACCCGTTGCGTGACCAACCGGGCGGCTTCCGTTGAATCGGGTGGTAGGCGGCGGCTTTCCTCAAAAGATTTTAGCCCTTCGCCCGCCAGCGTTCGGCTCACGGCAGGAATACGACAGAACAACAAATGAAGGGTCGGATAGTCGGCAATCCCATTTAGGCATACCGCCCATGGTGCGGGCACTTCGGATACCTCTAGCCCAAACTCGGTGGCGACTCGCCTAGCAAGATTGGCATCGCTGACCACCACAGCATAGCCGATGGACGATGAGGCAACCCCCACGGCGCAAGGAAAAGCAGTCGAACGAAAGACCATCCACTGCTCATCTGTTTCCACCGAGCGGTCGAAGCCGGCGTCTTGCGCCGCTTTTTCAATGCGGACGCTCTCCACCGGCTTTGCTGCAATAGTGCCCGCAGCCTTGGCCCCTCTAAGCTCAGTCAGCGCTGCCAGAAATGCCCGCAGTTCCTGCGTATTGCCAAATGCTACACCGGGATACCCCCCACGTTGTCCGCGCTGGGCTCGAATTCGGCCAGTTACAGCAGACTGTTCCGCAATCCAGCGCCGCAAGGCAGGCTCATCGGCGCCAAGCAAGGGTGCCAAAGCAACAGGATTCAAGCCAATTTCAACCGCGTTGCCTGATTCGTTACCTGAAAGATAGACGGCAACAGTTTGCTTGCCATTCGCTTGCAAGCGGTAACCATTGGCTAGCCTGCTTTTCGAACCGAGCCCTGCAAAGGCGTCATCAATCAATCTTTCGATAGTTGAACTCATTTTTCTCTCCTGAATTCACGCAATCGCTTTTGAAAACTTGCCCCAGGTATCCAATGACACCTCGGTTCCTCTCACAAATTTCACGGCATGGCCGAATGGGTCACTATCGTCCCGAGGGAAGAGTGCCAGATTCACGCTACCCGGGGATATCGCGCTGGGGTACACGATGCCGTCTAATTGCTCACCGTCAGTAGTCTTGAAAACCTGCGCAAAAAACTCCGAGACGACCTGCGAAGGGACGTAACTGACGTGTTCCCGGCCATCCTTCTGAACTGGCTGGCAAATATCCGCCACAAAATCATCGAGGAAGAGAATCGCTTCCCGGTTCCGTCGTTGCGACTCATCGAACACCGATGGTGGTGGCGGCAGACGAGTCAAATCGAGTACCGTCAGCGGGCGCACCGTATCAAAATCCCCCACCACGGCGTGGCACGGCGGTCCGCGAAGCACCTCCGCTAGCGCACCTTTCTCCGTTTTAGCCAAATACAGGTAGGAAATGCCCGCAGGATTCATTCGCCCGGCATTTGCCATATGATTGGGCGGTGCGCCCAGTTGTTCTCCGCAAACAGGCCAATCCGAGTTGCCAACCCGCTCCCGGACTCTGTGCAGCTTGGTCCGTTCAGGAATTGAGACCAATAGGCCCAACTGACCAGCCATCTCGCCAACAAGTCCCAAAACATCGAGCGGTGCATACGGGTAGGGTGCATTCGTATCTCTCGTTGAGGACATGAAGAAGTAACGACTTTGGTGTCTGACCTTTTGAACGAAATCTTGCCATGCCCAGGACCATTCCTCATTGCGATGAGAGGCCATCCAATAGCCTTCAGCTGCCGAAACCCATCCTGAATTCGAAAATGCGTTCACCACATCCTCGAAAAGGTCATCGTTTGCATCAAAGGGTATCCCCATCAACGCATCGGATGTGTATATCGGGTCAATCACAAGGCCTTCGTCGTAAGGCACCCCCGCCTGATTTGGCTCGGCATAAAAATAATTCAGTGCCGATGCCACCGCTGGCATGATGGCCTCGACTGGCGCAGCGTGAGGGTTGTCCGCAGCTGTGCCACAGTAATCACATTGGCATACGCTAGCACTCTGCCAAATGAGGTCCTTGAGGAAATCATCCTCCACGCAGTCCGGGCAAACCATCTTGTCGGGAGGCGACCAGCCCCTTTCGGTGTACTCCTCCCACTCACGCTTGCTTTGTCCCATTCAGCTTCTCTGCTTACCTTAAGATTCCAGCGCTAGCCGCAGCTGGGAAAAAATTACCAAACTCGTATGTGACGCAGTTTCGAGTACCTTGAAGGTAATCACGCGCCCCCCGTCCCAGTCAGTTTTTCATACCCCTGACGAATCACCTTCGCAATCAACGGACGCCGTGCAACCAGAAATTCCTGGTAGCTCATTTCTTGCCAGCCTTCCAGCAGCCCATGCCAATGCATCATTTCCTTGAGCTCCACATCCGAAAAACGACTGGCGTACTTAGGCCAGTAGTCCTTCGGCGGGATGTCGGAGATGGCAATGTTGTCGTCCCACTCGACCAGGGCGTAGTTTGCAATCTGGTTGGTGTCCCGCAACTGGGTGGTGCCGATTTTGTGTAAATAGCGCTTCGGAAACAGGTGATGGCGCTCCAGCGGCTTCTTGTTGCCGATAGCGGGCGGGTCGAGCAGGTCGGCGACCTTGCCCTTGGAGAACAGCGCCTTGGCGTCGCATAACACTAAGGCCGCGTAGTAGGCAAACAGGCTGGGGCCGCGGCTGGCTGACGTTGAAAGCTCCAGCGGTAGCGTCTTGGCCCAGTAATCATCAGTCAATGTTGCCAGCTCGACGCCCTGCAACGCTTTGACGAAAGCCACGGGGTCATTGCCATCGGGCAGCAGCTTGAGGTCGGTCTCATAACGTGATTCAGGCGAGCTGGTGTAGCGCCCAGTCAGCAGTGACATGAACAACCATCTTGCGACCGTCTGCTTGAGGGCAAACGGCTCGACACCAAACTCGGTACGGCCAATAAGGTAAAGCTGGTAAGCGAAAATGAGCGCCCCCTCTGAACTCACGTACCGTAAGTGGCGGTAGCCAGCCGCCCGGACCACGTTCAGAAAATCGGCCCAGTGGGTCAGGTTCAGGACTCGGCCCTGGGCTTCCTTGAGCTCGGCAAATTGGGCTTCGCGGCGTGCCGAGCTAAACTCCCCTGTGCGGAGGTCCTTGCCGCGGAGGATGGAATAGACATGCTCCAGACGCCCTCGACGGAAGGCGACGCCCACGTTGACCCGCAACAACTGGTCAGGCTCGGGCTGGAAGATTGGATTGAACGGGCTGGCACCGTTGCCCTGTATCGGCTTACGCGTGCCAATGCTGAAATGCTCCAGGTCAGTTCGCCCCTGGTCCCAAAAGACCGACATCAGGGTCAGAATGAAGTCTGATTGGTTGAGTTTCTTCCCCTCGCTGTTGATGCGGACAAAGACATCGGCCACCTGTTCTTCATTTGCGCTCTGGGTCAACTCTAGCGCCACGAACGGATAGTTGGTCAGCCCCGCCAGCCGGCCGATGGCCTTGGCGATGAGGTGCTCTTCGTCCTTCGACACATCACGGGCCAGACGAAGCCGGCTCAGATAATCTGAAATCGTCTCGTATGTATCCTTGAGGAACACCTCTGAAATATCGGGAATGAATTCCGCTTGCTTGTCGGTAGCCGCGTCCGGAACAACAAATTCGCCCTTCAATGGATTGAAGGAGATGCGGATGAACTCGTGCTCGACGTTGTCCCGCAATACCGCCACCTTGTGCACGACGGCGTAGAGCGAGGTGAGTCGTTGCTGGCCATCCACGATTAACAAGGACGCTGCTTTTTGCTTGGTTTCGGCGCCAATTACCTTGCTGCCGATACCATCGGCTCCAGTTTCCCAGAACAGGAAATAGCCGACCGGGTAGCCTTTGTACATCGAGTCAAACAAGTCACGTACTTTGGCGTTGGGCCAAACGAAAGGTCGCTGGATGTCGGGCAGCCCAAGGCTTCCTATGGCAATGTCCTGTATTAACTTGCCAAGGCTGTAATCGACCTTTTTGAAAAGTGTGCTGCTCATCTTTGTTATCCCCCTGAAATCATCGGTACTAAATGCCGGTCAGTCTTGTTGCAAGCCGTCTCTTGAACAAGGAGTCCTCTTCATTACCTGGGCGTAATTCAAGGACGAGATATGGCTCTTTGCTCAGCGAGTCTGGCGGCGGGGAAGTCGTTGTCACGATATATTGGAAAGGAACTTCGTCTCCCGTGCGCAGCTGTGCCTCAGCCTCGCCAACCAGCAACAGGAATTCTCGATAGAGACGTTCGCTCATATCTGCCTCTCGAGGACAGTCGTGCACTATCAAGCCCGGGTGTAGGCCGACATCCGACAAAGCTGAATCCAGCAAGGTCGTGATGTCCCCAAGGAGAACTTCGAGAACTTGGTAGGCCTCTCCTCCGACACTGAGCTCGAACGGTTGCGTGTCCGATTCGGGTTTGAACACGCCGAACCCATCCTCGCCCAACATCCGATAAGCCACGGTCTTGGTCAGCACCTTCAGGAATTCACTGCGCGAAGAACTCTGCTGCCGTGCGATAAAGAGCTCAGCTTGCTTCTTTTCCAAGTCTTTTTCGACCCACTCCTTACGGTTCTTCGCCGTTTCCAGCTCCGTTGAACAGACCCCGCTCTGCAAGCGTTTCCAAAGTTTGACGAATTCGTCCCACTGGCTGCGTATGGACTCAGCATCGCTCTGGTTTGTAGCCAGCTGCATTTGAAATTTGCGTGCTGCCTGACGACACCTGGTCACTTCCACCCCTTGGGCGACGACGTCACTTCTGGCCGAGGCTGCTATCGACCTTGCTTTGCGAAGCTCTTCCGAATGCTTCGCCAAATTTGCCGCTGCCGCCTGCTTTCTAAGGTGCCAGGAGAGACTCTGCGTGGACCGTCGCTGAATAACATGCGTACAACTCGAGAAGTCGATGTCTCCATGCCGGCAGTGCCCCGCCAGGCGCTCGAGCTCATCTACTTCCTGGGAAAGTCGATTGAATACGGCCTCGTTGTTATCCAGAACCGACTGCGCAATCCCCGCTTCGAGTTCGAGAAAACGGGCTGCCTGGTCCAGTTCGTTGTAGCTTGCCAATGCCCGCCCAAGTGTCAGTTCAGCTTCTTCTGCTTCGGACTCGGCTTGCCGACACTGCCGTTCCAACTGAGCAATCCGAAGCTCCAGCAATTGCTCCAATGAGGCGTCGACCAAATCCTTGAAGACAGCGACATCGTCCGTTGCCCCCAGCCGCATCCTCAACCGACGTTCAGCCAGCGTCAGTTCCAGTGCCGGCAGGCGCTCCAACTCTGGAAGCTCCTCCTCAAGCTTGGACAGGCCGGATTGCAGCACGTCCACCTCGCGCATCAAACGGTCCACTTGGGCGTCGTGTAGGCCGAGCACAGAGCGAACGAATAACGGTGGGTCCTGACGTGACCGCCGAAAACCCAAGCCATCACCATCCCGCCAGTGGAAAAAAGCATCGAACCGCGTCTTCTGGTCCCTGATGCACCAGGCAAGCAGATGGCGCCATTCAAGCGGTTGGGCACTACCGGGCAAAGTCGAGTTGGGGAGCTTTCCAAGGAACGCAGCCTGGAGCTCGTCCTGGTACTCCGCAAAACCACCTGCCAACTGCCCGGAAAATAACGCCTCCAAGCTTTCACCTACCCCGGCAAGCGAGCGGCCAAAACGAGCATAGGGCCGGAATACCACCCATGTTGTGCCATCAAGGTGCACCTTGGCCGCCACGCCACCTTTTGGGAAGGCTCCCGATGCCATATCGCAAAGGACCGTAATCGAAGGGGCCTCGTCACCCAGACAATGCCTTAGCAGGTAGCACAGCGATGTCTTCCCTACGCCATGCCCTGCACTGGCCAATCCGGAAGCATCGTCCGTTTCTGGCTCACGCGCCCAAACAACATTCAAACCTTGGCGAAACTTCAGGTTGCGAGTAACCAGCAATGGTTCAACCGACTCAAGCAGCCAAACATCTTCAACCCACAGCCTTGGCGACCGCCGAGTCGCCTGATACCCAGACAGCCAGCTCGCCATGACGCCTCCTTAAGCAGCACCTCGTTGTACGGTGGGGTTTTTTATCTGCGCCAGGTCTGCTCGAGCGATAGCCTTACGCTTCGCATCTAGCGCCAAGAGCAGCCCCCCCAGTTCGGCATGCTCCTGGGTACAACGCACATCGGCAGGAAGGATGTCCGTGCTGCCCACATACACATCTACGTCGCCACGCTTAGTCAAGCGGCAGACACCATTCGTCTGAAGCCGATGCAGGACGCTGGGTATCAGTTGAATGGCCGTACCGACGTCAATCCGGCATACCCAATTCATAAGCGTAGTCAGCCTTGCCGCAGATGGCTGGTCGACTAATTGCGTCACCATCTGGGGCTGCATCGCGTAGGCAACCAGGGTCTGGAGGTCTCCGGCAGAAACTCCCTCCGAATGCTGCCTGATAAGCTCGACGACGATGCCCGCAAAATCAGCCTCTTCAGCACTGCGAATCAACCCTTGCTCGCTAAGCACGGACACACTGGGCTGGCAGCTCTCGGCTTCAAGCCTGTCCCATGCCTCCAACACCAGCCGTCGAGTACGGTATTCACCGAACTCGCGCATCTCGTTGTTCTTGAGCACGCGGAAGGTTTCGGAAGGATAGTCCTCGCCCATCACATCGGCGGGGTCGAGGATGTAGCGGAGTTCGTCGCGGGTCAGGCCGTAGAGGCGGGCATAGTAGGCGTCAAGTTCCGCACGCAATTGGGCGCGGCGCTCTGGGTTCCAGGAGAATGGTTCGCCTGTGTAGCCAAGGTCAGCCGCCCAAGGAGCGAGGTCGTGGGCGGTGTAGGTCAGCTCGAGAACGCGAGGGACGATGAAGGCGAGGTTGGCACTGTCATAATTTGCGTTGGGAAGAATCGCTAGAGAACGAATATCGGAGTTTGAAACCGAGAAACAGTCCTTCTGCCGCAACTGATAGTCAGTGACAAGAGTATTAAAATTTGCCAACACCAAAGCTGTACAAACGGCCCCACAGCCCCCCCCCAGTGAAACAAGGACTCCGTTCTCGTTTACTGCGCGAGTAGGCACGATTGCAGCAATCAGCGTCCGCTCATCCGTGTTGCGAGAAACTCTGCGGTAAGTAAGCGAATAGGTATCCGTAGCACCTCCTGAACGCATTGCCAGTTGAGGAAGTGGAACTCTGTACCTCGAGGCCACAGTGAAATCCGGAGAGCGTTTACTTTCATCGGTCACAGAGTTCCATTGCGTCCCATTGAACTCTGCGTACCTATGGTCATATTGATGAAACATCCTGGGCTCGTACAACCTCGTAACCCCGCCTGTGCCTGAGCTGCCAAATCCCTCAAACAATCCACTATCGCCGCTACTGTGAAAGGTTCCTTGCATCAAGAAGGAGGCCCAACTCTGGACAAACGGAGCAGAGACCTGAGCAATACGCAGGCTTAACTCCTTGTCCTGACCACTTCGGAATACCGGAGCAGTCCCCGAAACTGGGCTTAGTAACTGCACCTCTCTACTATTAAGGGTGAAGCGGCGGCGCGGGTCGGCCAACTGGTTAGTCTGGGTGGCGAAGCAGACGAACTCGGCGGCCTCGGCGCGGCCCAGGGTCAGCAGGCAGAATTTGTAGCTGCGATGTACCGAAGGAAACACCGCTTCCCGGTTCTCGATGTCGTACAGGCTGGCGAGCCTTCCCGTCTGCGTCAGCCATGCAAAGAAGGCCTTGGTGCTGTCATCAGTGGCAATGCCGGTCGGCACAATGAAGCCCGCCCGGCCATGAGCACCTACAAGTTGGGCGAAGGTTTCAGCAAATAAAGCGTAAGTGTTGACATCTCCGACGCCTGTCAGAGGATAACGTCCGGCATCATGTGCGAACAGGCTAGCGGCTTCTGCGCTGCGCTTAGCCGACAAAAAATCGGCAAATAGCGCTTGTTCGGCTCCATTAGGCGGCACCAGCCCTTGAGCTGCCTCGACCTCCGGGTAAAGCGTGTGCAGCAACGTGCCCTCAGCCAGCAACTGGATGCGCCTGCCGCGCTCAGCTTTGTGCGGCGCTTCGGCCACCAGCGGGCTACGGCTGGCAAAAAATTCTTCCTCCTGCAACTTAATGCGCTCCCAAGGCGGATTGCCGAGCAGCACATTAAAGCTGCCTTTGGCCCGCACTTGCGGAAAGGCCTGCCACCAATGAAAGGCCTGCGCCGTCTCGGCGGCATGCCGCGCAACATCGGCCACACCGGGGCGCGGCGCGCTGCCGTTCTGCACCAGCCAAAGGTCCTGACTGGTCGGCACTTTGGCTTCGTTGTCTGCCGTCTTGGGCAGCACGAAGGCGGCAACGAAAAGGTCAGCCGCCAGCCGGGCGCGGGAATCGGCAAGCGTTTCCTGCAAGGCTGCGAAGGCGGCGCGCTTGGTCTCAATCGCCGCAAGCGTGTCATCGGGCAGATGCTCGAAGGCGTCGGCGTCCTGTTCGGCTTCCAGCCCGAGGCTGAACTGACCACCGGGTGCCTTCGACTTTTCGATGGCTTTCAGGGCATCTCGGTTGGCTTTCTTGAGACGCTTCACCACCTCTTTGTCATCCCCAGAAAGCGCATTAAAAGCTCTGTCGGGAATGCCGGCATCGAGTATTGCCGGGTCGAGCACACCCAGCAGGGCATCTCCGCAACGCAGGTGAGCATCAAGGAAGGTAAGAGGGCGTTCCGGGGTATAGGCTTCGAGCCACAGCGCAGTTTTGGCCAGTTCCACCGCCATCGGGTTTTTATCCACCCCGTAGATGCAGTGTGCTACCACCTCACGCAAGGCAAAGCGGTAGTCGCCAGGCTGCGGGTTACCGTCACTAGCGTTGAGTCGCGCTACTTCTTCCGCAATACGCCGCGCAGCAGCGAGCAGGAAATGACCTGAACCGCAGGCTGGGTCGCAGATGCTTAGCGCCAGCAGGGCCTTTACAGGCTCCTGCGGATTTTCTGCGAGGGTACGTTCAATGACTGGCTCCAGCGCGCTCTTAACGAGTTCCTGTACGAGACTGTCCGGGGTGTAGTAGGAACCGGTCAGCTTGCGCGCATTGCCCTTGGTGGAACCCTCTTCCTCGTCTCCTATGAAGCCAAAGTGGCGGGCACCTGCGGTCAACGCGACCTGAGGCACCAATTCCAGCAGACTTTCATAGACGCTACCCAGTTCTTCGGAATCCATGTCGCGGTAATTGACGCGGGAAAGCGCTGAACCATCTCGGAAGAAGCAGAGGCTGAACAAGGCCGACAGCAGCGCGGCATTGTCTAGCTGGGCAGCATCCAGGTCTGGGCACTGGCCGGCAGCAAACAACCCTCCAAGCGCAGGCAGCCCGAGGGCAGGCTGGCCTTTGCTGAGGCCGGAAAAGGTGATGGTCAATACCTGCCAAAGGTCAGCGTGACGGTCGTAGCTGCGGCGCCGAGCCGCGAGTTGGCGTAGACGGGAGAGGCTGTAGCCGGCAAGGTAGCGGGCCTTGGCTTCGGCACAGGCCTCCGGCGCAAAGACCACTTCCCGGTCCTCAATGGTGGCCAAGAAGATGAAACGATAGATAAGACGCAATAGTTGCTCGAAGTAGGCCTGGGCGGAGAGTTCGCCTGCTTCAATGCGATGGCGCAGTTCGGCGTTGGCTGGATGGGCAAGGAAACCCGTGCCGAGCGAACGCAGTGCTTCGGTGACACCGACACGTAGGCGGTCGCGGGCGCGGATACCGTCTTCTTGGGCGGTATTCCGCCAACGCTCCAGCGGGCAACCGCCCGGCTCGCTGGCCCCCTTGCCGAAACGGGAGGCATGGGCCAGCAGCCAGAGTGCCGTGAAATCCGGGTAGAGTCCTTCGCCGAAAATGGCTTCAAGGTCTGCCTCGATGTACGCCGGGCGGGTCAAGCTAGCGTTGTCCCGCAGGATGCGCAGCTTGAGGCCATTGCCGACCACGGCCCAGAGGGCCCCCTCACTGGCGTTCAGATATTCCTGTGCAAGCAAAAAGGGGGAGCGGCGGCGCACCCCATCGCCAAAGCGGGCATCCGGCTTGTCAAGGCTCTGGTCATGAGCGGCTAGGACCACGGGTACCCGGCCCTCGCCGGCGGCAAAACCAATGGGAAATAGTCGCTCATCCAGCGTAACCTGACTGACGGCCTTGAGGTCACCAAAACACAGCCCATGGCGTAGCAGGGGTTCAAGAAAGTCCTTGACGGTGACCGCGTGCGCGTTGACGTCCGTTCGCGCACGCTTGGCTGCGAAGTCCTGCCAGAGGTTCTGGGCAATCTTCCAGTAGCGGCCAATTTCATCGCGCAGCTTGAGGCCGCGGGGGATGTCGTAATCAGCTTCAGTCTGCTCGGCGGCTTCGAGGTGAGCGACCTTGTTGAGAAAATCCGGCGCGAGCAGGCCACCTTCGATGCTCAGGGCGGGAAAAGCGAGTTCCTGGTTGTTGCGGCGAGCCATGTTGTTCTGAACTCCTGTTTTAGGCCGGGATAAGGACGAAGACACCCATTACATCTACTGGCAGACTGGGTGTAACACGGTATTCACCACGGCCCTGGGCGGCCTCTCGGACTCGCCGGTGGTCATCCAACAGCAGTTGCGCACGCTTGCGGGCCAAGGCTTCAAGCATTGGCTGGTGCGAATCCAGTTGGTCTAGTATGCGCTGGATGTGTTGGTCACGCAGGGGTGTTGGCATGTTACGGGTGGGTTCGGCTGCCATCAGGGCGCGCGCTGCCTCATCCTCCAGCAGCGGCCGACCTTCCTCGGCTGGCAAGCCAACCGTCAGCGTTTCCTCGCACAGCAACAAGCGGGACTGACCTTGGTGCGTGACAGTCAATTGATGGCGCAGGCGAACCAGGAGAACGGTAGTCTTGACCTGGACCGCTTCAGTGAAGATGGCGCCAGCCCGGGCAACGGCATCCAGCACTTTGTCGCTGGCTGCCTCGCCCTCAAGGACTGATTCCAACAGGTGGTCGGCAAGCACCGAGACCAGCGGGTGGGTACGGTGGATGAACTGAGCCCCTGGAGCCGCCGGCTGATGGAAGTCGATGCGCAGGGTGCCGGCCAAACCTTCGCCTTCGAGCCGTTCACGCACCGCGGCAGGGAAACTGTCTACATGGAGTTTCCAGTGATTGGCGCCCGCCTTGCTGGTGGCTTCCAGTGGCGCAGAAAGCTGAATGGCAGCGCGCTTAAGAAAGCGTTCGACGTCTTCCTCCCCACCCAGCACGGCCAGGGTCTTCTGCCATTCCGGCAGGACATCTTCGGGTTTCAGCCGGCGTTGGGCGAACAAGGTACGGTTCTTCGCGGCTTTGTCCCTGGCCGACTGCCAAGCGGTATCGATGGCGATTTCGGGTTCGCCGAAATCGAGCCCCATCTGCGGCATCTTGCTTGCCGGGGTGCCTTTGCGCAGCAGAACGGCCCCCACCAGCGCCTGCGTGAGTTTGCCTTCGTCGTCGGGCATGGGGACGAGCACGCCGAGTTCCTTGCGGATACTCTCCGCCTTCCTAAGAATGACCTGCAGTACAGCGCCATCGACCGGATTGTCCTGGCCGAAGAGCATGGTCGTGCGCACTTCGCGGGCCTTCTGGCCAAAGCGGTCGACTCGGCCTTCTCGCTGTTCGTGACGGGTGGGGTTCCAGGACAGGTCATAGTGAACGACAGCGGTAAAGAGATGCTGCAGATTGACACCTTCGGAGAGGCAGTCGGTGGCCACCAGGATACGCTGCTCGGCCTCGCCCATCGCCTCCACCGTGGCCTCGCGCTCCGCGGCGGCAAATTCGCCGGTGACCGCGGTGACTTGATGGTTACGGAAGGCAGAACGCAGTTGCTCGGTAACGTAGTGGGCGGTGGCGATGTAGCGACAGAACACGACCGGCTGAAAGCCGGCGGCAGTCAGTTCTTTCAAATGCTCGATGAGGCGCTTGAGTTTGGGGTCCTTGGTGCTGCCCATCAGCCCTTCGGCCCGAGCAACAAGGTCCGTCAGCCACTCGCTGTCCTCGGTACGAGCGCCCGGCTCGATGTCCTGGGTAGAGAGGTTATCCTCCAAACCGTCGAGAACGCGTTCGCGGCCCTGTTCGTCGGCTTCTTCCAGGGTCAAGACACCGACCTCTCCAGCTTCCTCGGACAAGGCACTACCATTCAGGCGCGTGCGCAGCGCGTTGACTGCAGCAGCCGGTGACGATGAGATGCAACGCAGCAGAGCCAGCGCGGCCCACCAGCTCATGCGCTGCTGCAAGAGGTCCTGGCCTTCGGCGCGCACAACGAGTTCGCGGGCGTATTCGAGCACATCATCGAAGAGCCGCCCCCAGTCGCCCGTGAGCTTGTAGGTGATTTCGGCCGAGAATCGCTCCGGGAAAATGCTGCTGTCTTGCCACTCCCCGATGTCAGGGCGGCGGCGCTGGACGAAATGATTGGCCAGTTGTTCGCGTAGAGGGCGACGGCTATCTGGAGGGATGTCCTTCAATTCCTTGAACTCTGGTTTGAGCAGACCGAGTAGGTTGTAGAAGGCCTCATCGTCGCCTGAGTGTGGAGTAGCGGTGAGCAGCACCATGTGGCGTTCGGGGTTTTCAGCGAGCCCCTTGAGCAGGGTGTATCGCTGCTGTTTGCCCTGGCCGCTAAAGGTGCAGGTATGCGCCTCATCGACAATGACACACTCCGGGCAGGCGCGCTGAAATTCGTCCCGACGGCGGTCGGACTTGATGTAATCCAGACTCACGACGGTGAATGGATAGGCCTCGAAAACAGACTGGTTGGCTGGCAACCCCCTTTCCAGCCGGTTGGCGGTGGTGCTGCGCACGACCACAGCATTGATGTGAAAGCGCTCTTTGAGTTCGCGCTGCCATTGTTCGCAGAGATGTGGTGGGCAGAGCACGGCCAGGCGGGTTATCTCGCCCCGGTCGAGTAACTCCCGAACGATAAGTGCTGCCTCGATTGTCTTGCCGATACCCACGTCATCAGCAATGAGCAGGCGTACCACTTCATGCTTCAAAGCCATCAGTAGTGGGACGAGCTGGTAGGCGCGAGGCTCGACGGCGATGTTGCCAAAACTACGGAACGGACCGGCACCGGTGCGCAGCTTCAGTTGCAGGGCGTCGCGTAATAGTTGGCCTGCTGCAAAATTGGAGGCCTGCTGTACGGTCGGTTTCGGGAAGGTCGCCGGACCGACGGGGCCAGGCTCGATGGGAAGATATATGAGCGTCGCATCATCTTCGGCGGCGCCCAGTGGTCGTAGATGCAGTGTGTCATCGGAGGATTGCGGCAGGACAATCCATTCCCGACCACGTGCCGAGACCAGACTGCCTGGTTGAAACGTAGTTTGCTGCGTCATTAGTTCGTTCCTGAATTGTTCCCTGCACCAAAGAGGTCTGCATGCGCCTTGAAGATGTCAGGCCATGCGTCAATTTCCTTTGGAAAACGAACAACGTAGTAGCCCGCTGCTTCCAGACAGGCATTGATGGCTTGGTCTTTGCCAGACTGCACAGCCGCGTCATGATGGGGGCCGTCAATGAAGATGGCGGCCTTCCAGTCAGCGTAGAAGAAATCGGCAGAAGTCTGGCAGCGCTCGATAGTGTGCTGACCTCCATCGGGCATACGATAGCCATGGGCCTTGACCTGCGCCAGCCAGGCCTGCTCCAAAGAGCTACCAGCGATGCGTTCCAGTTCACCCTGTTGTTGTGCCGGACTGCGGCCAAAGTTGCCAACCTCACCACGAGAACGGGTGAGCTGACAGAGGATGTCCAGCACCTTGCCTTCGTTGTCGGCGTCTTGACGGTCGATATGAATGTGGTCCGGCTGGTTGTAATACGACAGGAGGCACTTGTAGCAGCCCGCTTCGCAAATGGGCTGGCCTTGAGGGTCAGTGTCCTCCGTGAGCGAAGTGTTTTCCCAACGTCCGTTTGCCGGGTGTCGATAGTGCATCAAAATCAGCGCTTCGGCGGCCACCTGGGCAAGCGCATCAGGTTCTGTGGCGATGCGCGTAAGGACGCCGGCCCCACCCTCCGCCGACTCGTAAAACAGGATGGAACGGCGTAGGTCAGCCTTGGGCAGCGGTTCAGCCATCAGCTCGCTCTCTTCGAGCTGGTAGACGGCCTCCATGCCGCGCTTCAGGGCGTACTGCAACGTGGCCATGGTCTTGATGTCCAGCTCTTCGAGCGGACGGACGATGAGCACATTGCGCCGGTCTTCTACGTAGGGAACGATTCGCTGTGGCAGCGTCTTATCTGGCGGAGTGTCCGGGTCAGGGTCGCCAGCCTCGTCGGCACCTCCCATCCAATGCCCGGTCACCGGGTTAATCATGAAGCCGAGTAGGCTCTTTTCCTTGCGGCGGCGCCAACCAAGGTTCATACGCCAGACAGTAGCCGCTGAGCCGTATTGCAACTCCAGCACCGGCGTGTCGCCATCCTTCAGGACGGCATGCATGACCTGAAGCTTTCCGTCTTGTTGGCCGAACTGGATGGTCGTCTGCATCTCGTAGCCCTGACGCACCCGCTCTTCTTCATTGGCTGTGATGCGCTCAGCCCGCTTGGTGGACACGTTCTCGATGCGATAGAGATTTTGCACGGCCACGGCATCGGCCAATGGTGCGTTGCAGGAGACACAACGGTCCGCATCACGCTGGTTACGGAAATGGCCATAGCCGCACGCTGGGCAGATGCGGGCAACGTCGGTGGTCAGCTTGGCGCCCACCGATACCTGGTCATCAGCGCTCACCGAAAGCATGGCGCGAGTTACCCGATATTGGCTGCCTTCGTGATAGATGAGGCTATAGGGTCCAAACTCCGAAAGCGCGAGGAAACGCGGGCGAGAAAGGAAGTTCTCGCGGCCAATCTTGCCCTTGCGTGCCGGGATGTAAGCCATGAGCGGCAGGCGCGGGAAATTGTAGCCGGGCAGGAAGCCTTGGCTTGCGAGATAGCGATAGGTATAAAAGTCCGAGTTTGCTGAACCGGACTCCTGAAGCAGGAGCGACTGCTGGCGGAAGGCCTCGTCGTGACGCTGCTTGGCATCGCGCCGGTCCCGCTCACTTGCCGCCGGGTTGTTCATAACCTTCTGGTTGATTTCCATCTGACGCTTGGTAGCGGCGAAGAGGTCGCGCCAGCGGTCGAGCGCCTTGTCGAAGGACGCAAAGGCTTGTCGGAAGACCTGGTCGGCGAAGTGTTCGGTATACCAAGGTGCCTTATCTGCAGTGAGCTCACCCGCCAGCATGGACAGAATACGCAGCCCACGAGCATGAGCACGCTTCTGTGGGGCGTCTGCGTCCATCTGCTGTTTGTACTCGTCAGTCAGCGTCGCCTCTGGGTCGTTCATGTCAAGCAGCCCACGCACACTGTTGTCGAGCTTCTTGCCGGTCTCGGCCAGCCAGACTGCATGCAGGTGGCTCTGGATGAGTTCGCGGTTTGCGAGGTCAAGGGTCGGAGGGTTCACTTGTCCATGGACCATGCGCACCGGGTCGCGGAAAAAATACTGGTCGTGGGGCGACTGAGCGGCGCAGTAGGTAATAACGAGCGCCGGTTGCCCCGCCCGGCCTGCTCGACCACTGCGCTGCGCGTAGTTGGCGGGAGTCGGCGGGACGTTGCGCAGATAGACGGTGTTAAGCGAGGAGATGTCGACGCCCAACTCCATCGTTGGTGAGCAGAACAGCACCGGTAGCCATTCCAGCTGTTTGCCCTTGATGGTCAGCCAGTCGTCTTTGTCCTTGTCGGTAAAACGGAAGCGGGCCTCGCGCTCCATGCGGTCATCTTGCTCGACCTGGGCAGTGTGCTCCCGGGCTTCGAAGTCATAGAGGCGATGCACGGGGTTAGACAAAAGGCCGGCGATATTGCCGTAGAGACTGCGGAAGAACGCGTTGTCGTCCGAGCCCCGCTTGCTCTGGCCATCACCTAGCGTCCAGAGCAGACTGGTGCCATTAAGCTGGTAGCCCGTCATGCCGAACTCGGTTTCTTCAGATACGACTAAGCCGTAGGATTTAGCTGCCTTCAGCAGTGCCCGAACGATTTCCTCGTAATGCACATCTTTGATTTTACCGGCATGGGGGTTTTCGCTGCCATCTGCTTCCAACCAGGTGCTGGCCTTCTTGAATTCCTTGCCCAGCTTGGAGCGGGCGCTGCCCGACACAAGATAGTCAACGTTGCGCCGGTCCTCGTCCCGAGGCTTACCAGTGGTGATAAACCAGTTCGATGCAATGGGGGTTTCATCTTCCGTAAATCCCCAGGGCTCGCGCAGATTGGCGTAACTGGATGTCTTGAGGCGGTCGAGTTCGGCGCGGTCAAGGTAGCGCGAGGCCAAGCACAATCCAAGACGCATGGCATCAAAAAGCTTGATGAGCAGGCGCTTGCGGACCTCATGCGAGGCGGCAAGAAGGATTAGCGGCGCTTCGGCCCAGGACTCCTTGTCTGCCACTAGGTCATCGAGGTCCTGATATTCGATATGAACAAGTCCGAGTTGCTCGAGATTCGGATTATTGAAACGCCACCCCCGCCGCAGGTCGAAGTAAACCCGGTAGCCAAGTATGGCCCGCATGATGTCCTGGACCTGACGCCGGGCATTTCCCTTTATATCCGGGTCCTGCATATATTCGGCGCGCACCCCTGGGTCATCCCGGTCAAAACCCAGGGCCTTAAAGACGGCATCGGAAACCTCGGCTTCGGTCAGATTGCCGCCAGCTTTTTGTACTGCGGTGAGCAAGGCAGCCCGTTGCAGCAGCACCTGGAGGAAATCGTTGAAATGTCCGACCTGGAGTGCTGCATCCTGGCGGTTATCGGTGAAACCCAGGACCTTCTTGGCTTCCGCCTTGAGTTGGTCATCCTCCTCATAGAGGTAGCGCAAGGCTGACAAGGTCAGCATGGTTGTTGCCGAGCTCCGACCTTCGCCAGAGAGTCCAGTTAGGCGCAGCGACTCCTTACCAGCGGTATTGTGAACAATTCCGCAGCGAAGACAGAAGCCAAAACTACCTGGAATGTACCAACCCGGCGTGCCATCGGCAGCATGGCCCCCTTCGGCATTCACCCTGACATGATATGGCTGGCGTTTCTTGTAATTCGACTTGAGCTTCAGGTCACCATTCTGGCGTTGTTCCAGCCAAGTCTCAGGATAGCGGTCGAGTATGTCCTCCCAAATGCTAGAGGTGTCCGGCATAAAATAACCGCTCTTGATGTCTTCGTCGTCGTGATTACGCTCTTCGATACTGCGTGGGCTGAAGGTACGACCTCCAGAGGAATTCTCGTCCCAAACGGGAACATACTCCTGCCCGCACTCACGGCAGAAATGCAGGGCGTACAGTCGGCGTGCCCGGTCACCCGGCACGTATTGGCTGCCTTCCAACGTCAGGTAGCGCTTGGACTCCGGCTCTAGGGTGCCGTAAACTTTGCTCCCCCCGGAGATGAACTGGTGCAGCTTGAAGGCAAAGAGGCTCCGGCCTCCAGCTTCGGCGGGTTTGTCGGTCGTGCGATAGGCAAGCAATAGGAAATCAGCCAGCGCCTGCCTTGCCAGCCCAACGTCGACATTACCATCCGCCGCTAGGCGCTCCGCTGCTGCCTCCAGCGTAATGGGTTGCGCGCGCCGCCATTTCCCCTCGTCGCGAGTCAAGCCAAGGGTCAACTCCACCCAAATCGCAAGGGGGTGACGGGCCAACGCCTGGAATGTTGCACCAGTCGGCAAGCCCGCATGTATTGCCTCGCCCAGTTGAGGCTGGACATGGTCAACCAATAGCTCCTCTGGCGTGACCCGCTGCAATGTTTCGGTGATGACGTTAGCTGCGGCCAGAGGGACGCCGAACAAGCGGCTGGCGACTTCGGCAACCTTAGAATTCTTTTCCTGTTCGCTCCCTTCAGTCGCCATCGTAGCCGAGGTGCCAATGCACTGAAGCTTGTCAGCTAGGGATTCGCGCACGCGTCGGACGAGCAGTGCCACATCGGCACCCTGACGGCCCCGGTATGTATGCAACTCGTCGAGCACCAGAAAGCGCAAACCCTTGGCATTGCGAATGACCGCTTTGTCTTTGTCGTCCTGACGTGTCATCAGGAGTTCGAGCATCATGAAGTTAGTCAGCAAGATGTCCGGCGGATTGGCCGCGAGACGTTGACGCTCTTCTTCGCTCTCCTGGCCAGTGTAGCGGCCATAGGTAACCGGTGACTGGTCGCCGTAATCAGCCAGGAATTTTCCCAATTCTTCCAGCTGGCTATTGGCCAGTGCATTCATGGGGTAGATAACGATGGCTCGTGTACGCGGCGTCGGGTCAGCGTCCTTCGCCTTGAGGATGGCATCGATTACTGGGATGAAATAGGCCAGCGACTTGCCGGAGCCGGTACCTGTAGTCAGTACATAGCTTTCCCCACTCTGGGCAAAGCTTATGGCTTCTTCCTGATGCTTGAAGAGAGTGAGCGAAACGCCGGTACTAGCGGCATTTTTGCCAGCACGAAAGATGTGTGCACATTCGGCATGCAGAGCACCTTGCCCTACCAAAGCTTCTACAGTGCCTCCCGTCTTGAAATTGGGATTGACTTGTATGAGCGGCGCTGGCCAGTAGCGTCCAGAGTCATAGGCCTCGTTGACGAAAGCCTGTATGTCTTGCGCATGAATGCGAGTGAAGCTACGAGTGAACGCAGCGTAGTCGGAAACCAACTTTCCACGAAATTCAAAAACATCCATTGGAATCCCTGAATTCTGACATTTACTAGACCATCTGGATTATCACAGAGGACGCGAAAAGCTTCGAGATAAAACTCCGCACCTATCTACGATTTTTGCTTTCCGCTAGGTAGCAAATGGCGCCAAACCGTTCGGCTCAGACTGACCGAGGACAACTCGGTCCAATGCTTGAAGCTTATCCAACCTGACAGGGGATGCCCCCATGTATTGGGCCAAGAGTTTATTTCAGTCGCGAAGCAGTTACGCTCAACCAACAGGGCCGGCGAACTGCTCCCATGAACTGTAGCTTGGTGGCCTTTGGGCTATGGATTTGCCGAAGTTAAGTGTCGTCGTCATCAGACGTGCGGATAGGTGCATCTACTGATAATTTTGTAACCTTTACGAGTAGCCTGGCACGACTATCCTTGAATGTCACGAATACTGACTCTTCGCTCGCGACAAGCTCAACTTTGTCGATAAGCCTCCGCAGCACTAGATTTGCCTTCGCTCGTTGCTCCTTTGCAATTTCGCTCCGTTCGTAAAGTACTGGGAGCAGAGTCTCAGCGAAGCTCGAGTCAAACATACTCCCTGAGTGTTCGGCGATTAGTTTGCGTAGCCGCTCGATTTCGCTTGTTATCTTTGCACGCTGAATAGATAAAGCTGAAGCTTTTTCTACTAGCGCCGGCAGATTGACACCTTTGGCAATGACTTCGGCCAAGTTCGCAGCTGCAGCATCCACTTCTGCGAGCCTGGATGAGTCAGCATCGAGCTTGGCGAGGTTCGTATCCATGTCACTTAACTGTGCACTGGCAAACTGCGCAATATGGAATAACAACGGTGCGTCAACCTGCTTAATAGAAATACTCGGCTCGTCGCAAAGGCTGGCTGCCGAATTGCGGCAGCGCAGTTGTCCGAGCGTTTTGGTCGCGAAGTCTGTCTTACGCCAAACTCCTCCGCCACATTTCCCGCAGCAAATTAGGCCACTCCATATATTGAAGTACCACTGGTCGCGCCCTTCCGGCTTGTGACGGCGGTCTATTGCAGCTTGTACCTTGTAAAAAAGCTCTTCGTCGACCACTGCTGGGTAATAGTTTTTAACCACAACGCCCCGACTCTCGCCATGCCAGTTTTTTTTGTTTGCTTCGCGTGTTCGATTACGGTGTTCGTGCTCTCCAATTGCAGAACGACTACGAACTATTTTGCTCGCCATCGATGCTGTCCAGCCTTTTGCCCGCTTTTCGCCTAAGCGGGTTGGCACAATCCAGCCTTCCGCATTCGCTTTTTTTGCGATTTCTACTGAGCCCCATCCTTCCGCCATTAGTTCAAAAGCTTTGCGTACCACCTTTGATTTTTCGGGATGAAGCCTCCAAGGCGAAAATTTATCGTCGCGTATTAACCAACCCGGTGCTGAGCCAAAAATTTGAGCCGAACCACGTTTTCGGTGTGACTCGTAGGCGTCACGCACTCTTTCGGACTTGATTTCGGACTCTCGATTGCCACCAGATAGCAAGATGATGGCAGTGATGAATTTTGCTAAATCTTTTAGAGATTCCTTGGTGTAGTGCTGGTTGTCCTGCAAGGTGACCAGTTCGATGCCACTCTTAAGCAGGTCGATAAATAGGGGAATTGAATCCTCCAGGCACTGACGAGTTAAACGGTCCATGGCCTCGATGACGAGTATCGTGCCAGGTTCAATTTCTCTCTCCTTTGCCATCTTGAGCAGGACAGCCAGAGCACCAGTTTCTACATTTGCCCCAGACCAAGCCGAAACCCCAAGGTCTCGCAACCGCAGACTCTCATCAAGCTTTAGGCCTCGTGCTACTGCCCAAGTCTCGGCTTTCTCTTCCTGACGACGTAGCGACTGGCCCTTGGCCTGAGCAAGCGTGGAAAAGCGCGTGTACGATATGACTTTGGCCTGCATGCTGCCCCCGCAATGATGGATATTTGGCAGGCTATCAAAATCCGCAACTAATTTCTACTTATCTAGATCAGCGGCAATTCGAGGATGCTGCGCTCGACGAAAACCGGCATCGCCTTCTTCGTGCCGAACGGACTGGTGCCGCCGACCAGGAAACCGGTGTGGCGATTGGCGACTTCCGGTTTGCACGGCTCGACCTTCTTGCACGGAATCTGCCGCGCCAGTTCCTTGGTCGATACCTTGCAATCGCCGTGCATCAGCACGATCAGCGGCTTGGCGTTCTCGTCTTCGAAGACCAGTGTCTTGACCACGGCATGTTCGTCGACGCCGAGTTCGCGCGCCGAGACGCGGGTGCCGCCGTGTTCCTCGTAGGCGTAGAGATGCGGGGTGAAACTGACCTTGTTCGCTTTCAGGAACTTGGTCGCCGGGGTTTCGGGGGCGTGTTCTGGCTTGCTCATGGAGGCATTTTAACCGCGCGGATGATGCATCGCATGCAGCGACTTCAGCCGTTCGCGGGCAACGTGGGTGTAGATCTGCGTGGTCGAGATGTCGGCGTGGCCGAGCAGTAACTGGACGACGCGCAGGTCGGCGCCGTGGTTGAGCAGATGCGTGGCGAAGGCGTGGCGCAGCACGTGTGGCGACAGTTTCGCCGGGTCGATCCCGGCCACCAGCGCGTAGCGCTTGACCAGATGCCAGAAGGCATGACGAGTCATGGCGCCGCCGCGGGCGGTGACGAACAGGGCGTCGCTGACCTGGTCGTGCAGGATGGCGGCGCGCGCTGTCTTCAGGTAGTCGGCAATCCAGTCGATGGCCTGCTCACCGAGCGGCACCAGCCTTTCCTTGCTGCCCTTGCCAAAGGCGCGCAGCACGCCATCGGCCAGGCTGACCTCGTGCAATTTCAGATTGACCAGCTCGGAAACACGTAGCCCGGTCGCGTACAGGGTCTCGAGCATGGCCCGGTCGCGCCGACCGAGTGGCGTGTCGAGGTCGGGCGCGGCGAGCAGGTTGGCGACCTGCTGTTCCGACATGACCTTGGGCAGGCGCGACGGCAGGCTGGGGTTGGAGAGTTTCAGCGTCGGATCGCTGACGATGCGACCGCGCCCGACCTGCCAGCGGAAGAAGCGGCGCAATGTGGACAGATAGCGCGCCTGCGAGCTGGCGCGCGTGCTACGCGACAGGTGGGCGACGAAGGCGGTCAGCGTCGTTTCGCGCAGGTCGAGCAGCGGCTCATGAGCGTGTTCGGCGAGCCAGCCGGCCAGCCGGCCGAGGTCGGAACGGTAGCTGTCGAGCGTTGCCTTGGCCAGGCCGTCTTCCAGCCAGAGTGCGTCGCAGAACTGGTCGATCTCGGCGAGGTCAGTGGGTCTTGATGGCAAGTTCGGCGTTTTCATGCTGCAGCAGCCAGCGCTTGACCTCAAGCAGGAAGCCGCCGCGTTCGCGGGCGAAACCGCCCAGCCCGCCGTGGCTGGCGACCACCCGGTGGCAGGGAACGACCACCGGGTAGGGATTGGCGCCGCAGGCCTGGCCGATAGCACGCGGCGCGTTGTGCAGGGCTTTGGCCAGTTGGCCGTAGGTTTCGGTCCGGCCGCCGGGAATGGCTGCAATCTGTTCCCAGACGCGGCGCTGGAAGCTTGTCCCGGCGGGTTTGAGCGGCAGGCTGAACGGACTGGCCGGGTCGCGCAGGTAGGCCTGCAACTGGCGGGCGGCTTCGGCAGCGAGCGGGGTGGTCGGTGCCAGGGCGGGACGGGGCTCAAGGAAGTCGATGCCGGTGATTTCATCGGCGTCGCAGCAGATGCCGAGGCAGAAACCCGGGGCGACGACGATGGCCTGGTAGTCCGTCATGGTCGTTCAGAAAGCGGAAATGCCGGTTTGTGCCCGGCCGAGGATCAGCGCATGGATGTCGTGCGTGCCCTCGTAGGTATTGACCACTTCCAGATTGACGACATGGCGGATGACGCTGTATTCGTCGGAAATGCCGTTGCCGCCGAGCATGTCGCGTGCCGTACGGGCGATGTCGAGCGCCTTGCCGCAGGAGTTGCGCTTCATCAGCGAAACGATTTCCGGCGTCGCGCTGCCGTCGTCCATCATCCGGCCCAGGCGCAGCGCGCCCTGGATGCCGAGGGTGATTTCGGTCTGCATGTCGGCGAGTTTCTTCTGCACCAATTGGTTCGCTGCCAGCGGCCGGTCGAACTGCTTCCTGTCCAGCGTGTATTGCCGCGCCGTATGCCAGCAGGCTTCGGCGGCACCCAGCGCGCCCCAGGCGATGCCGTAACGGGCGGCATTCAGGCAGGTGAACGGACCTTTCAGGCCGGCGACGTCGAGGCGGTTTTCCGTCGGGACGAAGACCTCGTCCATGACGATCTCGCCGGTGATCGAGGCGCGCAGGCCGACCTTGCCGTGGATCGCCGGCGCACTCAGGCCGGGCATGCCTTTGTCGAGGATGAAGCCGCGAATGACATTTTCGTCGTCCTTGGCCCAGACGACGAAAACGTCGGCCAGCGGTGCATTGGTGATCCACATCTTGCTGCCGGACAATTTCCAGCCGCCGGGCACGGCGCGGGCGCGGGTGGCCAGGCTGCCGGGGTCGGAGCCGGAATCCGGCTCGGTCAGCCCGAAGCAGCCGATCAGCTCGCCGCGACCGAGGCCGGGCAGGTATTTCTGTTTCTGCGCCTCGCTGCCGAAGGCGAAGATCGGCAGCATGACCAGCGAGGACTGCACGCTGAGCATCGAGCGGTAGCCGGAATCGACGTATTCCACCTCGCGGGCAATCAGCCCGTAGGAAACGTAATTCAGCCCGGCGCCGCCGTACTGTGGCGGCAGCGTGGCGCCGAGCAACCCCATTTCGCCCATCTCGCGGAAGATCGCCGGGTCGGTGTGCTCGTTGCGAAAGGCGTCGCGTACCCGAGGTGCCAGCGCCTTCTGCGCGAAGGTCCGCGCCGCGTTGCGCACCTGGCGTTCGTCCGCCGCCAACTGTGAATCCAGTAGCAGCGGGTCTTCCCAGTTGAAGCTGGGCTTAGCCACGGACGTGCCCGTCGCCGAGGACGATCCATTTCTGGCTGGTCAGGCCTTCCAGACCCACCGGGCCACGGGCGTGGATCTTGTCGGTCGAGATGCCGATTTCGGCGCCCAGGCCGTATTCGAAGCCGTCGGCGAAGCGCGTCGAGGCATTGATCATGACCGAGGCCGAATCGACTTCGCGCAGGAAGCGCATGGCCTTCGGGTGGTTGTCGGTGACGATGCTTTCGGTGTGCTTGGACGAATACTGGTTGATGTGGGCGATGGCCTCATCAATGTCGGCCACGACCTTGACCGAGATGATCGGCGCCAGGAATTCGGTGTAGTAGTCCTCTTCCGTGGCCGCGACGGCGTTCGGGACGATGGCGCAGGTCTCCGCACAGCCACGGATCTCGACGCCCTTGGCGGTCAGCATGTGGGCGATCGGCGGCAGCAGCATGGTGGCCACCGCGCGGTCGACGAGCAGCGATTCGGCGGTGTTGCAGGTGCCGTAGCGCTGGGTCTTGGCGTTCTCGACGATCTTCAGCGCCTTGTTCGGGTCGGCTTCCTCTTCGAGGTAGACGTGGCAGTTGCCGTCCAGGTGCTGGATCATCGGCACCCGGGATTCGGCCAGGAGCCGCGCGATCAGGCCCTTGCCGCCGCGCGGCACGATGACGTCGACGAACTCGCGCATGGTGATCAGTTCGCCGACGGCAGCACGGTCGGTGGTGTCGACGACCTGGACGCAGTCGGCCGGTAGGCCGGCGGTGCGCAGGCCTTCCTGGACCAGGGCGGCGATGGCGCGGTTGCAGCGGATCGCTTCCGAGCCGCCGCGCAGTATGGCGGCGTTGCCGGATTTCAGGCACAGGGCGGCGGCGTCGGCGGTGACGTTCGGGCGGGCTTCATAGATGATGCCGATGACACCGAGCGGCACGCGCATCTTGCCGACCTGGATGCCGGACGGGCGGAACTTGAATTCGCCCATTTCGCCGATCGGATCGGGCAGTTTGGCGACTTGTTCGACGCCTTCGGCCATGTTGTCCACGCCCTTGTCGGTCAGCGTCAGGCGGTCGAGCATGGCCGGCTCCAGACCGGCGGCGCGGGCGGCGGCGACATCCTCGGCGTTGGCGGCGAGCAGCGCCGCTTTTTCACGGCGGATGGCGTCGGCAATCGCCTGCAGGGCGGCGTTCTTTTCGGCGGTCGTGGCCGTGGCTAGGCGGCGCGACGCGGCGCGGGCCTGGCGGCCGATCGTCTGCATGTAGTCCTTGATGTCCATGGTGTTCTTTGTTTTGGGCAAAAGAACATTATAGCCAGACAAATTACAGGGAACTTCCGGAAGCAGGTAAACTCTTATCCGCAACGACAACAGGGCTTTCCGTCGAGGACAAGATGGCCGAAAAACTGATATTGCCGACCGAGGTCAAGGTCTGCGCAACCTGCAGCTACTGGGATGGCGACCGCCAGGTGGATGCTGAAATGAAACTGGTCGTGGTTTCCGAGGAGTGCCAAGGCGAGTGCCTGGTGCAGGAAACCAGCAAACCCGGGCTGCACGACGTGCGCCGGGAGTGCGACTGCATCTGGGAAGATCTCGATCCGGACGAACCGTCCGCGCCGCCGGCCGCTTAAGCCGGCCGCGAACTCCTGCACAGCGAGATGCCCAGTTGCAGGAACTCATCCCACAGATTGCCGCGGCCGATCCCCTTGATCAAGGCATCGATCCGCCCCGCATGCTTGAGTGCCGCTTCCAGTCGGGGCTGGCTGAGACGCTGCAAGGCCCGTTTGACCTGAACCTGACGAGGCCCCCAGACTTTGGCATCCTTCAACAGCAGGTCGAGCGGGCGACCGCTGTCCAGCCCGCCGCGGATCGTTGCCAGGGCACGGATTTCCTCGCACATGGCCCACAGTACCAGCGGCGGCGCTTCGCCTTCCTGCATCAATCCATCGAGCGTGCGGGCCAGGCGGGCAACGTCGCCGACCAGCAGGGCTTCGCGTAACCCCTCGATATCGTAGCGGGCGACATTGAGCACGGCGTCGCGGATCTGCTCGTGCGACAGCTTGCCGGCTGGGTAAAGCAGGGCCAGTTTCTGGATTTCCTGATGGGCGGCGAGCAGATTGCCTTCAACGCGCTCGGCGATGAACTTCAGGCTTTCCGGATCGGCGCTTTGCTGCTGGCGGCGCAGACGGCCGGCGATCCAGCCGGGCAGTTCGGCCAGTGGCGGTGCATTCAGCTTGATGACGACGCCGGCATTGGCCAGCGTGGTGAACCAGGCTGCCTTTTCCTCGCGCCAGTCGAGTTCGGGCAGGGTGATCAGCAGCAGATTGTCGGACGACAGGTTCTGGCACCACTGCTGCAAGGCTGCGCTGCCTTCCTTGCCCGGTTTGCCGCCGGGAATGCGCAGGTCGATCAGCTTGCGGTCGCCGAACAGCGACAGGTTGCCGCCGGCGGCGAGTAATTGTCCCCAGTCGAATTGCGCCAGCACGGTCAGCACTTCGCGTTCGTTGTAACCGGCGCTACGCGCGCGGGCACGGATCGCATCGGCCGCTTCCAGCACCAGCAACGGCTCGTCGCCGTAGAGTACGTAGAGCGGGCGCAGCTCGCGTTCGAGGTGCGTCGCCAGTTGCTCGGCCTTGAGCAGCATCAGTCTTCGGCCGCCGTCGAGGGATCCTTGGGTTTGATCAGGCTCAGGCGGCGCATGATCTGGTTGACCAGGTCATTGTTCATGTCGCGCCAGAGCAGATTTTCCTCGATGTCCTTGGCCAGTACCTGTGAGTCATTGAAGCTGATGTCACGGGTCATGACGATATCGACTGGACTGACGATTTCCCGGCCTTCGGCATTGACCAGGCGGAAACTGTAGTTCAACTGCAGGCGATATTCACGAACGCGGCCCTGAGCATTGACGCTGAGGATGCTCTTTTGCCTGTTGTCGTCCAGCTGAACGAAAACCGCCTCGGCCGCTTTCGGGTCGGTGAGCAGGCGCGTACTGGCGCTGCTGCCCTGAATGTAGCGTTCCAGCCAGATGCGCACCTCGGATGTCTCAGGCAGAGCGATATGCAGGGTCCGGTAGGGTAGTGTGCTGCTGCCGTTCGCTCCGCGCAACTGGAAGCCGCAGCCGGCGACCAGAAGGGCGAGCAGCAGGGCGAACAGGGCGCGGAGCGGGTAGGGCATGCGAGTTTCCTCAGACGACGATATTGACCAGGCGGCCCGGAACGACGATGACCTTCTTCGCCGGCTTGCCTTCCATGAATTTCTGGGCGTCGGGATTGGCCAGTGCGGCGGCTTCGATGCTCGCCTTGTCGGCTTCGGCGGCGACGCGGATGGCACCGCGCAGTTTGCCGTTGACCTGGACGACCAGCTCGATTTCATCCTGCTTCAAGGCAGCCGGGTCGGCCTTCGGGAAGGCGGCGAGGCCGGCATCCGAGCCCGGCTTCAGCTCGGCGTAGAGCGCCTGGCCGATGTGCGGGACGATGGGGAAGAGCAGCAGCGCGGCGCTTTCCAGAACTTCCTGGGCGAGCGCGCGGCCGGCGGCATCGGCGAGGTCGCACTTGTCGTAGGCGTTGAGCAGCTCCATGACGGCGGCGATGGCGGTGTTGAACTGCTTGCGCCGGCCGTAGTCGTCGGCGACTTTGCCCATGGTCTGGTGCAGCTTGCGGCGCAGGTCGGCCTGGGCCGAGCTCAAACCGTCGTTGCTCGCGCAGGCGGCGACCAGGCCACCCTGAACGTGGTCGTAAGTCGTTTTCCACAGGCGGCGCAGGAAACGGAAAGCGCCTTCGACGCCGGCATCCGACCATTCCAGCGACTGGTCCGGCGGCGAGGCGAACATGATGAACAGACGGGCGGTGTCGGCGCCGTACTGGTCGATCAAGGCTTGCGGGTCGACGCCGTTGTTTTTCGACTTCGACATCTTCTCGGTACCGCCGATGACCACCGGCAGGCCGTCGGCACGCAAGGTGGCGCCGGTCGGGCGACCGCGCTCGTCGGTGACGACGTCCACGTCGGCCGGGTTGATCCACTGCTTCTTGCCGCCGTCGAGTTCGCGGTAGAAAGTCGGCGCAACGACCATGCCCTGGGTCAGCAGGTTGGCGAAGGGCTCGCCCAAATCGCCGATCAGGCCGACATCGCGCATCAGCTTGGTGAAGAAGCGCGAATATAGGAGGTGAAGGATGGCGTGCTCGATGCCGCCGATGTACTGGTCGATGCCGCCTTTACACCAGTACTGGACGCGCTCGTCGACCATGGCCGTGGTGTTGTCCGGGCAGGCGTAGCGCAGGAAGTACCAGGACGACTCGAAGAAGGTGTCCATGGTGTCGGTTTCACGGCGTGCGTCGCCACCGCACTTCGGACACTTGCACTCATAGAACTCGGGCATTTTCGCCAGCGGCGAACCGGCGCCGGTGATCTCGACGTTTTCCGGCAGGACGACCGGCAACTGCTCGTCCGGCACCGGCACGTCGCCGCAGCTGGGGCAGTGGATGATCGGGATCGGGCAGCCCCAGTAACGCTGGCGGCTGATACCCCAGTCGCGCAGGCGGAACTGGGTTTTCTTCTCGCCCAGGCCCTTGGCGGCGAGGTCGGCGGCGATGGCGTCGACGGCGGCTTCATAACCGAGGCCGTCGTACTTGCCGGAATTGACCAGCTTGCCCTTGACCTTGTCAGCGTAGGACTCGGCCCAGGCCTGGTCGCTGAAGGATTCACCGTCGACGGCGACGACCTGCTTGATCGGCAAGTTGTACTTCAGCGCAAAGGCGAAATCGCGTTCGTCGTGCGCCGGCACGGCCATCACGGCGCCGTCGCCGTAGCTCATCAGCACGTAGTTGCCGACCCAGACTTCAACTTTTTCTCCGGTCAGCGGGTGGCTGACGTAGATGCCGGTCGGCATGCCCTTCTTTTCCATCGTCGCAATGTCGGCTTCGGCAACGCCGCCCTTCTTGCATTCCTCGATGAAGGCGGCAAGTTCCGGATTGTTGGCGGCCGCGCGGGTGGCCAGCGGGTGTTCGGCGGCGACAGCGACGAAGGTGACGCCCATGATGGTGTCGGCGCGGGTGGTGAATACCCACAGCTTTTCATCGGCGTTGTCGGCCAGCGGGAAGGCGAAGCGCACGCCGGTGCTCTTGCCGATCCAGTTCTTCTGCATCAGGCGGACCTGCTCGGGCCAGCCCGGCAGGTTGTCGAGCTCGCTCAGCAGTTCCTCGGCGTAAGCGGTGATCTTCATGTAGTACATGGGGATCTCGCGCTTTTCGATCAGCGCGCCGGAACGCCAGCCGCGACCGTCGATGACCTGCTCGTTGGCGAGCACGGTATGGTCGACCGGGTCCCAGTTCACGGTGCCGAGCTTCTTGTACACCAGGCCCTTTTCGTAGAGGCGGGTGAACAGCCACTGCTCCCAGCGGTAGTACTCGGGCGTGCAGGTGGCGAATTCGCGCTGCCAGTCGATGGCGAAACCGAGCGACTTGAGCTGTTGCTTCATGTACTCGATGTTCGAGTAGGTCCAGCCGGCCGGCGCCACGTTGTTGGCCAATGCAGCGTTTTCGGCCGGCATGCCGAAGGCGTCCCAGCCCATCGGCTGCAGCACGTTGTAGCCCTGCATCTTGTGGAAGCGCGAGAGCACGTCGCCGATGGTGTAGTTGCGCACGTGGCCCATGTGCAGCTTGCCCGACGGATACGGGAACATCGACAGGCAGTAGTACTTGGGTTTGCTGGCGTCTTCGACGGCGCGGGCGGCACCGGTTTCGTCCCAGTGTTGCTGGGCGGCGCGTTCGAGGTCGGCCGGGGTGTATTTTTCCTGCATGGGCATGGGGAGCGTTCTTGCTGAAAGGCGTCGATCAAACCGCGAATTATAGCGGTTGCGCGGCCCGGTTTCTCCCCGGTTTTCAGCGCGTCCTGCGCTCGCCGGCAGGAAGGGGGTGTTTGCCCCGGATTTTCATCACGGTTCCCCGGGGCGGCGTCGGTACGCGGCGCCCCGGGCCGGACATCAATGACGCCCGGTCAGGCGGCTTTTTTTTGGCCGACCATGTCGTTCCAGGTGCTCTGCCAGCAACGGTAGGCGTTCTGAGCCGCCATCAGCGACAGCAGCGACATGCGGGTCTGGTGACGCCACATCCAGGTCAATTGCGGGGCCGGGTTGAGCTTGCTGGTGGACAGCGTGCCGGCTTCGTCTTCGACGATGGACAGGAAACGCTCGATGGCCAGGCCGAAGAATTCGGAACCGTCCGATTTTCCGGTCAGGTACTCGGCTTCGCCGACGGCGCGACGCCACAGCTTGAGCGCCAGTTCTTCACTGATGCCGGCCTTCTTGGCGATCCAAGGGAGGATTTTCGGTGACTTCATGCTGTTCATGGTGCTGCTCCTTCTACGATCGTGGCGGTGACCACTTCTGTATCGACTGCCTTGTGGGCAAAAAGTTTTGTGCACTGCAATATTTATTTGTTGCCAGTATACGTTCGCGTGCCCTAAGGGTCATTAGTGGATAACCCTTAAATGATTGCTGCGTTGCACAAATGCAACAAATTGGTCCGACCATTTGTCCTTTATTGGCGGCGGGCATTGTACACTGGCGGACTGTTTATGTGACCAGTCCAAACCATGTCCGACCTGCTCGCCAACCTCAATCCTCCCCAACTGCAGGCCGTGACGCTGCCGCCTGTGCATGCGCTGATCCTCGCCGGCGCCGGCAGCGGCAAGACGCGGGTCCTGACGACACGGATCGCCTGGCTGATCTCGACCGGCCAGGTCGGGCCGCATGGTGTGATGGCGGTGACTTTCACCAATAAGGCGGCCAAGGAGATGACCGCGCGCTTGTCGGCGCTGGTGCCGATCAACGTGCGCGGGATGTGGATCGGTACTTTCCACGGCCTGTGCAACCGGCTGCTGCGCGCGCACTACCGCGAGGCCGGCCTGCCGCAGACCTTCCAGATCCTCGATTCGGCCGACCAGCTGGCGATGGTCAAGCGCCTGCTGAAGAACCTCAACATCGACGACGAGAAGTACCCGCCGCGCGAGCTGTGCCATTTCATCAACGCGCACAAGGAGCAGGGCGTGCGTGCCGGCCAGGCCGAGGTGTACGACCACTACACGCAGAAACGTGTCGAGATTTACGCCGAGTACGAGGCCCAGTGCAACCGCGAGGGCGTCTGCGATTTCGCCGAGCTGCTGTTGCGCTGCTTCGAGCTGCTGCAGCGCAACGAGCCGCTGCGCACGCATTACCAGCAGCGTTTCCGGCACATCCTGGTCGACGAGTTCCAGGATACCAACAAGCTGCAGTACGCCTGGCTGCAACTGCTCGCCGGCGGCGGCGCCAGGCTCTTTGCGGTCGGCGACGACGACCAGTCGATCTACCGCTTCCGCGGCGCCGAGGTCGGCAACATGCGCGACTTCGAGCGCGACTACTGCGCCGACAACATCATCCGCCTCGAGCAGAACTACCGCTCGCACGGCAACATCCTGGCCGCCGCCAACGCCATCATCAAGTACAACCGCGAGCGCCTGGGCAAGAACCTGTGGACCGACGCCGGCGACGGCGAGCCGATCCGCGCTTTCGAAGCCTATTCGGACATCGACGAGGCGCGCTTCATCGTCGACGAGATCCGCGAACTGGTCCGTGACGGCGTGCCGGCGACGCAATGCGCCATCCTCTACCGCTCGAATGCGCAGTCGCGCGTGCTCGAACACGAGCTGTTCACCAAGGGCGTGCCCTACAAGGTCTATGGTGGCCTGCGCTTCTTCGAGCGCCAGGAGGTCAAGCACGCGCTCGCCTACCTGCGCCTGCTGGGCAATCCGGATGACGACACCGCGTTTCTGCGCGTGGTCAATTTCCCGACGCGCGGGATCGGCGCCCGTTCGCTGGAAAACCTGCAGGCCGCCGCGCACCAGATGAATTCCAGCCTCTACAACGCCGCCGCCTCGCTGACCGGCAAGGCTGGCCAGACCGTCGGCGCCTTCATCCGGCTGGTCGAGACGCTGCGTCAGGAGACCGAAAAGCTGCCGCTGCCCGAGATCATCGAGCATGTCGTCGAGAAGTCCGGCCTCGCCCAGCATTACCGGCTGGAAAAGGAAGGTCAGGAACGCCTGGAGAACCTTGACGAACTGATCAACGCCGCCGCCACCTTTGTCGACGACGAAGGCGCGATCGGCGAAGGCGGTGCACTGGCGTCCTTCCTCGCTCACGCCTCGCTCGAATCCGGCGAGCACCAGGCCGGCGAAGGCCAGGAAGCGGTCCAGCTGATGTCGGTGCACGCGGCGAAGGGCCTGGAATTTGACATCGTCTTCATCAGCGGCCTGGAGCAGGGGCTGTTCCCGCACGAGAACGCGGTCAGCGAGGGGCGCGACGGCCTGGAGGAAGAGCGCCGGCTGATGTACGTCGCGGTCACCCGTGCCCGCCAGCGGCTCTACCTGTCCTGCGCGCAGACGCGGATGCTGCACGGGCAGACGCGTTATTGCACGGCCTCGTCCTTCTTCGACGAGATACCGGAGGAGCTGTTGCTCAAGCTCAACAAGAAGGCTGCGGCCCCGGCGCCGACCTGGGGCGGTTACGCCGCCGCCAGCAGCGAGCCGGTGGCTGGCGGGCTGCGCGTCGGTCAGAGCGTTGAGCACGCCAAGTTCGGTCTCGGCGTCATCGTCGCCACCGAGGGGCGCGGCGCCGATGCGCGGGTGCAGGTCAATTTCGGCGGCGGTGCCGGCATGAAATGGCTGGCGCTGGAGTACGCCAAGCTGACGCCGGTGTGATTTCCCGCCGGCTGCGGTAGATTGGCAGGCGGCTCGGTGATACCCTCGGCATTTTGAAGCTGACCGGAACGTTTTCCGCGACCAAGGCATGATGGCGAAAATCAAGGCTGGACTCGTTTCCCTGCGCGACCTCGTGGCGACGGCGTGGTGGATATTCCTGATCGCCGGGCTCGGTTTCGTCGTTGCCTACCAGTTCGTCGAGCCGGCGCCACCGAAGCATGTGGTCATGACTGCCGGCGGCGAGAGTGGCGCGTATTACCAGTTCGCCAAACGCTACGCGGCGATCCTGGCGCGCGACGGGATCACCCTGGAGGTTCTGCCTTCGGAAGGTTCCCTGCAGAACCTGGAACGCCTGAAGAATGGCGAAGCGCAGATCGGCTTCGTCCAGGGGGGCGTCATCGAACCGTCGCCGGAGGCCGAGATCGACCAGGAGCCCGAGAGTCACGGCCTGCTTTCGCTGGGCAGCATGTTCTACGAGCCGGTCTGGGTCTTCTACCGCGGCAAGACCATCGACCGCCTGACCGATCTGCAGGGCAAGCGCATCGCCATCGGTCAGGAAGGTTCCGGCATCCGCCATCTGGCGCAACGTCTGCTCGACGACAACGAGGTCGATTTCCGCAGCAACACGGTACCGATTTCCGGCCTGGATGCCGCCGAGGAATTACAGCAGGGGCGTATCGACGCCGCCTTCATCATCGCCGCCGAGCATGCGCCGGTGGTCCAGGTGCTGCTGCGCTCGCCCGACGTCAAGCTGATGAGTTTCTCGCAGTCCTTTGCCTACGAGCGCCGCTATCCCTTCCTGACCCGGTTGACCATGCCCAAGGGCGTCGCCGACCTGGTCCGCGATTTCCCGCCCGAGGATACGCGAGTGCTGGCGCCGACGGCCAGTCTGGTGGTCAGCGAGGACCTGCATCCGGCACTGCAGAACCTGCTGTTGCAGGCAGCGCGTCAGGTCCATGGCAAACCCGGCTTCTTCCAGACCGCCAACGAGTTTCCGGCCTACATGGACGGCATGCTGCCGCTGTCGTCGGAAGCCGAGCGTTTCTTCAAGTCGGGCCCGCCCTTCCTGCAGCGCTACCTGCCGTTCTGGCTGGCGGTGCTGGTCGATCGCCTGTTCGTCCTGCTATTACCGGTGATCGCCCTGCTGATTCCGCTGATGCGGGTGGCGCCGGCACTGTATAGCTGGCGGGTGCGTTCCAAGGTGTTCCGTTGCTACGGCGAGCTGAAATTTCTCGAGGACGACCTGAAAAACCATTTCGACCGCGAGCGCCTGCCGGAATACCGCAGCCGGCTCGATGCGCTCGACGAAGAGGCGGCCGAGTTGCATGTGCCGCTGGGCTTCACCGATCTGGTCTACACCTTGCGCGAGCACGTCAATCTGGTGCGGCGCATTCTCGACAAGAAGGAGCGCGGTGCATGAAGGGCTTTCTCGTTGCCAATCCCAAGGGCGGTTCCGGCAAGAGCACGCTGGCGACCAATCTGGCCGGTTACTTTGCCAGTCGCGGCCACGAGGTGATGCTGGGCGACATCGACCGCCAGCTTTCGTCGCGCGAATGGCTGGCGACCCGGCCCTTTGAGTTGCCGACCATCGATACCTGGGCGATCGGGCCGGACAACATCGCCCGCCCGCCCAAGGGCACCTCGCACGTCGTGCTCGATACGCCGGCCGGACTGAACGGCAAGCTGCTCGACAAGGTGCTCAAGCTGTCGACCCGGGTCATCGTTCCGGTGCAGCCGTCGATGTTCGACATGCGCGCAACCCGCCATTTCCTCGAGGCCCTGCTCGACGAGAAGGCCGTGCGCAAAGGCCGCGCCGACGTCGCCGTGATCGGCATGCGGGTCGATGCGCGGACGCGTGCGGCAGCCGAACTGGAACGTTTCTTTGCCGGCTTCGATCTGCCGGTGCTCGCCTACCTGCGCGACACCCAGGTCTATGTCCAGGCCGCAGCGGCCGGCATGACCCTGTTCGACCTGCCGCGCTCGCGCGCCGAGCGGGACATCGAGCAGTGGCAGGCGATCATCGAATGGGTCGAGCGCCCACTGTGACGAGACGCACATGCTGAAATATCTCCTCTTGCTGGTCCTGCTGCTGATCGTCTGGTGGGCGTGGAAAAAGCGCACCGGGGATGACAGCGGCGGCAATGACGCGCCACCGCGGACACCGGAACGGATGGTGCGTTGCGCCCATTGCGGCGTGCATCTGCCGGAGAGCGACGCTGTCGTCGACGGTGATGTGCACTTCTGCAACGAGGCGCACCGCCGGGCCGGGCGCCACAGCGGCGACTGATCGTGCAGGGCTGGCTGACCACCACCTGGGAGCCCAACTGGCGCTCCTTCCGCTACTTCGTGCTGTATCGCCTGTTGCTCGGCGGCCTGTGCCTGCTCGGCCTGGTGTTTCCGGGCGAATGGAACGTCCGTCTCAACCTGTTGCCTTCGGTCTTGCTGTATACGCTGGTCGGGGCCTATTTCGCCGCCATGGTTTCCGGGTATTTCCTGGCCCGCTTCTGGCAGCAGCATTTCAATTTCCAGCTATCGTTCCAGGTCCTCGCCGACGTCCTGGTGATCAGCGTCCTGATGTTCATCGCCGGCGGCGTCAGCAGCGGGCTTGGACTGGTCCTGCTGATCTCGCTGGCGGCGGCCAGCCTGGTCGGCCAGGGGCGGCTGGTGCTCTTCTACGCGGCGTTGGCGACCTTGGCGGCGCTGATGTCGCAGAGTTTCGGCATCCTCTATCGCGGCTTCGACCCGGGTAGCATCGTCCAGGCCGGCTTCCTGTCGGCGGGGTACTTCGCGACCGCCATCCTGGCCCGCCTGCTCGGCCAGCGCATCATGATCAACGAGGATCTGGCGCGTCGCCGCGGCATCGCGCTGGACAACCAGATCCGCATCAATCAGCGGGTGGTCGAACGCATGCAGGATGGGGTGCTGATCGTCGCACCCGATGGCCAGGTCGTTCGCTACAACCCGATGGCTGCGCGCCTGCTCGGCTTGCCGTCGGTGGCCGGGCAACTGGTCGACAATGCGCCGACGCTGGCCGCCGGGCTAGCGCACTGGCTGGCCGGCGGTGATGATAGCGTGCTGTTTTTCGGCGCCGGCAACAGCGAGCTGGGGGCGCGCTTCGAGTCCACCGCCAGTTCCGACGGCGATGTCCTGATCTTTGTCGAGGATGTCGGCCGGATCAAGGAGCAGGCCAAACAATTGAAGCTAGCCGCGCTCGGGCGATTGACGGCGAGCATTGCGCACGAAATCCGTAATCCGCTGTCGGCCATCAGCCATGCCTCGGAATTGTTGCAGGAAGAGCGGCGCGGCGAGATTTTCGAGCGGCTGCTGCGCATCATTGGCGACAACACGGCCCGGTTGGACCGGATCGTCAGCGACGTGCTCGAACTTGGCCGGCAGAATCAAGCCCAGGTGGAAATCATCGCCCTGCGCGAGTTTCTCGGCAATTTTGCCGTCGAACTGCTGGCCAACGAGAACCTGCCGGCATCCACCATAGCGCTGGATGTTCCGCCGGGCAAGATGATCTGCTTTGACCGCTCGCATCTGCACCAGGTGCTCTGGAACCTGGTCGGCAATGCCTTGCGGCATGCCTCGCGCGGGCCGGGGTCGGTCCGGATCGTGTTTGCCGGGGAAGACGTGCCGGGGCGGGTAGAATTGCATGTGATCGACGACGGCCCCGGGGTCCCCGAAGCCTTGCGCGACCAGATTTTTGAGCCGTTCTTCACCACCCATACGCTCGGTACCGGGCTCGGCCTGTTCATCGCGCGCGAATTGTGCGTGGCCAACGGCGGTGCGCTGGTCCTCAGGGCGGGGGGCGGGGGTGGCCATTTCATTGTTTCCGGGAGAAGCGATACGTGTCAGTCAGCCGTAGCGAACGACGCCCTCGCGGCGAGTTGAACCGTGTCCTCGTCATTGACGACGAGGCCGACATCCGCGAATTGATCGACCTGACCCTGGCCCGCATGGGGCTGGCGGCGGAATGCGCCGGCTCGGTTGCCGAGGCCAAGGCATTGCTGGCAGCGTCCTCCTTCCAGTTGTGCCTGACCGACATGCGCCTGCCGGACGGCGAGGGGCTGGAGATTGTCCGTTACATCGGCGAGCATCATCCCAGCCTGCCGGTGGCGGTGATCACCGCCTGGGGCAGCGCCGAAAATGCCGTCGCCGCACTCAAGGCCGGTGCCTTCGATTACCTGGCCAAGCCGGTCGGCCTGGAGCAGTTGCGGGCCCTGGTCCGCTCGGCTTTGCGGCTGCCCAGCGAAAGCGGTCAGAGCGACGAATTGCGGGCGCTGACCGGCGATTCGCCGAGCATGCAGCAGGTCCGCGAGATGATCGAGAAAATGGCGCGTAGCCAGGCGCCGATCTATATTTCTGGCGAGTCCGGCTCCGGCAAGGAACTGGCGGCGCGCCTGATCCACGCCCGCAGTGCGCGCAGCAGCGGGCCTTTCGTCCCGGTCAACTGCGGGGCGATTCCCGAAAACCTGATGGAGAGCGAGTTCTTCGGTTACCGCAAGGGTGCCTTTACCGGTGCCGACGGCGATCGCGACGGCTTTTTCCAGGCGGCCAACGGCGGCACCCTGTTCCTCGACGAAGTCGCCGACCTGCCGCTGGCGATGCAGGTCAAGCTGCTGCGTGCCATTCAGGAGAAGCGTGTGCGCAAGGTCGGCAACGTCACCGAAGAGCCGGTCGATCTGCGCATCATCTGCGCCACCCATCGCAATCTGCGCGAATGCGTCGACCAGGGCAAGTTCCGCCAGGATCTCTACTACCGGCTCAACGTCATCGAATTGCGCATGCCACCCTTGCGTGAGCGGATGGAAGATATCGCGCCACTGGTCGACAGCATTCTCAACAAGCTGTGCGGCGCAGCGCATCCGCGGCTGTCAGCATCGGCGATCAAGGCGCTGCAGTTGTATTCCTTCCCCGGCAACGTGCGCGAACTGGAGAACATTCTTGAGCGGGCGACGGCGCTCTGCGGCGGCGACGAAATCGGTCCCGAGGACCTGCACCTCGAACCCGAGGAGGTTGGCGGAGGCGGGGGCGATGGTCAGGGACGCGGCAGCGAAAGCCTGGACGAATACCTGAACCGCCTGGAGCGCCACGCCATCCTGGAAGCCCTGCAGCAAACCGAGGGCAACCGCACGGCGGCGGCGCGCTTGCTCGGCGTGACTTTTCGCTCCCTGCGTTATCGGCTGGAACGGCTGGGTATCGAATGAGCTGGTGCGACGGCGGCTGGTGGCTTGCGGCTGAACGGCTGGACTCGCCCAACTTTGGCGAGCGGCCACCGGCCGCTGAAGTCTCGCTGGTCGTCGTCCATAACATCAGCCTGCCGCCCGGCGAATTTGGCGGCAACTGGGTCGAGGATTTCTTCCTCAACCGCCTTGATGCCGGCGCCCATCCTTACTTTGCCGAGATTGCCGGGCTGCAGGTATCGGCGCATTTCTATGTCCGCCGCGACGGTCGTGTCGTCCAGTTCGTCGGCTGCGACCAGCGTGCCTGGCACGCCGGCCGCTCGGCCTGGTGCGGACGGGACAACTGCAACGACTACTCGGTCGGTATCGAACTGGAAGGTTGCGACGAACTGCCGTTCACCGATGCCCAGTACGCCGCCTTGTGGCCCTTGCTCGATGCCTTGCGCCAGCGTTATCCGATTGCCGCCGTCGCCGGTCACAGCGATATCGCGCCGGGACGCAAGAGCGATCCCGGGCCGCATTTCGACTGGGCGGCGCTGGCCGCCCGTCATCCCGACCTCGACTTACCGCCCGAAGTAACGGCGTAGGCGCTCGACCGCCTCGGCCAGTCGGTCAACGCCGGTGGTGTAGGCGAAGCGGATGTGTTTCTCCGGCGCGTTGGCGCCGAAATCCAGCCCCGGTGTGGCGGCGACGCCGGTTTTTTCCAGCAGGTCGCGAGCCAGCGCAAAACTGTCGGCGGCCAGCGCCGAGCTGTCGCAATACAGGTAGAAAGCGCCTTCCGGGCGGGCGGTGATGCGAAAGCCAAGTGCTTCCAGCGCCGGTGCCAGGAAATCGCGGCGACGGCGGAATTCGGCCCGACGTTCTTCCAGGATGGCGATGGTTTCCGGCCGGAAAGCCGCCAGTGCGGCGTGCTGTGCCGGCGTCGACGGGCACAGGACCAGGTTCTGCGCCAGCTTCTCGACGTCGCGCAGGTAGGGCTCGGGAATCACCATCCAGCCCAGGCGCCAGCCGGTCATCTGGAAATACTTGGAGAAGCTGTTGATCACCCAGATGTCGTCGCCGGCGGTGCAGGCGGTCGGCGCGTCGGTCTCGTAGGTGAGGCCGTGGTAGATCTCGTCGACCATGAAGTGGCCCTTGCGGGCGCGGCAGACCTCGGCCAGCGCGGCGATTTCGGGCAGCGTCAGCAGCGTGCCGGTCGGGTTGGCCGGCGAGGCAACGAGTAGACCGGTGGTTTTCTCGCTCCAGGCGGCGCCGACTTGTGCCGGGGTCGGCTGGAAGTTGCTCTGCGGGCCGACAGCAATGGCTTGCGGCCGACCTTCGTAAGTGCGCACGATATGGCGGTTACACGGGTAGCCGGGGTCGGCCAGCAGCCATTCATCGCCGGGGTTGGTCAGGCAGGCGAAGGCCAGGTTGAGCGCGCCGGAGGCGCCGTTGGTCACGGCGATGCGGCGGGCCGGTACGTCGACGCCGTAACGTTGGCGGTAGAAATCGCTGATTGCCTGGCGCAGCTCGGGTAGGCCGAAGGCTTGCGTGTACATCGTCTTGCCGCTGGCGATGGCAGCCATGGCGGCATGGGCGATCGGTTCCGGCGTCGGAAAATCGGGCTCGCCAACTTCCATGTGAATGATGTCGCGGCCCTCGGCCTGCAGTTGATGGGCGCGGGTGAATAGTTCGACGACGTGGAAGGGTTCGATGTCGGTGAGACGGGCGGCGGGACGGTACATGGGCTCTCCAAAGAAAAACGGCCACCCGCGGGTGGCCGTTCGATTATCGCTCAGACGATATTCAAGCAGCGTCCTTGAAGATGCCCATTTCGAACAGTTCGCGCTTGAGCACGAGTTCGCGCGGCATCTTCTCGCCCATCTTGTCGAACCACTCCTTGTGGCCGGCCAGTTCCGCCTTCCAGGCGTCGGCGTCGATGGTGGTCAGGGCCTCGAAATCATCCTTGTTGATGTCCAGGCCGGTCCAGTCGATGTCTTCGAACTTCGGCATCCAGCCGAGCACGGTTTCCTTGGCGGCAACCTTGCCCTTGCAGCGGTCGACGATCCACTTCAGCACGCGCATGTTGTCGCCGAAGCCCGGCCACATGAACTCGCCCTTCTCGTTCATGCGGAACCAGTTCACGCAGAAGATCTTCGGCGTGGCATCGACGGTCTTGCCCATCTTCAGCCAGTGGTTGAAGTAGTCACCCATGTGGTAACCGCAGAACGGCAGCATGGCGAACGGGTCGCGGCGGACGACACCTTGCTGGCCGAAGGCGGCAGCGGTGGTTTCGGAGCCGAGGGTGGCCGCCATGTAGACGCCGTAGTTCCAGTTGAAAGCCTGGTACACCAGCGGCACGGTGGTGGCGCGGCGGCCGCCGAAGATGAAGGCCGAGATCGGCACGCCGGCGGGGTCTTCCCAGGCGGCGTCGACCGAGGGACACTGGTTGGCCGGTGCAGTGAAGCGCGAGTTGGCGTGGGCTGCCTTGCGGCCGGCCTTGCCGTCTTCCGGCGTCCAGTCCTTGCCCTGCCAGTCGATCAGGTGGGCCGGGGCTTCCTTGGTCAGGCCTTCCCACCACACGTCGCCATCGTCGGTCAGCGCGACGTTGGTGAAAATGATGTTTTCCTTGAGCGTGGCCAGGGCGTTGTAGTTGGTCTTGGCCGAGGTGCCCGGGGCAACGCCGAAGAAGCCGGCTTCCGGGTTGATCGCGTAGAAACGGGTGACGCCATCTGCATCGAGACGCGGCTTGATCCAGGCGATGTCGTCGCCGATGGTGGTGATCTTCCAGCCGTTCATCGGCTCGGGCGGGATCAGCATGGCGAAGTTGGTCTTGCCGCAGGCCGACGGGAAGGCGGCAGCGACGTAGGTCTTTTCACCTTCCGGCGATTCGACGCCGAGGATGAGCATGTGTTCGGCCAGCCAGCCCTGGTCGCGGGCCATGTTGGAGGCGATGCGCAGCGCGAAGCACTTCTTGCCGAGCAGGGCGTTGCCGCCGTAGCCGGAGCCGTAGGACCAGATTTCACGGGTTTCCGGGTAGTGCACGATGTACTTGACGGTCGGGTTGCACGGCCAGGCCACATCCTTCTGACCGGCTTCGAGCGGGGCGCCGACGGTATGCACGCAGGGGACGAATTCGCCGTTGGTGCCGAGCACGTCAAACACCTTGGCGCCCATGCGGGTCATCGTGCGCATGTTGGTGACGACGTAGGCCGAATCGGTGATTTCCACGCCGATGTGGGCGATCGGCGAACCGAGCGGGCCCATCGAGAACGGGATGACGTACATCGTGCGGCCCTTCATGCAGCCCTTGAACAGGCCGTTCAGGGTTTCGCGCATCTTGGCCGGTTCTTCCCAGTTGTTGGTCGGGCCGGCGTCTTCCTTGTTTGCGGAGCAGATGTAGGTGCGGTCTTCGACGCGGGCAACGTCGGACGGGTCGGAGAAGGCCAGGTAGGAGTTCGGGCGCTTTTCCGGGTTCAGCTTGATCAGGGTGCCGGCTTCAACCATTTCCGCACACAGACGGTCATACTCTGCCTGCGAACCATCGGCCCAGTAGATGCTGTCGGGCTGGGTCAGCGCAGCAATCTCGGCGACCCATTGTTTCAGGCCTTCGTGTTTGACGTAATCTGGTGCATTCAGCGGTGCGGTCATGGCGATGTCTCTCTCTAAGTTACTGAAATAGCTAGGTTTCACGCCAGTCGCCGGGAGCTGCCACCAAGACTGCGAGCGGCTGGAGGCCGTCGGCTGGGAAGCCCGTAATTATGCATCAAGTCAGGGTAAATAGCTACTTGACTTTTCGTGTCTAAGTGATGTCCGAAATGAATAAAATTCGTCAAGCTGCTATAATTTATCGCATCACAAAACCGTATTTCACGATATAAAACGGAGGAAGACATGGATCCCAGGCAACTGCGCGAAGCCGCGCTTTACTATCACCGTCATCCTAAGCCGGGCAAGATTGCGGTCACGCCGATCAAGCAGCTGACCAATCAGTACGATCTGTCGATGGCTTATTCGCCGGGCGTCGCCTTCGCCTGCGAAGAAATCGTCGCCGATCCGGCCGAAGCCAGCACCCTGACCGCCCGCGCCAATCTGGTTGGTGTCATCACCAACGGCACCGCCGTCCTCGGCCTCGGCCCGATCGGCCCGCTCGCCGCCAAGCCGGTGATGGAAGGCAAGGGCGTACTGTTCAAGAAATTCGCCAACATCGACGTTTTCGACCTTGAAATCGACGAGCGCGATCCGGACAAGCTGATCGAGACTATTGCCTCGCTGGAGCCGACCTTCGGTGGCATCAACCTTGAGGACATCAAGGCGCCCGAGTGTTTCTATATCGAGAAAAAGCTGCGCGAGCGGATGAAGATTCCGGTCTTTCACGACGACCAGCACGGTACGGCGATCGTCGTCGGCGCGGCCATCCTCAACGGCTTGCACCTGATCGGCAAGGACCTGTCCAAGGTCAAGATCGTCACGTCCGGTGCCGGCGCTGCGGCGCTCGCCTGTCTTGACCTGTTGGTCATGCTGGGGGCGCCGGTCGAGAACATCTGGGTCACCGACATCAAGGGCGTGGTCTACGAAGGTCGCGTCGAGGAAATGGATGAGATCAAGGCGCGCTACGCCAAGAAGACCGACGCCCGGTCGCTGGGTGAGGTGATCGCTGACGCCGACGTCTTCCTCGGTCTGTCGGCCGGCGGCGTGCTCAAGCCGGAAATGGTCGCGAAAATGGCACCCCGGCCGGTGATCATGGCGCTCGCCAACCCGACGCCGGAAATCCTGCCCGAGCAGGTCAAGGCCGTGCGCGACGACGCGATCATGTGTACCGGCCGGTCGGACTACCCGAACCAGGTCAATAACGTCCTCTGCTTCCCGTTCATTTTCCGCGGTGCGCTCGACGTCGGTGCGACGACGATCACCGAGGAAATGAAGATGGCGGCGGTCAAGGCGATTGCTGAACTCGCCCGTGCCGAGCAGTCGGATGTGGTCGCTTCGGCCTACGGCGAGAAGATTTCCGGCTTCGGCCCGGAATACCTGATTCCCAAGCCCTTCGATCCGCGCCTGATCGTCAAGATCGCGCCGGCGGTGGCTCAGGCCGGCATGGACTCGGGCGTGGCGACGCGGCCGATCCAGGATTGGGACGCCTACCTGCAGGGCTTGAACGAATTCGTTTATCACTCCGGTCTGATCATGAAGCCGGTGTTCGCCCAGGCCCGCCTGGCGCCCAAGCGCATCGTCTTTGCCGAGGGCGAGGACGAGCGCGTGCTGCGCGCGATCCAGGTCATCCGTGACGAGGGAATCGCCCGTCCGGTGCTGATCGGCCGTCCGGCCGAAATCCTGCGGCGGATCGAGGCTGCCGGCCTGCGCATCCGCGAAGGCGAGGATTTCGAGATCATCCACTCGGAGAACAATGCCTTCTTCGACGCCCACTTCGACGAGTTCTGGCAGACCTACTACGGCATCATGCAGCGCAAGGGCGTCTCGCCCGACTACGCGCGCCGGGAAGTGCGCCGCCGCAACACGCTCTACGGCGCCTTGATGGTCCGCCTTGGTTACGCCGATGGCCTGATCTGCGGTACTTTCGGTCGTCACGACACGCATCGCGAATATGTCGAGAATGTCATCGGCACCCGCGCCGAGCACGATCGCTACTACACGATGAACCTGCTGCTGCTGCCCGGTCGTACCGTGTTCATTGCCGATACCTATGTGAATTACGATCCGAATGCCGAGCAACTGGTCGATATGACCTTGATGGCGGCCGAGGAAATCCGCAATTTCGGTATCGTTCCCAAGGTGGCACTGTTGTCGCATTCCTCTTTCGGTACCGAGAACACGCCGACTGCGGTGAAGATGCGCGAAGTGCTGGGCGAGCTCAATCGTCGGGCGCCGGAACTCGAAGTCGAAGGCGAAATGCACGGCGATGCTGCACTCGACGAGCAGATCCGTCAGGTGACCTTCCCCAATTCGCGCCTCAAGGGGCAGGCCAATCTGCTGGTGATGCCGACGCTGGACGCGGCGAACATCTCGTTCAACCTGCTCAAGGTGGCGGCCGGCGACAACCTGACCGTCGGGCCCATCCTGCTCGGGGCAGCACGGCCGGTAAACATCCTGACGCCGACGGCCACCGTCCGCCGCATCGTCAACATGACGGCGTTGACCGTGGTTGACGCCTCCTGAGTAAGTGCCTCAGTTTTCGCCGCTATCTCGATGGTTTGATTGAAATTTTGTTCCGTGCGCTTAAACTCGGATAAAATCGCAGCCAAATCTTGGAGAGTTTTTACATGCGGCGAAAACTGTGGCTTCTGCTGACATCCCTGGCGCTGGTTCTGGCGCCATTGCCGGTTATCGTGGGCAAAGCTGAAGCTCAGACGAACAAGCCCAAGCAGTCGGCTGCCAAGAAAGCACCGGCGGCCGCCAAGCAAGCCAAGAAAACGAACAAGAAAACCGTCGCCAAGCATCAAGGTGCGGTGCGCCACGTTGCGGTCAGCGACGATCCGACCCGCCTGGCCATCCAGTCCTCGGCTGCCCTGGTTCTGGATCAGAGCAGCGGTCGGGTGCTGGTCGAGAAGCATCCGGATGCGGTGGTGCCCATCGCCTCGATCACCAAGCTGATGACGGCGATGGTCGTGCTCGATGCCGGTCTCGACATGGAAGAAGTGATTTCCATCAGCAATGCCGACATCGACGATCTCAAGGGTACCCGCTCGCGTCTGCCGGTCGGTACGACGATGACGCGCGAAACGGCGATGCTGCTGGCGCTGATGTCGTCGGAAAATCGCGCGGCCAATGCGCTCGGCCGCCACTATCCCGGCGGTTTGCGGGCTTTCGTTGACGCCATGAACCGCAAGTCGCGCTCGCTGGGCATGTTCGACACGCGCTTCGAGGAACCGACCGGCCTCTCCAGCAATAACGTGTCTACCGCTCACGATCTGGCGCGCATGGTGGCCGCCGCCGCGCGCTACCCGCACATCCGCATGTATTCGACCACGGCCGAGGCCAAGCTGGAACTGAGCGGGCGCATCCAGACCTTCGGCAATACCAATGCGCTGGTCCGCAGCGACAACTGGCAGATCGGCCTGTCGAAGACCGGTTACATTTCCGAAGCCGGACGTTGCCTGGTGATGCAGGCCTGGGTCGCCGACAAGCCAGTGGTCATCGTGCTGCTCGATTCGCAGGGCAAGATGACCCGCGTTGGCGACGCCAACCGGATCAAGCGCTGGATGGAAAGTGCCGGCCTGAAGCCGGTCGCCACGCCGGCCTGACCCGCCTGCCGGCGGCAGGCATCAATTGCGGTGGTGTACGTAGCCCAGGGCTTGTGAGACGGCGTTGGCCGTTTCCTGGACCTGGCGCGCCCATTCCGGGTTGTGACGATCGGCAGGGGCCGATACCGACAGCGCGGCAACGACCTGGCCTTCATCGTCGTGGATCGGTGCGGCAACGCACTTGAGGCCCAGTTCGGCCTCTTCGTCGTCGTAGGCGATGCCGTGGCGGCGGACCTTGTCCAGTTCCTTTTCCAGCGCTTCGAGCGTGGTCAGCGAATGCGGCGTCTTGCCCGGCAGGCCGGTGCGGCGGGCGTAGTCACGGACCTTCTGGGTGCCGTCGGCAGCCAGGAAAAGCTTGCCCAGCGAAGTCAGGTGCAGCGGCGCACGACCACCGACCAGATAAACGACACGCACCAGCGAACGTCCCGACGAGGTGCGTTCGAGATAGACGATCTCGTCGTCGTGACGGGCGCCGAGGTTGATTGCCTCGCCGATTTTTTCATGCAGTTCCTGCATGAAGGGCAGGGCGACTTCGCGGACGTTGATCCGCGATTTGACGATGTTGCCGAGCTCGAGCAGGCGAATGCCCAGGCGGTAGGTGCCGGCATCCTGGCGTTCGACGAAACGGGCGTTGCACATCGCCGCGAGGATGCGGTGGGCGGTCGACGGATGGAGTTCGGTGGCGGTTGCCAGTTGCTTGAGGCTGGCCGCATCCTGCACCTGGGCAAGCGCGTCGAGCAGCGACATCATGCGCTCGATGACCTGGATAGAACCTGGCGTTCTGGTGGCGCCGTCGGCAACTTCTGACAACTGGATTCCTTTATTCGCGGGGTTTGAGTAGCATTAGCCACTTTGCCTTCTTGTGCGGCGCAATATTAGCATGCGGATTGCCTTATACGTTACCTGTCTCGTCGACCTGATGCGCCCCGCCGTGGGCTTTGCCGCCCTGCGTTTGCTGGCGGCGACGGGTAATGACGTGGTTGTGCCGCCAGCGCAGACTTGCTGCGGTCAACCGGCCTGGAGCGCCGGCAACCGGCCGCTGGCCAAAACCCTGGCGCAGAAGGCGATTGCCGAGCTGGAAAATTACGATGCGGTGGTGGTTCCTTCCGGCTCCTGTGCCGAGCAGATCCGCCTGACCTATCCCAAACTGTTCGCCGACGATGCCGTCTGGGGGCCGCGCGCCCGGGCGCTGGCAGCGCGCACTCAGGAACTGAGCGAGTTTCTCGCCAGCCTGGGCGAGCCGCTTGAGCCGCCCGGCGAATTCGCCGGCAGCGTCACCTACCACGATTCCTGCAAGGGCCTGCGCGGTCTCGGCATCAAGGCGCAGCCGCGTGCCTTGCTCGGCCGCGTACGCGGGCTGAGCCTGAAGGAAATGGCCGACTGCGAGGAATGTTGCGGCTTCGGTGGTGCCTTCGCCGAGAACTATGCCGATGTCTCGGCGCGCATCGTCGACCGCAAGTGCGAGTCGGTTGCCGCTGCCGGGGCTGACGCCGTCGTTGGCGGTGATCTCGGTTGCCTGCTCAACATCGAGGGGCGCTTGCGCCGGCGCGGCGACGAGACGACGCGGGTGCTGCACTTTGCCGAAGTGCTGGCCGGGGAAACCAAGCCATGAACGCCAACGCGCGTCACTCGCAGGCGATGCATTTCACCGCCCGCGCTGCCGACAAGGTGCGCAACCCGGTGCTGCAGCAAGCGCTGCAGAAAGCCAAGCCGCTGTTTTCCGGCAAGCGCGCCAAGGCCATGGCGGCGTTGCCCGATGACGGTCTCGAATTCGAAGCCTTGCGCGAGGCCTGCGCCGGCATCCGCGATCGGGCGCTCAACGACCTCGACGTGTGGCTGGAAATCTTCGAGGAAAATGCCCGCGCGCGCGGTGCCGAAGTGCTGTGGGCGCGTGATGGCGGCGAAATCTGCGATCTGGTGATCGACGTCGCCCGCCGTCATGGCGTCAAGAAGGTGACCAAGTCGAAGTCGATGCTGTCCGAAGAGGCGCATCTCAACGACGCGCTGGCCGCCGCCGGCATCGAGCCGGTCGAGACCGATCTCGGCGAATACATCATTCAGCTGGCCGGCGAGGCGCCGTCGCACATCATCGCGCCGGCGGTGCACAAGACCTTGCAGGAAGTCGAGGCGCTGTTCGCCGAGAAGCACGGCCGGCCGCAAGCGGCGCGGACTTCCGCCGACATCCCGGCGCTGGCCAAGGAGGCGCGTGGTGTGCTGCGCCAGCACTTCCTGTCGGCCGACATGGGGATTTCCGGTGCCAATTTCCTGATCGCCGAGACCGGAACCGCGACGCTGGTCACCAACGAAGGCAACGGCCGCATGGTGACCACGCTGCCGCGTGTGCATGTGGTGATCACCGGCATCGAGAAAGTGGTGCCGACGCTGCAGGATTTCGCGACCTTGATGCGCCTGCTGCCGCGTTCGGCGACCGGCCAGACGATTTCCAACTACGTCTCGCTGCTGACCGGCACCCGCGCTGACGACGAAAGCGAAGGACCGACCAAGACAGTCTTCATCCTGGTCGATAACGGCCGCGCCGACGTCGTCGGATCGCACTACCAGGACATCCTGCGCTGCATCCGTTGCGGCGCCTGCATGAATCACTGCCCGGTGTATTTCTCGCTCGGCGGTCACGCCTACGGCTGGGTTTATCCCGGGCCGATGGGTTCGGTGCTGACGCCGCTGTACACCGGCATCGAGAACGCACTCGACCTGCCGCATGCGTCGACCGGCTGTCGCCAGTGTTCCAGCGTCTGCCCGGTGCGCATTCCGCTGCCCGAGCTGATGCACGGCCTGCGCCAGGAGCAGCAGCGGCGCGGTCTGCGCCCCTGGGGCGAGCGTTTTGGCCTGCGTGCCTGGGCCTGGATCGCCGGGCGGCCGACGCTGTACCGGGCGCTGACCCGGATCGCCGCCCGCTACCTGAACTGGCTGGCCGACGGCGAGGGGCGCATCCGCCTCTTCGGTTTTGCGCCGGGTTGGACGACGGCGCGCGATCTGCCGGTCGCCGGCGGTGGCAAGACCTTTTTCGAACAATACGCAGCAAGCAAGAGAGACTGACAATGGAATTCGCACCCGAAGGCCCGATGGCCATTCCCCTCTGGATCAACGGCCGCCCCTATCTCACGGTAGGCGACAGTTTCTTCGACGTGATCAATCCGGCGACCGGGCAGGCCCGCCACCGGGTGCCGATGTGCGGTGCCGACGAAGCGGCGCAGGCCGTCGCCGCCGCCCGCGATGCCCAGGGCGCCTGGGCGGACATGGGGCCGTCGGCGCGCCAGCTCTGCCTTGGCCGATTGGCCGATGCCCTGGAGCGCTACGCCGGTCATTTCGCCAAAATGCTCAGTCAGGAAAGCGGTCGTGCCGAAGAAATGGCGAGTGCCGAAGTGACGGCTGCCGTCGCCGGTTTGCGCGCGATGTCGGTGGGTGAGACCGGGGTGGCGGCGTTGGTCGTCGACGACAGCCAGCCGCTCGCCGGTCTGGTCGCCGCCGCCGTGCCGGCCCTGCTGGCTGGTGCGACTCTGGTCGTCAAACCGAGCCCGAAAGCCCCGTCGGCGGCTTTCGCCCTGTGCGAACTGGCGACCCGCAATGACTGGCCGGCCGGCGTGCTCAACCTTGTCCACGGCGACGGCCCGGCCATCGAAGGCTTGTGCGCGGCCGGCGTCGATTACCTGGTGTTCGCCGGCGCCGAGGCGCTGGGCGCCCAGGTCGGCGAACTGGCGGCACAGCACGGAACGGCGTTTGCCACGGTCGGCTGATGGAACGCATCGTCTATCTCGAACAGGAATCGATGATCGCCACCGTCCGGCGACCGGCGTTCGCCCATGCGTGGGTCGAGTACCCGGCGACGACCGCCGATCAGGTGGCCGAGCGCTTGCGCGGGGCGAGTATTGCCATCGTCAACAAGGCGCCGCTGCCGGGCGCGGTGATCGACAGCCTGCCAGAGCTGAAGATGATTGCGGTGGCGGCGACTGGTACCAATGTCGTCGATCTCGACGCCTGTCGTCGGCGCGGCATTGTCGTCAGCAATATTCGCGGCTACGCCGAGCAGACCGTGCCCGAGCATGTCTTCGCGCTGCTGCTGGGCTTGTCGCGCAACCTGTTTGCCTGGCGCGAAACGGTGCAGGCCGGGCGCTGGCAGCAGGCGACGCAATTCTGCCTGTTCGATCACCCGATCCGCGACCTGCACGGGGCGACTCTTGGCGTGGTTGGTACCGGCAGTCTCGGCAACGGCGTCGTCCGGCTTGGCGAAGCTTTCGGCATGCGCGTCCTGCGCGCCGAACGCAAGGGGGCGGCTAGCGTCCGTCCCGGCTATACCGCTTTCGCCGAGGTGCTGGCTCAGGCCGACGCGATCAGCCTGCATTGTCCGCTGAGCGAGGCGACCCGCCACCTGATCGGCGAGCCGGAACTGCGCGCGATGAAGCGCTCGGCCCTGTTGGTTAACACCGCGCGCGGCGGCATCGTCGACGAAGCGGCGCTGATACGTGCGCTGCACGAAGGCTGGATCGCCGGTGCCGGTTTCGACGTGGTCAGCGCCGAACCGCCGCCGGTCGGTCACCCCATGCTCGATCCGGCCCTGCTCGCCTTGCCCAACTTCATCCTCACCCCGCATGTCGCCTGGGCCAGTCGGCCGGCGATGCAGGCGCTGGCCGATCAGTTGATCGACAACATCGAGGCTTTCGTCGCCGGTCAGCCGAGGAACGTGGTCACATGAGCGCGCGCGACGACATCCTCGCCCGCGTTCGCGCCGGCGTCGGCAAGGGCGATGCCGACGCGCGTCGCGCCGCAGCCCTGGCACGCCTGCAGGCCGGACAGTCGGGGCCGCAGCCGACCCTGACCGGCGATCTGGTCGAGCGCTTCTGTGCCAAGGCAGAATCGCTGGCCAGCACGGTTGCCCGTGTCGACGACTATGCCGCCGTGCCGGCGCATGTCGCCGAGTGGCTGTCCGCCCGGCAACTGCCCCTGCAGGCGGTGACCGCGCTCGATGTCGCCGGGCTCGACTGGGCCGAGGCGGGCCTCTCCTGCCGCAGCGGTGTGGCGGTCGATGCCGACCCGGTCGGGATCTCCGGCTGTTTTTGCGCCATCGCCGAAACCGGTACGCTGATGCTGCTGTCCGGCCCGGCGACGCCGGCGTCGGTCAGCCTGCTGCCGGAAACCCATATCGCGCTGGTGCCGGCGGCGCGCGTCGTCGCCAGCATGGAAGACGCCTTCGCCCTGCTCAAGGCCGAGCGCGGCGCCTTGCCGCGGGCAGTCAATTTCGTTTCCGGGCCATCGCGCACCGGCGACATCGAACAAACCATCGTCCTCGGCGCCCATGGGCCGTGCCGGGTCCATCTGATCGTGATCGGGGAAAATTCATGAGTATTCAATTTGCCGTGCGCGGCGACCACATCCAGCTCGACCAGCTGCTCAAGGCTACCGGTCTGTGCGAATCCGGCGGTGCCGCGCATGCGGCGATCGCCGATGGTCAGGTGACGGTCGACGGCCAGGTCGACACCCGCAAGCGGGCCAAGCTGCGGCCCGGTCAGCGCGTCGTTTTTGCCGGCGAGGAAGTCGAGTTGCTGGCCGAGTAGCCCAGCTTCAATCCAGCCAGCGGATCGGCGAGGCGAGTTCGGGGTGTTTGCCGCAGTGCTCGCGGTAATGCCCGGCTATCGTCGCCATGTCCTGCGCCGGATCGCCACTCAGGGTGATGTAGGCGAGGATGCCGACCCGGCGCCTGGCGTAATCGATGAAACCTAGCCCGACCGGCACCTGAGCCGCCAGTGCGATGCGGTAGAAACCGCTCTTCCAGCCAGCGGTCAGGCTGCGTGTGCCTTCCGGCGCCAGGACCAGCATGAAGCGCTGGCGGCGGGCGAATTCGGCGGCCATCTGGTCGACGAAACCGGTGCGCTGGCGCCGGTTCACCGCGACCCCGCCGAGGCGGCGCAGCAGGCCACCGAAAGGCCAGCGGAAAAGAACGTCCTTGGCTGCCCAGTGCGCTTCCAGTGCCAGCCCCTGGCGCGCCAGCAGCGCGTAGAGCGCGTCCCAGTTCGAGGTGTGCGGATAGGCAATCAGTACCGTCCGGGGTGGGCGTTCCGCTGGCTCGACCAGGGTCCAGCCGAGACGTTTCACCAGCCAGCGGGCAAAGGTCTGCATCATCGATTCAGCACATCTTGACCACGATGTCGTGCAGGGTGTTGGCGCAGTGGGCCATGCGGTCGGCAGCGTTGGCCAGGTGGCGGTAGATTTCGCGCTGCTTGAACATGTGGATGTAGTTGTCGCCCTGGAATAGATCGGCGATGGCGCGCCGGTAGGCTTTTTCCACCCGGCGTTCGGCCTTGCGTGCGGCGTCGGCGTCGTTGGCCGCTTCCGCCGGGGCTGTCGCCAGGCGGCTGAAGCCCTGTAACAGCGCGTCGGTGCCGAGTTTGATGTGCATCGCCATCTCCAGGCAATGCTTGTCGGGCTGCAGGCCGAGCACTTCCATTTCGCTGACCGTGGTCTTGCAGTAATTGACCACCTCGTCGAGGTCCATGATCGCGCGGTAGAGATCCTCGCGATCGATCGGCGTCGAGAAGGCCTCGTTCAACGTGTGCAGGTTGTGGATCTTGACCCGGTCGGCTTCGTGCTCGTCCTTGCGGATCTGCTTGCCGATGTCGTGATCGGCGTTTTCCATGAATTCGACCAGCAGCCCGGTGGTCTTGCCGACCTGCCGGCATTGCTCGACGAGCATGCCGAAGAAGTCGGGCATTTTCGGGAAGAACCGGCCGAGCAGGCGGGACAGCAGCGAGGGCGAGGCGGTAGCGTTGCTCATGGCTTGGCTCCGAGGAAAAGATTGACCAGCGCATAGGCCAGGATGGCGACCAGGGCGGCGCCGGGAATGGTGATCAGCCAGGTGGTGGCGATGTCCTTGGCCTTGGCCCAGCGCACCGCGCGCGGGCGTTCGGAGGCGCCGATGCCCATGATCGAGGTGGCGACGATGTGCGTCGTCGATACCGGTGCGCCACCCAGGGAGGCACTCATGATCACCAGGCCCGAGGTCAGTTGTGAGCCGAGGGCATGGATCGGGCGGACGCGGTAGATGGCGAAACCGAGTGTGCGCACGATGCGCCAGCCGCCGGAGAGGATGCCCAGGGTCATCGCCGTGGCGCAGGCGAGCATGACCCAGAACGGCACGGCAAAGTGCGGGATGAACCCGCCGAGCAGCAGCACCAGGGTCAGGATGCCCATGCTTTTTTGCGCATCGTTGGCGCCGTGGGCGAAGGCCAGTCCGGCGGCGGTGAAGAACTGGGCAAAACGCAGGTGACGGTTGGCTGCCGGCGTGGCTGCCCGGAGCAGCACGCTGAGGATGCGGTGAATGGCGAAACCGACCCAGAAACCGATCAGCGGCGACAGGATCAGGGCCGCCAGTACTTTCACGATGCCGGTCAGCCGGCCGCTGGCCAGTTCGTGAAAGCCCCAGACGACATGATCGACGCCGACACCGACGACGACCGCGCCAATCAGGCCGCCGACCAGGGCGTGCGACGACGACGAGGGTATGCCGAAATACCAGGTGCCGAGATTCCACACGATGGCGCCGATCAGGCCGCACAGCAGCATGGCCAGCGACAGCAGCGGCAGGATGCCGCCGAGTTCGACGAACTTGCCGATGGTGTTGGCCACCGCCGTGCCGCCGAGTAGGGGGCCGAGGAATTCGAAGACGCCGACAACGATGACCGCCTGGACCGGCGTCATCGCCCGTGAGGCAATGACCGTGGCGACGATGTTGGCAGCATCATGGAAGCCGTTGGTGTAGTCGAACACCAGGACGACGATGACGGTCGCCAGCGCGAGCAGGAACAGGGTGTCCATGCGAGTTGCCCGGTATCGGGTCCCCCTCCGGATTGGTATATGTTGTTTTGGCCAGTATAGCGCGCGCTCTTGCTGGTGTGTGTCGGGTTAAAATAAGTGAACTCTAATAATCTGGCGCATGCCGGGAACAGCCATGTCCTACCCCCATTTTTCCTCGATTTCCCGCAGTTTTGCCCCCGGCTGGTTCGCCGCCGTCATGGGCACCGGTGTGCTGTCCATGAGCACCCTGGCCCTGTCGGCCAGGTGGCCGCTGCTGGCCGGTCCGGCGGAAGTGCTGCACTGGTTCAACGTGCTCCTTTTCGCGCTGCTCGCCGTGCCCTGGCTGACCCGCTGGCTGCGTTTCCCGCAGGCGGCGATGCAGACCCTGCAGCATCCGGTGCAGGCCAATTTCTATCCGACCTTTTCGATTGCCCTGCTGGTACTGGCAGCGCAGTGGGTGCAGTTCGGTCCCTATGTCGGTGCGGCGCTCTTCTTCTGGTGGGCAGGAGTCATTCTGCATTTCGTGTTCAGCTTTGCCGTGCTCTTCTTCATGTTTCGCGGCGAGCATGTGGCGCTCGATCACGTGACGCCGGCCAAATTCATCCCGGCGGTCGGTCTGGTGGTCATGCCGCTGGCCGGTGGTCCGTTGCTCGCGCACATGGACGGGGCGCTACGCGAATGGGCCTTGACGGCCAATATTGTCGGGCTCGGCGCGGGCAGCATGATGTACCTCGGTCTGCTCGGCCTGACCCTGCAGCGCAAGTACCTGCACAAGCCGGCGCAGGGCATCCTGACGCCAACGGTGTGGATTCATCTGGCGCCGATTGGCGTCATCCCGGTCAGTTTCATGAATTTGGCCGAACATTTTCCTTTCCCGGTTGTGCGCGAGATCGCGGCGGTGCTGATGGCGCTGGTCTGGGGCTTTGGTGTCTGGTGGCTGGTGATGGCCAGCCTGTTGACCTGGTCGGCCAAGGCTGCGGGGCAATTGCCGTTTGCGCTTTCCTGGTGGGGGTTCACCTTCCCGCTGGGCGCGTTTGCCGTGGAGAGCCTGCGGTTGTACAAGATTTTCGGCTGGAACAGCATGCTGGTGATCGGCGTGCTGGCCTGGCTGATGTTGTGTGGTTTCTGGTCGCTGACTCTGTGGCGAACCGCGCGCGGGGTGCTGAGCGGCGGTATCTTTCAGCCGCACCCGTGACGGCCTGGGGCTGGCTGGCGCTGCCGCCAGTGCTGATCTGGCTGCTCAATCGCGGCATCCGGCATGGCTTGCGGGCGCCGCGTCTGCCCCGCCAGGAAACGCCCGAAGGTCTGCCCTGGCAGGCCGTCGCCATCGCCAGCCAGAATGGCAAGATGCTGCGCGCCTGGTATATCCCGGGCGGCAGACGGGCGTTGTTGCTGATGCACGGCTGGGGCGGCAACGCAGCCACCCTGCTGCCACTGGCCAAGCATCTGCACCTGGCCGGCTACAGCCTGCTGCTGCCCGATGCGCGCTGTCATGGCGAGAGTGACGATGACAGTTTCGCCTCGCTGCCGCGTTTTGCCGAAGATATCGAATCCTGTCTGGACTGGTTGGCGAAGCAAACCGAGGTCGATCCCCAAGCCATCGGTCTGGTCGGCCACTCGGTCGGCGCCGGCGCGGCCCTGCTGGTCGCCAGTCGGCGTTGCGATATCCGGGGGGTGCTGAGTATTTCCGCATTCGCTCACCCGGCGGCAATGATGCGTCGCTGGCTGAGCACCATGCACATTCCCTACTGGCCGCTGGGGGCCTACATCCTGTGGTACGTGCAGCGGGTGATTGGGCATCGGTTCGACGATATCGCGCCTTGCCGGACGATTGCGCAGATTGCGTGTCCGGTCTTGCTGGTGCACGGCTGCGCCGACCTTACCGTGCCGCTTGAGGAGGCCCGCCAGATAGCGGCGGCCTCGTCTGCCGCACAGTTGCTTGAGGTGCCTGGGTGCCACGAGGACTTTGGCGATATCGAGGCGCATTTGCCCAAGGTGCTCGACTTCCTCGATGGCGCCTTTGGCTCCCGACATCAAGATGAAAAAAAGGCGGGCGACTAGCGCCCGCCCAAGCGGAGTCTGCCCTGTTTGGCGTCAGGGCAGGAGGAAAGAGGCTTTCTCCCGCAGGGTGATGTCGGCATTGCCCTCGGCGGTGATGGTGAAGTGGATCGGGTTGGAGCCGCGCTTGCCGGATTCCGGCGGCGCCGCAACCACGACGTTGAACGAAGTCAGGCCGGCAGCCTTGGCGTCGACCGTGTCTTCGCCGCTGATCTTGAGACCGTCGAGGCCATCGACCGCCAGTTTGTAGCGCTGCGGCAATTCGGTGGTGTTCATGATCTGCAGCATGAAGACGTTCTCGATGCTGCCATCGTCGGCCTCGCGGGCCAGGGTCGAGCGGTCGCGGATGATGTCCATCTTCAGCGGAATGCGGTTGACCAGGAAGTAGCCGGCGATGATCGTGATCAGGATCAGGATGGCGGTATAGACCAGTACCCGGGGACGAACCATGTGGCTGAGGATATCGGCGCTCGATTCCTGCTTGGCCATGGCGTTTTCGGTCGAGTAACGGACCAGACCGCGCGGCAGGCCGACCTTGTCCATGACCTGATCGCAGACGTCGACGCAGGCAGCGCAACCGATGCATTCATATTGCAGACCGTTGCGGATGTCGATGCCGGTCGGACAGACCACTACGCACTGGCCGCAATCCACACAGTCGCCCAGCTTGCTGATGTCGGCGCCTTTCTTGCGGATGCCGCGCGGCTCGCCACGAGCCGGATCGTAGGTGATGATCAACGTATCCGGGTCGAACATCACGCTCTGGAAACGGGCATACGGGCACATGTACTTGCATACCTGTTCGCGCATGAAGCCGGCGAACAGGAAGGTGAAGCCGCCGTAAAGGAAGATCCACAGGGTTTCCCAGGGGCCGAGACTGTTGGTCACGACATTGTTGATCAACTCGTCCATCGGGGTGAAATAACCGACCAGCGTGAACCCGGTCCATAGCGACAGGATGCCCCAGAGCAGGAACTTGGTGCCCTTGATGCGTAGCTTGCGTGCATCAAGTGGTGCCTTGTCCAGTTTCATCCGGGCATTGCGGTCACCCTCGACCCAGTTTTCGATCCACATGAACAGCTGGGTATAGACGGTCTGTGGGCAGGCGTAGCCACAGAACAGCCGCCCGGCGACGGCGGTGACCAGGAACAGCGCGTAGGCCGAAATGATCAGCAGGACGGCGAGATAGATGACGTCCTGCGGCCAGAAGACGAGGCCAAACAGATAGAACTTGCGCTCGACCAGATGGAACAGGATCGCCTGTCGGTCATTCCAGACCAGCCAGGGCGTACCGTAGAAAATGACCTGGGTCAGCAGAACCAGGATGATGCGCCAGTTATCGAAGAAACCGCGTACCCGCTTGGCGTAGATTTTCTTGCGTTTTTCGTAGAGTGAAACTTCGGCTACCGGTTCCTGCTTGTTCTGATTGTCCGCTTGAGTCATTTTTTTTGTGTGCCCGTTGATTGTTATGGTCGGAAACCGGGGGAATGGCATGTCTGCCGACTAATCGCATGAAGCAAGCCTGCGGGGCGAACTAAGGGGGATATGCGACCAGCCGACCGGCACACCAGAAGCTCTAGAACTCCAAGGAAAGCGCATTGAGCAGTGGGAGGTGTCCCCGGTTTCCGGAGCAACTAATATCAAGTTGCGTGCCAGCTTTGTGTTGTTGTTTGGTTTCTTTAAAATCAATGACTTGCTTTTTATTTTGCGTGGCTTGCCTCTGTTTTTTCGAATGCTGTGTCAGAATCGACAGCATCGATTGACCGAGGTGCCAGTTTTGACATCGCATTTTCTGAGTGAGCTGATTTCCTTTCTTGATGGCCTGCCCGAGCCGCGTATCGTAATGAGCGCCGATTACCGGATCATTGCCGCCAATGCCGCCTATACGCGCGAATTTGGCGGTGGGCGCGAGTTGGCCGGTCGGGCCTGCTACGAGGTCTCGCATCGCTTCAATGTGCCGTGCGACCAGGCCGGCGAATCCTGTCCGCTCAAGCTCAGTCTGGAAGCGGGCGAGCCGCAACGGGTCCTGCATCTGCATCACACGCCCCGGGGCGAAGAGCATGTGCTGGTCGAAACCTCGCCGATCCGCGATGAGACCGGCGAAATTGCCTATTTCGTCGAAACCATGCGCTTGGTGCGCCAGGCCAGCAGTCGTGTCGCCACGAGTGGGCTGGTCGGTCGCTCGGCGGCGTTCAGCAGCATGCTGGAAAAGATGATGCGGGTCGCCCCTTCCGATGCGGCCGTGCTGTTGCTGGGCGAGACGGGGACCGGTAAGGAACTGGTGGCGCATGCCATTCACGAGGCCAGCGCCCGGGAAGAAGGGCCGTTTGTTGCGGTCGACTGCGCGGGAATGACGGAAACACTGTTCGAGGCCGAATTGTTCGGTTACGAAAAAGGGGCCTTTACCGGCGCCACCCACCGCAAGCAGGGCCTGGTCGAAGCGGCTTCGGGCGGCACCCTGTTTCTGGATGAAATCGGCGAACTGCCGCTCTCGCTACAGGTCAAGCTGCTGCGCCTGCTGGAAACCGGGACCTATCGCCGGGTCGGTGGTCTTGACTGGTTGCCGGCCGATTTCCGGCTGATCACCGCGACGCACCGCGATCTTGCGGCCATGGTGGCGGCTGAAAGCTTTCGTCGTGACCTGTATTTCCGCATCAATACCTTTCCCATCCGGACGCCGGCATTGCACGAGCGTAGTTCAGACATTCCCCTGCTGGCTGAATCGCTACTGGCCCGGGTTGACCGCAAGCCTGGTCGACACTTCACGGCGGCTGCGCTCGGCTGGCTTGCCGCCCAGCGTTTCAGCGGCAACATCCGCGAATTGCGCAATCTGATCGAGCGCGCCTCCCTGCTTGCAGACGGCGATGCCATCGATGTGACGCATCTTCTCGAGATGACCGATCCGCCGCTTTATCTTCCTGTTGAGCCGGGCGGGGCGGCTGGCTTTCAGGTGGATGCCCTGATCGATCTGGAAACACTGGAAAGGCGCTATCTCAAGTGGTCCAGGCAGATACACGGTGGCGATATGGAGGCGTTGGCCAGGCAACTTGGTATCAGTACCCGGACGCTGTATCGAAAACTGGAGCGAGTGAATTGAAAACCAAATTCACGATTGCGATCCGGTTATGACAATGATATATTCCGTCAGGTTTTTGGTATGGCTGATTCCCTGTCTTTACCAAGTCTTACATTCCCGAATGATTGTTAAACTAGAATCGAGAAAAGCGGTTTTATTTCCAATAGAGGGTCCGTTCGGTCAGAGTGCGCCACAGTGCGTGCGACTGAATGGGTGACGAAGGTTCTTTGCGAGTGATAAATATGAAAATCAGGACTATCCCCTTTTTGCTGGCAGTTGCGGTTTTCCCCGCATCTGTTCTTGCCCAGAATGCTTCTTCCCCGGAGGTGCAACAGGCTCTGCGCGAGATTGCCCAGCAAGCGGTGCTGAAGAGCCCGGAAGTGACGACCAAGTGGCGTAACTACAAGGCGGCCGACGAGGAAATCGGGGTGGCACGCGGTGGCTATTTTCCGCGGGTAGACCTGACTGCGGGCGCTGGCCGCGAGAGTCTGAAGACGCCGCCGACGAATACCAAGGACAACTACACCCGCCAGGGCTACGCGCTGACCCTGAACCAGATGGTGTTCGACGGGTTTGCCACGCGCAGCGAGGTTCGCAAACTCGACAAGGCGCGTCTGGTCCGTTACTACGAATTGCTCGAAGCCTCCGAGAACGTCGCTCTGGAAGCCAGCCGCGCCTATCTCGATGTGCTGCGCTACCGTTTCCTGGTCGATCTCGCCGAAGACAACTACATCCGCCACAAGGCCACGCACGAGCAACTGAAGGTGCGTACGGCATCGGGCGTCGGGCGTCGCGTCGATCTGGAGCAAGCCGGCAGCCGTCTGGCCCTGGCCGAAGTCAATCTGACCACCGAAACCGCCAACCTGCACGACGTGTCGGCACGCTATCAGCGTCTG
>NZ_AUCE01000016.1 GCF_000429605.1 Azonexus hydrophilus DSM 23864 | reverse complement strand
GGCGCGCACCGAGAGCACCAACAACTATCAGGGCGTCAGCGGCGACCGCGATTACAACGTGGCCGAGGTGGTGTTCAGCTGGAATCTGTTCAACGGCGGTTCGGACCGGGCACGTGAGCGTCAGTACATGGAGCGCAAGCACCTGGCGGTGGAAATGCGCGAAAAGGCCTGCCGCGATACGCGTCAGACGCTGCTGATCGCCTATAACGACGTACTGCGCTTGAAAGAACAGGCCAGCTATCTGGCAATTCAGGTGGCCTTGCTGGAAAAGACGCGCGACGCTTATCGCGACCAGTTCAACGTCGGTCAGCGCACGCTGCTCGACTTGCTGGATACCGAGAACGAATTGCTGTCGGCGCGGCGCGCCTCGGTCAACGCCGATACCGACCTGACGCTGGCCTACCTGCGTACCTACGCCGGCATGGGTTCGCTGCTGGAATTCATGGGGCTGCAGAAACTGGACACCCATACGCCGACCGCTGCCGAACTGGCCGAAGTCGATGCAGCCTCGCTGTGTCCGGCCGATGCCGTCACCCAGCAAGCCTCGGCGCGTGAGGCGCTTGATGCCAAGGCGCGGGAGATGATGGTCGTACCGCGAGCGCCCATGGTCATGCAAGCCTCGTCAGGCCCGGTCGGCGACATCGAAAGCCGGGTACGCTCGTGGGCGGAAGCCTGGTCGGCGAAGAACTACTCGGCCTATGCCGCGTTCTATGCACCGACCTTCACGCCGGACGGCGGCCTGTCCCGCGAAGACTGGGACCAATTGCGCCGTGCCCGCATTCTGCCTAGAGAAACGATCACGATAGGCATCGAAGCCATGAGGGTAAAAATGCAGGGCGAAGATCGCGCAATCGCGGAATTCGAACAGACCTACCGCTCGAACATCTACAACGACCGGGTCTTCAAGACGCTGGAGATGATCAAGGTCGACGACAGATGGCTGATCAACCGTGAAAGCTCTCGCCCCTGCGCCGGCAATACCGTTGGTGGATGCAGTGTCAGCGGGGGGACAGCGCCTCGCGCAGGGCATCGATAAATCTGGGCAAACGATCAGCCAGAGGCAGCAAGGCCAGTTCGGCTGCTGCCCGGTCGCCTTGCTTGAGGGCCTTATCCAGTTCGGTCACCAATTGGTGGATGGGTAAGGCCCCGATACTTCCTGCCGCGCCTTTGAGCTTGTGGGCAACTTTCTCGGCAGCGAGCAGATCATTTTTCTCGATCAATTCCGCGAGTGTCTGCGCATCGGTCGCGTGATCGGCAACACACATTGCGAGAACCTTCCGGTAGCCGGCCAGCTTCCCACGCACCAATCGTAGGCCAGTCTCCAGATCGAGATCGGCGATTCCGGCAAGTCTTGCCCGCAACTCGCCATCGTCATCGACGACGGTTTCGGATGCCTGCTCTTCTGGCGCGGTGGCTCCCGCCTCGACAAATTCCCCCGTCACCGGCAACCATTTGAGCAAAGTGGCATAGAGCATGTCCGGATCAACCGGCTTGGCGACATGATCGTTCATGCCGGCAAGCATCGCGGCCAGGCGATCCTCATCGAAGGCGTTGGCGGTCATGGCCAGAATGGGGATGTCCTGCCAGCCGGCCAGGGCGCGAATTGCCCGGGTCGCTTCGAGACCATCGAGATTCGGCATCTGAATATCCATCAGCACCAGGTCGTAGCGCTGTTTACGCGCAAGCTCCAAGGCCTCGACACCGTCCTCGGCAACATCGACCGCCAGATTGACCGCGTGCAACAGCTCAAGTGCGACTTCGCGGTTCACCGGATGATCCTCGGCCAGCAGCAAGCGGGCGCGCTGGTGCCGGGATCGCAGTTGAAACTCGGCGTCTGCGACCTGCGTTGGTGTCACCGGCAAAACGCCGTGGCCGCGCTGCAAACGGGCGGTGAACCAGAAAGTGCTTCCCTGGCCGGCCACGCTTTCTGCCCCGGCGGATCCGCCCATCATCTCTGCCAGTCGGCGGGTGATCGACAACCCCAGTCCGGTGCCGCCATATTGCCGTGTGGTTGACGCATCGGCCTGGGTGAAGGACTGGAACAATCCGGCCAGCTTTTCCGGCGCAATGCCAATCCCCGTATCGCTGACCGAAAAGCGGACAAACAACGCATCGCCATCCTCTTCCAGCAGTTCAGCAGCAAGCGTTACATGACCTTGCGCCGTGAACTTCAGGGCATTGCTGGCGTAATTGAGCAAGCATTGGCGAAGCCGCATGACATCACCGCGCAGCCAGACCGGCACGGCGTCGGGATCGACACGGATTTCCAGCCCCCGCTCTTTAGCCGCATCGGCGATCATCGAGTGCACGTGGTCAAGTACCGCGGGCAACGCGAAGTCACTATGTTCCAGCTGCAACTTGCCCGCTTCGATCTTGGAAATATCCAGGATGTCGTTGATGATCGATAGCAGATGCTTGCCGGCAGCGTCGATTTTTCCCAGTCGTTCAACCTGCTCAGGGCTGGCATCACCGCGCAGCAGATGCGTCAGACCGATAATGGCATTCATCGGTGTCCGGATTTCGTGCGACATATTGGCGAGAAAACTGCTCTTCGCCTGATTGGCAGCTTCCGCCGCACTTTTCGCCGCAGCCAGTTCAGCCGTGCGCGTGGCGACCTGCTCCTCAAGATGCTTGCGATAAGTGTTCAGCTCGGCTTCCGCCAGCAGGTGCTCGTCAATTTCACGCTGCAATGCTGCGTGCTGCTTGCCCAGCGTCGTGCGCATGGCATCGAAATCATGGACAAGTTCGCCCATGACATCCTGGCCGGCCACCGGCAAAGGCGTGTCGTACTTTCCCTGGGCGAGCTCCGATGCAGCCAGTGCCAGCCGTCGCAAGGGGCGATGGATCAGGGCCTCAACCATGAGCGCGATGGTCACGATCGCCAGCACCAGCAAGGCCATCATCGCCAATCCGGAATTGATGACTTCGGCACGCTGTTCGGCCAGATAGGAGGACAGGTCAACATGCGCCTCCATGATTGCCAGCGGGCGGCCACCAAATTTCAATTCCACCTTGAGGGATCGGACATCCGCTTGTTGCGTCGAGATCGCTGGCGCATCCCCGGTTAACAAGGGATAGAGTTGCCGCGCCCGGGTATCGATCAGGGAAATGAATAACCAATCGGGATTCTTGGCCATCAAAGCGTCGAGGTTCTCGTTGATGATGTCGAGTTGCTGCCCCATCACCATCGGCACAAGGGTTTCGGCCATACTCTCCAGATGGCGTTGCATGGACTGGAGGTGATCCCGTTCGATGCGCTCGAGCGAACGCGGCAGCCAATAGGCCTGGATGCTTACCCCGGCAAGGCCAAGCGCAAACAACAGCGGCAGGATCAACTTCCAGCGTAGCGACATCAGACCTCAATGACCCAGATAATTATCCAGCTTCAAAGCCTTCAGGACCTGATAATCCTCGACGTGAGCCGGTACCGCCTCACGCATGGGGATCTCGGCGAGCAGTGCGCGTCCCTGCGGCTCGGCAGACATTTCCAGGAAAGCCCGCTGCACTTTCATGCGTACATCGGCAGGAACCCGTGGGTGCCCGGCAATCGGATGTGAAGGCACCTCGCGCGTCTGATGCAAGACCTTCAAGCTGCCCCGGATACGCTCACTTTCCTCGGCAAACGCTTTTTGCACGGAGCCCCCAGCATCGGCCAGACCGTTGACCACATGCAGGAACACCGAACTGTGAGACTTGGCGATCAGCGGACGGGTCTTGACGCCAAAATCCCGGTCGAGTTCGGCGCGCAACAGCAGACTCGCGCCCAACGCGGACATCGAGGGCACCGCCAGCGTCTTGTCTTGCAGATCCTCGACGCGTTGTACCGGGCTGTCCTTGCGCACCACCAGAATCCCGCGCAGCGGCGCGCCATCGCGAATCAAGGGGTGATAGCCGGGCTGCCGGTCAATCAGCGGCATCATGTACGGATTGACGTAAATGAAGTCGTAGCGCCCATTCTTCGCATCACTATCGTACTCGCTGACAGACAAGGAAGTGACCAGCTCGAAGCGCAGCCCGGTACGTCGCTGTAATTCATCAATGATGGGCTGCCAGATACCGAACAACTTGCGCCGCTCGAACTGTGGGGCCACGGAAAAAGTGTAACTCTGTTCGCCAGCCGGAGTCGCAACAGCAGCAAAAGGTATCAGGCCAAACAGGCTGGTCAGACAGATCAGCAGGAGTTTTTTCATGGAAGGTCGCCAGAGAGCCACGCGCCCATTATCCACGCTTTACCCAGCGAACTGAGCATTGGTTTTTTGTGGCTGGACGGGAAACTGGCTACTCAACTTGGTCAGCGCACCAGATACGGTGCCCCGCACGAGAGATCGAAGGTGCTCACGTCGGCCACGCTGAGCTGTATCCCCAGCAAGGAAAGCACCGGATTCAGGATCGCATCCAGCAGCGAAAACACCGGCGCCAACACCGAAAGAATCGCCGACAGTACGTCGCCGAGCGGCAACGTCAGACCCAGCAGCACCACATCGAGATCAAGATTCGACAGCAGCTGGGCAAACAGGCCGGTGGTCGACAGCCCGGATACCCGCTGCGTATTCTCGGCATTGAACGGCCCGGTAAACACCAGCGTATCGCCGCCACTGGGCACATCGACCACGGCGCTGGCACGCACCTGCAGCAGCCCCAGCACATTGAGAATCGTGGCCGGGGTGACGCTCGCCGATGCGGCACGATTCGTCATCGCATCCGGATTCACATCGCCGACATACAGCCGGGCGGCGCTCGACGCTGCCCCGACCGTCACTTCGCTATCTTCGCGGGGCCAACGACAATCGATCGCCTCGACCCATGCTTCCCCTGCCCCGACTTCGAGATAGATCGGCAAACGCAGCAGGCCGCCGAGCACCTCGCCCACCAGCAGATCGAGCTTCACCCGCCATTGCGCGTTGTGCGCCGTCGTGCGCCAGGCACCCGAGGCATCCAGCCCGGCCGGCCCGACAGCGATCGACGGCTTTTCCAGCATGGTGAGTGCCAGATTCAGATCGACCAGGCCGGGCAGACTGACCCCCACGATCGGAAGATTGAGGAAGTGATCGCCGTTCGCCACCTGGGCGCTCAGGGTCAGCAATTGCAGCAGGTTGAGATCGACGCCGGCCGCCTGATGGCCCGACACCAACCCCAGATCGATCAGGTCGCCCAATTTCAGCCGCAGCGCCGGATCGACCTGCAGGGCCAGCACATTGAGCGTATCGACCACCGTCGCATCCAGGCCAAGCAGGCTCTTTTGCTGCAAAGCCTGAGCACTCAGGTCGAGCAATTCGCGCACCGAAAGATCGGCATCGAGCAGGCCTTCGACCGTACCGATGCTGGCGTGTGCCTTGACCAGGTCGAGCAGGCTGACTGCTGTTCCGAGCAGGCCCTCGTAGGCAATCGCGCTCAGATTCAGCGAGGTGTTGAGCAAGCCACCAAGAATGGCGTTGAGCAGGACCGACATCTCGGTATTGACCGTCGCCACCGAAGCGGACACGCTGATGCCGGCGATATCCTGCCGCACTGCCGTGGCCGTGGCCGACATTTCCCGGCTGCCGAGGGCAAAGAAATACGGCTGCTGTTCGCTGACCGTGACTTGCACGGCATTCCAGAGTGCCGACGCCCCCCCCGGGAAAAACTCCCTGGCGCTGGTGTCGTAATACCCGGGAATGGCAATCAGCGAGCGACCCTTGCTACCGGGTAGCACATAGTCGTTGCCGGCCGCAGCATCGAGCGCAATCGCCTGGGCGCTCGACGGATCGTTGACCGCAGAAAGTGCAGCAGTGTCGGCCACCGTCTGCAGGTAGCGGCGCTCATGAAAGAGACTGCCCAGATCGACAGCCAGCAAAGCAGCACCGATCGCCAGGGACATGGCGACGGCAGCCATGACCAGAATGGCACCGCGCTGCGCAGCTGAGTTCATCCGGTTCGGCCTGGCTTATTTTGTCGTGACTGCCGGCATGGACGAGCCCGCACCACCCGAATTGCCCGAAGTATCGGGCATCGGCCGGTTGAACGCGTCGAGGTAGCGCTGCTGCGCCCGGGCGGCGACCTCACCCTGCATTGGTCGAGGCTCACCCGCCACGGCACCCGAACGCTGCAAGTCCAGTATCGACTGCGTTGCCTGGCCAATGGCCGGCGGCGGTTCTGCGGGCGAACTGGCCGGCCGGGCGTCATCGGCCCAGGCGGCAAATCCGCACAGCAGCAGGCTAAGCGGCGCGAGACACCTGATATCCATTGCGTTTCTCCTGTAATGCCTTGTTGGCCAGGCAGGCCTTGATGTAGCCCTGCATCAATTCGAACGACAAGGGCTTGTGAAACACCGTGATTTCCGGCGGCAGGCCACCGCGCGCATCGATTTCGTGCGCCTCCATCCCGCTCACAACCACGATGTTGAGCGACGAAAGCGCGTTATCAGCCCGCAGCACCTTGATGATCTCGAACCCGTCCACGCCCGAAATACGCAGGTCGGTCACCAGCAAATCGGGCGGCGCACGGCCAATTTCCACCAGGGCTTCAAATACGCTCTTCACAAAAACGAAGCGCACCGGCAAGCCCCAGGCTTCCATGGTCAGCCGGTACAGGTGCAGCATGTCTTCATCGTCTTCGAGCACCAGCACCGTGAAGCGGTTGTCCTGGGGAACGATCTCGGCGACCGGCTGCACCTCGGGCACCACAGCGTCCTCGCCCAGCCGCTCCTTGACCAGGGCCTGAACCGAACTCAGCGGCACACGCCGGTGCCCACCATCGGTTTTCCAGGCCTTGAGCACGCCCGCTTCAACCCACAATTGCACCGTACGCAGCGAGACATTCAGCATTTCCGCTGCCTCACGCGTTGTGCAATACACCTCACCACTGGGTACCGTCGTCTGTTTTCTCTTCATCTTGCTATCCGTTCCTTTTCCCTTATCAGAAAAGCCCTATTGAACTGCCCGACGGCCGGACAAACCGGCCGATTCCTCACGCAACTGAGCGCGCTGGGCATCCGTCATGCCCAAACGCTCCATCATTTTTTCTGCCAGCCCGGCCTCCCCAAGCAACAGGTAAAGCATGGCCAGATTGGCGCCCGCCTGCGCATTGCCGGCGTCCAGTTCAAAGGCCTTGGCCAGATTCGTTCTCGCAGGACCATAGCGCCCGGCCTGCATCTGCACATAACCCAGATCGTTCAAAATCCGGGTATCGATCGGCGCCAGGCGGTTGGCCTGGATCAGCAGCCGTTCGCCGGCCTCATGCTGGCCCTTGCTGACGGCAATCAGGCCCAGGCCATGCAGTGCCCGGGGCATGGGATTTTTCCCGGTCAGCCGCTCGTAAATGACCGCCGCTTCATCGAGCGAACCGGTCTGGCGCAAGGCATCGGCCCGTAGCAGCTGGGCTTGCCGGTTATCGGGCCATTTCTGGTCGAAAGCATCCAGATGCGCCAGGGCCGCGTAATGCATCCGGCGTTGCTGCAAGCCCTCGATCAACTGCAGGTAGAGCGCCGGATCGTTCATATCCTGCCGCAAGACCTGGCCGTCCTCGGCCACGGCGGCTGGCGCACCGGCACCTTGAGCCGCTGCCGACAACGGCAGGCCAAGCATCAAGGCCAGCCCTGCCGACAAGAATCGCACACGCCATGCCACCATCACGACATTCCTCCAAGCGCCTTGAATACGGCCACGAATCCCGGCCCCGCCGTCACCAGCATGAGGGCCGGCAACAGGAAGACCACCATCACCACGACCATTCTCGTGGCGAGCTTGCCGACGTACTCCTGCGCTTCGAACCGCCTGCGCTCGGTCAGACGCTGGGAAAACTTCCGCAGGGGTTCCTGAACCGCCGCCCCGTAATAATCGGTGTGGGTAATCAGGGCGACCAGTTCGGTCAAATCCTCGACATCCATCTGCCGCGCCATGAGCTGCAGCGCTTCCGTTCGGCTGCGTCCGCTGCGGATCGCGCTGGCGACCACGGCAAGCTCGCTGGAAAGCACCGGCAACCCGAGTTTGGGATTTTCCGCAAACAGATTGATGGCCTGCTCGAAACTCACCCCGACGCTGTGCATCATGCGCAGGAAATCAATGAACACGGGCAATTCGGCTTCCAGCTGACGATGCCGGCGATGGGCAAGAAAGCGCAGGACAAAGCGCGGCAGCAGGTAGGCCGCGATCCCCGCCGCAACCATGCGCAAGGCGCCGTTGCCACTGTCGGACAGACTCGTGTAAGTCGCAGCCACCACCAGCACGAGCACCAGAAATACCCAACGAGCCGTCTGGAAGGCCATCGCCGGCTTCGTGCCGCGAATCCCGATCTTGGTCAGCAAGCGGCGTTCTTCGCCTTCGTCGTCGCCGGCCGCTGCCACCGGCAGCCGCCCGGAAATCCGCAACATGAACCGTTCAAGTTCGTTGAAGCGTTCGGGCACACCGGCGTCGGCGACCGCCGCGCCCGGATCGAGCATCCGGTTGATCGCCTCAAAACGCCGCTTCTGCTCCAGCTTGCGCAAGGCGTTCTGCAGGCTGGCAAACAGCAGGCTGCCGGCGCCGATCACGCCCAAGGCAACGCTGGCGGCGACCAGCCAGGGAAGTTGATCGATCATGATCGCAACCTCGCCATCCGGAACAGGAGAAGCATCCCGATGATCTGCAGGGCAAACGCGACGAGAAGCAGCTTGCGCCCCGTCGGATCGGTCCACATGCCCAGCAGGTAGCCTGGATTGCTGATCATGGTCATCGCCGCCACCACCACCGGCAGGGCGCTGAGAATCCAGGCACTCGCCCGCGTCTCGGCGGTCATCGCCTTCAGTTCCTGTTGCGAACGCAGGCGCTCCCGCATCGTCGTGGACAGACGCTCAAGTACGGCGTGGGCGTTCCCGCCGTAACGCATGCCCAGATGGAACACCGAAGCGACGAAACCGAGTTCCTTGATGCCATAGATTTGGGCAATCTGGCTCAATGCATCCTCAATGGACTGCCCGGCCTGGGTACGCAACACCACTTGCCGGCAGATCGACTGCAGTGGATCCTCGCACTCCTCGGTGGCATTGCGAAATGCCAGTTCAAGACCGCAGCCCACGCTCAGGATGCGCGAAATGCTCTCGAGAAAACTGGGCAGCTGATCGACCAGTTGATCCCGGAAGCGCTCAGCCCGAAAGCGCAGGAATAGCCAGACCAGCACCGGATAAACGAGCAGCAGCACGGTCAGCGCATAGACAAAACCAAGAAACAGTTCGGCAAACAGCACCAGCGGCAACGCCGGCGCCGCCAGGGAAAAATACATCCTGCGCGTGGTCGGCAGACCCGCGCGCTGCAGCAGGCGATCCAGGAAATCGGGCGTCCACACCGATGGCGCTTCCTGAGGCGGCGCGACCAGACGATCGCTCTGCCGGCTCAGCACCTCGTTCAGGCGCTGGATACCGGCAAGATTGCGCTTCCTGCGCCCAGCCTCGCGGATGAACAGCATGCCGGCAAGCAGCATCAAGGTGCTCGCCAGGAGGATCGCGAATAGCGCCTCAGTCACCGGCACTCCTTCCGATACCCTGTCCCAGCTTGGCGAGCTTGCGCGACTGCGGCTGGCAAGGTCGGGAAAACACGCCATCGCGGCCGTTCGGCCCCGGATCGAAGCGATAGAGTTCCTGCATCGCCACCACATCGTCCTGCATGCCGGTAATCTCGCTGATCGACATGACGCGCCGGGCGCCGCTGGGGAGTCTGGCCAACTGGACGATCAGATCCACGGCCCCGGCAATCTGCCGCCGGAGATTGAATTCGCTGCCCTGCCAACCGCCGAAATGCAGCAGCATTTCCAGGCGGTGCATGCACTCCCGCGGCGAGTTGGTGTGGATCGTGGACATCGAACCGTCGTGGCCGGTATTCATCGCCTGCAACATGTCGACCGCCTCCCCGCCCCGGACTTCGCCGACGATGATGCGATCCGGGCGCATGCGCAGACTGTTGCGCAGGAGGTCGCGGGGCGTCACCTCGGCGACGTTCTCCAGACCGCCGGGACGCGACTCAAGACGGACCACATGCTCGTGCAGCAACTGCAGCTCGGCGGCATCCTCGATGGTGATCACGCGCTCGCCATCGGGAATGAACTGGGCCAGCATGTTCAGGAACGAGGTTTTGCCCGAACCGGTACCGCCGCTGATCAGGATGTTGCAACGCATGCGCGTAGCCTGCGCGAGAAAGTCGAGCATCTCCTGATTGAGCGTGCCGTAAGCGAGCATGTCCGAAGCCTGCAAGGGCTTGGCGCGGAACTTGCGGATCGACAGCACCGGGCCGTTGAGCGAAACCGGCGGAATGATCACGTTCAGGCGCCCGCCATTGGGCAGGCGGGCATCGACCATCGGACTGCCTTCGTCAACACGCCGTCCCAGCGGCGCGATCATCCGCTGGATGATGCGCATCAGGTGACGGTTGTCGATGAAACGCACCCGGCTGCGCTGGAGCAGCCCGTTTTTCTCGATGAAAACTTCCTTGTAGCCATTGACCAGGATATCGGCCACGGCATCGTTGTCCATGAGTTCCTGCAACGGCCCCAGGCCGGTCAGTTCGTCGGTCAGTTCCTTGACGATGGCCTGGATGTCGCTCATGTTCAGCGGTGCCCGGTGATTGGCCACGAAATCTTCGACCTCCTGCTGGACGAAACGCTGGGTCACATGCGCCGGCCAACTGGCAAAGTCCACGCTCAGGTCTTCAATGCGCTCGACCAGGCGCTGGTGAATCACCCCCTTGATGTCCTGGAACTCGTCGGACTGGCGGAAATCCCCCTTGGGGTCGGAACCGAGCGTGAAATCGAAATCCATGATGGCTCCTAGTACCCCACCCACGACTGGAGCTTCTGCAGCCAGGCCGGACGATCACCCTCGCTGGCGATTGCACCGCCCTCGCCGCCTGCCTGCTGCCGCGCCAGCTTGCGCAGCACCTGCACATAAGGGTCGCCCGGCGCCAGATCGAGCAGCAAACGCCCCTGATTGGCGCAGTCGATGAACTTGTCCGGCCGCGCCGGAAGCTCCAGCAAGAGACGCAGGCCCAGATGTTGCGCCAACTGTTCGGGTTTGAGTTCGATCCGGCTGTCCACCTTGCCGGCGACCAGCCCGATGCGTTCCGTATTCACCCCGCGATCACGGAAATTGGACAGCATCAGCCGGGCCGAAAAAGTCGACGCCACGGTCTGTTCGCTGATCAGCAAGGTCTGGTCGCTGACCCCGAGCGCGTAGAGCAGCAGATCGGTACCGGCAAAGCCGCCCAGATCGACCACCACCACCTTGAAGTAGGACTTCAACAGGCTGAGCAGGGTCATCGCATCGGCCGGCGCGATGTCGCGCAGCTCGGCGAGGTTCTGGGGCAACGTCAGCAGCGCCAGGCCGCTCTTGTGATGGGCAAACGCCGTACTGAGCAAGGCCTGATCGAGACGGCGCAGACTGCGCACCGCATCGCAGAAGTTGAAATTGACCCGGGTATCGAGATAGAGGGCGGCATCCCCCGAGGGATAACCGAAATCGAGCAGCAACACCCGTTCGTCGGGCATGATTTCCTGCTTGAGCAACAGCGCGAGATGCGCTGCCGCCGTCGTGGTGCCGACACCGGGCCGCGCCCCCAGCAGGCTGATCATCTTGCCCGAGGATTGCGACGGCGAACCGGGCGTGCGCTCCATCACCAGTTTGAGCGAACGGATGATGTTTTCGGTCGGCGAAGCCAGTTCCACGAAATCGCGCGCCCCCGAACGCATGGCTTCAACAATCAGTTCCGAATCCGAACGCGGCGCAAACCCGACGATCCACAGCCTGGGATAAACCGATAGCAGCTTGCCGGCCAGGGCCGAGGCATCCTGCAGACGTTCCCGGCTGTAATCGATGAAGACGACGCTGGCCCCCATGGATCCGACCAGCTGTATCAGGACATCGCTGTTCCAGTGCAACCACACCGATACGCCAACTCCCTTGACCGCCTCGCTCAGTTGATTGAAGCGGCCTTCGTCCTCAGTCACCACGATGAAACGCGTTTCCATGCTCCGACTCCGATTACTGGGACAGGCCGGTGATGCTGCGGTTGAAATCGTCATCCGACATCAACCAGCTTTCCATCAGACCGGTACCTTGTTTGGCAAAGGCGGCGCCAGGCAGCTCGCCGAGTTCGGTACCCGCCGCCAACGGGCGAACCAGGCGGGGCGTGACGATGAACACCAGCTCCTTGTCTTCCCGGGCAAGGCTCACGCTCTTGAAGAAGGCGCCAAGCAGGGGCACATCCCCCAGGCCGGGCACCTTGTTGATGTTGCGCATGAGATTCTGGCTGACCAGCCCGCCAATGACGAAGCTCTCGCCGTTGCCCAACTCGACGCTGGTGGAAGCCCGGCGCGTCGTCAGGCTGGGAACCGAAACTCCATTGATCGTGATCCCGTTCTCGAAATCGAGATCGCTGACTTCCGGCGTCACGGTCAGGGCAATGCGGTTACTGGTCAGTACGGTCGGCGAGACCTGCAGGCGAATGCCATAGGGTTTGTACTGGATCGTCGTCTGCCCCAGCGCCTGCGGAACCGGCACGGGGAACTCGCCGCCGGCCAGGAAATCGGCATCCCGCCCGCTTTGCGCGACCAGCGTTGGTTGCGCCAGGGTGCGGGCAAAACCGTTGCCTTCGAGCAGGCTCACCACCCCCAGGAGATTGTTCTTCGACGAGCCGATCAGCAGATTCAAGGCCTGGGAAACCGGCAGGCTGGCCTCGGCGGTAATCGCACCATTGCTCAATTGCGCCTTGCTCAGGCTACCCGGCGCATAGGCGCCAAAACTGAAGCCCGACTTGTTCGACAGGAAGCTCATGCCGGCCCGGTTCATGACCTTGCGGCTGAACTCCACCACCCGCACATCGATCTGCACTTCACCGCCCAGATCGACGGTACTGCGATCAAGCAGGGGCGCCGCATCCTTGCCGGCGCTCAGGTGACGTGCACCTTCACGGGCAGCGACAAGCGTGGCGACATCCGGAGCGCTGCCGCTCAGTATCCGCAGATCGCCGGCCGCCTTGAGCGCCAGACCACCTTCGCTCCCATCGCCGACGGTCGGCACGCTGACCAGGATGCGCCGCTCTTCGGCCTTGGCCTGACCGCGCAACCAGATCAACAGGCTGGTGATGCCGGGCTCCTTGCCCTGAACGATGAACTGCCGGGGCGAAATCACCCGGATTGCCGCCACCGCTTCGTTACCGACCGCCACCCGGGCAATCGACTGGCGCATGTCGACGACTGCCTGCCCGCCCGCATCGACGCGCAGCAGATCGGCAGCCGACGTATCCGCCCAGACGGCGCCGCTGGCCGCAAGCAGGCTAGCCAGCATCACATTGCGCACCACCTGGCATCCCTTGATCCAGCGCCGCATCATTGCCTTGCTCCCTGAAAATGCACCGTGGTTTCGTTCAATCCATGCATGACCCGAACGGTCGAGCCGGCCGGCTTCGCACCTGGCGCCTGGCTGCCAGCCTGGGCACCGGGACGAGCGGCAGGGGTCGTCGTCCCCAGATCCTTGAGCCGGAAGGTCGTCATGACCGGCGCTTCGCCAGCCACCTGATCCGCAGGCGCACCGGGTTTCTGACGCGGATGCAGGGCCAGCAGCAGACGCCCGGCCTCGGCGGCCAGCGCCAGTTTTTCCACATCGCCTACCGGAATGGCGAGCACTGCCGTACGCGCCGTCTCGATCTTGCTTGCCCCCTTTTTGCCAGCCTCGGCGGCTTCCTGGCTGCCGAAGGCCACCACGCGCAGGCCGGGGAGCAACAGGCGGGCATGGGAATCGGCGATTTCCTCGTTGTTTCGCCGGAAGGTCGCGAACACATCGACACGATCCCCCGGGTGAATTCGATTGCCGACGGCAACCACCTCATCGACCTTGATCGCCACGGCACGTTCGCCGGGCTGCAGTTCATGGATCGCGGCCACCGGCGTCGGTGGCATGATGCGCTCGCTCAGCAGGGCTTCACCCGCTGCGATATCGACCGGCGTCACCGTGCCGACGAGGCGTGTCACATCGTCGAAGCTGCCGGCCGGTCGTTCCGGAAAATTCATCACGCGCAGATTTTCGGCAGTCAGGCGGGCACCCGCATCGATACGCGAGGCGGCAACCACCACCGCGTAGGTTTTGGCTGCCTCCGGCATCATTTGCTTGCTGATGGTCCAGGCATAGACTGCCAGACCGATGGCCGCCGCCACCAGCATGATCCCGACGAGTCGTTGTGTTTTCCCCACCGTCTTTCTCCCCTGCCGGCCCCTGGCCGGTCAATACACTGCATCCAGTTGAACCTTGGCCCGTCCTTCCAGGCGCTCGGGCAGCACGATCCCCATGGCCGGCAAACCCGGCACCAGCGGATTCGCGGCATAGTCGTAACTGATCAGGACATCGACGCACATGTAAGGCGTCCCGGTGCAAGCTGCAGCCGTCACTTGCGGCGCGGGCGCCCTGGCGCCCAGCCAGGCCAGACTTTCCGCTGCGACGGTTTCCGCCAGCGCCATGCGCTCGGGCAAGCCCCCTACATCCCGCACCGCCGCCCGCGCGCCCTCGTTGGCCGACTGAACCAGCGAGTGCTTGATGGCGAACACCAGGCCATAAGCCACCATGGCGTACATGAGCATGAAGAACAGGACAAAGACGAGCGCGAACTCGATCACCACCGCCCCGCCCTGACGACGCCCCGCCCCCATCATGCAAATCTCCCCTTGATCGCCGGCAACCATTCCGGATGTCCCAGCCAGACGACAGCCACGAAGGCAAGCGCCAGGCAGGCACCGTAAGGAACACGCATCGCCAGTCGATCGCTGAGCCAGTCGCCGCCGGCCAGTCGCCGCCAGGCCCGGGGAAATCCGCGGATGGCGACAGCCGCGACACCGGCGATCAATGAGCCGATCACGAATACGCTGGCCAGAATTTCGAAGCCCCCCAGCCAACCGATCACCGCCAGAAACTTGACATCACCAGCCCCCATCCAGCCCGCAAGATAGAACGGGACAAAACAGGCCAGCGCCAAGGCCAGCGCCATCACTCCTTCGAGCAGCGCATGCCCGAACGGCAGGACGCCACGCCCCACCAGGACCACCGCCCCGAGCGCCAGACCGGCCAGCAACCAGACATTGGGCAGCTTGCGACGACGCACGTCGCTTGCCGCCAGGGTCGCTGCCCAGAAGGTCAACATCACCTGAACCACCATGCTTGATTCAGCCAGCCGCCGATCCGTCGCGATCAGCGAACCGGCAAGCGATCAGGGCAAGGCGTTCTTGATGGTCTCGAAAACATCCTTGAGCTTGTCGCCCAAGTCCGTGATCGAAAGAATGATCGCGACGGCGATCAGCGCGGCAATCAAGCCATACTCAACCGCCGTTGCCCCTTCTTCATCGCGCAAAAAGCGCAGGAAAGCCTGTTTCATTGCCGCCCTCTCTTTCAAAAATGCTAGATTAATTCGTTTTATTCATTATGCACCAGCACAGACGAAAGTCAATGCCGACAGCAATTCTGGACCGCCTCAAGAAGCGCCAGCGGACTGAATGGCTTGACGATGTACTGGTCCGCCCCGGCACGTTCTCCGGCCTCGATATCGGCCACCTGCCCCTTGGCGGTCAGCAGGAAAACCTTGGTGGCGGCGGTCAGGGGGTCAAGCTTGATCGCCTGACAAAGTTGCAGGCCGTCGATACCGCCAGGCAGCATGATGTCGAGGATGACCAGATCGGGCTTGAAACTGCGGATTTCCGTCAGCGCATCGAGCGCATGCTCCAACTCGCGGATTTCAGCCCCCAGGGGATCGAGCGCAAGCCGGATCAGAAAGCGCAGATCGCTTTCGTCATCGACAATCAGGATGCGCGGCGGACTCGCTGACGAGCTCATTGCACTTCCTTGGCAACCGGAAGCCACAGAATCACGGTCGTGCCCTCGCCCGGCTCGCTTTGCACCTCGACCTCACCGGCGAAGAACCGCATGTATTCCTTGACCAGCGCCATCCCCAGACCGGTTCCCTGAATGCCGGGATGACTGTTGGCACGGTAGAAGCGGTCGAAAATCCGGGCGGATTGTTCGGGCGTCATGCCTATCCCCTCATCGGTGACCGCGATCCCCACGAACGCCTGCTCATTGGCTATCTTTTCCCGATACGAGACGATCACCTGGCCACCCGCCGGAGAGTATTTCACCGCATTGCTCAGAACGTTGATGATGCACTGCTGCAACTTGTCGCTATCGACACTAACCTTCTGCTGCAGCTTCGGCCAATCCATGACCAGACGATGCGTTGCCTCCGGAAAATGCTGGGAGGCAATGGCGTTGAGCAACACGGGAGTCACGTCCTGGACGCTCATCTTGAAGTTCTTGCCGCCCCGCGCCTCGATCCGCGACAGGTCGAGCAGTTCATTGACCAGATTGATGAGGTTCTTGGTCTGGCGGTGAATCCGCGTCAGCAGATCTTTCTGCATGGCCGGCTCGAACTCGCGCGACAAAAGCATTTCCGAGAAACCGAAAATGCTCGACATCGGCGTGCGCAGCTCATGCGCAGCCGTGGACAGGAAATCGCTCTTCATCTGATCGACCTCGCTCTCGCTGGTCACGTCGCGCAAATAGATGACATGGCCCCGCGCCCCCTCACCGGGCAGGGCGCGGCTCTGCCAGCGGATGACGACCTTGCGCGGCAGCTTCAGTTCGAACATCCCGTCCGACTGCGTCCCTTCATCGACAAACACCGGCCGGCGATCCCCGCGCTCTTCCAGTTGCCGTTCGAGCAGGTAAAGCTCGTGCCCGACGCAGGCAGACTCCGGCAAACCGGTCATGGTGACAAAAGCCGGATTGACGAAACTCACGGCCCCCTTGGGATCGACAAAGACAAAACCATCCGGCCCGAGATCGAGAATCGCATCGCGAATGCCGTTGCTGCGGGCCAGTTCGGCTTCGGCGGCCTTCCGGGCTTCGATGTCGGCCAGTACGCCCGCCAGAACCGTCTTGCCTTCAACGCGGGTGGTACGCACGCCAGCGGAAAACCAGCGGAACCAGCCGTCAGCGCCGCGAATGCGTAACTCGCAGTTCAGGCTTGCCTCGGGATTGCTCTTGATCTCCTGGAGGTAGCGGAAGAAGGTCAAGCGGTCCTCTTCCTCAAGGTAATCCTGCAGTCGCTCACCCAGCGATTGGGCCACCGGATGCCCGGTCAATTCCTCCCAGGCCGCATTGATCATGACAAGGCGCCCGTCCGGGTCCGCCCGGAAGATCACTTGCGTCACGCCTTCAAGGACGGCGCGGTAAGCCTCCTTGCTGCTCACCAGCGCCTGTTCGGCCTCACGACGGGCAGTGATATCGGTCAGCGCGCCGATCATGCGCACCACCTCACCGCCCGGGTCGCGAATCGCCACCCCGCTCTGCTGCACCCAGCGGTAATTGCCGTCGGCGTGCCGCAGCCGATGCTCGGCGGCAAACAGGTTCGACTGACCGCCCATATGCGCCTCCAGCAGCCGCGTGACCATGCCCAGATCGTCCGGATGCACGCGCTGCAGCCAGGGCAAGCCATGAATGGCGGTATCATCCTCGGCAAAACCCAGCAGGCTCTTCCAGCGCGGCGAGTAATAGGTGATGCCGGCGCTCACGCGCCAATCCCAGACGCCGATATCGCAACCCTGCAGCGCCACCTTCAGCCGTTCTTCGCTTTCGGACAACTGGCGCCGGTCTTCGCGCCAGACACTCAACACCCGGTCCAGCGTCATACCCAGGGCGCCAACCGCATCCGGCCCGCGCACCCCGCAACGAGCGCCACCATCGCCCTCCGCGAACCGCTCCAGGGCACGCGCCACGCGGCGTAGCCGAAAACGCGTGAAGGCAAACTGGAAGACCAGCAGGAAGAACAGGATTCCGATCAGGAACACCGACAGCGATCCCCCCCAGAAACTCACCGGCACGGCGTTAGCGGGTGACTCAGCAAATACACCGGTGCTTATCAGCGCGCCCAGTGCAGCCAACACCCCCTGTTTTGCATTTTTGTGGCTCATTATCATTTCCGTGCATTTATGCTTCACTAATTTTGCACCCAACGATGTAAATCTGCCAATACTGCACTGCCTGCTTGAGGACTTTTCACGAAAATTATTTCAGATACGCCACAGTCATACCCACCCAGGCCGCTAATCCTCAGCCACGCTCAACTGATTGCGCCCCGCTCGCTTGGCGGAATACATGGCGTTATCCGCCCGCCGCAGGATCGCCTCGACATCCTCGCCATCTGCTGAACCGAACAGGCACAGCCCGATACTGGGCGTGCTTTCGTAGCGATGCTCCTTGAGTGCGTAGGGTTCGCCCAAGGCACCGAGTATCTTCTCGCCGACCCGCCGCGCATCCATGCTCGCCGCCTCGCGATCCGACGGCAGATCGGCCAGGATGACGACAAACTCGTCGCCGCCCAGCCGCGCTACGGTATCCATGCCGCGCACCGTTGCCTGGAGCCTGCGCCCGACCTCGACCAGCAGCATGTCGCCGTAGTCATGGCCCAGCGTGTCGTTCAGCGCCTTGAAACGATCCATGTCGATGAACATCAACGCCCCCAGCGAGCCATGGCGCCGGTTGCCCGAAATCGCCTGGTGCATGCGGTCGATCAGCAGCCGTCGGTTTGGCAGTCCGGTCAAGGCATCGAAAAGCGCCAAGCGCCGGAACTCCTCCTCGATCATTTTCTTCTGCGAAATGTCCTGCAAGGCGCCCACCATCCGGCTCGCCCGACCGTCCGCCATGCGCTCGACCACCTGACCATGCAAGGCCACCCACAGCGCATGCCCATCCTGATGCCGGATGCGGAATTCGAGCGCCCAGGGATCGTCGCCGGCCATCAGCGCTGCGCGCTTCCCCTCAAGCTCGGCAACATCTTCGGCGAGCACCAGGCCGGCAAGCTGCGCCACGCCAACCGCATCCGTCAGCGGCAAACCCAGCATGCGCAAAAAAGAGGAATTGGTATGCAACACCGGCGCACCGGCCGACCACTCCCAGATGCCCTCGCCCGTTGCATTCATCACGTTGCAATAGCGCGTCTCGCTCTGACGCAACTGAAGTTCCGCCAGTTTTCGGTCGTCGATGTTGCGGTAAGCCCCCATCAGCACCCCGTCCCCGGTGCGCTTTCCGCGCACGCTGAACCAGTGCCATTGGCCGTCCACGCAACGCAACCTGACATCGGCATCGAAGGCCGGACTGGTGCCGGCGAGGTAGTCTTCCAGCACCGTGTTCATCAACGGCGCGTCGTCGGGATGAGTAACCGGCGCCCAACCCGCGAATGCATTTCCCTTGGTCTGCCCGTCCTCGCTCAGCGCCAGCGACCAGTTCGACGCGACCCGAAGCTCGCCCTGCTCGTACAACCAGGCCCACAATCCTTGCTCAGCGCCGGAGAGCGCCAGCGTCAACATTCGCTGCAAGCGGACACGGTGCAGCAAGTTGCCAATCCGGAGGCGGACAAGATTGGGCTTGAAGGGTTTGGTGATGTAATCGTCGGCACCCAGTTCCAGCGCGCTGCATTCGCTGGCCAGATCGTCCATGGCCGTGAGAAAGACCACCGGGGTTCCGGCAAAGCCGGGCAAAGCCTGAAGCTGGCGCAAGGTCTCGAAGCCGTCCATGTCCGGCATCATTAAATCCAGCAGAACCAGATCGAATCGACGTGCCGAAAAAGCCGAAATGGCCGCCTGCCCCGATTCGACTGTAACCACGTCGTAGTCGCCTCCGAGCGAGATGGTCAGCAGATCAAGAATCGCCGGCGTATCGTCAACCGCGAGCAAAGAGGCCCGCTGTCCTTCCAGCAACAATCCATCCAACGGCATGATGCATCACTCTTGGTTGATCACCTGCCTATGATAACGGAATCAGTGCCGCGCCAGCGCCATTGCCAAGGCATCGGACACCTGGCCGAACAGCCCCGAGACCGCCTCGCCATACACCGCCGGGATGAATTCCATGGCCAGCACCAGGCCAGCGCCCTGCATCAGCAGCGCCGGCACGACGACACGGAGAAAACGACCGCTCGAAGCAGGACGACGCGGCAGCGTGCGACCGGGAACCACATACAAAGGCGCGGGAGAGAGGGTGTGCTTGTTCATGATCTTTCCTTGAAACTGTTGGAAAGACCATCCTTGGAGCGCTCCGCCTGACCTGGCGGATTGTCTCGGCAGATGGCCGAGATCTAGGGCAACCCCGCTATCTGAATGAATTCAGACCGGAGGCTTTGCGTCCCTGTGTCGCCACAGGTTTGCCGTTGATCACGAGCGCACTCTAGCTATCCCGAGTACAACCGTCAACTATTGCTCCAATAGTCAAATCAAATCGACCGAACCACCCGCACACCCGGCAGCTCCGCCTTGATCGCCGCTGCCAGCGCCGTTCTCGCCGGGGCGTCGCCGTGCACCAGGCGGACTTCGGCGGGATGGTGGCGCATGCGTTTGAGGAAGCGGACCAGGTCGCCCTGGTCGGCGTGCGCCGAATAACCGCCCAGCGTGTGCACGGCGGCGCGGATGTCGTAGCGCTTGCCGTCGAACTCCACATAACCGCCACGCGGGCCGTATTTCTGGATGGCGGCGCCCGGCGTGCCTGCCGCCTGGTAACCGACGAACACCACATCGTGGCGTGCGTCGCCGAGCATGGCCTTGAGGTAATTCACCACCCGGCCGCCGGTGCACATGCCGCCGGCGGCGATCACCAGCGCCGGCCGGGCCGTGCGCGTCAGGTAATCGACCGTGGACAGGTGTTCGGCATGCGTATCGACCGTATACAACTGCTCGAACGCCAGCGGATGCCGGCCATGCGCCACGCGCCGGCGCGCCTCGGCGTCCCACAGGTGGCGCAGTTTGCGATACGACTCGGTCAACCGCGCCGCCAGCGGCGAATCGACGATCACCTCCAGCGACGACCAATCAAAGCCATCTGCACTATCGCGTGCAGCAATGATCGCCTCCAGGTCGTACAGCAGCTCCTGCGTCCGGCCGATGCTGAAGGCCGGCACCAGCACCGTGCCGCGATTGCGCAACGCCCGCTCGACCAGCAAACGCAACTGCCGGCGTCGATCCGAGCGCCCGGCATGCAGGCGGTCGCCGTAGGTACTCTCCAGCACCACCACATCGCCCCGCCACGGTGCCCGCGGCGCCGGCAGCAAGGCCGTGTAGGGCGCGCCCAGATCCCCGGAAAACACCACCCGCCACTCGCCATCCGGCGAAGACGGCGCCAGGCCGTCGTGCAACTGCACCTCGACATACGCCGAACCCAGGATATGCCCGGCCGGCTGCAGCTTCACCCGCCAACCCGGCGCCAGCGCATGCCAGGTCTTGTACGGCAAAACCACCATCTGCCGCTCGATCTGCCCCAGCACCCGGGCAATCAACTGGCGATCACTGGTCGCGCCAACGGCCAGCGCGTCCTCCAGCATCAGCGGCAACAGCATCGCCGACGCCTCGCTGCACAGGATGGGCCCGCGAAACCCGGCCGCCAGCAAATAGGGAATGCGCCCCACATGATCGATATGCACATGGGTGACCACCAGCGCCATCACCCCGCCCACCGGAAAATCGATTTCCGGCGAACGCGCCGACGCCCCGTCGGCAGACAACTCCGCGCCCTGGAACAAACCGCAATCGACCAGCAAGGCACGGCCGTCCGCCAGCCGAAGCTCGTGGCAGGAACCGGTCACACCATCTGCGGCACCGTGATGAAGGATGGAAAAGTCGCGCACGCAGCAATGCTATACGCAATCAACATAATTGACAAACGCATGAATCAGGGGTTTACCCCGCCTTGGATTGCTCTTTGAACAGTTCAAGTGCTCGCTCTAGAACTTGCCGGTCAGCTATATCCTTGTCTCGCACAGTTTGCTTTGTTCGCAGGAGCCCTTCGAGACTAACCGTTTTCACAGGAATTCCCTCCAGGTCAACGGTCACCGCGTACTGTTTGAGTGTGTCATATGTTTCACCACACGCGTTCAGCATAATATCGACCAGAAAAGCATCGGCTACCCGAATATTGTCACCCTCTGCAAACCATTCAGGTTCCAAGTCCCTTGCAGCTTGATCGGGCAATACCATCAATGCTGATTTAACTTTGGCTCCGGATTCCCTTGTTGCCGGAACGAGCACGTCAATATCCGTTGTGGCGCGGTGGTAGCCATGCACAAACAAAGCATATCCACCAATGAGCAAGTAATCGACTTGTTGTCGATTTAATGACTCAATTAGCGCCTTCAGGTCTTCCAGGGAAGCGGGTCGGCAATACTCATCCATTGCGCCCATTAGCCCGCTCCAAAGCAAGCTTTGCCATTCCCTTGGCCAAGCAGTCAAGTTGATGCTGGTAGGCATCTTCATGGGTCTTGAACCGATACACCCCTTTGGGAATGAATGTCGTATCCCCCGTAGGCAAGCGATGTATCTCATCATTGAATCGAGCGCCTTCAGCCAATAGGGCGCCAGACACAAGAAGACCAATCGGGCGTTCTTTGCGCTGACCAACTGTTCTCATGCCTCTCTCCTTTCCATGATCCCTCAGATGATACACCTTGGACTTTAGCGCTTCGCCTCGAACTGCCAGGCATGCGCCACGATGGTTGCCAGGTCGGCGTACTGCGGCTGCCAGCCCAGTTTCTCCCTGGCCTGGCGCGAATCGGCCACCAGCCGGGCCGGGTCGCCCTCGCGGCGCGGCGCATCGACCACCTTGATCTCGCGCCCGGTCACCTGACGCGCCGTATCGATCACCTGCTGCACCGAAAAACCGTTGCCGTTGCCCAGGTTGAACGACTGGCTCGCGCCGCCCTTCAGCAAGGACTGCACCGCCAGCCAGTGCGCCTCGCACAGGTCGGCGATATGGATGTAATCGCGGATGCATGTACCGTCCGGCGTGTCGTAATCGCGCCCGAACACCGAAATATGCGGCCGACGGCCTGAAGCCGCCTGCAACACCAGCGGAATCAGGTGCGTTTCCGGATCGTGCCGCTCCCCCAGCAGCCCCGAAGGGTCCGCCCCGGCAGCGTTGAAATAGCGCAGACAGACCGATTTCAAGCCATAGGCCATGTCGTAATCCGCCAGCGCCTGCTCGATCATCAGCTTGGTCCGGCCATAAGGATTGATCGGTTGTTGCGGATGCGCCTCGTCGATCGGCGAATAGGCCGGCTCGCCAAAAGTCGCCGCCGTCGACGAAAAGATGAACTTATCCACCCCGAAGGTACGCATTGCATCCAGCAGGTTCAAGGTATTGACCACGTTGTTCTGGTAATACCGGGCCGGCTGCTGCATCGACTCGCCCACCTGGATGAAGGACGCAAAATGCATCACCGCATCGAAATGCCGGCGCCGGAACAAGGCATCGAGCAATTGCCGGTCGGCAATGTCACCATGCACGAACTCGCCGGCCAGCACCGCATCGCGATGACCGCTGGAAAGATTGTCCAGGGTCGTCACCCCGCAACCGAGCTCGCCCAGGCGCTTGACCATGTGCGAACCGATATAGCCCGCGCCACCAACAACCAGAATATTCGGCAATGCCATCAAATGCTCCGTCAAATGAGGTCTTGAAATAGAGGTCTGACCCCTTTTCTCTTCCAACCTCATCAATTTACCTCACCCCCGCGCATCACCCCAGCGGTACGGGCTGGCGTCTTCGCCCAGGTAGTGGGCGACGCCGTCGCGGCCGACGCAGTATTGGGGGGAGACGATCATTTCCTTCATCGTCTGGGCGTCGCCGATGCGCGTGTATTCGAACACGATGCAGCGCTCGATGCGCGTGCCCGAGCGGATGTGGCTGCCGTGGCCGATCCAGGCCGGGCCGATGATCGACACACCGGGATCGATGCGCACGTTGGAACCGATGTAAATCGGCCCGACCAGCTTCGAGCTCTCCCAGGCCACCGAGGTATTCAGGCCGACCCAGACGCCCGGCTGCACTTCCTTGCCCGGCATCTCCATCTGCGCCACCTCGCCGCGCAACACGCGCTGCGAGACTTCCCAGTAATCGTTCAGGCGGCCGATGTCGATCCAGTTGAAGAAACGCTTCTGCGCATAGAACGGCAAGCCCTTCTCCACCAGCATCGGGAACAGCTCGCTGCCGATGTCGAACGGCACGCCCTGCGGAATCAGGTCCAGCACTTCCGGCTCGAAAATATAGATGCCGGTACTCGCCAGGCGCGATTTCGCCTCTTCCGGCTTCGGCTTTTCCTGGAAGGACAGCACCCTGCCCTCGTCATCCGTCACCACCACGCCATAGTTCTGCACCTGATCGAGCGGCACCTCCAGCGTCACCACGCTAACCAGTGCGCCCTTGCTCTTGTGCTCGTGCAGCGCCGCGCCGAGATCGATGTCGACAATCGCATCGCCGCAAACCACCACCGTCGTCTCGTCGAAGAAACCGCCAAAATCCTGGATCTTGCGCATACCGCCCGCCGACCCCATGGCCTTGGGCACGATCTCGCCATGATCACGCGCGCCCTCGAAGGAATAACCGAGATTCACATCCCAGCGCCGACCGTCGCCGAAGTAGTTTTCGATCTTGTAATGGTTGAACGCCACATTGATCATGATGTCGCGCACCCCGTAGCGGGCCAGGTGCTCGATCAGGTACTCCAGTACCGGCTTGCCCAGGATGGGCACCATCGGCTTCGGCACGAACTTGGTCAGCGGACGCACGCGCGTGCCCTGGCCGGCGGCCAGAATCATTCCCTTAGCCATCGAATTTCCCCTTGGAGATAAGGATCGCCTGCTGGATGGCCCCGGCGGCAACCGTCAATATGCGTTCTTGTTGATGAAACCCTTGAAAACCGTCAGGAAGATGATCTTGATATCCAGCCACAAAGACCAGTTCTGGACATAATCAAGATCATACTTCACGCGCATTTCCATCTTGTCCAGCGTCTCGGTCTCGCCGCGCCAGCCGCTGATCTGCGCCCAGCCCGTGATCCCCGGCTTGACCTTGTGGCGCAGCATGTAACCCCGGATCAGCCGGCGATACTGCTCGTTGTGCGCCACCGCATGCGGGCGCGGCCCGACCACCGACATCTGCCCCTGCAGCACGTTGAAGAACTGCGGCAACTCATCGAGCGAGGTCCGCCGCAGGAAAGCCCCGAACGGCGTGATCCGCATGTCGCCCTTCTGCGCCTGGACAACCTTGTCGCCATCCTCGCACACCGTCATGCTGCGGAACTTCCACACCTCGACCACGGCGCCGTTCAAACCGTAACGACGCTGCTTGAACAACACCGGCCCCGGCGAAGTCAGCTTCACACCAGCCGCGATTACCGCCATCGGCAGCGCGATGATCAGCAGGATCAAGCTCGCCACCACAATATCCTCCAGCCGCTTCAACCAGCCATCGACCCCGTAGAACGGGCTCTCATGCAGGCTCAGCACCGGAATGCCGTCCAGGCTACTCATCTTGCCGTGCAGCAGGTCGAAAACGAAGAAATTGGGCACCAGATACACCGACGCCGTCGTATCGCTCAGCGCATTCACCAGTTCGACGATGCGGTTTTCCGCCTTCATCGGCAGGGTGATGTAGATGTAATCCACCTTGCCCTCGCGCGCCAGCGCCACCAGCTCCTCGAAACGGCCCACGCCTTCCGTATCCTCGGCGGCATGCTTGCAATCGCGCTTGGCCAGGCGGTCGTCGTAATAACCGATGAACTGCATCCCCAGCCAGGGCGTTTGCTCGACCTTGTCGACCACCTGCTTGCCCAGCTTGGTCTTGCCGGCAATCGCCAGCGTCCGGGTATTGCGCCCGTTGGTGCGCAGGCCGTTCAAGACCATGCGCAGAATCACCCGAACCGCCGCCAGCAACAAGGGCGCCAGCGCGAACCAGGTCAGCACCGCCATCCGCGAATAATCCGCCGAAGTCTTGCCCAGGAAAGCGATGAACACCAATGCCACGGCGGTCCAGCACCAAGTCACCAGCGTTGCCGTCACGGCCTCATGAACCGGCACCAGGCGCCAGGAAGAATACAGATGCTTGGCCCCGCCAATCATCAGGAACAGCATCACGCCCCAGACACCGGCCTGCGCATACTTTGCCGAAAACTCCAGGCCACGCGTCAGCTCAAGCGCCAGCACCAGAGAGAACAGGATCACCGAAGCATCAAGCACCCGGTGGAAGAAACCGATTTTCGAACTATGGGGCCGAACCAACCCGCCAGACATCGCAGCCATGATAGAAACCAATCAACGCAACAGTGACAATGTGATCACATTACGATGATGCCATGATGACAAAAATAGTCATATATGACGTTAATCATAGCCAATCAAGCCATGCGCATAAGACCCAGGCGAGTCACCAACACCCCCAGCATCGCCCCGCCCGCATCCAGGCCGACATCGAGCCAGCCGCCCTCGCGGCCCGGCACCAGAAACTGCATCGCCTCGGTCGCCGCGCCAAGCAAAATCAGGCCACCGATCAGCCGCCACGCCGCCAGATCGCGCCGCGCCACCGCCAAGGCAGCGCCCAGCAAGGCAAACATCAGGAAATGCACATAATCCGAAAGCCCGCGCCCCTCGGAAACCGGCATCGACCAGCCCAGCCAGTCCGCCAGCCATTGGTGCACAAACGCCGTAACCTGCTGCTGCAACACATTGCGCCACTCGCCCGGCATCGCCACCGCCGCCAGCACCAGAGCAAACGCCAGCACCAGCCCGGCCCGGTAACGCGCCGCGTGCAGCCAGTGCGCCAGCAAGGCGCCGAAGGCCACCAGCCACAGCACCCACAAGGCCAGCAAAGCCGGCGATACCCAGGCACGCTCCACCAGCCAGGACAGCCGTAACTCACTCACGGAAAACGTACCGGGCACCCGCAGCAAACGCGCCATCAACTGCAGCTCGCTGGTTTCCGGCACCAGCAGGATCACCGAATCCACCGCCCCGGCCTGCGTCCCGGCACCGATGAACGCCGCCCGCTCATGCCCCTTGCCCAGCGCATCGACCATACGCACCGACAACATCGCCCGATGCCAGGGTTTCTCGCCCTCGCCGACAGCGTCCAGCGCCACCTCGGCCTGCACCCGCACCGCCAGCGCCCCATCCGCCATCGGCAAAGCCCAGGCCAGACCGCGCGTTTTATCGATATCCGCCGCAGAGAGGGCAAAGCCATCAGGCAAAGGCGTCAACACCGGCTCACCGAGCCGGCGCAAGCCCTCATCCGCCAGCGTCGGCATCACCGATGCCAGGGTGGAATAACGCACCTCGGGCAAATTCAGCAGCAAGGTCGCGGCCATTGCCGCCACCAGTAAAACCCAGGAAAAAAAGTCCCTCACCCAACCCCGCCCATCTTGTCCAACGCCACCACAAAAAAACCGCAGCATGCCCGACGACACGATGCGGTTATGTGAGGTTACAGATCCCCGGCCTCCTGGCCAGGCAAACTCAAGCCTTTATCAGCAAGTGCTCCAGATGGTGTTTCTTCAGACGTTCGTGTAATTCCTTTTGAACGTAGGCGGCAATCGATTTCTTGCTCTGCTGCAGCGAGTCGATTTCGGATTTGGTCAATTGATTGGAAGCCAACAAGGTACTGCGCTTCGTTGGCGGTGAGTGCTTCGGGCTCGATGCCGAATGTTGCTGTGAATTCTTCATCAAACCGCTCCTTGATCAACCTGACAAACTTCTTTTCTGGCACCAGCGCCGGGTTGCGCCCCGCGTTCACCAGAACCACCACATCCCTGACCACACCACCTTGGACCTGAATATAGTTCGATAATTCTGCCAGAGTTCCACCCAGATTGGTCACATCATCGACCAACACATATTCGGCGCCCGGCGTTACCTTGCCGAAGAACTGCGCTCTCGCTGCCATCCGCTCCATGGGATCAGCCCCCGTGTGATAGACACGATCGGATTGCACGATCCCTGTATCGACATCGCCTTCCAGAAGCGTCGCACACACAGCCGCCAGCGTTTGCGGAATCGCGTTATCGCCAGTTGCCTCCTGCGCATGGGGAGAAACGTAGATCAAGCCAGGCTTCAATCTCACACGCAGTTCACTAATCCAGGTAACCGCCAAATCCACCACCAATTCAAGCGCGGCATCCTTGTCGCCGGCCTTGGCCTTTTGATACGCATAGTGAGACTTCAGCGGTGCATCATCCCGCCATAAATGCGCAGCGGACAGAGAAAGCGGAAAGCCCTTGGAACGGATCATCGATCTACCGCCCGTACCGATCCTCAAACCGCACGATGTCATCCTCGCCCAGGTAAGACCCGCTCTGCACCTCGATCATCTCCAGCGGCAGCTTGCCGGGGTTTTCCAGGCGGTGCGTGGTGCCCAGCGGGATATAGGTCGATTCGTTTTCCGACACCAGGAAAGTCTCGTCGCCCTTGGTCACCCGCGCCGTGCCGGAAACCACGATCCAGTGCTCGGCGCGGTGGTGGTGCATCTGCAGCGACAGCACGCCACCCGGATTGACCACGATGCGCTTGACCTGGAAGCGCGAACCGAAATCGATGCTGTCGTACCAGCCCCAGGGCCGATGCACCTTGCGGTGGGCATTGGTTTCCGAACGCCCCGCCGCCTTCAACTGGCCGACCACGTCCTTCACCTTCTGGATCTGATTGCGATCCGCCACCAGGATGGCATCGTCGGTTTCCACCACGACCACATCCTGCAGCCCCACCGTTGCCACCAGCCGGCTGCTCGCCATCACCAGCGAATTCGCGGTATCGACCGCCAGCACATCGCCCTTGAAGACGTTGCCGGCTTCGTCCTTGTCGCCGATCTCCCACAACGCACTCCAGGCGCCGACATCCGACCAGCGCGCAGCCAGCGGCACCACCGCCACCTCGCCGGTATTCTTGCCGGCGGCCGTCAGCGGCTCCATCACCGCATAGTCGATGGACTCCGACGGGCAAGCCGCAAACGTCGCCTTGTCCGGCCGCACAAAATCCATGTCCTGCTGCCGACCGGCAAACGCCGCCTCGCACGCCGCCAGAATGTCCGGCCGGCACTGCGCCATCTTGGCCAGCCACACCGACGCCTTGATCACGAAAATGCCGCCATTCCACAGATACTGGCCGCTATCCAGATAGCGCTGCGCCGTCGCCTGATCCGGCTTCTCGACAAACTGCTCGACCAGGCTCGCGCCCTCGCCCAGCGAATCGCCCACCCGGATATAGCCATAACCGGTTTCCGGTGCCGTCGGGCAAATGCCGAAAGTCACCAGCTTGCCCGCATCCGCCAGCGGCAAAGCCAGCGCCACCGCCGCCCGGAAAGCCGCTTCATCCTGGATCACATGATCCGCCGGCATGATCACCAGCACCGGATCGTCACCACCCGCCCGCGCCAGCAAGGCACCCAGCGTCAAAGCCGGTGCCGTATTGCGCCCGCAAGGTTCCAGCACCATGCCACCATGCCGCACGCCAATCTGGCGCAACTGCTCGGCCATCAAAAACCGGTATTCCTCGTTACCGATCAAAATCGGCGCCGCCAACCCGGCCCCCGCCAGCGGCAAACCCTTCAGCCGCTGCACCGTGGCCTGCAGCATCGAACTCTCACCCGCCAGGTTCAGCAACTGCTTGGGAAACTGCTCGCGCGACAGCGGCCACATCCGGGTACCCGAACCACCGCACAGGATCAAAGGTTGAACGTTCATCAAATCACTCCAGGAAAACTCAATTCTTCCGCCACCCAGCGCAAATACGGCTGAACATAGGCATGCGGACTGCTCGTGCGCCGCATCTTCAGCCGGGCTGAGCCAGCGCCAGGCACCGTGCTGGGCCAGATAAGCCGCCTGCGGCCAATCCTCAGCCAGCAGTTTACTCGGCAAGGAGCGTAAGCGAGTGGCGAAGATCAATCGTCTGATCTAGGCGAGCACGGAAATATTATCGGTTTGCATCGGATTTCAGCTCGATTTCTTTCAGGTGTTAATCGGCTTCATTTAAATTTGCCGGAATTCAGTGGGTTAAAAAGCCGAGAAAATCTACTAGCATATGGATTTCAAGATTCATGGAGGTAATAATATTTAAAATGTAACAAATCTAATAAAACAAATTATGGCATAAATTATTTTTTGGAAAATCATCTATGGAAAAACATCCCTGAACTTTATGAATGAACTGTGAGCTATTAACCTTGGCACAATCTCCAATTTCAACTAACTGGCCTAACTGATCAGGAACTCCGCCACACTCGATGCGATGAATGGCCTGGAATTGCCCAAAATTTAGATTGGGTCTCTCTCCTGCCGCCAGTTTCAAGGCCACTCTTGGCCAATATTCTTTATTATTTAATCTATGAACAAATCTAATCTGCTCTATAGAGAAAAAAATAATTCTATTCAAATAGAAGCCATATTTAACACTATCAAGCTCGGCATTATAAACTCGAAAACGGAGCGGAGGACTAGTAGGCATATTAACATCTGTTCCATCATGAAACGCCCAGCCGTTTATATTTCCAAAGCTTGCAGTCATAACTGAGTTCGATGAACCAAAGCCTAATATGCCACCGTTACAATTGATGGCTCTGATAAACTTAAACTCACAGCCAACCAAACCCAAAAAGTTATCGTTAAAAACTGCATATCCGCATTCGTTGCAGTCCAAACCATCAAAAACACAGAAGGCCACATTATATGGGTCTGGATTAGAATTTAAAAATAATTTTCGTGGAACATGAACAGCACCACCGGTAAAGCCAACGCATGAAATGATACCAAAATGGCAACCAACGACTCCTGAAAGCCGAAAGACACTTATGTTAGTAAAATTACCCGCCGAAATAATTTTATAATTTATTTTCGCGAACCTTCCACCTTTCCATGTTTTTGCAATATGAGAATCTGCCACTCCATTGGTAATGGAGAACACGGATGTATCATCTGCTATTGCATGTACATTGAAATTCACCTTGCTTCCAGTTCGAATTTCGGGCAAAAACGATTCTCGAAAGTGGCAATTTAATTCGATGACTCCAGTTCGAACATTATAGTTCCCCGACGGGATGTAACCCTCAACTCCACGTGCGACACAAAACATTAAAAATTCTTTTATGTTTAGTGTGGCATCAATCAATCCATTTGGATCCGCGCCGAAGTCTTTAACCAAATCGACACAATCACAAAAAGAGAAACAGCTTGGTGAAATTGCAACACCTGAAAGTGCAAGAAATTTTCTTCTGGAATTCATATTCTATAACATCAACGAGCGTGGAGGTATGAAGCGATTCCTGAGACGATTAGGCACCCAAGCCAAACCACCAAATCTATACACGGAGATTCCCTAGAATTAGAAGCTGAAAAATCCGCCAAAAAAGTTTAAATAAAGTGCACCACAGAAACCAGGGTATTCCTGACTCAATGGGTTAGACCGTAAGCAGAAAACAAACTCATATGTGTTCAAACATTTCGTTAGCCAATTTCCAGCTTAGATAATTCAAGGTCATCTATTTTTTAGTATATCCGCATACACAGCCAAGGACAATTCTCGAAATCTTTCCTCTGTAAAATTGTTTTCGTATCGTTTTCTTGCGCCAATTGAATATTTCAATCGCAAATCATCATCACTCAAAATACGGATGCAAGCATCGGCTAACTCTTTTGAATTACCCGGTGTTACATTCAAACCACTAACGCCTTCTTCATTTACCCACGAGACACCAGAACCAATAATGTTCGTCGCAACAATTGGTAGGCTATATGCCATCGCTTCAAGCAACACAACCCCAAATGCTTCCGACCTCAGAATTGATGGAAGGCAGAACAAATCGGCATTTTGATAAAGTGAAGTGAGTTCTTCTTGGGAGACGCGACCGGCAAGCAAAACTTTATTTTGCAAGCCATTTTCGTCAATTAGCCCAGCAAGCTCCCTCGCCAGTTCCCCACCCCCAGCAATCACCACAGCCACATCGCCAGGCAAATATTTCGCTGCCTCAATCAAAAATGGAAAACCCTTATAAGCGGACAGTCTGCCAACACTCAATACAAATCTTCTAGTTCCAATAAAATCAGCCAATCGTTCCGGCAGAGCACATTTTTCACAGCCAATTTGCGCAGGGGTAATACCTAGCGGAACAACGCGCACCTTCGACAAGAATGGTTTTAGTGGAATAGAACGCTCCACATAACGTTGAGATGTAGCCACTATCAAGTCAGCTCGCTTCAACATAAGCCACTCAAGCGGCACCACAATCTTTCCAAGCACTCCTTTACCAATAACATCCATATGCCAATGCACAAGCAACTTTGGCCTAAAGCCAATGAACAATATCGATAATGCAGAAAGAAAATTTGCTGCGTGCAGGTGGACAATATCTGCCTTACGCGCTTCACGAACTGCCGCAAAAAAATAGCCAAATGATAAAGGTTGACTACTCACGATCTTTGCTACTGGATAGCGCAACACACTCACTCCAGCGTCTTTGTCGCCACCGTTACCTGACTGACCAAAACAGACGACGACAACGTCGTAGCCTACCTCGCTCGCTGCCTTAGCAACAGACTGTGTGATGATTTCAGTCCCGCCCATGTCCGGCGGATAAAACTTACCTAGGTGAACGATCCTATTCATCCTAAACTCTCTCAAGCAAATCTAAAATCACAGACAAAAAATTGTTGCCGTCGATACAAACAGCACATAGCCACCAACAGCAATCGACCAAGCACGTACAAGCCGTATACCTGCTCTGCGCATCGCCGCAATTTGATTCAAATAAAAAAGCAGCATCAATAGGCCATGAACATAAACAAAATGGGCTAAAGAAATGCCCCAAATATTAATAAGAACCACAGCCGTCGGCACAGATAGAATCAAACAAAAAATACTCCACGGTAACACTTTATACATTGTTTGCAAGCGTGTGTTTACTAAATCATGAAGTGCGATCCCAGACCACAAAATTGACTGACCCAGTATCCAATAAGCCGGCAAAGCATTTTCATCAAAAACCCTTAAAAACGCTGCCCCAAAAATCCAGCCCAATGAATTGAAAGATAAACCAAATATTGCAGCAGCAAGAGCTACAAGCCCAATGATATTTGACACAGCCCTTTCCATATCACGATCGGGCAAGGTGAATAAGTGCCGAAATTTAGCAACCATTACTATCTGATGAGCAATGATCGGTAATGCGGCTATTCGTGCGAGCACAGAATAATCAGCGGCCAACACAACACCGCCCAAATAGCCAGCCATCAACCGTCCCGAAGTTGTTGCCGCAACAGTCACAACAGAAGAGACCATCAGAGGAAAACCTAATCTCAACACCTCTTGATATGCAACAACCTCCCCATCGCGCAATCTGCGCACTAAACCCCAAATAGAAACAGAACTCAGGATAAAGACATAACAGGCGATGCCCCAAATCAGCCAATCCACAACATTTGGCGAACGTACATAATCTACAGCTACCACCACCACAGTTATCAAACCAAATGTGCCAGCATCTAAAAATAAAGACGCCTCACCTCTTCCATGCGTTTTTAAATAACTGCTCCATAACACCTGCAACGCAATTGCGGCCGTAAACAACGTTGTCATAACGAACGCGTCAGACAATTGCAACAACACGCCACACACCAAAAGCACGGCTACCCCAACGGCAACGAAGAGCTGGTGAACCAAAACCCCAGAAAAGCTACCTGTCGTAACTTTTTTGAGCTCCACTAATGGAACCGTCGCGCTTGTACCAACTGCCACCAAAGTCGCAATAACTGAAGCCGCCGCATACGACCATTCCAAAGTGCCGTAGACAGCACTTGGCAGCAGATTTGCCAATAAAATTGGCGAAATAAATAGAACGCCTCGTGCGAAACCGAAGCTAAATAGATAGAACGCGATGCGTTGAAAGTTTTTCAATTATGCCTTGGCGCGCTTAAGGTAAACGCGTTCACACAAAGAAGGTACCTGCACCGGATCCAGATCCTCTCGCACATCAGGATCTACAGGGCGAGGTAGTTGACGCATTGCGCCAGATACATACAAGCCAGGCTGAATCAAACTGCGCGCGACTGTCACACCTGCTCCCACAATTACACTCGAGGCAATACGTACGCCCATGCTAACGATGCAGCCAGACCCGATATAAACGTTATCTCCAATCTCCACTCCGCCATCTATACGATATCGACCAGCGCCCTGCATTTCATGAATATATCCGTGCGACCAAATTTGTGACCCAATACCTGCGAGTATCGAAAAATCTCCGAAGCAAATGCTCTGCGTACAATCCAAATGGTGTTTAGAGGTAATCTTTGTGAGCTCTCCCAATTTCAAATAGGCCACTCCATAAGTTATAAATCCAAGCCGACCACGTACGATTTTGTTTGAATTTCCAATCGCCGCCTTAGTAGCCAACTCGACAACAAGTGGTCCATTCACCACATTCAATCGCCCAATGTAAGCAGATTTGCCCAGCTTTAGTCGATCAATACGAATGATATTAAAATGTCCGATAGATGATTTATCAGCCATCTCGATATCATTGACCAGCACCCATGAAAATCCGAAGCGACATTTTCTCCCTATTCGATATCCAATAAATTTTAAAAAAATTACAACCAAGAATGAGGGGAGCAGAAAAATAACTAAAGAAACAAGGTGTGAGATAATCTGCTTTTTCATTTTTTCAATATTCAAGAAACTCGAATTTTTTTTCCAGCAATACCGATAAGCAATGAGCAAACCAGCAAATACGAGCCAGAAGCTGAAGACAAAATGTTAACAACTGGCCACAATATTGAACTTGCAGCGATCAAAACTACTGCAGGAATCCATTCAATTTTTCCTTGCCGCAAAGCGCGGTATGGCACGCCCAACAACCAACCGTAGAAAATCAACACTAATGGACTAAGCAATCCAAAATCTATGAACACAGGCCCAAGAAAAGTAGTGTAAACACCATATCGCTCACCAACGTTTATGGCTTGTTCTCCTGATGCAATCCCACCCGTAAAGATGCCTATCAATTTAAGCGGCAACCACAAAGTACGCCCCCCCCACTCATGCTCTCCTTGAAAGTATGTAAACAGCAAACCAAATTCAAAGATGCCATGAAATATGTACTGAACTAAGCTAAAGAATCCAGCCGCAACTTCACCAATCTCAAAGTTGTCATCGAAGCTTTCTCTCACCTCGAAAGACGGCACCATCGTATATGAATACGCTGAATTTAAAACACTTTCCTGCATTGAGAAACCCATTAAATCAACACGTGACAGCATCATCAATGTTGAAATAATAGCCAAACCAGCAATCGACAAAATTGCAATTATTTTGTGCCGAAATATTAACCTTAACCCACGTGCGCGGAGTATAAATAACCATGTAAGCAGATGAGCCAATGCAACTACAAGCAACAACGAACGAGACCCAAGTTGGATACTCAAATATACAGCGATAAAAACGTTCAGAGAAGCCAATATCTTTAACCATTTACTTACAATCAGAATATTGGTCTCAGCAATCCATATAACAATCAAAGAAAATAGCCCAAGAGAACTCGCAAAGGCTGCAATCGCAGAAAAACCCGATGCCTGACTCCCCTCTAACGCTTCTCGATTCTGAAACACGTCCGCACCAAGTGAAACACCGCGAATAAAATAGCGATCCACAATAAGTAGCAGCACGCCTAATGCTCCGACCCAAACAATCACACTCACCATGCTGTGGAGCTTTTTAGGATCAAATCGGTGTTCTTGAATAGGCATGGAAAACTCCCTACCCGCTCCAGTGCGCACGCCTACCAGAAATCCAACGAAACACAGTAACCAGAATAGAAGCGCATCAAATGACATCGGATACTGAATTTCAACGGGAAGGAGTGGCAAACACGCAAAAAAAATCAGTACGGAGTAAAACACCAAGACAACAGGTGATAGAAATCGAATATTGACTTTATTCACCTTGATTGATGAATTATTCATTGAATATGTATTCAAGATCTCATTCCTTGACGACACATCGGTTCGTATGACATGCAAAGGTGGTTTAAAACATCCTCAAAGGCATCGGTCAGGGCATTCACGTTTCTTTCTGTCATTAACTCGGGCCTATCTAGCTGATGCCAAAGAGTCACTGGATAGCTTTTGGTATACAGATAGTTTAATATTGATTTAGCATCATCACGAGTCGCAACCTTAACCCGCTGCGTAAGCACCTTCTCCATGACGGATGCGATATCTTCAGGCTGACTCATCACTTCTAAACCAGCATATTGAGTCATTGCATGGTTACCTAACACAGCGATGGGTTTACCTGCGAAGATACATTCCAAGGTAACAGTCCCGGTCACAGTCATTAGCAATGGCGCTTGAGGAAATACTGCCTTCATAGGAGTTTTATGTGAGAGTGCAATGATGTTTGGTGTATTTTTTACGAGATCGCACAAATCGTCAGAAAGTTCGTATTTTGATTTTGGGTTGGGCTTCACAACAAGAACCGCACCCAATTTTTCAAGTGATTGTGCCGCACGTTTTATTATTTGTGTTTGATAGCTCCATGGCTTACCCCAGAGTTCGATGTTAACTTCTGGCTGCATTTGCAATGGATACAAAACCCATGGCCTGTTCTTAAGTGACTCGGGCAATTGCAGCTGTGAAAAACCCTCCCAATCCAAGCACCTTATAGCATGCGCCCGCTCTAGTCGCATTTTGGTCAAGGGTGAAGGAGTTACATAGCGTTCGCCCATTAGCCAGCCAGTGGTGATCAACAATTTATTTTTGAGTTTTCCCCATTTTTTCTTGAGCAGTGGTTGAGAAACAACTTTCATATAACTCGGCACAACTTTGCGTTCAACAATCGCATCGAGCATGTTTTCCAATTCAGAATCGTTCAAATTGACGCCTTCACCCCCTACAGGATTAATGGTGTCGTAATCAAAAAAGTGCAAACGCCCAGCAGGGTAGCGCGTACCAATTGGCGACAAAAAACGAATCCCCATTTGACGCGCATTTTCTAATGTCAACTGCTCATGAAACTGCGTTGGTTCCCCGAACACGACATCTGGCCTGACTGATTCGAGAATTTTACGAATGCGTTTGTTGTAAGGATGCCAATGCGATCCATCCCCACCAAACCAACGTACGCCACGATCCACATCCCTTAACCATGAAAGAGACTCATCTTGATTCTTTTCACTAGCAGACGGAAACGATAAGAGATGTTTCTCGCCGACTGTGGGCATGAACATTGGATTCTGAATAATCCAATAAATCTCGTGCCCTCGCGCTTCCAGCTGCCGAGCAACGGCATCCCATATCAACGTAGCATAGCGATTTTCGATAAAAAGTATCTTCATTTCGAGTAGCTTTAACCAATTAAATTCCTGTTAGATGATCCATTAAGGAATGTCTGAACAAGTCTAAAAAATCGAGTTTGTTGTTCTGCTCCCATTGATTTTCCGACGGCCAGATTTCTGGAGCGCTACTTATTTAGAAATCCTTAAGAAAGTTCGCAGCAGACTTATTTAATGGCACAAGTCGACAAAGCACATAGTTATCTCAATTCATACAGCGCACTATAAAAACCACTTCACTAATTATTAACCTCCCACTTTATAATAATACGAGTACGCATCATGCCACGAAGTGTTTATTAGAACACACTCTAATGTTAGACATGCACCAATTATTAATTATAAATAAGAAATAAATTAACCACCTCAAAAATCTATCAAGCCAGCTTGCAATAAGCTGAAAGCCATCATGAGAATCAAATTAAATCCTTAAAAAAAAGCTTCTTTCTATCCTCAAAAACGATCACCGAATCGGGAATTTCACTATCTTTTATAGTTACACCTTTGGAAACAATGACATTTTTACCAATATTGCATCGACCAATTATTGATGAACCACTCATCATCCTGACATTTTCTCCGATTACCGGATAGAAGCCTTTGTTGTTACCTACTGTGCAACATTGTGAGAACGAAAAGCCTTCCCCATAAATAGCTCTACCCATAACACTACCTACTGGGTGATCCATAAAGAAATGCCTCGGCAAATTTATCTCATAGTACAAGTCAACCGAGTTTATAATTTTATTAAGGATATACAACGCACTCGAAACCCTGCTCATGTCCTCATCTTCGAATACTGCTTTAGAATAGAAATAAAGATATATACCGTACTGCGAAGTATGCATAGGATCAAAATACACCTCTTCGCCACGTTTATAATACTTGTTTTCTATCAAAGAAAAACAATAACCAACATCTTCTAGGACTTTGTCAAACCGACTTTCAAGAACTTCTAAATCCTTCCCCGAAAGAGGAAAAAAAGAAACAAGCTGCCTTTTTGTCAAATCAAATAGCGCGCCCTTACCCCCCTCAATGTTCATTATTTATATCCTCGAGAAAATCAAACGATACAGGAGTAAACTGCGAGACATCTTTATTTAACCTCATGCCTACGATACTTTCTGAATATTTTGGCAATAGACCGTAGCCTGGTCGCACGCTTTTAAAATCTTCAGAACAAACAATCGCGCCTTTTTTTAGGTCTTTAATAAAATATAAAGAGCGACGGAACTTAACATTTCCTTGCTCGCTCGACTTGCGTCCATAATCAACTTTCCCCAATGCGGCCCAAGCCGTTTTGCTGTCTCGGCATAGTGCCGCAAGCTCTGCGGGCTCAAGTGAAAAACTGTCATCCGGCCCGCCACCATTTCGGTCTAAGGTGAAGTGCTTCTCGATGATTGATGCTCCCATGACCACGCTGGCGATTGCGGTAGTGTTGTCCAAGGTGTGGTCAGACAGGCCGGTAACCGTTCCAAAGCGCTCAATCATGTCGGGAATGGTACGCAAGTTGTAATCCTCTGCAGGAGCTGGGTAACCACTTACGCAATGCAAAATAGCGAGTTCCTTGCATCCGCCTTCTCTCGCCGCTTCAATGGCCTCCTGAATTTCTTCTGCATCCGCCATTCCGGTAGAAATGATCATAGGCTTTCCAGTACTGGCGACGTACTTGATCAACGGCAGGTCCACGGCCTCGAATGAAGCTATCTTGTAAGCAGGGGCGTCAAGGTCTTCGAGCAGGTCGACTGCGGTGTTGTCAAAAGGGGAACTGAAAATGGTAATACCGAGTTTTCTGGCATGCTCGAATAGTGGTTTGTGCCACTCCCAAGGCATCTGTGCCTCTTGATAAAGCTCATAAAGGGTTTTGCCATTCCACAGACCACCGTGAATCTGAAATTCTTCGGCGTTACTGTTTAGCGTGATGGTGTCTGCTGTATAGGTCTGTAGCTTTACGGCGTCTGCACCAGCCTTCTTTGCTTCCTCGATAATCTTTATCGCAGTTTCTAACTTGCCGTTATGATTGGCTGATAGCTCAGCGATTATGTAGGGTGAGTAACCAACGCCGATTGGACGGTCTGAAATCGAAATTATTGGATTCATTTTATTATTTTAACCATTAGCTAAATGAAGGAGTTTTTTTAACGTGTCATTGCGACTTGCTTGCCATTCAGACGCCAACATTCCTAATCGATAGACATCGACGAAACTGCCATCCATCTTATGTTGATCACGCAAAATGCCTTCAACTTTAAAGCCAAATTTTTCGTGAAGTTTGATCACAGGTGTATTGAAAGCAAGCACCTCACAACAAAGCTTGTGTAGGAGAATACCGCTAAAGGCATGCTCAAGCGCCAGATATTCCATTCTGCTCCCTGTGCCCCTAGGTGCTTCTGGTGAAGCGTAAAAAGCCCACGAGGAGTTCTGATTAATCACATCAATACCATTAAAACCAACAATACCCAATGGGCTTCCTTGGTACTCGTACATGAAATACTGCTGATCACTACGCGTCAGTGTTTTCTCCCACCAAGCAAGATGTTCGGCGAAACTGATTTCATGGCGGGTGTACATGTTTGCACGAACACCAGGAGCGTTACGCCACGCCAACATTAATTCTAATTCCCCCGTCTTTATAGTGCGCAAACGGCCAAGCTTCAAAGTAAGTTCTTTATCCATTATTCTTTCTCCAAGATGAGCCAGCTCATTGCCCGCCCGCAACCCATTCCGTCCGTCACTGCGCTAGCGTTATCTCGCAACTGATTAAAAAAATATTTAGATTTGTAAATATCATCAATAAACCTAGCCAAATCCTTCGAAAAATCTTTGTTTAAATACAGCATTCTTACTGCACTGGCTTGTTCCAGCAGATTTGCTGCATGTCGCTGGTTATCGGCGAGTACCATCATGGCAGTTGGCAAGCCAAGGCAACATCTCTCCCAAGATGTTGCCCCAGCGGCCCCAATGGCAAGATCGCTATCAGCCATGAGCTGGGCCATATTACTGACCCCAACCAATACACGCGTCGACCAAGGCATTTGCTGAGCCAGGTTTCGTACCTCATCTAACCACGGTGCTGTCGCCCCCATAACCACCGTGATCCTGCAGTTCTCTGGCAATGAACATGTGCTCAACGCTTGTAGCACCTGTCCGGTGGCGTTGTCCTTGTCTACACCGCCCAAGGTGACCAGTAGATCTCGCATGACTGGCTTGGCGCGGCGCTGCAGACTGTAGGAGCGAAGGGCGGCGAATTCGGAGCGCAATAGCGCGTATCGTGAGCCACACAGCAACCGGCATCTCTCAGGTACCAAGGACAGGTAATCTGCGGCCTCGCGTCCAAAGGTCTGGTCAAGCAGCAGGTCACAGACATGCTTTCGATCTGCCAGGTCGTCAATCACCATCAGTTGGTGATAGTAAGGTGCCAAAGCCTCTTCCCAAACAATGTCGAGCGCGTAGTGGTCGACAATCAGCCAGTCCGGATGCTGAGCTGCAAGGATAGAAGCACAAGCATTTGCGTCTTCAGCTTGTGTTGCGCCTAGCCAAGCGCTGTGAGCAAGATCAGAATCCGGGGATTGATCATTGGCGGTATCGCCGGATTCCGCTGCCACGGGCAGAGCGTGTGTAACGTAGCCCTTGCTGCGGATGAAATCGATCAGGTTACCTTCATGAGCACGGCAAATGAACTGGCACTCCGCACCTTTTGCATCAAGGGCGTCGGCTAACGTCAAGCAGCGCATGACGTGGCCAGTCCCAATCTGCAGTGAGGCGTCGGCGCGGAAAATGAACTTCATGGTCAATCCCGCTGTACCTGCATTGCCTTGAACAACCATTCGGCACGTTCCCAGTCCTCCGCAGTATCGATGTCCTGGACGCGATGCCTGGGTAGTGGGACTGGGGTGGCGCAGTGCGAAAACAAAGGCTTGCCGGCCAACCAGGCAGCAGCAAGGCCCCAATAGAACTGGCCAGCATCGTGGAAGGCATCCTCCAGATCCTGCGACCGGATGTTGAAATGTTCGGGGCTGAACATTTCCACGCGCTCGTCAGAAGTAATACGGATGGCGCGCTGAATGGGGAAGGCGTAGCTGGTGACCGAGAAGGCGTATTCCGCCTTGCTTTTCTGCAGTAGATCGAACCCCCGCTTCAGGTCGCCAGGCTGGACAAAGGGAGCTGTTGCATAGATGCAGCAGGCAAGATCGACCGGCGCTACATTGCGGCTTATCCACTCAATAGCGTGGGCGATGACTGGAATGGTGCCGGTGTGATCGTCCGACAGCTCAGGCGGTCGCACAAAAGGTACTTCTGCACCGTATGCGCGTGCAACTTCTGCGATTTCATCATCGTCCGTCGAAACGATGATGCTGTCGAAACAGCCGGAAGAGCGTGCTGCCTCAATCGACCAAGCGATCATCGGTTTGCCGCAGAAATGCTTGATATTCTTGCGCGGGATACGCTTACTGCCACCGCGGGCGGGTATGATGGCCAATTTCATGACAGCAGCGACTTCTCAACCGCAGCAATCACTTGATCTTGCTGCGCTTCGCTCATGGTCTGGAACATCGGCAAGCTGATTGCCTCAGTGTAATAGCGCTTGGCCTCTGGAAAATCCTCGGCTTTAAAGCCCATTGCTTTGTAGTAAGGCTGCATGTGAACCGGGATGTAATGCAGATTTACGCCTATGCCTTGCTCGCGCAGCGACTCGAACACCTGACGATGCGTTTTGCCGATCTGGTCAAGCTGCAGGCGAATGACGTAAAGGTGCAAACCCGAGTAGCTGTCCGGATGTTGCCAGGGTCGTGTGACTGGCAGATTTGCCAGCAACTGGTCGTAACGTGTTGCCAATTCATGCCGCCTGGCTACGAACTGGTCCAGTCGTGCCATTTGACTCACGCCCAATGCTGCTTGTAGCTCGGTCATACGGTAGTTGAACCCGAGATCAATTTGCTGGTAATACCAAGGGCCATCACTCTCGTGCGTCATCTGCGCAGGGTCACGTGTAATGCCGTGACTACGCAACAAAGCCATCTTGTTGGCCAAATCGGCATCATTGGTCAGCGCCATACCACCTTCGGCAGTGGTGATGATCTTGACTGGATGGAAACTGAAAATCGTGATGTCGCTGTAGCGCCCATTACCAATAAATTCGCCACGATACTTGCCGCCTATGGCGTGCGAAGCATCTTCGATGATCTTGAAACCAAAACGATCACTGAGCGCCCTGATTGCTGCCATATCGCAAGGTTGACCGCAGAGATGTACAGGAATAACCACTTTAGGCAGGCGATTCGCACTTTCAGCCTCTATCAGTTTCTTTTCCAAGGCAATAGGGCAAAGGTTGTAGGTGCGCGGATCAATGTCGACGAAATCGACATTCGCGCCACAGTACAAACCACAATTGGCTGACGCAACAAAGGTGATCGGGCTCGTCCATAACCAATCACCTTTGCCTAAACCCAAGGCCAAACAAGCGATATGAAGTGCCGAAGTTGCACTATTGACCGCTAAGGCATACTTCGCACCGACATGCTGTGCAACCGTCTCTTCGAACTTCGGGACCATCGGCCCTTGCGTCAGATAATCCGACTGTAGCACTTGTACAACCGCATCGACATCTGCTTGTGTGATGTCCTGCCGCCCATACGGAATCATGACTCAGATACTCCCGATCTTCGCGCGGTTGGTTTCAATCCAAGCCTGCAACTCAGCGTCTGTCATCCACTCGGTGTTGTTATCACTCGTGTAGCTGAAGCCTTCCGGCACCTTCGCGCCGTCCTTGATTCGACCTGCGTCTTTATCCCAACTATGAATTGCCGGCAGAATTTTGTAATGCTCAGGATATTCATAGGTGTAGAAAGAGTCTTCTTCACCGATCATCTGCTCATGAAGCTTTTCACCTGGTCGAATACCGACAATCTCCTGCCGGGCTTCCGGCGCGACAACTCGGGCCAGATCGGTAACTTTCATCGACGGAATCTTCTTGACATAGATTTCGCCACCGACCATGTCTTCGAATGCGTGCCACACCAGTTCTACGCCCTGTTCCAGAGAAATCATGAAACGGGTCATACGATCATCGGTAATCGGCAAAACGCCTTTGTCCTTGATCGACATGAAGAAAGGAATCACTGAACCGCGCGACCCCATCACGTTGCCATAGCGGACGACAGAAAACCGTGTTTGATTACTCCCGGCGTAGGAATTTCCTGCAACAAAAAGCTTATCGGATGCCAGCTTGGTTGCACCATACAGATTTACCGGGCTACTTGCCTTATCCGTCGAGAGTGCAACCACTCGCTTGATGCCCTTGTCGATACAAGCATCGATCAAGTTCATTGCTCCATTAATATTTGTTTTGACGCATTCAAACGGGTTGTATTCAGCAGTGGGGACAATCTTTGTAGCGGCAGCATGTACCACATAATCCACACCATCCAACGCACGATAAAGACGTTCACGATCTCTGACGTCACCAATAAAGAAACGAACTCTTGGGTCGTCCTGGAATAGCTTGGCCATCTCCCATTGTTTCATTTCATCACGGGAAAAAATGATTATTTTCTTCGGGTTGTATTTTTCCAAAGTCATTGGAACAAAAGTATGACCAAAAGAACCTGTGCCACCCGTTACAAAGATTGTTTGATTACTCAGCATAAAACATTACTCCAAAAAAAATCTAATCGTTTCGAGCAGAAAGCCCGATAAAATAAGAAAGATTTAATAGAACACAACCAGCATCGAACAGGCGCTTTTCAGCGGACCAATAATCGATTAAAAATAAAGAACAGCAAAAAATTAGCCGTAGTGAAAGCTTGTCGGGGAATTCTTGGATGCCGATTTCGACAATTTGTTTGCCGTCGATGTCGTGCAGGATGATTTCCGGGATCAAGGCCGGGCTGGTGGCGGATTTGATCTGGCCCAGCCATTCGTTGAGTGTTTCCTTGCCAACAGTGGTGCCGATAACTTTTCCTGCATCTGAAACCCCGACCAGCACTTTCCCACCGCGCGCGTTGGCGAAGGCCACCAGCGATTCAATCGCGGCCTTGTCGAACGAGGCCTTAAATTCAAGGGACTGCGATTCGCCGGTTGAGAGGAGTGCTGACACAGCGGTACTCATGTTTATTCAACCGTCACCGACTTGGCCAGATTGCGCGGTTTGTCCACATCCGTACCCTTGACCAGCGCCGCGTGGTACGACAGCAGCTGCAGCGGGATGACGTGCAGGATGGGCGATAGCTGCCCGTAGTGCTCAGGAAGTTTGATGATATTTACCCCTTCGCTGCCTTCAATTTCCGAGTCGCCATCGGCAAACACATAGAGTTCACCACCGCGCGCCCTGACTTCCTGCAGGTTGGATTTGAGCTTTTCCAGCAGTTCGTCGTTCGGTGCCACGGTAATCACCGGCATGTTGGCATCCACCAAAGCCAGCGGGCCGTGCTTGAGTTCGCCGGCCGGGTAGGCTTCGGCGTGGATGTAGGAGATTTCCTTGAGCTTGAGCGCACCTTCCAGGGCAATCGGGTAGTGCCGGCCACGCCCCAGGAAGAGCGCGTCGCTCTTGTTGGCAAAGCGCTGTGCCCAGGCTTTGATTGCCGGCTCAAGCGCCAGCACCTTGTTGACTGCTACTGGCAGGTGGCGCAGTTGTTCCTGGTAGCTGGCTTCGTCGGCTTCGCTCAGCCGGCCTTTGACCTTGGCCACCACCAAGGTGAGCAGAAAGAGCGCGGCCAGTTGCGTGGTGAAAGCCTTGGTTGAGGCGACGCCAATTTCCGGCCCGGCACGGGTGATGAAGCGCAACGCGCTTTCGCGCACGATGGCGGATTCGGGCACGTTGCAGATAGCTAGCGTTTTGGCCTGACCTTTTGCCTTGGCGTGCTGCAATGCAGCCAGGGTGTCGGCCGTTTCTCCGGATTGCGAAATGACGACGATCAGCTGGCGCGGGTTGGGTACGGAAACGCGGTAGCGGTATTCGCTGGCGATTTCCACATTGCACGGCACGCCGGCAATGGCTTCGAGCCAGTAACGGGCAGTCAGCCCGGCGTGGCTGCTGGTGCCGCAGGCGAGGATCAGGATGGAATCGACATCGGCGAGGATGCTGGCGGCGTCGGCGCCAAAGATGCCGGGCTGGCTGCTCTTGCTGCCGCCGATCATTTCCAGCGTATTGCCCAGCGCTTGCGGTTGCTCGAAGATTTCCTTCTGCATGTAGTGCTGGTATTCGCCCAGTTCCACGGCGGCAGCGGAAAGTTCGGAAACATGCACCGGCCGCTCGACAGCCTGACCGGCGGCGTCGGCAATACGCAGGGTGTTGGCGCCGAGTTCGGCGATGTCACCGTTTTCCAGGTAGACCATGTTGCGCGTGACCTGGAGCAATGCCGAAGCATCGGAGGCCGCATAGTGGCCGGCTTCGCCCACGCCCAGTAGCAGCGGCGATCCTTCGCGGGCAACGATGACCTTGCCCGGGTGGCGCTGGTCGATCACCGCAATGGCGTAGGCACCGATCAGCCGGCGCGTGGCTTGCTGCACGGCCTTGAACAGATCCGGTTCGGTTTTCTGTACCGATTCGATCAGGTGGGCAATGCTTTCGGTATCGGTGTCCGAAGTAAAAATATAGCCCTGGGCACTCAGTTCGGTACGCAGGGCTTCGTGGTTTTCAATGATGCCGTTATGAACAACAGCAATATGACCGGAAACATGCGGGTGGGCATTGCGCTCACAGGGCGCACCGTGCGTCGCCCAACGGGTGTGGGCGATGCCGGTTGAGGATTGGGTGCCAGCGGCACCCTTTTCCAGTTCCGCGACCCGGCCCACCGAGCGTACCCGTTCAATTTGCTGGCTGCCGATAACGGCCAGGCCGGCCGAGTCATAACCTCGGTATTCGAGCTTCTTGAGCCCTTCGATCAGGACGCTGACGATATTGCTACTGGCAGCAGCGGCGACGATTCCGCACATTTCTCAGTCCCCACCGAACAGGACGAGGGAAATGATGACTTCGTTATGCTGCGCCAGGAGAATGGCGTTGGAGAGTCCGACGTAGCCGGTTCCGGCAATGGCGATTTTCATGTTCTTGGCAAAGCTGAAACATATATGCCAATACCTACAACACTCCCCCCTGGAATGACGGTTTTACAAGGCTGGCGGCCTGATTTTGCCAGCTTTGTCCTGGATGATGAAGAAATATTTTGCAGTGCAACACGAGCGCATATTGGGGTATGCAATTCGGCATAGAAACAGTGTTTCGGGAGCGGGTTGCGCTTATATCCGTTCGGCGCTCACGGCAATTTCGTAACCGTGCTTTTTTAGCAAGGCATGCCGCTTGGCCGATTCCAGATCATGCGCGACCATTTCCTCGCACATTTCCTGCACGGTGATTTCCGGTACCCAGCCGAGTTTCGCCTTGGCTTTGCTCGGGTCGCCAAGTAGCGTTTCCACTTCGGCCGGGCGGAAGTAGCGCGGGTCGATCTTGACGATGATGTCGCCGACCTTGAGCGCGGGGGCCAGAATTTCGCCATTTCGCGCTTCGATGGCGGCGACGATGCCGACTTCGTCCACGCCCTGCCCTTCAAAGCGCAGGGTCACGCCCAGGTGTTCGGCGCTCCAGCTGATGAACTGGCGCACGCTGTATTGCACGCCGGTGGCGATGACGAAGTCTTCCGGCTTGTCCTGTTGCAGCATCATCCATTGCATGCGCACGTAGTCCTTGGCGTGGCCCCAGTCGCGCAGCGAATCGATGTTGCCCATGTACAGGCAGCTTTCCAGCCCCTGGGCGATGTTGGCGAGGCCGCGGGTGATCTTGCGGGTGACGAAGGTTTCGCCACGGCGCGGGCTCTCATGGTTGAACAGGATGCCGTTGCAGGCGTAGAGGCCGTAGGCTTCGCGGTAGTTGACGGTGATCCAGTAGGCGTACATCTTGGCCACGGCATACGGGCTGCGTGGGTAGAAGGGCGTGGTTTCCTTTTGCGGGATTTCCTGGACCAGGCCGTAGAGTTCGGAGGTGGAGGCCTGGTAGAAGCGGGTTTTCTTTTCCAGGCCAAGGAAGCGGATGGCTTCGAGCAGGCGCAGGGTGCCAATGGCGTCGACATCGGCGGTGTATTCCGGGGCTTCGAAGCTGACGGCCACGTGCGATTGGGCGCCGAGGTTGTAGACCTCGTCCGGTTGGACTTCCTGCAGGATGCGGGTCAGGTTGGAGGTGTCGGAGAGGTCGCCGTAGTGGAGCTTGAAGCGGCTGTTCTCGATATGCGGGTCTTCGTAGATGTGATCGACGCGCTGGGTATTGAACAAGGAGGCGCGGCGCTTGATGCCGTGCACTTCGTAACCCTTTTCGAGCAGGAATTCGGCAAGGTAGGAGCCGTCCTGGCCGGTAACGCCGGTGATGAGGGCAACTTTTTTGGTTTGAGCGGTCATTGTTGTTTTTCCTTGAAGCTTATTTACTGAGGTAATCGTTGTAGGCCTGCTGCAGGCCCTGTTTGAGGTCTATGGTGGCTTTCCAGCCGAGTTTTTCCAGCCGGCTGCTGTCCATCAACTTGCGGAAGGTGCCGTCGGGCTTGCTGGTGTCGAATTCGATGTCGCCCGGGTAGCCGACCACTTCGGCCACGGTGAAGGCGGCTTCCTTGATCGTCAGGTCGCTGCCGTAGCCCACATTGATGTGGCTGAGCATGGGCTGGGTGTTGGCGTCGTAGGTGGGCTTGTCCAGGTTCATGACGAAGATGCTGGCGGCAGCCATGTCATCGACGTGCAGGAATTCGCGGTACGGGGTGCCGGTGCCCCACAGGGTGACTTTGCCGCTTTGCATCATGGCGCGGATGTCGGCGGGGATTTCGCCGTATTTGGCTTCGTCGGCGGCAATGCCGGCGCTGTCGCCGGCCTGGGCGAGTTTGCACAGGTGGAGCTTGCGAATCATCGCCGGCAGCACATGGCTGTTGGCGAGGTGGTAGTTGTCGCCGGGGCCGTAGAGGTTGGTCGGCATGACGCTGCGGTAGTCGCGGCCGTACTGGCGGTTGTAGCTTTCGCAGAGCTTGATGCCGGCGATCTTGGCGATGGCGTAGGGTTCGTTGGTGGCTTCGAGTACGCCGGTGAGCAAGGCGTCTTCGCGCATGGGCTGCGGTACGGCCTTGGGGTAGATGCAGCTGGAGCCGAGGAAAAGCAGTTGCTGAACGTCGTTGGCGTGCGCGGCCTGGATGATGTTGGCTTCGATCATCAGGTTTTCGTAGATGAACTGCGCCGGGTAGGTGTTGTTGGCGTAGATGCCGCCGACCTTGGCAGCGGCGAGGTAGACCTGTTCGGGCTTTTCGGCGGCGAAAAAGGCGTTGACGGCAGCCTGGTTGGTCAGGTCAAGCTCGGCGTGGGTGCGGGTAACGATGTTCTCGCACCCGGCGGCCTTGAGCTGGCGGACGATGGCAGAGCCGACCATGCCACGGTGGCCGGCGACGTAGATTTTTGCTTGTTTGTTCATGTTGTTTCAGTCTCCCCCGAACAGGTCGCGGGTGTAGATATATGACTGCTATACGAGGCTAGGAGCCTGATTTTGCCAGCTTTGCTCGCGATGACGCTACAAATCCGGCGCCTGTTATAAATTACCCAACGAATTTGTTTTTTATTGGGTAATGGGTATCTGTGCTGGCCGCAACGGCCATCCATCACCGTCTGTTAATATTCTGATTTTCAAGTTACCGAGTCCGCCATGCTGATCGCCAATCCCGCCGAAAGTCCCCTGGTCAATGAAGTGAAGCTGATGCTGGAGACCCTGCCCTTCGATGGTGCGCGCGTTCTGGAGCTGGGTTGCGGCCGGGCGGAAAAGACGCGCTTGCTGGCGGAAACGGGCCGGGTGCGCGAGATCGTGGCAACGGAAGTCGATGTGATCCAGCACACGAAGAATCTGCAGACGGCCGATCTGCCGATGGTGCGTTTCGCGCATGGCGGCGCGGAGGCGATTCCGGCGGCGGATGCGAGCGTGGATATCGTGCTGATGTTCAAGTCGCTGCACCACGTGCCGGTGCCGCTGATGGATCAGGCGCTGACGGAAATCGCCCGCGTGCTGCGCCCCGGCGGCATGGCGTGGATTTCGGAGCCGGTGTACGCGGGCGACCTGAACGAGGTGTTCCGCCTCTTCCACGACGAGAAGACGGTGCGCGAGGAAGCTTTCGCGGCCGTCTGCCGCGCCGTGGAACGCGGCCCGCTGCGCCTGCAGCAGCAGTTGTTCTTCAACACGCGCAGTGTCTTCACGGACTTTGCCGAGTTCGATACCCGGATGATCCGCGTCACCCACAACGACCACAAACTCCCGCCGGCGCTTTACGCAGCGGTGCGCGAACGCTTCGATTCGTTCATGACGCCGACCGGGGCAACTTTCATCAATCCGCAGCGGGTGGACTTGCTGATCAAGGGCTGATTTGACGAAGAAGCGGATTAACCGAACTTGGTCGCCTTTGGTGAACCGTAGCTTTTAAGCTACAATTTTTCTCCATGATCGAACTTCTCCGCTATCAACGCGACGACGGCCGTGAGCCGTTCTCGGAATGGCTGACCGGGTTACGTGACAAGATCGCACAGGCCCGCATTCGTGTTCGCCTGCGCCAAGTAGAGGCGGGAAACTTTGGCGACTGCGAACCAGTCGGAGAAGGTGTGATTGAGTTGCGCATTCACCTTGGTGCCGGGTATCGGGTGTATTGCGGGCGACATGGAAAAAACCGTCGTATTGCTACTTTGTGGCGGCGACAAAGGTAGCCAGGTGGCAGATATAAAACGCGCAAAGGAAATGTGGTCCGAATGGAAACGGAGGCAGGTATGAGCAAACTCAATGGTGCTGTATCTCATCACGAGGCGGAAGTTGCTGAATTGCAAGCTGACCGCGAGTTGGCCATTGCATACCTGAAAGTAGCAATGGAATCGCTGGACAATCCTGATGATAGAGCTGCCGGCCTGCTTGCGCTGCGTACCGTAGCAGAAGCATACGGCGGTCTAGGTGCTGTAGCTGCTGAAGCTGGGATCAGTCGCGAATCCCTTTATCGTGCCCTGTCGCCCAAAGGCAATCCCACGCTGAAAACATTGCTCGCAGTTTTAAAGACGGTAGGACTTCGTCTTTCAGTCGAGTCTGAAGATCACGTGCATGCTTAATCTCTATGCGCTGACCAGGCAAGCTGGATTTCACAGCTGATGGAAAAAAGCAAAAAAAGGCTGTAGACAGGCTTCCCAGAACGACATACAATGCGCGCCTTCTTGCAGCGGCGGCTGTAGCTCAGTTGGTAGAGTCCCGGATTGTGATTCCGGTTGTCGTGGGTTCGAGCCCCATCAGTCGCCCCAGAACATAGCTTCACCAAGCACCATGAAGCACCAAAACCCCGACAGCTAAAGGCTTTCGGGGTTTTTTCTTTGCATCATCCAGCACCATCTAAAACCATCCCAATACCGTTTTTATGTCGGTAGACTTGACGGTATTCCCCAAAAGGGTGACGGTACACGCTGGGATGACGGTATTTCTGGTGGAGGGTCCATGGCTACCAACAAGCTGACAGCGGTCAAAATCAACCAGGCCAAGCCAGGCGAGAAGTCTCAAAAGCTCACCGACGGCGGCGGCATGTACCTGCTGCTTGACACCAAAGGCGGCAAGTATTGGCGCTTGGATTACCGGTTTGCCAAAAAGCGCAAGACCCTTGCACTAGGCACTTTTCCTGATGTCTCACTCGAAGAGGCGCGGCAGGCCCGTGATGCGGCGAGGAAGCAGATAACAAGCGGTATCGATCCCAGCGCCGTCCGCAAGGTAGAAAAACTGACGGCATCGCACCGCGCAAACAACACATTTGAAGCCGTCGCCCGTGAGTGGCACCAGGAGTTTTCACCGACGTGGACCAAACACACCCAAGAAAAGAACCTTCGTATCTTCGTCGTCTACGCCTTTCCCTGGATCGGAAATAGGCCAATTGCTGAGGTCACAGCCCCCGAACTGCTGGCCATCATCCGGCGCGTCAAGGATATGGGATACCTTGATACCGCCCACCGCCTTCGCATGACCGCCGGCCAGGTGTTCCGCTACGGCATCAGCACCGGCCGCTGCGAGCGCGACATATCGGCCGACCTGCGCGGCGCGATCCCGCCGCAGCGTAAGAGGCACTATGCCGCAATCACCGATCCGACGGAGTTTGGCAAGCTGCTGCGCGACATCTGGGCCTATCAAGGCAGCCTGATTACCCGCTCGGCGTTCCGGCTGTCAGCACTGTTCGGCCTGCGTCCTGGCGAGGTCCGCAACTTGGAGTGGTCCGAAGTCGATTTCGATAGCCGGCTGATCCGCATCCCCTTGGGCAAGATGAAGGCACGCCGCCTGCACGTCGTACCCCTGGCCGACCAAGCGGCGGCGATCCTTGAGGACTTAAAACCCCTAACCGGCGCAGGCCGCTTCTGCTTTCCCGGCCTGCAGAGCCGTGATCGGCCAATGAGCGAGAACACCATCAACTCGGCACTACGCCGCCTGGGCTACGACACGCAAAGCGAGCAATCGGCGCATGGCTTCAGGAGTTCATTCTCAACCATGGCCCATGGCTCTGGCCTCTTCCGACCTGAGGTGGTCGAGGTGCAGCTCGCCCACAAGCATGGCGATGCAGTGCGTCTTGCCTATGACCGGGGTGACTTCCTAGAGGAGCGGCGAAATCTGATGACTTGGTGGGCAGGGCAGTGTGACCAGATGCGGGAAGGTGCCGCGGTTATCCAAATTTCAATCGCTGCATGAGGATGGAACATGGCTAAAGCCCATTCTGATGAAGACATACAAGAGCTTTTTCAAGCTCAATTGCGGTGGGTCAAAGATGGCGGGCACCCAGCGGAAGGCCCGCTTGTGCAATTTATAGCCATGAGAGATAACGAAAGGCGAGAAGAGCGCTACAACAATGGCGACGACTTTGCATTGATGGAAGCCTTATATAGTTGCAGTTGCCATGGCCTCAAGATGCCTGATTGGGTTGCAGCCGGATTTAGGCACGGCTACCGGCAAATATTGGCCTGTAATGCCAAATCGCTGGACGAGGTTTTTGGCCGCCCATTTCCTAAGGGAAAGCACCTTAACGCTCTGCGTAAGAGGCGGAATATTCGATTCGCAATCTGGAATAAAGTGGGAGATATCCTTCGGGCTGAACCAGGGACTCCGATCAACCGCGAGCTTTTTAAACGGGTTGGACGAGAGGTGTCTCCCCCTGTCGGCGGTTCTGAGGCCGAAGAAATCTACTATGAGGCAAAGAAATTAACGATTTTTTCGCATAGCGAAGTCGTTGACTAGCTCTAGGGTTCGGGCGAATTTTCAAAATTTTGCAGGATTCGCAACTGGGTTGAATGGCCAAAATATGCTGTAAATAGTCACGCCATGCACCCAGCGGCACCATCCCGGCGCCGTGGGTTCCTTCAAAGGAAATGCCATGGCACAGAAGACCGTCCCGCCTACTCTGGCGGCATTTGATTCCCTCCCCGATTCAGCCCTCATCGATGTAAAGGTTGTTTCCGGCGTCTTTGGATGTTCGGAAAACACCGCCTGGCGCCGCTATGGCAGCCTGGCCATCAAGGTTTCCCCTCAACAAACCCGCTGGCGCGTCGCCGATGTACGTAAAGCACTGGCCGCCCTTGGTAACTCAGGGCGAGCAGCGGCATGAAAAATCATCTTGACCAGCAAGGTAGACCGTGGCAATCTCGACCCCCGGTGCTCAACACACCTCATGTAGCGGTATCCGCTCCCGTCAGTCTTAGCGGATTTTTTACGTCCATCGGTTTCGTCCATGTCAGCCTCGAGCTGGCATGGCTTGGTCAATGGTCGGGTAGTGCGCAGTTATGCAACAGCCTTCGGGTAAAAGCTGCGAGCGGTCTACATGCCGTGTTGAAGTACCTGACCACCCCTCAACAGGGTGGCTTTTCAACAAATCATGTAGGAGGCCATCATGGCTGATACCAAAACCCTGGGCGCGGGCGAGCGCCAATCCCATACTGGTTTCATCGGATCATCCGGCGAGGCTGCCTTGATTCTTCAGGCTATAGCCTATGCGGCTGATGTCGCGGATGAAGATTGTGGTGACGTGCAGAAAAGCAGCAACTGGCTGCTACTGATCGGAGCCGCTGCGAACCATGCTCACTATTTGCTAACGGGCATGAGCGTTGCGGAGGTGCGTACATGACCACCAAACGCGAAAAAACGCCGCGCACCCTACACCAGTTGGAAATGAGCTTGCATCGGGCAAGCCTCGCCCTGGGCAGAGCCCAGTTCAGCACTAGGCAGGCCAAAAAGGCTGAAGAGAAGGCGAAAGCTGCTTACCGTAAGGCCAAGGGTGAACTGTGGGCCCGGATGGCGGCAATGCAGGCCGGGAAAGCAGGTGAATAATGAGCGCCGCGCACCATGACGCCTTCCTCGATGCCCTGGCCGATGCTGGCCTGGCGATGCACAAGCCGGCCTTGGAAATTGACGGCACCCTGCACCGCTACCGGGTTGCCGGCGACAAGTCCGGCAGCCTCAACGGCTGGTATGTCTTCCACGATGAAGCCAAGCCCTTCGGGGCGTTTGGCAGTTGGAAGACGGGCCAGAGCTGTACCTGGTCGGCAGAAAAGCCGGAACGGATGACGCCGGCTGAACGGCAGGCCATGGCGGCGCGGCAGCAAGCTGCCCGTGCTGCCCTGGCAGCGGAAACAGAGCGAGTGCAAGCCGCTGCCGCCATCCGTGCCCTGCGCCTCTGGGACCGCGCCTACGTTGCCAGCGGGGCGCACCCCTACCTGGCACGAAAACAGGTGCAGTCCTACGGCTTGAAGGATTTACGTGGGCAGCTTGTCGTTCCTGTGAGAGATGTAGACGGCAAGCTGTGGAGCCTGCAGTTCATTGGCGCTGACGGGAAAAAGACCTTCCTCACCGGTGGCCGGAAACGCGGCTGCTATCACGCTATTGGACGACCCAGCAGCCTGCTCTGTGTCTGTGAGGGGTACGCCACAGGCGCGACGATTTACGAGGCCACAGGCCACGCCACGGCGGTGGCCTTTGATGCCGGCAACCTCAAACCGGTGGCCGTGGCGCTACGGGCGAAATTCCCGGCGCTGCCGATGGTGATTTGTGCAGATAACGACGACAGCGACGGTCAGAAAGGCATCAATCCTGGCGTAACTGCTGCGAAGGATGCCGCCAGGGCTGCGCGGGCGGCGGTGGCAATTCCTCGTTTCGTGGAGTTGTCCAATGTCTGATCACTCTGACTTTAACGACCTCTGCAGGGTTGCAGGAAAAGCCGCTGTGGCTGCTGCGGTATCGGCGGCGGTGATAGATGCCAAGCCAGACAGCCATGCCAGCACCGACCGGGAAAACGTCATCAGTATCGGCGACAACTGGCCCGATCCGATCATCCCCGGCCAGATGCCAGTGCCCGACCTGCCGGCCAGTATCCTGCCCACCTGGGTGGGGCGAATGGCTGAGGCTGTCGCCGAATCGACACAGACACCGCCGGCCATGGCGGTAATGTGCGCTCTGTCCGTGCTGGCTACTGCCCTGCACCGCCGGTTTGAGGTGGCGCCGTTCGGTGAGGAAGACGAATACACAGAGCCGCTGAGCCTTTGGACCCTGACCGCATTGCCCAGCGGCAGCCGAAAGACGGCGGTGATCAATGCCCTGGCGGCGCCCCTGGTTCATTGGGAAAAGCTTGAGCGTGACCGGCTTCGCTCAGAGATTGCCAGGACAACCACCGCCCGCCTGGTCGGCAAGAAGCGTATCGAGAAACTGGCAAAGGATGCCGTCAACGCTGAGAGCGACGAAGACCGGGAGCGTATCCGCAAGCTGATCCAAGAAGAAGAGGAAGCAATGCCGGCCGAAATGCGGGCGCCGCGTCTCTTCACCGGGGATGTCACCGCCGAGCGTCTGCAGGCCCTGCTGGTCGAGCATGGCGAACGGATGGCCGTGCTGAGCGACGAAGCCGGGATATTCCTGATTATGGCGGGGATGTATTCGGGCGGCATGGCGAGCCTTGACGTGTTCCTGCAGGGGCACGCCGGGACGCCGATGCGCGTGGATCGGGCTGACCGCTGCGCCCACATCGATAAGCCCGCCTTGACCTTTGGCCTGGCTCTGCAGCCGGGTGTGCTGGCGGATGTGGCGAGTAGCCGGCGCTTCCGCGACAGCGGCCTGCTCGCCCGCTTCCTGTTCGCCATGCCCGAAAGCAACGTGGGCAAACGAGACGTGCGGCGGCGCTTGACGATCCCCAGCTATGTGAAGAACGACTACGAAAGCCGTCTGCGCGCGCTGCTGGATGGTCGGCAGCAGATTGCCAGCAGGCCGCGTGTGATCGGCATGAGCGACCCGGCCCGCGAGCTGTGGCTAGACTTTGCCGACGAGATCGAAAAGCAACAGGGCGAGCACGGCGGGCTGGAGTCGATTGCCGACTGGTCAAGCAAGCTGCCCGGCGCGGCGGCGCGGATTGCTGCGCTGCTGGAACTGGCCGAGGTTGGCCCCAGCACTGAGGCTGTCAGCCTCGATGCCACGGCCAAAGCGGTTGAGCTTTGCCGGCTGCTGATACCGCATGCACAGGCAGCATTCGGGCTGCTGGGCGGTGATGCGACAGACACCGACGCGGCGGCAATCATCAAGTGGGCGCGTGATGGGCGGCGGCTGTCATTCAGCCGGCGCGATTGCCAGAAAGCCATGGAGGGCCGGTTCCGTTCGGTTGCTCGCCTTGAGAAAGCCCTGGAGCGTTTGAGCCAGAGCGATTCAGCCAGGGTCAACAAGGTGCCAAACAAAGGCGCCCCACCCACCACCATGGTCCGCATGAATCCAAAGCTGTTTGTAGACTGAAACGAGATTGTCGCCATGAAGCCTATTTTGAATATCTTTATCTTTATATTCAGCGACTTGACACTTTCAAGCCATGGACAAACGACGAAGTCTACAATCTCGACTCACCGCCTATTTTTTAAGCATCCGTCGACATTGTCGGGATTGTCGATTGTCGATACCGACCGGGAGGAATGGTATGCCGATGGCAGCACCCAAAGCCTGTAAACATCCAGGATGCAAACGACTTGCGAGGCATGGTGCTTGGTGTATCGAGCATAAGCCAATACGTGGGTACGGCAAGCATGGATCAGAAGGCAAGCGTAAAACCGGCCGCAATGGGGTTGCCGATCGGGCCCGAATCCATCGACGGGATAACGGGCTATGCCAGCACTGCCTATGCCGCGGAATTGTCATGCCCGGGACAGAGGTCGACCACATCACCCCGCTGTCAGATGGAGGTGCCGACGACGATAGCAACAAACAGTTGCTGTGCTCCGCATGCCATAAGGCAAAGACCGCTGTCGAGCGCAGACACAGGAGGGGGGTATGAAAGTTAAACACCAAAAGTTGGACACCGCCATTCCCAAAGTCGAATTTATGGGGTGGATTCAGGAAGGGGGGAGGGGTGAAATCACAGGGGCTCTGTTCAACGATCTTCATCGATCTGGAGAATTTTTCAGGCCGTTGAAGCAAATGAGCCGCTATGGACGACGGCAACCCGAATCTGCCGAGAGTTAGAACTTAGCGTGATCCAGGTGAGTGTGACCCGGTTGCCTGTTTTGCATCAATAGACCGTCAATCACAAACCCCCTTATATACCGTACAGGAATAAACATCTTGAAAAAACAAGTTTTATGGAATAAAGTTTTCAACGTTCGCAGCGCTGAGCGATTCAGTATGGCGTTCGGTCACTTCGGTAGGTCATTTCTCGGTGTCTTAGGGATTAAGACATCTATTTTGACCAAGGCCGATTTGGCAAACCGTAAGCGGCAGTTAGAGCGAGACCTGCGGGAAGCTGGTCTTAGCCGATCTGAAGCGAAGCGGATAGCCGGCGCAAACATGCGCCAAAAAAAACCGAACTCATAAAGGAATTTCCAAATGGAAAATAAAAGCGAGCTGGTCGTTCTCATGGAAGACATGGGCGACGCTTTCAAAAAATTTCGAGAAAAGCATGACAGCAAAGTCGCCGACCTCGAAAATGCAATAACCTCAATCGAAAAGAAGATGGGCCGCCCTGGCGCTACCGGCGATTTCGGGCTGGACGGCGCCGGCAGCACTTTGCAGATTGGCAAAACCACCAAGGGCGCTGAATGCTATCTGCTGCAGAAATCGCAGCGTATCAGCATGCGCAATGCCGAGCGTGAAGGCTTCGACCTGGGCGAGTTCGTCAAGGATTCGATTGTCGGCAGCCGCAAGGCTATGGGTAGCGGCCCGGCCCTGGTTCCTATTGGTATTGCTGACCAGGTGATTGATACTGTCCGCGAGCAATCGGCGATCACTCAGGCCGGCGCTCAAACGCTGGTTATCGACAACCCTACCAATCTGGCCCGAATTTTAGGCAACGACCCGGATGTGATTCAGCATACGGAAAATGTCGACGATATCACCGAAAGCGATATTGACTTGGGCTACGTTACCGCCAATCCAAAGCTGCTGGCGGCGGTGATCCCAATCAGTGAGGAACTGGTGCAAGATTCGCCGAATCTTAACCAAGTGATACAGCTTGCCGTCGCTGGCTCATTTGCCGAAAAACTCGATGCGCTGATTTTTGAAAAGCTCATGGCAGACGCTGGTATCACGTCTTCTGCCACGGCTTATGCTGCTGCTGTTGCGCAAGATCCCGCGCTTTGGGAAGACGTGCTCGCTGCTGTTGGTGGTGCCATGGCTTATAAGCAAGGTGTTCCGAGCGCAATCATCAGCGCGCCGGCTGATTTCATTGGCCGCGCCTCGCAGAAATCTTCCAGCGGTGGCTGGCTTGGCAAGCCGCCCGCCTTGGCCCAAATGGCCGAGTACACAGCAACGGCCCTGCCGGCAGGCACCGCCTTCCTGGGTGACTTCGCCAAAGCGATCATTGTTGCCGTGCGCAGCGACCTTCGTCTTGAAGTTGTACGCTGGAAGAATGCGGGCAAAGGCCAGCATGCACTTATCGCCCATGCACGCATGGATGGTTACATCGTCCAGCCTGACGCACTCTTCAAGCAGCTCAAGACCGTCTAAGCGGTTTGTGGTGCCCAGCCAGCGGGGGCCTTGTGCATAGCTGGCGGCGGATTAGTCGGTGAGTGCCGCTTCATCCCAAAACCCCGAAAGCTGGTGGCGCTACGAGAGAAAAATTTAGCGCGTGACCAGCAACTACCCCGGCCGAGTGCCGGGGTTTTCATTTATAGGAGCTAATATGACTGAAAACGAACGTGAGCATTACCGGGAAAGAACACGGGCACTATGCACGGCCCGAGGATTGACGATCGCACCCTATGGGCTTGGCTGGTGGATATCCGGGCCAGGTGTAAATCTGGTGATTGCTGACCTGGCATTCATTCGTGAGCAAGACCTAGAGCCGCTACCGTTCTTCGAGCGCTGATAATTTTGACGGTACACTTGACGGTATAAACAACAAGAATCTTCTGCACTTATAGTCTCTGTGGTGCTTTCATTGATTAATTCGAGCCCCATCAGTCCCCAGAATTCAAAGCCCCGTACAACTCGCGTTGTGCGGGGTTTTTCATTTCCGGCGTACTGCCCCCCGTACTGCCTTTTCCTGTCTGACAATGCAGCTTGCCGGCCTGTCGTTGCGGCTGGCTCGCCGTGTTATGATTGCCAGCTTTATTTTTCGGCGCCTTAAGCACAAGGAATTTTCATGGAAGCAACTACCGCACAAGCCAACGAACTCGAACGTCGCATTGACCTCTCCATCGCTATTGCCGATGTCGAGAAGGAAATGGAACCCCGCCTGCGCCGCATGGGCCGCAATATGAAGGTGCCGGGTTTCCGCCCGGGCAAGGTGCCGTTTGCGATGATCAAGCAGCAGTATGGCGACCAGGCGCGTCACGAAGTGCTGTCGGAGCAGCTGGATCGCGCTTTCGGCGAGGCCGTGACCGCCCAGAAGCTGCACGTTGCCGGTTACCCGCGTCTCGAGCCGAAGGCTTCCGAGAGCACCACGCACATGGAATTCACGGCGGTTTTCGAGGTGTATCCGGAATTCGTTCCGGGTGATCTGTCGTCGGCCGAAATCGAGCGTCCGACGCTGGAAATCAGCGCCGCCGAAGTGGACAAGACCCTGGACATCCTGCGCAAGCAGCGCGTCCGTTACGACAGCGCCGACCGTGGCGCGGCCAAGGAAGACCGCGTGGTGATCGACTTCACCGGCAAGAAGGATGGCGTTGCCTTCCAGGGCGGTTCGGCCACCGATTACCCGTTCGTGCTCGGCCAGGGCATGATGCTGCCGGATTTCGAGAACGCCGTTGAAGGCGCCAAGGCTGGCGAGAGCAAGACCTTCGACCTGACCTTCCCGGAGGATTACCACGCCAAGGATCTGGCCGGTCAGACCGTCCAGTTCGAAATCACCGTCAAGCAGGTTCAGGCCCCGCGTCTGCCGGATGTCGATGCCGATTTCGCCAAGATGATGGGTGTGGTCGATGGCGACGTGGAAAAGATGCGCGCCGAAGTCGAAGCCAACCTGAAGCGTGAAGTGAAGCGCCGCATCGAAGCCAAGATCAAGGACCAGGTCATGGAAGCCCTGATCAAGGCCAACCCGATTGCCATCCCGTCCTCGCTGGTCGATATGGAAATCCAGCGCCTGATGCAATCTGCCCGCCAGGATATGGAACAGCGTGGCATGAAGGTCAAGGACATGCCGCTGCAGCCGGAATGGTTTGCCGAGCAGGCAAAGCGCCGCGTGACGCTTGGCCTGATCCTTGCTGAGGTGGTGAAGACGGAAAACCTTCAGGCATCGCCGGAACAGGTTCGCGGCTTGGTCGAAGACATGGCCGCCAGCTACGAGCAGCCGGAAGAAGTGATCCGCTGGTATTACGCCCAACCGCAGCGCCTGAGCGATGTCGAGGGTGTGGCGATCGAAGCCAACGTGGTTGAGTGGGTGCTGGGCAAGGCCAAGGTGACCGACAAGGCCGCCGTGTTTGATGAACTGATGAACCAGCAGCAGTAAGCCGGTTTTTCGTCAGGAATCCGACAAGCGTATTGAATGCAACAACAAAGGGCCAACATGATTATCGACAACGCAAGCAACTGGGATCCGCAGGCTCTGGGCCTGGTCCCGATGGTGGTGGAACAGAGCGGACGCGGCGAACGCGCGTACGACATCTATTCGCGCCTGTTGAAGGAGCGGGTGATTTTTCTTGTTGGCCCGGTCAACGATGCCAGCGCCAACCTGGTGGTTGCCCAGTTGCTGTTCCTTGAGGCCGAGAATCCGGACAAGGACATCTATTTCTACATCAACTCCCCCGGCGGTTCGGTGACTGCCGGGATGTCGATCTACGACACCATGCAGTTCATCAAGCCGAATGTGTCGACGCTGTGTATCGGCCAGGCGGCTTCGATGGGTGCCTTCCTTTTGTGCGCAGGCACCAAAGGGAAGCGTTTCGCACTGCCGAATTCGCGTGTGATGATCCACCAGCCGCTGGGCGGCTTCCAGGGCCAGGCGTCGGATTTCGCGATCCATGCCAAGGAAATCCTGTCGATCAAGGACAAGCTCAACCGGATCATGGCCGAGCATACCGGCCAGCCGCTGGAGCGCCTGGAGAAGGACACCGACCGCGACAATTTCATGTCCTCGACCGAGGCCATGGAATATGGTTTGATTGACAAGGTGCTGACCCGCCGCGAAGCGGCTTGATCGAGGAGAATCGGATGTCGAAGGACGGCCAGGAAAAGCTGCTGTATTGCTCGTTTTGCGGCAAGAGCCAGCATGAAGTCAAAAAGCTGATCGCCGGCCCGTCGGTGTTCATCTGCGACGAGTGCATCGCCCTGTGCAATGACATCGTCCGCGACGAACTGCCGGAAGAGTCGGCCAAGGCCGGTCGTTCCGACCTGCCGACGCCGCGCGAGATCAGCGGCATCCTCGACCAGTACGTGATCGGCCAGGAGGTTGCCAAGCGCATCCTGGCGGTTGCGGTGTACAACCATTACAAGCGCCTGCGCCACACGTCCAAGAATACGGGCGACGTGGAGCTGGCCAAGAGCAACATCCTGCTGATCGGCCCGACCGGCTCCGGCAAGACCCTGCTCGCCCAGACGCTGGCACGCATGCTCAATGTGCCCTTCGTGATGGCCGATGCCACCACGCTGACCGAAGCCGGCTATGTCGGTGAGGACGTCGAGAACATCATCCAGAAGCTGCTGCAGAAGTGCGACTACGATGTCGAGAAGGCCCAGCAGGGCATCGTCTACATCGACGAAATCGACAAAATTTCGCGCAAGTCGGACAACCCGTCGATCACCCGCGATGTGTCGGGTGAAGGCGTGCAGCAGGCGCTGCTCAAGCTGATCGAAGGCACCACTGCCTCGATTCCGCCGCAGGGCGGGCGCAAGCATCCGAACCAGGACTTCGTCCAGGTCGACACGACCAACATCCTTTTCATCTGCGGCGGCGCCTTTGCCGGCCTGGAAAAGGTCATCCGCAACCGCTCCGAGCGCGGCGGCATCGGCTTTGGTGCCGAGGTCAAGAGCAAGGACGACGGCAAGGAAGTCGGCAAGATCCTGCTCGATACCGAGCCCGAGGATCTGATCAAGTTCGGTCTGATCCCGGAACTGATCGGCCGCCTGCCGGTGGTCGCCACGCTGCAGGAGCTGGAAGAGGACGCCCTCGTCCAGATTCTGACCGAACCCAAGAACGCCCTGGTCAAGCAGTACCAGAAGCTGTTCGGCATGGAAGAAGTCGAGCTCGAAATCCGCCCGTCCGCCCTCTCCGCCATCGCCAAGAAGGCACTGGAGCGCAAGACCGGCGCGCGCGGCCTGCGCTCGATCATGGAACACGCCCTGCTCGACGTGATGTACGAACTCCCGGGCATGGAGAATGTCGAAAAGGTCGTGATCGACGAGAACATGATTACCGGCGATACCCCGCCGTTGCTGATCTACGCCGACCAGCCCAAGGTCTCCGGCTCGAACTGAGCCGGGGGTTCTTGAAATCCGGTTTTTCGCCCCCAGCTAGGGGGCACATACCTATTTCAAAGGCAGACTGATGTCGAACCCCAACACGCTCCCGGAAACCCTCGAATTGCCGCTGCTGCCGCTGCGCGATGTGGTGGTGTTTCCGCACATGGTCATTCCTCTCTTCGTCGGCCGCCCCAAGTCGATCAAGGCCCTCGAAATGGCCATGGAGACCAGCAAGCAGATCATGCTGGTGGCCCAGAAGTCGGCTGCCAAGGACGAGCCGGAAGCCGATGATCTGTACCGCATCGGCTGCATGGCCAACATCCTGCAGATGCTCAAGCTGCCCGACGGCACCGTCAAGGTGCTGGTCGAAGGCACGCAGCGCGCCCGCATCGAAGCCATCGACGTGCAGTCGGCGGTGTTCATGGCAACCGCCGCCCCGCTGGCCCAGACCGGTGCCGAGGATCACGAGATCGAGGCGATGCGCCGCGCCGTGGTCGCCCAGTTCGACCAGTTCGTCAAACTGAACAAGAAGATTCCGCCGGAAGTGCTGTCGTCGATCACCGGTATCGAGGACGCCGGCCGCCTGGCCGACACCATCGCCGCCCACCTGCCGCTCAAGATCGAGCAGAAGCAGGAAGTGCTGGAGATGGACAACGTCCGCGAACGCATCGAGCGCCTGCTCTCGCAGCTGGAAGCTGAAATCGACATCCTGCAGGTGGAAAAGCGCATCCGTGGCCGCGTCAAGCGCCAGATGGAGAAGAGCCAGCGCGAGTATTACCTGAACGAACAGGTCAAGGCGATCCAGAAGGAACTCGGCGAAGGTGAAGAAGGCGCCGATCTGGAAGAGCTGGACAAGAAGATTGCCGCTGCCGGCATGAGCAAGGAAGGTCTGGCCAAGGCGCAGGGCGAGCTGAAGAAGCTGCGCCTGATGTCGCCGATGTCGGCCGAGGCCACCGTCGTGCGCAATTTCATCGAAACGCTGATCGGCCTGCCGTGGCGCAAGAAGACGCGCATCAGCAAGGATCTGCGCGCCGCCGAGAAGATTCTCGACAGCGACCATTTCGGTCTGGAGAAGGTCAAGGAACGCATCGTCGAGTATCTTGCCGTGCAACAGCGCGTGGACAAGGTCAAGGCGCCGATCCTGTGCCTGGTCGGCCCCCCGGGTGTCGGCAAGACCTCGCTCGGCCAGTCGATCGCCAAGGCGACCAACCGCAAGTTCGTGCGCATGGCGCTCGGCGGCGTCCGTGACGAAGCCGAAATCCGCGGCCACCGCCGTACCTATATCGGCTCGATGCCGGGCAAGATCCTGACCAGCCTGACCAAGGTCGGCGTGCGCAATCCGCTGTTCCTGCTCGACGAAGTCGATAAGCTCGGCCAGGATTTCCGTGGCGATCCGTCGTCAGCGCTGCTCGAAGTGCTCGATCCGGAACAGAACAACACCTTCCAGGATCATTACGTCGAGGTCGATTTCGATCTTTCCGACGTGATGTTCGTGGCCACCGCGAATACGCTGAACATCCCTGCCCCGCTGCTCGACCGGATGGAAGTCATCCGCCTGTCCGGCTATACCGAGGACGAGAAGGTCAACATCGCGATGCGCTATCTGCTGCCCAAGCAGATGAAGAACAACGGCGTCAAGAAGACCGAACTGGTCGTCGCCGAGAGCGCGATCCGCGACATCGTCCGCTACTACACCCGGGAAGCCGGCGTGCGGGCGCTGGAGCGCGAAATTTCGAAGATCTGCCGCAAGGTCGTCAAGACGCTGGTGCTCAAGGCCCGCGAAAGCAAGATGACGGTCAATTCGCGCAACCTCGACAAGTACCTGGGCGTTCGCCGCTACAGCTTCGGCATGGCGGAGAAGGAAAACCAGGTCGGCCAGGTCACCGGTCTGGCCTGGACCGAAGTCGGTGGCGAGCTGCTGACCATCGAATGCGCCAACATGCCAGGCAAGGGCAACATCGTGCGTACTGGCTCGCTGGGCGACGTGATGAAGGAATCGGTCGAAGCCGCCCGCTCGGTCGTGCGCGCCCGTGCCCGCCGCCTGGGGATCAAGGACGAAGTCTTCGAGAAGACCGACATCCACATCCACGTTCCTGAGGGCGCCACGCCCAAGGACGGCCCGTCGGCAGGCATCGCCATGACCACCGCCCTGGTTTCGTCCTACACGGGCATTCCTGTGCGTTGCGACGTGTGCATGACCGGCGAGATCACCCTGCGCGGTGAGGTGCTGGCCATCGGCGGGCTCAAGGAGAAGCTGCTGGCTGCCGTGCGCGGCGGTCTGAAGACGGCGCTGATCCCGGAAGAGAACGTCAAGGATCTGACCGAAATGCCGGAAAATCTCAAGAATCGCATCGAGATCGTGCCGGTGAAATGGATCGATCAGGTCCTCGAACGGGCCCTGGAAAGCGTCCCGGAGCCCCTGCCGGAGCTTGCCCCGAGCGCGCCTGAACTGGCAACGCAAAACGAGGAATCGGTGAAAAACACGCTGCTTACCCATTGATTTCAAAGGCGCGGATGCTGTTGTCTTGCCAACGGCATCCGCAAGCAGCCTGGAGAGCCGCCGAAATCGGCTCAAAATCCGCTTGACACAAGGATTTCGGGGGCGCTATAAATCGCCCCTCACCAGATTTTTCACCACTCCAAACCTATCTCAGGGGACTTACATGAACAAGACTGAACTGATCGATCAGATCGCCACCTCGGCTGACATTTCCAAGGCTGCTGCCGGCCGCGCGCTGGACGCTGCTGTTGAAGCCATCAAGGGTGCCCTCAAGGCTGGCGACAGCGTTAACCTGATCGGTTTCGGCACCTTCTACGTCGGCGAGCGCGCTGCCCGCACCGGTCGCAACCCGCGCACCGGCAAGACCCTGGAAATCAAGGCTGCCAAGTCTCCGAAATTCCGCGCCGGCAAGGGCCTCAAGGACGCCGTTAACTGATATAATGCCGCTCCTTCTGCGCTGGCCGCAGATGGGTGCTTAGCTCAGTTGGTAGAGCGTCGCCCTTACAAGGCGAATGTCGGCGGTTCGACCCCGTCAGCACCCACCAAATTCCAAAACCCCGCTCCGGCGGGGTTTTTTATTTCCCCTATTTTCCCGAAACCCCTTGCAATCTCTGGCAAGGCCCGTATAATGCGCGGCTCTGACAGCGCGCCCGTAGCTCAGTTGGATAGAGTATCTGGCTACGAACCAGAGGGTCGGGCGTTCGAATCGCTCCGGGCGCGCCATTCAGAAACCGGAACTTCCTTTTGGGATTTTCCTTGCTTGTACAGACAGCGCGCCCGTAGCTCAGTTGGATAGAGTATCTGGCTACGAACCAGAGGGTCGGGCGTTCGAATCGCTCCGGGCGCGCCAGTCGATCTCAGGCAGAAGAAAGCACCTTGCGGTGCTTTTTTTTCGTCCGCAAATTCTGCTCCCCCGCCCTAGCCCTCTTCCGCCGCCCTGAACATGGCCGGTGCCAGATCGTATTTCTGCAGCAGCCGGTAGAACTCGGTACGGTTGCGTTCGGCGATCCGCGCAGCGTCGGCGACGTTGCCCTGGGTCAGCTTGAGCAGGCGGACCAGGTAGTCGCGTTCGAAGCGTTGCTTGGCTTCGTTGTAGCTCAGGGCATCCATGGCCGGGGCGCGCAGCGCGCGCTGGACCAGCGAGGCCGGAATCAGCGGCGTCGAGGTCAGGGCGCAGCATTGTTCGACGACGTTGAAGAGTTGCCGGACGTTGCCCGGCCAGCCGGCGGTGGCCAGGGCTTCCAGCGCATCCGGAGCAAAGCCGCTGATCGGCTTGCCGTACTTGGCGCCGAGCTGACGCAGGAAGTGGGCAGCAAGCAGCGGGATGTCTTCACGACGCGCGTCCAGCCTGGGCAGGGTCAGCGAGACGACGTCGAGCCGGTAATAGAGGTCTTCACGGAACTGCCCCTGGGCCATGGCGGCCTCCAGGTCGCGATGGGTGGCCGACAGCAGGCGGATATCCACGGCTTCCGAACGGGTGGCGCCCAGCGGGCGGACGGCACGTTCCTGCAGCACGCGCAGCAGCTTGACCTGGAGCGACAGCGGCATGTCGCCGATTTCATCGAGAAAGAGTGTGCCGCCGTTGGCGGCCTGGATCAGGCCGTTGCGGGCGGCAGCGGCACCGGTGAAGGCGCCGCGAACGTGGCCGAACAGTTCGGATTCGAGCAGTTGTTCGGGAATGGCCCCGCAATTAATGGCGATGAAGGGGCCGCCGGCACGCTGGCTGGCCCGGTGAATGGCGCGCGCCAGCACTTCCTTGCCGGTGCCGCTTTCACCGCGAATCAGGATGCTGGCGTCGGACAGGGCGAGCATGCGGGCGTCGGCCAGCAGTTCGGCCATACACGTGCTGCGATGGATCACGCCTTCGCACCAGCTGGCGTCGGCCTGCTCGCCGCCCGGCCGGTCGTCGCCGGCCGAGATGAGCAGCGCCTGATCGATGCGGGCCATCAGGTTCTGGCTGTCGAAGGGTTTGGTCAGGTAGCCGAAAACGCCGCGCGAGGTGGCGGCAACGGCGTCGGGAATGGTGCCGTGGGCGGTGAGCAGGATCACCGGCAGGCTGGGCCGGGTGTGATGCAGTTCCTCGAACAGCGACATGCCGTCACGTCCAGGCAGGCGGATGTCGCTGATGACCAGGCGCGGGGTGTCGACGGCGATGCAGGCCAGCCCCTGTTCGGCCGAAACCGCCTGGGTGACGCGAAAGCCCCGGGCCTGCAGGCGCATGGTCAGCAGACGGCGGATGTCTTCGTCGTCATCGATGATCAGGATGTGGGCGGCGTTGGCGTTCAGGGCTTTCATGGGCGCACTCCCGGCCGGGCTGCACTGGGCAGGCTGCGTTCGATTTCGGCGAGGCGGTCGATCTTTTCCTGCAATTCCTGGACCTTGCGCTGACTGTCCTTGAGTTGCGCGCCCTGGCGCTCGATCTGGCTTTCCAGGCGCTGCCGTTCGGCCAGATGCTCGGCGAGCAGCCGGGCCAGCGGATGCAGCGCCTGGGCGGCCTCGTCGTTCGCCTTGAGCAGGTGGTCGAGCACCGCCTGCGCCTTGGCCAGATCGCCGTTGCCGGTTTTGCTCTGGGCCAGCAGCAGGGCCAGCCGGATCTGGGCGTCGGCATTGCCCGGCTGGGCGGCAAGCTGGCCCCGGGTGCGGGCCAGTTCGAGGCTATCGAGCCCGGCCAAGGTGCGCTGGAAGGCCAGCGCGCCTTGCGTCCCGCCGGCTGGCGGCGTGACGGCACAGGCGCCGAGCAGCAGGCTGATCAGCGATAGAAAGCACAATTGCCTAACGGGCATGGTTCAACTCCACTCGGAAATGGGCGCCGGTTTCGCCCGGCAGGAGATCGACGCGCCCGCCCATGGCGCCGACCAGCTCGCGCACGATCGACAGACCGACACCGCTGCCCTGACGCGGGACGGGCGCCTGACGTCGGCCCTGGACGAAGGGTTCGAAAATTCGCCGGACATCTTCGGGGGCGATGCCGGGGCCTTGGTCGATACAGTCGATCTGCCAGCCCGTGGGTGTCGATGCGGCGCACAGGCGGATCGTCGCCCCGTCCGGGCTGAAGTCGATGGCATTGGCCAGCAGGTTGTCGAGGATCACCGCCAGCTTGCCGGCATCCAGCCTGGCCACGCCCTCCCCGGCCTCAACGACGATGCGCACTTGCCGCGCCTGGGCGGCAAGTGCGTGACGCCCGGCAGCGTCGGCCAGCAACTGACCGGGACTGGCCTGGGCGACATCCAGCTGGCACGCTTCGTAGGCAGCGGCGTTGAGCATCAGCAGGCTTTCGATCTGGCGCTGCAGGCTGCCGACCTTGTGGTCGAGGATATCGACCACTTCGCGCTGGGTCGCCGACAAGGGCCCGGGAACCTCTTCGGCGAGCAGCGCGACACCTTCCTTGAGGGCTGCCAGCGGGGTCTTGAGTTCGTGCGATACGTGGCGCAGCTTGCGTTCGCGGTCGGCCTCCAGTTCAGCCAGACGCTGGCGCAGGTCGTCGAGCTTCTGGCCAAGCCGGCGCAGGTCGGCTGGTCCTTCGACGACGACTTGTTCCCTGAAGTCCTTGCCGCCGAGCCGGCCTATCGCTGTTTCCAGCTGGCGGACCGGGCGGATCAGCCACCAGGTCATGAGTAGCGCGGCAATCAGCGCGCCACCCAGCGCCAGCAATAGTCGCTGCTGCAGTTGCCCGCGCTGGCGCTCCAGTTCGTCGAGCAGACGCGCATTGCTGGCTTCGATCCAGCGCTGGCTGCGGCGGCGGATGTCTTCGTTCAAGGCGCCCAGCGCGGCCAGCAAGGGCTGTAATTCCTCGGCGGATTGCCCCTGTGCCAATCCGTCATGCAGTTGCCCGGCAAGCTGGCGCCAGGCCGTCGCCGATTCGCTCAGTTCAGGCAGATCGATCTGCCCGAGTTGCGCCAGCGATTGCGCATGATGCTCGTCAAAGCGCTCGCGCAAGACCGGATCGCCGAGCACCAGATACTGGCGGGCGCTGCGCTCCATGTCGACGGTACGCTCGGCCAGCGCCTGGACGACGGCGGTCAGCTTGAGCGCGTGCTGGTTGCTCTCCCGACTCTGGCCGACCAAGCCTTCCAGCAGCCACCAGCCGTGGGCGGCGACACCGCCGAGCAGGCTAACGATCAACAGGACACCGGCCAGCATGCCGTGGCGAAATGACAGGGACACCGAGACTCCAGAGTCAATGACAACGAAATTAATCAAACGCAATAACAACGACAAATCATCTGCTTAAGCGATATGTCGCCAACGAACGACATTCTACGCCGGCTTGCCAGGCGGGTCTGCGCGGCCCGGCCAAATAAGTGTCGGGTATTGGCGACAGAAGTCGCTGAAATACGCACCAAGCCATTCTCAGTTCATTGTTTATTAATGTCTTTTCGTGTGTGGCACGCATATCGCTATATCTTGCCGGCGTCAATCTCGACCCTGCCTATAGGAGAATCCATGTTCATGAAAACCAGCCCGCCGATCACTCGTGCGGAGCAGAACCCGCAGCGAACCACCCGCCCCGTTCTCGGCAACGGCACCCCACCCCAGAGCATCAACGCAGTCCAGGCAGCAACCCCCACCGCGCCACCGCAGAGTGGCCAGGAAGTATCTCCGTCGAACGCAGTACAAAACGATAAAACCACCGAGAAGGACAGCGGTGCCCGATTGATCGTCGGCCCGGATGTCAAACTCAAGGGCGCCGAAATCCTGGATTGCGACATGCTGGTTGTCGAGGGCCGGGTCGAGGCAACGATGGACAGCCGCGTCATCCGCATTGCGGACAAGGGCGCGTTTTCCGGCAAGGTGAGCATCGATGTGGCCGAGATTCACGGCAGCTTCGACGGCGAACTGACCGCCCGTTCGCAATTGATCATCCACGCCACCGGGCGGGTCAGCGGCAAGATCCGTTACGGCAAGCTGGTGATCGCCGAAGGCGGCGAACTGTGCGGCGACATCAACGCCCTGGCAGCAGAAAAGAACCACCCTCCCATCCTGAGCGCTTTGTCCGCCTGAGCGCAAAGGCTGGTCATTTTAGGGGAAGCCCCGTAGACTGCGGGCCTTCCCCGTTTTTTTGTCACAGGCGAGACCATGGCTCAATACGTAATGTCGATGTTGCGCGTCAGCAAGATCGTTCCTCCCAAACGGCAGATCATCAAGGACATTTCCCTTTCCTTCTTCCCCGGCGCCAAGATCGGCCTGCTCGGCCTGAACGGCGCGGGCAAATCGACCGTGCTCAAGATCATGGCCGGCGTGGACAAGGAATACGACGGCGAGGTCCAGCACCTGGCCGGCGTGTCGATTGGCTACCTGCCGCAGGAACCGCAACTCGACGCCGACAAGACCGTGCGCGAGGAAGTCGAATCGGCGCTCGGCGAAGTCATGCAGGCACAGGCCAAGCTCGACGAGGTCTATGCCGCCTACGCCGACCCGGAAGCCGACTTCGACAAGCTGGCCGAAGAACAGGCCCGCCTGGAAGCGATCATCGCCACCGCCGGCTCGGATACCGAACACCAGATGGAAATCGCCGCCGACGCGCTGCGTCTGCCGCCCTGGGACGCCAGGATCGGCGTCCTGTCCGGCGGTGAAAAGCGCCGCGTGGCGCTGGCCAAGCTGCTGCTCTCGAAGCCCGACATGCTGCTGCTCGACGAGCCGACCAACCACCTCGACGCCGAATCGGTCGAATGGCTGGAGCAGTTCCTGGTGCGTTTCCCGGGCACCGTGGTCGCCGTCACCCACGACCGCTACTTCCTCGACAACGCCGCCGAGTGGATTCTCGAACTCGACCGCGGCCACGGCATTCCGTGGAAGGGCAATTACTCGTCCTGGCTGGAGCAGAAGGAAGCCCGCCTGGAAACCGAAAACAAGCAGGTCGACGCCCACATGAAGGCGATGAAGCAGGAACTGGAATGGGTGCGCAGCAATCCGAAGGCGCGCCAGGCCAAGTCCAAGGCCCGTCTGGCCCGCTTCGAGGAAATGTCCAGCCACGAGTACCAGAAGCGCAACGAGACCCAGGAAATTTTCATTCCGGTCGGCGAGCGCCTGGGCGATCAGGTCATCGAATTCAACAACGTCAGCAAGTGCTTCGGCGACAAGTTGCTGATGGACAACGTCAGCTTCACCATCCCGCCCGGCGCCATCGTCGGCATCATCGGCCCGAACGGTGCCGGTAAATCGACGCTGTTCAAGATGATCACCGGTCAGCAACAGCCGGATTCGGGCGAAGTGAAGATCGGTCAGACGGTCAAGCTGGCCTACGTCGACCAGTCGCGCGACTGCCTCGACGGTTCGAAGACGGTGTTCGACGAACTGGCCCAGGGCAGCGACATCCTGCAGATCGGCAAGTTCGAAATGCCCAGCCGCGCCTACATCGGCCGCTTCAACTTCAAGGGCGGCGATCAGGGCAAGCTGGTCGGCAACCTGTCCGGCGGCGAGCGCGGTCGTCTGCACCTAGCCAAGACGCTGATGTCCGGCGGCAACGTCCTGCTGCTCGACGAACCGTCCAACGACCTCGACGTGGAAACCCTGCGCGCGCTGGAAGACGCCCTGCTCGAATTCCCCGGCTGCGCCATGGTCATCTCCCACGACCGCTGGTTCCTCGACCGCATCTGCACGCACATCCTGGCCGCCGAAGGCGAGTCGCAATGGACCTTCTTCCCGGGTAACTACCAGGAATACGAAGAGGACAAGCGCCGTCGTCTGGGCGAAGAAGGCGCCAAGCCCAAGCGTATCCGCTACAAGCCGATCACGCGCTAAGCGCAATCTGCAAAACAGAACGGGCGCCATTTCGGCGCCCGTCTTTCATTTTCCTGCCCCGCTTTTCGCGGAACAGCGAAACTCAGTGCTTGAGGCTGGCGGAGAAAACCGCCTTGCTTCTTTCAGATAACTGGAATTCAGCGAAGGCCCGTTCGATCTCGGCGCTGTTGCTGCCGGCGGACTGGTCTTCGAAACAGATGCCGATGCTCTTGCCGTTGGCGGCCAGCGTCTGGAAAGCATAACGCCAGCGCTGCGCTTCGGCCAATCGCTCGCGCAACTGGGCTTCATTGGAAATCGAGATACCTGCCTTTTTCAGGGAATCCAGAAATTGCTCGAAGGATTCGTTGCTCAGACTGCCCATTCGTGTCTCCGTGAGATTACGGTGCATCTACACCATGATTGCAATAACGACGCCATCGCCATTCGGTTGACACGAAAGTGATAGAAGTTTGAATGCGATAATTGCGCCCATGAAAAAACAGAACCCGCCCGCCACGATCCCGGAAATCCGCCCCGGGCAGTCGATCGAACTGCTCAAGGAACTGCATATCCTGACGCGCGACGGCAAGCTCAACCAGGACAGCCGGCGCAAGCTCAAGCAGGTCTACCATCTCGCCCAGTTCATCGAGCCCCTGCTCGATGGCATGGAAACCCTGGTCGATCATGGTGCCGGCAAGTCTTACCTCGGCTTCATCCTCTACGATCTCTATATCAAGACCCGTGCCAGCGGAGAGGTCGTCGGCATCGAAACGCGTGCCGAACTGGTCGACAAATCGCGCGAACTGGCCGCCCGGCTGGACTTCCCGCGCATGCGCTTTCTCGCCTGCACGGTCGAGGAATCGATGACCTCGGACGCGCTGCCGGCCGTCGTCGATGTCGTTACCGCCCTGCATGCCTGCAATACGGCGACCGACGACGCCATTCGTTTCGCTTTGACACGACAGGCCAAACACATCGTGCTGGTGCCCTGCTGCCAGGCCGAAGTCGCGGCAACGATGCGCGCCCGCAAGGCCGAATCGCTGGCCCAGACGCCGCTGGCCGAACTGTGGCGGCACCCGATCCATACCCGCGAACTGGGTAGCCACCTGACCAATGTGCTGCGCTGCCTGTTGCTGGAATCCCACGGCTACGACGTCACCGTCACCGAACTGGTCGGCTGGGAACATTCGATGAAGAACGAGCTGATCATCGCCAGCCAGCGCGGCAAGCCGCGCCGCAACGCCCGCGAGCGTGCCGAGGCGATCCTGCGCGAGTTCAATATCGAGGAACTTGCCCCCCGTTTTACCTACTAAGGCGCCATGACGCGAATCCAGCACCCCCTAGAACTCCTGGCTCCGGCCAAAAACGCCGATTTCGGCATCGAAGCCATCAAGCATGGCGCCGATGCCGTGTACATCGGCGGACCGGCTTTTGGCGCCCGTTACGGCGCCGGTAACGATGTCGCCGAAATCCGACGCCTGTGCGATTTCGCCCACCGTTTCCGGGCCAAGGTCTTCGTTGCGCTGAACACCATCCTGCACGACGACGAGCTCGAAGACAGCCGGCAACTGGCCTGGCAGTTGTACGACGCCGGCGTCGACGCGCTGATCATCCAGGACATGGGCCTGCTCGAACTGGATCTGCCGCCGATCCAGCTCCACGCCAGCACCCAGACCGACATCCGCAACCCGGCCAAGGCCAGGTTCCTGGAAGATGCCGGCTTCTCGCAGATCGTCCTGGCGCGCGAAATGAGCATCGCCGAAGTCCGCCAGGTGGCCGACGCGACGACGCTGGCGCTCGAGTACTTTGTCCATGGCGCGCTCTGTGTCGCTTATTCCGGACAGTGCTTCATCAGCCACGCCCACACCGGCCGCAGCGCCAATCGCGGCGAGTGTTCGCAGGCCTGCCGGCTGCCGTACACGCTGGTCGACGACAAGGGCAAGACGATCACCGAGAACCAGCACCTGCTGTCGATGAAGGACAACAACCAGTCCGACAACCTGCGCGCGCTGGTCGAGGCCGGCGTCTCCTCGTTCAAGATTGAGGGCCGCTTGAAGGACCTGTCCTACGTCAAGAACATCACCGCGCATTACCGCACGCTGCTCGATGAAATCATCGCCGCCGACCCGCGCTACGTGCGCGCTGCCAGCGGCCATTCGACCTTCACCTTCACGCCGCAGCCGGAAAAGACCTTCAACCGCGGCTATACCGATTATTTTGCCAACGACCGCCAGGACGACATCGGCGCTTTCGATTCGCCGGCCTTCGTCGGCGAGCCGATTGGCGAGGTGGAAGAGATCGGCGATGGCTGGCTCACGGTCAACACCGGCGAAACCTTCCACAACGGCGACGGCGTCTGCTTCCACGACGCCCACGGCGACGTGCAGGGGATGCGCATCAACCGGGTCGAGGGCAAGAAACTCTTCCCGATGGAAATCCCGGCCGACTTGAGCGAAGGCACCACCCTGTTCCGCAACCGCGACCAGGAATTCGAGCGCGCGCTGGAAAAGGATTCAGCCGACCGGCGCGTCAGCATCAAGGCAGTATTCGTCGAGCAGGCCGACGCTTTCGTGCTGACGCTGAGCGACGAAGACCAGGTCAGCGTTTCCGTCACCTTGCCCCGCGACGAGCGGATCGGCCGCGAACTGGCGCAGAACCCGGAGGCCGCGCTGGCCAAGCTGAAGGAAAATCTCGGCAAGTTCGGCAACACGATGTTCGTCGCCGAAGCCGTCGAGCTGCAACTGAGCCAGGCCTGGTTCCTGCCGGTCGGCGCGATCAACGCGCTGCGCCGCGAAGCGGCCGAGAAACTCGAAGCCGCCCGGATCGCCAGCCATCCGCGCCCACCGCGCGCGGCGCCGGCAGCCGACCCGGTGCCCTATCCGCAGGACGAACTGACCTACCTCGGCAACGTCTTCAACAGCAAGGCCCGCGCCTTCTACGAGAAGCACGGCGTACGGCTGATCGACGAGGCCTACGAGGCCGGCAACGAAAAGGGCATGGTTTCGCTGATGATCACCCGCCACTGCCTGCGCTATAGTTTCAACCTCTGTCCGAAGGAGGTGAAGCACTTGAAGCCGGACCCGATGACGCTGATCAACGGTAACGAAAAGCTGATCCTCAAGTTCGACTGCAAAGCCTGCGAAATGCACGTGATCGGCAAGATGAAAAAGGGTGTCACCCTCAACCTCGGCAGCATCCGCCCGACCGCCAGCTGCGGATGAAACCGACGCCCTGCCCTTCGTGCCGGCAGCCGATGGAAAAGCGGCGCTTCGAGCGCATGCACCACGGCGAAGTCATCATCGACCTGTGCTTTCACTGCCACGGCATCTGGTTCGACGAATTCGAAAGCGTGCAGATCACCCCGGGCGGCATCATCGAACTGTTCCGCCTGATCCACGAACACCGCGACCAGCAACGCCTGCCCTTGCGTGATGTGCTGCACTGCCCGCGCTGCGACGAACGCCTGCTGCACGGTCTGGACCGCTCCAAGCACGGCGGTCAGTTCAACTACCATCGCTGCCTGCAGAAGCATGGACGGTTCACGCCTTTTGCGCAGTTGATGATCGAAAAGGGTTTCGTCCGCCAGTTGAGCGACAGCGAGATCGACGAACTGGCGCGCAAGGTCGGCACCGTGCGCTGCACCGGCTGCGGCGCCCCGGTGAACATCCGTGAAGACTACGCCTGCCGGCATTGCCGCGCCCCCATCGCCATCCTTGACCCGGATGCGGTGGATAAGGCCCTGTCCCGCTTCGACCATGCCGAAACCCGGCGCACCACCCGCGACGTGGAAATGCTCGGCGACGCGATCATCCTCGCCGAGCGGGAAAAATCGCGCTACGAACGCGAGCAGCGCCTGCAGCGCAACCAGATGGATGTCGGCGATGTGATCATCTCCGGCGTCGAGATGCTCTGGCGGGTACTGCGCCGTTAACGCAAAAGCGGGCCAGATGGCCCGCTTGCTGTCGTGGCATATGAAGTTACTGAACGCGAATCTCGACGCGCCGGCTTTCTTCGGCCGAGCCACCGCCCAGCGTGGATTCCGGTTTGCGCAGTTTGATGCGCTGGATGTCGATATGGCCGGCCAGCAGCACATCGCGCACAGCCAGGGCGCGTTGCTTGGCCAGTTCGGCGTTCATTGCCGGATCGCCAGATTCATCGTGGAAGCCGGACAGCAGCACGATGGCTTGCGGATTGGCGGCCAGTGCCTCAGCCGTGGGGACCACGACCATGAAATCGGCTGCCGCGACCTCGGCCGAGCCGACGGCGAAATAGACTTTGGCCAGGGCTTCGCCGACCGGCGCAATATCGCTTTCTTCGGCAACGGCAACTGCCGCCACCGGGGCGGCGGATTGCCCGGCCTTCCAGACACCGAGGCCGGCGACCAGTGCGATGACGCCGAAGATCACGCCGGCGAGAACACCGAAGACTACACCTTGAGTTTCGTTTTCGTCTTGAGACATGCTGATTGACCTCGTTCAGGAAGGATGGAAAAAATCTTCACGGCATTTTAACCAGCTTGTGCGCTCAACAGTGTTTCGGGTGACAACTGGATCGATTGCTCACCGCTGGCCAGCCAGATCGTACCTTCCTGGATCGTGCAGGAGAGTTTCATCGTCCGTTCAGCCAAGCGGCCCAGGGCCTGGGTTTCTTCAGCGCTCAGGCGCAGCACGGTGAGATTGGAAAAGCGCGTCAGCAGCGGCGCCGTCTGCTGCCACCAGACATCGACGGCACGCGCGCCATACGCCAGCACGATGGCCTGGTCGGCCTTGTTGCAGCCTTTGCGGATGCGGCTTTCGTCGGGCTGGCCGAGTTCGATCCAGGTCCGCAGCACGCCGGACGGATCGACCTCCTGCAGCGCGCAATCGTCGTCGCTGGACAGCCCCTTGCTGAAAGCGAGGTCGGGCCCGGCGAACATGGCGAAGGCGAGAATGCGGGCCATCATCCGGTCGTCGGTCTCCGAGGGATGACGGGCGACCGTCAGCGTGTATTCGGCGAAATGTCCGCGATCGAGATCGGATACCTGCAATTCGGCCTTGAAGACCGTGGATTTGAGCGCCATGACCTGCCCCGGAAAAAGGCGCGATTATCCCATGACGACGCCGGCAAAGCAGACTACGATAAGTGCTCCAACCTGACCGGAGACGCCGCCATGAAAACCTCCCGTATCGCCCTCAGTCTGCTCGCCGCTTGCATTGCCTCGACCGCCGCAGCCGCCGACGTGCCCAAGCGCAAGTCGGGCCTTTGGGAAATCCGCACGCAGATGTCCGGCATGCCTGCCGGCATGCCTGGCCAGGGGCCGATGCAGATGTGCATCGACCAGAACAGCGACAATGTGATGAACGATGCTTCCGGCCCCGGCGGCAAGCCGGATTGCCCGGTCATGCAGATCAAGCCGGGCGCCGGCAAGATGACCATACACATGGTCTGCCGGGATGGGGGCACAACGGCGACAACCGATGCCGAGATCACCGGCGACTTCAATCGCAGTTACCGCAGCGACATGGTCACCCGCTTCAATCCGCCGCGGGACGGCATGAAAGAAATGAAGATGGTCCAGGAGGCGCGCTGGCTTGGCCCCTGCCAACCGGGCCAGAAAGCCGGCGACATGATCATGCCCGGAATGGGCAAGTACAACATGCAGGAGATGATGAAAAATCCGCAGATGCGCGAACTGATGAAAGGCCAGCAAGCCCCCCGCTGAAACGGCAAAGCATGGTGATCCAGGCCGTCGACCGCAAACGCTGCGCCAGTTGCGAGCGCTGGACCGGTCCGCGTCAGGGCGGCGACAGCCCGGATATTGTGTGCGTCGAGTCGGAAACGGTAACAGGACTTTGCAACGGCGGTGGCTGGCACGGCGCCGAACGCCGTGCCCGCTCGGCCTGCGGTCACTGGCTGCGCTGGCTGGCACTGGCCCGAGGAGCGGAGACAGACCCTGCGCCACCCGGGAAAAACGGGTAGCATTCGGCCTTTCCAGAAAATCGCCGGAAACGCCAAGCCATTGATTCCTATGGTGCCCAGGAAGGGACTCGAACCCCCACGTATTGCTACGCCAGAACCTAAATCTGGTGCGTCTACCAATTTCGCCACCTGGGCAGGCGGGGCGCATTCTAACACCGAGCACGAATAACGCCCATGCCAGTCGACCATTACGAAAACTTTCCCGTCGCCTCGATCCTGGTGCCGGCGCCGCTGCGCCGACCGATCGAGGTGATTTACCGCTTCGCGCGCAGCGCCGACGACATTGCCGACGAGGGCGACGCTACGCCCGAGCAGCGCCTGGCCGAGCTTGCCGCCTACCAGGCCGAACTCGACCGCATCGCCGCCGGCAACACGCCGCAGACACCGCTGTTCGTCGACCTGGCCGAAGTCATCGCCGCCCACGCCCTGCCCGTCCAGCTCTTTCGCGACCTGCTCGACGCCTTCGCCCAGGACGTGGTCAAGACGCGCTACGCCGACTACCCGGAGCTGGTCGATTACTGCCGGCGCTCGGCCAACCCGGTCGGCCGGCTGGTGCTGGCCTTGTTCAAGCGCACCGGAGAGACGCAGTTGATGCAGTCCGACTGCATCTGCACCGCGCTGCAGTTGATCAACTTCTGGCAGGACATCGCCATCGACTGGCAGAAGGACCGGATCTACCTGCCGCAGGTCGAGATGCAGGGCTTCGGCGTCGGCGAGGACGACATCGCCGCCGGCCGCTGCGGCGATGGCTGGGAAAAACTGATCGATTTCCAGGTCGACCGGGCACGTGCGCTGATGCTGCGCGGCGCGCCGCTGGTCCATGCGCTGCCCGGGCGGATCGGCTGGGAAATCCGCCTCACCGTGCAAGGCGGCCTGCGCATCCTGGAGCGCATAGCACGCGTGCGCGGCGACGTCTTCCGGCATCGGCCCAAGCTGGGCAAGGCCGACTGGTTCGTGCTGCTCGCCCGTTCCATTAGAATGTGAGCCCATGAGCCCCGACCAATACTGCCAGGAGAAGTGCGCCAAGAGCGGCTCCTCCTTCTACTACAGCTTCCTTTTCCTGCCGCCCGAGCGCCGCCAGGCGATCATGGCGCTGTACGCCTTCTGCCGCGAGGTCGACGACGTCGTCGACGAATGCTCCGACCTTTCGCTCGCCTCGACCAAGCTGGTCTGGTGGCGGATGGAGGTGCAGCGCGTCGCCGAGAAACAAGCCACCCACCCGGTCGGCCTGGCGCTGCAGGCGGTCGCCCCCGGCATCAACCTGCCGAGCGAGCAGTTGCTGGAAATCATCGACGGCATGGAGATGGACCTGCAGCAGTCGCGCTATCTCGACTTCAAGGGGCTGTCGCTCTATTGCTACCGCGTCGCCAGCGTCGTCGGCCTGCTCGCCGCCGAAATCTTCGGCTACCAGGACCGGCAGACGCAGAAGTACGCGCACGACCTGGGCATGGCCTTCCAGCTCACCAACATCATCCGCGACGTCGGCGAGGACGCGCGGCGCGGCCGCATCTACCTGCCGATGGACGAACTCAAGCAGTTCAACGTGCCCGCCGCCGACATCCTCAACGGCAAATATTCGGACAATTTCACGGCGCTGATGCAGTTCCAGTACGAACGCGCGCAGCGCTACTACGAACAGGCATTCGCCCTGCTGCCGGCGGTCGACCGCAAGAACCAGCGCCCCGGCCTGATCATGGCGGCGATCTACCGCACCCTGCTCGAAGAAATCCGCGGCGAGAACTTCCAGGTGCTGCACCAGCGCATCTCGCTGCCGGCGACGCGCAAGCTGTGGCTGGCGGCGAAGACCTGGATCAAGGGCTGAACGGATGAAGGTCGCCGTCGTCGGCGCCGGCTGGGCCGGGCTCGCCGCCGCCGTCGACCTGACCCGGCGCGGCGCCGCCGTCACCCTCTACGAAGCCGGCCGCGTCGCCGGCGGTCGCGGGCGTTCGGTCAACATCGACGGGCGCACGCTCGACAACGGCCAGCACCTGCTGCTCGGCGCTTACCGCGAGACGCTGGCGCTCATGCGCAGCGTCGGCGCCGACCCGGACGCGCTGTTCGACCGTCGCCCATTGCAGGTCGTCGACCGCGACGGTTTCCGCCTGGCGCTGCCGCGCTGGCCGGCGCCGTTCAACGTCGCCTGGGGGTTGCTCACGGCGGCCACGGTCGACCTGCCGGAAAAGCTGAAAACCGCGCTCTGGATGCAGCGCGTCAAATGGCGCGGCTTTCGCCTGAGGCGCGACGAAAGCGTCGCCGACTGGCTCGACGCCGCCGGCCAGACCGGCGTCCTGCGTAAGAAATTGTGGGAGCCGCTCTGCCTGGCCGCGCTCAACACCCCGGTCGAACGCGCGTCGGCGCAATTGTTTGCGAACGTCCTGCGCGACAGCCTGGGCAGCCCGTGCCGCGCCGACACCGACCTGCTGCTGCCGCGCGTGCCCTTCGGCGAACTGCTGCCGGAACCGGCCTGCCACTGGCTCACGGCAAACGGCGCGACGCTGCGCTTCGGCCACCGGGTGCGCAGCATCAACGATACCTGCGTCGACGGCGAGGCCTACGATGCGGTCATTGTCGCCGTCGCCCCGCAGCACATCGGCGCGCTGTTGCCGGAAATCGACGCCCGCTTCGATTACGAGCCGATTGCCACGGTCTACCTGCAATTTGCCGCAAATACCCAACTGCCCTTCCCGCTCCTGCACCTCGGCGGCACCACCGGCGCCTGGGCGGTCGACCGCGGCAACGGCCTGTTCGGCTGTGCGATCAGCGGCCACGGCGACTGGGAAGCCCTGTCCGACGAAGCGCTGGCAGCGGAAATCGAAGCCGCGCTCGGCCTCGGCCCGGCCGACTGGCGCCAGGTGATCCGGGAAAAACGGGCGACCTTCTGCAGCCGACCGCAACTGGCGCGCCCCGCCCACATCACCGCCGACTCACGCCTCGTCCTGGCCGGCGACTACACCTGGGCCGACTACCCGGCAACGCTTGAAGGCGCGGTCAGGAGCGGCCTGCGCGCGGCAAGGGCGATCCGCGCTCGATGAACCATGCAAAAACCGCCGAGGTTCGGCGGTTTTCTGGCACGCTCAATCGGTCGACTTAAGCGGTGGATTTTCTCGACTTTGCGCTCTTGGTCGTACCTTCAACCATGCTGCTCAACTGCGCGCTGCCGGTATCCTGTGCTTCCTGCACGGCTTTCTGGACCGACTCCATCGCCGTGGCTGCCTGTGCCATTGCCGATTTGATCGCATCCTTAACCGATGCAGCGTTCTCCGGCAGCGAGTTCACCGTCACTTCCACCGCCGAGAAGAATTCCTTTTGCGCGTCTTTCATCTGCGACTGGACCAGCTCGCCGAATTCGCTGCCCATGCCTGAAGCAAGCTTGAACAACTCCTGGCTGTAGTTTGCGGTTTTTCCGGCAATTTTCTGGAGCAGTTCTTCATTCAGCTTGGCCAGACTTTTCAGATCCTTGGCACTCATCAGGGTTTTCACATGCTCGTCATGAGCCTGAAGATGATTGCGGGCTGTGTCGAGGTTCAACTGGGCAATCTTCTCGACGACATCCAGGGCCTTTCCGGTCATTTCGTGAAGAGCGGCAAGTTGTGCCTTGTGGGCGCTGACGACTTTTTCTGCGTTCAACATACTTGATCCTGGAAATGAAATTATCGGGAACTTCAGCCTAAACCTCGACCTTTACACCCGTATTTCAGCAATTCACTGCCTCCGAGCGATGCTGCCCTTCAGTGGGGAAGCTGGACTCCCCGATTACAGCGGCCAATGCTTCAACGGCACGGGGATCGAACCGTTGCCCGGCCATCTCGCGTAACCAGGCGATGGCCTTTTCCCGAGGCCAGCCTTCCTTGTAGGGACGCTTCGAGACGAGCGCGTCGTACACGTCGGCAACACTCACGATCCGTGCCGAAACCGGTATCTGATCAAGGGTCTTGCGGCCTGGATAGCCGCTGCCATCGGCACTTTCGTGGTGGTTGGCAGCGATTTCCGCAGCCAAGGCAATGTAGTTCATCCCTGGCACCATGCCTGCTGCCTCAGCCAGAATCTCGGCACCGATCGCCACATGCGCCTGCATCTGGCGCTTCTCACCACCATCGAGCGCCCCGGGTTTGTTGAGGATTGCATCTGGCACCCCCACTTTGCCAACATCGTGGAGAACCGAAGCCAGAACGAGTTGCTCGACAAAGGCTTCATCACGCAGGCAGGCGTAATCGTCATGGACGCGCAACTTGAGTGCCATTGCCCGGACCATCCGCTCAACCCGGCGGACATGCTCACCCGTTCCGGCGTCCCGAAATTCCGCCATGCGCGCCAGCGCATAGACAATGGCTTTCTGCGCATCCTGCAGACGCCCGAGCAGGAGAACCGAATCCCAGCCGGCGCCAACAGCTTCCGCAAGAATGCCGAACAATACTCGATCACCGTCATCCACACTGGAAACACCACCGAGGCAGACGAAAACCGGCGAATCCGTACGCGACGGGATGGGGGCCAGGACCAGGCCATCCACCCAGCGCAAGGTCAGCCCGTCCCAGGCGTCGATGGCATCAATGGCCGATTCCGGCAAATCGCCCTGGTGCGCCAGCGCCGTGCTGCCCTGCCCTTCGCGACGCCTCAGTTCGCCGCCACCGGCGTTCAGCAAGGCAACCATGAACGCCAGCGCCCCCTTGCCGAATTCATCCAGTTCCTGATGACGGGCCAGCCCCTGGTTGGCGTGAACAATCTGTGCCAGACCGGCACGCTGACGCTCAAGATCGAGCAGGTGCTGGTACGCCCGCAACGATGCGACGACGGTCGTGAACAATTTCTGGGTCGTCAGTTCCGTCTTCTCCTTGTAATCGTTGATGTCATAGCGAAGAATCACCTCCTTTTCCGGGGCATAGCCTGGCTGCCCGGTGCGCAGCACGATACGAACCAGCTTGTTGCCGAGGGTGACGCGGACGAACTCGACCAGACGCAGGCCCGCGTCCGTTTCTTCCATGACGACATCGAGGAGCAATACGGCCACATCGTCATGCTGCAGCAGATAGGCCTCTGCCTCGCTTCGCGAATATGCCGGAATGATTTCCAGCGCCGCACCGGCAAACGAGAAATCAGCCAGAACGATCTTTGTTATCGCGAACACATCCGGCTCGTCATCGACCACGAGCAGTTTCCAGGCGGCCCTGGCAGCACATTGCGGAACGGGCCCGTCATCTTCATCGATCAGGAAATCTTCATCGCTATCCGGGTCATCAATCATTGGGGCACCTCCAGTGGCAAATCGATGACGAAACTTGTGCCCAGACCAGGCTGGCTTTGACAGGCGACCGTTCCCTTGAGTATCCCGGTCACCAGATTGAACACGATGTGCAGGCCGAGGCCGGACCCACCGGCATGACCGCGTGTGGTGAAAAATGGCTCGAACAGATGCACCTGGTCGCTCTCGGAGATACCTACACCATCATCGGAAAAAACCATGTGCAAGTGGCTGTCCGAACGACTGCAAGCGATCGAGATCGTCCCGGGACGGTTCTCGGGAAAGGCGTGCTCGAGCGCATTCATCGTCAGGTTGGTGAAAATCTGGGCCAGTGCCCCGGGATAACTGTCGAGGACGATGTCCGGCGGACAGTCCACCCGGACCTGATGGGTTTGCCGCTTGAGCACGGGACGCAGGCTGTGCAGCACTTCGCCAAGATAATCGGCCAGATTGAAACGACGGCGCACTTCGCTCGTCTGATCCACCGCAACACGCTTGAAGCTCCTGATCAGTTCAGCCGTCCGCTGCACATTGCTGCGGGCCAGCAATACGCTTTCCCCGGCCATCTCCAGAAAGCGTGTCATCTCGGAACGCCGCAGATGGCCTTCGGCCACGCTGGCTTGCAACTGTGCCAGGCCGGCTTCAAGGTGAGTTACTGCCGTCAGCGCAATGCCGACCGGCGTATTGATTTCGTGCGCCATGCCGGCCACCAGACGGGCAAGCGCCGCCAGGCGACGAGCTTCGACCAGGCTGTCCTGCGTCGCACGCAAATCGGCGACGGTTCTTTCCAGCTGCTGGGCATAGGATTCGACATCGCGACGCAGCGCTTCCGAGCGTTCGCGGGCACGGGCAAAAATCTCCGATTGCGCCATCAACAGGACATAGGTATCGAGCAAGCGATGCTGTCCATCGGGAAAGTCCACCATCAGCGGCTCGAACAGCAACTTCCTTGGACGGGCCAGAGCCTGCCTGACGGCATCATGGACGAGCGTTGCCGAGGCCAGACAGAGCCAGGGTGCGGACAAGGAAACAACCGCCCTGGCCACGGGATGATTCAGGTACAACTCGGCACGAAATGGCTGCGACAACTCTTCCAGCCAGCGCTGACGGGACACCACGCCGACGACATCGCTACCGTCGGTGACGATGCACCCTGGCAACTCCGGGTTGTTGCGCAGGCTTTCGTCGATATCGTGTCCGGGCGCAGCCAGGTCGACCGAGCAGGCGTGACACGGCAACTCGCCAATAGCGCTGTCAATATCCAGAACAGGGCCGGCATCAGGCGCTGGCGTACCGGTCTCCTGATACGCCATCGCTCCCCCGGAATGCGCTGCCATCGCGTTGCCCATGATACTGATCACCCCCCGGCGACCCGCATCGGGTCAGTGCTCGTGGACATAGGTTCCAGGCGCTGCCGCCAACGAAGGAAATTCGGCGGTGGCCGCCGGTCGGGCCGGGACAGACTCGCCCAAGCGGGGCTTCAGCCAGTGCATCCAGTCTTCCCACCAACTTCCGGCATGCTGCTTGACATTCGCCTGCCAGGCGCGCGGGGAATCCGCCTTGCGGTGTGCCGGCCCGGCCCAGTAGGCGCGCTTTGCCGGTCTTACCGGTGGATTGACAATACCCAGGATATGGCCCGAGGTCGTCAGGACGAAACGCTTGTCGCCACTGACATGATGCAGGGTGCGGAAAGCCTGTTGCCAGGGGGCAATATGATCGTCTTCGGCGGCCACCGCGTAGAGCGCCTGGCGAATGATGCCGAGATCGATCGGCTGCCCGGCCACTGTCAGGCTTCCCGGCTGGATGAGCCGGTTATGCAGGTAAAGCTCGCGGAGATACCAGGCATGCATGGCGTAGGGCATGCGGGTTGAATCCATGTTCCAGTAAAGCACGTCGAACGCTGCCGGTGCTTCGCCATACAGCCAGCCCTTGACGATGTAATGCCAGACCAGGCTGTTCGAACGCAACAAGCGGAACGATGCCGCCATCTCCTTGCCATCGAGATAGCCTTTGCGTGCCATCTGCTCGGTGAGGTGGTCAATGCTTCCCGGATCGATGAAAACTTCGATGTCACCAGGCTTGTGAAAGTCCACCAGGGTCGTAAACAGTGTCCAGTCGGCAACCGGCATCTGCTCCGGCGGATACCTGCGGTTGGCCCAGGCCATGTAGCTTGCCAGTGCCGTCCCGCCAATACAGTAGCCCACCGCATGGACGCGTGACTGGCCGGTGAATTCCCGGGCAAGCTGCACGATCCGGTCGATGCCTTCGACGAGATAATCGTCGAAGGCCAGGTCCCGCATCGAAGCGTCCGGATTCTTCCAGCTCGTGATGAAAACATCGACCCCCTGATCGAGCAGGTAACGCACCATGCTTTTCCTGGCGGTCAGATCGAGGATGTAATACTTGTTGATCCACGGCGTCACGATGACCAGAGGCTCGGCACCGACCCGCTCGCTTCTCGGTGCGTAATGGATCACCTCAAGCAGGTGATTGCGAAAGACAACTGCGCCAGGCGTTGTCGCCAGATTCTCGCCGACCTTGAAATCATCAGGATTGGTCATGCGGACATTGCCGGAGAGCACATCCTCCATCATGTTCTCAACACCTCGCCACAGGCTCTCGCCGCGCGTCTCGACAAGCTTCTGCAAGGCAACCGGGTTCGACCACAGGTAGTTCGTCGGCGCCACGGCATTCAGCCACTTCCGCCACCAGAATGCCGCCCGCCGACGCTCACGATCGGACAGTGCGGGGGTTTCGTACAGGATGTCCTGAATATGGTGCGTGAAGGCCAGATACCATTCCTTGACCAGATCCCAACTGGCGGACTCCGTCCATACCGGATCGACAAAACGGGCATCATCGGCCTGCGGCAGTACCGGATCGACGCTCGGTAGCCCCAGGGAACGCTTGACGCTATGCGCCTGCAATTCGAGGAGATCCGTAGACAGGCGGAAGAGGCGCTCAGCCAGTTCCTGTGGGTGGAGCATCCATGCCATCTGCGCATGCGCGATCGGCACCCCGATCCCGAACGGATCAAACTGGGCCAGCAACTTCTCCCTGGCCTGACGCAACTGCCGATGGATCTGAGCCGTATCAGGCAACGGCTTTGGCGCCGGGATTTCCGGCAGCCCTGAAATGCCTTTACGGTGGCGGCGGTCAAGATGACTCATGCTGTGCTCCCTGGCAAGTATCGCAAGCGCCCCCCGGACAATGAAGCGTAAGCGTTTTTTACGCAGCCCTCCGGAAGCTACCCTGCCAGCTTGCTACAAAAGCGTTTCAATCTTGCGACAGCAGTCCCCTGGCGAGCGTGCAGACGGGCATCGCGTGCCCCAAGGTGGCGTCAAAACAGCCAACCCGGATCGCCAATTTCAAGCAACGGATTGAATCCGCAACACACGGCCACAGCGTGCTGCAATTGCTTCGTCGTGGGTTACCAGAATCAAGGTCGTGCCCTGCCGGGTATTGAGGTCGAACATCAGTTCGATGATCTGCTTACCGGTCACCGCGTCGAGGTTGCCGGTCGGTTCGTCGGCCAGCACCAGCCGCGGCGCTGGCGAGAAGGCGCGGGCCAAGGCGACGCGTTGCTGCTCGCCGCCGGAAAGATGCTTCGGGTAATGCTTGAGGCGATGACCTAGACCGACGCGCTCCAGCCAGTCGCGTGCCAGCGCCGCTGCATCCTTGCGGCCGGCCAGTTCAAGCGGCAGCATGACGTTTTCCAGCGCGGTCAGCGCCGGCAACAGCTGGAAGGACTGGAAGACGAAACCGAGCAGCCGGCCCCGGGCGAGCGCGCGCGCATCTTCGTCGAGCGCGGCCAGCGACACGCCATCGAGGCGGATTTCGCCGGCCGTGGGAACATCGAGGCCGGCGAGTAGTCCGAGTAGCGTGGATTTTCCCGAACCGGAAGCGCCGACGATGGCTACCGTCTCGCCCGGCATGACCGAAAAGGAAATATCCTGCAGAATCGTCAAGGGCTCGCCGCCGTTATCGACGGTCTTGCCCAGACCCACCACTTCAACTACCGGTTTTTCCGTCATGCGTGCTTTCCTGTTCCTGTTATCGCTGCTGGTCTTCGCGCCGCCAGCCCTGGCCGCCAAAACCATCCTGGTCATGGGCGACTCGCTGTCCGCCGGCTACGGTATCCGTCCGCAGCAGGCCTGGCCGTCGCTGCTGCAGGAGCGCCTGCGCGAATTGCGCCTCGATTATAGCGTCGCCAACCTGTCGATCTCCGGCGAAACCAGCGCCGGCGGCCGCGCCCGCTTTGCTGCCGCGCTTCAGGCGCACCAACCGGCGGTGGTCATCCTGGCGCTGGGCGCCAACGACGGCCTGCGCGGCCTGCCCTTGAAGCAGATGGAAAACAACCAGGAGACGATGATCGTCGCCGCCAGAAAATCCGGTGCCCGCGTGCTGCTCGCCGGCATGCGTCTGCCGCCGAATTACGGGCCGTACGCCGATCAGTTCTTCCAGCGCTTCGGCGACATCGCCAAGGCGGAAAAAACCGCCTACCTGCCCTTCCTGCTCGAACCGGTGGCGACCCGCCCGGAACTGTTCCAGGCCGACCGCCTGCACCCGACTGCCGACGCCCAGCCGCTGCTGCTGGAGCACGTCTGGCCGGCGCTACGGCCGCTGCTCAGGTAGGCCGGCGGGCGACGATGGCCTGGCGCACGCAGGGTTTCGGCTCGCCGGCATAGCCCTCGAACCAGGCGATTTCTGCCAGCCCGGCCGCCGCCGCGACGGTGCGCAGTTCGCCCGGGCGCAGCAGGAAATCGGGGTTCGACGGCTTGCCCCAGGCTTCGTTGCCAAGCATGAAGGTTTCGTAGAGGAGCACGCCGCCGCCCGCCAGTTGACCGAGCAGTTCCGGCAGCCGTGGTCGCCACAGGTAGTTGGTGACGACGATGCCAGCGAATGTTTCACCCGCCAGCGGCCAGACGTCGCCTTCGAGATCGAGGCAACGGGTTTCGATGCCGGCGATGTCGTTCAACGCCGCCAGCGCCGACGCATCGCGATCGACCGCCAGGACCTGCCGGCCCTGCCCTGCCAGAAATCGGGCATGACGCCCGCTACCGCAGGCCAGGTCGAGGATTCGACCGGTGTCCGGCAAGCACGAACTGTAACGTTCGATCCAGCCGGATGGGCGTATGATTTGAGTCATTTCATTCACGGAGCGCGTCATGTCGGGAACGGTTGTCGTCAGGGAAAACGGACAGGGAAGATACCAGCAGGAAGTCATCGCCGGCCAGCACCGCCTGATTGCCGACGAACCGGCCAGCATGGGCGGCAGCGACGCCGGACCGGCGCCCTTCGATTTCGTCATGGCCGGGCTCGGCGCCTGCACCTCGATGACCCTGCGCATGTACGCCGAACGCAAGGAACTGGCGCTGCGCAAGGTTCACGTCGAACTGTCGCACCACAAGGTCGAGGTCGACGGCACAATGCGTGACTGCATCGAGCGCCGCATCACGCTGGAAGGCGACCTGACGCCGGAACAACGGCAGCGTCTGCTCGAAATCGCCAACAAATGCCCGGTTCACCGGGCCTTGTCGCAGTCTTTCCAGCTCGATTGCGAACTTGTCGATTAGGTGAAACCCGAGGGCAATACCCGCATTTTTTGCATGGTATTGCGCACTCGAGTATGAGAAAATATTGCACTGCACAATCCCCGTAAAAACAATAGCCTGAAAAGAGAGCCAGCATGTTGGAACAGCACTATCTGACCGCACTTTTCGAACCGAAGTCGGTCGCCGTGATCGGCGCCTCGGATCGCGAAAACTCCGTCGGCAACGTCATCTTCAAGAACATTCTCGGCTCGGGCTACAAGGGCCGTCTGTACGCGATCAACCCGAAACACGAGACGATCCAGGGCCAGCCGGCCTACAAGTCGATTGAGGAAATCGGCGCCCGCGTCGAGATGGCGGTCATCGCCACCCGCCCGCAGACGGTACCGCAGATCATCGAACAGTGCGGCCGCAGCGGCGTGCGCAACGTCATCGTCATCGCCTCGGGTTTCTCCGAAGCCGGCCACATCGGCGCCGCGCTCGAACGCAAGGTGATGGAAATCGCCCGTTCCTACAACGTGCGCGTGCTCGGCCCCAACTGCCTGGGCATCATCCGCCCCGAACTCGGCCTCAACGCCACCTTCACCCGCGCTTCCGCCGCGCCCGGCAACCTGGCCCTGGTCTCGCAGTCCGGCGCCATGTGTTCGGCAGTGCTCGACTGGGCGCAGGCCAACCAGGTCGGTTTCTCGTCGGTCATCTCGCTGGGCATGACCGCCGACGTCGATTTCGGTGAAATCCTCGATTACCTGATCTACGACAGCCGCACCCATTACATCCTGATGTACGTCGAAGGCATCCGCCACGCCCGCCGCTTCATGAGCGCGTTGCGTTCGGCGGCGCGGATCAAGCCGATCATCCTGCTCAAGGCCGGCCGTCACGAAGCCGGTTCGCACGCCGCCCGCCTGCATTCGGGCATGGCCGCCGTTTCCGATACCGTCTTCGACGCCGCCGTGCGCCGTGCCGGCGTCGTCCGCGTCAAGAACGTCGGCCAGCTGTTCTACGCGGCCAAGGCACTCGCCTCCAAGTTCCGTCCGCAAGGCGCCCGTCTGGCGATCATCACCAATGGTGGCGGTCCGGGCGCCATGGCGGCCGACCGTGCGGGCGACCTCGGCATTCCGCTGGCCGAGCTGGCCGCGGAAACCATCGGCAACCTGAACAAGGTGCTGCCGGCCAGCTGGTCGCACAGCAACCCGATCGACATCGGCGGCGACGCGACCCCAGAACGTTACCGCGACGCCCTGCTATCGATCTCGCAGGATCCGAACGTCGACAGCACCCTGGTCATGCTCTCGCCGCAGGCGATGACCGACCCGATGGGCGTGGCCCAGGCGATCATCTCGATTTCCGACAAGCTCAACCGCCGCATCATCTGCTGCTGGATGGGTGAATCCCAGGTTTCCGAAGCGCGCAAGCTGCTCGAAGACTCGGGCATCCCGGCCTTCCGCATGCCGGAAACGGCAATCGAACTGTTCCACCACATTTCCAAGTACTACAGCAATCAGAAGTTGCTGCTGCAAACGCCGGAACCGACCCGCCAGCACGGCCGGCCGGAAGCCGAAGGCGCCAAGATGCTGATCGAGGCCCTGCTCGCCGAACGGCGCAAGGTGCTCTCGGAAATGGAATCGAAGGCCATCCTGCGCGCCTTCAAGGTGCCGGTCGCCCAGACCATGGTCGCCCGCACCGCCACCGAAGCCCTGCTGCTGGCCGAACAGATCGGCTTCCCGGTGGCGATGAAGGTCGATTCGCCCGACCTGCCGCACAAGTCCGACGCCGGCGGCGTCCGCCTCAACATCCAGAACGCACCGGCGGTACGCAACGCCTATCACGACATCATCGACACGGTGCAGAAGCGCAATCCGACCGCCAAGATCAACGGCGTCTCGATCGAACCCTTCCTGTCCCGCCCGCACGGCCGCGAAATCATGATCGGCGTGCTGCGTGACCCGATCTTCGGGCCGGTGATCACCTTCGGCGCCGGCGGTTTCGACAATGAAATCTTCTCCGACCGTTCGGTCGCGCTGCCGCCGCTGAACAAGTTCCTGGCCAAGGACCTGATCGACTCGACGCGCACCTCCAAGGTGCTCGACCAGTTCCACAACATGCCGCCGGTCGACCGTGAAGCGCTCAAGGAAGTCCTGCTGTGCATCTCGGAAATGGTCTGCGAACTGCCGTGGATCATCGAAATGGACCTCAATCCGCTGATCGTCGACGAGCACGGCGCCATCGCTGCCGACGCCCGCATCGTCATCGACCATGCGGCCAACAGCAGCGGCGACCGCTACGCGCACATGGCGATCTATCCCTACCCGGTGCACCTGATCCAGGACTGGACGATGAACGACGGCAAGGTCGTCACCATCCGCCCGATCCGCCCCGAAGATGCCGACATGGAGCAGGAATTCGTCAAGGCCATGTCCGACGAATCGCGCTACTACCGCTTCATGGACACCCTGCGCGAACTGACCCAGACCATGCTGGTCCGCTTCACGCAGATCGACTACGACCGGGAAATGGCGCTGGTCGCAACGCTGCCCAACGCCGAAACCGGCAAGGAACACCAGATCGGCGTGGCCCGCTATGTGCTCAATCCGGACGGCGAATCGGTCGAGTTCGCGCTGGCCGTCGGCGACGACTGGCAGAAGTGCGGTGTCGGCCGCAAGCTGATGACGGCGCTGATCGACTGCGCCCGCAGCAAGGGCTACCGCGCCGTGGTCGGCGACGTACTGTCGACCAACAGCAAGATGTTCCGCCTGATGACCAGCCTCGGCTTCACCATCCACCCGCACCCCGACGACACCGCCGTCAAGCGCGTGGTCAAGCCGCTGACCGGCTGACACCGACCGCAAACGAAGCGCGCGCTTTCACCGGCGCGTGTTCATGCGGCAGGGCGAGCGAGACTGCCTCGGCAGTCTCGCAAATATCCTGTTGCACGCCGCAACACGCGGACCAACAGCGCAACAGTCAAAGCAATCAGCCTATCCTGCGCCACCTTGATCTCGGCACGCCGCATTGCCTCGGCGCGCTCGACGGCCTGCTCGTAGCGGCGACCCCGCCGTTCGGCATCGCGCGCGGCAAGGGGCAGCGCCCCCGGGCGGTCGATCTGGCTCATGGCAATCTCCTTCACAAGTAACGGTTCGCACTTTATTGCTACAACCGAATATCGGAAACCGCCGAAAATGCAGATTGCTATTGCAGTTTTTGCAAAACAATAAATTCCCGTTCATACTGCCAGGCATGCAACTGAACCTGACCGACGCCGCCCTCTTCGTCCGCGTTGCCGAACTCGGTACGCTTTCGGCGGCAGCGCGCGAGCGCAACGAGCCGGTCAGCCAGGTATCGCGCGCCATCGCCCGCATGGAGGCCGCACTCGGCGTCCGCCTCCTGCATCGCAGCACGCACGGCCTGTCGCTGACCGATGAAGGCGACACCTTCCTCGCCCACGCCCGGCGCATGCTCGACATCGCCGCCGAAATGGACAGCGAGTTGAGCGGCAAGCTGGCCGGGCCGAGCGGACTGGTCCGCATCTGCATCAGCCCCATCCTCGCCCAGATGGTCATCGTCCCCAGCCTGCCTGGGCTGTACGCGCGCCACCCGGGGCTGCAGATCGACATCCTGGCCGACGACCGGGTTTCCGATCTGGCTCGCGACGGCATCGACATCGCCATCCGCGCCGGCGTCGACAACGCCGAAAGCCTGGTCATCCGGAAAATTGGCGAACATGGCCGCAGCCTCTACGCCGCCCCCAGCTATCTGGACAAGTTCGGCACACCGGCGACCCCGGCCGATCTGGCAAAACACCGGCTGATTGCCAACAGCGCCAGCCAGTCTCTGAATCGCTGGCCATTCAGGAAATCGACGCAGGACAGCAGCGAATGGGACAGCACCGCCGCCGTCTGGCAGTCGGCCAACAAGGACAAACGGCTGGCCCGTAGCAACCGGACCGACATCCTGCTGGTCAAGGGCCACACCCGCGCCGACAGCACTTCCATCGTCCTCGCCCTGGCGCTCGAAGGCATCGGCATCGCCCGCCTCAACGAATTATTGGTCTCGCCGCTGGTCCGGCGCGGGCAACTGTGCCAGGTACTCGCCGACTACACCGACCGCGAACGCATCCCCGTGTACGCGGTGATGCTGCAGGAACGCCATCGCCTGCCCAAGGTTCGTGCTTGTCTGGATTACTGGCAGGAATGTTTTGCCGCGATGCGCACGCACCGCGACGACGACGCGGTTTAAGTCGCCAGCGCCGCGTCGATCAGGCGCCGCGCAATACTCACCGGATCGGGCAGCAGCGGCAGTTCAGCCGGCAGGTACCAGCCGGCATCCTCGATTTCACCGGGCTGCGGCGTGATCGTCCCGCCGGCGTAATCGGCGAAGAACGCGATCATCAGCGAATTGGGAAACGGCCAGGGCTGACTGGAGAAATAGCGCAGGTTGGCGATCTCGACGCCGACCTCCTCGCACACTTCGCGCACCGCGCATTGCTCCAGCGTCTCGCCCGGCTCGACGAACCCGGCCAGCGCGCTGTACACGCCCGGCTTGAAATGCGGACTGCGTGCCAGCAGCAGCCTCTCGCCATCGCGCACCAGCACCATCACCGCCGGCGACAGACGTGGATAAGCCAATAGGCCACAGGCCGGACAGCGCATCGCCGGCTCGTCCGCCACGATTTCGGTTGGCGTGCCGCAACGGCCGCAATAACGGTGATTGGCCTGCCAGTCGAGCAGTTGCGTCGCCCGACCGGCGAGCGCGAAAATTTCCGGACCGGCCAGGGTGAAGATGGCGCGCACGGAAACCGGTTCGGCGCCGGGTATTTTCGGGAATTCGGCGACGTCGACCGCAACATGGCGACATTCCGGCGATTCGCTGACGATCAGCGCCCGCTCCGGATTGCCGAAATCGGCAGCATGGCCCACCGGGAACTGTGCGCCATCGGCCAGGAACAGCAAGCGATGCTCGCAACGCAATATCCAGTAAGTCGTCTTGTCCATGATGGCTCCGGAAAGTCAGGCGTTACGGCCGTGCATGACGATGCGTGAGGCGCACCAGATCGCCGCCAGGTTGGCGACCACGGCAACGTAGCCGACCAGCGGATAGCCGACCATGCGACCGCTATCGTCCATATTGACCAGGAAACCGGCCAGCGTCGTCGCCAGCCCCATCGCCAGGGACTGCACGGTACCGTTGAGCGACATGAAGGTGCCACGCAGTTTCGGCTGCGCCGCTGAGGCGATGATCGCCATCGCCGGGATCATCCGCCCTGACAGCAACACGAAGAAGCTGGTCGAACAGATCAGCCAGCCCCACAGCGGCAGCACACCGACATGCGTCAGCACCAGCAGCGGCACCATTGCCAGCAGGCCGACCCGGCGATAGATCTCGACCTTGCCGTGATGGTCAGCCCAGCGCCCGATCAGCCGGGCGCTGATGAAGGTGGCGAAGCCGCCGACCAGGTAGACGATGGGAATGTCCGCCTGGGCGATGCCGACGTTGCCTACCGCGTAAATCGTGATGTACGGAATCACCGTGAAACCGGAAAAGATGATCAGCGCGGAAAACAGCAAGGCGCGCAGGTGGTTGCCATCGGCAAGCACACTGAAGGTATCGGAGAGCAGATGTGCGCGCTTTTCCTCAGCAAGGTGATGCCGCAGTTCCGGCAGGAAACGCAGGCCGACCAGCATGAAGACAACGCCCAGTAATGCGATCAACGCGAACGGCGCGCGCCAGCCCAGATGATTGGCCAGCCACAGCGACAGCGGTACGCCGGCAATGGTCGACAGCGAAAAGGCGCTGGCCACGATGCCGCTGGCCCGCGCCCGGCGTGAGAACGGAATCGCATCGCCGATCATGGTGTGGATCAATGCCCCCATCACCCCGCCGAACACCCCGGCCATCCCCCGCGCCAGCAGCAGCGTCGAATACCCCGGGGCCAGCGCACAGGCCAGCGTCGCCAGCGCGAACAGCGCCACGACCACCAGCAACAGCCGCTTGCGCTCGAAGCGATCGACGAAGGTCGCTGCCAGCACCCCGGAAACCGCCGCACTGAAACTGTAGGACGCGACCAGCAAGCCGAACTCGTGCGTATCAATGCCGAAAGCGGTCATCAGGATCGGGCCGAGCGGCATCATGATCATGAAATCGAGCACATGGCTGAACTGGATGCCAGCCAGGGTCACCAGAAAGAAACGCTCGACGCGTGGGGAAAGCTCGGTAGTCATCAGGGATGCAGATCAACGCACCTTGTCTGACTCCGTCGGCTCGGCCGGCAGCAACAGGTTGAGCAGCACCGCCAGCACGCCGCACAGGCTGATGCCCTGCAGCGAGAAGCTGCCGATGGTCACGCCCAGGCCGCCGATGCCGGTGACCAGGGTTACCGAGACGATGCACAGGTTGCGCGCGCTGGTCAGGTTCACCTTGGCGTCGAGCAGCGTCTTCAGGCCGATGCCGGCAATCGAGCCGAACAGCAGCACCATGATGCCGCCCATCACCGGCATCGGGATGGTCTGCAACAGCGCGCCGAACTTGCCGACGAAGGCCATAAGGATGGCGAAGCCGGCAGCCCAGGTCATCACCACCGGGTTGTAGTTCTTGGTCAGCATGACGGCGCCGGTCACCTCGCCGTAGGTGGTCACCGGCGGGCCGCCGAACAGGCCGACGACGTTGACCGCCAGGCCGTCGCCGAACAGCGTGCGGTGCAGGCCCGGGCTTTCGGTATAGTCCTTGCCGGCCACCGAGCCGATGGCGAGGATGCCGCCGACGTGCTCGACGATGGGCGCAATCGCCACCGGGATCATGAACAGGATCGCCGCCAGGTTGAATTCCGGCGTGCCGAACTCGGGCACGGCAATCCACGCCGCCGCCGTGACCTTGCTGAAATCGACGATACCGACGAACAGCGAGACGGTGTAGCCGACGGCGACACCGACCAAAATCGGCACCAGCTTGAGCAGGCCGCGCGCGCGGATGGCAGTGAGCATGGTCGCCAGCAGCGAGATGGCGGCGATGGCGATGGCCGTTTCGTAGGGCACGACCTGGGCATCGCCGGCCTTGCCAGTGGCCATGCTGACCGCAACCTGGGCCAGACCGAGGCCGATGACCATGACCACCGGGCCGATCACCACCGGCGGCAGCAGCTTGTGGATCAGGCCGACGCCACGCCATTTGACCAGCGCCGCGGCGACGTAATAGAAGAAGCTGGCGGCGGCGAGCGCGCCGAGCGTGGCGTTCATGCCCCAGGTCTGCACCGAATAGATCACCGGCGCGATGAAGGCAAAGCTGGAGCCCAGGTAGATCGGCACCTGGCGCTTGGTGCATAGCTGGAAGATCAGCGTGCCGACGCCGGCGCCGAGCAGCGCCAGGCTCGGGTTGAGGCCGGTAAGCAGCGGCACGAGGACGGTCGCGCCGAAGGCGACGAAGAGGATTTGCGCGCCGGACAGGGCGGTGCGCCAAACGGGGTCGTGGGTGTGACTCATGATTCCTTGGTTCCGAAAATCTTGTCGCCGGCATCGCCGAGGCCCGGGATGATGTAGCCGTGCTCGTTGAGATGGCTGTCGATGGCGGCGGTGTAAATCTGCACGTCGGGATGCGCTTTCTCCATCGCCGCGATGCCTTCCGGTGCAGCAACCAGCACCAGCGCCTTGATCTGCTTGCAGCCCTTGCGCTTCAACATGTCGATGGTGGCGATCAGCGAACCGCCAGTAGCCAGCATCGGGTCGATGATCATCGCCAGGCGCTCGTCGAGTTGGCCGACGAAGCGCTCGAAATACGGCTCCGGCATCAGCGTCTCATGATTGCGGGCAATGCCGACAACGCTGACCTTGGCGTTCGGGATCAGGTCGAGGATGCCGTCGAGCATGCCGATGCCGGCGCGCAGGATGGGTACCACGGTAACCTTCTTGCCCTTGATCTGCTCGATTTCGACCTCGCCGCACCAGCCTTCGATAAGACGGGGCTCAAGCTCGAAATCGCGGCAGGCTTCGTAACTCAGCAGGCGCGCCAACTCGGCGGTCAGCTCGCGGAATTTCTTGGTACTGATGTCGCCTTCCCGCATCAGTCCGATTTTGTGTTTGACCAGGGGATGGCGGACTTCGATCACCGGCATGAACTACCTCGCGTGCGTTTGCAGAAAGGGGGAAGGTTAATCGATTCGGGGCGACCGCGCAGTTGACCAAGCGCAATTTCCATCCGGATTCCCGACGAACGAATTATCACCGGCCACCAGGCAGGCGTACGCAAGGCAAAGGGGATATCCGGTATCGCTGAAAGTGAATATCTACCCCGCCACCTTCCGCCACCCCTTCCCCTCGTTGCTGTCATTCGCTCCACCGAAGGTCAAACAGCTACAAACCAACCGTTCAGCCCCGATGCTGCTCAAACCATTTGAGCAGCATCGCGTAGAGAATTTCTGGCTTAACCGGCTTGGAAAGAAAGTCATTCATGCCTGCGTTAAAGCACCTTTCCTTGTCTTCGGCAAAGGCATTGGCCGTCATCGCCAGAATGGGCGTCGTCTCGCAGCCGGACAATTGCCGTATCTGCCGGGTTGCATCCAGTCCATCCAACACCGGCATCTGCATGTCCATCAGGATAGCGTCGTAATCGCCTGAACAGGCTTTCTCGACGGCTTGCTGGCCGTTCTCCGCCATATCGACGGCGAGGCCCACATCCTCCAGCAGCATTTGGGCAATTTCCCGGTTGATCGGCTCATCTTCCACCAACAGGATGCTCTTGCCAGCATGGTCACGCAGCAGGATTTGCTCGGCGGTTTCGTTGCCGGTATGGGTGGCTTGTGCAGTTGTTGTGGGCGTTTTCTGGAGAACAGCGGTGAACCAGAAGATGCTGCCCTGGCCGGGCGTGCTGGTGACACCCGCACCGCCCCCCATCACTTCGGCGATTTTCTTGGTAATAGCCAGCCCAAGTCCGGTGCCGCCGTATTGGCGAGTAGTCGAATTGTCGGCCTGCTCGAAGGCCGTGAAGAGTCTGGACTGTGCTTCGGGACTAATGCCGATACCCGTATCTTCAACTTCGAAACGCAGCGTGGCGGTGTCGTTGGTTTCGGCTTCTTGCGTTACTCGCAGGGTGACATGACCCCGCTCCGTGAACTTGATGGCATTAGCGGCATAGTTGAGCAGGGCTTGTTGCAGTCGAGTGGGGTCACCGTGAAACTGAGGCAAGGAACTCGTTTCGATGTTGAAGCGCAGGCCCTTGTCGCGGGCTTTCTGGCCGAGCATCGAGTCAACATTGACGAGCAGGGCCTCAACATGGACCGGGAGGTCTTCCAGGACGAACTTGCCTGCTTCGATCTTGGACAGGTCGAGTACCTCGTTGATGACCTCAAGCAGATGCTTGCCGGCGCTTTCGATCTTGTTGATTTTATCTATCTGCAACGGGGCCAAGCCACTACGGCGAAGGATGTGTGCCATGCCGGTGATGGCATTGAGCGGGGTGCGGATTTCGTGGCTCATGTTGGCCAGGAAGGTACTCTTTGAAATGTTGGCGGCCTCCGCGGCTTCTTTGGCAATCCGAAGATTGTCTTCAGTCTGGCGACGGCGGCTCTTTTCAATGGCCAGCGCTACCAGCGCGGCCGCGCTGGTGATAAAGGCAATATCTTCCGGTTCCCATACCTTAGCCTTGCCAATGTGTTCGAGACACATGACGCCCCAAAGTTTATCGTTGACGTGAATTGGCACATCAAGCATTGAGTTGATGCCGAGCGGTATCAGATAGTCAGCGGAAAACTCGCAGGTGCCAGCATGGGTGTGTGCGTCATTGGCAACAATTGGCTCGTCCCTCTCGATGTGCTTGAAGTAGGCGGGGTAATCGGCTCTCGACAAGGCAAACCCTGATGTATGTTTTTGGCCTGTTGCCCCCCAAAGATCACGGCAGTGAATTGTTTGAAGGTCTTCGCTCAGTTGCCAGATGCTGACTCTGGCAATATCGAGGGTGCCGGCTATCTTTTCCAATACAAAGGCAAAGGCGTCATCCAGACTGGCACTCAGCTCTGGCGAGCGAATGATATGAGACAGGCTCTCCTGACTCGTTTGTAAGCGGGTTCGGCTTGATAACAATTCGTCAATATGTTTTTTGACGTCATCATGCGCAACCCTGAGTTCTATCGTGCGCTCTGTTTCACGCCTCCGCAGACGCCACAGTTGCCATGCCAACGATACGGCAAGCAAGACGAATACAACACGCAGTTGGAAAGCTCTTTTTTCAGCTGCATTGACAGCAGCGAGCGTGCGCTGGTCAGAGAGCACAATGGCTTCTCCGATTGATCTCATGATACCCAGCTTGGCTTCATGGTAGCGGGCGTCGTGCAGCATCTCGACGGTGCGTTGTTGATCGTCTGGTGCCGGCGGCTGCATTTTTTCCAGCAATGCCATGGCGGCGAGCTCGATCTTTGCCAGTTCATCCGAATCACTCTTGGCCTCGGCCAGTTTGGCGAATTCCGGCTCGGCGAACCCGGCCTGCTGCATCAGTGCCATCAAAGGGATTGCCTCGGCAAATGGGCGAGGTCTTTGGTCGCTGGGACCGACCAGATCCCAATAGACGTACTGATAATTGACCGGACGTGGTTTTTTACCGTCGCGGATATCGAGGATTTCTTGGAAATGCCGCTTGTAGATCGGGTTGCCCGTTACAGCGTAGGTTCGCACCATACGTGTCAGGTCGTCGGATGACTGGCGCAATTCTTCCGCCAATAGCAGCGAGGCATGTCGCTGTTCGTTGGCGGCATCGATACGTTTCTCGGCGGCAACATAAAACACGAAGGTCGCCAAGGTCATGCCGAGCAAGACGAGCGTTACCGGGACGCGATTTAAGAGGTTGAGGAGCTGCTTGAGCATGAAGAAACACTACTATGGGGCGCAAGACATCGTCCAGTGGTTTATCAACCACTGATCAACACCCACCGCAAGCGCCCCCCGCCGCAGTGATAAACTCGCGCCTTCCCCCGATGAGTGCTGTACCGTGCGCCTGACCCTGCTTGTTCCCGAATTGATCTGGCCCGAACCGGGCGACCCGTTGACGCTGGACAAGTTGCCGGCGCCGGGTTTCGAGTGGTTGGACGGGCATGCGGTGTTCCGGCGTTCGGCGCCGGTTTCGCTCGAACAATCGTTGGTCGAGCTGTTCGGTGTGCCGGCTGGTGGACCGGCGGCGTTCCGGCGCTTGGGCGAAGCGGGTGCGGTCGCCGAAGATGGGCACTGGCTGTGCGCCGATCCGGTGCATCTGCGTTTTCATCACGAGCGCATCGTGCTTGCCGATGCCGGGGCTTTCGATGTGGACGAGACTGAGGCGCAGGCGCTGGTGGCAGCGCTGAATGCCGAGTTCGCCGACATCGGCGTGTTTCATGCGGCGACGGCGCGGCGCTGGTATCTGCGTCTGCATCAGCCGGCCGAGCATGTCGCTGCGCCGCTTTCCGCCGTCGCCGGGCGGCGCATGGACAGCGACCTGAGCGACAAGACTTCGCCGCTGCACCGCTGGCTGAACGAAGTGCAGATGTTCCTGCATTTACACCCGGTCAACGCGGCGCGGGCCGGCGCCGGCAAGCCGGCGATCAACAGCCTGTGGTTGTGGGGTGCGGGGACTGCCGGGCAGCCGGCGGCAGCCTTCGATGCGCTGTTCGCCGATGATACGCTGGCCGTCGGCCTGGGCCGCGCTGCCTGCTTGGCCGTGCATGGCCGACCGGAAAATCTGGGTGAAGTGCTCGCCGCCAAGGTGCAGGCGCCGCTGGTCGTGCTTGATCAATTGCTGCCGACCATCCTCTACGAAAACCCGGAAGGCTGGCGGCAGGCGTTTACCGATCTGGACAGCCACTGGTTCGCCCCGCTGCGCGCGCAACAGGGCAAGACCGTGCACCAGCTCGACATCGTCGCCCCGACCATCTACGGCCGGCTGCAGTGGACAATCACCGGCGGCGAGCGCTGGAAATTCTGGAAGAAGGGCCGCTCGCCGGCCGCCATTGCCAACGCGCTGGCCGCCACAGCGCCGGAAGGAAGACCGTCTTGACCCGCATCGTCACCCGCAGCGCGCCCCAGCGTACCGTCTGGCAACTCGAACAACAGGGCCTGCATCCCCTGCTCGCCCGGCTCTACGCCGCGCGCGGCGTTACCGACAAGGCCGAACTCGATTACGAGCTGAAATCCCTGCTGCCGCCCACCGCGCTGACCCACGCCGGCGACGCCGCCAGCCTGCTCGCCGACGCCATCGAGGCCGAGGCAAAAATGCTGATCATCGGCGACTACGACTGCGACGGCGCCACCGCCACCGCCGTCGGCATGCGCGCCTTGAAAGCGCTCGGTGCCGACGTCGATTTCCTGCTGCCCGACCGCTTCAAGCTCGGCTACGGGCTGTCGCCGGAGATCGTCGATGTCGCTGCGCAGCAATCGCCGGACCTGATCATCACCGTCGACAACGGCATCGCCAGCCTCGAAGGCGTCGCCCGCGCCCAGCAGCACGGCATCGCCACGCTGATCACCGACCATCACCTGCCCGGCGAATCGCTCCCCGACGCCGACTGCATCGTCAATCCCAACCAGCCCGGCTGCGACTTCCCGTCGAAATGCATCGCCGGTGTCGGCGTGATGTTCTACGTAATGCTGGCACTACGCGCCGAATTGCGCGAGCGCGGCTTTTTCGCCGAGCGCCCGGAACCGAACTTCGCCGACCTGCTCGACCTCGTGGCGCTGGGCACCGTCGCCGACGTCGTCAAACTCGACCGCAACAATCGCATCCTGGTCAGCCAGGGCCTCAAGCGCATGCGCGCCGGCCGGCTGCAGCCGGGCATCGCGGCGCTGTTCAAGGCGGCCGGGCGCGATCCGCGCAAAGCCACCGCCTTCGACCTCGGCTTCCTGATCGGGCCGCGCCTGAACGCCGCCGGCCGCCTCGCCGACATGCGTCTGGGCGTCGAATGCCTGCTCACCGACGACCCGGCGCGGGCGCTCAACATCGCCCAGGAACTCGACAACTTCAACCGCGAACGCCGCGAAATCGAGGCCGGCATGCAGGAACAGGCGCTCGCCCTGCTTGAGTCGATGGACGTCGATGCCGCCGCACCCGGCGTCGCCCTGTTCGACCCGGGATGGCACGAAGGCGTCGTCGGCATCCTCGCCTCGCGCATCAAGGACAAGCTGCACCGGCCAGTGTTCGCCTTTGCCCAGGGCGAAGGCGATATCGTCAAGGGTTCCGGCCGCTCAATCCCCGGCCTGCATCTGCGTGACGCGCTCGACCTCGTCGCCAAGCGCGCCCCCGGCCTGCTCGTCCGCTTCGGCGGCCACGCGATGGCCGCCGGCGCGACCCTCCGGGCCGGCGATTTCGAACGCTTCCAGGCCATGTTCGCCGAAGTCGCCGGCGAACTCCTCGCCCCGTCCGACCTCACCCGCACGCTGGAAACCGACGGCCCACTCGAAGGCGGCTACATCAGCCTGGAAACCGCCAAGCTCCTGGAAAACGAAATCTGGGGCCAGGGCTTCCCGGCGCCGCTGTTCGTCGACGAATTCGAAGTCGAACAACAGCGCGTGCTCAAGGAAAAGCACCTGAAACTGCGGCTGCGCAAGGGCAACAGCCGGATCGAGGCGATCCAGTTCAATTTCTCGACCCAGCCCGGCCACAACACCCGCGCTGCCTATCGGCTGTCGGTCAATGAATACATGGGCGTCGAGAATCCGCAGTTGATGATCGAGTACCTGGAGTAAGCCGACCACCTGCCCCCCCCTGTTTCCGGCGGATCGGGAAAAACAATTGCATGACGGGAAACCGATCGACATAATCGGCCGTACTGAACCAGCGAAAACATCATGCGCATCGAAGGCACGCTCAAACAATGGAATGACGACCGCGGATTCGGCTTCATCGCGCCGAACAACGGCGGTCCGGAAATATTCGTTCACGTCTCCGCCTTCCCGCGCGACGGCATCCGTCCGCGCATCGGCGAACGCCTGAGCTTCGAAATCGAAACCAGCGCCGACGGCAAGAAGCAGGCGAAACGGCTGCTTTGTCACGATCGGACAACGGTCGGAAAAGCAGCGCAAGGCGCGCAGCCACCCCGGCGCGCTGAAGAACGGCGCGGAACAGGCTGGCTCGGACGGCTGTTACCGGCGTTGCTGATTGCCGGTCTCGGCTACTACAGCTACACCGCGTTCATCCAGCGCGACCGTATCCTCGCACCGCCGGCGCCCCAGATAGCAACGCCCGGACCAGCCTCGCCAAGCTTTCGATGCGACGGGCGCCAGCACTGTTCCCAGATGACGTCGTGCGCCGAAGCGAAATATTTTCTGCGTCACTGCCCGGACGTAAAAATGGACGGGGATGGCGATGGCTGGCCTTGCGAAGCCGGCCCCTGCTAACCCTCAGCCGTCACAGCAGACGTCTCGAGCGGGAAGCACAGCCTTCATCCTGCCGTAACACGCCATTGGCAAGCTGATCTGGCAACGACACCTTTCCCGCGAGGTTGTAATGACAGAGATGCTGTTTTGCTATTGCTGCCGTGTGCATCACCCCAAGGAAGAGATGCGACTGTTCCGGACCCGCCAAGGCTATCGCTGGCGCTGCTTGCGCAGCATTGAAGCCGCCAGCCGCAATCATGGCGAACGCGACGCCTTCGGCCAGCAACAGACAGCGCTCAACCGCGAAATCTCCCGGCGCGCCGCGGAACATAACTGGCGACTACGCCAGATCGCCGAAACCTGACCCAATTTCCGGCAGCACGCCGTCGCCCGCGACGCCCAAACAAACCGATTGACATATTCCATTCAGCTACTAAGCTTGATGACAATCGCCTGCGGAGGCGCTACGCAAATACTCACGGGAGAAAGCCGATGCTGTTCATCACCAGCCGCATGCCGACGGTTAACACGGAACCCGCGCTGAACAAGGATTTCGTGTTCGACCTGCAGAACAATTCGTCGAGCCGCAGCTTCTTCTGCTGCACCCGACACAAGAAGGGGAAATACGAGGAAATCGGCAGCATGAACCTGCTGAAGTCGTTGAAAGCGGCGAAAGTCCGGCAGGTGCTGGTATACATCCACGGTTTCTCCAATCTGCCGGAAGATGTTTTCGCAGCGACCGAGGAATTGCAGAAGCTGTGCGACAAGAAGAAGTCTGGTGAAGTCCTGGTGCTGCCGCTGGTCTGGCCATGCGACGCCGACCTCGGCATCATCAAGGACTACTGGGACGACCAGAAGGCTGCCGACCAGAGTGCCTTCACCTTCGCCCGGGTGATGCAGCGCTTCATGGAATGGCGCAACTCGGTCGAATACAACCCGGAAGACGATCCCTGCCTGAAGCGGATCAACCTGCTGGCGCATTCGATGGGCAACCGGGTACTGCGCCAGACGCTCTCCAACTGGAAACACTACGACCAGCCGCAGGGTTTACCGCTGCTCTTCCGCAACACCTTCATGGTCGCCGCCGACATTCTCAACGAATCGCTGCACAAGGGTGAGGCAGGCGAACTGATCAGCCATGCCTCGCGCAACGTCATCGTTTATTACGCCTCCGACGACCTGGCGCTGCGCGCCAGCAAGGTCTCCAACCTGAAGAACGGCGAGGCTTCACGCCGACTTGGCCACTCCGGACCGGAAAACATGGAGCTGACGCCGAAGAACGTCTACGCCGTCGATTGCGATGACGTCAATACACTTTACGATCCGCCCAAAGGGCATTCCTACTTCCGTTCCGGCCTCAAGAAGGGCCAACCCGGCATTGTCTTCGAGCACATTTTCGAGACCCTGGTGAGCGGTCGCGTCTTCCCGAACGAGGAATACCGAAAATCGAGCATCCTCAGTCTGAACAAGGCCTGAACCCCCGCCGGCACACCGCGGTGCCGGCCTTTGCCGGATTCCCGACGCTGATCGCGGGGTCCGGCATTTTTTCAACCACCGGCCAGATAGGCGGCGATTTGCTCGACCGGCATCGGCCGGGCAAAGTAATAACCCTGGAATTCCTGACAACCGAGCGCATTGAGCACGGCAAGCTGAGTCTGCTGTTCAACCCCTTCGGCGACTACCCGCAGGTTCAGGCTGTGCGCCAGTGAAACGATGGCGCGGGTAATCGCCAGTCCGCCATTGCCCTGATCGCATTCGAGCACGAAGGAGCGGTCGACCTTGAGAATGTCGATCGGGAAACGCTTGAGGTAGGCGAGCGAGGAATAACCCGTGCCGAAGTCGTCGACCGCGATGTAGACGCCCATCGCTTTCAGTTCATTGAGCACGGCCAGCGTGCGCTGGACGTCGCCCATCAGCACGCCCTCGGTGATCTCGAGTTCGAGGTTTTCCGGCGGCAGGCCGGCTTCGGCGAGAACAGCGCGGACCAGCGCGGCCAGATCCTTTTCGCGAAACAGGCTGGGCGAAATATTGACCGCCACGCGCAGATGCCCGTGGCCGGCAGCCCGCCACCTGGCCGCTTCCCGGCAGGCGGTGCGCAGCACGAAAACCGTCAGTTGTCCGATCAGCCCATTCTCTTCGGCCAGCGGAATGAAGCGCACCGGCGACACGCTGCCGAATTCGGCGCTCTCCCAGCGGACCAGGGCCTCGAAACCGAAGGGACGGCCTCGCGCATCGACCTTAGGTTGATAGACGACGTGCAACTCTTCCTGCTCGACTGCCCGACGCAGCGCCGAGTCGAGCGCCAGGCGATCACGCGCCTCGGCATTCAGCGATTCGGTGTAGAACTGGAACTGCCCTTTGCCCAGTTTCTTGGCATGGTGCATGGCCGCGTCCGCATGGCGGAGCAGGACGCCGAGCTCGGCGCCGTCATCGGGAAAGACGCTGACGCCGATGCTGCAATCGACGCGGACTTCCTGGCCATCGAGCATGACCGGTTCGCCAATCGCGTTGCGAACCCGGCGCAGGATGTGCAAGGTGTCGCTGAGGCCGCCATCGTCGCCGAGGATGAGCACGAATTCGTCGCCACCGTAACGGGCGACGGTGTCGGTATCGCGCAGGCAGGACCTGAGTCGGCGGGCCACTTCGACCAGCAGTTTGTCGCCGGCGCCGTGCCCCAGGCTGTCGTTGATCAGTTTGAAGTTGTCGAGATCGACGAAGGCCAGCGAGCCCTTGGTCCCCCGACGCTGGGCCAGGTTGAGCAATTGCTGCAGTCGGTCCTGGAGCAGATTGCGGTTGGGCAGCCCGGTCAGCGGATCGTGCGTCGCCTGGTATTCGAGTTGTTGGCGGTAATTGTGCTGGGCGGTCACATCTTCGACCGTCCCTTCGTAATACAGCGCCTCGCCTTCCGGGCTGTACACCACGTGGGCATGTTCGGAAATCCAGATGCGGCTGCCGTCGCGGCGATAGACCTCGGATTCGAAATCGGTCACCCGCCCGTGCTCGCGGATCAGGGTCTTGAATTCCTCACGACGCCCGGCCTCGACGTAGAGTCGGCCGGCGATGTCGGACAGGCCGGCGATCAGTGCGTCCGGCGTCTCGTAACCGTAGAGTCCGGCCAAGGCCCGGTTGGCGGCGAGGTAATGACCGTCGATCGAGGTCTGGAACATGCCGACCACCGAATCCTCGAAAATGCTGCGGTAGCGCAGCTCGGCATCGGCCAGTTGACGCTGGCTCTCGACCTGTTCGGTGACATCCTCGATGAAGCCTTCGAGTACCCGCTGCCCTTTCTCGTCGAGCACCACGGCACCGCGTTCAAGCACCCATTTGACCGCACCGCGCCGATGCACGATCCGGTACTGGACACGGTAACGGCCGCTGCCGGCCATCGCCGTCGAAATCGCCCGGCGGACCACGGCCCGGTCTTCCGGATAGGTGATCACCTCCAGCGACGTGACCTTGTTGTATTCGAGTTCGTCCGGGCAGTATCCGGTCAGCTCGCGACTGCCATCGCTGACGAAATGCATCGTCCACTGCTCGTCAATGGCACAGCGAAAGACCATCCCATCCAGGTTGTGCACAAGCACCTGCAGCACGCGATCAGTGTCGATGCCATTCCAGGCAGATTCACGACGCTTGCGCAGGACAGGAAGAAAACCGTTGGGTGGTGCAATATCGTTCACGATGCAGATACATTGAGTCAGTACGATGAATCATAAGCAAAAATCTTGCCTGCTCAAATTCAAGCACTTTTCGCAGTATTTCCGGGAAAAACATAATAATTCGCCAGCTTCCGAACAGTGACGCACCAGCACGGTGCAAATGATTCAGGAAAGCGCATAACTGCCCCCCGGGCGCCCGACCGATGCACCAATTCCGGCATCGGACAACACCCGGCCGTTGTCGGCAATCCACGCGAATACCGCATCGACTGCGCGCGTTGCGTCGTCGAAGTATTCCTGGGCGCCAACCGCCACCCCACCGGCCCCGAGCACCCGCTGACGCAGCAAGCGCACCATGTGCTGGACGGCATGCTCGGCCTGGCGGTTCATCGCCCCGCCCTCGCCGGCCTGCTTGAGGATGGATTCGGCCCGGGCAATCAGGAACAGCAGCCGCACCCGGGCAACCGCCGAGCAGTGGCCACGCGTGGTCACGCTGAGGCCGACGGCGCGCGCCTGGCCCAGGCATTCGGTCAGCGCCGGCAGGCGGATCGCGTAATTGCGTACCAGGTTGCGTTCACCGCGTCCGGCAACCAGCGGCTCAAGGCGGGCTTCGCCAAGGGCGGCCAGCCAGCGCAGCAACTGTTCGATCAACTGGCTGTGCTCGACGATGCTCTGCTCGACCGACAACTGCCCCAGGCGTTCGCGCAAACCGCCCCAGCGATGCCGGAACAGGCTGAGCTCGTTGGCCGTCAGACAGGAATGGGGTTTGCCGGACTCGCTGTCGGCCAGCGGCCGCAGTGCCAGGAACAGGCCCTCGATTTCCCGGGACTTGTTCTCCAGCTTGCTGCCGAATCCCTTGTCACCGGCCAACCAGGCCGAGCTCATGCCGCGGTGCTGCTGGAAATGCGCCGTCAGTGCCAGCAAGGTCCGGCAGGCGTCGAGGTTGAGTTCGAGCGACTGGCCGGCGTCGCGCCGGCTGTGCCGGTGATGTTGCACCAGCGTCAGCAGCGCGATCAGCACGGCTGCGCCCAGGAGCGAATAAATGACCCAATCCATGGTTGCCTCACTCGTATTGATATTGGTTCAGGGCGCCGTTCAACTGCCCGGCCAGCTCGCTCAGGTAACGCGACAGCTCGCTGTTCTCGCTGACCAGATGCTCGTTGGCATCGGCCAGTTGCGCCACCTGCTCGATGTCGCGGGCGATGTTCTGCCCGGCCTCGCTCTGTTCGCGGCTGGCGGCCGCGATGTCGCGGATCAGTTCCAGCGTGCGCTGGGCGTTTTCCTCGACCCGGCGCAATTCGCCAACCGCCTCGCCGGCATCGGTCAGGCTGTTCGTCGCCTCGTCGCGGGTCTGCGCCATGGCGGCGATCATCCCGTCAACTTCGTGCCGGACGCCCTCGATACGCTCGCCGATCTCGCGGGTGGCAACGCTGGTCCGTTCAGCCAGCTTGCGCACCTCGTCGGCGACAACCGCAAAACCGCGCCCCTGCTCGCCGGCGCGCGCCGCCTCGATGGCGGCATTGAGCGCCAGCAGATTGGTCTGGGTGGCAATATCGGAAATCAGTCCAACGATGGTATCGATTTCGCGCGAGCGCTCGCCGAGTCGTGCCGCGCCGGCCGCCGTGCGCTCCACCGTCGCGGCCAGGCCGGACAGGCTGTCGGACAGGCTGCCGACCCGACTGGCGCCGGCCAGCGCCATCTGCCGCGATGCTTCGGCGACGCCGGCGGCGCCCTGCGCACTGTCGCTGGTGACGCCGAGACTGACGGTCAATTGCTCCAGCGTGGCCGACGAGGAAAAAGTGATGTCGCGCTGCCGGCGCACACCGGCATCGCCGCCGCTGGCGTTCTGCTTGCTCTCGCTGGCGACGCTGGAAATCTCCTGCGCCATCCGGGCGAAAACCAGGAACAGCCCGGCCAGCGAGCGGGCCATGCCGTTCAGGCGCTCGGCCAGCGGCGCCAGAACGCCGCAATCGCGGCCGTCAAGACGGGCCACCAGCTTGCCGCCGGCCAACTCCAGCGCGAAGCGGTCGATCTGCACCAGCCCCTGCTCCAGGCCACGGACCAGACGCAGCGACAACCAGGCCGACAGCAGCAACACGCCACCACCCAGCCAGCCGAGGTAAGCCGGCCAGCCACCGGCAAATCCCAGCGCGATGGCGGCGCCGGCGGTGACCGCCAGCAACCAGCAGGCAAGCTGGGGACTACGTAAATTGACCAGCAAAGGTCGTGAAACAGGCACATCGCTCTCTGTCATGGGGCCCTCGTCATTGATTGACTGTTGTGCAGTGCAATATGCAAGAGCCTTGCCAACCGGAATCCAAAAATCATCACTATTGGAATCAACGAGATAAATAAAAACACCATTCGCTGATACAGCAAAAATCCCAAAATCGGGGCATCGCAGATGCGCATCGCCGCAAAGCACGCACCGGCATGGTGCCCTCCCCGACAATGCACAATCCGGTCGGCATCGCCGTGCCCGGCAGCTATAATTGCGTCTTTTCAAAGCATTGGAATTTGTCTCATGGAAGCAGAACGGCTGAACAGCATCTCCAACAAGCTCGACGACCTGGCGCAGCGCGCCGACGAGCTACGGAGGTATCTTTGACTACGATCACAAACGTGAGCGTCTGACCCTCCTCAACCAGGAGATGGAAGACCCGAAGATCTGGGACGACCCCAAGCGTGCCCAGGAACTCGGTCGTGAGAAGAAGGCCCTGGAAGACATCGTTCTCGTCCTCGAAGACGTTGATGGCGCGATCAACGACGGCCGTGAACTCTTTGCCATGGGCAAGGAAGAAGGCGACGACGACACGCTGCTCTCAGTCGAAGCCGACAATGCCGGGATCGAGGAAAAGGTCGGCAAGCTCGAATTCCGCCGGATGTTCAACAACCCGTCCGACCCGATGCCCTGCTTCCTGGAAATCCAGGCCGGTGCCGGCGGTACCGAAGCCCAGGACTGGGCGTCGATGCTGCTGCGCATGTACCTGAAGTTCGGTGAAAAGAAGGGCTTTTCCGTCGAGGTCATGGAAGAGTCGGAAGGCGACGTCGCCGGCATCAAGAGCGCCACCGTCAAGTTCACCGGCGACCACGCCTACGGCACGCTGCGCACCGAAACCGGCATCCACCGCCTGGTCCGCAAGTCGCCGTTCGACTCCAACGCCCGCCGCCACACCAGCTTCACCTCGGTGTTCGTGTTCCCGGAAGTCGATGACTCGATCGAAATCGAGATCAACCCGGCCGACGTGCGTACCGACACCTACCGCGCTTCCGGCGCCGGCGGTCAGCACATCAACAAGACCGACTCCGCCGTGCGTCTGACCCACGTCCCGACCGGCATCGTCGTGCAGTGCCAGAACGACCGTTCGCAGCACCGCAACCGCGACGAAGCCTGGCAGATGCTGCGCGCCCGCCTCTACGAGTTCGAACTGCGCAAGCAGCAGGCCGAGCAGCAGAAGCTGGAGGATGCCAAGTCCGACATCGGCTGGGGCCACCAGATCCGTTCCTACGTGCTCGACCAGAGCCGGATCAAGGATCTGCGCACCAACTTCGAGACCGGCAACACCCAGGCCGTGCTCGACGGCGACCTCGACGACTTCATCGAGGCCAGCCTGAAACAGGGCGTGTGACGCCCAACCTGTTCGCCGGATTGCCGTCGGCCGCGCTGGCCGACGAGCAATTCGCGAGCATTCTGCAGCGCCCGGGACTGCGCATCGAGCGCATCGTTTCCACCGGGCAGGCCAGCCCGCCGGATTTCTGGTACGACCAGGACGAAGGCGAATGGGTGGTGCTGCTGCAGGGCGAAGCGAAACTGCGCTTCGCCGACGAAGCCGACGCCCGCCAGCTGCGCGCCGGCGATTTCATCGACATTGCCCCGCACCGCCAGCACCGCGTCGACTGGACGGCGCCCGATCAGGTCACCGTCTGGCTGGCCGTCTTCTACGCTGCCTGATCAGGCAAAGACGATGTGGCCGACGGTGCGCAGCGCGATGCCGATGCAGGCACCGAGCGCCGCCGGTTTCCATACCTTGGCGACACGCGGCCCGGCCGCGATCAGCACGGCAACGCCGGGCAGGTCGAAGGGCGAGATCAGGAAACCGGCGCTGCTGTTGAGCAGTTCGACGCTGACCTGACCGGCGCGGCGCATTTCGTCCATCACCCCCATCATCGCCGTGCCGCCGGCCAGGTACTTGGTCAGCGCCGGCAGCACCAGCGCCCGGTCGATCGCCAGCGCATCAAGCAGCGGCGCCAGCAAGGTCGTCAGCAGGTCGATCGCGCCCAAAGTGCGCAAAGCGGTGACCACCACCAGCGACAGCACCAGCATCGGGATCGCCCCGACCGCCAGCTTGAAGGCCTCGGCGCCGGCGCGGTTGATCACGTCGAGCACGCCCTTGGCGCTCTCGGCCACCGGATGCGAAAGGTGTTCGTCGACCACGCCCTCGGCCGCCGACAGCGAACGTCCGAACAGGTAATAGGTCGCCGCCGCCGCGGTCAGGCCGCCGAGCAGCGACCACAGCAGGGTCAGGCCGATGTCGAGGCCCATGGTCATCATCGGCAGCGCCGCGTTGGCCTGCGACATCGCGAAGACCATCGCCAGCGTTGCCGCGATGTGGCGGTCCGACGCCCCGCGCTGATCCATCATGGTCAGCGTCGCCATCGGCGCGGCAAAGCTGACGAAGTTGATCTGCAAGGCCGCGAACACGCCCAGCCCGGTCAGGCCGAAGGGCTTCAGCACCGGCGCCAGTTTGGCCACCACCCAGTCGAGCGCGCCGCGCGCTTCGAGCAGGCGCATCAGCGACAGCATCACCACCATCACCGGCAGCAGGATGAACAGCGAAAGCTCGACCGCCGAACGGCCGGCCTTGAGGAGTATTTCAATCAGGATTTCCATGGGGCCGGATTATGGCATCGGCGGGAAGAATTGCCCCCTTTCCCTTGTTCCGCCCCCCCGAATCGGCGAAAATCTCCCCTTTCCGCGCCAGTCAGCGCCAAACCCCGATTTACCCAAGGATTCCCCGATGTCCAACGCCGAACAGCAACAAGACGAGAACCACATCATCGCCGAGCGCCGCGCCAAGCTGGCCGAGCTGCGCCAAGGCGGGGTCGCCTTCCCGAACGACTTCCAGCGCGAGAACACCGCGCAGAAGCTGCACGACGGCTACGGAGAGAAATCGGCGGAAGAACTCGAAGGCCTGCCGGTCGAGGTCAAGGTCGCCGGCCGCATGATGTTGAAGCGGGTCATGGGCAAGGCCTCGTTCGCCACGCTGCAGGACGTCTCCGGCCGCATCCAGGTCTATGTCGCCCGCGACAAGGTCGGCGAGGACGTCTACGCCGCGTTCAAGGGCTGGGACCTCGGCGACATCCTTGGTGTCGTCGGCACGCTGATGAAGACCAAGACCGGCGAACTGACCATCCAGGCCAGCCAGATCCGCCTGCTGACCAAGTCGCTGCGCCCGCTGCCGGACAAGTTCCACGGCCTGGCCGACCAGGAAATGAAGTACCGCCAGCGCTACGTCGACCTGATCATGAACGAGGAAACGCGCTTCACCTTCCGCGCCCGTTCGGCCATCGTCCAGTCGATCCGCAACTACATGTGCGGCCACGGCTTCATGGAAGTCGAAACGCCGATGATGCACCCGATCCCCGGCGGCGCTGCGGCCAAGCCCTTCATCACCCACCACAACGCGCTCGACATGCAGCAGTTCCTGCGCATCGCGCCGGAACTGTACCTGAAGCGGCTGGTCGTCGGCGGCTTCGAGAAGGTGTTTGAAGTTAACCGCAACTTCCGCAACGAAGGCCTCTCGCCCCGCCACAACCCCGAATTCACGATGATGGAGTTCTACGAGGCGTACGCGAACTACCACACGCTGATGGACTTCACCGAAGGCCTGATCCGCCACGCCGCACGCGAAGCGCTGGGCAAGGAAGTGTTCCAGTACCAGGGCCGTGAGCTGGACCTGTCCAAGCCCTTCCACCGCCTGACCATCACCCAGGCGATTCAGCGTGAGCAGCCGTCGTTTACCGACGCGCAACTGGCCGACGCCGAGTTCCTCAAGGCCAAGATCGTCGCCTTCGGCGAGAAGGTCAAGCCGGGTGGCCTCGGCAGCCTGCAACTGCAGCTGTTCGAAGCCTGCGCCGAAGCCCAGTGCTGGGAACCGACCTTCATCATCGACTACCCGGTCGAAGTCAGCCCGCTGGCCCGTGCCTCCGACAGCAACCCGGAGATCACCGAACGCTTCGAGCTGTTCATCGTCGGCCGCGAAATTGCCAACGGCTTCTCGGAGTTGAACGACGCCGAAGACCAGGCTGCCCGCTTCCAGGAGCAGATGAAGGCCAAGGATGCCGGTGACGAAGAGGCAATGTATTACGACGCCGACTACATCCGCGCGCTGGAATACGGTCTGCCCCCGACCGGCGGTTGTGGCATCGGGATTGATCGCTTGATCATGCTGTTGACCGACTCCCCCGCCATCCGTGACGTCATACTCTTCCCCTCGATGCGCCCGGAATAATGCAAATCCGTCAGCTCCAGGTGGCTTGTGACGCGGTTCAGGATCGGCTGACCCTGCGCGTTGCGACACAGGCCAACGAGGAGTTCCGGGTATGGATCACCCGGCGTTACCTGCGCGAATTGTGGCCGCATCTGGTGACCATGCTCGCCGGGCATCTGGCGGCGCGGCCGCAGGCAGTGGCCGAAAAACCGGCGGCGTCCGCCGCGCCGCAGTCGAGCTTTGACCAGCCGTTCAAGGAAGACAATCCCAGCTTTCCGCTCGGCTCGACGCCGCTGCTGGCCAGCGAAGCGACGCTGACCGCCGCCGGCGATGGTGTCGCCCGACTGATCTTCCGCGAAGGCCGCGAGCGCAGCTTCACGCTGAATCTCAACGGCGAACTGATGCAGGCGCTGTGCGCCATGCTGCGCAAATCGGCCGAGCAGTCCGGCTGGGCGCTGGCGCTCGATTACGCGCCGAGCGCCGCGGCCGAATCACCGACCCTGCCGGCCGAAGACCAGAAACCCGGCCTGCTCCACTAGTGGAACCGCTGCGCCCCGCCCGGCTCGAATTCGCCGACGACGGAACACCGTACTCGAGCGCCTACGGCGACGTCTATCACTCGGCCCACGGCGGCCCGGCGCAGGCCCGCCACGTTTTCCTCGGCGGCAACGAACTGCCGCAGCGCTGGCAGGGGCGCGACCGCTTCGTCATCCTCGAAACCGGCTTCGGCCTCGGCCTGAACTTCCTCGCCGCCTGGCAGGCCTGGCGTGTCGACCCGCAACGCTGCCGGCGACTGCATTTCGTCTCCTTCGAAAAGCACCCCTTTTCCGCCGCCGACCTCGCCATCGCCCAGCGCGCCTGGCCGGAGTTCGCCGAACTGGCGGCGCAACTGCAGGCCCGCTGGCCGCTGCTGACGCCGGGCGTGCATCGTCTTTTCCTCGACGACCGGCAGGTCATCCTGACGCTGTTCTTCGGCGACGCGACGACGCAGTTGCGCCAGCTCGACGCCTCGGTCGACGCCTTTTTCCTCGACGGCTTCTCGCCGGCCAGGAACCCCGAGCTATGGACGCCGGAACTGTGCCGCGCGCTGTCGCGCCTCGCAGCACCGGGCGCCACGCTGGCCACCTGGTCGGTTGCCGGCCACGTCCGGGCAGCACTGGAAGCAGCCGAGTTCGACCTGGAAAAACGCCCCGGTTTCGCCGGCAAGCGACAGATGCTGCACGGCCGCTTCCGTTCGCGCCGGCCCGATCGCCACACACCGCCGGCCGACCGCCGCGCCGTCGTCATCGGTGCCGGCATCGCCGGCTGCACGGCGGCCAGCGCCCTGGCCGGCGCCGGCTGGCAGATCGACATCATCGAGCGTGCGCCGACACCGGCCACCGGCGCCTCGTGCAACGTCGCCGGCGTGCTGCGCCCCTTGCCCAGCGCCGACGACAACCGTCTGTCGCGCCTGACCCGCGCCGGCTACCTGGCCACCCGCGCCCTGTTGCAATCGCTGCCCGATGCCCGCTGGTCACCCTGCGGTGTCCTCCACCTCGGCCGCGAGCCGCTGCACGAGGCGACCCAGCAGCGTGTCGTCGACCGCCTGCAACTGCCCGCCGAACTGCTGCAGTTCGTCGACCGCGAGCGCGCCGGCGAAATGCTCGGCCTGCCGGTCGAGGCTGGCGGCTGGTGGTTCCCGCAGGGTGGCTGGGTCAATCCGGCCTCGGTCTGCCGCGCCGCGCTGGCGGCTTTTCCCGGGCGCATCCGCGAACACTACGGGGTCACGGTCGACCGCCTGGAAAGTACCCAAACCGGCTGGCGCCTGCTCGCCGCCGACGGCAGCGAGATCGCCAGCGCGCCGGTGGTGGTCATGGCCGCCGGCGTCGGCGCCCCGGCATTCGTCGAATTCGCCTGGCTGCCGCAGAAAAGCGCGCGCGGCCAGGTCACCCACCTGCCGCCCGACCCCGCGCGCACGCTGGCGCACGTTGTCTGTCGCCACGGCTATGCGATGCCCGAGGTCGACGGCATCCGCCTGACCGGCGCCACGCTGCAGCCGAACGATCCCGATCCTTCCGTACGCGCCGACGATCACGCCGAGAACCTGGCCCGGCTGCGCCTGAGCCTGCCCGGCTACCTCGGCCCAGAAGACCCGGCGCCGCTGGCCGGCCGTACCGGCTTCCGGCCGATGTCGCCGGACCGCCTGCCGATCGTCGGCGCCTTCCCCGACCCGGCCACGATCCAGGGCCAGCCGCGCCTGCCGGCGCTGCCGCGCCACCCCGGTCTGTGGTGCGTGCAGGGCTTCGGCGCGCGCGGCATCGTCTGGTCGGCGTTGATGGCCGACCTGCTGGTGAGCCGCCTGGAAGGCGACCCGCTGCCACTGGAAATCGACCTCGTCGATGCCGTCGATCCCGGCCGCTTCCTGCTCAAATCGCGCGCCCGGCCGCAAGACGACGATGCCTTCGACGACCGCACGTGAATAAGCTTAGCTGCAGAAGTGATTGGCAGAATCCGCCGGTCATGGTTAATCTGCGCAGGCTCCTGTAGACTTTTTCCTTTGACCACAAAAGCAAGAGAGACACACGCATGAAGATCGAAACCCTCGCCGTACACGGCGGCTACAGCCCGGACCCGACGACCAAGGCCGTCGCCGTCCCCATCTACCAGACCACCTCCTACGCCTTCGACAGCACCCAGCACGGCGCCGACCTGTTCGACCTCAAGGTCGCCGGCAACATCTACACGCGGATCATGAACCCGACCCAGGACGTGCTGGAAAAGCGCGTCGCCGCGATGGAAGGCGGCGTTGCCGCGCTGGCCATGGCCTCCGGCATGGCGGCGATCACCGCGTCGATCCAGACGATTGCCGAAGCCGGCGACAACATCGTCACCTCGTCCACGCTGTACGGCGGCACCTACAACCTGTTTGCCCATACCCTGCCGCAGTACGGCATCGAAGTGCGCTTCGCCGACTACCGCGACCCGGACGCCTTCGAAAAGCTGATCGACGCCAGGACCAAGGCCGTCTTCTGTGAATCGGTCGGCAACCCGCTGGGCAATGTCACCGATTTCGAAAAACTCGCCGAAGTCGCCCACAAGCATGGTGTCCCGGTCATCGTCGACAACACCGTGCCGTCGCCCTACCTGTGCCGCCCGTTCGAGCACGGCGCCGACATCGTCGTGCACGCCCTGACCAAGTACCTCGGCGGCCACGGCAATTCCATCGGCGGCATCATCGTCGATAGCGGCAAGTTCCCGTGGGCCGAGCACAAGGCGAAGTTCAAGCGCCTCAACGAGCCGGACGTCTCCTACCACGGCGTCGTCTATACCGAAGCGCTCGGTGCTGCCGCCTACATCGGCCGCGCCCGCGTCGTGCCGCTACGCAACATGGGCGCCGCGATCAGCCCGTTCAACGCCTTCCTGATCCTGCAGGGCATCGAGACGCTGGCGCTGCGCATGGACCGCATCTGCGACAACTCGCTGAAGATCGCCCAGTTCCTGCAGAAGCATCCGAAGGTGAGCTGGGTCAACTACGCCGGCCTGCCCGATCACAAGGACCACGCGCTGGTGCAGAAGTACATGGGCGGCCGCGCATCCGGCATCCTCAACTTCGGTGTCAAGGGTGGGCGCGAAGGCGGCGGCAAGTTCCAGGATGCACTGCAACTGGTCACCCGCCTGGTTAACATCGGCGACTGCAAGACGCTCGCCTGCCACCCGGCGTCGACCACGCACCGCCAACTGTCGCCGGAAGAACTGGCCAAGGCCGGCGTCTCCGAAGACATGATCCGCCTGTCGGTCGGCATCGAGCACGTCGACGACCTGATCGCCGATCTCGATCAGGCACTCAACGCCGCCTGATCGACGAACTCAGTCAGAAAAAACCCGGCCACAACAGGCCGGGTTTTTTCATGGCTTCGGATTTTCCGCTAGGCCACGACGGCGCGCACCAGCATCGAAAACAGATCCTGCGAATACTGGTGCTTCTTTTCCTTGGGCGGGAAATTCGCGTCATAGGCTTCCGCATCGGCAGCAGCGAATTCATACACGGTACTGGTCTGCAGTTTCCACTGCGGACTGGCGGCAAAGAAGCCCGGACGCAACTCCAGTACCAGCAAGGCCAGGGGGTAGCTACCGTCGATGGCGCTGACACCGAAATCCTTGCCGGTCTTGAAACCGTGTTTGCAGTAATTGTGCGGGTCACCGAGGATGATGATCGCCGGATAGCCCCGCGCCGCCGCCAATGCCCGGGTATGAGCGATCAGCGCCGTACCGACGCCCCGCCGCTGCCAGGCCGGATGCACGCACAAGGGCCCGAAAGTGGCCGTTTCCACGCGCTCGCCCAGGGCGTTGATCACCCATGAGCGGGCGTACATGATGCTGCCGACGATCTGTCCATCGACCTCGGCGACAAAAGTCAGGTCGGGCAGAAAATCTTCGTGCGTCCGCAAGCGATGCGCGGTGTAGTGCTCGTCGCAGCCCGGCCGGTAGAGATTCCAGAAGGCCTCGCGATTGAGCAGCGCGACCGCCTGATGGTCGGCTTCCGTTTCAGGACGGATTTCGATCTTGATCGTAGTTTTCATGTTTCAGTCCAGTGGATTACTGATTGTCGAGTTGCGGACGAACGGCGCGCAAACCGCTTGCGTTGATCCGGTAGGGGAGTCCGTCCTTTGAGCTGATCAGGCGCTTGCCTCGCAGCTTTTTAAAGACGGAAAGCGTACAGTCCGCCAGCACAAAGCCTTCGCGGGTGTAACAGTCGATGGAAGTGATGTGGCCCTGTTCATCGCGCCTATGGACGATACGGCCACCTTTGGCGAGGACGTGCAAAGTCCTCTGCTCGGGTCTTGAAAGGTTCATTTTTGAGAGTCTGTAGCAATCAAATGCAGGACAGCGGCCACCCTGATCAGGGTGATCGCGACGGTTCTTGCATGGCGATAACAGACAGTCCGGACTTCGGGACTGTGTTATCGGATTGCTACACTCTCCAACATACTGAGCCTATCAAAAGGTATGGAGGTCAGCGCCGTGGTTCCACTGGGCTGCCAAGGCCTGCATTATAGCCCTGAAAAAAGCCATGCTGCAGCACCAGGCTCAGTCGATTTCCTCGACCATCAGCCAGATCGAACGCGCATCGCGCATCTGCCCGGTGCCGACGCTGTACGAACCGCCCTGGCGCGTGTTCGCCTGCTGGCCGGTGCCGCCAAGTTCCATCCATTCGCCGAGCCGGCCGCTGACCGTGGTTGCCAGTCGTTGTCCGGCAATCACGCCCCGCCCTTCCAGTTGTTCGGCCTGCTGCGAGATTTCCAGCGTTACCCGATCGCCGCTGACCCGCGGGCTGGCGTGGAAGCCGCTGCCGATGTCGCGATAGACGACGCTGTCGTTGACGATGGCACCGCCCGGACCGACGGCAACCTGGCGCATCGGCACCGGCAGCGAGCGACCGACCTGGATGAAGGCACGGCCGCCTTCCACGGTCTGCACCCGCTGGGCGGCATTTTCGCCGCGCTGGCTGCGGGTATCCCAGACGCGCGCATCGACGCTGGCCTGCGGCTTGCCGCCGAAGATGACCTGACCGACGGCTTCCGCGCCACGGTTGGCGGACTGTTGCTGGCGATCGTGGGCCACGTGGATGATCAAACGCCGGGCCGGCTTGTCGATCGCCGCCAGCGCCCGCTTGATGTCCTCGCGGTTGCGCGGCGAGGTGCGCAGAAACAGCTGGTTGTTCATGCCGGTCAGCGTGCCGCCCGGCTCGACCAGCGGCAGCAGTGCCGGCAGCACTTCATCGACCGTCCGGCTCTTGAGTTCGATGACCTCCAGCGACTGCGCCTGGACGATGCCGATCCAGCACAGCAGAAACAGGCCGAACAGGGTATGCAGACGCTGGCGCATGGTCTTCTCCTCAGGGTGCGACGATATGCGGCTGGGCCAGATATTCACGCGAGTTCATCTCGGTCAGACGGCTTACTGTACGCTTGAATTCGCTGGCCTGGGTACCCTCGGTGTACAGCGCGTCGGCAGCACAGTCGGCGGTGGCGATCAGCTTGACCTTGTTGTCGTAGAAGACATCGACCAGCCAGGTGAAGCGACGCGCCTCCGAGGCCTGGTGCACGGTCATTTTCGGTATCTTCGAGAGCAGCACGGTATGGTAACTGCGTGAGATTTCGAGATAGTCGTTCTGCGAGCGCGGACCACCGCAGAGGGTGCGGAAGTCGAACCAGATCACGCCATGCCCCCGCCGCACCGTCGGGATATCGCGATCCAGCACCTCGATATGTCCGCCGCGCTTGCCCTCCTCGCCGGCCACCATGTGGAAGTATTCGAGCATCTTGGCTTCGGCGGCATCGTCGGCAGGATGGTGATAGATCTCGACCTGCTCAAGCGCGCGCAAGCGGTAATCGATGCCGGCTTCGACTTCGTAAACGTCGAGATTGCGGTTCAGCAAGGCGATGGCCGGCAGGAAGCTCTCGCGATGCAGGCCGTTCGGGTAGAGCCGGTCCGGCGGGTAGTTCGAAGTCATCACCAGGATCACGCCATTGGCAAAAAGCCCTTCGAGCAGGCGGCCGAGGATCATTGCATCGGCGATGTCGGAGACGTGGAATTCGTCGAAACAGAGCAGGCGCACGTCCTTGGCGATGGACTCGGCCAGCTTCAGCATGGGATCGGGCTCGCCCTTGAATTTCTCCAGGTCGCGGTGAATCTGCTGCATGAAGGAATGGAAATGCAGGCGCTTCTTGCGCCGGTACGGGACCGAGTCGTAGAAGCAATCCATCAGGAAGCTCTTGCCGCGCCCGACGCCACCCCAGAAATACACGCCCTTGGGCGGCTTGGGCGGGCTGAGCAGGCGCTTGAGGGTGCTGCCGCGCTGCACCTTGAATTGCAGCAACTGGGTGTAGAGGTTCTGCAGGGCATTCGCCGCCGCCATCTGCGCCGCGTCGGCAACATAGCCGCGTTCGGCAAGCAGCGCATTGTAGGCATCGAGCATCCCGGTCGGGGAGACATTGAGTTTTTTATGAGGCATCGAGGCGTCGTTATTCTGGATTGGGGGAAGAGTCGCTATTTTCGCAAATAAAAAAGGCGGTTGCGTCACCGCAACCGCCTTTTGTGCCGGAAAAACCGGGCTTAGAAGTGCAGCGAGCGCTTGTCGCAGGCCAGGGCAGCTTCGTGCACGATTTCCGACAGCGTCGGGTGGGCGTGGCAGATGCGGCCGAGGTCTTCGGAAGCACCAGCAAACTCCATCGTGACGACAGCTTCGGCGATCAGCTCGGAGGCGCTGTTGCCGATGATGTGCACACCGAGGATGCGGTCGGTCTTGGCGCAGGCCAGGACCTTGACGAAGCCGCTGGCGTCGCCGTTGCCGAGTGCCCGGCCGCTGGCCATGAACGGCACCTTGCCCGGCTTGTAGGCAATGCCTTCGGCCTTGAGCTGCTGTTCGGTCTTGCCGACCCAGGCGATTTCCGGATGGGTGTAGACCACGCCCGGGATCGTCTCGAAGTTGCAGTGACCGGCCTGACCGGCGATCAGTTCGGCAACCATGACGCCCTCTTCCGAGGCCTTGTGCGCCAGCATCGGACCGCGAACGACGTCGCCGACCGCCCAGACGTTGGGCAGGTTGGTCTGGCAGTGACCGTTGACTTCAACCTGGCCGCGCTCGTTCAGCTTCAGGCCAACGGCGTCGCCGTTGAGGCCGTCGGTGTTCGGTATGCGACCGACCGAAACAATCAGCTTGTCGCATTCGAGCTTCTTGGCACCGTCCTTGTCTTCGTACTCGACGGTGACACCCTTCTTGGCGACCGAGACCTTGCCCAGCTTGATGCCGGTGGTGATCTTCAGGCCCTGCTTGGTGAACAGCTTGAGCGCTTCCTTGGCGATGTCCTGGTCGGCGAACGGCAGGAAGTCCGGAGCGGCTTCGAGCACGGTGACGTCGGTACCGAGACGACGCCAGACCGAGCCCATTTCCAGGCCGATGACGCCGGCGCCGATGACGCCCAGACGCTTCGGCGCGGCGTCGAAATCGAGCGCGCCGACGTTGTCGCAGATCACCTTGTTATCGACCGGGATGCCGTCGAGGTGGCGCGGCTTGGAGCCGGTAGCGATGATCACGTGCTTGGCCAGGACTTCTTCCTCGCCAACCTTGACCTTGTACAGTTCGCCTTCCTTGCCGGCGAAGCTGGCGTGACCGTTGAGGCCGGTGACCTTGTTCTTCTTGAACAGGCCACGGATGCCGCCGGTCAGCTGGGTGACGATGGTGTTCTTGCGGCCGATCATGGTGCCGACGTCAATGCTGACGCCCTTGGCCGAGATGCCGTGCATGGCGAAGGAATGATTGGCTTCTTCGTAGAGTTCCGAAGAGCGCAGCAGGGCCTTGGACGGGATGCAGCCCACGTTCAGACAGGTACCGCCAAGACGCGGTTCGCCCTTGGGATCGGCATAGGCGTTGGATTCGGCACAGGCGGTGTTGAAGCCGAGCTGAGCAGCGCGGATGGCGGCAACATAGCCGCCGGGGCCACCACCGATGACGAGCACGTCGAATTGCTTGGACATGTGTAAACCTTTCAGATTTCAGATGTGCAAAAGCGCCAGCGCCTGGAATCAGGCACTGGCGCCGGCAAACGTCGATCAGACGCCGAGGAGCAGACGGGCCGGATCTTCCAGCGCTTCCTTCATGGCCACCAGACCGAGGACGGCTTCACGGCCGTCGATGATGCGGTGATCGTAGGACATGGCGAGGTAGTTGATCGGACGCACGACGACCTGACCATTTTCCACCACGGCGCGGTCCTTGGTGGCATGAATGCCGAGGATCGCGGATTGCGGCGGGTTGATGATCGGGGTGGACATCATCGAACCGAAGATGCCGCCGTTCGAGATCGAGAAGGTACCGCCGGTCAGTTCTTCGATCGACAGCTTGCCATCCTTGGCCTTGTTGCCGAACTCGGCGATCTTCTTCTCGATGTCGGCGATCGACATCTGGTCGGCGTTGCGGATGATCGGCACGACCAGGCCGCGCGGCGAACCGACAGCGATACCGATGTCGATGTAGCCGTGGTAGACGATGTCGTTGCCATCAACCGAAGCGTTCAGGATCGGGAACTTCTGCAGGGCGGCACAGGCAGCCTTGACGAAGAAGCCCATGAAGCCGAGGCGAACGCCGTGGGTCTTCTCGAACTTCTCGCCGTACTGCTTGCGCAGGGCCATGACCGGGGCCATGTTCACTTCGTTGAACGTGGTCAGGATGGCGTTGGTCTGTTGCGACTGCAGCAGGCGCTCGGCGATGCGGGCGCGCAGACGGGTCATCGGCACGCGCTCTTCGGTGCGGTCACCGAGGGCGACACCGGTCGGCGGCACCGGCAGCGAGGTGGTCGACTTGGCAGCAACGACCGGGCCGGCAGCCGGCTTGGCCTGGGCGGCCACGGCGTCTTCCTTGGTCACGCGACCACCACGACCCGAACCGGCGACGTCAGCGGCAGCGATGCCCTTCTCGTCGAGGATCTTGCGGGCAGCCGGGCTGGCCGTACCGGCCGGTGCAGCAGCGGCCGGGGCCGGGGCGGCGGCAGGCGCAGCAGCCTTCGGTGCTTCGGCAGCCGGGGCCGGTGCAGCCGCACCAGCGACGGCAGCGGTGTCGATCCGGGCGATCAGTTCGCCGGAAACCACGGTCTCGCCGTCAGCCTTGATGATTTCGACCAGCACGCCAGCGCCGGGCGACGGCACTTCGAGGACGACCTTGTCGGTTTCGATGTCGATCAGGATTTCGTCGCGGGCGACGGCTTCGCCGATCTTCTTCTTCCAGGAAGCCAGCGTGCCTTCGGCGACGGACTCGGACAGTTGCGGAACTTGAACTTCGATAATGCTCATGGTGACTCCACTCTGCTTTAGTTATCAGTACTCGATCTTGCCCAGGGCGGACTCGATCAGTGCCTTTTGTTGCTCGTTGTGCTTGGCCAGATAGCCAACCGCCGGGGACGAGGAAGCCGGACGGGACACCAGCAGCATCTTCTGCTTGCTGCCGAGTTGCGAATCCAGGTGGTGACGCGAGGCGATCCAGTACCAGGCCCCCTGGTTGCGGGGTTCTTCCTGGGCCCAGACGATTTCGGTCGCCTTCGGATACTTGGCCAGCTCCTGTTCGAGCGATTCCTTCGGGAAAGGATACAACTGCTCGAGACGGACAATGGCAATATCGTTGATCTTCTTCTCGCGACGGGCATTGACCAGGTCGTAGTAGACCTTGCCGCAGCACAGCACAACGCGCTTGACCTTCTTCGCATCGAGGTCGTCCACTTCACCGATGACGCGCTGGAATTCGCCGTTGGCCAGTTCTTCCAGCGACGAGGCGGCATCCTTGTGGCGCAGCAGCGACTTGGGCGACATGACGATCAGCGGCTTGCGCTGCATGCGGACACCCTGACGGCGCAGCATGTGGAAGACCTGGGCGGCCGTGGTCGGCACGCAGACTTCCATGTTCATTTCGGCGCACAACTGCATGAAGCGTTCCAGGCGGGCGGATGAGTGTTCCGGACCCTGACCTTCGTAGCCGTGCGGCAACAGCATGACCAGACCGCAGGCGCGGCCCCACTTGGCTTCGCCGGAAGCGATGAACTGGTCGATGACGACCTGGGCACCGTTGGCGAAGTCGCCGAACTGACCTTCCCAGATCACCAGCTCGTACGGGTTGGCCGAAGCGTAGCCGTAGTCGAAGGCGAGCACGGCCTCTTCGGACAGGACCGAGTCGTAGCACTGGAAGCCGGCCTGCTTTTCCTGCAGGTTCTTCAGCGGATGGTAGGTGCCGGTGTCCCAGTTGGTACGGTTCTGGTCGTGGAAGGCAGCATGACGGTGGAAGAAGGTACCGCGACCGACGTCTTCACCGGAGATGCGGACGCCGTAGCCGGAAACCAGCAGCGAAGCGTAGGCCAGGTTCTCGGCCATACCCCAGTCGACCGGCAGCTTGCCCTCGCCCATCGCGGCGCGATCCTCGACGATCTTCTTGACGCGCGAATGCAGCGTGAAGCCTTCCGGCAAGGTGGTCAGGCGCTGAGCCAGGCGTTGCAGTTCGGCAACCGGCACACGGGTATCGCAGGTCTCGATGTAGTTCTTCGTCAGGAACGGCGTCCAGTCGATGGTCATCGGATGCTTGTAGCCGGCCAGCACCGGGTTGTACAGCAGCTCGCCCTTGTCCAGGTGCTCGCGGTATTCCTTGATCATCAGGTCAGGACCGTCGGCCGGCAGCGTGCCTTCGGCGATCAGCTTGTCGCCGTACAGCTTGCGGGTACCCGGATGCTTGGCAATGATCTTGTACATCAGCGGCTGCGTGACCATCGGCTCGTCCTGCTCGTTGTGACCGAGCTTGCGGTAGCAGATGATGTCGACGACGACGTTCTTCTGGAAGGTCTGGCGATATTCGACGGCCAGCTGGGTAACCAGCGCCACGGCTTCCGGATCGTCACCATTGACGTGGAAGATCGGGGCATCGGACATCTTGAAGATGTCGGTGCAATAGTGGCCGGAACGGTAATCGCGCGGGTCGGAGGTGGTGAAACCGACCTGGTTGTTGACCACGATGTGCAGCGTGCCGCCGACGCCGTAACCGCGCGTCTGCGAGAAATTGAGCATTTCCTGGTTGACACCCTGACCGGCAACGGCGGCATCGCCGTGGATCAGGATGGGCATGACCTTGTGCTTGCTGCCTTCACCGCGACGAACCTGGCGGGCATAGACCGAGCCTTCAACAACCGGGTTGACGATTTCGAGGTGCGACGGGTTGAAGGCCAGCGTCAGGTGGCAGGCGCCCCCCGGGGTTTGCACGTCAGACGAGAAGCCCATGTGGTACTTGACGTCGCCGGCCGACAGGTCGCTCTTCTTCTTGCCTTCGAATTCGGCGAAGAGCATTGACGGGGCCTTGCCCAGCGTATTGACCAGCACGTTCAGGCGACCGCGGTGGGCCATGCCGACGACGACTTCGTCAACGCCCATGGCGCCGCCGGTACGCACGGCCTCATCCATGGCGACGATCAGCGATTCACCGCCTTCGAGCGAGAAGCGCTTCTGGCCGACATACTTGGTATGCAGGTAGCGCTCAAGGGTCTCGGCTGCCGTCAGGCGCTCAAGGATGCGCTTCTTCTGGTCAACGTTGAAGGTCGGACGCGAGCGGATGCTTTCCAGCTTTTCCTGCAGCCAGCGCTTCTCGGTGTAATCGGTCATGTACATGTACTCGACACCGATGGTGCCGCAGTACGTCTGCTTCAGCGTTTCGAGGATGTCGCTGAACTTGGCGTTTTCCGGCAGACCCTTGAGCGAACCGACGTTGAAGGTCTGGTTCAGGTCGGCGTCGGTGAAGCCGTAGAAGGACGGCTCCAGTTCGTCGAGCTTCGGACGCGGCAGGCGCTTGAGCGGATCGAGATCGGCCCAGCGCGTACCGAGCGAGCGGTAGGCGGTGACCAGCTGGCCGACGGCCGACTGCTTCTTGTGTTCGGTCGTCGACGAAGCCGGGGCGGCCGGCTTGAAGCCACCGCTCTTGGCCAGTTCGGCGAAAGCCGAGACCACCGGGGCGTGCGCCACATCGCGGGCGACAAAGCCGGGCATCTGAGCCAGGTGATCGAAGTAATCGCGCCACTCGGCCGGAACCGAGGTCGGATCGTTGAGGTAGTTTTCGTAAATTTCTTCGACGAAGGGTGCGTTACCGCCAAAGTAAAGCGTGCTGTCGAATTTATCGTTCATCGTAGTCATAGGCGTCCCCACCAGGGTTTGTTCTCTGTCGCTGCGGTTGCAGTCCGACAATTCTCCGCATGTAAAAAAGGGCGGCCCACGGCCGCCCGATTCTTTTTATTAGCCGCGTTGGGCGAGCGGTACCACGTCGCGCTTGGCAGCGCCCATGTACAACTGACGCGGACGGCCGATCTTGTATTCCGGATCGGAGATCATTTCTTCCCACTGCGTCATCCAGCCGACCGTACGGGCCAGCGCGAAGATACAGGTGAACATCTCGGTCGGGATACCGATCGCCTTCTGGACGATACCAGAGTAGAAGTCGACGTTCGGGTAGAGCTTCTTCTCGACAAAGTACGGATCTTCCAGCGCGATCTTTTCCAGTTCCATGGCCAGCTTGAACAGGCGATCGTTTTCCAGGCCCAGTTCGCCGAGAACGTCATTGCACACCTTGCGCATCAGCTTGGCGCGCGGGTCGAAGTTCTTGTAGACGCGGTGACCGAAGCCCATCAGCTTGAACGAATCGTTCTTGTCCTTGGCACGCTTGATGTACTCGCCAACACGCGAAACGTCGCCGATTTCTTCCAGCATCTGCAGGCAGGCTTCGTTCGCGCCGCCGTGTGCCGGACCCCACAGACAGGCGATACCGGCCGAGATACAGGCAAACGGGTTGGCGCCCGACGAACCGGCCAGACGGACGGTCGAGGTCGAGGCATTCTGTTCGTGGTCGGCGTGCAGCGTGAAGATGACGTCAAGGGCGCGGACCAGCACCGGATTCGGCACGTACTTCTCGCACGGGTTGCCGAACATCATGCGCATGAAGTTGGCGGTGTAGTCCAGATCGTTGTCCGGATACAGGAACGGTGCGCCGGTGTTGTACTTGTAAGCCATGGCGACGATGGTCGGCAGCTTGGCCACGATACGGTTGAAGCTGATGTTGCGGTGCTCGGCATCCGAGTAGTCCATGGCTTCGTGGTAGAAGGCGGACAGGGCGCCAACGACACCGACCATGACGGCCATCGGATGCGCGTCACGACGGAAACCGTTGTAGAAACGGGTCAGCTGGTCGTGTACCATCGTGTGCTTCTTGATGGTGGTTTCGAAATTGAGCTTCTCGGTGGCATTCGGCAGTTCGCCGTTCTTCAGCAGGTAGGCAACTTCCAGGAAGTTGCAGTTCTCGGCCAGTTGCTCGATCGGGTAACCGCGGTACAGCAGTTCGCCCTTGTCGCCGTCGATGAAGGTGATCTTGGACTTGCAGCTGGCGGTGGACAGGAAACCAGAGTCGTAGGTGAACAGGCCGGTCTTGCCGCCCAGGGTACGGATGTCGACACAGTCGTTGCCGTGCGTCGGGGACATGATCGGGAAATCGACAGGTGCTTGTCCGTCGATACTCAGAGTTGCCTTGCGTTCGGTCGTCATGGTTTTATTCCCTTTACAGGTGTTGGTTATCACTGCGCTGCCAAAATACGGTCAACGTTACAAAATTAGCCCGCTAACCTTACTGAACACTTACGTAGTTTTTCGACGACGGGCACGAAGCGTGCCTCATCCTCGTTACATTCTTCCTTGCCGCTGATCAGGTACCAGAGGTCGTGGTCCTCCAGCGCGACCAGATCCACGAACGCCGCCTGCTCTTCCTCGGTCAACTGATCGAATCCGTCGTCGAGAAAACGCGTCAGCGTGATGTCGAGTTCGAGCAGTGCGCGGCGGATGCAACGCCAGCGCAGGCGTTCGTAGTCCTGGCGTTCCATCAGACGGCGCGGGCGACCATCATGTCCTTGATCTTGCCGATGGCCTTGGTCGGGTTCAGACCCTTCGGGCACACGTCAACACAGTTCATGATGGTATGGCAACGGAACAGACGGTACGGGTCCTCGAGGTTGTCGAGGCGCTCGTTGGTCGCCTGGTCGCGCGTATCGGCGATGAAACGGTAAGCAGCCAGCAGGCCAGCCGGGCCGACGAACTTGTCCGGGTTCCACCAGAACGACGGACAGGAGGTCGAGCAACAGGCACACAGGATGCACTCATAGAGGCCGTTCAGCTCTTCACGATCTTCCGGCGACTGGAGACGCTCGCGCTCCGGCGCCGGATCGTTGTTGATCAGGTAGGGCTTGATCGAGTGGTACTGCTTGAAGAACTGGGTCATGTCGACGATCAGGTCGCGGATGACCGGCAGACCGGGCAGCGGACGCAGCACGATCGGCTGCTTCAGTTCGTCGATGTCGGTCAGACAGGCCAGGCCGTTCTTGCCGTTGATGTTCATCGCATCGGAACCGCAGACGCCTTCGCGGCAGGAACGACGGTACGACAGCGTGTCGTCCTTCGCCTTCAGCTTGGTCAGGGCATCAAGCAGCTTGCGATCGGTCGGCTCGAGCTCGACCGAGATGTCCTGCATGTAGGGCGCGTCGTCCTTGTCCGGATCGTAGCGGTAGATGCTGAATTGAACCGTACGTTTGCTCATGTTCTTCTCCGATTAGTACGAACGCGTCTTCAGCGCGATGGGTTCGACGGTCAGCGGCTGCATGTTGACCGGCTTGTACGTGATGCTGTTGTCGACCGGATTGAACAGCGTGTGCTTGAGCCACTCGGCGTCGTTGCGACCGTTCGGGAATTCCGGGGTATCCGGCGCATCGTCGCGGACGTGAGCACCGCGCGATTCCTTGCGGGCCTCGGCGGAGAGCATCGTCGCCTTGGCGACCTCGATCAGGTTTTCCATTTCGAGGGCTTCGGTACGGGCCGTGTTCCAGGCCATCGACTTGTCCTTGATCTCGAGCTCGCGAGCGGCCTTCTCGACTTCGAGGATCTTCTCGACGCCGGACTTGAGCATGTCGCCGAAACGGAACACGCCAGCGTGGTTCTGCATCGTGCGCTGCATGGCCAGACGGGTTTCGTGCACGTTGGCACCGCCCTTGCGGTTGTCGATGGCAGAGATGCGGGCCAGCGACTGCTCGGCAGCGTCCTTCGGCAGTTCGCGATGGGCCTTGCCGGCCTTGAGGTCTTCCACGGCGGAATCACCGGCTGACTTGCCGAAGACCAGCAGGTCGAGCAGCGAGTTGGTGCCAAGGCGGTTGGCGCCATGCACCGAGGCACAGGCACATTCGCCGGCAGCGTAAAAGCCCGGAACGACAGCGTTGTAGTCGCCGTTCTGCGGGGTCACGACACGACCGGAGTAATGCGTCGGGATGCCGCCCATCTGGTAGTGACAGGTCGGCACGACCGGCAGCGGTTCCTTGATGCAATCGACACCGGCGAATTGCAGGCCGATTTCACGGATACCCGGCAGGCGCTTCATGATGGTGTTCGGATCGAGGTGGGTGATGTCGAGCAGGACATAGTCCTTGTTGACGCCACAACCGCGGCCTTCGTTGATTTCGGTGGTCATGGCGCGGGAAACCACGTCGCGCGACGCCAGATCCTTGGCGTTCGGCGCGTAGCGCTCCATGAAGCGTTCCTTGTTGGCATTGCGCAGAATGCCGCCTTCGCCACGGACGCCTTCGGTAATCAGCACGCCGGCACCGGCGACGCCGGTCGGGTGGAATTGCCAGAACTCCATGTCTTCGAGCGGGATGCCGGCACGTGCCGCCATGCCCAGGCCGTCACCGGTATTGATGAAGGCATTGGTCGAAGAATAATAGATACGGCCGGCACCGCCGGTCGCGAAGATGGTGGCGCGGGTGTGGAAAATGACGACCTGACCGGTCTCCATTTCCATCGCCGTGACGCCGACGACATGACCTTCGGCGTCGCGGATCAGGTCCAGGGCCATCCATTCAACGAAGAACTGGGTGTTGGCCTTGACGTTGCGCTGGTACATCGCGTGCAGCATGGCGTGACCGGTACGGTCAGCGGCAGCACAGGAACGGCGCACCGGCTTTTCACCGAAGTTCGACATGTGGCCGCCGAACGGACGCTGGTAAATCTTGCCGTCGTCGGTACGGTCGAACGGCATGCCGTAGTGTTCGAGCTCGACCACGCACTCGTTGGCCTTGCGCACCATGAACTCGATCGCGTCCTGGTCGCCGAGCCAGTCGGAGCCCTTGACGGTGTCGTACATGTGCCAGTGCCAGTGATCTTCCTCGGAGTTGCCGAGCGAGGCAGCAACACCACCCTGGGCAGCAACGGTATGCGAACGGGTCGGGAAGACCTTGGACAGAACGGCCGTCTTCAGGCCGGCTTCGGACAACTGGATTGCGGAACGCAGACCGGCGCCACCGGCACCGACGATGACCGCATCAAATTTCAGAACAGGAATACTCACGCTTACAGCCTCCAGAGAATCGCGGCAACCCAGGCGGTGTAACCCACCAGCAGGGTAACGGTCAGCACATGCAGCGACAGGCGCAGGCCGGTCGGCTTGATGTAATCCATCCACAGGTCACGCATGCCGATCCAGGCATGGTAGAAGAGGCTGACGAAGAACAGGAAGGTCAGGAACTTGATCACGCCGATGGCGAAAATCGCTTTCCAGGCCTCGAAGCCCGAAGGCTGGGCGATGAGCAGGACAGCCGCCATCACCACCGTATACACAGCCATGACAACAGCAGTGGCGCGCTGGGCAATCCAGTCCTTGAGACCGTAATGGGCGCCGACAACGATACGATTGATCACAGCAGAACCCCCCACAGGATCAGGGTCAGCGGAATGCTGACAGCGAACACGACCGCCGCCGACTTGCGGGCGGCTTCCTTCTCGATGCCGACATGCAGATCCAGCAGCAGGAAGCGGATACCAGCGCAGAAGTGATGCACGAAGGCCCAGATCAGACCGGCAATGATCACCTTAACCAGCAACATTCCAGTGACCGCCGAAAAGGCCTCGGGCGACTCAAAGCTGGCGCCGAACAGCCAGACGATTACCGGAAGGCACAGGAACAAGCCGGCACCGCTGACACGATGCAGAATTGAAACCTTGCCAGGCAACGGCAACCTGATGGTCGTCAAGTCCAAGTTTTTTGGACGTTTTTTCTTGATGGACATCTCTGCCATGAACACCATCCCTCGCGTAAGAGTGCGGATTATCCGCTTGTACGTGGTTTGAAAAGAGCCGTAATTATACAGCTAAAAAACGCCCGCAAAGCGCGTCATGCTGTGCTTTTGCGACCAACATAACCCCGGATCAACCAAGGTCATTCCGATAATAGTGATGTGCCGTGCAATACAGGCCGCGACGCCACTCGACCGGCTTGTTGCCATAGGTGTAAGCAGTACGCTCGACCAGCAACAAAGGGGCGCCGACATCCACCCCCAGATGACCGGCACTTTCCGCGTCCGCGGCAACCGCGCGCAGGCGCTCCTCGGCGCTGATCATGCGCACGCCGAAATCGCTTTCAAACAGACTGTAGAGCGAGCGTTCGCCGGCGCGCAGCGCCTCCAGCGTCAGTTCACTGAACAGATCGCCCACCAGATAGAGCTGGTCGAAAACGACGGTCTGGCCGGCAAAACTGAGCAGACGCTTGACATGAATGACCGGATCACCGAGTCGCAGACCAAGCTCGCGCGCAACCTCAGGAGAAGCCGGAATCTTTTCGCAGAAAAAAGGTTTGCTGACCGACGGAACAGCCACCCCATCGTCCGGCAAGAGCCGCAGGAAACGGTAGAAGGAACGCGGGTCGCTGTGCGTGGAAACAAAGGTTCCTTTACCCTGGCGACGGACCAGCATGTTTTCGGCCGCCATTTCGTCGATGGCCTTGCGCACGGTCCCCTGGCTGACGTTGAAACGTTGCGCCAGTTCGCCTTCACTGGGGATCGCGTCGCCCGGCCCCCACTCGCCGCGCTCCAGGCTGGCGATCAGGAAATCCTTGATCTGCCGGTAGAGCGGACTGAACGTAGGCGCCGTCGAGCGCATTGCGGAACGGTTTGCATCACGGGTCATGGCCCGGGATTTCAGCACAATTCCGGTGCAGCGTCCACGAAAAGTTGTCTTATATAAGACACATGATGAATTGACAGCGCCACGCCGAACTTCTAACATCCGCGCTTCCACTGCCGACCCAACGCAAGCTCAGAAAAATTCGGCAACTGGATGCGCAAACACAATTTAACCAAGCTACTCAAGACCAGGAGCGACTCATGTCCAAAGCCCCCATGCGTGTTGCCGTCACCGGCGCCGCCGGCCAGATCGGTTATAGCCTGCTGTTCCGTATTGCCTCGGGCGAAATGCTCGGCAAGGACCAGCCGGTCATCCTGCAATTGCTCGACCTGCCGCAAGCCCAGAAGGCTGTTCAGGGCGTGATGATGGAACTCGACGACTGCGCCTTCCCGCTGCTCGCCGGCATGGTCGCCACCGACGACCCGAACGTCGCTTTCAAGGACGCCGACGTCTGCCTGCTGGTCGGCGCCCGTCCGCGCGGCCCCGGCATGGAACGTGCCGACCTGCTGACCGCCAACGGCGCGATCTTCACGGTTCAGGGCAAGGCCATCGCTGAAAACGCCAAGGAAGACGTCAAGGTCCTGGTCGTTGGCAACCCCTGCAACACCAACGCCTACATCGCCCGCTCGGCAGCGATCAAGGTTGGCCGCACCAACCCGAACAACTACCACGGCATGCTGCGCCTCGACCACAACCGTGCGCTGACCCAACTGGCCCAGAAGGCCGGCCGTCCGGTCTCCTCGCTCAAGCAACTGGTCGTCTGGGGCAACCACTCGCCGTCGATGTACGCCGACTACCGTTTCGTCACGTCCAACGGCGACAGCGTCAAGAGCCTCATCAATGACGCCGCCTGGAACAACGACGTCTTCCTGCCGACCGTCGGCAAGCGCGGTGCCGCCATCATCGACGCCCGTGGCCTGTCGTCCGCTGCTTCGGCCGCCAACGCCGCCATCGACCACATCCGCGACTGGCACCTCGGTTCTTCCGAGTGGGTCACGATGGGTATCCCGGCACCGGCCGACAACGGCTACGGCATCCCGGAAGGCCTGGTCTTCGGCTTCCCGTGCGAGTGCAAGAACGGCACCTTCACCCTGATCAAGGGCCTGGAGATCGACGACTACGCCAAGAGCAAGATCGCCATCACCCTGAAGGAACTGGAAGACGAGCGCGCCGCCGTCGCCAGCATGCTGTAATCCTTTTCAGCACCCGGAAAGGCCGCGGTAAAATACCGCGGCCTTTTTCATTTGTCCGACGATATTCCATGCGCCATCCCAAGCACGTCCTGTTCGCGGGTGAAAAACCCTTCCCCATCCTGCCCGCCGTCGATCACTACGCCGGTTCGGAAAAACTGATGAAGAAGGCCCTGCAACTGCAGCAGGAACTCGGCCCGATCTTTGACATCACCTGCGATTGCGAAGACGGCGCCCATGCTGGCGCCGAGCGCGAACACGCCGAAATGGCCGCAGCGCTGATCCTGTCCGACGACAACCGCTACCACCGGGTCGGCGCCCGCATTCACGACGTGACCCACGCCCACTGGCGCCAGGACCTGGAAATCCTGGTCGGCATCGCCGGCCGTCGCCTGCCCTTCATCACCCTGCCCAAGCCCTGCAGCGCCGCCGATGTGCAGACGCAGATCGCCGCCCTGCGCGAGATCGAGCAGCGCTGCGGCATCGCCCAGCCGATTCCCGTTCACGTCCTGATCGAAACTCACGGCGCCCTGCGCGAAGTCTGGCAGATCGCTGCCCTGCCCGGTGTCGAATCGCTCGACTTCGGCCTGATGGACTTCGTTTCCGGTCACCACGGCGCGATTCCCGGCAGCGCCATGAAGAGCCCCGGCCAGTTCGACCATCCGCTGGTCGCCCGCGCCAAGTGCGAAATCAGCGCTGCCGCCCTGGCCTGCGGCGTGGTGCCGTCGCACAACGTGACCACCGAACTCAAGGACATCGACACCATCCGCAACGACGCGCTGCGTGCCCGCCGCGAATTCGGCTATCTGCGCATGTGGAGCATCCACCCCAATCAGATTCAGCCCATCGTCGAAGCCATGCGTCCGGACTTTTCCGAAGTCCAGGCTGCCAGCGAAATTCTGATCGCCGCCCAGGACAAGGACTGGGGACCGATCCAGCACGCCGGCAAGCTGCACGACCGCGCCTCCTACCGCTATTACTGGGAGTTGCTCGACCGTGCCCACGTCACCGGCATGGAGCTTCCCGACGCAGCGAAGCAGCGTTTCTTTGCCTGAAACCCTGCCAATCCTCTACCGCGACGAGCATATCGTCGCCATCGACAAGCCGGCCAAGCTACTCGTCCACCGCTCGGAGATCGACCGCCACGAAACGCGTTTCGCGATCCAGATCCTGCGCGACCAGATCGGCCGGAAAGTCTGGCCGGCGCACCGGCTTGACCGCGGCACATCGGGCATCCTGCTGTTCGGATTGAGTTCGGAAATCGCCAGCCTGCTCGGCCGGCAGTTTGCCGAGGGTCAGGTCAGCAAACGCTATCTCGCCGTCGTTCGCGGCCATCCGCCCGAGAACGGCTCTATCGATCACCCGCTGACGCGCCAGCGCGACGATTACGAATTCCAGGGCGCACGCAGCAGCCAGGAAGCCCAGGCCGCACTAACCCATTTCCGCCGTCTGGCGAGCATCGAATTACCGGTCGAGGTCGACCGCTACCCGGTCAGCCGCTACGCGCTGCTTGAACTGGAACCGGTCACCGGCCGCAAACATCAATTGCGCCGCCACCTCAAGCACATCGCCCACCCGATCATCGGCGACGCCACTTACGGCAAAGGCAGGCACAACCGTTATTTCGCGGAAACCCTGGGCTGCGACCGCTTGCTGCTGGCGTGTACGCAACTGGGCTTCAGCCACCCGGTGGATGGCCGAAGCATCAAGCTGAAATGCCCGCCGGGCGACAGCTTCGCCGCCCTGCTCGAACGTTTCGACTGGCCCCTGGCTCAGTAGCCGATCGACGACTCCAGCGCCTCCATGCGGCGCATGTCGCCTTCAAGCTCGATCATGTCCTGACCCAGCGCATCGCGCGCCGAAACCATGCCGACCGCCCGTCCGCCAGCGTCGACGACCGGCACATGGCGGAAACCTTCCTCGGCCATCATGTGCAGCGCATGCGACAAGGGCTTGTCTTCGCGGATGGTCAGCGGGTCCGCCACCATCACCGCTGACAGGTTTGTGGCATCGGGATCCAGGCCAGCCGCCAGCACCTTGTTCAGTGCATCGCGCTCGGTAAAGATGCCGGCAATGCTACCGCCCGACAGGATCAGCAGCGCACCTATCCTTTTTTCCGCCATCAGCCGACTGGCTGCACGAACGGTCATGTCCGGGGTTGCCGTGATCAGCGGGCGACCCTCGAGCACATCGGAAATCATTCTTCTGGGCATGTCTTGTCTCCTTGTCGTTATGAATCAGGTGTCAGCCTGACAGCCGTATATTGTGGCTTTATGACTGTCGGCACAAGATTGGAGACAAGCCGGTCAACGCTTTAGTTCATAAACCACGCGCACCCGTGCGTCAGCCCGTGACAACTCGACAAAACCGATACCGCCGGGATTGGCCGCCACCCACTTGACGACTTCCTCGGTCGAGGCGAGACGCGGCGGGGCCTGCATGCGCCCGGTGAACACCTGGCGCGACCAATAGGCGTTGATCTCCGAAACATCCTTGCCAACCAGTAGTTTGTAGAACTGCGCACGCTTTGGATGAGCATCGTCAAGATCAACCGGCATCGCCTCAACCCCGTTGAAGAATTGACGATTGCGCCCGAAAAAGACGTTGATGACCTCGTTACGCGTCATCGCGGCAACGCCATTACGCGCGTTGACGACCACGACCAGTTCGGCCAGGGCGATACCCGGCCCCAGGCTGGCCAGCAGAACGAGGAAAATCTTGAAAAGAAGTCGGCGCATGTGCTCAGAACACGAAGTCCAGACTTAACGAGAAGACATCCATGCGCCCATCCCAGCGGCTACGGTCATCCTTGCGATAAGGAAAGAGCGAGGACGAATCGCCACGGATACCGTCCCACTGCGCCTTGAGCGCGACATTGCGGGCAACATCCCAGCGGGCACCGGCAAAAATGGTTTTCTGATCGGAGTGCGAATCTTCGATCACATACGCTGCCACGTCATTCGAGAGAGGATCACCGAGCTCGGGTTTAGCATATTTCCTGGAGAGAACGCGCGAATAGCCAACAAACGGCGTCATCTTGCCAATCCGGTAGCCCAGCAAGAGATAACCGGCATTCGAATCGCTCAACGCGCGGGTCCCCTGGTCGATGTGGTTCAGCATCAACTGCGCCTGGAACGGCCCCTTGTCATAGACCAGGCCGAGCGAATAGTAATGCGTTCGGGTATCGCGGGTTTTCAGATATTCGGCAGCAGCGGCCGGCAAAACAATGTTTTTCTCTCTGGCCAGCACCGGCGCCAGCGGCAGATCGTTGCGGAAACGAATATTGGCGTAACTGCCGCGCAGCTGAAGCCCGCCCAGTTGATATTCGAGATAGCCGCCAAGCATGGGCGAGCGACGGATATCCCACTGCTCGTCGGCCAGCGGAATGTGACCGCGCGACTGTCCGTAGAACACCTTGCCGCGAACGACTCCCTCACCGAGCGAAACAGCCAGCGAGGCATCGGCACCGTGAATGCTGTAGAACGGAAGATGCCAGAAATAGTCGCCAGGCGGACGGACCGTGAGGAAGGAATAGCCGACCCAGCGCGAATCGGCCAGCATGAAGAATTCGGTTCCCAGGCGACCGGCCCGCAAACTCAGGTTGGGCGAGGGCTCGAACTTGACGAAAGCCCAAGCCATTTCGGGATGAAAAGTCCGGTCGAAGCGATAGCGGCTAAGCACCTGCGCCACCGCCTGCCACTGGGGATTAACCTGCCAGTTGGCCTGCAGCCCCAGGGCGCTATCGGTCTTGCCGGTCCATTTGTCGGTTGCCCCGCGCGCCTGTGACAGATCGCGGACAAATTCGACTTGGTCGGTGGTAGTGCGCACCGCGCCCAGCGTACCAAAGCCCTGGATACTGAAGGAATCACCGGGCGCCGCCAGCGCAGCGGCGCAGAACAGACCGGAGGACAACAGGAAGGCCAGACGCTGCCAGCCCCCCCGGCGACAGAAACGATTTCCTAGCCCGGGCATGCCTGGCCTCCGTTTGAATTAGCCTGCCGAAGGCTCCGGCAAGGCCACTTGCTGATCCGTACTGAACTGGTAATCCTTGAAAATATGTTCAGCGCTGAGCATCTGATAAGAACCGTCGTCCAGTTTGCGGGTCGTGTCCTTCAAACGCCAGGTCAGCTGGCCGCAGGTCCAGATTTCGAAGTTGCGCATGTGCGTGCACAGGCAGGTCTTGTCCCAGACCTTGACCTTGCGTGCCTCGGGGTGCGCGGCGACTTCGCGGTTGTACGCGGTGATGTAGGAACACTTGCCGGTGGCGTCGAGCAGGTAGCCATAGGCTTCGCAATTCGGGCGGATGCCGTCGCCGATACCCGGGCTGGACTTGATCATGCGCATCGGGTAACCGGTCGGCGAGATCTGGTTGACCTCGATGTCGTCCTCGGTCGCCTTGAAGTATTCCTGCTTGGCGGCGTCGGGCAGGCCACATTCCTCGGCCACCGTGAAGCGCGTCGCCACCTGGACGGCGGCTGCGCCGGCCTCAAGGAACTGGGTCGCGTCGGTACCGGTGAAGATGCCACCGGCCGGAATCACCGGAATATCGAGATGCTCATCTTTCAGGTACTGCATGACCTCGGCGACGATGGTCGCCAGGTCGTATTGCGCCCAGTCCATGCCAAAGCCGAGGTGACCACCGGCCAGCGGGCCTTCGACGACGATGTAGTCGGGCATGCGGTTGGTGCGTGCGCTCTTCTTCAGGAAGAGCTGCAGGGCGCGGACCGAGGAAACGATGATGCCAAGCTTGGCATCGCGGAAACGCGGGTGATCCTCGATCAGGCCGAAGGAGCCGAGATGCAGGCCGGCGGCCAGCGTGATGCCGTCGATACCGGCATCGAGCGCGGCCGACATGCGGACCTTGAGGGTCTCGCGCGGCGCGTTCATGGTCAGCTTTTCCATGCAGTTGATGAAGACCATGCCGCTGCCCTGCTTGCGTGCCATCGTCGCTTCGACGTGCAGGCGGGTCGCTTCTTCGAGGCGACCGAGGTCGAACTTGACCGGCGACTTGTCCTCGTTATTGACGTTGTACTTGTACAGCGCGAGCTTTTCCTTGACGTGCTTGGTTTCGTAGCGCCGATCGGAGACCGTGTTGATCATCGCGTCGGAAATGTGACCGACGCCGCCGAGGCGCGCCGCCTCCAGGGCCAGATCGGCGGTCGAAATATCGACCCCCATGCCGCCGATCATGATCGGAACCAGCTCGTGCTTGCCGAAACGCAAGCGGAAATCATCAACACGCTTCATCTTTGTCCTTAAAAAACCTGCCGGGCTGATGTCTCTCTCCATGCCCGGTCAAGGGCGTGATTTTACGCCAATGTCCCGGCGACTGTGCGCCGCCATCGGATAAATCAAATATTCGGCCACGCCCACTTGGTAAAGTTGCGACGTTTTACGCATTATTTGAAACGGTTGCGCCATGAGATTCCTGCATCACCCGGTTTGGCTGGTCGGCTTTCGCCCCTTTTTCCTGCTCGGCTGTCTCGCCGGTGCGCTGCTGCCGCTGGCCTGGGCGATGGTTTATTCCGGTGCCGCGAACCTCGATTCGAGTCCGGTCGACGCGTTGCGCTGGCACGCCCACGAGATGTTTTTCGGCTTCGGCTGGGCGGTGCTCGGCGGCTTCCTGCTGACCTCGACCAAGAACTGGGTCAATATCCGCGGCCACCACGGCACCGCCCTCGCCTTTCTCACTATTGCCTGGTTGCTCGAACGCCTGGGCATGAGCTACGGTGGCGCCTGGCCGCCCCCCCTGCTCCTGCTGTCCAACAACCTTTTTCTCGGCAGCATCGTGGCCATGCTGTTGTGGACACTGATCCGCTACCGGGACCAGGACAGTTACCGCGACAATGCCTTCTTCGTCGTCCTGTTGCCGGCCTTCATCGTCGCCAAGCAGTTGATGTTGCACGGCGACTTCGGCGCCGGCAGCGAGATGACGCTGGCGCTGTTCCGGCTGGCTTTCCTGGTCATGCTCGAACGCACCCTGACCCAGTTCATGAAAGCCGCCTTCCAGGTGCAGATCCTGCGCCAGCCGCGACTGGACATGCCGATCAAACTGATTGGCCTGATCCTGGTCGGCAGCTTCCTGCTGCCCGCAAACATTGGCGCCGCCTTGTCGCTGGCACTGGGTTTACTGCTGATGGTCCGCTTCGTCTTCTGGAAACCGCTGCTGGCCTTGCGCCGCATCGACATCGGCATCATGTACGTCGGCTACCTGTCCATCGCCGGTCAGTTGCTGCTGTCCGCACTGGCGCAATTCGTCGCCCCCGCCTGGGTCGGCTCGGTGACTACCCACCTATTCACCTTCGGCGCCATGGGTTGCGTCATCCCGGCGATGATCATCCGCATCGCCAACGGGCATACCGGCAGGAAAGTGGTGTTTTCGGGGCTGGACCGGAGCATCCTATACCTCATGCTGGCGGCGCTGACGATCCGCGTCGGCCTTCCGCAATTCGCGCCCAACCTTTACCTGGCCAGCATCCACGCCGCCGCAAGCTGCTGGCTACTGGCGTTCGGCCTGCTCGGCTGGCGCTATATCCCGATGATGCTGAAACCGCGTATCGACGGCCGGGAGCACTGATCAGGAAAAGATCCGGGTCAGGTTGCGTGAGCGCGCCTCGATCCGGCCAAACAGGAAGTTGAAATCGTCGCGCCAGTCGATGCCCAGCACGTCGCAGGCGGTTGCCGAAACATGGCGAACGCTGGCGTGATTGTGGCGCTCGATGTTCAGCGCATTGACCACCGCTTCGCCCAGATGCGTCACCGCGATCAGCTTGTCGGCCGGCGGATGCGCATCGTGGTGATGCTGAATGGCGGAGATGACCGACGCCGGCAGATGCCAGGCAGTCGCTAGCAACCGACCGATGGTGCAGTGATCGAGGCCGAAGTGCCAGATTTCGGCGTCGAGGATGTCGAGGTCCGGCGCCTGCTCCATGCTCATCCGCACCATCTGGAATTCCAGCGGATGGCAACGCGCCATCCACAATTGGCCGATATCGTGCAGCAACCCGCAGACCAGCGCGAAATCGCGGGAACAGTGACCGATCCGCGACAATTCCTGGGCGGCCACGCCCACGGCAATGCTGTGCTCCCAGAAATGGCTGCCCATGCCGCTTTCGCGGGAGAACTTTGCCAGGCTGACGGCGAGCACGATTTCCCGGAGTTTCGACAAGCCGATCAGCGAGACGGCGACCTGCATGTCGCGCAGGTCACGCTGGGTCCGCCCAGCCATGACGGCCGCGTTGGCGATCGACAGGACACGCGCAGTGATCACCGGATCGCGTTCGACCAGATTGATCAGAGCGCCCATCGCTGCATTCTCGTCGTCCAGGGTTTCGAGAATTTCATTGACGACGGTGGGAAAGGCCGGCAACAGGGCCGCCCGTTCGATGATCTCGCTTTCCTTGAGATGCAGTGGCATCAGAGGCTCCGGTAGGCCAGGACGGCTGCGTACAGTCCGGCCACCGCGGGCCGTTCCTTGTCGGCGTTGGCGAAGATGCGCTGCAGCTGCGCCGCGTGTGCCACCTGCTCGGCTGCCCGGTCTTCCTCGCTGCGCTGATCTTCCTCGGCAACGCAGGCAAACTCCCCACCGCGACGGGCGATCTGGCAGAGATTGTCTTCGGTGAGCACATGGCCGGCCGGCAAGGCGAAGTTGGTGACACCATGCTCGGCGATGGTCAGCGAAGCACCGAGCACCATGCCTTCGACAAGCTCGTTCAACGGGAGATAACGCAAACGCTGTTTCATGATTGTCACAAATGTATTCTGTTTGTTATTTACGTCATATTTTGAGTTTTATTAATAGCAAGGTCAAGGAAATTCGCTTATCCCAACGCGCTAGCATCTAGCCAATAGTTTCACCTCCAGCATAGCCTGCTTTTATCCGTTTGCCTCATCACAAAAACCCTACTCATCCCGTTGTTGTTTTTTCCTGAAACTTCGGCGATAGTGCGCTTTAGCTGAACTTTGAACCCACCGATCCGATGAACGCTTCCACCGCCTTCCGCTCCGTTGCTGCCCGCGCAGTCTCGCTGCTGGTCGTCGTACGCGTCATTAGCGTAGGCGTCGTTACGCACGCGCCGTCGCGGATCGGGTAAGCAGAAGCAGCAGACAGTTTCCCCAAACCCCGCCGGCGCAACCGGCGGGGTTTTTGTTTGAGCCTCCCGGAACCGCCAGAACCCAAGGAGCCTCAGATGAGTGATACCCCCAACGAAACCCTGACCGGTGCCCAGATCACCGTACGCCTGCTCGAACGCCAGGGCGTGCGCCTGCTCACCGGTTATCCCGGCGGCGCGATCCTGCCGATCTACGACGCCCTCGGTCAGTCGACCGCGATCCGCCACGTCCTCGCCCGCCACGAACAGGGCGCCGGCTTCATCGCCCAGGGCATGGCTCGTGTCTCCGGCGAAGTCGCCGTCTGCATGGCCTCCTCCGGCCCCGGCGCGACCAACCTGCTGACCGCGATTGCCGACGCCAAGCTCGATTCGATCCCGCTGGTCGCCATCACCGGCCAGGTGCCGAAGGCGATGATCGGCACCGACGCCTTCCAGGAAGTCGATACCTACGGCCTGTCGGTCCCCATCACCAAACACAATTTCCTGGTCTCCTCGACCGAGGAACTGCTCGATGTCATCCCACGCGCCTTCGCCATCGCCGCTTCCGGCCGCCCTGGGCCGGTGCTGATCGACATCCCCAAGGACGTGCAGAGCCGCGCCATCGAGGTTGCCGCCTGGCCCGAACCCGGTCGCCGCAAGCTGCCTGCGGCCGCCGATGGCATGGCGCTGGCCGAAGCCGCCTCGCTGATCGCCGCAGCCAAACGCCCTCTGCTCTATCTCGGTGGCGGCGTCATTCACGCCGGCGCTTCGGAACTTGCGCTGGAACTCGCCGAAAAGTCGACGCTACCAACGGTGATGACCTTGATGGCACTCGGCGCGATGCCGGTCGACCACCCGCTGTCGCTGGGCATGCTCGGCATGCACGGCGCCCCCTACACCAACCTGGCGCTCGACGAATGCGACCTGCTGATCGCCGTCGGTGCCCGCTTCGACGACCGCGCCACCGGCAAGGTCGCGGCTTTCTGCCCGCAGGCGAAGATCATCCACATCGACATCGATGCGGCCGAACTCGACAAGATCAAGACCGCCCACGTCGGCATCGTTGCCGATGTCGGCGAGGCGCTGAGCCGCCTGCTGCCGCTGGTGCCGGCAAATCCGCGCGCCGAATGGAATGCCCGGATCGACGCGCTGAAGGCCGAACATCCGCAACCGCTGCCCGGCGTCCACGACCCGCGCTCGCACTTCGGCCTGATCCAAGCGGTGGCCGCCTGCCTCGACGATGATGCCATCGTCGCCACCGACGTCGGTCAGCACCAGATGTGGGTCGCCCAGGCCTACCCGCTGCGCCGGCCGCGCCAGTGGCTGACCTCCGGCGGTCTCGGCACGATGGGCTTCGGCGTCCCGGCCGCCATCGGCGCCGCCCTCGCCGCGCCGGAACGCACCGTGGTCTGCTTCACCGGCGACGGCTCGATCCTGATGAACATCCAGGAACTGGTCACCGCCGCCGAGCAACGCGCCAACGTCAAGATCGTGCTGATGAACAACGCCGTCCTCGGCCTGGTGCACCAGCAGCAGACGCTGTTCTACGGCCAGCGCTTGTTCGCCTCGGAATTCCAGGCCATGCCCGATTTCGTCGCCGCCGCCCGCGCGCTCGGCATCGCCGCCGTCGATCTCGACCAGGCAGCGAATCCCTGCGCCGCGCTCGCCGATGCCTTCGCCCGCCCCGGCCCGTGCCTGATCCACGCCGGCATCGACGCCGAACAGAAGGTCTATCCCATGGTGCCGCCCGGCGCCGCCAACCGTGACATGATCGGAGCCCAGGCATGAACGCTGTCAGCCGTAACGAAAACCAGGCGCTGTCCCGCGCCGTGCTGGAAATCGACGTCGCCAACCACCCCGGCGTGATGTCGCATGTGGTCGGCCTGTTCTCGCGCCGCGCCTACAACGTCGAAGGCATCCTCTGCCTGCCGGTCGGCGACGGCCGACAAAGCCGGATCTGGCTGCTGGTCAACGAAGACCAGCGGCTGCCGCAGATGATCCGGCAGGTCGAAAAACTGGAGGACGTCAGCGCGGTGCGCCGGCATCATGCCGACCACGCGGTGTTTACCGACCTGGAAGCGTTTTTCCAGGCCTGAAGGACGAAAAAAAGCGCGCCGGTTCGCAGGAACCGGACGCGCTCGAGAGGTGGTTTGAAAAGACCTAGTCCTTGCTGCCGCTCACTGGCGGGTGGAACACCTGCGGCGGCGCGCCGTCGGCGTTGATCACGGTGATTGCCTGATCAACCTCGGGCAGCTTGTGGGCGATGCCCTTGTGGCAGTCGATACAGGTCTTGCCTTCGTTGAACGCCTGCTGGTGGGTATTGGCACCGCGACGCCCCTGAACACCGTAGTCGAAATACTCGAAGTTATGGCAGTTACGGCATTCCTGCGAATTGTTCGCCTTCATCCGTTCCCATTCGCGGGTTGCCATGGTCAGCCGATGCGCTTCGAACTTCTCCGGCGTATCGACAACACCGGTGATCTTGCCCCAGACCTCCTTGCTCGCCTGGATCTTGCGGATCATCTTGGGCACCCATTCCTTGGGCACGTGGCAATCGGAGCAAACGGCCCGGACCCCGGAGCGGTTCGAGTAATGGATGGTGTTCTGGTATTCCGCGTACACGTTGTCCTTCATTTCGTGACACGAGATACAGAACTTCTCGGTATTGGTGTATTCCATGGCGGTATTGAAGCCGCCCCAGAAGATGATGCCGGCACCGAACAGACCGAGCACCGTGACCACGCCGATACCGGCAACCCAGCCACGAACCCTGCCAATCAGCCCTGCAGGCTTGTTATTTTCCATGATTCTTCTCCGTCAGCCGGGTTCAGCGAATGCCTTCGGCCGGCTTGAATTTGTTGGCCACCAAGGGCTTGGCATCGACCTGCGGGACGTGACACTGCAGGCAGAAGTAACGACGCGGCGAGATGTTCGACAATTCCTGGCCGTCACGCGTCTTGAAGTGGGTCAGCGAGACCTTGGTCGCGCCGGTTTCCTTGTAGCGGCTCCAGGAGTGGCAATCCATGCACTTGTTGTACTTCATCGTGACGTTGTAGCCATCGACCTTGTGCGGCACCAGCGGCGGTTGCTGAACGTAGTCGCGTTCGATCGGCGGGCTGTCCTTCATCACCTTGAACGGATCGGCAGATTCGGTCTCCGGGGCCTGGATGGAGGCCCCGCGCAGGCTCTTGAGCCCACCCTCAGACGCATGGACCGGCCCCCACGACAGTGTGGAAACCATGAGTGCCGCGGCCAAAGCAGCAGTGAACAGGCGGCTCTTGTTTTTCATGAATCGCTCCTTTGATCGAACCGATGAGTAAAGTGGAAAACGTGTTTGTTGCAGACATCGATGCAGCGACCGCAATTGGTGCAATCGGCATCGAGGATGAGCGGGCTGTCCTGACCGGCCTTCTTGAGCGCCGGACGGATGACCTGGGGTTCCGGACAGACCGCGAAGCAGTCCATGCAGTCGTCGCACTTGCCGCGCTGGTCGGCAGTGATGCGGACCAGCGACTTCTGGCCGAGCAGGCCGTAAAAGGCGCCCATCGGACAGAGGTGACCGCACCAGCCGCGACTGGCGACCAGCAGGTCGTAGGCGAAGATCGCCAGGACCACGGCCAGACTGCCGGAGAGGCCGAAAATCAGGCTGCGCTGCAGGATGCTGACCGGATTGACCACCTCCCACATCAGGGTGCCGGTGAAGGCCGCCAGCAATAGCGAACCGGCCAGCACCCAGTAACGGGTATTGCCGTCGGGCGCCCGCCCCGACTTAAGGCCCAGACGCCGGCGCAGCCAGGCGGCGGCGTCGGTGACGACATTGACCGGGCAGACCCAGGCACAGTACAGACGACCGCCGAACAGCGCGTAGAAAGCGATGACGATGGCCGCCCCGATCAGCGCGGCCGAGGCCGGCATGAAACCGGCGGCCAGGCTTTGCACGAACAGGTAGGGATCGGTCAGCGGCAGGATGTCCAGCGTCAGCGACGAGGCCAGATTGCCCTTGGCGATCCACAGCCCGAACCAGGGTCCGGTCATGAACAGCAGCAGGATGCCGAGTTGCGAAACCCGGCGCAGGATCAGGTAGCGGTGCGCCGCCAGCCAACCCTTGTCGCGGACGGCATCGCGGCCCGGATGCAGGGGATTGCGGGTGGCGCTCATGGCTTCCATCCCGAATTGATGCCGGCGGGCGGCGGCGCATCACGATCGACGCGCACATCGCCGTAGGCTTTGTCTTCAAGACCGCGTACCGGCATCTCGACCTGATCGCCGATCAGCGAACTACCGTGCCTGGCCTTTTCTTCCCAGCCCTTGCGGTAGTGGTCGGGCAAGGCGCCCTTGGCCAGCGCCACCGGCATTACCTTGATCGCCGCTTCCGGCAGCACGCAGGCTGCCTCGCACTTGCCGCAGCCGGTGCAATGGTCGGAATGAACCGTCGGCAGCAGCAAGGCATGGCGGTCGGAACGCGGGTTGTGGATGCTCTCCAGCGTGATCGCCTTGTCGATCACCGGGCAGACGCGGTAGCAGACATCGCAGCGCAGACCCAGGTAATTGAGGCAGGTTTCATGGTCGGAAAGCACCGCCAGCCCCATGCGGGCGTCGTGGATGTCGGTGAGTTTGGGATTGAGTGCACCGGTCGGACAGGCCTTGACGCAGGGAATGTCCTCGCACATCTCGCAGGGGATGCTGCGCGCCTTGAAATATGGCGTCCCGCCGGTCACCTCGCCGCCGACCGGGGCCAGCACCAGGGTGTCGTAGGGACAATCGCGAACGCACAGGCCGCAACGCACGCAGGCAGCCAGGAAATCCGGCTCGTTGAGTGCACCGGGCGGGCGCAAGGCCTGCGCCGGGTTTGCCCCGGCCGGCCGGGCGGCGAGCAGCGGAACCAGGCTGAGCAAAGCCCCACCACCGGCCGCAGCGGCGATGCCGTTGAGGAATTTCCGGCGTGCCAGGGAGGCAGGCGACACGCCGGGTTTTCCTTCAGGCTTGGCGGTGGGATTCGTGCTCACGATTCAGGCTCGCTGCGATCTCAGGCGCGGGTGATCTTGACCGGACACTTCTTGAAATCCGTTTCCTTGGAAATCGGACAAGTCGCATCGAGGATCAATTTGTTGACCAGCTTGCCTTCGTCGAAGAAGGGGATGAACACCAGGCCGACCGGCGGCTTGTTGCGGCCCTTGGTTTCGACGCGCAACTGGATCTCGCCGCGCTTCGACGCCACCTTGACCTTCATGCCGCGCTGGATGCCGCGCTTCTTGGCATCTTCCGGGTGCATGAAGACCACGGCTTCCGGCACCGAACGGTGCAGTTCGGGAACGCGACGGGTCATCGTGCCGGTGTGCCAGTGTTCGAGCACGCGGCCGGTGGACATCCACAGGTCGAATTCCTTGTCCGGCATTTCCGGCGGCTGCTGGTAGGGCAGCGCGAAGATCACGGCCTTCTTGTCCTTGTGACCGTAGAAGCTGAAATCCTCGCCCTTCTGGACGTACGGATCGTAGCCCTCGCGGAAGCGCCACAGCGTTTCCTTGCCATCGACCACCGGCCAACGCAGGCCACGGGCCTTGTGATAGACGTCGAAGTCGGCCAGATCGTGGGCCTTGCCACGACCGAAGGCGGCGTATTCCTCGAACAGGCCTTTCTGCAGGTAGTAGCCGAGTTCCTTCGACTCGTCGTTCATGTAGCCCTTGATCGCGTGACCGTTGGCCTTTTCCAGATCGGCCAGCGGGAACTTGTTGACCGCGCCGTTCTTGTAGAGGATGTCGAACAGGGTCTTGCCACGGTACTCGGGCTTCTTGGCGATCAGGTCGGCCGGCCACACGTCCTCGACCTTGAAGCGCTTGGAGAACTCGATGTACTGCCACAGGTCGGACTTGGCCTCGCCCGGTGCCGACACCTGCTGGCGCCAGAACTGGGTGCGGCGTTCGGCATTGCCGTAGGCGCCTTCCTTCTCCATCCACATGGCCGACGGCAGGATCAGGTCGGCGGCCATCGCCGACACGGTCGGGTAGGCATCGGAAACGACCACGAAAGCGGCCGGATTGCGCCAGCCCGGGTACATCTCGTCATTGATGTTCGGCCCGGCCTGCATGTTGTTGGTGGTCGTCGTCCAGTAGCACTTGAGCTTGCCGTCCTTGAGCATGCGGCTCTGCAGCACGGCGTGGAAGCCGATGCGGGCGTTGAGCGTGCCTTCCGGCAGTTGCCAGATCTTTTCCGAGTACTTGCGGTGATCCGGGTTCATCACGACCATGTCGGCCGGCAGGCGGTGGGCAAAGGTGCCGACTTCGCGCGCCGTGCCGCAGGCGGACGGCTGGCCGGTCAGCGAGAACGGACCGCTGCCCGGCGTCGAGATCTTGCCGGTCAGCAGGTGCACGTTGTAGATCATGTTGTTCACCCAGGTGCCGCGGGTGTGCTGGTTGAAGCCCATGGTCCAGAAGCTGACGATCTTCTTCTTCGGGTCGGCATAGAGTTCAGCCATGCGCTTGAGGCGGTCGGCCGGTACGCCGGACAGCTTGGCGGTCTTTTCCAGGGTGTATTCGGAAACGAACTTGGCGAATTCCTCGAAGGTGATCGGCTTGGATGCGCCGGTATCGCCCTTGGGCTTGCCGTCGGCGCCCGGATAACCGTTCGACTTGGCATCCTTTTCCAGCGCGTGCGCCGGACGCAGGCCGTAACCGATGTCGGTTTCGCCCATCTTGAAATTGACGTGCTTCTTGACGAAGTCCTGGTTGACCTTGCCGCTCTGGATGATGTGGTGGCAGATGTAGTTGAGGATGGCCAGATCGGTCTGCGGCGAGAAGATCATCGGGTTGTCGGCCAGCTCGTAGCTGCGATGCTCGAAGGTGGACAACACATGGACTTCGGCGCCGGTATGGGTCAGGCGACGGTCAGTGATGCGCGACCACAGGATCGGGTGCATCTCGGCCATGTTCGAGCCCCACAGCACGAAGGCGTCGGCGTTCTCGATGTCGTCGTAGCAACCCATCGGCTCGTCGATACCGAAGGTGCGCATGAAGCCGGCAACGGCCGAGGCCATGCAGTGGCGGGCGTTGGGGTCAAGGTTATTGGAGCGGAAACCGGCCTTCCACAGCTTGGCGGCGGCGTAGCCTTCCCAGATCGTCCATTGACCGGAGCCGAACATGCCGATCGACGAGGTCATCTCATTGACCGGCTTGCCGGCATTGGCCTGCATGTCGGCCTTGAGCGCTTCCTTCCACTTTTCTTCCATGATGTCGAAGGCCTGCTTCCACGAGATCGGCTGGAAATCGCCGTTCTTGTCGAACTTGCCGTTCTTCATGCGCAGCAGCGGCTTGGTCAGGCGATCTTCACCGTACTGGATCTTGGACAGGAAATAGCCCTTGATGCAGTTCAGGCCACGATTGACCGGGGAGTCCGGGTCGCCCTGGGTGGCGACGATGCGACCGTTCTGGACGCCGACCAGCACGGCGCAACCGGTGCCGCAGAAGCGGCAGGCGCCCTTGTCCCAGCGGACTTCGGTCGGCCCGCCGGCACGGGCGGTCTGGGCGCTGGCAGCCAGCGGAATCCCGGCAGTCGCCGCAGCAGCGGCAACAGCCTGGGTCTTCAGAAATTCACGGCGATTCATGGTCATGGTCAAGCCTCCTCGGGTTCAAGCGCGTCGTCGCAGTATTCGTAAGCCAGGGTCACCGACATCACGTGCGGTACGTGATGGACCCCGATGATGGAATCGGAAACGGCATAGCCTTCACCGTCTTCGATCAGGACAAGCATCCGGCCGTCGCCGTGATCGTGGGCGACTGAGGCGCCGGGCACGGCCTCGACGCCAAGCTGCACGGCACGCGTGTGCTCGGGCAGGTATTTGAGAACGAGACTGACGATCTTCATGCGACACCTCGGTTGGCAGTGGTATTCAGGGAAAGGATGCGAATCGCCCGGGTCGGGCAATCGGCGAGACAAGCGCCGCAGCCGGTACAGGCCAGGGCATCGAGTTGCGGCCCGGCGACACCGCCCAGCCGGGGAGGGAAATGGATGGCACGGGCCTCGCAGCTTTCGCCGCAGGTCCGGCAGACAACCTTCTGCTCAGCCAGGCAATCGTCGGAAAAGACTGCCTTGAGCGACCAGCTTTCATCGGCCTTCAAGGCGCCCGGGGTGCATGCCGTGCGGCAGTCGCCGCAGAAGGTGCAACCGTCCGGGGCGCGGCCCGGCGTGAAATCGGCTTCCGGGTAACCGCCGTCGCCGCGCAGCAGCAAGCCGGTCGGACAGGCCTCAATGCAGGCGGAGCAGCGGGTGCAGGCATCGACAAACGCGCTTTCGGCCAGCGCCCACGGCGGACGCACCGGATTCCCCCGGGAGGGGCGGGCGACACCGAGAAAAGCGCGGCGACTGAGCATGTTGGACTGGCCTGAAAGTTGATCTGGAACGGATGCTACGCCCGTAAAATGGCAATCAACACCCCGGGAAAATGGCTTGAAAAGCCGCGATCTACGCCTTAAGAGGTAGTGCTTTTGCCGCAATCGACAAAGGTTTTTCCCGTAGAATCAAGCGCATGAATCCGAGAGCACAACCCTGCCCGGGCAAACCGAATACCCCCAGGCAAAAAAGAGGTAATCCGCAATACCGGCCATGAAGCGTTTCTTTTCTTCCATTTCGGATGCCCTGCAGGATTCGGTGCTGGTTCGGCTGGGCTTGGCCATGGGTATCCTCGCCCTGCTCTCCTTTGCCTCCATCGTCACCTCGACAGTGATTGCCGAGAACATCAGCGGCCAGGCCAGCGCCATCAACGTTTCCGGCTCGCTGCGCATGATGAGTTTCCGCAGCCTGAGCGAAGTGCTGCAACCGGAAAAGCGTGCCCAGGCGCAGCAGACTCTGGAGCAATTCGAACGCCGGCTGCACGGACTGGACCGCTTCATCCAGGACAAGACCGTCGGCAACTCGCCGTCAAAGGAAGCAATCAACGTGGTCAACCGGCGCTGGGTCGAACACATCCGCCCCCTGGCCCGGCTCGCCGCCGAAGGCAATGTCGATGCGCTGACGATCATGGCCCAGGACATCCCCAGCTTCGTCGAGCAGATCGACCGGGTCGTCGTGCTGATCGAGGAAGATCTGGAACAGAAGGTCCGTTGGCTGCGTGCCACCCAGTTCGGCCTGCTGACGCTGATCATCATGGTCAGCCTGGTGACCAGCTGGATGTTGCGCCAGCAACTGGTCCAGCCGTTGGCGCAGTTGCTCAAGGCAGCCAAGACGGTTTCGCGCGGTTCGTTCTCGACCCGGGTCAGTCATGTCGGCGGCGACGAACTCGGCCAGTTGGGCCGCGCCTTCAACACCATGGTTGAAGAAATCGCCAACATGTATGCCCACCTCGAGGAAAAGGTCGAGGAAAAAACCCAGGAACTGACCCGCACCAACCAGTCGCTGGAACTGCTCTACCGCGTCAGCCAGAAGCTGTCGGCCAGCGACCTGACGCTGGATCAACTGCAGGGCATCCTGCGCGAAGTCGAGGACGCGCTGGAGCTCGGCCACAGCATGATCTGCGTCAGCGACAACGGTCACCTGCCGGCCCATCCGGTGGTCGGCGACCTGACGCCGGAGGAAATCGAACGCTGGTGCGGCAAGCAGGATTGCGCCCAATGTTTCGACCGTGCCGCTCACCCCCTGGGCGAACAGGCGGCCGCCGGCACCACTGTCGTCCTGCCGATTGGCGACGCCAGCGGCATGCGCGGTACGCTGCCGATCCTGCTGCGTTCCCGCGAGCCGCTACCCGCCGACAAGGCCCGGTTGATCGAAACCGTCGGCCACCATGTCTCGAACGCCCTGCTCAACATGCGCCGCACCGAGGAAAAACATCGGCTGGCGGTACTTGAGGAGCGCTCGGTGATCGCCCGCGAGTTGCACGACTCGATTGCCCAGTCGCTGAGCTACCTGCGCATTCAGGTCACGCGCCTGGAAAAATGCATCGCACAGGGTTGCGATGCCCGCACCATAGCCGAAGAACTGAAGGATGGATTGAGCTCGGCCTACCGCGAACTGCGCGAACTGATCACCACCTTCCGCCTGCGCATCGACGAGCGCGGCTTCGGCGTCGCCCTTCAGGAAACCATTGCCGAATTCTCCGAAAAGCTCGGCTTCCCGGTACAACTGCACAACACCCTCTCCGGCATCGTGCTTTCCGGCAACGAGGAAATGCACGTCATCCGCATCATCCGCGAGGCGCTCTCCAACATCGAGCGTCACGCCCAGGCGAGCCGGGCCTCGGTCGAAATCTTCGTGGCGCCGGACCACACCGTGACCATCTGCGTTCGCGATAACGGGCGGGGCTTCAACCCGGCCGAGATTCCTGAAAACCATTTCGGCACCAGCATCATGCGCGACCGCGCGCACATCCTCGAAGGCAACATCGATGTCGAGACGGCCTTCGGCGGCGGTACCACGATCAGCCTGCACTTCCTGCCACAGAAATACCGGCAGACCGACCCCTGAGAGACCCAGCATGCCCACCACCACCCGCGTCCTGATCATCGACGACCACCCGCTGTTCCGCCGTGGCGTCAGCCAGTTGCTCGGCCTGGCCGACGGCTTCGAAATCATTGGCGAAGCCGCCAGCGGCCAGGAAGGCATCGAACTGGCCAAACGCCTCGACCCCGACCTGATCCTGCTCGACCTCAACATGAAAGGCATGAACGGCCTGGAAACCCTGCGCACCATGCGCGACCTGGAAATCGATGCGCGCATCATCCTGGTCACCGTTTCCGACGCCCCGGAAGACCTGATTGCCGCCATCCGCAGCGGTGCCGACGGCTACATTCTCAAGGACAACGACCCGGACGACATCCTCAAGCTGATCGACAGCGCCATGCATGGCAAGACGGCCATCAGCCCGGAACTGACCAGCCTGCTGGCAACGGCGCTACGCGAGGAAAGCGTGGTCGAGCAACGCAGTCAGGCCAGCCTGACCGAACGTGAAACGGCCATCCTGAAATGCCTGGCCGGTGGCATGTCGAACAAGCTGATCGCCCGCGAACTCGACATCATGGAAAGCACGGTCAAGGTACACATCCGCAACCTGCTCAAGAAACTGAAATTCCGCTCACGCGTGGAAGCGGCGGTGTGGGCGGTGGCCAATCAGATTCACTGAGGCCTCAGACCCGCCCTGCCGCCCCCTCGCCGAGCCAGTAAAGCACGGTTGAGAAGAAGTGCTGGGGATCGATGGGCTTGCCGATGAAATCGTTCATCCCGGCGGCAAAACACCGCGCTCTGTCCTCGGAGAAGGCGTTGGCGGTCATCGCGATGATCGGTAAGCGGGCCATGGCGTGAATCTCGCGCAACCGCCGGGTCGCGTCGAGACCGTCCATGTTGGGCATCTGCATGTCCATCAGGATCAAGGCATAGTCGCCCCGGGCCGCCATGTCGCAAGCCACATTGCCATCCTCGGCAATATCGACCAGCAGGCCGGCATCTTCGAGCAACATGCGGGCGATTTCGGCATTGATCGGCTCATCCTCGGCAAGCAATACCCGGCTGCCGGAAAACTCCTGCTGCAGCCTGCGCTCCACATTCATCGTCCGCTCCACCGGCCGGGCAAGCGGCTCATCCCGCACCTTCAGCAAGCGCGCGGTGAACCAGAACTGACTGCCCTGCCCCGGCGTACTGCTCACCCCAACCTCGCCCCCCATCAAGTTGGCAATCCGGCGGGTGATCGCCAAACCCAGGCCGGTACCACCGTAACGCCGGGTGGTGCTGGCATCGGCCTGCTCGAAGGCGTTGAACAGGCGGTCCTGGACATCGGCTTCAATCCCGATGCCGGTATCTGCCACCTCGAAACGCAGCAGCACGCTCTCTTCGTCTTCAGCAACCGGCGCAACCCGGATGGTGATTCGCCCGTGGTCGGTAAACTTGATCGCGTTGCCGGCAAAGTTCAACAAGGCCTGCTGCAGCCGCGTCCTGTCGCCGAGCAGCAGATGTGGCAGATGGGCAACCTCGGTAAAGAGGTGCAACCCCTTTTCCTGCAAGCGGGGCGCGAGGATGGAGGCGACGTTACCGACCACCGCCCGGAGATTGAATGCCACGGCCTCGAGCTGGAATTTACCGGCCTCAATCTTGGACAGATCGAGGATGGCATTGATGATCTCAAGCAGGTGGTGCCCGGCCGTATCGAGCTTGTCCAGCCGTTCGAGTTGCAAGGGATTCAAGCCCGAGCGGCGCAGCAGATGGGCCATGCCGACCACGGCATTGAGCGGAGTGCGGATTTCGTGCGACATGTTGGCCAGGAAGGCGCTCTTGGCGATATTGGCCGCCTCTGCATCGTCCCTGGCCTGCAGCAGCGCATCTTCCTGCTGCTTGCGCTGAGTGATATCGGTAACAAAGGCAATGAAGCGCTCATTGCCTTCATTATCCCGATGATGGTAGATGCTGACCTCGACCGGTAGCAAGGAACCGTCTTTCCTGCGCTGCAGACTCTCGATCTGGATGCTGCCACGCTCACGCACCGACGACTTGACTTGGTCGTAACCGGTTGGACCCAACTTGGCATCGAGATCGGGCACACTGAGCGCCAGCAACTCGTCGACGGTGTAGCCGAGCATGCGGGCGGCGGCATCGTTGGCGTAAAGCAACCTGCCACTAGCGAAATCCACCCAGTGAATACCGATCCCGACCATCTGCATGGCGAACTGCGTATCGGCCAGTTGCTGATTGATCCGGCGAATTTCCCGGGTTCGTTCCTCGACCATCTGCTCCAGGGAGTGACGGTGGGCTTCAAGTTGCTGCTCGATCCTCACCCGTTCGCTGACATCCCGGGCCGATGCGAACAGCAGCCGTTGCCCTTCGAGCTCAACCGGTGACGTGGAAATCTCCACGTCGATCAAACTGCCATTCTTGCGTCGATGCCGCGTATGGACGATGGGAAAGGCGGCTCGCTCGAAATTCTCGCGATAGGCTTTCATCAATCCATCGGGGTAATCGCCGGCATCCCACTGATCGAGGCGCATGCCGATCATCTCGTCGACTTCGTACCCGAGCATGCGGGCAAACGATGCATTGACCATGACCAGACGCGCGTCGGCATCGAGCACGTGGATGCCGTCGGTGGCAATCGCCAGCAACTGCCGGTTTCTCTCGGCCTCGGCCCGGTAGCGCGCCTCGTACTGCTTGAGTTCGCTGATGTCCTCCGGCGCTTCATTGCGTATTGCGGGGTCGGTGTTGGTCGAGTTGTTGATCTGCATCTACGACGCCGGTCCATTCGATGTTCTTTTCTAAATCATCATCCTCTCTGTGGATATTTTTGTCAATTTTAAAATTAATGAAATATTTTGAAACAAGGTTTCAGAAAACAAAAAACCGATGCACAAGCATCGGTTTTTGGGGGGATGAAAGACCGGGGCGTTGCGATCAGGCCTGCTTGAACTTGTAGTAGGCACCGTAAGCCCAGCAAGCGGCACAGAAACCGGTCGCCAGATCGATGAAGGCAAAGATCAGGATGGCCCAGCCCGGGATCATGCCGACCGGGGAACCGAGCAGCCAGGTCACGAACATGGCGGTACCGGCGATGGCGGCGATCTTGTCGGCGAACATCTTGGAGCCGGCATTCTGCATCTTGGGGATGCCCAGCTTGTCGGTGACACCGGCGAACAGCTTGTACGACAGGCATTTGTGCGGGGTAACGAAACCGCGGATGAAACCGCCGACGGCCAGCAGGAGGGACACCCATTTGTACGGGGTGAACAGGTAAATGGCGGCGATGGCAAAGCTCATCGTCGCCTGGAAGCGATAGGCGTTGGAACACACCGGGGCAATGTCGAAACGCAGCATGGCTGACTCCATCCAAATATAATTAGATGCTTATATTAAATTGATGTGTTGCAGCATGCAAGCTTTTTATGACTATGCTCAATGCCCGCCAAGCCATCGCTTCTCGCCGGCCGTCACGGGAAACGGCAACCAGTTCTCCGGCGGCGGCAGCGGACAGGTGGCGAAGGGCGTGAATGCACAAGGCGGATTGAAGGCGCGGTTGAAATCGAGCCGGATCTTGCCGTCAACCGCCGGTTCAGCCTTCAGGAAACGCCCGGCACCGTAGGTCTCCCGACCGCTTGTCCGGTCGCGAAAAACGAAGAAGACCTCGCGCTCGCCGACCGACATCGGCAACAGTTCGACCTGCTGCCCCTCAACCGTGAACACCGCCTTGAAGGCGACCGTCACTGGTTTCAGTTCGCCGGTCACGTTGGGCACTTCCATGGTCAGCGGCGGATCGAGCGGCAACCAGTCGGCCTCGATGGACCAGGCAGCGTTTTCCGGAAAATAGTCGACACCGACGAACGGCTGGCGCGTCGCCCAGGCGCGGTCGCGCACGCGGGCGGCGAAGCGGCCCTCACGGTCAACGATGAAAAACGACAGGCTGTCATGGTCAACGGTATCGGGCTTGCCGTCGCGATCGGTCTGCAACGCCCTCGCCTCGCCGCCGGCCGGTTGCCAGAAGACACAACCATCACGGCGAATCAGATCGCCGAGATGGGCCGGCCCGGACGGCAAGCGGACGACGCTATCGTCGCCGCTACCGACCTTGCTGTTTTCATCGTCGAGCCAGAATAGCCCAACCAGTCCGAGCCAGCTATCCGGCCCGGCGAGTTCGGCGTGGCGCGAAGCACGCCAGTTCACAAAGTCACTCAAAATAGCCGAAAACCCCATAAAACAGACACAATGTCAAATTTTAAACAAAGCATATCTAATTGAACATTAAAGAATTTTTGCAATTAAAATCGCGTGAAAGCCAAACTTGGTTTTTGTTGTCATTTTTGATGGATTGAGTTGATGAAACCCACCTCTCGCCGCCTGGCAAAACGCATCCCGACCAGCAATTTGCTGAGCAGCCTTGAACCGCGGATCATGTTCGATGCGGCTGCGGTTGCCACAGCGGACGGAATCGATCAAAACACTGAAACTCAGCCTACACATTCCACGGCGACGGACAACACGACCGTAGAGCAGGATACCCCGGCATTCGGCACAAATGAAAATACGGGCAATCTGACGCAAGCCCAACAAGATGCTCGCGATGCCATTCTTGCTTTCCTTGACAACACCGATAACGAAACCCTGTTCGCCATTTTCAATGGCGGCAAGACATCGCCTGACGCCAACTGGCAGGAAAGAGCCGACAGCCTGCGCGCCGCCCTGATCAATGGCGAAATTCGGCTTGAAATGACTGGGGTCCCCGCAGAGGTTCTGCAAGGCGCTTACGCCGCATATTCGGCCGAAGGCCCTAACCAAGTCGCCACCATTTTCATCAACGAACAATGGTGGTCGGAACAGACCAGCCATACCAGAAGCGCCGTGATGATCGAAGAAATCGGTCACCATATCGATCGCTGGCTCAACGGGGACGATGACACCCCTGGCGACGAAGGCGAGGCGTTTGCCAACGCCGTACTTGGCCAGACACCCAACTTCCTTGATGCAGCCAGAATCGCCGTGGAAAATGATGCCGGCACGATTTGGCTCGACGGCGAGGCCTATCAGGTCGAGCAGGCCAGCTTCAATTTCTTCAAGGTCTACGAGGTCAACAAAGCCACCACGCCCGCCGGGAAAGAGTCTAACAGTCACGACTTCATCTATACCGACCTGGGCGCCCCGACTTTCAGCGACGATACAAACAGCCGCTATTTCAGCGGCAACGACGTGTCCGCCATCGGCCTGAACATTCTGGATACGACCACAGGAAATACAGAAACCTTCTATGGCTGGATCAGCCGGCCAATCAAGGTTGGAGGCCAGGTCAAAGGCTTCTATTTCTGGACTGACGTCGATTTCAACACCCTGGCTGCAGCCCAGGCTGACGGCAACACCGATGGCGACCGCAATGTGGCAGACAACCGCGGGTTCATTCTGGTCGTGGACACAGCCTACTTTGCCAGCACTTTCGGTGTTGAAAACGGCAGCATCAAGAATATTGGTTCATCCTCGGATCGCGTCGATTCGTCAATGAATTCGCTCATTCCAATCAACACGCCCCCCCTGCTCAGCAATGACAGCCTCACCGTTACCGAAGATGCAACGAGCAACAACACGGGCAATCTGTTGACGAATGACAGCGACCCGGACGGTCACAACCTGCGTGTCACCCAATTTGTCATCGGCAACACCACCTACACTGTTGCCGCACCATCTGCCGGCACGGCAAATCCATCAACCACGGCAAGCATCGCCGGCGTTGGCAATCTGACTGTCCACAGCAACGGCGACTACACCTTTACCCCCACCCCCAATTACAACGGCGCCGTCCCCTCCGTGACCTATACGGCAACCGATGACAATGGCGGCACGGCCAACGCGGTCCTGTCGATCACCGTCACCCCGGTAAACGACGCACCGACTTCTTCCAACGACAGCTTGACGGTCAATCCCAATAGCACCGTTTATCTTGGTCTGACCGATTTCGGTAACTATCAGGATATCGATGGCGACCCCCTGGCCAAGATCATCATCACCAGCCTGCCTGCCAACGGTACACTCGAATATCTCGATGGAAGCAGCTGGGTCACCATCGCCCTGAATGGTTCCACCGATACGGAATTTTCCGCCGCCGACATCAACGCAGGGAAATTACGCCTGAACACGACCACGGCGGATACCACGATCGGCTTCAAGGTTTCCGATGGCAGCGCAGCAAGCGCCGCCAGCTACACCTTGGCAATCACCGTCCCCAGCACGCCTGCGCCGCCGACAGCAAACGCCGACACTGGCACCGGCTCAGCCTTTGAAGCCAAGGAAGCTGGCTACAACGAAGCAGGCAGCAACGCTGTCGGGAATGTGCTCAGCAACGACAGCGGAACTGGCATCAAAGTCACATCCGTGTTCAACAGCGCTGTCGCCGCCAGTGGCACCACCACGATCAAGGGACAATTCGGCACGCTGACCATCGATGCGGATGGCGCCTACACCTACGCCCCCGATTCGACGTTCGACTCGGTCGTCGATCAACTCAACGCTGGCGCTTCCAAGACAGAGACCTTCACTTACACGATCACCGACGCCAACGGTAATGCTGCGACAAGCACGCTGACAGTCAAGATCAACGGCACAAACGATACCCCCGTAGCAGTGGACGACGCCAATTCCATTAAGGAAGTCTCACCGGGAACAGCAGGTAATTACGGATCGATCAGTGGAAACGTTCTTGACAATGATACCGACGTCGACAGCATTCAACTTGAGGTCAGTATTGGCACCTCCGATGTAATCACCATGCCCGGCGACAGTGTTGTGGTTACCGCAACCTCGCCGGTTACCTCAAGTACCTACACGGTCACTCAGACAGCAGGCGGTGGCTACACCTCCCGACTGAGTAACAACGTCAATTACTCACTCAAGGTTTATCTCAACGGTAGTTGGCAGGACCCTACCCATATCGACGGCACGACACCGCTCACCGTGCAGCGAGCAGGCTCTGGCGGCTCGTCATACCTGATCTTCAGCGACCCGGCTGCTGTACTGCGTTACCCGGACAACACCGAATTTGAGGTACTTGGTAGCGCGCAGGGCCAGGATCCAAATGTCCGAGTAAAAATTGCAGTGACTGGCACCACCGTCTCGTCCTCCAATACATTGACGCTTACCGGAGGAAGCTTAGGCAGTATCGCTGTTGGTGATATCGCAACCTGGGATGGCATGCCGACCGGTCAAACCATCACCGTAACAGCGATCGGAACCGATACCATCACCCTCAGCCAGGCCGTTTCGATTGCCAACAAGCAGGTGACCTTCGCTGACCCAAACAGCGCTTCGGCACCGACCGCCGGGCCAGGCGAGATGCTGATGGCGGGACTGCATGGCTACCTTCGCCTCAGCCGCGATGGCAGTTATACCTACACCCTGACCAGCAACGCACTGAATGCTGGACAAAGCTACACGGAGACTTTCACCTACAAAACTTCCGACAGTCATGCCGAGAGCAATACCGCCACGCTACGGATTCGCATTGATGGCACCAGCGGTGCTTATTCGTTCACTGCAGCCAACGATAGCCTGAACGTTCAGGAAGACACTCAGGGAACAGTCAACGTACTGGACAACGATACCAGTAGCGGCACCAAGACCGTCACAGCTTACAGCTGGGGAAATCAAAGTACGACGACACCAGGAACCACGCTGACACTGAATGGCATCGGCGATCTGTCGATTGCCAGCGATGGTACGCTGACCTTCACGCCATATTCAAACTACAACGGTCCCGTGCCGACGGTCACCTACACGGCATCGGAAGGCGGTAGCGAACGGTTCTCGGCTCAGGTCAGCATCAGTATCTCGGCATCGAACGATCTGCCAACCAGTGACAACGATGCGGTAACGACCGCGAAGAACACGTCCGTCACCTTGCGTGCTGACGATTTCGGCAACTACAACGACATCGATGGCGACGCCCTCGCTGGCGTCAAGATCACAAGCCTGCCCTCAAAAGGCAGCCTGACGCTGAATGGTGTCGCGGTCTCAGCCGGTGACATCATCGCGATCGCTGACATCAATGACGGGAAACTCGTTTTCACGCCCTCCAGCAACGAGTCGGGCAGTAGCTATACGACCATCGGCTTTCAGGTATCCGATAACATCACAGGGACGCCTAGCCTGAGCAGCAGCACTTACACGCTGACAGTGCATGTCACCGATGCCGGACCAGCGGCACCAGGCCAACCCCCGGTCAACACCCTGCCGGCGACGGCATCGCTGGGAGACTATGAAACACTGACCTTCTCCGGCATCAGTGTTGCCGATGCCGACAACAACATCACCAGCACAAGCCTGATTGTCGCCAATGGCACGCTCTCTGCGACTGGTGCTGGAGTCAGTGGCACCGGCACGGCCAGCAACCCGCTGGTACTGACCGGGACCAGAGATCAAATCAACGTTTTGCTGGGAACACTGAAGTATTCGCCAAATACCGGATTTTCCGGCGCCGACACCTTGCGCATGCAGACGCTGGATGCCGACGGGAACAGCGACACCGACTTCATGGCGATCACGGTCAACCCCGACAATCGCCCCCTGAATGTAACCGGCACAACAGTCAACGAAGCCTCGCCTTACCTGCTGTTCAAGGTCGATGGTCAGGCTCAGCAACTGGTGACGCTCTCATTGGGAGCGACCGGGGTGGGTAGCGGCCATGCGACCGCCGGCATCGATCACGCGACTGCCCTTGAATATCACGATGGCAACACCTGGGTTGCGTATACAGGCGGCACTGTGCGAATTCCCGGAACCACGGGTAACGCCTCGCTGATGGTACGCGTCGCCGTCTATCAGGATGCTGCTTATGAAGGGACCGAGACACTCGAACTGACTGCAACCAACACCGCGGGCAGCAGTGCTGCAGGAACAGGCGGCATCCGCGATGACGGTGCTGGTGAAGTATTTACTGCAACCGATCTCGACCTGACTCCAGACACGACACCGGCCGCCAACACCCTTGACGATGATCGTCCGCTCACCATCAACAGCATCCGCGTCAACGAGGCTTCCCCGTATGCCGTATTTACCGTCAGCGGCACCGCCGGGCAGACCATCTCGCTGGCGCTGATTGCCGGCTCCGCCACGGCAGGCACGGATTATGGCGCATCGTTGCAGTATCACGACGGAAACGACTGGGTGAACTACAGCGGCCCATTCACCTTGCCTGCTGGCGGAACCTTGTTTGTCCGCAACACCATCATTAACGACAATCCGGCCGTCTATGAAGGCGAGGAAACCTACGCACTGGTCGCTACCAACCTCAGCGGCCGCAGTACGGTTGGTACGGCTACCATCGTCGACGACGGCAGCGGAAAACGTTATGACGGAAATCTGACTGGCGGCGTACCCAACGAAAGCAGCAGCGGTATCGAAAAAGATTACATGCTTTCGATTACTGCCGAAGGACCAGTCAACGAGGGTTCTACCTATGCCATCTTCACGGTGACCGGCAGCGCCGGTGAAACGCTTGACCTGTCACTGGCAAACACCGCCACAAGCGGCGATCGGGACGCGACGATCAGCGGCTTCACCTTCGAATTTTCCTATGACGGCAGTACCTGGAGCACCTACTCCCCGAGCAACAAGCCTGTGATTCCGACCGGACAGGATTCTGGCGAAGTTTATGTGCGGGTGGATATCCGCAGCGAACAGGATGATGTTTACGAGGTTGCCGAAACCTTCGAACTTCGCGCCAGCATCGGAGGCAGCAACCCGGGAAATCTCAGTCGTGCGGCAGTCAGCACCATCGTCGATGATGGCAGCGGCAGCAAGTATGATGGAGCCATCACAGGCGGCACGCCCATTACCAGCCTGACAGGCCTGGATGACGACAGCGCAATCGTACCCCCCGTCACAGTCACCAGCCCCACCGTCAATGAGGCTTCCCCGTATGCCGTCTTCTCCATCACCGGCACCAGCGGCCAGAGCGTGACCCTGAGCCTCGCTGCCGGCACCGCCACCGGTGGTGCCGTCGACTTCGGAGCGACCGACGCAAGCAATCTGCAGATCTCCACCGATGGCGGAAGCTCCTGGTCCAACTACAGCGCCGCCGTCACCATCCCCGCCGGCGGCAGCTTCCTCGTCCGTACCCCGGTCATCGAGGACAGCCTTCAGGACAACAACGAAACCTTCACCCTCACCGCCACCCCCGCCGGCGGTACCGCCGTCATCGGTACTGCAACCATCAAGGATGATGGTACCGGCACCCTCTACAATGCGAATGGCACCGAGAACACAAGCGGCGCCAAATCCAACGACACACCGGTATCGCCCCCACCACCACCGCCCCCACCACCAGCACCACCGCCGCCACCCCCTGTTGCCCCGCCGCCCCCGCCGGCGCCGGAGCCTTTTGTACCACCGACGCTGTCGCCACCACCTATTGTTGAAGCCACAGGCGACAGCCCGTTGGTATTTGATATTCCCGAACTGCCTGTCACAACGCTGAGCGAAAACTCCTTCCTCATCCAGCAGCAGGACAATTCGAACTCAGGTGACGCCCAGCTTTTCGTGAACGTCCAGCCAGGCGCGCAATCGATGGAAGCCAATCAAACGGCTGTCGTCCAATTGCCTTCCGGGGTTTTTGCAAACTCGGACACCTCGGCAAAAACCTCGGTGGAGGCAGAACTCTCCGATGGCCAGCCATTGCCGACGTGGCTGTCGTTCAACAAGGCTAACGGTCAATTCACGGGCACGCCGCCAGCAGGCACATCCGGCACCCTGGAGATTCGTTTGCTGGCAACGGATAATCGTGGCAACACGGCTCGCGCCGATTTCACACTGAGAATTTCCGACAGCAGCGAAAATCCGGCATCCGGCACGGCCAATCCGTCGGAAAACCCCGCCCAGACCACGACAAACTCGGGGAATCAGTTCACTTCGGGCACGACAAGCCTGATCAGCTTTGGCCCAAGCACCACTGGCCAAGCCCGTGAGTTACTACTGGTTGCAGCCCCCGCTGAGCAAATCGCAATCATCGGTCGGCCAAATGAATTCCTGCTACCCTCGGGTATGTTTTCGCATTCGGATGCTTCGGCACGAGTCAGTGTTGAAGCACGAATGGCTGATGGTCAAGCGCTGCCCGACTGGCTAACTTTCGATCCAAAAACCGGAAAATTCTCAGGTACTCCGCCCGTTGGCACGTCAGTCACACTGGACATCCGCATCGTCGCCCGAGACGATTCCGGGCAGATCGTTGAAGCCGAATTCCGCTTGCGGATCACAGCCGATGAGACCGAAATCGCGGAAAAAGAAAGCGGTACCGACGGCCAGGAAAGCAACACGCCACCTGACCGTACCGAGACTCCGGTGGCCGCCAAGTCAGCTCAGCTAATCCCCCGGGGCAAAGCAAGCCTGAACGAGCAACTCGCCCGTTTTGGCCGCCAAGGATCGGATAGCGAACGCAGCCTCATCGCTAACAAGCTGCAACGCATTGCCGATCAGCGCATCATCCAGAAAAACATCTCCTGAAAATGACCAATATCAACATGTCTCCTGCCCGCCCCTTCATTCGCCGGTCCACCTCCATTGTCGCACTGGCCATCTCTGCTCTGCTCACGGGTTGCGCTGTCATTCCAAACCCGATTACTCAAGCCGAACGCAGCGAAACGCTGAAAGCAGATCGGCTTCAGCTATTCACCAATCAAGAGGCGGTTACCGGCCCCATCACACTGGAAGAAGCCATGGCCAGAACGATCAAGTACAACCTTGATCACCGAGTGAAGATGCTGGAACAGGCGATGGCCCTTGGACAGGCAGATGTCGCGAGATTCGACATGTTGCCCCGCCTGGTAGCCAATGCGGGTTATGTCACGCGGAACAATTATCTGGTGTCCGACAGCATGTATGTCGACACTGGAGAGATCGTTCCCTCAACTCGCCGAACCACCTCGCAGGAACGCGAGAGAAACACCGCCGACCTGAATTTCACCTGGAACGCACTCGATTTCGGCGTCAGTTATTTCCAGGCCCACCAGCAAGCCAATCGCTCATTGATCCTTGCTGAACGCCAGCGCAAGACGGTGCATCAGTTGATGCATCAGGTTCGCCAGGCTTACTGGCTGGCAGTTGGTGCCGAAGCCCTTGAGTCTCAGGTTGCGCCACTCCTGTTCGAAGTACGCGAAGCGCTGAGCAATGCCGAAGCGGTTGAGCGCGAACAGCTTCGTCCGCCGCTGGAAACCCTGAATTACCGCAAGGCCATGCTAGACATCGTCCGCCAACTGGAAGCCATGCGTGACGAATTGCGCCAGGCCAAACCGAAACTGGCCAACCTGATGAATCTGCCGCCGGCAACGCAATTCAAACTCGACTTGCCCACCGGCCCTTTGCTCAGTCCCAAGCTGCAGATGACACTGGAACAAATGGAAGAGCAGGCGCTGCTACAACGACCGGAACTGATCGAGGCAGACCTTCAGGAACGTATCGGCATTCTCGAAACGCGCAAGGCACTGGTTCGCATGCTTCCCGGCATCGAGATTTTTGCTGGACCGCATTACGACAGCAACCGTTTTCTGGCCAACAACAACTGGACCGATGCCGGCTTGCGGGTCACCTGGAATCTACTCAATCTGCTGTCGGGACCTAAACAGATACAGTTGGCAGAGGACCAGACTGAAGTCAGCCGCATGCAGCGACTGGCACTCAATGTCGCCATCCTGACGCAGGTTCATGTCGCCTGGCAGGATTACAATGCGCGGGAGCGTCAGTACGCGCTCTCCCAGGAAATATTTACAATCGACGAAAAAATTCACGGACATACCAAAGCAGCAGTGGACATCAACGCACAAAACAAGCTGAATCAGATTCGCAGTGGCGTCACGGCATTGATGTCGGAATATCGCCGCTATCAGAGCTACGCGGCCATGCAGTCTTCTTACGGCCAATTGATCGCAACGCTCGGCAGCGACCCGCTGCCTCTGGCGGGACTGAGCGACAAGCCGGTAGCCGAGCTGGCCAAATTGCTGACGCAGGTGGGCAGCACTAGCGGAAATCGTTGATGCCGTTCACAAAAAAGCAATTCGTCGGCGCCCTGCTGTGCCTTGCCAGTCCCTTTGCATGGTCCAACGACCCGACAAAGCCGGCGGAAGACCGGATTCGCGTACAAATCTCGGCCCAGCAGCAAACTGTACTGTCTGCAGAGATCAACGCAAAATTGACGCGGATCGCCGTTCGCGAAGGGGATGCCTTCCGTTCAGGTCAGGTACTGGCCGCCTTTGATTGCACGATACAACGGGCGCAGCTAGGTAAAGCCGAAGCATCAAGCGAAGCGGCCCGCCAGACCCTGCAGGTGAATCGACGACTGGTTGAATTGGGATCGGCCAGCACTCTCGAACTGACCCAGGCCACCGCAAAACTCAAGGAAGCAGAAGCAGAAGCCGCTGCCATGCGCGCCACCTTGTCAAAATGCACGATCACCGCTCCCTACGACGGCAGGGTCGCCAAGGTGCACGTAGACGCACATCAATTCATCGCTCAGGGCAAACCCCTGCTCGACATCGTCGATGCCCGGCAACTTGAGGTGAAGCTGCTGATTCCCTCCCGCTGGCTCGCATGGGTCAACAAGGGCACCCGCTTCACCGTGCGCGTCGAAGAACTCAACCGCGACGTTCCCGCCAGCGTAGTCAGGATCGGTGCACGTATTGATCCGGTCAACCAGACCGTGCCGGTAATCGCCGAAGTTAACGGAAGGATCGATAACTTGCTGCCTGGCATGAGCGGCTGGGCCCAGTTCTCGCCACCAGGCCGCTGACCGGATGGAAAACGCGAACGAGCATGTCGCGAGTGCAGTGCTGCACCTTGGACGACGTGTCAGAACTGCCAGCAATCAGGCAGAACTTGGCTTCATCATCGTCAATGAAAGCCGTCAGCTCATCGATTTTCGCCAGTCGGCACTTTGGCTGCAGGACGGGGGGACGGTTGCACTGTCCGGCATCCCGGCGACGGAACGAGATGCCCCCTACGTACAGTGGCTCAACCAACTCGCCAATCAACTCCCCCCCCTGCCTCGGACGCAAATCCTCGACCTGGCAGCCCCCCCTGCAGACCTCAGCACTTCGATTCTGACCGACTGGCAGGACTGGTGGCCCGAGCATGCGCTCGCGCTGCCCCTGCAAGCGGATGGCGTGGATGGCAAACAACTCGGCTGGTGGCTACTGGCTCGTGATACGCCTTTTTCGGAAAGCGAAATCGAGATCGCCGAAGAACTTGCTGCCATCTTTGCCCATGCCCTTCGCTTCTTCCGGCGCACCCCAGGCTGGCGGCCCCGATTGCAGCAGTGGCTGGCGGCAGGCAAACAACGCAAGCAGAAAGTTGCCATCGCAATCGCTGTATTCCTACTCTTCCCGGTCAGGCTCACGGTGATGGCGCCCGCCGATGTCACGCCCAAGGATGCATTCCCGGTTCGCGCCCCACTGGAAGGGGCGGTCGATACCGTGCATGTTCGTCCCAATCAACCGGTTGTGGAAAATCAGGCGTTGTTCGACCTTGATACAACCGGTTTGCGAACCCGTCTATCCGTCGCCCGCAAGGCCTTCGAAGCCGCCAGCGAAGAATATCGTCAAGCGGCCCAACTCGCAGTCAGCGATGACGACAAAGGTCGTCTGGAAATGAGCCAGCGACGTAGCCGGATGGAAGAAAAGGCTGCTGAACTGGCCTATTCCGAGCAATTGCTTGATCGCGTCCAGGTCAAAGCCCCGCGTGCCGGCGTCGCCGTTTTCACCGATGCCACCGAATGGATCGGCCGTGCCGTGGTGATTGGCGAACGCGTGATGCAGATTGCCGACCCCAAGCGGGTGGAAATCACGATCCGCTTGCCGGTCGCCGACGTACTCGACTTTGCCGAAGATGCCAAGGTAACGCTGTATCTGAACAATGCGCCGCAGTTCAGTTACGACGCCCGCCTGTCTTACATGGCCTACAAGCCTGAGGTCACCGCCGATGGCATGGTTGCCTACAAATTGAAGGCGGGATTTGTCGACGGCGAAGCCGTTCCGCGTCTCGGGCTGACCGGCACCGCCAAGATTCATGCGGGCTGGGCACCCCTCGTTTACTACGTGATGCGCCGCCCGCTGGCCACGGCTCGCCAGTGGATCGGCTGGTGAGCATGCCTACCCCACCCCTGTCAGGCAGGCTGCCACCGCTGCGTCAGGACCTTGGCATTCATGCTGCCCCGGCGACGCTCGACGGTGCTCCGAGTTGGCATCTCCACGATCCCGCAGCCAACGTTTTCTACCAGATTGGCTGGCCTGCCTTTGAGATCCTCTCGCGCTGGTCGCTCGGCGACCCCGCGCAAATTGTCGATGCAATCCATCAGGAAACCACCTTAGAGATAGACATCGACACGATCAAATCCGTCGTCGACTTTCTCGAACGCCATCACTTGCTCGAAGGAAACGACGCACGACATACGGCAACCCTGACGACAGCCCTGAAAGCGAGGAAACAGCACTGGGCAAAGTGGTTGATGCACAACTACCTGTTCTTCCGCTTGCCCTTGTTTCGCCCGGATACGCTGCTGGCGCGAGGTCAACGCTGGCTCCCGCTATTTCTCGACCAACGTTTCTGGCTGGCTGCCGGAATCCTCGCGCTGGTTGCGGGCATCCTGGTCATCAGGCAATGGGAACAACTCCTGCATGGCTTCACTGAATATTCCGGACCGGAAACCCTGATCGCTTTCGGACTGGCACTGACCGTTGCCAAAGTTGCCCACGAATTCGGCCATGGACTGGTTGCCAAGTATCACGGCTGCAAGGTACCTACGATGGGTGTCGCCTTTCTTGTGCTTTGGCCGGTGCTATACACCGACACCAACGAAGCCTGGAAACTGCCTTCACATCGCGCCCGCTTTCAGATTGCACTATCCGGCATGGCTGCGGAATCGCTGGTGGCGATCCTTGCCACCTGGGCCTGGCTTCTGCTGCCGGAAGGCCCCGCCAAAGCCGCGGCGCTTTTTCTGGCAACGACCTCCTGGCTGATGACCTTGGCACTGAACGCCAGTCCATTCATGCGTTTCGATGGTTACTTCCTGCTGGTCGACACCCTCGGCATCCCCAATCTGCATGCCCGAGCCTTCGCACTCGGTCGCTGGTGGTTGCGCGAGCGCCTGTTTGGCTGGGGAGATGCGCCTCCCGAATCATTTTCACGATCGCGCCAAAGCTTCATGATCGCTTTTGCGATCGCCACCTGGCTGTACCGTTTCCTGCTCTTCCTTTCGATCGCGCTGCTGGTCTATCACGCATTTTTCAAAGCCCTGGGCATTCTGTTGATGCTGGTCGAAATCGGCTGGTTCATCCTGCGCCCGATTGCCAACGAAATTGAAGCGTGGAGGAAACGCAAGGAGCAAATTGTCTGGAATCCGGCCACCCGGCGCCTCAGCATCGGCCTCAGCCTGTTGTTGATCTGGCTCGCGCTGCCATGGCAAACGGAAATTCGGGCCCCGGGCATTCTTGCCCCCGCTGCAGAGCAGCATGTCTATGCGCCCATGGCTGCCGTGATCGCGGAATATCCTGCTGCAGACAAGCAAGGCGTCAGTAACGGCGAACTTCTGATTCGCCTTGATGCGCCTGAACTCATGCATCGACTGACGCAGGCCACGGTTCAGGAAAACCACGCGCGCCAGCAACTGGAGCAGCAGGCTTTCAGTGACGCACTGATCGGTCGTGGCGATGTATTACGCCACCAGTGGTCGGAAGCCAACGCCAGACTCAGCGGTCTGCACGAAGAAAGCAAGCGGCTTGAACTACGCGCCCACGGCGATGGCGAAATTGCCTTTCGTGCAGAGGATCTCGCACCCGGAACCTGGGTCACGCCCAAGGAAAAATTACTGACCGTCGTTGACCGTCGTAGCAGCATTGTCGACGCCTATATTGGCGAAAGCGATTTACCCAGGCTGCATGCAGGCGGCCAGGCCCGCTTCGTTCCCGAAAGTGGCATAGGCGGTCGGCGGACTTGTCAGGTCGGTGAAGTCGAGAACGTAAATGCTGCCATTATCGAAGATCCCGAACTGGCCAGTACTCACGGTGGTCCACTGCCAACAAGGATTGATCGCAGCGGTAACCCCATACCTGCCGCACCGATTTACCGCATCCGCCTGACCGGTTGCAAACCAGCGCTCGCCCCAACGGTACGCCTGCGTGGCACGGTTCACGTTGAAGCGGAAGGACGCAGCCTGCTGGTCGCCGGTATGACCAAGGTGATTTCGGTATTGGTGCGCGAAAGCGGGTTCTAAGCACGGCGCAACATCATCTTACAATTTCACTGTAAGCGTTTGGCAGGCTTTGGTCGTTAAATAAAGCCAGGCCCATGATCAAAACAAAGGAGTAGGAAATGCGCAAATTCTTCCTAGCCGCAATGATTGCGACCACACCACTGTTGGCCAGTGCCAGCGACATCCGCGTCGATGTCGGCAGCGTCCGCGTCCAGACCGGCGGCGTCACCGTCACCTTCGGCAGCCGGAACGACCGCGGCTACTACTGGGACGGATACGAATGGCGCGAACCCGGTTACTGGAAGAAGCACCACGGCCCGCGCGGCGAGAAATACTATACCGGCCGGCCGCAGGGCGTGCCGCATCAGGGCCCCGGCTTCTGCCCGCCGGGCCAGGCCAAGAAAGGCAACTGCTGAACGACGGGGTGGGCCGCAAGGGCCCGCCCAGTGATTCACCGTCGGCGCATCAGCCCTTGGCGAAGCGCAGGATGCCGCCTTCGCAACTGACGCGGATCACATCCTTGGCGGCGAATCTGCCTTCGAGGATGGCCTTGGCCAGCGGATTCTCGATCTGCTGCTGGATCGCGCGCTTCAACGGACGGGCGCCAAAAATCGGATCGAAGCCGGCCTGGGCCAGTTCGAGCAGCGCCGATTCGTCGACGACGATGCCCATTTCCAGCTGCGCCAGGCGCTTTTCCAGGTAGCCGAGCTGGATCTTCGCAATACCGGCAATGTGCTTTTCGTCGAGCGCGTGGAAGACCACCACCTCGTCGATGCGGTTGATGAATTCCGGGCGGAAATAGGTCTTCACCTCGCCCATCACGGCCAGCTTGATCAGCTGGTAGTCGTCGCCCTGCATCTGCTGGATCATCTGGCTGCCGAGGTTGGAAGTCATCACCACGACGGTATTCTTGAAGTCCACGGTGCGGCCCTGACCGTCGGTCATACGGCCGTCGTCAAGCACCTGCAGGAGCACGTTGAAGACGTCCGGATGCGCCTTCTCGACCTCATCAAGCAGGATCACGCTGTACGGCTTGCGGCGCACGGCTTCGGTCAGGTAACCGCCTTCCTCGTAGCCGACGTAGCCCGGCGGCGCGCCGATCAGGCGGGCAACCGAGTGCTTCTCCATGAACTCGCTCATGTCGATGCGGATCAGGTGTTCCTCGGAATCGAACATGAACTCGGCCAGCGCCTTGCACAGTTCGGTCTTGCCGACACCGGTCGGGCCGAGGAAGAGGAAGGAGCCATAGGGCTTGTTCGGGTCGGCGAGGCCGGCGCGCGAGCGACGGATGGCATCGGCGACCAGGCGCACCGCTTCGTCCTGACCGACGACGCGGTGGTGCAGGCGGTCTTCCATCTTCAGCAGCTTGTCACGCTCGCCCTGCATCATCTTGCTGACCGGGATGCCGGTCGCGCGGCTGACCACCTCGGCGATTTCCTCGGCGCCGACCTGGGTGCGCAGCAGCTTGTTTTTCTGCTGGCCACCGTCGCCCTCGGCTTCCGCCTTCTTCAACTGCGCTTCAAGCTGCGGCAGCTTGCCGTACTGCAGCTCGGCGACCTTCTCCAGCTTGCCCTCGCGTTGCAGGCGGGCGATTTCGGCCTTGAGGTGGTCGATTTCCTCCTTGATCTGGGCTGAACCGAGGACGGCCGATTTCTCGGCCTTCCAGATTTCCTCGAGGTCGGAGTATTCCTTGGTCAGCCGGGCGATTTCTTCCTCGATCAGACCGAGACGCTTCTGCGAGGCTTCATCCTTCTCCTTCTTGACCGCCTCGCGCTCGATCTTCAGCTGGATGATGCGGCGGTCGAGCTTGTCCATGACTTCCGGCTTGGAGTCGATTTCCATCTTGATGCGTGCAGCGGCCTCGTCGATCAGGTCGATGGCCTTGTCCGGCAGGAAGCGGTCGGTGATGTAGCGATGGCTCAACTCGGCAGCAGCGACGATGGCCGGGTCGGTGATGTCCACGCCGTGGTGCAACTCGTACTTCTCCTGCAGGCCGCGCAGGATGGCGATCGTCGATTCGACCGAAGGCTCGTCCACCAGCACCTTCTGGAAGCGGCGTTCGAGCGCGGCGTCCTTCTCGATGTATTTGCGGTATTCGTCGAGCGTGGTGGCGCCGATGCAGTGCAGTTCGCCACGCGCCAGGGCGGGCTTCAACATGTTGCCGGCATCGATGGCGCCTTCGGCCTTGCCGGCGCCGACCATGGTGTGGATTTCGTCGATGAACAGAATGATGCGGCCTTCGTCCTGCGCCACTTCCTTCAACACCGCCTTGAGGCGCTCCTCGAACTCGCCGCGATACTTGGCACCGGCGAGCAGGCCGGCCATGTCGAGCACCAGCACCTTCTTGCCCTTGAGGGTTTCCGGCACTTCGCCATTGACGATGCGCTGCGCCAGACCTTCGACAATGGCGGTCTTGCCGACGCCCGGCTCGCCGATCAGCACCGGGTTGTTCTTGGTGCGCCGTTGCAGGATTTGAATGGCGCGGCGGATTTCGTCGTCGCGGCCGATCACCGGGTCGAGCTTGCCCATGGCGGCGCGCTCGGTCAGGTCGATGCAGAACTTCTTCAGCGATTCGCGCTGGCCCTCGGCTTCCTGCGAATCGACATTCTGGCCGCCACGCACGGCCATGATCGCGGCTTCCAGCGCCTTCTTCTGCAGACCATGCTGCCTAGCGATGCGGCCGGTTTCGCCCTTGTCGTCACAGAGGGCGAGCAGGAACATCTCGCTGGCGATAAACTGGTCGCCGCGCTTCTGCGCTTCCTTGTCGGTGAGATTCAAGAGGTTGCCCAGGTCGCGGCCGACCTGGACGTCGCCGCCGTGGCCTTCGACCTTGGGCAGGCGGGTCAGCGCCCCTTCGAGATCGCGCTTCAAGGCAGGCACATTGACACCGGCGCGCGCCAGCAACGAGGCGGTACCGCCGTCGTCCTGGCCGAGCAGCGCCAGCAGCAGGTGCTGCGGCTCGATGAATTGCTGATCGTTGGCATTGGCCAGGCTCTGGGCGTCGCCCAGGGCCTGCTGGAACTTGGTGGTGAATTTGTCGATACGCATGTGCTGGCTCCCGGCGGGAATCTTGGAATGTCAACCAGATAAGGCCTTTGACTGTTTTTTCAAGTGACGCCCCTCGGAATCCCCTATTGCCAACGAAGGATTTTGGGGTAACCTACAAGAATGATAAAAGTCCTTAGAAACAGTTTCAGGAGAATGCAAATGGGGGGGTGCCAATGACACTACGCGGCAAACTGACTGCCATGACCTTGGCGACCATCGGTGCCTTGATCATTCTTTTCGCCGTGCTACTCATCGACGGCAAGCAACGGATGATGGAAGACCGGCAGAACAAGGTTCGCAACCTGGTCGAGGTTGCTCAACTCACTGTCGCGCATTTTGAAGCGCAGGCCAGGGCCGGAAAAATCAGCGAGGACGACGCCAAGAGAATGGCAGCTGACACCCTGCGCGACATGCGGTACGACCAAGTCGAATATTTCTGGATCAACGACCTCAACGACCTCATGGTCATGCACCCTATCCGCAAGGATCTTGAAGGCAAGAAACTCGACCAGCTGAAGGACAAGAACGGTAAATTGCTGTTTCTCGAGTTCAACAGCGTCGTCAAGAGCAAGGGTGCCGGTTTCGTCGATTACCTCTGGCCCAAGCCGGGTGCTGAGCAAGGTGTGCCCAAGGTTTCCTATGTCATGGGTTTCCAGCCCTGGGGTTGGGTAATCGGCACTGGCATCTACGTCGATGATGTCGATGCCCAGTTCCGCCGGGACGCCATCAAACTGCTGCTCTGGGGTCTGGCCATCGGCGGCTTCATCGCCGTCTCGCTGCTGCTGGTTTCGCGCAGCATCATCCGCACGCTCGGTGGCGACCCGGCTGCTGCCTCGGTCATCACCCGCCGCATCGCTGCCGGCGACCTGTCCACGCCGGTCGACTGCCCGCCGGGTGAAAACCTGCTGGCCGACATCCGCGCCATGCAGGACACGCTGCGCGCGATGATCACCACCATCGTCAGCAATGCCGAGCAGGTTGCCAGTTCCGCCGATCAGCTGCTGCATGCTTCCGAGGAAGTCGCAGACCGCGCCCGCCAACAGAGCGATGCCGCCTCGTCGATGGCTGCCTCGGTCGAGGAAATGGCGGTCAGTATCGATCAGGTCAAGGAAAACGCCGGCGAAGCGCACGGCATTTCCCAGGAATCCGCCGTCATTTCGGAAGAAGGTGCAGCCGTGATTCACAGCGCAGCAACCGAGATGCGCAAGATTTCCGAAGCCGTTCAGTCCTCGTCGGAAATCGTCGAAGACCTGGGCCGTCAATCCGACCAGATCACCTCCATCGTCAATACCATCCGCGAAATCGCCGACCAGACCAACCTGCTGGCGCTCAATGCCGCCATCGAGGCGGCACGTGCCGGCGAACAGGGTCGCGGCTTTGCCGTGGTTGCCGACGAGGTGCGCAAACTGGCCGAACGGACCAGCCTGTCGACCACCGAAATCGCCGAAATGGTCAGCAAGATCCAGAACGGCACCCGCAGCGCGGTCGGCAGCATGCAGTCCGGCGTGGCCAAGGTGGGCAAGGGCGTAGAACTGGCGAATCAGGCCGGCGATTCGATCGAGCGTATCCGCGACGGTGCCCAGCGCGTCACTTTCGTGGTCAATGGCATTTCCGACTCGATTTCCGAACAGAGTCAGGCCAGCAACGACATCGCCCAGAAGCTCGAAACCATCGCCCAGATGTCCGAGGAAAGCGCGATTGCCGTGCGCCACACCGCCGATGCGGCGCGTCGCCTGCATCAGCTATCCGGCGAACTGCATGAGGCGGTTGCCCGCTTCAAGACCTGAGCGGTTTCCTTACCCGGAAAAACCAGGGGCGCCGCGGCGCCCCTGTTTCATTTCTGCCAGCGCGCTGCCGCGCTGTCGTCGGTCTCCCGGGCGTCGACCCAACGCCCGCCATCCGGCGTCGCTTCCTTCTTCCAGAACGGCGCCTTGGTCTTCAGGTAATCCATGATGAATTCACAGGCGGCGAAAGCCTCGCCGCGATGCGCGCTGGTAACCGCCACCAGCACGATCTGGTCGCAGGGCTTGAGCGGCCCGACGCGATGGATCACCAGCGCGTCGTAGATATCCCAACGAGACCTGGCTTCAACGACGATTTCCTCGAGCGCCTTTTCGGTCATGCCCGGGTAGTGCTCGAGCGTCATTTCCGAAACGCTGGCCCCGTCGTTGATGTCGCGCACCAGACCGAGGAAGGAGGCGAGCGCCCCGACCCGTGGGTCGGCCGCCCGCAAGGCGGCCAGTTCGGCACCGACGTCGAAATCTGCTTGCTGGACGCGTACGTTCATGCTCAGGCGACCTCGCGCGCTTCTTCGAAACGAAGCTTGGGATACTTTTCCTTGACCATGTTCAGGTAGACATTGTTCGGTGCCAGGTAAACCGGGTCGTCGGCGCCGTCGAGCGCGACGTTGGCGCTATAGCGTTCCGACAACTGCTTGAGTTCGCCGGCGTCGCCGTGAATCCAGCGGGCCGTCGAACAATTGTAGCTTTCGAAGATGACCTGCACGCCGTATTCGTTTTCCAGACGGCTGGCGACCACGTCGAACTGCAGCGTGCCGACCGCCCCGAGAATCAGGTCGGTACCGGACAGCGGGCGGAACAACTGGGTCGCGCCCTCTTCCGCCAGTTGCTGCAGGCCCTTCTGCAGTTGCTTGATCTTCAGCGGATTGGCGATGCGGGCGAGGCGGAAGTGTTCCGGCGCGAACGACGGGATGCCGGTGAAGCGCAGCTCCTCGCCTTCGGTGAAGGTCTCGCCGAGGCGGATCGAGCCGTGGTTGGGGATGCCGATGATGTCGCCCGACCAGGCCTCGTCGGCGGTCGACCGGTCGCGCGCCATGAAGGTGATGGCGTTGTTGATCGACAGGGTCTTGCCGGTGGCCACCTGCTTGACCTTCATACCCCGGTCGAAGCGGCCGGAGCAGACGCGCAGGAAGGCGATGCGGTCGCGGTGCTTGGGGTCCATGTTGGCCTGGATCTTGAACACGAAGCCGGAGAACTTCGGCTCGAAGGCGTCCACCGTGCGGCTCACCGCCGGCCGCGCCTTGGGTGCCGGCGACAGGTCGACAACGGCGTCGAGCAGGCTCTGCACGCCGAAATTATTGACCGCCGAGCCGAAGAACACCGGGCACTGCTTGCCCGACAGGTAGGCCTCGGCGTCGAAGGGGTGCGACGCGCCGCGCACCAGTTCGATGTCGCTGCGCAGTTCGTCGGCCTGGCTGCCGATCAGTTCGTCGAGGCGCGGATTGTCCAGCCCCTTGATCATCTCGGCCGTGCCCTTCTCGGCCTGCGGGTCGAAGAAGGCGATGGTGTCGTCGTAAAGGTGATAGACGCCGCGGAAGCGCTTGCCCATGCCGATCGGCCAGGTCATCGGCGCGCACTGGATGCCGAGCACCGACTCGATTTCGTCGAGCAGGTCGATCGGCTCCTTGCCTTCGCGGTCGAGCTTGTTGATGAAGGTCAGGATCGGCGTGTCGCGCATGCGGCAGACGTTCAGGAGCTTGATCGTCTGCGCTTCGACGCCGTTGACCGAGTCGATCACCATGACCGCCGAGTCGACGGCGGTCAGCGTGCGGTAGGTGTCTTCCGAGAAGTCCTCGTGGCCGGGCGTGTCGAGCAGGTTGATCATGCACTCGCGGTAGGGGAACTGCATCACCGACGAGGTCACCGAAATGCCGCGCTGCTTTTCCAGTTCCATCCAGTCCGAGGTCGCGTGGCGCGACGCCTTGCGCGCCCGCACTTCACCGGCCACCTGGATGGCGCCGCCGAACCACAGCAGCTTTTCGGTCAGCGTCGTTTTACCCGCGTCGGGGTGGGAAATGATCGCAAAAGTGCGGCGGCGGGAGATTTCTTCGTCGAGCTGGCTCACGGGTATCCGGATACGTCAGGTAAAGGGCGGCATTATACCTGCCCGCCATCGTGCCCCGAATCGATGATCCCGAACATGGACGGACTTTGTATTACTAAAGTAATATCCATACCGAACATCGGATAATTGATTCAAGTCACCCAAAAACTGGAAATTCCTTGCTGCTCCGCCTTTTCGCCCTCCTCGGACTGACCCTGGCCCTGCTCTCCCCGGCTCGTGCTCAAACCCCGTCATTCCAGGAAATCTTCGAGCAGCAGGCGACGGTCATGTTGCTCATTGATCCGAAAAGCGGCGAGATCGTCGATGCCAACCCGGCGGCCAGCCGTTTCTACGGTTACGAGCGCGACAAGCTGCGGCAGATGTCGATCCAGCAGATCAACACCTTCACCGACGAGCAGGTGGCCGAGGAACGCCGGCTGGCCGAAACAGAAGGGCGCAACTATTTCATCTTCCGGCATCGGCTGGCCGACGAGACTATCCGCACCGTCGAGGTCTTCAGCCGGCCCTACGTTTTCGACGGTCGCCGCCTGCTCTTCTCGGTCGTTCACGACATCACCCCGGGGCGCAACGCCAGCCAGGACCTCTGGTACTACCAGCAACGCCTGGAGGAAATGGTCGACCTGCAGACGGCTCACATCGAACAGCGCAGCCGCCTGATCATCGGCGTACTCGGCCTCGCCTTCCTGCTCGTCTCGGCCATCGCCATCGCCCTGCTGGTCGACATCCGTAAACGCAAGCGCCTCGAAGCCGAGGTTGCCAGACACACCGGGCACCTGGAAGCACTGGTCGAGGAACGCACCACCGCGCTCTCGGAAGCCAAAGAAGGCGCGGAACGCGCCAGCCGCGCGAAAAGCACCTTCCTGGCCAACATGAGCCACGAACTACGCACGCCGATGAACGCGATCATGGGCATGACCGGCCTGGCCCTGCGTCAGTCGCCGCCGACCAGCTTGCAACAGCAGTTGAAGAAGATCGAGCAGGCCTCGCAGCACCTGCTGGCGGTGATCAACGACATCCTGGACATCTCCAAGATCGAAGCCGGCCACCTGCAACTGGAACGCATCGATTTCCGCCTGGGGGCGGTGACCGAAAACCTGCACAGCCTGCTCGCCCAGCGTGCCGGCGAAAAGGGCCTGAAACTGGAGATCGACCTGCCGCCCAGCCTGTCGTCGCTGTGCCTATGCGGCGACCCGGTCCGGCTCGGGCAGATCCTGCTGAACCTGATGATCAACGCCATCAAGTTCACCGATCAAGGCAAGGTGGCGCTGCAGATCAGCGAAATCCGCACCGACGAACAGACGATCTGTCTGGGTTTCGAGATCAGCGACAGCGGCATCGGCATCAGCGAAGCCGACCAGCGCCGCCTGTTCAATGCCTTCGAACAGGCCGACAACTCGATGAGCCGCAAGTACGGTGGCACCGGTCTGGGACTGGCGATCAGCAAGCACCTGGTGCAGTTGATGGGCGGCGAGATCGGAATGCGCAGCGAACTCGGCCAGGGCAGCACCTTCTGGTTCCGGCTCTGCCTGGAAAAATGTGCGACGCCGGCCAATCCGGCCGCCGACGCCGACAGCGCGCTGATACTGCAGCAGGACTTTGCCGGCACGCGCATCCTGCTGGCCGAGGACGAACCGATCAATCAGGAAGTTTCGCTCGGCCTGCTGGAAGACGTCGGCCTCAAGGTCGATATCGCCGAGGACGGCGAACAGGCTGTGGCGATGGCCAGCCGCAACGACTACGCGCTGATCCTGATGGACATGCAGATGCCGAAGATGAACGGGATCGACGCCACTCGCGCCATCCGCGCTCTGCCCGCCTACGCAAAGACACCGATCCTGGCGATGACGGCCAACGCCTTCCTCGAGGATCGCCAGCAGTGTCTGGCGGTCGGCATGAACGAGCACCTGACCAAGCCGGTCGATCCCGACCGCCTGTTCGCCACCATCCACAAGTGGCTACAGGCCAGCCGGCATCAACGGTAGGCGGCAAACACCCGGGCGTTGCGTTCGCCCTGCACCAGCAGCACATCGTAAGGATCGCGCCGGCCGCCATAGGCCGGGCCGTCCATCCCCGGCGAACCGACCGGCATGCCGGGCACGGCCAGACCGATGGCCTTGGGCTTTTCCGCCAGCAGCCGGCGGATTTCGCGCGCTGGCACATGACCTTCGAGCAGGTAGCCGCCGACCCGCGCGGTGTGGCACGAGGCGTAGCGCGCCGGCATGCCCAGGCGTTTCCGGGCCGCGTCGAGATCGTCGACTTCGTGGGCAATCACCGCGAAACCCTCGTTTTCCAGATGCGTGATCCAGTCCTTGCAGCAACCGCAGTACGGGCTTTTCCAGACATCGATCCGCTGCTTCTGCGTGGGCGCCGCCAGCGCCGCGAACGGCAGCAGCAAGGCGGCCTGCAGCAGCCGGCGGCGCAATTGACGCTCAGTGGTGGCCGGCATGAGCGTTCTCCTTCTTCACCGTGGTCCGCGCGCTCATCGGCTTCTGGCCGGGCCAGCTCACGTTGAGCAGCACGCGGTCGCCCGGGTTGATCGTGCCTGCGCCCTGTAACAGGTCAGTTCCGGCCGGCTTGAGTTCGATCTCGCGCTTGCTCGAACCGGTCAGGATCGTCAGCTTGCCGGCGGCGCCGGCGGTGGCCACCGGCTTGCCGTGGTCGCTGACATGAACGGTCACGGTATCGCCTTTGCCGACAATCTCGAATTGCGCATGACCGGCGTCGAGGACGAAACCGCCGTGCATGGACTTGCCGTGGTCTTCGTGGGCGATGGCCGGCGAGGCGGCAAGGAGTACAGCCAGGCCGAGGGTGGAAATCAGGGTTTTCATGGAATATCTCCTGGTTGATGAATCAGAGTGCTTCGCTGAAGGAATCGCGCTGCAGGCGTTCGGCTGCCTTGCGGCCGAAACGCCAGAACAGCGCGGGGGTGATGAAGGTGTCGAGCAGGGTCGCGCCGACCAGCCCGGAAAAGATGACCACGGCGACCGGATGCAGGATTTCGGTGCCCGGCTGGTCGGCCTCGAACAGCAACGGCGCCAGCGCAAAGGCCGCCACCAGCGCGGTCATCAGCACCGGCGTCAGGCGCTCCAGGGCACCGCGGACGATCATCTTCGGGTCGAACTGCTCGCCCTCGAAACGCATCAGGTTCAGCCAGTGGCTGACCTTGAGGATGCCGTTGCGGGTGGCGATGCCGGCCAGCGTGATGAAGCCGATCAGCGCCGCAATCGACAGCGGCTGCCCGGACAGCCACAGGCCGAACACCGCACCGACCAGCGCCAGCGGCACGTTGGCCATGATCAGGCCGGCCAGCAGCGCCGAACGGTAGCGGGCGTAGAGGACCATGAAGATGAGCAGGGCCGAGCCGACGGCGAGTACGGCAATCAGCCGCGCAGCTTCCTCCTGTGCCTGGAACTGGCCGCCGAGGGTGATGAAATAGCCTTCGGGCAGCGGCAGTTCGCCGGTCACCGCGCGGATGTCGGCGACCACCTCGGACAGTGCCCGCCCCTGGGCGTTGAGCGATATGACGATGCGCCGCCGGCCATCGTCGCGCACCACCTGGTTCGGCCCGTCGCTTTCCTCGATGCTCGCCAGTCGCGACAGGGGCACGGCGCCGAGCGGCGTCTCGATCAGCAGGCTGGCCAGTCCATCCGGCGCCCGTTCGCGCTCGGGCAGGCGCAGCAGCAGGTCGAAACGGCGGTTGCCATCGATGATCTGGGTGACTTTCTCACCATCGACCAGCATCTGCAGGCGGCGCAGCAATTCACCCGGCGACAGCCCGTGCTGCGCGACGGCGGCGAAATCGACCTGCACCTTGACCTGCGGCGCCAGCACCTGCTTCTCGATTTCCAGGTCGGCGACACCGGGAATGCCCGCCAGCTGACGCTGCAGCGTGGCGGCACTGGCACGCAGGATATCCAGATCGTCGCCGAAGATCTTGATCGCCACCTGGGCGCGCACGCCCGACAGCATGTGGTCAATGCGGTGCGAAATCGGCTGACCGAGGTTGAGACTGCCGGGCAGATCCTTGAGCCGCTGCCGGATCTCGGCATTGATCGCCTCGCGGTCACGGCCGCCGGGCTTCAGGCGGATTTCCAGCTCGGACACATAGACGCCTTCGGCATGCTCGTCGAGCTCAGCCCGCCCGGAACGACGGCCGATGTGCTCGATTTCCGGCACCCCCAGCAGCAGGCGCTCGGCCTGACTGGCGACGCGGACCGACTCGGCCAGGGTAACACCCGGATTCAGGCGAACCGTCACCGTCATCGACCCCTCGTTGAACGGTGGCAGGAAGGTGGTCGGGAAGAACGGCACGCTGGCCGCCGCCGCGATCACCGCTGCCGCAGTCAGTCCCAGCGGCAGGCCGGGCGCCGCCAGCACCCGGCGCAGCAGGTTGTCGTAATGGCGCTTCAGCCAGGCCACCAGGCGGGTATCGCCATGCTGGCTGGCGGCCAGTTTGGGCAGCAGGTAGTAGGACAGGATCGGCGTCACCGTCACCGAGACCAGCAGCGAGGCCAGGATGGAGACGATGTAGGCGATGCCGAGCGGCACGAATAGCCGCCCCTCGATACCCGGCAGAGCGAACAGCGGGACGAAGACCAGGGCGATGATCAGCGTCGCATAGACGATGGCCGAGCGCACTTCGAGCGAGGCGGCAATGACCAGTTCGCGCAACTGGAAATCCTCACCACGCGCTACTGCCGAACGCAGGCGGCGGAGGATGTTCTCGACATCGACCACGGCGTCGTCGACCAGTTCGCCGATGGCAATCGCCAGCCCGCCCAGCGTCATCGTGTTGATCGACAGTCCCAGCCACTTGAAGACCAGCACGGCGACCAGGATGGACAGCGGGATCGCGGTCAGCGAAATGAGCATGGCGCGCAGGTTGCCGAGGAAGAAGAACAGCACCGCCGCCACCAGACAGGCAGCGAGCAACAGCTTGGCCTGCAGGTTGTCGATCGAGGCCTGGATGAAATCGGCCTGGCGGAAAATCACTTCCGGCGCCAGCACACCGGCCGGCATGCCGCGGGTGATGCCGTCGAGCGCCGCCTCGATGCGCCGCGTCAGATCGACGGTATCGGCCGTCGGCTGTTTCTGGATGCTGAGGATGACCGCCGGTGCGCCGTTGAAACCGGCGTCGCCGCGTTTCACGGCCGGCGCGAAGCCAACCTGCGCCACCTGGCGGAGCAGCACCGGCTGGCCGGCACGCACCGTCACCGCCAGGTTCTGCAGATGGTCGAGGCTAGCCGAGCGGCCGAGATGGCGGATCAAGTATTCGCGGCCGTTGATTTCGAGGAAGCCGCCGGAGGTATTCGCGGCGTGGCCGCGCAAGGCGTTTTCCAGCATTTCCAGGCTGACGCCAAGTTCGGCCATGCGCGCACCGTCAGGCTGAACCTGGAACTGCCTGACCTCGCCGCCGATGGGAATGACCTGGGCGACGCCCGGTTCGGCCATCAGGCGCGGGCGCAACACCCAGTCGGCGTACTCGCGCGCGCGCATGGCATCGCCCTGCGCCGGATCGAGCGGGATCGCCAGCATCATCACCTCGCCCATGATCGACGACACCGGCCCCATGTGCGGCACGACGCCCGGCGGCAGGCTGCCCTGCAAGGCGGTCAGGCGTTCGGCGACCATCTGCCGGGCGCGATACAGCTCGGTATCCCAGTCGAAGGAAATATAGACAATGGACAGACCGGCCGCCGACACCGAACGCACACCGGACACGCCGGGCAGCCCGTTGAGCGTCGTCTCCAGCGGGAAGCTGACCAGTTGCTCGACCTCTTCCGGGGCCATGCCGCCGGCCTCGGTCATCAGCGTCACGGTCGGCTTGTTGAGGTCGGGGAAGACATCGACCGGCAGGCGCTGCGCCTCGAAGGCGCCGTAAGCCATCAGGATCAGCGCCACCGCCAGCACCGGCAGGCGGGCTGAGAGGCTTTTGTTCAATAACCACTGGAACATGGCGACCTCAGCGAATCTGGTTGATCAGGCTGGCACCGTCGACGACCACGCGGTCGCCATCGGCCAGGCCATCGACGACCAGCACCCGGGTGCCGTCGAGCACTTCGCTGCGGATCGCTTTCGGGGTGAAGCGCTCGGGCGCCGTCTTGACCCAGACCATGGCCTCGTTGGCCGGGCTACGTACCACCGCCTGCCTGGGCACGGCCCAGCCCCGGACCTGGCCGCGCAACTCGACCTGCACGCTGAGCGTCTGACCGAGCGGCAGGCGCAAGCCCAGGCCGTCGCCGCGCCGACCGAACAACAGCGGCAAGGCCTGTTCGCGCAGCCGCTGGCCGGCACCGAGGAAATCGAGCGCCAGGCTGTCGCCGCCGGCCGCGACGCTGGCGCCGACGATGTCGGCCGCCGGCAGCGCCGAATAACTCAGGGCTTCGACGTGCAGGCTGTCCGGATCGACGATCTCGAACACCGTCTCGCCGGCCGCCACCATCTGCCCCGGCACTGCATGCACGGCGGCGACGACGCCGCTCAGCGGCGCCCGCAGCGCCTCGCGCCCGGACAGGCCACCGCCGATGGCGGCAATACGCGCAGCGAGACTGCCCAGTTCGCTCTGCGCTGCGTCGATCTCGCGCGCCGGTACCGTGTCGGCCAGTTCCTGCAGACGCGCCAGCCGCCGTTCAGCCAGCGCGTGCGCCGCCTTCAGCTCGGCCAGCTGGGCGGCCTGGCCGGCACGCTCGATCTGGCCGCTGGCCGGCGTCAGCCAGGCGAGCACGGCGCCCTTGCGCACCTTGCTGCCCGGTAAAGGCACGCCATCGGCCGGCGCGTCGATGCGCCCGGCCTGCATGGTGTTCACCTGACCGCCATGACGCGGATCGACGATCACCCGCCCGTTCAGTTCCAGCCCGCGTGGATGCTCACCGGCACTGACCGGCAGCGTACGCACGCCGATCAGGCGTTGTGCCGCCTTGGGCAGGAAAACCACGCCGTCCGGCTGGCGCTGCGGCGTGTTGCCGAGATTGGGCAGCGCCGCCTTTTCATCGCCATGATCGTGGCCTTCGTGGGCCAAGACTGGAGAACTGGCCAGCACGGCCAGGGCAAGGGCAAAGAGATGCGGCTTCATGCTTGTACTCCCCGGCGACGACGGTAAAACCAGACACTGCCGATCAGACCGAAGGCCGCCAGCAAGCCGCCCCCCAGCCAGGGTGAAAGCTGCCAGCCGGCTGCCGGCATCGGTGCCGCCGCATCGACGATCAGCTCGCCGCTGAGCAGGTCGGCCTCGTCGCCGGCCAGCAGGGTGAAGGACAGGAGGTGTTCGCCGGGCTGGCGCAGCGGCGTCAGCCAGTCGGCGTCGGCGATCAGGTAATCGCCCTCGGCGGGGCGGAAGACCGCCTGGATTTCGCGCCCGGCCAGTTCGAGGCCCAGGCTGGCGTCAAGCACCGGCGCGTTGTCCGGGGCCGTATCGACATGCAGGATCAGGCCGGCGGTATCGAGCCGGCCGACGATTTCAAACAGTTCGCTCTCGGCGACCACGACCGGCAGCGGCGCCGGGGTTTCGGCCGCCATCGCCGGCAGGGCGGCACAGGCAAGCAACAGGGCAAATAAGTGTCTTTTCATGATCGTCTCGTTCATTCGGGGAGCAGGCCCAGCGCCTGGCGCCGGGCGGACAGGCTGGCAGCCAGTTGCAGGCGGGCCTGGTGCAGCTTGCGTTCGGCAACGAAGGCCTCGTGCTCGATGCGCAAGCGGGTCGGCAGGTCGGTCTCGCCCAGGCGGAAGGATTTGTCGAACAGGCGCAGGTTTTCGCTGGCCAGGCGGAAGCCTTTCTCGGCGGCGGCCAGCCGGGTCTGCGCCAGGGCGACCTGGCGGGCAGCCAGCGCGGCCGCCTGCTGCAGCCGTTCGCGCTCGCGCTGGGCAGCGATCTCGGCCTCGGTCCGGCCGGCACTGGCTTCAGCCACGGCCTGATCGTGGCGGGCGCCGGCCGACAGCGGAATGCGCACGCCCAGCGCCCAGCTCTGATCGCGCTGTGCACCGCGGGCATCGCGCTCCTGGCGGGTGGCGACAGTGATTTCCGGCGGCGGTCGGTTGCGGGTCCGGGCCAACACCTGCTGCTGGCGCGCCTGCTCGGCGACGGCCTGCAGCCAGCGCACTTGCGGGTGGCGGTCGAGCCAGTCGTCGGCGGGCGTCTCGGCCGGCGGCGTTTCGCCGGCTGCTGCGACATCGGCGGGGGCCTTGCCGGTCAGCGCCTGCAAGTCACCGGCAGCCAGCGCCTGCGCCCCGCTGGCCTCGGCCAGTTCGGCTTCGGCCACGGCGACTGCCAGTTCGGCCTGATGCAGGTCGCTGCGCGCCAAATCGCCAGCCTTGACCCGCCGGCCGACATCGTCGCGCAGACGTTCGGCAGCCGCCAGCCGGCCTTCGGCCAGCAACTGCGACTCGCGGGCCTGCTGCCACTCCCACCAAGCCGTGCGCAAGCTGCCGGCAAGTTGCCATTGCTGACTGGCCAGCCGGGCGTCGAGCAAGGCGGCCTCGGCCCCGGCCAGCCCCTGGCTGGCACGGCGCTCGCCGGGCAGCCACAAGGGAATGGCCAGACCGAGTTCGACTTCGGCGGCGCCGGTGTCGCGATTGAAGCGGTCGCTACGCCCGCCCAGCTCGATCGCCGCCGATTCGGGCGTCCACGCGCTGGCCGCAGCGCGGCGCGCGGCCACGGCTTGCTGGTGTTCGGCCTGCGCCGCCGCAGCGGGCTGGCGCGCCCAGGCATCGGCAAAAGCGCGGGCCAGGTTTTCGGCGTGGACCGGCGGGGCCAGGACCACGGAACAAAGTATCCACAAGGGAAAGCGCGGGAAAATGCGCATCAGGTTTCTCCGACTGATGAATAATCAGTCGGCGGCACACCGCGATAGTCCGGTCAGGACCGGATTACGGAAACGGAAGGTTCAGCCGCCGACGCTCAGGCGGAGAAATGTCTGGGTGGTCGTTCGAGCCCGGCGGGGACGCGCGAGGCGAATTCACGGTCGCCGCGTTCGAGCAGCGACGCGGTGCCGGGCGACAGCACCGGCATCGGAGCGATGTGCTGTACGGCAAGATGCCCGAGGATGTGCCCGGGGCAGCAGTGGTGCAGCGTCTCGGCGCAGTCTTCATCAGCCGTTGTATGGGTCGCGCAGTCCTCGCAGGGCATTTCGTGCATTGCGTGCGCATCGTGCCCGTCGGCCGAATGTCCGTGGTGCATGTCGACCGCGGCCACCTCGGCCGGCATGCCACCCGCCGCCTGCCAGCCGAAACCGGGCGCGAGCACGGTCAGCAGCATGATCAGGACGAGGAAGCGGGAAAGCAGCATGGACATGGGCAGCAACTATAGACGAGATTCAGACAGGACGAAACCACAGAAAGTTTCACGCCCGAATGTCATCACCCGCCTATGACCTTTGTGATATTGTTTTCACAAGCATACGGATGAAGTCAGCATGCCGTGAATCCCTCAGCCGAGAAGACCGTTCCACTGCGCAAGAGCCTGCGGGTCAGGGTTGGCCTGCTGGTTGTGGGAGCGGTGTTGCTTGTCGCAGCAGGTTTTCTCGCTCTGGCGCTCGGCCCGCTGGCCGAACGCGTCGCCGCCACCGATTTTGCCAGCGCCAGCACGCGCCTTGAGGCCCGCCTCGACCTAAGCCTGACTCCGGCCGCGAACGCGCTGGAAATGGCCGCCGGCTGGCTGAGCGACGCCCCGCCCAGGATCGACGATCTGGCGACGTTCAACCGTCTGTTCGAACCCATCCTGAAGGCGCAGCCCAAGGCCACCTCCATCGTCGCTGGTGATAGCGACGGCCACGGCTGGATGTTGCTGCAACTCGCCGACGGCGGCTGGCGCAACCGGCTGACCGACCTGCCGCGCTGGGGGCAACGGCATCGCTTCGTCGACCGCGACGCCAGCGGCCAGGTTCGCGAATACTGGGAAACCCTCGACTACGACCCGCGCCGGCGCAGCTGGTACGAAGCGGCGATGCTCGGCAGCGGCACCCGCTGGACTGCGCCCTACACCTTCTACACCACCGGCGACCCGGGCATCACCGCGACCCGCCGGATCAGCCTCGACGACGAGCGGACGCTGGTTATCGGCATCGACCTGATGCTGCGCGACCTGTCGCTGACCACGATGCACGAGAAGGTCGGACAGAACGGTCTGGCCCTGGTCCTGACCGACGATCTGCGCACCCTGGCCCTGCCCGCCGCACCGTCCGGCACGCAAACCGGGGAATGGCTCAAACATGCCCTGCAACCGCATGCGGCGCTCGGCCTGCCGGTACTCGACCGGGCCGTTGCTGAATGGCTGCGCAAGCCGGATGCCCGCGTCCACCGGATTGCCGTCAACGGGACCGACTGGTTCGCGCGCATTACCGACTACCCCCTCGGCGACAGCCGACTGCTGCTGGTCACCCTGGCCCCGTCCAGCGACTTCTCCCCCGACTGGCTGCCGGCCGGCAGCATCGTCGGCGGTGGCCTGCTGTTCATGCTGGTGCTCGCCACCTGGGTGGTCCGCCAGCAGGCGCGGCGCATCGCCCGCCCGCTCGAAGAACTGGCAACGGCAAGCAGCCGCATCGGCCAGCTCGACTTCGCCACACCACCCCTGCTGGCCAGCCCGATCCAGGAAATCCGGCAACTGGCCAACGCCCACGAGGAAATGCGCTGGCTGCTGCAGGAAAAGATCGCCGCCCTGCACGATGCCGAGGAAAAGATCCGCGACAGCGAGGCCTACAACAAGGTGCTCTTCCTCGGTTCGCGCATCCCGCTGGTAGTCCTCGATCCGCAAAACGGCCGCTTCATCGACTGCAACCAGGCGGCGGCCGACATCTACCGGCTGGGCCAGCGGGAAAACGTCATCGGCCTGAGCGTCCGCGACGTCTCGGCGCCCTATCAGCCTGACGGCACGTTCAGCCATCTCGCCTGCGAGGAGAAGATCCGTCAGGTCATCGAGCGCGGCCCGCAGGTCTTCGAATGGCGCCACCGCCGCCCGGACGGCGAACACTGGGACGCCGAAGTCCATCTCATGCCCTTCCACCACGGCGACCATCTGCTGCTGCAATTCAGCCTGCAGGACATCACCGATCGCAAGCAGGCGGCACAGGCCCTTGAACAACTGGCGCTCTACGATCCGCTGACCGAACTGCCCAACCGCGCCCTCTTCCTCGACCGCCTGCAGCAGTCGATCGGCCAGGCGCTGCGCAACGACAGCCGGCTCGCCGTCCTCTTCCTCGATCTCGACCGCTTCAAGGAAGTGAACGACACCCAGGGGCATGAAATCGGCGACGCCGTACTGCGCGAAGTCGCCAACCGTTTCCGCCTGGTCCTGCGCCATAACGAGTTGCTGGCTCGCCTGGGCGGCGACGAATTCGCCGTGGTGTCGACAGCCACCGATCATGCCGGCGCAACCTTCATCGCCGAACGCCTGGGCCAGACCCTGAACGAGCCGCTGACCAGTAGCGGGCATACCTTCTCGCTCGGTGTCAGCATCGGCATCGCCATCTTCCCGAACGACGGCGCGACCCCCGACGAATTGCTGCGCAATGCCGACATCGCCATGTACCGGGCCAAGAGCAGCCCGCAGCGCTACATGTTCTACAACGCCGACATGAGCAGCGGTCTGGCCGAGCGCATCGCCCTCGCCCGCGACCTGAAAGCCGCGCTGCAGAGCGACGACGGACAGTTGTCGCTGGTCTTCCAGCCGCAGTTCGACCTGGCCACCCAGACGCTGATCGGCGCCGAAGCGCTGATGCGCTGGCAACATCCGCAACACGGCCCGATCAGCCCCGGCGTCTTCATCCCGATTGCCGAGGAACGCGGCATGATGCTGATGATCTGCCACTGGGTCATCGATGCCGCCTGCCGGCAACTGCTGGCCTGGCAGTCGGCCGGCGCACGTTTCCCGGGGCGCATGGCGATCAACATCGCCGCCCAGCAAATGGAAGATGCCGCCTTCCCGCAATGGGTCGAAAGACGCGTGCGCAGCTTCGGGCTGTCACCCGAACTGTTCGAACTGGAACTGACCGAAAGCGGCATGATGCGCAACATCGACCTGGCCATCGAACTCGCCGGGCAACTTAGCGACGCCGGCTTCACGCTGGCAATCGACGATTTCGGCACCGGCTATTCGTCGCTGGCCTACCTCAAACAACTGCCGGCGGACAAACTGAAGATCGATCAGTCCTTCGTCCGCAACATGCAGGACCATCCGAACGACCACGCCATCGTTGCCACCATCGTCGCCATGGGCCGCACGCTGGGCATGAGCACCATCGCCGAAGGGATAGAGAGCGATGCTCAGGCGGCAGCGCTACGCCAGCTCGGCTGCCAGGAAGGCCAGGGCTACCAGTTCGGCCGCCCGGAAAGCCCCGAAACTTTTGCCAGCCGCTGGCTGGGCTGACTCAGCAGCACTCTTCCTCGACCTGCAGCAGGAGTTCGAGCGCTTCGCGGTCACCGCATTGCTCGAAGAATTCGCGAATCTGGTTGATGTGCGAATGCACCAGGAAGAGATCGTCCGGTGCCGGACCGCTTTTCGGTGTGCGTTTGGCCATGAAGTAATGCCAGAAACGGTGATCGCCGCCCTGCGCCGCCACGTTGCAGGCGATGTAGCCCATCACCCGCCGGGCGTTGCCGGCGCAGTCGATGCCGTCGAAAGTGAGGTAGCGGTCGGTGCTTATCTGGCTGGGGATTTGCCGAGTCGATTCCATGGATGCCTCCGTGAGTGAAACCGCCCTCACTGTAAATCGGCAGGCGCACGAGGTCCGTCGGCTGGCCGACAGTTTTTCAGATTGGTGTCCCCAGGCGACGCAAGGTATCGAGCTGGTAGATGTAGAAAACGCGCCGCCCCTGGCGTTGCAGGATGCCTTCACGTTCCCACTGGTTGAGCAGCGACGACACCGTTTGCCGGGTCGAGCCGAGCAAGCTGGCGATGTCCTCGGTGCCGAGGTCGAGCGGCAACAGCCAGATGCCCCCGTCGAGCGGTCGCCCACGCCGTTCGGCCATGCCGGTCAGGAAACGCGCCAGGCGTGCCGGTACTTCACGGAACGCCAGGTCTTCGATCAGGTTGACGGCATTGACCAGCAGCCGGCCGAGCACGCGCATCATCACCGGGGTGACCGACGGATCGCTGGCCAGCTTGCGGGCAAAAGCCACCGTTTCCATGAGCCAGACCCGGGTCGTCACGACGGCTTCTACATAGGTCGGCGTGTGCGTCGTGTAGATGTCGCCGGGTTCGAGAAAACTCAAACTCAGTTCGCGGTTTTCACCGGCCAGATAGACCCGCAGGCGCCCGCTTTCGATGATCAGTACCTGGTTGCGCAGATCGCCCGGGGTCGCGAACAGGCACCCGCGCGGCAAATCGTGCGCGACGAAACCGTCGAGCAGATGCGGTGGAATCCGGCGGAAAGCGGGGTCGGCACTGGCCGATGGCAGATCGAGCTCCATGGATCATGGAAAGCAAGACCAGGACCACCGGCAAATCACATGAAATCAATGACCTGCAAAGGCACAAGCGGTCGGCAATACGACAAAGACCTACACCGCGACCAGCGTCTGCCTTCCGTACCACTCGTCACCGGCGGCCAGTTGTTGCACCGTATCGGCGGCCGCCGCCTCAACACAAAGCATGTGGCGCCAGCCGTCGGCCGGCATGTCGGCGAGCGCTGCGCATTTTTCCACCCACGGGTTCCAGACGACGACATCGGGAAAGCCCTGTTGCTGGATGCCCAGGCTGAGGTTACCGGCGCGCAGCAGTTGCGGGCGGCGGACCTGGCGATAGACACGGTCGGTTTCGGCTTCGACCAGCAGTTCGGTGCCGGTCTCGCGGACGACTTTGTCGCCGTTGGCCGCGTCGCGGTAATCGTGGCCGTGCAGGCCTTCAAGGGCGACATCCTCGACCTGGATCGCACGCAGATAGGTATGCAGGGCTGCGGTGAATTCGAACTCGCGCGCGCCGGTATTGACCACGCACAGTTCGAGGTCGATGCGGTCGGCTTCGATCATCAGCGTCAGTTCAAGGCGGAAGGCATGCGGCCACAGCGCACGGGTGGCCTCGTCGTCGCTGGTTTCGAGCGTGACCAGGGCGTAATCGTCGCCGCTGCGGCGGGCACTGACCTGCCATTCGCGGGTACGGACCAAGCCGTGTTTGGGCAGTTCGCCACGGTCGGAAAATTGCGGGAAGCAGACCGGAACACCGCCACGGATGGCAACGCTGCCGTCGAACACGGCTTGCGGCGAAAGGTAGAGGCGCTCGCGGCCGTCGGGCGTGATCCACGACAGGACCTGGGCGCCGAGCCGGCTGATGACGGCGCTGCTGCCTTGCGGACCGATCAGGCGCAGGGCCGGAATGCCATGGAATTCGATTTCTTCAATGCCGGGTTTCATTGGACTTGGGTATCTCGTAGAGGTTGGGACGCAGGTGCAGCAGCTCGACTTCGTGGCCGAGCAGGATGACGCTGCCGCGTCGGCGGTTGTCGCCGTTGTCGCTGTATTCGAACTCGAAACTGCGGCGCAGGCGCAGGTGGCCGTCGTCGTTGCGGGCCAGGCCGCGCAACCGGCCGACCACGGTGTCGTCGAGGAGTTGCAACCCCTCGCCGGCACACGCCGCCTGCGCGGCGCGGGTACCGATCTCGCGGGCCTTCAGCGAATCCAGCCAGAACCAGATCAAGGCCGCGACGACGAGGATGAAAATGCTTTCGTATATGGGCATGGCGGCGAAGTATACTGCCTGCCATGCTCAGTTACCGCCATGCCTATCACGCCGGCAACCACGCCGACGTACTCAAACATCTGATCCTGCTGCAGATCGCCCAGTACATGGGCGAAAAACCTGCGCCCTTCTGGATCATCGACACCCACGCCGGTGCCGGCCGCTACGCGCTCGACTCCGCCCACGCCAGCAAGCTGGCCGAATGGCGCGACGGCGTCGGCCGCCTGTGGGACGCCACCGGCCTGCCGCCGGCCGCCGCCGACTACCTCGACTTCGTGCGCATGCTCAACCCGGACGGCCAGTTGAAGCACTACCCGGGCTCGCCCTGGCTGGCCCGCCAGCTGCTGCGCGAATCCGACCGCCTGCGCCTGTACGAGATGCACAGCAGTGACGGCAAGCTGCTGCAGGAGTGCTTCCGTGGCGCCGGCCGTCAAGTCAGCATCACCGAGGGCGACGGCTTCGCCGGCCTGAAGGCGCTGCTGCCCCCGCCGCCGCGCCGCGCGCTGGTGCTGATCGACCCGTCGTACGAAACGCGCGACGACTACGCCAACGTGATCAAGGGGCTGCAGGAAGCGATGAAACGTTTCCCGACCGGCACCTACGCGCTGTGGTACCCGATGCTGATCAAGCCGGAGTCTCGCCAGCTGCCGGATCGGCTCAAGCGCCTGGGCGCCGCCAACTGGCTGAACGCCACGCTCGAGGTCAAGGCCGCGCCGCGCGACGGTTTCGGCATGTACGGCAGCGGCATGTTCATCATCAACCCGCCGTGGACGCTGGAAAAGACCCTCCACGAGACCCTGCCGCCGCTGGCCGCGCTGCTGGCCCAGGGGCCGGGCGCCCGATACACACTGGAAAGCCAGTCGAGCTGATTGCTCAGTCGCGCTCGGCCAGCCGAGCCTTGAGCTGACGCGCCGCCAGCGCGTAGCCGCCGTCGCTGCCGTCGATGAAATGCATGTGCCGACCTTCGTGCGACTCGATCAGGCAGGTGATCAGCGCCTCGCGCGACTTGTGCACGCCCCAGGCCAGTTGCCCGGCGGCATGTGCCGCCGCCAGCCGCCGTTCGAGTTCGTCCGCCTGCGCTTCGCTGGCGTCGAGCACCATGCGCAGCGCACCGTCGAACTTGCGCACGTCGGTATTGCGCACCATGTCGTCGCGGTAACGGCTCCAGCGCACAGCCCTGGTATCGATGTTGCGCGCGAACAGCCACCAGCCGGCGGCATTCTGCAGCAGCATGCGCAGGGCGTAGCCGAATTTCGTCAGCAGACTCCGGCCATAGGTACGCACCATCGTTTCGCCGGCCAGGCTCATTGGCGAGAAGGCAAGGCGCATACCGTCCAGGCGCAGCGGATGATGCGCGCCGGGATCGCCGAATATCTCGTGTATGGTCGCCAGCACCTGCTGGTAGGTCTGCTGGTTGCTCGCCGCGTCGGCCGAGGTGGCGACCACGATCAGCGACAGCTTGACGTCGCGGAAGCTCGGCACGTTCTGCCAACGGCATTCGAAGCCCTCGAAACTGGCTGCAGCCGGGCCCCCGTCAGGATCGACCATGAGCGCGCCCTGCCCGGCCTTGACCCGCGACTCGGCCGCTTCCCAGCCGCGCCCGGAAAACACCGGCAGCATCACCAGCGGCGACAAGGCGATCCGCGCCACCCGCGTCCACTGCCCGTCGGCGCGCAAGTCGCTGACACGCACCAGCCCGGCACGTAGTTTCAAACCGAAGCTGTCGGCAGCCAGGCGCTGGGCGCCGCGCAGGGCGACGATGGCCGGCTCGCGCAGGCTGTCCGGAATCGCGCAGGTCGCCCCGTCGCCACCGAAAATGAAGGGCAGTTCCAGGCGCCGGTCGATGTTGGCAATCGCCGCAATGCAGGCCACGCCGACGGTATTGACCTTCTTGTAGGCACCCTCGGCAATCGCCTGCGTCGAATTGACGACATCGGCGATCACCACCCACCAGTCGTCCGGAAGATCGACGTGGGCCTGGGTATCCATCGCCGCCTCGAAACTGGGCAACGGCGTCAGGTCACGATAAAAACCGGTGTTGGGCATGGCGGCCTATTTCAGTTCCGTGTACTTGGCCCGCGAACCGCGCGCCTTGTCCACCGGGTATTTTTCGGCGTTCTTGCGCAGTTTGCTGCGCGCCGCAGCGAGCAGGTCGATCCCCGTCTTGTCGGCGATCAGCAACAGGTAGAGCAGCACATCGGCACACTCGTCGCGCAGGGCTTCGGCGGACAGCGGATCGGCCGGCAAGGCGTCGATTTCGGCGTCGCTCTGCCATTGCGTCAGTTCGAGCAGTTCGCTGGCTTCCAGGTTGAGCGAGACGATCAACTGGCGCAGCGTGTGGAACTGGCGCCAGTCGCGGGCATCGCGGAAAGCCAGCAGTTCCGCAGTCAGGGCATCGAGGTCGGCCAAACTTCATCCTCCGGTCGGTTCAACCGGATGATGCCACAAGCTCAGCCGTGCAGCGGCCAGAACAGCGGGATCAGCACGCTGGCCATGGCCCAGCAGATGAGATTCATCGGAATGCCCATGCGCGCGAAATCGGCGAAGCGGTAATTGCCGGCGCTATAGACCAGGGTGTTGGTCTGGTAGCCGATCGGCGTGGCGAAGCTGCAACTGGCGGCGAACATCACGCCGACGACGAAGGGACGCGGGTCGACGCCGAGTTGTTCGGCAACACCGATGACCACCGGCGTGAACAGCACGGCAATCGCATTGTTGCTGATGAATTCGGTGGCAATCGATGTCAGCAGGATGACCAGCGACAGCATCAGCCAGGGCGACAAGCCGTCGCCGAGTACCACCAGTTGCGTGGCCAGCAGATCAGCCAGACCGGAATTGCGCATCGCGATGCTGATCGCCAGCATGCCGAAGATCAGGATCAGGATCGGCCATTCGATCGACTTGTAAGCTTCGTCGGCGCGGATGCAGCCGGTGGCGACGACGATGGCCGCGCCGATGATCGCCAGCCCCTCGATCGGCATCACGTTGAACGCCGCCAGCAGCATGACGCCAGCGATGGTGGCCAGCGCAATCGGCGCCTTGGCGGTGCGGTTGGTCACCTGCCGGCCTTCGGTGATGGCGAACAGGTCGCCGTTGTCGCAGAAACGCTTGATCTGCGCTGGCGTACCTTCGACCAGCAGCACGTCGCCAACCTGCAACTGGAAATCGTCGCCGATCTGCGAAAACGACGCATCGCGCCGATGCACGGCGATCAGGTGGATGCCGTAACGGGCGAGCAGGTCGAGGTCGCGGATCGGGCGCAGCACATAACGCGAGGTCTGGCCGACGATGGCTTCGACCATGACCACGTCGCGCCGGCGCAGCGTCTCCAGGTCGTGCTGCCCGGCCTGCACCTGCAGACCGACCAGGTCGGTGCTGCGCAGCGCCATCATGTCGCTGCTGCGGCTATGCACGACGATGCGGTCGCCGGCCTCGATGCGCGTCGCCGGGTCCGGGTTGGCAATCTCTTCTTCACCCCGGCACAGGTTGAGTACCTGGATGACGCCGTTGGCCAGCTTGGTTTCCTTGAGCGTCTTGCCGATCAGGTGCGAATCGGCCGGCACGAACAGTTCGGTCATGAACAGCCGGTCGCCGCTGCCGGTGAATTGCTGCGTCAGCGTCTCGCGCACCGGCAACAGGCGCTGCGCGAATAGCGCCATGAAGGCACAACCAACGAGCGCCATGACGATCGCCGGCGCGCTGATCTCGAACATGGTGAACGGTGCCAGCCCGTGCGCCCGGGCGACGCCATCGACGAGGATGTTGGTCGAGGTGCCGACCATGGTGATCAGACCGCCGAGGATGGTCGCGTACGAAAGCGGGATCAGCAGCCGCGACGGCGCGATATTGAAGCGCCCGGCCATGGCGATCACCGCCGGAATCATCACCATCACCACCGGCGTATTGTTGATGAACGGCGATACCAGCAAACCTACCACCAGCAAGGCCAGCAACAAGCGAAACTCGCTCTGCCCGGCCAGATGCCCCAGCCAGTCGCCCAGCCGGTCGACGCAGCCGGTTTTCGACAGCGCACCGCTGATGATGAACAGGCAGGCAATGGTGATCGGCGCGCTGTTGCCGAACACACCGGTCACATCCTTGGCCGACAATAGCCCCAGCGCCAGCAGCACGGCCACGGCCAGCATGACGGCCACGTCCGGCTTCAGCCATTCGCGCACGAAGGCGGCGAACAGACCGATCAGGACAAGGCCGACGACAGCGGCGTGCAGGTGTTCGGGCAAAGACATCGGGAGCGATCCAGGCAACAAGGCCGACAGATTAGCGCTCGCCGACTCACACAGAAAGAATGAAAAATGTTTTCGTTATATCGATAAGATATATACAGACCTATCAGGCAGTGCCAATCAGCGCTCCCGCCCTGCCTCATGCCAAGCCTTGCGCACCGGTGACAACAGATACTCCATCACCGTACGATCACCCAGCCAGATTTCGGCATTTGTCTGCATCCCCGCTGACAAATCAAAATGTTGGCCGTCCATCCCCAGCGCCATCCGTTCCAAGCCAATCAAGGCCTTGTAGACCAGCGGTGAACCGTTACCAAGGCGCTCCCCTTGTGCTTCGGCATCGGCAGCATCCGCACTGACGTGGAGAACCTTCCCCGTCACCATCCCATATTTCTGAAACGGAAAAGCGGCGAACTTGAGCTTAACCGGCTGACCCACCCGAACAAAACCGATATCAGCATTGCTGACCCACACCTGGGCGCGCAGAATTTCCCCCTTGGGTACCAGCGATAGCAGTACCGTGCCCGGCTGAACGACAGTACCACTACTGTGTGTGGCTAGGTCCTTGACCACACCATCCTGCGATGCCTTCAACTCGAGCAATTGCCGGCGATGGGTCTGTTTCGCCAATTCCTGGGTCAACTGGTCAAATTCGCTCTGGGTTTCGTTACGTTCAGCATGCAGTTGTCGCCTGTAGTCGGCATCGATCTGCGCCAGCCGCTTCTCTGATTGCGAAATACTTGCCCTTGCCGACTCAATGACGAAGCGCTGGGTTTGCAACTCCTGCTCCTTCTCCTGGCGCTCCCGGCGCTTGTCGCTGCCCATCAGGCTCCCGGCAAAGCCATCCTTGACCAATTTTTCGTAGGCCTTGTCCTGCTCGCGGTAATACGGCAGGCTTTCCTCCAGCCGTTTCCTCACCTGTTCGGCGGCAGCCATTTCCTGACCGGCCTTGATCATCCGCGAACGCTCCTCGGCCAGGGCAGCGGCCAATGCACTGCGGTTGGCCAGAAACTGCGCTGCGATCTCCTCAGCCAAACCCGCCGGATCGCCCTCCTCAACCTTGAATTCAGCCCCCGACAATTCGGCCTCGATGCGCCGCAGATTCAAGCGCTTGCGCTGATGTTCCGCCTCGATCGAACGTACATCCGCATCCGAAAAGAGCGCATCCATCCGCATCAGCACCTGTCCAGCCCGGACACTTTCCCCCTCGCGCACGAGAATTTCCTTGACGATCCCGGCCTCGGCCGGCTGAACGATCTTCAGGTAACTCTCGGGCACCAACTTGCCCTCAGCCACCGCCACGATGTCGAGCCGCCCGATCAGCGCCCAGAGCAGCAAGGCAGCTAAAAACAACAACAAACCCCAGAGAACTTTCCGACCAAGCGGCGACGGTGCTGTTTCCTGCAAGCGGAGCAAGGGCTCCCGAAACTCAACCGGGTCAATCTCGGATTTTGGCAACAAAAAAGACATTTTCCGCCTCAGAAAATTCCGGGAAGCGGCTCAATGCCGCCTCCCGAAGCGCACCGATTAGGACAAGCGGAAAACGCCAGTTTGCAAACTTGCCGGCGCATTCAGCACCTGAGCAGAAGTACCCAGTTTGCTGTCTGCCAACGTCGCCAGCGCAGCATCCACCCCGATGCCGGCAAGCGAACCATTCCGGCCATAGTGGTAAGCCAGATCACCGCCGATCGCGGCCGCATCCGAGCCACCAAGATGGAATTCGCTCAAGGCGTTGCTCAAAGCCCAGGAGGTAACCCCCGGATTGGCGGTTCTCGCGCTATCGAAAGCGTCGGCAAGACCGGAAAAATCGAAGGTTTCAACCTTCTGATCGCGAAGTGGATCGCTACCGCCGGCAGAGAACCCATCCATCGCTTCGGCGATCACCTGCAAACTGGCAACCGGGCGCGACGATGTCGAAGCGTACCAATTGCTGAAAGTGATCTGATCAGACTCGCCGATCTTCAAGACGAGATCATCACTATCCCGAACAAAGGAAAGATCCTCATAAGCCGTACCACCACCAAGCGAAAGCGTTCCGTTCCCGCTACTGCCGGCGGCAAGGATGTCCTGACCATCGCCCTTGTTGAACAGGATGACATCATCGCCAGCACCAATGACCAGCGTATCGTTGCCTTGTCCGCCAAGGTATATCTCAGCCGCCAAGCCGCCGGTCAAGTGATCATTGCCGGCGCCACCGTTATACAAGCCCTTGCCGGAGGTATCACTCAAGATGTCATTACCTTCGCCGCCTTCCAGGATGTCGTAACCGACACCACCCTTCAAGGTGTCGTTGCCCCCCAACCCGCGCAAGACACTTCCCGTCGCGGCAGCACTGATCGTATCGGCGCCTTCACCACCTTCGAACGGCGCCGCCCACAGCACATCCGTATCCCACACCGTCCCGTCAGCAAACTCGACCCGCTCAATCCGTACGCTCAGATTATTCACCCAGTTCTGAACCCGGATGCTGTCCGTCGTCCCGACAATGCTCAAGATCAGATCGTAGCCCCCGTTCACCGTGCTCGACCGATACAACTTCACATCCTCTGGAGCCACCCCAGCTTTCAGCCGGATCACATCCGTCCCGCCGCTGTTGTAGTACTGCGTGATCACATCCTGACCATCACCCCGGCCAAACAGGTACACGTCATCACCCAGGCTCTCCCAATGCGTGTCATTGCCCGCACCACCGTCGTGAATGTCGTTACCGCTGCCACCGTAGAGCAGGTCATCACC
>NZ_KE386926.1:17133-215332 GCF_000429605.1 Azonexus hydrophilus DSM 23864 | reverse complement strand
TTTCCCGGAGTCTTGAACTCCCTAAAGGGTCGTCGAAGACCACGACGTTGATAGGTCAGGTGTGGAAGCGCAGTAATGCGTTAAGCTAACTGATACTAATTGCCCGTGCGGCTTGATCCTATAACCTTGTAACACTGCAGCATACTCATAGACGCAGTCACAACAAACAACCTTCTACCATTTTGCGTTCGGCGCGCCTCAACACGCGACGAACACACAAGTTACGCTTGGCGGCAATAGCCTTCTGGACCCACCCCTTCCCTTCCCGAACAGGACCGTGAAACAGATGAGCGCCAATGATAGTGAGCTTCCGCTCGCGAAAGTAGGTCACCGCCAGGCTACCCAATACCAAAACCCCCTCAGAAAACACTGAGGGGGTTTTTGCGTTCTTGAACGACGAAACCACGGGGAATTTAGTTGTCGATCCTCGGGGCGGGAAAGGCGCTCTGTGCTAGAATTCGCACCGGCGGGTCTCCCCGCATTGTAGTGTGGTGAACCTGGTCAGGTCCGGAAGGAAGCAGCCACAGCCATTAACTGCAAGTGCCGGGGGTTAGGCTCGCCACTTTCATTTTTGCTTTGGTGTGGGGCGCATGAGTTACCAGGTTCTCGCCCGCAAGTGGCGACCGCGCAATTTTTCGACACTCGTCGGCCAGGAACATGTGGTTCGGGCGTTGACGCATGCATTGTCCGAACAGCGGCTACATCATGCGTACTTGTTCACCGGTACGCGCGGGGTCGGCAAGACCACCATTGCGCGCATCCTGGCCAAATCCCTGAATTGCGAAACCGGCATCACCGCCACGCCTTGCGGCAAGTGCTCGGCCTGCCAGGAAATCGATGCCGGACGTTTCGTCGATCTGCTGGAAGTCGATGCGGCAACCAATACCCGTGTCGATGAAATGCGTCAGTTGCTCGAGAACGCAATCTACGCACCGACGCGTGGCCGTTTCAAGGTTTACGTGATCGACGAAGTGCACATGCTGTCGACGTCGGCGTTCAATGCCATGCTGAAGACGCTGGAGGAACCGCCGGAGCACGTCAAGTTCATTCTGGCGACGACGGATCCACAGAAGATTCCGGTGACCGTCCTGTCGCGCTGTCTGCAGTTCAACCTCAAGCAGATGCCGGCACCGGCCATCTCCGGTCATCTGGCGAACATCCTGCAAGCCGAGGACATCCCGTTCGATCAAGGGGCCTTGGCCCTGATTGCCCGTTCGGCCGGCGGTAGCATGCGTGATTCGCTGTCCCTGCTCGACCAGGCCATTGCGCATGGTGCCGGGCGGGTGGACGAGTCACAGGTCCGGGTCATGTTGGGTAGCGTCGACCAGGATCATCTGTTTTCGATACTGGAAGCGCTGCACGAAGGTAATGCCTCGGCTTTGCTGCAGGTCGCGTCGACGCTGGCGGTGCGCAGCCTCTCCTTTGCCAGTGCGCTGCAGGAACTCGCCGCATTGTTGACGCGTATCCAGGTGGCGCAATGCGTACCTGAGGCGGTCGATGACGAGGATCCGGATCGCGAGCGCATTACGCTGCTGGCGCGCATGCTGTCGCCCGAGTTTGTTCAGTTGGCCTACCAGATCGTCAATCTCGGTCGCGCCGAACTGGGCCTGGCGCCGGACGAGCATGCCGGGTTCCTGATGACCCTGTTACGCCTGCATGCTTTCCGGCCGCGCGGCGTGCCGGAAATGCTGGATACGGTTCGTGCAACACCGCGTCCGACTGCTGTGTCGGCGGCACCCGTGCCCAAGGCACCGGTGGCTGCAGTGACGCCGCCGGCAGCGGCTGCCGAGCGAGCCGCGCCCGCGGCGAAGTCGTTCGCGGAAGATGCTGGCGATGACTGGAATGCCACGGTGGCCCGTCTGGCGCTGAGTGGCCTGGCCAAGGAGTTGGCGCTGAATTGCGAATTGCGGGCACTCGAGGAAGGGCGTTGTCTGTTGCGCTTGCCCTCGACGAAGGGGCACCTGCAGATGAAGCCGTCGCCTGAGCGTTTGCAGCAGGCCTTGAGTGAATACTTTGGTCGGCCACTAGTGCTGAAAATCGAACTTGGTGATCCTTCGTCGGAGACGCCGGCCGAACAGGCGGGGCGGCAGCGGCAGGCGCGTCAGGCCGACGCAGAGGCGGCTATTGAACAGGACATGTTCGTTCAGGAGGCGATTTCCTCACTGGACGCTTCGATTGTGAAATCTTCCATTAAACCCATTGATTGACGGAGCAGCACATGATTAAGGGCGGTTTGGGCGGCCTGATGAAGCAGGCCCAGATGATGCAGGAAAACATGAAGAAGGCGCAGGAGCAACTGGCGCATACTGAAGTCGAAGGTCAGGCCGGTGCCGGCATGGTCAAGGTGGTGATGACCTGCGCGCATGATGTGCGCCGCGTTTCCATCGATCCTTCAGTCATGGACGACCGTGAGATGCTAGAAGACCTGATCGCGGCCGCGATGAACGACGCTGCGCGCAAGGGCGAAGCACTGAGCCAGGAAAAGATGTCCGGCTTCACCGCCGGCATGAATCTGCCGCCGGGTTTCAAGCTGCCGTTCTGACGTGAATCCCAGTGGACTTGAGGCCCTGATCGAGGCCCTGCGCTGTCTGCCGGGGATCGGCCCCAAGTCGGCCCAGCGGCTGGCCTATCACCTGATGCAGCATGACCGGGCTGGGGCCGCCCGGCTGGGTGATGCGATCCAGCATGCCCTGCAGGCGATTCGCCATTGTCAGCGCTGCAATACATTCACCGAGCTCGATATCTGCGAGCGCTGTGCTTCGCCACGGCGCGATCCCAGTCTGCTTTGCGTGGTCGAGACGCCGGTCGACATGAACATGATGGAGCAGACCCAGGCTTATCAGGGGCTTTATTACGTCCTGATGGGCAGGATTTCGCCCATGGATGGCATCGGCCCGCGCGACCTTGCCCTGGAACGTTTGCTGGCCCGGGCCAGTGATGGCCTGGTGCGTGAAGTCATCCTGGCGACCAACTACACCAACGAAGGCGAAGCAACGGCGCATTACATCATGGCCATGCTCAAGGCGCGCGATATCAATGTCACCCGGATCGCTCGCGGGGTGCCCGTCGGCGGCGAACTTGAGTACGTCGACGCCGGAACGCTGGCGCAGGCTTTGCGCGAACGCAAGCTTCTTGGTTCATCCTGATTGCGACAGCGGCTTTTATCGGGGGTTCCATTGGCGTATAATTTAGCGTTTGTTTTTAAACCCATTCAATTCCTTCAGGGGTCAGCGTTATGAGCAATCAAGGGAAAGTGGACTGCGGCCGGCGGCGTCTAGTCGTCGCAACCGCAGCCGTGGGCGGTGTGGGCGCGGTTGCCGCGCTCGTGCCGTTCGTGTCCAGTTTGCTTCCGTCCGAACGTGCCAAGGCAGCAGGCGCACCGGTCGAAGTCGATATCAGCAAGCTGGAAGCCGGTCAGATGATGACCGTCGAATGGCGTGGCAAGCCGGTCTGGATCATCAACCGGACCCCGGAAATGCTCGAAACGCTGCCCAAGCTGGCCGATCAGATGGCCGACCCGAATTCAGAAGTGAAGTCGCAGCAGCCCGATTACGCTGCCAACCCGACCCGTTCGATCAAGGAAAACCTGCTGGTCGTCGTCGGCATCTGTACCCACCTGGGTTGCTCGCCGACTTCGAAGTTCAAGGCCGGTGCCGAAGAAGGCATGGCTGGCGACTGGCTCGGCGGCTTCCTGTGCCCCTGCCACGGTTCGACATTCGACTTCGCCGGCCGCGTGTTCAAGGCGAAGCCTGCACCGACCAATCTCGAAGTGCCGCCGCACGTGTATCTGGCTGATACCCGTATCCTGATCGGCGAAGACAAGAAGGGGGCATGACCATGGCTGGTGGAAATTTCGAAAAGTACAAGTCGGACGGCTCGCTGGCCGGCAACGTGCTGGAATGGGTTGATGCCCGTTTCCCGGCAACCTCGATGTGGAAGGGTCACCTTTCCGAATACTACGCACCGAAGAACTTCAACTTCTGGTATTTCTTCGGCTCGCTGGCCCTGCTGGTTCTGGTCATCCAGATCGTCACCGGCATCTTCCTGGTCATGCACTACAAGCCGGATGCCTCGCTGAACGCCGCCGGTGTGCCGGTCGCCTTCGCCTCGGTCGAATACATCATGCGCGACGTGCCGGGTGGCTGGCTGATCCGCTACATGCACTCGACCGGTGCCTCGGCCTTCTTCATCGTGGTCTATCTGCACATGTTCCGTGGCCTGATCTACGGTTCGTACCGCAAGCCGCGCGAGCTGACCTGGCTGTTCGGCGTCGGCATCTTCCTGGTGCTGATGGGCGAAGCCTTCTTCGGTTACCTGCTCCCGTGGGGGCAGATGTCGTACTGGGGTGCCCAGGTGATCGTGAACCTGTTCGGTGCCATTCCTGTGGTCGGTAACGATCTGTCGATCCTGATCCGCGGCGACTTCGTCGTTGGCGATGCGACCCTGAACCGCTTCTTCTCCTTCCACGTGATCGCCTTCCCGCTGGTGCTGATCGGTCTGGTTGCCGCGCACATTCTGGCGCTGCACGAAACCGGCTCGAACAACCCGGACGGTATCGACATCAAGGAAAAGAAGGACGAGAAGGGCATTCCGCTCGACGGCATTCCGTTCCATCCGTACTACACGGTCAAGGACATCGTAGGCGTGGTCGTCTTCCTGATGGCTTTCAGCGCGATCATGTTCTTCGCGCCGGAAGGTGGCGGCCTGTTCCTGGAAACGCCGAACTTCTATCCGGCCGATCCGCTTAAGACGCCGCCGCATATCGCGCCGGTCTGGTACTTCACCCCGTACTACTCGATCCTGCGTGCCATCGTCTGGAACTTCTTCGGTCTTGATGCCAAGTTCTGGGGTGTGGTCGCCATGGGCGCCTCGGTCGTGATCTTCGCCTTCCTGCCGTGGCTCGATCGTAGCCCGGTACGTTCGATCCGCTATCGCGGCCCGATCACCAAGGTGATGATCACCCTGTTCGTGATCTGCTTCCTCATCCTAGGTTATCTGGGTACCCAGTCGCCGTCCGCGATGGGCGAACTGATCTCGCAGATCTGTACGGTGTTCTATTTCGGTTTCTTCCTCGCCATGCCGTGGTGGTCCCGGATGGACAAGTTCAAGCCGGTTCCCGAACGTGTCACGAAGTGAGAGGGTGCATAAAATGAAAAAATTTCTGATCGCATTGCTCTTCGCACCGGTTCTGGCTTTTGCGGCCGGTGCCAACGTGCCGCTCGACAAGTGGCCCGGTTCGGTGAGCGACAAGGCCGCACTGCAGAATGGTGCCAAGCTGTTCGTCAATTACTGTATGAACTGTCATGGCGCTTCCTACATGCGCTACAAGAACCTGATGGATCTTGGCCTAACCGAACAACAGGTCAAGGAAAACCTGATGTTCACCAGCGACAAGATCGGTGACCTGATGATGGTTGCTGCCCGTCATGACGAGCAGAAGCTGTGGTTCGGCGCGATGCCGCCGGATCTGACCATCATCGCTCGTGCCCGTGGCGAATTGGGTAATCCGGGTGCTGGTGCCGACTGGTTGTACACCTATCTGCGTACTTTCTATCAGGACGAAAAGCGTCCGACCGGCTGGAACAACGTTGCCTTCGAAGCTGTCGGCATGCCGCACGTGCTGTGGGAACTGCAGGGTACCCAGGTGATGAACCATGAAACGCACAAGCTCGAACTGGCCGTTCCCGGCAAGATGAGCCCGGCGGAGTTCGACAAGGCAGTTTCCGACCTGGTCGGATTCATGGTCTGGATGGGCGAACCGCAACAGGAGTACCGCAAGACGCTCGGCATTTTCGTGCTGGCCTTCCTGGCGCTGCTCTTCGTGGTGGCTTACGCCCTGAAGAAGGAATACTGGAAAGACATTCACTGATCCTTCCCGGATCGGCTGACGGCATCGTGGGTTAGACTTCGGTCTGCCCCCGGTGCCGAATCTCATTTTGAGGGTTGCTAAACATGATGAACCTCTACTCGGGCACGACCTGCCCCTTCAGTCACCGTTGCCGCATCGTCCTGTTCGAAAAGGGCATGGACTTTCAGGTAATCGACGTCGATCTGTTCTCCAAGGCCGACGAAATGGCCGCGATCAATCCGCACGGCCGCGTGCCGGTGCTGGCCGAACGTGATCTGGTGCTGTTCGAACCGAACATCATCAACGAATACATCGACGAGCGTTTCCCGCATCCGCAGCTGATGCCGGCCGACCCGATCATGCGTGCGCGTGCCCGCCAGTTGCTGATCGGCATGGAGCGCGAGATCTTCTCGCACATGGAAATCATCGAGAAGAACGGCAAGACCGCCGACAAGGCCCGCCAGGAAATCAAGGCGCGTCTGACCGAGATCGTGCCCATCTTCAACAAGCAGAAGTTCATGCTGGGTGATGAGTTCTCCATGCTTGACGTCGCCATCGCCCCGCTGCTGTGGCGTCTCGACCACTACGGCATCGACCTCGGCAAGGCTGCGGCACCGCTGATGAAGTACGCCGAGCGCATCTTCAGCCGTCAGGGCTTCATCGACGCGCTGACGCCGTCCGAAAAGGCCATGCGCAAGTAAGATGGAACTGCCGTCCACCAAGCCCTACTTGCTGCGCGCCATCTGGGAGTGGTGCTGCGATAACGGCTTTACGCCCTACATCGCGGTCCAGGTCGATGCGCGCACCCAGGTGCCGCGTGAGTTCGTCCGCGATGGTCAGATCGTGCTCAATCTCGGCCCGGATGCAACCAACAAGTTGCAGATGGGTAACGAACTGATCGAGTTCCAGGCCCGCTTCGGTGGCGTGGCCCGGGAGCTGTCGGTGCCGGTGGGCCAGATATCGGCAATCTATGCGCGGGAGAACGGGGCCGGCATGGCTTTTGAAACCGGCGACGAGACCCTGCCTTTCGACGAGAACGAAGAAGCCGTACCGATGGACGAAGTCCCCGATGACGAGCCGCCATCGCCGTCACACCCCGAAGGCGGGCGGCCCAAGCTGCAACGCGTCAAATAGGGACACGGCATCCCCGGGATGCACCAAAAATGGGAGAACCGGAATCGGGTTTTCCCTTTTTTTATGGCAACTCCTTGATTTTTATGGGTGGCATGCCTGTTGCTCAATGCTCGACCGGAAGGAAGATCATGAGCCAGGAAGTCAAATCCACTTGTTGTTACTGCGGCGTCGGTTGCGGCGTGTTGATCCGTGCGGAAGGCGGTGTCATCACCAGCGTGCGCGGCGATCCGGAACATCCGGCCAACCTTGGTCGTTTGTGCACCAAGGGCGCATCCCTGCACCTGACGGCAGGTACCGCCAATCGTCTGGTGCACCCGGCCTTGCGTCCGGCGCGCGGAGAGCCGGCGCAGGGGGTGGCCTGGGACGATGCCCTGGAACATGCCAGCGAGCGTTTTGCGCAAATCATCCGGACGCACGGCCCCGATGCGGTCGCCTTCTATATCTCCGGTCAGTTGATGACCGAGGACTACTACGTTTTCAACAAGCTGGCCAAGGGCCTGATCGGGACCAACAACGTCGATACCAATTCGCGGTTGTGCATGTCATCGGCCGTGGCCGGCTACAAGCAGACGCTGGGTGCCGATGCGCCGCCGAGTTGTTACGACGACATTGACCAGGCCGGGGTCATCCTGATCGCCGGCGCCAATCCGGCCATTGCTCATCCCATCGTCTTTCGCCGCATCGAGGATGCGCGGGTGGCCAATCCGGACCTGAAGGTCATCGTCGTCGATCCGCGCCGCACCGAAAGCGCGGCCATTGCCGATCTCCATCTGCCGATCAAGCCGGGCAGCGACATCGCGCTATTTAATGGCATGTTGCATGTGATGATCGGCGAAGGACTGATCGACGAGACCTATATTGCCGAACATACCGAGGGTTTTGCCGAACAGGCCGCCATCGTCGCCGAATACACCCCGATGCGGGTCGCCGAATTGTGCGGGATTCCAGCCAGCGACATCGTGCGCGCGGCGCGCTGGTTTGCCACCCGGGGGCCGGCGTTGTCGCTTTACTGCCAGGGGCTCAACCAGTCGGCGCACGGTACGCACAACAATGCCGCGCTGATCCAGTTGCACCTGGCTTGCGGCCAGATCGGCAAGGCCGGTGCCGGCCCCTTCTCGCTGACCGGCCAGCCGAATGCCATGGGCGGTCGCGAGGTCGGCGGGCTGGCCAATCTGCTGTCGGCGCATCGTGACCTGGCGAATCCGCAGCATCGCGCCGAGGTGGCGGCCTTGTGGGGAATCCCGGAAGTGCCGGCAAAGCCCGGCAAGGCTGCGGTCGACCTGTTCAAGGCGCTGGCCAGCGGCGAGATCAAGGCGGTCTGGATCGCCTGCACCAATCCCGCACAATCCCTGCCGCATCAGGCGGCGGTTCGTGCCGGACTGGCCAATGCCGAATTCGTCGTGCTCCAGGAATGCTTTGCCGATACCGATACCGCCGCCTATGCCGACCTGTTGCTGCCGGCAACCGGCTGGGGCGAAAAGCACGGCACGGTGACCAACTCCGAGCGCCGCATCACGCGTGTCCAGGCGGCCGTACCGCCGACTGGCGAAGCGCGCCATGACTGGCAGATCGTCGTCGACTTCGCGCGGCGCCTGGGGCGCAAGCTCGATCACGCGGCCGTCGATCGTCTTTTCCCTTACGCCAGTGTCGAGGAAATCTTCAATGAACATCGCGCGTCGACCGCCGGTCGCGATCTCGACATCACCGGTCTGAGCTATGCCTTGCTCGAACAGCAGGGGCCGCAGCAGTGGCCGTTTCCGCAAGGGGCGACGGCCGGGCGGGCGCGCCTTTATGCCGATGGGCGTTTCCCGACTGCCAACGGCCGGGCACGTTTTGTCAGCGTCCAGCATCAAGCGACTGCCGAACAGGCTGACAAGACTTATCCGCTCAGCCTGTTGTCCGGGCGCATGCGCGACCAATGGCACGGCATGAGCCGGACCGGAATCGTGCCGCGCCTGTTCAATCTGGAAGATGAACCTCTGCTGCAGATGCATCCCTGCGACATGCGCCATCGCCAGCTTGAGGATGGCGATCTGGTTCGCCTGTTCAACCGTCGCGGCGAAATTGTCGTGCGTGTTGCTGCCGGCAGCGGCTTGGTGCGCGGCCGGACCTGGCTGCCAATGCACTGGGGCAACCGGTTCATGAACGGGGCCGGCGCCAACGCGCTGCTTGGCGACGCCGTCGATCCCTGGTCGCAGCAGCCGGAACTCAAGCACACCACGGTCGAAGTCGCCAAGAGCGGCCTGGCGTATCCGTTGGCCGTGATCCGCCGTTGTACGGATCTGGACGATGCCTTGCGTCAGCTCGAACTGGCGCGCAGCCTGTTCGACGAGTTTCCCTACGCCACCGCTTCGCTCTATGGTCGCGCCAGTCCGCTGGTCGTCTTCCGGGCGGCGACGGAGGTGCCGATGCCGGCCGCCTTGTTGCAGACCATCGATACCACTTTCGGTCTGGCAGGCGACACCGGCGCCATCGTCTTCAGCGATGCCCGGCGCCATATCGCCAAGAAAGCCGTGGCCCTCGACGGGCAATTGCTCGGCGTCCGTCTGGCTGGCGAAACCCAAGCCCTGAGCTGGCTGCGTCAGGCGATGGCGGAAGGCGAACTGGATGCCAGCCTGCTGCGTTTTGCCCTGGCGCCGACGGCGGCACCCCCCGCATCGCTCGCGCCGCGCCAGATCGTCTGCAAATGTGCTGACGTCAGCGACGATCAGATTATTTCCGCCGTTGCCGGCGGTGCCGACCTGGCCGGCTTGCAGGATACGCTCAAATGCGGCACCTTCTGTGGCGGCTGCATACCGGACATCAAGCGCATGCTGAACCGGCAGCCACAACAACATCCAGAGGCCGCCTGAGGCCCGAACGGAGGAGACCCGTGAGTTACGCTCAATATATCAAGGAAATCGGACGCGGTGCCCAGGGATCGCGCGATCTGTCGCCGGAAGAGGCACGCCAGGTCTACGCGGCGATGCTCGACGGCGGCGTTCCTGACCTGGAGCTTGGGGCGATCCTGATCGCCCTACGCGTCAAGGGCGAGTCCAGCGACGAGATGCTCGGCTTCCTGGCCGCCATCGACGAGCGCATGAATCGCCTCGACATGCCGCACGGCCGGGTGCGCCCGGTGGTGTTGCCCAGTTACAACGGCGCGCGCAAGGAAGCCAACCTGACACCGCTGCTGGCCTTGCTGCTGCAGCGCTTCGGCGTGCCGGTGCTGGTCCATGGTCTGATCGAAGGCTATGGTCGGGTGACCAGTGCGCAGATCCTGCGTGAGCTCGGCCACATGCCGGTGATGTCGGCGCAACAGGCGCAGCAGACGCTGGAAGAAAAGGGTCTGGCTTTCCTGCCGCTGACCGCGCTGGCGCCCGGCCTGCACAACATGCTCTCCCTGCGCGCCCGGATGGGCGTGCGCAACAGTGCGCACAGCCTGGTCAAGCTGCTCAATCCCTTCCGTGGCGAGGCGGTGCTGGTGGCGCCGGCGACGCATCCCGATTTCATCACGCTGATGCGCGACATCCTTGTCGAGCGCGGGCAGCGCGGCTTGTTGCTGCGCGGTACCGAAGGCGAGCCGGTGGCCAATCCGAAGCGCCGGCCGCGTCTCGAATATGTCCGTAACGGTAGCGTCGATACCTTGTTCGAAGCCGAGCACGACAGCTTGCGCGGCCTGCCCAACCTGCCCGAAGCCTGCGATGCGGTGAGCACCGCGCGGTGGACGCGGCGGGTGCTGGAAAAGCAGGTGCCGCTGCCCAAGCCGATTGCCAACCAGTTGGCCTGCCTGCTGTTTGCCAGCGGTTATGTCGACGACCTCAACCAGGCCAAGGCCATCGTCGCGGTCGAGGCGACCGGGCTGTTGATGGGTGGCAACTGAGCGCTGCATGCACTGTGCTGGTCAGATGGGCACGTTAATGGTGCATCGTGTCGCACGCGGCTTTATGTAAATCCTGATTAATCAATGATTTGGTCCGCTGGCACGCGGATTGCAACAACCCCGGCAAAGCAGCGAATCCACCGCCAACGGGGGCGGTCCGATGGCAACGACGTCATGCGCTGAAACATCTTTGCACCGCAAGGTGCGCGCAACGTTGGAGCCCCGTCATCATGAGCAAACCCCGTCTGGTACTGATCGGCAACGGCATGGCCGGTGTCCGCACCATTGAAGAACTGCTGAAGATCGCCCCGGATCACTACGAGATCACGATCTTCGGCGCCGAACCCCACCCCAACTACAACCGCATCCTGCTGTCACCGGTCCTGGCCGGCGAGATGACGGTGCCGGAAATCGTCCTCAACGAACTCGACTGGTATGCCAGCAATGGCATCACGCTGCACACCGGCAAGCAGGTTGTTGCCATCGACCGCATCCGCCGCAAGGTGATCGCCGACGACGGCAGCGAAGCGCCCTACGACCGCCTGCTCATCGCCACCGGCTCGACGCCTTTCATGCTGCCGATTCCCGGCAACGACCTGCCCGGCGTCATCGGTTACCGCGACATCAAGGACACCGACGAGATGATCGCCACCGCCAAAGTGCACAAGCACGCGGTGGTCATCGGCGGCGGCCTGCTCGGCCTGGAGGCCGCCAACGGCCTGAAGCTGCGCGGCATGGACGTGACCGTCGTGCATATTGGCCCGTGGCTGCTCGAACGCCAGCTCGACGAGACGGCCGGACGCATGCTGCAACAGTCGCTGGAAGACAAGGGCCTGAAGTTTCTGTTGCAGAAGCACACCGAGATGCTGGTCCAGGGCGTGAGCGGCCGCGTCGCTGCGGTGCGCTTCAAGGACGGCATGCAGATTCCCGCCGACCTCGTGGTGATGGCTGCCGGCATCCGCCCCAATTATGCGCTGGCCGAGAAGTCGGGCATCTATTGCAACCGTGGCATCGTCGTCAACGACACCATGCAGACCTACGATCCGAAGATCTACGCCGTCGGCGAATGCGTCAGCCATCGCGGCATCGCCTACGGGCTGGTGGCGCCGCTGTTCGAGCAGGCCAAGGTCGCCGCCAATCATCTGGCCGGTTACGGCATCGGCCGCTATACCGGCTCGGTGACCTCGACCAAGCTGAAAGTTACCGGCATCGACCTGTTCTCGGCCGGCGACTTCATGGGCGGCAAGGATACCGAGGAAATCGTCCTCAACGACCCGCACGGCGGCGTCTATAAAAAGCTGGTGATCAAGGACAACAAGCTGGTCGGCGGCGTCATGTACGGCGACACCGCCGATGGCCCGTGGTATTTCCAGTTGCTCAAGGACGCCCGCGACATCCATGACATCCGCGACTCGCTGATCTTCGGCCAGAGCCTGGTCGGCGACGTCGGCCACGCCGGCAACAGCAAGGCCGCTGCCATGGCCGACAGCGCCGAGGTCTGTGGCTGCAACGGGGTGACCAAGGGAACCATCGTCAAGGCGATCAAGGAGCAGGGGTTGTTTACGCTCGACGAGGTCAAGAAGCACACCAAGGCCGCGTCGTCCTGCGGTTCCTGCGCCGGGCTGGTCGAGCAGATCCTGGCCTCGACCATCGGCGGCGCCTATACGCCGGCCGCCTCGGACAAGAAACCGATCTGCGGTTGTACCGAGCATTCGCACCAGAAGGTGCGCGAAGCCATCCGCAACGAACACCTGACCACCAAGGAAGCCGTGTTCGCCGAACTCGGCTGGACGACGCCGAACGGCTGCGAGAAGTGCCGGCCGGCGATCAACTATTACCTGATCTCGACCTGGCCGCACGAAGCCAAGGATGACCCGCAGTCGCGGCTGATCAACGAGCGCTCGCACGCCAACATCCAGAAGGACGGCACCTATTCGGTGGTGCCGCGGATGTGGGGCGGCCTGACGACGCCGGCCGAGCTGCGCGCGATCGCCGATGTCGCCGAGAAATACCAGGTGCCGACGGTGAAGGTCACCGGCGGCCAGCGCATCGACCTGCTCGGCATCAAGAAGGAGGATCTCCCCGCCGTGTGGGCCGACCTCAACGCTGCCGGCATGGTTTCCGGCCACGCCTACGGCAAGTCGATCCGCACCGTGAAGACCTGCGTCGGCGCCGAACACTGCCGCTTCGGCACGCAACTGGCGATGGACATGGGCGTCAAGCTGGAAAAGATGCTGTTCGACATGTACGCCCCGCACAAGGTCAAGCTGGCCGTCTCCGGCTGCCCGCGCAACTGTGCCGAAGCCGGCATCAAGGACGTTGGCGTGATCGGTGTCGATTCCGGCTACGAGCTTTACGTTGGCGGCAACGGCGGGATCAAGACCGAAGTTGCCCAGTTCCTGTGCAAGGTGAAGTCGGACGAGGAGGTCATGGAATATTCCGGGGCCTTCCTCGAACTCTACCGCCAGGAAGCCTGGTACCTGGAGCGCACCTGCCACTGGCTGGACCGCGTCGGCCTCGATTACGTCAAGGGACGCATCGTCGAGGACGAGGACGGCCGGCGCACGCTGTACGCGGGACTGGTCGCTGCCTTGAAGGACGCCAAGGACCCCTGGTCTACCTCGCGTGAGGCGCAGCCGGTCAAGCAATTCATCCCGATCACGGTCGCTGCCTGAAGCAGACGAAAGGAACTGAAATGAGCCACTGGAAACTGATCTGCAAACTGGAAGACATCCCGGCACTGGGTTCGCGCATCGTCCGCCCGCCCAAGGGCGGCGACATCGCCATTTTCCGCACCAGCGACGACAAGGTCTTCGCGCTGCACGACAAATGCCCGCACAAGGGCGGACCGCTGTCGCAAGGCCTGGTCCATGGCGAGCGCGTGACCTGTCCGCTGCACGGCTGGAATATCGGCCTGGCCGACGGCCAGGCGGTGGCGCCGGATGTCGGCGGTTGTGACCGTTTCGACGTCAAGCTGGAAAACGGCGAGGTCTGGCTGGCAATCTGATCGCACCAAAGCGGACGGCGGCTGTCAATACGCCTTCGGGCGGACAGCCGCCGTTTTCTATTTGCGCTAAAGTGAAAGCCATGACTACAGCCATCATCCTTTTTGCCCACGGTGCCCGCGATCCGGAATGGGCGGCGCCGATGCGCCGCGTGCAGGCGGCGATCCGTTCTGCTGCACCGTCGATTTCCGTCGAACTGGCCTTTCTCGAATTCATGACCCCGGACCTGCCGACTTGTGCCGCCGAGGCCATTGCTGGCGGCGCCCGCAAGGTGGTGGTGCTGCCGATGTTCATTGCCCAGGGTGGGCATCTCAAACGCGAAGTCCCGGAAATGCTGGCCGCCATGCAGGCGCGTTGGCCGACGGTCGAGTTCGTGCTCGACCGCGCCATCGGCGAGGAGGAAAGTGTCGTCCAGGCGATGGCCGAGGCCGCACTCCGCAAAGCTGGCGCAGCGCTTGCTTGATTCCGGGCATGTTAAGCGTACTGGTCATTGATGAATCCCGTAGCCGGGCGGCGGAAATCTGCGCCGGGCTGGCGCTCGCCGGTTATCAGGTGGCGGCCATTCTGGCCGATTCGGCCAACCTGACGGCCGAGGTCGAGAAGTTGCAGCCGGATGTGATCCTGATCGACACCGAAAGTCCCAGCCGCGATACGCTCGAAAACCTCGCCGTGGTGCATAAGAACATGCCGCGTCCGGTCGTCATCTTTACCCAGGAAGACGGTCAGAGCGCGATCCGCGATGCCGTCAAGGCCGGGGTTTCGGCCTATATCGTCGATGGTCTGGACCCGAAGCGGATCAAACCGATAGTCGATGTCGCCCGTGTCCGCTTCGAGGATACGCAGGCGATGCGTCGCGAACTCGACGAGATTTCGCGCAAGTTGTCCGACCGCAAGCTGGTCGACAAGGCCAAGGGCATCCTGATGAAGGCTCGCGATCTGGACGAAGAGGCGGCCTATCACGCCATGCGCAAGCTGGCGATGGAGCGCGGCCAGAGCATGTCCAAGGTGGCCAAGGACGTCATCGACATGGCGCGCGTCCTGCTCTGATTCCGCCTCTTTTTGTGCAGCTTGGCCGGGTGTTGCACTGCAACAGTGCATGCGGTTTTTTCGGCGTATTCCCGGTTTTCTTCTGTTTCTCCATGTTATTCAATGGCTTGCGGGTTTTCTTTGGACCTGGCACGGCCGTTGCGTTAAGGAAGGCATAGCACGGTCAAAGGCGGCCGGGCACGAACCGGGTGTTCCGGTTCCAGGACAATGGCGTCCATCCTCGCTGCCCCGTGCAGCAAGGATGCGACGCCTTTTTTATTTTTAGCCATCTGGAGTCAACGCAATGGAAGATAAAAAGCCGGCTGCCGCAGCCCAAGAATCCTCTCCTGTCTCGACCAAGCGTCGCGATTTTGTCACTGCCGCCCTGGGAGCATCCCTCATGTCCATGGTTCCCCCCGGTGTCCGTAGCGCAGCCTGGGCTGCCGGCTCGGATGCCCCCGAAAAGAAGGAAATCCGCATTGGCTTCATCCCGCTGACCGATTGCGCCTCGGTAGTCATGGCGGCGGTCAACAAGTTCGACGAGAAGTACGGCATCAAGATCATCCCGACCAAGGAAGCCTCCTGGGCTGGCGTCCGCGACAAGCTGGTCAATGGCGAACTGGACATGGCGCACGTGCTCTACGGCCTGATCTACGGTGTGCATCTGGGTATCGGCGGGCCGAAGAAGGATATGGCCAACCTGATGACGCTGAACAACAACGGCCAGGCGCTGACCCTATCCAAGGCGCTGGCCGACAAGGGCGCGACCGACGTTGCCAGCCTGGCCGCGCTGATGAAGAAGGAACCGCGCGAATACACCTTTGCCCAGACCTTCCCGACCGGCACCCACGCCATGTGGCTGTACTACTGGCTGGCTTCCGGCGGCATCAACCCGATGAAGGATGCCAAGGCCATCGTCGTCCCGCCGCCGCAGATGGTGGCCAACATGCGCGTTGGCAACATGGACGGCTTCTGTGTCGGCGAACCGTGGAACCACCGCGCGATCATGGACGGTATCGGCATCACCGCAGCGACCACCCAGGACGTGTGGAAGGATCACCCGGAAAAAATCCTCGGCTGTACCGCCGAATTCGTCCAGAAGAACCCGAACACCTGTCGCGCCGTGATCATGGCCATTCTTGAAGCCAGCCGCTGGATCGATGCCAGCATCAGCAACAAGATGAAGATGGCCGAAGTCATCGCCCAGCGCGCCTATGTGAACACCAGTGTCGATGCGATCAACCAGCGCATCCTCGGTCGCTACCAGAACGGCCTGGGCAAGACCTGGGACGATCCCAATCACATGAAGTTCTTCAACGACGGCGCGGTGAACTATCCCTACCTGTCTGACGGCATGTGGTTCCTGACCCAGCACAAGCGCTGGGGCCTGCTCAAGGATCACCCGGATTACCTCGGTGTGGCCAAGAAGATCAACCAGACCGAGCTTTACGCCCAGGCAGCATCCAAGCTGGGCGTCAGCGTGCCGAAGAGCCCGCTGCGTTCGTCCAAGCTGATCGACGGCGTGGTCTGGGACGGTTCGAACCCGGCCAAGTATGCCGATGGCTTCAAGGTCAAAGCTTGAGTGAGCGAAGGAGATCGGGATGAGTACCACCCTGACGATGCGCGGTGAATTTGCCGGCGAACTGCCGGCCAAGCCCGAAACAGAGACTGTGCCGGTCAAGCCGGTCAAGGAAAAGACGATGGAAACACACGCCAATCCTGCAACCCAGGCGGCTGCGGCCGCCCCTGCCAACCCCTTCGGCGAGATGCTGTCGAATGCCATGCGGGCGGTCTTGCCGCCGGTGCTCGGGGTCTTGCTGCTGGTCGGCATCTGGTACGTGGCAACGCTCAAGGGCGGTTCCATCCCCGGACCGGTCGTCGTCTGGCAGGCAGCGGCGGAACTTTTCGCCGATCCCTTCTACAACAACGGTCCGAACGACCAGGGCATCGGCTGGAATGTGCTTGCCTCGCTCGAACGCGTCGGTCTCGGCTTCGGCCTGGCGGCGCTGGTCGGCATCCCGCTCGGTTTCATGCTCGGCCGTTTTGCCTTCCTGTCGGCAATGATCAACCCGATCATCAGCCTGCTGCGTCCGGTGTCGCCGCTGGCCTGGCTGCCGATCGGTCTGCTGGTGTTCCAGAAGGCCGATCCGGCGGCGACCTGGACCATCTTCATCTGCTCGATCTGGCCGATGATCATGAATACCGCCCAGGGTGTGCAGCGGGTGCCGCAGGATTACCTCAACGTCGCCCGCGTGCTCGATCTCTCCGAGTGGAAGGTGGTCACCAAGATACTGTTCCCGGCCGTGCTGCCTTACATGCTCACCGGCATCCGCCTGTCGATCGGCACCGCCTGGCTGGTCATCGTCGCCGCGGAAATGCTCACCGGTGGCGTCGGTATCGGTTTCTGGGTGTGGGACGAGTGGAACAACCTGAAGGTCGAACACATCATCATCGCCATCTTCATCATCGGCATCGTCGGCCTGATCCTAGAACAGGCGCTGATCCTGCTGGCCAAGAAGCTGACCAAAGAATCGTCCTGAGCGGAGTCAAGATCATGGAAAAATTCGTACAAATCGAAAATGTCGGTCAGACCTTCGACACGAAAAAAGGCAAGTTCGTCGCCCTGCGCGACATCGACCTGACCCTGAAGCAAGGCGAGTTCGTCGCGCTGATCGGCCACTCCGGCTGCGGCAAATCGACCCTGCTCAACCTGATTGCCGGCCTGACCAAGCCGACCACCGGCGTGCTGCTCTGCGATGGGCGGGAAATCGCCGGTCCCGGCCCGGAACGGGCGGTGGTCTTCCAGAACCACAGCCTGCTGCCCTGGCTGACCTGCTTCGAGAACATCTATCTGGCCGTCGAGCGCGTGTTCAGCCAGAAGGAAGGCAAGGCCAAGCTCAAGGCACGCACCCAGGCGGCGATCGAACTGGTCGGGCTGGCCCATGCCGCGCACAAGTACCCGCATGAAATCTCGGGCGGCATGAAGCAGCGTGTCGGCATCGCCCGGGCGCTGTCGATGGAGCCGAAAGTGCTGCTCATGGACGAGCCCTTCGGCGCCCTCGATGCGCTGACCCGGGCCAAGCTGCAGGACGAGTTGATGAAGATCTGCGAGAAGACACAGGCAACCGTGGTCATGGTCACGCACGATGTCGATGAGGCGGTACTGCTCTCCGACCGCATCGTGATGATGACCAACGGCCCGGCGGCGACCATCGGCGAGATTCTCGAGGTCAATCTGCCGCGCCCGCGCGCCCGCCTGGAACTGGCGCACGATCCGGCCTACATCGATTGCCGTGCTGCCGTGCTCGAGTTCCTCTACGAGAAGCAGGCGCACGTCGAGAAGCAGGCCGCCTGATCAGCCTGACTTTCCGATGGCGGCCCGCAGCGCAAGCTGACGGGCCGTTTTCAATGGCGCGTCGGCAGGGGATGTGTGCGTTGCAGGTGCTCGTAGGTCTGCATCAGGTCAAGCACGCGCTGGTTTTGCCCGGCCTCAAGCGCATGCTGCATGTTCTCGATGATCATCGCGTGCAACTGGCAGACGCCATCTGGCGTGCATAACAGCATCTCACTGAGTTCGGCGGCAATGGCCATCGGCAGGTGCTCGTGCTCGGCAATGGCTTCGATCTCACCTCGGTCGAGATCGCAATAGTCGATCAGATCTTGCATGGACAGCATAGGGACTCCTCTGGTGTCGTTACGGCATCAGTCGGTTTGTCTTTGTTCTGTCCGCCTTGTCGTTGTTATCGGTGGAGGATTACTTCATTTATAGCACGGCCGGCCGTAAAAACAAGGCTGGGCCTCAGAAGGCGAGCGGCGCCTCGTTGCTGATGCCGGCCTCCTGCAGGCGGCTGATGGTGTCTTTCAGCTTGAGTTTTGTCCGTTGCTGCAACTCCTCGGCGCGGCTATTCAGCACCTCCAGGCCGACCTCGACCGCCTGGTTGCCCCGGCCAAAAACGATGGTGTTGCCGCTGGGGCTGGACGGAAAAACGTGGCAGTGACCGAGAAAGGCTTCCGCGATGCGCTCGACGCTGCGCTTGAAGCCTTTTTCGCGTAGCAGGTTGACGCAGAACAGGCCGCTGTCGCTCAACCGGGCCTGCGCCGACTGGTAGAACGCCGGGGTGTCGAGCATGCCGGGGCGACCGCCGGCGTCGAAGCCGTCGGACAGGATCAGGTCGAAGCTGCGTTTGCCCTGCTGCAGGTAATCGGCGCCGCAGCCGATCTGTATGTCGAGGCGTAACGGGTCGTCGGGCAGCTTGAAGTACTGACGGGCGATGAACTCGACCTGCGGATTGATCTCGACCACGGTGATCCGGCAATCCGGGTAGTACCGATACAGGAATTTGGCCAGCGAACCTGCCCCGAGCCCGATCAGCAGCGCACTGCGCGGCCAGCGCCCGGGCGGGCGCAGCAACAAACCCGCCATCATTTCCCGGGTGTAGTCGAGTTCCAGCGACCAGGGGCGGGCGATGCGCATTGCGCCCTGTACCCAGTCCGAGCCGAAATGCAGGTAGCGGACGCCGTCTTCCTCGCTGATGTCGATGGCGTGGCGGGGGGCTGAGCGCGGCATGCTGGATTCCGTGGGTGGTTGGCGTGGCGTCCCCGAGAGGAATCGAACCTCTAATTGAGTCTTAGGAGGACCCGGTTATATCCATTTAACTACGGGGACGCTGAGGCGGCGGGATTTTACCTGCTTCGCGCCGACGCAGGGAGTGCCGGGGCGAATTGTACCGGCTGCCGAAGGCATGTGATAGATTGACCAGAAGAATATAAAAAATGGAGGAGATATATGATGTTTGGAAAATTTGCATATCGGCCGATTGCCCAGCAGTTGATCATGGCCATCCTGGCAGCCCTGATCCTTGTCTTCGCCCTGATGACGTTGATCGTCCAGAAGCGCGCCGACGGGGCGGCATTGAGCGTTGCCGAACACAATCTGACGCACGAAGCGAAATTGATGTCGGGCATGCTCGATGCGCTGTTCGATGCCGTGCGTGAGCGCGGCAGCCGGCAGTCCGATTTTTTCCTGCGTTACCTCAATGGCAAGCTCGAGCCGGGCGAGGGCATGGCGCGTACCGGTGACGTCGACCTGCCGGTGATGCGCCTCGGGGGCGAGGTACTGAACGCCAATGATCGCGTACTGGCTGCCTTCCGCAACCTGACCGGCGACGATGCTGCCTTGCTTGTGCTGCATTCGGGCAAGGTCTACCGCCTGTCCACGCTGCTGCGCAACAAGGAAGGCAAGGCCATGCATGGCGTGCCCTTGCCGGAGAACGACCCGGTTGCCCGTTCGCTGATGGCCGACAAGGATTACCAGGGGTTGGCAATCCGCGGCGGCAAATACTATTTCAGCACCGTTCGCCTGCTGCGTGATGGCAATGGCAAGGCCTGGGGCGCCTATTCGGTCCGTATCTCTCTGGAAGAAGAACTGAAGCGCATCCGGGCGCAATTCGGCAGCCTGGTGGCTGGCAAGACCGGTTATGTGTACATCGTTCGTCCGGCTGATACCAAGGGCGATGGCGAATTCGTGCTGCATCCGCGTTACCAGGAGAAGCTGATCTCCGAAACCGACCTGTCGGCCGAGGTCAAGCAATCGGTCCTCGACCTGCTGGAGAAAAAGAACGGTACCTATCGTTACCGGATGCCCGACGGCAGCGGTAGCGAGCGCGAGAAGATCGTTGTCGCGTCGACCTCGGAATCCTGGGGATGGACGGTGGCGACCGGCAGCTGGCTGGAGGAGTACCTGGAGGAAAGCCATGCCCTGCGCAACCTGCTGATCGTCGTCAGCCTGGTTGCCGCCGTGGTGCTGGCGCTGGTCGTGCTGGTGCTGGTCAATTCGCGCCTGCGCGGTCTGTCGCAGCTGGTGACTGAAGTTTCCCGCGTCAGTGCCGGCGATTTGCGGGCGACGGTGCAGGAGGACAATCCAGACAGTCGCAATGAGGTGCACGTCATTGCCCACGCCTTCAACCAGATGGCCGGCAGCATGCGCAAGCTGGTCAGTGGCGCGTCGCAGACCTCCGGGCAGGTCGGCGCAGCGGCCAACGAGTTGCAGGGCGCGGCGCAGCGTGCACTGGAAAGCGCCAGTCAGGCATCGCAGTCGGCGTCCGGCATTGCCGCGTCGGTCGAGGAGTTGTCGGTCAGTATTTCGCAGGTGGCCGACAATGCCCGCCAGGCCGCGCAGATTTCCGAAGAGGCCAAGGAAGTGACCGCCAATGGTCGTCAGGTGGTCCAGCGGACCATGCAGGAGCTTGAGCGGGTGGCCGACGATATTGGCGAATCGGCCCGCCTGATCGAGTCGCTGGGCGAGCGTTCGAAACAGATTTCCAGCGTGGTCGGCGTGATCCGCGAAATTGCCGAGCAGACCAACCTGCTGGCGCTCAACGCCGCCATCGAGGCGGCGCGGGCCGGCGAGCAGGGCCGCGGCTTTGCCGTGGTGGCGGACGAAGTGCGCAAGCTGGCCGAACGTACCGCCCTGTCGACGCAGGAAATCTCGACCACGGTGTCGGCCATCCTGCAGGAAACCGACAATGCCGTCGGGCGCATGCAGTCGGTCAGCAGCAACATGACCGGCAGTGTCGAACTGGCACGCGAAGCCGGCGAATCGCTGACTACCATCGACGAGCGGGCCGAGCAGACGGTCAGCGTGATCATGCATATCGCCGACGGAACCCGGGAACAGAGCGCCGCGAGCCAGGAAATCGCGCGCCTGGTCGAGCATATCGCCCAGGCCGCCGAAGGCACCAACGAGCGCGCGCTCGGCAACCGTCAGCGGGCGCATGAACTGGAACGCCTGGCCGCCGAATTGCAGGCACAACTTTCCCGTTTCACCACCTGAACGATTAGAATCGGGATCTCCCAATTTCCCAGTGCACGGCGCCTCGCGGGGCGCCGTTTTCATTGCCGCCGATGCCCTACCTGAAACTTTCCGACGCCTGTCTCGCCTACGGCCACGTGCCGCTCCTGGATCATGCCGAGTTTCAGCTCGATCCCGGCGAGCGCGTCGCCCTGATCGGTCGCAACGGCACCGGCAAATCGTCGCTGCTGGCGGCGATGGCCGCCGGTTCCGGCAAGGGGCGGCTGGACGACGGCGAGGTCTGGGTGCAGCCGGGCATTCGCGTCGGTTACGTGCCGCAGGAACCGCCTTTCGATCCGGAACACTCGGTGTTCGAAGCCGTGATTTCCGGCATGGGCGAGACCTCGACCCTGCTCGCCGAGTATCACGAGGTGTCGCACCGCCTCGGCGAAGGGCAGGGCGATCACGACGCCCTGCTGGCGCGCATGGATACGCTGCAGCACGAACTCGAGGCGCGTGGTGCCTGGGCCTACGAGGCGCAGGCGGAAAAGGTCATCGCCCGTTTCGGGCTCGATCCGGAAGCGAAGGTCGGCAGCCTGTCCGGTGGTCAGAAGAAGCGCCTAGCGCTGGCCCAGGCGCTGGCGGTGGCGCCGGAGGTGCTGCTGCTCGACGAGCCGACCAACCACCTCGACATCGCCGCCATCGAATGGCTGGAGACGCTGTTGATCGAATCGGGCGTGACCCTGCTGTTCATCACCCACGACCGTTCCTTCCTCGACCGGGTCAGCACCCGTATCGTCGAACTCGACCGCGGCCAGCTGGCCAGTTTTCCCGGCAACTTCAGCCAGTACCAGCAGCGTAAGGAAGCGATGCTGCACGAGGAGGCGCTGGCCAACGCGCGCGCCGACAAGCTGCTCAAGGAAGAGGAAGTGTGGATTCGCAAGGGCGTCGAGGCGCGACGCACGCGTGCGGTGTTCCGCGTCCAGCGGCTTGACCGCCTGCGCGCCGAACGCCAGGCGCGGCGCGAGCGCATGGGCAAGGTCAACCTGCAGCTCGAAGTCGGCGACAAGAGCGGCAAGCTGGTCGCCGAACTCGATCATGTCGTCAAATCCTACGGACAACGGCCCATCGTCGCCGATTTCTCGGCGCGCATCCAGCGTGGCGACAAGATCGGCCTGATCGGTCCCAACGGCGCCGGCAAGACGACGCTGCTACGGTTGATCCTCGGCGAACTGCAGCCGGACGCCGGCAGCGTGCGTCAGGGCACGAAGATGGAGATCGCCTACTTCGACCAGTTCCGCACCCAACTCAATCCGGATTCGACGCTGGCCGACGTCATTTCGCCGGGCTCCGACTGGGTCGAGATCGGCGGCGCCCGCAAGCATGTCATTGGTTATCTCGAAGACTTCCTGTTCGCGCCCGAGCGCGCCCGTTCGCCGGTCAGCTCGCTCTCCGGCGGCGAGCGCAACCGGCTGCTGCTGGCCCGGCTATTCGCCAAGCCGGCCAACGTGCTGGTTCTCGACGAGCCGACCAACGACCTCGACATCGATACTCTGGAACTGCTCGAACAACTGCTCCAGGACTACGACGGCACGCTCTTCCTGGTCAGCCACGACCGGACCTTCCTTGACAACGTCGTCACCCAGACCATCGCCGCCGAAGGCAACGGGCGCTGGAAGGAATACGCCGGCGGCTACAGCGACTGGGCCAACTACCAGGCGAGCCAGCCCAAGGTCGTTGTCGACAAGCCGAAGAGCGAAGTCAAACCGGCCGCAAAGCCTGCCGAAGCGGCAAAAGCCAAAACCGACAAGCTGAGCTGGAAGGAACAGCGCGAGCTGGAGGCGCTGCCGGAAAAGATCGCCGCGCTGGAAGCCGAACAGGCGAAGCTGACCGCATTGCTCGAAGACCCAGGCCTCTACCAGCGCGACCCGCAGGGGGCGCAGAAGGCGTCCGAGCGGCTGGCGGCGATCGACGACGAACTGCTGGCGCTGCTCGAGCGCTGGGAAAATCTTGAAGCCCGTATCGGGAACCCCAACTGAAACGGCGGATCGAAGACCGATGACCCTGACCAAACCCACCTGGCGCACGCCGCTGATCATCCTGATCGCTGGCTGCGTGATCCTCACCCTGTCGATGGGCGTGCGCCACACCGCCGGCCTGTTCCTGCAACCGATGACCCTGGATCACGGCTGGAGCCGGGAGACCTTCTCCTTTGCCATTGCCCTGCAGAACCTGATCTGGGGCCTGGCCTCGCCGTTTGCCGGGGCGCTGGCCGACCGCCATGGTGCCGGACGCACCGTGGTCGGTGCCGCCGTGCTTTATGTGCTCGGCCTGGTGCTGATGTCGCAGGCCGCCTCGCCGCTGACCTTCGACTTGACGGCCGGGGTCCTGATCGGTCTTGGGCTGTCGGGGACGACTTTCGCAGTGATCATGGGCGTCATCGGCCGGCACACGACGCCCGAGAAACGCAGCCTGGCGCTTGGCATCGCCAGCGCCGGCGGCTCCTTCGGCCAGTTTGCCGTGCTCCCCATCGGTCAGGCGCTGATCACCGCCTATGGCTGGCAGAGCGCGCTGGTCCTGCTCGCTTGCGGGGTCGGCCTGATCGCCCCGCTGGCCTATGCCATGGCCGATGGCCACAAGCCGGCCGCCGGCGGCGGCCAGTCGATTGCTCAAGCCTTACGCGAGGCGGGTGGCCAGAAGAGCTTCCATTACCTGTTCTGGGGCTATTTCGTGTGCGGCTTCCAGACCGCCTTCATCATGCTGCACCTGCCGTCTTTCCTGGTCGACGGCGGCCTGACCGCCAATGTCGGCATGACGGCGGTGGCGCTGATCGGCCTGTTCAACATCTTCGGTTCCTTCCTGTTCGGCTGGGCCGGCGGCTGCGGCAGCAAGAAGAACCTGCTGGTGCTGATCTATGCGGCGCGGGCGGTGGCCATCCTGATCTTCATGATGCTGCCGCTGACCACGGTCAGTGCCTGGGTATTCGCGGCGGTGATGGGCATCCTCTGGCTGGGTACGGTGCCGCTGACCAACGGCCTGGTGGCGCAGATCTTCGGCCTGCGCTACATGTCGATGCTGACCGGCATCGTCTTCCTCGGCCACCAGCTCGGCAGCTTCCTCGGTGCCTGGCTGGGCGGGCGCATCTTCGACCAGACCGGTTCCTACGAACTGGCGTGGATCATCGCCATCGTGCTGTCGGTGCTGGCAGCGCTGTGCTCCTGGCCGATCAATGAAAAGCCGCTGCTGCGGCCGGCGACCGCATGAAACCGCAATGGCGCTGGTTCCTGGCCGGGGTCGGGCTGGCCTTGGCCGGCGTGTTGCTGGCCCTCATCTTCATGGCCTACCAGATGCCGGAACTGCTGCTCGACTGGACCAATCTGAACTATTGCGGTTGATCGTCGTCCGGGACGCCAAGGTGCCGGCGAACTGCATCCGGGGTCAGGTGCAGTAGTTCGCCGATGTCGCGGTAGTCGTCCGGCAGGGCCGGGTCGTCCCAGCCATGCGCCGAATGGCGGGCCAGGCGGACGGCCAGCGAAACGTTGCGTACGCGGACCTGATCCTGGTGCTGGTCGTCGATCAGCAGGGACAGCAGGTCGGGCAGGTGCCAGACCTTGCACAGCGCGACCTGGATGTCCTGATAGGTCAGCCCCAGCACCTGATATTGGGCTTCGGCACTGCGCATCGTTGGCTGCGCCTGTTGCCGGGCTTGAATGTCCAGCGCCAGGCTGGGGGCGAAACACCACACCAGGATTTCCGCCAGATCGTGCAGCAGCGCGGCGATGCGGATTTCCTCGAGATTCATGTCCTGGCGCCGGATCGCCCAGTCCTGTGCATAGTCGGCAGCGCGCTGGGCGCGCCGGATGACGTGAAGGACGCCGAGCAGCGCGTGCGGGTCGTGCGCCTTGAGTGCGTCTTCGATGCTCGGCAGGTTATCGAAACGACGGAAGAAGGGCAGCAGTCCGGACATCATCACGGCGCCGGCAATGGTCGTGATGTCGTGCTGCAGCGAGCGGCCGCGGAACGGCTGGATATAGGCCAGCACGCGTACGGTCATGATCGGGTCGCGCAGGATCAGGTGCGCCAGTTCGCGGGCATCGAGATCGTCGAGGTCTTCGCGCATTTCGCCCAGCCGTCTTTTGGTCGCGCGCAGCACGGGCAGGCTGTTGTTGCTGAACAGCAGAACCCAGGCGTCCCGGTCGGGTAAAGGGTGGTCGATCATGCGCTCGATGTCCGCGAAAGACTGTATGGCCCGGAGTGTAAGTGGCGGCATCGCGGCGGGCAAGCGATACCCCGTGCAATAATGCAGCCCTTGATCAATTCCGGATGTCCGTCATGCGTTACCAGATCGTTCCCGTTACGCCCTTCGAACAGAATTGCACCATTTTCTGGTGTGAAAACACCCGGCAGGCGGTGGTGATCGACCCTGGTGGCGATATCGAGCGCATCCTGCGTGCGCTGGAAGCCGAGCAACTGACGCTGGCGAAAATCCTCGTCACCCATGGTCACATCGATCACGCCGGCGCAGTTGCCGCGCTGGCCGAACGCTGCAGCGTGACGATCGAAGGGCCGCATGCGGAAGACGCGTTCTGGATCGAGGGCATGGCCCAGCAGAGCCGGATGTTCGGTTTTCCAGAGGTGGCCGCTTTTACGCCGGATCGCTGGCTCAACGATGGCGACAAGGTCAGCTTCGGCGACATCGAACTCGACGTGCTGCACTGCCCCGGCCATACGCCTGGCCATGTCGTCTTCTTCCATGCGCCGAGCAAGCTGGCCCAGGTTGGCGATGTGCTGTTCCAGGGCTCGATCGGTCGTACCGATTTCCCGCGCGGCGACCACGACACGCTGATTGCCTCGATCAAGAACAAGCTGTTCGCGCTGGGCGACGATGTCGATTTCATCCCCGGCCATGGGCCGATGTCGACGCTCGGCGAGGAGCGTCGCTACAACCCCTTCCTCAGCGGGCGGTTTGGCTGATCAGGCGGCCGTGTGAATGCGGCCGGCCCAGCTCAGTGCCTGCATCTGGGCATCGACGAAGCGGGCCGGGTCTATCCCCAGTTCATCGAGAATGCCGGTGGCGACCGGCAGGTTGCGGCGGTCGGCAGCCTCCAGTGCCAGCAACAGTTTGCCGGCGGTGCCGCCATGGTGCGCCAGCGCTGCGTTGACCGTGCTGGCCAGCGGCAGTTGTTGCAGGATTTCCGTCATCGGCATGTTGAGCAGCACATCCAGCAACGAGAAGCTGCCGATCATGAAAGCCCCGTCAGCCAGGTTGGGCAGGTCGGGTGCAGGGCTTAGTTCCACAGACAGCAATTCCATCAGCCGGCCGCGAATCGCTGCTTTGTAGAGCAGGGGGTTCGGGTGATGATCGTTTTCCGGGTCGGCGTAGATCAGCAGTTGCAGCCAGCGTTCCAGTTGTCGTCGGCCAAGCAGGTTGATGGCCTGGGCAAAGCTGGTGATCGGCGTGCGCGGGGCGATGGCGGCCGAGTTGACCAGGCGCAGCAGGCTGTAGGACAGCTTGGTTTCCTGACGGAAGATCTGGTCGAGTTCTGCTGTGTCGGCATCCTGAGCGATCAGGGAGATCAGTTGCAACATCTTCTGGCGCGTGGTGTCGGCCTTTTTGCCGAGCGCGGCGCGGGTCATCAGGTATTCGCCGGTGCACAGGGTGCAGGCGTGGCCGTGTGCCCAGTCGCGGTCGCTGTGATTCTGCACGCCGGTGGCGACGATCATCGTTCTTGCCGACAGGCCCTGCAGGGTGAAGGAGGGCAGGGTCCTGGCCTGGCTGAGGGTGATCAGCAGGTATTCCCAGGCGCCGCTGGCCGGGAGTTTGCCGTTGGCGGCCAGCGCCAGCGCCAGCTTGCGCTTTGACTGGCGCAGGCTGCTCTCCAGCGGGTCGGGCTGGGCCGACGGGCAGGTATGAAAGGTGGCGATCAGACGTGCCGGGCTGGCGCTGTCCAGCGGCGCTGCCGGCACAAACCAGGGATGCCGGTGGTCGAAAGCGTCGAGCAGCGAATGTCGGACGATGTATTCTGTGGCCTGATGATTTTCAGAACCGTTGGCGGACAGTTCGACGAGGTAGCCACCGCAGGCATCGACCGGGTCGAGCAGGGGGTGGATGAAGGTGTGGACCTGGGATGTCATGTTCTGCCGTTGCAGGAGTTTTGCGGGATGTTAGCAAATTCGCCGACGTATTGGGGGGAGGCTTCGCGCGTGTTGGCGGCGGGCGATGCCGTGATGGCCGGGTTGGTTGCCCGCCACGGCGATGCCTCGCTGGTCTCCCGGGGCGACCCTTTTGCCACGCTGGCCCGATCCATCGTCGGTCAGCAGATCTCGGTCAAGGCCGCCGACAGTGTCTGGGCGCGCTTTGTCGAGCGTTTGGGGCCGGTTGCGCCGGAACAGGTGCTGCGCTTGGGAACGACGGGGCTGGCGGGTTGCGGGCTGTCGCAGCGAAAGATCGAATACCTGTGCGATCTGGCGGCGCACTTCGCCGATGGTCGGCTCGATCCGGTCGGCTGGGCCGATCAGGACGATGCCGAATTGATCGCCGAATTGTGCCGGGTGCGCGGGATAGGGCGATGGACGGCGGAAATGTTCCTGATTTTCAACCTGATGCGCCCCGATGTCTTTCCGCTCGACGACATCGGTCTGCAACGGGCGGTCGGCGCATACTACCTGAGCGGCGAGAAGCCCTCGCGACAGGTGTTGGCGGATTTCGGCGAACGCTGGCGGCCATGGCGTTCGGTGGCGACCTGGTATCTCTGGCGCAGCCTCGATCCGGTGCCAGTTGAGTACTGATCGATTGAGCGTCTGCCCTTTGGGGTAAAATGCGCGCCAACTTCAGAACCGAGCAGTCCATGAAAACTAGTTTTCTCGATTTCGAGCAATCCATCGCTGACCTCGAAGCCAAGATCGAACAGCTCCGCTTCGTCCAGGACGACAGTGCCGTCGATATCTCCGAGGAGATCGGGCGGCTGGAGAAAAAGAGCGCCCAACTGACCAAGGACATCTACGCCAAGCTCACGCCCTGGCAGATTTCCCAGGTGGCCCGCCATCCGCAGCGGCCGTATACGCTCGACTACATTCAGCACATCTTCACCGATTTCGAGGAGTTGCACGGTGATCGCGCCTTTGCCGACGACCATGCGATCGTCGGCGGCCTGGCCCGCTTCAACGGTCAGGCGGTGGTCGTCATCGGCCATCAGAAGGGTCGCGACACCAAGGAAAAGATCTATCGCAACTTCGGCATGCCGCGTCCGGAAGGCTATCGCAAGGCCCTGCGCCTGATGAAGCTGGCGGAAAAATTCGGCCTGCCGGTGATGACCTTCGTCGACACGCCCGGTGCCTATCCCGGCATCGGCGCCGAAGAGCGCGGCCAGTCCGAAGCCATCGGCCGCAACCTGTACGTGATGGCCGAACTGAAGGTGCCGGTGATCGTCACCATCATCGGTGAAGGCGGTTCCGGCGGTGCGCTGGCCATCGCCGTCGGCGATACCGTGCAGATGCTGCAGTATTCGACCTATTCGGTGATCTCGCCGGAAGGTTGTGCCTCGATTCTGTGGAAGAGTGCCGACCGTGCCCCCGACGCTGCCGAAACCATGGGGATCACGGCCCAGCGCCTGAAAACCCTGGGGCTGATCGACCGCATCGTCAACGAACCGGCCGGCGGCGCCCATCGCGACCATGTCGCCATGGCGGCCAGTCTCAAGAAGGCACTGCAGGAATCCCTCAAGCAGTTGTCGGCCCTGCCGGTCGACGAGTTGCTGGCCCAGCGCTACGAGCGTTTGATGAGCTATGGGCGGTTCAAGGAACAAGCCGTTTCCTGACCTGGTCGCCCGGGTCGGCGACTTTGTTGCCGACCGCTGCGCCGGCGATGCGCCGATCTGCGTCGGCTTGTCCGGCGGCTGCGATTCGGTGCTGTTGCTCGCGCTCCTCGGTCGTCTGGGCTGGCCGGCGGGCATCTCCGCGATCCATGTGCACCACGGACTGTCGCCGCATGCCGATGCGTGGGCGCAATTCTGTCATGACTATTGCCGGCAACTGGCCGTTCCGCTTACGGTTGCCCGGGTCGTCGTCGACCGCAGCAGCGGTTGCGGCGTCGAAGCGGCAGCTCGCGAAGCCCGTTATGCGGCATTTGCTGCGCATCTGCCCGCAGCTTGCAACCTGTTGCTGGCCCAGCACCGCGGCGATCAGGCCGAGACCGTGCTGTTCAATCTGCTGCGCGGCAGCGGCGTTGCCGGCGCAGCCGGCATGCGCGAGCAACGGGCCTGGCAGGGGCGGCGCATCCTGCGCCCCTTGCTTGGTGTACCGCGGGCCGAGATCGAAGCCTGCGCCCGCGAGCTCGGTCTGCACTGGGTCGAGGACGAGAGCAATGCCGATACCGGGTTTTCGCGCAATTTCCTGCGCCATCGGGTGCTGCCCGAGATCGCCGGTCGTTTTCCCGGCGCCGAGGCCGCGCTGGCGCGGGCCGCCGACAATTTCCGCGAGGCGGCGGACCTGCTCGATGAACTGGCGGCGGCCGACTGGCAGGCGGTGGCAGTCGGCGATCAGGCCGATCTGGCGGGCTTGCGTACCCTGTCGATGGCGCGCCTGAAGAACCTGCTGCGCTGGCGCCTGCAGATGCTGGGCTGGCAAGTCCCGGTGGCCGGCCGGCTGAGCGAGTTTGCCCGCCAGTTGCTCAGTGCGGCGCCCGACCGGCATCCGGAACTGTCCCTGCCGGCGGGACGGATGCGCTTGTCCCGGGGGCGGCTGGCCTGGTTGCCACAGGAATAACAATTGGTTACCGAGCGCCTTTCCCCTGTCGGAAGGCTTCAGTTACAATCACCGGATTAATTTCACGCATACAGGCCATGATTACCGGATCCCTTGTCGCCATCGTTACGCCCATGCACGAGGATGGCAGCCTCGATTTGAATTCCCTGCGCAATCTGGTCGACTTCCACATCAAGGAAGGCACCGATGCCATCGTTGTCGTCGGTACGACCGGTGAGTCGCCGACGGTCAATGTCGAGGAACACTGCGAATTGATCAAGCTCACCGTCGATCACGCTGCCGGCAGGATTCCGGTGATCGCCGGGACAGGCGCCAACTCGACGGCGGAAGCCATCGAACTGACCCGCTTTGCCAAGGAGGCCGGTGCCGACATGGCGTTGTCGGTCGTGCCCTACTACAACAAGCCGACTCAGGAAGGCCTGTACCGCCACTTCAAGGCGGTTGCCGAGGCCGTCGAACTGCCGGTGCTGCTGTACAACGTGCCGGGGCGCACCGTTGCCGACATGAGCAACGACACCATCCTGCGCCTTGCCGAAGTGCCCGGCATCGTCGGCGTCAAGGACGCCACCGGCAACATGGACCGTGCCTACGACCTGATCCAGCGCGCGCCCAAGGGCTTCGCGCTGTACAGCGGCGACGACCCGACCTGCGTGCTGTCGATCATGATGGGTTTCCACGGCAATATTTCGGTGACGGCCAACGTTGCGCCGCGCCTGATGCATGAAATGTGCGTTGCGGCGGCGGCCGGAGATGTCGCCAAGGCCAAGGAGATTCATTTCCGTCTGCTCGGCCTGCACCGCGATCTGTTCTGCGAGGCCAACCCGATTCCGGTCAAGTGGGCGGTCAGCCGCATGGGCCTGATGCCGGCAGGTATCCGCCTGCCGCTGACCCCGTTGACCGAAGCCAATCAGGCACGCGTACTGGCCGCGATGCGCCAGGCTGGCATCAATGCCTGACGGAGTATGAAAAAGATGAATCGTCGGATTTCCGGTTTTACCCTGAGCATCATCGCCGTTGCTGTCGCCGGTTGCAGCATGCTACCCGAGTCACGCAAGATCGATTACAAATCTGCCGGCAAGGTGCCGACGCTTGAGGTGCCGCCAGACCTGTCGCAGATCAGCCGTGATGATCGCTATCTCGTGCCCGACGATGCCGGCCGTGGCTCTGCCACTTTCTCAGCCTATGCGGCCGAGCGTCAACCGGGGGCCCAGGTCGGGCAGGTTTTTGTCCTGCCAGAAGTGGACAAGGTGAGAGTTGAGCGTTCCGGCAGCCAGCGCTGGTTGGTTGCGGCCGTGCCTGCCGATGCCTTGTGGGACACGATCAAGGATTTCTGGCAGGAAACCGGCTTCATCGTCAATATCGAGCGTCCAGAAGCCGGCGTGATGGAAACCGACTGGGCGGAAAACCGGGCCAAGATTCCGTCGGATATCATCCGCAGTACTCTGGGGCGTCTGATCGAATCTTTTTATTCCTCGGGCGAGCGTGACAAGTTCCGTACCCGTCTTGAGCCTGGCAGCCAACCCGGAACGACTGAAATTTACATCAGCCACCGGGCGATGGAGGAGGTATATACCTCTTCGTCCAAAGATGAAACCCGCTGGCAACCACGTGCGCCGGATCCCGAACTTGAGGCGGAGATGCTGCGCCGTCTGATGGTCCGTCTCGGCGCCGATGGCAAGCGTGCGGAGGCTGCTCTGGCAACCCCCAAGGCCGAGCCGCGGGCGCGTCTCGCCGGGGCTGAGGATGGCGGCGGCAAGCTGGAAGTCTTCGACCGCTTCGACCGTGCCTGGCGTCGCGTCGGTCTGGCGCTGGATCGGGTCGGTTTCACCGTTGAAGATCGTGACCGTGCCGCTGGCCTCTATTTCGTCCGTTACGTTGATCCCGAGATCGACAATGCCAGCAAGAAACCGGATGGTGTGCTGTCGAAGCTGGCATTCTGGCGTGGGTCCGACAAGTCGGCGACGTCGCGCGAGCAGTATCGCGTGCACGTCAGCAACAGCGGTGGCAGCAGCTCCACGGTGCAGGTGCTGACCAGCGAGGGTGGTGTCGATCGCTCCGAGACGGCACGCCGGATTCTCGGTCTGCTGCAGCAGCAACTACAGTAAGTTCCAGCAGGACACCGGTGGCTTCGGCCATCGGTGTTTGGGCAGCGGAAATGAAAAACGGGGCCGAAGCCCCGTTTTTCATTGGTACTGGAAAAGAATTACTTCTTTTCTTCAGCAGCCGGGGCAGCAGCCGGAGCGGCAGCAGCGTCAGCCGGGGCAGCGGCCGGAGCGGCGGCGGCATCAGCCGGGGCAGCAGCCGGAGCAGCAGCGTCAGCCGGAGCAGCAGCCGGAGCGGCCGGAGCAGCTTGTTCTTGAACCGGAGCCGGAGCGGCAACAACCGGCTCTTCCTTCTTACCGCAAGCGGTCAGGCCGAGGGCGATCAGAGCAGCAACGAGGAGGGACTTGTTCATGAGATTTCCTTATCGACAAGAAACAAAAATTCGAGATATATATCAGGTCGGCTTCAACCGATCCGCACAAAATTATAGCGCAAAAAAAATGTTGCGACGCAGCGCAATACGCGATTGTCACGCTAAAGATGGCATTTGAACAAAATTTCACGATTGCTGCAGTGCGCTGGGCGATCCCCGAGCATGGCGTCGGGAAAAGGTGGTTGATAGAATTCGCCTTTTAACGGGAGTGGGCATGCCGGTCGGCAAAGTCGAATCGCTGGATCACGAAGCGCGCGGCATCGTTCGCGAGGATGGCAAGGCTATCTTTGTCGATGGTGCGCTGCCGGGGGAAACCGTCGAATACGCCAGTTTCCGGCGCAAGCCCAAGTACGAGCTGGCTCATCTGGTGCGGGTGCTGAAGCCATCGGTCGCCCGTGTCGAACCGGCTTGCCCGCATTTCGGCATCTGCGGTGGCTGTGCCATGCAGCACATGGAGCCGTCGGCGCAGATCGCCGCCAAGCAGCGTGTGCTGGAGGATAGCCTGTGGCATATCGGTCGCGTTCGTGCCGAAACCATCCTGCCGCCGATCCACGGTGCGCCCTGGGGCTACCGTCACCGGGCGCGCTTGGGCGTGCGCAAGGTCGATTCGCGCGGTGGCATGCTGATCGGCTTCCATGAGTGGCGCAGTAGCTATATCGCTGACATTCGCAGCTGCCTGGTGCTGCCTCCTCACGTTTCCGACTTGCTGATGCCCTTGCGTGAGCTGATCGGTGGTCTGAGCGTTGCCGATCGTCTGCCGCAGATCGAAGTGGCCGTCGGCGAGCACTGTACGACGCTGGTCTTCCGTATCCTTCAGCCGCTGATCGGGGGCGACGAGAAGTCGGTTCGGGCATTTGCCGATCGTCACGACGTGGTGATCTACCTCCAGCCGGCCGGTCCGGACAGTGCCCGGCGCTTCCATCCATTACCGGGGCCGCGCCTGTCCTACACGCTGCCCGAGTTCGATCTCGAACTGGATTTCCGGCCGACCGATTTCACCCAGGTCAACCATGCGGTGAATCGCGTCATGGTCCGCCGCGCGTTACGCCTGCTCGATCCGCAACCGGGTGAGCGGATCGCCGACATGTTCTGCGGCCTGGGTAACTTCACCCTGCCGATTGCGCGCAGCGGTGCCTCGGTCGTCGGTATCGAAGGCAGCCCGGCATTGGTTGCCCGCGGGCGCGAGGCGGCGCTGGCGAACGGTCTTGGCAAGTGGGTCGAGTTCGGCGTCGCCAATCTGTTCGAGTGCACCGAGCAGTCGCTGGCCAAACTCGGTCGCTTCGACAAGATGCTGATCGACCCGCCGCGCGAAGGCGCGCTTGAATTGTGCAAGGCGCTCGGCGACGATGCGCCGGGTCGCCTGGTTTATGTTTCCTGCAACCCGGCCACGCTGGCCCGTGACGCCGGCGTACTGGTTTCGCTCAAGGGCTACCGACTGGCCGCAGCGGGTATCGTCAACATGTTCCCGCACACCGCTCACGTCGAATCGATTGCACTTTTCGAGCGGGCATGAAAAAGGGCGGCCTTGGCCGCCCTTGTTTATACGCGGTGCAGCTTATTCGCGTTCGCCGGTCAGCGCCATGATCAGTTGCAGCAGGCCGACGAAGACGTTGTAAACGTTCAGGTAAACCGCCAGAGTGGCGCTGACGTAATTGGTTTCGCCACCCTGAACGATGCGGCTGATGTCGTACAGGATGTAGGCCGAGAAGATGCCGACGACAGCCGCCGAGATCGCCAGCGACAGCGCCGGGATCTGGAAGAAGATGTTGGCGACGATGGCCAGCAGAACCAGAATGACGCCAGCAAACAGGAACTTGCCCATGCCGGTGAAATCCCGCTTGCTGGTGGCGGCGATCGAGGACAGGGTGAAGAAGATGGCACCGGTGCCACCGGCGGCCAGCGCGATCATCGAACCGCCATTGGAGAAGCCCAGGGCGAATTGCAGGATGCGCGACAGCATCAGGCCCATGAAGAAGGTGAAGCCGAGCAGCAGCGCGACGCCGAGGCCGGAATCCTTGTTCTTCTCGATGCCCCACATGAAGCCGAAGGCAATGGCCATGAACAGCACGAAGGAAATCAGCGGGCTGCCGGCGAAAAAGGAAAAGCCCATCTGGATGCCGACCAGGGCGCCGAGGACGGTGGGTACCATCGACAGGCCGAGCAGCATGTAGGTATTGCGCAGGACACGGTTCTGCGGGGCGGCGAAACTGCCGGCACCTTGACGGGCGATCTCGAAATTGGTGGTCATGGTTGCTAGCCTCACATCAGTCTGGTTTCAACGAAGGCTAAGACTAGCGGAGAGGCGCACAAGTTTCAAACCCTGATTGCCGGTGAGGTGCCGCGAATCCCTGTGATATCATGCGCGCCTTCTGCGGGTCTGTGGCAGAGCGGTTGAATGCACCGGTCTTGAAAACCGGCGTGGGGAAACCCATCGTGAGTTCGAATCTCACCGGACCCGCCATATCTTATTGAAATAAAACAATTTTATTTCGTGCTGCTGGTGGCTTGGCCTAGAGCTTGCCCAAGCAGGCTGGTCTTGAGACCCTGTCTGCCAAAATTGTCTACTACGGTATTTTGGAAGTCATGCTTCCGCTTTTTCTGGCGGAAATCAGGGGTCAGGCCATGCTCGCCAGTGCGCTCATCAGGTCCGAGTTGTCGTTACCGCCAGCCGCCGTGCCGGCGTCGATCAGTCCGTTCTGTGATTCGACGTAGGCTGTATAGCCATGATTCCGCAGGGTTTCTGCCCATTCTTCCGCCAGTTTCCGGGTGGCGTGCCAAGGCCCCCGTTCGATGACGGGCCGGGTGCTGCCATTGCGGTATTGGGTGACGACGCGGTACACGGTTGCTGCCTCGGGAGTGTGTCCGATTATGCTGCCGTAGCCGGGTCGGGATCAAGCCTCATGCAGCGGTCCGGCCCTTTTGCCAGAGCACGTCGCCACGGCCGCCGCTGCGGTTGAGGCTGCGGCCGAGGACAAACAGCAGGTCGGAGAGGCGGTTGATGTAGCGGCGTGCCGGTTCGGACAGGGCTTCCGCGTGGTGCAGGGCGACCATGGCCCGTTCGGCCCGGCGGCAGATGGTGCGGCACAGGTGGGCGAGGGCGGCCGGGCGGGTACCACCCGGCAGGATGAATTCCTTGAGCATCGGCAGGTCGCTGTTGAAATCCTCGACAATGGCTTCGAGGCGGGCAACTTGCGACTGTTTCATGACCTCCATGCCGGGCAGACACAATTCGCCGCCAAGGTCGAACAGATCGTGCTGGATGTCGTGCAGCACGCTGCGGACCGGGTCCGGCAGTTCCTCGCAGAGCAGCAGGCCGAGTGCGGAATTGAGTTCATCGACATCGCCGATGGCGGCAATGCGCAGACTGTCCTTGGTCGTCCGGCTGCCGTCGCCGAGTCCGGTGGTGCCGGCGTCGCCGGTACGGGTCACGATTTTGGACAGGCGGTTGCCCTTGCGTTCCGATTCGCTGTTTTGCTGCTTTTCTTCGCTCACGCGCTTCTCCTTGGTATTGCCGGAATTATACTTTCCGGCCCACGCACTGACTGTCGTCACCATGCCAAAGTTCGCCGCCAACCTGAGTTTTTTGTTTGCCGATGCGCCTTTTTCCGAGCGCTTTTCCCGCGCGGCCGCCGCCGGGTTTGCCGGGGTCGAATACCTGTTTCCCTACGACTGGGCGGCTGGCGAGGTGGCCGCCTGGCTCGCTGCAGTCGAGGTCGAGCAGGTCCTGTTCAATCTGCCGCCGGGCGATTGGGCAAAGGGCGAGCGGGGGCTGGCCTGCTTGCCGGAACGGCGCGCGGAGTTTGTTGATGGCGTCGAACTGGCGCTTGATTACGCGATGGCGCTCGATTGCCGGCAGGTTCATTGCATGGCCGGGCTGAGGCCGTCAGGGCTGGCCGAATCGGTGCTGGAGAGCACTTACGTCGCCAATCTGCGGCATGCCGCCGGGCGTTTCGCGAGCATCGGTGCGAACGTGCTGATCGAGCCGATCAACAGCCGCATCGACATGCCGGGGTACTGGCTCGACGACATCGGCCAGGCCTTGCGCCTGCTCGACCGGATCGGTTGCGACAATGTCCGCCTGCAACTCGACCTGTATCACGCCCAGATCATCCAGGGCGACCTGGCTCGCACCATCGAAAGCAATTTCGACCGGATCGGCCACATCCAGATCGCCGACAATCCGGGGCGGCATGAGCCGGGCACCGGCGAAATCCATTACCCCTACCTGTTCGCTTTGCTCGACCGGCTCGGCTACGCGGGCTGGGTCGGCTGCGAATACAAGCCGCTGGCTGCGACCGAGGCCGGGCTGGGCTGGCGTGAGCGGCTGGCCGGCGGCTAGAGTACGCGGTTGCGGCCGCTGTTCTTGGCGGCGTAAAGCTTGCCGTCGCAGGCGGCGATGACGTCATGGACGAGCCGGCTATCGACGACCTCGTAGGTGCCGGGGGCGATCTCGGTGACGCCGAAACTGGCGGTCAGGGTCAATGGTGGCTCGTAGGGCAGCGGTGTTCCGGCAATGCGCTGGCGCAGCTTTTCAGCGATGATGTGGGCCTGGGCCAGCGAGGTCGACGGCGCGACCAGCATGAATTCCTCTCCGCCGTAGCGGAAGATCAGGTCGGACTGGCGCAGGCTGTCGCGGACGATGCCGGCGATGTGCTCGAGGGCCAGGTCGCCGGTCTGGTGCCCATGGTCGTCGTTGAGCCGCTTGAAATGATCGAGGTCGAACATGATGATGGAAAACGGCGATTCGGTCGCCTTGGCGATTTCCATCTGGTTGACCAGCACCCGGTCGAGGAAGCGGCGGCTGAGGAAACCGGTCAACGGATCCTTGCTGTAGACGCTCATGATGACGATGCTGTTGAGCAGCGAGATTTCGTGTCCGAGCTCCAGCGAGTAGCTTTCGGCCTTCTTGAGCAGGGCATAAACGGGGCCGCTGGCACGTGGGTGGTTCATGATGCTGCCGACCTCGGTGACCACGTGGTGCATCGCCGCATGCAGGTCGCGGATCTGGGCAATGTGGCTGCGATCGCGGATCAGGCGGGCGCCGTCGTTTTCCAGCCAGCGGCCGAATTCGCAGCGGGTCGGGTCGAGTTCCGGCATGCCTGGCGGTTCGCGTTGGCTCACGGCTTCGACCAGTCGGGCCATCCATTCGAGATGGGCTTCGAAATAGGCGAGCAGGTTCTTGTCGCTGAGCGCACGAATATGGCTCAGTCGCAGGTGATTCCGGGTGCCCAGGCGGTTCAGGAAGACCTCCAGGTAGGCGGCAGCGAAGCTCTCTTCCATTTCGCCGAACAACTGCATGACGTGGCGCGCAGTCTCGATGGCGCCTTCGTCCAGTGTCTGGCCCAGGATCAGGTTGCGCAGCACGCCGAACTGGTGGGCGAAAAGCATGAACGGGGTATCGGTGGCGGCGAGTTGGCGGATCATCGCCAGGCAGTGGCTTTCATCGCCGGTGCGCAGGGTGCCGTGCAGGCAATCCTTGATGTGTGGCCAGGCAATGTTGGTGCTTTCGATGGCGAACACCTCGTCCGGCGGATCGGTGTCGATGCGACGGTCCAGTCCCAGCAGCAGTCGTTCAAGCAAATGCCGGTTGTCCGGCGATTTCCAGTCGATCATGGGCTCTCCTGTGTTTTATTGTTTTTTTTGATTGTACAGAGGCGGCCTGATTGCTTTCGTAAAGTTTTGCGCTGACCTAATGGCTTTCCCGAGTGCCGCATTGTTTTCGTCGGGTTTAAAATGCCTCCCATGAGTCGATCAGTTGCCGGTATCCAGCCCGATCGAGCCACCCTGGTTCGACGTCTGAAAAACATCCTGCCTGTCCATTGCCTGCTGGTCGAGGACGAGGACCTGCGCCCCTACGAATGCGACGGCCTCACCGCCTACCGTGAAATGCCGCTGGCGGTCTGTCTGCCGGAGAACGAAGGTCAGGTGGTTGATGTGCTGCGCACCTGCCACCAGCTCGGCGTGCCGGTGGTCGCCCGCGGCGCCGGCACCGGCCTGTCCGGCGGCGCGATGCCGCATGCCGAGGGCGTCGTGCTGTCGCTGGCGCGTTTCAACCGCATCCTCAAGGTCGACCGCGACAGCCGTACCGCCGTCGTCCAGCCCGGCGTGCGCAACCTGGCGGTGTCGGAAGCGGCGGCGCCGTTCGGCCTCTACTACGCGCCCGATCCCTCGTCGCAGATCGCCTGCACGCTCGGCGGCAACGTCGCCGAGAACTCGGGCGGCGTGCATTGCCTGAAGTACGGCCTGACCGTGCACAACGTGCTGCGCATCCGGATGGTCAGCATCGAGGGCGAGATTTTCGAGATCGGCTCGGGCGCGCCGGATGCCCCCGGCTACGACCTGTTGGCCCTGTGCATCGGCTCCGAGGGTCTGCTCGGCGTGGTCACCGAAGTGACCGTGAAGCTGGTGCCGAAGCCGGAACTTGCCCAGGTGGTGATGGCCTCGTTCGACGACGTCGCCCAGGCCGGCGACGCGGTCGCCGCGATCATCGCCGCCGGCATCATCCCGGCCGGGCTGGAAATGATGGACAAACCGGCGACCGCCGCCGTCGAGCCCTTCGTCAAGGCCGGCTACGACCTCGACGCCGCGGCCATCCTGTTGTGTGAGTCCGACGGCACGCCGGAAGAAGTCGCCGAAGAAATTGCCCGTGTGCGCGCGGTGCTGACCGGCTGCGGCGCCCGCGATCTGCGCGTCTCGCAGTCGGAAGTCGAGCGCCTGCGCTTCTGGGCCGGGCGCAAGGCGGCGTTTCCGGCAGTCGGCCGGATCACGCCGGATTATTACTGCATGGACGGCACGATTCCGCGGAAGCGCCTGGCCGAGATGCTGGCGGCCATCGCCGCCATGGAAACGAAGTACGGCCTGCGCTGCGCCAACGTCTTTCACGCCGGTGACGGCAATCTGCATCCGCTGATCATGTACGACATGTCCAAGCCCGGCGACTGGGAGAAGGCCGAGGCCTTCGGCGCCGAAATCCTGGAACTGTCGGTGGCACTCGGCGGTTCGATCACCGGCGAGCACGGCGTCGGCATCGAGAAAATCAACCAGATGTGCGTGCAGTACGCGACGCCTGAGCTGGAAACCTTCCATGCGGTCAAGGCGGCGTTCGACGACAAGCGCCTGCTCAACCCGGAGAAGGCGATCCCCAGCCTGCACCGCTGCGCCGAATACGGGCGCATGCACGTGCATCGCGGCGAACTGAAATTCCCCGACCTGGAGCGCTTCTGATGACGCTGGACGAAATCGTCGCCGCTGTCCGCGCCGCCCACGCCGGGCACACGCCGCTGCGCCTGCGCGGCGCCGGCAGCAAGGATTTCTACGGCGGCCTGCTGGCCGGCGAGGTGCTCGACCTGTCCGGCCATCGCGGCATCGTCGATTACGAGCCGACCGAGCTTTACGTCACCGCGAAATGCGGCACGCCGCTGACCGAGATCGAGGCCGCGCTGGCCGAACATGGCCAGATGCTGGCCTGCGAGCCGCCGCGTTTCGCCGGGGCGACGCTTGGCGGCTGCGTCGCCGCCGGCTTGTCCGGACCGCGCCGCATGCAGGCGGGGGCGGTGCGTGACTTCGTGCTCGGCGTCAAATTGGTCGACGGGCGCGGTCAGGTGCTCAATTTTGGCGGCCAGGTGATGAAGAACGTCGCCGGCTACGACGTCTCGCGGCTGATCGCCGGCAGCCTGGGGACGCTCGGCGTGATCGCCGAGGCGACGCTGAAGGTGCTGCCGAAGCCGGTTGCCGAGACGACGCTGGAATTCGCCTGCGCCGCCGACGAGGCGGTGCGCCGGCTGAACGACTGGGGCGCGCAACCGCTGCCGGTGTCGGCCTCGTTCTGGCACGAGGGGCGGCTGTGGCTGCGCCTGTCCGGCGCGGCGGCGGCGGTCGACGCGGCGGCGCGCAAGCTGGGCGGCAAGGCCTTGGCGGATGCCGGGTGTATCTGGGAAGACATCCGCGAACAGCGCCACGCCGCTTTCGTGGCGCCGGTGCTGTGGCGGGTCGCCCTGCCATCCACCGCGCCGACCCTGGCGGTCGACGGCCTGCAGGCAATTGAATGGGGCGGTGCCTTGCGCTGGTACGCCGGTGAGATCGACGCGGCGGCGATCCGTGCTGCCGCCAGTGCGGCCGGCGGCCACGCGACGCTGTACCGGGCACCGGAATCGCTGCGCTGCCGTGTCGATCCGTTCACGCCACTGCCACCGGCACTGCTCGCGCTGCACCGGCGTCTGAAAAAGGTCTTCGACCCGGCCGGCATCCTTAACCCCGGCCGACTTTACGCGGAGTTCTGATGGACTGCCGGATCGCCGACGAATACCGCGACACGCACGCCGGCCAGGTGGCCGGCGAGATTCTGCGCAAGTGCGTGCACTGTGGTTTCTGCACCGCCACCTGCCCAACCTACCAGTTGCTCGGCGACGAGCTCGACGGGCCGCGCGGTCGCATCTACCTGATCAAGCAGCTCCTCGAAGGTCAGCCAGTCAGCGAAAAGACCCGGCTTCACCTCGACCGCTGCCTGACTTGCCGCTCCTGCGAGTCGACCTGCCCGTCCGGTGTCGACTACGGTCATCTGCTAGACATCGGTCGCCAACTCGTCGAGGACAAGCTGCAGCGGCCGGTCCGTGAGGCACTGCCGCGCGCGCTGCTGAAAACCGTGCTGCCCGAGCCGGCCCTGTTCGGCGCTGCCGTGGCGCTCGGCCGTGTATTCAAGCCGCTGCTGCCGTCGGCGCTTGCCGACAAGCTGCCACCGGCGCCGGTCGAGGCCAAACCGTGGCCGGCGAATGGCCAGCATGGCCGGCGTATGCTGGCGCTAGCCGGTTGTGTCCAGCCGGTGCTGGCACCGAACATCAACGCGGCGACCGCCCGCGTGCTCGGACGGCTCGGTATCGAATTGTTCGAAGAGAAGAAGGCCGGTTGCTGCGGCGCCGTGCGCCACCACCTCAACGACCAATCCGCCGCCAAGGCAGATGTCCGGCGCAATATCGACGCCTGGTGGCCGCATGTCGAAGCCGGGGTCGAGGCCATCGTTGTCACCGCCTCCGGCTGCGGCGTCCAGGTGCGCGACTACGGCCATTTGCTCGCCGATGATCCGGCTTACGCGGAAAAAGCCGCGACGATCAGCGCGCTGTGCCGCGACCCCTCCGAAGTGGTGGCCGGCGAGGCCGCACGACTTGCCGATCTGCTGGTGCCGGCCGAGCGCGGCAAGCTGGCCTTCCATTCTCCGTGTACACTTCAGCATGGGTTGAAAATCAGGGGCGTGGTCGAGGGCTTGCTGAGGTCTGCCGGCTATTGCCTGACATCGGTCGCCGACGGCCACCTGTGCTGCGGCTCGGCCGGTACCTATTCGGTCCTGCAGCCGGAAATCGCCGGCCAACTGCGTGACAACAAATTGACTGCGCTCAATGCGGGCGCACCGGCCGTGATCGCGACCGCGAATATCGGCTGTCTGACACACCTGCAGGCCGGGGCATCGCTGCCCGTGCGGCACTGGATCGAATTGATGGATGAGGCAATCGGATGAGCAAGCAACCGACAATCAGGGAAATCAGCGCCGGGCTCGGCGAGCAGGATGCCGCCAGGGTCAAGCGCGTGCTTGACGGCGGGATCCGCATTCCGGCGCAGCCCCGCGTCCTCAACGAGTTGCGCAAACTGATCGCGCGCCAGGAGCTCGACGTTCGCCCGCTGGCCAGGACCATCAACCAGGATCCGGGGCTGACGGCGATGCTGTTCAAGGTGGTCGGTAATGCCGCTTACCGCAAGCATCAGCCCTTCGACTCGGTCGAGCAGATACTGCATGCGGTCGGTGTCGAGCAAACCTGTAACCTGATTCAGGCGATTGCCCTGCGTAACGTCGGCATGGCTTCCGACAAGCGTGTCTATGAGGCTTTCTGGGCGCGTTCGCAGGCCGTGGGCGAGCTGGCGATGCTGATCGCCGACGAGCGCGTGGCGGTTTGCAACCTGTTTCCCGATCAGGCCTATCTGGCCGGCATTTTCCACGCTTGCGGCGTGCCGCTGCTGCTGCAGCGCTTTCCCAGTTATTGCCGGGAGCTGCGGCTGGGTACACCGGGGCACTGGACCAACTGGCAGGAAGAGGATCGCAAGTTCAATACCGATCACGCTGTGGTCGGCTACCTGATCGCTCGCCACTGGTGCCTGCCGGACTTCATCTGCAACGCCATCCGTTACCAGCATTCGATGCTGGAACTGGGCGATCACGAAGCGCGCAGCATGGTCGCCATCCTGCAACTGGCGATTGAACTTCATGCCCGCGATCAGCGTGTTCCCAATCCCGACTGGGATCTGGCCAAGCCCCAGGTTCTGCCAGAGCTTGGCTTGAGTGAGGATGCGCTGCCCGAGTTCGTCGATGTCGTCCTGGAGCGCTATGGTGCGACGGCCGCCGTATGACTTTCATGCTAATCTTCGCGGCTTGGAGGAGGATTGATGCCTATCGCCGTTGACGCATGCGCAGCCCAGCACCAGGGGGATCGCAAGGAGCAGCAGGATCGTGTTGCCATCCTGCCGCATGCGCGCAGCAAAGGTGTGGCCCTGGCGGTCGTGGCTGACGGCATGGGCGGTCATACTGGTGGGGCATTGGCGGCAGAGCAGGTGATTCACACCACCAAGAACAACCTTGATCATTTTGCGCCGGCCGAGGAAAGTGCCCGCTGGCTGCTGGAAAACAGCATGCGCGAAGCGCACACGATGATCAAGGCCTCCCGCTTCATGAACGAAAAGGATCCGCACAGCACGGCGGTAATGATGCTGCTGCAACCGGGGCGGGTGACCTGGGGACATTGCGGCGACAGTCGTCTTTATCGCTTCCGCGATGGCCAGTTGCTCGGTCGTACCGTGGACCACTCCTTTGTCGAGCATCTGGTGGCTATCGGCAAGATCACGCCGGAGCAGGCGGAAACCCATCCCAACCGCAACGTGTTGATGACTTCACTGGGCGGCCAGGACGAACCGCGCTTCGATTTCGGCGATACCGATGACCTGCGCCCCGGCGACAGTTTCATGCTGTGTTCGGATGGTATCTGGGCCTACTTCGACGAAGCCGAAATGGGCGCCCTGCTCAAGCAGAATTCAGCGCGCAAGGCCTGCGAGAAGATCATCGAACTGGCGCGCCAGCGAGCGGCCGGTAGCGGTGACAATCTCTCGCTGGCCGTCATCCGCCTGCTGGAGATCGAGGTGCCAAAAAGTCGGCCGCCAGCCGGCTTCGTGCCGCGTACGTCGAGTTAACGCAAAAGCGGCCCGCAGGCCGCTTTTTTCATTCCGGGGAGGCTCAGCCTTTTCGGCCGAGGCCGCCGAGCAGCGCCGCCACCACCCGTTTCGGCTTGTGCGGATCAGCCTTGGCCGGGGCCGTGGGCGAATCTGGCACTTCACCGTGGGGTTGGGGTGTGGATTCATAGGGCTTGCTGAAGTCGAAGCCGTCGGCGGCGATCATCGGGTTGCGCCGGGGGCGTTCCGGACGGTCCCGGCGTTCGCTACGCTCGCTGCGTTCCGGCCGGGTGGCTAGCGGTGCCTTGGGCGGCGGCGTACGCTTCTTCTTGTTTCCCGGCGGGTATTCGTATTCCGGTTCCGGTTCGAAACCGGCCACTTCAACCTGTTCGATCGGGCGCTTGATCAGCTTCTCGATATCCATCAGGTACACGACTTCGTGTACGCTGACCAGCGAGATGGCGTTGCCCGTCTTGCCGGCACGACCGGTCCGGCCGATGCGGTGTACGTAGTCTTCCGGAGTATGCGGCAGTTCGTAATTGATCACGTAGGGCAGGTCGTCCACGTCGAGGCCGCGGGCGGCGACATCGGTGGCGATCAGGGCATGCGTGTCGCCAGCCTTGAAAGCGTCGAGCGCCTTGATCCGGTCGAGCTGGCTCTTGTCGCCGTGAATGGCGTCAGCCTTGATGCCGGCGCGCTGCAGTTCACGGGTCAGGCGCGAGCAGCCCTGCTTGGTGCGCATGAAGACGATGCACTGGCGAATCTCACCGGACTTGAGCAGCTTGGTCAGCAGGCCGCGTTTGCCATATTCGGAGACCGGATGCACGCGGTGAGTGATGGTGTCGGAAACCTGATTGCGGCGGGCGACTTCGACCAGCACTGGCGACTGCAGCATGGTGTCGGCGAGTTTCTTGATCTCTTCCGAGAAGGTCGCCGAGAACAGCAGGCTCTGACGTTGCGCCGGCAGCATGTTCAGGATGCGGGTGACGTCCGGGATGAAACCCATGTCGAGCATGCGGTCGGCTTCGTCGAGGACCAGCGCCTGTACCGAGTTGAAGCTGACGCTCTTCGATTCGACGTGGTCGAGCAGTCGGCCCGGCGTGGCGACGAGGACTTCGACGCCTTTTTTCAGTTCGGCGATTTGCGGCTTGATATCGACGCCGCCGAAGGCGCACATGGCGCGGATCGGTGTGTGCTTGCTGTAAGCCTTGACCGATTCGAACACCTGCAGTGCCAGTTCACGCGTCGGTGCCAGGATCAGCGCACGTACCGGATGTTTGGCCGGCGACGGGCTGCTGCTGGCAAATGGCAGGATGCGCTGGAGGATGGGCAGCGTGAACGCGGCGGTCTTGCCGGTGCCGGTCTGGGCGCCGCCCATGATGTCCTTGCCGCTGACGACGAGCGGGATGGCCTTGGCCTGGATCGGCGTCGGCTTGCTGTAGCCCATGTCGTTGAGGGCGCGCAGCAACTCGGGCGCGAGGCCGAGGTCGGCGAAGGTGATTTCTGGGACTGCTTCCGCAGGCGGGGGGCTGACCGTGTTGTCAGCTAACGTATTGATTTCAGACATGGGCCGGAATTATACCCGCGAAGGCGCCTGCATATCGGGCGAGTTTGCACAAGGCCAGCCAGCGGCTCAGGGAATCTGTGCCAGCGCCTGCAATTGCTCGCGGTTGATCGGTTTGACCAGGATGTCGTCGAAGCCGACGGCCAGGAAGCTGGCGCGCTCTTCGGGAAAGGCGTGCGCCGTGTAGGCGATGATCCGGATGTTGCGTCCAGCGTACTGTTGGCGCAGGCGTTCGCAGGTTTCCTCGCCGCTCAGTCCGGGCATGCTGATGTCGAGCAGGACCAGCCGGAAGTCATGGCGGGCGGCGAGTTCGAGCGCGGCTTCGCCGCTGTCGGCCTCGTGTGTCTGCCAGCCCATCTTGCGCAGCAGGGTGGTGGCAATCAGGCGGTTGGTCGGGTGATCGTCGACGATCAGGGCCAGGTGTTCACTCATCCTGCGCTTTCTTCGGCATCAATACGGTAAAGGTCGCTCCCTGGCCGGGCTCGGATTCGACGCTGACCTGGCCGCCCATGTGGGTGACGAGTTGCCGGACCAGCGCCAGCCCCAGGCCGGTGCCGCCGTGTTCGCGGGTGAGGAAGTTTTCCAGCTGCTTGAATTTCTCGAAGATCACTTCCTGATCCTCGCGGGCAATGCCCGGGCCGGTGTCGCGCACGTAAATGGCGATCCATTCCTTCTCGTCGCGGGCGCCAAGGACGATGCTGCCCTGCTGGGTGAATTTGACGGCGTTGCTGAGCAGGTTGTTGATGATCTGGCGCAGGCGGGTGGCGTCGGTTTTCAGGTAATCGGGCAGGTCGGCGGCAAGGTGCAGCGAGATCGTCAGCCCCTTGGCTTCCGCGCTGCTGCGATGCACGGCCAGTGCATTTTCCAGGAAGCCGTGCAGGGGAACCTCGTTCTGCTGGAATTGCATCTCGCCGGCTTCGATCTTGGCCAGGTCGAGGATTTCGCTGACCAGGGTGAGTAGGTGTTCGCCGCTCTGATGGATGATTTTCGCGTATTCGAGATGTTCCGGCGATTGCAGGTCGCTGCGCAGCAGGTCGGCGAAACCCAGAATGCCGTTCAGTGGCGTCCGCAATTCGTGCGAGACGGTCGCCAGGAAGGCCGACTTGGCGCGGCTCGCCTGTTCGGCTTTCTCGCGGGCTTCTTCGAGGCGCTTGAACGACTCTTCGACGGAGTCGGCCATGGCGTTGAAGGAATGCGCCAGTTCGCCCATTTCGTCCTTGGCAGAGTCGTCCAGGCGGCGACGCAGGTCGCCGTCGCGGAAGGCACGGATGCCGTCGATCATCGAGGTGATCCGGGCAGTCAGCAGATTGGCCATCCAGATGGCGATGAAGATGACCACGACGACCATGGCCACGGTCGATCCCCAGAGACCGATTGCGGTGGTGGTCAGGCTCTGTTCGATGCCTTCCAGCAGGTCGCTGCGCTGGGCCTTGAACTGACGGTCCTTTTCGCCGACCAGGGTATTGATCTTCTCGGCCGTGTCGGTGGCGGCCTTGTGGAAATCGTCCACATTCGCGCCGATGGTGACGAAGCCGAATCCTTGCGGTGTCTTGCCGTACTGGCCGGTGTAATAGGGAATCGCGGCCGCCGTGGTCAGTTTCCACAGGCCGGAGAAGAAGATCACGAAGGAGCCGGAGCCGCCGTGTTCGGTCAGTGCATTCCAGCCGTCGCATTGGGGCGAGAAATTGAGGTAGCGGCAGTCCAGGCCGAGGGTGCCGGCCTTGATCTGCTCGGGCGCCGGCTTGCGGGTCAGGCGCTGGTCGCGGAAGGGGGGAATGTCGGCCAGGAATTCGTGCGAGGGTTTGCCGCTGGCCTGCCATTCGGCGTACAGCTCGGTGTCCAGCCACGGGGTGACCGGGTGGCCGGTCTCCGGGTCGTAGCCGACGATCATGTAATCGCGCGGATGCGAGATTGAGCGGCTCTTATGGTCCCAGATGAAGGCGTAATTGCCCTTGATCGCGTCGATGATCGGTGTGTAGCGCTCGGCGGTCGGCATCAGCCGGTCGGTGAACTGGCGGATGTGGTCGTGATCGAGTGCCAGCGTGACGTAGCCGGTGACCTGGCCGTTGCGCACGACCGGTGTGGCCCAGCGGACGATGCCGCGGAAACGCTTGCCGACGGGGTTTTCCGTGCCGGCGTAGGCAGCCTTTTCCGGGGAAAAGGGCAGCCCGATCTTTTCCAGGCGCTCGGGGATGTAGGGACCGATCAGGTCGGTGCGGACGTAGGCGCCGATGACGTCGGATACGTAGATTTCCCCGGGCTTGAGGCTTTTCAGTTCGGCAAAGTAGTTTTCGGCGCGGACAAAGGTGTTGCGACGGTCGCTGACATTCTTCAATGCCTTGTCGGTCAGGTCGCCCTGAGTGATCTTGATCTTTTCGTTGCCGGCCAGGTCGATGTAAGTCATTTCGACGAACAGCGGCGTGACTTCGGGTTCGCCCAGATATTCCGGTGGGCGCAGGTGGAAGTCGCGGGCATTGTCCGGCAGGATGGGGCGCGTCCGTTTGGCTTCAAGGCTGACGGCTTCGACCGGCTCCCAGGTTTTGGTGTCGGGCGCCAGCCGCCAGGGGCCGTGCCGGTAGAGGGTACGCTTGCGTTGCGCCAGGAAGCGGCGGAAAGCGGCTTCGCTGAGATCGCTGTCGGCCGCCTGCAGGATGTCGGCATCGCGGGCGTAGAGGAAGCGGGCGATGTTGCGGGCCGCGTCGGTGGTCAGGGTCTCGATGGCGTCGCGTGAGCGCTCGTCGAGTGCCTTGATCGAATCCTCGGTGACTGTCTTGCCGATGTCCTGGATGGTCTGCAGCGAGGTGTCGGCCATGTCGGCCGCCTTCTGCGATACCGCGTCGCCCAGGCCTTGCGCCGTGTACCAGGCAAACCAGGCCAGCAGGACCAGTGGCACGACCTTGATCAGGACGAAGATGGCGATCAGCTTGCCGCGGATTCCGTGCAGAAATTTTGGCAGCCGGTTCTTCATGTGGAATGTCTCGGTAGGCGCAGTAACGGTCAGGCTGAGCTTACTTGTTTTCTGTCGCGGCAGGTGGTGCTGTTTCTGTCGGCGCGGCCGGTGCAGCGGTGGTGTTGGCAGTTTCGGCTTCCGCTGCGGCGGCGGGCCGCCGCCGTTTCACGCCGGGCGGTTCCGGTGGCGGGAGTTGCGGGGCGATGGTTTCCAGCTGGTTCTCCCGCATGTACTCGTCCATCTCGCGCCAGCCGCTATATACGCTGGCCTTGGGTAGCCAGCTGTAGATTGCGTAACAATCCTCGATGGCCCGCCCGGAATGGCGGCAGGCGCTGCCGACGGCCTTGCCTTCGGCGTCGACCTTGGCTTCCTTGAGGGCCGGGTTCTCGATGCCGAGCTTGGCGGTCACCTGGTCGCAACCGGTCAGCACCATTGCGGTCAGGCTGAGAATGAGGGCGTGCTTGATCATGCGGGGGATTCTCGCATATCTGTCACCAATCTGTCGAAATCTGGCAAGCTGACAAGGCGTTATAATTCGCCGACGTTTTTTGCCGGGTGTTGCACATGCTGCGTGTCGTTCGTTCCTTGTTGATTGTTTCTTCCCTGGTGCTGGCCGGGCCCGGTCATGCTGCCAAAACACCGGCCAAGGCGCCGGCCGTCGAGCCGACGTTGGCGCATAACCTCGATGCTGCCAATGAAGCCCGTCTGGCTGAGATCATCGAGCGCTATCGCAAGGAAACCGGTAATTCGATTCGTCTGGTCCGGATCGAGAAAGGCGACAAGCCGGCGACGCTGAACCTGCTCAGCCGCTATCAGATGAGCGATGTGCTCAGCCAGCCCAAGGATTTTGTGCCGCTGCACTCGATGATGAGCCGGGCGGGTGTCCCGCTGTCGCTGAGCTTGTCGGAAGTGCTCAAGCCGGGTGTCACCGACGCTCGGGGCCGCCTGGTGGCCCTGCCGGTGCTCTATTCGACGCCGGTGCTGTTCTACAACAAGAACGCCTTCCGCAAAGCCGGGCTGAATCCCGACGTGGCGCCGAAGACCTGGTTCGAAATGCAGGGCTATCTCGACAAGCTGCAATCGGCCGGCTATGACTGCCCGTACACCTCGTCGTGGCCGGTCTGGGTGCATATCGACAATGTCAGCGCCGTTTCCGGCGTGCCGGCCACCGACGCCAAGGGCGGGCTGCGTTTCAACGCGCTGCCGCAGGTCAAGCATGTGGCGATGATGGCGACCTGGAGCAAGGCCCGCTATTTCCGCCAGTTCGGTCACGGCAATGAAGCCAGCCAGCGGTTCCGCGACGGCCAGTGCGCGATGATCACCACCGATTCCCGCGAGCACGCCGACTTCCAGGATGCGCGCGGTGTCGAACTCGGCGTTGCGCCGCTGCCGTATCACGACGATGTCTATGGCGGTCGTCGTCCGGCGCTGGCCGACGGTCCGTCGCTGTGGGTCGGTGCCGGCAAGCCGGCGGCTGAATATCGTCAGGCGGCGCGTTTTGTTTCCTTCCTGCTGTCGCCGGAAATCCAGATCGAACTGGTGCGCAACCACGGTGGCTTGCCGATGACCGAAGCGGCGCGTCTGGCTTCGCTCAGCCGCCTGCTGCAGGATGGCAAGCAGGCGCTCGACGCAGCCTATGCCTCGCTGCAGGGCAAGGCCGAGACGCCGTCGCTGCGGGTCAGCAATGTCGATGGCGCGCGCATCATCGCCGACGAAGAGCTGAGCGCCGTCTGGGCCGACGAGAAGCCGGCCAAGGCCGCGCTCGACACGGCGGTCAGCCGTGGCAATTCGGTACTCGGCGCACGCCCCGCGCTGAAAAAGGTGCAGCCCTTCTGAATTCCCTGCGCCTGCCCCGCTGGATTGCCCACCGGGGCGGCGGCGCGCTGGCGCCCGAGAATACGCTGGCCGGCATCCGTCTGGCGGCCCGGATGGGATTCCGGGCGGTCGAGTTCGACGTGATGCTGAGCGCCGATGCCTCGCCTTTCCTGATTCACGACGAAACCCTGGAGCGCACCACCAACGGCCGCGGCGCGGTCTGCCGGACCGGCGACCGGGAACTCGCAGCGCTCGACGCCGGCGCCGGCGAACGGGTGCCGAGCCTGAGCGAGGCGGCGCTGCTTTGCCGGCAACTAGGCCTGCGCGCCAATGTCGAAATCAAGCCGGCGCAGGGGCTGGCGCGGCAGACTGCCGAAGTCGTCGTCCGCCAAGCGCAAACTTTGTGGGGCGGCGACTCGCTGCCGCCGCTGTTGTCCTCGTTCTCGCTGGAAGCCCTGGAAATCTGTCGCGATCTCGCGCCGGAACTGCCGCGGGGGGTGCTGTTCGAAACCTTGCCCGGCGATTGGCCGGCGGTGGTTCGCCAGCTCGGGGCCGTTTCCGTTCATTGCGACGCGACCCAACTGAGCCCGGAACAGGCGGCAGCGGTTCGCCAGCAGGGTCTGCTGCTGTGTTGTTATACGGTCAACGACGCGGTACAGGCGGAGCGTCTGCTGGCCTGGGGCGTGAACAGCCTGTTTACCGACCGCCTCGATCTTTTTGCGGCAGACGCTGCCGCCTGAGCGCGGATCGGCATTTTTTCTTTTAAAATCACGGGTTCCGTATTCTTCGAGCCCAAGGGGCAGATCGTTCATGAAAAGCGCCGAAATCCGCCAGAAATTCCTCGACTTCTTTGCCGCCAAGGGCCACCAGATCGTCTCGTCCAGCTCGCTGGTGCCGCACGACGATCCGACGCTGCTGTTCACCAACGCCGGCATGAATCAGTTCAAGGACGTCTTCCTCGGTTTCGACAAGCGCCCCTACAACCGGGCGACGACCTCGCAGAAATGCGTGCGCGCCGGCGGCAAGCACAACGACCTCGAAAACGTCGGCTACACCGCCCGTCACCACACCTTCTTCGAGATGCTCGGCAACTTCAGCTTCGGCGACTACTTCAAGCGCGACGCGATCAAGTACGCCTGGGAACTGCTCACCGAGGTCTATGGCCTGCCGAAAGACAAGCTGATGGTCACGGTGTATGCCGAGGACGACGAGGCCTACGACATCTGGCACAAGGAAGTCGGCGTGCCGGCCGAGAAAATCGTGCGCATCGGCGACAACAAGGGCGCCCGCTACGCCTCCGACAACTTCTGGATGATGGGTGATACCGGCCCTTGCGGCCCGTGCACCGAAATCTTCTACGACCACGGTGAGAAGCACTGGGGCGGCCCCCCGGGATCGCCGGAAGAAGATGGCGACCGTTTCATCGAAATCTGGAACAACGTCTTCATGCAGTTCAACCGCGACGAGCAGGGCGTCATGCACCCGCTGCCCAAGCCGTCGGTTGACACCGGCATGGGCCTCGAACGCATCTCCGCCGTGCTCCAGGGCGTGCATGCCAACTACGAGATCGACCTGTTCCAGGCACTGATCGCCGCTGCCGCTCGCGAAACCAGCGATGCCGACATGAATTCGCCGTCGCTCAAGGTGCTCGCCGACCACATTCGCGCCTGTTCCTTCCTGATTGCCGACGGCGTCATTCCGGGCAACGAAGGCCGTGGCTACGTGCTGCGCCGCATCATCCGCCGTGCCATCCGCCATGGCTACAAGCTCGGCGCCCGCGCCACCTTCTTCCATCGCATCGTCCCCGACCTGGTCGGCGAGATGGGCGAAGCCTATCCGGAGCTCAAGGAAAATCAGGCCAAGATCGTCGCCACGCTGAAGCAGGAAGAAGATCGCTTCTTTGCGACCATCGAGAACGGCATGGAAATCCTCGAAGGCGAACTGGCGGCGATGGCCGATAAGGGCGTCACGGTGTTCAACGGCGAAACCGCCTTCAAGCTGCACGATACCTACGGCTTCCCGCTCGACTTGACCGCCGACATCTGCCGCGAGCGCAACGTGACCGTCGACGGCGCCGCCTTTGACGCGGCCATGGCCCGCCAGAAGGAGCAGGCGCGTGCTGCAGGCAAGTTCAAGATGGCTACCAATCTGGAATACGCCGGTACGGAAACGACTTTCCACGGCTACGAATCGCTCGACGCCAAGGGCAAGGTGCTGGCGCTGTACAAGGATGGCGCGGCGGTCGATGAGCTGCACGAAGGCGATCTCGGTGTCGTCGTCCTTGACCACACTCCGTTCTACGCCGAATCCGGCGGCCAGTGCGGCGACCGTGGCGAACTCAAGGGTGTCGGCGGCATCTTCGCGGTCGAAGATACGCTGAAGATTCAGGCCGCGGTGTTCGGCCACCACGGCATCCTCAAGACCGGCAAGCTGGCCGTCGGCCAGGAGGTCGGCGCCCGCGTCGATGCCGTCGCCCGCGCCGCCACTGCCCGCAACCACTCGGTCACCCACCTGATGCACAAGGCGCTGCGCGAAGTGCTCGGCGCCCACGTCCAGCAGAAGGGCTCGCAGGTCGATCCGGACAAGACCCGTTTCGACTTCGCCCACAATTCACCGATGAGCGCCGAGGAAATCCGTGAGGTCGAGGAAATCGTCAATGCCGAGATACTCGCCAACGCCGCCACCGATAGCCGGGTGATGGGGCTCGAAGACGCGCAGAAATCCGGCGCGATGATGCTCTTTGGTGAAAAGTACGGTGACGAAGTGCGCGTCGTCGCCATCGGTTCCTCCAAGGAACTGTGCGGTGGCACCCACGTCACTCGCAGCGGCGACATCGGCCTGTTCAAGATCGTCTCCGAAGCTGGCGTTGCTGCCGGCGTGCGCCGCGTCGAAGCGGTCACCGGCACCAATGCACTGGCCTACGTCCAGGAGCAGGCAACCCGCGTCGCTGGCATCTCGGCACTGCTCAAGACGCAGCCGGACGACATCGCCGAGCGCATCGCCGGCATGCTCGACAACGTCCGTTCGCTGGAAAAGGAACTGGCCCGTCTGAAGTCCAAACTGGCTGCCTCGCAGGGCGATGATCTGGCCGCCGGCGCGGTCGAGGTCAAGGGCGCGAAAGTCCTGGCGGCAACGCTGGAAGGTGCCGACGTGGCGACCCTGCGCGAGACCATGGACAAGCTCAAGGACAAACTGAAGTCGGCGGCGATCCTGCTGGCTTCGGTGGCCGATGGCAAAGTGACGCTGATCGCCGGCGTCACCGCCGACCTGACCGGCAAGGTCAAGGCCGGCGAGCTGGTCAATATGGTTGCCCAGCAGGTCGGCGGCAAGGGTGGCGGGCGTCCGGACATGGCGCAGGCCGGCGGCACCCAGCCGGAAAACCTGCCGGCGGCGCTGGCTTCGGTCAAGTCCTGGGTGGAGGGAAAACTGTGAAAAAAATGCTGATGATGGCCTTGCTTGCCGCTGGGCCGGCCCTGGCGACGGAACTGGATCGTACGCCACTGACGGCGGTGACGGCCGATGGCCAGTCGGTACGCTTGTTCCCGAACGGTCGCTGGGAATATGTCGATCAGGCCAAGGCGGCGGAAGCTCAGAAAGTGGCTGCCGAATATCCGGAAAACAAGACTCGCCCAATCGAGTCTCAGGGGATCGTGATCGGCGGTATCGGCCGCTACGTGATGCCCGGTGACAAGGATTACAACCGCGGTTCGCTGAATCCGAAGATGCGCTGAGCGCTCAGCGCAGCAAACGGTCGTCGGGGGTTTCCCGGACGCATTCCCCGTCGATGAAGTCGCCGCCGCCGGCCTGGCCCGGCATCGGCGCGGCTTCGCGCATGGCCTTGCGCAGGGCGCGGGTCTTCCACCAGAACCAGCCGGCGAAGAGCAAACCGCCGACAGCGGCCACCGCCAGTGCTACTAGCGAGAACATCAGCGCCAGTACGATCAGCACGCCGGTCAGGGTGAAGGCAACGATGCGCCCAAGCAGGGTTTGCGGTGGGCGGACGAAGTTGCTGCGGGCGTGAAAGCGATTCATTGTGGCTGACAGGGTTGGGGAAACAGGCTGACATTGTGCCGCAGCATCCTGGCGGCGTTTGTATTGTCTTGTCGCTGCTTGTGTAACCGTAGCCTCAAGCGGATTTTTCCTGGGTCAGGCTGTTGGCCCATTGCAGGGCGCCGGTCTGTGCCCGGTTGAGGGCCTTGGGGCCGATCGCCGGCAGGCGGGCAAAGCAGCTGGCCAGACGCGACAGGTCGCCGCTCTCGCTGCATTCGGTCAGGCTGAGCAGGTCGGCCAGTGGGCCGGTGTCGTCGCACAGCGCGCCTTTGACATCATCGCCGAGGCCGAGCGGGGCCACGATCTCGCGGATCGGCTGGCCGACCAGCACCGGCATCAGCGACATGATGCCGACCATGAAGGCCTTGTCGGCGAAAGCCGGGTTGGCCGGTTCGACTTCGGCGGCCAGCAGCTCCATCAGGCGGCCGCGGGTTGCCGCCAGTTGCAGCAAGGGGCTGGCGGTGCCGTTCTGGCTGCCGGAAGCGAACAGCAGGAGTTGCAGCCAGCGCTGCAACTGGCGCCGGCCGAGCACGGCGATGGCGTGGCCCAGCGAAGTGATCGTTTCGGTAGTGCCGCTGCCGACCGAATTGGTCATGCGCAGCAGGTTCATGGTCAGGCCGGGTTCGGGTTTCAGCGCCTGTTCAATCGCGCCGGTATCGGCGTCCGAGAGCAGCAGGCCCATCAGCTTCATCAGCGAAAGCTGGGAATGGTCGAGCTTGCGGCCGGCGATGATGGTCGGCTTGGCGAAGTAATAGCCCTGGAACAGCGAGAAGCCGAGCTTCATGCATTGTTCCATCTGTTCCCGGGAGTCGACCTTTTCGGCGAGCAGGACTTTGCCGCTCGGCTTCAGTTTCATCGCCAGTTGCATCAGTTCGACGCGGCTGAGCGGCTGGATGTCGACCTTGACGATTTCCACCAGCGAGAGCAGTTCGGCGTATTCCGGGGCGAGCTGGATGACGTCGTCGAGCGCCAGCGTGAAGCCGGCGGCCTTCAACATCCGGCAGCGGTCGACGACGGCTTCGCTGGGCGGAACGGTTTCAAGGATTTCCAGCACCACCGACTGGCGGGGCAGCAGTTCCAGCATGTCGCTGAACAGGAATTCCTCGTCGACGTTGATGAAGCCCCGGCAGTTGCCGAGCGCCGCTTCGACGCCGAGTTCGGTGAAGACATTGGCAATGACCGTGGCGGTTGCCGCGACGCCGTCGGTGACGTCGGCGGCATTGCCGCTGCCGTTGCGGAAGAGCAGTTCGTAAGCGTGGAGCCGCTGGTCGCGGTCAAGGATGGGTTGGCGTCCGAGAAAAAGCTGATCGGCGGCGTCGCTCACGAAATCTCCTTAGAACGGCAGTTGTATCCCCGGCCAGACGGCGTTCAGCGCCTGCCGGAAGCCGGCCTGGATGCGCGCCAGTGCTTCGGCGTTGTCCGCTTCGAAGCGCAGCACGACCACCGGCGTCGTGTTCGACGGCCGGGCCAGGCCGAAACCATCCTTGTATTCTACGCGTACGCCGTCGATGGTGATGATCTCTTCAGCACCGTCGAAGCGGCCTTCGGCCTTGAGCTTGTCGATCAGGACGAAGGGTTCGCCTTCGGCCATCTTGATGTTCAGTTCCGGGGTCGATGGCGAATTCGGCAGCGCCTTCAGCGGGGCATTGACGTCGGCCGAGCGGCTCAGGATTTCTAGCAGGCGGGCGCCGGTGTACAAACCGTCGTCGAAACCGTACCAGCGTTCCTTGAAGAAGGTGTGGCCGGACATCTCGCCGGCCAGTGGGGCGCCGGTTTCCTTGAGCTTGGCCTTGACCAGCGCGTGGCCGGTGTTCCACATCAGCGGCGTGCCGCCGTGCTGCTTGATCCACGGGGCCAGCAGGCGCGTGCATTTGACGTCGTAGATGATGGTCCCGCCCGGCACGCGCGACAGCACGTCGGCAGCGAACAGCATCAGCTGGCGGTCCGGGTAGATGATTTCGCCGTCCTTGGTGACGACGCCGAGACGGTCGCCGTCGCCGTCGAAGGCGATGCCGATTTCGGCGTCGGTATCCTTGAGCGCCTGGACCACGTCGGCCAGGTTTTCCGGCTTGGACGGGTCCGGGTGGTGGTTGGGGAAGTTGCCGTCAACCTCGCAATACAACGGCACGATCTCGCAACCCAGGCGCTTGAACAGTTCCGGTGCGACCGCGCCGGCCACCCCGTTACCGCAATCCATGACGATCTTCAGCGGCCGTGCCAGTTTGACGTCGCCGACGATCTTGTCGATGTAGGCGGCAACGACATCGGCGCTGCGCTTGCTGCCCTGGCCGTTGCGTACCTGGCCGGCCTCGATGCGCCGCTTCAGGTCCTGGATCGCGTCGAGTGCCAGCGTGGTGCCGGCGATCACCATCTTCAGGCCGTTGTAGTCGGGCGGGTTGTGGCTGCCGGTGACCGAGACGCAGGAGTTGCAACCGAGCTCATAGGCGGCGAAGTAGGTCAGCGGGGTGGGCACGCAGCCGACGTCGATGGCGTCACAGCCGGCTGCCATGATGCCGTCCATCAGCGCACCAGCCAGTTCTGGTCCCGACAGGCGGCCGTCGCGACCGACGGCGATCGCCGTCTGGCCCTGTTCGAGTGCCAGCGTGCCGAGCGCCTGGCCGACCTGGCGGACGACATCGGCGGTCAGCGATTTGTTGACGATCCCACGAATGTCGTAGGCCTTGAAGATTTCTGCGGGGAGAGCTTGGTTCATGATGGGCGCTTATGACGTTTCGAAAAGGAAGAAGTGTAAGAGCCTTTGCGGGAGCCAGTCCAGCCGTCCGGGAAAACTGCCGCCGACAAAACCGACGTGACCGCCGCTGGCCGGTTGTTCAAGGCGGACGCAGGCGGCCACTTCGGCGGCGCCGGGCAAGAAGCGGGCGGGCAGAAACGGGTCGTTCTTCGGATTGACCGCGAGTGCCGGGACGGCAATCGATTTCAGGAAGGGCTTGGCCGAACAGCGCCGCCAGTAATCGTCGGCGCCGGCAAAGCCGTGCACCGGGCCGGTGACGGCGTCGTCGAACTGCCACAGGTTGGCGGCGCGGCGCATGCGGGCTTCGTCGAAAATGCCGGGGAAGCGGCGCAGGCGCTCGGCCGAGATGGCTTTCAAAGTGTTCAGGAAGTGCCGGGTATAGACGCGGTTGAAACCGCGCGCCAGGTGGTGGCCGCAGGCGGCGAGGTCGAGCGGCGCGCACATCGCGGCGACGCCGGTCACCACCTCGGCGGCGGCTGTGCCGCGTTCGCCGGCCCACTTGAGCAACGCGTTGCCGCCGAGCGAGACGCCGGCCGCGTGCAGTCGCCGGCCACCTTGCCCGGCCTGGATGCGACGAAGGATCCAGTCGATCTCGTCGCTGTCGCCGGAATGGTAGGCACGTGGCTGCCGATTGAGTTCGCCCGAGCAGCCGCGGAAATGCGGCAGCATCAGGCGCCAGCCGGCGGCCCGGCAGGCGTGCGCGGTCGAGATCGCGTAGTGGCTGCGCGAACTGCCTTCGAGACCGTGGAAAAGCACCAGCGTCGGTGCGTCGTCCGGCGCATCGAGAAAATCGACGTCGATGAAATCGCCGTCCGGCGTCGGCCAGCGTTCCCGGCGCAGCGGCAGCGGGCGCGGCTTGATCAGCAGCGGCCACAGCGTCTGCAGGTGGCCGCCCGGCAGCCAGGACGGCGCGTGATAGGCGGGCGGTTGAGCGCTCAATGCAGGGTGTGCGGCATGGCGTCGGCCATCGCCTGGTGGCCGTCGTCGGCGGCCGAGGCGTGGCGGCTGGCCAGGCGCCAGCCGTGGGCGCCCCGGACATAGACGTGGGTGACGTGCAGCGGCCCGTGCGGCGAGGGATCGTCCCCGACGAACAGGATTTCGGTCAGGTGATGTACCGCCATCACCGTGCCCTGCCAGTGGGCGATGCGCTCGGGCTGGATACGCAGGCGGGCGTTGGCAAAGATGCTGCGCCAGCTTTCGCGGATCGGCACGATGCCGGTCAGGCGCACCCCGGTCGGATGCACGCACAGGGTTTCGTCGTCCTCGCACCAGTAGTGCATCAACAGGTCGGCATCGCCGCCGGTGAGGGCGTCGTAAAAGGCGATTTCCAGGTCGTCGGGCGAGGCGAAAGTGATCGGCTGGCTCATGCGGGTATCCATTTCTCGCAGGCGGCGGCGACTTGCGCGGGGTAGAGCCGGTTCAGGCAATCGAGGTGGCCGAGCGGGCAGTCGCGCTTGAAGCAGGGGCTGCAGTCGAGTTTCAGGCTGAGGATGTCGGCCCGGTCGGACAGCGGCGGCGTGAAACCGGGCGACGACGAGCCGTAGAGGGCGACGATGGGCCGGTCGACGGCAGCGGCGACATGCATCAAGCCGGAATCGTTGCAGACGACGAAATCGCTCAGGGCGAGCAGGTCGACCGCCTGGTCGAGGGTCGTTGTGCCACAGAGGTTGCGGCAGCAGCCGGGGGCCAGCGTGGCGATTTCCTCGGCGACCGCGTGATCCTTGGGCGAGCCGAACAGCCACACGGCGTAGCCGCGCCCGGCGAGTGTCCGCGCCAGTTCGGCGAAGTGCGCGGCCGGCCAGCGTTTGGCCGGGCCGTACTCGGCGCCGGGACAGAAGGCGACGACCCGGGCCGGGCGTTCAATGCCGAGTTCGCCGAGCGTACGTGCCTGGTCGGCGCCGGTCGAGCGCAGGCGCGGATGGGCGAGCGGCCGCTGCAGCGCGGCACCGGGCGTCTCGGCCAGTTGCATGAAGCGTTCGAGCATCAGCGGCAGGGCCGCCTTGTCGAGCGTGTGGCGGACGTTGATCAGGCCGTAGCGCGACTCGCCGGTGAAACCGATGCGTTGCGGGATGCCGGCGAGAAACGGGACCAGCGCCGACTTCAGCGAGTTGGGCAGGACCCAGACGGCGTCGTAATCGCGCGCCGCCAGTTCGCGGGCCAGCCGCCAGCGTGCCTTGAGCGAGAGCTGGCCGTGGCCGAAAGGACTGTCGACGAGGTCGGCGATCTCGTCCATGCGGCGCAGCACCGGCGCCACCCAGCGCGGTGCCAGGGCGTCGATCTGCAGGCCGGGATGGCGCTCGACCAGCCGCGCGAACAGCGGCTGCGCCATGATCGTGTCGCCGATCCACGAGGGGGCGACGATGAGGGCTTTCTTCATGTGAAAACGGCGGGTGTTGTGCCCGCCGTCCCTGTGTCAGTGATGGCCCTTGGGCGCCTCACCGGTGAAGACATACTTCGTGCTGCAGTAGGGGCAGACGACTTCGCCGGTCTTCAGCACGTCGAGGAAGACGCGCGGATGCTGGCTCCACAGCGCCGAGCCCGGCTGCGGGCAGTGCAGCGGCAGGTCGGCTGCGGTGACTTCGATGGTCTTGTTATCGGACATCGTTCTCTCCCTGAGGATAGCGATCAGACGTGGGCCAGCCAGTCGGCGTGGGCGGCCGAGCGGCCATAGACCACGTCGAAGTACTTTTCCTGCAGTGCCTTGGTGATCGGGCCGCGGTGGCCGGGGCCGATCTGGCGGTTGTCGAGTTCGCGGATCGGCGTCACTTCGGCGGCGGTGCCGGTGAAGAAAGCCTCGTCGGCGCAATAGACTTCGTCGCGGGTGATGCGCTTCTCGACGACTTCGATGCCCAGTTCGCCGGCCAGTTGCATGACCGTGGCGCGGGTGATGCCTTCCAGGCAGGCGGTCAGGTCCGGCGTGTACAGCTTGCCGTTCTTGACGATGAACAGGTTCTCGCCGGCGCCTTCGCAGGCATAGCCTTCCGGATCGAGCAGCAGGGCTTCGTCGTAGCCGTCGGCGGTGGCCTCGTTGTTGGCCAGGATCGAGTTCATGTAGTTACCCGAGGCCTTGGCGCGGACCATGGTGATGTTCACATGGTGACGGGTGTAGGACGAGGTCTTGATGCGGATGCCGCGCTGCAGGCCTTCCTCACCGAGGTAGGCACCCCACGGCCAGGCGGCGATGATCACGTGCACCTTGGCGCCCTTGGGCGAAACGCCCATCTTTTCCGAGCCGTAGAAGGCGAGCGGACGCAGGTAGCCGGATTCGAGCTTGTTGGCGCGGATGACTTCCTTCTGCGCCTCGTTCAGTTCTTCCTGCGAGTACGGCATCTGCATCTGGAAGATGTGCGCCGAGCGGAACAGGCGCTCGGTATGTTCCTTGAGCCGGAAGATCGCGGTGCCGGATTCGGTCTTGTAGGCGCGGACGCCCTCGAAAACGCCCATGCCGTAGTGCAGGGAGTGGGTGAGGACGTGGGTGGTCGCTTCGCGCCAGGGCACAAGCTTGCCATCCTGCCAAATGAAACCGTCGCGATCCGACATGGACATGGTGGGAATCTCCGTGATGCTCTCTTGAAAGCAGACGATTTTAGCCGAAATCAGCGGTTAAAATAATGCTTTTGCACAAGATGCCACCGATGATCTGGAAGCCGAACGTGACTGTCGCCGCCGTGATTTTCCGCGACGGGAAATTCCTGCTGGTCGAGGAGGAAACCGAAACCGGGCTGGCCTTCAATCAGCCGGCCGGTCACCTCGAACAAGGCGAAGCGCTGGTCGATGCGGTGATCCGCGAAACGATCGAGGAAACCGCCTACCACTTCAAGCCGACGCATCTGGTTGGCGTCTATAACTGGCGGCATCCGGCCAAGGATGTCACCTACCTGCGTTTTGCCTTTACCGGCGAATTGCGCGGCTACGATGCCGGTCGCCGGCTCGACGACGGTATCGTCGGCGCCCGCTGGCTGACCCTCGACGAAGTCCGGGCCACGCAGGCGCGCCATCGCAGCCCGCTGATCCTGCGCTGTTGCGAGGACTGGTTGGCCGGTAAACGCTATCCGCTCGATCTGCTGGTGCATTACGACTGATGCGTCGGCTGTTCGCGCTGCTGGCCTTTTTTGCGCTGCCGGTGGCGGCGGCCGGCGAAGCGCGGGTGTCGGTGTGCCACGGTTACAGTTGTGTCGCCCAGGCGGAGATCGTGTACTCGGCGGCACAGCTGGACGAAATCCGGCGCTTGCTGCTTGCTGCCGCTGATGCGCCGGGGGAACGCGATGCCCTGGCCGAGGTCGTAGGACGGCTGTATCGATGGGGCGGTGAGCAGTCGGCGATCGCCAGCGACCGTGCGGGGAATTTTTCGGATGGTGATGGGGTGGGCCGGATGGATTGCATCGACCACTCGACCTCGACCACGCGGCTGCTGCATCTGCTGGGCGAGCGCAAATGGTTGCGCTGGCATCGTGTGCTGGAACCGCAGGCGCGATATTTTCTGGGGCTGATCGCCAACCACTGGTCGGCGGTCATCGAAGCGAGCGACGGCGAGCGTTACGTCGTCGATAGCTGGTTTGTGAACAACGGAGAGCCGGCGGTGATTCTGCCGCTGGACGAATGGAAGAAAGGGGCTGGGCCCGATGTCTAAGGGAACCGTGGTAGTGGGATTGTCCGGCGGCGTCGATTCGTCGGTCGCAGCGCTGCTGTTGAAGCGCCAGGGCTGGAAGGTGATCGGCCTGTTCATGAAGAACTGGGAAGACGACGACAACGACGAATACTGCTCGACGCGCCAGGACCTGGTCGACGTGATGAGCGTCGCCGACGTCATCGGTATCGATGTCGAGGTGGTCAATTTCGCCGCCGAATACCGCGACCGCGTGTTTGCCGAGTTCCTGCGCGAATACCAGGCCGGGCGAACCCCAAATCCGGATATCCTGTGCAACTCGGAAATCAAGTTCAAGGCCTTCCTTGACCACGCCATGCAACTGGGCGCCGAGAAGATCGCCACCGGTCACTACGCCGGTGTGCGCGAGTTCAACGGCGAATACCAGTTGCTCAAGGCCGAGGACGGGACCAAGGACCAGAGCTATTTCCTCTACCGGCTGAACCAGGCGCAGTTGTCGAAGACGCTGTTCCCGCTGGCCGACCTGTACAAGCGTGAAGTGCGCAAGATCGCCGAAAGCGAAGGCCTGCACGTCGCCACCAAGAAGGACTCGACCGGCATCTGCTTCATCGGCGAGCGGCCGTTCAAGGACTTCCTGAGTCGCTACCTGCCGCCCAAACAGGGCGAAATCCGCCGTCTCGACGACGGCAAGGTGCTCGGTAGCCACGACGGTCTGATGTACCACACCATCGGCCAGCGCAAAGGCCTGCACATCGGCGGTTTGAAGGAGAAGGGCCAGCCCGGCGGTGGCGATCACGACGCCTGGTTCGTCGCCGGCAAGGACATGGAGAAGAACGTGCTCTACGTCGTCCAGGGGCACGATCACCCGGCACTGCTGCGCGACGATCTGCTGGCCGAGCAGTTGAGCTGGGTGTCCGGACGGGCGCCGCACACCCACTGGGTTTACACCGCCAAGCCGCGTTACCGGACCAGCGATCAGCCCTGCCATGTCGAGGCGGTCGATGGCGAAACCTGCACGATCCGCTTCGCCGAACCGCAGTGGGCGCTCACGCCGGGTCAGTCGGTGGTGGTTTACGAAAGCCGGGTTTGCCTGGGCGGTGGGGTGATCCGCTAGTCGCCGTCAGGCAGCGCGCATCGGCGAGTGTTCGATGACGTGGCGGAAGGCGTGCAGGAGGTCGGGGTCGAATTTTTCGGCGTCCGGCCCGGACATCAGGTCGATGATTTCGTGATGCGTGCGTCCCGGATGGTAGGGGCGCGGCGCCGCCATCGCGTCGTAGTTGTCGGTCAGCGAGACGATGCGGGCGAATAGCGGAATCGCGGTGCCGCGCAGGCCGTCCGGATAACCCGTGCCGTCGAAGTTCTCGTGGTGGTGACGGACGATTTCAGCAAGCCGGTCAGCGCGTTGATCGGCGATGGCTCGAACGATCCTTTCGCCGATCAGCGGGTGGCGGCGCATGGTCTCCAGTTCGTCTTCGGCAAAGCGGCCGGGCTTGTGCAGCACGCGGTCGGGGATGCCGATCTTGCCGATGTCGTGCAGGCCGGCGCCGAGGCTGAGCAGGGCGAGTTCATTGCTGTCGAGCTCGATGTGCCGGCCGAGTTCCTGGGCCAGTGCAACGACCCGGCTGCAGTGGTCGTGGGTGTCACCATCGCGCTCGTTGAGTGCGGTGCAGAGTGAGTTGAAAATCCGGTGCATGGGCGTGATCTAAAAGGGGGAGTGCTTCATTGACCCTGCAGATGCTGCCGGGTTCAGAATAAAAAAGGCGCCGTTGCGGCGCCCTGGTAAGGTGTTTTTGACCGGGTCAGGTCTGCGGCACGGTGTCGATGAACGACTGGCGCTGCATCAACTTGTCGTACAGGCGGGCCAGGTTGGGGTGGCTTTCCTGCCAGGCGATGTCGGGGAAGCGCAGGCACAGGTAGCCGAGTGAGGCACCGACAGCGATGTCGGCCAGCGAGAAATGGGTGCCCATGCAGAAGTTCTTTTCGCCCAGATGCGTTTCCATGAAGCGCAGCGTCCGCGTGATCACGTCGCGCTGGCGGGCGATCCAGTCGGCACTCTGTTCCTTCTTCGGGCGCAGGCCTTCCATGACCGCACTGACGGCCGCGTCGTTGAGGCCGTCGGCGACGGCTTCCCAGCGTTTGACCTCGGTGCGCTCGCGGTTCGGCGCCGGCAGCAGCTTGTTGTTCGGGGTGATGTTGTCGATGTGCTCGACGATGACCCGCGAGTCGAACAGCGGGGTGTCGTCGTCAAGCAGCAGGGCCGGAATGCGGCCCAGCGGATTGATGTCGGGTACGGTGCTACCGGCCTGACGGGGCGAATCGATCACGAAATCGTATTCCATCTTTTTTTCAGCCAGGACGATCCGGACTTTGCGGACGTAGGGGCTGGTATGGGTGCCGATCAGCTTCATCGCATGCTCTTGGATTGGGGAGTGCAATTATAGCGTATGGCGCTGGGTGTGGTCGGGCGGGTAAAATCACGCCCTCACCGAAAAGGATGTATTTATGGACTTCAATCCCCTGACCGCCATTTCCCCGCTCGACGGCCGCTACGCCGGCAAGGTCGACGCCCTGCGCGAACATTTCTCCGAGTTCGGCCTGATCCGTGCCCGCCTCAAGGTCGAGATCGAGTGGCTGAAGGCGCTCGCCGCTGAAGCGCATTTCACCGAAATCGCCGCTTTCTCGCCGGCGACCATCGCCGAACTGGATGCGCTGGTCGCCAATTTCGGCCCGGTGCAGGCAGCCGAGGTCAAGGCCATTGAAGCCACCACCAACCATGACGTCAAGGCGCTCGAATACTGGATCAAGGACAAGACCAAGGGCAACGCCGAAGTGGTCAAGGTCAGCGAGTTCATCCACTTCGCCTGCACTTCCGAAGACATCAACAACCTGTCGCACGCGCTGATGTGTCAGGGCGCCCGCGAACAGGCCATGCTGCCGACGCTGGACAAGGTCATCGAGAAGCTGCGCGAACTGGCCCACGCCTACGCCGACATCCCGATGATGAGCCGCACCCACGGCCAGCCGGCGACGCCGTCGACGATGGGCAAGGAAATGGCCAACGTCGCTTACCGCCTGCAACGCGCCCGCGTCCGTATCGCCGGCGTCGAACTGCTCGGCAAGATCAACGGTGCCGTCGGCAACTACAACGCCCACCTGGCCGCCTACCCGGGCTACGACTGGGAAGGCTTTGCCAAGCGCTTCGTTGAGTCGCTCGGCCTGACCTTCAACCCCTATACCATCCAGATCGAGCCGCACGACGCGCTGGCCGAGCTGTTCGACGCCTTTGCCCGCGCCAACAGCATTCTGGTCGACCTCGACCGCGACGTCTGGGGCTACATCTCGCTCGGTTTCTTCAAGCAGAAGGTCAAGGCCGGCGAAATCGGCTCGTCGACGATGCCGCACAAGGTCAATCCGATCGACTTCGAGAACTCCGAAGGCAACCTCGGCCTGGCCAATGCCGTCCTCAAGCACCTCGCCGAAAAGCTGCCGATCTCGCGCTGGCAGCGCGACCTGACCGATTCGACGGTGCTCCGCAACATGGGCGTCGGCCTCGGCTACACGCTGCTCGGCTACGATTCGCTGTTGAAGGGCCTGGGCAAGCTGGAAATCAATGCCGACCTGATGAAGGCCGACCTCGACGCCAACTGGGAGCTGCTCGCCGAGCCGATCCAGACGGTGATGCGCCGCTACGCCGTGCCGAACGCCTACGAAAAGCTCAAGGAACTGACCCGCGGCACCCGCGTGTCGCGCGACGGCATGCAGGCCTTCGTGTCCACGCTGGACATTCCGGAAGCCGCCAAGGCCGAACTGCTCAAGCTGACGCCGTGGGACTACACCGGCAAGGCCGCCGAACTGGCCAAGCGTATCTGATAGCAACGACCCCGACAGGCCGATTCGCTTTGCGGATCGGCCTTTTTCATGGAGAAAAAAATGTCCTTTTCCGAAAACCTGAAGAAATTACCCGGCATCTCCCACCTGGCCGCCCTCAATTTGCTCGATGCCGACGGCAATGTCGTCGCCACGATCGAGAACAAGGCCGGCAGCCAGGGTTCGCTGGCCGTCTACAACCATCTGGCCCAGACCTACGGTTCGATCAATGTCGAAGCGGCAAAAAAAGGCATTGAAATCTTTGCCGAACACAGCGAGGACGAGCGCGCCAACCCCGGCAAGCACCCGAATATCGCCCGTCTGCTGAAGATCGAAGCCGGGGCGCCGGTGCTGCGGGTCAAGCACGTATTCGCGGTTTGAGGCGACGCCTCAGTCCGCGTCTTCAACAAAGGTCCATTCCCGCCCGTCGGCCCGCAGGCACAAACGGCCGTCGCTCAGGGTGACGGCAAGCCCGGGATAGTCGATATCCAGCGCGCTCTCGAAGCGCGCACCGTTGCGGAAGCCGAGTTGCAGGCGGCCGGCTTGCGGCAGGACCTCCAGGCGTCCCTGGCAGGCCGGGCAACGGGCGGCGAGAATGCCGCCCTCGCTATCGACCAGTTCGTCGCAGGCATCGAGCCAGGCCGAAGGGGGGATTTTTGCGCCGCAAAGAGGGCAGTTGGCGTCGCGTTTCATTCCAGACTCCGGTTGCATTCATGAACCGCCAGCTTAGCGCGAACCGCTTTCGCCAGAACGAACTTTGTGCCGGCATGCGCTTGCCATTGGCTTATCGTTCGAATTCATTCATTGGTTTCGTGAATATCGGTCAGCGAGCGGGCTGTCATGCCGCCGGGCTGGCTGCGTATAATCCGTCAGAGAACTTCGGGGGCGGAGTGGTTCGCAAAATCAATCATTTTCCTTCAACACAACGGAGATTACACGATGAAAAGCAAGTTGCTGCTCGCACTGATCGCTACGGCGACCGTCACCACCGCACATGCCCAGGTCAAAGTCGAGGATGCCATCAAGTGGCGTCAGTCGGCCTATGCCACGATGGGCTGGAGCATGAGCCGGATCAAGGCCAATATCGACGGCACCTACAACAAGGATGACGTGATCAAGGCGGCCAATGTGATCCAGGCCATCGCCAATTCCGGCATGGGCGCGCTCTACGTTCCGGGCAGCGACAAGGGCAAGGGCTGGGTCGATACCCGCGTCCAGCCGGCGCTGTTCACCGATGGTCCCAAGGTCGGCAAGATCGCCGGCGACTTCAACGCAGCCGCCAACGAGCTGGCCAAGGTTGCCGCCACCGGCAATGCCGGCGCGGTCAAGGATGCCTTCGGCAAACTGGGCGGTACCTGCAAGTCCTGTCACGACGACTATCGCACCAAGCAGTAAGCTGCTTGCCTGACAGGAAGCAAAACGGGGCGCCGCGAGGCGCCCTTTTCATTCGACAAGGAGTTTCAGGATGAACAGCAAAAAAAGAATACTGGTCTGGGATCTGCCCACCCGCTTGTTTCACTGGTTATTGGTCGTCGCCGTCGTTGGTCTGGTGGTGAGCGGCAAGGTCGGCGGCAACCTCATCGACTGGCATGGCAAGATCGGCCTGCTGGTGCTTGGCCTGGTCGTTTTTCGCCTGGTCTGGGGCATCGTCGGCTCGACCTACGCGCGTTTCTGCCAGTTTTTCCCGACACCGGCCAAGATCGCCACCTATCTCAAGGGCGGCTGGCAGGCACCGGGTCACAACCCGCTTGGCGCTTTTTCGGTATTCGCCCTGCTTGGCGTGCTGATCTTTCAGCTACTGACCGGCCTGGTGGCCAACGACGACATCGCCTTCGTCGGCCCGCTGTACGACCTGGTCGGGCGCGACTTGAGCAACCTGGCCACCGGCTGGCACCATCTTTCGGTCAATGTGCTGATCGCGCTGGTCGTGCTGCACCTGGCGGCGATCATGTTCTACGCGCACGTGAAGAAGGACAATCTGGTCAAGCCGATGGTGCGTGGCTGGAAGGAAGTCGACCAGGGCGAATCGGCCCGGGGCGGCGGCGCGCTGGCGCTCGTGGTGGCCCTGGTGATCGCGCTGGCCGCCGTGTTTGCCGCCAGTGGTGTGTGGTTGCCCGAACCGCCGCCACCACCGGCTGCGGTGGAGACGCCGGCCTGGTGAATTTTCGGGGAATAAATATCAACATTGGCAAGAAATGCCTTGCCTATAATCTAAGTGAGGAAAATACCAATCCGCTGAGAGGGAGGCATGTCCTACCGCGCCATTCTTGTGCTGGCCAGTCTGTTGCTGATGGCGATCTTCGCTGGCGTCGCCCTGTTCGGGGCGCGCCTGGTGGATGCCCGTCTGCAGTCCAGCCTGGAAAGCGAGGCGCTGCGCTTGAAGACGGCCTACGAGTTGTCGCAGGGCGAACTGGAACAGCAGATGATGGCCCTGGCCGGCATGGTCGCCGCCGATCCGGAAGTCATCCGCCTGCTCAAGGCGGCCGGCGCCACGGTCGAAGGCGAGGGCAATGGTAGTGGCGGCGAGGAGGCCGATCTCCTGCGGCGCCAGCTTTACCTGCATTTGCGCCAGCACTGGTCCTACATGCAGAAGGAACTGGGCATCCGCCAGATGCAGTTCGTCTTGCCGGGCAGCCTGTCCTTCCTGCGCTTTCATGCGCCGACCCAGCATGGCGATTCGCTGGCCGGGTTGCGCTGGCTGTTGCGCGATGTCGAACGCAAACGGACAGCGGCCAGCGGTTTCGAGACGGGGCGCGCCTACGCCGGCATTCGTGGGGCGGCGCCGATCTTCGACAGCGAGCTTCGTCCGGGCGATGCGCGAGCCTTGCTGGGCGTCATGGAAGTCGGCATGGCCTTCGATGGTTACATCGAGCGCCTGAGCGAACGTACCGCCGTCGGCTTTGGTGTGCTGCTCGACCCCGCCTCCGTGACCTCGGCAATGTGGGAAAACTACCGTCCGCCGGCCCCTGCCGAGCAGCCCGGTGCCTGCTGTTACCTGCTGGCGGCGTCGCGCGGTGAACTGGCCGACTGGATGGCCGACAAGGCACTGCCCGCGTATGCCGGGACTTTCCGCAACGATCTGGTGGACCATCAAGGACTCCGCTTCCAGTTGATCCGTTTCCCGCTGCGCGATTATCCGGGGCTGCAGGACCCGGCCCGGCCGCCGATCGGTTCGGTGGTGATCTGGCAGGATGTCGGCGCGATGATTGAGGCCAGCGGCGATTTCAAGGACAAGGCGTTTTTCAACCTGGTTTTTGCCTATGTGGTGACGCAGTTGCTGGTGCTTTTCCTGGTCAATCTGTCGCGCCGCGAATGGATCAGCCAACTGCTTGAACAGACCGCGCGCGTCAAGGAGCTGTCGCATCAGAACGAAGTCCTGCTGATGGCGGCCGGTGAGGGGATTTTCGGTGTCGACCGCGGGCATGTGGCGACCTTCATCAACCCCGCCGCCCAGAAAATGCTGGGTTACGCCCCGGACGAAGTGATCGGCAACAATCTCCACAGTCTGATTCATGCCCTGCGTCCCGATGGCTCGGCGTACGACGAGTCGGCCTGTCCGATTGCCATGACCCTGGCTGATGGACAAGCGAGGACACTGGAAGAAAACCTGCGCCGGCGCGACGGCAGCAGCTTTCCGGTGCAGATGACGGTGTCGCCGATCCGGGAAAACGGTGTCTGTACTGGCGCCGTGGTGGTTTTCCACGACATCAGCGAGCTGAAGGAGAAGGAAGCGGCGCTGACCTGGCTGGCCAGCACCGACACCCTGACCGGACTGGCCAACCGGCGGCATTTCATCGCGCAACTTGAAGCTGAAATCCACCGCTGGCAGCGGACGGGGTTCACCTCGGCCCTGTTGATGGTCGATCTCGATTGGTTCAAACGGATCAACGACACCTGGGGGCATGCGGCGGGCGACGAGGTACTGCGTCACTTTGCCGAGGTGCTGCGCCGTTCGCTGCGGCGGGTTGATCTGCCGGGGCGGGTCGGCGGCGAGGAATTTGCCGTCCTGCTGCCCGGTAGCAGTGCTGAGGATGCGCTGGTGGCGGCCGAACGCCTGCGGCGCAATATCGAGAACGAGCCGGCGATGACCTCGTTCGGTAGCATTCCGTTCACGGTCAGCATCGGTGCCACCCTGCTGATTACCGGTGACGACTCGCCAGATCAGCCCCTGCTGCGCGCCGACCGGGCGCTGTACCGGGCCAAGGCGGCCGGGCGCAACCGCGTCGACAGTGACTTTCCGGACAGCCTTACGCCAGTTGGCGAGCCGACATCAGTTGCTTGACCCATTGTTTCTGGGCTTCCTGACGCCGTTTTTCGGTCAGCCGTTCGATGATGCGGGCGCGCACCTCGGCGAAGGGAATCATGCCGCTGGGCAGGATTTCGTCGCAGCGGATGATGTGCAGCCCCATTTCCGAGGCCAGCACTTCACTGACTTCGCCTTCGCTCAGGGCAAATGCCGCGCTTTCGAGCTCCGGGTACAGCTGATTGCGGCGGACCACGCCGAGCAGACCTTTTTCCACCGCGCTCGGGCACTGCGAGTGGCGTAGCGCCGCCTTGGCGAACTTTTCGGGGGCCGTGTGGGTGACACGCAGGCCGTCGAGCAGGCGATGCGCCTGGTCGGCTTCCTGCGGGGTGTCGACGGTGATCAGGATGTGGCGCAGGCGACGGGCCTCGGGGCGATCGAAGGCGTCCGGGTGCAGGCGGTAGTAGATTTCGGCATCGACTTCGCTGACTTCGGGCACGGCCGAAACCACGCGGTCGAGGATGGCCTCGACCCGCAGGTCGCGTTCGACCGAAGCGGCCAGCGAATGCCGGTCCAGGCCGATGCGGGCGAGATCCTGGAGGAAGGTTTCTTCGTCCGGATAGCGTTTGCGGATTTCCTCGATCCGGGTGCGCAGGGTCGGTTCGGGCACCATGACATTGCGCGCCTGTTCGCTGGACAGGATGCGTTGCTCAATGCTGTCCTGCTTCGCAGCGACTTCGCCGAGTCGGTTGCGCTCCGGCGGGCTCAGCGTTTCGGGTGCTTTCTGGAAGAGTTCCCAGGACAGCTTCAGTTCGAGGTAGGCGTGTTCCATGGCTTCATTCCGGGGTGAGGGATTCGAGCAGACGCTCCGGGATCTGCAGGAGGCGTCCAGGCAGGCTGTCGAAATGGATGTGGTAGGCGACGCCGCCGGGCGCATCGCGGATGACCTTGATGACTTCACCGATGGCGCCTTCGGCAATCACGGCATCGCTGCCGACCGGCAGTTCGACGACGATCCGCACTTTCTCGCGGAACTCGAAGCGCGACGGGGTCCACGGCTCTTCGGCGCCGATCAGTTCTTCCTCGCGGCAACCGACGATCATGTTGATGTCGAGAAAACTGACCGAGTAGATGATCTGGTCCTGCAGGAAGGTGCCGACATCGACCACGTAGCCGATGCTGCCGCGACGTACCAGCGGCGCCCCCGGATCGAGCCCGGGATAGGTGCCGTCGTTACGCACGTTGCGGATCAGGCGGACGCTGTCCTCGATCTGCCATTTGGGTCTGCTCATCGGGTTGGACTCAGTCGCGGAAGATCTTGTCGATGGAAACGAAGGAGCTGTAACCCCCGTCCGGCTTGGCCTGGTTCTGGAACACGGCGAAGACCTTTTCGGTCAGCGAGTCGGACTCCACGAAATCCTGGTAAGCGCGTTCCAGCCACAGACGGTAGATGGCGCGCTGCTGCTCTTCCTCTGGCGGCAGGTTGGGCGTCTGGCGGGTCAGATAGTCGTGAAAGCGCTGCAGGATGTGCAGGCGATTGACGTGGACCACCGAAGGTTCGAAGGGAATCTCGAAGTACTCCAGGAAATCTTCAGCGGAAACCAGTTCTTCCATGGCTTCGGCAAGGCTCAGTGTATCTTCCATGATGGCCTCCTCAGGCTGCGGCAAGGGATAAATCGGAATTGGGCCGGGACGACGCCCCGGTGCCCTGGAACTCATCGACAACTTCAAGCAGTTTTCCGGCGCCGAGCTGGTCGCGGCTGTCGAGCGCAACCAGTTTGATCAGGCGTTGGCGCGAGGCCTCGATCCGGCCCAGACGCAGCAGCACCACGGCACTGGCTTTCAGCGCCAGCAGGTAGAAACGCAGCAGGCCGAAGGAACTGGCGGCGGCGGAACCGAGGTGGTTGTCGCCGATCTTCGCCCAGTCATCGGGCAGGCCAAGGTGCTGGGCAGTCAGGTGCATGACCCGCTCGGCGACCTTCAGCGCGTCTTCCAGGCGGTGCTGGTAGAAGTAATAGCGGTACAGACCAACCAGCACGGTCAGGTTGTCCGGGGCCAGCAGGTTGGCGCGCAGCAAGGACATTTCCGCTTCCGGATCGCCGTATTCGGCGGCCGCCCGGGCGATCAGCGCTTCGGCCTCGGCCGGCAGCGGATCCTCGAAATAGAGCTTGCAGTCGGAGAAGTCGAGCAGATCCATGTCAGTGCGCTGCCTCGTGCATGGCTTCACTGTCGCAGCAAAGGTCGCCGGCCGAGCAGGTCTGGCATTCGCCACCGTGGTTCGGCGCCGGTTGCTGGCGCAGGGCGGCGAGTTCGTTCTCCAGCGTATCGATACGGTCGATCAGGCAGGCAATCGAGCGTGCCACCGGGTCGGGCAGGACGTTGTGGTCGAGGTTGATGCCCTTGCCGGCCGGGCGGGCCAGGCGGGTATCGACGATGCGGCCGGGAATGCCGACCACGGTACGGTCGGCCGGCACGTCCTTGACCACCACCGAGTTGGCGCCGACGCGGACGCGCTCGCCGATGCTGATCGGCCCGAGAATCTTGGCGCCGGCGCCAACGACCACGCCGTCGGCCAGGGTCGGATGGCGCTTGCCCTTGTTCCATGAGGTGCCGCCCAGGGTGACGCCGTGGTAGAGGGTGACGTCGTCGCCGATCTCCGCCGTTTCACCGATGACCACGCAGGCGCCGTGGTCGATGAAGAAGCGGCGGCCGATGGTGGCGCCGGGGTGGATGTCGACATTGGTCAGCAGGCGGCCGGCGAACGACAACAGGCGGGCGCTGTAGCGCCAGCCGCCGCGCCACAGCTTGTGCGCCAGGCGATGGGCGAGGATGGCATGGACACCGGGGTAGGTGGTCAGCACTTCCAGCGTCGAGCGGGCGGCCGGGTCGCGTTCGAAGACGCAGGCCAGGTCTTCCTTGAGGATGGCCCACAGGCCCGGTACGGGAGGATTCGGTGCGGTCATGGTCATCGCTTCAGACATGGAGCGGACTCCTGGAAGAAGCCAGCAGGCCGAGCAGATCGGTGGCCTCCGGCGGGTGCTTGTGGGCGGCGACAAAATTGCGGACGCTGGCGAGCAGGGCTTGCGCCTCGTTCTCGCCGAGCTCGATACCGAGTTCGCGATAGACGACCTGGACCGCGCGCGAGCCGGAATGCTTGCCGAGCACGATGCGGTGCGCCTGGCCGACTTCGCGCGGGTCGAAGCCCTGGTAGTTGTCCGGATGCTTGAGCAGGCCATCGACGTGGATGCCGGCCTCGTGGGTAAAGGCGCCGGCGCCGACGACGCTCTTCTGCCAGGGCACGGCGCGGCCGGAAGCGCTGGCGACGGTAGCCGACAGTGCCGGGAAGGCGCGCAGTTCGACGCCGGTGTCGATGCCGTGCAGCTTCTTCAGCCCGAGCACGACTTCTTCCAGCGGCGCATTGCCGGCGCGTTCGCCGAGGCCGTTGACCGTGGTGTTGACATGCGTCGCCCCGGCTTTGCAGGCGGCCAGGGTGTTGGCCGTGGCCAGGCCCAGGTCGTCGTGGGCGTGCATCTCGATCTCCAGCCCGGTGCGGGCACGCAAGGTCGAAATGCGGTCAAAGGTGGTGAAGGGTTCGAGGATGCCCAGCGTATCGGCAAAGCGCAGGCGGCGGGCACCGGCGCGTTCGGCGGTGGCGGCCAGCGCGCACAGGAAATCCAGGTCGGCGCGCGAGGCATCCTCGCAACCGACGCCGACTTCCAGCCCGAGATCGAGCGCCATGCCGATGTAGCGCGGCAGCTCGCGTAGCAGCCAGCCGCGCTCCTGCTTCAGTTTGTAAGCCAGGTGCTGGTCGGACGCCGGCACCGAAATGTCGATCAGGTGCGCGCCCAGATTGGCGCTGGCGGCGATGTCGGCCGCGTGCATGCGGCTCCACACCATCAGCCGGGCATTCAGGCCGAGCCCGGCAACCGCCCGGACCGACTCGCGCTCCTCGGCGCCCATGGCCGGAATGCCGACCTCCAGCTCGGGCACGCCGATGGCGTCGAGGCGGCGGGCGATGTCCAGCTTTTCCGCCAGGGAAAAGGCAACACCGGCCGACTGCTCACCGTCGCGCAGGGTGGTGTCGTTGATGGTGACGAAGCTGGACTGGCTCATGGGAATCTCCTTGCAATGTGTCTAGCAAGGGGGGTGCCAGTTTTTAACTAACTGAATTTTAACGATTAATTTATTGCGGTTTGGTTCTGGTGCCTTGCTTGTCGCAAAACCGACAAAACGCCTGGCCGCTCTGGCGGGATCAGTCCTGTGCCGGCCGGGTACGGTAGTGGGCTTCGGCCATGCCGGCCGCCGCTTCCCATAGCGCCGGTGCGCCGGCTTCGATCGGTGGGCGGCAGCGGGCGGTGATCTGTTCGAGCGTGACCGCGCATTCCACCCAGGTGCCGCCGTCGGTGGCGGCGTTGTGCAGCATCGGCTGGAAACGGTCCAGCGCCTTGGCAAATCGGGCGTCGTCGCTCTCCGCTGCCTCGAATTCCAGCCACAGCGCGTGGAACTCGGCCGCCTGTGCCTCCGGCAGCAGGCCGAAGATGCGTTCGGCGGCCAGGCGTTCGCGCTCGGCCTGCCCGGCATGCGTCGCCGGGACGTGGAAGGGTACGTCGCCGGCGTCGATCTCGACGATGTCGTGAATCAGCAGCATCTTGACGACGCGCAGCACATCGACCGAGCCGGCGGCGTGATCGGCCAGCACCAGCGCGTATAGCGCCAGATGCCAGGAGTGCTCGGCACTGTTTTCACGGCGCGAGCGGTCGATCAGCGGCGACAGGCGAACGACATTCTTGAGCCGGTCGATTTCCTTGAGGAAGTCCAGTTGCCGTTGCAGATCGGCGGGGGTCAAGACTTTCTCCACTTCGCCCAGGGATCGGCATTGTCCGACGCAGCATCACGATTCGACGGCCGCCGCTCCGGGCCTTTACGCTGGCCGGCATCGCGGTCGTGGGCGGCGGCTTTCCGCGCGCGCTTTTCACGCAGGCGCTCGGCATCCTCCAGGCTCAATTCGGCCGGCTCGCCCGGTTGTTGATCGCGGGGAATGATGCGGTCCCGGGGCGGCAGCTCGAACTGCTCGGCCGAGGCGCGCGGCAGGCTCTTGAACTGGTACAGGTAAAAAGCCTCAACCTTCTCCCGCGCCCAGTCCGTCTTCTTGAGGAACTTCACGCTGGATTCGACGCTGGGATTGTTGTTGAAGCAATTGATGTTCAGGTAGGCGTAGAGGATGTCGAAGCCGTAGTGATCGACGATCTCCGTCAGCAGTTGTTTCAGGCTGAGGCCATGCAGCGGGTTGTTCTGGTAATCGATATCGGTATTCATGGTGCAGGATTGCTGAGGATGGGATTCAAGGCGGTTGTAAAAAGGCGCGAAAACGACGAACATGCCGCCCCCCCTGTTATACCCGAATTTTCTCCCCGCCATGGCTTTCAAGAATAGTCCCTTCCGCTTCCAGATGGTCGATGTGTCCCTGCTCGATCCCGATCCCGCACACGTCCGCCAAAGCATCAACGAGGAGGCGCTCAAGGGGCTGACCAACGCGGTGCGCAAGCTGGGCATCATCCAGCCCATCGTCGTCCGACCGGCGGCTGATGACCGTTACTCGGTCATTGCCGGCGAGCGCCGGCGCCAGGCGGCGATTCAGGCGGGCGAAACCCAGGTGCCGGTCATCGTCCGCGACTGTAGCGACGAGGACGCGCTGGAAGTGCGGGTTTTCGAAAACATCGGCCTGGGCGTCCGCTCGGCGCTCGAACCGCGCGACATGGCCACGGCCATCCAGGCCATCGCCCAGCGTTTCGCATCGCCCGAAGAAGCCGCCCAATACTTTGGCCGCGCCCCGACCTGGCTGGCCCAGGCCACAGCCGCCGCCAACCTGTCGGAAAAAGTCACCGCCCTGCTGGATGCCGGGAAAATTTCCAGCACCGGCGCCGCCGTGCAACTGGAAAAACTGGCCAGGAAGAACGAAGCCAAGGCGGAATCCCTGATCGAGCAGATCGAGCAGTTGCCGGACGGCGAAAAGATGTCGAAGAAGGACATGGATGAAGTCCTCGCCGTCGCCCCTGCCAGCAGCGAACCCACCGAAGCGGCGCCATCACCCGTTGCGCCGGCACCGGCAGTCAACCAACCCGAACCGGCAGCCGCCGCTATGGATACGCCGCCCAGGGAAGCGCCGCCCGATGCTCCTCAACCTACGCCCACGCCCCGCACCAAGGTCAACCCCGGCAAGGTGAAGCTGGTGGCTGAACTCCTCGGCTTGAGCGAGGAAGATGAAGAAACGATCCTGGCGCGGCTGATTGACGAGTTCTTGTCGCTGAGGGGCGGTTGAATTCGGCAATAGCTGACAAACGCAGGGTAGCTGTCGGTCGATAGCTGTCGAGACAAAAGTACCTGGTATTCCCTCGTCTGCCGTTGAGTCCGGAAAACCTGGCGAATCACGTTTTTGCACGTTTTCTTGAGATTCGTCCGGTAGGCCGGACTCTTGAGCCTCTTTCTAATTGGCAGCGCCGGTGCCGGCACGGTTTCTATGCTTTTCCGGCGAACAGTTCGATCTTGCGGGTCGGCCCGGAGATGATCAGCAGGTCGCCGGGAAGAATTTGGCTGCTCGGCGTTGCGTGCTGAAAATCTTCATGGGCCCGCTTGATGCCGACCACGGTGACGCCGAATTTCTCCCGGATCATCGACTCGCCGAGCGTTTGCTGATGGGTGCTGGCCGGGGCGTGAATCCTGGCGATGGCAAAGCCATCGTCGAATTCGATGAAATCGATCATTCGGCCGCTGATCAGGTGGGCTACCCGTTCGCCCATGTTAGCTTCGGGATAGACCACATGATGGGCGCCGATGCGTTCAGCGATCTGGCCGTGTTCAGCAGTCAGCGCCTTGACCCAGATATCCTTGATGCCGAGCTCGGTGAGAACCATCAGCGTCATCAGGCTGGCGGCAATGTCGGTGCCGATACCGACGATGGCGTGGGAGAAGTCGGCCACGCCCAACTGGCGCATGATCGCAGTATTGGTCGAGTCGGCCTGCACGGCGTGGGTCAGCAGGTCGGCCCATTCGCGGACCAGTAGTTCATCACGGTCGATACCCATGACATCATGCCCAAGATGAACCAGCGACTGGGCAACCGAGCTGCCGAAGCGGCCAAGTCCAATGACGACGACACTGTCGCCCTTGGCAAAGGAATACTGTTCGGTGAAAAGTCTAGCCAACAATGGGATGCTCCTCGGGATAGCGGAAAGGCATGCGTCGCTCGCCCAGGGCCAGTGACGCTGCAAGGGTGATGATGCCGACTCGTCCGGTGAACATCAGTACGGTCAGTACCAATTGGCCGAATGGTGGCAATTCGGCGGTGATGCCGGTGGACAGGCCAACCGTGCCAAAGGCGGAAATCACCTCGAAAATCACCTTGTCGGTGGGCAGGTCGGTGTGGATGAGGATGCTGATTGTGCCGAGCACGACCATCGCACTGCCCAGGACGAGAACAGTGATGGCCTGGCGCTGGGCGGACAGGCTGACCCGCCGCCCAAAAGCCTCGCTATCGCTGCGGCCACGAATTTCGGCAATGACCAGTAGCGCCAGTATGGCGACGGTGCCAACCTTGACACCACCCGCCGTACCGGCGCTGCCGCCTCCGACGAACATCAGGAAGTAGTGCAGTGCCCAGCTTTCGTGGGTCATGGCGCCGATATCGATGGAGTTGAAGCCGGCCGTGCGCGCGGAAACGGAAGCAAAGGCTGCCGACAGGAGCTTGTCGGGAAGGTTCATCGGACCGAGTGTGGCCGGATTCGCCCATTCAAAGAGCAGCAGGACGAGAAAGCCGCCAAGCAACAGGATGCCGGTAGCGAGCAGTGTCAATTTGGTATGCAGAGACCAATGGCGGGGATCGTGGCGTTTTGCCCGCAGGTCGTGCAGTACCGGAAAACCGATGCCGCCAACAACAATGGCAAGCATGACCGGCAGCAGGACCAGTGCGTCTGTCGCGTAACGCATCAAGCTGTCAGGGTGGATCGAGAAGCCGGCATTGTTGAACGCCGAAACGGCATGAAAAATCCCGCTCCAGAGGGCCTCGTGCCAGGGTAGGTCGTAGGCGAGGTGCAGCCGCAGGGTAAGCAGGGCGGCAATCAGCAACTCGGCCAGCAGCGTGACCGTGAAGACGAGGCGGGCGACGCTGCCGACATCGCCGAGTCCAAGCGTGTGCGTTTCAACCTGGCTGATCAGCTTGGTCCGCAGACGTAGCGAGCGATTGACCATCAGGCCGAGCAGGGTGGCGGCGGTCATCATGCCGAAGCCGCCGATCTGGAACAGGGCCATGATGACGATCTGGCCGAAGCTCGACCAGTACGTGCCGGTGTCGACAATGACCAGTCCAGTAACGCAGACCGCCGAGACAGCGGTGAAGAATGCCGTCAGCCACGGAGCGGAAACACCGTCTGTCTGTGCCAGTGGCAGCATCAGCAAGGCGGTGCCGAAGAGGATCGCCATCAAAAAAGCCAGCGCTACGGTCTGGCTCGGATGTAGCAAAAATTTCATGCGTCGATACGGAAGAAGCGATGGGCCGAATTCTGGCAAGCACGGCATAAAAATGTCGTAAAGAATTGCTTGCCGTTTGCTGCCGTCCTAGCGCAGCCGCACGAAAATCAGTAATCGGTTATAAACTGATCGCCCTGACGGAGGAGGAAGACACAATGAAAAAAATACTGCTGGCGCTGACTGGCGCCATGATGCTGTTCGCCCAGAGCGTTCGCGCCGAGGCGGTGCTGACGGTCGATCAGCTTGGCAACGGGGTGTTTGCGCTGATCGGTCAGACGGCGGGTCGCTTGTATGGGAATTTTGGCTTGAACGCCAATTACGGGGTGATCGATACGCCGGAAGGGGCCATCCTGATCGATTCGGGGGCGTCCAGCGTTGCTGCCAGGCTGCTCGATGGCGAAGCCCGCAGGCTGACCGGCAAGCCGGTCAAGTGGGTGATCAACACCGGCGTTCAGGATCATCGCTGGCTGGGCAACGCCTATTTTGCCGCGCAGGGTGCGCAGATCATCGCGCTGCAGCGCACGGTGACGGACCAGGCGCGTCTTGGTCAGGGGCAGATCGAGTCGCTGGCGCGCGAACTGAAGGAACAGATGGATGGCACGCTACCGGCGCCGGCCGTCCAGCCACTGACGGGCGATATGCAGACGCTGACCCTCGGTGGGCGTACGCTGGTGTTGCGTTACTTTGGGCATGCCCACTTTGCCGGCGATGCCGTGGTCTGGTTGCCGCAGGAGAAAATCCTGTTTTCTGGCGACCTGATTTATGTCGACCGTTTGCTCGGCATCCTGCCCGAGAGCAATGCCGAGACTTGGCTGGCGGCGTACCGGCAGGCGGTCGCCTTGCAGCCGGCGCGCATCGTGCCCGGGCACGGCCGCGTCTGCGATGTCACCCAGGCCCAGCGCGAAACGGGTGACTATCTGGCTTTCGTCGTCGGCGGCGTGAAGAAGTTTGCCGAGGACATGGCGGGGGTGGATGCCGCTGTCGCCGCCTTGAACGATGCGCCCGCGTTCAGGCATCTGCGTAATTTCGATGATTTGCACCGGGGCAATGTCAATCGCGCTTATCTGCGCTTCGAGTCGGCGCAGTAGTTTCGCCCGCTCCGGTCTGCGGTGCCTCGGGCGCCGCAGTTGCTGCCATGGTCAAGTTCTCGCGTCTGGGTGTTCTGCTGTTGTTGTCTCTGTCGTTGCACGCCGCGATCATCGTCGGCTGGCAGCGCGCTGGCGCACGCCCTGCGCCAGCGCCGGACGTGATCGAAATCCGTGTCGCCGCGCAGCTTCGGGAGGTGCCACCGGCCGACGTCGAAACGCGTGCGCCAGCGACTGCCGCCCCGGATGTTCGCCCGCGTCAGCGCAGGATTCCGGCGGTCGAGCCCAAAGCAGCCGCAAAGCCAGCCTCGCTGGCGGCCCCGGCGCCACCCAGTGCCGAGGAATGGCAACTGGCTTCGACCTACAAGCTGAAGAACAGCAAGCGCTATCGCCACAACTGGGGGCAGCAGGTGCGGAGCATGATGGGCACGGCGGTCGAGGGGTCGGAGCAGGGCATGGTGCGTTTCCGGATCGAGATCGCGCCTGACGGGACGTTGGCGAATGCCACCGAGTTGTGGTCGACCTCGACAACTGCTTCGGAGCGCGCCTGGAAGGCGATCAAATCCCTGCCGCCCTTGCCGCCCACGCCAACGGGCAAGCCCCTGATATTCGAGCGGACGATTTCGTTCATGCCCTACGAAACCGGCTGGCCACCCAGCTACACCCTCGATTGCCTGCCCGATCCGCCGGCCTTCAGGAATCCCTTTGCCTGGGATGGCAAATCGCCGGCCTCACCGTCGCCGCGACAAACGCCGGAAGCACAGCAGCCGGCCGCCGATGAAGAAGCGGTGAAATGTGTCACGGACTCGACAGCCGAGACGATAGAACAGGAAGAAGGCGAGATGAAGCGCCAGGTGGAGGTTTATCGCTGGGGGCGGTAACGCTCAAACCGCGTACGGCCGATGCAGCCAGTTGCGGATGATGTCCACATCGCGTTGCGGCAGGTAGGCGAAGCCGGTCAGGGCGTCTTCGACGGTGCTCTGGGCGACCCAGTGCGGGACGGCCTTGGTGGTGAGCATGTGGAAGTACCAGGCCATCGGGTAGCCGACGGCGCGGTCGAAGCGTTGCAGGGCTTCCTGGAGATTGAGGCCGCTGGTGCCGGGGGCGGCTTCGAAATCCGGCGGGTCGCCGGGCAGGGTGGCGATTGGCTGGGCGCGGAAGATCGGCTGGTGGTAGCGGTCGAGGTGTTCGCGGGTGGCGATCACCCAGTGGTTGGCATAGTCGCTGTTGGCGCCGGCGCTGCTCTTCGACCAGTCGTCGAGCATGCGGTGGATGGGCGCGGCTTCCTGCTTTTGCGCCTGCATGCGCGTGAGGAAGGCGCCGATGTGCTGGATGCGGCGCAGCGTGTAATAGGGCAGGCCGAGCGGTAGCGGGTTGAGGTTGCCGCCGCGCGGGTCGACCAGTTCTTCCAGCGTCGTCGGTTCGTTGCTGAACAGGCGATGCGCGCGCATTTCCTGCAGGTCTTCGATTTCCAGTTGCAGAAAATTGTCGGCCTCGTCGCCGACGTTGGCGGTCAGGTAATGGGTCTGGCCGACCAGTCGGGTGGCGTACAGGGTCCGCCCTTCGTTTTCCTCGATCAGTTGCTGGATGTCGCCGTCGCAGGCGTCGAGGGCATCTTCGACCCATTGTTCGAGGTTGTCGGTGATCCGCTGGCCGTGTTCGTCGACGATGCCGCCCAGACGATACCAGCCGCCGCGCGCCAGGGCATGGCGGAACTGCCAGTCCGGCAGCGCTTCGTGCAGGGCCCGGGCCAGGCTGGTGCCGCCGGCGCTGACCGGCGTGCGGGCGCAGGTTTCGACAATCGCGGGCGACAGGGATTTGCAGTATTCGGTCCAGGCCTGGTTGCTTTTCATGATCACTTTCCGGCGGTAGGGGTGGCTGGGGTTTCGGCGAGTCGGCTGGCGACGGCTTCCCGGACTTCGAGTTCCGGGTCGTCGAGCAGCGGCGGCAACAGTTCCGGCGGCGCGTTGCCAACGGCGGCCAGGCGGACCCACCACTCGCCATCAGTAAGCAGGCGGGCAGCCAGTTCGGGCAGGGCGCGTTCGGCGACGATGGCCCGGACTTCGGGTTCGGCATCGTTAGCCAGCAGGTGCAGGGCGAAGGCCGGCAGCCGGCTGGCGACGACCTTGCGCACCTCGCGCTCCGGATCGCGGGTCATCTGGGCGAGCTGGCCGTGGGGCAGGCGACGGGCGACGGTGGCACGGACCAGGTAATCGCTGTCGTCGATCAGTTGCTGCAGTTCCGTTGGTGGCAGGCGGGCGGCGACGCTCAGGCGGACTTCACGGTCCGGGTCGCGGGCCATGGCATGTAGTTGGTTGTCCGGTAGGCGGCTGGCGACGACGCGGCGAACGACTTCGTCGCTGTCGCTACGCAGCCGGAAGATCCGGTCGATCGGGGCGTAGCGGGCGGCAATGGCGCGCCGTTCCCAGAAGATGTCGTCGAGGTAGTTCTCGGCTTCGCCGGGGTTGCGGCGAAAAAAGCGGTCGATCTGGCGGCCGCTATGGGCACGCACGCAGGCATCCCCGGGTTGGCAGCGATCCGCTTCGGGAAAGGCAGGAGACAGGGGGCAATGCGCGCAAAGCCCGCCTGTCGGACGTTCTGTCGTTTGCTGGACCATGGCCGGGCGAGTGACGCTTGGTGGCTGCCCTTACCGCTGGTGGAACCAACGGTAAGGCGCGATCACACTGCCAGCGGTGCGTAGGTGAAGCAGTTCTTCGGGCAGACGCGACCACAGGCGCTGCAGCCGATGCAGTCGTCGATGTCCTTCAGCGTCATCTTGGCGGCGGCGCTTTCGTCCTCATCCTCATCCTCGTCGGAGTCGATCAGATTCAGCACGTCACGCGGGCAGACCTTGTAGCAGCGACCGCAGCCGATGCACTTGTCTTCGGCCAGCGCGACGACGAACTCGGGAACCCAGGAGGCGCCGCCACGGGTCAGCGCAGTGTAATCAGCCATGACTATTTCCTTTCTTGACAAGTTCCGGGCCAGTGGCTGCCGACCGCGGTTTGTTCGGTGTGTATATGTCCAGGTCTGCGCCGGCACCTTCCGGTAGTTTGCTGTCCTGGGGCACGCAACCCTGTTCAGCAAATTTGGTGCCACTTTGTAAGTTATTGTTTTTATTGAGTTGGGCTGTGGTGTTGTGAGGAATGCGACAGGCGTTTTCCCACACATCGCCCGAGGTGTCATATGGACAAGGCTGCGTCTTTTTGCTTTAATTAATCCAACAGGTGTTGGATTTTTTGTGCGTCCCGTTTCTGTCGGGCAAGCTATGACCTGAGGGTATTTGGGCTTTCGGGTTTGAGGAGCGCAGAAATGTCAAAGCAGTCTTGCTTGAAGCCGAGGCAATGTGCAGGAGCCGTGCTGGTGCTTCTGGCTACGCTCGGTGGGTGCTCGCTTGCGCCGCCTTATGTGCGTCCGGATGTGGCGCTCGGAAAGTATTCCCCGACCGATATGCAGCCAGTTGGCGGCCAGACTCAGGCTGCCGATCTGGCCTGGCAGGATTATTTCGCCGATCCCCGTCTGCGTGATCTTGTCCGGGTTGCGCTGGACAACAGCCGCGACTTGCGCGCTGCCGTACTGCGTGTCGAAGAGGTCCGTGCGGCCTATGGCATCACTCGGGCAGAGCGCTTTCCGACCATTGGGCTGGGTGCCGACGGGGCGCGCAGCCGGACGCCAGCCGACCTGAACGTGACCAGACGGATCCAGTACGGTGGGCAGTACCAGGTTGGTCTGGGGCTGGTCGGCTGGGAGCTGGATTTCTGGGGGCGGGTGCGTAATCTGGAAACGGCTGCACTGGAGTCTTTCCTGAGTAGTGATGCGGCGCGCCGCGCTGCTACGGTGGGGCTGGTGGCCCAGGTTGCCGATGCCTACCTTGGTTTGCGTGAACTGGACGAACGCATCGCGCTCGCCCGTCACACGGTGACAACGCGTGAGGAGGCCCAGCGGATATTTCGTCGGCGCGTGGAGGAAGGGGCCACCTCCAGGCTCGACCTGACCCAGGTCGAAACCCTGCTCACACAGGCCCAGGGGGTACTTGCCCAACTGGAACAGGCCCGTGCGTTGCAGGCTCATGCGCTGACCCGGCTGGTTGGGGTACCCGTTGACCTGTTGCCGCAGGTGGACGGGTTGGACGATGGACAGATACTGCACGAGCTGGATCCCGGCTTGCCTTCGATGTTGCTTGCCGGACGGCCGGACATCATGGCCGCAGAACACCAATTGAAAGCGGCCAACGCCAATATCGGTGCGGCGCGCGCAGCGTTTTTCCCGCGCATTGCCCTGACCGCTTCGGCCGGTACCGCCAGCGCCAGCCTCGACGGCCTGTTCGAAGCCGGTAGCGGTGCCTGGCGTTTTGCCCCCAGCTTGTCCTTGCCGATCTTCGATGCCGGACGGAATCGTGCGGCGCTGGCGCTGGCCGAGGTCAGGCGCGATCAGGCGGTGGCCGGCTACGAGAAGGCGGTGCAGCAGGCTTTCCGCGAAGTGGCCGATGCGCTTGCCATGCGCCACTGGCTCGAAGAGCAGGTGCGTATTCAGCGTGTGGGCTTGAGCGCACAGAGTGAGCGCGCCCGTCTGGCCAAGCTTCGCTATGACAATGGCGCTGCGCGCTATCTGGAAGTGCTGGATGCGCAGCGAGACCTGTTGGCCATCGAGCAGCAACTGGTGCAAACCCGGCGGGCCCTGTTGTCCAGCCGGGTGGCGCTGTATGCGGCATTGGGCGGCGGCAGCCGGGTGGCTGAGGACGATTGAAGGAGTGGCTGGGATCATGAACGCGATATTCAAGAGACGATGGGTGGGGCTTGCTGCTGTTGCGGTCTTGCTCGGCGCCGGGCTGGCCTGGTACGTGGTGCAGCAGCCTGGACCGGTGGCTGGGTTTGTCAGCGGCAACGGACGCATCGAAGCGACCGAGGTTGATGTTGCTACCAAGCTGCCGGGGCGTGTGGTCGAGGTCTATGCCGGCGAGGGCGATTTCGTACTTGCCGGTGCGGTATTGGCCCAGATGCAGGTGGACGGCCTGAATGCTCAGCGTGACGAAGCCGTGGCCCATCAGCAACAAGCGCTGAACGCGGTGCGTAGCGCCGAGGCGCAGGTGGCGGTACGTCAGAGCGATCTGGTGGCGATCCAGGCGCTGGCCTTGCAGCGGGAGAGCGAGGTGGATGCCGCTCAGCGCCGCCTAGCTCGCTCGCAGACCTTGTCGGCGGAGGGCGCGGCCTCCATTCAGGAGCTGGATGATGACCGGGCACGCACGCGCAGCGCGGAGGCAGCGCTGAATGCTGCGCGCGCCCAGATTGCTGCCGCGCGTGCAGCGGTACTGGCGGCCGAGGCTCAGCTCGTTGGCGCGCGCTCCTTGGTCGAAGCTGCGGCGGCAACCGTGGCGCGCATCGATTCGGATATTGCCGACAGTCAGTTGAAGGCGCCGCGCGACGGGCGTGTCCAGTTTCGCCTGGCACAGGCCGGGGAGGTGCTCGCCGGTGGCGGCAAAGTGCTCAATCTGGTCGATCTGTCTGATGTCTACATGACTTTCTTCCTGCCGGAAACGGTGGCTGGCAGGGTGGCGCTCGGGGCCGAGGCGCGCATCGTGCTCGATGCCGCGCCGCATCTGGTGATTCCGGCGACCATTTCCTTCGTCGCCAGCACGGCGCAGTTCACCCCCAAGACGGTGGAGACTGCCAGCGAACGGCAAAAGCTGATGTTCCGTGTACGCGCACAGATTGCCCCGGAACTGCTGCGCCAGCATCTGGCACAGGTCAAGACCGGCTTGCCGGGGGTGGCCTGGGTACGCCTCGACCCGGAGGCAGAATGGCCGGCTGAACTGGCGCTGCGGGTTCCGCAATGAGCAGCGATGGCGGCGCCCCCGCGCCGGTCGCTCGTCTGAGCGGCGTCGGTTTGCGCTATGGCGCGACGCAGGCGCTCGTGGGCGTCGATCTGGAGATTCCTGCGGGCTGCATGGTCGGGCTGATCGGTCCGGATGGTGTTGGCAAATCCAGCCTGATCTCCTTGCTCGCCGGCGCGCGTGCCGTCCAGCAGGGCAGGGTGGAGGTGCTCGGCGGTGACATGGCCGTGCGCCGCCACCGCGAGGCTTCGTGCCCGCATATTGCCTACATGCCACAAGGTCTGGGCAAGAACCTCTATCCGACCCTGTCGGTGGAAGAGAACCTGCAGTTCTTTGCGCGATTGTTCGGCCACGGTGTCGCCGAGCGCAGGCGTCGCATCGACGAGCTGACCCGAGCCACCGGCCTCCAGCCTTTTCTGGCGCGCCCGGCGGGCAAGCTCTCCGGCGGTATGAAGCAGAAGCTTGGCCTGTGTTGTGCGCTCATTCATGATCCGCAGTTGCTGATCCTGGATGAGCCGACGACCGGGGTCGATCCGCTTGCCCGCAGCCAGTTCTGGGCGCTGATTGCACGGATCCGGCGTGATCGGCCGGGTATGAGCGTGATCGTGGCCACCGCCTATATGGACGAGGCTGAACGCTTCGACTGGCTGGTGGCGATGAATGCCGGGGGCGTGCTGGCCACCGGAACGCCCGGCGAACTGCATGCCCGAACCGGCACGGCAACGCTGGAGGCCGCCTTCATCGCCCTGCTGCCGGAAGCGGTGCGGCGCGGTCATCGCGCGGTGGAGGTGCCGCCCCTGGCAGAGGACGAGGATGCGCAGATCGCCATCGAGGCGCGTGAGTTGACCATGCGTTTCGGTGATTTCACTGCGGTCGATCAGGTCAGTTTCCGGATCCGGCGTGGGGAGATTTTCGGCTTCCTGGGATCCAATGGCTGTGGCAAGTCGACCACCATGAAGATGCTGACCGGCTTGTTGCCGGCAAGTGCCGGCGAGGCCTCGCTGTTTGGTCACAAGGTCGATGCCCGCGATATCGATACGCGCCGCCGCGTGGGGTACATGTCGCAGGCCTTCTCGCTGTATTCGGAGCTTACGGTACGCCAGAATCTGGTGCTGCATGCCCGCCTGTTCAATGTGCCGGCGCCGGAGATCGACCGGCGGGTGGCCGAAATGAGCGCACGTTTCGAGCTCGACGCCGTGCTCGACAGTCTGCCTGAACAATTGCCATTGGGCGTGCGCCAGCGTCTGTCGCTGGCGGTGGCGATGGTGCATCGGCCGGAACTGCTGATTCTCGATGAGCCGACTTCCGGTGTTGATCCGGTGGCGCGGGACAATTTCTGGCGCTTGATGATCGATCTCGCGCGCAAGGATCGTGTGACGATCTTCATTTCCACTCACTTCATGAACGAAGCGGAGCGTTGCGATCGCATTTCACTGATGCACGCCGGGCGGGTGCTGGTCAGTGAGTCGCCAGCCGAACTGGTACGCCAGCGTGGTACGGCCTCGCTGGAGGCGGCGTTCATTTCCTATCTTGAAGCGGCTGGTGCGCAGGAGTACGGGGTGACTGGCGAGGTGGTGCCGGTGGCCGTCGAGCCGGCCGCAAGCACGGCTGCGGTTAGGCGCCCTGTGCTGTTCAGTCCGGCACGCGCACTGAGCTATTCGCAGCGAGAGGCGATGGAGCTGATGCGCGATCCGGTGCGCGGTACCCTGGCCTTGCTCGGGAGCCTGATCCTGCTGCTGATCATGGGTTTCGGTATTACCCTGGATGTCGAGAATCTCGACTTTGCGGTGCTCGATCACGACCAGAGCACACTCAGTCAGAACTACGTGCTCAACCTTGCCGGCTCGCGCTACTTCACCGAGCGTCCACCGATCACCGATCATGCAGATATGGATCGGCGCATGCGCGCCGGTGAACTGGCCCTGGCCCTGGAAATTCCCCCGGGGTTCGGGCGTTCGCTGCTGCGCGGTCAGCCGGTGCAGATCGCCGCCTGGGTCGATGGTGCCATGCCGCAGCGCGCTGAAACCGCGCAAGGCTACGTCGCCGGCATGCACCAGACCTGGCTGGCGGAGATGGCACGCACCCGACTGGGGGTGAAAGTCGGTGCCGGCATCGCCAGCATCGAGACCCGCTACCGATACAACCCGGACGTGCGCAGTCTGCCGGCCATCGTACCGGCGGTGATTCCCCTGTTGCTGCTGATGATTCCCGCCATGCTTACCGCCCTCGCCGTGGTGCGGGAGAAAGAGCTTGGTTCCATCCTCAATCTCTACGTCACCCCGGTGACGCGGGCCGAGTTTCTGATCGGCAAACAACTGCCTTATGTGCTTCTGGGCATGCTCAATTTCTTGCTGATGGTCTGTTTTGCAATGTGGCTGTTCGGCGTCCCGGTCAAAGGCAGCTTTCCCGGTCTGACCCTGGCGGCACTGGTCTACGTGCTGTTCGCGACCGGTTTTGGCCTGTTTGCCTCGACCTTCACACGGAGCCAGATCGCCGCGATGTTCGTCGCCATCCTCGGGACTTTGCTACCCGCCGTGCAGTTTGCCGGCTTGCTCAATCCGGTGTCCTCGCTTGAGGGCATGGGACGGGTCATTGGTGAGCTTCACCCGGCCAGCCATATGCTGACCATCAGCCGCGGCGTGTTTACCAAGGGACTGACCCTGTCCGATCTGGACCACTCGTTCTGGGCGATGAGTCTGGCGGTGCCCCTGATCATCGGGCTATCGATTGCGTTGCTGCGCAAACAGGAGCGTTGAGATGGACAAGCGCAGATTGGCCAATGTTTATCGCCTGGGGGTGAAGGAGCTGTGGAGCCTGTGGCGTGATCCGATGATGCTGGCGCTCATCGTCTATGCCTTCACGCTGGCCGTCTACAGTGCCGCCACCGCCATGCCGGAAACCCTGCACAACGCCTCGCTCGCGGTGGTCGACGAGGATGCCTCGCCACTGTCGGCACGCGTGGTCTCGGCGTTTTATCCGCCCCACTTCACCCGTCCGCAGCGGCTTGAGTTACCGCAGGTGGATGCGGCGATGGATGCGGGCAGCCACACTTTCGTGCTCAATATTCCGCCCGGTTTCCAGCGCGACGTTCTTGCCGGACGCTCGCCGGTCATCCAGCTGAATGTGGATGCCACCCGGATGTCGCAGGCCTTCACCGGCGCTGGCTATATCCAGCAGATCGTCCTGGGCGAGGTCAATGAGTTCGTCCAGCGCCATCGCGGCGGGGCCGTGCCGCAGGTCGATCTGGTGCTGCGCGCACGCTTCAATCCGGGGCTGACAAGAGCCTGGTTCGGCTCGCTGATGGAAATCATCAATCAGGTTACCCTGCTGTCCATCATCCTTACCGGCGCCGCCTTGATCCGCGAGCGTGAGCATGGCACGGTCGAGCATCTGCTGGTGATGCCGGTGACGCCAGCGGAAATCATGCTCGCCAAGGTATGGTCGATGGGTCTGGTGGTGCTGTGTGCGACGGCGTTTTCGCTGAAGGTGGTGGTTGAGGGCGCGTTGCAGGTGCCGGTTGAGGGCTCGTTGCTGCTGTTCCTTGCTTGTGCGGTCCTGCATCTTTTTGCCACCACGTCGATGGGCATCTTCATGGCGACGGTAGCGCGCTCGATGCCGCAGTTCGGCCTGTTGATGCTGCTGGTGCTGTTGCCCTTGCAGATGCTCTCCGGTGGTGTGACGCCGCGTGAGAGCATGCCGGAACTGGTACAGAACCTCATGCTGGTTGCGCCGACCACGCATTTTGTTGCAGCGGCGCAGGCCATCCTCTATCGCGGTGCCGGACTGGAAGTGGTGTGGCCACAGTGCCTGGCCATTCTTGTCATCGGCTCGCTGTTGTTTGCGGTGGCGCTGCTGCGCTTCCGCAGCACGATCAGTCAAATGGCTTGACCCGTATGCGTACTGAACAACGTCAGACGAGCTCTCCTGGTCGCCCGCGTGGCGCGGCTGACAGCCGTGATCGCCTGCTGGCGGCGGCGCTTGCCGCGTTTACCCGGGTCGGTTATGAAGCCGCCGGATTGCGTGCGATCGCCGATGAGGCAGGATGCGATGTGTCCATGGTTGCACATCACTTCGGCAGCAAAGCCGGCCTGTGGCGTGCGGTGGTCGAGTGTGTCGGCCAGCGGCATGATCTATGGTTGCGGGATGTCATCGGCTTGGTGAACAGCAAAAGCCCTGTTGCCGACCGTCTCGGAGCGCTGGCCGACAGCATGATCGACGGTCTGGTGGATGTTCCCGGCTACGTGAGCTTTGTCAATCGTGCGCTGGCTGAACCGGGAGAGCGGCGGGATGCCCTGGTCGAAAGAGTGATCCGCCCTGGCGTGGAAACCTGTACGCCGCTCTGGCGTGAAGCGATGGCGGCTGGGGTGCTGCGTGCACTCGACCCGACTGTTCTGCACATTGGTCTGTTCGGTGCCTGCACGATGTTGCTGATGATGACTGATGTCTGCGCTGAGCTGGGTGGCCGGGCGCTGGACGTCGGTGATCTGAAGGCCGAATTGCGTACGCTAATGCTCAGCGGGCATGTCGGCCGGACGCCCGGCTGAACAGCCCGCCGTTGCTTTGCTCAGTCGTCGTCGCTGTCCCGGCTGGCGACGATGACGCCGTTGGCCACGTTCAGGTCGCTGGTTGCTTCCAGACAGTGGCCGCTGACGCCGGTGATCAGGTAGATCAGCGCAGCCGGTGTTTCAGCGACCGGCTGCAGGCGCGGTGAAATGTCGTTTTCGCTACACTCGGTGAAGATCATGTCGGGAAAGCCAGCGCGCAAGGCGTTGATGCTTTCCTCTCGTGTCACGGCAGCAACGACTTCGGCCAGGCGCTCGGGCGTCATCTCAGGCATCCTCGCCGTCGAGCGCTTCGGCGAAGCGGCTCAGTGAACTGGGCTGCACACCCATGACCCGGGCCAGCCAGGGGGGCGGGCTGCTCAGGGCGGCTTGCAGTTCGCCGAGAATTTCACTGGCAGCGCCACCCTTCGGCTTTTTCAGCGGATGGACGCCGGCGCGCACGACTTTGGCAGCGGCGGGGCCGCCGATCGACTGGATGAAGACCAGATCGCAGTCGGCGATGACTTCGGCGCGCGCCTTGTTCTTGTCTTCGGCAGCGTCGGCGTCAAGGGCCGAACGGATGGCGATCAGCTTTATTGCCGAGGCCGACAGTTGATAGATCAGGAAGCGTTCGCAGGAACCGAAATGACCATCGAGGTTTTCGCCCTTGTTGTTGGCGATGGCGACGCGGATGGAACCAGGCATGTCGCCATCGACATAGCTTTCGATGACCGGCAGCTCGCTGTTAGTGACGTTTTCACCCCACAGGAAGCGGACGGCATCCTTGAGGGCTTCGTTGCTGACGCCGACCACACAGTTTTCTTCGGCATGACCACCGGCCAGGATGCTCCGCAGGTCTTCGACGGTGATCGAGGCAAGCTTGGACTCAGTGAGCGGCAGGTCGTACTTGTCGGACAATGCACCGACCAGGGCGCGAACGTCCAGGCCATCGAGAGTACGGGCCGCCAGCGCGATACGGAGGGCGGCTTCACGGGATGCGATAGGGGGTGCAGACATGTTTGTGCTCCGGTTGAGGGTCTGGAATGGAACGCCCGCAACGGCTGACCGCAACAGGCGCTCGGTTCCGGACTCTCGGTCAGGCCGGCGAGATACAGCCGGACGGACAGACGTTCACGCACATCGGCGAGTCATTCTCGCCTTCGCATTCGGTGCAGGCGTCGGCGTCGATGGTGTAGAACACCTTGCCCTTCTTGATCGCCTTGGTCGGGCAGATCGGGCGGCAGTCGTCACAGGCGGTGCATTCGTCTGGGTTGATATACATTGCCATGATGTTTAGCTCCTAGTTGTTAGCAGAGAGCGCCAGCGTTGAGGGCTGGCAACTCGCTACTGCCTCACTCAATCTTCAGCCGCGCCGAGTCGCTTGGCCCGTACCGAGATGGGCAGGCGCGGCGGTTTGGCGATAGGGTCGACGTAGTAGCTGCCACCGTTCTCCAGCTTCAGTTCGCCGCCCCATTTCTCCGGGGTGTCGAACTCGATGGAGTTGATGGCAGCTTCCAGATCGCGCTTCGGCAAATAAAACACCAGCCCACCGGCAGCGTTCTGACGAATCATGATGTTGGCCATTTGAATTCCTCAAGCGACTTGGGGAGAAGGCAGGATTGCTCCCGCGCTTCTCCCTTTTGTCTGGCAGATTACCGAACCAGGTCGTGGTTGTAGTCCGTCGTGCCCATGCCGCGGGTCTGGTCGTCGAGCTTTTCCAGAACCGTGTTGGTCAGGGTGGTCAGGATGTACATGGCGCCTTCGTAGCCCAGCGTCGTCATCCGATGCAGGTGGTGACGGTCGAAGATCGGGAAGCCGATACGGATCAGCGGAACTTCGAACTCGGGACCCTTGTGCAGCGTGTCACGCTGGATGTATTTGCCGTAGCTGTTGCCGATCAGGAAGTCCGGCTTGTCGGTGAAGCACAGGCTGCGCAGGTGCCAGAGGTCGGCGCCCGGATAAACCTTGCCACCGGCGCCGTAGGGCGAGGTAGCCAGCAGTTTTTCCATGGCCTTGGCCCACTTCTTGGAACCGTTGTTGCTGACGATATGGGTCGGTTCGATACCGAATTCCATCATCAGCTTGACCATGCCCATGACGAAGTCCGGGTCACCGTAGATGGCCATCTTCTTGCCGTGCAGCCAGGCGTGGGAGTCGGTCATCATGTCGAGCAGGCGGCCGCGCTCCAGGGAGATGGAGGCCGGGATCGGCTTGCCGGTGACTTCGGAAACCTTTTGCAGGAATTCGTCGGTCCACTCGACACCCATCGGGATGTTGAGCTTCGGCACTTCGTGGTTCCAGGTGCTCTCGACGAACTTCTTGGTCTTTTCCAGTTGCATCGGCTGGATCAGGAAGGTCGTGTGGGCGTTCGGGGCATCCTTGACTTCGTCGATCGTCGTGCCGCCGGCGTACATGCGGAATTCGCCGTCAGCCGGGGTGTCGAGGATTTCTTCCGGATCGGAGAGCATCGTGTAATCGACGCCCATTTCCTTCATGTAGCGCTTGATGATGCGGAAGTTGCCGAGGTAGGTTTCGAAGCCCGGCACGAAGTTGATCTTGCCGTTCGAGCCGACAACCTTGCCTTCCATGTTGTTCAGTGTGAAGTAGCGGAGGATGCCTTCTTCCATGTTGTCCCAGCCGGTGACGTGCGAGCCGACGAAGGACGGGGTGTGCGCGAACGGAACCGGGAAATCCTTGTCCAGGTTGCCTTCCTTGCGGGCGTTACCGATGAAGGCGTTCAGGTCGTCACCGATGACTTCCGCGATACAGGTGGTCGACATGGCGATCATTTCTGCACCGTAGAGCTTGGTGGCGTTGGCCAGACCTTCATGCACGTTCTTCTGACCACCGAACACGGCGGCGTCTTCCGTCATCGAGTCGGCGATGATGGCGATCGGCTCCTTGAAGTGACGGTTGAAGTAGGTGCGGAAGTAGGCGATACAGCCTTGCGAACCGTGGATATAGACCAGGGTCTTGGCAAAGCCCAGCGAGCACAGGGCAGAGCCGAGCGGCTGGCAGGCCTTGGCCGGGTTGATGGTCAGGGCTTCGCGCTTGAAGTTGAGGTCCTGGTATTCCTGGGTGGTCGTCCAGGCGAAGGTTTCAGCGATCTGGTCGGCAGAATGGCCTTCTTCGAATTGCTTCTTGCCCTTCAACGTCGCCTTGTAGTCGTCGTCACGGAAGAGGGGGAAACACGGCTTGATGTCATCTACGGTTTGCATCTTGATCTCCTTCGCCCGCACCACCTATCTGTGGATACGGGCGTAAGTTGTACGATTGCTGCGGAATCAGGCAGCCTTCTTTTCAGCTTCCGAAGCAGCCTTCTGCCACGGGGCCTTCATCAGGTTCCAGCACGGGTTGTTCAGGGTCAGGTCCATGTCCTTGGCGAAGATGGCGAAACCGTCACAGCCGTGGTAGGGGCCCGAGTAGTCCCAGGAGTGCAGCTGGCGGAAAGGAATGCCCATCTTGTGGAAGACATACTTTTCCTTGATGCCGGAACCGATCAGGTCGGGCTTGCAAGCCTTGACGAATTCTTCGAACTCGTAGCCGGTGACGTCGTCGTAAATCAGGGTGGCGTCGCCCATTTCCTTGATCGTGCGATCGTAGTCATCGTTGTGGGCGAATTCGTAGCCGGTACCGACCACTTCCATGCCCAGGTCTTCGTAGGCGCCAACCACGTGACGCGGACGCAGGCCGCCGACGTAGAGCATGACCTTCTTGCCTTCGAGGCGCGGACGATACTTGGCGATCACGGCATCCATCATCGGGGTGTACTTCTCGATGACTCGCTCGGCGCCTTCCTTGATGCTGTCGTCGAAGAAGGAAGCGATCTTGCGCAGCGATTCCTTGATCTTGGTCGGGCCAAAGAAGTTGTACTCGAGCCAGGGAATCCCGTACTTCTCTTCCATGTGGCGGGAGATGTAGTTCATCGAGCGGTAGCAGTGCAGCAGGTTCAGCTTGACCTTCGGGGTGTTCTCCATTTCGGCCAGGGTGCCGTCGCCGGACCACTGGGCAACCACGCGCAGACCCATCTCTTCGAGCAGGATGCGGGAAGCCCAGGCGTCACCACCGATGTTGTAGTCGCCGAGGATGGCGACGTCGTACGGGGTGGATTCGAAAGCCTGACCGTCACGGTTGGAGATGATCCAATCGCGGACCGAGTCATTGGCGATGTGGTGGCCCAGGGATTGGGAAACACCGCGGAAGCCTTCGCAGCGCACCGGAACGACCGGCTTGTTGATCTGGGCAGCAGCTTTCTTGGAAACCGCTTCGATGTCGTCGCCGATCAGGCCGATCGGGCATTCGGATTGAACCGAGATACCCTTGTTCAGCGGGAAGAGCATTTCGATTTCATCGATCAGCTTGGCCAGCTTCTTGTCGCCGCCGAAAACGATGTCCTTCTCCTGGAAATCCGAGGTGAAGTTCATTTCGCAGAAGGCATCGACGCCGGTGGTGCCGACGTAGTAGTTGCGGCGGCCGGCGCGGGCATATTGACCGCAACCGATCGGGCCGTGCGAGATCGAGATGATGTCCTTGATCGGACCCCAGACCACGCCCTTGGAACCGGCGTAGGCACAACCACGCATGGTCATGACGCCCGGCAGGGACTTGCGGTTGGAAGTAATGCACTTCTTCGACGACTCAAGTTCCTTGTCGTTGATCATCAAGTGCTTGGCACGGTCCTTCTTGGCTTTCTCGGGGTAAACCTCAAGCACCTCTTGAATGAGGGCTGCGGTTTCTTCGCGGGTGAGCGCTGCCATGGTGTAACTCCTTTCGTTGCGCCGGCATCTATTTGTGCACGACGCCAACATTGGTTGAATACTGGCGATACAAGGTTCGCCGCCGGAGCGACGAACCCGGACTGCTATCAGGCGGCCTTTTCGGCAGCCAGTTCAGCAGCGGTCTTGCCGACGATGCTTTCGTCTTCGGCTTCCATGATGCCGAATTCCATCAGCAGCTCTTCCAGCTCTTCCATCTCGATCGGGGTCGGGATGACGAAGTTGGTGTTGTTGACGATCTTGTTGGCCAGGGCGCGGTATTCGTCGGCTTGCTTGTGCGTCGGGTCGAATTCGACGCAGGTCATGCGGCGGATTTCGGCGTGCTGGACAACGTTGTTGCGCGGCACGAAGTGGATCATCTGGGTGCCGAGGCGGGCAGCCAGGGCCATGATCAGTTCGTCTTCGCGGTCGGTGTTACGCGAGTTGCAGATCAGGCCGGCCAGACGGACGGAACCCGAGTTTGCATACTTCACGATGCCCTTGGCGATGTTGTTGGCGGCGTACATGGCCATCATTTCGCCGGAGCAGACGATGTAGATTTCCTGGGCCTTGTTTTCGCGGATCGGCATGGCGAAGCCACCGCAGACCACGTCACCGAGCACGTCGTAGAAGACGAAGTCGAGGTCTTCGTCATAGGCGCCTTCTTCTTCCAGGAAGTTGATGGCGGTGATGACGCCACGGCCGGCACAGCCGACGCCGGGTTCCGGGCCACCGGATTCGACGCACTTGACGCCACCGAAACCGATGGACATGACGTCTTCCAGTTCGAGGTCTTCAACCGAGCCGGCTTCAGCAGCCAGGTGCATGACGGTGGTTTGAGCCTTGCTGTGCAGGATCAGGCGGGTGGAGTCGGCCTTCGGGTCGCAGCCGACGATCATGACCTTCTTGCCGGATTCGGCGAGGGCGGCCACGAGGTTCTGGGTGGTGGTCGACTTGCCGATCCCGCCCTTGCCGTAAATGGCGCATTGACGCAGTTTTGCCATGGTGTAATCTCCTTAGTCTGTCAGTCGATTTGAAATGCAATTGGTGAGTGTCGCGACTGATCTTCTGCATGTTGCGTGCCAGCTCGGCTGATGGCTTTCAAGTTGTTGTTTATTAAATGAAAAACAAAAAACATGGGGATGGGGGCGCGGTGGGGTTGTGCGACAAAGACCCTGGCTTGTGTCGGGGTGACGACAATCCCAGCCTGCCGCGCGAGGCGCGCCTGCCGATCAACCGCTGCAACCTGCCGGCGGTCGTGCTTGGCAGCCTGACCTATCAGCGTCATCCCTCACCGCTGCTGCTCGACGGCGTTGCCGAACTGCACCGCGACCTGTTCCGCCGCCTGGGCGAAGCCGGCGACGATGCGGCGGTGCGCGGGGAAGTCTTCCGCGATTACCTGACCGTGCATTTCCAGCTCGAATGGCCCGAGGAAATGGGCTTCACCGGCAACAACAAGTCACGCGCCCGCGCCAATTACGCGCGCATGATCCGCGGCTGGAGCTTCGATGCCGACAGCCGCGAGGGCGCGGTGCTCAAGGGTTGGGTCGAATCGCGTTTCGGCCTGCTGCCGCGCTGGCACGGCCAGCCGCTGCGCGATACCAACGACGACGCCTGGCTGCATTACATGGAAATGCGCTCGCAGGGTCTGTACGGGACCAGCGCGCTGGAGGCGCAGTTCGACCTGGTCTATACCTATTGCCAGCATGAACTCGCCCGTCGCCATTCAGGGGCCGGGCATGTGACGCTGTACCGCGGCGTCAACCGGGTGGCTGATCATGAAATCCTGGACAGCCGGGAGGGGGGGCGCCACACCATCCTGCTCAACAACCTCAATTCCTTCACCTGCAGCCGTGATCGGGCTTGCGAATTCGGCGATTACATCCTGACGGTGGACATGCCGCTGACCAAGATATTTTTCCACTGCGGCCTGCTGCCCGGCGTGCTGCAGGGGGAGGACGAATTCCTGGCCATCGGCGGTGTCGTCGATGTCACCTTGTCGACAATCTGAGGGTTGAGGCCGGTTCAGTCCCGGCCGTGAAGTCCGGGATCGGCGGCGACGATGGCATCGAGCGTGGCCAGCGCCTCGGCGTAGGCAAAGTTCTCGATTTCATTGCCCAGACGGGCGGCCGAGCGGCCGGCGGCGAGCACCAGGCGCGGCTGCAGCCGGTGGAAATGATCCAGGGCATTGATGTCGTCGCTGGCCAGCAACTCGCGTAGTTCGGCCAGTTCGCCGGCCAGCCGGGCGTAATCGATGGTCGGCGCCGGACTGTCGGCGACGGCCCGTTCGTGGGCTTCACGCAGGGCGGCGAAGGCGTCGCAGAACTCAGCCAGCAAGGCGGTCAGCGCCGCCGTCGGCAGGGCGGCCGAGGCTTCCGGCGTCATGGTGTTGCCGATGCCTTGTTCGATGACGCCGGCCTTGGCGGAAATCTGCAGCAGACCGAGGGTGGCCGCCGATCCCTTGAGCGAATGCGCGCGTCGCCGGGCGGTCGGCGTGTCGCCGTCGGCCAGCAACTGCTCAATGCGGTGGCCGTCGTCGCGGTGTGTGCCGCAGAACTGGTCGAGCAGGCGCCACAGGCGCTCGCTCTGGCCGAGTGTCGAGCGCAGGCCGAGCTTGCAGTCGAGCCCGGGCAGGCTGCTCAGACCCTGGCAGACTTCGTCGCCGGCGGCCGGTGCCGGCAGGCCGGCGGCGCGCCCGGTGTCGCCGCCTTTCAGCCAGCGCAAGAGCGCGGTGTACAGGACGGCCGGCTCGACCGGCTTGGCAATGTGTTCGTTCATGCCGGCGGCGCGGGTGGTCTCGCGGTCTTCGTCGAAGGCGTTGGCGGTCATCGCCAGGATCGGGATGCTTTCGCGGCCGGCGAGTTGGCGGATGCGGCGGGCGGCTTCGAGACCGTCCATGTTCGGCATCTGGACGTCGAGCAGGATCAGGTCGTAGGCCGTCTTGCCGGCCATGTCCACGGCCTGGCAGCCGTCGTCGGCGACATCGACGCGCAGATTGACCTGGCGCAGCATGTCGAGCGCGACCTCCTGATTGAGCAGATTGTCCTCGGCGAGCAGCACATGGTAGCCCTCGAGCTGGCTGCGCAGCAGGGTCATGTCGTCGCTGCTGTCGCCGACGCGCTGGCGGTGATGCTTCTGATCGAGGCGATCCTCCAGGCGTTCGAGGGCAACCAGCAGGCTCGACGGGGTCAGCGGCTTCGGAATGAAACCGGCAAAACCCAGGCTGCTCATGTCGTCGCGTGGCGCGCCCAGGGTGCCGCTGACGAGGAAGGTTTTCGGTGCCTTGGCCAGTTGCCCGGCCTGGATGCGCCGGCCGATCTCGATGCCGTCGAGGCCCGGCATCTGCCAGTCGAGCAGCAGCAGGCCGTAGGGGGCGCCTTCGGCTTCGGCCGCCTGCAGGCGGGCCAGGGTGTCGTCGCCGCTGGCCAGACAGTCGGGGCGGGCGCCCAGTTCGCTGAGCACCGCGGCCATCGAGATGCGCGCGTCCTCGATGTCATCGACCACCAGTGCGCGCGTGCCGGGCGGCAGGATATCGGCGTTGCTGCGGTGATTGAAGCCGGCCACCTTGCCGAACGGCAGTTCGATCCAGAAGGTGCTGCCCTGGCCGGGCGTGCTGTTGACCCCCAGCTTGCCGCCCATCAGGTCGACCAGCCGGCGGGTGATCGCCAGCCCCAGGCCGGTGCCGCCGTAGCGCCGGGTGGTCGAGGCGTCGGCCTGTTCGAAGGCGCGGAACAGGCGCGATAGCTGCTCCTCGTTCATGCCGATCCCGCTGTCCTGGACTTCGAGGCGGATCAGCAGGTCTTCCGGGGTTTCGTCGAGGATGCTGCCGCGCACGACGATGCTGCCGCGCTCGGTGAACTTGACGGCATTACTCAGGAAATTGATCAGGATCTGGCCGAGCCGCAGACCGTCGCCATGCAGGGCGGGCGGCAGCGAGGAAATGTCGGCGACCAGTTCGAGGCCCTTGGCCTGGACCTTTTCGCTGACCAGCGTGCACACGTCGCCGATGACGCGGTCGACGTCGAAATCGGTGGGTTCGAGCGACATCTTGCCGGCCTCGATCTTCGAGAAGTCGAGAATGTCGTTGATGATGCCGAGCAGGTGGGTGGCGGCCCCGGCGACCTTGTCGAGCTGCTGGGCCTGGCGCGGATCGCCGATTTCGCGGCGAAGCATGTGGGTGAGGCCGATGATGGCGTTCATCGGGGTACGGATTTCGTGGCTCATGTTGGCCAGGAAGGCGCTCTTGGAGCGGCTGGCCGCCTGTGCGGCGTCGCGCGCTTCGGCCAGTTCGACGGTGCGGGCGGTGACCAGTTCCTCGAGGTGATTGCGGTAGCGTTCGAGATCCTCTTCCGCCTGCTTGCGTTCGGTGATGTCGCTCCAGACGATGGCGGCCTGCGGCGTGTCGTCGAGATGGATGGCCTTGACCGACAGCGAGAAGATGCGGCTCGAACCGTCCTTGCAGCGGTAACTTCTCTCGAACGAGGCGCTGCCGTCACGCAGTACCTGGCGGATGTTGTCATCGACCTCGGTGCGCTTGCCGGCATCGGTCTGGATCGCGTACAGGTCGAGGTCGGCGAATTCCTCGCGGCTGTAGCCGAGGTGCCGGCAGGCGGCATCGTTGAACTCGACGAAGCTCATGTCTTTCGCGTCAACCAGGACGATGCCGTGCTCGGCCTGACCGACGATGGTCGAGAACAGTTCCTCGCGGCGGCGCAGGGCTTCGGTCGCCACCTTGATCGAGGTGATGTCCTGGAGCATGCCGTTGGCTCGCTGCGCCTTGCCGTTCTCGTCGAACTCGATCTCGGCGCGCTGGCGAACCCATTTGTTGCGGTCACCGGCGGTGATCCGGTGTTCGACGTCGAAAATGCCGTGGTGCACGGCTTGCCGCCAGCTTTCCCTGACCCGTTCGCGGTCGGCGGCGTCGATGGCGGCGAAGAAATCCTGCGGGGCGATGCCTTCCTGTAGCGGCAGCCCCATGATGCTTGCCGCCTCCGCCGAACCGCTCAGGCGATTGCCGGAAAAATCGAAGCTCCAGCTACCGATCCGGGCGATTGCCTGGGTACGGGCCAGGGCCTTTTGGCTGGCGAACACCTCTTCCTCGGCCAGGTGTTCGGCGGTCATGTCGCGGCCGACGCCGAGGATGCCGTACAGAAAGCCGTTTTCATCGCGGACGGCGACCTTGTGGATGGTCTGCAGTTCACGGTGACCATCGTGGAACTGTCGCCATTCCTGATGGGCAATCGGGTATCCAGCATCGATGGTGATCCGGTCGAGTTTGCGGTAGCGCTGGGCATCCTCCTCGGGAAACAGTTCGAGGTCGGTCTTGCCGACGATTTCGGCCTCGCTGCGCCCGGCGAAGCGCTCGAAGCGGGGGTTGCAGCGCTGGTAGCGACCGTCGGCGTCCTTGAACCAGATCAGGTCGGGCATGCTGTGCAGCAACAGCGTCAGTTGCTGGCGTTCCTGGCGCAGCCCGGCCTCGGCCTGGGCCCGGCCGCGCAGGCTGTCGCCGAAGGCAAGTACGGCCTGCGACAGATCCTTCAGGAAGAAGCCCTTGACCTGGCGAAGTTGCGCGGCATCGTCGGCTTCCAGCATGTCGCCTTCACCCAGGCGGTTGAGGGCAGTGGCGACAATCGCCATGTACCGGGCCGTGGCCCAGACAACGGCCAGCCAGAAAAGGACCATCAACAAGAACAGCAGCCAGGAAGTGCTGGCTGCGCGCGCCATGCTCTCCTGACGCTGCTGCTGCGCCACGGCCATGCGTTCCAGTGAGGCCTGGCTCAGGTTGGCGGCCAGTTCGTGCATCTGGGTCGCGAATTTCATGTAGAAGACGTAGGCGTTTTCCACATGCGTGCCGGCCACGCTCGGGTCGATGCTGACGATGTCGGTGGTCGAGATGGCCTGTGCCCGGTAATCGAGAAAGGCGCCGTGGGCACGCTGGAACGCCGCGTCCAGTTCCATGTGGGGGTTGTCGCTATGCAGCTTGGCCAGCCGTCTTTCGAGCGTGGCCAGGGCATCGACGACTTCGGTATGGACCTCGTAGGCCCTGGCTTCGTCGGCCTTGCCGGCGCGTGCTTCGCCCAGCAGGCCGATGAGCAGGCCCTGGATTTTCTGCATGTCGAGCGCCAGCCGGCCGGCGTCGGCCTGGACGCGCAGGTCGCCGGCGTGAGCGTCGGCCTGGCGGCGGTTGTCGTCTTCGTACTGCGTCAGCGTCTGCCAGCCGAACAGGAATGCCGTGGCAATGCCGACCACCACGGGCATGAAGAACAGCAGCAGGAATTGCAGGCGACGCAGCAGCATCGGGGTCAGCGCAGCAGTTGCGGCCACAACCCGGGGGGAATGCTGGCGACGTACTCGTAACCGGCGTCGCCGCGCTGGGCGAAGATCACGACCGTGCCTTCCGGCTTGACGAAGAATCCGATCAGGTCGGCGAGGTTGGGGGCGTGGGCGACCAGTACCCGGTTGCTGCCGGCGGCCACCGGGTCGCGCAGGATGCGGGCGAGCGCGGCCAGGTGCGGCTTCTTCTCTTCGCTGGTCATGTTGGCCGAATACATCAGCGGTTCGCTGACCGCAAAGCGCTCGCCGAACATCAGGGTGGCCGATTCGCGGGTGCGGCACATCGGGCTGACCAGAATCTCGCTGACCGGAATCCTTGCCTCGCGCAACTGCTTGCCGATCTCGCGCATCAGTTTGCGGCCGTCGTCGTTGAGGATGCGTTGCGTCTCACAGTCGTTGATGTCGACGTTGGGGAAGCGGTCGGCCCGGCGGTTGTCGGTATTGCCGTGGCGGATGTAGAGCACGTAGCCGCCGGCGCGTAACTGGTCGAGGGTGGCACGGGTGGCCATGACTTCGGTGAACGCCTTCTTGCCGTTATCAGTGGTGACCTGAGCGAAGGCAAGAGCGGGCAGGCAGGCCAGTGCGGCCAGTAGCAGTCGGCGTGCGTTCATGAATTTTCCTTTTCGGCGTCCTCGGGATGGTCGGCGTAGCGGTCGGCGATGCTGGTGAAGTCTTCGATGCGCTGCAGGAAGCAGTCGACGATGCGCGGGTCGAAATGCTTGCCCCGGCCGTCGACGATGATGCGGATAGATTCCTCGAGCGGGAAGGCGACCTTGTAGTGGCGCTTGGAAATCAGCGCGTCGAACACATCGGCCAGGGCCATCAGGCGGGCCGACAGGGGGATCTCGTCGCCCTTGAGGCCGAGCGGGTAGCCGCTGCCGTCCCATTTTTCGTGATGCCCGCCGGCGATCTCGCGCGCGGCTTCGAGAAAGTCCAGCGAATAGCGCTCTTCCTCGGCCGGTTGATTCTGCCGGCGATCGGTAAGCACCCGGGCGATGGCTTCGTCGAGGGCGTCGGCGCCGATGCGGGCGTGCGTCTTCATGATCTCGAACTCTGCCGGTGTCAGGCGGCCCGGCTTGAGCAGGATGGCGTCGGGAATGCCGACCTTGCCGATGTCGTGCAGCGGGGCGGCCTTGGCAATCAGTTTCTGGCGCAGCGGCGTCAGTTCGGCGAATTCTGGGCGCTGTGCCAGATCGGTCATCAGCACCTCGATGTAACCCCGGGTGCGCAGCAGGTGGTTGCCGGTCTCGTTGTCGCGTTTTTCGGCCAGCGTGGCCAGCGCGTGCATGCCGACATCCTTGATCAGCTCGACTTCGCGCGTGCGCTTGGCGACACGGGCTTCGAGGATTTCGTTCTGGCGGGCGAGGTGCTCGCGGGCGGCCTGCAGTTCGAGGCGGGTGCGGATGCGGGCAAGCAGGATGGCCGGGCGGATCGGCTTGGTCAAGTAATCGACGGCACCCATCTGCAAACCGACGGCCTCGTCGTTGTCGGCATCCATGGCAGTAACGAAGATGACCGGGATGTCGCGGGTGGCCGGGGCTTCGCGCAGGCGGCGCAGGGTTTCGTAGCCGTCCATGCCGGGCATCATGATGTCGAGCAGGATCAGTTCCGGGCGCGGGTCGCTGTTGGCGACATGCAGGGCGCGCTCGCCGGAGTTGGCAACCCGGACGCGGTATTCGCTGCCCAGGATCCCGCCGACGACGGCCAGGTTGTCCGGAGTGTCGTCCACGACCAGGATGGTGGGGCGGGATTCGTTTGCCATATGAATTTGCTTCGATTGTTATTTTTATTAATTCTTGGTCATTAATAAATTTTTGGCTAGTTTGCACTTATGCCCCTGGTTTGTCCAACGCTGTTCGCTGTCACAAATCCGACATGTCACACGGGGGCAAAAAGGCGATTGACGGTATACGGTCGATTGCGGATGGGCCTGGATTTTGCATTGATCGGTGTCGACCCAACTCAAGAGAAAAACCATGACCCCCGAACTGCGTGAAAAATTGCTGGCCGGCCTGCGCGACGGCAGTATCGTTCCCTACCTCGGACCGGGTGTGCTCGCCGATGTCAGGGATGCCGCCAGCGGTGCGCCGATCCCCGCCGACAGCGACTCCCTGATCATTGCCATGAACGGCGGCAAGCCGATGGCGCCCAAGCTGATGTACGAATTCCCCCGGGCGGCGATGAATGTCGAACTCAAGCGCGGACGCAGCGCCGTCACCCGTTTCCTGAACAAGACCTATGGCGACACCCAATGGACGCGGGCGGCCGTGCATGACTGGCTGAAGACGATTGCGCCGGCCTACGTCATCGACATCAATCGCGACACCCAGTTGCAGGCCTCCTACGCCGACGTGCCGCATACGCTGATCGTCGGCATCGCCCGGATCGCCGGGACGGCCTTCCGCTACAAGATCTTTTCCTGGGACGGCAGCAGCTACCGGCGGGTCGAGCACATCGCGCCGGGGCAGCCCATCCTGTTCAAGCCCATGGGCACGCCCTTGCCGGAAGGCGACTACATCGCCTCGGATGCCGACTACGTCGATTTCATCACCGAGCTGATGGGCGGTTTCTCGATTCCGCCCGAGGTCAAGGAACTGCGCAAGGGCAAGCAGTACCTGCTGATGGGCATGCGTCTGAACCGCGACACCGAACGCATGGTCATGGCCGACATGATCTACTCCGCCGCCCAGCCGGCCGGCTGGGTGTTCATCACTGAACCGACGGCCAAGGAGCAGCGCTATTGCAAGAAGATCGGTCTCGAAATCATCGACGGCGACATCTTCGAGTTCATCGGCGCGGCGGTGCCGGCCTGAATCAGGTTTGCGTCAGCCGGCAGTCGATTTCCCGCAGCGCTTCGGGGAATTCTGCCGGCGGCAGCGGACGGGCCAGAAGATAGCCCTGGGCGTGGTGGCAGCCCATGCGGGCCAGCATGCCCAGTTGTTCCGTGGTTTCCACGCCCTCGGCAACGACCTTGAGTCCCAGGCTGCGCGCCATGGCGACAATGGCCTCGACCAGTGAGCATTCACTGTTGCCGGGCTGCATGTCCTGGATGAAGGAGCGGTCGATCTTCAGCGTATCGAGCGGGAAGCGCTTGAGATAGGAGAGCGACGAATAGCCGGTGCCGAAATCGTCGAGGTACACGCGCAGCCCGAGTTGCTTGATCGCCTGCAGCCAGGCCTGGGCTTCGCCGATGTTGTTGAGCAGGACGCCCTCGGTGATTTCCAGAACCAGGCTGTCCGGCGACACGCCGTGGCGCTGCATGGCCTCGGCAATGGCGGCCGGCGGCAGACCGCCGGGAATCTGGCGGCCGGAGACATTGACCGACAGGTAGCAGGAAATGCCCGCCGCCCGCCATCCGGCCAACTGCCGGCAGGCGGTTTCGATGACCCACAGGCCGATTTCGTTGATCAGGCCGGTCTGCTCGGCAATCGGGATGAAACGGTCGGGCGGCACCAGGCCGCGCTCCGGGTGGCGCCAGCGGATCAAGCCCTCGGCACCGGTGACGCGACGACTGGACAGGTCGGCGATGGGCTGGCAGTACAGCTCGAACTGTCCCCTGTCCACCGCCTGGCGCAGGTCGTTTTCCAGGTGTCGCCGCTGTTCGGCGGCTTCGGCCAGGTTCGGCGCGAAAAAAGCCGACTGGTTGCCGCCGGCATTCTTGGCCTTGTCGCAGGCCAGTTCGGCATTGCGCAGGAGACTGGGGGCGTCGGTCGCATCGTGCGGGAACAAGGTGATGCCGATGCTGGCGGTCAGCTGGATCGGCGAACCTTCCAGCAGATAGGGCTGGCGCAGGCTGAGCATGAGTCGATCGACGACCTTGCCGATGGTTTCGTCGTTGCTGAGGTTCTGCAGGACGATGGCAAAGATGTCGCCGGACAGCCGGGCCAGCGTGTCGTTGCCCTTGACCTGGGCGCCCAGTCGGGCGGCGACCATGCGCAGGATGGCGTCACCGGCCGGAACGCCGATGCCCTCGGTGATCTGGCGGAAATTGTCGAGATCGACATGCAGCAGCGTGAAACTGGGGTTGGTCTGCTGGTGATGCTGGCGAATCCGCGCGCCCAGCAGATGTTCGAGGCTGGCACGGTTGGCCAGGCCGGTCAGCGGGTCGGTCATTGCCTGTCGTTTGGCTTCGGCCTCGGCTTCCTTGAGCGCCGAAACATCGTGGGCGACCCCCTGGAGGAGATCGCCGCCGACCGGGGTGAGCATGATGTTGAGCCAGAAATGCGTGCGGTCCGGCCGTTGCAGCATGAGATCGCGCTTGGCGGATTCGCCGGTAACGAAAACCTTTTCGATCAGCATGGCGATGGCCGTCGGTTCGGACCAGGGTAGATCGAGCAGGATCAGTTCGCCGGCGAATTCATCGGCGCGGGCTATTCCCAGCAGGCGCGCCAGCGCCGGGTTCCAGGAGGCGACGCGGCCATTGCGTCCGATCAGGAAGATGCCGCTCTCGGCATTGTCGAAAATGGCGTGATACTTCTGTTCGTCGAGCTCCTGCTGCAAACGCAGGGCATGTTCCTCGTCGAGGGTGCGGACCAGGTCTGCGGCCAGCGCATTGACATCGGTCACCAGCCGTCCGATTTCCGTCTTGGCGTGGCCGGGCGGAATTTTCAACCGGTCGCCGGCGGTCGGATTCATCTGGTGCAGTTCGCGGGAAATGGTACTGATCGGGTGAATCACGAAAGCCAGCAGGGTGACCACCATGACCCCCGAGATCAGGGCCAGTTGCCAGACCAGTTGCCAGGTCCGGTCGATAATTTCGTCCCGGATGTGGTGTTCGATGACGTCCGGGTCGGGCGTCAGGCGGATCTCGCCGATGATTTCGCCGTCGACGAAGGGTGAGTGGATGGCTCGGACCATGTCCCCGGCCTGCCTTTCCCCGGACAGCAGCAGACCCTGGCGCACCAGGTCGACCAGCAGGTTGCCGTTCTCGCTGATGGTCACGCGCAGGACCACCGGATTGCTGAGCAGCCCCTCGGCGACCTCGCGGGCCAGCTCCCGGTCCTTGACGAAGCCGGCAACCTGCAGCGTGCGTTGCACCGTATCGAGCAACTGCTCGACGCGTTCCCGGGACGCCGCTTCGGCCTGGGCGCGTGCCGACTGCATGGTGTAGGCCACGGTCAACACCCCGACCAGGCAGAAGGCCAGGATGGTCACGAGGATGGAGCGGAGCAGGATGCCGTCGCGGAAGAAGACGGTTTTCATCGGCGTGGCGACGTTACCCGGCTGGCAGGCAGTCCGGTCACCAGTAGAAGGAGCAAGGCGCAGCGTTTCATGAAAGGCCGGTTTGCTGTCCGATGTGTATTGAAGGCGATTATGCACTTTGTCTTGCGGATTTGTCGCCAGGAACTTCCGCGAATGCCGACATCGGCATTGTCCGGAATCCGACATTCGCCGTCGCGCATCGTGCCGATTCCGCGTGGTTGCTGGATTCCGGCGAAGGCAAGGAAATTGCTAACTACCTGCTGCCAACAATATTTCAACTCAGGGAAGGAAAAAGCAAAATGCTGATGGATCGCTACGAATCGCTGTTCTTCAACGCCAATTTCAAGGAAGCCGCCAGCGAAGCCGGCTGGGTCGCCTACCGCGGCGAACTGGTCTTGAAGGAAGGCGAAATTGCCGACGCCCAGGGCCGCCGCAAGCCGCCGGTCGAAGTCATGAAGCAGGCCATCGTCCTCACGGCCGGCGACGAACTCAAGCTGCTGGCCGGTTCCATCGATGAACTGCAGTTCTTCCCGGCGCTGCTGGACAAGTACGGTGCCGACATCAAGCCGGGCAGTCTGGTCGTGCTGTACACCGTTAACATCGACAATCCCTTCATCGCCAACGTCAACGGCGCCTCGGTCGTCTGCATTCCCATGGTCCAGGGCATGGTGTGGAACGAGATGTGCGAAGTCCTCGGCCTGGAAAAGGGCGATTTCAAGGGCATGAGTGCTGCCGACAAGGTGGTGAAGGTGTACGAGGAACTCAAGAGCCACGTCTTCAAGTACCCGGCCGCGACGATCGAGGAAGCGATGGGCAAGACCAATGCCAACAAGCGCGAAAACCACGGCGCCGTCTGATGCCCTGGGATGAGCGTCTGGCGCTCGGGGTGGCGGATATGGACGCCACCCACCGGGAATTCATCACCCTGGTCGAAACCTTGCAGCTAGCCTCGGATGACGAATTCCCGGCCGTGTTTTCGCAACTGGTCGAACACACCCGCGCGCATTTCGAGCACGAAGGCAGGCTGATGAAAGCCTGCCGTTTTCCCGCCATCGGCGAGCACAACAGCGAGCATTTGCGCGTGCTTGGCGAACTGGCGCATTTCGGCCGCAGCGTTGCCGCCGGCCGTCTGAAATCGGCCCGCGATTACGCGCGCGGCCTGCCCGCCTGGTTCGCCACCCATCTGGCAACCATGGATGCCGCGCTGGCGGCGCGCTTGAAAGCGTCGGGTACGGCCTGAAACTCAGTTCTGCGGGCAGAGTGTTGCCTGCGCATTCGCTTCCCGCCGTTGCACCACCTTCAGCACCAGCAACAATACGCTGCCGACCAGCATCACCCCGGCCGCCATGTAGAGGCCGACCGCGTAGTCGCCGGCACGGCCGGCGGCCAGCCAGCCGGTGATGGCCGGCGCCAGGATCTGGGCGACGCCGTAGGAAACGGTCATCTTGCCCATCATCTTGGCCGGGCGGGTCGGGTAGTAGCGGCCGGCCATGGTCAGCACCAGGCTGACCATGCCGATGAAGGTGCCGCCGAACAGCATCGCTCCGGCCAGCGCCGCCGGCAGACCGCCGGCCAGCGGCAGCAGGATGCCGGCGATCTGCAGCACGGCGGCTGCGATCAGTGCGTTGAGGTCGCCGATGCGCCGCGCGATCAGGTCCCAGACGATGCAGGCCGGTGCGGCGCCGACGCCGAGCGCGAGGAAGACCAGCGTGCCCTGGCCGGCCATGCCGGGCAGGCGGTCGACGATGGCGACGATGAAGGTGGCGCTGACCACGTAGCCGACCCCGGCGCAGAAGTAGGCGGCCATGAACAGACGCATGAACAGCGGCGACGGCGGGTTGTCCTCGAGCTTCTCGCCGCTGCGGGTCAGGCCGCTGGTGTCCGGTGCCGGCAGCCAGCGCAGTGCCGGGATGGCGAGCAGGCAGCCGAGGGCGGTCAGCGCGAACCACTGCTCGCGCCAGTCCAGCCATTGCTGCATCAACGCCACGGCAGCGGCACAGCCGGCAATGCCGAGCCCGATGCCGGCGAAGTGGATGCCCAGTTCGCTGCGATGCTGGTGGCGGATCAGCCAGTTGAGGATCAGCCCGGTGCCGAACAGCATCGCCGCCGCGCTGCTCAGGCCGGCGACGAAGCGGGAAATCGCCCACACTGTTGGATCGGTGCTCAGCCCCATCATCGCCGTGCTGGCAATGGCCAGGATCATGCCGATCCGGTACAGCTTGTCCTTGAGCACCAGGTCGCTGACCAGAGAGGCGAGCAGGGCGCCGCACAGGTAGCCGCCGTAATTGATCGCCGCCAGCCAGCCGGCGTCGGCGATGCCCAGGCCGGCCTGCTGCTGCATCAGCGGCAGCAGCGGCGTGTAGGCGAAGCGGGCGACGCCCATCGCCAGCAGTAGGCTGAAAATCCCCGCGCCCAGTACCTTGAGCCGTTCTCGTTGTTCGTTCATTTTTTGTCTCCTGTTGGTGCGACAACGATAAACGGGCTAAGCTATCTCAACAATTGATTTATCAAGAACGAATCGTTCGTTATTGGAGATGGTTATGGAACTGGTCGCGCTCAGAACCTTTCAGGCGGTGGTCGAAGAAGGCGGCATCCTGGCTGCGTCGCGCAAGCTGAACACGGTGCAATCGAACGTCACCACGCGCATCCGCCGGCTGGAGGAAGAGTTGGGGGCCGAACTGTTCTTCCGCAAGGGACGCGGGCTGGAGCTGGCACCGCCGGGGCGCGTGCTGCTCGACTACACACGGCGCATGCTGATGCTGGAGCGGCAGACGACGGCGGCGGTGCGCCAGGTCGGCGAGAGCACCGGCGAGTTGCGCATCGGCGCCATGGAAACCTTCGCCGCCCTGCACCTGCCGCGTGCGCTGAAGGCGGTGCGGGCCAGCCATCCGGGCATGGAACTGCGGGTGTTTACCGACACCAGTGCGGCGCTGGCCGACAAGGTCCGCCAGCACAAGCTCGACTGTGCCTTCATCGCCGGGCCGGTGGTCGATCCCGACCTGCAGTTCGAGGAACTGGTGGTCGAGGAACTGGTACAGGTCCATGCCGCCGGCAGCGATCCGCTGCAGCAACCCCTGATCCTGTTCCGCGAGGGCTGCGCCTACCGGGCGCGGGCGCTGGCCTGGCAGCGCAGCCAGGGGCATACGCTGAGCGATGCGATGGAATTCGGCACGCTCGAAGGCATCCTTGGCTGTGTTTCGGTCGGTCTCGGGTGGACGCTGATGCCGCGCCGGGTGGTCGAGCAGTCGCTGCACGCCGACGACCTGGTCGTGGAAACGGTGCCGCCGGAAATCGCCCGGGTGCCGACCGGCATGATCAGCCTGCGCGAAGCGCCGCCGCTGGCAGCCCTGAAAACCCTGGCTACGGCATTGCTGGTCGCCTGAAAAGGCGAAAGCCTCGCACCGGGGGGAGTACGAGGCTTTCTGGACGGTCTTGGGTCGAGGGGGAGGAGGCCTGACCGTCAGGGCTGATGTCTGTTCAGCTCATGGATCACAGCATAAGGGGGCGCCGGCTCGCCCTCAAGTAACGGTTTGCAACAGTCGGTATCCGCCTGTGCGGGCGAGGTCGACAGGCATTCGCTCAGGGTGGCGAGCGGGTCGCTCAACTGGACCGGTTCGCTGGTGTGCGGTGGGCTTGGCGCTACCGGCTGCAGCGGCGCCAAGCCAATACTGGCGCGCAAACGTAGGCAATCGGGGTTGGGACTGCCGTCGTCGAGCCAGGTCGGGAATTCACGGCAAGGCGTCGGCCGGTTGGCATAAATGCCGCAGGCAATGCCCGGCTGGCCGATGGTACCCTGCAAGGCGATACAACGGGCGCCACCGGTTTCGGTGCCTTTCATGCAGGCCATCAGCGGGTTGATCATGCTGACCAGTTCGGCCGGGACAAAGCCGCCGCTGCCGCCGGCGATCTCGCCGCAGTAAAAGGAAACACGGAAATGCTGGCAACAGGCCCCGCAGGAAAAGCAGGGGTTATCCGGGGTATCCGGCATGTCGAGAAAAACGCGGTTGTCTTCCTGAATCAGGCGAATCTGGATGTCGTTGTCCATGGCGTAACCCGTGTGAGCGGCGCGCGAATTTACCCAATCCGCCGGAAAAAGTCATCCACGCCCGGAGAGGCTTGTCAGACAGCCTTTTCCGCCAGCGCGATCAGCGCTTCGGCCTGCTTTTCACAACGGACGCGGGTCAGTTCGTCGAGGCCGCGCAACCAGCGCCGCGGGATGCCCTCCAGCCCGTAACTGGCGCCGGCCAGCATGCCGGCAATGGCGCCGGTGGTGTCGGCATCGCCGCCCCGGTTGACGATGTCGATCAGGCAGTCCTCGAAGCACTCGGTGGCAAACAGCGATTGGAAAACCGCCTGCATGGTGTCGACCACGTAGCCGCTGGGGTTCTCGCTGTGCTTGCGGTCCCAGGCGAAGATCGGGAAGGCTTGGACCAGATCGCCGGCGCGTTCGCGTTCGACCGCGATCACGTCACGGCCGGCGAGGAAGTCCTGGACCATGAAGACCAGGGTTTCGCAGGCTGCGTCGGACAGCGGATTGTGGTGCGTGACATGGGCCTGCGCCCGGCTGGCGGCGCGGACCGCGGGCGCCGGTTGACCGTAGCAGGCCAGCGCCACTGGTAGCACGCGCATCGCCGCGCCGTTGCCGGCGTCGTGCTCGGATGCCGGGGCTTCCGGATTGCGGCTGCTGCGGAAGCTGACCAGGTTGCGGCGCACGGTATTGCCGATGTCCACCGGCTTGGCGCGCATCCAGGCGTCGAAGGCGTCGGCGGCGGCCAGCGCATCGACACGGCCGGCAGCGAGGATGGATTCGCCGAGCGCCAGCGCCATGGTCGTGTCGTCGGTGACCTGGCCGGCCTTGAGGCGCAGCCAGCCGCCGCCGACGATGTTTTCGTGTACGCCGTGATGGGCGCGGATTTCCTTGGGCGTCATGAATTCGACCGTGGCGCCCAGCGCGTCGCCGATGGCCAGGCCGAGATAAGCAGCGACGGCGCGCTCGGCCAGCGGCGAGCGTTCGGCGGTGACGCGGCGGCGAACCGGCGCGTTGCGGGCGATCAGTTCTCCGGTCCAAAACATTTGGCGTAATCCTTGCAAACCCCGCACGAGGGGGCGGGGCAGACGTAAATGCCTTCCTGGGCGCAGAACTGGCGGTAGAGGAATTTCTTCCACTTCATGTCGCCGCTGTTGGCCAGGGCCAGGCTGGGGAAGTTGATGCGCATCAACTGCGTCAGTTCGTCGCGGTTGATCAGGCCAAGGTCCTGCCACAGGTGGTCGCGACCGGCGCAGGCGGTGGCGACGATGTTGGCGAACAGGGGTGCCGATTCACGCTGGCGGTCGCGGTGATCGAGCAGCAGTTGCTGCAGGTCCGCCCATTCCGGGATGCTGTCCACATGGCGCGGCAGGCCGGCATGGTCGAAACCGGCAAAGTAGCTGGCCAGCAGGCCGCCGAAGACGGCTTCGCCGAGGCCGAGATCGGCCGGCAGGCAACCGTCGCCAACGGCCTGGCCGGCGAGCATGCTGGCCAGCAGCGCCCGGTTCGGATCGTCGGCCACCGCAGCGGCGGCAGGCGCCGCCAGCAGCGCATCGAACAGCATGCGCCGGTAGTTCAGACGATCCGGGGCGTTCATGGTCACTTGCTCGGGTATTCGATGAGCAGATCCTCATCGCGCAGGACCATCTGGCAGGCCAGACGCCACTGGGTCGGACACAGGTCGTCGACCAGCATCTTGTCGACTTCGGCCTGGGTGATCTTGCCCAGTTCCTTGAGCACGCGGATTTCGTGATCGGTCAGCGGCGCGCCCATCGGGCTGCGCTTGGCGTCGACCGACGAGACCTTGACCAGGCAGGTGCCGCAGTCGCCATTCTCGCAGCCGAAATCGATCGGGATGTGGTGTTCCTTGGCCAGCGTGAGGACGGTCTGGCGATTGCTGCCGGCGACGGCGTAAACCGTCTTGTCCTTGTGCAGCGGGCTGGTAAAAGTGATGAGAGCCATTTGTTCTTTCTCCGGTAAGCGGGTTTTCGAGGTTTCTCTGTTGTTGTCGGGATGCAGCGGTTGTGGGTCTTATGCGGGTTTGACGACGATTTCGCCGCCAAGAATCTGGGCCTGGCAGGCCAGGCGGTGGCCGCGCGGGGCCATGTTGTCCTTGAGCACCTGGTCTTCGAGCACGCTCGGCGGGGCGAGGTTTTCGCCGCCTTCGATCACCTTGGTCAGGCAGGTGCAGCATTCGCCTTCGCGGCAGCCGTAGGTGATGCCGGCACCGACCTTTTCCGAGACTTCGATCAGCCGGGTGCCGGCGGGAACGGTCATGGCGACGCCGATGTCCTGGAAGGTGACTTTTGCTTTGGGCATTGTTTTTTTCTCCTGTTTCAGGCCAGTTCGGCCATGTCGATGACGCGCGTTTCGAGGCGGCCGGTTAGGTGGCGCGCCAGTTGTTCGCCGAGGTCGCGGCAGGCGTCGAGTTCGCCGGCATCGGGGACAAGCTTGATGCGCAGGCCTTCGACCGGGACCCGCAGCTTGAGTCCGCGCAGGCGGTCCTCGATCAGCCGCACCGCTTCGCCGCTCCAGCCATAGGAGCCGAAGGCGGCGCCGAGCTTGCCCTTGACGTTGACCGTGGTCAGCGACGAGAGCACGTCCCACACCGGCTTGACCGCGTCGGCGTTGATCGTCGGGCTGCCGAAGGCGAGGCCGTCGGCTTCCTCGATCAGGTCGGTGAAGATGCCGTCCTCGCCGCCTTCGAGGTCGTACAGCGAGACGCGCACGCCGTCGATGCGCTCGGCGCCGGCGGCCAGGGCTTCGGCCATGCGTCGGGTGTTGCCGTAGGCCGAGATGTAGAAGACGACCAGCGTCTTCTCGCTGTGCGCCTCGTTGAACAGCCGCGGCGTCGCCAGTTCGCGGTAGCGGTGCAGGTAGTCGCGCGGCTGCTTGCGCAGGATGGGGCCGTGCGCCGGGCAGAGGGTGCTCAGTTCGAGCGGCTCGATCAGCGCCACCGCGTCGAGCACGTGCTCGCGGAAGGGGCGCATGATGTGCGCGTAGTAGTACTCGAAGGAAAAGCGGAAATCGCCGACCCGGTCGTTGAACAGTCGGGCGTCGCAGAAATGGCAGCCGAAGATGTCGCCGGAGAACAGGATGCCGTCCTCGACCAGGTAGGTGCATTGGGTGTCCGGCCAGTGCAGGTAGGGCGTGTGCAGGAAACGCAGGGTGCGCCCGCCGAGGTCGACCTGGTCGTCGGTGGTGACCGGGATGTATTCGGGCGGTTTTTCGCCGGTCGGCTTGAGCAGCGCCTTCAACATCATCTGGGCGCGGCTGGACAGGTACACCTTGGCCTGCGGCGCGCGCTTGAGCAGTTCCGGCAGGGCGCCGCTGTGATCCGGTTCGAGGTGGTTGAGGACGATGGTGGTGATTTCGTCGTAACGGGCCACCGATTCGAGCCGGGTGAAGAAGGTGTCGGCGAAGCTTTCCTTGACCGTGTCGATGACGGCCACGCCCGTCTCGCCGCGCACGACATAGCTGTTGTAGCTGGTGCCGTTGGCGGTTTTCAGGATGATGTCGAAGGAACGCAGGTGCGGGTCGAGGGCGCCCACCCAGTGGACGCCCGGTGCAATCTCGACGGCGCCGTCAGTGAGTCCCGCAACCGGCATGTTCTTCCTCGTCGTGCGCATGGCTGCCACAACTGCCATGGCCCTCCGGCCCGTGCACGCAGGCTTCGATATTGCCTGCCGGCAGCTCGACACCGTTGAGTCCGACCCAGGCGTCAACTGCGGCCGGATCGAAACCGACCATGCGTTCGTCGCCGACTTCCATCAGCGGGCGGCGGATCAGCAGCGGGTTCTCCAGCAGCAACTGCAGCGCGTGCTCGAAGCTGATGTTCTCGGGCACGATCTCGCCGCTCTTGATCGCCGGTGCGGCCGGGTTGAACCAGCGGGCGACCGGCAGCTTGCCGATGAACTGGAGCAGGCGGTCGGCCGTCCAGGCTTCGCTTTTCAGGTTTTTCGCCTGGACGGTGTGACCGGCGGCGGCAAGCAGCGTCTTCTGGCGCAGATTGCCTTTACAGCCGGGTTTTTCGTAAAAAGTGATGACCGCCATCAGGCTGCCTCCCGCCACAAGCCGAATTCCTTCAGCTTTTCGATTGGAATCCCGGTCAGCGACCCCGGCGGATTGAGGAATTCCCCGAGTTCATTGACGATCGCCATTTCGATCGGGCAGATCGCCGCGCATTGCGGATCGGCATGGTCGCCCAGGCATTCGGTGCATTTGTCCGCGCTGATCAGGAAATGCGGCGCTTCGTCGCGCTCCGGCTGGTAGATGGCGTCGTTCGGACAGACATCGACGCAAGCCCAGCAATTGACGCAGGATTCGGTAATCTGGAGTGCCATTTACGCCACCTTCAGAGAATCGGCTTGCGGCAGCAATTTGCCGGTCGCCGCGATTTCCTTGTACACCGCCATCACCGCTTCCTCGATCGGCTCCATCGCGTGTTCGCCGTTCGGCGCGATGCCGGCGGCTTCCAGCTTGGCCCAGGGTTCGTAACCGACCTTGGCGCAGAGCACGACCTCGCAACCTTCGAGAATGCGGATGTTGCGATCAAGCAGCGATTCGCTGGCGCCCGCTTCGACCACGTCGCCGTCGCCGCAGGCATCCATGCCGCCGCAGTACAGTTCGGTCTTGCGGTGGCTGATGAAACGCACGCCTTCCGGCGAAGCCTCGTAGATCAGGAACTCGCGGGCATGACCGAAGTGCTCGGCAACCAGGCCATTCTTGCCGGCTACCGCCATCAATACCGGCCGCGAACCTGCCGGAATGTCGGTCGGCTTCGGTTTGGCGACGCCGCGTTCGGCTTCCAGTTTCTCGATGATCGCGTCATGCACTGCCTTGCGGCGGACCATGGCGGCTTCGTAATCGACCTCCATGACGTCGATCTTGTCCATGGTGAACTCGTCGCCGCGATCCTCGCCCAGCAGGCCGACCGCGTCGGCGCGGCACTGGCGGCAGTGGCGCATCATCGCCATGTCGCCGGCACAGGCGTCCTGCAGCTCCTGCAGCATTTCCTGGGTCGGTTCCGGCTGGCCCATGATGCCGTAGTAGGTGCCGTGCTCGGCCTCGGCGATCAGCGGCATGACGTTGTGCAGGAAGGCACCCTTGGCCTTGACCACCTTGGAGACTTCCTTGAGGTGCTGGTCATTGATGCCGGGAATCAGCACCGAATTGACCTTCACCAGGATGCCGCGGTCGGTCAGCATCTGCAGACCCTTCTGCTGCTGTTCGATCAGGATGCGCGCGCCCTCGATGCCGAAGATGCGCTTGTTCTGCCAATAGATCCACGGGTAGATCTTGGCGCCAACTTCAGGATCGACACAGTTGATGGTGATCGTCACGTGGTCGATGTTGTGTTTGGCGATTTCGTCGACATGCTCGGGCAGGGACAGCCCGTTGGTCGACACGCACAGCTTGATGTCCGGGGCCTTCTCGGAGAGCTGGCGGAAAGTGTCGAAAGTGCGGCCCGGGTTGGCCAAGGGGTCTCCGGGTCCGGCGATGCCGAGCACCGTCATCTGCGGAATCTCGGCGGCCACCGCGAGCACCTTCTTGATCGCCTGGTCCGGCGTCAGCAGTTCGGAGACGACGCCCGGGCGCGATTCGTTCGAGCAGTCGTACTTGCGGTTGCAGTAGTTGCACTGGATGTTGCAGGCCGGCGCGACGGCGACGTGCATGCGGGCGAAATAGTGGTGCGCCTGTTCCGAATAGCAGGGATGATCCTGCACCTTGGCGCGGATGTGATCCGGCAGATGGGCCAGCCCGTCCGGCGCCGTGCCGCAACCGCTGGAAGAACAGCCGCCGCCTTCGGCGGCCGGTGCGTTGTTGCTGATGACTGGAAGTTCCACGATGAGGGCTCCAAGAAAACTGTTCGGAGCCTCTTCAGCAATCGCTGTGCCAGTGGGTTATTTCTCAATAAATCAATGGCTTGCGGTGTTCGTGTTTTTGCCCTGTCAGGCCGGATGTCGCAAACCGGACATCGCCGGCCACAAACCCTCACCACCGGCAGCAAGATGGCAGAGATAGACGCGCAGATCGAATTCCAGCTGGTGATAATCCGGCTCGATGTGCCGGCACAACTGGTAGAAGGCCTTGTCGTGCTCGGCTTCCTTGAGGTGGGCCAGTTCGTGGGCGACGATCATGCGCAGGAATTCCGGCGGCGCCTCGCGGAACACGGCGGCGATCCGGATTTCATGCTTGGTCTTCAACTTGCCGCCCTGCACCCGCGCCACGCGGGTGTGCGTGCCCAGCGCCCGGCCGACCGACTGCAGTTTGCCGTCGAAAACGATCTTGCTCGGCTGCGGCGTATTGCGAAGGAACTCGCCACGCAAGTCCTGTACGTAATCGTACAAGGCGCGGTCAGTGCGTACCGCGTGCGCCACCGGATACTTCTTGCGCAAGGCCTCGCCCAGGCGCCCCTGCTCAAGCAGGCGGGCGACCGGTTCGGTCAGGTTGGGCGGGTAGCCGGCGAGGTAGGCGGTGGGCACGGATGGCGGCAGTCAGGGCTGAGGGCGCGATTGTCCCGGTAATTGACCGGTTTGGGTAGCACCCTCGGCTGGCCTCCGCCTTCAATGCAGACGCTGGATGAACGGGGCGAAATGGCGGTCGGATTCAAGAATATGGCCCATGCACCAGCGCGGCAGATAGTCACTCAAGGCCTCGGGCGTGATCAGTCCGGCGTGGGCGTCGGCAAACATCTTCGCCAGCGCTGTCAAAGGGCGAGGATGTTGCGGTGCTGGTTGTCGAGCATCCAGTTGCCAACGCTGTAACTGCGTTCCCAGTAGGACAGATCCTGCATGGCGGTGTCTCCAGTTCATGTGATGATGCTGGTGTCCAGTCAGGGGGCTCCGCGCAAATTCTTCCGGTCGGGGGCCCGCGTATGCCTTGATCATGCTTCTGACGCGTGTTTTGACTGGTGATTGGAGCGATTGTTCCTGATAAGTTGCTCGGGGCTCAGCCCGTCAACAACGCGATGTAAGCCGGATAGCTGTAGCTGCGGTTCTTCTTCTGGCCGGTCAGTTCCTGCACGATGCCCAGACCCTCAAGCAGCTTTACTGCTGCGTTGGCTGTGGGGAAGGTGGTGTCGAGTGACTGTCGCGCCAGTTCGACAGTGAAGCGCGGCATCATCGGCAGTGTTTCGAAGAGGCGGTAACAGGCCGGGCCCGCCTTGGGCGAAGCGAGCAGGCGACGACGGTCGCTGGCGATCAGGCTGGCCATGGCAACGATGCTGCGCTCGGCTTCACTGGCCGCAGCGGCAACACCATCGAGAAAGAAATCGACCCAGCCTTCCCAGTCACCTTGAGTGCGGATGGCCGACAAGCGCTGGTAGTACGCTGTCTGATGCTGTTTCAGGTAACCGCTCAAGTACATCAACGGCTCGGGAAGCAGCCGCCAGTGTTCCATCAGTGCTGCGATCAGCAAACGCCCGATGCGCCCGTTGCCATCAAGGAAGGGGTGGATGGTTTCGAACTGGGCATGGACCAGGGCGATTTTTACCAGTGGCGGTAAGTCTGATGCCGCATCATCGTGGATGAAGCGTTCGATGTCGGCCAGCAAATCCGCTACCTGCTCGGCTGGTGGCGGCACAAATGCCGCGTTCCCCGGTCGTGTGCCGCCGATCCAGTTCTGCGAACGCCGCAATTCGCCGGGTTGCCTGCCGTTGCCGCGTACGCCGTCGAGCAGCAGCCGGTGGGCATCGCAAAGCAGACGCACGCTGATCGGCAGTCCGGCTGGATCGCGCAGATTGTCCTGGACCAGTCGGAAAGCCCGCAGGTAGTTGGTCACCTCTTCGACATCGTCAGCATTGCCGATGGCAAAGCCGGCCTCTTCTTCAAATAGATCGACCAGCGTTGCCTGCGTGCCCTCGATCTGGGATGTCAGCAAGGCCTCCTTGCGCACCGCGCCATAGAGTAGCCAGTCCACTGACGGCACCAGCCCCGAAACACCGGACAAACGTGCTAACGCCAGCTCCGCAGCGCGATTTCCTGCCACGAAACATCCGCTCGCCAAGGCTGGCTCGCGCGGCGGCAAAGGCAGCGGGACAAAGGCCTGAACGGTTTCGCCCAGTGTGGTGGAAACGGCGTAAGTGCCAGTACGGCGCATGGTGTGAAAGGAGGCTTTAAACGATGCTTAAGATATTAAAGCAATGTTTAATACAATGTCACGCCCTGTTTCCGTAAGCGGTTTGCCTTTGGGGCATGCTGGTCAGTGCTTCGATTCGCCGCCTTCCGCCGACGAACGTTCATGATTTTCTCCCGCCATCGTTTCGCGATATCCCCGGCAGGCATCGCGCAACACCTGCAGGTGTTGCTGGTAGTTGCGGCAGCCCTTGCACAGGGCGAGGTGCATGCCGAGTTCGAGACGTTCGCCGAGGCCGAGTTCGCGGTCTTCGGCTTCCGACATGCGGCGGGTGGCGTCCTTGCAGTTCAACATGGGCGTTCTCCGGCGAGGAACCAGCTTTTTTCCAGGCAACCGCGCAAGGCGCTGCGGGCGCGGTGCAGGATGACGTGGCAGTTGCTGGTGCTGATACCGGCGGCGGAACAGACTTCGCCGGTATCGAGTTCGAGAAACTCGCGCATCATGAAGACGCGCGCGGTGTTCTTGGGCAGATGCGTCAGGCAGGCGTCGAAGACGGCCCAGAAGTGCTTGTCGCGCAGCGAGCTTTCCGGATCGCCCCAGGCGGCCGGGCGGTGCGCCGGCTGCCAGTGGGCGTTTTCCTTGAACAGGGCGTCGAAGGCCTGGTCCAGGCTGTCCTCGTCATCGCCGAAGGCCGAGATCGGCGTCGTCCGCGACTGCTGGCGGATCAGGTCGACGATCTTGTGGCGCAGGATGCCGAACACCCAGGTCTTCAGCGCCGAGCGGCCAGCGAAATCCTTGCCGCTGGTCAGCGCAGCGGTCAGGGCGTCCTGGACGGCGTCTTCGGCGAGCGCGGCATCGCGCAACTGGAGCTGGGCGAAGGCCAGCATGTCGCGGCGGACCTGTTCGACAAAGGCGTTGTCGATGCTGGCTGGGGGAACGATGGCGGCCTCCGTGGCGCGGGCGTCAATGCCGCCATGGTAGCTCAACGGGCGGCTTCCAGCGCGGCACGCAGCTTGGCCGGATCGGTGTCGCCAGCCAGGCGCGCGACTTCCTTGTCACCCTTGAAGACGATCAGCGTCGATTGCATGCGCACGCCCAACTGGCGGCGTAGTTCGCGGGCGTTGTCGTAATCGACGACGAGTAGGCGGCCGGGCACGGCAGCATCGCCACGCCAGCCGTCGAAGACCTTCTGCTGCGCCCGGCAGGTCGGGCACCAGTCGGCGTGAAAATGCAGGGCAACGGCCTTGCCGGCAGCCTGTTGCTGAGCAAAGTCGGCCGCCGTCCACGGGGCGATGTCGAGCGCCTGGGCAAAGCCGGCAATGGTGGTGAAGGCGAGGGCCGCGAGCAGGCGGATGGTTTTCATGATGGACTCCGAGGGGTTGAGGATGGTGATGATTGGTCGGAGTTGCTTGGGAAATTCTTACACCGGGAAATCTTCAACAAAGAGAATCTTGTTAAAGTTTTTTGGTTTTAAGTTTAATAACAAAAAGACTATTATCTCTTTCATGAGAAAAAATGACCTTCACCCTCGCTTGCAACAGACCTGCCGTGCGATACCGGATCGCTCGGGCTGCTTTGCCGTTGTTCCAGAACCCGTTCCAACGTCGGTGTCCGTCCCCGGTTGTTCTGCACTCTTCGTGCTCGCGCGGCGGGAACTGGAAACCCTGAAGGCAATGATCGAAGCAAATCCCGAGATGGCGAGCCTGGTATTCCACATGCTCAACCGACGGGAGGCTGTAGACAGCAGTCAAATCGAAGGTACCCATACCGGTTTTGATGACCTCCTCATTCATGAACTGGGAGCGGGCGCTTCTTCCATGATCGAGGATGGGGATGCAGAAGAGACGCTTTCCTACGTTCGGGCCTTTATGCATGGCATCAACGAGCTTACGGCGCGCGGGCAAGCTGCGCTCGACAATCGACTGATCAGTCATATCCATGCCATCATCATGAGCGGGCAAGCCCGTGCGACACCGGGCATCCTCCGTGATCGACAGAATTTCATTGGTAGCCGGCTGGAAACGGCACACTACATTCCCCCGCCGGCAGACCTGGTCCCCTCATTGATGGACGACCTCGTCTCGCTCCTGCAATACGAACCAGAGGGCGTAAAAGAAGTTTCTGTTCTGATGCGGGCGCCAATCGCGCACGTTCAATTTGAGGCAATACATCCTTTCCTGGATGGCAATGGGCGAACAGGTCGGCTTCTCCTTCCGCTGATGCTTCACGCGGCAGGGAAGCCGCCGATTCATCTCGCGACTTTTCTCAAAGTGCGCCAACAGGATTATTACGCGGCCCTGCTGAGTGTTCAGATGAAACTGGATTGGGAACCCTGGATCAAGCTGTTCCTGGAGTGCACGATTGCGTCCGCAAGGCACACAGTCCAGCTGTTCGGGCATCTGCGATCCATTCAAGCAGGATGGCATGCTCAGCTCGTGGCACAAAAGCGAAGAAAACACGCCACCATCTGGAAAGTCGTCGATTTGTTGATCGGGCAACCGATTGTCACGGCAAACGAGGTAAGCAAACGACTTGCAGTGAGCTTTCCTGCGGCCAACGATGCAATCGATGATTTGGTCGAGCTCGATATCCTCCGTCCAAACAACACCGACAAAAGGAACCGCGTATTTCAGTCCCACGAAGTGCTCAATGCCCTGTATACAGGGCTGGATGCGGTCCTGGATGAGGCCGGGGCTGCGGCAAACCTTAGTGGGTTTTGAACATCAAGCCATCGCGTGATCCCGCGCTGACTCCGTACCGAGCACTATCCCCTGGCGATGCAGGTCTGCGAGGAGTTCAAGGCCGAACTCGACCAGCCGTTCCGGCTCGGCGTGCTGTAGTTCGGCGGCGATCTGCCGGCAGGCGGCTTCGCCGCTTTGCGGGGTTTCGGCGAGCAGCGCGAGCAGGCGGGCGGTGACCGGGTTGGTTTCGCTGAAGCGGACGATGTCGTCGGCGTCGCGATAGACCAGCAGGTGCGTTGCCTGCGCCTTGCGCGGGCGCCAGTCGGGGCCGATGCGGTGCACCGGCCAGGCGTAGGCGAGGTTGAACAGCACCGGGTTGAGGACGACTGTGCCGTGGCGCAGGTCGCCGTCCGGATCGTGCGGCGGGATCGCTGCGTCGGCGATGTCGGCGGCCAGCTCGACCCATTCGTAATGCGCCAGTTCGGGCAGCCAGCGCGGTAGGCGCAGGCCGGGCGTTTGCGCCAGGAACTGTACGAACTCGCGCGGGATTTCGCGGAACCACGGCGTGTGCAGCGGCCAGTCGCGGCGGAAGCGGCGTCCCAGGCGTTGCCAGCGCGCCTCGCCGAGGATGGCGCGGCAGACCGGGAAGGCGCTGTCGATGAAGCCCTGCAGGTTGTTGCCGACCAGTTCGCGGTACACGCCCATGCCGCGTGCCGGCACGCCGGCCGGGCGGGGGGCGCGTTGCGGGTTGCGCAGGTGATTGGCGAAGGCTTGCTGGAAGCTCTGGAATTCCATGTTCAGGCCGCCTTGCGCTGCTTCGCTGCGGCCTGTAGCCGGGCGATGGTGTCGACTTCTGCGGTCAAGGCCGCCAGATCGGGGAAGTTGAAGTCGCGTTCGAGGCAGGTCGGTACCTCGCCGCCGATGCGCGCATAGGCGTCGGCGAGCAGCGCCCACACCGGGTCGATCACCGGTGCGCCGTGGGTGTCGATGATCAGCCCGTCCGGCTCGACGTAGTGGCCGGCGACATGGACGTAGCAAGTGCGCGCCAGCGGCAGCGCGGCGAGGAATTCGTGCGCGTCGAAGCCGAAGTTGCGGCTGTTGACGTAGATGTTGTTTACGTCGAGGTGGAGCAGGCAGTCGGCGGCCTCGGCCACGGCGCTGATGAATTCGGCGGCGTTCATTTCGGCGCCGGGCGGTTCGACGTAGGTCGAAGCATTTTCGATACCGATTTGCCGGCCGAGGATGTCCTGCGCGCGCAGGATGCGTTCGGCGGTCCAGCGCACCGCCGCCTCGGTCTGCGGGATCGGTAGCAGGTCGTAGAGCTGGCGATCGTCGGCGCACCACGACAGATGCTCGGTGTACAGCGTCATCCCATGTTCGCGCATGAAATCGCGGGTACGGTGGAGCAGTGCCTCGTCGAGCGGCCCGCTGCCGCCCAGCGACAGCGACAGGCCGTGGCAGACGAAGGGGTAGCGTTCGGTGAATTCGCGCAGTTGCCGTGCCGAGCGCCCGCCCATGCCGGCCCAGTTTTCCGGTGCCAGTTCGAAGAAATCGATGGCTGCCGGCACGCCGGCCTGCAGCGGGGCGATCAGTTCGCGCCGGAAACCGAGGCCGGCGCCGTGCGGCGGGCGGGGGTGCATCAGGCTTCTCCGCGCGCCGGGTAATCCTTGGCGACGACGAAGTCGATGGCGCCGAGCATGTCTTTGAAGTGCGGCCGGGCGAAGGGCATGGTCTGGACGTTGGCCCAGTACAGCGTCAGGTCGGGGCGGATCAGGAAGACCCCGGGCTCGGAAAAACGCGCCGGTTCCTCGACGCCGGTCGAGGTCAGGCCGCGGCCGGTGGAAATGTACAGGCCCCAGGCGCGGGCGTCGGCCTCGCTCAGACCGTAGCCGAGATCAAGCCGGTCGAGCGACCATTCGTCGGCGGCGCGGCGGGCGCGTTCTTCGGTATCCGACGAGAGTACCTTGACGACCACGCCGCGGGCGGCGAATTCGTCATGCAGGCGGTTCAGTTCGCTCAGGTAGGTGCGGCACAGCGGGCAGTGGTAGCCGCGGTAAAAGACCAGCAGCGTGAAGGCAGGTGCTGCACCGGCGGCGAGCGTCAGGCGGCTGCCGGAGAGTTGCGGCACATCGAGCGCTGGGACCGGCTGGCGGGGAATCAGGGATTGCGGCATGAGGATATTCCTTGAAAGGGCCGGCATCGAGCGCCGGCCTGCTGGTTCAGCGTCTTACTTCTTGGCGCCGCACTTGGCTTCGCCACACTTGCCGTCAGCCTTTTTGTCGGCCGGCTTCTTGTCAGCGCCGCACTTGGCATCCGTTTTCTTGTCGGCGCCACACTTGGCGTCCTTCGCCTTCTTGTCGGCACCGCACTTGGCTTCACCGCATTTACCTTCCTTGCCCTTGGTGTCGGCCTGCGCCAGCTGGTAGCCGGCCGACAGTTGCTTGGCGGCGAAGGGATTGTCGGCGGCGTGGGCAACCGGGGTCAGGGCGACGGCGGCAAAGGCGGAACCGATGGCCAGCGAGGTGAGGGTTTGCTTTTTCATGATGATCTCCATTGAGGTGGGGGTGATGGCAGAAAGCCTGCCTGTTGCTTGGTCGGCGTCACGGCCGACTTTCTTACAGAAGATTTCAGAACAGCGTGGTCAGTCGGACCCAGGAATCCGGCAAACGTTCGACGATGATGGCTTCCAGCCATTTGTCGGCGCCGCTGAGGATGGCGATGCCGGTGAGCAGCAGCAGGACGCCGAACACGGTCTTGATCCGACCGATGTGCTGCATGACCCAGCCACGGGCACGACCGAAGCCGGCGCGCGAGGCATAGGCGACGCCGACCAGCGGCACCGCCGCGCCGATGCCGAACAGACCGAGCACGACGCCACCACGCAGGGCGCCGCCTTCGGCTGCGACCAGGCTCAGCGCGGCGCCGAGCAGCGGCCCGGAACAGGGACTCCAGACCAGCCCGAGCACGCCGCCGAGCAGGAAGGCGCCGCCCAGCGAGCCGCCATTCAGCCGCGCCGACGCGGCGTTGGCCTGGCTGGCGATGGGCAGCATCCATTCGGTGAAACGGGCGTTCAGCGCCGGCACCAGCATGACCAGGCCGAAAGTCAGCAGCAGCCAACCGCCAAACGTCCGCACATGGTCGCCGTCGATGCCCAGCGCCGGCCCGAGCGCGCCGAGCAGCATGCCGATCAAGGCGAACGACAGCGCCATGCCGACGCCCATCGCCACTGGCGCGAGCTTGTTCTGCTGCACGGCGCCGCCGACGACCAGCGGCAACACGGGAAAGACGCAGGGCGACAGCGTGGTCAGGCTGCCGGCCAGCAGGGCGAGGCCGAGAACGGCGGGGGAAAGGGTTTCGAGCATGACGTCTCCTTGAGTTGGAGATTGGTCGCGGCGGGGGGCGGATTTCTTACAGGGATTGTGGCGGTTGCAAATACGATCTGGCCGCTCTGTCTGCTGTGTTTCTTTGGTTTGTTTCAAATGAGTGTCAATGTTTTCATTTGAACGCAATCTTCCTGAAATGTCGGCTGCCTACTATTTCGAACGAACTTGCGCTAACGCGCATCAACGACATTTCACGGAAGAGGGCAGGCATGCTGGCGGAACAACGGGCTCGGGCAATCGTCGAGCTGGTCAATCAGAAAGGTTTCCAGACCATCGACGCGCTGGCCGGCGAATTCGGCGTTACGCCGCAGACCATCCGGCGCGACGTCAATTCGCTCAACGATCAGGGCCTGCTACGCCGCCGCCATGGCGGCGTCGAACTGCCGCAGCAGGGCGAGAATCTCGCCTATACGGCGCGGCAGCAATTGAATCTGGCGGCCAAGCGGACGATTGCCCAATTGCTCGCTGAGGATGTACCCGAACGCGCCTCGTTGTTCATCGGCATCGGCACCACGCCCGAGTTGTGTGCGCTGGCGCTGGTTCATCATGCGCAATTGCGGGTCATGACCAACAACCTCAATGCCGCCATGCGTCTGGCCCGCAACCCAGACTGCGATCTGGTCGTCGCCGGTGGCCGGGTGCGCAATCTCGACCTCGACGTGGTCGCCGGTGAGGCGCACGACTTCTTTTCGCGTTTCAGCGTCGATATCGGGATTTTCGGCGTCGGTGCGGTGGCGCCCGACGGCACCCTGCTCGATTTCAGTCTCGACGAGGTGGCCATGCGTCAATCGTTGATGCGCCATTGTCGGCAGCGCTTCCTGGTCGTCGATCACAGCAAATTCACCCGCGACGCGACCGTGCGCGGCGGCCATATCACCGATGCCAGCGCCGTTTATAGCGACCGTCCGCTCCCCCCCTTGATCCGCGCGATGCTGGCGACGGCCGGCGTCCGCGTTGTCGTGCCAACCCTTCCCCCAACCTCTGGAGAACAACCATGATGCCCAAGCGTTTCGTCCGTACCCTGGCCGCTGCCCTCGTCGGTGGCGCCGCACTCTTCGCCGCCGGCGCCGCCAGCGCCCAGGAAACCGCCATCTGCTACAACTGCCCGCCGGAATGGGCGGATTGGGGTTCGCAATTGAAGGCGATTCGCAGTCGCCTGAACATCGTCGTGCCGCCGGACAACAAGAACTCCGGCCAGTCGATTGCCGCGCTGATCGCCGAGAAGGCCAGTCCGGTGGCCGACGTCACCTACCTTGGCGGCATCGCCGCCGATCCGGCGCGCGACGCCGGCGTGCTGACGCCGTACAAGCCGAAGGGTTGGGACAAGATTCCGGCCAGCCTGAAGGATCCGGAAGGTCATTGGTTCACCATCCATTCCGGCACCCTCGGCCTCTTCGTCAACAAGGCCGCGCTCGGCGGCAAGCCGGTACCGCAAAGCTGGAGCGACCTGCTCAAGCCGGAATACAAGGGCCTGGTCGGCTATCTCGACCCGACCTCGGCGGCGGTCGGCCAACTCGGCGTCATGGCCATCAATCTGGCGCTCGGCGGCAGCTACGACAACCTCGATCCGGCGATCCGCTTCTTCAAGGAACTGCATAAGAACCAGCCGATCGTGCCGAAGCAGACTTCCTACGCCCGCGTCATCTCCGGCGAGATCCCGATCCTGCTCGATTACGACTTCAACGCCTACCGCGGCCAGTACAAGGACATGGCGCCGGTCGCCTTCGTCATTCCCAAGGAAGGCACGCTGGTCTTCCCGTACGTGATGGGGCTGGTCAAGAACGGACCGCATGCAGCCAACGGCCAGAAAGTGCTCGATTTCGTCCTCTCCGACGAAAGCCAGGCGATGTGGGGCAATGCCTTCCTGCGCCCGGTGTTCGCCGACAAGCTGTCGGCCGAGGCCAAGGCCAAGTTCCTGCCGGAAAGCGAATACGCCCGCGCCAAGCCGGTCGACCTGAAGAAGCTCGCCGCCGCCCAGGCCGCGATCATCGAGCGCTACCGCAACGAAGTGAAGTGACCCTGCTGCGGGCGCCCCTGGCGGCGCCCGCAGTTTTTCCGCCGTCGATCGATCGAAACACCATGCCCCGTCGTCAGTTCCTGCTGCTGCTCCTGCCGGCAGCCTTGTTCTTCAGCGCCTTCTTCCTCCTGCCCATGGCCCGCCTGTTCTTCATCGGCGCCAGTGGCGAGAGCGGTTGGCTGGCCTACCTGGCGATCGTCACCGACGCCAATTATTTCCGCGCCCTGTGGACGACGCTGGCCGTTGCCGCCGTCACCACCGTGCTGACCCTGGCGATCAGCAGCATCGCCGGCGTCTTCCTCGAGCGCCACCGTTTTCCCGGACGCGCCGCGCTGGTCGCCGCGATGACGCTGCCGCTGGCCTTTCCCGGCGTCGTCGTCGGCTTCATGGTAATCATGCTGGCCGGCCGCCAGGGGATCATCGGCGAAGTGTTCACGATGTTCGGCGGCGAGCGGCCGATCTTCGCCTACTCGCTGGCCGGGCTGTGCATGGGCTACGTCTATTTCTCGATCCCGCGGACCATCCTGACGATCATGGCTGCCGCCGAAAAGCTCGATCCGCGCCTCGAGGAGGCCGCCCGCTCGTTCGGCGCGACACCCTGGCAGGTGGTCCGCGACGTGATCCTGCCCGGCTTGCGACCGGCCCTGATCTCGGCCGGCGCGATCTGCTTCGCCACTGCCGTCGGCGCCTTCGGCACCGCGTTCACGCTGGCAACGCGGATCGAGGTGCTGCCGATGGTTATTTACACCGAATTCACGATGTCGGCCAACATCGCCATGGCCGCCGCCCTGAGCTTTTCGCTGGGGGCAGTCGCCTGGCTGGCGCTGGCCGTGGCGCGCAGCGCCTCGGGCAGCACCGTGGCCGCGGCCGGTTGAGGAGGCGCGATGCAACACGGAAGATTCCTGTACGGCCTGCAGTTCGCCTTCACCATCGCGGTCTGCGCCTTTCTCGTCGTCCCGGTGGTGATGTCCATCCTCGCTGGTTTGACGGTCAACTACTTCGTCGGCCTGGAAAGCGGCTTGACGCTGCGCTGGGTCCTCGAGGTCTGGGACGGCTACCGCGATACGCTGTTCCTGTCGCTCGGGCTGGCGCTCGCCTGCCTAGTACTGACGCTGCTGCTCGGCGTGCCGCTGGCCTATCTGCTGGCCCGCTCGCGCGGCCGCCTGGCCCGCGCCATCGAGGAACTGCTGATGCTGCCGGTGGCCGTTCCCGGGCTGGCCACGGCGCTCGGCCTGATCGTCGCCTACGGCGGCCTGGCCGGTTTTCGCACCTCGGCCGCCTTCATCCTGGTCGGCCACGTGCTGTTCACGCTGCCCTTCATGGTCCGCTCGGTACTCGCCGTGCTCAGCGTGATCGACCTGCCGACGCTGGAAGAGGGCGCCGCCTCGCTCGGCGCCGGTTTCGCCCAGCGTTTCCGCGACATCGTCCTGCCCAACTGCCGCAACGGCATCCTGGCCGGCGCGCTGATGGTGGTGACGCTGTCGATGGGCGAATTCAACATGACCTGGCTGCTCCATACGCCATTCACCAAGACCCTGCCGGTCGGCCTGGCCGACGCCTACGCTTCCTTGCGCCTGGAGATCGGCAGCGCCTACACGCTGATCTTCTTCCTGCTCATCACCCCCCTGCTGCTCGCCCTGCAGGCGCTGGCCCGGCCGCGCCGCACCGTCTTCGCCGAGCGCGACTCTTCTGCCGAGAACGATTCATGATGCAAGCCGTCCCCATCTACCTGGAAAACTGCGCCAAGACCTTCACCGACGGTACGCGTGCGCTGGAACCGGTCGACCTGGCCATTGCCGCCGGCGAAACCCTGGTCCTGCTCGGACCGTCCGGTTGCGGCAAGACGACCACGCTGCGCCTGATCGCCGGCCTCGAACAGCCCGATGCCGGCGGCCGGGTCCTGTTCGGTGGCGAGGATGTCACCGCGCTGCCGATCGAGAAGCGCAACGTCGGCATGGTGTTCCAGTCGTACGCGCTGTTTCCGAACATGACCGTGGCCGAGAACATCGCCTACGGGTTGCGCCTGCGTCGCCAGTCGGCCGCCGAACAGCGTGCCCGGGTCGGCGAGATGCTCGCCCTGATGCGTATCGAACGGCTGGCCGACCGCAGCATCGACCAGCTTTCCGGGGGCCAGCGCCAGCGCGTCGCGCTGGCCCGGGCGCTGGCCGTGCGGCCGCGCGCCTTGCTGCTCGACGAGCCGCTGACCGCGCTCGACGCCAAGCTGCGCGACACCCTGCGCTTCGAAATCGACAGCCTGCTGCGCGAACTGGGCATCACCGCGATCTACGTCACCCACGACCAGGCCGAGGCGATGGCGCTGGGCGACCGCATCGTCGTCATGGACCACGGGCGCATCGCCCAGGTCGGCGCGCCGCGCGACATCTACCAGCGGCCGGCCTCGCGTTACGTGGCCGAATTCATCGGCACGATGAACCGCCTGAGCGGCCATGCCGAGGGCGAAGTCTTCCGTTGCCCTGGTGGCTACGTCGTCTGGCCGGAGCTGCCGGCGACGGCCCGGGAAATCCTCTTTCGGCCGGAAGACACGCGCATCGCCGCCGAAGGCGAGGCGGCCAGCCTGCGCGGCACGGTCAGCGCGGCCTTTTTCTGCGGCGACCATGTACGCTTGTTCGTCGATGTCGGCGAGGAACGGCCGCTGGTCCTCGAAACCCCGGCCCGCCGCGAATACCGGCACGGCGAAACGGTCGCGCTGGCCGTCGAGCGGCACGGCCTGATGGTGCTCTAGGAGACAACGATGCTGATTGCCCAACTCACCGATACCCACATCAAGAACGCTGGCCGCCTAGCTTACGGTCGGGTCGATACCGCTGCCTGCCTCAAGGCGGCAGTGGACGCGCTGCGCAAACTCGATCCGCAACCCGATCTGGTGGTCCTCACCGGCGATCTGGTCGATGTCGGCAGTGCCGAGGAATATGCCTGCCTGCAAGCCATCCTGGCGCCCTTGCCGCAAGCGCTGGTCGTCGTTCCCGGCAATCACGACGAACGCGAGGCGATGCGCCGCGCCTTCGCGCCGGCCGGTTATTTCCCGGCCTCGGGATTCCTGCAGTTCGCGATCGACGATTACCCCTTGCGCATCGTCGGCCTCGATACCCTGGTGCCCGGCCAGGGCGGCGGCGAACTCTGCGCCGAGCGCCTTGATTGGCTGGCACGCACGCTGGCCGAACGGCCGGCGGCGCCGACGCTGATCCTGATGCACCATCCGCCCTTCGCCACCGGCATCGGCCACATGGACCGCATCGGCCTGCGCGGCCGCGCGGCCTTTGCCCGGCTCCTCGAGCAGCATCCGCAGGTGCAGCGGGTGCTGTGCGGTCACCTGCACCGGACCATCCACGCCATGGTCGGCGGCCGTGCGGCGCTGACCTGCCCGAGTACCGCCCACCAGGTCGCGCTCGACCTGCGCGAACAGGCGCCCAGCGGTTTCCGCATGGAACCGCCGGGCTTCATGCTGCACCGCTGGCACGACGGCGTGCTGGTCAGCCATGTCGCGAACATCGGCGATTTCGCCGGTCCTTATCCCTTCTTCGACGAAAGCGGCGCGCTCATCGACTGAGCGGCACCAACAAGCATGCATCTGGCACTTTTCGATCTTGACCACACCCTGCTCGACGGCGACAGCAACAGCCTCTGGCTGGCTTACCTGGTTGCTGCCGGGCAACTGCCTGCCGACGTGCTGCAGCGCCAGGCCGCAGAGTACGCACGCTACGAGGCGGGCAGCCTGGACATCGGCGCCTACCTGGCTTTTCACCTGTCGCTGCTGAGCACCCGGCCGCTCGCCGAATGGCGGGGCTGGCGCGACCGTTTCGTCGCCGAGGCGATCGCACCGCGCATTTCGCGCACCGCTTTCGCCAGCGTCGACGCGCATCGCCAGCGCGGCGACCGGCTGGCCATCGTCACCGCGACCCATGACTTTCTCGCCGCCGGGATTGCCGAGCTGTTCGGGCCGCTGGCGCTGATCGCGCCGCGCGCCGAAATCGTCGGCGACCGCCTGAGCGGGCGCATCGTCGGCGAGATCAGCTTCGGCCCGCGCAAGCCGGCTGCGGTCGAGGCCTGGCTGGCCGGGCAGGGGCTGAACCTGGCCGGATTCGCGCAGGTGCACGCCTATTCCGACTCGCACAATGACCTGCCGCTGCTCGAACTGGCCACGCTGCCCTGTGCGGTCAATGCCGACCCGGCGCTGACCGCGCACGCCCACCGCCTGGGCTGGCCGGTGCAGCAATGGCGGGCCTGGCCGGCTTCAGCGCATGACGATGCCGGCGGCGATGGCAAGCATGACTACGCCGGAGACCCGCTCGATGCCGCGCAGATGGCGGTGGAACCAGGCCAGTAGCCGGGGCTGGCCGACGCTATGGGCGATCAGGGCGTCCCAGGCGAAGACGATGCTCGCCATCCACAGGCCGTAGAGCGCCTGTTCGCCGGCCGGCGTGTTTGGCGCGATGAGGGCGCCGAAGAGCAGGGCGTAGAACAGCGAGTTCTTCGGGTTGAGGATGCCGGAGAGGAAACCCTGCAGCAGATGCGGTGCCAGTCGGGCAAAGTGTTTTGTCGTCGCCGAGGGGGCTGCGTCGGTGATCGGCAGCCGACCGTCGCTGCGCAGGAACAGCAGGCCGAGCCAGACCAGATAGAGACAGCCGGCCCACTTCAGCACAGCAAACAGTTGCGGCCACTGCGCCAGGAGTGACACGCCGGTCAGCGCCAGGGCGATGTAGGCGGCGTTGGCCAGCGCGATGCCGAGGCTGGTGGCGATGGCCGGGCGCAGGCCGTGCACGATGCGCGTGCGCATGATCAGGAAGAAATCCGGCCCGGGGCTGAGCAGGGCGACGAAGTGGGCGCTGGCGACGAGGCCGAACTGGGTGAAGTCGAAGGGCATGGCGGCTTCCGCAAATGGGCGGAGTATCGCCAGCCGGTGCCGGTCGGTCTTGGACGAAATTGCGCGGCTCAGCGCCGCCTGGCGTACTGCCCCGGGGTGGCCGCGACGCGTTCGCGGAAGCTGCGGTGGAAGTGGCTCTGGTCGGCAAAGCCGGTAGCCAGCGCGGTATCGCAGATCGGCGTGCCGGCGGCGAGCAGGCGGCGGGCGCGCTGGATGCGGCGGTCGAGTTGATAGGCGTGCGGCGTCATGCCGGTGTGGCGGACGAAACGGCGGATCAACTGGTAGGGGCTGAGGCCGGCGCGGGCGGCGAGTTCGGTGAGCGGAATGCTTGCGTCGCAATGCGCGTCCAGCCAGTCGCGGACGTTGGCGATGGCGGGCGGCAGGGCGTCGATTGGCGGCGCGACGGCGAGCGGTTCGCTCAGTGCGACGAACAACTGGCCGAGGGCCTCGGCAAAACGGCCGGCATCGGCGCCGGTGCGGACTGCCGCGAAAACCTCGGCGAAGCGACGGTAGGCGAGCGGGGAGCGGGCGTGCCGCCAGGCAGCGTCGGTCAATGCGGCAGCGAACGGGGTCGTCGCCAGGAAGTCGGCCATCCAGTCTGCGTCGATGTAGAGCATGCGATAGCTCCAGCGACCATGCGCCTGCGGGTTGCAGGCATGGACGCGCTCGGGCGGAATGACGACCAGGTCGCCGGGGACGAGCCGACGCTCCTCCGCGCCGACGGAAAATCGGCTGCTGCCGGCGTCGACCGCGCCGATCGACCATTCGGCGTGGGCATGCGGTCGGTAGCAGGCCTGCGAGTCGGCGGCACTGCGTGCTTCGACGAAAGGCAGGGCGGGCGTTCGGTGGAAGTGCGGCCGGCTGGCCGCTACAGGGCGGGGGCTTGCTTGCATGCGGCGATTTTCTCAGGAATCTTGCCTGTCGCGCGGAGAGTTTGCCGGTCAGCCGCTCATCAAGCTGCACGAATCGGGCTGAGCCGCCGCTTGGTTCCACTGCCCCTCAAGGCAGGACAAAACTGCTCTTTTCCAGCACCGAGCTTGCTGGCCGGTCTTGGTCCCAGACCCGGAACTGGATCGGCTGGATGCCGCTGGCGCCGCTGTCGGCGGGGACGGCGACGGTCAGGGAAACCGGCCGGATGCTGCCGGCCTCGACGGTGAACTCCCGTTCGCCGACGATGCTGATATTGGCCGGGCCGCTGACATCGACCGTGAAGCTGCGACGGTTCTCGTCGAGATTCATCAGCTTGAGCGTGTAGGCGTTTTCGATCGTGCCGTCGGCGGTTTCCCGGTGCAGGGCACCGCGGTCGCGCAGTACATCGACCAGCAGCAGCGAGCGCTCGGCCAGCGTCCACCCGGCGAGCAGCGAGCACACCAGCAACAGGGCGGCGTAGGCGGCCACGCGGGGTCGCCCGATCCAGCCCCTGGTTGGCGTTGCCCCGCCAACTTCGCGTTCGGACATGAAGCGGATCAGTCCGCGCGGCGCGCCGATCTTGTCCATCACCTGGTCGCAGGCGTCGATGCACAGGCCGCAGTTGATGCACTGGTACTGCAGGCCGTCGCGGATGTCGATGCCGGTCGGGCAGACCTGCACGCAAATGCCGCAATCGACGCAGTCACCGCTGCTACCGGCCTGACGGCGGCTGTTGCGCGGTTCGCCACGGGCCGGGTCGTAGGCGACGTTGCGGGTGTCCGGGTCGAACATCACGCCCTGGAAGCGGGAGTAGGGGCACATGTGCTGGCACACGGCCTCGCGCGCCAGACCGGCCTGGACGTAGGTGAAGGCCGCGTAGAAGATGAGCCAGAAGCTCTCCCAGGGGCCCAGCCGGCCCGCCGGCAAGGCCGGCAGCAGTTCGCGGATGGGGGTGAAGTAGCCGACGAAGGTGATCGCCGTCCAGGCGGCGAAGAGCAGCCACAAGCCGTGCTTGATCGCCTTGAGCCCGAGTTTGCGGCCACTTGGCGGACTCTGGTCGAGTTTCAGGCGAGCCAGGTGGTCGCCTTCCACCCTGGCCTCGATCCAGGTGAAGATCGCGGTGTACACCGTTTGCGGGCAGGCAAAGCCGCAGAACAGGCGGCCGGCGATGGCGGTCACGAAGAACAAGGCCGTCGCCGCCAGGATCAGGCCAAAAGCCATCAGCAGGGCGTCCTGCGGCCAGAGGACGAGGCCGAACAGGTAGAACTTCTCGTGCGCGATATCGAGCAGGACGGCTTGCCGCGTCACCCCGTTCGTCTCCCAGCTCAGCCAGCAACTACCGTAGAAAACGATCTGGGTCAGCCAGACCATGGCCCAGCGCAGGCGGTTGAATTTCCCCGCGGTGGCTCTGGCGTGTATTTTTCCCTTTTTCCGATAGAAGGCCAGCCTGGCTTCCTGGGCTTTGGTGATGGGTTTGTGCATTCCGTTTCCTTCCGGTCGCGATGTCGAGACGATCGGGCGGAGTAAATCACTCGGCCTGGAATGGGAACAGATTCAGATGCCGTGATTTCCGATAGGCACAGATTGCCGGCTACAACTGCTGTTCGATCAACTGGCCGAGAACCGCCGTTGCCGCCGTCATTGCTGCGGTGTCGGGGTGGCCGAAATTGAGCCGCAGATAGTGGCCGAACTCCCGCTTGGCCGAAAAGATCGGTCCCGGGGCGATGCTGATGCCTTGCGCCAGCGCTTGCTGGTGGAGGCGCAGGGTATCGACCTGGGGCGGCAGTTCCAGCCACAGGAAATAACCGCCCTGCGGGCGCGCCAGCCGGGTGGCGGACGGGAAATGCTGCTCGATCGCTTCGACCAGCGCCGCTTCCCGCGCGGCCAGCGTATTGCGCAGACGACGTAGATGGTTTTCGTAGCCGCCCTGTCTGAGGTAATCGGCGATGGCGATCTGCACCGGCACCGTCGTCGCCAGGCTGAGCGACAGCTTCTGGCGCTGGATGCTGCGCGCGTGACGGCCGGCAGCGACCCAGCCGATCCGGTATCCCGGCGCCAGGCTCTTGGCGAACGAACAGACATGCATGACCAGCCCGCGCCGGTCGGCAGCCTTGCTGCACAGCGGCGCTTGCGGGCCGAAATGCAGTTCGCCGTAAACATCGTCCTCGATCAGTGGCACCTCGTGGCACCCGAGCAGTTCCAGCAGTTCCAGCTTGTGTTCGTCGGCGACCCGGCTGCCCGTGGGGTTGGCGAAATTGAGCATGAACAGGCAGGCCTTGACCGGATGCCGGCGCAAGGCCTCGGCCAGCGCTGGTAGGCTGACCCCGGCGCGGGGGTGGCTGGGAATCTCGATGACCTTGAGCCCGAGCCGTTCGCTCGCCTGCAGGCCGGCGTAGAACGTCGGCGATTCGACGGCGATCAGGTCGCCGGGCCGGGTGACCGCCTGCAGGCAGAGATTGAGCCCTTCCATGGCGCCCGAAGTGATGACGATCTCCTGCGGCGAGACGTCGGCGCCGAGCGCCAGGTAGCGCAGCGCCAACTGCCGGCGCAGCTCCTCGTTGCCCGGCGGCAGGTCGCTGAGGCTGGCCAGCGGATCGAAGCGGCGGGCAGCATTGGCCAGATGACGCCCCAGCTTGTCGAGCGGAAACAGTCGTGGGTCGGGAAAGCTCGAACCGAGCGGAACCACCGCCGGATCGCGCACGCTGTCCAGGATCTGGAAAATGAAATCGCTGACCTGAAGTTGCGTCGAGCCGCCGACCGGGTGGCTCATCGCCGGCTCGGCCAGGCGCTGGCCCAGCCGGGCGCGAACGAAATAGCCCGACTTCGGCCGCGCTTCGATCAGCCCGCGACTCTCCAGCAGGTAGTAGGCCTGGGTCACCGTGATCGGACTGACGCCATGGCTGCGGCAGGCGCTGCGGACCGAGGGCAGGCGCTCGCCCGGACGAAGCAGGCCGTCGGCGATCAGCTTTTCGGTGTGCGCAGCGAGTTCCCGGTAGCGGCTCATGGCCGGATGTTATCAGGTCCGTCCGCCGGCCATCGGCTGGATATCTGGGATAATCCCGGCCTTTCACCGTTACCCCTTCCGCCGATGACTGCCATTGCCTCCCGCCTCGTTGAGGCAGCCCAGACCCTTTCCCGCGAAGTCGATGCGATGCGCTTCGCTGCGCCGGTCAGCCATGTCTATAACCCGCTCGACTACGCCTGGACGGTGCATCGCGCCTACCTGGAGCGTTTTGGCAGCAACAAGAAGCGGATCGTCTTCCTTGGCATGAATCCCGGCCCGTTCGGCATGGCCCAGACCGGCGTGCCGTTTGGCGAGATCGCCGCAGTGCGTGACTGGCTCGGCCTGTCCGGCGCGGTTGGCAAGCCGGCGCTGGAAAATCCCAAGAAGCCGGTGGACGGCTTTGCCTGCAAGCGCGGCGAAGTCAGCGGGCAGCGCCTGTGGGGCCTGTTCCGCGAACGCTTCGGCACCCCGGAAGCCTTCTTTGCCGAGCATTTCGTCGCCAATTATTGCCCGCTGGTCTTCTTCGACGAAGGCCGCAACCTGACCCCGGACAAACTGCCTGCCGCCGAAGCCGGGCCGTTGCAGGCTGCCTGCGACGCCCACCTGCGGCGCATGGTCGAGGCGCTACAGGCGGAATGGGTGATCGGCGTCGGTGCCTGGGCCGAGAAGCGCGCCACCATCGCCCTGGCCGGTCTGCCGGTCCGCTTCGGTCGCATCCTCCACCCCAGCCCGGCCAGCCCGGCCGCCAATCGCGGCTGGGCGCCGGAAGCCACCCGGCAGATGGTCGACCTGGGCTTGTGGCCGGCCTGAGTAGCGGGGCGACGTCCAAGGGCATCGCGATTTCTGCATTGTCAGGAATGCAACAGAGGTGGTGGCTGGTAGTTCCTTGATTTTACAGCTATTTGTTGTGGCGCTGGTTTTGCTTGCCTGACTGGCATGAAAACCCATCTCGACTGGTCGGCCTACGACACCTATGGCGTCGGCGACGCCTACGCCGGCATTCCCGCCACCGGCGGCAACTACGCCAAGGCGGTGGCGGTGTGCATGAACAACCACCAGTGCCAGCGCGACGGCAAGGGCGTGATGTGCCCGAGTTACCGCATCACGCACGACCCGGCGCATTCGACCGGCGCCCGGGTCAAGGCGTTCAAGGCGGCGCTCAACGGTGAGCTCGGCGACGATCCCTTCGCCCACCCCGACCTCGCCGTCGCGATGGACCTCTGCGTGTCGTGCAAGGGCTGCAAGAAGGAATGTCCGAGCGCGGTCGACATGACGCTGATCAAGACCGAATACCTGGCGCAGAAGAACGAACGCCAGGGCGTGCCGCGCCGGGCCCGGCTGTTCGGCGCGCTGCCGCGCTGGCTGCATGAGTGGCGGCCGACGCTGCAGGCGCTGGTACGGCTGCGCAACAATTCGCCCTGGGTAGCGAAGCTCGCCGAGCGCTGGCTCGGCATCTCGGCCCGGCGGCCGATCCCGCAGATCGTCGGCGCCGGCTTCCAGGGCGACGCCGCGCCAACGACCGGTGAACGCGGCAAGGTCGTGCTCTTCGTCGACACCTTCACCCACTACTACACGCCCGAAATCGCCGCCGCCGCGTTGAAAGTGCTGCGCGCCGGCGGTTACGCGGTCGAGGTGCTCGAACCGGAAAAAACCGACGGTGAACCCGAGCGCCCGCTGTGCTGCGGCCGAACCTACCTGTCGCAAGGCATGGTCGAGGAAGCCAAAGTCGAAGCGCGCCGGGTGATGGCCGCGCTCGCCCCGGCGCTGACCGCCGGCACGCCCATCGTCGGCCTTGAACCCTCCTGCCTGCTGGCGCTGCGTGACGAGTTCTACAGCCTCGGACTCGGCCCCGAGGTCGGCCAGCTCTCGAAACAGGCCTTCCTGTTCGAGGAATTCCTGATGCGCGAAGGCAACAAGGGCTTGAAGCTCGACCTCAAGCCCATCCCCGGCGGCCGCGCGCTGGTGCATGGCCACTGCCACCAGAAGGCCTTCGGCGCGATGAAGTCGGTGAAGAAGGTGCTCGGCTGGATTCCGGAATTCGAGTTCGAGATCATCGACGCCAGTTGCTGCGGCATGTCCGGCAGCTTCGGCCTGGAAGCCGAACACCACGATGCTTCGGTACGGATGGGCGAACTCGCGCTACTGCCTGCGGTGCGCGCCGCCAGCGCCGATACCGTGATCGTTGCCGACGGCTTTTCCTGCCGGCACCAGATCAAGGACGGCAGCGGGCGCCAGGCGGTGCATGTGGCGGTGTTGCTGGAACGGGCACTGGGCTGCTGAAAATTTTTTGGGGTTACTCCGCGAGATTTAGTCGATGTGTCTGGTTCTTGGAGAAAGATACGCACCCTGCCAGCGTGCGCCGAGGAAGCCTGCATCCTCAATCTTCAGTTCTTGAGCGATGGCTCGGCGCAAGTTTTTCGCAGCGGCAGATTCGTCAAATTTCGATGGCGTGGACCATTGGCAGGGGAACTCGGCTACGGGAAGCGCCTCGCCTCCGTGGCTGGTAACGAGTTCGACCAGGTTTCTTGTTTTTCCCGGACCTGTGACGATGTAAGAACGTACTGATGAAAACTCTTCGATTTTGAACAAGTATTTCCGTTTGAACAGCAGAAAATACGGGCGAGTCAGGATGAGCTTTCCGGCTCGGGACTGGATTTCCAGATAGGTTGCCCGATCACGGAACTCCGTAAATGCGCAGACGAGCGTAATCATCAGCATGGTCAGAAAGGCGAACCAGCCTTCCGCTGTCGCAGTACCAAGCGGGAATAGGTTGATGACTGAAAAGAGCGTGAACGGCAAGCTTGCCGCAGTTTTAAACAGGCTGTTGGCGTAGCGGATGATCAAGGCGATTCCAGTCGTTGTCGAGCTACAAGCTGGGGATGCGTGACCCGGCTCGGCCGCGAGAGTGGTCACTCAGGTCTCTCTCATTAGACGGCTAGCAGCCTTGGTATTTTGCCTGCAGGGAAGCTATTTGTCATTTTGCGTTGTTTTTGGCCAACCTTTAGCAAAAAACATGTCCGATTCCGTCCGCTTCCGGTCCCGTTCCGGTCTGTCGCCGGTTCTGCTGCCCGCCTAAGCTTCGTCTCCAGGGAAACCGTCACGGGAGACGATCATGGAGCGCGAAGTCCTGTTGTTGTTGCCGCCGCCGGCCGGGCTCGATGCCGATTCGCCGCTGTCGCGGAGGTTGTTCGCGCGCTGGTGGCAGGGCGCGGCGGCGGTGGCGCTGGGGGCTGCCGAGGGCTGGCCGGTGCCGGTCGAGCGGCGCTTCGCCGGGGCCGGCGTGCCGCTGGCGCTGCACTTCTGGTTGTGGCGGCGGCGGGCGTCGCGGGTGATCGTGGCTGGCGTCGGCGCTGCCGGGCTGGTGGCCGAATTGCGTCGCCTCGGCTGGGTCGCCGAGCTGCCGGGCGGTGCTTCGTGCGACACTGGCGCGGCGGACGCGCCGGGTTTGCTGCGTCCGGCCTGATCGGGAGTTTTCCATGGACATGCTGTTCATCCTGCATCCGCAACACACGGCCTTCGATTTCGCCGGGCCGGCCGAGGTCATCCACATGGCGGCGCAGGCCGGCGCGCCGTTCCGCCTGTGCGTGGCCGGGCCGCAGGCCGAGTGCGTCAATTCGCTGGGCGTGATCAATCGTGTCGATCCGTTGCCGCAGACGCTGGCCGACGACACCCTGGTTTTCCTGCTCGGCACCGAGGACGAGCCGCGCGATTACGCGACGCCGGCGGCGCTGGCGATCATCGACTGGCTGCACGCGCAGTTCGACCCGGCCCGCCACCGGCTCGCCTGCATCTGCTCGGGCTCGCTGCTGGCGGCGCGCGCCGGCCTGCTCGACGGCCACCGGTGCACGACGCACCACGCGCTGATCGCCATGCTGCGCGACTGGGCGCCGCAGGCGCAGGTGCTGGAAAACCGGATGTTCGTCGAGGACGGATCGGTGTTCACCTCGGCCGGCATCGCCGGCGGCGTGGACCTGGCGCTGGCCATCGTCGAACGCTTTGCCGGCGGCTTGCTGGCGACGCAGGTGGCGCGGCGGATGGTGATCTACCTGCGGCGCACCGGCGCCGACCCGCAGCTGTCGCCCTGGCTGGCCCATCGCAACCACCTGCACCCGGCGGTGCACAAGGCGCAGGACCTGATCGCCCGCGACCCGGCGGCGGATATCTCGGTGAGCGAGATTGCTGCACAGGTGCATGTCAGCCCGCGTCACCTCAGCCGGCTGTTCCGCAACGAGGCCGGGATCGGCCTGCTCGATTACCGCCACGGCTTGCGCGTCGAGCTGGCGCGCCAGCTGATCGCCCAGGGGCAGAGCGTCGAGCGCGCCGCCGAGGGCGCCGGCTTCGCCTCGGCGCGCGACCTGCGCCGGGTGTGGAAACAGCATGCACCGGGAACGCCGGGGCAGGGGGGCGGCTGAGATGGCCGACCATCCTTACAAGCGCACGCCGCTGCCGGCCGCGCCCAAGCCTCGCCTGGGGGCGATCCTCGCTTGTCTGGCGACCGCACTGGCCGGTCCGTTCATCGGTTTTGCCGTGGTCGGACAGGTCAGCGAGGCCGGCCTGCTGCTTGGCCTCGGGCTGAGCTTGCTGCCGCTGGCCGGACTGGCGGTGCTGGTCCGCCAATACCATCGGCGTCTGCGTCGTCTGCCGCCGGCGCTGGCAGCGGAATGGATGCAGGGCAAGCTGGTGGCGGCGGCGGGCGGACCGGTGGTGACTGCACCCTGGCGCTACGCCTGCGGCAAGAACTGGATCGAGCTGCGCAGCGACGGCGTGCTGGTGTCGCGCCATGCGCTGCTCGCCTTGCCCGGTGTCGCGGAGGCGATGGGCCGCTTGTGGATGGCCGGCGAAATCGGCGAATTCTTCATCGAATGGGCGGCGCTGGGCGAATGGTCGGTGTGCGACGAAAGTGATGGCCCCGATACCTACCGGGTTTCCGTGCGGGACGGCGGCTGGGTGCATCTGCGCCGCTTTCGTGGCGAAGCTGCTGGCGAGGTCGCACTGCTCGATGCGGTGCGCAGCATCGGCGGCTTGCCGGTCCGGGTGCTGGCCGACGTGGCCGCCGACTGAGCCGCTTCAGGCGTCGAAATGCAGCGCCAAGCTGGCCAGGGCCTTGGGGAGCGGCAGGTTTTCCTCGGTTTCGAGGATGCCGGGTACCGGGTGCGGGTATTCGAAGAAGACACCGTAGGTGCCGGGGCGCTGGCCGTGCAGGTATACGTGGGCGCGCAGGCGGTCCAGTTCGCTGTGGCGCAGGGTGACGATGTTGGGATCGCCGCCGTTGTCGGGGGCGACGTCACAGGCGTCGCCCAGTTTTTCGTCGAGGCTGACGAGCAGCCGGCGCAGCGAGCGGTCCTTGGGTAGTGACCAGGGGTTGGTATTCATCGCAGCAACTCCGGTTTGATCTGTTCCAGCCAGGCGTCGATACGGCTTTCGCTGAGCATCGCCTGGTGGTGCTGGTCGATGGCCAGACCGAGGAAGTGCTGGCCGTCGACTGCCCGCGAGGCCTTGAATTCGTAACCGACCACCGGCCAGCGGCCAACCACCGTCGCGCCACAGGCGACGAAGGCGTCGTGGAGGATGCCGATGGCGTCGACGAATTCGTCCGGGTATTTCTGCTGGTCGCCGAGGCCAAAGATGGCAATGGTTTTGCCGGACAGGTCGGCGTCGGCCAGTTGCGGCAGAAATTCCTCCCAGCTTGGCTGGCTCAAGCCGGTCGATTCGCCGGGCAGCTCGCCGTCGCCCAGGGTGGGGCTACCGACGATCAGGCGGTCATGAGCAAGGAAGTCGGCGAGGGTGGTGCGACCGATGTTGACCGGTGCGGCAGCCACCTCGCCGAGCTTCTTGGCGATCTGCTTGGCGACCAGCCGGGTGCGGCCGGTGTCGGTACCGAAGAAGATGCCGATCTTGTCCATTTCAGGCCGCCACGACTTCCTGCGTCAGTTCTTCGGGCAGCACGCCGATCGGGTCGCCGAGCGTGCCGTCGGGACCGTTTTCAAAGCGCACCAGATAGATTTCCTGGATCGGTTCGAGTTCGGTGTGGCCGAAATGCACCACCACGCCGCGCGTGCCGGTGGCGACCAGCAGCGCGTCCTCGTCATCGACACCGGGCATGCCGCCGTCGTTGAACAGGTCTTCGGCGGCGTAGACCAGGTCACCGATTTCGTACGGGACGGTTCCCATGATCTCAGGCCCAGACGTCGGCGGGGGCCTTGAGGCGTTCGACCGGCTGGTCAAACATCAGGTCCTCGTCGATGATCGCGCCGACATCCTCGGGCTTGACGCCAACGTACATGGTGCCTTCCGGATAGACGATGACGCTGGTGCCGAGATGGCAGGGGCCGAGGCAGCCGGTGTTGGTCAGCTGAAAGCCGGCGTTCCACAGGTTGCGGGCGGTGAATTCGTCCTGGAAGGCCTGCCAGGTCTGGCCGCAGCCCTTTTCCTGGCAGGAACCGCGCGGGTGACCGGCGGGACGGCCCTGGACGCAGACGAGGACATGTTTCTTCGGTTTGGGCATGGTGTTCTCCTTGTTGATGTCTCAGCGCTGCAAGGAAGATGCCAGCGCTTATTCAAGCGTTTTCAATGGTTTGCGGTTGGTTTGTGTTGTCGCGTTTACGACAGTGTCGGGTGTCGGGCTCAGAACTGCTTGACCTCGATGTTCAGCGTCTGGATGCGGTAGGCGATCTGACGCGGCGTCATGCCGAGAATGCGGGCGGCTTTGGCCTGGACCCAGCCAGCCTGTTCGAGCGCGGCGATGACGCGTTCGCGCTCGGACAGCGAGGGATCGTTGATATCCACTTCGCTGGCGGCTGGCGGCATCTCGCTGTTTGGCGCAGTGGTCTTCAGCGGTCGGGCCGAACTGCGCTCGCGGCTGCTCGGGAAGCGGATCAGGTCGACGTCGATCATGCCGTCTTCAGAGAGTACCGCGGCGCGTTCCAGGCAGTTTTCCAGTTCGCGCACGTTGCCCGGCCAGTCGTGGCTGGCCAGGCGGCGTTGGGCCATGTCGCTGAGCGTCAGCTTGCGCTTCTGGTCGTTGCCGATCTTGGTCAGCAGGTGGCGGGCGATTTCCGGGATGTCCTCGATGCGCTCGCGTAGCGGCGGCAGGAACAGCGGCATGACGTTCAGCCGGTAGAACAAGTCCTCGCGGAAGTCGCCCATCTCGACGGCGGTTTCCAGATCGCGGTGGGTGGCGGCGATGATGCGCACATCGACCTTGATCGTCTTGCTGCCGCCGACGCGTTCGAACTCGCCTTCCTGCAGGATGCGCAGCAGCTTGGCCTGGAAGGCCGCCGAGACTTCGCCGATTTCGTCGAGGAACAGCGTGCCGCCGTTGGCCTGTTCGAAGCGGCCCTTGCGCGCTTCGACGGCGCCGGTGAAGGCGCCGCGTTCGTGGCCGAAGAGTTCGGATTCGAGCAGGTTCTCGGGCAGCGCGGCGCAGTTGAGCTTGACCAGCATGTTGCGCGCGCGCGGCGAGTTGTAGTGGATGGCGTTGGCGATCAGTTCCTTGCCGGTGCCGGTTTCGCCGCGGATCAACACGGTGGTGTTCCACTTGGCGACCATGCGCGCCTGTTCGAAGACCCGGCGCATCACCGCCGAGCGTCCGACCATGCTGTCGAAACCGTGCTGGTGGCGGACGGTACGGCGCAGCAGGTCGCGTTCTTCGAGCAAGGTCGATTTTTCCTGCTGAACGTCAAGCGATAGCTTCAGGCTCTGGCCGATCAGGTTGGCGACCATCTCGACGAACTGGGCTCGTTCCTCGAGCAGGCCGTCTTCCGGTGCCTCCGGCTGGACCGCGAGGACGCCCTGGAGGTTGCCGCCGACCTTGATCGGCACGGCGATGAAGGGCAGTTCCGGTTCGTACAGCCCGACCCGGTTGAGGAAGCGCGGTTCGTCGGCGACGCGTTCCAGCTTGAAGGTGCGGGGCTTTTCCAGGATCAGGCCGATGATGCCTTCGCCGGGGCCGTATTGGGCGCTGTCGGCACTCGGGCCGTCGGGGTTGTAGATGGTATGGATGGCCAGCTTGCCGCTTTCGGCATCGACGACGCCGATCAGACCGCGGCTCAGCCCGGCTTCGTCGTGCAGCACGCGCAGCAGGTCGTGCAGGGTTTCGTTGAAGGCCAGCGAGCGGCTGAGCACGCGGCTGACCGCGTACAGCGCCGACAGTAGCAGGATGTTCAGTTCGTGCGTTCGACAGTAGCCGCCCGGGGGTGGGCATTCGTCGGCAGCGTGGAGGGTGTGGTGGTCGTGCATGTTGTGTGTCCTGCTCAGATCGGGTCGCCGTCGACGCGGAATTCGACGATGGCGGCGCAGCCGCCAGCCGGACTTTCGTCGAGATCGATGATGCCGCCGTGGTCGGCGACGACCTGCTGGGCCCGCGACAAGCCGGTGCCGATGTGTTTTCCACTGCCGTTCTTGGCTGTGAAGAAAGGCTCGAAGGCCTTGTGCCGCCACTCCATCGGAATGCCCGGGCCGCTGTCGAGGATGGCGACGCGCAGGCAGTCATCGACGACTTCACTCTTGATCTGCAGTTCGCGGCGCGGCCAGCCCTTGACGTTCATGGCTTCGATGGCGTTTTCAACGAGGGCCTTGAACAGCATGCGCAATTGCAGTGGCCGGCCGTTCAGTGGCGGCAGCACCGCCGAGGGTTGCCAGTCGACGGTGATGCCGGCGCTGAGCAGGCGCGGCGTGCACACTTCGAGCACGTCGCGCAGGATTTCGTTGAGATTCACCCGGATGAGGATTTCATGCGGACTTTGCGGGATCACCTGGCGCAGCGATTCGATGTGCTCGCGGCTGTTGTCGAGCGCGTGCCTGAGCATTTCGGCGCTGGCCGGATCGCGGCGCTGGAGCACGGCGACTGCCGAAGCCATGACGTTGAGCGGCTCTTCCAGGCGGAACACCGCCGCCGACAGCCCTTCGCGGATCGCCGCCGTGCGTTCTTCCTCGGCCAGCGAAGCTTTCAGCGCGGCGCCCTTGGCTCGTTCCTGTTCCTCGCGCAGGTTGGTGATGTCGGAAATGACCAGCAGCAGGCCGGGCTGGCCGGCGGCGCAGAAGTAGCTGTCGGCGCATTCGCTGTGCATGGCGATCACCGAGGCGCTGACCGACAACCAGCGGGCGCGGCCGCCGGGGCTGTCGACGCGCATTTCGCGGTTGCTGAATTCGCAGAGCCTGGGGTCGCTGGCCAGGGCTTCGTACCATTCCGGTGCCAGGGCATCGAGCAGACGGTGCGCCGGCTCCTTGACCCGCATGTCGGTGAGCAGTTTCTTGTAGGCGTGGTTGTCGAGGACCACGCGGCCGGTCGGGTCGAGCAGGGCGAAGGCCACCGGCGAGGCGTCGATCACCGATTCGATCAACTGCTTCTGGTTGAGCACCGTGCGCTCCAGCCGATGCAGTTCGGTGATGTCGCGGTGCATGCCCAGGAAATGGGTGATTTCACCCTTGTCGTTGACGACCGGCGTGATCGACAGTTCGGCGAGATAGGTACCGCCGCATTTGCGCTTGTTGAGCAGCTTGCCCGACCACGGCCGGCGGGCCTTGAGCGAGGCCCACATGTCGGCGTACAGCGCCGGCGGTGTGGTGTGATTGGAGAGTACGGATTCGTTCAGGCCGACGATGTCCTCGGCGCTGTAGCCGGTGATCCGGCTGAAGCTGTCGTTGGCATAGAGGATGCGAGCCGACGGATCGGTGATCGAAATGGCCAGGTCGGCCTGATGAACTGCCTGGCGATAGACCTCGGGCGGCAGGATGTCTTTGAGGTCGTTCTGGGTCAGGGGCTGAGCCGACATGATCTAACTCCGGAAAGGGCCGGTAAGGGTCTGGATCGGTTAAAAGCAGATTCCATGCCGCCTTGTGCGGTTTGCTGCAAAGGCCCTGTTTGTCGTGGTCTCGGCGTGAATTCGACAATTTTCTGTGGGCTTTGCGACAAATTGTTTTGCCTGTAATGCACCAATTTGGTGTGTTGCCTCCAAAAACGGGGCTGGACGGGCATGGGGCGGGGAATCCCGGCGATGGCACGGCTTATGCAATGAAGTCGGCGAGGTCCAACCCGAGTCTTCCGTCCATGAGCGAAATCCTGTTACTGCTGCTCTCCACCGCACTGGTCAACAATGTCGTGTTGATCAAATTCCTTGGCCTGTGTCCGGTCATGGGCGTATCGAAAAGTGTCGATAGCGCCTTCGGCATGGGTTTGGCGACGACCTTCGTGCTGATGCTGGCCAGCGCCGCCTCGTGGATGCTCGACAACTGGCTGCTGCAGCCGCTCGGTCTGGGCTACCTGCGCATCCTGACCTTCATCCTGGTGATTGCGTCGGTCGTGCAATTCACCGAGATGTTCGTCAAGAAGACCAGTCCCGGGCTGTACCAGTCGCTGGGTATCTACCTGCCGCTGATCACCACCAACTGCGCCGTGCTCGGTGTCGCGCTGCTCAACGTCCAGCAGGAGTTCAGCCTGTTCAAGAGCCTGCTCTACGGTTTCGGCTCGGCACTCGGCTTCACGCTGGTGCTGCTGATCTTTGCCGGCCTGCGCGAACGCGTGGCGCTGGCCCGCGTGCCGGCCGCCTTTGCCGGGGCGCCCGTTGCCTTCATCACCATCAGCCTGCTCGCCCTGGCCTTCATGGGCTTCTCGGGCCTCAATGTTTAAGGGAGGACTGCCATGATCGCCGCCATCCTCAGCCTGACCGTGCTCGGTGCCATCCTCGGCATCGCGTTGGGCATCGCCAACAAGTTCCTCAAGGTCGAGGGCAATCCCATCGTCGATGAACTGGTCGACCTGATGCCCGGTTCCAATTGCGGCCAGTGTGGTTATCCCGGTTGCGTCGGTGCGGCCGAAGCCATTGTCGCCGGGACTGCTCCGGCCACCTGCTGCCCGCCCGGTGGCAAGGCGCTGGTTTCGGCGATTGCCGCCAAGCTCGGCCTGACCGTCGATCTCTCGGCGCTCGGCGACGACGGTCCGAAAATCGCCACGGTTGCCGAGGAGCTGTGCATCGGCTGCTGCCGCTGCGCCCGAGTTTGCCCGACTGACGCCATCCTCGGCGGGCCGAAACAGATCCACAACGTCTTCCGCGAAGCCTGTACCGGCTGCGAAGCCTGCATCGAAAAATGTCCGACCGAGGCGCTGGTCATGAAACCGGTGCCGGTCACCCTGCAACACTGGGTGATGCCCAAGCCCCGCCTGGCCTGAGAGTTCATATCATGGGATTCATGAATCTGTTCAAGCACTTCCTCGGCGACGACTGGGGCGTGCATCCCGACGACCGCAAACGCCCCGCCGCCGACCGGCCGCTACGCACGATGCCGGTGCCGGAAAAACTCTATCTGCCGCTGCAGCAGCATCTCGGCGGGCCGGCGCGGCCGGTGGTGCTGGTCGGCCAGCAGGTCAAGAAGGGCGAATTGATCGCTGAAGCACAGGGCATGATCTCGGCGCCGATCCATGCGCCGACGTCGGGCACGATTGTCGCCGTCACCGACATCACGGCGCCGCATCCCTCGGGCCTGACCCTGCCGGCGATCATCCTGGCGGCCGACGGGCGCGACGAATGGATCGATTGCCAGGGCTGTGCCGACCCGTTCGCCCTTGATCCTGCCGAGATCGGCAAGCGGGTTGCCGCGGCCGGTGTCGTCGGCCTGGGCGGCGCGGCCTTCCCGTCGGCGGTCAAGCTGACCGGCGCCGCCCGCTCCAAGGTCAAAACCCTGGTCATCAACGGCGGCGAATGCGAGCCCTACCTGTCCTGCGACGACCGCCAGATGCGCGAGCGGGCGGCCGACATCGTCGACGGCATTCGCATCATGCTCCACGCCACCGGTGCCCGCGAGGCGCTGGTCGGCATCGAGGACAACAAGCCGGAAGCCATCGCCGCCATGCAGGCGGCTGCCGCAGGCGAGGCCGAGGTGCACATCCGGCCGATTCCGGCGCGTTACCCGATGGGTTCGGAAAAGCAACTGGTTCAGGTACTGACCGGCAAGGAAGTGGCGGCCGAAAGCCGTACTTTCGACATCGGCATTCTGGTTCATAACGTCGGCACGGCGCTGGCGGTGCGCGCGGCGATCCGCGACGGCCGGCCGCTGATTTCGCGGGTGGTCACCGTCAATGGCAACTGCGCCAACGACCCGGGCAACATCGAGGTGCTGGTCGGCACCCTGGCCGAGGAAGTGATTGCCTTTGCCGGCGGCCTCAAGGGCGACGGCATCGGCCTGGCGCGCCGGGTCATGGGCGGGCCGATGATGGGCATGCAGATTCCGCACTGGCGCGTGCCGGTGGTCAAGGGCACCAGCGGCATCCTGGCGTTCGACGCGCAGGAAGTCGCCGCTCAGGAACCCGATCCCTGCATCCGTTGCGGCAGTTGCGTGAAAGCCTGTCCGATGGGCCTGCTGCCGCTGGAAATGAGCGCCCGCATCCGCAATTCGGCTTACGACGAGGCGGTCGGTATCGGCCTCAAGGACTGCATCGCCTGCGGCTGCTGCGCCTATGTCTGTCCGTCGAAGATTCCGCTGGTCCAGTATTTCGTCCATGCCAAGGGCGAACTGGCGGCGCAGGATCGCAACAAGCTGCGTAACGACGCGACCAAGAAGCTGGCCCAGCAACGCCAGGAACGGCTCGACCGCGAAGCACGCGAGAAAGCCGAAGCCGCCGCCAAGCGCAAGGCCGAGCGCGAAGCTGCCGCTGCCGCCAAGGCGGCGGCTGAAGCGGCAGCCAAGCAGGCCAGCGAAACCGCCGGCGCCACCGAGGGAGAAAGCGCATGACCCCCGCCACCCTGACCGCCCAGACGGTCGCCTCGCCGCATGCCCATGGCGGCAATTCGGTCAGCCGGACCATGTTCCGCGTGCAACTGGCCTTGCTGCCGGCGACCCTCTATGGCTTCTGGCTGTACGGTTGGCCGGCCTTCTTCCTGTGGGCGCTGACCATCCTCTCCTGCGTCGCCTTCGAGGTCCTGTCGCTGAAGCTGATGGGCACGCCGCGCGTCAAGGCAACGCTGTTCGACGGCTCGGCCGTGCTCACCGGCTGGCTGCTGGCGATGACCCTGCCGCCCTGGGCGCCGTGGTGGGTGGCGGTGGTCGGCGGCTTCATCGCCATCGTCATCGGCAAGCAGGTGTTCGGCGGGTTGGGCCAGAATGTGTTCAATCCGGCCATGGTGGCGCGGGTGGCGCTGCTGGTGTCCTTCCCGTTGCCGCTGACGCTGTGGGTCGCGCCCTTGCCGATGAGCACGCTGCCGACGCCCGATTTCGTCAGCAGCCTGCGCATCTTCCTGACCAGTCTGCCGGTGCCGGACGCGATGACCAGCGCCACGCTGCTCGGCCACGCCAAGACCGAACTGGCCCGCGGCATCGACCTGGCGACGGCGCTGCACGCCGGCCCCGACCTGTCGTGGATCGGCATGCGCGCCGGCAGTTTCGGCGAGTCGGCGGCGGTACTGATCCTGTGCGGTGGCCTCTACCTGTTGATCACCCGCGTCATCACCTGGCATGCGCCGCTGGCCGTTCTGGCCGGTGTCGCCATCCCGGCGGCGATCGCTCACGCCGTCGATCCCGGCCGCTTCCTGTCGGCCGAGGCGCACCTGCTGTCCGGCGCGCTGATGCTCGGTGCCTTCTTCATCGCCACCGATTACGTGACCTCGCCGAACACGACCACTGGCCAGATCATCTTCGGCCTGGGCATCGGCCTGCTCACCTGGGTGATCCGCAGTTTCGGCGGCTACCCGGAAGGCGTCGCCTTCGCCGTGCTGCTGATGAATGCCATGACGCCGGTCATCGACCGCTTCTGCAAGCCGCGCATCCTTGGCCGTGACCGTAAAGGCAAGCCGCTCGACATTCCGGAGAACGCCTGATGAACCTCGATACCCTGCGCGACAAACTCGGCTACCAGCCGCTGCTGCTCGGCATCGTTGCCCTGCTCGCCAGCGGTGCGCTGGCGGTGGTGTCCGACGCCACGGCGCCGGCCATTGCGGCGGCTGAAGCCAAAGACCTGCGCAATTCGCTGTCTGACGTGCTGCCGGCCGGTCTGGCCGACAATGATTTTCTCAAGGATACGGTCGAGCTCGACCGCAACGGCAAGACGGTGACCATCTATCGTGCCCGCCAGGGCGAGGCGCTCAAGGCAGTGCTGTTCAAGGTGGCCGAGCGCGGCTATTCCGGCGAAATCCAGGTGCTGATGGCGGTCGATATGGATGGCCGCACGCTCGGCGTGCGCGTCCTCAAGCATACGGAAACACCGGGCCTGGGCGACAAGATCGAGGTCAAGAAGGACAGCTGGGTGCTGAGTTTCAACGGCAAGTCGCTGCTCGATCCAACGCCGGAGCGTTGGGGCGTGAAGAAGGATAACGGCGTCTTCGACCAGTTTGCTGGCGCCACCATCACGCCGCGTGCCGTGGTCAAGGCAGTCAAGGGCGGTTTGGAGTTCTTCACTGCCCACAAGGCGGAAATCACCGGTCAGGCGGCCTAGGAGATAACGATGAGCGATATCCAGTACGGCAGGATCATCAAGGACGGGCTGTGGGAACAGAACGTCGTTTTCGCGCAGATGCTGGCGCTGTGCCCGCTGATGGCGGTGACCACCAGCGGCACCAACGGCCTGGGCATGGGACTGGCGAGCACGGCGGTGCTGGTGTGCGCCAATGTCCTGGTGTCGTTGATCCGCAAGGTGGTCAGCGCCCAGGTGCGGATTCCGGTTTTCATCGTGCTGATCGCCACCCTGGTGACCATCGTCGACCTGGCGATGAACGCCTGGCTGCATGAGCTGTACAAGGTGCTCGGCCTGTTCATCGCACTGATCGTGGTCAATTGCGCCATCCTCGGTCGTTCGGAGTCCTTTGCGGTGAAGAACGGCGTGGTCGCCAGTGCCGTGGATGGGATTGCCATGGGGCTGGGCTTCACCGGCGCGCTGGTCCTGCTCGGTCTGGTCCGGGAATTCTTCGGTGCCGGCACGTTGTTCGCGCAGGCATCGCAGTTGCTCGGTCCGTCGTTCGCCTTTCTCGAAGTGCAGGTGCCGGGTTACGGCGGCGCCCTGCTGATGATCCTGCCGCCCGGCGCCTTCGCCGCGCTCGGCTTCCTGCTCGCCGGCAAGCGCATCATCGACCGCAAGCTGGCCGAACGCGAAGCCGCCAGCGCCGAACCGGCCGCCGCCTGAGGAGTACAGTCATGCAGATTGGTGTCGCCTATTCCGAACCCGGCCAGCAGGTCTGGCTGAACATCGAAGTCCCGGACAGCGCTACGGTGCAAGAGGCCATCGAGCGCTCCGGCATCCTCAAGCAGTTTCCGCATATCGACCTGGCAGCGCAGAAGGTCGGCGTTTTCGGCAAGCTGGCCAAACTGGACGCAGCCTTACGCCCCGGCGATCGCGTCGAAATCTACCGCGCCATCATCTGCGACCCGGCGACGGTGCCGCGCAAGGACAGCGACGAAGACGAATAGGATTGTCGTTTTTGCGACATTGGAATACCGGTTTATGCACCGTGTTTGTGCGTAAATAATTGATAATACTGAAATATTTCTGTCCTATAATGCGCGGCCTTGTCCCTGGGAGATGCCCGTGCATACGACGAATTATTCCGCCGCCGACGCCGTGACCGCGCTTGGTGCCAATCATGGTTACTGTCTGGATGGCGACTTCGTCCATCTCAACGCCGATGTCAGCCTGGCCGAAGCCGATCTGGCTGACGGCACCCACTGGGCCCTGCAATTGTGGGCCAGCCCCGGTGGTTTCGACGGCCTGGCGCTGAACGGCGTCAAGGTCGCCGAGCTGGCCCTGCAGCCGACGCCGGGCAATTTCAACGTGGCCGCCTGCGTGACGGCTTTGCCGCCGGCCGGTTGTGCCGCCCAGGTCATGGCCATGGCGCTGGTTGGACAGCGCGTGGACGGCAGCGTCCAGGTTCGCGACTTGTCGGTCTATGCGACGCCGCAGACCTTCTTCCAGCCTTTCCTGCTCGGCGACGTGAGCTGCCGGGTGGCCGACGGCGTGGCGGAAATCGCCATCGAACGCATCGCCAGCCCGCGCGCGCCGGATAACCTCAGTGGCACGCTGGCCCTCGAAGTCTGGGCGCTCGACGCGCCCTATCAAGGCGGCGCCTGGCAGGGCCAGCCGGTGGCCAGCGTGGTGCTCGGCCAGTTGTCCGGTGGCAGCGCCTGGGCCGATTGCCTGTACAGTGTACCGGCGGTGAACGCCAGCGGCGCGCTGACCGTGATGTTGCGCGAATGGACGCCGGCGGGTTACCTGACGCGTGATTACCGCAATCTGGCGGCGGCAGTGATCGCCGAGCCGGTAGTGGCGGCGGTGAGTGAGCCGGTCAGCGGCGACGTCAAGGCAGCGGCCAAGCCGGTCGCCAAGGCGGGCAAGAGCGCGAGCAAGAAAGCCAGCGCCAGCAAGCCTGCAGAAAAGACCGGCCCGGTCAGCGTCAATACCGCCAGCGCGGCCGAACTGGCTGCCGTCAAGGGGATTTCCAAGACGGTTGCCGAAGCCATCGTCGCCGCCCGGCCTTATGCCAAGCTCGATGACTTGCTGCGGGCCAAGGGCGTTGGCGCCAAGCTGCTGGAAAAGGTCGGCAAGTTGTTGAAGATTTGAGTTTTTTCGCAGGCTTGTCGCAAAGGCGACAAGCCTGCTATTGAAAATTCTCAAATAAAACAAGGTGCTGCCCGGTGGCACCCATTTTGCTGAGTGTTAGCCAGTCATCTGGAGAACGCGCATGAAAGCCAGCGAAATCCAGGCCCTGCTCGACGAGCCGGCCTGCAGCCATAACACCAAGGAAAAGTCCGGTTGTTCGAAGCCGAAGCCGGGCGCCACTGCCGGCGGCTGCTCCTTCGACGGCGCGCAGATCGCGCTGCTGCCGATCGCCGACGTCGCCCACATCGTCCATGGGCCGATTGCTTGCGCCGGTTCTTCCTGGGATAACCGCGGGACGCGCTCTTCCGGCGTCACGCTGTACAAGATCGGCATGACCACCGACCTGTCGGAAACCGACGTGGTCATGGGGCGTGGCGAAAAACGCCTGTTCCACGCGATCAAGCAGGCGGTCGACAGCTACGCGCCGAAGGCCGTCTTCGTCTACAACACCTGCGTCACCGCACTGATCGGTGACGACGTCGAAGCCGTCTGCAAGGCCGCCAGCGAGCGCGTCGGCATCCCGGTGGTGCCGGTCGATGCCGCCGGTTTCTACGGCACCAAGAACCTCGGCAACCGCCTGGCCGGCGAGGCCATGTTCAAGTACGTCATCGGCACCGCCGAGCCGGCACCGGCCAAACCGCGCGCCGACGGCCTGCCGACTTACGACGTCAACCTGATCGGCGAATACAACATCGCCGGCGAGTTCTGGCACGTTGCGCCGCTGTTCGATGAACTCGGCCTGCGCATCCTGTGCACGCTGTCCGGCGACGCGCGTTTCCACGAGGTGCAGACCATGCACCGGGCGAAGGTGAACATGGTCGTCTGCGCCAAGGCCCTGCTCAACGTCGCCCGTAAAATGCAGGAAACCTACGGCCAGCCGTTCTTCGAAGGCAGTTTCTACGGCGTTCAGGATGTTTCCAACGCACTGCGCGATTTCGCCCGGCTGATCGGCGACCCCGACCTGATCGCCCGCACCGAGGCGGTCATCACCCGCGAGGAAGCCAAGGCCCACGCCGCGCTCGAACTCTGGCGCGCCCGCCTCAAGGACAAGCGTGTGCTGTTGTACACCGGCGGTGTCAAGTCATGGTCCATCGTCTCGGCGCTGCAGGATCTGGGCATGAAGGTCGTCGCCACCGGCACCAAGAAATCGACCGAGGAAGACAAGGCGCGCATCCGCGAACTGATGGGCGAGGACACCAAGATGATCGACGACGGCAGCCCCAAGGCCCTGCTGTCGACCTATCACGAGTACCGGGCCGACATCCTGATCGCCGGCGGGCGCAATTTGTACACCGCCCTCAAGGCGCGCATTCCCTTCCTCGACATCAACCAGGAACGCGAATTCGGCTACGCCGGCTACGCCGGCATGAGCGAGCTCGCCCGGCAACTGGCGTTGTCGATGGAAAGCCCGGTCTGGGCAGCGGTGCGGAAACCGGCGCCGTGGGCTGAGCGGAGCGGGTCAGGCCGTGTGCTGGTGGCGTGAAGTATTTTGCTGCAGTGTGACTCAGGTTACATAGCCGCCGTATGACCTGCGCTAGCATCGTCGCTGACCTCACCCGAGCAGCGAATAAACCATGAGCGACAGGAAACAAGAAAACAGCGCTACTGCCTACCAAGGCGTAATGATGTTTACCAAGTACCAGAAGATCTATGCCAAGCGGGCGCGTGGCCTGTTCGACAATTGGCGGGTCGTCATGGTCATCCTGACCCAGGCCGTTTTCTATGGCGTCCTCTGGCTCGAGTGGAATGGCCGTCAGGCGGTGCTGCTGCATCTGGTCGAGCGGAAATTCTATATTTTCGGCATTGTCTTCTGGCCGCAGGACATCATCTACCTGGCGATCATCCTGATTGTCTCGGCCTACGCCCTGTTCCTGGTGACCGCGATCGCTGGCCGCCTGTTCTGTGGCTACGCCTGTCCCCAGACCGTTTATACCCAGTTGTTCATGTGGATAGAGAATTGGGTCGAAGGCGACAGGAATGCCCGGATCAAGCTCGACAATGGCCCGTTGAATGCGCGCAAGATCCGCATCAAGCTGACCAAGCACTTGCTCTGGGGGGCGCTAGCGGTGTGGACCGGTTTCACGCTGGTGGGCTATTTCAGCCCGGTCAAAGACTTGTGGCAGAACCTGCTGACCTGGAACCTGGGCGGCTGGGAAACCTTCTGGATATTCTTTTATGGCGGGTTCACCTACCTCATGGCGGGAAGCATGCGCGAACTGGTGTGCCGGCACATGTGCCCCTACGCCCGCTTCCAGAGCGTCATGTTCGACCCGGATACCCTGATCATTACCTATGATGCCGAGCGTGGCGAGCCGAGAGGCGTGCGTCAGCAAGGGCGCAATAGCGAGAGCGGGCAGGGGGATTGCGTTGATTGTGGCTTGTGTGTCCGGGTTTGCCCGACCGGTATCGATATTCGCAACGGACTCCAGTACGAATGCATTGGCTGTGCATCCTGCGTCGATGTTTGCGACGAGGTCATGGGGAAACTTGGTCTGCCCAAGGGCCTTGTCCGCTATTCGACGGAAAACGCAATGGCCAGACATCTTGGCCAAAAGGAGATTCTCGGCCACATCGTGCGTCCGCGCGTGCTTGGATACGCCGCAGTGCTTGTCCTGGTCCTGATCATCTCTGCCTGGTTCCTCAGTAACCGCATCCCGCTCAAGGTGGATGTCATTCGGGATCGCTCGATGCTGTCCCGGGAAGTGGACGATGGCCGTATCGAGAACATTTACACGTTGAATGTCATGAATACGGAAGAGAAGGTGCATCGCTACCGGATTACCGTCGACGGCCTGGCCGGGATCGAATTGGCCGGGAAAGCTGACATCGAGGTGCCGGCAGCCTCCGCGATGTCTGTCATTGTGCCGGTGCGGGTGTCTCCGGAAAGCGGCAAGAGCGGCGCGAATCCGATTCGTTTCCAGGTCGTCGCAGAGCGAAATCCGGACATCCGGGTTCAGGAGAAAGCCTCGTTCCTGCTGCCCTGAGCGTTGTCGGGAAACCGTGGTCTGTCCCCGGTTTGGCCCACAGTCGGAAAACGAGTGCTCAGCCCAGCCACTTTTGCACCCACTGCGTCAGCTGTGGACTGGCGGGACTGTTGTAGGTCTGATGAATGACGGGGGCGGCCAGCCAGCGCTGCAGTTCGGCATGATTGTCGAGAAAGGGGTTCTCGGGTTGGGCAACCTGGTTGAGTACCACGCCCATCAGTGGCAATCCACGCATCTCCATGGCCTCGATGGCCAGCAAGGTCTGATTGACTGCACCGAGACGATCGGCCACCACGAGCAGGACAGGCATGCCCAGGCCCGCTGCGAGGTCGGCATTCAGCGCCCCCTGCGCAATTGGCGAGTAGAAACCACCGGCGCCCTCGACCAGCAGGAAATCATCGCTGCCAACCCCGTCCAGGCAGGCGGCATGCAGATCGCCAATTGCGAGCGGACAATTCGCCAGTCTTGCCGCCCACTCGGGTGAAACCGGCGGCTCATAGCGATAAGGACAGACGGCATCCAGTGTATCCGTGATGCCCGCAGCTGCACGCAGCTGAATGGCGTCCGAAGGCTGGAGAGCATCGCTGCCAGCCAGTCTTTCGCATCCGGTTTCGACGGGCTTCCGCACGCGCACGCGTTGGCCGTTCTGCCTCAGGGTCTTCGCGAGATGAACGCCAATCGTTGTCTTGCCAACTGCAGTATCCGTTCCGGTGATGAAAATACCGCGCATTTCAATGTCTCCTTATGTCTCAGCCGCACGGGTAAGGCGAGCTGATGGATTTCTCTGTAATCGACCGGGGTGACGCATTTCAATCCCGGCAAAGCACGCCGTTGCTCATGGATTGCAGTAGTCACAACGGGACGGGTCGGCAGAGCCAATGCCGTCCTGCCGTAAAAGCTCTTGTCGAAAGTTGCAACTGCTGCAGCCCCAGATTTCCCCCCGTTGCTCCCGCGTAGCACGACCGCATGCGGCGCAGGGCAGTCCTGGCAGGTGCTCTATGGCTGAAAAGCCCGGTGATCCGCACTGCGGGCAAGAAGAAAGCAGCTTTTCCGCCAGATTGTTGGCAGCCTTGCCGATATTCACCATGCGTTCCGGATTCGCATGTGCTCGCAGGTCACGCTCGACGAATATCTTTGCGTCGCCTGTGGCGATTTTCTTGGCCCATGCGAATGCAGTTCTTAGCGCGGACCAGTTATCCAGTCCTTTGCGCAGGAGGGGGGTGTTTTCGCTACAGGGTCGCAATACCAGGTGCTGTTTGGGAAATCCAACCTGATGCGCGAATGTTTCCAGCTCGTTCCAGGTGCAGACCCAGCATTGGTCGCTGCTTGCCGGGCCTTGATGGATACCGACAACTTCAATTTTCCGGATGTCGTCGATGAAGAGCAACAGCTCAATGTTCCACGGGAAGAGTCCGGTGTACGGATCGGGACCGAAGCTTCCCTCACTGGCCAATCCCAGGCTGGCACCGCTCAATTGCATGCCGATGCGCGCCTTGCGCCGGGCCGCATCCAGTTGGGTACCGTAGCGTGGAATTTCATGGGTGAAAGTCCCAAGCTCATCGGTATCAAAGCCATCCACCCGCCTGACCTTGCAGTTCAGTTTTTTGTCGAACAGCGGCGCGACCACATGTTCCTTGCCGTGCTGGGTCAGAAAGGCGATCTCCTGACCCGCATAGGGATTGTGTGGGGCTTGGCACCCATGCAGCGATTGCTGCTTGCCCGGCTGCTCATGCTCTTTTACGTCAGGCAGCATGGCCGCTTACTCCCTGGCGTGCAACCGAGTCAGAACCTCCCCGTGATTGCCTGGCGCATCCGAGCGGCCTGCGCCGGCGCTGGTGATTCACAGGGAAATGGAGGCTCATTGGAACGATGACTTGAAATAAGCTTCAGATTCTCGCTGAGAAAATTGTTCGATTCCATCAGATATAATTACCTCTTTTATTCGAAAAGATCGAATATCAGCATGCTCAACTTCAAACATCTCCATTACTTCATGGTGGTTGCCAGAAGCGGTGGCATCATTCGCGCTGCGGAACGTTTGCACCTGACGCCGCAAACGCTCTCAGGGCAGATCTCGCAATTTGAGGAACGGATTGGTGCCCAGTTGTTTCATCGAGTCGGACGGCGACTGGAACTTAGCGAAACCGGCAAGCTGGCCTTGTCTTATGCGGAAGAAATTTTTCAGACAGGTTCCGAACTTGAGGCCTTGCTCAGCAGTGGAGCGACTGATCGCCTATTGACTTTTCGTGTCGGCATCGCCGATGTCTTACCGAAATTCATCGTTCACCGCTTGCTGGCGCCGGTGTTGAATTTGCCTGAGGCAATCCGGCTGGTCTGCCACGAAGACCGACTTGACCGGCTATTGGCTGACCTGGCGATTCACAATCTGGACATGGTGATTGCTGATCGCCCCATGCCCGCTGGTACGGAGATAAAAGGCTATAGCCATCCGCTCGGCGAGTCGGGGATTGCCTTCATGGCGTCCCGGGAACTGGCCGAGCGGATTGGTCCGCGTTTTCCGGCCAGTCTTCATGGTGAGCCAATGTTGCTGCCCGGCAAGGACAGCGCGCTTCATCTGGCTTTGCCACGTTGGCTGGAGCGTATGAATGTGCGCCCGAGAATCGTCGGGGAGTTCAGCGATAGCGCCCTGATGAAAGCCTTCGGTGAAGCGGGCGCAGGAATCTTTCCGACGCCTGCATTGAGTGTGGCGGCAGTTTGCGAACACTACAAGGTCGATTTGATCGGTGAGACGAGCGAGATTAAGGAGCGATTCTTCTTGATTTCGGCAGAGAGGAAACTGGTTCATCCAGTTGCTCGCGCCGTCAGCGAGCATGCAAAGAAAATGCTGCTTTGACCCGGTCGGGAAAACGCGATCTCCCCGAGGTGTTGTCGTCATTGTCGGGTTTGTTACAGAGGACTTTGGTTTAATAATCTGTTTTTAAAGTATTTTGTGATTGGCGCGCTCATTGCTTAGGGGTGGGTAATCTCTGAGGAGCGTTGCCCACATGGCCGAAATCATCCAATCCAAGAAAGCACTGGCGGTGAATCCGCTGAAGGTGAGCCAGCCGATCGGTGCGTCGCTGGCTTTCCTCGGGCTGAATCGCAGTCTGCCGCTGATGCACGGTTCGCAGGGGTGTACCGCCTTCGGCAAGGTGTTTTTCGTGCGTCATTTCCGCGAGCCGATTCCGCTGCAGACGACGGCGATGGATCAGGTGTCGTCGATCATGGGCGCCGACGAGAATGTGGTCGAGGCCTTGCGCACGCTGTCCGACAAGAGCAAGCCGGACATCATCGGCCTGGTCACGACCGGGCTGTCGGAGACGCAGGGGACCGACATCCTGCGTACGGTCAAGGAATTTCGCGCTGCGCATCCCGAATATGACGGGGTGGCGGTGGTGCCGGTGAATACGCCGGATTACGTCGGTTGCCTGGAAAGCGGTTATGCGCTGGCGATCGAGGCGCTGATCCGCACGCTGGTGCCGGCGAGCGATTGTGCCGGCAAGCGGCCGAAGCAGGTCAATGTGCTGGCGTCGGGGATGCTGACGCCGGGCGATATCGAGGCGATCAAGGACTGGGTCGAAGCTTTCGGCCTGCGCCCGCTGGTGGTGCCGGATATTGGCGATTCGCTGGATGGTCACCTGGTCGAGGCCGAGTATTCGGCGCTGACCATCGGTGGCACGCCGCGCGCGGAAATCGAGGCGATGGGCGAGTCGGTGGCGACCCTGGTGATCGGGCCGTCGCTGTTCAATGCGGCGGATATCCTCAAGGGCCTGACCGCGGTGCCCGATCATCGCTTCGCTGGGCTGATGGGGCTCGATGATTGCGATGCCTTCACCCAGGCGCTGGCCGAGATTTCCGGCAAGCCGGTGCCCGAAAAAATTGAACGCCATCGCGCGCAGTTGCAGGACGCAATGGTCGATAGCCATTTCATGACCGGGTTTGCCCGGGTGGCGTTGGCGGCCGATCCTGACCTGCTCGGCATGCAGGTGCGTTTCCTGACCGGCATGGGCGCTGAGGTGGTGGCTGCAGTCAGCCCGCACAAACATGAAAGTCTGGCTGGCTTGCCGATCGACAAGGTGATCGTCGGCGATCTGGAAGACATGGAAAAGGCGGCACGTGCCGCCGGTGCCCAACTCGTCATGTCCAATTCGCATGCCGTGGATACCGCGCACCGCCTGGGTTTGCCCTTGATGCGCGCTGGTTTTCCGCAATACGACTACGTGGGCGGTTACGCCCGCACCTGGGTGGGGTACCGCGGTACGCGGCAGACCCTCTTTGATCTCGCCAACTTGATGCTGGGACAACATCATGAACTCGAAGCCTATCGTTCAATCTACTGGACCGACGACCGTGATGGTGTCGGACAACCCCATGTCGTCACGTCGTCTGCAGCTGGTCTGGTCCATTAAGCAGGCGCCGGAAGCCGTGCTCCGCATTGCCTTCGCCTCGACCGACCGGACCCGGGTCAATCAGCATTTCGGTGCTGCCGAGGGTTTTGCCATCTACGAGGTGACGCCGGACAAGGCGACCCTGGTCGGCGTCGGCGAGTTTTCGGAAGAAGCCATGGACGGCAACGAGGACAAGCTGATCGCCAAGGTCGATTTCCTGGCCGGCTGCGCCGCGGTCTATGTCATGGCCATCGGTGCGTCGGCGATCAAGAAATTGATGGCCGCCGGCATCCAGCCGATCCGCGTCGGCGAGGTCGACGCCATCGACGAATTGCTGCTGGAGCTGTCCGGTGCCATGCGCGAAGGTGGCGTAGCCTGGGTTGACCGGGCTATCGCCGCGCAGACCAAGGCGGCGGCAACGGATCGCTTCGCGGCGATGGAAGACGAAGGGTGGCAGGGATGAGCGCCGGCATGATCGAACACCGCGGCATCGTCCAGCGGATCGAGGACGGCCGCGCCATCGTCGTCATGGAAACCAGCGGCTGTTCGGCCTGTGGTCACGGCAGCAGTTGCGGCATCGGCAAGATCGCTGCCGGCCGTCCGGCGACTGTCCTGACCCTGCCGGCCAGCGCTGGCATCGCCGCAGGTGACATGGTCTGCGTGGCCTTGCCGGAAAGCCGGCTGACGTTGTCGGCGCTGCTCGGTTACCTGTTTCCGGCCTTCGCCATGCTGTTCGGCGCCTGGCTTGGCGCCGTGCTCGAAGGTAGCGACGGCGCAACGGCGCTGGGCGCCATCGTCGGCTTCGTTGCCGCCCTGATCATTGCCCGCGTCGCCATCGGCCTGGTTCCCGGATTGATGCCGGCGCCGCAACTGCTGCCGCTATCCCGTTCTTCACAAGTTTCCCCACAGGAGTTCCACCATGAGCACTGATCCCATCTTTGAAACCGATTTCGTCAAGGAAATGGCGCGCCAGATGCGCGCCTTGGATACCTACGGTACCTATTCCGGCTGGACCGTCGAGAAAATTCTCGACCCCTACATCATGACCAAGGAGCGCAAGGCGACCATTCCGCTGATCGGTGATCCGGATGATGAAACGATTTCGCGCGTCAAGGCCTTCTACAACGCCATCGCCGTGTTGATCGAGAAGGAATGCAAGCTGCTGGCCGTGCCGCTGGTGCACCTGACGCATGAAGGTTTTGGCCGCGCCATCATCACCGTTGGCAAGCTGGTTGCCGTCGAGAAGACGCTGCGCGACGTGCATCGTTTCGGCTTTCCCAGCCTCTCCAAGATGAAGGATGAAGCGGACAAGCTGCTCGGCATCGCTCTCGAACGCATCGGCCAATATCCGGACGTCGCCGGGCTGTAAGGACGGAGGAAATGATGACTGACGAAGAACTCGCCGCTCTCGACAAGGAAGTGAAGAAGTTGAAGCGTATTGCTTCGGAATGGGCGTCGCAAATGCACGACCTCGTGGAAGACCGCCTGCCGGCGGGCTACCAGGAAATTCCGGGCATCGCGCAGTCGACTTACGACGCTTGTCAGGCCTGGGCTGAAGCCAGCCAGCGCTTGGCGGCGGCGCAGAAGGCGCAAACGGTTTGAAGGTGGCTAGTGACGGGGGCGGGCGATGACACCGCCGTCCCCGGATATCGGCGAGTCGCTGTGCCAGGCACTGCGTGAGCAGGTCGGCAAACTCGGTCTGTCGATTGGCGACGAACCGGTGTGGGCTGCCGCCAGTTTCGAGATGGAGCGCGATCCCTACTCACAGCAAGAGAGTGTGATTGCCGTCTGGCGGGGTGGTCAGCGTTTTGGCAAGGCAACCTTTTTCCCGGACGGGCGGGTCTTCGCCGAATACCAGGTGCTGCTGCCGCATCCCGCGAAAGCGGGTAGTTACGTCGATGCCGTGCAGGTCTGGGGAAGGGCGCCAGTGTGGCGCGGTGACGCGGTTATTGCGGAGTATCCGGCATGAATATGGACACACGTGTGCTTCTCCTGCACAAGCAGGGCACCAGCGGGCGCTTGCGCTATCTGCGTCTGCCTTCTGGTGTCGCCCTGTTTACCCCCTTGCCGGCCGATGCCGCGCTACGGCCGGAAGACTGGTCGCCGACGGTGCAGGTACATCCGAGCGCCGTGCTGCGCGAGGCCGAGGTTCGTCTTGGCTTGGCCGAAGGGGCAATCGAGGCGGTGCCGGAATTCCAGTGCTGGGTGGATACCTCCGCCGGCGACGTCGCGGTGCTGCTCGGCGCTTTTGCCAGCATCGATCCGCCATTTGCCGCTGCCGAGCAACTGGATGGTCGATTCATCACGATTGCCGAGGCACGCTCCTTGAGCGCCATCGAGCGCGACCTGATGCGTCGTGCTTACGAACATGTTTTGGGGTGATTGTCGCAAATGCGACAAGCCGCTGCGCAGCAACAATTCATTTAATTCATAGGCTTGGCGATAGGTTTCGGGATGGCACAGGGCTTGCAATGAGTAAGCCATCAACCCCTGGGAGAATCGCCATGATCAATCTGACCCCCGCCGCCGTAAAAGCAGTACAACGTTTCATCCGTGGTTCCGAAACGCCGGTCGCCGGCCTGCGCCTGATGATCTCGGGCGGCGGCTGTTCCGGCCTGCAGTACGGCATGAAGCTCGAAGCCGAGAAGGCTGAAGATGACTGGGAAGTCGAAGTCGACGGCGTCAAGCTGCTGGTCGATCCGATGACCATGCCGATGATCGACAACGTCACTGTCGATTTCGTCGACACGCTGACCCACACCGGTTTCAAGTTCGACAATCCGAACGCCAGCGCGCAGTGTTCCTGCGGCTCGTCGTTCTCGGTCTGAGGGAAGCATCATGTGGGAATACTCTGACAAGGTCCGCGAACACTTCTTCAACCCGCGCAACTCCGGTCCGCTGGAAGAAGCCAACGGCATCGGCGATGTTGGCTCGATCCAGTGCGGCGACGCGCTGCGCCTGATGCTCAAGGTCAATCCGGAAACGGAAGTGATCGAAGACGCGCATTTCCAGACCTTTGGTTGCGGTTCGGCCATCGCCTCGTCGTCGGCGCTGACCGAGATGATCAAGGGCTTGACCCTGGACGAGGCGCTCAAGGTCTCGAACCAGGACATCGCCGACTTCCTCGACGGCCTGCCGCCGGAAAAGATGCACTGCTCGGTCATGGGCCGCGAGGCGCTGCAGGCTGCCGTTGCCAACTACCGTGGCGAGGAATGGTCCGACGACCACGAAGAAGGCGCGCTGATCTGCAAGTGCTTCGCCATCGACGCAGTGATGATCGAAGACGTGGTCACCGCCAACAACCTCAACACGGTTGAGGAAGTGACCTTCTACACCAAGGCCGGTGGCGGTTGCGCCGCCTGCCACGAAGGCATCGAGGAAATCCTGGCCAAGGTCAAGGCCTCGCGCGCCGGCCCCGGCGAAGTTTCGCCGCCGCCGCCGTGCCCGGCCACCCCGGAAGCCCCGAAGCCGCCGAGCAAGAAGCTGTCGATCGTCGAGAAGATCAAGATCATCGAGGAAGTGCTCGAGTCGGTCCGCCCGATGCTCCAGCGCGACCACGGCGATGTCGAACTGGCCGACGTTCAAGGCAAGAAGATCTACGTGCATCTCAAGGGCGCCTGCTCCGGTTGCATGATGGAAGCGGCCACCCTCGGCGGCATCCAGCAGAAGATGATCGAAGCCTTGGGCGAGCTGGTCCAGGTGCTGCCTTCGTCGCACATGCCGGTCGAAGCCTGAGAACGCCCAACCCCAACAGAGAAACCGAAAAAGGACAGCGCCATGGAACCGATCTACCTGGACAATAACGCCACCACGCGCTGCGAGCCGGCCGTGGTCGAGGCGATGCTGCCGTTCTTCACCGAGCACTTCGGCAACGCTTCGTCGATCCACGCTTTCGGCAGCGAAGTCGGCAAGGCGCTGAAAAAGGCCCGCGCTCAGGTGCAGGCGCTGCTCGGCGCTGAGCACGACTCGGAAATCATCTTCACCTCCTGCGGCACCGAATCCGATTCGACCGCCATCCTGTCGGCGCTCAAGGCACAGCCGGAACGCAACACGGTGATCACCACCACCGTCGAGCACCCGGCCATCCTGACCCTGTGCGAATGGCTGGAAAAGGAAGGCTACATCGTCCACAAGCTCAAGGTGGACAAGAAGGGCCGTATCGACATCGACGAATACAAGTCGCTGCTGCACGACCGCGTCGCAATCGTTTCGGTGATGTGGGCCAACAATGAGACCGGCACCCTGTTCCCGGTCGAGGAAATGGCTGCGCTGGCGGCGGCCAAGGGCATCATGTTCCATACCGATGCGGTCCAGGCGGTCGGCAAGCTGCCCATCGATCTGAAGAACACCAAGATCGACATGCTGTCGCTCTCCGGTCACAAGCTGCATGCACCGAAGGGCATCGGCGTCCTCTACCTGCGTCGCGGCTGCCGCTTCCGCCCGCTGCTGCGTGGCGGTCACCAGGAGCGCGGCCGGCGTGCCGGCACCGAGAACTCGGCGTCCATCGTTGGCCTCGGCATGGCCTGCGAACTGGCCATGCTCAACATGGAAAAGGAAAACACCGAAGTCCGCCGTTTGCGCGACAAGCTGGAAAAGGGCATCCTCAGCCAGGTCACCCATTGCTTCCCGACTGGCGACCCGGGCAACCGCCTTCCCAACACCAGCAACATCGCCTTCGAATACGTCGAAGGCGAGGCCATCCTGCTGCTGCTCAACAAGATGGGCATCGCCTGCAGCTCGGGCTCGGCCTGTACCTCAGGTTCGCTGGAGCCGTCGCATGTGATGCGCGCGATGGGCATTCCCTACACCGCCGCCCACGGCACGATTCGTTTCTCGCTGTCGGTGCACAACACCGAAGCCGAAATCGACCGGGTCATCGAAGCGGTTCCCCCGATCATTGCGCAATTGCGCAAATTGTCGCCGTACTGGCGCGACGGCGGCCCGGTCTCAGCCGAGCAAGCCTTCGCCCCGACCTACGCCTGACCCGGTTTTTGCATCAGTCTCTCTCTGTAGTAACTTCACCGCCCCGGAAGCGATTCCGGGGCGTTTTTTTTGTGCCCCAGAAAACAAAAACCCGGTCTGCGAAAACCGCAGACCGGGTCGGTAATTCCCTGGGCGCTCAGCGCCTCAGACGCACGCCCCGTCGTCAGCCACGCCTTCGGCGGCGGCCTTTTTCGGTTTGACGAACTGCTCGCGCGAGACACCGAGCCACATGACCAGCGGGCTGGCGACCAGCACCGAGGAGTAGATGCCGAACAGGATGCCGATGGTCAGTGCCAGCGAGAAGTAGTACAGGGTCTCGCCGCCGAAGATCAGCATCGACAGGACCATGACCTGGGTAGAACCGTGGGTGATGATCGTCCGGCTGATGGTGCTGGTGATGGCGCGGTCGAGCACCTGTGGCGTGGTCATGCCGCGGACCTTCTTGAAGGTTTCGCGGACGCGGTCGAAGACGACCACCGACTCGTTGACCGAGTAGCCGAGCACGGCCAGTACGGCGGCCAGCACCGACAGCGAGAATTCCCACTGGAAGGCGGCGAAGAAGCCGAGGATGATGATCACGTCGTGCATGTTGGCGATGATCGCCGACAGCGCGAAACGCCATTCGAAGCGGAAGGCGAGGTAGATCATGATGCCGATGATCACCACCAGCAGCGCTAGCGCACCGTTTTCGGCGAGTTCGCGGCCGACCTGCGGGCCGACGTATTCGACACGTTGCAGGCTGGCCCCGGGGGCCTCCAGGTTCAGCGCCTGCATCACGCGGTCACCCTGCTGGGCGCTGTCGGCGGCGTCGCGTAGCGGCAGGCGGATCATGACGTCCTGCGACGAGCCGAAGTTCTGCACCGTGTAGTCGTTGAAGCCGTTCTTGCCTAGCGCGCCGCGAATCCTTTCGAGGTCCGCAGCCTGCTGGTATTTGACTTCGATCAGCGTGCCGCCGGTGAATTCGACGGACAGGTGCAGGCCCTTGGTGGCTAGGAAGAAGACGGCCAGGACGAAAGTCACCAGCGAGATGACGTTGAACGCCAGCGCGTGGCGCATGAAGGGGATGTCCTTCTTGATACGGAAGAATTCCATGTCCGTGTTCCCTTATTTCTGACCGTCGGCAGTTGCCGTACCGGGTTTCCAGACATTGCCGATGGCAATCTTGGTGAGCTTCTTCTGGCGGCCGTAGATCAGGTTGACCATGGCGCGCGAGACGACGACGGCGGAGAAAATCGAGGTCAGGATGCCTAGGCAATGGACCACGGCAAAGCCGCGCACCGGGCCGGAGCCGAAGATGAGCAGGGCCAGGCCGGCGATCAGCGTGGTGATGTTGGAGTCGAGAATGGTGCCGAAAGCGCGCTCGTAACCTTCCGACAGTGCCGCTTGCGGTGGCATGCCGTTGCGCAGTTCTTCGCGGATGCGTTCGTTGATCAGCACGTTGGCGTCGATGGCCATGCCCAGCGTCAGCGCGATGGCGGCGATGCCGGGCAGCGTCAGCGTGGCCTGCAGCAAGGAGAGCAGGGCAACCAGCAGCAACAGGTTGGTGGCCAGGGCAATCACCGAGACCAGACCGACGACCTGGTAGTAGGCGATCATGAACACGGCGATGGCGACGAAGCCCCACAGTGTGGCGTTGAAGCCGCGTTCGATGTTTTCCTTGCCGAGCGACGGGCCGATGGTGCGTTCTTCGATGATGTCCATCGGAGCCGCCAGCGAGCCGGCGCGCAGCAGCAGGGCGACATCGTTGGCCTCGGAGGTGGTCATGCGGCCGGAAATCTGCACGCGACCGCCACCGATTTCGGTGCGGATGACCGGGGCGGTAACGACTTCGCCCTTACCCTTTTCGATCAGCAGGATGGCCATGCGCTTGCCGACGTTGTCGCGGGTGATGTCCTTGAAGATGCGGGCACCCGCCGAATCCAGCGTCAGGTGCACGGCCGGTTCGTTGGTCTGACCGTCGAAACCGGGCTGGGCATCGGTCAGGCGGTCGCCGGTGAGGACGACCTGCTTCTTGACCAGCAACGGCGAGCCGCCGCGTTCGGTGTACAACTCGGTGCCGAAGGGGACGTTGCCGGCCAGGCCGGCTTCGAGCGCACCGGGGCTGTCGTCGACCATGCGGATTTCCAGGGTCGCAGTACGGCCGAGGATGTCCTTGGCCTTGGCCGTGTCCTGCACGCCCGGCAACTGGACGACGATGCGGTCGGCACCCTGTTGCTGGATCACCGGCTCGGCGACGCCGAGTTCGTTGATCCGGTTGTGCAGGGTGTTGATGTTCTGCTTGATCGCGAATTCGGCGATCTTCTTTTCAGCTTCCGGCTTGAGCGTGGCCAGCAGGCGCAGGTCGTCGCCCTGGCCGGCTTCGGCCAGCGTCAGGTCGTTGCTGTTGTCGGCCAGGGTCTTGCTGGCGCGTTCGCGGGTTTCGGCGTCGCGGAACTTGATGACGATGCGGTCGCCGTCGCGGTTGATGCCGGCGTGGCGGATGTTCTTGTCGCGCAGCAGGCTGCGCAGGTCGGCCGCGGTCGAGTCGAGGCGTTTCTGCAGTGCGCCGGGCATGTCGACCTGGAGCAGGAAGTGTACGCCGCCGCGCAGGTCGAGACCGAGGTACATCGGCAGCGCGTTGAGCGAGGTCAGCCATTGCGGCGAGGCAGTCAGCAGGTTCAAGGCGATGACGTACTGCGGGTCGCTGCTGTCCGGGTTGAAGGCGCGCTCGATGGCGTCCTTGGCCTTCAACTGGGTGTCGGTGTCCTTGAAACGGGCCTTGACGCCGACATTGTCGAGCTGGATTCCGTCATGGCCGATGCCGGCGGCCTGGAGGACTTCTTCAACGCGGGCCAGGGTGGTCGCATCGACCTTGAGCGTGACCTTGGCGCTGGAGACCTGGACGGCCGGCGATTCGCCGAAGAAATTGGGCAGGGTGTAGATGAAGCCGAAGACCAGCGCGATGGCGACGGTGACGTACTTCCAGAGAGGGTAACGATTCATGGCGGCTTTGAAGCGAAAAAGGCGGCCGTAGCCGCCCTTCGGGATGGATTACAGCGACTTCAGCGTACCCTTGGGCAGGGCGATGGCCACGGCGGGCTTCTGGACGATGACTTCCGTGCCTTCGGCGATTTCCACGGTGACGTAGTTTTCATCGACCTTGGTGATGCGACCGACCAGGCCGCCGCCGGTGACGACTTCGTCGCCCTTCTGCAGCGCAGCGATCAGCTGCTTGTGCTCCTTGGCCTTCTTCATCTGCGGGCGGATCATCAGGAACCACAGCACGACGAACATCAGGATCATCGGCAGCAGTTGCATGAAGCCGCCAGTCGGGTCGGCGGCGCCAGCGGTCTGGGCGTGGGCAAGACTAATCATTGGGAATGTCTCCGGATAACAAAAAATTCAGAACGGGGGATTCTATCACTGGCCGGACGTTCGGTCGCGGGCAAAGGCGGCTGACCATTCGTCCAGTTTTTCCGATTCGATGGCAGCGCGCATTTCGGCCATGATGGTTTGGTAAAAATGCAGGTTGTGGATGGTGTTGAGCATGCCACCGAGGATTTCGCCGTTGCGGAAGAGGTGGTGCAGGTAGCTGCGCGTGAAGTTGGTGCAGGTGTAGCAGGTGCACGACGGGTCGAGCGGGCCGGTGTCGGCGCGGTAGCGGGCGTTCTTGATCTTGACGTCGCCGAAGCGGGTGAACAGGTGGCCGTTGCGCGCGTTGCGGGTCGGCATCACGCAGTCGAACATGTCGATGCCGTGCTTGACCGAAAAGACCAGGTCTTCCGGCGTGCCGACGCCCATCAGGTAGCGCGGTTTGTGCGTTGGCAGGCGCGGCGCCGTGTGCGCCAGGATGCGCGCCATGTCTTCCTTGGGTTCGCCGACCGACAGGCCGCCGATGGCCATGCCGTCGAAGCCGATGTCGCACAGGCCGGCCACCGACTCGTCGCGCAGGTCTTCGTACATGCCGCCCTGGACGATGCCGAACAGGGCGTTGGTGTTTTCCAGTTGGTCGTGCTCGTCGCGCGAGCGTTTGGCCCAGCGCATCGACATGCGCATCGACTTGGCTGCTTCTTCGCGGCTGGCCGGGTAGGGCGTGCACTCGTCGAAGATCATGACGATGTCGGAATTGAGCACCTTCTGGATCTGCATCGAGATTTCCGGCGACAGGAAGAGCTTGGCGCCGTCGTGCGGCGAGCTGAACTTGACGCCTTCCTCGCTGATCTTGCGCAGCGCCCCGAGCGAGAACACCTGGAAGCCGCCGGAGTCAGTCAGGATCGGCTTGTGCCAGTTCATGAAGTCGTGCAGGCCGTTATGCGCCTTGACCACTTCAAGCCCCGGGCGCAGCCACAGGTGGAAGGTGTTGCCCAGACAGATCTGCGCGCCGATGTCGTTGAGGCTCTGCGGCGTCATCGCCTTGACCGTGCCGTAGGTGCCGACCGGCATGAAAACAGGCGTCTGGACGACGCCGTGAGCCAGGGTCAGGGTGCCGCGGCGGGCGGCGCCGTCGGTCTTGAGGAGTTCAAACTGCATCGGAGCGTTCCAGGAGCATGGCGTCGCCATAGCTGAAGAAGCGGTAACGTTCGCTGACCGCGTGCGCGTAGGCAGCGCGGATCGCGTCGTAACCGGCGAAGGCCGAGACGAGCATCATCAGTGTCGATTTCGGCAGGTGGAAGTTGGTGATCAGCCGGTCGACCACCTGGAAGCGGTAGCCGGGGGTGATGAAAATCTCGGTTTCACCGCTGCCGGCGACGACCGTGCCATCGGCCTGGCCGGCCGATTCGAGGGTGCGCAGGCTGGTCGTGCCGACGGCGATGACGCGTCCGCCGGCGGCGCGCGTCGCGGCGATGGCGGCAGCAGTTTCCGGCGTCACTTCGTAGCGTTCGCTGTGCATGCGGTGATCGGCGATTTTCTCGACGCGCACCGGCCGATAGGTGCCGGCGCCGACGTGCAGGGTGACGAAGGCGGTCCCGATACCCCGGGCGCGTAGCGTTTCGAGCATGGCCTCGTCGAAGTGCAGGCCGGCGGTCGGCGCAGCGACGGCGCCCGGTTCGCGGGCATAAACCGTCTGGTAGCGCGATTCGTCGGCAGATTCGGCCGGATGCTCGATGTAGGGCGGCAGGGGCAGGGCGCCGTATTGCTCGGCCACCGCCCAGAAATCGTCGTGGTCCAGCAGTTCGAGCGCGAACAGGTCGTCTTCCTTGCCGGTACGGCCGGTCATGCGGACCGTGAAGGCATCGGCCAGGCGCAGCAGGCAGCCGGGCTTGGGCGCCTTGCTGGCGCGGATCTGGCAGATCGCGTGTTTCGCATCGACGATGCGCTCAAGCATGATCTCGACCTGACCGCCGGTTTCCTTGATGCCGAAGAAGCGCGCCTTGATCACCTTGGTGTCGTTGAACACCAGCAGGTCACCGGTGCGCAGCAGATCGGGCAGGTCGGCAAAGCGACGGTCCGCGTGCTGGCTGCCGGCAACGTGCAGCAATCGGCTGCCGGTACGTTCCGCAGCCGGGTGCTGGGCAATCAGTTCGGGGGGGAGATGAAAGTCGAAGTCATCAACGGTGTACGTCATGCTCATCCCGGAATCATTCGTCGCTGCTGTGGTGCTTGCCGCCGAGCTTGTCCATGACCGCGAAAAGGACGCCGGAGACGACAAAAGTCATGTGCAGGCCGACCTTCCAGGCAAGCTGGTCGTTGGTGTAGTTCTCGACATGCATGAAGGCCTTGAGCAGTTCGATCCCGGAAATGGCGACGATCGAGCCGATCAGTTTCATCTTCAGATCGGCAAACCCGACGTGGCCCATCCAGCTCGGCCGGTCTTCAGTATCGCCGGTGTTGATCTTGGAGACGAAATTCTCGTAACCGGCAAAGATGATGATGATCAGCAGGTTGGCGATCATCACCACGTCGATCAGGGTCAGGATGCCGATGATCACGTCGCTGCCTTCGGCGGTCAGCACGGTCGGGGCGAAGCTGATGAATTCCTTGACGAACTTGATCAGCAGAATGACGATCGCGAAGATCAGCCCCAGGTAGAAGGGCGCCAGCAGCCAGCGGCTGTTGAACATCAGAAGTTCGAGTTTGTGTTCGAGGGATTTCATGGGTGTGTGGTCCGCGAGTGGGAGGCGGCATATTGTGCAGTGCGGCAACCGAGAAATCCAGTCGATTGAAGTGCGGCGATGGCCTAGGCTGCGGACCGGGCGCCGGGAGATGGCCGGCGGCTTGGTGATTTCGCGTTTATTGTCCGGTTTTTCCGAAGTGACAATGGGGTATTGTCTGAGGCAATATCGCCCTCCTCAACAACAACGAAAGCCCGGTTGCCGGGCTTGACCATGGAAATATTCCTACTGCTCGCCCTGATTCTCCTCAATGGCGCTTTCGCCATGTCCGAAATTGCCCTGGTCACCGCCCGCCGGGCACGTCTGGCCAAACTGGCCGAAGGGGGCGACGGCGCTGCCGCCGTTGCGATCAAGCTGGGCGACGATCCCAATCGCTTCCTGTCCACGATACAGATCGGTATTACCTCGATCGGCATCCTCAACGGTATCGTCGGTGAGGCCGCGCTGGCCGGGCCGCTGGCCCTGTGGCTGCAATCCTTCGGCGTCGAGCAGGGGGCTAGCGAGATTGGTGCTACGGTACTCGTGGTCCTGGTCATCACCTATGTCTCCATTGTGGTCGGCGAACTGGTGCCCAAGCGGATCGGCCAGATCAATCCAGAGGGGATTGCTCGCCTGGTCGCCCGTCCGATGAACCTGCTGGCCATGATCTCCCGGCCCTTCGTCCGCTTGCTGTCGAGTTCGACCATGCTCCTGCTGGGGTTGGTGGGACAGCGTGAAACCAAGGGGCCGAGCGTGACCGAAGAGGAAATCCACGCCATGCTGGTCGAGGGTTCCGAGGCCGGGGTCATCGAAAAGAACGAACACGCCATGGTGCGCAACGTATTCCGCCTCGACGAACGGCAAATCTCCTCATTGATGGTGCCGCGTTCGGATATTGTCTGGCTCGATGTCGAGAACACCATGGAGCAGAACCTGGCGGTGATCACCGAGTCGGAACACGCCCGCTTTCCGGTATGCCGCGGTGGTCTGGATAACATCCTCGGCGTGCTCAACGCGCGCCAGCTGCTCGGCAAGACCTTGCGCGGCAGCGAGGCCAGCCTCAGCGAAAAACTGCAGCTCGCCGTCTATGTGCCGGAATCGCTGACCGGGATGGAATTGCTCGAACAGTTCCGCTCTTCGGGCACCCAGGTGGTGTTCGTGGTTGATGAATACGGCGAGATCCAGGGCATGGTGACGCTGCAGGATCTGGTCGAGTCGGTGACCGGTGAGTTCGTCCCGAAAAATAAGGAGGATGCCTGGGCGATCCAGCGCGACGATGGCTCCTGGCTGCTCGACGGCCTGATTCCCCTGCTGGAACTGAAGGACACGCTGAGCATGAAAACCGTGCCGGAAGAAGAGAAGGGGCGCTACCACACGCTCTCCGGCATGGTGATGCTGCTGCTCGGACGCCTGCCGGTGACCGGCGACAAGGCTTTCTGGGAGGGCTGGTCGTTCGAGGTCGTCGATCTGGACGGCAAGCGCATCGACAAGGTACTGGCGGCACGTTTGCCCGATGAACTGGGCGGTCCGCTCGAGATGTCGGCGGCCGAAGCCTCCACGGCACGCTCGCAGGACTGAACGATGCGGGACACTTCCCCGGCGGTGACGGCCTTCGCTCCGATCCATTTCTTTCGGGCGCGCTGGCACGGCCAGGTGTCGCACCGCCGTCTGTTCTACTGGGACATGCTGGGCGTGGCAACGCTGCTCAATGCCGCGCTGGCGCTGGTGTCGCTGATCCTGCTGGCCAAGGGCTGGGACGGTTCGGTCTGGCTGCTGCTGCACGCCGTGCTGGTGCCCTACAACATCTTCCTGCTGGCCAGCCTGTGGCGGCATGTGCACGCGCCTGCACTGTTCCGCGTGATCGGTACCGGCTGGTTCGGCATGACCTTGCTGGTTTAGGTCCGGCAGATATTTTCCAGACGGTTGTAGACGCAAAAAAGCCGGCAAGTTGCCGGCTAGTGAGTGCAGACGTTTGGTTAGGTGGCATTACTCTGAACAGCCGCACGCTGCACGTTCGGCAGGCCTGCCGATCTTGCCTGCCAAAGGTCGTATGCGGTTTGCTGCGCCAGCCAGGCATCGGCGCTGCCGCCGTTCTCTACGCCAAGCCATCCCTCGATGCGCAGTGCCATGTTCGGGGAAATCGCCGCCCGACCGTTCAGCACACGGGAAAGGGCGGCACGGGTGACGCCCAGCTGCACGGCAGCATCGGTGACGGTTAGCCCCAGGGCTGGCAGTACGTCTTCCCGTAGCGTTTCGCCGGGGTGCGGGGGGTTGAACATTCGACTCATCTTCTTACCTCTCAGTGATAGTCCTGGTAATTGACCAGAACGGCGTCGCCATCCTCGAAGGTGAAGGTCAGGCGCCAGTTGCCATTCACCGTAACCGCGTAGTACCCGGCCAGATTGCCGAGCAGGCCGTGGAATTTCCATCCGGGCACGTTCATGTATTCCGGGGTCTTCGCTGCATCGAGGCGGATCAGCTGGCGCGACAGTCGTGCCGCGTGGTGCGGCTGGATGCCTGCCTTGCTGCCGGTCTCGAAAAAAGCCTCGAGCCCCTTGTGCTGAAAACTTTTAATCATGATTGATTGTATAGCGTAGCGTATCGGGTTGCAATTGATTGAGGCAGGGCAAGCCTGGTAGGGCGTTCCCCGATTCGGGCCTTGCCGCTGTTGCTTGGGGTTGTTTCGAGTTCGGCCAGGACGCGGTCGACGCCTTCAGGCGTTAAGTCAGCCAGGGGCGTTGCGCCCAGGCGATCCCCCAATACTGCAGGCGGGGTTTGTACATACGGTCGCGCACCGGAGTGAGCGACAGGAAAACCGCCGCGATTTCCGTGAATGTTTCGGGCGTTTTGAAACCATTCTGCATTTGGACATCCTCCAAATCCGCTTCGGATTGAAAAAATGTCCCAACGGCCGCCAAGCCTTGTCAGATGGTGCCCCGAGCCAGACTCGAACTGGCACGCCTTTCGGCGGCGGATTTTGAATCCGCTGCGTCTACCGATTCCGCCATCGGGGCGAATGGAGCGCGGATTATCCCCGAATCACTTCTTTGGTTCAAGCACTTCCGGGCAGGGGAAGGCTTTGGCCAGGGCACCGGCGACCAGGGTAGCGGTGGTCACCGTGGTGTCGGGCGGTACGCGTTCGACGTGGATGACGACGGCACGGACCAGGCGCAACGAGAGGTCGGCGTCGTTGGGCAGGCAGAAAGCGTTGATGCGGACGCCGATCCTTTCGGCGAGAAAGTCGCTGACCGCGTAGCCGTCGGCGAAGCCGGCGACGTAGGAAATGCAGCGGTTGCTGCGGATGGCGAAGAAGGGGTCGGTATTTTTCTCGCCGGCGTAAAGGCGTTCCGCGCTGCGACAGTCCTCCAGCATTTCCTGGGCGGTGTAGGCGTGGGCGTGGCCGGCAAACAGCGCGGCGCAGAGGATGAGCAGTCTGATCATCGGGATTCGAACCAGGAAAGGGTGTCGTGGAGGCCGACGACGCTGCCGACCACTATCAGCGCGGGCGGCTTGATGCCAGCCTCGACGATGCGTTGCGGTAGCTGGTCGAGCGTGGACAGCAGGGTTTGCTGATCGGGCAGGGTGCCGCGGCGGATGATGGCGGCCGGCGTGCTGGCCGGCAGGCCGTGGGCGATCATCTGCCGGCAGATTTCCGGGGCGCCGCCAACGCCCATGTAGAAGACGACGGTTTGGCCCGGACGCGCCAGCGCCGGCCAGTCGAGATCGATACTGTGATCCTTCAGGTGGCCGGTGACGAAGGTCACCGACTGGGCGTGATCGCGGTGTGTCAGCGGAAAGCCCGCGTAGGCGGCGCAGCCGGCGGCGGCGGTGACGCCGGGGACGACCTCGAAACCGATGCCGGCGGCGCGCAGGACTTCAAGCTCCTCACCGCCGCGACCGAAGATGAAGGGGTCGCCGCCCTTGAGTCGGACCACGGCCAAGCCTTGGCGGGCCAGATCGACCAGAAGCTGGTTGATTTCTTCCTGCTTCAGCGTGTGTTTTGCCGCCTTCTTGCCGACATAGACCTGGCGGGCCGAGGCCGGAAAGAGGGCGCGTACGCCTTCGCCGACCAGGTGGTCGTAGACGATGGCGTCGGCGCTGCCGATCAGGCGGGCGGCTTTCAAGGTCAGTAGGTCGGGGTCGCCGGGACCGGCGCCGACCAGCCAGACCTTGCCGGCGGTGAGTGTCGTGTTTTCAGTCATCAGCCCGGCATTCTGCAATACGCCGGGTGATGTGCGCCAGTGCTTCCTCAACCTGGTCGATCAGGATCAGGCACAGGTCGCCGGCTTGCAGGCGGGCGAGTGCCGTGTCGATGGCGAGGAATTCGCCGGTGATCTCGTCGATCCGGCTGACACGGGGAGCGTTGGCCAGACCGCTGCGTAGCAGCGCGATGACTTCGCCGTCAGCGCGGCCGCGCTGGCAGGCATCCTGGTAGAGGATGACGTCGTCGAAGGCCGGGCCAAGGATTTCCGTCTGCTGCCGGATATCCTCGTCACGCCGGTCGCCGGCGCCGCTGATGACGACTGCCCGGCGTTTGGCCGGCATGGCTTCGACGGCCTTGACCAGCGCCAGCATGGCGTCCGGGTTGTGACCGTAATCGGCAATCAGGGTGGCGCCGCGATAGTCGAAGACATTGAAGCGGCCCGGTGCTGTCGAGGCATCGCTGACAAAGCCGGCGACGGCCTGTTCGATCTTCGCCCAGTTATAGCCGAGCGCCCAGGCGGTGGCGATGGCGGCCATCACGTTTTCGACCTGGAAACCGATGCTGCCGTTGCGGGTCAGCGGCACGCGTGCCAGCGGGATGCGGTGCTTGCGCCGGCCCTCGCCGCAGACGATATCGCCCTGGTCCACGTAGAGCACGCGTTTGCCCTGCGCGCGATGGGCGGCCAGGACCGGGGTTGCCGGATCGAGGGCGAAGAAGGTGACCTGACCCGGGCAGTGCTGGGCCATGGCGGCCACCACCGGGTCGGCCGCATTGAGGACGGCGGTGCCGCTGGGGGCAACGTTCTGGACGATGACGCGCTTGATCACCGCCAGGTCGTGTACGGTGGTGATGTAGTTGAGGCCGAGGTGATCGCCCAGGCCCAGATTGGTGACCACGGCAACGTCGCACATGTCGAAGCCGAGGCCCTCGCGCAGCAGGCCACCGCGCGCGGTTTCGAGCACGGCGGCATCGACATCGGGATGGGCGAGGACGTTGCGGGCGCTGCGCGGACCGGAGCAGTCGCCGGTATCGATACGCCGGTTCTGCACGTAGATGCCGTCGGTGCTGGTCATGCCGACGCGCAGGCCGTTTTCCTCGAAGATGCGGCCGATCAGGCGGCTGGTTGTGGTCTTGCCGTTGGTGCCGGTGACCGCGACGACGGGAATACGCCCGTTATCGCCATCGGGATACATCATGCCGACGATGGCCTCGCCGACTGGCCGGCCCTTGCCGAACGACGGGTCGAGGTGCATGCGCAGGCCGGGGGCGGCATTGACTTCGACGATACCGCCACCTTGTTCCTCCAGCGGCTTCAACATGGTGTCGCAGACGACGTCGATGCCGGCGATGTCGAGGCCGACCGTTTGCGCGGCGGCAACGGCGGCGGCGGCGAGTTCCGGATGAACGTCGTCGGTGACGTCGGTAGCGGTGCCGCCGGTGGACAGGTTGGCGTTGTTGCGCAGCACGACGCGGACCCCGCGTTCCGGGATGGAGTCGGCGTTGTAGCCCTGCTCGGCGAGGCGGGCCAGCGCGATTTCATCGAAGCGGATCTTGGTCAGCGAGGTGGCGTGGCCGTCGGAGCGACGCGGATCGCTGTTGACGATGTCCACCAGCTCGCGGACGGTGTGCGTGCCGTCGCCGACGACCAGCGGCGGATCGCGGCGGGCGGCGGCGATCAGTTTGTCGCCGATGACCAGCAGGCGCCAGTCGTGGCCCGGCAGGTACTTTTCGACCATGATGTCGTCGAAGAAACCGACGGCGACCCGGTAAGCGTGGCGTACCTGTTGCTCGGTCGTCAGGTTCACCGAGATGCCCTTGCCCTGGTTGCCGTCCTGCGGCTTGACCACGACCGGCAGGCCGATTTCCTGCGCGGCCTGCCAGGCATCGTCCTCGTCGTCGACCGGGCGGCCGGTCGGCACGGCGACGCCGGCGGCGTGCAGCAATTGCTTGGTCAGCTCCTTGTCCTGTGCGATGGCCTCGGCGATGGCGCTGGTGTGGCTGGTTTCGGCCGCCTGGATGCGCTTTTGCTTGCTGCCCCAGCCGAACTGGACCAGGCTGCCCTGGGTCAGGCGGCGGTAGGGAATGCCGCGGGCCTGGGCGGCGGCGACGATGGCCCCGGTCGAGGGGCCGAGGCGGATGTCCTCGTCGAGGTCGCGCAATTCCTTGAGCGTTCCGTCGAGATCGAAGGGCGTGTCGTCGAGTGCTGCCTGACACAACTGTTCGGCACGTTCGAAAGCGAGCCGGCCGACGTCTTCCTCGGTGTATTCGACGACCACCTGGTAGACGCCCGGGTCGACGGTCTTGGCGGTGCGGCTGAAGGTGACCGGGCAACCCGCCTGCGCCTGCAGGCCGAGGGCGGCGAATTCGAGGGCATGGGCCATCGAGACAGTATCGAGATGGTCGGTCGGAATCAGTTCGGCCAGTTCCGGGAAGCGGGCACGCAGGCGCGCCTCGAAACCGGGCAGGTCGGCGATGGCGCACTCGGCACCGGTACAGGTGACGATGGCCTGGATGGCGGTGTGGCGGCTCCACAGGTTGGGGCCGCGCAGGGCACGGATACGGGAAACGTCCATGGTGATCTTGTGTTCCGAGCGTTAGTTACGGCCGGCGCCGGCGGGCTTGCGGGCGCGGCGGGGCAGCAGGGCGAAAGGGTCGGCCAGTTCGAGGCCGTAGGTCTTGATGCCGGTGACGATGACGTCCTGGGTCAGGCCGAGCGCCCAGCCGGCGGCAACGGCGGCGAGCACGTTGGCGATGGTTTCCGGGCGCTTGGCCTTGCCGATCGCCGGTACGTCGCCGAGCCGGCACAGACGGATTTCGTCCTGGCCGGTGCCGAGGTAGATCCGGCTCTCGCTGACGTAAACACCACGCTTGCCCGCCTGCAGGTGGGCGTCGAGCGCCGGACAGTCGGGATCGGTGGCGAACAGGATGACCTCGCCGTCGCACAGTTCGGCGAAGTCGGCGGCTTGCGGGTCACAGGCGTTGAGCACGGCGTAGCCGGACTTGAGGACGACGTCGACCTGGGTGCGGTAAGTCGAGCGCCAGGTCGTGTAGTACTCGCCGCCGGTCGGCTGAATGTCCCATTGCGACAGGTCTTCGACCGCCGGCAGCACATTGGTGACGACGCCGACCGAGCAGCGATCATAGGCCAGACCTTCGCCGAGGATGACCTTGCCGCCGTTCTCGATCACCGCCGCCTCGACGGCGCGGTTGAGCAACAGCCGGCGGGCGCCGGTCCAGTTGGCGGCATCGTTTTTCTGTACCTGGCGGCGGCCGAGGTAGAGGCCGTCGCTACAGGCCAGGCCGACCTGCTTGCCGGACAGGTGGAGCATGTGGGCGACCAGGCGGGCGACCGGCGTCTTGCCGCGCGAGCCGGAAATGCCGACGACCGGGACGCGGCCGCTTTCGCTCTCGGCGAACAGGTTGTCGACGATCGCCTGGCCGACCGGGCGCGGTTTGCCGATGCCGGGCTTGATGTGCATCAGCAGGCTGGGGCCGGCGTTGACCTCGACGATGGCGCCGCCTTGTTCGGCGAGCGGTTTCGAAACATCCTGGCAGACCAGGTCGATGCCGGCGATGTCGAGGCCGACGACGCGGGCGGCCAGCGCGGCGACGGCGGCGGTCTCGGGATGGACGTCGTCGGTGCAGTCGAAGGCGTGGTTGGCGTTGCGCTGGATCAGCACTTCACGGCCGGCGGCCGGGACGCTGTCGCCGGTAAGGCCCTGGCGTTCGAGTTCGATCTTGGCGGCGGTGTCGATGCGGATGATCGACAGCGGGTGAAGTTCGGTTTCGCCACGGCGCGGGTCGATGTTGATCTGGCTGTCGATCAGTTGCTGGACGGTGGATTTGCCGTCGCCGCTGACCGTGATCAGGTCGCTGCGATTGGCGGCGACGAGCTTGCCGCCAACCACCAGCAGGCGGTGCTCGATGCCCTGGATCGAGCGTTCGACGAGGACGCCGGAGCCTTCCTCGGCGGCAATCGGGTAGGCCTTGCGCACCGCTTCCGGGGTCACCAGGTCAATGAAGACGCCGCGCCCGTGGTTGCCGTCGGTCGGTTTGACGACGACCGGGTAGCCGATGTCCTCGGCGGCGTCGACGGCATCGTCGGCGCTGTCGACTTCGCGGCCTTCGGGGACCGGTACGCCGACCGAGGAAATCAGTTCCTTGGTCAGGTCCTTGTCACGCGAGATGGTCTCGGCGATGGCGCTGGTGGCGTCGGTTTCGGCTGTCCAGATGCGACGCATCGCGGCACCGTAGCCGAGCTGAACCAGATTGCCGTCGTCGAGCAGGCGGATGTGCGGGATCTTGCGCGCCTCGGCAGCGTTGACGATGGCTGCGGTCGACGGGCCGAGGTACTTGCGGTCGACCCTGCGCCGCAATACCTTGATCGCCGCGTCGAGGTCGAAAGCTTCGTCGTTGATCGCCGCAAGCAGCAGTTCGCGGCCGGTGTCCAGCGCCAGGCGGGTGCATTCGCCGTGAAAGTCGCTGACGATCAGCTTGTAGACGCCGCGCGTGGTCGTCTCGCGGGTGCGTCCGAAACCGTCGGGCAGGCCGGCCAGACTCATCAATTCGAGCGTGATGTGCTCGAGGATATGGCCAGCCCAGGTGCCCTCCTGCAGGCGGCGCAGGAAGCCGCCGCGCTCGTCGTAGTTGCAGCGGTGCTCGACCAGCCCGGGCAGCCAGGCGGCGAGGCGTTCATGGAGGCCGGGAATCTTGTTCGACGGCAGGTCTTCGAGTTCGCCGATGTCGATCCAGGTTTCCAGGCTGGGCGGATAGGTCCAGATGCTGGGTCCGCGCAGGGAAAACTGTTTCAGGAAGATGATGTCTTGTTTCTTCATGGGGTGGGCTGTTGCCGGCTGGGTGGGATGCGTTGTGTCCGAATGCGATTATTAACGTTTTTGCCGTTCTGCGGCTGACCGTTTGCGGAAAGTGTTACTCGTTGCTACCGGGCGTTACCTCGCCGCCACTAGAGGAAGCGGTCGAGCAGCTTGCGACTGTGCCGGTCGAGCCGGCTGAGGTCGCGCACCAGGTACTGGATGCCGTTGCCGTCGGCGATCAGCAGCCGGGTCGCCGACAGGCGACGGATGTCCTCTTCGCCCTTGAGCACCAGCGCGGTGTCGCCGCGGTCGGTGCGGACCTGCCAGGTGCTCGGGCAGGCGAAGCTGGACACCGACAGCAGCTGGGCGATCTCGGGCACGAATTCGCGGCTGGCCAGTTCTTCCTCGATCAGTGCGCGGGTTGCCGCCGGCAGGTCGGCGAGGCGGTCGGCCCAGCCGATTTCGTGGCCTTCGGCGCTGAGGATGGAGATGCCGTCGTCGGGGGCAGCGATCGGAAAGGCGCGGACCGGGGTGACGGCCTCGTGGCGGTCGCCGTTTTCGGCCTGAAAGACCAGTCGCCCGAAAGCGTCGCGGGTTAGCGTGAAGTTGGCCTGGCTCATCGCGGTTTCCTCAGACGGTCGCGGTTTTCGGCAGGTCCGGGGCAGCCGGTTCGGGCGCCTCGGTGTCGACGTTGCGGAGTTGTGCCATGTACAGCTTGTGGTAGTGGCCTTCGGCGGCCATCAGCGCGTCGTGGTTGCCGACTTCGACGATGCGGCCACGGTCCATGACCACCAGCCGGTCGGCCTTCCTCAGCGTGCTCAGGCGGTGGGCGATGGCGATCGTGGTACGACCCTTGACCAGGTTGTCGAGCGCCTTCTGGATTTCCTTCTCGGTTTCGGTATCGACCGCAGAGGTTGCTTCGTCGAGGATCAGGATCTTTGGGTCGATGAGCAGCGCCCGGGCAATCGAGATGCGCTGGCGCTCGCCGCCGGACAGGCCCTGGCCGCGTTCGCCGACCAGCGAGTCGTAGCCGTGCGGCAGGCGCAGGATGAATTCGTGGGCGTGGGCGGCGCGGGCGGCGGCGACGATTTCCTCGCGCGTCGCGTCGGGCTTGCCGTAGGCGATGTTGTCAGCGATGGTGCCGAAGAACAGGAAGGGCTCCTGCAGGACCAGGCCGATGTGGCTGCGGAACTCGGCGACCGGCACCGAGCGCACGTCGACGCCGTCGATCAGCATCTGGCCCTCGGTGACGTCGTAGAAGCGGCAGATCAGGTTCACCAGCGTCGACTTGCCGGAGCCGGAATGGCCGACCAGGCCGATCATCTCGCCCGGTTCGATGACCAGGTCGACGTCCTTGGTGACGGCGCGGGTGCCGTAGCGGAAGCAGGCCTGCTTGAGTTCGATGCGGCCGGTGACTTTTTCCAGATGCACCGGGTTGGTCGGCTCGGGCACGCTGGAAACATGGTCGAGGATGTCGAAGATGCGCTTGGTGCTCGAGGCGGCGCGCTGGGTCGCCGAGACGATGCGGCTCATCGAGTCGAGGCGGGTGTAGAAGCGGCCGATGTAGGCGAGGAAGGCGGTCAGCGTGCCCACCGTCGAATCGCCGTGGGCGATCTGCCAGATGCCGAAGACCCAGACGACGAGCAGGCCGACCTCGGTGAGCAGCGTCACCGTCGGGGTGAACAGAGACCAGGTGCGGTTGAGCTTGTCGTTCATCTGCAGGTTGTGCTCGTTGGCGGCGCGGAAGCGCTCACCTTCTCGCTTCTCCTGGGCGAAGGCCTTGACCACGCGGATGCCGGGGATGGTGTCGGCCAGCACGTTGGTCACTTCGGCCCAGACGCGGTCGATCTTCTCGAAGCCGGTGCGCAGCTTCTCGCGGACGAAGTGGATCAGCCAGGCGATGACCGGCAGCGGCAGCAGCGTGACCAGCGCCAGCCAGGGGTTGATCGAGAACAGGATGACGGCGGTCATCGTGATCATCAGCACGTCGGTGGCGAAGTTGAGCAGGTCGAGCGAGAGGAAGATGTTGATGCGGTCGGTTTCGTTGCCGATGCGCGCCATCAGGTCGCCGGTGCGCTTGCCACCGAAATACTCCAAGGACAGCCCCAGCAGGTGATCGTAGGTCTGGGTGCGCAGGTCGCGGCCCATGCGCTCGGAGACCAGCGACAGGATGTAGGTGCGGATCCAGCCCAGTCCCCAGGCGACGATGGCCGCACCGAGCAGGCCGCCGAGGTACATGCCGACCAGGTTCCAGTCAATCGGCTGGCCGTTCTGGAACGGGATCAGCACGTTGTCCATCAGCGGCATCGTCAGGTAGGGCGGCACCAGTTGCGCTGCGGTCGACGCCAGGGTCAGCACGAAGCCGAGGAAGAGCTGCCAGCGGTAGGGCCGGGCGAAACGCCACAGGCGGAACAAGGTCCAGGTCGACGGGGCGACCGTCGCCTCGCGATTGCAGATCGGGCATTCCTCGGCGCCCGGCGGCAGCGGGGTCTTGCACTTCGGGCAGCTTTCGGCTTCCGGGCGTTGCGGCGGCTGGCCGCAGACCAGACTGTCGCGGTGCAGGTCGAATTCGTCGATCAGGCGCAGCGCCGCCAGGTTGTTGGCCAGGGTGTAGCGCCAGCAGGCCAGGCGGCCATTGCCGTCGAGCAGTTCGAGTGTGCCGACGCCGGCATGGTCGTGGTGGTCAAGGCGCAGGCCGGCGGTGAGCGGCCATTCGCGAATCTGGCCGTCGGCATCGACGGCGATCAGGTGCAGGTCGGTGACGGCGATCAGGCCGCGGGCAAAGCGCAGGCGGCCATCGAGGTCGGTTTCCAGCCAGGCGGCCAGGGTTTCGGTGGGGGCGATTCGGCTTCCGATCGTTGCCGCCCAGGGGTCGGGCAATATCGCTGGGGCGACGGGAACGGAGATTTCGGCGTGCTGCATCAAGGGCTCGTAGGGGCGAGGAATGGGCTTTAACGTATCGGCGGGCGGACGGTTGACCGTCGCCTGCCTTAAAATCGCGACTTTGGTTATTTGTCCGGTCGACGTGGCGAAAATTGTGATCTTCAACAAGCCTTACGGCGTGCTCAGCCAGTTTACGCCGGAAGGTCGCTGGCGGGGGCTCGGCGAGTTCATTTCGCTGAAGGATGTCTATGTCGCCGGCCGCCTCGACGCCGACAGCGAGGGGCTGTTGCTGCTCACCGACGACGGGCGCCTGCAGGCGCGTATCGCCGATCCCAAACACAAGCTGGTCAAGACCTACTGGGCGCAGGTCGAGGGCGAGCCGGCGGAAGCCGATCTTGACCGTCTGCGCGCCGGCATCCGCTTGTCCGATTTCACCGCGCAACCGGCGCAGGTGCGTCGTATCGACGAGCCGCCCGGACTGTGGCTGCGCGATCCGCCGATCCGTTACCGGGCGGCGATTCCGACCGCGTGGCTGGAAATCCGCATCGCCGAAGGCAAGAACCGCCAGGTGCGGCGGATGGGCGCGGCCATCGGTTATCCTGTACTGCGCCTGGTCCGGGCGGCGGTCGGCAAGTTGTCGGTGGCCGGACTGGCGCCGGGCGAATGGCGTTTAATGGAAGGAAATATCAATGATCTGCGTGCGTGAATCGCGATTGCTCAGGCATGGCCTGGCGGCCCTGCTGGCCATTGGCCTGAATCTGACGGCTTGGGCCCAGGAAGCCATGCCGGTGATCGAACTGAGCGCCGGCTTCCATCGCATCGAAGCCGAAGTGGCGGCGCAGGACCGGCATCGTCAGGTTGGCCTGATGCATCGTCCGACCATGCCGGCACAGCGCGGCATGCTGTTCGTCTTTCCGCAGGCCAATACGCACTGCATGTGGATGCGCAACACCTTTATCCCGCTGTCGGTCGCCTTCCTGGACGAGGAAGGGCGGATCATCAACATCGAGGATATGACCCCGCACAGCGAAGACAACCACTGTGCCCGGCGGCCGGCGCGTTACGCGCTGGAAATGAATCGCGGCTGGTTCGCGCAACGCGGTATCACACCGGGCAGCAAGCTGCGCGGTCTGGAACGCGCGCCGGCACCGCGTTGATGCGCCCAGGCTGGTTTTCCCGCTTACCCGCCCATGCGCCGGTGGGGAGCTTGCGCCGCTGGCTGACCGAGCCCGATTCGCTGACTGCGCGTTGTCAGCGTCATTGCCGGCAATTCCGGGTGCGCGTGGTGTTTCAGGGGCGCTGCCGGCCGCTGGCCGACGAAGCATTGCGGGCGCAATTGCCGGTGCGCGAGGTGTTGCTCGAGTGCGACGGCGTGCCGGTGATTTTTGCCCACAGCGTCCTGTCGCAGACGCGCAGCGGGCGTCTGGGGCGCTGGTTTGCAAATCTGGGTGGCCGTTCGCTGGGGTCGCTGTTATTTACCCATCCGGGTTTCCGGCGCGGGCCGATCGAATTCCTGCGGATCGACCGTCATCATCCGCTGCATCGGCGGGTTGCTGTCTTGGTCGGCGATGCGCCGGCCTTCTGGGCGCGGCGCTCACGGCATGTGCTGGGCAGCGGCAGCGTGCTGGTGACCGAAGTCTTCCTGCCGGTGATTACTTCTCTTCGCCGTCCTGTGGCGGTTTCTGCGGGCGGAAACTGATCCGGCGTTGCATGAAGCCAGGCAGGTTCATCGGGTGCGCCTGACGGCTCAGCGCGAAGCTGAGGAAGAACTTGCACCAGATGGTCGAGCCAGCAAGGGCCATCCAGGTATCGTATTCGAGTTCACCGGCCAGTACGCCAGCGATGGTGGCGGCGGTGATGCTGCCGGCAACCAGGTTGATCACGGCCTCGTAAGGCGCCCATTTCTCCGGATTGGGTGGCGATTCGCCGTGCTTGATCGCGACTTCGGAGAAATCCTTGTTGATGGCGATGCGCCAGGCCCGACGCAACCAGAAGAAGGTGATGGGAAAAAGCGCCAGGAAAAGAATCCAGGTCATTGCGATGTGGACATTGAAAGCCATTTGAACCTCGGTACTTCACGAGCCGGCAACAGGCCGGTCCGACAATAAAAAACCCCGCAGACATCGCCTACGGGGTTTCGAATCTCCCGCCCGATGTCCGGACGGGAGAGCTTACCTCAATACTGCTTAGTGTGCGCCATCAACAGCCTTGGCACCGCGCGGGATACGCACGTTTTCAACCATGGCCTGGATGTGCTCCGGCGGTTCCTTGGTCATCTTGTCGACGATGAAGGCCACCAGGAAGTTGACCAGCGCGCCGATGGCACCGAAGGCTTCCGGCGTGATGCCGAAGAAGCTGTTGGCGCCGCCGATTGCGTCGACGAACTCGGTGCCCTTGATGAAGAAGATACCCTTGTGAGCGAACACGTAGATCAGGGTGACAGCCAGACCAGCCAGCATGCCGGCGATGGCGCCTTCCTTGTTCATCTTCTTGGAGAAGATACCCATCATGATGGCGGGGAACAGGGAGGAGGCGGCAATACCGAAGGCCAGGGCAACCGTACCGGCAGCGAAGCCCGGGGGGTTGAGGCCGAGGTAACCGGCGATGACGATGGCGACCGCCATGGAGATCTTGCCGGCGCGCAGTTCGCCTTGCTCGGAGATGTTCGGCATGAACACACCCTTGACCAGGTCATGCGAGACAGCAGCGGAGATCGCCATCAGCAGACCAGCAGCGGTCGACAGCGCGGCAGCCAGACCACCGGCAGCAACCAGGGCGATAACCCAGTTCGGCAGCAGCGCGATTTCCGGATTGGCCAGCACGATGATGTCGGCGTTGACCGTCAGCTCGTTACCCTTCCAGCCAGCAGCTTCGGCCTTGGCCTTGGCATCGGCGTTCTTGGTCTTGTCGTTGTAGTACTGGATGCGACCGTCGCCGTTCTTGTCTTCGAACTTCAACAGGCCGGTCTTTTCCCAACGCTTCATCCAGTCCGGACGATTTTCGTAGACCAGGGAGGCTTCTTCGGCATATACGTCGCCGCGGGCCTTGATCGTTTCGGCATTGACCTTCATCGAACCGTCAGCAGCCGTTTCCAGACCAACAGCGGAGTTGACCGTGGCGTGCAGGTTCATCTTGGCCATGGCAGCAACGGCCGGAGCGGTCGTGTACAGCAGGGCGATGAAGACCAGTGCCCAGCCAGCGGACGAACGGGCGTCGGAAACCTTGGCCACCGTGAAGAACCGCATGATGACGTGCGGCAGACCGGCAGTGCCGATCATCAGCGACATCGTGTACACGAACATGTTCAGGGTGGAACCCGGAATCGAGGTCGTGTATTGGTTGAAGCCGAGGTCGGTGACAACCTGGTCAAGCTTGGTCAGCAGGGAGATATCGGTGCCGCTGATCGAGGCGCCCAGACCCAGTTGCGGGATCGGGTTGCCGGTCAGCTGCAGCGAGATGAACACAGCCGGAACCGTGTAGGCCAGGATCAGCACGATGTACTGGGCAACCTGGGTGTAGGTGATGCCCTTCATGCCGCCGAACACGGCGTAGGCGAACACGATACCCATACCGATGTAGATACCCATTTCGCTGGAAACGCCCAGGAAGCGGGAGAAGGCCACACCGACACCGGTCATCTGACCGATGATGTAGGTGATCGACGCGGTCAGCAGACAGATCACGGCCACCGTGGAAGCGGTTTGCGAGTAGAAACGGTCACCGATGAACTGGGGAACCGTGAACTTGCCGAACTTCCGGAGGTACGGCGCCAGCAGCATCGCCAGCAGAACGTAACCACCCGTCCAGCCCATGAGGAACAGGCCGCCGCCGTAACCCATGTTGGAGATCAGACCGGCCATCGAGATGAACGAGGCGGCAGACATCCAGTCGGCGGCAGTTGCCATACCGTTGGTCACAGGGTGAACGCTACCGCCGGCAGCGTAGAACTCGGACGTGCTACCGGCACGTGCCCAGATCGCGATCCCGATGTACAGCGCGAAAGATGCGCCGACCACCAGGTAAGTCATAGTTTGCAGATCCATGCTGGCTCCTTATTCTTCGTGCACGTCGAACTTGCGGTCGAGGTCGCCCATTGCCTTGGCGTAATAGAAAATCAAGGCAATGAAGATGTAGATAGAGCCCTGGTGAGCAAACCAGAAGCCCAGCGGGTAACCCCCGAGTGAAATGCCGTTGAGTGCGGGCGCAAATAGGATGCCGGCACCGAACGAGCACACGAACCAGATCGCCAGGATCTTACCCAGCAGACCGAGCGTGGCTGACCAGTAGGCCTTGCCTTGATCGTCCATTGTTATCTCCTCCAGAAAATTTAAAGGGACGGGCTGCGCTTTCACAGCACCGCCACGGTCCGCAGTTTGGGTGGGCAAGCTTACAGTTTGCTGACAGGCGTTTGATAAAGCGTAATTCGTTGCATGAAATATTTCGGACATGAAATAAGGGAGTCTCAGGCTCCCTTTATCGGTGGCGGCGAACGGCTTCTGGCTATGAGAACCAAGTGAATCTTGTGGGTGCTTTTGGCCACATTCATACCAGTTAACGGAGGCTTCACGCTCGCTTGTCATAGTTCCCCAACGATCATTCGTGTTGCACACAGGATGAGCTTCGAGGGGATGTCAAAGTGTCAGAGAATGTTTGGTTTGTCGATTTGGGGCGGCTTGTTTGCAGGCGGGCCTTGTGGCTCCTTGCCTTGCCGGTGCTGGCCGCGCACGCGCAGACGCCGGCTGACATCAATGCTGCCGGCCGCCAGGCCGATTTCGTCCAGCGCCAACTACAGGAGCGCCTGCAGGAAGAAATCGAGCGGGCGCGCAAGGCGGTGCCGGCGGTTGGCGGTGCCGATCTGCGCCAGGCGCCGCAGCCTGCCGTCAGTCCAGGCGGTGCCTGCCGGCAGATCGACGAACTGGTCATCGACGGCGGCGAGCGCCTGCGCCAGCGTACCGTGCTCGACCTGTCGGCGCGCTTCGTCGGGCGTTGCCTCGGCGTCGCCGAGATCGAGCAGATCCTGGCCGGAATTACCGCTGATTACATCGAGCAGGGCTACATCACCACGCGCGCCTACCTGCCTGCCCAGGATCTGGGTAGCGGTCGCCTAAGCATCGTCATCGTCGAGGGCGTCATCGAGGGCTATCAGCTCGAGGGTGAGGGCGCGCAGAAAATCTTCGTTCCCGGTGTCTTTCCCGGAGCGCCCGGCGACCGGCTCAACCTGCGCGACCTCGAGCAGGGTATCGATCAGATCAACCGTCTGGCTGCCAACCAGGCAACGATGGAGGTGCGTCCCGGCAGCAAGTCGGGGCAAAGCATTGTCGTCGTCCGCAACCGGCGCACGCTGCCCGCACACCTGTACATGAGCTACGACAATATGGGCGCCGAATCGACCGGCAGGCGCGCTTACGCACTGACCGCGACGATTGATTCGCCGCTGGCGCTCAATGAACGCTGGATGTTCACCAGCCGTCGCTCGCATCCGGGCGACGACGAGCACAAGTCGGGTAGCGACGCCTTCGATTTCTGGTTGCCGGTCGGTAACTGGTCGTTTGGTTTCAATGTCAGCCGCTCAACCTATGTCAACGTGCTGCAACTGGCCTCTGGGACCAGGATGCACACTAATGGCGAAACCCGTACTCAGACATTGACTGTGGATCGGTTGGCCTATCGCGACCAAGCGTCGAAGTTAACGGTATTCGGCCGGGTTTCGGTGCAGGACGCACGCAACTACATGATGCAGCAGCTACTCGAAGTGAACAGCCGCAAGCTGGCGATCGCCGAACTGGGCACCAGCGGCTTCCTGCTTGCTGGTGGCGGTGTGATCAATGCCCAACTGGTCTATGCCCAGGGGCTGAAGGCCTTTGGTGCGCTCGAGGACCCCAGCGACATCAACCACGATGCGCCGCGCGCCCAGTTCAAGAAGCTCAACCTTGATCTCGGTTTCAGTCGGCCGCTGGCCCTGGGTGATTTTGCCCTGAACTGGTCGAGCCAGCTCAGCTACCAGTATGCGCAACGTCCGCTCTACGGCTCGCAGCAGATTCAGATCGGCGGCATCGGCAGCGTCCGCGGCTTCATGCGCAACAGCATCGCCGGCGACCGTGGCTACTACTGGCGCAACGAACTGGCCTGGCCGTGGCAGACATCTTTCGCCGGCGAGAGCTGGCGCGGCCGGCTGTATGCCGCCTATGACACCGGTAGCGTCCGTGGCATCGCCAGCGGCACTGCCAGCGGGCAACTGGCTGGTGCCACCGTCGGACTCGCTGCGCAATGGCGCGGCGCCGCCTTGGAGCTGTACAACAGCCGCCCAGTCGACGTGCCGGCTACCTGGACGAGGGAAGCGCCGCAAACCTGGTTCCGTGTCTCTTATGCATTTTGAGGATTGATCGATCATGAACCGTATTTATCGAATCGTTTGGAATGCCAGCCGCGGTGTCTGGGTGGCCGTCGCTGAATGCGCCAGGAGCCACGGCAAAAGCAAGTCGGCGGCGGCGCTCGTGCTGCTCGCGCCGGCACTTCTGTCGGCGCAGACCCCGTCGGCGGTATCGGCCGGGGGGGCGACCACCACCTATGTCGCGCCGAACGGCGCGACCGTCGTCAATATCGCCGACAGCAATGCGGCCGGCCTGTCGCACAACAAGTTCACCCAGTACAACGTCGATCCCAAGGGGCTCGTCCTCAATAATGCCCAGGCGACGCAGCTGTCGGTGACCTCGCAGCTGGCCGGCCAGGTGATGACCAACACCAACCTGACGCGCCAGGCCACGGTGATCCTCAACGAAGTCGTCAGCAATCGCCGCTCGGAGCTCAACGGCTTCACCGAGGTGCTCGGCGGCAAGGCCGACGTCGTCGTCGCCAATCCCTACGGGATCACCTGCCAGGGCTGCGGCTTCATCAATAGCGACCGGGTCACGCTGACCACTGGCGCGCCTTTCCTCAACAACGACGGCTCGCTTGGCGGTTTCGAGGTGCGCCAGGGCGATATCGCGATCGCCGGCGACGGCCTCAACGCCAGCGCCCAGCAGATTCTCGACCTGGTCGCCCGGGCCGTGCGCGTGGACGGCAAGGTCAACGCCGCCGACCTCGGCGTCAGCCTCGGCGCCCATCGCTGGAGCTACGCCAGCCGCGCCGCGACCGCACCGCTGGCCGGCATCGGCAGCGTCAGCTACGCCCTCGATAGCTCGCTGCTCGGCGGCATGTACGCCGACCGCATCCGCATCGTCGCCACCGAAGGCGGCGTCGGTGTGCGCATGCTCGGCGAGATGGCGGCGACCGCCGGCGAGTTCACGCTCAGCGCCGAAGGGCGCATCGAGATCGCCGGCAAGCTCTCGGCCCAGACCGACCTGAGCCTGCGCAGCGGCGACCAGGCGGCGGATGCGATCCGTTTGACCGGCGGCGGCCTGGCGGCACGCCGCGACCTCGACCTGACGGCGGCCGGCGGCATCGTGCTGCGCGGCGGCGTGCTGGTCGCCGGCGACGATCTGACGCTGCAGGCGGCGCAGCTCGACGACGCCGCGCAGGGCGCTGGCGGTGCCGACGACAACCGGCGCTACGCTGGCGACAGCCTGGCGCTGACGGTCGGCGGCCGGGCGGCAATCGACGGCACCGCCTGGGGCAGTGGCCAGGGCTGGTCGGCGGCTTTCGGCACGACCGCGCTCGGCGGCGCCGGCACGCTGCTCTACGCCGGCGGACCGCTGCAGCTGCGCAGCGACGGCGGCACCGATCTCGGCGCGGCAACGCTGCGCGCCGGCAGCGACCTGACGCTGGCCAGCGGCGGCGCGCTGAGTCTGGCGGGCACCGTCCAGAGCGTTGGCGGCGACCTCGACCTGAGCGCCGGTGGCCTCGCCAACGCCGGCACGCTCAGCGCCGACGCCGGCGTGCTGACGATCCGCGCCGGCGGGACCAGCAACAGCGGCACGATCTACGGCAAAACCGCGATCGACATCGCCGACGCCGCCGGCAACGGCAGCGCCACCTTCACCAACAGCGGCCGGCTGCTCAGCGACGGCAGCCTCAACCTGCTTGCCAGCAGCGCCGGCAACGCCGCCGCCGGCTGGATCCAGGCCCGCGACGGCAGCACCGTCTCGGTCGCCAGCCTGAGCAATTTTGGCAGCTGGCTGCTGTCGACCGTCAACGTCGGCAGCGACCGGGTAACGGTGGCCAATGCCCTCGCCAACAGCGGCCTGCTGCAGTCGGGGCGCGCTCTCGAGTTGAGCGCCGGCAGCACCGACAACGCCGGCAAGCTGCTCGCCACCGGTGCGTTCGACCTGAACAGCGGCAATTTCACGAATACCGCGGGCGGCGTGCTCCAGGGCGGCGCCCTGGCGCTGACGGCGGCCCGCGTCGACAACCAGGCCGGCGCCACGCTCAAGGGCGACAGCGTCGCCCTGAGCGCGAGTGCCGGGCTCGACAACGCCGGCACCTTGAGCGCCGGGAACGGCGCACTGACCATCCGTGCCGCCGGCACCACCAACAGTGGCACGGTCTATGGCAAAACCGCGGTCGATATCGCCGACCGCGCCGGCAACGGCAGCGCCGCCTTCGTCAACCGCGGCACGCTGATCAGCGACGGGACGCTGGCCCTGCTCGCCAGTAGCGCCGAGAACCAGAGCGCCGATCCTCTGCAAGCCGACAACGCCTGGATTCAGGCCGCGACCGGCAGCACCGTCTCGGTCGCCAGCCTGAGCAATTTTGGCAGCTGGCTGCTGTCGACCGTCAACGTCGGCAGCGATCGGGTGACGGTGGCTGACGCCCTTATCAACCGCGGCCTGCTGCAGTCGGGGCGCGCGCTCGAGGTGAGCGCCGACAGCACCGACAACGCTGGCAAGCTGCTCGCCGCCGGGGCTTTCGACCTGGGCACCGGCAATTTCACGAATACCGCGGGCGGCGTCCTCCAGGGCGGCGCCCTGGCGCTGACTACGGCCCGTGTCGACAACCAGGGCGGGGCGACGATCAAGGGCGACAGCGTCGCCCTGAGCGCAAGCGCCGGGCTCGACAACGCTGGTACCTTGAGCGCCGAGAACGGTGCGCTGACCATCCGCGCCGCCAGCACCAGCAACAGCGGAACGGTCTACGGCAAAACTGCGGTCGATATCGCTGACGCCGCCGGCAACGGCAGCGCCGCCTTCGTCAACCGCGGCACGCTGATCAGCGACGGGACGCTGGCGCTGTTCGCCAGCAGCGCCGAGAACAAGAGCGGCGGCTGGATGCAGGCCGCCGCCGGCAGCACCGTCTCGGTCGCCAGCCTGAGCAATTTCGGCAGCTGGCTGCTGTCGACCGTCAACGTCGGCAGCGACCGGGTGACGGTGGCCAATGCGCTCACCAACAGCGGCCTGCTGCAGTCCCGGCGCGATCTGGTTCTCGCTGCGGCAAGCGTGGACAACGCCGGCAAGCTGCTTGCCACCGGTGCCTTCGACCTGAACAGCGGCAATTTCACGAATACCGCCGGTGGCGTGCTCCAGGGCGGCGCGCTGGCACTGACGGCAGCCCGTGTCGATAACCAGGGCGGGGCGACGATCAAGGGCGGCAGCGTCGCCCTGACGGCGAGCGCCGGACTCGCCAACGCCGGCACGCTGAGCGCCGAAAAAGACGCACTGACCATTCGCGCCGCCGGCACCAGCAACAGCGGCACGATCTACGGCAAGACCGCGGTGGACATTGCCGACGCCGCCAGCGACGACAGCGCCGCCTTCGTCAACAGTGGCACGCTGATCAGCGACGGCAGTTTCAAGCTGCTCGCCAGCAGCGCCGAGAACAACAGCAGCGATGCCCAGCAGCCGGATAAGGCCTGGATCCAGGCGCGGAGCGGCAGCGTCGTCAAGGTCGCCAGCTTGAGCAATTCTGGTACCTGGCTGCTGTCGACCCTCAGCGTCGCCGACAAGGAAGACCAGCTGGACGTCGGCAACACCCTGAACAACGCCGGCAAGCTGCTGGGGGCAAACGACCTGACGCTGGTCGCCGGCGCACTGAACAACAGCAAATCGCTGGCTGCCGGCGGCACCCTGTCGATCTCCGGCGACAACCTCGACATCGATAACGCCAGCGGCGCAGCGATCCAGGCCGAACGCCTGGTCCTCAGCGGCAATCGCCTGGTCAACAAGGGCACCATCCAGGGCGGTGCGGCGGCCGACAGCACGCTCAGCTTCGATATGCTGGAAAACGCCGCCGACGCCACGCTGACGCTGGCCGACGAGGCGACCGGCGGCGGTAGCATCAACGTCCGCCGGCTCGACAACGACGGCACGCTGCAGTCCTACGGCAGCCTGACGGTCAATTACAGCGAGGTGATCGACAACACCAAGACGCTGCTCAGCGGCGGCGCGATGACGCTGCGCAGCACATCGGCCGGCGGCCGCATCGATGTCGGCGGCAGCGGCACCCTCCAGGCCGGCGGCGTGCTCGACATCGACGCCGTCGAGGGCGGTCGCGGTGTCGTTCTCGATATCGCCAACGGTGGCCTGGTCCTCGGTGACACCGTCGATTTCGCCATTGGTACGTTGGCGCTGGCCGACGGCGCCCGCCTGTCGTCGACGCGCAACATGCAGGTTTACGCCAACACGCTGACGCTGGCCGGCGCCAACAGCCAGATCCTCGCCGTCACCGGCGGTAGCGGCTGGGCCGATATCCAGTTGGTCAACGATTTTGCCAACAACGGCCTGGTCTATTCGGCCGGTTATCTGACCTTTGCCACCGACGGCAAGCTCGACAACAACCAGAGCGGCGCCTTCGCTGCGCAGAAGGATCTGGTCGTCAAGTCGCGCGGCGGCGATGTGACCAACCGCGGCGCCATCTGGAGCGGCAAGACGGCTTCGGTGACGGCGTCGAACACGCTGACCAACGTCGGTACGCGCAGCAGCGCCGTCGGCACCATCGACGCCGACGAGGCGGTCAAGCTGATCGGCTACGAAATCGTCAACAACAGCACGATCAGCAGCCTGGGCAGCATCACGCTGCAGGCCGGGACGATCTACAACGAGATCGATGGTGGCGATGACCGGGTCTGGGGCGCTGACAGCGCCAAGACGACAACCTATCTCAGCCAGTACTACAAGGCAGATGCAGTCGAGAGCGAATTCTGGGCTTACTACAAGGATGAGTGGCACCGCGACCAGTACTACGCCGGCGGCAAGCCAACCTTCAAGCCGCAGATCGTCGGTGCTGGCACCGTCAAGCTGACTGGCTACAGCAATGCCTACAACACCGGCGGCGTCATTTCGGGCAAGGATGTGGTGATCGGCAGCGCTTCCGGTGGACACTTCCATCTCAACGAGATGGCGCTGCAACGTATCAATTACGTTGATAACTATTCCGACTACATTTCCTGGTACGGTCTGAAGACGGATATCGCGATCGTCAAGAAAACCGATTCGCACCATGGCTCTGTCGTGATCCCCAACACGCAGCAAATCGACAGCATCGGTGCCGGAGTGTTTGCCAGCAATTCGCTGCAGATCGACGGCGCCGGACTGAATGTCACTGGTTCGACAGCAACGCCGGTCAGCGGCGCCAAGTCGGCGACGGCGCCGACTGGCACGTCCACGAAGGGAACAAGCGACATCGGGGTCGATGCCGGTCGCAGCTACGACGGCGGCGAAGACGCGGGCGGCGGACAGACCGCCACCTATACCAGCAGCGGCAAGATCGATTCCCGCACCGGCGCCGTGGTTGCGCCGTCGACCCCGGCGACGCCGCAAGGGCCGGTCAGCTTCGGCGGTATCACGATCAACCTGCCGAGCAGCCCGAACGGCTATTTCGTCATCGCCACCGCGCCGAATGCGCGCTACTTGGTCGAGAGCAATCCTCGCTACCTGTCGGCCGGCAACTTCGCCGGTTCCGACCTGCTCGCCAAGCAGCTCGGCTACGATCCGGACACCCTGATCAAGCGCCTCGGCGACGGTGCCTACGAGGCTTATCTGATCCGCCAGGAGCTGGTCGCCCAGGTCGGCCGGGCGATGCTCGCCGGCTTCTCCAGCGAGAGCAGCCAGATGCAGTACCTGATGGACAATGCTGCCAAGGAAGCCAAGCAGCTTGGCCTGGAATGGGGCAAGGCGCCCAGCGCAGCGCAGGTGGCCGCGCTGAAGAGCGATGTCGTGTGGATGGTCGAGCAGGAAGTGTCCGGGCAGCGCGTATTGGTCCCGGTCGTCTACCTCTCGGCCGAGACCCGCGCCAGCATCGAAACGGGCTCGGTGATCGCCGGTGCCGACGTGAACATCAACGTCGACCGCTTCGACAACGTCGGCGGCACCGTCGCCGGCACCAAGACGCTGACCGTCGTCGCCAAGCAGGACATCACCAATCTCTCGGGCACGATCAAGGGCGGCAACGTCAGCTTGACCTCGACCGAGGGCAGCGTCGTCAATCGTACCTACAGCAGCGGGTCGGGCAACGACGAGTTCTACACCACCGATATCGGCCGTACCGCCCAGATCATTTCGACCGGCGATCTGAGCATCGACGCCAAGCGCAGCATCGATGTCATCGGCGCCCAGGTCAATGCCGGCGGCAATGCGACGCTGAATGCTGGTGACGGGGTCAATTTCGACAGCCTCGAGAAGCTTACGACGACCTCGAGCAAGTCGGGTTCTGAAGGTGCTCTCGGTGGCAGCAGCAAGAGTTCGACGATGACCACCGTCGAGCAGCTGAAGTCCGGGCTGACCGTCGGCGGCAACCTGGCCGCCAAGTCGGGCAAGGACATCACCTTTGCCGCCACCGACGTCAAGGTCGGCGGCGACGCGGCGCTCGACGCAGCGGGCGCGGTCAACATCGTCAGCAAGGCAGATACCACCAAGACCACCGAGACCAGCAAGGAAAGCGGTCTCGGCGTCGGTGGCGGGCTCTGGGGCGAAACCTCGACGACCAAGACGCAGACGGTCAGCAAGAACGTCGCCAGCAGCTTCGCGGTGGGCGGCGACGCCAGCATCAAGGCCGGCAAGGACGTCACGCTGCAGGGCTCCAGCCTCGAGGTTGGCGGCGATGCCGACATCAAGGCGAGCAACATCAACGTGCTGGCCGGGCTCGACAAGGTCGAGACGCATACCGAGACGACGACCACGACCTTCCTCCGGGTGACCGACGGCAAGGGCTCGGCCGATGCCTCGGCCGGGGCGGTGGCCAAGGGTGAGGCCGGCAAGGCCGGCCTGAGCGGCAACGTCGGCGCCAGCGCACAGGCCTCGGCCGAAGGCAGCGGCGGTCTCGAACTGATGGCCAATGAAAAGACGGTGACCGACAGCCTCTCGGCGCGCAATGTGGCGTCGACGATCAAGGTCGGCGGCAACACCCGCCTGAGCGCCGACGGCACCGTCAAGGTCCAGGGGTCGAGCATCGACACCGCCGGCAACACGACGATCCAGGCGCGCGATGTCGAGGTGCTTGCCGGGCGCGACGTCGACATCTCGGTGACGACCAGCGACAAGACCTCGATCGGCCTGATGGCCAGCTCGAGCAACAGCGCCGGCGCCGGGGCGTCGGTCAACGGCAGCGTTGGCGTCGGCGGCATCGCCGTCGGTGCCGGCGTTGGCGCCAGCGCCCGCAGCGAGAGCAGCGTCAACTTCCTCGAATCGACGCAGAGCAAGGAAACCAGCCTGGAGATCCGCAACCAGGCCGCTGGCATCAAGAGCGGCGGCAACATGAGCGTCGATGCCAAGAACAAGGTCGTGCTCGAAGGCAGCCAGCTGGCTGCCGGCGGCAACATGGATCTGCGCGCGGCGAGCGTCGATGTGCGGACTTCCGAGGATGTCTCGCTGAAGACCACCGAGACCACCAGGACCAGCGTCGGCCTGATGCTCGGCAGCAACAACGAGGCCGGCGCCGGCGGTTCGGCGGCGGCCGGGGGCGCAGCCCTGCTGCCGTCGGCGAAGGCATCGGCGAGTGCCGGTTCCGACAACACCCTTGACCTGCTGAGGGTCGAGACCGGCAAGACCAGCACGCTCGAGACGCGCAACAACAAGTCCGGGATCAGCGCCGGCGGCGACCTGTCGCTGACGGCCAAGGATCTCACCGTCAAGGGCTCGGACATCGCCGCCGGCGGCGATGTCGCGCTGAAGGCCGAGAACATGCGCTTCCTGGCTACCGACGACCGCAAGGAAACGAGCAGCAGCAAGAACACCACCTCGGTCGGTCTCTACGCCGGCGCCAACGCCGGTGCCAATGCCGAGGCACAGTTGAACGCCAAGGCCGGGGCCTCGGCCGAGATCAGCATGGGCTACCGCGTCAACAACGTTGACGAGAAGTCGGTCAGCGGCAGCACGACGGCCGTGGTGTCGACGATCAAGGCCGGCGGCGATCTCACCCGCGACGCCAGCGGCGGCACCATCCGCGATGTCGGCACGCAGATCGACGTCGGCGGTTCGATGAGCCAGCGCGCCGGCACCATCGAATCGCTGGCGGCCCGCGATACCACCTACGAATCCTCGACCAAGCTCGACAACACCGCCAAGGTCGGCATGTACGCCGGTGCCTCGGCGCAGGCCGGAGTCACTTCCGGGGCCGGCTACGATGCCTCGGTCGGCGGCCGCGTCAGCGCCAGCTCGTCGTACGAGAAGACCAGCGCCGACACCTCGACCGCGATCGCGTCGACGATCCGCGTCGGCCAGGGCTTCAGCAGCGAGTCGTCGGGCAAGACGACACTCGAGGGGACGCGCATCGCGGCCGGCGGCGACGTCGCCATCCAGGCCGCTTCGCTCGACTACAAGGCGGCGCAGAACACGGCCAGCAGCCGTTCCGAGAAAATCGATGCCGGCGCGGTGTTGACCGTCAACGTCAATGCCCAGAGCGTCGTCGGCGGCAGCCTCAGCGTCAGTGCCTCGGGCGCGACGGCCGACAAGTCGCGCGTCCAGGAAGTCGGCGGTTCGATCCAGTCGGGCGGCAACGTCCGCATCAAGACCAGCGGCGACACCACGCTCAAGGGCACCAGCATCGAGTCAGCCGGCAGCACGACGCTCGACGCCGGCGGCAAGCTCAACCTGCTGGCGGCAGAAGACCGGACGACGGCGAGCAGCCGCGGCGCCGACGCCTCGGTCAATATCGGCATGAGCACCGGCGGCAAGGCCGGCAGCGGCGGCAAGTCGCAGACTGGCGGCATGCTCGAGGTCAGCGCAGGCTACAACCAGTCGGACAGCAGCAACTCGACCAAGAGCGGCGTGAACATCCGCAGCGGCGGCGACACCGCGCTGCGCAGCGGCGGCGACATGGACCTCGAAGGGACCAAGATCGCCAGCGCCGGCGATACTACGCTCAACGCCGGCGGCAATATGCAGCTGCGGGCGGCGCAGAACACCAGCAGCTCGACCGCCTTCGGTCTCAGCGCCGGTGTCGGCGTCAGCCAGGAGACCTCGCGCGGTGCCACAGAAACGAGCACGACGCGCAAGGCTAACCTGAGCGGTGCCGCCAACCTGGATATCGAACGCAGCACCAGCTACGACGCAGTTTCGATCAACAGCGGTGGACGTTCGCAGGTCAGCGCCGGCAAGGATCTGCGCAACGAGGGGGCCTCGGTGGGCGGTGCATCGACGTCGGTCACCGCCGCCGGCAAGGTCACCGATGTCGTTCAGAAGGACTCGTCGATGGCGCTCTCGCTCGGCATCCAGGCCGATGTCACCTTGAGCAAGACGACCACCAAGCCGAATAGTCCGGCTGCCGGCGACAGCGGCGATCAGGGCAAGGGCGCCGCGCCGGAGGATAAATCGGCGTCGCCCAAGGACGACAAGGCTCCGCCGGCGGGCGACGACGCCGGCAAGGCCGCCCCGCCGGCCCCGGCCGATGATGGCAAGGGGCCGGGCGCCAAGGGCGACGACGACGCCAAGGGGGCTCCGGCACCGTTACCGCAACCAGCGCCAATCGACGGTGGCAAGGGGACCGACGCCGGCAAGGGTGGCGCCGACGACGGCAAGGGGGCTCCGGCACCGCTGCCGCAACCGGCGCCAATCGACGGTGGCAAGGGGGCCGACGCCGGCAAGGGTGGCGCCGATGATGGCAAGGGGGCTCCGGCACCGCTGCCGCAACCGGCACCGATCGACGGCGGCAAGGGCTCGGACGCCGGCAAGGGCGGTGCCGATGTCGCACCGATCGACCTGAAGATTCCGTTGCCGCCACCGATCGA
>NZ_KE386926.1:0-16945 GCF_000429605.1 Azonexus hydrophilus DSM 23864 | reverse complement strand
GCGAATGCCGCTCCGATTGACCTGAAGATTCCGTTGCCACCACCGATCGACGGCGGTAAGGGCTCGGATGCTGGCAAGGGGGGTGCGAATGCCGCCCCGATTGATCTGAAGATTCCGCTACCGCCGCCGATCGACGGTGGCAAGGGCGCGGGGCGTCCGGGCGCGGCCTGAGGCGAGGGGATCGGTTATTCTTGACGCGGCCAGCTCGTCTGGCCCTTACCCGGGCTGCCTGCTGCAGGCAGCCCGCTTGCGTATTTTTGCGGAGTTCTTGCGTGAAAAAAGTCTTGCCACCGACGATCCATGTGGCGCAGACCGGGACCGCCAGGGGGCGCGGGGTCTTTGCCGGGAAGGTATTCCTGCCGGGCGAACTGGTCGAAGTGTCGCCGGTCGTGCTGGTCGATTGCAAGCATTTCGATCTGCCGGTGGAAATCACCCACTATGCCTTCAGCTGGCAAGGCCTGACCGGCGGCGCATCGCTGCAGGCCCTGGCCCTCGGCTACGGCAGTCTGTACAACCATGCCAATCCGGCGAACATGGTTTACCGCGGCGATGTCGAGAACAACGCCATCGTTTTCCTGGCGGCGCGACGGATCGAGGCCGGCGAGGAATTGACGATCAACTACAGCGCACCCGGCGGCGGCGCCGCCTGCGAGGGCGAGCGCTGGTTTGCCCAGCACGATGTGCTGCCTTGCCCGGATACGCCTGCCGACAGCTGAGCAGCGGTCAATGGGGCATTTGGTCCAGCAGGGCCTTTGCCTCGACCAGGTCGGGAATGTCGATTTCCTGATCGCAGCGGGACAGCCAGTGGCGCAAGATTGCCCGGTTGTCCGGCGAAGGGCTGTGGCGGACCAGACTGCTGGCGGCGCGCAGCGCCAGTATCGTCGCACCCTGTTCGCGGGCCTGTTCCAGGGCTTCGCCAAATAGCGCGAGTGCCGTCGGGCGCCCGGCGCTGCCGCGGGCGAGCTGGATTTCGCCCTGAATGCGGCGTATTTCCGGAATCAGGTAGTTGTCCTGGGTGTGGACGATGACGCTCATGCAGCGGGCCGCCAGCTGTTCGGCTTCGTCAAGGCGTCCGAGCAGGTGCAGGGCGTCGAGCCAGAAGGCCAGGAAGGTCGCCTCGACCGCGGACATCGCACGGTGCGCCGCCTCGGCAGCCTGTTCGATGAAGGCCAGGCCGCTGTCGTCGCCGGTGGCGCAACGGACCCAGCCGGTGACCAGGGCGGCGGTTGCCTGCCAGAGCTGCAGGCCGTTGCTTTGTGCCAGTTCGGCGAGTTCGCCGAGGTGTTGGCCAGCCAGCTCGGGACGGCGCAGGTGCTTGCCGAGCACGGCGGCAAAGGTCAGGGCGAAGGCCAGCGTGTGCGCGTGCTTGCAGGCGCGGGCCTCGGCAATGGCGGCGTCGGCTTGCGCCAGCGCCAGTGCCGGACGTCCTTCGATCCACTCGATCCAGGACAGGAAGGCGCGGGCCGGTACGGCGCTGTTTTCACCGAAGCGTTCGATCCGTTGCCCGCCATCGTCCACCCGTCCGAACTCGATGGCGGTTTCGAGGTGGCTCCTGGCTTCGTCGTAGCGGGCCAGCCAGAAATAGTTGTTGCCGTAGGCGTAGGCTACTTGCAGGCGGATGCCCGGATCTTCGCTGCCGCGGGCTGCCTGCTCGAGGTGTCGGGCCAGTGCCAGCGGATGTTCGGTCGAGCCGGTCGAGCGACCACCCAGCCAGAGGCCCCAGAGTACGCGGATGACCTCGATGTCGCTGCCCAGGCGGTCGGAGAGTGCGAGCGCCCCGGCCAGCAGTTCGCGGCTTTCGGCATTGCCGTAACCCTGGGTGGCAAGCAGCGCGGTGCCCAGGCCGACGCGGAGGTGAAACTCGGTTTCGCGCGCTTGTCGGGCGTCGCCGATGAAGCGCAGCGCCGCCAGGCCGTTGCGGAAGAAATGCGCGGCCTGCTGCTGCAGCGAGGCGCCGGCGGCTCGGTGCCCGGCTGCCAGCCAGGTGGCGGCGGTTTCCGGGGCTTCGCCGTCGTCCAGATGGATGGCCAGCAGTTCGGGATGGCGATTGACCCTTTCGCTGAACTGCGATCGCAATACCCGCGCCAGGCGTAGGCGGATGCGCCGCCTTTCCTCGTTGGGAATCGACTGCAGCGCGGCATCGCGGATCAACGCGTGACGGAACGACGGCAGGGTCTGGCTGGCGGTGATCAGTCCGTTGCTGCGCAGGGCGGCCAGGCCGGCGTGGAGGTTTTCCTCGGTATCGTCCCAGAGCGCGGCGAGCAGCTGCGGCTCGAACTCCCGGCCGATCACCGCGGCTTGCTGGGCCAGCTTGCGATGACGTCCCTGGGCGTCGATCCGGGTTGCGAGGAGGTCGTGCAGGTTGCCGGGAATGCCCTCCTCGGCCAGTCCCTGGTCGAAGGCGTAGAGCAGCTGTTCGACGTAGAGCGGGACGCCGTCCGAACGCCGGACGACATCGGCGATGCGGGCTGCGTCGAGGCTGTCGTTGACCAGGCTGCGGGCGAGTTCGGCGGTTTCTTCCCCGGGCAGCGCGGCGAGGGCCAGTTGCGGTGCGTAGTCGCCGATGTGTTCGGGGTGGCGCGAGGTGGTGACGATCAGCAGCGGCTGCCGGCGCCGGCGCCAACGTTCGCTAGCCAGCCGGCGCAGCAGTGCCAGGGTTTCGCTGTCGCACCAGTGGGTGTCTTCGACGACCAGCAGCCAGGGTTCGCCTTCGGTCATGTCGTCAAGCAGGCGGCTGATGCCGTCTTCGATGCGTCCGGTCAGCTGTTGCCCGTCGCTGATGGCGTCGAGGGCGGAGGGCAGGCCGAGCAGGCGCTGGATGACTTCGGCATGATCGGCAAGAAAACCCGGGCCACGCTCGATTCGTTTCTTCAGGCGAGCCTGGCGTTCGGCTTGGGGCTGGTTGGCGTCGTCACGCAGCATTCTGGTCAGCGCGGCGGCAATCGGCTGGTAGGGTGCGTGCTGGGTTTCCGGCAGGCAGTGCAGGGTACTGGCGCGCGCGCCGCGGCTGCGCAGCTGGCGAACCAGGGCTTGCAGCAGGCGCGATTTGCCGATGCCGGGTTCGCCGGTGATCTGGACGCAGGCGATGCCGAGATTGGCCGCGTCGCGCCAGCATTCGAGCAGGAAATGCATTTCCTGGCGGCGGCCGACCAGCGGGTGGCTGAGCGCCCGGCGTCGGGTCAGGGGGCGCTCGCGCCGTTCGCGGATGCGGATGTTGCCATCGTCCACAGGCTGGCCGCCGATGTGCTCGCGAATCTGTTCGAACATCCCGGGCGAGACGTGGATATCGTTGCGCTGGACTTTGCCGAGCATGGCGATGGCCTGCTGGCTGATGCCGCCATCGACGTCGGGAAAGGCGTAGCGCTCGTCGAGCAGACTCAGTCCCCGATGCAGTGCCTGGCGGCATTCGATGCGGGAAAAGCTGGAAATGCAGGCACGGGTTTCCAGGGCAGCGTTGATCGCTTCGCGGGCGGCTTGCTCGCGGGCTTTCGGAAAGCCGAAGTAGCCAATCAACAGGTTGGCGTGGATTGCCGAAAAACGCCCGTTGTGCCGCTGGACGACATCGCGGACGCTGCCGGCGGCGGCAGCCAGTTCGGAGAAATAGTCCTCGCTGGCGGCGCCGTCTGGCGGCGAGATGCGGCAGGCGAGTACGGTCAGCGGACTGCGCTGGAGCACGCGCGCCGGTTGCTGTGGGGGAATGGCCTGTTCGCGGCACAGGCGCTGGGCCAGTTCTGTGGTCCGGCTTTCCGGTTCCAGGCCCATTTCCCGCTGCAGGTAGCGCTGGCAGTCGAGATAGGTCTGCCAGATCTGGCCGTAGTGGCCGTCTTCGGCCAGCAGTTCCATCAGCTGGCAGTAATTGGCCTCGATCCACGGCGTCAGTTCGAGCTTGCGCCGGACGTGGCGGATCGCGGCCTCGCGCTGGCCCTGGCGGGCATGCCAGGCGACGAGCCGGTCGAGCATGCCGATCGCCCGCTGCAGCAGCGCTTCGCGGCGGACCTGGAGCCAGTGGTCGAACTCTGCCGAATCGGCGACCTGCACGCCTTCGAGGAAATTGCCCCAGTACAGCGCGGCTTGTCTGGCCAGCGCCTGCATCGCGGCCGTCGTCTCGTGGTCGCCCGGCGCGTCGGCGATGAATTCGACGAGATCGATGCTGACTCGCCGGTCGGGGAAGAAGCCGATCGAGTTGCGGTTGGCCTGGAGCGGGTCGATGCCGATTGTCTCGAACAGTTGGCGCAGCTCGTAGAGGGCGCGGCGAAGGCTGATCCGTGCCGCTTCGCCGCTGGCGTTGGGCCACAGCAGTTCGGCCAGCGCGTCGCGGCGAAACCACTGGCCCGGCGCGGCGGCCAGGTAGCCGAGCAGGGCGCGGATCTTGTCGTAGGCGAAATTGCCGTGCTCGACGCCGTCCAGGCTGAGCGAAACCTTGCCGAGAAGCTGGATCTTCAGTTGCGTTTCGGGACTGGCGCTGGCGGGTGCGTTCATCGTTGCCGTCGGGCGGGAGAGGTGGCTTTGTCGCCCGGCGGGCGGGCAAAAAAAGGGGGAGCTCTTGTCTCCCCGGGGATTGCGTTGGCAGTGGCTTAGCCGGCGAAATTGGCTTCCGCGAACGACCAGTTAACCAGATTGTTCAGGAAGGTTTCAACGAACTTCGGACGCAGGTTGCGGTAGTCGATGTAGTAGGCGTGTTCCCAGACGTCGACGCAGAGCAGGGCCTTGTCGCCGGTGGTCAGCGGGGTGCCGGCGGCGCCCATGTTGACGATGTCGAGCGAACCGTCGGCCTTCTTCACCAGCCAGGTCCAGCCGGAACCGAAGTTGCCGACGGCCGAGGTCTGGAAGGCGGTCTTGAAAGCGTCCAGCGAACCCCACTTGGCGTCGATGGCGGCAGCCAGGGCGCCGCTCGGGGCGCCGCCGCCGTTCGGCTTCATGCAGTTCCAGAAGAAGGTGTGGTTCCACACCTGCGCGGCGTTGTTGTAGATGCCGCCAGCCGGTGCTTTCTTGACGATGGCTTCCAGGTCGAGGGCTTCGTACTCGGTGCCCTTGATCAGGTTGTTCAGGTTAACCACGTAGGCGTTGTGGTGCTTGCTGTAGTGGTAGTCGAAGGTCTCGGCCGACATGTGCGGGGCCAGGGCGTCCTTGGCGTACGGCAGGGCGGGCAGTTGATGTTCCATTGTTTTCTCCGTTGTGTTTGAGGGGTAAAGCAAAATTCTAGTCAGCTTGCGATGGTGCCACAATCTGCGTCACGGCGGCAGCGAGGCGTCCGCTTGCCAGCCGGATATCCAGATTGTCGCCGGTACTGACCGAGGTGCCGTCGCGCAGGGCGCGGCCGTCCGGGCCGGTGACCAGCGCGTAGCCTCGCGACAGCACGGCAAGCGGATCGAGTTGCTTCAGACTGCCGTTCAGGGCATTTAGTTTCATCTGTCGGCGCGTGGATTGCCATTGGCCGGCCTGTTGCAGGCGCCGGGCAAGCTCGTGGATGGTCTGGCGCTGTCGCTCGATGCGTTCGGCCGGATGCACCAGCCGACTGCGCAGCCAGTCGAGCGCCTGCTGGCGGTCAGCCAGACGGCGCTGGCCGAGTTGCTGCAGGCGTTGCTGCTGCCGGGCGAGCAGGGCCAGCTGCTGCTGGCGTTCCGGCGCGGCCTGTTCGGCCGCGGCGGTGGGGGTGGCGGCGCGATGGTCGGCGGCGAAGTCGGCAATGGTGAAGTCGGTTTCGTGGCCGACGCCGCTGATCACCGGCAGGCGACTGGCGACGATGGCGCGGGCGACGCATTCCTCGTTGAAGGCCCACATATCTTCGATGCTGCCACCGCCGCGACAGAGGATGATGGCGGCGCAATCGCTGGCCGCGGCTGCGGCGATGGCGGCAGCAATGCGCGGGCCGGCGCCGTCGCCCTGGACCGGGGTGGGGAACAGGCTGATGGCGACATGCGGTGCGCGTCGGTGCAGGGTGCTGAGCACGTCACGCAGGGCGGCGGCCTGCGGGCTGGTGACGATGGCCAGGCGCGGCGGGAAACTTGGCAGCGGACGCTTGCGGCAGGGATCGAACAGGCCTTCGGCTTCCAGTTGCGCCTTGAGCCGCAGGAAGCGTTCGAACAGGTCACCCTGGCCGGCGCGGCGGATGGCTTCGATGTTCAGCTGGAACTCGCCGCGTGGCTCGTAAAACGAGACCAGTGCCCTGGCCTCGACCTTCTGGCCGTTCTCCAGCCGCCAGCCGAGGGTCTGTGCGCGGCTGCGCCACATCACGCAGCGCACCTGGGCGCCGGCATCCTTGAGCGAGAAATAGACGTGTCCGGAGGCGGCGTAAGTCAGGTTGGAAATTTCGCCGCCGACCCAGCTCAGGGGAAAGGCGGACTCCAGGCAGTCGCGCACCAGACGGTTGAGCGTGCTGACGCTGAGAACAGAGTTATTGACAGGGAGTGTGGTCTCGGGCATGGGCGGATTCTACCCGGGCTTTTGGCGCAGTGATAGACGCTTGACATTTTTGATAGTATTTAAGATGTTGAATATTAAGCGTTTTAATTTTATGCCTCGTTTTTTGGCAGGGTAAGGGAAATCCTTGTTTTTTGCGGGTTTGCGGCGAGTGGGCACAGTTGTTCCACAGACTTATCCACAGCTTCTGGGGATAAGCGCCGGCAGGGCCGGGAATTCGTCAGGCTTGCCCCGGGGGCGATGGGGAGGCAGAATTGCGGACTGAATTCTCCTCAAGGACAATGTCACGTGTTTGAAATCGTCAAAGCGGCCGGCTGGCCCATCTGGCCCTTGTTGTTGGCTTCGGTCATCTCGGTGGCGCTGATCATCGAACGTTCTATCGCCTTGCGTCGTGCCAAGATTGTTCCGCCCGGTTTGTTGCAGCGGGCCGTCGGGGAATTTCGTCGCGGTGCCGACAACAGCAAGCTGCTTGACGAACTGAATCGGCACTCGCCACTGGGTCAGGTGCTGGCCGCCGGCCTGCGCAATGTCAACAATTCCCGCGAGATCATGAAGGAATCGATTGAGGAGGCCGGCTCGGCGGTTGCCCATGAACTCAATCGTTACCTGACGACGCTCGGGACCATCGCCTCGATCAGCCCGCTGATGGGCCTGTTCGGCACGGTGGTCGGGATGATCGAGATCTTCGCCTCGCAGGCGCCGGGAACCGGCAGCCCGCAACAGCTGGCGCACGGTATCTCGATCGCCCTGTACAACACCGGCTTCGGTATCTTCATCGCCATCCCGAGCATGATCTTCTGGCGTCACTTCCGCGCCCTGGTCGACGGTTTCGTCGTCGAGATGGAGCAGCAGGCGGTGCGCCTGGTCGAAGTGATGCACGGCGACCGGAAGTAAGTCATGAATTTTCAGCGCGGACGCGGCCGGGAAGAGCCGGAAATCAACCTGATTCCGATGATCGACGTGCTGCTGGTGATCATCATCTTCCTGATGTTGACGACCACCTACTCGAAATTCTCCGGTCTGGAAATCAATCTGCCGACGGCCGAGTCCAGCCAGGAGAACAAGCAGCCGAACGAAATCGACGTGGCGGTGACGGCCGGTGGCCAGATCCTGGTCAACAAGGTGCCGCTGGCGACCACCGACGTTGCCGCGATTTCCGTCGCGCTGCAGCAGGCGGCCGGCAATCGCGCCGAGCCGGTGATCGTCATCAACGCCGATGCCAAGGCGACTCACCAGAGCGTTGTCGATGTGATGCAGGCGGCGCAGTCGGCCGGTTATCCGCATATTTCCTTCGCCACCCAGTCGGCGCAGTGATGCTGGCCCGCTGGTTGCAGCGACAGTGGTTCCAACGCCGGCTGACGCCGGCGTTGTGGCTTTTGCTGCCCTTGCTGCTGCCGGTGAATCTGCTCTTCGTCGCGGCCGCTGCCTGGCGTCGTCGCCATGCCAGGCCGGTACGCCTGCCGGTACCGGTGGTGGTGGTGGGCAATCTGATCGTCGGCGGTGCCGGCAAAACCCCGCTGACCCTGTGGCTGGCCGGCGAACTGCGGGCGCGTGGCTGGTGTCCGGGTATCGTCAGTCGCGGCTACGGCGCCGCCGCTGGCGCAGCGCGGCCGGTCATGCCGCACTCACCGGCGCAGGAAACTGGCGACGAGCCCGTGCTGCTCGCCCGGCGCAGCGGTGTGCCGGTATGGGTCGGCCGGGATCGGGCGGCGGCCGGCAAGGCGCTGCTGGCAGCCCATCCGGAAGTCGATGTGGTGTTGTGTGACGATGGTTTGCAGCATTACCGCCTGGCCCGCGATGTCGAGCTGGCGGTGTTCGATCGGCGCGGCGCCGGCAACGGCTGGCGCCTGCCGCTGGGACCGTTGCGCGAGCCCTTGCGGCGCCTGGCGTCGGTCGATGCGGTGATCGGCAACGATTTTGCGGCGCAGTGCCTGGCTGGCCGCACGCCGGCCTTCGCCATGCGTCTGCAGCCTGGTGAATTCTGGCGCCTGAACGAGCCGGCACAACGCTGCCCGGCAGCCGCGCTGCGCGGCAGGAAATTGCACGCGCTGGCCGGTATCGGCGATCCGCAGCGATTTTTTGCGACGCTGCAGGGGCTGGGGCTTGAGTTTGTCGCCCACCCCTTTGCCGATCATCACGCCTATGTCGCGGCCGACTTGCGCTTCGGCGACGACACCGTGCTGCTGATGACCGAGAAGGATGCAGTAAAATGTGCTGGACTGACGACGGGGGAGGCCTGGGTGCTGCCCGTCGAGGCCGACGTGTCGTCGGCATTGACCGATTTGATAGTGGAGAAGCTGCGTGGACGCCCGATTGCTTGAAATTCTCGTTTGCCCGGTCTGCAAGGGCCCCCTCGAACACCGTAAAGCGGCGCAGGAGCTGGTCTGCAAGCCGTGCAAGCTGGCGTATCCGATCCGCGACGACATCCCGGTGATGCTCGAAGACGAGGCGCGCCAGCTGGGCGCCGACGAAGCGTGATCACGCCGGCCTTCAAGGTTGTCATCCCGGCGCGTTTTGCGTCGAGCCGGCTGCCCGGCAAACCGCTGCTCGATCTTGGTGGCAAGCCGATGGTCGTGCGCGTGGCCGAACGGGCGCACCTGTCCGGTGCCGAGGAAATCTGGGTGGCCACCGATCATGCCGAGGTGCGGGCCGCCTGCGAAGCCCACGAATTCGCCGCGCTGATGACGCGCAGCGATCATGCGACCGGCACCGACCGGCTGGCCGAAGTTGTCGCCCAGCGCGGCTGGAGCAACGACACCATCGTCGTCAATGTTCAGGGTGACGAGCCGCTGATCGAGCCGGAAATCATCGTCCACACCGCCCGCCAGCTGGCGGTCAGCGGTGCCGACATCGCTACCGTTGCCCATCCGATTGCCGATCCGGCCGATTTCTTCAATCCCAATGTGGTCAAGGTGGTGTTGCGGGCCGACGGCGATGCCGCCTATTTTTCGCGGGCGCCGATTCCCTACGCCCGCGATCATTTCGCCCGCGAGGGCGGCGGTGCCAGCCTGCCGGCGGATTTTCCGGCGTATCGTCACGTTGGGCTGTACGCCTACCGGGCGAGCTTCCTGAAGGCTTATGCCGGCCTGTCCGTGGCGCCGACCGAAAGCTTCGAAGCGCTCGAGCAATTGCGTGCGCTATGGCATGGTTACCGGATCAGCGTCGCCCTGGTCGACGCGGCGCCGGCCCCCGGCGTGGATACCCCGGAGGACGCCGAGAGGATGCGCAAACTGTTTGACCGGGCGGAAATAAGCAGGTAACTTCGACCGTCTAGAGAACGGCGCCACAACAGCCGACAACAAGAATTTTCATACGTAACCAGAGGGATTTTCCATGAAACTGATTCTTTTGGGCGCACCCGGCGCCGGCAAGGGTACGCAAGCCACCTTCATCTCGAAGGAATTCGGCATCCCGCAGATTTCCACCGGCGACATGCTGCGCGCCCAGGTCAAGGCGGGTACCCCGCTGGGTCTGGAAGCCAAGAAGCACATGGACGCGGGCGGCCTGGTGCCGGACGCCGTGATCATCGGCATGGTCAAGGATCGCCTGACCCAGGACGACTGCAAGAACGGTTACCTGTTCGACGGTTTCCCGCGCACCATTCCGCAAGCGCAGGCGATGAAGGATGCCGGCGTGCCGATCGAATTCGTGCTCGAAATCGACGTGCCGGACAGCGACATCATCGAACGCATGGCCGGCCGCCGCGCCCACCTGCCGTCGGGCCGCACCTACCATGTCAAGTTCAATCCGCCCAAGGTTGAAGGCAAGGACGATGTCACCGGTGAGGATCTGGTCCAGCGCGACGACGACAAGGAAGAAACCGTCAAGAAGCGTCTCGATGTCTATCACTCGCAGACCAAGCCGCTGGTCGAGTTCTACGGCAAGTGGGCAGCTGAAGGCGATGCCGCGGCACCGAAGGTGCGCAAGATTGCCGGTGTCGGTTCGGTCGACGACATCACCAAGGCGGTCTTCAACGCCCTGAAGTAAATCCATGACGGCGAACAATGCCTTCTACGCGCAGTCGGGAGGCGTTACCGCCGTGATCAACGCAACGGCGTGCGGCCTGATCCAGGAAGCGCGCCGTTTGCATTTGCTGCATCCGCAACGGATCGGCAAGGTCTACGCCGGCCACGACGGTATTCTTGGCGCGCTGACCGAAGACCTGATCGATACCAGCCGCGAGTCCGACGAGGATATTGCCCGCCTGCGCTACAGTCCGGGCGGCGCTTTCGGTTCCAGCCGCTTCCATCTCGGTCCGCTGAGCACGCATCGGGCGCATTTCGAGCGCCTGGTCGAGGTTTTTCGCGCCCACGAGATCGGCTATTTCTTCTTCAACGGCGGCGACGGCTCGATGGGCGCCGCCTGGCACCTGTCGCAGACGCTGGCCGAACTCGGTCATCCGCTGACGGTGATCGGCATTCCCAAGACCGTGGACAACGATCTGGCGCTGACCGACACCTGTCCGGGTTTCGGCTCGGTGGCCAAATACGTCGCCACCTCGATGCGCGAGGCCGGTTTCGACGTGGCGTCGATGGCACGTACCTCGACCCGCGTCTTCATCCTCGAGGCGATGGGTCGCCACGCCGGCTGGATCGCCGCCGCTGCCGGTCTGGCCAGCGAGAAGGAAGGCGATCCCCCGCATATCCTGCTGTTTCCCGAGGTCAGGTTCGATGCCGAGCGTTTCCTGGCGCGGGTCGATGAATGCGTGCAGCGTCATGGCTACTGCGCCATCGCCGTCGCCGAGGGTTTGTGTGATGACGGCGGCTGCGAGATTGGCGGGCGCAGTTTCGACGATTTGCCCAGTCATACCCGGGCCGGCGGCGTCGGGCGCTTCATCGGCGAACTGATTCACGCCCGTTTTGGCCACAAATATCACCTGGCGCTGGCCGATTATCTGCAGCGGGCGGCGCGTCACCTGGCGTCCGGCACCGACGTCGAGCAGGCGCATGCACTCGGCGTTGCCGCAGTCGATCGGGCGGTGCGTGGCAGCAACAACATCATGCTGACCTTGCAGCGTCTTTCCGATCGTCCCTACCGCTGGGAAATCGGCGAAGTGCCGCTGAGTGCCGTGGCCAACAAGGAACACCGGATGCCGGCCGAATTCATTTCGGTCGATGGCTTTCACATCACCGAGGCCTGCCGGACCTATCTGCAGCCCTTGATCGAAGGCGAAGACCCGCCGCCTTTCCGCAGGGGCTTGCCCGATTACGTGCGTCTGGCCAATCATCGTGTGTCACGGGTTTTGCCGGATTTCGTACCGTGACTTGATATGCAAATGCTATTGTTTTAGCAGTCCTTTGCAATGTTTTGCAATTGTGACGGAAGCGAAGGTTAGAATCGTCGGAAATATCAGAAAGCAGGCGGAGTAAATGAGTATTTCAGGTGAGGCGGCCGTCAGTGGTCTGCGGGAGGATCTGATGCACCACGATCCACTGCTCGACTGCCTGGTCGAATTGACCCGTATCCACGGCAGGCCGAGCACGCGTGCGGCGCTGGTCGCCGGCTTGCCGCTGGAAAATGGTTTGTTGACGCCATCCTTGTTCTGGCGTGCGGCCGGGCGCGCCGGTCTGTCGGCCAAGCTGGTCAAGCGTTCGCTGGACAGTATCGATGAGGTGCTGTTGCCGGCGGTGTTGATGCTCAAGGGCGACGAAGCCTGTGTCCTGCTCGGTTGGGACGATAGTGGCGAGAACGCCCGCCTGCTGTTTCCGGATACTGGCCAGGGCTCGGTGGTGATGCCCCGCGCCGAACTGGCCGCGCGCTATCTCGGCGTCGCCATCTTTGCCCGCCCGCATTTCCGTTTCGACAAACGCACGCCGCAGGTTGGCGAAGTCAAGCTGCGCCATTGGTTCTGGGGGGCTTTGGCCGATCAGTGGCCGGTCTATCGCGATGTGCTGGCGGCGGCGCTGCTGATCAACGTGATGGCCCTGTCGTTGCCGTTGTTCACCATGAACGTCTATGACCGGGTGGTGCCGAACCGGGCGCTGGAAACGCTGTGGATGCTGGCGCTTGGCGTCGGCATCGTGATCGCGGTGGACATGGTGTTGCGGACTTTGCGCGGTTATTTCATCGATCTGGCCAGTGCGCGTATCGACATGCAGCTGTCGGCCCGCATCATGGAGCGAGTCCTTGGTGTGCGCATGGAAGCGCGGCCGGCGGCGGTCGGTTCGTTTGCTTCGAACCTGCGTTCTTTCGAATCGGTGCGCGATTTCATTACTTCGGCGACAGTGACGACACTGATCGACCTGCCGTTTGCCATGCTCTTCCTGCTGGTCATCGGCATGATTGCCTGGCCGCTGCTGTTCCCGGTGCTTGGCGCCATGCTGGTCGTGCTGGTGTACGCCTACGTCCTGCAGCACAAGATGCACGAATTGTCGGAAACGACCTATCGGGCCGGTGCCTTGCGCAATGCCACGCTGATCGAAAGCCTGACGGCCCTCGAAACGATCAAGACCCAGGGTGCCGAGAGCATCATGCAGGCGAAGTGGGAAAAATCGGTTGCCTTTGTCGCCCGCATCAACAACCAGATGCGTTTCCTGTCGGCAGCGGCGACCAACGGCGCGATGGAAATGCAGCAGGTGGTCAATGTCCTGGTGATCATCGTCGGTGTTTACCTGATCGGCGACGGCAAGCTCAGCATGGGTGGTCTGATCGCCTGCACCATGCTGTCGTCGCGCGCAGTGGCGCCGCTGGGGCAGATGGTCGGCCTGCTCATGCAGTACCACAATGCCAAGGTGGCGCTGACCTCGCTGGAGCAGGTCATGGCCAATCCGGTCGAGCGTCCGGCTGATGCCAGTTTCGTTCATCGGCCCGAATTGCGTGGCGACATCGAATTCCGCGATGTCGAGTTCAGCTACCCCAATACCCAGGTTTCCGCGCTGCGCGGCATCAACTGCAACATCAAGGCCGGCGAGAAGGTGGTGATCATCGGTCGCATCGGCTCCGGCAAGACGACGCTGCAGAAACTGATCATGGGCCTGTACCAGACCACCGGCGGTGCGGTCAGCATCGACGGGGTCGATGTGCGCCAGCTCGACCCGGCCGACCTGCGGCGCAATATCGGTTATGTGGCGCAGGATGTGACCCTGTTCTATGGCACCTTGCGCGACAACATCTCGATCGGCGCGCCCTATGCCGACGATGCCGCGATCCTCGCTGCGGCTGAAGCCGGCGGACTGACGGATTTCGTCAATCGCCATCCGGATGGCTTCGACATGATGATCGGTGAGCGCGGTGATTCCTTGTCCGGCGGACAGCGCCAGGGGGTGGCGATTGCCCGTGCCTTCCTGATGGATCCGCCGATCCTGCTGCTCGACGAACCGACCAGCGCCATGGATTTTTCGTCCGAACAGCAATTCAAGCAGCGTCTGAAGAGCATTGCCGCCCACAAGACGGTGATCATCGTCACGCATCGCAACAGCCTGCTCGATCTGGCGACGCGAGTGATCGTCGTCGATGAAGGCAAGGTGGTCGCCGACGGACCGCGCGATCAGGTGATCCAGGCGCTGCAGAGCGGGCGTATCGGGAGGGCATCGTGAGCCGCCTGAAAACAGCCTTTACCACGGTGCACGCCTGGCTCGAGAAGCTGGCGCTGCGCAACAAGCCGCGGGTCGAGCGGGTGCTTGGCCGCCTGCCGAATCGCGAAGACGTCGAAGTGGTCGATTTCGCCACCGACGCCGATCTGGCCATGCTGCGCCAGGAACCCCTGCGCGCGCGTTTCCTGCTGCGTTCGATCGGCCTGGTCTTCGTGCTCTTTGTCGTCTGGGCGGCGATAGCCCAGCTGGATGAAGTGACGCGCGGAGAGGGTCGGGTCATTCCGTCCAAACAATTGCAGGTGTTGCAGTCGATCGACGGCGGCCTAGTGTCCGAAATTCTGGTGCGCGAGGGCGAGATCGTCGAAATCGACCAGCTCCTGATCAAGATCGATGAGACCCGTTTCGTTTCGTCGGTCAAGGAAAACCGGGCGCAGTATCTCGGCCTGCTGGCACGGACGGCGCGATTGCGCGCGATTACCGAGGGCAGCGAATTCATCCCGCCGGCAGAAGTTGTCGCCGAAGCGCCGGAAATCGCCATTCAGGAAGGGCAGTTGTTTGCCGCAAAGCGCAGCGAGCTTGAGGCGGCGCTGTCGATTGCCCGGCAACAGCTTGCCCAGCGCCAGCAGGAGCTGAACGAAGCCAGTGCCAGGCGGGCGCAGGCGGCGCAAGGCTATGACCTGACCTCGCAGGAATTGACGCAGACGCGCCCGCTGATCAATTCCGGTGCCATTTCCGAAGTCGAACTGCTGCGTCTTGAGCGTGATGTCTCGCGCTATCGCGGCGAGCGTGACATGGCTTCTGCCCAGATTACCCGGGTGCAGGCTGCCATCAATGAAGCCAAGCGCAAGATCGAGGAAGTTGAACTCAGCTTCCGTAACGATGCGGGCCGCGAGCTCTCCGAGTCGACCACCAAGCTCAGCGGGCTGGCCGAGGGTAGTGTTGCCCTGTCCGACCGGGTCAAGCAGTCGTCGATCCGCTCGCCGGTCAAGGGTATCGTCAAGCGTTTGCTGGTGAATACCGTCGGCGGTGTCGTCCAGCCGGGCAAGGACATGATCGAAATCGTGCCGCTCGAAGATGCCCTGCTGCTCGAAGCTCGGGTGCTGCCGCGCGACATCGCCTTCCTGCGTCCGGGACAACCGGCCATGGTCAAGTTCTCGGCCTACGATTTCTCCATCTATGGCGGCCTGGAAGGGACACTGGAGCACATCAGTGCCGACACGGTCACCGACGACAAGGGCAACGCCTTCTATCTGGTACGGGTGCGCACCAACAAGCCGGGCTTCGGCGACGCCAACCTGCCGATCATTCCCGGCATGGTGGCCGAGGTTGACATCATGACCGGCAAGAAGAGCGTGCTGACCTATCTGCTCAAGCCGGTTCTGCGGGCCAAGAGCGTAGCGATGACGGAGCGCTGATGGAATACGAAATCGTTGATACCGAGCATGCCTTCCTGCCCAACTGGCAGGCGGCCATGCCGGCTGCCCGGATGGTGTTGCGAGCGGCAGCGCAGGGCGGTGCTGGTGCAGATGTTTCGATTCGCTGGTGCCGTCTGCGTGCCGGGGAGTCAATCACCGTGATTCTGCCTGCTCTGCTGGCCCGCAATGGAAAAACCGTGATCCTGGCCGATGAGCCGGGCGATGCGCTGATCCTCGAAGCCCTGTCGGCCGGCGCGGCCGGTTGCTGCAACACGCATGCGGCACCCGAGGTGCTACAGCAGGTTGCCGCGGTGGTCGGTAACGGCGGCTTGTGGGTCGGCCAGAACCTGTTGCAGCAATTGATCGGCCGTACGGCCCGCATCCTGAGCAATCAGAATCCTGCGTCGGCCAAGGCTGCCTTGCCGGATACGCTTTCGGAGCGGGAAAAGCAGGTGGCTGCAATGGTTGCCAGCGGTGCAAGCAACAAGGAAATCGCCAATCGTTTGTCAATTGCCGAGCGCACCGTCAAGGCTCACCTGACCGCCATTTTTGACAAGACCGGTACCCGTGATCGTCTGCAATTGTCCTTGAAAATCAACGGCCTTAAGCTGTAATTCACGGATCGTTCGGTACAGTCCGAAAAACTGTACTTTAGTCCAATAGCCAAGCTGCTTGACGCCACCTACTATGACGTATCGCCTACCCATTTTGGAGTATCGTCATGGCTCAAGCTGCTGTTATTGCCAAAGTTTCTTCCCTCACTGGTGAAGCCTATGCCCGCGACAGCGCGGGTAATCTGCGTCGGCTGAAAGCCGGCGATGTCATCCGTGAAGGCGAGGTGGTTGTTTCCGGCAATGGCGCCCAGGTCGTTCTGGCCCTGGCCGACGGTCGCAGCATGGTCATCGCCGAACGCCAGGCAGTAACGCTCGACGCCGAAGTGGCGGCCCAGGACAAGCCGGATGCCTCGGATAGCGCGGTTGCCCGTTCGGGAGGCGGCTTTGATCAGTTGGCCGGCGTCATTGCCGACGGCGGCGACCTCGATGCACTGCTCGATGCAGAAGCGCCGGCAGCCGGTGAGGCGGCCAGCGGCAATGAAGGCCATTCGTTTGTTGAGTTCCTGCGCGTTGTTGAAAGCGTGGATGGGCAACAGTATGGCTTCGCTACCGAGCGCAATGCCCCAGAAGATACGTTCCAGGGTGGTTTGTTGCCGGAAGATCCGCCGGGTATCGAAGTGAGCAATGTGACGGTGTCGGAAGGCCAGACGGCGATCTTCACGCTGACGCTGAGCAACCCGTCGGCGAACCCGACGACGGTGACGCTGAACCTGGGCAACACGGCGGTGGATACGGACACCGACGCGACGCTGGGCAGCGACCTGTCGAACGACCTGTATGTGACGTTTGACAACGGTGCGACATGGACGCCGGTGGTGGGTGGTCAGGTTCAGGTACCGGCCAACACGACGACGTTCTACGTGTCGGTGCAGACGACGGCTGACGAACCGACGCAAGTGTACGAAGGCCCGGAAACCTTCACGCTGACGGCAACGACGGTGACCAACAGCGCCACGGGCGTGGG
>NZ_AUCE01000013.1 GCF_000429605.1 Azonexus hydrophilus DSM 23864 | reverse complement strand
GTCCGTGCTGCCGTTCGACTTGCATGTGTAAGGCATGCCGCCAGCGTTCAATCTGAGCCAGGATCAAACTCTTCAGTTCAATCCAACAAACTCGCAAATTCACTGACGGTAGATTTCTCTACCTCGATGGATCTCTCCATCTTATTTAGTGCGTTTGCCTTAATACATTTCGTGGCCGAAACCACTGCATCAAGACACCCACACCTATCGGTTGTCCAAACTTTTAAAGAGCATCGCCGCGCCAAATCAATCCATCAATTCGTCTGCAGCAGAGAAGCGAGATTATGTAACACTTCCTCACCTCCGTCAAGCACTTCAGCAAAATTTCTTTCACCTCACTGCCTGCCTCACACCGCCGAAAACCCCGGCACCGCAAGGAAGGTGCGCATTCTACACACACCAAAAAATGCGTCAACACCTTTTTGAAAAGAAGATTCATCTTTTCCGATCGTCATCAACGAACATCACACTAAGCCCCTCTGTTAGAATGAAATTCGTTTTGCCATCCCGCCGCCTATCCAATGTTCAAATTCGGCTTTTCCGGCAGCTCTCCCTTATTGAGTGCCGGCCACACCAGACATCCACTATTACTTACACTGCTTGGCGCCAGCATGATCGCGGCCTTTGCGACCGCCCTTGCCGTCGCACCGGCTAACGACAACATCCCGCACCAAACGGTCATCGAGTCGCTACCTTCACCGATACCCGACCTTCTCGACAATACAGCGCATACGTTTTTCGCCGAAACCGTCATTCAGCGAGGCGACACCCTGCAGCGCATGCTTTCCCGCCTCAATATTGACGACAGCCAGGCAGTCGACTTTCTGAGAAACGCCCCTGAAGCTGCCCCGATCAGACAGGAGTTCATCGCCGGGCGGCGAGTCTCAGCCAGCGCCTCCGGTGACGGGAGTCTCATACAGCTGCATTTCCCACTCAACAGCCGGGACTCTGCCCTCACCATCAAGCGACTTGGCGACCATTTAGAAGCAACTCTTGTTGCCGATCGCCCTGAAATTCACCTGACGACCAAAAGCGCACAGATAGAGTATTCGCTCTTTGGGGCCACCGACGCAGCCGGCATCCCGGACGCAATCGCCATTCAACTGGCAGAGATATTCAGCAGCGAAATCGACTTCCACACCGATCTGCGCAAAGGTGACCGTTTTTCCGTCACCTACGAGACTCGTCACCAGGAAGGACAACCGACGCGCAGCGGACGTATCATCGCCGCAGAATTCATCAATGCCGGACAAGTCTACCGGGCACTCTGGCATGACCATGGCGATGATCGAGGCAGCTACCTGACACCGGACGGCAAACCACTGCAGAAGGCCTTTCTTCGCTCCCCGCTTGAGTTTTCCCGAATCAGCTCCGGTTTCAGCCGCCGCTTCCACCCCATCCTGCAAACATGGCGCGCCCATCAAGGGGTCGACTACGCGGCCCCCACCGGCACCCCGATCCGGGCGACCGCCAATGCCACGGTGGATTTTGTCGGCAAACAGAATGGCTACGGCAATGTGATCATCCTCAAGCACGACGACAAGCACACCACCCTCTACGCCCACCTCTCGCGCTTCGGCAGTGGAATTCGCAAGGGCCAGCGCGTCGGACAAGGCCAAACCATTGGTTACGTTGGCCAAACCGGCTGGGCTACCGGCCCACATCTACATTACGAGTTCCGCATCAACAACAAACCAGTGAATCCGCTATCGGCAAAGATCCCGGTGCTCGCCCCCAGCCTCTCAGCTGCTGAGCTGAGCGCATTCAGAACCGCCAGCCAACCGCACCTGGCCTTGCTTGAACGAATGCATCATTCTGAAATCGTCTACATGGAATAAAAAAAGGGGCCTTGAGCCCCTTTGTTATTCCATCTTTTCGAGAAATCAGGCGGAAAACGATGAGCCACAGCCACAGGTGGAAGTCGCATTGGGATTGCGGATCACAAATTGCGATCCCTCCAGGCCTTCGGTGTAATCGATTTCGGCACCAACGAGATACTGGTAGCTCATCGGATCAATCAACAACTGCACACCATTCTTCTCCATGGTGGTGTCGTCTTCGGCCACTTCCTCATCAAAGGTGAAGCCGTACTGGAAACCGGAACAACCGCCGCCAGTCACGAAGACCCGCAACTTGAGGCCAGCGTTTCCTTCTTCTTCGATCAGTTCCTTGACCTTGTTCGCCGCGCTATCCGTGAAGACGATGGGCGCCAGGTTTTCTACAGCAGCATTCATGAATCACTCCTAAAGATTCGTTTGTACGTGGTTTAGTCCGCGATCGGCGGTATTGGTTCCTGCTGAGGGGATTTCTCATACACCAGGCGACCTTCGATGACCGCCCCTTGATGCATTTCAATCGACTCGTATGCCACATCCCCGACAATTCTTGCCTTGGGTTGCATTTCCAGCGTCTCGGTGACAGTGACCGGACCGACAATCGTCCCGTTCAAAACGAGATGCGCAACCGACACCGCGCCTTCGATGCGCGCCTGATCACTGACGACCAGGGTAGACGACGAGGCACCGGAAACAGCTTCCACGCAACCGCGCACTTCGCCGTCAACCCTCAAGCCTCCGCTGAAGCGCACCTTGCCTTCAATACAAGTCCCGACACCTATCAGGCTATCAATCCTGGCCTGTGCTCCGGCGGGTGGTTTTTTTCCAAACATCCAGCCTCCTTTGTAACGCCCGGCGCTACCACCATAAAACGATCAAATGACCGCCGCTTCCTTGGTCACGAGTTTACCATCCTGAAACAGGCGCACCTCGGCAGATACAAGAACTGCACCGCCAGGCAATTCAATCACGCCTTCGCGACGAAGGAAATGACGCACCTCAACAATTCCATCCTGCCCCGCCGGCAGCACAAGTTGCCGGGATTGAGCATCAGGGGCCTTGTATGTCACAACAACTTCGTAACGCCCCCGGAAACCAGCACCTCGCTGCACGGACTGATAGGCCAACAACAAGCGATAGCGGTAGCCGCCGCCGGCATTGCTCGATATGCGAAAGCTTTCGATCCTGATTTTGGCTTCCTGCCCGATCACGGGAATCAAGCGCTCGAAAATCAGCATATCCTCCTTGAGGGCCGAGTTCTCGGCCTCGAGCGACTGAATTCTGGTGAGCAGCTGCTGCTGCGCCGCACGCTCAATACTGACTGCATTTTGACCGGTCCCGACGCTGGCGCGCAAAAGATCAAGTTCTGATTGCTGCACCCGGACCTGGTTCTGAAGCTCGGCCAACTGCCCGCCACCAAAACTGGCGGACTGAATGAACCATGCGGCAGCAAAGCCAATCGCCATCAGCAACACCCCGAAACCGACCAGCCATTGACGCGGCAACTCACTGCGCACAACGACACGCGGTGCGGATATACCGAATCGACGACGGAATCTTTTGAAACGCAGGCTTACTGCGGGTGTGTGCATCCGATGGAACTCATGGTTGATACGAAATGCGCAAGCTTGCGCATATTCCAGAAGAGCAGCAAAGGCACCCCGGATGAGCGTCAGATGATAACACCCGAACCCCGGAAACGAAAAAGCCGCCCAAAGGCGGCTTTCTGAACAGCGTAGCGCTTAGCGCTTGGAGAACTGCTTCCGGCGACGGGCCTTGTGGAAGCCAACTTTCTTACGTTCGACTTCACGTGCGTCGCGGGTCACGAAACCAGCCTTGGACAGTGCCGGCTTGAGCGCAGCATCGTATTCGATCAGGGCACGCGTGATGCCATGACGAACTGCACCAGCCTGACCCGATTCGCCACCACCAGTGACGTTGACCTTGATATCGAAGCCAGCCAGTTGCTCAACCAGCGCCAGCGGCTGACGAACGATCATGCGGCCGGTTTCGCGAGAAAAGAACTGGTCGACCGGCTTGCCATTGACAACGATGACGCCAGAACCACGCTTCATGAAAACACGAGCAACGGCGCTCTTACGACGACCGGTACCGTAGAAATAAGCTTCAGCCATGATATCCCCTTAGATTTCCAGAGCCTTCGGCTGCTGGGCAGTGTGAGGATGCTGGTCACCGGCGTAGCACTTGAGCTTCTTCAGCATGGCGTAGCCCAGCGGCCCCTTCGGCAACATGCCTTTGACGGCGGTTTCCAGAGCGCGACCCGGGAAACGTTGCTGCATCTTCTTGAAATTGGTTTCGTAGATACCGCCGGGATAACCGGAGTGACGGAAGTACTTCTTGTCGTCAGCCTTGTTACCGGTAACGGTGATCTTGTCGACGTTGGTAACGACGATGAAATCGCCGGTATCAACGTGCGGCGTGTAAATAGCCTTGTGCTTGCCACGCAGGCGGCGAGCAATTTCGGTAGCGAGGCGGCCGAGCACCTTGTCTGTGGCGTCTACCACAAACCACTCGCGCTTCACCTCATGTGGCTTGGCGGAAAACGTTTTCATGTGTGTGCCGTCCTGAAAAAATGGGCGCAGATTTGAGAAAGCCGTGGAGTGTAACCATAGACGAGCGCACTGTCAATCACCAAATCGGAGATAGAGCAAATACCCAGGCAAAAAAAACGCGGCTCGCTGAGCCGCGTTAAATCCACACCAAAGGAGGAGGGTGGAGGAGACAATCCTGAACCGAAGTCCAACTAACCAAAGCACTTCAGTTCGTACGGTTCCCATTTTGCCCAAAGTGCAAACATCGAGCAAGTGATTTTTGTGCGCCGCACAATGATTTGACCAATAAACATCTAAATTTAATTTATCCTAACTAACCAACTGTTAACTATGATTTATACAAACATCCAGTAAATAAGTATTGCTAAAAGTAATCCATGGCACCGCCCCGGGCAACCGCCCTGACTCGTTAGCAAATGCTGCATTGCAACATAGCACCTTTCGACAAATCCTTTAGAATTGGCGCCTCAACTTACAGGAGCAAGCAGGATGGAGTGCACGGTCAGATGGATGGGTAGCGACGCAGGGATGTCGTTTGTCGCGGAAACAGGCAGCGGCCACACAGTCGTGATGGATGGTGCCCCCGAAGCCGGCGGCAGAAACCTTGCCCCGCGACCGATGGAACTACTACTGGCCGGCACTGGCGGCTGCACCGCCTTCGATGTCGTGATGATCCTGAAGAAAGGGCGGCACGCAGTTACCGCATGCGACGTCAGCCTCAGCGCTGAACGCGCAGAAACCGACCCCAAGGTGTTTACCCGGGTGCACTTCCATTACCGCGTCAAAGGCCAGCAACTGAAGCCCGAGGCAGTCGCGCGCGCAATTGAACTTTCCAAGGAAAAGTACTGCTCCGCTTCGATCATGCTGGCGCAATCCGCAGAAATAACCGCCGATTTCGAGATCGTGGAAGCTTAAGTCAGACGCGATAGGACAGGCCGGTCATCACCTTGGCCGTTGTCCGCATCCCGAGCCGGACCGGCTGCGGCAGGTCGGCAGCCCCGTAACGGGTCGCCATTTCTGCGTGATTGATTTCATCCAGACGCATCTGCTCGACAATCGCACGCGATTTTGCATCGTTCTCCGGCAAAAGCGCCAGATGACTGTCGAGATGCGCTTCGACCTGACGCTCCGTTTCCGCCAGGAAGCCCAGATTCCACTTGTCGCCAAGCAGGCCGGCAGCCACCCCGATCGACAGTGAGCCGAGATACCAGAGCGGATTCAACACGCTCGTGCGCCCGCCCAATTCAGCGATCCGGCGTTCGGTCCACGCCAGATGCTCGGTTTCTTCATCGGCCGCCTTGCGCAAGGCATCGCGCACCTCAGGATCGCGCGAGGTGAGAGCCTGCCCCTGATACAGCGCCTGGGCACAGACCTCGCCACAATGATTGACACGCATCAGGCCAACAACGTGGCGCCGCTCCTCCGCATCCAGCGCGCAGTCCGGAATATCGTTGCCGGGCACAGGGCGCACTGTCGTCGCTGACGCAGCCAGCGTGCGCAAGGCGCGATCAAACTCAAGGATCAAGGCGTCAATCGACATAAAATCACCACGTCATGTTCGATGGATGTCCGCCCTTGTTGAGCGCATCCCTGGCTTCATCCGGCGTACGGACGATCACGCCCCCCGGGCAGAAATAATCGAGGAAGAGCGCGGCATGCTGGCGATTGGGCGCAATATTACGAATTTTCTCCCACGCCTCGTTGCGCGAAGGCGACCACGAACCGTCGCGCCTTGCCGATGCGTAGATGCGCTTTTCCCGGGAGGCACACCGCATTCCCTCGAAGGTCATGTTACGCGCCCCGCCCGGCGTTTCCACCAGAAGGACATAGCGAACCACACCATCCCCCCCGACCGTAATGGATGCCGGATCGACCAGAAAACGATTGCTTGCTGCCGCACTGACAAAAAACGCCTGCATGCCCTCCGCCGCAGGCACGGCCGGGAAAACCACCTCAGCCTCACGCCAGATCACCGGCTCTTCATCGAACGCAGAAGACGCCCAGGCACTCCCGGCAAGGCTGAGCAGGAAACCAAGGCAAAAAATATTCGGGCGTTTCATGCTCAAGCTCCATCTTCCCGAGGCAAATCGGAAGTTTCGGACTCCCCCCGCCGGGGACCACGCGGATGTCGACGGTCCTGCTCCAGGAAGCGCACCAGTTCGTTCAAGGCCTGCTGGTAGACACCGCGCTTGAACTCGATCACCGCGTCGAGCGGCACCCAGTAATCATTCCAGCGCCAGGCATCAAACTCCGGCTTGGCCGTTGCACGCAAGCTGACATCGCTGTCGCGCCCGACAAGGCGCAACAGGAACCAGATCTGCTTCTGGCCCTTGTACGACCCGCGCCATTCGCGCTTGATCCATTGATTCGGCACTTCATAACGCAGCCAGCCCTTGGTCCGCCCGAGAATGCGCACGTGCTCGGGACGTAGCCCGACCTCTTCGTGCAGTTCCCGGTACATCGCTTCTTCGGGGGTTTCACCCCGCTTGATGCCACCTTGTGGAAACTGCCAGGAATGTTCACGTATGCGCTTGCCCCAGAAGACCTCGTTTTTGGCGTTGCAAAGAATGATGCCGACGTTCGGGCGAAAGCCTTCGCGGTCGAGCATAGAAAACCTGCTAAAAATATTGGGTTACCTGAATTCTTTCACAAAGGACGTCGATACGCAAAAAAGCGGCAAACCAGCGGCTCCGTGTAAAATTCGATTTTTGCCACGAATTCAAGAGCATCCCATGCGCACTACGCAGTTCTTCTTCACCACCCTCAAGGAAGCCCCGGCCGACGCCGAAGTCATCAGCCAGAAAATGATGCTGCGTGCCGGTTACATCAAACGCTCCGCCGCCGGCATCTATACGTGGATGCCGCTCGGCCTGCGCGTGCTGCGCAAGGTCGAGAACATCGTCCGCGAGGAAATGAACGCCGCCGGCGCACAGGAGCTGCTGATGCCGGCCGTACAGCCGTTCGAACTGTGGGAAGAATCCGGGCGCGGCCCGGCCTACGGCCCGGAACTGCTGCGTTTCAAGGACCGCCACCAGCGCGATTTCGTGATCGGCCCGACGCACGAGGAAGTGATCACGGATGTTGTCCGTCGCGACGTCAAGAGCTACCGCCAGTTGCCGATCCACCTCTACCAGATCCAGACCAAGTTCCGCGACGAAATCCGCCCGCGCTTCGGTGTCATGCGTGGTCGCGAATTCCTGATGAAGGACGGCTATTCCTTCCACACCTCGTTCGACGACCTGGTCCGTGAATACGGCAACATGTACGGCACCTACAGCCGCATCTTCACCCGCCTCGGCCTGAAGTTCCGCGCCGTCGCGGCCGACACCGGCTCGATCGGCGGCGACGGGTCGCATGAATTCCACGTCCTGGCCGATTCCGGCGAGGATGACATCGCCTTCTGCCCGGACTCCGATTACGCGGCCAACGTCGAACTCGCCGAAGCCGTCGCCCCGGCGACGCCACGTGCCGCCCCCGCCAAGACCATGGAAAAGATCGCGACCCCGGGCAAGATGGCCTGCGCCGACGTCGCCGAATCCCTGGCGGTGGATGTCCGCAACATCGTCAAGAGCATCGCCGTCGTCAGCGAGCAGGAAGACGGTTGCAAGAAGTTCGCGCTGCTGCTGCTGCGTGCCGACCACGAACTGAACGAGATCAAGGCCGGCAAGATCGCCGCACTCGGCGCCTTCCGCTTCGCTTCCGATGGTGAAGTCCAGGAATACCTCGGCTGCGTCCCGGGCTATATCGGGCCGGTCGGCGTCGACGCCAGCAAGGTCAGCGTATTTGCCGACCGCACGGTCGCCGCGATGAGCGACTTCGTCTGCGGCGCCAACGAAGCCGGCTTCCACCTCAGCGGCGTCAACTTCGGCCGCGATCTGCCGGAGCCGGAAGTCTTCGATATCCGCAACGTTGTCGCCGGCGACCCGTCGCCGGACGGCAAGGGCGTGCTCGACATCTGTCGCGGCATCGAGGTCGGCCACATCTTCCAGTTGCGCACCAAGTACGCCAAGGCCCTGAACTGCGCCTTCCTGGACGAACAGGGTAAAAGCCAGATCATGGAGATGGGCTGCTACGGCATCGGCGTCTCCCGCATCGTCGGCGCCGCCATCGAGCAGGGCAACGACGACAAGGGCATCATCCTGCCGCCGTCTATTGCACCGTTCGCCGTCTGCATCGTACCCATGGGTTACCACAAGAGCGAAGCCGTCAAGGTCGCTGCCGACCAGCTCTACGCCGACCTGAAGCAACTCGGCATCGACGTCGTGCTCGACGACCGCAATGAGCGCCCCGGCGTCATGTTCGCCGACATGGAGCTGATCGGTATTCCGCACCGCGTGGTCATCGGCGAACGCGGCCTGAAGGACGGCCAGTTCGAGTACAAGGGCCGCACCGACGCGGAAGCGACGATGGTCGCCCAGGGCGAGATCGTTGGCCTGCTGCAAGGGAAGCTGTGCGCGGCCTGATTGGCCTGCTGTTACTGCTCGGGGCATCGGCCGTCCACGCCGGTGCCCAGCAGTACGAACCGATGGCGGCCAGCGTCCGCGCCGCCCTGCACGCCGCCGTTTCCGACAGCCGGCCGCCGGCGAGTTCCTTCCGCACACCACTGGAGGCCGCCGACTGGCTGGGCGCAATGTCGCAGCGACTGGAAAAGCGCATCCCCGACCGCGACTACCGGATCGACCTGTTGCGCAGTATTCATTACGAAGCGACCCGCGCCGGCCTCGATCCGCAGCTGGTGCTCGGCCTGATCCAGGTCGAATCAGGATTCCGCAAATATGCCGTGTCCTCGGTCGGCGCCCGCGGCTACATGCAGGTCATGCCGTTCTGGATCAAGGTCATCGGCCAGCCGGACGACAACCTGTTCGACATGCGCACCAACCTGCGCTACGGCTGCACCATCCTGCGCCACTATCTGGATATCGAAAAAGGCGACCTCTACCGCGCACTGGGCCGCTACAACGGCAGCCTGGGCAAGGCCGAGTATCCGAACATGGTACGTGCCGCCTGGCACAAGCAGTGGCATTACGACGCCAGCCCAAGCGGGCTGAGCGCCGTCAATCGCTGATCAGCGGCCGAAACCACCCATTCCCCCCAGGCCGCCGGGCAGCATGCCCTTCATGCCGCGCATCAGCTTGCCCATGCCGCCCTTGGAAAACTGCTTCATCATCTTCTGCGTCTGCTCGAACTGATTTAGCAGACGATTGACTTCCTGCACCTGAACGCCCGCCCCCATGGCAATGCGCCGCTTGCGACTGGCCTTGATCAGTTCCGGCTTGGCCCGCTCGGCCGGCGTCATCGAATTGATGATGCCCTCGACCCGACCGATCATCTTGTTCTCGGCCCCGGCCGGCAACTGACCGGCCGCCTGGGCGAACTGCGCCGGCAGCTTGTCCATCAGCGATCCGAGACCGCCCATGGCGCGCATCTGGCCGATCTGCGCCTTGAAATCGTTGAGATCGAAGCCCTTGCCGGACTTGAGCTTCTTGGCGAAGGCCAGCGCCTTTTCCTCATCGATGCCCTTCTTCGCTTCCTCGATCAGCGACAGCACGTCGCCCATACCGAGGATGCGCGAGGCCATCCGCTCCGGGTGAAAGGCTTCGAGACCGGTCAGCTTTTCGCCGACACCAGCGAACTTGATCGGCTTGCCGGTGATGTGGCGCACCGACAATGCGGCACCACCGCGCGCATCACCGTCGAGCTTGGTCAGCACGACACCGGTCAGCGGCAGCGCCTCGTTGAACGAGCGCGCGGTATTGACCGCATCCTGACCGAGCATGGCGTCGACCACGAACAGCGTCTCGATCGGCTTGATCGCCGCATGCAGGCGCTTGATTTCGGCCATCATCTCTTCGTCGATCGCCAGACGACCGGCCGTATCGACCAGCAGCACATCATGGTAATGGCGCTTGGCCCAGTCGATTGCTGCCGTGGCGATGGCTTCCGGCTTCTCGCCGACAGCCGACGGGAAGAAATCGACACCGGCCTGACCGGCCACCGACTTCAACTGCTCGATCGCCGCCGGACGATAGACGTCACAGGAAACGACCAGGACCTTCTTCTTGTGGTTTTCCTTGAGGAACTTGGCCAGCTTGCCGACCGTGGTCGTCTTGCCGGCGCCCTGCAGACCAGCCATCAGCACGATGGCCGGCGGCTGGGTGTTGAAATTGATGCCTTCGTGGGCGTCGCCCATGATTTTGGTCAGTTCGCCATGAACGACACCGATCAGCGCCTGCCCCGGGTTGAGCGAGCCGATGACCTCCTGGCCGACCGCTTTTTCCTTGACAGCAGCGATGAAATCCTTGACCACGGGCAAGGCCACATCGGCCTCGAGCAGGGCCATGCGCACCTCGCGCAGGGCATCGGCGATATTGGATTCGGTCAGGCGGGCTTCGCCCTTGAGCGTCTTCATGACGCGGGCAAGGCGGGTGGTCAGGTTGTCGAGCATGTCAGATGGGCTTCGAGTAGAATTCGGGAATGGTCGACATTGTAATTCAGCTTCTGCCGCATATCCTCGCCGCCGTCCTTTACGGCGGACTCGGCTTCCATTTCTGGAACACCCGCTGGCGCGACAAGGACGGCCAATGCGTCGCCTGCCCGATGCAGACCTGGGAACGCACCGCTATCGGCATCACCTTGCTGATCCACGGCTTCGGGTTGTTCGGCACCCTGCTCAGCGCCGACGGCATGCGCTTTTCCTTCGCCCTGGCGCTGTCGCTGATGATGTGGCTGGCCGTGCTGATCTACTGGCTGGAGAGCTTCATGGCCAGAATGGAAGGCATGCAGCCGATGGTGTTGCCGATCGCCGCGGCCTGCGCCCTGTTGCCGGCGGTTTTCCGTGCTGACCACGTGATCGGCCTGGCCGGCGCCACTGGCTTCCAGTTCCATTTCCTGACCGCCATGCTGGCCTATAGCCTGCTGACGCTGGCCGCCTTGCACGCCATTTTCATGGGCTTCACCGAGAGCGCCCTGCATCGCCGCGTCGTCCGCCGCAGCCTGGCCAGCCTGCCGTCGCTGATGGCCATGGATTCGCTGCTGTTCCGCATGCTGATGCTGGGCTTCATCCTGCTGACGCTGGCTGTCGGCAGCGGCCTGCTGTTTTCCGAAGCCATTTTCGGCAAGCCCCTGCACATCGACCACAAAGTCGCCTTCGCCATCGCTTCCTGGTGCATCTTCGCCACCCTGCTGGCCGGGCGCCACTTCTGGGGCTGGCGCGGCAAGCGCGCCTTGCGCCTGACCCTGGCCGGTTTCGGCCTGCTCATCCTGGCCTACTTCGGCAGCCGTTTCGTGATGGAAGTCATCCTCGGCCGCCTCTGAAATGCACGCCATTCCCCTTTCGGTACAACTCGGCATCCTGGTTGGCCTGCTCGCCCTGTCCGGCCTGTTCTCGATGAGCGAGACAACAATGATGGCCGCCAACCGCTTCCGCCTGCGCCATCTGGCGCAAAGCGGCCACCGCGGCGCGCAGAAGGCCATCGCCCTGCTCGACAATACCGACAAGATGCTCGGCGTCATCCTGCTCGGCAACAATCTGGTCAATGCTGCCGCCGCCACCCTGGTCAGCGTCATCGCATTGCAGTTGTTCGGCGAGGAGAAATGGGCGCTCGGCGCCGGCACCTTGATCATTACCTTCGCCATCCTGGTCTTCTCGGAAATCACGCCGAAGATCATCGGCGCCACCTACGCCGACCGCCTGGCCCCCATCATCGCCTACATCCTGACGCCCTTGCTGCGCATCTGTTATCCGATCATCTGGTTCGTCAACCTTTTCGCCGCCGCCATCCTGCGTATGCTCGGTTTGTCGCTGCGTCCTTCCGCCGAAGCCAGCCGCCTTTCGCCAGAAGAGTTGCGCAGCCTGGTGCTGGAATCATCCAACGTCATCCCGAAGAAACACCAGGCCATCCTCGGCAGCCTGTTCGATCTGAATGCCATCACCGTCGAAGACATGATGACGCCGCGCGGCAATATCGAGATCCTCGATATCGAGCAGGAGTGGGAGGCGGTGCATCAGCAACTGATGACCAGCCACCACAGTCGCCTTCCTGTCTGTCGGGGGTCGCTCGATCATCTGGTCGGCATCCTGCCGGTACGGCGCCTGCTGTCGGGCGTCGGCTCGACCGAATTCGATGAGAGCGCGCTGCTGGCACAGGTTCAGCCTGCCTATTACATCCCGGCCGGTACCGCAGTCTTCTCCCAATTGAGCTTTTTCCAGGAAAACCGCCAGCGCATCGGTTTCGTCATCGATGAATACGGCGAAATCCTGGGCCTGCTGACCCTTGAGGACATCATTGAAGAAATCGTCGGGGACTTCACCACCTCCGGCACAGGAACAGACAATGATCTTGAGTGGGATGAAGACGGCAGCATCGTCGTCGAAGGTGCACGCCCCTTGCGTGACCTGAACCGCATGCTCGACCTGGACTTTCCGCTGGACGGCCCGAAGACCCTGAACGGACTGATTCTGGAACATTTCCAGGACATTCCGGAAGCCGACGTCAGCCTGAAGTTGAACAATATTGCCGTCGAAATACTGCAAACCCAGAATCGTAGTGTGGTTACTGCACGTATTTATCGGCCCGTAACACCCGAAACCCCTGACAGTCTTTACAAAGAACCGGTCACGTAGCATCATCGGGCGATCCAGACGGCATCCGACATCCCCGAATCTCCATGGCAGCAACTCCGCAAAACTCCCCGCTCAGCGGCCTCGCCCGCGCCCTTGTCCAGGCCGGCCGCCTGAAAGAAGGCGAAGCCGAGGAGTTGGCACAACAGGCCCTGGCGGCGAAGTTGCCCCTGATCGAACAGATCATCGTTGCGAAAAAGGCGACCTCGCTTGAAATTGCGCGCTTCTCGGCAGAAACCTTCGGTTATCCATTATTTGACCTCGATGCCATCGACGAACGTCACATTCCTCAGGATGCCATTGACCGCAAGCTGATCGCCACCCACAAGGTCGTGCCGCTGAACAAGCGCGGCAATCGCCTCTCGGTGGCCATCGCCGACCCAACCAACCTGCGGGCGCTCGATGAAATCCGCTTCCAGACCGGACTGACCGTCGATCCCATCGTCGTCGAGCACCCCAAGTTACTACCGCTGGTTGCCAAATTCTCGGAATCGGCATCCGATGCGCTCAAAAATCTGGCCGACGATGACATCAACCTGGACTTTCTCGACGAGGAAGCCGCAGGAAAAACCGATGAAGCAAGCGCTCAGGAGATCGACGACGCACCAGTCGTCAAGTTCATCCAGAAGATGTTGCTTGACGCCATCAACGACGGCGCTTCCGATATCCACTTCGAGCCTTACGAAAAGTACTACCGGATCCGTTTCCGGGTCGACGGCATTCTCCGGGAAGTTGCGACACCACCATTGGCAATCAAGGAAAAGATCGCCTCGCGGATCAAGGTCATCTCGCGCCTGAACATCGCCGAAAAGCGGGTCCCGCAGGATGGCCGGATGAAACTGGTGCTATCCAAGTCGCGGGCCATCGATTTCCGGGTCAGCACCCTGCCAACGCTGCAGGGCGAAAAAATCGTGCTGCGTATTCTTGATCCGGCCTCAGCCACGCTCGGCATCGATGCGCTTGGCTACGAACCCGAACAGAGGGCGGTCCTGCTCGACGCCATCAACCGCCCTTACGGCATGGTTCTGGTCACCGGCCCAACAGGTTCCGGCAAAACCGTTTCGCTCTACACCTGCCTGAACATCCTCAATAAGGATGGCGTCAACATTGCCACGGCCGAGGATCCCGCCGAAATCAATCTATCCGGTATCAATCAGGTCAACGTCGACGACCGCGCTGGCCTGACCTTCCCGGTGGCCTTGAAGGCCTTCCTGCGCCAGGATCCGGACATCATCATGGTCGGCGAAATCCGTGACCTGGAAACCGCAGAAATCGCCATCAAGGCAGCCCAGACCGGCCACATGGTGCTATCCACGCTGCACACCAACGATGCGCCGCAGACATTGACCCGTCTGATGAACATGGGCGTACCGACCTTCAATATCGCTTCCAGCATCCTACTGATCACCGCACAACGACTGGCCAGGCGCCTGTGCAACTGCAAGCAGCCAATGCATGTTCCCGAACAAGCCTTGCTCGACGCCGGCTTCAAACCGGAGGACCTTGACGGCAGTTGGACGCTGTATGGCCCGCACGGCTGCGAACGCTGCAAAGGGAGCGGCTACAAGGGACGGGTCGGCATCTATCAGGTCATGCCGGTCAGCGAAGCCATGCAGCGCCTGATCATGAGCGGGGCAACCGCTCTCGACCTGGCCAACCAGGCGCGCGCAGAAGGGGTCAAGGACCTGCGCGAATCCGGCCTGCTCAAAGTGAAACAAGGACTGACCTCGCTCGATGAAGTGCTGAGCACGACGAACGCCTAAAAAGGATAGCGGAATGGCAAGCCTAGCGAAAACAAAGACATCTGCCGTCAAGGAAAGCACGTTTCAGTGGGAGGGTCGCAACAAAGACGGAAAAATCGTTCGCGGTGAATTGCGCGCCGCCACCGAAACCGTCGTCCAGAACACTTTGCGTCGCCAGGGCATCACCAATGCCAAGATCAAGAAACTGCGTTTCAAATCGGGCGGTAGCGTCTCAGACAAGGACATCACGCTGTTCACCCGGCAACTTGCCACGATGATGAAATCCGGCGTTCCCCTGCTTCAGTCCTTCGACATCGTCGGACGCGGCCACTCCAACCCGGCCGTCGGCAAACTGCTGCTCGACATCAAGTCCGACGTCGAGACCGGCAGCTCACTATCCCAGGCATTCCGCAAATACCCGCTGTACTTCGACGCGCTGTTCTGCAACCTGATTTCCGCCGGCGAACAAGCCGGTATTCTCGACTCGCTGCTCGACCGCCTAGCCACATACAAGGAAAAGATCCTGGCGATCAAGAGCAAGATCAAGAAAGCATTGTTCTACCCGATCGCCATTATTATCGTTGCCTTCGTCATCACCGCCGTGATCATGATTTTCGTGATTCCAGCTTTCAAAGAGCTGTTCACCAGCTTTGGTGCCGATCTACCACTCCCGACCCTGGTGGTCATGACCATCTCGGATTTCTTCGTTGCCTGGTGGTGGGCCATCTTTGGCGCCATTGGCGGCGGCATCTATGCCTTCCTGCAAAGCTGGCGGCGTTCTGAAAAAATCCAGATGATCATGGACAGACTGCTGCTGCGCCTGCCTATTTTTGGCGAGCTCGTCCGTAAATCAATCATCGCACGGTGGACGCGGACTCTATCTACCATGTTTGCGGCAGGCGTACCCTTGGTCGAATCACTGGAGTCCGTTGGCGGCGCCGCCGGTAATCATGTTTACAGACAGGCGACACGTCAGATTCAGGGAGAGGTTTCAACTGGCACCAGCCTAACTGTCGCCATGCAGAATGCCAACATCTTCCCCAACATGGTCACCCAGATGGTCGCTATCGGCGAAGAATCAGGCGCGCTCGACTCAATGCTCTCAAAAGTTGCTGACTTTTTCGAACAGGAGGTTGATGACTCCGTAGAAGCTTTATCAAGCTTGATGGAGCCAATCATCATGGTCGTCCTGGGCACCTTGATTGGCGGCATGGTTGTTGCCATGTATCTACCGATCTTCAAGATGGGCGCGGTGGTCGGCGGATGATGCCGGAAACCCTGGGCGGGCTCGTGCTCGCAGCCGGCCTGCTGGGACTGTGCATCGGCAGTTTCCTGAACGTGGTCATCCATCGCCTGCCCAGGATGATGGAAAGCGACTGGCAACGCCAATGCGCAGAATTGCGGGGCGAGGCCGTCGATGCCGCAGAGGCCTTTAATCTCGCGCACCCCCGTTCTCGTTGCCCACATTGCGGCCATCGGATCAGTGCGCTGGAAAATATCCCCCTACTCAGTTACCTGCTGATCCTGCGTGGCAAATGCTCCGGCTGCTCAGCCCCGATATCGCTGCGCTACCCGCTGGTGGAGGCGCTGACCGGCGCGCTGTCCGCCTACGCGGTCTGGCACTTCGGTTACACAGCTGCCGCTGTCGGCGCACTGCTACTGGTCTGGGCGCTGATCGCACTGACCTTCATCGATTTCGACACGCAACTGCTGCCGGACAGCATTACCCTGCCCCTGCTCTGGCTCGGCCTGGCATTCAATCTGGCCGGCACTTACACCACCATCGATCAGGCGGTCATCGGCGCAATGGCGGGCTATCTCGTCCTGTGGAGCATTTTCTGGCTGTTCAAGCTGGCGACCGGCAAGGAGGGCATGGGCTACGGCGACTTCAAACTGCTGGCCGCACTCGGCGCCTGGCTGGGCTGGCAATCGCTGCCAGCGGTCATCCTGTTTTCATCGCTGGTCGGCGCCATCGTCGGCATCTGCCTGATCGTGCTCGCCCGACACGGTCGCAACGTCCCCATCCCCTTCGGCCCCTACCTGGCCGCGGCAGGACTGATCGCCCTTTTCTGGGGGCAAACGCTGACGGAAAGCTATCTCGGCATTGCCTATTGAAAACGGAATTGCCGACCCGATATAAAGGAAAAGCTCTTTCGGTTACAATTCAAGGTTTTGGAGGATTCCCATGCCGATTTACGAATATCGCTGCGACTCCTGCGGTTTTCAAAAGGAACACCTGCAGAAACTGAGCGATGCGCCGCTCACCGCCTGCCCGTCCTGCGGCCAGGAAAGCTATGCCAAATTGCTGTCGGCCGCCGGCTTCCAGCTCAAGGGCAGCGGCTGGTACGCCACCGACTTCAAGGGCGGTAGCGCCCCCAAGACCCCACCGCCCTGCCAGACAGGCGAAGGAAGCTGTTCATCGTGCGTGGCCAGCTGATCAAGCGCTATTTCATCACCGGACTGTTGATCTGGGTCCCGCTGGTCATCACGGCCTGGGTCCTGTCGGTCATCGTCAATACGCTTGATCAGACACTACACCTGTTGCCGGAAGTCCTGCATCCGCGCAACCTCTTCGGCTTCTCCATTCCCGGGGTCGGCGCCCTGCTGACCCTGGCGATCATCCTGTTTACCGGCCTGCTCGCCGCCAACTTCATCGGCGAAAAGCTGGTCCGCTGGTGGAATGCCCTGCTCTCCCGCATTCCTGTAGTCAACTCGGTCTACAAGGCGGTCAAGCAGGTTTCCGACACGCTGTTCGCACCAAACGGCAATGCCTTCCGCAAAGCCCTGCTGGTCCAGTACCCGCGTCATGGTGCCTGGACCATCGCCTTCCTGACCGGCCGACCCGGCGGCGACATCAAGAATCACCTCGACGGTGACTATGTCAGCGTCTATGTCCCGACCACACCGAATCCCACCTCGGGCTTTTTCCTGATGATGCCAAGGGCTGATGTCGTCGAACTCGACATGACGGTCGACGAAGCCCTCAAATACATCATCTCGATGGGTGTCGTGGCGCCACCGCCGCGTGCCCGTATCGTTACCCCTACTTAAGCAACCCCACGGAATCTCCATGCGTACCCATTACTGCGGACAACTCAACGCCGGCCTCGACGGCCAGATCGTCACCCTGTGCGGCTGGGCCCACCGTCGTCGCGACCACGGCGGCGTCATCTTCATCGACCTGCGCGACCGCGAGGGCCTGGCCCAGGTCGTCTGCGACCCGGATCGTGCTGACACTTTCAAGATCGCCGAATCGGTGCGCAACGAATTCTGCCTGAAGATCACCGGCAAGGTGCGTCCGCGTCCGGCCGGCACGACCAACGCCAACCTGGCTTCCGGCGAGATCGAAATCCTCTGCCATGAAATCGAAGTCCTGAATCCCTCGGTTACGCCGCCATTCCAGCTCGACGAGGAAAACCTCTCCGAGAACGTCCGCCTGACCCACCGCGTCATCGACCTGCGGCGTCCGCAGATGCAGAACAACCTGATGCTGCGCTACAAGACGGCCCGCGCTTTCCGCCGCTTCCTCGACGACAACGGCTTCATCGACGTCGAAACGCCGATGCTGACCAAGTCCACGCCGGAAGGCGCGCGCGACTACTTGGTTCCGTCGCGCGTCCATGCCGGCCAGTTCTTCGCCCTGCCGCAATCGCCGCAGCTGTTCAAGCAGTTGCTGATGGTCGCCGGCTTCGACCGCTACTACCAGATCACCAAGTGCTTCCGCGACGAGGACCTGCGCGCCGACCGCCAGCCGGAATTCACCCAGGTCGATATCGAGACCTCGTTCATGAGCGAGGCCGAGATCACCGCGCTGATGGAACAGCTGATCCGCCGCGTGTTCAAGGAAGCCATCGACGTCGACCTGCCGGAATTCCCGCGCATGACCTACGCCGAAGCCATGCGCCGCTTCGGCTCCGACAAGCCGGACCTGCGCGTCACCCTCGAACTGGTCGATGTCGCCGACGCCTTCAAGGATGTCGCCTTCAAGGTCTTCGCCAACATCGCCAACAGCGAAGGCGGCCGCATCGCCGCCATGCGCATTCCGGGCGGCGCCTCGCTGACCCGCGGCGAGATCGACGAGTACACCAAGTTCGTCGGCATCTACGGCGCCAAGGGCCTGGCCTACATCAAGGTCAACGACGTCACCCAGGTCAATGAAACCGGCCTGCAGTCGCCGATCGTCAAGAACCTCTCCGAAGCCTCGCTGCGTACCGTGCTCGAACGCACCGGCGCCCAGTCCGGCGACCTGATCTTCTTCGGCGCCGACAAGGCCAAGATCGTCAGCGACGCCCTCGGTGCGCTGCGCATCAAGATCGGCCACGAAAAGGGCTTCGTCACCGGCGCCAAGTGGGCGCCGCTGTGGGTCATCGACTTCCCGATGTTCGAGTACGACGACGAGTCCAAGCGCTGGACCGCCTGCCACCACCCGTTCACCAGCCCGAAGGACGAGCACCTCGAATTCCTCGCCACCGATCCGGGCAAGTGCCTGGCCAAGGCCTACGACCTGGCGCTGAACGGCTGGGAACTGGGCGGCGGTTCGGTGCGTATCCACCGCGCCGACGTGCAGGAAAAGGTTTTCGCTGCGCTCAACATCGGCCCGGAAGAACAGCAGGCCAAGTTCGGCTTCCTGCTCGACGCGCTGAAGTACGGCGCGCCGCCGCACGGCGGCCTGGCCTTCGGTCTGGATCGCATCGTCACCATGATGACCGGCGCCGAGTCGATCCGCGACGTGATTGCCTTCCCCAAGACCCAGCGCGCCCAGTGTCTGCTCACCGACGCCCCGTCGGCGGTCGACGAGAAGCAGTTGCGCGAACTGCACGTTCGCCTGCGCCAGAAGGTCGAAACCCAGGTCGAAATCACCCAGGGCTAAACCATGCGTGACCTGCAGCGCTTCCTGATCGTCCTGCTGCTGGCGATCGGAAGCGCTTTTGCCTTCTGGAACACCAGCAGCGACCGGCAGACGATCGATGTCGCCCGCCTGCCGCCCGAGGCTCGCGAGACGCTGGCGCTGATCAAGCAGGGCGGCCCGTTCCCGTACCAGCGCGACGGCATCGTCTTCAATAATTTCGAAAAGCTGCTGCCGCTGCAGCCGCGCGGCTACTACCGCGAATACACGGTGAAGACGCCCGGCCGCAAGGACCGCGGCCCGAAGCGCATCGTCGCCGGCAAGGAAGCCGAGTACTACTACACGGAAGACCACTACAAGTCCTTCCGGCGCATCCGGGAGTCGCCATGAAGCCAGCCATGCACGGCGTTTTCCAGCTCGCCGGCGGCCAGACGCCAACGGCGGATGTCACGGTCGACCTGGGAAAATGCACAAAAACTGCTGAACTGCTCCGGCAACTGGGCAAGGCGCTGAGTTTTCCCGACTGGTACGGCGCCAATTTCGACGCCCTCTTCGACTGCCTGAGCGACCCGGATATCCCGGCGCGGATTCATCTGCACGGCCTGAACACCTACGCCCAGCGCCACCCGGATCATTTCGTCGTGCTCGTCGAGGTCCTGCGTGCCGCCTGCGAGGCCCGTGCCGAAGCCGAGGCGCCGCTGACCATCTGGCTCGACGTCGCCGCCGACCTGCCGCTCTGGCCCGGCACGTGATGGCCTACAAGCAGCCGGAATCCGTCCTCGTCGTCATCCACACCCGGGAACTGGAAGTCCTGCTGCTCGAACGCGCCCGCCAGCCCGGCCTGTGGCAGTCGGTCACCGGCAGCCGCGAAGGCGACGAAACGCCGCTCGCCACCGCCCGCCGCGAAGTCCTCGAGGAAACCGGCATTGACTGCCAGCACTATGCGCTCAGCGACTGGCGCATTGAAAACACCTACGAGATCTTCGCCAGCTGGCGCCATCGCTACGCCCCCGGCACCACCCACAACACCGAGCGGGTATTCGCGCTCGAGCTGCCCGGGCGCATCGCCATCGCCACCGCCCCCGACGAGCATCGCGCCCACTGCTGGCTGCCCTGGGAGGAAGCTGCCGAACGCTGCTTCTCATGGAGCAACCGGGATGCCATCCGCTTGCTCTCTGTTCTGGCAATGAGCAAGGCGCCAGGCCCGACACCGTAGCGGGCATTTTCTTTGTACAATCCGCGGCGATCCCTTCTGGAGTTCGCCATGCCCCTAGAAAACCTCAGCCCCGGCACCAAGGCCGCCGTCCTGGCCGAAGCCCTGCCCTACATCAAGCGTTTCCACGGCAAGACCATCGTCGTCAAATACGGCGGCAACGCGATGACCGACGAGCACCTGAAAAGCTGCTTCGCCCGCGACGTCGTCCTCCTCGAACTGATCGGCTTCAACATCGTCGTTGTGCACGGCGGCGGTCCGCAGATCGAGAACCTGCTGACCCGCGTCGGCAAGAAGGGCGAGTTCATCCAGGGCATGCGCGTCACCGACGCCGAAACCATGGAAGTCGTCGAAATGGTACTCGGCGGCCAGGTCAACAAGGACATCGTCAACCTGATCAACCAGCACGGCGGCAAGGCCGTCGGCCTGACTGGCAAGGATGGCAACTGCATCCGCGCCAAAAAGCTGATGCTGGAAAACAAGGACAATCCGGGCGACCTGATCGATGTCGGCCAGGTCGGTGAGATCACCAAGATCGACCCGTCGCTGATCGACCACCTCGACAAGGCCTCGTTCATCCCGGTGATCGCCCCGATCGGTGTCGGCGACAACGGCGAGACCTACAACATCAACGCCGACGTCGTCGCCGGCAAGATCGCCGAAGTGCTCAAGGCCGAGAAGCTGGTGCTGCTGACCAACACGCCGGGCGTGCTCGACAAGGCCGGCAACCTGATCACCGGCATCACGCCCAAGGAGATCGACGAGATGGTCGCCGACGGCACGCTGTCCGGCGGCATGCTGCCGAAGATCGGCTCGGCCCTTGACGCCGCCCGCAACGGCGTCAAGGGCGTGCACATCATCGACGGCCGCGTCGAACACGCGCTGCTACTCGAAATCCTGACCGACCACGGCGTCGGCACGATGATCAAGTCGCACTAAACCATGCGCGGGGAACGCGTCTGGTTGTTCGATCTCGACAACACGCTGCACAACGCCTCCCCGCACATTTTCCCGCACATCAACCGGGCGATGCGCGAGTACATCGTGCGCCACCTCGGCCTCGACGAAAATGCCGCCAACCGGCTGCGCCAGGATTACTGGCAGCGCTACGGCGCAACCCTGCTCGGGCTGATCCGCCACCACGCAATCGATCCGCATCATTTCCTGCACGAAACCCACCAGTTTCCCGACCTTGCCCGCATGCTGGTGTTCGAGAAACCGCTGCTGCACACGCTCAGGCGCCTACCCGGACGCAAGATCCTATTCTCCAACGCGCCGCGCGCTTACGCCGAGGCGGTCCTTGAACTGACCGGACTGGCCCGTCACTTTGCTGCGGTCTACACGGTTGAGAGCCTGAAATTCCGGCCCAAGCCGATGCCACAGGGCTTCCGCACGCTGCTGCGCGCCGAACGCCTCGACCCACACCGCTGCATCATGGTCGAGGACAGCCTGGCCAACCTCGTCACCGCCCGCAAGCTCGGCATGAAAACCGTGTGGGTGAGCGCTGGCTCTCGCCGTTCGCCCTACGTCGACGTCCAGGTTTCCTCGGTGCTGCAATTGCCGCAACGCTGCGCTCGTCTATAATCCGGGCACAAAAAATTCTTCGAGGGACAACATCGATGGCGACCAAACCGGGCGAACGCCGCCTGCAGATCCTGCAAACCCTGGCTGAAATGCTGGAAACCCCGAAAGGGGAAAAGATCACCACCGCCGCCCTGGCCGGCAAGCTGGAATGTTCAGAAGCTGCGCTCTACCGCCACTTCGCCAGCAAGGCACAGATGTTCGAAGGGCTGATCGAGTTCATCGAGCAGAGCCTGTTCGGCGTCATCAACCAGATCACCGGTGAGGAAGAGCGCGGTTTCCGCCAGATCGAACTGATCCTCGGCCTGCTGCTCAACTTCGCCCAGAAGAACCGCGGCATGACCCGGGTACTGATCGGCGACGCGCTGGTCAACGAGAACGAACGCCTGCAACTGCGCATCAACGCGCTGCTCGACAAGGTCGAGGCAGCGCTCAAGCAGGCCCTGCGCATCGCCGCGACCCAGGAAAAGTTCAAGGCCGACGCCGATTTCGGGGCGCTGGCCAACCTGTTGCGCTGCTACGTCGTCGGCCGCTGGGAACAATACGCCCGCTCCGGCTTCAGCCGCGAGCCGCTGGCGCAATGGCCGCAGCAATGGCCGATGCTCTACTTCGCCTGCCTGTCGCAGGCCGGCGACGCGTAAACGCCAAGGGCGGCCCGTCGGCCGCCCTTTTTGCTTCCTTTCAGCGCCGGATCAAGCCTTCAGGTATTCCGCCGCGTCGAGCGCAAAATAGGTCAGGATGCCGTCGGCGCCAGCGCGCTTGAACGCCAGCAGGCTCTCCAGCACCACCGCCCGCTCGTCGAGCCAGCCGTTCTGCGCCGCCGCCTTGATCATCGCGTATTCACCGCTGACCTGGTAGGCGTAGGTCGGCACCCCGAACTCGTCCTTGACCCGGCGGACAATGTCCAGATACGGCATGCCCGGCTTGACCATGACCATGTCGGCCCCCTCCTCGATATCGAGGGCGACCTCGCGCAGCGCTTCGTCGCCGTTGGCCGGGTCCATCTGGTAGGTGTATTTGTTGCCCTTGCCGAGATTGCCGGCCGAACCGACGGCATCGCGGAAAGGCCCGTAGAAGCTCGACGCATACTTGGCCGAATACGCCAGAATGCGCGTGTGAATCTGGCCATTACGCTCCAGCGCCTCACGGATGCGACCGACACGCCCGTCCATCATGTCCGACGGCGCCACCACGTCGGCACCGGCTTCGGCATGGCACAGCGCCTGCCGCACCAGGACATCGAGCGTTTCGTCGTTGAGCACGTAACCGCTGTCGTCGATCAACCCATCCTGACCATGACTGGTGTAGGGATCAAGCGCGACGTCGGTGATCACGCCAAGTTCGGGAAAGGCCTGCTTGAGCGCACGCACCGCCCGCGGCACCAGACCCTGGGGGTTGTAAGCCTCCTCGGCGCCGAGCGACTTCAACGGTGCGTCGATCACCGGAAACAGCGCCAGCGCCGGAATACCCAGCTTGACTGCCCGTTCGGCGGTACGCAACAGCACATCGAGCGACTGGCGCTCGACGCCGGGCATCGAAACCACTTTCTCGATCCGGCCTTCGCCTTCGAGAACAAAAACCGGATAGATGAAGTCATCGGCCGTCAGCACCGACTCGCGCATCAGGCGCCGCGAAAAATCGTCGCGCCGCATCCGGCGCATGCGGGTTCCGGGAAAGTTGCCAGCCATCGTCATCCCTACCTTCAAAAATAAAACGAAAAATTTAAACCGCCGCGGAACTTTCCGCGTTGACCTGCGTCACATGCACAAGATGGCACGCGCTGTCTCCCGCTTCACCTCCCTGAGCGGGTGCCTTGACCACGTTGAGGCATTTTGGCCCCCGGACTCCCCTTATCCGGGGGCCCTTTCTTTTCCGGCGCCTTTTTTGGCGGCAATTCAATGCCCAGCCAGCCGGCGAGCACCGCTTCCGCCTCCTCGACACCGGTTTTCTTCAGGCTGGAGAAGAGCTGTACGCTGTACGCCCCTTCCCCCCAGCTCGCCAGCTCCGCCTTGACCGCACGCAGCACCTTGGTCTGGTCCTGACGCGACAACTTGTCGGCCTTCGACAGCAGGATGTGGATCGGCCGGCCGGTCGGCCGGAACCAGTCGATCAGGTTGCGATCGAGATCGGTAAACGGCCGGCGGCAATCCATGATCACCACCAGCCCGACCAGGGGGCCACGCCGGCTGAGATAGGGACCGATCAGCCCCTCCCATTGCGTGCGAATCTCTTCTGGCGCCTTGGCATAGCCATAGCCGGGAAGGTCGACGAAATACTTGCCGGCCGCCAGCGTGAAATAATTCAGATGCTGCGTCCGCCCCGGCGTCTTGCTGACGAAGGCGAGGCGGACCCGGCCGGCGAGCGTGTTGATTGCCGATGATTTTCCGGCATTCGACCGCCCGGCGAAGGCCACTTCGCTGATCGCATCGTCGGGAAGATCACGCAGATTGGCAACGGTCGTATGGAAAATCGCGTTCTGGAAGAGAGGCATAAAAAACGCGGAAGACCCGCCTAGGTGAAGGGAAACTGATATAGAATAACAGGTTTGTAACTTCCGTTCCGGCCAAAGCGCCCATTCATGCGCACTAGGAGTTCGAAAATGATTCGTACCGCGGCAATGGCAATCCTGTTTGCCACCAGTTTCGTCACCCACGCTGCCGACCAGGCATCCGCCAAGGCCGACCCGGCCAAGGGCAAGCTCGTCGCAGAATCGATCTGCGTTGCCTGCCACGGCGTCGATGGCAACAGTGCAAGCTCGGCCAACCCGCATCTGGCCGGCCAGATCGAACAGTACATCTACAAGCAACTGGTCAACTTCCAGGCGGTTGATGACAAGCCCGCGGCGCGTGACAACGCCATCATGGCCGGCATGGTTGCCGCGCTGACCGACGAAGACAAGCGCAACGTCGCTGCCTGGTACGCCAGCCAGAAGCTCAAACCGGAAGCAGCCAAGAACGAAGCCAGCATTGCCCTGGGCAAGAAACTGTGGCGCCAGGGTGACTTCAAGAAGGGCATTCCGGCCTGCGCCGGCTGCCACGGCCCGGCCGGTGCCGGCCTGCCGGCCCAGTACCCTCGCCTGGCCGGCCAGTTTGCCGAATACACCGAAGCCCAGCTGAAGGCTTTCCGCGCCGAGGAACGCGCCAACGACCCGGAAAAAATGATGCGCATGATTGCCGCGAAGTTGTCCGACGTCGAAATCAAGGCCGTCGCCGACTACGCTGCCGGCCTGCGCTGAGCCTCGTCAGAAAGCAAGCACAGGGCAGCCTGCGGGCTGCCTTTGTTCTTTCTGACGACCGCGTTTAGACTGTCGTTACCACCAACAAAAACGCGGAGACCGAACATGAAGACACTCAAGCAACTCCTGGCGGAAAAAACCGCCCCGCTGGCCGTCACCGCACCCGACGACACTGTTTACCAGGCGCTCTGCGTCATGGCCGAGCACAACGTCGGCGCCCTGCTGGTACTGCAGGAAGGCAAGCTGGTCGGCATTTTTTCGGAGCGCGACTATGCCCGCAAGCAGATTCGCAACCACCGCTCGTCCAAGGAAACCCCGGTCCGAGACCTGATGAGTTCTCGGGTTGCCTATGTCGGTCTGCAGGCGACCCTTGAGGAGTGCATGTCGCTGATGACGGAAAAGCGTTTCCGCCACCTGCCGGTACTCGATGATCAGGGCCAGGTCCTCGGCATCCTGTCGATCGGCGACCTGGTCAAGGAAACCATCAGCGCCCAGCAATTCCTGATCGAGGAACTCGAGCGTTACATCGCCAGTTGACCATGAGCGCGCACGACAGCATTCACTTCCGCATCCTGGAGGACATCGCCCGCGAACTGTCCGGCGATGTCAATTTCCCGACCTGCCTGGATGCGGCGCTGCTCGTGCGCAACACGCTCAAGGATCCATTCGCCAATCTGGAAAAAGTCGTCCAGGTGGTCGGCGTCGAGCCGCTGATTTCCAGCAAATTGCTGCGCCTGGCCAACTCGGTCAGCTACAACCCCTCCGGCAAGGTCAGCAGCGACCTGGCGATGGCCATCAGCCGCATCGGCTTCGACTCGGTCCGCACCATCTCCCTGGCGGTCGCCATGGACCAGATGCTGAAGTCGCGCAATCTGGCCAATTACGAGAACATTGCCCATAACGCCTGGGCCCACTCGATTCACGTCGCCGCCATCGCCCGGGTGCTGGCCCGCCGCCTCGGCCGGATCAACCCGGATGATGCAATGATGGCCGGCCTGGTGCACGACATCGGCGTCTTCTACCTGCTCTACCGGGCCACCGAATACCCCGAATACCGCAACAATCGCGAAGCCATGCTCGAGTTGCTGGTCGGCTGGCACGAAGGGATCGGCGAAAGCCTGTTGCATGCCCTGGGTATCCCCGAGAGAATCACCGAAGCCATCCGCGATCACGACCGCCTGCAGAATGTCGAGGCCCCCTGCACCGTGCGCGACGTACTCTATTTTGCCAACCTGCTGGCCGGTGGCGACAAGGAGTGGATGGGCAAGGATATCGCCCCGGAAACCCGTGAGCTGCGCGACGCCGACCGCGCCCGCTATCTCGACCTGGTCGAGGAAGCCGAAGAGGACATCGGTGATCTGCGGCTCGCACTCAGTCTGCGTGACTGAACCCAGCCCGGCCAAACGGGTCTCACCTCACTACCAGTCACAGGGAGAACGCGATGTTTCGCTTTCCCACGCCCCCCGCTTCGGAAATCACGCCGAAAACACAATGGTCCCGCCGTCGATTGCTGCTGGCTGCCGGTGCGCTGACCCTGCCGTCGTTCACCCGGGCCAGCCCGAACGACACCGCCCAGCCCTTGCCCTATCGACGCAACCCGGCCTGGGACCCTGACGACAAGCCGACGCCTTTCGACGCCGTCAGCAGTTACAACAACTTCTACGAATTCGGCCCGGACAAGGACAGTCCGAAAGCCAACGCCCAGAGCTTGCGCATTTCTCCGTGGACCGTCACGGTCGATGGAGAAATTGCCCGGCCCCAGACTTTCGACATCGATGAAATCATCCGCTGGGGATTGGAAGAGCGCATCTACCGCCTGCGCTGCGTCGAGGGCTGGAGCGCGGTGATTCCCTGGCTCGGCCTGCCGATGAGCGAACTGATCCGACGAGTTCAGCCGACCAGCAAGGCCAAGTACGTGGTATTCACCAGCCTGGCCGATCCGGCGCAGATGCCCAGGGTGCGCCTGCCTGTCCTGGACTGGCCGTACACCGAGGCGCTGCGCATCGATGAGGCAGCCAATCCACTGACCCTGCTGGCCGTCGGCATGTACGGTAACCGTCTGCCCAGGCAGAACGGCGCCCCGATCCGCCTGGTTGTTCCCTGGAAGTACGGCTTCAAGAGCGCCAAATCCATCGTCCGCATCCACTTCGCCGAACAGGCCCCGCGTACCACCTGGAACAAGGCGGCACCGCATGAATACGGTTTCTACGCCAACGTCAATCCGGATGTCGCTCATCGGCGCTGGTCGCAGGAAAGCGAACGCCGCCTGGGGGAATTCCGCAAACGCCCCACCCTGCCCTTCAACGGCTACGCCGAACAGGTTGCCCATCTTTACGCAGGCATGGACCTGCGCCGGAATTACTGAGCATGCACCAGAAAATCATCACCACGGCCAGAGCCTTGGTCTTCTTCGCCTCGACCCTTCCCCTGGCCTGGCTGGCATGGCTCGCCGCTAGCGACGCCCTGGGCGCCAATCCGGTCGAGACGGTGCAACGCTATACCGGCCTCTGGACACTCAACTTCCTGCTGCTGACACTGAGCGCGTCGCCGTTGCGTGCCATCACCAGCCAGCACTGGCTGTTGCGCCTGCGCCGGATGCTGGGACTATTCACGTTTACCTATGCCTGCCTGCACCTGTTGTCGTTCGTCGGCTTCGACCATGACTTCTCGGCCCAGGCGATTGCCCGCGACATCCTGAAGCGCCCCTTCATCAGCATCGGTTTTGCCGCTTTCGCGCTGCTCGTGCCGCTGGCCCTGACCTCGAATGCCTGGGCGGTCCGCCGGCTGGGCGGCAAACGCTGGCAGGAACTGCATCGCAGCATCTACCTGATCGCCATCCTCGCCTGCCTGCATTTCCTCTGGCTGAGCAAGATCACTGAAATTGCCCAGCCGCTGGCCTACGCCGTACTGACCGGCCTGCTGCTGTGGTGGCGGGTGCAGAACCGCAAGCAGCGGGCCATCCCAGCCCCCCGCACGACACAGGTCCAGGCCGTCAAGTTCTTCCGTAAACGGCCGGATTAACGTCCGCGTTCGAAACGGATGATGGCACGACCGTCGGCCGTCTGTCTCGGCGGCGCCTTCCAGGCATGGCCGTAGATGACCTCGAAGGTCGCCGGCAGACGACCGTCGCTGCGCAGGCGCTCGTAGGCCTGGCGCATCGCCGCCAGTCGGCCGGGCGGGGTCAGGCCATGACGGCGCGCCTTCATCGCGCACGCAGAACCCGCCGCACGCAATTCGGCAAACAGCGCGTCAACGCTGTCGTAAGTCAGCGTGATCACTTCCATGTCCATCACCGGGTCGGAGAAACCACACTCGACCAGCATGTCGCCCAGATCGTGCATGTCGGTGAAGCGCTGGGTATGGGCATAGCCGTCACTGAACGCTGACCGCAACTCGTGCAGCGTATCCGGCCCCAGCGTCGAGAACATCAGCAGGCCGCCGACTTCCAGCACGCGATGCGCTTCGGCCAGCGCCGGCAGAGGATTGTCGAGCCAGTGCAGGACCAGATTCGACCACAGCAAACCGGCGCAACCGCCAGCCAGGGGCAAGCGCTCGACATCGCCGCAAATGCGTTGCCCATCCCGCCGGCCCAGGCCGAGCAGGCGCTGCCAGCCGGGACGCGGCTCACGGCCGGCGACCAGCATCGCTTGGGAGTTGTCCAGAGCGAGCACTTCGGCAGCAGGAAAACGCGCAGCCAGACCAGCCAGGCTCGCCCCCCGGCTACAGCCGAGATCGACGATGCGCCTCGGGGTCAGGCGAACGTAATCCAGGCGCTCCTGCATCCGGCGGTCGACTTCGCGGGCGAAAAAATCGCCCCGGTCATAGACGCCGGCAATACGCGAAAACCGCCGCCCGACCTGAGCGGCGTCGACAAAACCGGACAGCGGGTTGTCGGGGTTCAAACCGCCTTCAGACCGAGGCGGGCAAACAGCCCGTCATCGCGATCGACGTCCGGGTTGCCCGTGGTCAGCAGGTGGTCGCCGTAGAACATCGAGTTGGCGCCGGCCAGGAAACACAGAGCCTGCAACTCGTCGCTCATTTCCTGACGCCCGGCCGACAGACGCACCCAAGAACGCGGCATGGCGATGCGGGCAGCGGCGATGGTCCGCACGAACTCGAAGGGATCGAGACGCGGTTTGTCGGCCAGCGGCGTTCCCGGAATCGGCACGAGGTTGTTGATCGGCACCGACTCCGGCGGCGTCGGCAGATTGGCCAGTTGCACGATCAGTGCCGCCCGGTTCTTGCGCGATTCGCCCATGCCGATGATGCCGCCCGAACAAACGTTGATGCCGGCGTCGCGCACCTGGTCGAGCGTATCCAGACGGTCGTCGTGGGTGTGCGACTTGATCACCTGACCGTAGAATTCCTTGTCGGTATCGAGATTGTGGTTGTAGTAATCGAGACCGGCTTCCTTCAGCTTCTCGGCCTGGCCTTCCTTGAGCATGCCGAGCGTCACGCAGGTCTGCATGCCGAGCGCCTTGACCTCGCGCACCATCGCCAGCACCTTGTCGAGGTCGTTGTCCTTGGGACCGCGCCAGGCAGCGCCCATGCAGAAACGCGATGCGCCCTTTTCCTTCGCCGTCTTCGCCGCGGCCACCACCTCGTCGAGCGGCATCAGGCGCTCGCGTTCGAGATCGGTGTCGTAACGTGCCGACTGCGAACAGTAGCTGCAGTCCTCCGAACAACCTCCGGTCTTGACGGAGAGCAAGGTCGAGCGTTGAATGGCATTAGCATCAAAATTCTCGCGATGCACCTGCTGGGCACGGAAAACCAGATCCATCAGCGGCATGTCGTAAAGCGCCAAGACCTCGTCTATCGTCCAGCGATGAACCGGGGTCGTCTGGGCACAGGAGGCGGAAACGGAGAGGGCACTGGATTGCATGAAAAACCTTACAAAAAGTCCTGTTAAATCAACAGCAAACGCTGACGGTAATTATGAATTATCCGAGACGCCGGCGAGGAAGTCAATTTTACCCGAGTCTCCGGCATTCGCGCCGATGCGTGTATGGCAAGGCCTGTTACCGAACAATTGCTTGCTTTGCGCCGGCCTCGCCGGCGACGCCTTGTTGTGCCCGGATTGCCAGAACGACCTGCCGGCATTGCCGGCAAAGCAATGCCCCTGCTGCGGCGAACAGACCACGCATGGCGAGCGCTGCGGCGCCTGTCTGAAGCAGGCGCCGCACTTCGCCGGGGTATACGCCTTGTACCGCTACACCTTCCCGCTCGACCGGCTGATCCAGGCCCTCAAGTACCAGCACCGGCTGCCGCTCGCCGCCTGGTTCGGACGTCAACTGGCCGAACTTGTCCCGGCCGGCGAGCACAACCGGATCATCCCCTTGCCGCTGCATCCGTCCCGGCTACGCGAACGCGGTTTCAACCAGGCCATGGAAATCGCCCGCACGCTCGGCCGCTGCCTGAATCTTCCGGTCGACCACGACAGCCTGCAGCGTTGCCGGGCAACGCCGCCCCAGGCCGGGCTGCCGCTCAAGGACAGACACGGCAACGTGCGCGGCGCCTTCGCCTGCGGCAACGACCTCAGCGGCTGCCGCATCCTGCTGGTGGACGATGTCCTGACCAGCGGCGCCACCGCCGACGAGTGCGCCCGCGTCCTCGCCCTGCACGGCGCGACCAGCATCCACGTCGCCGTCGTCGGGCGTGCGCTGAAGGGCTGAATCCGTGCTTTAATCGCCAGCTTCGTCCAGATCATCCGCACCGTGTTCGCCGTCGTCCTCTACCAGCCCGAAATTCCGCCCAATACCGGCAACATCATCCGCATGTGCGCCAACACCGGGGCCGAACTCCATCTCGTCGAACCGCTCGGTTTCGACCTCAGCGACAAGCATCTGCGGCGTGCCGGGCTGGATTATCACGAGTACGCGCGCATCGTCCGCCACGCCGACTGGCAGGCGTGCCAGGCGGCACTGGCGCCACGGCGCATGTTTGCAATGACCACCCGGGGCAGTCGCAATCTCTATTCCGTCGATTTCCGCGACGGCGACGTCTTCGTTTTCGGTCAGGAAACAGCCGGACTGCCGCCCGACATCCGCGATGCCTTTCCGGCCGATTGCCGGCTGCGACTGCCGATGCGGGCCGGCCAGCGCAGCCTCAACCTGTCGAATGCAGCAGCGGTGACGATTTTCGAGGCCTGGCGGCAGATCGGTTTCGCCGACGCCGTCTAGGCCGGAAGATCAGGCCAGCTCTTCCTTGGGATCGCGGGCCATCAGTTGGTCGACGGCTGCAGCTGCCGTCAGGCGACCGTCGAGGACCGCCGCGACCGCCACGCTGATCGGCATGTCGATATCGAGTTCGCGGGCCAGGCGGTCTGTTTCGCGCGCTGTATACACCCCTTCGGCAACATGCCCGAGGGCCGCCAGCACTTCGGCGAGCGTCTGCCCACGGGCCAGCCCCAAACCGACGCGACGATTGCGCGACAGGTCGCCGGTGCAGGTCAGGATCAGGTCGCCCATGCCGGCCAGCCCCATGAAGGTTTCGCGCTGCCCGCCGAGGGCCACGCCGAGGCGGGCGATTTCGGCCAGACCGCGGGTGATCAGCGCGGCACGCGAATTGAGCCCGAGGCCCAGACCGTCGCAGACACCGGTTGCGATGGCCAGCACGTTCTTTACCGCACCACCGACCTCGACGCCAATCAGGTCATCGTTGGCATAGATGCGCAGGCGGTTGCTGTGCAGCGCCCGTGCCGTTTCTCGGGCGAAGCACGGATCGTTGGCGGCCAGTGCGACAGCAGTCGGCTGGGCGGCAGCCACTTCCTCGGCAAAACTGGGACCGGACAGGGCACCGCAAACCGCATCGTCGCCCAGCACTTCGGCAACGACCTGATGCGGCAGCTTGCCGGTTTCCGCCTCGAAGCCCTTGCACACCCATAGCAGCGGCGTCCGGCAGGAAAGCGCCTTGAGCCGCTCGAGTGTCGGTCGCAGACCGGCGATCGGCGTGGCGATGATGAGCAGTTCGGCCTGAGCGACTGCTGCTGCAAAATCGGTAGACAGCGCAATGCTGTCGGGCAGTCGATAGCCCGGCAGGAAACGACGATTCTCGCGGGTCGCCTCGATTTCCTCGGCGACGTCGGTTTCGCGCGACCACAGGGTCACCGCATGGCTGTCGGCAAAGGCAATCGACAGCGCACTACCCCAGGCCCCGGCACCAATCAACGTCAGCTTCATGTGCCCCAGACCTGAGTGCTGCGGACGAAACCGGTGGCGCCGTCGCGGTGGCGCACCTTCACCCAGCCCGGCGCGCCCGTCGCCAGGTAATCGACGACCAGCCATTTATCCAGGCTGGCGAGCACCGGCGCATCGTCGCGATCGGCCTGGCGCAGTTCGCCACGCGCAGCGATGACCATCACGGTGCGCCGCTCGGCCAGTTGGGCGGCTTCGATCCAGGCCAGCGTGCCTTCGGCATCGCGTACCTTGAACCAGCCTTCCAGGCGGACAACAACCTCGACCGGCGTCTGGGCGCGGATGAGGTAAAGCTTTTTCGCCATTTGCGACGGCGCGTCGTAAAGAATGGCCGCCGGCCCCACGACCGAACGGTAATCGCTGGCCATTGCCGGCAAGGCAAACAGCAGCGCCCACAGGGCGGGAAACAGGCGGCGCATGCTCAGGCCTTACTGCAGCGGGGTGTCGGGAGCCGGCTGCTGCTCCTGCAGGCGCTGCATGTACATCGCCTCGAAATTCACCGGCTGCAGGACGATGGGCTGGAAACCGGCACGCGTCACGGCGTCGGAAACCGCTTCGCGGGCATACGGGAACAGCACGTTCGGGCAGGCGATGGAAACCAGCGGCTCCAGTTGCTCTTCCGGCACGTTGAGGATGCGGAAGATGCCGGCCTGGCCGACTTCGACCAGGAACACGGTCTTTTCACCGATGGCGGCGGTCACCGTCACGGTCAGGACGACTTCAAAGGTACCTTCGCCAACACCACGGCCGGTCGAATTCAACTGGACCGTCACCTGCGGCGCTTCCTGCTCCAGGAAAATTTCCGGCGCGTTCGGCACTTCGACCGACAGATCCTTGATGTAAAGCTTTTCGATGCCGAAGACCGGCTGTTCGTTGTTCTGTTCCATGTTTCTCTTTCTGGTGGTTAATCGGTTCAGGCTTCGCCGGCCAGCAAGGGCAACAGCTTGCCGGCGGCATCGAGCGCATGCAGGTCGTCGCAACCGCCGACATGCGTCTCGCCAATGAAGATTTGCGGCACGGTACGCCGCCCGGTTTTCTGCATCATTTCATCCCGACGTTCCGGGTCGAGATCAACCCGGATTTCCTCGATCTCGCTGACCCCACGCGCATTCAGCAGGCGCTTGGCGCGAACGCAGTAAGGGCAGATTTCGGTGGTGTACATCCGGACCGGCTGGTTCATTTCTTCTTGCTTCCCTTGTGCAGCGGGTAGCTGGCCGCATTCCACGCATCGACACCGCCGCTCAGGTTATACAGCTTCTCGAAACCCTTCTGCTTGAGCTCGCGACAGGCCTTGTTCGAGCGCATGCCGGCGGCACAGCAGACGATCAGCGGCTTGTCCTTGAACTTCTCGATCTCGTGCAGACGATCCAGCAGCTTGCCCCCCGGAATGTTGATCGCATCCGGGATATGACCGCCGGCGAACTCGCTGCTCTCGCGTACGTCGAGCACCCGGGCATCCTCGCGATTGATCAGCAGGGTGGCCTCGCCCGGATTGACGGCGGTGCCGACCGGACGGAAGAACATCGGCCACAGCAGACCGAGGCCGCTGATGATGACGATAGAAACGAGCAGGATGTTCTGGTTGATGAAATCCATCGGCATTACTTAACTCTCCACACCACAAAAAACTTCGCGCATCATGCCGACGAGCTGCAGGGTGCGCTGATCGCCCACCCGATAGAAAACACGATTGGCGTCCTTGCGCGTCAGCAGCACGCCCTTTTCGCGCAGAATGGCCAGATGCTGGGAAATATTGCTCTGCGAGGTGCCTACCTGCTCGACAATGTCCTGCACGCACGCCTCCTGGTCGCCGACCACGCACAGTATCTTCAGGCGCAGCGGGTGGGCGATCGCCTTCAGTGCGCGAGCCGCCATTTCGATGTGTTCCTGCTTGTCGATCAGATTGAAGGAAGGCGCGTCCAAGATAAAACCCCAGATTGGTTGAACGGTTGATTATAGAATAAGCCCTGCCTTTCATAGAACCGATTCCAGAATTTCCCTGATGCCCCACCTTCCAGTCGGCATGGCTGCCGATTCGGCCGCTTCCCTATCGCGACTGCTGCTCGCCTGCGTACTTCTGCTGGCCTGCGCCGTCGGCGACGTGCACGCCCAACGCTCGGCCAGCGCCCCCGAAGTCGCAGAAAAACGCGCCGACCTCGACGAGCTGCGCAACCGGATCGAATCCCTGCGCAAGGAATTGTCGTCCAGCGAAGGCAGCCGGGCCGACGCCGCCGACCGCCTGCGCGAATCGGAACGCCAGATTTCCCGCCTGCAGCGCAAGCTGCATGAACTTGGCCAGCAACGCGGACAATTGCAGAATCAGCTGCAGGCACTTGAAAACCAGTCGGCCGAACTGGGCCTGACGCTCAACCAGCAGCAGCAGCAACTGGAAAAGCTGCTCTACCGCCAATACCTTCGCGGCAACCCGGACTCGCTGCAATTGCTGCTCAACGGCGACGACCCGAATCAACTGGCGCGCGACCTCCATTACCTTTCGGCCATCGCCGCCGCCCGAGCCGAAATGATGGGCGAGATCCGCAACACCATCCGGCAAAAGGAACGCCTGGCAGCCAGCACGCGCGAGCGGACCACAGAATTGGCAGCGGTCGAAAGCGAACAGAAGCAGAACCACGCCGAACTGGAGAAACAGCGCCAGGAGCGCAAGGCACTGCACGCCGAGATATCCGACAAGGTCCGCGCCCAACGCCGCGAGATCGGCGCCCTGCAGCGCGACGAAAAGCGCATGACCCAACTGGTCGAACGCCTGTCACGCATCCTCGCCCAGCAGGCCGCCAAGGCCGCGGAAGATGAGCGCCGGCGCCGCCAGGCAGCGGCCGAAGCGGCCCGCCGCCCGCAAACCGCCTCGCCGGGAACACGCGAACCGGCGCCGCCGGCCCAGGCCAGCGGGGCGGAAAACCGTTACGAGCCGGTCGCCAACGACGGCAGTTTCGCCAAGCAACGTGGCAAACTGCGCCTGCCGGTGCGCGGCACGGTCATCGGCCGCTTCGGCCGCCCCCGCGACGGCGGCGGCCAATGGCGCGGGTTGTTCATCCGTACCGACACCGGCAGTCCGGTCAAGGCCGTGGCCAACGGCCGCGTCGTCTTCTCCGAGTGGATGCGCGGCTTCGGCAACCTGCTGATCGTCGATCACGGCGACGCCTACCTGTCGATCTACGGCAACAACGATTCGCTGCTCAAGCAGGTCGGCCAGGCCGTCAGCGGCGGCGAGACGATCGCCACCGTCGGCAATACCGGAGGCAATCCGGAATCCGGTTTATACTTTGAAATCCGCCACAAAGGGCAACCGATCGACCCCATGTCATGGGCCAGTCTGAAATGAGCAAATTCAAAACCTTGAGCCTTACCGTCGGCGCCTTCGTTGCCGGCGCCCTGATCACGCTGCAGCTGCCGGCCTTCGCCGAGAAGGATGCGCGTGCCGGCCTGCCGATCGAAGACCTGCGTACTTTCGCCGAGGTTTATAGCGCGATCAAACAGGGTTACGTCGAGCCGGTCGATGACAAGAAGATGATCGCCAACGCGATCTCCGGCCTGTTGTCCAATCTCGACCCGCACTCTGCCTACCTCGATGCCGATTCGTTCAAGGATCTGCAGGTCGGCACCCAGGGAGAGTTCGGCGGCCTCGGCATCGAAGTCGGCATGGAAGACGGCCTGGTCAAGGTCGTCTCGCCGATCGAGGACACGCCCGCCTACCGGGCCGGCGTCAAGGCCGGCGACCTGATCTTCAAGCTCGACGACACCCCGGTCAAGGGCCTGAGCCTGTCCGATGCGGTCAAGAAGATGCGCGGCAAGCCCAAGACCGCCATCCGCCTGAGCATCCTGCGTAAAGGCGAGAGCAAGCCGTTGGAAATCACGCTGGTCCGCGAAGTCATCAAGGTGCAGAGCGTCAAGTCAAAAATTGTCGAACCCGGCTACGCCTGGGTCCGCATCACCCAGTTCCAGGAAGCCACGGTACCCGACCTGGCCAAGCATCTGAGCAATGTTTACAAGGAAGGCGATCTCAAGGGCCTGGTGCTCGACCTGCGCAACGATCCGGGCGGCCTGCTCCACGGCGCCATCGGCGTTTCCGCCGCCTTCCTGCCGCCGGACACCAAGGTCGTATCGACCGATGGCCGGACCCCGGACGCCAAACAGGAGTTCCTCGCCCGGCCGCGCGACTACCTGCGCGGCACCCGCGAAGATCCGTTGCGCAACCTGCCGGTCGGCGTCAAGAAAGTCCCGATGGTGGTACTGGTCAATGGCGGCTCGGCCTCGGCTTCGGAAATCGTCGCCGGTGCACTGCAGGATCACAAGCGCGCCGCCATCGTCGGCACCCAGACCTTCGGCAAGGGTTCCGTCCAATCGGTCCTGCCGCTACCCAACAACACCGCGATCAAGCTGACCACGGCCCGCTATTACACGCCGGAAGGCCGTTCGATCCAGGCCAAGGGCATCACCCCGGACATCGTCGTTGAGGAAAGCCCCAACGGCAGCAGCGCCGCCCGTGTTCGCGAGGCCGATCTGGAACGCCACCTCGAGGACAAGCGCGAAGCCGCCAAGGACGAAAGCAAGCCGGCACCGGCCAAACCGGCTGGCAAGCAGGACAAGGAAGAAAGCGACGAAATGCCGGCCCGCCTGGAATACGCCAGCCAGAACGACTACCAGTTCCAGCAGGCGCTGAACATCCTCAAGGGCCTGCAGATCATGCAGGGCAAGTAGACATCAGGCATCCGAGCACGGAGGGATGATGGGCAACAACGCAGACCTCAGGAAGAAAAGGGAGATCCTGTTCTCCAAGTTCCCGCCCGGCCAGGTGCCGGAGGCGGCGGACGACCTGAAGAACATGGACGAAATCGACGTCGAGCCGAAGTACGAGAAGCGTGCGCTCGGCGTCGAGTACGAACTGACCCAGCACACGCTGGCCGAGCTGGAAGACCATCTGGAAGACAAGGGCTACCACCTCGACAACACGCTGATGAGCAAGCTGACACGCGCGCTGATCCATTACGTCGAGGACACCCAGTTGCACAACATGGTCGTTCCTGAAAAACGCCTCAAGCCGACGCCTGAAGGCGCTTACGTGCAAGCCTGGGAACACCGCCCGCACGGCGACCACGACGATACGCCGCCGGAGTGGCGCGAGTACAAGTGACCGACGAGCAGCTTCTCCGCTACAGCCGGCACATCCTGCTCGACGCGCTCGGCATCGAGGGGCAACAGCGCATTCTCGACACTCACGCCTTGATCGTTGGCGCCGGCGGCCTCGGCTCGCCGGCAGCGCTTTATCTTGCCTCGGGCGGCATCGGCAGGATCACGCTGGTCGACGACGATGCGGTCGACCTGACCAACCTGCAACGCCAGATCATCCACACCGAGGCTCGCGTCGGCATGGCCAAGGCCGAATCCGGCCGGCTGGCGCTGGCCGCACTGAACCCCACGATCGAAGTCGTTCCGCTGCAACAGCGCCTGGCCGGCGCCGAGCTCGACGCGCTGGTTGCCAGCGCCGACATCGTCCTCGACTGCACCGACAATTTCGCCACCCGCCACGCCATCAACCGCGCCTGCGTGCATCACCGCAAGCCATTGGTGTCCGGCGCCGCCATCCGCTTCGACGGCCAGGTCAGCGTCTACGACCTGGCCCGCGACGACGCCCCGTGCTACCACTGCCTGTTTCCCGAAGGCGAGGATGTCGAGGAAGTCCGCTGTGCGGTGATGGGCGTGTTCGCCCCGCTGACCGGCATCGTCGGCACGATGCAGGCAGCCGAAGCACTGAAGCTCGCCGCCGGCATCGGTGAATCGCTGAGTGGCCGCCTGCTGCTGCTCGACGCCCTGAACATGGAATGGCGGACCGTGAAGTTTCGCCGCGACCCGGACTGCGCGGTCTGCGCGCCTAACTCGGCCGTGCGGTCAGGCGAATATCTGCGCCAATCTGCCGCAGATCGAGAATCTTCAGCGCCCGCTTGTCGGCTAGCGTAGTCAGCGCCGGCAGGCTGAACAAGCCGGCCGCGTCGTCGCCAATCAGGCAGGGCGCGAGGTAGAAGACGAATTCGTCGACCAGGCCTTCGCGCAGCAAGGAGCCGTTGAGTTTGCTGCCGGCTTCGGCATGCACCTCGTTGATGCCGCGCCGCCCCAGTTCCTGCAGCAGCGCCGCCAGGTCAACCTTGCCCCGGGGATTGGGCAGGAAAACGATTTCGGCACCGGAGTCGCGCAGCCGCGCGGCCCGCTCCGCGTCGTCCTCCGCCGCAAAGATCAGCGTTCCGCCACCGGTCAGGATCTTCGCCGTCGGCGGCGTTTCCAGACGGCTATCGACCACCACCCGCAGCGGTTGGCGCGGGGTGTCGACATCGCGCACGGTCAGACTGGGATCGTCGTCACGGACGGTGCCGACCCCGGTCAGCACGGCGCAGGCTCGCGCCCGCCAGCGATGACCATCGCGACGCGCATCCGGGCCGGTGATCCACTGGCTGACGCCGTTGTTCAGCGCCGTCTTGCCGTCCAGGCTGGCTGCCGCCTTGAGCCGCAACCACGGCCGACCACGGGTCATGCGCGAGACGAAGCCGATGTTCAGCTCACGCGCCTCGTTTTCCATCAGGCCGCTGGCCGTCTCGATCCCGGCCGCCTGCAGCAGGCTCAGACCGCGCCCGGCAACCAGCGAATTCGGATCGCCCATCGCCGCGACGACGCGGCTGACGCCGGCAGCGATCAGCGCTTCCGCACAGGGCGGCGTACGCCCGTGGTGGCTGCAGGGCTCCAGCGTGACGTAAGCGGTGGCGCCACGCGCCCGCTCGCCAGCGGCACGCAGGGCGTGGACTTCGGCATGAGGTTCGCCCGCCTTCTCGTGCCAGCCTTCGCCGACGATTTCACCCGCGCGGACCAGCACGCAACCGACACGCGGATTGGGCGAGGTCGTCCACAGGCCGCGTTCAGCCAGTTGCAGCGCCCGCGCCATCATGCTGCGGTCGAGGGCGGAAAAACTCATTTCTTGCGGGAAACCGGTGAGACTTCCTTGATCGCCTTGGAGAAGGCGTCGACGTCTTCGAAATTGCGATAGACGGAGGCAAAGCGGATGTAGGCGACCTTGTCGAGCTTCTTCAGCTCGCGCATCACCAGTTCGCCCAGTTGCTGCGTGCTGACCTCGCGTTCGCCGGCGGTGAGCAGCTTTTCCTCGATGTCGGCGATTGCCGCGTCGACCGATTCGATCGACACCGGCCGCTTGCGCAGCGCCAGCTCGAGGCTGGCGCGCAGCTTGGCACGGTTGAAGTCGGCGCGCAGGCCGTTCTTCTTGACCACCTGCGGCAACTGGATTTCGGCCCGTTCGTAGGTGGTGAAACGCTTGTCACAGGCAGCGCACTTCCTGCGGCGACGGACGATGTCGCCCTCTTCGGAAACCCGGGTGTCGACCACCCCGGTTTCGTCATTGCCGCAGAAAGGACACTTCATGGGCTTTTAGGCACCGTAGACCGGGAAGCGCTTGCACAGCGCCGACACCTGCTCACGGACACGGGCGGCAACCGCTTCGTCGTTCGGCGCGTCGAGCACGTCGGCGATCAGGTGAGCGATCTGCTCGGCTTCGATCTCGGTGAAGCCGCGCGTCGTCATCGCCGGCGAACCGATGCGGATGCCGGAGGTAACCATCGGCTTCTGCGGGTCGTTCGGGATGCCGTTCTTGTTGACGGTGATGTGGGCATTGCCCAGCGCCGCTTCGGCTTCCTTGCCGGTCAGGTTCTTGGCGCGCAGGTCGACCAGGAAGACGTGGCTTTCGGTACGGCCGGAGACGATGCGCAGGCCGCGCTCTTCACCCAGCACGCGGGCCATGACGCGGGCGTTCATGATCACCTGCTCCTGGTAGTTCTTGAACTCGGGCGTCGCCGCTTCCTTGAAGGCAACAGCCTTGGCAGCGATCACGTGCATCAGCGGGCCGCCCTGCAGGCCTGGGAAGATGGCGGAGTTGATCGCCTTCTCGTGTTCGGCCTTCATCAGCACGACGCCGCCGCGCGGACCGCGCAGGGTCTTGTGCGTGGTCGTGGTGACGACATCGGCGAACGGCACCGGGTTCGGGTAGAAACCGGCAGCGATCAGACCGGCGTAGTGAGCCATGTCGACCCAGAAGATGGCGCCGACTTCCTTGGCGATCTTGGCAAAGCGCTCGAAATCGATGCGCAGCGCGTAGGCCGAAGCACCGGCGACGATCAGGCGCGGCTTGTGCTCGCGGGCCAGCGCTTCCATCTTGTCGTAGTCGATTTCTTCCTTTTCGTTGAGGCCGTAGGAGACGACGTTGAACCACTTGCCGGACATGTTCAGCGGCATGCCGTGGGTCAGGTGGCCGCCTTCGGCCAGGCTCATGCCCATGATCGTGTCGCCCGGCTTGCAGAAGGCCATCAGCACGGCCTGGTTGGCCTGCGAACCGGAGTTCGGCTGGACGTTGGCGGCATCGGCGCCGAACAGCGCCTTGATGCGGTCAATGGCAATCTGCTCGGCAACATCGACGTGCTCGCAACCGCCGTAGTAGCGCTTGCCCGGGTAGCCTTCGGCGTATTTGTTGGTCAGCTGCGAGCCCTGGGCTTCCATGACCGCCTTGCTGACGTAGTTTTCGGACGCGATCAGTTCGATGTGATCTTCCTGACGCTTGTTCTCGGCCTCGATGGCCGTCCACAGTTCAGGGTCAACTTTTGCCAGGGTGTCTTTCGCGGAAAACATGGAGGAATGCCTCAAGCCATTGAAAAGGGCAGGAATTTTATCACGAAGGCAGCTCGTCCAGCGCACCGTCGGCCAGATGCCCGGTTTCACCCCAGCTGTCCACCGCCCACCGCCCGTCGCACACGGAAATCCAGTTGATGCCGGCATTCGGAATCAGGAAGTCGCGCGGCATCTCGAGCGGGTTGCCGCGCACAAAACGGTTGATCACGTCGAGCACGCCACCATGGACGACGACGGCAACGTTCTGGCCGGGATGCCGGGCGGCGATTTCACTGAGCTTGCCGGTAACCCGGGCGAACATCGCCTTCAGGCTTTCGCCGTTCTCGAAATCGTAATCGGCATTGCGCCCCTCGAAAGCGGCATAGCCCTCGGGATAGCGCCGGGCGGCCTCGACATAGGTCAAGCCTTCGAAAACACCGTAGCGGCGCTCGCGCAGTTCCGGCGTGGACACTGCCTGCATGCCCAGGCAGCGACCAATTTCGGCCGCCGTATCCCAGGCCCGGCGCAGATCGCTGGCGTACAGCGCGGTAATCCCCGCCGGCGCCAGCCAGCGCCCGGCCGCCATCGCCTGCCGGCGTCCGGTATCGTTCAGACCGATATCGATCTGCCCCTGGATGCGTCGTTCGGCATTCCATTCCGTCTCGCCGTGGCGGACGATGCACAAACGCGTGCACGGCTTCTGATCGTCGCTCATGGGATCAGGCCTGCGACTGGAGGAAGACATCCATGCGGTTCTCGGCAACGCTGAACCAGGCATTCTGGCTGCGCCGGTACTTGTCGTAGGCGGTCAGGATTTTCTTGAATGCCGGATTCTTCTTCGCCTCATCGGCGTAGATCTGTTGCGCCGCCTTGTAGGCCGCCTTGAGGATGGGTTCGGAAAACTCCTGCAGCTTGACCCCGCTCTGCAACAGCTTGGTCAGGGCAATCGGATTCTGGTGATCGTAGCGGGCCATCATGGCCACGTTGGCCTCGTAAGCCGCAGCCCGGAAAACTTCCTGGTACTCGCGCGGCAGCTTTTCCCATTCCGCCTGATTGACGAAGAAATGGATGGTCGGCCCTGGCTCCCACCAGCCGGGATAGTAATAATTCTTGGCCACCTTGTAGAAACCCAGGCGCTCGTCGTCGTAGGGACCGACCCACTCGGCGGCATCGATCGTGCCGCGCTCGAGCGCCGGATAGATGTCGCCACCGGCGATCTGCTGCGGCACCACACCGAGTTCGGAGAACACCGCTCCGCCCAGGCCGGCGATGCGCATCTTGATCCCCTTGAGGTCGTCGACCGTAGCCACCGTCTTGCGCCACCAGCCGCCCATCTGCGCCCCGGTATTGCCGCCGGCAAACGATAGCAGCCGGTAGTTGGCGTAAAAATCGTCGAGCAGCTCCTGACCGCCGCCGTAGTAGATCCAGGCATTCATCTGCCGGGCATTCAGGCCGAACGGCATCGCGGTGCCGAAGCCGAAGGTCTTGTCCTTGCCGACATAGTAGTAGGAACAGGTGTGCGCCACCTCGACCGTGCCTTGCTCGACGGCATCGAGCGCCTGCAGGCCGGGCACGATCTCGCCGCCCTGGAAGACACGGATATCGAAACGCCCGCCGGTCATCGCCCGGACGCGGTTGGCGAGCACTTCGGCGCCACCGAAAATGGTGTCCAGGCTGCGCGGAAAACTCGACGTCAAACGCCAGCGAATCGCCGGCAAACCGGGCTGAACCGCCGGCGCCGGCGGCGGTTCCGGCGGGGCCGCAGGGGCGGCGACAGGTTCGACTGCCGGCGGCGCTTCGTCCCGGCCACAAGCGGCCAGCGAAGCAGCGGCGGTACCCAGCGCGGCTTTTACCAGGAAATCTCGGCGTTGCATGTCATGTCTCCTCCTGCCTGCGCAGGATAGGGCTGTTTTACGATATGCCTGCATTTTTCCGCAAACCCGGCGATTTGGCGAGCATCTGGCACAGATTCCCGGCAGCGCTTATGCTTACAGGCAACATCCGCCTGGCGAAAAACCTCCTGAACACGCATTTCCAGCACTTCCTCCGGCATCTCGCCGACGCCCCGACGCCCCAGGCCCTGGCCCGGCTGGCCGAGGCTCTGGGCGGTCTGTGGCTGGCCGCAGCCCAGGACGGGACAGCGGAAAGCGCCGCCGGGCTGGTCAGCGATGCGGCCGACGCCCTGACCCGGCGCCTGCTGCAACTGGCGCAGGCCGAACTTGGGCCGCCGCCGGTGGCCTATGCCTGGATTGCCTACGGATCGCAGGGCCGGCGCGAACTGACGCTCAACTCCGACCAGGACAATGCCCTGGTGTTCGCCGAGGATTACCGCGAAAACCGCCACGGCGCCTATTTCGCCGAACTCGCCGGGCGCGTCTGCAGCGGCCTGGCCGACTACGGTTTCATTCTGTGCCCAGGCAACATGATGGCCAGCAACCCGGCCTGGCGGCTGCGCAGCAGCGACTGGGCGCAGCACTTTCACGACTGGATCGTCGCCAGCGACCGGCACAAGGCCCGGCTGGCCGGCAACTTCTTCGATCTGCGCGGCATCGACGGCGACGCCCGGCTGCTGAGCCCGCTGTTCGCCACCCTGGCCGAGCTCTGCCCACGCCACGATTCGCTGCTCGCCCACTGGGTCGCCAATGCCAACGTGGCACCCTCGGCGCTGGGCATGTTCCGGCGCTTCATCGTGGACGACAGCGGACGCCTCGACCTCAAGCACGCCGCCACCATCCCGCTGGTCGAACTGGCGCGCATCCACAGCCTGGCGGCCGGCTTTGTCCACACCAGCAGCACGCTGCCGCGTCTGCTCGCCGCTGCCGGCAAGCGCTGGTTGAGCGAAGCGGGCGCTCACGATCTGGCCGGGAGCTGGGCCTTCATTGGCGAACTGCGTGTCCGCCAGCAACGGCAGGCGCTGATGCGCGGAGAAGCACCGGACAACCATATCGATCCGTCTGCGCTATCGCCCGAGACGCAGGAAAAGCTGCGCCAGACGCTGCAACTGATCGCGCTGCACCAGCGGGCGCTGTTGCAGATCTATCCGCACATGCCCAGCTGAGGCCGATTACTCGCCAGCGATGGTCATCCGGTCAAGCAGGATCGAACCGGTCTGCTTGCTGCCGCGCACCTGCACATCGCGACCGACGGCGACGATGCCGGCGAACATGTCGCGCAGATTGCCAGCGATGGTGATTTCCTCGACCGGGTGCACGATCTTGCCGTTCTCGACCCAGAAACCAGCCGCGCCGCGCGAGTAATCGCCATTCACGTAATTGACGCCATGACCGAGCATCTCGGTCAGCAGCAAGCCCCGGCCCATGCGCGCCAGCAGGCCGTCGCGGTCGAGTTCGCCGGGTTCGATGATCAGGTTGTGGCTGCCGCCGGCGTTGGCTGTCGTCTGCATGCCCAGCTTGCGGGCGGTATAGGTGGACAAGAAGTAGCGCTGGAGCACGCCGTCGACCACCACATCGCTGTCGCGGGTGGCGACGCCGTCGCTGTCGAAGGCGGCGCTGGCCAGGCCGCAAGGGATGTGCGGACGCTCGACGATGCGCACGAAGTCCGGCATGATTTTCTTGCCCAGATGGTCGATCAGGAACGAGGCCTTGCGGTACAGGGCGCCGCCGCTCGCCGCATGCACCAGGCTGCCGAGCAGGCCGGCGGCCAGCGGCGCCTCGAACAGTACCGGGTATTCGCCGGTGCGCAGCTTGCGCCCGCCGAGCCGGGCCACCGCCCGTTCGGCGGCGATGCGGCCGACACTCTCCGGGCTTTCCAGGCGAGCGGCATCGCGGTGCGTGGTGTACCAGTCGTCACGCTGCATCTGGTCGCGCTCGCCGGCGATCACCGAAGCCGAAATGTAGTGGCGCGAGGTCGGATAACCGCCCATGAAGCCCAAGCTGTTGGCCGAGACGAAGTGCGCCTGCTGGGTCGAAATCGTCGCCCCTTCCGAATTGTCGATCAGCGGGCTGGCGTCGAACGCCGCCTGCTCGCAGCGGCGGGCCAGTTCGATCGACTCATCGACGCTCAGCGCCCACGGATGGTACAGGTCGAGATCGGGCCCTTCCTTGGCCATCAATGCCGCGTCGGCCAAGCCGGCGCAGTCGTCCTCGGCGGTGAAGCGGGCGATGTTCAGCGCCGCCTCGACCGTATCGCGCAGCGCCTGCGCGGAGAAATCCGAGGTGCTCGCATAGCCCTTGCGCTGCCCGGCATAGACGGTGATGCCGATGCCCTTGTCGCGATTGAATTCGATAGTCTCGACTTCGTCGCAACGGACCGTCACCGACTGCCCGAAACCCTCGGAAACATCGACTTCGCAGGCCGTCGCCCCCTTGTTCCGGGCGTGTTTCAAGACATCTTCGGCAAGCTGCTGGAGCACGGGGAAAGCGTGGGAAAAAGCGGCGGTTTCGGGCATGGAAGCGGCGTCGTTTCGGGGAAAAGTCGCTATCATAGCAGCCCGCCATTGCCGTACCGGACCCAGCCATGCAAGAAGAAGACTTCTCCGAAGATTACACGCGCCCTTCCAAGACCAAGTTGAAGGAAGCCATGCACGAATTGCGCGATCTCGGTGCCGAACTGGTCGAGCTCCCGGTCAGCCAGCTCAAGCGCATCGACTTGCCGGAAAACCTGCTGACCGCCGTCCGCGATTGTCAGAAAATCACCGCCCACGGTGCCCGCCGTCGGCAACTGCAATACATCGGCAAACTGATGCGCGGCGTCGATGACGAGCCGATCCGCGCCGGTCTGGCCAAACTGCGCGGCGAATCGGCGGCCGAAGTCGCCCGCATCCATCGCCTGGAACGCTTCCGCGTCCGCCTGATGGAAGACGAAACGACGCTGACTGAAATCGCCAATCAGTGGCCGGGCGTCGACATCCAGCACCTGCGTCAGTTGCGCCGCAACGCTCTGAAGGAACAGGAACTCAACAAGCCGCCGAAAAGCTTCCGCGCCATTTTCCAGATCCTGAAGGAACTCGACGGCACGCCGGCAGCCACGGAGAACGAAGATGGCGACGAATGACAGCCTGCGGGTCGGCCTGCGGGTCGGCCTGGTTTCGATCAGCGACCGTGCCTCGACCGGTGTTTACGAAGACAAGGGCATTCCGGCCCTGCAGGAATGGCTGGCCGGCGCCCTGACCACCCCCTGGCAGGTCGAGACCCGGCTGATCGCCGACGAACGGCCGTTGATCGAACAGACGCTGATCGAACTCGTCGACGACTGCGGCTGCCACCTGGTACTGACCACCGGCGGCACCGGCCCGGCGCTGCGCGACGTCACCCCGGAAGCCACACTGGCCGTCGGCGACAAGGAAATGCCGGGGTTCGGTGAAGAAATGCGCCGGATCAGCCTGAATTTCGTCCCGACCGCGATCCTCTCGCGCCAGGTGGCAGTGATCCGCAAGCAGGCCTTGATCATCAATCTGCCGGGCCAGCCCAAATCGATCCGCGAAACGCTCGAAGGCGTCCGCGACGCCGACGGCACGGTGCGCCATGTCGGCATCTTCGCTGCCGTGCCTTACTGCATCGACCTGATCGGCGGCCCCTGGATCGAAACCAACGACGCGGTAATCAAGGGTTTCCGCCCCAAATCCGCCGTTCGCCCGGCCTGAGCGCTCAGGCCGGAACGATACGGTAGCGCGCCAACTCGTAATCGTTGGTGTGTTCGACGACAACCAGCGGTTCGAGCACGACGCGCTGTCCATCCTGGCGATATTCGTAGGATTCGCGCGGGTCGAAGGTATAGGGCGGCAGGATCACCCGCAGTTCCCCGGGCGGATTGCCCTCAAGCAGCAGCAGCGACGGAATGCCGGCCACGGCGGCATAGCTTGACGCCATTTTCGGACGCAATTCGACCGACTCGATCAAGCGAGCCAGCGTCTCGATACCGACCCGGGCCTCGGTCGCCGACTCGCGGTGATAACGGCGCACGCAACCGAGCAACCAGTTCTCGCCACCCTCCGGCTGCAGGGCCAGCAGGGCACCGACCTTGAGCCATTCACCGGGAATGCTGTTGAGCGAGGCGCCGAAACCGCCCCGGCTGACATTCTCGACCACCCAGCTTTCGATCTGCAGGCCGGCCGGCCGGCCGCCGAATTCGCCGGAAAAGGCGACAAAGGCATTGACCAGTCCGTTGAGCACCGACATCCGGTGCTTGACGCGGTGCCGGTCGTGCCGTCGCTGCGGCGGAATCGGCGCCAGGTAGGCCGCCAGGTGACGCAATACCGGAATCAATGCCTTGGCCGGGTACTGCGCGCCGAGCATGATGTCTTCGGGCAGGTCGCCACCACGTTCGAGCAAGCCGAGCAAGGCCTGAATCTCGCCATGTGCCGCGCCGGGGCGGAAGAAGCGTAGACTGGCCTTGGCCTCCGCCGGCATCCTGGCCAGTCGCAACGGCGGCTGGGCCACTGCCAGATCGACCCAGTACACGCAATCGTGCTCGGCCTGTTCGGGAAAGTCGAAGCGACTCAGGAAATGGACGATGAAGCGCTCGGCCAGTTCGATCTCGAGCGGCAACAGGCTGTCCATCGACGCGGCCTGGAAAACCATGGCCTTGCGGTATTCGGCCAGCACCGAGGTGTTACCCGACACGCCGCCGATGTTGACGACCCGGGACGCAAAACCATGTTCGCCAGCCAGCAGCACCAGCCGCCCCATGCGCTGCCATAAATCGGCCGGCGTCGGGCCGTAGTGGAATTGCTCCCATTTCAGCACCGCCCGCAGGGCAGCCAGCAGGCGCGTGCACAGTGCCGGCAGGATGTACTTGCTTGTTTCGGCAGTCAGCCCCCGGGCCAGCAGGAGATCGAGCGTCTGCTCATACACCTTGGCCAGCAGCGACCAGAAGCCCCCGTTGATGGCCCACAGGCGCTTTTCCTCGGCCTTCGACAGGCGGACGGTATGCAGATATTCGCGCGCCAGCCGGCGCAGATGCGGGACGGCGGCGTCTTCCAAGTGGCGGATCGCGTCGAAACGCCGATCGACCGGAAAATCCTCAGCCACCAGCAGCGAATCCAGCCAGCCGCCGATCTCGTCCATGGCCTTGAAAGCATTGTCTTTGGGCAGTTCGCTGACGATGTGCTGCAACTCGCGGGCATCGGCCAAAGGATGGCCATGCCGCTTCTCGAACAGTCCGCCCAGGTTTCCCATCTTGTTCAGCAACGCACTCTCCCCCGCATCTTCAGCCGCTCATTCTAATCCAATCGACATGCGACACAAGAAGCCCCCGTCAGCTTGGGTTAGAATGCCCGCATCGCCATCATCACCAAGCACCCGATGCAGCAATACCTCGACCTGATGCGCCATGTCCTGGAAAACGGACAGGACAAATCCGACCGCACCGGCACCGGCACCCGCTCGGTGTTCGGCTGGCAGATGCGTTTCGATCTGGCCCAGGGCTTTCCCGCGCTGACCACGAAAAAGCTGCACCTGAAATCTATCATCCACGAACTGCTGTGGTTCCTTCAGGGCGACACCAACATCGCCTACCTGAAAGAGAACGGCGTCCGCATCTGGGACGAGTGGGCCGACGAGAACGGCGACCTCGGGCCGGTTTACGGCAAGCAATGGCGGCGCTGGGAATGCCCGGACGGCCGCCTGGTCGACCAGATCGCGCAACTGGTGCACAGCCTCAAGCACAACCCCGATTCCCGCCGGCACATCGTCTCGGCCTGGAATCCCGGCGACGTCGACAGCATGGCGCTGCCGCCCTGCCACTGCCTGTTCCAGTTCTACGTCGCCGACGGCAAGCTGTCCTGCCAGCTCTATCAGCGCAGCGCCGACATCTTCCTCGGCGTGCCGTTCAACATCGCCTCCTACGCGCTACTGACGATGATGCTGGCCCAGGTCTGCGGCTACCGCCCGGGCGACTTCGTCCATACCTTCGGCGACGCCCACCTGTACACCAACCATTTTGAACAGGCCCGGCTGCAGTTGTCGCGCGAACCGCGCGCCCTGCCGACGATGTGGATCAACCCCGAGGTCAAGGACATCTTCGCTTTCCGCTTCGAAGATTTCCGGCTCGACAACTACGACCCGCACCCGCACATCGCGGCGCCGGTTGCCGTCTGAATCATGGGACGCCTGACCGAGACGCCGGCCTGGCAGGCCCTCGCCCGCCACGCGTCGAACATCGCCCCGCGCCACCTGCGCGAGCTGTTTGCCGACAATCCGCAGCGTTTCGAGCAGCTCACGCTGCAGCACGGGCGACTGCTGCTCGATTTTTCCAAACAGCGCGTCGATGCCACGACCTTGCAGTTGCTGCGCGAACTGGCGGCCACCGCTGACTGGCAGGGCTGGATCGCCCGCATGCGCGACGGCGAGGCGATCAACCACACCGAGCGGCGGGCAGTCGGCCATTGCCGTCTGCGCGCCGGCAACGATGCGCCGGATGAAGTGCGTGCCGTACTGCAGCGCATGGAGGATTTCTGTGATCGCGTCCACGGCGGACAATGGCGCGGCTTTTCCGGCGAGCGCATCACCGACGTCGTCAATCTCGGCATCGGTGGTTCCGACCTCGGCCCGCGGATGGCGGCGCAAGCCCTGGCGGCTTACCGCCAGCCCGACCTGCGCGTGCATTTCGTCGCCAACCTGGACAGCGCCGACCTGGCCAGTGAACTGGTCCGGCTGAACCCGCGCACGACCCTGTTCATCGTCGCCAGCAAGACCTTCACGACGCTGGAGACGCTGACCAACGCCCGCACCGCGCGCGACTGGCTGCTCCATGCCGCGATCGACGAAAGCGCAGTCGCCCGGCACTTCGTCGCCGCCTCGACCAATCTCGAAGCCACCGCCGCCTTCGGCATCGCCCCCGAGAACGTTTTCCCGTTTGCCGACTGGGTCGGCGGGCGTTTCTCGCTGTGGTCGTCGATCGGGCTGCCGGTCGCGCTGGCCGTCGGCTTCCGCAATTTCGCGCAACTGCTGGCTGGCGCCCACGACCTCGACGAGCATTTCTTCTCGGCCCCGGCCGAGCGCAACCTGCCGCTGACCCTGGCCCTGCTCGGCCTGTGGAACAGCAATTTCCTCGACGCGCACAGCCAGGGCATCTTCCCCTACAGCCATTCGCTGCGCCTGCTGCCGACGCACCTGCAGCAGCTGGAAATGGAAAGCAACGGCAAGCGCGTCGACCGTGACGGCCAGTTCGTCGATTACTCGACCAACCCGGTGCTCTGGGGCGAGCCCGGGACCAACGGCCAGCACTCTTTCTTCCAGTTACTGCACCAGGGCAGCGAGCTGGTCGCCTGCGACTTCATCGCCCTCGGCCGCTCGGACTTCCCGCTGCCCGGCCACCACAGCAACCTGCTCGCCAACTGCCTGGCCCAGTCGTCGGCGCTGGCCTTCGGCCAGACGGCGGAAGAAGCCCGCGCCGCCGGTATCGACGAGGCACTGGTGCCCTACCGCACCTTCCCCGGCAACCAGCCGTCGACGACCATCGTCCTGCCCGAACTGAGCCCGTTCACCCTCGGTCAGCTGATCGCCCTCTACGAACACAAGGTGTTCTGCCTGGGCGTCCTGTGGAATCTCAATTCCTTCGACCAGTGGGGCGTCGAACTGGGCAAGCAACTGGCCAGCCGGCTGGCGCCGACGCTGCGCGGCGAGCGCCAGGACGAGGAACTCGACGCCTCGACCCGCGGCCTGATCGCCCACCTGCGTCAATTCCGGAACTGAACATGCCAGAAATCATCCTGATCGCCGCCGTCGCCGCCAATCGCGCCATCGGCAAGGACAACCAGTTGCTGTGGAGCATCCCGGAGGACATGGCGCATTTCAAGGCGCTGACCGCCGGCCACGCCGTACTGATGGGACGCAAGACCTGGGAATCGCTGCCGGCGCGCTTCCGCCCTTTACCCGGGCGGCGCAACATCGTGATCAGCCGCCAGGCCGACTATTCAGCGCCGGGCGCCGAACTGGCCAATTCACTGGCCTCCGGCATCGCCCTGGCCGAATCTGCCGAGAAACTGTTCATCATCGGCGGCGCCGACATCTACGCCCAGGCGATGGCGCTGGCCGACCGTCTGGAAATCACCGAAATCGCACTCAATCCCGAAGCCGATGCCTGGTTTCCGGTGATCGGCGACGAGTGGCGCGTCAGCGAGAAAAAAACCCCGTCCGCCAGCGGCGAAACGGGGTTTGCCTTCGTCAGCTACACGCGCGACTGATCAGCGCACGCAATCCACGTAATAGCGTCCGTCCTTGTCCTTGACCAGGCCATGGACGTCGGTTTCGAAACCGGGGAAGGCGGCGTTGAACTCGCGGGCGAAACGCAGGTAATCGACGATGGTCTTGTTGAACCGCTCACCCGGAATCAGCAGCGGGATGCCCGGCGGATAAGGGGTCAATAGCACCGCGGTGACGCGACCTTCGAGTTCGTCGACGGCGACGCGCTCGATCTCGCGGTGTGCCATCCTGGCGAAGGCATCGGCCGGCCGCATCGCCGGCACCATGTTCGACAGGTACATCTCGGTGGTCAGGCGGGCGACGTCGTTCTGCTTGTAGACATTGTGAATCTGCGCGCACAGATCGCGCAGGCCGACGCGCTCGTAGCGCGGGTTCTTCTGCACGAACTCCGGCAGCACGCGCCACAGCGGCTGGTTCTTGTCGTAATCGTCCTTGAACTGCTGCAGCGCGGTCACCAGCGTGTTCCAGCGGCCCTTGGTGATGCCGATGGTGAACATGATGAAGAAGCTGTACAGGCCGCACTTCTCGACGATGACGCCATGCTCGGCGAGGTACTTGGTGACGATCGCCGCCGGAATGCCGATGTCGTCGGCAAAATCGCCATCGACGTCGAGCCCCGGGGTGATGATCGTCGCCTTGATCGGGTCGAGCATGTTGAAGCCGTCGGCCAGGTTGCCGAAGCCGTGCCAGCGTTCGCCCGGCTTGAGCATCCAGGCCTCGCGCTCCTCGATCCCTTCTTCGGACAGGTCGTCCGGCCCCCAGACCTTGAACCACCAGTCGGCGCCCCATTCCTGTTCGACCTTGCGCATGGCGCGGCGGAAATCGAGCGCTTCGCCGATCGACTCCTCGACCAGCGCGGTGCCGCCCGGCGCTTCCATCATCGCTGCGGCGACGTCGCACGAGGCGATGATCGAGTATTGCGGCGAGGTCGAGGTATGCATCAGGTAGGCCTCGTTGAAGATGTCGCGGTCGAGCTTCTGTTCCTCGGCATCCTGGACCAGGATCTGCGACGCCTGACTGAGGCCGGCCAGCAGCTTGTGGGTCGATTGCGTCGAGAACACCATCGATTCCTTGCAGCGCGGCCGGTCGGCGCCGATGGCATGGTAGTCGCCGTAGAAATCATGGAAAGCAGCGTGCGGCAGCCAGGCTTCGTCGAAGTGTAGGGTGTCGATCTTGCCGTCGAGTTCGGCCTTGATGTCCTCGACGTTGTAGAGCACGCCGTCGTAGGTCGACTGGGTGATGGTCAGCACGCGCGGCTTGGCGTTCTTGTCGGTGATGAACGGATTGGCGGCGATCTTGGCCTGGATGCTCGCCCAGGAAAACTCGCTCTTCGGGATCGGACCGATGATGCCGAAGTTGTTGCGCGTCGGCATCAGGAAGACCGGGATCGCGCCGGTCATCATGATCGCGTGCAGGATGGACTTGTGGCAGTTGCGGTCGACGACGACGATGTCGCCCGGCGCGACGGTCGAATGCCAGACGATCTTGTTCGAGGTCGAGGTGCCGTTGGTGACGAAATACAGGTGGTCCGAATTGAAGATGCGCGCCGCGTTGCGCTCCGAGGCGGCGACCGGGCCGGTGTGGTCGAGCAGCTGACCGAGTTCCTCGACCGCGTTGCAGACGTCGGCGCGCAGCATGTTCTCGCCGAAGAACTGGTGGAACATCTGGCCGACCGGCGACTTCAGGAAGGCCACGCCGCCCGAATGGCCGGGGCAGTGCCACGAATACGAGCCGTCGGCGGCGTAGTGGGTCAGCGCCCGGAAGAACGGCGGCGGCAGGCTGTCGAGGTAGGCGTTGGCTTCGCGCTTGATGTTGCGGGCGATGAACTCCGGCGTGTCCTCGTGCATGTGGATGAAGCCGTGCAGCTCGCGCAGGATGTCGTTGGGGATGTGGCGGCTGGTGCGTGTCTCGCCGTGCAGGAAGATCGGAATCTCGGCGTTCTTGTGGCGGATTTCGGAAACAAAGGCGCGCAGTTCGGCCAGCGTTTCTTCGGGTTCGAGCGCCAGTTCCTCGTCGTCGATCGACAGGATGAAGGCCGAGGCCCGGCTCTGCTGCTGGGCGAACGAGGTCAGGTCACCGTAGCTGGTCACCCCCAGGACTTCCAGCCCTTCTTGCTGCATGGCGTCAGCCAGCGCACGGATGCCGAGGCCGGAGGCGTTCTCGGAACGGAAGTCCTCGTCGATGATGATGACCGGAAAGTGAAAGCGCATGGTGGTTCCCCAAAAGCGGCGACCCGCCGCAGCGGGTCGTAGAGTAAGCGGTTTACGTTACAGCGTGCGGTCAGATCTTGGGCAGGGTGACGCCTTCCTGCCCCTGATACTTGCCGCCGCGATCCTTGTACGAGGTTTCGCAGATTTCATCGGACTCGAAGAACAGGACCTGAGCGCAGCCTTCGCCGGCGTAGATCTTGGCCGGCAGCGGCGTCGTGTTCGAGAATTCGAGGGTGACGTGACCTTCCCATTCCGGCTCGAACGGGGTCACGTTGACGATGATGCCGCAACGCGCATAGGTCGACTTGCCGAGACAGACGGTCAGCACCGAGCGCGGAATGCGAAAATATTCCATGGTCCGGGCCAGCGCAAACGAGTTCGGCGGGATGATGCAGACGTCGGATTCGATTTCGACGAAGGACTTGGGATCGAAGTTCTTCGGATCGACGACGGTCGAATTGATGTTGGTGAACACCTTGAATTCGCGCGCGCAACGGATGTCGTAACCGTAGCTGGACGTCCCGTAGGAGACGATCTTCTGGCCATTGACCTCGCGCACCAGATCGGGCGCGAAGGGCTCGATCATGCCGTGTTCCTGCGCCATGCGGCGTATCCACTTGTCTGATTTGATGGCCATTTTTTCCTGCTGCAATCGACAAAAACAAAGGCGGGATTCTACCCGCCTTTGCCATTCAATATGTCGACAAAATCAGGTGTTCTGCACGACGATGTTGGGGAATTTCGACGACATGTCCTTGGCCTTTTCGGCGACCTTGACGGCAACGCGGCGGGCGATGGTGCGGTAGATTTCCGCCGCCTTCGAGTCCGGCGCCCCGACCACGGTCGGCTTGCCGCCGTCAGCCATCTGGCGGATGCTCATTTCCAGCGGCAGGCTGCCGAGGAATTCGACGTCGTAGTCCTTGCACATCTGCTCGCCGCCACCCTCGCCGAAGATGTGCTCGGCATGGCCGCAGTTCGAGCAGACATGCACGCTCATGTTCTCGACGATGCCGAGGATGGGGATGTTCACCTTCTCGAACATCTTCAGACCCTTGCGCGCGTCGATCAGGGCGATGTCCTGCGGCGTCGTGACGACCACGGCACCAGTCACCGGCACCTTCTGCGCCAGCGACAACTGGGTGTCACCGGTACCCGGCGGCATGTCGACGATCAGGTAGTCCACGTCGCGCCATTTGGTCTGGTTGAGCATCTGGTCGAGCGCCTGGGTGACCATCGGACCACGCCAGACCATCGGCGTCTCGACATCGATCATGAAACCGATCGACATCGCCTGGACGCCGTAAGCTTCCAGCGGCTCCATGCTCTGGCCGTCGGCCGATTCCGGCTGCTGGCCGGCCAGACCGAGCATCTGCGGTTGCGACGGGCCATAGATGTCGGCGTCGAGCAGGCCGACCCTGGCGCCTTCCTGAGCCAGCGCCAGCGCCAGGTTGACCGCGGTCGTGCTTTTACCGACCCCGCCCTTGCCGGAAGCGACGGCGATGATGTTCTTGACGCCCGGCAACAGCTTGACGCCCAGTTGCACAGCGTGGGCGACAACCTTGCTGGAGACACCGACCGAGACGTTGCCAATGCCGGGCAGCGTCTTGAGCGCCGCGATCACCTGCTGGCGGATGGCATCGAAGCGAGTGGCGGCCGGGTAGCCGAGTTCGATGTCGAGGCTGAGATCGGCACCGGCGATACGGATATTGCGGACTGCCTTGCCGGCGACGTAACTCTTGCCGGTATTGGAATCAATCGTTGCGGACAGGACTTGCTTGATCTGCTCTTCGGTAAGACTCATGGTGACTCCGGTTTGGCTGGAAACGGGAAATACCCGACTGAATTGGTACAGTATAGCGCAAACCGGGCGCCGGGCGTCAGCCCGAAACCGTATCCAGGCGGTAGCCCTGGCCGTATACCGAGGTCAGCATCAGACCGCTTTCACCGGCCAGGCCCAGCTTCTTGCGCAGACGGCTGGCGTGGGTATCGACGGTACGCGTATCGACGTCGGCTTCCCGCGCCCAGACGGTGGCGAGCAACTCCTCGCGCGCCAGCACCCGGCCCACGTTCTTGAGAAAGACCACAGCCAGGTCGAATTCGCGCTGGGTCAGGTCGATTTCCTGACCGGCCAGGCGGATCCGCCGCCCTTCGACATCGAGTTCGATGTTGCCGAAACGCACCATGTCCGGCATGCGCGATTTACGCCGACGCAGCAGGGCATCGACCCGGGCGAGGAATTCCATGTAGCGCACCGGCTTGGGTACGTAATCGTCGGCCCCCATGCGCAGGATATCGGAGGCGAACTCTTCCTCGGTGCGCGCGGTGCACACGACGACCGGCACATCCCAGCCGTGGCGTTCGCGTATTTTGGCGACCAGCACATCGCCGCCGACATCGGGCAACACCCAGTCGACGACGTAGAAGTCGAAGCTACGCGTGTCCAGCGCCTCCAGGAATGATTTACCGTCGGCAAAAACCTCGACCTGGTAGCCTTCACTTTTCAGCAGGGCCTTGAGCACCTCGGCCTGGCTGCGACTATCTTCGATAACGGCAAAGTTCATACTTCCTCCTCGAAAGAAGGATTCTGCCCAGCATGAGCGCCGATATCAACCGACATAAGGCGGTTTTTACTCAGCCCATACAAACCCGTACCTTTTCCAACACACCGGGGTTTTGCCCAGGGCGCGTTAGAATTACGCCTTTGCCCAACGAAATCCGCCCATGTCGCGCAAGATCCTCGTCACCTCCGCCCTGCCCTACGCCAACGGCGCCATCCACCTCGGCCATCTGGTCGAATACATCCAGACCGACATCTGGGTGCGTTTCCAGAAGATGTCCGGCAACGAGTGCTGGTACGTCTGCGCCGACGACACGCACGGCACGCCGATCATGCTCCGCGCAGAAAAAGAGGGGATCACGCCGGAACAACTGATCGCCCGCGTCCATGGCGAGCATTCGCGGGACTTCGCCGGCTTCCTGGTCGGCTTCGACAATTACTACAGCACGCACTCGCCGGAAACCCGCGACTGCGCCAACGACATTTACGGCAAGCTCAAGGCCGCCGGCCTGATCGAGGTGCGTTCGATCGAGCAATATTATGACCCGGTCAAGCAGATGTTCCTGCCTGACCGCTTCATCAAGGGCGAGTGCCCGAAGTGCCACGCCAAGGACCAGTACGGCGACAACTGCGAGGTCTGCGGCGCCGCCTACGCGCCGACCGACCTGATCGAGCCGTTCTCGGCCGTCTCCGGCGCCAAACCGGAACTGCGTCATTCCGACCACTATTTCTTCAAGCTCTCCGACCCGCGCTGCGAGGCCTTCCTGCGCGAATACACCAGCAGCGGCGTGCTCCAGGCGGAAGCCGCCAACAAGATGCAGGAATGGCTGGGCGCCCCCGGCGACAACAAGCTGTCCGACTGGGACATCTCACGCGACGCGCCTTACTTCGGCTTCGAGATTCCTGACGCGCCGGGCAAGTACTTCTACGTCTGGCTGGATGCGCCGATCGGCTACATGGGTTCGTTCCGCAACCTGTGCGCGCAGAAGGGCCTCGATTTCGACGAGTTCTTCAAGAAGGACTCGTCGACCGAGCTCTACCACTTCATCGGCAAGGACATCCTCTACTTCCACGCGCTGTTCTGGCCGGCCGAGCTGCAGCACGCCGGCTACCGCACGCCGACCAAGATCTTCGCGCACGGTTTCCTCACCGTCGACGGCGCCAAGATGTCGAAATCGCGCGGCACCTTCATCACCGCCGAAAGCTTCCTCAACAGCGGCATGAACCCGGAATGGCTGCGCTACTACTTCGCCGCCAAGCTGTCGAACACGATGGAAGACATCGACCTCAGCTTCGACGACTTCGTCGCCCGCGTCAATTCGGACCTGGTCGGCAAGTACGTCAACATCGCCAGCCGCGCCGCCGGCTTCATCGCGAAGCGTTTCAACGGCCAACTGGCGCCGGCCGACGACAACCTGCCGGCGATCCGCGCCATCCGCGACGCGGCGCCGCGCGTTGCCGAACTGTTCGAAGCGCGCGAATTCAGCAAGGCGATCCGCGAGATCATGGCCCTGACCGACGGCGCCAACCAGTACGTCGACAGCGTCAAGCCGTGGGAGCTGGCCAAGCAGGAAGGCAAGGACAGCGAACTGCACGCCGCCTGCTCGAACGCGCTCAACCTGTTCCGCCTGCTCACCGTACTCCTGAAGCCGGTGCTGCCGGCCACCGCCGCCAAGGTCGAGGCCTTCATGAACCTGGCGCCGCTGAGCTGGGCCGACGCCGGCACGCTGCTCGCCGGCGGCCACGCAATCAACGCCTACAGCCACCTGATGACGCGCGTCGACGGCAAGCAGATCGAGGCGCTGATCGAAGCCAACAAGCAGTCGCTGGCCCCGGCCACCGCCGAAGCGCCGGCCAAACCGGCCGCCAAGACAGCGGAAAAGAAGGAAGCCCCGGCTGGCACCGACGGCCTGTGCACCATCGACGACTTCATGAAGGTCGACCTGCGCATCGCCAAGATCGTCAATGCCGAGCACGTGGACGGCGCCGACAAGCTGGTCCGTCTGACCCTGGACATCGGCGAAGAAAACATGCGCAACGTCTTCGCCGGCATCAAGGCAGCCTACGACCCGGCGCAACTGGTCGGCCGTCTGACCGTGATGGTCGCCAACCTGGCGCCGCGCAAGATGAAGTTCGGCCTCTCCGAAGGCATGGTGCTGGCCGCCTCCGACCTCGACGCTAAGACCCCGGGCCTCTATCTGCTGTCGCCCGACAGCGGTGCCCAACCCGGCATGCGCGTGAAATAATTTGCGCACCGACAAGGGGCTGCAACAGCGGCCTCTTGTCTGCTGCAGCGCAACAATTCCGGCCCGAAGTTAAAGCTTTACTTTAAGTAAACCGGGCAATATCGGTCGGCAGAAAAGGGTTTTGAATCTATCCACAAAAGCTGTGGATAAGTCTGTGAATCAATCGATGAACAAAGCGCTAAGCTACCGTTGTACAAGGATTTTCCTTACCCTGCGCAAAACTTGCGCACAATCACAAGTCATTGATTAAAAACGAATTGTAAGCAATCGCCAGCAAACTGACAAATTCAACAGCCAGCCAGCACGGATGCTATCGACAAGCCGGCAAACTGTGCATAAGTCGTTGCTCAAGTGCGCGCAATGTCAAGTCATTTACAAGACTTTTTTCAGGCCTTTTCCGATGACCGAAAACAGCAAAGCCAAACTCCTGCCCCGATTGCTTGCCTATCTGGCTGCCGACCTGTTCGGCTTCCTCTGCCTGACGCTGGGCGTTGCCTGGTTTGCCGGCGGGCCCGGGACCCTGCTTGAGCACTTCCCGGCCTCCAATGCGGAAGCATTCGCCAGCGCCGCCGGTGGACTGGCGGTGATCGCCTGGGCCATGACCCGGATCCTGCAGACCCTGGGTCAGCTGGCGCCGCCGCGCGACAACTAGTCGCTGCGCCCGCCAGGGCGCAACCAGTCGGGCAATTCGCGCTCGCCAGCGTTATCGATGATGTATTGACGAATCAGCCGGCGCACGACCTGCGACGGCGTCAGGTCCTGCTCAGCGCAGATTTCCTCGAATAGCCCCTTCTTGCGCGGATCGATCAGCAGCGTCAGCCGGGCAGTGCGTTTCTCCATGATGCTCTCTTGTTGTGATTTGATCGCAAAATATTAACATACGATTAACATTGACGATTAATCTGATAACCATATAATGCAGCGCTTCGCCCCATGAGCGCGCGTCATGAAAATCGCCTTTCGCCCCAAGCTGCTGGACTGCCTGCCTGGCTATGATCGCAACCAGTTCGGCAAGGACCTGGGCTCGGGCATCACCGTCGGCGTGCTGGCGTTGCCGCTGGCCATGGCCTTTGCCATCGCTTCCGGCGTATCGCCGACGGCCGGCATCTGGACGGCCATCGTCGCCGGCCTGATCATTTCGCTGCTGGGCGGTTCGCGCGTCCAGATCGGTGGCCCGACCGGCGCCTTCATCCCCATCGTCTACGGCATCGTCGTCGCCCATGGTTTCGGCAACCTGCTCGGCGCTACCATGCTCGCCGGTATCATGCTGCTGGCCATGGGACTGACGCGCATGGGCCAGTTGATCCGCTTCATTCCACTGACCGTCGTCATCGGCTTCACCAACGGCATCGCCGTGGTCATCTTCCTGGCCCAGATCAAGGATTTCTTCGGCCTGTCGATCGCCAGTCTGCCGGCCGAATTCTTCGCCCGGATCAAGGTGCTGGCCGCGCATGCGCACACCGTCGATCTGCCGACCGTGGCGCTGTCGGTCAGTTGTTTCATTTTCCTGCTCTCCTACAACCGCCTGGCCCAGCGTTTTGCGCTGCTGCGCCGCGCCCCCGGCCCGCTCGCCGTGCTCGTCGTCGGCACCCTGGTCGCCTTCGCCCTCGACCTGCCGGTGGAAACCATCGGCAGCCGTTTCGGCGGCATCCCGCAGGACCTGCCCAGCTTCGGCCTGCCCGACCTGTCGATCCACGATTTCGGCAAGCTGATCTCGCCGGCGATCACCATCGCCCTGCTCGGCGCCATCGAGTCGCTGTTGTCGGCACGCGTCGCCGACAGCCAGATCGACGACCGCCACGACCCCAACCAGGAACTCGTCGCACAGGGCCTGGCCAACGTCGCCGCCCCGCTGTTCGGCGGCTTTGCCGCCACCGGCGCGATCGCCCGGACCTCGACCAACGTCAAGGCGGGCGGTCGCACCCCGATCGCCGGCATCATTCACGCCATCACCCTGCTCGGCATCGTCCTGATCGCCGCGCCGCTGGCCGCCTACGTGCCGCTGGCAACGCTGTCGGCCATCGTCATGGTGGTCGCCATCAACATGGGCGAATGGCACGAGTTCAAGGAACTGCGCCGCTATTCGTGGAATTACCGGATCATCCTGCTGGCCACCTTCTTCGTCACCGTGCTCTTCGACCTGACCATCGCCGTCGAACTGGGCATGGTGCTGGCCTGCCTGTTCTTCATCTACCGCATGTCGGAACTGACCCGCATCGAGCGCCTGCCGCTCGACGAAGCCGCTCAGGACCCCGAACTGCTCTATCCCGACGGCACGCTGCGCGTTGCCGCGTGGCAGATGTTCGGCTCGCTGTTCTTCGGCGCGGTCAACAAGCTGGAGGAATTGCTCGACCCGCGCGCCGGCCACCCGGAAATCGTCATCCTCGACATGACCCGCCTGGTCCAGCTCGACACGACCGGCCTCGAAGGCCTGGAAAATCTGCGCGACAAGCTGGAAAAACGCGGCTGCACGCTGATGCTGTGCGGCCTCAACGCCCAACCCGGATCGCTGCTGCAGCGCTCCGGCTTCATTGATGCGGTCGGCCCGGCCAACGTCGGCGTGGATATCGAACACGCCATGCAGCGCGCCCGCGACCTGCTGCCCAATCTGATGGGCAGCCACGACGAGGATTATTGAGAGAACCATGAGCCAATTGCCCAACTGCCCCCAATGCAACTCCGCCTTCACCTACGAGGACGGCCCGCTCTACATCTGCCCCGAATGCGCCCACGAGTGGAGCAAGGACACCCCGGTCGCCGAGGTCGAGAAAAGCAAGGTCTGGCGTGACGCCAACGGCAACGAACTGAAGGACGGCGACAGCGTCACCGTGATCAAGGACCTGAAGATCAAGGGCTCGTCCTCGGTGGTCAAGGTCGGTACCAAGGTCCGCAACATCCGCCTGGTCGACGGCGATCACGACATCGACTGCAAGATCGACGGCATCGGCGCCATGCAGTTGAAGTCGGAATTCGTCAAGAAAGCCTGATCAACGCGGCGGCCGTGACTTGTCCGGCAAGTAGTACAGGCAGACCTCGCCCGACGATTCGATGACGTCGCGCATCGGTTCGCGCGCGCTCTTGAAACCGAGCTCGCGGCAACCGTAGGGGAAATTCCGGTCGAAGGTGATGTAGTAGTGCCGGCAATCCCGACACCTCGGCACCCCGCTCTGCTCCTTGCGCATCGTCATGCTCAGGCAGCGATGGCGGCAGCCCAGGCTTCCGCTGCCGGCCGCACGATATCCAGCCACGGCGCCGGGTAGATGCCGATACCGACGATCATCGCGATCAAGGCAATCAGCACCAGCCATTCACGCCACACCAGATCGCCGGCGGCCAGCACCGCCGGCCGGCTGGCCGGCCCGTAGAAGGCCTTGCGGTACAACGCCAGGAAAGCCCCGGCGGCAATCGCCAGGCCGAACAGCGCGGCCATGCCGGCGCCGGTGTAACGGTCGAGCGCCGCCAGGATGAGCAGGAACTCGCCCGGGAAACTGCTGGTTCCCGGCATGCCGACGCCGGCCAAGCCGCAGATCAGGACACCGGCCGCCAGCAATGGCATGGTTTTGGCCACCCCGCCGAGCGCCTGCACGTCGGTCGAACCGGTCCGCAGGCGCAGGCATTCGAGCAGCAGCAGCGCACCACCGGTCGCCACCGAAAAACTGAGCAGCAGCGACACCGCTCCCTGCACGCCCTGCGCCGACAGGGTGGACAAGCCGAGCGTGGCCAGCCCGACATGGCAGATGCTGGCGTAGGCCAGGCCAACCCGTAGATTGCTGTGGGCCAGGATGCCGACCGCGCCGTACAGCAGCGTCACCGTCCCCAGCCCGGCCAGCAGCCAGTGCCATTCCTGCGCGGCATCCGGGGCCAGCGGGATGGCCAGGCGAACCAGCGCAAAACCGCCGACCTTGAGGCCCAGCAACAGCGCCGTCAGCGTTCCCGGCGCCGCCAGCGCAAACTGTGGCAGCCAGGTATGCAAGGGCACCAGCGGCACCTTGAAGGCAAAGGAAAACAGCAGCAGGACCAGCACGACGCGCTGCGTATCGAGCGCCGGCGGCTGTTCGAGCAGCACGCCCAACTCGAAACTGCCGGCCTGGCTGCCCAGCATGATGAAGGCCAGCAGCAGCGGAAAACCACCGGCCAGCATGATCAGCACGTAACGGGCGGCCACTCGCGGCGCATCGACGGTCACGCCGCGACGCGCCAGCAGGAAATAGACCGGAACCAGGCTGAGCTCCCAGAAGACAAAGAACAGGATCAGGTCCACCGCGCAGAAGATGCCCAGTGTCGCCGACTGCAACGCCAGCAACAGGCCGTGAAACAGGCGCGGCGCGTCCTCGGCCGATTGCCAGGAGACCGCCAGCACGCCCAGGAACAGTAATGCCGTCGCCGGCAGGAAGAGCACCGATAGACCATCGACTGCCAGCGACCAGTGAATGCCGAGGCCGGGCAGCCACGGCTGCCGCTCGGCAAACTGGAAGCGCGGCCCGCCGGGGTCGAAGGAAAACAGCAGCCAGGTGGTCAACAACAGCACCACCGCCATCGCCAGCAAGGCGACCCGGCGCGCCAGGCGTGCCGGCAGCAGGAAAACCACCAAGGCCGATAACAGCGGCAGAAGCACGATCAGGGTCAGCAGCGGCAGGCTCATCGGGCGAATCTCCCGGCCACCGCCTGGCTCGCCGCATCGGTCAATTGCAGCCAGGGCTCGGCGAAGAAACCGATGGCCAGCAAGGCCGCCACGGCCAGACCGCAGACCGCGTATTCCATCGGCTGCGTCCGGTCCACGTCATGGCTGCCGCTCTTTTCCTGCGACAGGAAAGCTTTCTGAAAACCCCACAGGAGGAAACCGGCGGCAGCGACGTTACCGAGCGCCGTGGCCACCGTCGGCAAGGCGCCGAAACGGGCAATCGAAGCTTCAAGCACCAGGTGGGCGGCGTCGAAACCTGGCGTTCCCGGCATGCCGACGATGGCCAGGCCGAAGATCAGGAAGGCGATGGCCAGGAAGGGAATACGCTCGAACAGGCCGGACAACTCGCCGAGTTCGGTCGTTCCGGTACGGCGGAAAACGAAGCCGACGATGAACCACATGCCAGTCACCGCCAGACCGAAATTGGCCGCCAGCAGCATCGCCCCCTGAATGCCGGCCGCGTGCAGACTGAACAGCCCGATCACCAGCAGGCTGGTATGGCTGACCACGGCAAAAGCCAGCAGCCGGCGCAGATTGGTCTGCAGGAAGGCAAGCGCCGCCGTGAAGAAAACCCCGGCCATGGCAAAACCGACCACGTAGGCTTGCCAGTCGAGCACGGCATCCGGGGTCAGCGGCAGAACGAAACGGGCCATGCCGAAGACCCCGACCTTGACCCCGACCATCAAGGCCGGCGCCACCGCGATCAGGCCGTGCTGGGCCATGTTCGGTAGCCAGCCGTGCAGCGGGAACAGCGGCGTGCGCACGGCCAGACCGTAGAACAGCAGGTAGAAGGCGGCCGTCTGGAACTTGCCGGCCGGCAGCGTGCCGGTCAGGTCGAACAGGTCGAAACTCCAGCGCCCGCCGGTCACCTCGGCGTACCCCCAGCCGAGCACGAAACAACCGGCGACGAACAGCGCCAGACCGAAGCCCTGGTACTGAACGAAGCGCGCCAGCGCCTGCGTTTCGGCCCGCGACGAGGCCCAGCGACGCAACAGGTAGACCACCGCCCATAGCTCCAGCGCCGAGAAAAAAGCGAACCAGGCAATGTTCAGCGTCAGCAGCATCCCGACCAGCCCGGCCTCGGCCAGCAGCAGTACGGCGAACAGGCGCCCCGGCGAAATCATCCCGCGACTCATGCCGTACAAGGTCATCAGCAAGGTCAACAAGGCGGTCAGCAGCAGGAACATCACGGCAATGCCGTCGATGGCCACGTGGTAGCCGAGCAGATCGATACGTTCGGCCAACTGGAAAGCCAGCGCGGCGTCGACGCGGCTGGCGGTAAAAGCCACCAGCAGCAGCTCGCCGGCGGCAAACAGCTTGCCGGCAAGCACCGCCAAGGGCCGTTCGCCCAGCGCCAGCACCACTGCGGCGCCGAGCAACGGCAGCAATTGCACCAGCGCCAGCAGCGGCACTGCCGTCTGTTGGTACCAGAAGATTTCGCCGTTCATCACAGGATCACCACGAAGGTGGCCATCACGGCCATCATCAGATAACGCGGCTGTTCGAGCAGCGCTTCCAGCGTCTGCAGCCAGCGCCCGGCCTCGCGCAACATGCGTTCGGCGGCACCGCCGCGCCCGCGCAGCAAGAGGCGATTCTCGATCCGCTGCAGGAGGAGGGAAAGTGCCGCCAGCAGGCGCCCGGGCAAGCCGTCGGCACAGACCAGCGGCCGTTCGGGATCGATGCTGCGGCCTTTACCCGGCTCGCCGATGGCGCGGTCGATGAAGCTCTCTTCCAGCGCCCGCACGTCGCGGGCAATCGCCGTCGTCGGCCCGGCCAGCAGGGTAACGCCCAGCTTGTCCAGCCACAGGCGCTGCAGCGCCGCGGTATAGATCGCTTGCCGGCCGACCAGCCAGGCCGGCGGCGGCGCCGGCCGGTCGCGGGTCAGTTGCAGCCACGACGGTGCCAGCAGGAATTGCCAGCTGCGCCAGGCGGCGTGCAGGCACAGATGGATGGTCGCCAGCGTCGTCCAGCCCAGGCCGATGGCGACGAGCATCAGGCTGACCTGGAAAACCGTGGCGTAAATCAGCGCCGATTTGACGTCGGTCTGAACCAGCCCGCACAGCCAGGCATAGACGGCAGTCAGCGTTCCGATCAGCAACAAGCCGGCGAGCACGTCGGGCAGATGGAACAACAGCGGCTCCAGGCGCAACAGCAGGAACACCCCGGCATGCACCATCACCGAACCGTAGAAAATCGCCGACGACGGCGTCGGCCCTTCCAGCGCCCTGGCGATCCACGGCGTGAACGGCAGTTGCGCCGATTTGGCCAGGGCGGCGACAGCAAAGCCCAGCACCAGCACACGCAGGTCGACCAATGGCAAGCTGGCGGCCAACAGTGCCGGCCATTCGAAACTGCCGACCCAGTAGGCGGCCAGACCGAGCGAGAACAACAGCCCGGCGTCGCCGGCACGGTTGGTGACGAAGGCGAACAGGGCGTTGCCGGTGGCCACCGGGCGCTGCCAGGCATGGGCGATGAGCAGGAAGGACGCGATCCCGCACATTTCCCAACCGAGGAAGAGCAGCAGGCCGTTACCCGACAGCAGCACGGCCTGGATGCCGCCAAGGAACATGGCGAGGACAATGAAGTAACGCTGGAATCCGCTTTCCCGGTGCAGATAGGTCGCCGAGAAACGCACCACCAGCCAGCCGATCAGCGCCGTCAGCGTCGCCACCGGCAACGACAGCGCATCGAGCAGGAAGGAAATCCGCCCCTGCCAGTGGGCGGCGGCAAACCAGGTGCCGACAATCTTCTGGCCGGGCCAGCCGTGCCAGATCACCGCCAGATCGATCAGCACCAGCAGCAGCAAGGCGGTCAGCGCCGCCAGTTCGGTCAGGCGCGCGGTCAGGCGCTCGCCGGCATCGCCTGCGGCCCGGCCAAGCAGCACGCGCGCCCCGGTCGTCAGGGCAGCGAGCAGCGGCAAGGCCGGCACCAGCCAGACCCAGTCGGCGACGTCGCGCAATTCTTCGATCATGCGACACCTCCCAGCAACAGCGCCGGCGGCAAGGGGCCGGATTCGCCGGCAAACCAGTCATGCGAACGCGCCACCTGCGGCAGCACGGCCCGCCCGGACCACGGCAACCAACCACGACGCGGGCAGTAACGACTGAGACTACCGGTCGCCGGGTCCTGCGCGGCCAGCTGGATCCAGGCATTGCCGACCAGCTCCTGCAGCGCGGGCTGCCGGGCAAGGATGGCCGACAACACCGCCGGCGCCTGTTCGACGACGACCAACAGGCGCATCGGTTCGTGAATCTCGACCATCTGCCAGGGCAGCCCCGTGCGCAGGTCGGAATCGGCGCCTTCCATGACCCCGAACAGGCCGGTCAGGTTGTGCGTGACTTTGGAACCGCAGCCGAAACGCTCGTTGTCCACGGTCGAGAAATAGTATTCGAGGGCGATGCCGGCGCCGACCGGGCCGGCGGCGAGCAGGATGCGCTCGACGATGTCGCCGTCCCGATCGCTGCCCGGATCGTAGGAAATCAGGAAGACGCGCCGGTCGAGGAACAGGCCCCGGCTCATCGTCCGCCGGCCGATGAAGGCTGCGGCGTTGGTCGCGTGCCCCAGTTCCGGCCGGGCCTGGGCCAGGTCGGCGACGCGGCCGGCGACATGACGCCGTGCCTGCCACGGTGACGGCCGGGACGGCGCCGAAGCCAGCCGGCGGCAACGCTCGACGGCATGCCGGCGGCAGGCCTCGGCCAATTGCTTGAGCAAGGTGTCGCAAGGCGATTGCAAGGCGGCAGGTACCTGCTCGAGGTCGTACCACTCGATGCTGTCGTCGCCGGTATGGTGCTCGGCCGCCAGGAAATGGCAGGTGTCGGGAATGACGATGCCGCGCGCCGCCAGACCGGCACGCACCGCCGGCCGGTTGGCCATCGCCGCCAGTACCCGGGCATTCGGCCCGCCATGCCGCCCGGAACAGGCGCCGCAATCGTAGGCTGACAGATGCGGGTTGTTGCGGCTCCCGGAACCATGGCCGAGGATCAGGACCAGCGGCGCAAAACTGGCGCTCAGGCCGATCGTGCGCAGGAAGGCAGCAACCCGCTCAACCTGCTCGTCATCGCTGAACCCGGGCATGTTCCCGTCACCGACCCCGGGATCGACCACGGTCGGCACCCGGCCGTCGAATTGCGTCCGCCAGCGCTTTCCGGCCAGACTCGCCCAGGCCGGCGCAAGACTGCTCGCCGTCAGCGCCAGCAAGCCGGGCAGCGCCGCGGCGGCGGTCAGCAGCGGACCGGCCAGCGGTGCCCGCCGGCTGCCCTGGTAGAGGCGCTCGCGCCACTGCAGACGGATTTCGCGCCGTTGCGCGTGGCGCGCGAGCAGCGACTCGCTGCCGGCGGCAACTTGCTCGCTGACCAGGCGATCCGGCGTCACCACCACCGGGCACAAGGCCTGCGGCGCCGGGTCATCGACGCCCTGCCAGTACATCGGCACGCCGAAGAAACCGGCGGCGCCGAAAGTCTCGATATCCGGCGCCAGCTCTTCGAGGTGACGCCGCGTGCCTTCCTCGCGATCGTCCATGCACATCACCACCTGCGCCGACGGCGCGGCCGGCGCGGCCTGTCGGCCGACGTTGGCCGCCAGCGCGACGAACAGGCTTTCCCGGTAATGCCCTTCGTAGGCAGCCAGCCAGATCTGGCCGCGTTGCAGAGGCGACAGGCGGGCAGCATCGAGCAGGCGATTAACGGCATCACGACCCAGTTCGTTCAAGCGCGCTTCGTCGAGCGCCAGTTGCCCGGCCAGCTTCTGCAGACCGGCCGCCCAGCGAGTGCTTTCGTCGGCCTGCAGGAAAACCGCAACCCGCGGCGCCAGGGCTTCCCAGCCGCGCACCTCGCGGCCGTCGAGCGTCTGTTCGCACAAGGCGCTGGCGGTGGCCAGCAGATCCTCGGGCAGGACGGCGAGATGCCAGGCCTCGCGGACCAGGAATTCGGCGGGGCAGGCATGGTAATAGGCATGCAGTTCCTCCAGCCCGAGCGGCGCACCGGTCAGGCGGCGGATCAGTTCGCCGCACAACTGGCGCTCGAGGAAAACCCGCACCGCCAGGTAATCGGCCATGCTCACCGGATGGCCGGCGCCGCCCGCAGGATGCTGGTCGCGCCACAGGAACATGCCGGACCAACCGGGCAATTCCAGCGCCAGGCGCTCCAGGTAGCCGGGCCACAAGGATTCGTCCGGCAACAGCGCGCGCAGCTCGTCGACCAGCAAGGGCAAGGGTTCGTCGGGCAGATGCTGGATTTCATCGCGAATCCCCGGTAGTTCGTCGAGCTCCCAGCTCAGGTCGAGCGCCGCCGAGGCTTTCCAGGCGGCGAAGAAGCCGCGTCCGCCGGCCGGATTCGACCAGGCGGCCATACCCAGGTCGAGGTGAGCAGCCAGATGGCGTTGCAGGATGCTACGTACGCTTTCCAGCACATCTTCGCCGGACAGGCGCAGGAGCAAGGCGCGCAGGCTGTACTGCCGGCCGATGCCGGCGTGCAGCGCATCCCAGCGGCGGCGGGCAAGCTCGGGCCAGGCTTCGTCGACCGGCGCGGCATCGCCCAGCAGCCGGCGGCAGACCGCCAGCGCCGGAACGGCGCCGCCCGGCACATCGGTCAGCAACTCGGCGAGCAGGATCTGCCGACGGCTCAGTCCGCCGACGACCTCGTCATCGAGGCCGTCCACCCCCTGATCGTCGAGCGCGGCCGACAGGTCATCGCGGTCGATACGGCCGGCGGCGTATTCAGCGCCGAAGCGCTGGGCCGGCCAATAGACCTGGGCGCCGGTCAGCGCCTGCGCCGCCGCCAGCGCGTCGGCAAAAGGCAGGTGCTGGAAGCCGTGCAGGGTGTTGTGATGGACGAAATCGCGAATCGGCGCCTGCGCCGGCAGGACGTGGGCCAGATGTTCGATCCAGTGGTGCAGGCGCTGCTCGATCGACGGTTCCACGTCAGCCTCCTGCAAACAAGGCGGCGATGCGCGCCGTACTGCTGCCGACCAGGTCGAGCAGCGGCATCGGCCACACACCGAGAGCGACGATGGCGCCAGCCAGCAAGGCGGCGGCGGTCGTTTCGGTTCGCGTCATGTCATGCAACTGCACGGTCGGAGCAGCCGGCCGGTGCAGGTGGCCGATCACGCGCAGACCGTAGGCGGCACCGACCAGCATGGCGATGCCCAGCGCCACCACCCAGAAGCCCCAGCGCTGGTAGGCCCCGACCAGCACGTGCAGTTCGGCGATGAAACCAGCGCTGGCCGGCAGGCCGATGGCCGCCAGCAGGCCGAAGGCGATGAAGAAGGCAAAGCGCGGGGCCCGTCCGAGCAGGCCGTCGTAATCGGCCAGATCACGGGAATGCGTGCGCCGGTAGAGCAAGCCGACGACCAGGAACAGCAGGGCAGCAGCCAGTCCGTGGGCGACCATCTGCAGGACCGCGCCGGTAACTCCGTTCAGGTTGAGCGAGGCAATGCCGAGCAGGACCACGCCCATGTGCGAAATCGACGAATAGGCGACCATGCTCTTCAGGTCCTGCTGGCGCCAGGCCAGCAGCGCGCCATAAAGCAGACTCAGCAGGGCGAGCATGGCCAGCCAGCCCTGAACGGCGACAAAGGCGGCGGGCAGCGTCTCTGCGGCGCGCAGCAGACCGTAGGCGCCCATCTTGAGCAGCACGCCGGAAAGCAGGATGGACACCGGGCTGGGCGCCTCGACATGGGCCAGCGGCAGCCAGCCGTGCAACGGCACGATCGGCATCTTGACAGCAAAACCGATGAACAGCCCGGCGAAGATCAGCAGCTGCATGTTCTGCGGCAGCGCCCGCCCGCCTTCGGCCATGTCGTTCATGGCAAAGCTGTGGCCCGGCGCCGCATCGTAGAGGAAGAGCAGCGCCACCAGCATGAACACCGAACCGCCCAGGGTATACAGGAAGAAATTCAGCGCCGCGCGCTGCCGGTTCTCGCCGCCCAGGCGGTCGATCATGAAGAACAGGGGGATCAACGTCGCTTCCCAGAAGACGTAGAACAGCGACCAGTCGCGCGCCGTAAACACCCCGAACATCGCCGACTGGAGCAGGAACAGCAAGGCAAAATACAAGCGACCGCTGCCTGGCATGTTGCGCGACACGAGAACTGCCACCAAGGACAAAAATGCCGTAAGCATCACCATCGCCAGCGAAATGCCATCGATGCCAAGCGCAAAATAGGAACCGAGCCGCGCGTTCCAGGCCCGGCTCTCGTACATCTGCACGGCCTCGCCGAGCGGATCGAAAGACCAGGCGAGCAGCACGGTCAACAACAATGAGGCCAGCGCAAAGCCGAGCGCCAGCCGCCACAGCGACTGCTGCCCCCGCCCCGGAAAAACGGCCAGCAGGCAGGCACCCAGCACTGGCATGAACACCAGCAGCTTCAGCACCCCCGCCTCCGCCCTGCCTGATCTCTTGTTTTCATCCGCCGGATTATGCCAGCCGAAGCCCGCGCTTGGGCAAAACGCGAAATTTGCCAGGCGAGGCTGCAATTCGTCACCCTAACGAAAATGCTTTCAGTTACAATTTGGCAGTTTTGCAATTTTCAAAGACGACAATGGCAGACAGCGAATTCCTCAGTACCCGGCAAGCCGCCCAGCGCCTCGGCGTATCCCTCGGCACGGTCCAGAACATGGTCGAGAACGGCGTTCTCGACGCCTGGAAAACTGCCGGCGGCCACCGCCGCATTCCGGCCAGCTCGGTCGACAACCTGCTGGCCAAACGGCGCAAGCAGATCTCCCGGCCCGGCGAGCAAGGCGGCCAGCTCGACATCCTGATTGCCGAGGACGACCCAACCCTGCAGAAGCTCTATCAGATCACCTTCGATAGCTGGAAGCTGCCGATCACGCTGCGTATCGTCGGCGACGGTTTCGAAGGCCTCCTGCAGGTTGGCCAGCAGATGCCCGACATCCTGATCGCCGACCTGATGATGCCCGGCATGGACGGTTTCGAGATGATCAAGCGCCTGCGCGCCATGCCCGACCTGAGCCCGATGGACATCATCGTCGTCAGCGCCATCGACGGCGCCGAAGTCCGGCAGCGCGGCATCCCCGCCGACGTCACGGTATTCGGCAAGCCAATCCCCTTCCACGAGATCAAGGGTTTCGTCCTCGGCCGTCTGGCAGCACGTCAACGTATCTGAAACACGCCCCACCTGTAAGCTGCCATTAAGAAAGCGCAGGCAAGATAGGGGCTGACTTTTTCCGACAATAAAAACCACCAGGAGACAAATATGGGATGGTTCGGAAACAACGGGGCACTGGACAAGGTCGACCGCGACATCGCCGCCATCGCGGACGGTCAGGCCGATCTGGCCCATAGCATCGGTTCCCAGGGCAGCGATGCGGCGGGGCGCATTTCGGCCAACCTCAATCGCTTCTTCACCCGCATCCGCGGGCTGATCACCCATTCGCGCAGCAGCAGCGTCAGCATCGCCGCCGATGCCGCCCGGATGAATCACCTGGTGCAACTGACCGGCGACGCGGTTCGCCGTCAGGAAGCGCTGGCCGCAGACATCTTCGAATCGAGCAACCGGGTCAACCTGGCGGTCAGCGAAGTGGCGGTCAATTCGGACGCCATCCAGGCGTCGACGCAGAACAACCTTGATCTGGCGCAACGCTCGCTGTCGCAGATGGAGGCCGTGGCCACCACGATGCGCTCGACCAACGAGCACATCGAGCACTTCTCGACCACGGTCGGCGAACTGCACACCAGCTCCATGAAGATCAACGAGATCGTCTCGCTGATCAACGACATTTCCGACCAGACCAACCTGCTCGCGCTCAACGCTGCCATCGAGGCCGCCCGCGCCGGCGAGGCCGGGCGCGGCTTTGCCGTGGTCGCCGACGAAGTGCGCAAGCTGGCGGAAAAGGTCAAGACCGCCACCCTGGTCATCGGCCAGAACACGCAATCGATGATCAACCTGGTCGCCGACACCTCGTCCAAGACCCAGACCATCGTCGGCGAAGTCACCCGTGCCAACGAGTACGTCGAAACCTCGGCCAACGACCTCGGCACCATGGTCAGCGACTTCAAGCGCACGACCGAACAACTGTCGACCATCGCCAGCGCGATCTACAACCTGCGCGAAAGCAACCAGTCTATCCACCGCGAAGTCGAGGAAATCCGCAACCATTCCGTCGACATCTCCGGACGCATGAAACAGTGCCAGGACTCGGCCAAGACCCTGCGCGAATCGACCGAAGACCTGCAATGTACCCTGGCCGATTTCCGCACCGGCAACAGCATGTTCGATACCCTGCACGACCGTTGCGCCGGTTTCCGCGACAACGTCGCCGGCATCCTGCAGAAGCTGGCCGACCGCGGGGTGAATGTATTCGACCAGGCCTACAAGGACATCCCGGGCTCCAATCCGAAACGCTACACGACGGCCTACGACGGCCAGTGCGACAAGGAATTGACCGCGCTCTACGACCGCCTGCTGGTCGACGTCCCCGGCCTGGTCTATTCACTCTCGGTGGACAGCAACGGTTATGCGCCGGCCCATAACGGCGTGTTCTCGAACCCACCCAGCGGCGATCCGGCCGTCGACCTGACCAAGTGCCGGCACAAGCGCATCTTCAACGATCCGGTGGGTCTGAAGCTGGCCAAGAACCAGAAGTCCTCGCTGTTCCAGACCTATGTCCGCGACACCGGGGAAATTCTCAACGACCTGTCGATGCCGATCGTCATCAATGGACGCCACTGGGGTTGCGTGCGTATCGGCTTCAAGACCGAACTGGTCGCTTGATCACTCAGTAAACGATATCCACGTTTTCCGGCTGCAGCCAGCCGGAAAGCGCTTCCAGCAGCGCGTCGTCGAGACGCACCCGGAGCTCGTCGCCGACCAGCAGTTCGCATTCGGCCGAGGCATTTCGGTAGCGGATGCGCACTGCCGCCGGGCCCGGCGCGAAGGGCTGTAACAAGCTGCGCAGCCGGCGGGCATCGGAACTTCCGTTCATCTTCAGCAACAGGTGCTTGGCGAAACGGGCCCGGGCCTCGCCCAGCGTCAGCAGGCGCTCGGCGGTGACGCTATTGCCGCCGGAGAAGTCATCGTAGCGGACCTTGCCTTCGACCAGCAGGATTTCGTCGGTGACGATCTTGCTGCGCTCGGCCTCGAACAGTTCGTTGAATACCGACACCTCGACCATCGCCGTGCCGTCGTCGAGCTGGACGAAGAGCATCTTGCCGCGCCGGGTCATCTGGGTACGGATGCCGACCACAACGCCGGCCAGCACCTGGAACTCCTTGGCCGGTTCGAGTCGGTTCAGCGGGCGCCGGACGAAACGCGACAACTCCTTCTTGTAGGTGTTGTACGGATGACCGGAGAAGAAAAAGCCGAGCGCGGTCTTTTCTTCCATCAATTGCCGACGCTCGTCCCAGGGCTTGACCGTGATGTACTGCGGCGCGTGCGCCTCGGCCACATCGCCGATGTCGAACAGGCTGGTCTGCATCGCGTTGCGTTCGGCCTGCTCGGCGAACTCCATGGCGATGCCGACCGAGGCGATCAGCTTGTGCCGGTCGCTGTCGATGCTGTCAAAGGCGCCTGCCTTGATCAGCGCTTCGATGGTGCGGCGGTTGACCATGCGCTTGTCGCAGCGCTGGCAGAAATCGAACAGATCCTTGAACGGCCCACCGGCCTCGCGCGCGCGCAGGATGTCGTTGACCGCCTGCTCACCGGTGCCCTTGACCGCCCCCAGGCCGTAGCGGATTGTGTCGCGGTCGACCGGCTCGAAGCGGTAGGCCGAGGCATTGACGTCGGGCCCGAGCACCTTGACCTTGTTGGCGATGGTGTCTTCGTAGAAGATCTTGACCGTGTCGGTGTTGTCCATGTCGGACGACATGGTCGCGGCCATGAAGGCGGCGCAGTGGTAACGCTTGAGCCAGGCGGTGTGGTAGGTGACGACGGCGTAGGCGGCAGTGTGCGACTTGTTGAAGCCGTATTCCGCGAACTTGGTCATCAGGTCGAAGAGTTGTTCGGCGAGCGCCGGATCGTAGCCGCGTTCCTTGGCGCCGGCAGCGATGGTCTCGCGGTGCTTGGCCATTTCCTCGGGCTTCTTCTTGCCCATCGCCCGGCGCAGCATGTCGGCGCCACCGAGCGTGTAGCCACCGATGATCTGCGATATCTGCATGACCTGTTCCTGGTACACGATGACGCCGTAGGTCGGCGACAGGCAGGCGGTCAGGTCGGGGTGGAAGTAGTCGATGGCCTGCTGGCCTTTTTTGCGCAGGATGAAGTCGTCAACCATCCCGGAGCCGAGCGGGCCGGGACGATAGAGCGCGAGCACAGCGATGATGTCTTCGAAACGGTCGGGCGCCAGCTTCTTCAGCAGCTTCTTCATGCCCTCCGATTCAACCTGGAAGATCGCCGTGGTGTTGGCGTCCTTGAGGATCTGGTAGGCACCGGGATCGTCGAAACCGAGCGCCATCAGGTCGAGCTTGTCGCCGGTCATGCGCTCGATGTACTTGAGCGCCAGTTCGATAATCGTCAGGTTGCGCAGGCCAAGGAAGTCGAACTTGACCAGGCCGGCCTTTTCCACGTCGTCCTTGTCGAACTGCGACACCGGCGAGGCATCGCTGCCGGTCGCCTGGTAGATCGGGCAGAAGTCGGTGATCTTGCCCGGTGCAATCAGCACGCCACCGGCGTGCATGCCGACGTTACGCGTCAAATCTTCAAGACGGCTGGCCAGGTCGAACAGCTCGCGGATGGTTTCACCGTCGCCGTCGCCCTGCATCATTTCCTTGAGCTGCGGCTCCTGCTCCAGCGCTTCGGCCAGCGACACCGGCTTGTTCTGGACGATGGGGATGAGCTTGGAAATGCGGTCGCACATCGAGTACGGCAGGCCGAACACGCGGCCGACGTCGCGGATCACCGCCTTCGACGACATGGTACCGAAGGTGGCGATCTGGCTGACTGCCTCGGCGCCGTAATGCTCGCGCACATACTCGATGACGCGCCAGCGGTTGTCCTGGCAGAAGTCGATGTCGAAGTCGGGCATCGACACCCGCTCGGGGTTGAGGAAGCGCTCGAACAGCAGGGCGTAGGCGAGCGGGTCAAGGTCGGTGATGCGCAGGCTGTAGGCGACCAGCGAACCGGCGCCGGAACCCCGGCCGGGACCGACCGGCACGCCGTTGTTCTTGGCCCAGTTGATGAAGTCGGCGACGATCAGGAAGTAGCCGGGGAAACCCATCTGGATGATGGTATTGCACTCGAAGGCGAGGCGGTCGTCGTACTCGGGCCGGCGTTGCTGACGGACCTGCGGGTCGGGATAGAGCTCGGCCAGACGGACTTCGAGCCCCTTCTTCGCCTCCTCGACCAGGAATTCGTCGATGGTCATGCCCGGCGGGATCGGGAAGTCGGGCAGGAAGTTCTTGCCCAGCGTCATCTCGATATTGCAGCGGCGGGCAATTTCCAGCGTGTTTTCCAGCGCTTCCGGCAGGTCGGCGAACAGTTCGACCATCTCCGCCTGAGTCTTGAAATACTGTTCCTCGGTGTAGATCTTCGGCCGCCGATGATCGCCCAGCACGTAGCCTTCGGCGATGCAGACGCGCGCCTCGTGGGCGCGGAAGTCGTCGCGGTTCATGAACTGGATCGGGTGCGTGGCGACCAGCGGAATGCCGGTTTCGCCGGCCAGGTCGGCGGTCTGCTGGACGATGGCTTCCTGCTGCGGCTGGCCGTAGCGCTGCACTTCGAGGTAGAAGGCGTCGGGGAAGATCGCCTCCCAGGCCCGCGCGCGCTCCATGGCCAGATCGAAGTTGCCGTTCAACAGCGCTTCGCCAACGTCGCCGAGATGGGCACCGGACAGCGCAATCAGGCCGTCGCAACCGACTTCGGCAAACCACTCGCGGCGGATTTCGGCGCGGTCGCGGCGACCGTCGACGGTGTAGGCGCGGGTCAGCAATTCGCACAACTGCTGGTAGCCCTGGCGGTTGCGTACCAGCAGCAGCAGGCGGCGCGGGTCTTCCGGCGCTTCCGGGTTGGCGATCCAGACATCGGCGCCAGCCACCGGTTTGACGCCCTTGCCGCGCGCGCCGGTGTAGAACTTGACCAGGCCGAACAGGTTGCCGAGATCGGTCAGCGCCAGCGCCGGCATGCCGTCGCCGGCTGCCCGCTTGACCGCGTCGCCGATGCGGACGATGCCGTCGGTGACCGAATATTCCGAATGGAGACGAAGATGAACGTAGCGCGGCGAACTCATCGCCCGGATTTTAACCCGGCAGGCGTCATCGCGTCGGCATCACTTTCAAAACCAGCAGTCCCAGCACCAGCCCCCAGAACGCACTGCCGATGCCGAACAGCGACATCCCCGAGGCGGTGGCCAGGAAAGTCACCAGCGCGGCTTCGCGCTCGCGCTCGTCAGCCAGCGCCGCGCCCAGGCTGTTGCCGATGGTGCCGAGCAAGGCCAGCCCGGCAATCGCCGCAATCAAGGCGGCCGGCAGGGCGCCGAACAGGGCGGCGACGGTCGCCCCGAACAGGCCGGTGAACAGGTAGAAAACGCCGGCCCATACCGACGCCCGGTAGCGCTGCGCCGGGTCGGGATCGGCCGCCGGGCTCATGCAGATGGCGGCGGTGATTGCTGCCAGGTTGAAGGCGAAGCCGCCGAACGGCGCCAGCAGTAGCCCAGTGACGCCGGTCCAGGTGATCAGCGGCGAGGCCGGCGTCTGGAAGCCATTGGCGCGCAATACCGCCAGACCGGGAACGTTCTGGCTGGCCATGGTGACGATGAACAGCGGCAGGCCGACGCCGATCAGCGTGGTCAATGAAAACGTCGGCGTCGTCCATACCGGCAGCGCCAGCGTCAGGCTCACCGCCTCGGCGTGGATCATGCCGCTGGCCGCAGCGAGCAGCAGCCCGACCAGGAAGGCGAGCGGCACGGCGTAGCGCGGCAGCCAGCGGCGACCGGCGAAATAGACGGCGAACATCGCCCCGACCAGCAGCAGTTCGCTGCTCAGCGAGGTGAACAGCGCCATCCCGAAACGCGCCAGGACGCCGGCCAGCAGCGCTGCCGCCAGCGATTTCGGGACGTGGCGCATGATCGCCTCGAACAGCCCGAAAACACCGCAAACGACAATCAGCGCCGAGGCGAACAGGAAGGCGCCAATCGCCTCGCTCATCGGCACGCCACTCAGGCCAACGGCCAGCAGCGCCGCCCCCGGCGTCGACCAGGCGGTCAGCACCGGCGCCTTGAACCACAGCGACAGGCCGACCGAGGTGGCGAACATGCCGATGCCGAGCGCCCACAGCCACGAGCCGATGTGCTCGGCACTACCGCCGGCGGCGCTCGCCGCCTGGAAAACAATCGCCGCCGAACTGGTGTAGCCGACGAGAACGGCGATGAATCCGGCGGTCAGGTGGGAGACGGAAAACAGGCGGCGCATGGCGGCAACATCCGGGAAAAACAGCCCGACATCATAGCAGGTGGCTGGAGCCCGCCCGGCTTCTCGGTTACAGTCGTGGATCACCAACAATACCCATCGAGGAGACCAGAATGAGCGAAGAAGCCTGCCTGTTGCGCAACGACCGTGGCGACGGCCTGACCACCCTGACCCTGAACCGCCCCGGGCAATTCAACTCGCTGTCGCGCGAGATGCTGACCGCGCTGCAGCGCGAACTCGACGCCATCGCCGCCGACGAAGCCGTCCGCGTCGTCGTCATCGCCGGCGCCGGCAAGGCCTTCTGTGCCGGCCACGACCTCAAGGAAATGCGCGCCAACCACAGCAAGGAATTCATGCAGGCGCTGTTCCGCCAGTGCGGCGAGCTGATGCTGACGATCACCCGCATGCCGCAGCCGGTGATCGCCCGCGTGCACGGCATCGCCACCGCCGCCGGCTGCCAGCTGGTATCGATGTGCGACCTGGCGGTGGCCGCCGATGTCGCCAAGTTCGCCGTCTCCGGCATCAACGTCGGCCTCTTCTGCTCAACGCCGGCAGTCGGCCTGGCGCGCAACCTGGGGCGCAAGGCGGCGCTGGAAATGCTGCTCACCGGCGAGTTCATCGACGCCATGGAAGCCCGCGCCAAGGGCCTGGTCAATCGTGTCGTGCCGGCCGACGCGCTCGACGTCGAAATCGAGCGCCTGGCCGGGTCCATCCTTGCCAAGAGCGCCGTCGCCGTGCGCATGGGCAAGGGCATGTTCTACAAGCAGCTGGAAATGGGCCTCGCCGACGCCTACGACTACGCCGGCGAGGTGATGGCCTGCAACATGATGAGCGAGGATGCCGGCGAAGGCATCGACGCTTTCATGCAGAAGCGACCACCGAACTACAAGGGCTGCTGATCAGGCCGGTGGTTGCCAGTCCCGGGAGATGATCGCCGGGGCCGGGCGGCCGATGTAGTAGCCCTGGGCGCGGTGGATTTCCATACGTTCGAGTTCGCGCAACACCTCCGGCGACTCGACGTACTCGGCGACCACCGCGATGCCCATTTCCCGCGCCAGCGAACGGATGCTGGTGACGAAGGTGCGATCCTTGTCGCTGTTGAGCATGTTGGCGATGAAGTCGCCTTCGATCTTCAGGTAGTCGATCGGGAAACGGCGCAGGTAGTGGAAGGACGAGAAGCCAGAGCCGAAATCGTCGATCGCCAGCTTGAAGCCGTCGGCCTTCAGATCGTTCAGGAAGCGTTCAAGCAGGGCCAGGTTCTTGACCGTGTCGCGCTCGGTGATCTCGAACACGATGCGGTCCGGCGAAATGCTGCTGGCGGCGATGATGCGGCGCAGGTCGCGAGCGAATTCGTTGAACACCAGCGCACGCGGCGACAGATTGACGAAGATTTCGCCGTCGTGCCCCTGCTGCGCCAGGGCATGCAATGCCCGTTCGAGTACCAGCATGTCGAGGCGGTGGATGACGCCGATCTTCTCGGCGATCTCGACGAACTCGTCGGCGCGGATCATCTCGCCCTTGAGGTCGATCCGCGACAGGACTTCGTAGGCGACGATGCGACGCTCGGCGACATCGAGTATGGGCTGGAAATACGGCACAACGCGCTGATTCTCGATGGCCTCGATGACCATCAGGCTCTTCTGCGAGATGTCGCGGAAAATCTCGACCACATCGTTCTGCGACGGCACCGCCACCTGATCCTTGCCGGCGGCCTTGGCGCGATACATCATGTTGTCGGCGAACATCAGCAGGTCCTTGGTGCTGTCCGCATGATCCGGATACACCGCCAGGCCGATCGAGGCCGTACCGCGCAGACGGACGCCGTCGGCCGTGACGATTTCGAGTTGCTCGATGGCGCTGCGGACGCGCTGGGCGACGACGACGACAGCTTCCTGGGTGGCCTCCGGCAGCAGCGCGACGAATTCGTCGCCGCCGTAACGGGCCAGGATGTCGCCATCGCGCAAGGCACCCTGAACCTGACGGGCGAAGCGCTGCAGGTAGGTATCGCCGACCGCGTGTCCGTGGGTGTCATTGACCAGCTTGAAGTTGTCGAGGTCGATCAGCAGCAGGCCGAAACTGTAGCCGTGACGCTGGGCGCGGCCGACCTCATAGGACGACAGTTCCCAGAAGACGCGCTGATTGAACAGGTCGGTCAGCGGGTCGCGAGTCGCGTAGTACTCCAGGTCGCGGGTGTATTTGTAGATCGCCTTGACGGAACCGACCACGTTGAGCAGCGTGGACAGCACACTCTCGACCACCAGGTAGCGGGTCTCGTCCTCAAGCACCCCGGCATGGACACCGATCCCGACAATGCCGCCGATCTTGGGCTTGTCGACGAAGAAGGACTTGACCCGCAAGGCCACCTCGGCTTCGGTCAGTTCGACCGCCGGCGCACTGATATTGGCAACGTGATGGTGGATGGCAAAGGCGCCACTATCGGCGAAACTGGCCATCTGCCCCAATTCCTGGCGGATGTGGTGCTCCATGCGGGCGCGCGTTTCCGGCGAGGCCGGGCCATACCAGAAGACCTCCAGATCGAACATCTCGTCGTCGATCTTGAAGATCGAGAACAGCGTATGCGCTGGCAGGATGGTATTGATGTCGATCAGCAGGCGACCGACGTATTCGCGCCAGTCGCGGACGACGTCGGCGGTGATGACGAATTTCTCGAGCAGGCCGATCTCGAAGGTCAGGATTTCCTTGTCCACGGCAATGCCGCGCAACTTGTCGAGCAGGCGGCGCAAAGCCTGGTCGATGCGATTCAGTTCGACAAAACCGAAATCGCGCTGGGCCATGGCCAGCGCCTTGAGGTCGGATACCGCGCTGACCTGATCGAATTCCTCCTGCAGGCTTTCCACCGCGCCTTCGATGCGTCGCCCGACCCACCAGACGGCGCCGCCGGCCAGCAAGGCGACAAGCGGCAGCAGCAGGGCAAATGCCCACGACAGTTCGCGCCGGGCATCGGCAAGCAGGCCGGCGTAATCCTGGCGCACTTCGATGGCCCCGAGGCTGACACCGGGCGTTGCGTTGGCATGACAGCCCAGGCAACGCTGATCGGCGATCAGCGGATAGACGTGACGGGCAGTTTCGCTGCTGTCGATACGCACCGCCTGCCCGCTGGCCATCGCCGACTGCAACACGTCGTCAAGTTCGGGCTGCTCGATGACGCCATAAGTGTCGATCACCAGCTGGCCACGATAGATCTGCACCTGCATATTGCTGCCTTCGCCGGAACTGGCCACCCCGCGCAGGAAATCGTCGGCCTGGCTGCGGCTCCAACCCTGACTCATCAGCTGGTACATGGCGGCGAAGGTGATCCGCGTTGCCGCGTCGGATGCGCGCGCGGCATTGGTACGCACGATGTTGTCGAACACACGATCGAGCGACCAATAGGCCCCACCGAAAAACAATGCTGCGACGACAGCCGATGTCGCCAGAATGAACCTGCTTATGCGCATAGCAATCTCCCCGGCGGGAGATTATCACCAACTGCATTAAATCGTACTGATCTAAGACAAAAGTACGAGACGTGACAAGGCACTGCGAGCGCAAGCGGCGCTACAATCCGGCCATGCCGCAAGCCCCTTCCCTACCGAAAAACCCTGCCCCGAAACTCCTGCACTGGTTGGCCGCCGCGATTTTCTTGCTGGCGCTGGCCGCCGCCTTCTGGCGGGCACCGCAGCTGCCGCCGACAGCATTCGCGGCAACGCCCGTCCTCGCGCTCCCCACGCAGCCACCACTGCTCCAGCACGACATGCTGCCCGGCGTCGGCGGCCTGCTCGGCGCCCCCAGCCTGACCCGTCTGGCCGACGGCCGCATGGCCATCGCCTGGTTGGCGCAGGCTGACGCCCCCCGGCACCACGACGTCATCTGGTTCAGCACGCTGAGCGACGGCAACTGGGGCGAACCTTACCCGGTCTTTTCCAGCGAAGAAGCCGCCGGCAAACTTTTCGCCCACATCCGGCATCTTGCCGACCCGATCCTGTACGCCCATGGCGAGGCCCTCCATCTGTGGTTCACTGCCGGCGGCGCTGGCGCCCACCGCATCGTGCACACCCTGTCCGACGATGGCGGTCAGCACTGGCAAGCGCCGCTGCGACTGACGACCTCGCCGGTCGGCGTTGCCGATACCCGCCTGCGCATGGCACCACTCACGCTGGACGACGGCGGACTCGGCTTGCCGCTCAGCCCGACATTAATCTCCGCCCGCGACGAATGGCTGCGTCTTGACAGCCACGGACGCATCGTCGGTAAGGTCCGCCTGCCGGACGAGCCCCCCGCCGCACCGTGGCGCCCCGTCAGCCAGCCCGACACCCTGGCCGATAACCGGCCGCAGGCAATGACCCGGCTGGCCAGCGGGCGACTGTTGCTGGCCGGCAACACCACCACCGGCGCCGGCACGCTGGCGGTCTGGGTCGGCAACGCCGACGGCAGTGTCTGGCAAGCGCCAAGGATCATCGAAGCGGCGGCCGACGCCGATTTCTCCGCGCCTTCGCTGGCCCTGGCCGCCGATGCCGGGATTCACCTGGCCTACGGCTGGCGCCAGCAGGGCATCCGCCATCTGCGTTTCAATGAAGCCTGGCTCGACGGGGCGCCGCAATGAACGCCCTGTCCGCCTACAGCCTGCTTGCCCATGGTTTGATTTTCGGCGCCCTGGCCAGCCTGCTGCCGCTCGGCGTGCTGCGCCCGAAAGCCGCGCTGACGGCAACCACCATCGCACTGATCGCCGGGATCGCGCCGGTCATGCATTCGTTGTTCGGCACACCGTCGGTGACCCTGCTGATGCTGGCCATCCTCCACCTGCCGGCCAGACCGCTGACGCCGCTGGGCTACCCCGGCGCGCTCGGTCTGCTCGCCTTTGCCGCACTCTTCTATCCGGCCGCGCTGGGCTGGGGCGCCTTCGATCCCTACGCTCTCGGTTACCAGCCGTGGATGCTGCTCGGCGCGCTGATCCCGGTCGCTCTGGCCCTCTGGCTGAGGCGCATGCACGTCTGGCTGATGATCCTGGCCGTCGACCTGGCGGCTTACGCCAGCGGCATTTTCGACAATCTCTGGGACGCCCTGGTAGACCCGCTGCTGGTCCTGCTCGCCTTCTGCATCGTGCTAAGGCAGCTGGTGTTGCGGGTCATCGCTGCAAGGCATCGCTGATCAGGCGGCGAATGTTCGAGGCTTCGAACGGCTTGTCGCAGATGGCCGACACCCCGGCCCGCTCGACGGCCGCCAGCCGGCCCATGTTCTGCTCGCTGGTCACCATCAGTACCGGCACTTCGGCCTGCCAGCTTTGCGTGCGGATGTATTCGGTCAGTTCGCGGCCGTCCATCTCCGGCATGTTGTAGTCGGTAATGACCAGGTCGAACATGCTTTCCTGCAGCACCGCCACCGCCTGCCGGCCGTCGACGCATTCGGTGATGCGCTCGATGCCGAGCTCCTCAAGCAGCCGGCGCAGGTGATGCCGCGACGCCAGACTGTCGTCGACCACCAGCACGCGCAGCCCTTCGATCTCGGCGAGATCGATGTCCTGCGGCGGATTAAGGTAATCGGCGGCAGCGTACAGGGCGCGCGACAACTGCTGTTCAGTGAACGGCTTGGCGACGATGGCGCAGGCACCGGATTGACGGACCGGCTCAAGCACTTGCGGCCGCGTCTCGCTGGAAACCAGAATGAAGGGCACGCTTTCCAGCGCCGGGTCATCGCGCATCGCTGCCACCAGTTCGGTCCCGGCCATGTCCGGCAGATAGAGGCTGCTGATCACCACCTGTCCGTCGGTCGCATCCTGCAGGGCAATCATTGCGGCACTACCGTTGGCGACGATGGTGATCCGGCGCACCCCCTGATTGGTCAGCATGCGTTCAACCAGATGCGCCTGCATCTGCGAAGGCTCGACAAGCAGGACGACGAGATCGGCCAGGGAGGTGGTCAGGGCCATGCGCACAGACTCCGGATAGCGTGAATGCACTCACTATAGCAGGCACTCGAGAAACCGACACGGCAGTCATCCGGGGCGTAAAATCCGCGCATCGATCCGGAAATCCCATGAAAATCTCCCTCGAACTGCTCCAGGTTCTCGACGCCATCGACCGGCACGGCAGCTTCACCGCTGCCGCCAAGGCCCTGCACCGGGTGCCGTCGGCGCTATCGCACGCGGTGGCCAAGCTGGAAAGCGACCTCGACATCACGCTGTTCATCCGCGAAGGCCGGCGTGCCATGCTCAACGACGCAGGCCGCACCCTGCTCGACGACGGTCGCCACCTGCTGCGCGCCGCCCGCGAACTGGAGCGCCGCATCCAGCGCATCGCCACCGGCTGGGAGTCGGAACTGCGCATCGGCCTCGACGCGATCATCCCGGCTGAGCGCCTGCTGCCGCTGATCCGGCGTTTCTACGATGCCGGTCACCAGACCCAGATCCGCCTGTCCAACGAAGTCCTCGGCGGCACCTGGGATGCCCTGGCCACCGACCGTGCCGACCTGGTCATCGGCGCGCCCGGCGATCCGCCGGCCCGGGGCGGCATTGGCAGCCGCCAGTTGTGCCGCCCCCGGATGCGTCTGGTCGTCGCCCCCGACCATCCCCTGGCCCGTGCGCCGACGCCGATCACTGCCGCCGACCTGGCCCTGCACCGCGCCATCGTCATCGCCGACACCTCGCAGGAACTGACCGCGCGCACCATCGGCCTGCAGGACGGCCAGGACGCCTTGCGCGTCCCCGACATGCGGGCCAAGGCCGCCGCCCAGCTGGCCGGCCTCGGCGTCGGCCACCTGCCCGGCTGGATCGCCGACCCGGAAATCGCCGCCGGCCGGCTGGTCGAACTGCGCACCGCCGAGCCGCACCCGCCGATACGCAGCCATATCGCCTGGCGCAACCGTCAGGTCGGCAAGGCGCTGCAGTGGTTTCTCGACGAACTGGCGCGACCGGAAGTCATCGCCGCGTTGAGCGCCGGGCTCGACAGCGGCGAGGATTAACGCGCCTGCAACAGCCGCCGTCGCTCGGGCAAGCGCAGCAAGGGCAGGACTTCGCAATATTTGAGGTCGGCCTCGCTGGCAAAGCTGACGCCGGCAACCCCGGCCCGGACCTCGCGCGCCACGCCGTGCAGGGCACCCTGCCAGTGAGCAATCACTGACGGCCAATCGGGGAAGCTTTCCGCCGGAAAAACCTTCTGCCGCGGATCAGCCAGCCCACGGACCCCCGGCAGCAGGTCGCCGGCAGCAGAAATCCCGGCAAAGGCCGGTTTGTCGATCAACACCTTGGCAAAAACGACGGCCACCACGTCATCGCCAACCAGAGCGGCGTAGATCGGCAACTGCGGCTCGGTGATGCGCGACGACGCCCAGTTGTCGATATTGATCGCAGCCCCGGTCTTGTAGTCGATGATCAGTTGCTGGCCGTCGGCCAGCCGGTCGATACGGTCGACCACCATGTTCACGCGGATGCCTTCGATGTCGACGCTGGCCGCCTGTTCGCAGGCGACGACGGTGAACGGCTCCGGCCGCTCGCGCTCGACCGCCAGCCAGCGCTCGAGCAGGCGCACCAGCCGCGCCGATTCCAGTTGCCGGAAGCGTTCCGGCAAGGAGCTAAGCTGCGCCTCCTCGAAGTGCACCAGCGCCTTCTCGACCGCCTCGGCCAGAAGGCGCCGGGCGGCGTCATCGCTCAGCGCCGCCAGCCCTTCACTGCCGCCGACGCGGCCCCAGAACTGCTCCAGCGCGCCATGCACCAGGGTGCCGCGCGCGGCCGGGTCGAGGCCTTCGACCGGCGTTTCCATGGCCTGCGCGCCGAGCCGGAACTGATAGAAGGCCCAGGCCGGACAGATCGCCTGCGCCCGCAGCAACCAGCTTCCGCCGGCCACCACCTCGCCCTCGGCAACCGGCGGCGCCACGCCATCTTCGATGGATTCGCAGCCGGCAGCAACGGCCAGGCGAGTGGCCAGCGTCGTCAGCCGCGCCTCGTGCACGCCGGCCGCCGGCAGTTCGCCGAGCAAGGGGCTGGCACGCAGCATGCGGTTGCCGTCGGCGCGCGCCCAGGACAGCACCACCGAAGCCGCCGAACGCAGCAGACGAACATGCACGCGGCGGGCGAAATCGAGTTCGACGTCGGCGCTGGCATGCGAACTCCCGGCCGTGCGCTGGGCGTCGACTGACAGCAGTGGGTTCGGCCGGGGCGGCGGCGGCCAGCGGTCGTCGTTCAGACCCATCACCCACAGGGCGTCGAAATTCAGGCCGGCGCTTTCAAGCACGCCGAGCACCTGGATCGCCGGCTGACCGCGGGTTTCCGGCTGGAACAGGCGTTGTCGGCACAGTTCGCGCAGACGGGCCAGCGCCGCGCCCTGACCGATGCGCCCGAGCAGCGCGTCGAACCGCCCGAAGCCGTCGAGTACTTCGCCAAACGCCCGATGCGCCTGGAACTCGTCGCTGGACAAAGGCCGTTCGCCAGGCCAACCGGCAGCCGCCAGCGCCTGCCGGAAAACCCGCCCCCAGGCGCCCGGTAACTGGCTGCGCGGCGCTTCGGCCAGCATCGCCAGCGCGCCATTCAGCGCATCAACCGTGCGCGGGCAGGATTGGGCTTGACGCGCCGCCAGCCGCAGCAGGGCTGGCACCTGGGTGAAATAGGGCAGGTCGCGGCGCATCGCCGCATCCAGACAGGCCCGCGCATCGGCTTCGCTGACGTCGCCAGCCCAGAAGGCACCGAGCAGCAGCGTCGACAAACGCGACTGCTCGAAGGCCGCACGACCGCTGCCCAGGGCCAGCAGATCGAGCGCACTGCGCACCAGTGGCTGTTCGGCCAGCGGCCGGCCGAGCGAGATGTTGTAGCTGCGCGGCAGTTCCGCGCCATCGGGACGTAGCGCCGGAAGATGCAGGGCTTCGTCGAGCAGGCCGGCGAGGCGGTCACGAACGCCAGCGAGATCCGGCGCGACGATGCCAATGCGCCGGCCGGGATGCTCAGCCAGTTGCGCCAGCGCCCAGCTCACGGCGGCATGGCATTCGGCGGTGGCATCGGCGCAGGCATGGACAGTCGGCGGCCCGGCAGGTACCGAGAAATCGCGTTCCGAGACATCCACCCCACGCGCCTGAAGCACGTCGATGAATCGTTGCTCCAGCGGCGTCAGGCGGTCGAAGCCGCACAGCACGACTTGCGCCGGCAGAACGAACTGGCCGGCCGCCAGGCGGTCAAGCAGTTCAAGTTGCAGACTGGCGGGATCGATCCAGCCGCCGTCGCGGCAACGCTTGAGGAAAGCCGCCTGCCAGGCGGCGAACAGACGCGCCTCATCGGCCGCGCCGCCGGCGGTCAGCCCCCAGCGCCGACACAGGGCGTGCGCGTCCATGGCCGACGCCGCCAGGCCGGGCAGATCGAACAACGGTGCCGCCGCACCGGCGCCGCTGCTCAGGGCATCGGCGATCACCTGTTCCCAAAGCAGGCGCTCGGCTTCGCTGTCCAAGGCTTGCGGCAGCGCGGCATCACCGCCGAGCACTGCTTCGTCGGCCAGCGCCGACAGCCACTGGACCATGGTCAGCGCCGCGGGCGTCTGCCAGGCGCCCGATCCAGTCGGGACTTCGTCGCGCAGGATCTGGGCCAGTCGACTGGTGGCACAAAGATGGAGGGTGTCCTGGCTCATGGCGTACCGATGAACAGGAACAGATTGGATGTGCCCTGCCGCGAGTGGCCGATACCGAGATAGGCCGGTCCGAGCGGCGTCTCGCCGCCGAGGTAAAAGGCCAGCGAATCCAGCCAGCCGTCGCGCCCGGTTTCGCTGAAGCGCCGGCCCAGACGGGCGGCTTCGAGGGCCACGCCGAAACGCATGTCGCCCCGCAGCCCCAGCGGCAGGCGACCGATGATTCGTTCGCTGCGCAGACCGGCGTACTGGATGTCGTCGCCGAGCAGCTGCCCAGTGCTGTAGGCGGTCATGTTGAGAAAGCCGCCCAGCCGGCCGGCGTCGTAGGCCGGCAATTTGCCGCGCGGCGACCCGGTGTAGGCGACCCGGGCATTGAACACGGTATCGGCCAGGGTAAAGGCCCCGCGCAGCTCGGCATCGAAACGCGCGTAATCGCGAGCCGGTGAATGGAAATAGTTCAGATGGGCGGCCCAGCCCCGGGTCGGGAAATACATGCGGTCGGAACGGTCGAAATCGAGCGTTGCCTGCCAGCCACCGAAGGTGACATCACCGCGCGGCAGCGCCAGGGTTCCGGTATCGAGCCGGTAATCGCGGCGACGCTGCAGCCAGCCGAAGCGTACCGCCCCATAGACGTGGGCGTTGTACCCCAGCCATCCCCCCAGGCGCGACTCGGTGACTTTGTACTTGGCGATCCGCCGATCGTCCTCGAACACGCTCAGGCGCTCCTGCTCGACACCGGCCAGCGCTTCGGCGAAGTAACGCTGCGCGGGATCAAGCGGCTGATGGAGATTCACCCCCAGGCGATTATGCGAGCCCAGTTCGGCGTGATAGAGCAATTCGCCACCCAGGGCATTCAGCCAGGTCCGGTGATAGGCGGCGCGGACGCCGAACGACGCCCCGTCACCGCTGTCGGCGGCGAGATGGATGCCGAAACGCAGATAATCCGGCCCCCAGGGTTTCTCGACCGGCATGATGCGCAGGGTATTGCGTCCGGCATTGCCGATCACCGCGTAATCGACGCTCTCGTAATCGCCATCGCCGTAAATACGCAACAAGCTGCGGTCGATACGCTCAGCCGAAACCACGTCACCAGGCGCAATATCGATGAAGCGATCAAGCGAGCGCGGATTGACCCGACCCAAGCCGGCCACCTCGATCGCGTCAACCCGCAGCGGTGCAGCAGCCTGGGCCTCGATGCCCTGCCACCAGGCGAGATAGTCGGCCGGCGCCAGGGCCAGCGGAGCCAGGCGCTCGGCCACGGCCTGCGCCGCCTGTCGGCCGCGCACCGCCGCTTCGGCGTGACGTGGAAAGTCGCCGGCACGGATGCCGTCGAGCGCCGGCTGGATCAGGATGTCCCGCTCGCCCAGCAGGGCCAGCGAACGGGCCACGTTCTGCCGGGTCAGGATGCCGATCATCTGCGCCGACACCGTCAGCAGGGAACCGACCTCATCGGCCTTGAGCAGCGGGGTGCCGACATCGACGACGATCAGCACATCGGCTGCACAGCGTTCGCGGATTTCCGCCACCGGCAGGTTGTCGACCAAGCCACCATCGACCAGCTTGCGCCCGCCTTGCTCGACCGGTGCCAGCAGGCCGGGAACCGACATGCTGGCGCGCATGGCCGTGCTCAGATCGCCGTCGCGGAACACCACGGCCTCGCCGCTGCCAATATCGGTGGCGACAATCGACAAGGGTAGCGCCAGCTGCTCGATGCGGCTGCCGCCGACCAGACGGTTGAAGAACAGTTTGATCTTCTGCCCGGCAACGACGCCGCCCTGGTAGCGGACGCCGTCGGCGCCGACCCCACTTTCGGAACCCGGCAGATACAGCCGGGAAATGGCCCGGTTACGATGGCTCATCTCGCCATAGTCGGGGTTGTCGAGGAACATGTCCGACCAGTCTACGGCCGCCAGCGCTTGCTGCATCCTGGCCGGCGTGACGCCTGCGGCCCAGGCTCCGGCAACCAGCCCCCCCATGCTGGTGCCGGCGACACAAGCAATCGGGATGCGCTGTTCGGCCAGCACTTCGAGCACGCCGATATGCGCGGCACCGCGCGCGCCGCCACCGCCGAGCACCAGCCCGACGCGCGGCGGCTCGGCCGCGATACCCGGGATGCTGGTAACGACCAGGCTCAGGACCAACAGGGAGCGATGCAATAATGACAAAGGACTTCCAGATGTAAAAAAGCCCTGCCGAGGCAGGGCTTCGTGCAACAAAGTCGCTATTACTTGGTGCCGATGACTTCGATGTCGACGCGGCGATCCGGCTGCAGGCAGGCGATCAGGGCCGGGGTCTTGGCGTTGCCCTTGCAGGTGTCGCCGGTGACCGGCTGGGTCTTGCCCTTGCCTTCGGTGTAGATGCGGTTGGCTTCGATGCCCTTGGCAACCAGGTATTCCTTGACCGCAGCAGCACGCTTCTCGGACAGGGTCTGGTTGTAGGCAGCACCGCCGATGCGGTCGGTGTGGCCGACGGCCAGGATCACTTCGAGCTTGATCTGGGCAGCCTTGGCAACCAGTTCGTCGAGCTTGGCCTTGCCTTCCGGACGCAGGACAGCCTTGTTGAAGTCGAACAGGGCGTCAGCGGCGACGGTGATCTTTTCACCGGTCGGCTTCGGGCCGGCGACAGCCGGGGTTGCAGCAGCGGCAGCCTTGCCTTCGCAGGTTTCCTTCGGCAGCAGGTCCTTGTCGCATTCGCAACCGGCCTTGTCGGCGGCGGCGCCGGCCGGGGTCCAGTAGCCGGTGCGCCAGCACAGGCCGGTACCCGACTTGGCGACGACGTCGCGCTGGTCGATGACATAGACGCGTTCCTGGGCAACGGCAGAGAAGCCGATGCCGGCCAGCAGGGCAACAGCGATGGATTTCTTGACGAGGTTCATGTTTCTTCCTGTTGAAAGGGTTGTTATTGATATTGCAGCACGCATTCTATTACGAATCGTCACCAAGACAACAAGCGGGAAAGAACGGGTTTAGCGCACCACGGGATATCATGGTGCAACCTGAACCACCGGGCAGTTCCGTTTGCCCCGCCGATGCCTTTGAAAACACTCATCCGCCGCCTGACCCGCTACTTTGGCGACTTCCGCCCCACCGGCGACCAGCGCCTACTTGCCGCACTGGAAGATTTCCGCAATCCGGAAGCCTGTGAGCTTGAATTGCTGCGCCGGCTGATCGCCGCCCTGCGCCCGGAGGATACAAACGACGACCAGAGCAACCGGCGCTACGCACTGATGCTCGAGCGCCTGGAAGACGACGAGGCATTGCGCGCCGGCTTCCGGCATCACGTCATCCATTTCGTCGGCAGCCGCCGCCTGCTGAGTTTTTTCACCGACAGCGGCATCCTGCCCGGCACCGGCTTCTTCTCCGAATGGTGGCGCATCCTCGGCAACCGACTGCTGCCCGAGGTACCCGACGAAAGACGGATGAAGGACTGCCTGCACCTGATCTTCTCCGACCGCGACGACTGGCGCTGGCTGGAGGCCGTCCCGGCCGAACTGGCGCACCGCTTCTGGGAAATTCTGGCGCCGCCCGAAACCTTCCGTGAAATGGACCGGCGCGGCGTCCAGGAGCAGATGCTCGACGCGCTGCTGCTGCTCGCCCATCGGGTCAGCGGCCTCGGCCTGGAAGGCGAACTGATGCGTGCGTCGCCCAACCTCGAGGATGATTCGCCGCGCTTCGTCGCATTGTCGGCCGAGGCACTGGAATTCGTCCGCGGCTTCCGCGCCGGACTCGACGGCGACGACAGTCGCTTCGACAACGGCGACCAGTTGCTGGTCATTGTCGACCAGTGCCAGGACACCCTGAACCGAATCCGTAAGCGGGCACTCACCATCGGTACCAGCCTTCATCTTTCGTACATTCTGACCCGCAGCGAACAAAGCCTGCAGCGGATCACCGAACTCACCCGCATCCTCACCGCCGGCCTGCGCAATGCCCCGCACGAGGTCGCCATCCGCGACTGGACGATCTTCGCCCGCGAGGTTTTCCTCGCTGAAAACCGCCGTCACAGCCTGCGTCACTACATGCAGCAACTGTCCGGCGTGCTCGCCGTGCGCGTCACCGAAAACGCCGCCCGCTCGGGTGAACACTACATCTGCGAAACCCGTACCGACTACCACCGGATGTGGCGTTCGGCGGCCGGTGCCGGCATCCTGATCGGCATCATGGCGCTGCTCAAGATCAAGGCGGCGGCACTTGGGGCACCGCTGTTCGTCGAAGCCTTTCTGTTCAGCATGATCTACGGCCTGGGCTTCGTCACCATCTTCCTGCTCGGCTTCACCGTCGCCACCAAGCAGCCGGCCATGACCGCACAGACGCTGGCCGGTCTGCTCGACGGTCTCAAACCCAATCGCCAGGCCGACCTCGAACGCATTGCCGATGTCGCGGCAGCGGTCAGCCGCAGCCAACTGGCGGCCATCGGCGGCAATGTCATGGTCGCCCTGCCGGTGGCCATCCTGGTCAGCCTCGCCGCCGCCTTCCTGTTCGGCGGGCCGCCGGTCGACACCGCCAAGGCGGCGCACCTGATGGCCGATCTCGATCCGCTGTCGTGGGCGGTCCCGCACGCGGCCATTGCCGGCTTCTTTCTATTCCTGTCCGGCCTGATCAGCGGCTATTTCGACAACCGTGCCGCCTACGCCAACATCGGCCCGCGCATCGCCCGTCTCGGCTGGCTGCAACGACTGGCCGGCAAGGACAGGGCTGTACGCACCGGCGACTACATCGAAAGCCACCTCGGCGGCATCATGGGCAACCTGTTGTTTGGCTGCATGCTCGGCTCGACCGGCATGATCGGCACCCTGCTCGGCCTGCCACTCGACATCCGCCACATTGCCTTCTCCTCGGCCAACCTCGGTTACGCCTTCGGCGGTTTCGAGTTCGCCATGGCCTGGCAGGCTTTGCTGTGGGGCGCACTCGGCGTCGCCCTGATCGGGCTGACCAACCTCGGCGTCAGCTTCGCGCTGGCCTTGCGCACGGCCATGGGTGCCCGGCGCATCGCCTTCGCCCACTGGGGCCCCTTGCTGGCGGCACTCGGCCGGCGTTTCCGCCAGCAACCGCGCAGTTTCCTGCTGCCGCCCGAAGAGCCACGGGAGAACGGGGGCCATTGATGCGCAGCCTCCGCCTTGCCCTGCCCCTGCTGCTCGCCTGCCTGGCCCTGCCAGCCACAGCGCAGTTGCGGATCGAGGCACCGGCAGCGCTGGCCAGCCGCCTGTCGCCTTTTCTGCAGGCAGAAGCCGGCCCTCAGCGGCTGCAGGCCCAGGCGCGTGACATTCTCGCCACCGAAGGCTATTTCTCGCCGAACATCGATATCGTCGACCACGACGGACTGCAACTGCGTGTCGATCCGGGGCCGCGGACACTGATCGAGCGTGTCGACCTGAACGTCGATGGTCCTATCGACAAGGAACGTCGCCAGGCACTGATAAGCGGCTGGCGCCTGCCGGCCGGCCAGCCCTTCCGCCAGGAAGACTGGAATACCGCCAAGCAACAGGTACTGGCCGAACTGCTGGCCAACGAACACGCTGACGCCCGACTGGTCGACAGCCGCGCCGACATTGATGCCGAGGCAGCACGCGCCACCCTCAGCGCCCGCTACGATGCCGGCCCGCGCTACCGCTACGGCGAACTGGAATTCAGCGGCCTGCACCGCTACACGCCGGAACTGGTCGCCCGCTACAACCGCCAGGTCCGGCCGGGAGAACCTTACCGGGCAGCCGACCTGCAGACCCTGACCGGCATCCTGCAATCGACGCCGTACTTCGCCAGCGTCCGTGCCGAACTCGATACTGCCGCCGCCCAGATCGACGCCGACGGCAACGCCGTCGCCCCGGTCCGCCTGCGGATGCGCGAGCGCCCCGGTCATCGCGCCGGCTTCGGTATCGGCGCCAGCTCCAATACCGGCGCCCGGGTCGAGGCCAACTACAACACGCCCGACCTCTTCGGCCAGGCCTGGGAATTCGATACCGGCCTGCGTCTCGAACAGAAGCGGCAGACCTTCTACAGCGACGTGATCCTGCCGCCCGACGACAAACAACGCCGGCACAGCATCGGCTTTGTCCGCGAAGCCAGCGACATCGAGAGTCTGCGCACCGAACGTTATGGACTCGGCATCCAGAGCGTGCAACAACGCGGCAGCGTGGAGCAGCGCCTGTCGCTGAACTGGCAGCGCGAAACCCGCTGGCCCGACGGCAGTGTCGACATCACCAGCCGGGCGCTGGTGCCCAACGCCATGTGGACCTGGCGCCAGATCGACAACCTGCTCGACCCACGCGCTGGCACGGTACTCCAGTTGAGCGTCGGCGGTGGCGCCAAGGCGGCGTTGTCGGACCAGAATTTCGTCCGCCTGCACGGGCGCATCCAGCACTACCTGCCGGTTGGCCCCCGCGACACCCTGGCCCTGCGCGGCGAACTGGGGCGGACCTTCGCCGATTCGCGCCTGCGCATTCCGCAGGATTACCTGTTCCGCGCCGGCGGCACCGGTTCGGTCCGCGGTTACGCCTATCAGAGCCTGGGCATCAAGGAAGGCGAAGCCACCGTCGGCGGTCGTTACCTGGCGGTGGCCAGCGCCGAGTACACGCACTGGCTGAACGACGACTGGGGCCTGGCGCTGTTTGTCGATGCCGGTGACGCCGTCGATGGACTCAAGGACATCCGCCTCGCCACCGGCTACGGCCTCGGCGTACGCTGGCGCAGCCCGGCCGGCCCGATCGGCGCCGACCTCGCCTACGGCGAACGCGAAGGTCGCCTGCAACTGCATTTCTCGCTGGCCATCCCGTTCTAACTATGCGCCGCCTCGTTACGCTCCTCCTCTCCCTGCTCCTGGCCATCGGCACCGCTGCCTACTGGCTGGTCAGTACCGGCAGCGGACTGCAATTCGCCCTGAGTCTGGCCGGCACGCTGAGCGGCAATCGCCTGCTGGTCGAGCAGGCTGACGGGCGTCTCGGCGGCCCGCTCACGATCGGCGAACTGCGTTGGCAGGATGGCGACACCCACATCGTCGCCACCGACCTCGCGCTGGCCTGGACACCCGGCGCCCTGCTGCTGCAGCGCCTGCAGATCGAGTCCCTGAGCGCGACCAGCCTGCACATCACGACCCCGGCCAGCGACACCCCGAGCGTCGAGCCGGCCGACCTGCAACTGCCGCTGGCCATCCATCTCGGGGAATTGCGCATTGCCCGCCTGCACTACGGCGAGCAGGAAATCGCCCGCGACCTGGCGGCGCGGATCGACAGCGACGGCCGCCACCATCGCATCGACGACCTGCGCCTGCACAGCGGCGATGTCGCCGTGCGCGGCCAAGTGCAGATCGACGGCCAGGCCCCCTTCCCGCTCGAGGCCAGCGGCGAGATCCAGGGGCAACTGGAAGACAAACCACTGGCGCTGGCGTTTCAAGCGGCGGGGCCGCTGGCCGGCTTCACCGTCAAGCTCGACGCCCGCGCCGGCATCGAAGGCAATGCCTTGGTCAGCCTGCACCCGTTCGCGGCGATGCCGCTGGTCGAGGCCGACATCAAGCTCGCCAACATCGACCCGGCGGCCTGGCGCGACGGGCTGCCCGACGCCCGCCTCGACCTCGATCTCAAGGTGACGCCGGCGGCCGGTGGGGTAAGTGCCCGCTTCGACCTGAGCAACCGCCAAGCCGCGCCGCTCGACCGACCGGGATTGCCGATCGAGCGCCTGCAGGGGCAAGCCACCTGGCTGGACGGACAACTGGCGTTTCCCGAACTGCAGGCCCGCCTGGGCGGCGGCGAACTTTCCGGACGCGGCGTCTGGCAGGGCGAACTTGACGACGGCGCGCTGCAACTGGAACTCGCCGTCCGTCAGCTCGACGCCACCCGCCTGCACAGCAGCTTGCGGCCGACCCGGCTGGACGGCCAGCTGAGCGCGACAATCGGCCAGCAACGCCAGGACATCCGCGTCGACCTGCGCGACCGCCGCTTCACCTTACGCGGCACCGCACAACACGCCGCCGATATCCTGACCCTGACGGACATCGAAATCGCCGCCGGCCAGGCCCGCCTGCTTGCCGCCGGCAGTCTGCAACTGGTCGAGCAGGCATTCACGGTCGACGCCCGGCTGCAGGAATTCGACCCCGCCCGCTTTGCCGAACTGCCGAGCGCGCGTATCAACGCCAGGCTGCAGGCCAAGGGACGACTGCAGCCGAAACCCGTCGTCGACGCCAGCTTTGCCCTCGGCGACAGCCAGTTTCGCGGCCAGCCGCTGGCTGGCCAGGGCGAATTGCAGGTGGACTGGCCGACGCTCAGCGGCATCGACCTGAACCTGGCGCTGGCCGGCAACCACCTGACCGCCAAAGGCGGTTTCGGCGCCCCCGGCCAGCGCCTGCAGCTCGCCATCGACGCGCCTCGCCTAGGCGCCCTCGGCGCCGAAGGCGACCTGAAGGCCGACCTGAACTTGAGCGGCAGCCTCGCCCGACCGCTGGTCGACGGCGAATTGCGCGCCGGCCGCATCGGCCTGCCCGGCGTTTTCCGCGCCGACGGCGTGCATCTATCGGCCAGCCTGGCGGAAGCTGCCGATGCGCCGCTGCAACTCGGGCTGACGTTGCAGCGCCTCGAATCCGGCGCCGGCCAGCGCCTGTTCGCGCCGCTGACCATCCGTGGCGACGGCAGCCGGCGCCAGCATCAAATTGCCATCGACGGTCGCCTGGCCGCTGGCGAACGCCTGCAACTGCAGGTCGACGGCAGCGAGCAGGACGGTCGCTGGCAAGGCATGCTGACGCAACTCTCGCTGCTTGCCGACAGTGCCGCCCGCAACCTGCGCCTGCGCAGCCCGGCCGCGCTGCGGGCAAGCGCCGACGGCTGGTCGGTCGGCCCCCTGCAACTGGCCGGCGAGCCGCTCGACTGGCAGGCCACGATCCAGGCCAACGCCGACCGTAAAGCGCTCAAACTTGACCTGCAGGCCAGCGGCTCGCGAATCGGACGGGTCCAGGCCGGCTTGACCGCCGGCGTGGACGGCCCCTGGCAACTGGCCGCCAGCGCGCCCTGGCAGGGCCAGGCCACGGCCGAAATTGCCGACCTCGGCTGGCTCGGCGAACTGCTCGGCGAGGACTGGCAAACCGGCGGCCGCATCGACGCTCGCCTGCAGCTTGCCGGCAGCCCGGCCCGACCGGCGCTGGCCGGCACCCTGAACGGCCAGGCGCTCAGCCTGCGCCTGCCGGCCCAGGGCCTGGCGCTGGTCGACGGCGAGCTGGCCGCCGACATCGCCGACAATCTGCTGAGCATCCGCCGGCTCAGTTTCAGCAGCGCCCGCCAGCGCGCGCCCCGGCCGTTGCGCCTGGCGCTCGGCGATCAGGCCGGCAGCCTGGAAGGACCGGGACGACTCGATGTTTCCGGCGAGCTGCGCGTCGCCCCCGGACAGGGCGACGGCCAGGCGGCGCTGACCGTCCGCCTCGACCGCGTTGGTGTCTGGCAACGCCAGGACCAGTGGGTCAGCCTGTCCGGCGAAGGAAAATTGCGCTGGCAGGACGCCGCGCTCGGCATCGACGGCCGCCTCGCCATCGACGGCGCCTACTGGCAACTGGCACCGGCCGGCGCCCCGCGACTGTCCGACGACGTCGTCATCCATCGCCCGGGCAACCAGCCGTCGCCGGGCCTGCGCCCGAACCTGGCACTCGATGTGCAGACCGATCTCGGCCGCCATTTCCTGTTCGAAGGCGCCGGCCTGAGTACCCGGCTGGCCGGTCAGGTCCGGCTGAGCGCCAGCGGTCGCGATCTGCCCCGGGCCACCGGCACGATCCGCACCCGCGACGGCCGCTTCGAGGCCTACGGCCAACGGCTGGAGATCACCCGCGGCATCCTGACTTTCCAGGGGCTGCCCGACAACCCGGCGCTCGACGTGCGCGCCGTGCGTAAAGGCCTGGCCGTCGAACCCGGCGTCCAGCTTTCCGGCACGGCGCAGCGACCGGTGGTACGCCTGATCTCGGACCCGGACCTGCCGGACCCGGAAAAGCTGTCCTGGCTGATCCTCGGCCATGGCCAGGACAGCATGAGTGCCGGCGACGCCAGCCTGCTGCTGTCGGCGGCCGGCGGCTTGCTCGGCAACGACTCGGGCAACCTCGTCCAGCAACTGAAACGCACGTTCGGCATCGACGAATTCGGCGTTCGCCAGGGCAATCTCGACGGCAGCGGCGGCCGTCAGCCGGGCAGCCGCGTCGTTGCTGCCGGTGTCGACACCGGCGCAACGACGGGCAACCAGATCCTCAGCATTGGCAAACGCCTGTCGTCGTCGGCCACCCTGAGTTATGAGCAGTCGCTGGGCACGGCCGAGAGCATCGTCAAACTGTCGATCGAACTGACCCGCCAGATCACGCTGATCGGGCGGGCCGGCAGCGACAATGCACTGGACGTGTTTTACACGCTGACCTGGGGGCTGCCGCCGACATCACGACGTCAGGGTAGCCGCCATCAGGCAACAGACGGCAGCGATACAACGGACTGAAATCAGGCCTGTCCGGCCAGGATGTCCGGCCGCAGATGCATCGGCGCATCGACGAAGATACGCGCGTCCATGAGCCGGGGCGCAGTCGGCATCAAGGGCGCGAAATCCATGCGCGCCAGGATGTCGTGCTGCAGGTCAACGCCCGGCGCGATTTCGGTCAGCACCAGCCCGGCCGCGGTCAGTTCGAAGACGCAGCGCTCGGTGATGTAGAGCACCGGCGTGCCGCGCTTGACCGCCTGCGGCCCGGAGAAGGTGCGGTGTTCGACCTGGTCGACGAACTTGACCGCCGAGCCGTCCTGGAGAATCTTCAGCTTGCCGCCGTCGACCGCCACTTCCAGGCGGCCGGCGGTGAAGGTGCCGACGAAGACGACCTTGCGCGCCGATTGCGAGATGTTGATGAAACCGCCGGCACCGGCCAGTCGCGGGCCGAACTTGGAGACATTCAGGTTGCCCTCGCGGTCGGCCTGGGCCAGCCCGAGGAAAGCGAGGTCGAGACCGCCGCCGTCGTAGAAGTCGAACTGGCTGGGCTGGTCGATGATCGCCTGCGTGTTGGTGGCGGCGCCGAAGTTCAGGCCGCCGGCCGGAACACCGCCGATGACGCCGGGTTCGGCGGTCAGCGTCATCAGGTCGACGATGCCCTCCTCGGCAGCGACGTCGGCCACGCCTTCGGGCATGCCGATGCCGAGATTGACCACGGCACCCGGCGTCAGCTCCATCGCCGCGCGACGGGCGATGATCTTGCGCTCGCTCATCGGCATCGGCTTCAGCGCCGACATCGGCACCCGGATTTCGCCGGCAAAGGCCGGGCTGTACGGCTCGGCGAAGGTCTGCATGTGGTATTCGGGCTTCTCGGCGACCACCACGCAATCGACCAGGATGCCGGGAATCTTGACCTGGCGCGGGTTGAGCGTGCCGCGTTCGGCGATGCGCTCAACCTGGACGATGACGATGCCACCGGAGTTCCTCGCGGCCATGGCGATCGCCTGGGCTTCCAGCGTCAGCGCCTCCTTTTCCATGGTCACGTTGCCGTCCGGGTCGGCGGTGGTGCCGCGGATGATGCCGACGTGAATCGGGAAGGCCTTGTAGAACAGGTATTCCTCGCCGTCGATTTCCATCAGCCGGACCAGTTCGGCGGTCGTCCGCTCGTTCAGCTTGCCGCCGCCGAAACGCGGATCGACGAAGGTGCCGAGACCGGTGCGCGTGATCGTTCCCGGCTTGCCGGCGGCGATGTCGCGGAACAGGTGGGAAATCACGCCCTGCGGCAGGTTGTAGGCAGCGATGCGGTTGGCCACCGCCAGTTCCTGCAGGCGCGGCACCAGCCCCCAGTGACCGCCGATGACGCGGGCAACCAGGCCGTCATGGCCGAGATGGTTGAGCCCGCGTTCCTTGCCGTCGCCCTGGCCGGCGGCATAGACCAGCGTCAGGTCACGCGGCGCGCCCTGGCCATGCACATCGCCTTCGCGGGTTTCGAGGAAACGCTGCTCGAGCGCCACGGCGATGTTCTCGGGAAAGCCGATGCCGACGAAACCGCCGGTCGCCACCGTCGCGCCATCGCCGATGAGGGCCACGGCATCGCGTGCCGAAACGATCTTGCCAGCGGGGGAAAGGGATTGCGCCACAGTGCTCATCGAGTTCTCCGGGAAACGACAAACCCCAATGTTCGGGCAGAGCGCGGCATTGCGCCACGCTCGTTTACCCGCATGCGGCGTCAGTTGACCAGCGCCGCCTCGATTTCGGCGAAGGTCCGCGGCAGATCGAAGCCCAGCACCGGCACACCGAGCGCACGACCGATCTGGGTGGCCGAGAACAGGCCGCGAACGCGCGGCAGGCCGGTGGACGGATCGGTATCCTCGACCAGCACGTGCTGACGCCCGAGTTGCTTGAGGGCATCGAGGATATCGGCCACGCGAGCACGCAACACATCTTCCAGATACAGGGTGTCGATGCTGGCGATCGGCGTCATCAGGTCGGCCACATGCAGTTCATCGCGCTTGCCACCGCGCGCCTGCGCCACCTGCAAAGGCTTCTCGCCAAGGATGTCGCGGGCGGTGATCAGGCCGACGACTTCCTCGTCCTTGCCCAGCACCATCAGCAAACGGACGCCGCGCGAGATCATGCGCGCATTGGCATCGTCCACCGAAGCTTCGGGGCCGATGCTGACCACATTGACCCGGGAAAAATCAGTCATCGCCTCGATTGCCGGGGAATCGGCGGCAATCAGGTTAAAACCGGAAACGCACAACGAAGCATTTTGCGACAGCTTGTGTGCACGAACGTGAACAGGGTGGTTCATGGTGTCTTCCTCCATCAGGATTCTTATTTTTGCGGAGCAAACCGCTTGCCGGGAGTGTCTCTGCCAAGCCGCACTCCTTGCCCACAGTATTCCGGGAAGCGTGTGCACTTGCAAGTGATTGGCACATTCGCCACAGCACCGCCGAAAAGCACACAGGCAACTGCGCTTTCGGCAACGGGGACGCGGTATCATTCGGCGCTTTCACCCTGCACCAGCCTCCCCACAAGCCACCAGCCATGACCCGCCCGACCAGCCGCCTGCGCTCACTGATCCCGACCCGGGAACAGATCATGGCCAATCGCTGGCTCGGCTGGCTACGCCCCTTCCTGGCCCACCCGCAACTGTGGCGCTGGTCGCGCCGCGGCGTCGCCCTCGGCGTGGCACTCGGCATTTTCTTCGGGCTGCTCATCCCGATCGCCCAGATCCCTTTCTCCGCTGCCGCCGCCGTCCTGCTGCGCGCCAATGTACCGGCGGCCGCAGCCAGCACCCTGGTCACCAACCCGGTCACGTTCGGCCCCGTGTATTACGCGGCCTACCGCCTGGGCAGCTGGATTTACGGCGACACGCCGCAGGACGAACCACCGGTACACGACGACGCCGACCACGAAATCAGCATCTGGGAACGCATCGGCAAACTCGGCCTGCCCCTGATCACCGGCCTGGCCATCATGGCAACGATCTTTGGACTGCTCAGCTACTTCGTGATCAGCGCGGTCTGGTACTGGCGGGTCAAGGCCAAACGACGGCGTATGGTTCGCTATTACCAGACACGTGACGGCAGGAAGAACAGCGACCCGCAAGCCTGACACAAGCGCTTAATCATTCCGCAACGCTGACCGGCGAAACTTGCGGCTTTGGATTTCTGACGCTTGGTCGATGCTCACCAAAACCCCACTGGGCGAAACTGAACTTCAGCCCGGCCGTCGTACGCTAGGCTTGCGCGAGCGCGCTGTACTCGTGCTGGCCGATGGCACGCGCCCCCGGGAAATGCTGGCTTCGCTTTACGATGGCTCGGCAGCGCCACTGGTTGATCGATTGCTCGAACTGGGTTTCATTGCACCCAGTTCGGCAATGGCGCGAGAAGCACAACGCGAACCAGAACAGGCAACCCATGTAGCCGACTCATTCAAGATTGTGCGTCCATCTTTGGGCGAGGCACGTCTGTATCTGTTTGATCTGTCCGAGCGCCTGCTGGCGCCACGTGACAAACACCTGGCAGAACATTTCCGGGAAAAATTGCGCATGGCAAGGGACGAAGCAGCATTGATCGCCGTCGCCAACAAGCTGCTTGAGATGATTGCCGAGCACGCGACGCCGGAGCGAGTATCCGGGATGGCAGAAAGGCTGCAGCGCTTTTTCCCTGATGCGATGATGGGCCCGACTCAATTCAGTAAGGCCGTGACCTAACTGCTGGAGCGTAATCACTCTTCGATTACGCCAAAAAAGCAAAAAGGCCTTTGGAAACAGGCCTTCTTGGTGAAATCGAGTGGTGGACCGAATGAGGATCGAACTCACGACCTCCGCATTGCGAACGCGGCGCTCTCCCAGCTGAGCTATCGGCCCGTGGCGGGGATTATAGCCTAGCGTTGGACGGAATTCACCAGCGCCCGCGGAAGTCAGATTTGTCCGGCGCCCGCCGCGGCGCGGCGCAGGCGGTCGGCGACGGCCGCCCATTCGGCACCGCCGGGCAGCGCCTCGACGACGATCAGGTCGACACTGGCGTGATCCATGTCGCGCAGCGCGGCGTAGAGGTCGTGGGCATAGCCGACCGGGTCGGCCGGCAGCATCCGCCAGGCGTGCGGCATGCCGGCCTGCGGCGGCTGGTTGGGGCTGATCACGCCGCAAGTGCCGCCGCGATGGCGCTGGGCGTTGAGGAAGTCGAGCAGGCGCTCGCCGGTGACCACGCGCAGCGGCGTGATCGGCGCGTAGTGGGCTTCCAGCGAGCCGGAAACGCGGGGCGCGCCGTGGCTGGTTTCGATGGCCGGGGCGCGGCCGAGCACCGCTTCGAGATGCAGCGGCGAGATGTGGCCGGGGCGCAGCACCACCGGTTCGCCGCGCGAGCAGTCGATGATCGTCGATTCGATGCCGACGGCGCAGGGACCGCCATCGAGGATCAGCGGCACGCGCTCGCCCAGTTCCTCGGCGACGTGGGCGGCGGTGGTCGGGCTGATACGGCCAAAGCGGTTGGCCGACGGCGCGGCGATGCCGGCGTGCTCACCTTTGGCGACGGCAAACCGGCGCAGCAGTTCGAGCGCCACCGGATGGCCGGGAACGCGCAGGCCGACGGTGTCCTGGCCGCCGGTGACGGCGTCGGGCACCCAGGCCTGCTTCTTCAGGATCAGCGTCAGCGGGCCGGGCCAGAAGGTTTCCATCAGTTCCCAGGCAATGATCGGCACTTGCTCGGCCCAGGCTTCGACGGCGTCGTGGCCGGCCAGGTGGACGATCAGCGGATGGTCGGCCGGGCGGCCCTTGGCGGCGAAGATCCTGGCCACCGCCGTCGGGTTGGCAGCGTCGGCGCCGAGGCCGTAGACGGTCTCGGTCGGCAGCGCGACCAGTTCGCCGGCCAGCAGCAGGTCGACAGCGCGCTGGTAATCCGCTTCGGAAGGCGTCATCAGTCCTTGATGCCGATGGCGGCGCGGGCAGCCAGCGCGGCTTTCTGCACGGCTTCGGCGTTGTCGCCGATGACCGTGAAGTGGCCCATCTTGCGGCCCGGCCGCGCGTGGTGCTTGCCGTAGAGGTGCAGCTTCAGGTTGGGGATGGCGTAGAGCACCGACCAGTCGGGTTCGCGGTAGCTATCACCGTCGTACCACAGGTCGCCGAGCAGGTTGACCATCACCGACGCGGAGTGAGCGCGTGCTTCGCCCAGCGGCAGGCCGCACAGCGCGCGCACCTGTTGCTCGAACTGGTTGGTGACGCAGGCGTCGATGGTGTAGTGGCCGCTGTTGTGCGGACGCGGCGCCATTTCGTTGACCAGCAGCTGGCCGCGGCTGACGAAGAACTCGACGCCCATGGTGCCGATGTAGCCGAGCTTTTCGGCGATGCGCGCGGCGACGTCCTCGGCGTCGCTCTTCACGCAGCCGGAGGTGCGCGCCGGCACGATGGAGACATCGAGGATGCCGCGCGTGTGCTGGTTCTCGCCGGTCGGGAAGCAGGCGACCTTGCCCTGCTCGTCGCGCGCCAGCACGACCGAGACTTCATAGTCGAGCGGCAGGCGCTGCTCGAGCACGCATTGCTCGCCCTTGAACTGGCCGAAGGCGAGCAGCGCTTCCTCGACGTTGTTGACCGTCGCCTGGCCTTTGCCATCGTAGCCGAAGCGGGCGACCTTGAGGATGGCCGGGAACAGGCTGGCCGGCGCGGCCTTGAGATCGGCATCGCTGTTGACCTCGATGAACGGACCGTGCGGGAAACCGTTGTCGCGCAGGAAGGTTTTTTCGCTGACGCGGTGCTGGCAGATGGCCACCGCCGCCGCGTGCGGGCGCACCGGCACGAACTTGGCGAGGTAGTCCAGCGTCGCTGCCGGCACGTTCTCGAATTCGGTGGTGATCGCGGCGCAACCGGCGGCGAATTCGTCGAGCGCGGCGTAGTCGTCGTAGGCAACGCAGAAGTGGCGTTCGGCGATCTGCGCGGCGGGAGAGTTTTTGTCCGGATCGAGCACCCAGACCCGGTAGCCCAGTTCGTGGGCGGCGGCAACAAAGAAGCGGCCGAGCTGGCCGCCACCGAGCATGCCCAGCGTGGCGGGCGGCAGGATCATTGTTTCTTCTCCTGAGAATCAGTCACGAAGCCGATCTGGCGCGACGAGGATAGTGGTGGGGTCGCCATCTGCCGGATGGTTGCCACCAAGGTGGATAGGGTGTTGTCGTGACGCGCGACACGCGCTTCAAGCTCGTCCAGGCGCTCAGCCAAGTCCTTGTGTTCGACCAGCATCTGGCGCAGGCGAACAAAGGCGCGGACAACGAAGACGCTCATTTCGACGGCACGCGAACTGTTCAGAATACTAGCCGCCATGATGGCGCCGTGTTCTGTGAATACGCGCGGCAGGTGCGGAGAGTACTTCAGCCGGGCGAGGTGATCACATTTTGTGATGACCTCCTGCTTTTCTTCCTTGGTCAGGATGAAGGAAAAGTCGACGGGGAAGCGTTCCCCATTTCGTTTGACCGCTTGATTGAGGACGCGCGCCTCGACGCCATAGAGCTCGGCCAGATCGCTGTCGATCATGACGCGCTCGCCGCGCAACACGAGGATGCGTTGCGGCAGTTGGTCGACGCTGAAACGGAGCTGGTCCTCTCCCATTGCGGCTCAGACCTCGGGCAGCTTCATCGCCAGGACCTTCTCGGTCTGGGCGGCACGGAAAGCCTGCAGCTTGGCGTTCAGCGCCGCGTCGCCGTTGGCCAGCATGGCGACGGCGAACAACGCGGCATTGGCTGCGCCGGCTTCGCCGATGGCGAAGGTGGCAACCGGGATGCCCTTGGGCATCTGCACGATGGAATGCAGCGAATCGACGCCGGACAGGGCGCGCGACTGCACCGGCACACCAAGCACCGGCACCGTCGTCTTGGCGGCGAGCATGCCGGGCAGGTGGGCGGCGCCGCCGGCGCCGGCAATGATCGCCTGCAGGCCGCGCGGGCCGGCGGTCTCAGCGTATTCGAAGAGCAGGTCGGGCGTGCGGTGGGCGGAAACGACGCGGGCTTCGAAAGCGACGCCGAAGTCTTTGAGGATGACGGCAGCGGCCTGCATGGTCGGCCAGTCGGAGTCGGAGCCCATGACGATACCGACGGAGATTTTCTTGTCGCTCATTTGCGGATTCCTGCTTTGCGTTCGGCGGCCTCGATGGTGTTGGCCAGCAGCATGGTGATGGTCATCGGCCCGACGCCGCCCGGCACCGGGGTGATCTGGCCGGCGACGGCGAGGCAGTCGTCGAAATCGACGTCGCCACACAGTTTGCCATCCGGCAGGCGGTTGATGCCGACGTCGATGACGACGGCGCCCGGCTTGATCATGTCGCCCTTGACGAACTTCGGCTTGCCGACGGCGGCGACGACGATGTCGGCGCGCCGGGTGTGGAACTTCAGGTCGCGCGTCTTCGAGTGGCAGACGGTGACGGTGGCGCCGGCGTTGATCAGCAGCATCGCCATCGGCTTGCCGACGATGTTGGAGCGGCCGATGACGACGGCTTCCTGGCCGGCGAGATCGACGCCGCCCTTCTCGAACATCTTCATGACGCCGTAGGGCGTGCAGGGAATGAAGCGCGGCGCGCCCTGCGACAGGGCGCCGACGTTCTCGGCATGAAAGCCGTCGACGTCCTTCTCGGCGGAAATGGCTTCGAGCACCTTCTCCTCGTCGAAGTGTTTGGGCAGCGGCAGTTGCACCAGGATGCCGTGGATCGCCGGGTTGGCGTTCAGTTCGGCGATCTTGTCGAGCACCACCTGCTGGTCGACGCCGGCGTCGTAGACGATCTTCTCGGAGTGCATGCCGATGGCCAGACAGCCATTGACCTTGTTCTTCACGTAGACCTGCGAGGCCGGGTCTTCGCCAACCAGAATGACCACCAGACCGGGCTGGTGCCCCTTGGCCGTCAGGGTTTCCACGCGTGCCTTGAAGCTCTGCCGGAGCTCTTCCGCCAGCGCCTTGCCGTCAATGATTTGTGCCGTCATCGTCCATCCGTCAAAAAGAAAAGGGGAAAGGCGGTGGCCTTTCCCTTTGATTCGGCGCGGATTTTACCAGATTACGCGAGCGCTGCTTCAGCTGCGCCAACCGCCGCCCTGCCGGCCTCGAAAGCACGCCGGTTGAGTTCGACCAATTTCTCGCCCTTGCGCGCAAAACGCTTGAGCACGCAATCGAGCAGGACTTCCGCACCGAACGGCAGATGATCGGCGATGGCGCCGAGCATGACGGTGTTGCCGAGGCGGATGTCGCCGAGTTCCTGGGCGATCGTCGTCGCGTCGAAGGCGACCACCTTGTTGCCGGTCTTGCGGATTTCGGCGAGCGGATCGTCGGGGTAATCGAACAGGCCGAGTTCGACCACCGGCGGCACCAGCCGGGCGGTGTTCATCAGCGTGATGCCGCCTTTTTTCAGCATGTGCTGCCAGCGCATCGCCTCGGCCGATTCGAAACCGAGCAGCACGTCGGCACTGCCCGGTGTGATCTGCGGCGACAGCACGCGCTCGCCGAAACGCAGGTGCGAGGAAACGACGCCGCCGCGCTGCGCCATGCCGGCGACTTCGGTTTTCTTGGCATCGTGACCAAGGGCGATGGCCGCTTCGGCGAGAATTTCGGTGGCGGTCATGACGCCCTGACCACCGATACCGACGACGAGGATATTGGTCGTTGCGCTCATGCCGAACAGCCTCCCTTAACGAACTGGATCGGCGCACTCGGCACGTAGTGCTCGATTGCCTTCGGCGCACAGGGCTGCAGGCAAAGGCCGCAACCGGTACACACCGACGACTCGATACGGACGAAGGCGAGATCGACTTCACGGCCGCTGGCCTTGACCTCCTTGCCGCGGCGGGTGACGTGGATGGCCGGGCAGCCGACGTCGATGCAGTTGCCGCAACCGGTGCACTTGTCCTCGTCGACCGCGTAGGGCTTGAGCTTGTGGTAATCCTTGATCAGCACGCAGGGCTGGTCGGTGATGATCACCGACACATCCGGTACCTTGACCTCCTCACGGATGGTCTTGAACAACACCGGCAACTCGTAGGGATTGACCACGTGGATGCGCTCGTCCTTGACCCCCAACGCCGACACCAGCTTGGCGAAGTCAATGCGCGGCGCTTCGTCGCCGTGGATGTCGCGGCCGTTGCCCGGGTTGTCCTGACCGCCGGTCATGCCGACGGCGCGGTTGTCGAGCAGCAGCACGGTGACGTTGCCCTTGTTGTACACCATGTCAAGCAGGCCCTGCATGCCCATGTGCAGGAAGGTCGAATCGCCGATCACGGCGACCACGCGCTTGTCCTTGTCGGACTCGCCACGGCCTTTGTCCATGCCCAGGGCGATGCCCATCGAGGCGCCCATCGAGACGCAGGTATCCATCGCCTGCCAGGGGTGTCCTGCACCCAGCGTGTAGCAGCCGATGTCGCCGGAGATGTTGAGGTTACGCACCTGCGACAGCGTGTAATAGACACCGAGGTGCGGACAGGCGACGCACATCGTCGGCGGTCGCGGAAACAGTTGCAGGGCGGCCGTCGCTTCGCTTTCCGGCAGCGCTTCGCCGAGCAGCCGGGCAATCGCCGGCCTGAGCACAGCCGGCGACAACTCGCCCTGCAACGGCAGGATGTCCTTGCCGATGACGGCGATGCCCTGGGCCTTGAGTTCGGTTTCGAGCAGCGGCTCGACTTCCTCGACCACCACCACCTGATCGACCAGCGCCGCCAGTTCGCGGCACTTCTCGAACGGTGCCGGGCAGGAGAAGCCGAGCTTCAACACCGGGGCGTCCGGGAAGGCTTCCTTGACGTGCATGTAGGCCGGGCCGGAAGTGATGAAGCCGACGCGGCGGTCGCTGCCCGGCTCGATGAAATTCAGCGGCGAAGTCTCGGCCAGCGCGCGCAGGTCGCGGTCACGCTGGAACATCAGCGGAATGCGCTTGCCGGCGTTGCCCGGGACCATCACGTAACGCGCCGGGTCCTTGCGGAAGCCGGCGCCGGTGTGCGGCACGCGCTCACCGACGGTGACGATGGATTTGACGTGATTGATGCGCGTCGTCATGCGCAGGATCACCGGCACCTGGAACTGCTCGGACAGCGCGAAGGCGTCGAGCGTCATTGCGTAGGCTTCCTGCGAATCGGCCGGCTCGAACACCGGCACGTGGGCAAAACGCCCCCAGTAGCGCGAATCCTGCTCGTTCTGCGACGACGACAGGCCGACGTCGTCGGCAATGGCAATCACCAGGCCGCCGCTGACGCCGGTCAGGGTCAGGGTCATCAGCGCGTCGGAGGCGACGTTCATGCCGACATGCTTCATGCAGCAGAAGGCGCGCGAACCGGCGTAGGCGGCGCCGATGGCAACTTCCAGCGAGACCTTCTCGTTGACCGACCACTCGGCGTAGAGATCCGGGTAGGTGGCGATTTCTTCGAGCATCTCGGTCGACGGCGTGCCGGGATAGGCCGCAGCCACCTTGACGCCGGCTTCCCAGACGGCGCGGGCGACGGCTTCGTTGCCGGAAAGCAAATGCCGGCTGGCGGCCGGTGCGGGCATGACTGCTGCCATGAAAGCTCCTGATTACAAAGACAAGAGCGGAAATTATAGGAAGGCGCCAGAACTTCGATTTGATACAACGCAAGCAAGGCCGCTTTAGTTTTTTGTCTCATATCGAATTGCATAAAAAAATCCCGCAAACCAATCACGCAATATTGCACGATGCGAATTTTGTTTTTACAATGCGCAACAGAAACTAGGTGTAAACACGGGGTGTGATCCTCCGTGCAAAGCGTTAAAGTTGTCCTGCTAAGCCAGCAGGACAGAATGAAAACCCACGTAGGAGACAAACCATGGCCGACCAGCCGAACACCCTGCCCGCCGATCTGGACCCGCAGGAAACCCGGGAATGGATCGACGCCCTCGAAGGCGTCATCAGCAACGAAGGCGCCGAACGCGCCCATTACCTGATCGAAACGCTGATCGGTCAGGCCCGCGAGGACGGCATCGACATTCCGTACTCCGCCAACACCGAATACATCAACACCATCCGCGCCGACCAGCAGCCCAAGTACCCGGGCGATCCGGACATGGAGATCAAGATCCACTCCTACATCCGCTGGAACGCCATGGCCATGGTCGTGCGTGCCAACAAGCACACCAACGTCGGCGGCCACATCGCCTCCTTCGCCTCCGCCGCCGCGCTGTACGACGTCGGCTTCTCGCATTTCTGGCGCAGCATCAACGACCCGTCCGGCGGCGACCTGATCTTCTTCCAGGGCCACTCGGTGCCGGGTGTCTATTCACGCGCCTTCATGCTCGGTCGCCTAACCGAAGAGCAGATGGACAACTTCCGCCAGGAAACCGACGGCAAGGGCATCTCGTCCTATCCGCACCCCTGGCTGATGCCGGACTTCTGGCAGTTCCCGACCGTCTCGATGGGCCTCGGCCCGATCCAGGCCATCTACCAGGCCCGCTTCATGAAGTACCTGGACTCGCGCGGTCTGGCCAAGGCCGGCGACCGCAAGGTGTGGGCCTTCCTCGGTGACGGCGAGACTGACGAAGTCGAATCGCTCGGCGCCATCGGCATGGCCGGCCGCGAGAAGCTGGACAACCTGATCTTCGTCATCAACTGCAACCTGCAGCGCCTCGACGGCCCGGTGCGCGGCAACGGCAAGATCATCCAGGAACTCGAAGCCGAATTCCGCGGCGCCGGCTGGAACGTCATCAAGCTGATCTGGGGCACCCACTGGGACGCCCTGTTCAACCGCGACAAGAAGGGCATCCTCAAGAAGCGCATGATGGAACTGTGCGACGGCGAGTACCAGACCTTCAAGGCCAAGAACGGCGCCTACGTCCGCGAGCATTTCTTCAACACGCCGGAACTGCGCGAACTGGTCGCCGACTGGACCGACGACGACGTCTGGAACCTGAACCGCGGCGGCCACGACATCTTCAAGATCTTCGCCGCCTACAACGCCGCCGTCACCCACAAGGGTGCGCCGACGCTGATCCTGGCCAAGACCATCAAGGGCTTCGGCATGGGCCAGGCCGGCGAGGCCATGAACATTTCCCACCAGCAGAAGAAGATGGACAAGGAGCAGATCGCCCGCTTCCGCGACCGCTTCGGCCTGCCGGTGCCGGACGACAAGCTGGAGGAACTGCCTTACCTGAAGTTCCCGGAAGACTCGGCCGAGTACAAGTACATGCAGGCGCGCCGCGCCGCGCTCGGCGGCTACCTGCCGCAACGCCGCCGCAAGGCCGAGCCGCTGGCGGTGCCGTCGCTCGACGCGTTCACCGCCCTGCTCAAGGCCTCCGGCGAAGGCCGCGAACTGTCGACGACGATGGCCATCGTGCGCATCATGAACATGCTGCTCAAGGACAAGAATGTCGGCAAGAACGTCGTCCCCATCGTCCCGGACGAGTCGCGCACCTTCGGCATGGAAGGCATGTTCCGCGCCGTCGGCATCTGGAACCAGGAAGGCCAGAACTACGTTCCGGAAGACCACGACCAGCTGATGTTCTACAAGGAGTCGAAGACCGGCCAGGTGCTGCAGGAAGGCATCAACGAAGCCGGTGCGATGAGCGACTGGATCGCCGCCGCCACGTCCTACTCGGTGCATAACGTCCAGACCATTCCGTTCTACATCTGCTACTCGATGTTCGGCCTGCAGCGCACGCTGGACCTGTGCTGGGCTGCCGGCGACCAACGCGCACGCGGCTTCCTGATCGGTGGCACCGCCGGCCGCACGACGCTGAACGGCGAAGGCCTGCAGCACGAAGACGGCCACAGCCTGATCCTGTCGCAACTGATCCCGAACTGCATCTCCTACGATCCGACCTTCCAGTACGAAGTTGCCGTGATCGCCCAGGACGGCATGCGCCGCATGTTCCAGGAACAGGAAGACGTGTTCTATTACCTGACGGTGATGAACGAGAACTACGAGCACCCGGAAATGCCGGCCGGCGCCGAAGCCGACATCATCAAGGGCATGTATTCGTTCAAGCAGGGCGGCGATTCGGCCGGCCCGCGCGTGCAACTGCTCGGTTCCGGCACCATCTTCCGCGAAGTCATCGCCGCCGCCGAACTGCTCAAGCAGGACTGGGGCGTCGAAGCCGACATCTGGGGTTGCCCGAGCTTCAACGAACTGGCCCGCAACGGTCAGGACGTCGCCCGCTGGAACCTGCTGCATCCGCTGGAAGAGCCGAAGCTGTCGCACGTCGAGCAGAAACTGGCGGGCGCCAAGGGCCCGGTCATCGCCTCGACCGACTACATCCGGATGTTCGCCGAGCAGATCCGCCCCTTCGTCAAGGCACCGTATGTCACGCTGGGCACCGACGGTTTCGGCCGCTCCGACACCCGCGAGAAGCTGCGTCATTTCTTCGAGGTCGACCGTCACTGGGTGACGCTGGCTGCCCTCAAGGCGCTGGCCGACAACGGCGAGATTGCCCGTGAGAAGGTCGCGGCCGCACTGGTCAAGTACAACCTGGATCCGGCCAAGCCGAATCCGATGTCGGTCTAAGAAGGGAGCGACGACATGAGCCAGATCATTGAAGTCAAGGTTCCCGATATCGGTGATTTCGACGAAGTCCCGGTCATCGAACTGTTCGTCAAAGTCGGCGACACGATCAAGGTCGACGATGCCATCGTCACCCTCGAATCCGACAAGGCCACCATGGATGTGCCAAGCACGGTTGCCGGCACGGTCAAGGAAGTGCTGATCCAGGTCGGTTCCAAGGTGGCCGAAGGCGCCCTGCTGATCAAGGTCGAAGCGGGTGCGGCTGCCGCCGTTGCAGCCACACCCGCCCCCGCTCCGGCACCGGCACCCGCCGCTGCACCGGCCGCTCCGGCGGCTGCACCCGCCCCGGCTGCCGCCGGCGGCCTGGTCGAGGTCAAGGTGCCGGATATCGGCGATTTTGCCGAAGTCCCGGTCATCGAGTTGTACGTCAAGGTTGGCGACAGCATCAAGATCGACGATGCGATCGCCACGCTCGAATCCGATAAGGCCACGATGGATGTTCCGTCCACCGTCGCCGGCACGGTCAAGGAAGTGCTGGTCCAGATTGGCGCCAAGGTCGGCGAAGGCACGGTGCTGATCAAGGTCGAAACCGGTGCCGGCGCAGCTGCCCCGGCTGCTGCGGCGCAAGCTGCCGCGCCGGCGCCCGTTGCTGCACCGGTTGCCGCAGCGCCCGCTCCCGCACCGGCCGCCGCGCCCGCCGCACTAGCCCCGGCCCTGCCGGTCGGCGGCAAGGTGCACGCCTCGCCGTCGGTCCGCGCCTATGCCCGCGAACTCGGTGTCGACCTGTCCAAGGTCGCCGCTTCCGGACCCAAGGGTCGCATCGTCAAGGAAGACCTGACCAAGTACGTCAAGGGCGTGATGTCCGGCGCCACCGCGGCACCGGTCGCCGCTGCTGGCGCCAGCCTGGGTGGCGGGCTCGACCTGCTGCCCTGGCCGAAGGTCGATTTCAGCAAGTTCGGCGAGATCGAAGTCAAGCCGCTGTCGCGGATCAAGAAGATTTCCGGCCAAAACCTGTCGCGCAACTGGGTCATGATCCCGGCCGTCACCTATCACGAAGACGCCGACATCACCGACCTCGAAGCCTTCCGCGTGCTGCTCAACAAGGAAAACGAGAAGGGTGGTGGCGCCAAGCTGACCATGCTGGCTTTCCTGATGAAGGCTTGCGTCAAGGGTCTGCAGAAGTTCCCGGAATTCAACGCTTCGCTCGACGGCGACAACCTGGTGCTGAAGAAGTACTTCAACATCGGCTTCGCCGCCGACACGCCGAACGGCCTGGTTGTGCCGGTGGTCAAGAATGTCGACCAGAAGTCGGTGTTCGAACTGGCGCAGGAATCCGGTGAGCTGGCCAAGCAAGCCCGTGACGGCAAGCTCAAGCCGGCCGACATGTCCGGCGCCTGCTTCACGATTTCCAGCCTGGGTGGCATCGGCGGCACCTACTTCGCGCCGATCGTGAATGCCCCGGAAGTCGCCATCCTCGGCGTCAACAAGTCGGCGATGAAGCCGGTCTGGGACGGCAAGCAATTCGTGCCGCGCCTGACCCTGCCGCTGTCGCTGACCGCCGACCACCGCGTCATCGACGGCGCACTGGCGACCCGCTTCAACGTCTATATCGCACAACTGCTGGCCGACTTCCGTCGCGTCGCGCTGTAAGGGGGAATGACCATGAGCAATCTGGTTGAAGTAAAAGTCCCGGACATCGGCGATTTCGACAGCGTGCCGGTCATCGACCTGTTCGTGAAGGTCGGCGACACGATCAAGGTAGACGACGCCATCGTCACCCTGGAATCGGACAAGGCGACGATGGACGTACCGTCCACGGTCGCCGGTACGGTCAAGGAAGTGCTGGTGCAGGTCGGTTCCAAGGTCAGCGAAGGTGCGCTGCTGATCAAGGTCGAGGCCGGTGCAGCGGCAGCCGCCAGCGCCCCGGCGCCGGCCGCCGCAGCGCCGGCAGCGGCCCCCGTGGCCGCACCGGCTGCCGCCAGCCACGGTGGCAGCGCCGACATCGAGTGCGAGATGCTCGTCCTCGGCGCCGGCCCCGGCGGCTACTCCGCTGCCTTCCGCTCGGCGGATCTGGGCATGAAGACGGTCATCGTCGAACGCTATTCGACGCTGGGCGGTGTCTGCCTGAACGTCGGCTGCATCCCGTCGAAGGCACTGCTGCACGTCACCGCCGTCATGGACGAAACCAGCCACCTGGCCGACGCCGGGGTGACTTTCGCCGCACCGCAGGTCGATATCGACAAGCTGCGCGCGCACAAGGAAAAGGTCGTCGGCAAGCTGACCGGCGGTCTGGCCGGCATGGCCAAGGGCCGCAAGGTCGACATCGTGCGTGGCTACGGTCATTTCCTCGACCCGCATCACCTTGAAGTCGAGGAAACCACCGGCAGCGGCCAGGACAAGACCGGCAGCAAGAAGGTCATCAAGTTCCAGAAGTGCATCATCGCCGCCGGTTCGGCAGCGGTGCATCTGCCCTTCATCCCGCGCGACCCGCGCATCGTCGACTCGACCGGGGCGCTGGAACTGCGCTTCGTCCCGGAGAAGATGCTGGTTATCGGCGGCGGCATCATCGGCCTGGAAATGGCCACCGTCTATTCGACGCTGGGCGCCAAGGTCGATGTCGTCGAAATGGGCGACGCACTGATGCAAGGCCCGGACCGCGATGCGGTCAAGGTCTGGGAAAAGCTGAACCTGTCGCGCTTCGACAAGATCATGCTGAAGACCAAGACAGTCGCGGTCGACGCCAAGGACGACGGCCTCTGGGTCAAGTTCGAAGGCGAAGGCGCGCCGGCCGAAGCGGTCAAGTACGACCTGATCCTGCAAGCGGCAGGCCGCTCGCCGAACGGCAAGAAGTTCGCCGCCGACAAGGCCGGCGTGATTGTCGACGAGCGCGGTTTCATCCCGGTCGACAAGCAGATGCGGACCAATGTCCCGCACATCTTCGCCATCGGCGACCTGGTCGGCCAGCCGATGCTGGCGCACAAGGCCGTGCATGAAGCGCACGTCGCCGCCGAAGTCGCCGCCGGCCACAAGGCTGCTTTCGACGCCCAGGTCATCCCCGGCGTGGCCTATACCCATCCGGAAGTGGCGTGGGTTGGCTACACCGAAGACCAGGCCAAGAAGGAAGGCCGCAAGGTCGAAACCGCCAAGTTCCCCTGGGCGGCCAGCGGTCGCGCCATCGCCAACGGCGCCGACTACGGCTTCACCAAGCTGATCTTCGATGCCGAAACGCACCGCGTCATCGGCGGCGCCATCGTCGGCCCGTCGGCCGGCGACATGATCGGCGAAGTCTGCCTGGCGATCGAGATGGGCTGCGACGCCGTCGACATCGGCAAGACCATCCACCCGCATCCCACCCTGGGCGAAACCGTCGGCATGGCCGCCGAAGTTGCCCACGGCTCCTGCACGGACGTTCCCGCGCCGCGCAAGAAGTAAGGTCCTCTGCGTTACGCTAAGTTGTTGTATTAGCGTTCGTCTTCGGCGACGGCTCACCCCGTCGCCTTTTTTTTGTGTTGTCGCGGCAACTGGACGTTTCACAGGGTTGAGCCAGCGAAAGCCACAGGTGATGAACCGTAATCATGCCTGCTGGCGTCGAACCACCCTGCAGGCAGAACATTCGTTCATGTGTTGACTGATAGACCGGATCGCCCGAGGCCGTTGGGATTAGCGCTTGAAGCATGCCATGTAGCGCTAACTCAGTGGCAAGCTGAGCATCGCTCAAGCATGTCGCCAACCCACCCGGCAGCGAGCAAATATTACGCACGTAGCCAACCATCATGGACCTGTCCACCGCCCAAGCATAATCGCCGTTTACGAAGCGGATCAAACCCGCTCGGCAATAAATGCTCGGTAAGGGATGGATGCTGTCGATCGGTTTGCATTCGATGAAGATGGCTGCTGGAACCGAATTGGCTGTCGGAATCTGGCCGCGCAGGGGGCGAAAGGCAAGATCGGGCTGTTTATCCAGATGCCGGCCATCAAAATTCCGCATGTTTCCCTCTCTGACAGAGGTTTCGAATTTCGATAATCCGGGAATAGCCGCTTCGCCGGCGGCATGAAACTCCCCAAGAATCATGTAAAGGCGCTCGGTAATTTCGTCCTCGGTTGCGGCACATATCGAGAAAGTGCCGGCCTGCACTTCTTGCTGCAAGAGCCGCCAGGCCATGGAGAGGGCATTCTGAACAACGACAAGCAGGGATGGAGCAATCTGTGCGGGAGAGTCTGGGGCTGCTGGTCGCGACCAGTTCCGGGTCATCAGGCCACTCATCGTTTGGCACGCTCCTCAAGCAAGGCTCCGTGCGCCCACAGGATATCGGAGGCCAGCAGTCTGGTCTGGGTGTGGGTCCAGTAGCGTCGCTGATCGAGCAGGCCGATGACAATCAGCGGCTGATGAGCGTCAACGACGGTGATACGGCTGACGGCAAGGTCGTCGGCATGCTTGATCCATGTGGGTGGCAAAGCCTCTGGCAGCGTGCATTGCCCGAGGCAGACAGCGATGAATTTCCAGGGAAGTCGGCTATCGCCCGCAAGTTGCTGGACATGGACCTGATATCCACTTGCAGCCAACACGCTGGATAGCTCCTCGGCCAGACGAGCGCGGAATTGCTCGGCGCAGTGCTGACTTACCGGGCTGGAAGCGAACTGTTTGATTGCAGGGAAAGGCGAACGCGTCGCGAGCGTGTCTCCGATGGTTTCCCGATCGTAATGGCCGAGACCATAGATCGCAGCAACCGTCTGATCCAGTTCAGCCCAATCGGGTTGGCGATCAAGCAGGGCGACCGCGCAGCGATCGATTTGCTCGCGGCAGCTTGCGTTGAAGCATTCCGGCGCGACAAACGGGAAACTATCGATATCGCGCAATTGTAAGGATTCACGCTCAACGCCAAATTTGGCGCTGGTCATTAGCGCCCAATATTCGAATAGCTGGCTGTGCATCAGCACAAGCAGGTACTTGGCCAGGAATTCGCCATCAGGGTGATTGGCGGCGGAGAAACCGTAATACGATTCCGAATAGGCGATGTTCGAAAGGCTGAGCAGTGCGCGACCTTGATTGCGGTCTGATTTGTATCCTTCGCGGACCAAAACTAATGGTGCCCGATAGATTTCCGGGCTCCGTGGCCATTGCAAGCCGCCAGGCTGGTAGGGCGTCAGCGTATCAGTCTGGACCACAAAAGGATGCCTCTCATAGCGGGCACCCAGCGTCGGGTAACCCTCAAGAAACGAGTCATCATCTGTTCGCTTGGCGACTTGATACCCCTGCCCACGTAGCAATCCGTGCTCGTGATTCCAGTATTCACCGAGGGAAGTCTTTGCCCGTTCGTGAATGCGCTGAACAATAGCGGCATCAAGCACGGAACCCCGATACAAGGTCTTGATCAGCGCCGCTTGTTTGGTAACCAGATCAAGTGCGATCGGCACAGCATCACTGGCATCAATCCGCATGCGTCCTTTTTCGCTGAGTCCGGGTTGATCGTCGGGGCTGACCAGAACGAACTGATCTCCAGCCTGAGGCACTTGATTGTCCGCAAACAGCAGACAGAAAGGCTGATCGACATTGGGCCAAACCCGGGTCTGACGAACGGATGCGCCATTCAGAATACCGGTGATGGACAAAGCCCGGAAAATCGCGCTACGGGCAGAAAATCCGGCTGGCGACATCTTGAACAGCCAACGCCCCGCCAAGGCCAGTGCGATACGTCCACCCGGCCTTGCCCAATCCATGGCCCCCCATATGAAGGGCAGGTCGGTCACCTGATCCGGATTTTTATAGGTACGGTAGAGATCGAGCAGACCCCGTTGTGCGGCGATGGCACGGCAGCGTTTTGTAAACGTCCGGTCTATCGCGGCATAGGCGGGCTTGAGGCTGGTCCAAGGTGGATTGCCGATGACCAGATCGAAGGCTGAACGATATTGCGCCGACACATGATCGCCCATGCTACCGGCCATGGGGCGGATAGAGCACGGATCGGCATCAGGATCGGCAACGTCAATCAAGACCTTGCCCTCCAGTTTGCTGAAAGTCAGTTCTTCGACCGGGGCTGGGTCGGGGTCGAGCTCCAGCGCGGTGAGATACAAGGCCAAGGCGGCAAGCATGCGCGCGTGGGCATTGATGTCAAAGCCGACCAATTGCTCATTCAATATGTGCCGCAAGGCAGCGCGTTCAGGGCGTCGCCCAGTTTCCGCAAAATACAGTTCTGCGAGCTTGCGGAAGCTCGCAACCAGAAAGACACCCGCGCCGCATGCCGGGTCGAGCACCCTTGCCGCCGCACCGGCCGGATGCCGATGGAAAGCTTCGTCAACCATGTATTCGGCAATATGCGCCGGGGTGTAATAGACGCTGGTATCGTGCCGAGTCTCTGCATCGAAGCGGCACATCAATTCTTCGTAAGTTTCGCTCAGGAGACCGATTGGCAGATGGTCAAAATCCAGGTCTCCCCAGTTCAGCGACCGTTGTGAAGCACCGGGAGCGCGCGGCATGTCCAGACCGAGGATGGCCTCAAGGGGACGACTGAGGCCTTGCCCAAGCTGCAGAAAAAGATAGCGAAAATATTCCCGGTAATTCTGCGTGGGCAGTTTCAGCAGGTCGCCATTGAAGGTCTGGTCCAGCCAGGCGTTGGTTTCAACCAGGCAATCTTCACTGGCGAAACACATCTCCAGTGATTGCGCACTGGGTGAAATGGCGCTCAGATGATGTTGCTTGATAATCCCGCGCCCTATCAGGTAGCGGAAAAACAGGGCTCGTCCGGTCAACGCGATGCTTTCGCTGGTCGACATGCCCATCTCTTTCAATTCCTGACTGGCGTCCGTCATCAGCCCGAAGAGCACGCTACGCAGCAGCAGTTCAGACGGCTGGGCCAGATTTTCACCGTAAGCGAGCCTGGCGAGGACACCGAGGGCATCGGCTTGGTCGGCGAAAAAGGAGACAGGCTTGGAATCCGGTACGGGACGGAGATCCGTTGCGTAGATATCCAGGCGACCGAGGCGCAGCACGCCAAGCCAAGCGGGGTCGCCACGCATGGCCAACTTGCGGCGTAGCTCGGCGATATAACGAGCGCTGTCGGCCAAGCCGCTCAGTCGTGCCACATCAACGACATAGAGCAGCGCTTGCGCTTTGTTTTCTATAACCGTGTCGACCATGGGAGATGAGCCACCGCGAATGAGGTCGACATAACGCAGCAGACGAGGATCGTCCTGGCGGTGCAGTTCGACACAATCAACCGGACGTGCGCCGAAGTCTCCGAGTCGGTCGAGGGTTGTTCTCATCTAGCTTGGACAAGCACATCAGCAACCAGCGGCAATTCGCGCTGGGGCGGAGCGATACCGAGGTATACATTGATACGGTTACGCTCTTCCGCCATATCCAGAACCCAACCAGGTTCGCAAATCGGCGCGGCATCAATTCTGCGCGTCATTCCGTCCTCAAGGCGAATGAAAACCCATTCCTCAGCACTTACAGCCTTTGGCTCAGACAGGTAACGATGAATACCGCCGGATAATCGCCCCAGCAATCGGCTCTTGACGCAAAAGCGATCTTCCAGCGTTTGCAGGACAGCCATGGCGAGCAAGTCGGCAATGTCGAAGCGACGCGCGCTCCGCTCCGCTCCGTAGTTTCAATCAGGGAAAAAGGAGGCAACTGAGTCCACGCATGGGCGCGCGATCGGCATAGACCACCCAGAGCGCTACACACATCCTTGACGGTAAAGGAAAGGGACCGAGCCATATCTGCCTAAAATTCCATTCAAATCTGTCAGAATTCTAAAGCAGTTTACATTACCCGTACAGCGTTCCATGTCAATGACAAATTTATCGTCGATACCAAGCGAGACCCCCGGAGCCCCCCCCTTGAGTGTGACAGTCAGGAATGGGAGCTCTTCAGAGCGTTTGTTCAACTCAACCATGAAGTTCAAAAATTGCACTCTGGAGAGGGTCTGGAGATAATACTTTTCCCCGGAGCCCAAAAACAACCATGACGCCTGTAGCACTGACCCCACGCCGCTCCGCCGCAGAGCAGCAGCGACTCGAAGCCACGCTGCGCGAGATGTTCGAACACCGCATCAGTTTCAACGAAGTGCTCGGCCTCAAGGTCGCTTCCTTCGATCCAGCCGCACCGCAACTGGTTTTCGACATGCGCCCCGAACTGGTCGGCCATTACCTCTACGGCCGGCTGCACGGCGGCGCCATTGCCGCCGTCCTCGATACCGTCGGCGGTTTTGCAGCCGTTGTCGGCATCGCCGAGAAGTTCGCCGGCGAATCCGCTGAGCAGGTGGCGCACCGCTTCGGCCGCATCGGCACCATCGACCTGCGTACCGACTTCCTGCATCAGGGCATCGGCAAGCAATTCACGGCCACCGGACGGATCACCCGCCTCGGCGGGCGCATCGCCTCGATCCAGATGACGCTGGAGAATGAAAGCGGGCTGCTGATCGCAACCGGCAGCGCCGCTTACGTGGTCAGTTAAATCAGCGCCACCGACTGCTCGCCGCGTTCATAGACGACGTTGGCACGGCCGACGATCAGCGGGTCGAGATTGCCGATCCGCGCCGTGTCCTTGTTCGCATACGGCAGTTTGTGCAGCACGTAGCGCAAGGCATTCAGGCGTGCGCGCTTCTTGCAGTTCGACTTGATCACCGTCCACGGCGAATCCGCCGTATCGGTGTGGAAGAACATCGCCTCCTTGGCCTTGGTGTAGTCGTGCCACTTGTCGAGCGAAGCCATGTCGATCGGCGACAGCTTCCACTGCTTGAGCGGGTGCACCTTGCGCTCGCGGAAACGGCGGCGCTGTTCCTCCTGGCTGACCGAGAACCAGAACTTGATCAGGTGGGTGCCGTTGCGTACCAGCATGCGTTCGAATTCCGGCGCCTGGCGGACGAATTCGCCGTACTCCTGGTCGGAACAGAAGCCCATGACCCGCTCGACGCCGGCCCGGTTGTACCAGGAACGGTCGAACAGCACGATCTCGCCATTGGTCGGCAGATGCTGCACGTAACGCTGGAAGTACCATTGGCCACGCTCGATCTCGGACGGCTTTTCCAGCGCGACGACGCGTGCCCCCCGTGGATTCAGGTGTTCCATGAAACGCTTGATGGTGCCCCCCTTACCTGCCGCGTCGCGGCCTTCGAACAGGATCACCACTTTCTGCCCGGTTTCCTTGACCCAGGCCTGCAACTTCAGCAACTCGACCTGCAGCCGGTATTTCTGGCGCTCGTAGTTGGCGCGCTGCATCAGGTTCTTGTACGGATAACCGCCTTCGCGCCAGTCCTTGGCCAGTTCCTCGTCCGGGTTGACGATGGCGTCATCGACCACGATACGCTGCTGCTTGAGCAGGCTCTTGAGCAGCGTCAGCGCTTCCTCGGCCGGCGAATTGGCGAGGATGTCGCGCATCGCCGCCATTTTGGCCTCCTGGGCCGCATCGACGGCATTGTGCACGGAAAAGCCCTCGATCCCGGCCGGCGTCTGCACCGGCGGCACGTCGCCGCTGGCGACCGCGCGTTGACGGGTGGCGCGGGTGCGCGTTGCCGGTGCTGCGGCCGTGGTGGTGGCCGTCTTCTTTTTCGCTGTAACCATGGATGCCCCTTGTCTTGATTGCCAAAGGGTCTATTTCACGCCTATGGGCGGCGCTTGTCTAGTCCAGCAATTCGACCGGAATCACCGCGCGCAGCACGGTCTGCGTTTCACCCTGGCGCAGGCGGTTGCTCAACCACCAGATTGCCCCCTTCTTGATGCTCCAGTCGGCTTCATGGCCGGCCAGCAGCAGCGAGGCCAAGCGCCCGAGCGAGGGCTGATGGCCGACGATCAGCACCGAACCACGCGCATCGGGCCAGCCCGATGCGGCGATCAGTTCCGACACGCAGGCATCGGGGCCGATCTTGCGCTGGGTTTCGAATGGCAGTTTGAGGGCCTGCGCTGTCTGCTGGGTGCGGATCGCCGGACTGACGACGATACGCAAATCCTTGGGCAGGTTTTCGTGCAGCCAGGACGCCATGCGCCTGGCCTGCTTTTCACCGCGTTCGGTCAAGCGGCGTTTCAGATCGTCTTCGCCATCCTCGGCTTCGGCATGGCGCCACAGCAACAGATCCATGGTCATCTCCGGAAAAGCCGGCATCATGCCAGCGCAATGTTACGTCGGCATTGCAACGGCAATCAGACGAACAGATCGGGCTGCGGCTCGCGCAAGCTGTCGCGACTCACCGTCAGGCGCACATTGACACCTTTGCGCCCGATGGCATCGACCACCATCCGCCCCGCCCTCGCCTCGGCGACGACGATCACGTTACGCGTCTGCGCCCGCGTCCTGCCGACGTAGAGCGCCAGACTGCCGGGTTGCGGATTCCACTTGATCATGGCTGCATCATAGCGAGGGCAAAACCCGCTGTCAGCCCCCCGGCACCGGGCGGGGAAGCTGCTAAAGCAAAAGCCCCCGACTGCGGGGCAATCAGGGGCTTCTGGCATTCTGGTGGCCAATCGCGGAATCGAACCACGGACACGCGGATTTTCAATCCGCTGCTCTACCAACTGAGCTAATTGGCCTAAAGAGCGCGCATTATAGCGATAGCCCCGGGGCTCTGCAAGGGCATTGCGCAGATTTTCAGGACTCCCGGCGTCAGGGACCGAGCGGCGGCGACTGCCGGTAGAGTTCGGCGTAGTCATCCGGTGGGTTCGGTGGCGGCAGCGGCGGGTACCAGGTGGCGAAGGCCACCCGGGCAACCGCCCCCTTGCCGCGCGGATTCGGGCGCAGCGTGGCACGGGCATCGTGCTGGTTGGCGATTTCCTGGACGATGGCCAGACCCAGGCCGCTGCCCTCGCCGGCCGCATCGTCGACGCGGTAGAAACGCTCGAACACCAGTTCCGCCTGTTCGGGCGAAATGCCCACCCCGTCATCCTCGACTTCAAGCAATACGGTCTTGCCGGTGTCGATGATGCGGCAGGTCACGTGGCCGCCGGGCGGCGTGTAGCGGATGGCGTTGTCGATCAGGTTCTTGGCCAGCTCGCGCAACAGGAAGGGATTGCCGGTGATCATGGCCTTGCCGGCCGACTCGAAACCCAGGTCGATGCTCTTTTCCAGGGCAACGATGACCCAGTCCTCGACCACCTCGCGAACCAGCAGCGCGAGGTCCGTCGGTTCGTGTTTCTGCTGGCCGATTTCACTGCCTTCGGTCCGCGCCAGCGTCAGCAACTGATTGACCAGGCGACCGGCCCGGTCGACGCCGGTGGCGATCTGGCGCAAGGCGTGGCGCAGGGCGGCCGGGTCGGTTTCGCGGACGGCAAACTGGGCCTGGGTCTTCAGCCCGGTCAAGGGCGTACGCATCTGGTGCGCAGCGTCAGCGACGAAACGCTGCTGCGCCTCGACGTTGCGCTTCATCCGCTCGAGCATTTCGTTGAACGCCTCGACCAGCGGCTCCAGTTCTTCCGGCACGCGGCGCGTGGCAATCGGTGACAGGTCGGCGGGGTCGCGGTCCTCGATGGTGTTGCGCAGCCGGGTCAGCGGCCGCAGGCCGCGCGACAGGCCGAACCAGACCAGCATGACGGCCAGCGGGATGATGATGAATTGCGGCAGGATCACGCTGGCGACGATGCGGTTGGCCAGCTGCGTGCGTTTCTCGGTTGTTTCGGCGACCTCGACCAGCACCCACTCCTCGACCGGAGCCTGCGGCTCGGCAATGAAGGAATAGGCGACACGAATATCCTGGCCCTTGTACTCCATGTCGCGGAAGTAGATTTCGCCGGGCACCATCTCGGCTTGCCCGGGGAATTCGGGCACCGGCAAATCGAGGTCGCCGGCAAGCAGTTTTTTATCCTGAGTCAGGACATGGAAATAGACGCTGTCGAGTTCGTCGGCCCGCAGCATGGCACGCGTTGTCGCGTGCAGGGAGAGCACCGGCTTGCCATCGACCAGTTGCACCTGCCGGCTGATGGTGGCGACGTGCTCGCGCAGTGACTGGTCGTAGGGAAAGTTGGCAACGTTATTGGCAAAGTAGTGCGTGAAGGCGATGCTCAGCGGCCAGACGAACAACAGGGGCGCGAGCATCCAGTCGAGAATCTCGCCGAACAGCGAACGCTCGGTTTCCGGCGACAGCGGGCCGCTGGCGCCGGGCGGGTTACTCGCCTTGCGGTCGTTCAAGGCAATAGCCCAGGCCACGCACGGTGGCAATCTTGACGCCGCCGGGCTCCAGCTTCTTGCGCAGGCGATGGACGTACACCTCGATCGCGTTGTGGCTCACTTCCTCGCCCCAGCCGCACAGGTGATCGACCAGTTGGTCCTTGCTGACCAGGCGCCCCATGCGCGACAGCAGCACTTCGAGCAGACCGACTTCGCGCGCCGACAACTCCAGCGGCGAACCGTCGATATTGGCTACCCGACCGACCTGATCGTAACTCAGCGAACCACACTGGATGGTTGGCGCTGTCCCGGCCGAGCGCCGCGTCAGGGCGCGGACCCGGGCTTCCAGTTCGGCCAGCTCGAACGGTTTGACCATGTAATCGTCAGCGCCCAGGTCCAGGCCCTTGACCCGGTCGTGGGTGCCGTCAAGTGCGGTCAGGATCAGCACAGGCAACTGCGAATTGCGCGAACGCAGTCGCTTGAGCACTTCCAGGCCGGACAGTTTGGGCAGGCCGAGATCGAGGATCAGCAGGTCGTATTCGACGGTCAGCAACGCGGTGTCGGCATCCAGGCCATTGGCTGCCCAATCCACCGCGTAGCCGGCCTGGCGCAGGGAACGGCTCAGACCGTCGGCGATGATCGCATCGTCTTCGGCAATCAGAATTCGCATGTTCGACACTCCCCCCAGGAGGCGTAAGCATTTTGTAAGCCTGCCCCATTAATCTGGACGGGCTGTTCTCCTTTTATGGTCTTAGGAGTTCGAGGCGCAAGCCCCGACTCAGGGGGTGGTCCGATCCTGCACTGGACGGCCCCCTACCGTTTTTTTCCGGCACCCGGAATCCCGACAAGTCTAGCAAATAACAAAAGCGTCGGGATCGTCGCTGCGTCGAATTGACGCGGCTACTGATGCGGCCGCACGGCAACGTGACCGATACCGGTTTCCGAACGGATCAGCTGATCCTGGAACAACAGTCGCTCACGCGCCGCCTGCGGCGAACGATCGAGCAGCGACAGCAGCCAGATGGCCACGAAGGCCAGCGGCATCGAGACAATCGCCGGCGAAGCATACGGGAACGGCGCCGAACCGACCGGGTTGTGCAAGGCACTTTCCCAGACCACCGGCGACAGTAGCGTCAGCACCACCGCCGTGGCCAGCCCGAGAAAACCACCAACGGTCGCCCCGCGCGTGGTGCAGTCCTTCCACAGCACGGCCATGAACAGCACCGGGAAATTGGCCGAACAGGCAATCGAGAAAGCCAGCATCACCAGGAAGGCGACGTTCTCGTGCTCGAAGACAATACCGAGGATGACAGCCACCACACCGAGGGAAAAGGCCGTCAGCTTGGATATCCGGCGCTCGTCGCTGGCGCGGGCATTGCCTTTGCGCCACACCGTGGCGTAGAGATCGTGCGACACGGCCGAGGCGCCGGACAGGGTCAGGCCGGCCACCACCGCCAGAATGGTGGTGAACGCCACGGCCGAAATGAAGCCCAGGAAAAGATCGCCTCCCAGCGCGCTGGCCAGATGCACCGCCGCCATGTTGGCGCCCCCCTGCAAACCACCGGCAACCTTGCCGCCGACGAAATAGGGGCCGGGATTGCCGATCAGGCTGACGATGGCGCCAAAACCGATGATGAAGGTCAGCACGTAGAAGTAACCGATCCACAGCGTCGCCCAGGCCACCGACTTACGCGCCTCACGCGCATTGGCGACGGTGAAGAAGCGCATCAGGATGTGCGGCAGGCCGGCCGTACCGAACATCAGCGCCATGCCGACGGAGATCGCCGACACTGGATCCTTGATCAGGCCGCCGGGTGCCATCAGCGCGTCCTTCAGCACATGCAGGTCGCTGGCCCGGGCAAACAGCGCCTCGGGGTTGAAGCCGGCATGGAACATCACCGCCAGCGCCATCAGCGTCGTGCCGGCAAGCAGGAAAACTGCCTTGTTGATCATCACCCAAGTCGTCGAGGTCATGCCGCCGAGCAGCACGTACATCATCATCACGATGCCGACCATGATCACCGCGTAGGCGTACTCCAGCCCGAACAGGATTTTCACTAGCTGGCCGGCGCCGACCATCTGCGCGGTCAGGTAGAAAAGCACGACGACCAGCGAACCGAAGGCGGCGAAGGTGCGCACCGGACGTTGCGCGAAACGGTAGGCAGCGACGTCGGCAAAGGTGAACTTGCCCAGGTTGCGCAGGCGCTCGGCCATCAGGAAGGTGATCACCGGCCAGCCGACCAGCCAGCCGACCGAGAAGATCAGCCCATCGAAGCCGCTGACAAAAACCAGGCCGGAAATCCCCAGGAAGGACGCCGCCGACATGTAGTCGCCGGCAATCGCCAGCCCGTTCTGGAAGCCGGAAATGCCGCCGCCCGGCGAATACAGGTCGGCCGACGAACGACTGCGCACGGTCGCCAGGCGCGTCATCCACAAGGTGGCGCCAACGAAGAAAATGAAGGTGGTGATCGCCGACCAGTTGGTCGGCTGGCGCGGCCCGAGGCCGACCGAGGGCATGGCCAGCGCGGCGCCGGCAGTAGCCAGCGCGCAGGCAGCAAGAATCAGGAAACGGATGGACGGGCTCATTTCAATGCCTGGCGGCGGATTTCGGTCGTATCGGCATCGAATTCGCGGTTTGCCCGGCGCACGTAAACAGCAGTCAGGACCACGGTCAGCACGATGATCGCCAGCCCGAACAGCACGCCGGTGTTCGTCGCCATGCCGCCGAATAACGGCAGCGCCAGCCAATGCGGCGAAAACGCCAGCACCAGGATGTAGGAAAAGTAGGCCATGACGATCAGGGCAGCCAGGAAAAAAGCGAAGCGGTTCCGTTTTCTGACCAGCGCCAGAAATCGCGGATTTTCACGAATATGGCCGCAACTCGCAGCTTGTTTCTGCATGAAACCGACTCCATCGGACCACCGGTCCGGCGACGCAAAGGCCGCAAGAATAGCGCATTCCGGCGGATGTTGCGATGCCGCAAAAAGCGGGCGAAAAAAAGCCCCGCCGAAGCGGGGCCTGTGACTGGCGCGAGGCCGGCCGGGTATTACATACCCATGCCGCCCATGCCACCCATACCGCCCATGCCACCCATGTCGGGCATGCCGCCGGCCGGCTTGTCTTCAGCCAGTTCGGCCACCATGCACTCGGTGGTCAGCATCAGGCCGGCCACGGAGGCGGCGTTCTGCAGTGCGGTGCGGGTCACCTTGGTCGGATCGAGCACGCCCATTTCGACCATGTCGCCATATTCGCTGGTCGCGGCGTTGTAACCGTAGTTACCCTTGCCACGAACGACCTTGTCGACCACCACGGACGGCTCGTCGCCGGCGTTGGCAACGATTTCGCGCAGCGGGGCTTCGATGGCCTTGAGGATCAGCTTGATGCCGGCGTCCTGGTCGTGATTGTCGCCCTTCAGGGTCTTGACCGCGGAACGGGCACGCAGCAGGGCAACGCCGCCGCCAGGAACGATGCCTTCTTCAACGGCGGCACGGGTGGCGTGCAGCGCGTCTTCGACACGGGCCTTCTTTTCCTTCATTTCGACTTCGGTGGCAGCGCCAACCTTGATCACGGCAACACCGCCGGCCAGCTTGGCCACACGTTCCTGCAGCTTCTCGCGGTCGTAGTCGGAGGAGGCTTCCTCGATCTGGATGCGGATCTGCTTGACGCGAGCCTGGATCGAAGCTTCGTCGCCGGCGCCGTCGATGATGGTGGTGTTTTCCTTGCCGATCTCGATGCGCTTGGCCTGGCCCAGATCCTTCAGGTCGGTCTTTTCCAGCGACAGGCCGGTTTCTTCGGAAATGACGGTACCGCCGGTCAGGATGGCGATGTCTTCCAGCATGGCCTTGCGACGGTCACCGAAGCCCGGGGCCTTGACGGCGACGGTCTTGAGGATGCCACGGATGTTGTTCACCACCAGGGTGGCCAGGGCTTCACCATCGACGTCTTCGGCGATGATCAGCAGCGGACGCGAGGACTTGGCAACCTGTTCCAGCACCGGCAGCAGATCGCGGATGTTGGAGATCTTCTTGTCGAAGAGCAGGATGAACGGGTTGTCGAGCAGGGCGACCTGCTTGTCCGGGTTGTTGATGAAGTACGGCGACAGGTAGCCACGGTCGAACTGCATGCCTTCGACGACGTCGAGTTCGTTGGCCAGGGACTTGCCGTCTTCAACGGTGATGACGCCTTCCTTGCCGACCTTTTCCATGGCTTCGGCAATGATGTCGCCGATCGAGGAATCGGAGTTGGCCGAGATCGAACCAACCTGGGCGATTTCCTTGGTCGTGGTGCACGGCTTGGAGATCTGCTTCAGTTCTTCGATGGTGGCGGCGACAGCCTTGTCGATGCCGCGCTTGAGGTCCATCGGGTTCATGCCGGCGGCAACGTACTTCATGCCTTCGCGGACGATGGCCTGAGCCAGCACGGTGGCGGTGGTGGTGCCGTCACCGGCGATGTCGGAGGTCTTGGAAGCAACTTCCTTGACCATCTGGGCGCCCATGTTGGCGAACTTGTCCTTCAGTTCGATTTCCTTGGCGACGGAAACGCCGTCCTTGGTCACGGTCGGGCCACCGAACGAACGCTCGAGCACGACATTGCGGCCCTTCGGGCCGAGGGTGACCTTGACCGCGTCGGCCAGGATGTTGATGCCTTCGACCATACGGGCGCGGGCGGAATCACCGAATTTGACTTCTTTGGCTGCCATGTGAATAGCTCCTGAAAATTGTTCTGTGGAATAGGTCGGATGCAGGAATTACTTCTGCAGCACGCCCATGATGTCTTCTTCACGCATGACCAGGACTTCCTGGCCATCGACCTTGACGGCCTGGCCGGCGTACTTGCCGAACAGGACGCGATCGCCAACCTTGACGTCGAGGGCGATCTGCTTGCCGTTGTCGTCGCGCTTACCCGGGCCGACGGCCAGGATTTCACCCTGATCCGGCTTTTCGCCAGCGGAATCGGGGATGACGATGCCGGAGGCAGTGGTGCGCTCGGCTTCGACGCGCTTGACGATCACACGGTCGTGCAAAGGACGGATGTTCATGGATATCGCTCCTGTAGTTTTATCTGCAAAACACTGAAATTGGCCGGGCACGCGGCTGCGGCACCGGGACCGACGCGGGCGTTTGTTAGCACTCGTCGTCAGTGAGTGCTAATAATAGTGACGCCCTTGGCCGATTTCAAGGGCAGGGTGGAAGTTTTTTGTTTTCGGCTTCCACCCGCCTACCGATTTACCAGCTCGGTTCGCGCTCCGGCGTCGCCGTGATGCGGTGGATGCTCAGGTCGGCGCCCTGGTATTCCTCTTCCTGATCGAGACGCAGGCCGAATGCGCGCTTCAGGCCGCCATAGACGACAAAACCGCCGACCAGCGCGACAACGATTGCCAGCAGAGTCATCAGCAGTTGCGACATGAAGGCAACGCCGCCGGCGCCGCCGAGCGCGGTGCTGCCGAAGATGCCGACGGCGATGCCGCCCCAGGCACCGCACAGGCCGTGCAGCGGCCAGACGCCGAGGACGTCGTCGATCTTCCAGCGGTTCTGGGTCAGCGTAAACAGGATCACGAACATCCCGCCGGCGATGGCGCCGATGACCAGCGCGCCCATCGGATGCACCAGGTCGGAACCGGCGCAGATGGCGACCAGACCGGCCAGCGGGCCGTTATGGACGAAGCCGGGGTCGTTCTTGCCGAGCACCAGCGCGGCCAGCGTGCCGCCGACCATGGCCATCAGCGAGTTGATCGCGACCAGGCCGGAAATATTCTCGATGGTCTGCGCGCTCATCACGTTGAAGCCGAACCAGCCCACCGTCAGGATCCAGGCGCCAAGCGCCAGGAAGGGAATCGATGAAGGCGGATGCGCCGACACCCGGCCGTCCTTGGTGTAACGACCATAACGCGCACCAAGAAGAAGCACCGCCGGCAGCGCGATCCAGCCGCCCATCGCATGCACCACAACGGAGCCGGCGAAGTCGTGGAAGGGCGCACCAAAAGTGGCCGTCAGCCAGTCCTGGATGCCGAAGGAACCATTCCAGGCGATGCCCTCGAAGAAGGGATAGACGAAGCCGACCAGCATGAAGGTGGCCGCCAGTTGCGGATAAAAGCGCGCACGCTCGGCGATGCCGCCCGAAATGATGGCTGGAATCGCGGCGGCGAAGGTGAGCAGGAAGAAGAACTTGGTCAGTTCATAGCCGTTCTTCTCCATCAGCGTGTCGACACCGCTGAAGAAATGAACGCCGTAGGCGATGCCGTAGCCGATGAAGAAGTAGGCAATCGTCGACACGCCGAAGTCGGTCAGGATCTTGACCAGCGCGTTGACCTGATTCTTCTTGCGCACCGTGCCAACCTCGAGGAAGGCGAAGCCGGCATGCATGGCCAGCACCATGATGCCGCCCAGAAGAATGAACAATACGTTGCTGCCAGAATGCAAAGTTTCCATGGGACCCCCAGAAAATGATCTGGGGGCTGGAAAAGCAAGCACCATTCCAGTGCATCAAATCCGTTTCAAATCAGTGCATTGGAAAATGCACCAAAACAAAACGCGCACCGCGAGCGTGCATGATACAAGGCGAACGCCCCGGCATCGTGCATCAACTCAGTCGAGCGGATAGCCCGGCGGCAGCAGAACCCACATCCGGCCGTCCTGTTTCATGCGGCCAGCCAAGGCACCCGGCTCCTTGCCGAAGCCCCAGAAAAAATCGGCGCGCACTGCACCACGGATGGCACCGCCGGTGTCCTGCGCCATCACCAGCCGGTTCAGCGGCTGCGCCGAATTGGGGCGCGTCGTCGCCAGGAAGACCGGCGCCCCCAGCGGAATCGAACGCGGATCGATGGCGATGCTGCGCTCCGGCGTCAGCGGCACGCCAAGTGCGCCGATCGGACCATCGTCGCTGGCCGGCATCTCGCGGAAGAAGACATAGCTCGGATTACTGTTGAGCAATTCGTCCAGACGCGCCGGATTGGCCCGCGCCCAGGCCTGAATGCCCTGCATCGACGCCTCTTCCAGCTTCAGGTCGCCGCGGTCGACGAGCAGGCGGCCGATCGAACGATACGGATGACCGTTCTGGTCGGCGTAATTGACCCGCATGGTGCTGCCATCGGGCAGGCGGATGCGGCCCGAGCCCTGAATCTGCAGGAAGAACAGTTCGATCGGATCATCGACCCAGGCCAGCGTCTTCGCCGGCAATTTTTCATTGGCCAGGATGTCGCCGCGCGTCCAGTAGGGCACGACCTTGTTGCCCTCGACCCGGCCGCGCACGCGCTTGCCCTTGAGTTCCGGGAAGAGGTCGCCCAGTTCGATGGTCAGCAGGTTCTCCGGCACGCCATGCACCGGAAACGCAAAGCGCTTGCCCGGCGCGCGGCTGCCCAGCAGCAGCGGTTCGTAATAACCAGTGACCATGCCGCTGACCGCCGACGTGTCGGCCGTCGACACCGCGTAAGGCTGCAGGCGGGCTTCGAAGAACTGACGCACGGCAGCATCCGACTTGCCGTCGACCGCATCGACCCCGGCGCAGATCTCGCGCCAGAACTGACCGGTATTGCGCCGCTGCAATCCGCGACAGGACTGGACGAAGGCCGGCCAGGCCGCCGCATGCTGATCGCTCTTCCAGCCTGGCAGCTCGTCCCAGTTCGCCGGCGTGAACACGCGCGAGAAGGCCGGCGGCTGCACCGGCGTTTCGACGGTCGGACACGCCGGACAGGCAGCGCAGGGCGGACAGGCCGGCGCCTTTTCTTCGGATGGCGCGGGCAAGCCGGGCAAGGTCGAACACCCGGCCAGCAGCAGGGCGACAGCAAACAGGACAACTTGGCTTTTTGACATGGCTTTGGTTAGAGTGGGCAGCTTTGCCGCACAGTATACCTGCCACCATGATCGACTCCGCCCAACTCGAACGCCTGCTGACCCGCGCCGAGCATGTGCTCGGCCGCCTCGAAGCCACGCTGCCACCGGCCCCGCCCCTGCCCGACTGGCACGCCGCCGTGGCTTTCCGCTGGCGCAAGCGCGGTGCCCGCGGCTGGTTGCAGGGTGTCGGCAAGCCGCACCCGATCCGCCTCAGCGACATCGAGACCGTCGACGACCAGAAAGCCCGCATCGTCGCCAACACCCGCCAGTTCGTCGCCGGCCAGGGCGCCAACAACGTGCTGCTGACCGGCGCCCGCGGCTGCGGCAAGTCCTCACTGGTCAAGGCCGTGCTCAACGAATTCTCGGCCGACGGCCTGCGCCTGATCGAGGTCGACAAGCACGACCTGATCGACCTGCCAGACATCGTCGACCTGGTCGACGGCCGGCCGGAAAAATTCATCATCTTCTGCGACGATCTGTCGTTCGAAGCCGGCGAAACCGCCTACAAGGCCCTGAAGTCGGTACTCGACGGCTCGGTCGCGGCGCCGCCGGACAACGTGCTGATCTACGCCACCTCCAACCGCCGCCACCTGATGCCCGAATACATGTCGGAAAACCTGGAAACCCAGCGCGTCGGCGACGAAATCCACCCCGGCGAGGCGGTCGAGGAGAAAGTCTCGCTGTCCGAACGCTTCGGCCTGTGGATTTCCTTCTACCCCTTCTCGCAGGACGATTACCTGGCCGTCTTCGCGCATTGGGCGCGGCAGTTCGGCATTAGCGACGCAGTGATCGCCGCCAGCGAACGCGAAGCGCTGAACTGGGCACTGTCACGCGGGTCGCGCTCGGGCCGCGTCGCCTGGCAATTCGCCCGCGACCTGGCCGGGCGCCAGCCGGCATGAGCGCCATCGTCGAAGTCGCTGCCGCCGTGATGCTGCGCGCCGACGGTCGCGAATTCCTGCTCGCCCAGCGTCCGGAAGGCAAGGTCTACGCCGGCTACTGGGAATTTCCCGGCGGCAAGGTCGAGGCCGGCGAAAGCGTGCGCGACGCACTGGTGCGCGAACTGCACGAAGAACTGGGGATCACCGTCACCGTCTGCCACCCCTGGCTGACCCGCGTGTTCACCTACCCGCATGCGACGGTCCGCCTCAATTTCTGGCGCGTCACCGCCTGGACCGGCGAAATCGGCATCACCGCGCCGCTCGAACACAGCGCCGTAGACTGGCAGGAACGCGGCCGTCCGGCCAGCGTGACGCCCGTGCTACCGGCCAACGACCCCATCCTGAAAGCCCTGGCGCTGCCCGACACGATGCTCATCTCGATGGCCGAGGAAAGCGGCACCGAGGCCTGGCTGGCCCGCCTCGAACGGCGACTGGGCGTCGGCCCGGCGCCGCTGATCCAGGTCCGCGACAAATCCCTGCCGGCCGCGCAGCGAGCGGCTTTCGCCGCTGCCGTGGTCGACCTCGCCCAGCGCCACGGCGCACCGGTGGTCATCAACGACGATATCGAACTAGCAAAGCTTTGCGGCGCCGACGGCGTGCACCTCTCAGCGGCAGCGCTGGCCGCCTGCGCCCAACGTCCGGATTTCGCCTGGGTCGGCGCCTCCTGCCACACGGCCGAGGAAATTGCCCGGGCCGGCGAACTGGAACTGGATTACGCGCTGCTCGGCCCGGTCCTGGCAACGCCGACCCACCCCGAGCATCCCGGCATCGGCTGGCGCCGCTTCGCCGATTACCGCGCCGGCAACCGGCTACCGGTGTTCGCCCTGGGCGGCATGCGCGAAACCCTGCGCGACAGCGCCATACACCACGGCGCCCACGGCATTGCGCTGATGCGCGGCTGGTAAGTCAGCGCTTGCTTTCGAGGAAATCGACGCCGGGCGCGGCGGTTTCCTCGTCGGTCGGCTGACCGGGAATGGTGTAGCTGCCGCTGGCCCAGGCGCCCAGATCGATCTGCTTGCAGCGCTCGGAACAGAACGGGCGCCACTTGTTCTCGGGCGCCCACAGGGAATCCTGGCCGCACTGCGGGCAGCGGACGATACGCGGCTTGGTCATGGGTGGAAAATCAGAGGTTGCAGAAAGTCAGGTCGAACTCGACATCGCGCTCGCAGCCACGCGCTTTCAGTTCATTGAGCGGTGGCTTGGTGAAGCGGATGTTGAGGAAGTACTTGTTGGCGCTGACTTCGGGGACCGCGGCTTCCTCGGGATCGACTTCGACGCGCACCATCTGCGCCGAGGTACCGCCGAGATTGAGCTGGAACTGCCCATGCACGGCGACATGGCGCTTAGGCCGGCCGCTCGAACGCAGCAGGCGCAGGACGATGGCCGACGCGTCACGCAGCGCGAACATCGGCTTGCTCCAGCCTTCCAGCGCCGCCCGCCGGGTTTGCGGGTCGCGGTGCAGCCACCAGTGATACGAGGGCAGGTCGAATTCGCAGACGCCGCCGGGAATGGCAGCGCGGCTCTTGATGCTCATCAGCCAGTCGTTGTCGCGCAGATACTGGCCAATCTTGCCGCTCATGCCGAGTAACGCGGCCGACGACTGCTCGATTTCGTAGAGCGCGCCGGACAGGGCTTCTTCGGAAATATCGGGGTTGTTGCGAAAGGCCAGCAAGGTCTGCCGCTGCCGTTCGAGTTCCTGGATCAGGTCCATCTTGAGGTCGGCACGCCCCGATGCCTCGAGGATTTCGAACAGGGCGACAAGCGCCGCATGGTGTTCGTGCTGACCGTCCGCCCGGGCGAAGTAAGCCGTCTTCTCGAAGAGGTCTTCGAGACGCAACAGCGTGCGGATGCGCTCGTTGAACGGATATTCGTAGGTAATCACTCGGCCCGGTTCCGGTAATCGGAAAATTGTGCTGAATTCTGAGCCATTTGCATGCAAATCTCAACAGTTTGCATTAGGTTTTTTCAGGGCAGAGGCGAGATATTTCCGATGCAGGGCAGCGATCTGTGCGTCGAGATTTGCCTTGTCGCCGCCGTTGTCGATGACATCGTCGGCAATCGCCAGGCGCTGCTGACGACTGGCCTGGGCCGCCAGAATGGCTTCGACCTCGGTCCGCGACAGCCCGTTACGGGCCATGACGCGTTCGATCTGCAGGCTTTCCGGGCAATCGACGACGGCGATGCGGTCGCAGCGTTCGCGGTACTGCCCTGACTCGACCAGCAGCGGCACCGCCAGGATCACGTAGGGCGCCGTCGCGGCACGGCAACGCTGATCCGACAGCTCGCGGATCAGCGGATGGAGGATGGATTCGAGGCGCGTTCGGGCCGAGGCGTCGGCAAAGACCAGACGGCGCATCGCCGCCCGGTCCAGCGCACCGTCCGGGGTGGCGATAGCGTCGCCGAAAGCCTGGCGCAGCAGCGGCATGGCCGCACCGTCGGCAGCCGTCAGCTCATGGGCGATGGCATCGGTATCGACCAGCGCCGCCCCCGCCTCGACAAAGCGGTCGGCGACCGTCGTCTTGCCGCTGCCGATCCCGCCCGTCAGACCGACGACGTAATGACTCACTCGCAGTCTTTCGGCGGATTCTTCGGCAGCGCCTCAAGCAGCGCCGCCTGCAGCATGGCCCTGCGCTCGGCCGGACCGCGCAGCTCGACCTGCAGGTTGCCTTCCTTGTCCGGACGCGCGCCCACCCTGGCTGACCGCACGCCCAGCGCCTGCAGTTTGGCCAGGTGCTCCTGGGCCCCCTTCTCGCTGCTGAAAATACCCAGCGAGATGGCGTTGCGCGAGGGTCCGTCCTGGACGATGAAATACTCGCTGACGCCCAGCGTCTTCAGTTCCTGAGCCTTCTTGTCGGCTGCGGCACGGTTGGCCAGCGGCGGAATGTGCACCCACCAGCCGCTGCCTTCGCCGGCAACCGTCTTCCGGGTCATGGTGAAATCGGCAAAGCCGCCACCGACAACCCGTCCGACGCGCTCCGCCTCAACCTTGGCCAGCGAAACCCAGCGCAGGCAGACCGGCGCTACCACCTCTGCCGCAGCCTCGGTCGTGGCAACTTCAACCGGCACCGGCTCGACCGGCGCTGCCTGAGGTGCAGCAGGCGCCGGCGGCTCGCCGCTGGCGACGATGCGGATCCGCTCGGGATGCAACTGCAGCCCGACCCGGTTGCTCTCGTTGCTCCCGCCCGTATCGATCAATCCCGTCGAAAACGCGTAGAACAACAGGTTGGCGAGAACGAGGAGGAAGACGAGGATTTTCACGATTTCAGCCGACCTTGGGCAGGTGCTTCAGCGATTCGACGATGGCTTCGGCCGGATACTCGTAGTCTTCCAGCTTGCCGGAGAAATACTTGTCGTACGACGCCATGTCGAAGTGGCCGTGGCCGGTCAGGCAGAACAGGATGGTCTTGGCCTCACCGGTCGCCTTGCAGCGCAGCGCTTCGTCGATGGCGGCACGAATGCCGTGGCAGGATTCGGGCGCCGGGATGATGCCTTCGGCGCGGGCGAACTGGACACCGGCTTCGAAAGTTCCGACCTGCGGCACGGCGATGGCGTCGAGCAGCTTTTCATGGAACAGCTGCGAAAGCAGCGGCGAAGCACCGTGGTAACGCAGGCCGCCGGCGTGGATGCCGGGCGGCATGAAGTCGTGGCCGAGCGTGTACATCTTCATGATCGGCGTGTAACCGGAGGCATCGCCGTAATCGTAGGTGTAGGCGCCCTTGGTCAGCGTCGGGCAGGAAGTCGGCTCGACCGCGACGCAGCGCAGGTTGGCCGCGCGCTTGTCGCCGGCCGCCTTGTCGGCGAGGAAGGGGAAGGCGATACCGCCGAAGCTGGAACCGCCGCCGCAAGGCCCGAAGATCACGTCCGGGTAGAGGCCGATCTTGTCGAACTGCTTCTTGGCTTCGAGACCGATCACGGTCTGGTGCAGGAGCACGTGGTTGAGCACCGAACCCAGCGTGTAGCAGGTGTTCGGGTCGGCGGCGGCTTCCTCGACGGCTTCCGAGATCGCCAGGCCGAGCGAGCCCTGGCAGTCCGGGTCGGCGGCCAGCGCGGCGCGGCCGGCATTGGTCAGGTTGGTCGGCGAGGCGAAGACCTCGGCGCCCCAGGTCTGCATCATCGAGCGGCGGAACGGCTTCTGCTGGTAGCTGACGTTGACCATGAACACGCGCACCGGCAGGCCGAACATCTGACCGGCGTAGGAAATCGACGAACCCCACTGGCCGGCGCCGGTTTCGGTGGTCAGCTTCTTGGTGCCGGCGAGCTTGTTGTAGAAGGCCTGCGGCACGGCGGAATTGGGCTTGTGCGAACCGGCCGGCGACACGCCTTCATACTTGAAGAAAATCTTGGCCGGCGTGCCCAGCATCTGCTCCAGACGCAGCGCGCGGCACAACGGCGCCGGGCGCCATTGCGCATAAATCTGGCGAACTTCCTCGGGAATCGGAATCCAGCGCTCGGCGCTCATTTCCTGTTCGAGGATGGGGTCGGGGAAAATCGCCCCCATCGCCTCCGGCGGCACCGGGTTGCCGTCCGGCCCGAGCGGCGGCGCCGGCGGGTTGGGCATGTCGGCAACGACGTTGTACCAGTGGGTCGGGATTTCTTCTTGTTCGAGGTTGATGCGCAACGGTGTCATGTTTTTTCTCTCTCCCTGCGGTCTATGCCGCAAAGGCGCTAAATTACTCCAAAACCCCGCCCGGACCAAGGGCACAAGGATTAAAGTAGCGCCTGTTTTCGCCCTGCAATTTCGCTGTCCATGAACCTCGAATCCCTGCGCTGCCACCCTGACGGCACCCCGCCCGACGGCCTTGCCGTCGCGGTCGCCATCCGGCGCACCGACGATGGCGGCTTGCGCCTCGATTACCGGCTGACGCGGGCCTTCGTGAACCTGCTGCTGCCGGCGGCCACAACGCCCGCGCGGACCAACGAACTGTGGCGCCACACCTGTTGCGAAGCCTTCATCGCCCCGGCTGGCGGCAGCGCTTACCGCGAATTCAATTTCTCGCCCTCCAATTGCTGGGCCATCTACGATTTTGCCGATTACCGCCAGGCCTCGGCCTTGCCGCCAATCGACACGCCCCCGCACATCACCTGCCGGCGCGACGGCGACGACCTGTGGCTGTGCGCCGAACTGCCGGCGACCCTGCTGCCCCCCGGCGCCGCCCGCCTCGGCCTGACCGTCGTCGCCGAAACCCCGGCCGGCGACAAAAGCTACTGGGCGCTCGCCCACGCCGGCGAACGCCCCGATTTCCACCTTGCCGCCAGCTTCACGCTGCCCCTGCCATGACGCAAAAACTCCTGTTCGGCATCGACCGCCTGATCAACGACCGCGAACTGCGCCGCCCGCTCGCCGGCCGCCGCCTCGCCCTGCTCGCCCACCCGGCCTCGGTCACCGCCGACCTGACACACAGCCTCGACGCGCTCTCCGCCCTGCCCGACCTCAAACTCACCGCCGCTTTCGGCCCGCAACACGGGATCAAGGGCGACAAGCAGGACAACATGGTCGAGTCGCCGGACTTCGTCGATCCGCAGCACGGCATCCCCATCTTCAGCCTGTATGGCGAGGTACGCCGGCCGACCGAGGCGATGATGGCCACCTTCGATGTGCTGCTGGTCGACCTGCAGGATCTCGGCTGCCGCATCTACACCTTCATCACCACGCTGCGCTACGTGCTCGAAGCCGCCGCCGCGCATGGCAAGAGCGTCTGGGTGCTCGACCGCCCCAACCCGGCCGGCCGCCCGGTCGAGGGCTTCACCCTGCGCGCCGGCTGGGAGAGCTTCGTCGGCGCTGGACCGATGCCGATGCGCCACGGCCTGACCATGGGCGAACTCGGTCACTGGTTCATCGCCCAGCGCAAACTTGACGTCGATTACCGCGTCATCGAAATGCACGGTTGGCAGCCCGAGGCAGCGCCCGGTTACGGCTGGCCGCTCGGCGAGCGGACCTGGGTCAACCCCAGCCCGAACGCCCCCAACCTCTCGATGGCCCGCGCCTACGCCGGTACGGTGATGCTCGAAGGCACGACGCTTTCCGAAGGGCGCGGCACGACCCGACCGCTCGAGTTCCTGTTCGGTGCTCCGGACATCGACGCGTCGGCGGTGCTGGCCGAGATGCGAGCGCTCGCGCCCGACTGGCTGGACGGCTGCAAGCTCCGCGCCTGCTGGTTCGAACCGACCTTCCACAAGTTCCACGGCCAGCTCTGCCAGGCGCTGCAAATCCACACCGAAGGCCCGTATTACGAGCACGCCGCGTTCCAGCCCTGGCGCCTGCAGGCGCTGGCCTTCAAGGCGATCCGCCGCCTTTACCCGGACTACCCGATCTGGCGCGATTTCGGCTACGAATACGAATTCGAACGCCTGGCCATCGACCTGATCAACGGCTCACCGCTGCTGCGTGAATGGGTGGATGATCCGGCCGCAACCCCGGCCGACCTGGACGCCGCCGTACAGGCCGACGAAAACGCCTGGCTGGCCGAACGCGAGGTTTTCCTGATCTACCGATGATCCCGGAACTCGCCGCCCCGCTGCACGCCATCGAGACGCATCCGCTGCAGACGGCCATCGTCGCCGTCTTTGCCATCGTCTACCTCGGCATGTTCCTCGGCGGCCTGCCCAAACTGAAGCTCGACCGCAGCGGCGTCGCGCTGCTCGGCGGCATCGCCGTCGTCGGCATCGGCGCGATGAGCACCGAGGAAGCGGCGCGTGCCGTGCATCTGCCGACCATCCTGCTGCTGTTCGCCTTCATGGTCGTTTCGGCACAGATGCGCTTGGGTGGTTTCTACACCGAAGTCACCCGCCGCGTCGCCGCACTGCCGCTCGCCGAACCCTGGCTGCTCGGCGCCCTGATCTTCGTTGCCGGCGCGCTGTCGGCGGTGTTTTCCAACGACATCGTCTGCCTGGCAATGACGCCGGTGGTCGCCCGCCTGTGCATCGAACGCCGGCTCGACCCGGTGCCTTTCCTGGTCGGCCTGGCCTGCGCCGCCAACATCGGCTCGGCGGCAACGCTGATCGGCAATCCGCAGAACATGCTGATCGGCTCGGTGCTGCAACTGCATTTCGCCGACTACCTGATCAAGGCGCTGCCGCCGGTCGTCCTCAGCCTGCTCGCGCTGTGGGCCTGGCTGGTCTTCGCGCCGCGCCGCGCCACCGAGGCGCCCACCGCCGCCTCGGCCGACGAGACCCTTCCCGCTTTCGACCGCCTGCAAACGGCCAAGGGCCTGACCGTCGCCGGCTGTCTGCTGTTCATCTTCCTGTTCACCGACTGGCCGCGCGAAGTCGCTGCCCTGGTCGGCGCCGGCCTGCTGCTGCTCTCGCGCCGCTTCCATTCCTCGCACGTGATGGGCTTTGTCGACTGGGAACTGCTGGTCCTTTTCGTCGGCCTGTTCGTCGTCAACCACGCCTTCGAAACCACCGGCCTGGCCGCCGCCGCAGTCGGCTGGCTGGGTGGCCACGGCATCCACCTCGGCGACACCGGCCCGCTGTTCGCCATCGGCGTCTGCCTGTCCAACCTGGTCTCCAACGTCCCGGCGGTGATGCTCCTGCTACCCCACCTGAAAACCCCGGACGCCGGCCTCACCCTGGCCCTGGTCAGCACCCTGGCCGGCAACCTGCTGCTGGTCGGCTCGATCGCCAACCTCATCGTCGTCGACCTCGCCCGCAAACAGGGCATCGCCATCGACTGGCGCCAACACGCCCGCATCGGCATCACGGTCACCCTGCTGACGCTGGCGATTACCTGGGGCTGGCTGAGCCTGTAGACGCCGTTCCGCATGATGCTGGCCTATCCCCGGCAAATATTGCAGAATCATCCCCGTCATCCACACCATCGCCTGGCGACAGCACTGCCGGACGAACCACCGGGGAAGCACCGCATGGACTACACACCCGCCACCGGCGATGCCGACAAGTCGGCCAAGACGCTGACCACCGTCATCTACGCCCTGTACGCCGCCTCCTTCCTGATCGGCATCACGGCCATCGCCGCCATCGTCATCAACTACATCAAACGCGGCGAAGTCGCCGGCACCTGGCTCGAAAGCCACTTCCGCTGGCAGATCCGCACCTTCTGGTTCGGCCTGCTCTGGGGCATCATCGGCGCCATCCTCTTCGTGGTCGCCATCGGCTGGTTCATCCTCGTCGCCAACGCCGTCTGGATCATCTACCGCATCGTCAAGGGCTGGCTGAACCTGAACGACGGGAAGCCGATGTATTGATGCAGATGGACAGGCTGTTCATCTACGTCACGTTCGAAATTGCGCACCGGTATCCACTTGGATACAATATAGCGACATGAACACCTTTCATCGCTCCGATGAATTTGACTCTTGGCTCGCTACACTGAAAGATAAAGTGGCACGCGGTCGCATTGTTCACCGCATCCGCTCTGCCGAACATGGCAACTTTGGCGACTGCGAGCCGGTAGGTGGTGGGGTATCTGAAATGCGCGTGCATTTCGGGCCCGGCTATCGAGTCTATTTCACGCGTCGCGGCGAGGTAACCTATTTGCTTCTACTGGGTGGCGACAAGTCCTCACAGAAGCGCGATATCAAACGCGCCATTGAGATGGCGCAGGCTTTGGAGAAGGAGTAAAACATGGTCAAGTTTGCCCCCTTTGACGCCGCCGATTACCTCGACGATGAAGAAACCATTGCGGCGTACATTAGCGCCGCATTGGAAGATGCCAATCCGGATGTGTTCCTGACCGCAGTACGCGATGTGGCCCGTGCCCGAGGCATGGCCCAACTTGCAAAAGATGCCGGCCTGGGTCGAGAAAGTCTGTACAAGGCGCTCACGCCCGGGGCGAAGCCTCGGTACGACACAATGCTCAAATTACTCCACGCGCTCGGAGTAAAAATCTCGGTTTCCCCGCTACATAGCTGATCGCCCCCTTCCTCTCCGGACCGCACCGCCCGATTGTCCTCCTTCCGGCAGTTCGGCCATAATGGGCCAACTCCCGGAATCGAGACGATGGAAGCCCAGCGCAGCAATCCCGCCCTGCATCGCGTGCCCCGCTACATCCACCAGCGTCGCTGGTGGCTGATCCCGCTGTTGCTGTGGATCGGCGGTAGCGCGCTGTATTTTCTGGGGCACATGCACGATATGCGGCAGCAACTCACTGCTGTCGGCATCGAGGGGGCGCGCAACATGTTCCGTATGGTGGTGCTGACGCGCGACTGGAATTCCTCGCATGGCGGGGTCTATGTGCCGGTCACGCCGCAGATCCAGCCCAATCCCTACCTCGACCATCCTCACCGCGACGTGACGACGACCGACGGGGTGGCGATGACGATGATCAATCCGGCCTACATGACCCGCCTGATCGGCGAGATGGCGGCAGTGGACGATTCGACGGTATTCCGCCTGACCAGCCTGAAACCGATCCGCCCGGCCAACCAGGCCGATCCCTGGGAGAGCCGTCAGCTGGAACGCTTCGAGCAGGGAGTGAGTGAAAGCTGGTCGGTCGAGAGCAGCGAAGACGGCGGCCGGCAATTGCGCTACATGGCGCCGCTGGTGGTCAAGGAAAGCTGCCTGGCCTGCCATGCCGTGCAGGGCTACCGCGTCGGCGACATCCGGGGCGGCATCAGCGTGACCCAGGATTACACGCCGATCGATAGCGCGATCAGCCGGCATCGCGGCGACCTGCTGCTGAGCACGCTGGCGACCTGCCTGCTGATCTCCCTGCTCGGCTGGGCGCTGCTGGAACAGTTGCGCCGGCGCTGGATCGAACTGGCCGGCAAGATCGACGAGGTGGAATCGACCCACCGGCAGTTGCTGCAATCGGAAAAGCTGGCGGCCATCGGTCAGTTGGCGGCGGGCGTCGCGCATGAAATCAACAATCCGGTCGGCTTCGTCAATTCCAACCTCGGCACGCTCGGCAAGTACGGCCAGCAGATGATCGACCTGCTCGACAAGTGCCGCAGGGGCGAAGCCGGCGAGGCCGATTTCGCGGCCTTCGACTACGACTACCTGCGCGGCGACCTGCCCGCCCTGCTGCAGGAATCGCGCGACGGCCTCGAGCGCGTGCGGCGCATCGTCGCCGACCTCAAGGATTTCGCGCGTATCGACCAGAGCGACGCGGAGGACTTCGACCTCGACCATGGGCTGGAGAGCACGCTCAACGTGGTCTGGAACGAACTGAAGTACAAGGCGACGGTGACCCGCGAATTCGGCAAGCCGCCGCCCGTGCGCTGCATCGGCGCGCAGATCAACCAGGTGGCGCTCAACCTCTTGGTCAATGCCGGCCAGGCGATTGTCGAGCACGGCACGATCACCGTGCGTAGCGGCTTCAACGACGAAACGGTGTGGTTCGAGGTGATCGATAGCGGCTGCGGCATGTCGGCCGACGTGCTGCCGCACATTTTCGAGCCCTTCTACACGACTCGGCCGGCCGGCAAGGGAACCGGCCTGGGGCTGGCCCTGGCCTACGACATCGTGCGCAAGCACGGCGGTCGCATCGAGGTGGACAGCGAACTCGGTCGTGGCAGCCGCTTCCGCGTCACGCTGCCGCGAACCGACCGCGCCTGATCAGTCGAAGCGGCGCAGCGACAGGCTGACCGACAACTGCGCGCCGAGCCAGCCGAGAATGCCTCCGGCGGCGCAGAGCGCGGCGATTTCCCGCACCCCCGGCGCATGTAGCACGAAACTGCCGCCGTACAGCGCGGCCAGTTCGCCGACCGGGCCGGCCAGCAGATGCAGGGCGGCAAACACCAGGCCGCTGGCCACCAGCCCGCCAAGCACGCCTTGCAGTGCGCCGAAATAATGGAAGGGGCGGCGGATGAAGCTGTCGGTGGCACCAATCATCCGCGCCACTTCGATTTCGGCGGCCTGGGCCAGCACCTGCAGGCGGATGGTGTTGAAGGTCACCGCCACCAGACCGGCGCCGAACAGGCCGGCGAGCATCAGCACGGTCAGCTTGCCGAGCCGCAGGAAGGCGTCGAAGCGCTTGACCCAGGCCGAATCGAGTTGGGCGTGCGCGACCTTCGGCCAACTGGCGAGTTCCTGACGCAGTACGTCGAGGGCTTCCGGCGAGGCGTCGGCCGGCTCGACAATGAAGGCGTCGGGCAGCGGATTGCGCGGCAGACTGGCGACGATTTCGGCCATTTCCTCGCTTTTCTGCAGGCGCTTGAGCGCTTCGTCGCGCGGCACGAAGGTAAAGCGGACGCCGGGCAGGGTCTGCAGGCGGCTTTCGATTTCGGCGATGTCCTTGCGCGCCGCACCGACTTCCATGAAGACGCTGATTTCCTGCACGCCGGAGGCGCTACGGCCGAGTTCGCGCAGATTATCGAGAACGACGTAGCCGAAGGCCGGCAGGGTCAGCGCGATGCCGATGGCGAGCAGCGACAGCAGGGTGTTGAACGGTGCCGCCAGCAGGCGGCGCACCGACAGCGCCAAGGCAGCGCGATGTTGTGACAGCCAGCGTCTCATACCACCCTCCCGTGATCGAGGCGCAGCGCGTTGCCCTGGCAATGCTCGATCCACGACTGGTCGTGGGTGGCGACGACGATGGTCACGCCGACCCGGTGGAAATCGGCGAACAGCGTGCGGATGTCCTGCGCCGAGGCGCTGTCGAGATTGGCCGTGGGCTCGTCGGCGAGCAGCACGGTCGGCCGGTTGACCACGGCGCGGGCGATGGCCAGACGTTGTTGCTCACCGCCGGAGAGGGCAATCGGGTTGGCTTTTTCGCGCGCCAGCAGGCCGACCTTGTCGAGCGCCGCCTGCGCCCGGCGCACGGCCTCGCGGTGCGGCAGGCCGACGATCTGCAGCGGCAGCATCACGTTGTCGAGAGCGCTGCGGTCGAACAGCAGTTTCTGGTCCTGGAAGATCATGCCGAAATGGCGGCGCACGTAAGGAATGGCGCTACGGCGCAAGGCCGAGAGATTCTGCCCGTTGACCACCAGGCTGCCGGAAGTCGGCCGCTCGATCGAGGCGATCAGCTTGACCAGCGTGGTCTTGCCGGCGCCGGAATGGCCGGTGATCAGCACCATTTCGCCGGCACCGATCCGGAAACTGACCCCGGACAGGGCTTCGAAGCCGCCGGGATAGCGTTTGGTCAGGCTGTTGGCAACGATCATTGGTCGAACAGGGCATCCACGAAATCGCGCGCCGAGAACGGACGCAGGTCGTCGATCTGCTCGCCGACACCGATGAAGCGGATCGGCTTCGGGCACTGGCGGGCAATCGCCGCAACGACGCCACCCTTGGCGGTGCCGTCGAGCTTGGTCAGGACCAGGCCGGTGACGTTGATCGCCTTATCGAAGGCCTTGACCTGCTGCAGCGCGTTCTGGCCGATGTTGGCGTCGAGCACCAACAGGGTTTCGTGCGGGCCTTCCGGCTCGACCTTCTGGATGACGCGGCGAACCTTGGCGATTTCGTCCATCAGGTGCAGTTGCGTCGGCAGGCGACCGGCCGTGTCGGCCAGCACGACATCGATGCCGCGGGCCTTGGCGGCGGAAATGGCGTCGAAGATGACGGCCGCCGGATCGCCCGATTCCTGGGCGATGACGGTGACGTTGTTGCGTTCGCCCCAGGTCTGCAACTGCTCGCGAGCGGCGGCGCGGAAGGTGTCGCCGGCGGCCAGCAGCACGCTCTTGCCCTGGCTCTGGAAATACTTGGCCAGCTTGCCGATCGAGGTCGTCTTGCCGGCGCCGTTCACCCCGGCGATCATGATCACGTAGGGTTTGTGGGTACTCACATCGAGCGCCTGTTCGAGCGGCGCGAGAATCGCGTAGAGCGCATCCGACAGGGCCTGCTGGATGGCCTCCGGGGTTTCCAGCTTGTCGCGCTTGGCCGCCTTCTTGAGTTCGTCGAGCAGGTGGGTGGTCGCCTCGATGCCGACGTCGGAGGTCAACAGCAGGGTTTCCAGCTCTTCGAGCAGTTCGTCGTCGACCTTGCCGCGCGAGAAGATGGACTTGAGCTTGCCGCCCCACTGGGCGCGGGTCCGGGCCAGGCCCTTGAACAGGCGTTCACGCCAGGAAGCCGGGGCCGGGGTTTCGGGCGTGGCGTCGGGCTGGGCGGCCGACGTGGATTTCTTCAGGAAACTGAACATGAATGTTAAGGTCTCAGGCCTTGCTGACAGGCGGACGCTCAGTCGTTAAGATGCCGTCCGGATCGATGCAGAAACAGCCTTGGATTCTAGCAGAAAGCCCCCACTTCCCATGATCATGCGACACCTGCTTCCCGTTTTGCTGGCCCCGTGGCTGTTCTCCGCAGCCCTCGCCAACCCCTACGAAACCACGCTCGACAACGGCCTCAAGGTCATCGTCAAGGAAGACCGGCGTGCACCGACGGCGGTGCACATGGTCTGGTACCGGGTCGGCAGCATGGACGAGGTCGATGGCACCTCCGGCGTCGCCCATGTGCTCGAACACATGATGTTCAAGGGCACGCCGACGGTCGGCCCGGGCGAGTTCAACAAGCGCGTGGCCGCCGCCGGCGGACGCGACAACGCCTTTACCAGCCGCGACTACACGGCCTATTTCCAGCAGATTCCGCGCGAAAGGCTGGCCGAGATGATGGCCCTGGAGGCCGACCGCATGCGTCACCTGACTGTCGATCCCAAGGAATTCGCCCAGGAGATCAAGGTGGTCATGGAAGAGCGCCGCATGCGCACCGACGACGACCCGCAGGCCAAGCTGTTCGAGCAGATGAACGCGGTCGCCTATCAGGCCCACCCGTATCGCCGGCCGATCATCGGCTGGATGAACGACCTGGAGAACATGACCGCCGAAGACGCCCGCGCCTGGTACGACACCTGGTACGTGCCCAACAACGCGTATGTCGTCGTCTCCGGCGACGTCGACCATCAGGAAGTCTTCGCCCTGGCCCGCGAGCATTACGGCGCCCTGGCGGCCCGCCCGTTGCCGGCACGCAAGGCGCAGGTCGAGCCGCGCCAGGAAGGCACGCGCCAGCTGACGACCAAGGGACCAGCCGAACTGCCGGTGCTGATCATGGGCTACAAGGCGCCGATCCTGCGCAACCCGACGACCGACCGCGATCCCTACGCGCTGGAAATCCTCGGCGGCATCCTCGACGGCCACGACGCCGCCCGCTTCAACCGCAAACTGGTACGCGAGGACAAGCTGGCCATTTCGGCCGGCGTCAGCTACGACAGCACGGCGCGCGGCCCGGGCATGATCTACCTCTACGGCAGCCCGTCGGAAGGGCGCACGGTCGCCGAACTGGAAGCCGCGCTGCGCGCCGAGATCGCCCGCATCCAGCAGGAAGGCGTCAGCGAGGCGGAATTGAAGCGGACCAAGGCGCAACTCGTCGCCAGCCAGGTGTACAAGCTCGATTCGGTGTTCGGCCAGGCCATGGAAATCGGCCAGATGGAAGCCATCGGCCTGTCGTGGAAGGACGTGGACATCATGATCGACCGCCTGCAGCAGGTCACCGCCGCCGATGTGCAGGCGGCTGCGAAAAAATATTTCGACGACGACGCGCTGACCATCGGCATCCTCGACCCGCAACCGCTGGACGGCCTGCCGCGCCGCCAGCGCGTCCCCACCCGTCACTGAGGGAATCCGCCATGAAACGACTGCTCACCGCAGCCATCACCTTCCTTGCCGCCCAGACGGCGCTGGCCGGCGTTGCCATTGAACACTGGACGACAACCAACGGCACCCGCGTCTACTTCTCGGCCGCACCGGCGCTGCCCATGCTCGACGTGCAGATCGACTTCGCCGCCGGCTCGATGTTCGATCCGGCCGACAAGGCCGGGCTGGCCGCACTGACCCGAGGCATCCTCGACCTCGGTGCCGGCGAGCGCGACGAAACGGCAATCGCCGAGCAGCTGGCCGACCTCGGCGCCCGCCTCGGCGGCGGCGCCGACACCGACCGCGCCAGCCTCTCGCTGCGCACCCTGACCGCCGCCGACAAGCTGCCAGCGGCGCTTGCCGTGCTCACCGACGTGCTGCGCCAGCCGCATTTCGACGCCGCCATCCTGGAGCGAGAAAAGGCCCGCACCATCGCCAGCCTCAAGGATGCGATGACCCGCCCCGACAGCATCGCCGGCAAGGCCTTCTGGGAAGCGCTGTACCCGGATCACCCCTACGGTCGCCAGGCGACGCCGGACAGCGTGGCAACGCTGACCCGCGACGATCTGGTCGATTTCCACCGGCGTCTGTACACCGCCGGCAACGCCAGCATCGCCATGGTCGGCCAGCTGACGCGGGCCGAAGCCGAAACCATTGCCGAGCAATTGAGCCTGGCCCTGCCGGCCGGCACCCCGCCGGACCTGCCGAAGCCGCCGGGCACCGCCCGCGCCCGCACGGTGGCGCTGGCGCACCCGGCCAGCCAGGCCCACATCTATCTCGGCCTGCCGGCCATCGAGCGCGGGCATCCCGATTTCTTCCCGCTGCTGGTCGGCAACTACACCCTCGGCGGTGGCGGCTTCGTCTCGCACCTGGTCCAGGAAGTCCGCGACAAGCGCGGTTTCGTCTACAGCATCTACAGCTACTTTGCCCCGATGCGCCAGACCGGCCCCTTCCAGATCGGCCTGCAGACCCAGCGCAAGCAGGCCAGGGAAGCGATCAAGGTGGTCCGCCAGGTGGTCGGCGATTTCGTCGCCAAGGGACCGACCGAGGAAGAACTGGTCGCGGCCAAGGCCAATCTCTCCGGCGGCTTCCCGCTGCGCCTGGACAGCAATGCCAAATTGCTCGGCAACATCGCCGTGATCGGCTTCTACGGCCTGCCGCTCGATTATCTCGATCATTACCGGGCACGCGTCGAGGCGGTCACCGCCGACGAGGTACGGGCGGCTTTCGCCCGCCATGTCCGCCTCGGCAATATGGTCACGGTCACGGTGGCGGCAGAGTGAATTCGGTGCGTATCGTCGGCGGCGAGTTCCGCCGCCGCGTCCTGCGCTTTCCCGACAGCGAGGGTCTGCGGCCGACGCCGGACCGCGTGCGCGAAACGCTGTTCAACTGGCTCGGTCAGGAACTCGACGGCTGGCACTGCCTCGATCTGTTTGCCGGCAGCGGCGCACTCGGTTTCGAAGCCGCCTCGCGCGGTGCCACCCGCGTGCTGATGATCGAGAATTCACCGCGCGTGCTGGCGGCGTTGCATGAAAACCACGAATTGCTCCATAAGCCGGCCAGCGTGGAGATCAGGCGCGGGGATGCGCTACAATGCTTGGCTTCGGTGCACGACGCGTTCGACCTGATCTTTCTTGACCCGCCTTATCACAAGGGCTGGCTGCCGCGCCTGGCGCCGCTGCTGGACAAGGCCCTGAAAGCGGATGGCGCGCTGTACGTCGAAGCGGAACACGAAATCGATTCGCTCGCCGGGTGGCGCACCACACGCCACGGCAAGGCCGGCGGCGTCCATTACCACTTGTTGCGGCGAGCGACGGATTGAACAAACTTAACCACCGCGTAGCGATCTACCCCGGCACCTTCGACCCGATCACCCGGGGCCACGAGGATCTGGTGCGCCGGGCCGCAACCCTGTTCGACAAGCTGATCCTGGCGATTGCCGAGAGCCCTTCCAAGCAGCCGCGATTCACGCTGGCCGACCGGGTCGACATGGCGCGCGAGGTGGTCGGCGACCTGCCCAACATCGAGATCGTCGGCTTCAACACCCTGCTGATGAGCTTCGTTCATGAGATGGGTGCCAAGGTGATCGTGCGCGGACTGCGCGCCGTGTCCGACTTCGAATACGAATTCCAGATGGCCGGAATGAACCGCAGCCTCTATCCCGAGGTCGAAACGGTGTTCCTGACCCCGGGCGAGCAATACATGTTCATTTCCGCAACGATGGTGCGGGAAATTGCGCGCCTGGGCGGTGATGTAGGAAAATTCGTCCATCCTTCTGTAGAAAAGCGCCTGCGGGCAACAACCACTGCTTAAACGAGAGAGGAACTAGAGTCATGGCTCTGCTGATTACCGACGAGTGCATCAATTGCGATGTGTGCGAACCGGAATGCCCGAACGAGGCCATTTCCCAGGGCGAAGAGATCTATGTGATCGACCCGGCCAAGTGCACGGAATGCGTCGGCCACTATGACGAACCGCAATGTGTGCAAGTCTGCCCGGTCGATTGCATCCCCAAGGATCCCAGCCACGAGGAATCCGAGGACCAGCTCTGGACCAAGTACGAGAAGCTGACCGGCAACTCGCGCCCCTGAGCAGCATCACGTAAAAAAGCCCACGATTCGCGTCGTGGGCTTTTTTGCGTTAACCGCCGGGTTCAGGCGGCGCGAAGTTCTTCCATCTGTTCCGGCGACATCAGGTCGCGGACGCGGAAGTCGATGTCGTCGAGCATGGCCAGTTGCCGTTCGAGCACCTGACCGACGCTTTCGAGTTCGCTGATCCGGTCTTCCAGCGTATCGGTCGCCTGATGGATGCGCTTGATGCTTTCCAGGCGGCGCTTCAACTGGATCTGGTGCTCGCGCACCTGGGTTTCCATCGGCGCCATGATCGCCCGCAACCAGGCCTCGGCATCGCGGTTGGCACGTTCGAAGGCACGGCGGACCTGGATGGCGACTTCTTCGAAGAACTTTTGCGTGATGTTCTTCTTGTCGTGCGTCAACAGCGAGACCATGGTGTTCAGGTGGCTGTCGCACCAGGCTTCCAGACGGTCGATTTCCTTTTCGTAACGCAGCAGCGAGAAACTGGCCGGCGAGCCGAGCTTGAGCCCGTGTTCGACGGAGAACTTGCGATAGACCGCGTCCATCATCGCCAGGATTTCGCGGACCTCGTTGCCGGAATCGCTCAAGGCCTTGCGCGACTGAACGAAGAACGACTGCATTGCCGCTGACAAGCTGCGCGAGAAGGTGGCTTCGAGCATGGTGGCGCGCGTTTCGCCAGTCAGCTGGCGCAGGCGATCCATGCCGAGATGGGCGAACAGGTTGTTGGTCAGCGTCGAAAACACGCTGCGCACGGCGTAGTAACGCTGCAGGCCTTCCTCGAATTCTTCCTTCTCGGCGCGGACCTTGCCCATCATGTATTCGACGACGCCGCGATTCTTGCCACGCAATTCGGTCAATTCGCCCAGTTGCTCGCGCAGACCGTCGAGCCGGGAATCGAGCAGGGCGCGCACGCGCCGGACAACGTCGCCGAATTCGCTTTCGGTACTTTCGCAGACGATCTCGCGCTTGGCCGGAATCAATTCGCCGGACAGCGCAGCTTCGAGCGCCGGCAGGCGGCTGCGCGCCAGCAAGTCGGCATCGTCGTTGATCTTGGCCACCAGCCCCTTCTGGGCGGAAACCGGGAACACCTGCGAGGTCGGCAGATCGAGGATGGAGGCACAGCTATCCACCTGGCGCGCAATCTCGGCTTCGATTTCCGCTTCGGTCTTCAGTTCGTCCCACTGGCCGTCGATCTTGTTGAGTACGACCATGCGCCCGCGCCGGGTCGAACCGCCGGTGCAGATGTGTTCCTTCCAGATGTTCAGGTCGGACTGGGTGACACCGGTATCGGCGGCCAGGATGAACAGCACGGCATGGGCGTTCGGTAACTGGGACAGGGTCAGTTCCGGTTCGGCACCGATGGCGTTCAGCCCCGGCGTGTCGAGGATGACCAGCCCCTGCTTGAGCAGCGGATGCGGGAAATTGATCAGTGCATGGCGCCAGCGCGGCACTTCGACCAGACCGTCGTCACCGACGCGGTACAGGTCGACCTCGCCGCTACCCACCTCAAAACCCAACCGACCGGCTTCCTCGGGCGTCACCCGGGTGGTTTCGCTGACGTGGCGCAAGGCTTCCTGCAGGCTTTCCGGCGAATCGACGTCGAGCGGCAGCGTGGTCCATTCCTCGGGGAAACGCTTGTATTCGCTGACACCAGAATTCGAGGCGCGGGTCTGGATCGGCAGCAATTCGACGCCCGGCAGCTTGTTGCCATCGAACAGCAACTCGGTCGGACACATGGTCGTGCGGCCGGCCGACGAGGGCAGCATGCGGTCGCCGTAGTCGGCAAAGAAGATGGCGTTGATCAGTTCCGACTTGCCGCGCGAGAACTCGGCGACGAAGGCGACATTCAGCCGGTCTTCGCGCAGGCGCTCCTGCAATTGCGCGAGCCGCAGGTCGATCTGGCCGTCGGACAACTCGTTGTCGCCCAGCCAGCGCTGGAATTCGGCAATATCGTTGGACAGCAGCGTACGCCACGCGGTGTAAGCGGCAAATTGATTGGCAAGCGACATGGCAACGACCCCAGCGAAGAACCGAACTTCAATTTAGCATAAATTCAGCGGCTTGCCGCCGGCTTTCAATGCTGACAGCCTGGACAGTAATAGGTGCTGCGCCCGGCCTGGCGGATCTGCCGGACCACGCCGCCGCAGCGAAGACAGGGCTGCCCGGCGCGGTCATAGACGCCGGCCTGGATCTGGAAGCAGCCGGCACCGCCGTCGCTATGCACGTAATCGCGGATGCTGCTGCCACCGGCAGCAATCGCCGCCGACAGGGTTGCGCGCACGGCATCGACCAGCACGCCGCAGCGCAGACGGCTGATCCGGCTGGCCGACCGCAAAGGGGAAATACCGGCACGGAAGAGGCTTTCCGACGCGTAGATATTGCCGATGCCGACCACCAGATGCCCGTCCATCAACACCGGCTTGACCGGCGCATTGCGCCGCGACAGCGCGGCGTGCAGCCAGTCGGCCGTGAAATCGTCGGCCAGCGGTTCGAGACCGAGCACGGCGATCAGCGGATGCGCGGCGGCGGCGGCCGGCGGACCGGGCTGCCAGAGGATGACGCCGAAGCGGCGCGGATCGGCGAAGCGCAGTATCTGCGTCGGCAACATCAGGTCGAAATGGTCGTGTTTTTCCGGTGGCAGGTCGGGCGGCACGAAACGCAGGTTGCCCGACATGCCGAGATGGATGATCAGCGTTCCCGACAGCCCCTCACGCCGGCAATCGATCAGCAGGTACTTGCCGCGCCGGCGGACATCGACGATCAGGTAACCCGGCAGCCAGTCGCGCAGCCCGGGCGGAATCTCGTGGCGCAGCTTCGGTGCCCGGATGACCACACCCCGAATCTGCTGCCCCATCAGTTCCGGGGCGATCCCCAGTCGGCAAACCTCGACCTCCGGCAATTCCGGCATTGCTTGTTCCTCCGCGCATTCCCAAATAACATCGCAAACTTGTCCGTTATTATGCGTTCAAACACGCACGCCATCCGGAAAGCCATCATGTCCCCGAAGCAACTCGTCGTCGCCCTCACCCTGGCCCTCGGCCTGCCGGCCTGGGCGGCCACCCCATCCGCCGAAGAAGACCTGCTCGGACGCACGGTATTCCAGGTCCTGCTCGGCGAACTGGCCTTGCGCGAAGGCGCCGTCGACCTCAGCGTGCAGGCCTGGGCCGACCTGGCCGAACGCACCCGCGACCCGAAAGTCCTGTCCCGGGCCGTCGAGATCGCCGGCTTCGCCGGTGACAACGTCCGGGCACTGCAACTGGTCCGACTCTGGCTCGAAGTCGAACCTGAATCGAGCACGGCCCGCCAGTCGCTGGTCGCGCTGCTGATCCAGACCCGCCAGCTCGATCAATTGCGCCCGCACCTGGCCAATCTGCTCGAAGCCGACAAGGAAAACCTGGCGAACAACCTGCTGCACCTGAACCGCATGCTCGCCCGGATCACCGACAAGGCCGGCGTGCTCGACCTGCTCGACAGCGTGCTGGCCGGCTACCGCGAGCTGCCGGAAGCGCATTTCGCGCTGGCCCAGGCGGCACTGGCCGCCAATGACACCACCCGGGCGCTGGCCGAAACCGAACAGGCGCTGCGCCTGCGCCCCGACTGGGAAGCGGCCGCCATCGCCCATGCCAAGCTGCTCGGCCGCAGCAACGCCAGCACCGGCATCGACGACCTGGCGCGCTTCGTCAAACGCTACCCCAATGCCCGCGACGCCCGCCTGGCGCTGGGCCAGATGCTGGTTGCCGAGAAGCGCCTCGACGAAGCCCGCCAGCAGTACCAGCGCCTGCTCAAGGATTACCCGGACGAACCCTCGGTCCTCTATCCGGCAGCCATCCTCGCGCTGCAGGCCGGTGACCGCGACAGTGGCCGTCAACAACTGACCCATCTGCTGGAAACCGACTATCCCGACAAGAGCGGCATCCACTACCTGCTCGGCCAGATCGCCCAGGAAGCCGGCCAGCCGGATCAGGCCATCGGCCATTTCCGCCAGGTCACTGCCGGCGAGCGTTACATCGCTGCCCGCAGCCGGGTGGCGATCCTCCTGCTCAGCCAGGGCAAGCGCGACGAAGCGATCGCCCTGCTGCGCCAGACACGCGGCGCCACCCCCGGCGAACGTACCCAGCTGGCGCTGGCCGAAGCCCAGTTACTGCGCGAAAGCGGCGACGAGGCCGGCGCCTACGCCGCCCTCGAGAAGGCCCTGCTGGGCGCGCCCAACGACCCCGAACTGCTCTACGACGCGGCGCTCACCGCCGAACGCCTGGGCCGCCACGACGCGATGGAAACCCGCCTGCGCCACCTGCTCAAGCTGCACCCCGAGCATCCGCACGCCCTCAATGCGCTCGGCTATTCCTACGCCGACCGCAACATCCGCCTCGACGAGGCTGCCGTCCTGCTCACCCAGGCCATCGCCCTGGCGCCGGAAGACGCCTTCATCATGGACAGTGTCGGCTGGCTGCAGTATCGCCAAGGCAAGCTGGCCGAGGCACTGACCACGCTGCAGAATGCCTACCAGCTCAAGGCCGACCCGGAAATCGCTGCCCACCTCGGCGAAGTCCTGTGGCAACTCGACCGCCGCGACGAAGCGCGCAAGGTCTGGCAGGACGCGCGCAGCCAGCATCCGGGCAACGCCGCACTGAACGCCGTCATCCAGAAATTTCTGCCTTGAAGCGACTGTTCGCCGGCCTGCTCGGCCTTGCCTTGCTGGCCGGCTGCGCGCCGGCACCCATCCAGCCGCTGCCGGCCCGCGATGCGTTGCAGGATTTCGCCATCGAGGCGCGCTTCGCCTTGAAACTCACCCAGCCCGACGGCCGCCAGGAATCCGCTGGTGGCCGCCTGAACTGGACGCACGAAAACGGCATGGACCGCGTACTGCTGGCCAATCCGCTGGGCATCGGCCTGGCCGAAATCGACGCCGCGCCCGGCCGCGCCGTGCTGCGCACCGGTGACGGCAAGGTTTACCAGGCCGAAGAGCCCGATCAATTGCTCGCCGAGGCCACCGGCCAGCCGCTGCCGCTCAGCCGCCTGCCGGCCTGGCTGCTCGGCCGGGCAGCACCGGCCGGCACGCTGGAACGCGACGCTCACAGCCGGCCGCTGCGCCTGCAGGAGGACGGCTGGCTGATCGAATACCGCTACGGCGACGACAACCCCGATGCGCTGCCGCAACAACTGCAGGCCTCGGGCCACAATATCGAATTGCGACTGCGCATCGAAACATGGAAGACCCAACCGTGACCCACCGGGACTGGAACAGCGACTGGCCGGCACCGGCCAAACTCAATCTTTTCCTGCACGTAGTCGGCCGCCGCGCCGACGGCTATCACCTGCTGCAGACCGTATTCCGCTTCATCGATCGCTGCGACACCCTGCGCTTCTCGCCGCGCAGCGACGGCCGCATCGAACTGGCAACGCCGATTCCCGGCGTCCCGGCCGACAGCGACCTGACCGTGCGCGCCGCCCGCCTGCTGCAGCAACACACCGGTTGCCGGCAGGGCGCCACCCTCCATCTCGACAAGCGCCTGCCGATGGGCGGCGGTCTGGGCGGCGGTTCATCGGATGCCGCCACCGTGCTGCTCGCCCTCAACCACCTGTGGCAGACCCAGGTACCCCGCGCCGAACTGGAGCGCCTGGGCCTGACGCTGGGTGCCGACGTGCCGGTCTTCGTCCATGGCCGCAACACCTTCGCCGAGGGCGTCGGCGAGGCTTTCACCGATGTCGAGTTGCCGCCGGCCACCTATCTGGTGCTTCACCCTGAGGTCCAGGTGCCGACCGCGGCCATTTTCGGCGCCCCGGAACTGCGCCGCGACACGCCGGCCATCCGCCCCGCCGACTGGCGTCCGGGCGACGGCCACAACGACCTGGAAGCCGTCGCCTGCGCCCGCTTTCCGGCCGTTGCCGAACATCTGGACTGGCTGCGCCGCCAATCGCCGACGGCGATGATGACCGGCTCCGGCGCCTGCGTCTTCGCCAGCTTTGCCGACCGTGCCGCCGCCGCTGCAGCACTGGCGGCGTGCCCGGCGGGCATGAACGGCTGGCTGGCCGACGGGCTGCCGTTTCACCCATTGGCAGAAATTGTTTAAAAGGGCTGGATTTCCAAAACGCCCTCCTGTATCATTCGCGCCTCGTTCGAACGACACCCAGTTTGAACGAACCGCAGGGGAGTCGCCAAGTTGGTCAAGGCACCGGATTTTGATTCCGGCATTCGAAGGTTCGAATCCTTCCTCCTCTGCCAGTTTCCCTTCGGGCAGGTCTTCGGCCTGCCCGATTTTCATTGTATCGGGCGAATTCGCGGCGCGCGCGGAGTCCCCGGAGGAATGCGGAAATGGCCTACAACAGCCTGATGGTCTTCACCGGCAACGCCAACCCCAAACTGGCCGCCGAAGTCGCCAAGAACCTGAACGTCGATCTCGGACGCGCCAATGTCGGCCGCTTTTCCGACGGCGAAGTCAGCGTCGAACTGCAGGAACACGTCCGCGGTCGCGACATCTTCGTGCTGCAATCGACCTGCGCACCGACCAACGACAACCTGATGGAACTGCTGGTCATGGTCGATTCGCTCAAGCGCGCGTCGGCCGGCCGGATCACCGCCGCCATCCCCTATTTCGGTTACGCCCGCCAGGATCGCCGCTCGCGTTCGTCGCGCGTGCCCATCGCCGCCAAGCTGGTCGCCAACATGCTGGCCGCTTCCGGCGTAGACCGCGTGCTGACCATGGACCTGCACGCCGAACAGATCCAGGGTTTCTTCGACATTCCGGTGGACAACATCTACGCGCTGCCGATCCTGCTCGAAGACATCATGAAGCAGAATTACGAGAACCCGATGGTCGTTTCGCCCGACCACGGCGGCGTCGTCCGCGCCCGTTCGCTGGCCAAGCGCCTCGAATGCGACCTGGCAATCATCGACAAGCGCCGCCCGAAGGCCAATGTTTCCGAAGTCATGAACATCATCGGTGAAGTCGACGGCCGTACCTGCATCATCATGGACGACATGGTCGACACCGCCGGCACGCTGTGCAAGGCGGCTACCGCTCTGAAGCAGCACGGCGCCAAGAAGGTCGTCGCCTACTGCACGCACCCGGTGCTGTCCGGCCCGGCGGTCGAGCGGGTCAACGATTCCGACCTCGACGCCCTGGTCGTCACCGACACCATTCCGCTGCGCGACGATGCCGCCGCCTGCCCGCGCATCCGTCAGCTTTCCGTGGCCGACATCATGGCCGAAACCATTCGCCGGATCAGCAACGACGACTCCGTCTCGTCGCTGTTCATCGATTAAGTTTTTTCAACCTTCCCGATCTGGTCGCGGACCGGGAAACTACTGGAGTAGTACCATGCAATTTGAAGTTATCGCCAATGTGCGCAATCTGCAGGGATCGAGTGCGAGCCGCCGCCTGCGTCGCGCCGGCACCGTTCCGGGTATCGTCTACGGTGGCGATGCCGCCCCGACGGTCATCGAAACCAACCACAACGACCTGCTGCTGAAGATGAAGAAGGAAGCTTTCCATTCTTCGATCATCACGCTGAACATCGACGGCAAGAAGGAACAGGTCCTGCTGCGCGATTACCAGACGCACGCCTACAAGCCGCTGATCCTGCACGTTGATTTCCAACGCGTCGACGCCACCCATGAGCTGCACATCAAAGTGCCGCTCCACTTCGTCAATGAAGAAGCCGGCCCGGGCGTCAAGCTCAACGGCGGCCTGGTCAACCACGTTGCCACCGAAGTCGAAGTCCACTGCCTGGCCAAGGACCTGCCGGAATTCATCGAAGTCGACCTCGGCGCGCTGAACGTCGGCGACAACATCCACGCTTCGCAGCTCAAGCTGCCGAAGGGTGTTGCCGTGGTCAAGCACGGTGAAGACGACCCGATCGTCGTCAGCATCGTCGGCAAGGGTGGCGCCAAGGCTGCCGAAGGCGAAGCTGCTGCCGAGTAATTTCCGGCATTCCGCAGTCATGGCCGCCGCTGGCTTTTTGCCGCCGGCGGCCTTTTCGCATCGACACTCATGACACCTCCGCGCCTCATCGTCGGCCTCGGTAACCCCGGCCCCGAATACGAAGCCACCCGGCACAACGCCGGTTTCTGGTTCGTCGACCGACTCGCCGAGCAACTGAAGCTCAGTCTCGCCCCGCAAGCCAAGTTCTTCGGCAAGGCGGCGCGCGCCGGCGAACTGTGGCTGCTGCAACCGACCACCTTCATGAACCGCTCCGGTCAGGCGGTGGCGGCACTGGCCAACTTCTACAAGATTTCCCCGGCCGAGATCCTCGTCGTGCACGATGAACTCGACCTGCCCCCCGGCGGCATCCGCCTCAAGCAGGGCGGCGGCAACGGCGGCCACAACGGCCTCAAGGACATCCAGGCCAAACTGGGCACGCCGGACTTCTGGCGCCTGCGCCTGGGTATCGGTCACCCGCGCACGCTCGGCCTGGCGCAACAGGTTGTAGACTTCGTCCTGCACCAGCCGCGCAAGGAAGAAGCGCCCGACATCGAACACGCCCTGCACCGCAGCCTGCTGGCCTGGCCCAGAATCGCCGCCGGTGACTACACCGGCGCCCAGCAACAGTTGCACGGCAAAGCCGTCTGACCCGAACACAAGGAAAAACCATGTCTCTGAAATGCGGTATCGTCGGCCTGCCCAACGTCGGCAAATCCACCCTCTTCAACGCCCTGACCAAGTCGGGCATCGCTGCCGAGAACTATCCGTTCTGCACCATCGAGCCGAACGTCGGCATCGTCGAAGTGCCCGATCCGCGCCTGGCGCAGCTGTCGGCCATCGTCAAACCGCAGAAGATCCAGCCGGCCATCGTCGAATTCGTCGACATCGCCGGCCTGGTCGCCGGGGCCTCCAAGGGCGAAGGTCTGGGCAACCAGTTCCTGGCCAACATCCGCGAGACCGACGCCATTGTGCACGTGGTCCGCTGCTTCGACGACCCCAACGTGATCCACGTTTCCGGCAGCGTCGATCCGATCCGCGACATCGAAGTCATCGATACCGAACTGGCGCTGGCCGACCTGGCCACCGTCGAAAAAGCGCTCAACCGCTACCGCCGCCCGGCCAGCGCCGGCGACAAGGAAGCCAAGATCCTGGTCGCCGTACTGGAAAAGTGCTTTGCCCAGCTCGACCAGGGCAAGCCGGTGCGCGCCCTCGACCTGAGCAAGGAAGAGTGGGCGAGCATCAAGCCTTACTGTCTGATCACCGCCAAGCCGGTGCTCTACGCCGCCAACGTCGCTGAAGACGGCTTTGCCGACAATGCCCTGCTGGCCAAGGTCGAAGCCCACGCCGCCGCTGAAGGCGCCCAGGTGGTCGCGTTGTGCGCCGCCATCGAAGCCGAGATCGCCGACCTCGACGACGCCGACAAGATCGACTTCCTCGAATCCATGGGCCTGACCGAACCCGGCCTCGACCGCCTGATCCGCGCCGGCTACAAGCTGCTCGGCCTGCAGACCTACTTCACCGCCGGGGTCAAGGAAGTGCGCGCGTGGACCATCCACGCCGGCGACACCGCGCCGCAGGCGGCCGGCGTCATCCACACCGACTTCGAACGCGGCTTCATCCGCGCCCAGACCATCGCCTTCGACGACTTCATCCAGTTCAAGGGTGAAGCCGGCGCCAAAGAGGCCGGCAAGATGCGTGCAGAAGGCAAGGAATACGTGGTAAAAGACGGCGACGTACTCAATTTCCTCTTCAACGTCTGACACCCACGACCATGCCCGGCACCGCGCTCGCCAACACCAACCCAGCCAGTGAGTTGAGCGCGGCGGTACTGCAACGCATTTTCCTGCAGTGCAGCGAGGCCGTGCTGGTCACCGACCGCAACAACTGCATCGTTGCGGTCAACGCCGCCTTCTCGGAAATGTCCGGTTATCCGGCGGAAGAGGTGATTGGCGGCAACCCCCGGATGTTCGCTTCCGGGCGCAACGAGCCAGCTTTCTACGCCAGCATGTGGCGGGCGATCAACGAGCAGGGCGTGTGGTCCGGCGAGATCTGGGACCGGCGCAAGGACGGCCAGCTCTACCCGATCTGGCTGACGGTTTCGGCCGTGACCGACAACACCGGCGAAGTGAGCAATTACGTTGCCACCTTCACCGACATCGGCGAACGGATCGAGGCCACGCAGCAATTGCTGCACCTGGCCTATCACGATCCGCTGACCCTGCTGCCCAATCGCCTGGCCTTCGAATCGCAACTGGAACTGGCGATCCGCAGTTGCGAGCGCGACCACAAGCAGGTCGCGCTGATGCTCATCGACCTCGATCATTTCAAGACGGTCAACGACACCCTCGGCCACGCCACCGGCGACGAACTGCTGAAGAGCGTCGCCATCCGCCTGCGCGACTGCGTACGCGCCAGCGACATCGTCGCCCGGCTCGGCGGCGACGAATTCGTCGTCGTGCTGCCCGACATCGACAGCGCGATGACCGTCGCCACGCTGGCCGGCAAGGTGCAGCACCGCCTCGCCGATCACAGCCACCAGATCGGCGTGCACAGCCTGTACGCGACGCCGAGCATCGGCATCAGCATCTACCCGGGCGACGGTCGCGACCGCGAAACGCTGCTGCGCAACGCCGATGTGGCCATGTACCACGCCAAGGACCGCGGCCGGAACAACTACCAGTTTTACGCCAGCCGGATGAACGAAGCGGCCGGCGAGCGCCTGCAGATGGAAAATGCGCTGCGTCAGGCGCTGGCATCGATCACGCCGGAACACTCGCCGTTCTCGCTGCACTTCCAGCCGCAGATCAATGTCGCCGACGGCCGCGTGGTCGGCCTCGAAGCCCTGGCTCGCTGGCACGACCCGGTGCTCGGCCAGGTGCCGCCCGACCGCTTCATCCGCATCGCCGAAGACAGCGGCCTGATGCAGCCCCTCGGCGACTGGGTGTTCTGGGAGACCTGCCGGCACATCCGCCGTTTCCGCGAGGCTGGACTGAGCGGCCTGCGTGTCGCCGTCAACATCTCGGCCCAGCAACTGCGCCACGAGGCCCTGCCGATGCTGGTGCGCGGCGTGCTCGCCTGCTACGACCTGACGCCCCAGGACCTGGAACTGGAAATCACCGAAAGCACGGCGATGCAGAACCCGGACCTGACGCTGGCCATCCTCAACCAGTTCTCCGACATGGGCATCGTGCTCGCCATCGACGACTTCGGTACCGGCTATTCCTCGCTCGCCTACCTCAAGCACCTGCCCATCCACCGCCTCAAACTCGACCGTTCCTTCGTCAAGGACATCGAGACCGATGCCAACGATGCGGCGATCTGCTCGGCCACCGTCGCCCTCGGCCACAACCTGGGCCTGGAACTGGTCGCCGAGGGTGTCGAGACCGATATCCAGCGCGAATTCCTGACCCGCCTCGGCTGCGACGTGCTGCAGGGCTTCTTCTACAGCAAGCCGCTACCGGCCGACCAGATCATCGAATACCTGCGCCACTTCCAGCCGGTGACGCCTTAGGGGCGCACGCAAGTCCCTGCGCCGATTAGCAAACTTTCCCTGCGACCCCGCGTTTCTGCGAAAATAGCAGCCCTTTTTGGAAACCCGAATTCCCATGCCCCCGCATCCCGCCATTGCCTCCACCGAAGAAATCGTCGCCGAACTCAAAGCCGGCCGCATGGTCGTGCTGGTCGACGAAGAAGACCGCGAGAATGAAGGCGACCTGGTCATGGCCGCCGAGCACGTCACGCCGGAAGCGATCAACTTCATGGCCAAGTACGGCCGCGGCTTGGTCTGCCTGACGCTGACCGGCGAGCGCTGCCGCAAACTCGGCCTGAGCCAGATGGCGCGCAGCAACGGCACCCAGTTCGGCACCGCCTTCACCGTCTCGATCGAAGCCGCTGAAGGTGTCACCACCGGCATTTCGGCTGCTGACCGGGCACACACCATCCGCACCGCAGTGGCCCGCAACGCGATTGCCGACGACATCGTCCAGCCCGGCCACGTCTTCCCGATCACCGCCCGCGAAGGCGGCGTGCTGGTCCGTGCCGGCCACACCGAAGCGGGTTGCGACCTGGCCGGCATGGCCGGCCTGGAACCGGCGTCGGTGATCTGCGAGATCATGAACGACGACGGCACCATGGCCCGCCTGCCGGAACTGATCGAATTCTCGAAGCAGCACGGCCTGAAGATCGGCACCATCGCCGACCTCATCCACTACCGCGCCGCCTCGGAAAAGCTGGTCGAGCGCGTCACCAGCAAGACCATCGCCACGGCGTATGGCGAATTCCTGATGCACGCCTACGTCGACCGCGCCGGCGGCGCCACCCACCTGGCGCTGGTCAAGGGCGAGATCCCGGCCGACGGCGAAACCCTGGTCCGTGTCCATGAACCGCTGTCGGTGCTCGACTTCCTCGACCCGGCAAGCAAGCGCCAGTCGTTCTCGATTGACGAGGCGCAGGCCGCACTGGCGAAGAACGGCCACGGCGTGATCGTCCTGATGCACCGTCCGGAAGACGGCGAAGCCCTGCTCGCCCGCCTGACCACGCCGGTCGATGCGCCGCGTCAGCAACAGAAATGGGACCCGCGCACCTATGGCATCGGCGCGCAGATCCTGCGCGATGTCGGCGTCGGCCGCATGCGCCTGCTCTCCAGCCCGCGCAAGATGCCCTCCATGACCGGCTTCGGCCTCGAAGTCACCGGTTTCGTCACTTCCCCTGCGGAGCTTTGATCCATGTCCCGTTTTGACAACGTATTCGAATACGACAAGAACCTCGACGGCAACGGCCTGACCGTTGGTGTCGTCATGAGCCGCTTCAACCTGCCGGTCTGCGAAGGCCTGCTCTCGGCCTGTGTCGCCGAACTCAAGCGCCTCGGCGTGGCCGACGAGGACATGGCCATCGCCACCTGCCCCGGCGCCCTCGAAATCCCGCTGATCCTGCAGACGATGGCGCAGACCGGCGAGTTCGACGCGCTGATCGCGCTCGGCGCGGTGATCCGCGGCGACACCTACCATTTCGAAGTGGTTTCCAACGACGCCTGCCGGGCGATCATGGAACTGCAACTGCACACCGGCATCCCGATCGCCAACGGCATCCTCACCTGCGACACCGACGAACAGGCGGAAGTACGCATGCAGCCCAAGGGTACCGACTGCGCCCAGGCAGCGATCGAAATGGCCAATCTCCAGAAAGCCCTCATCAATGAGTGACCAGGAACAAACCCCGAAGGCGCCGCCCAAGTCGGCCCGCCGTCGCGCCCGCGAATTCGTCCTGCAGGGTCTCTACCAGTGGCGTGTCGGCGGTGCCGACGAAGCCGCCATCGAAGCCTATGCCCCCGAAATGGAAGGCTTCGCCAAGGCCGATCGCGAGTTCTTCGTTGGCACCCTGCGGGGCGTCATCGGCCAGCAGGCCGCCCTGACCGAACGCATCGGCGCCCACATCGACCGCCCCTTCGGCGAACTCTCGCCGATCGAGGCCAGCGTGCTGCTGATGGGCAGTTTCGAGATGGTCAACCATCCGGAAACGCCGTACCGCGTGATCATCAACGAAGCCATCGAGCTGACCAAGGCCTTCGGCGGTACCGACGGCCACAAGTACGTCAACGGCGTGCTCGACAAGATTGCCGCCGACGTGCGCGCCGCCGAGGTCGCTGCGCGGCGTAAAGGCCGCTGACCCCATGCCCGGCGAATTCGGCCTGATCGCGAAATACTTCGCCCGGCCGACGCCGTCGGCAGTCCTCGGCCCCGGCGACGACTGCGCGCTGATCCAGCCGTCGCCCGGCAAGCAACTGGCGGTGACCACCGACATGCTGGTCGCCGGCGTCCATTTCCTGCCCGATACCGACCCCGGCCGCCTCGGCTGGAAGGCGCTCGCTGTCAATCTCTCCGACCTCGCCGCGATGGGCGCAACGCCGCGCTGGGTGACGCTGGCCGGCGCCCTGCCGGCGGTCGACGAAGCCTGGATCGCCGCTTTTGCCGAAGGCTTCTTCGGCTGCGCGCGTGAATACGGCGTCGATGTGATCGGCGGCGACACCACGCGCGGGCCGCTCAACCTCTGCATCACCGCCATCGGCGAAGTCGATCCCGGCCGCGCCCTGCGCCGCGACGGCGCCAAACCCGGCGACGAAATCTGGGTGTCCGGCCGCCCCGGCCTGGCCGCGCTCGGCCTCGCCCACCTGCAGGGCAAGGTCAAGCTGCCCGAGCCCTGGCCGCGCCTGTGCGTCGCCGCCCTGGAAAAACCGCGCCCGCGCGTTGCCCTCGGCCAGGCCCTGACTGGCATCGCCAGCGCCGCCATCGACGTGTCCGACGGCCTGCTGGCCGACCTCGCCCACATCGGCGAACGCTCCGGCTGCGCCGCCGCCGTCCGCCTGGTACAACTGCCGCAACTGCGCGACCTGGCCGGCAGCGGCGACCACTACGACGCCGACCTGCGCCGCCTGGCGCTCGACTGCCAACTGGCCGGCGGCGACGACTACGAACTGGTATTCACCGTTCCCGCCGCGCTGCACACCCAACTGGGCGCCATCGCCGCCCGCCTGGAACTGCCGCTGTGGTGCATCGGCGAGATGGTCGACGGCGACGCCGGCACGGTCACCGTTTTCGACCCGGACGACCAGCCGGTCGACATCGCGCGCAAGGGATACGATCACTTTGGCCAGTAAACCGCCCAGCACCCGCTTCCTGCTCGCCCATCCGGCGCACTTCTTCGCCTGCGGCTGCGGCAGCGGGCTGACGCCGTGGGCGCCCGGCACCTTCGGCACGCTGTTCGCCTGGGCCAGCTTCATCCTGTTCCGCCCTTACTTCAGCGACGGCCAGTTGCTGTTCCTGTTCGCCGCCGCCTACCTGGCCGGCATCTGGTTCATCAACGTCGCCGGCCGCGCCCTCGGCGACCCCGACCACGGCAGCATCGTCTGGGACGAAATCGTCCCCTTCTGGCTAGTCCTGCTGATGACGCCGGCCGGCTGGCTGTGGCAACTGACCGCCTTCGTGCTGTTCCGCTTCTTCGACATCACCAAGCCGCAACCGGCCCGCTACTTCGACGAACACGTCAAGAACGGTTTCGGCGTGATGGCCGACGACCTGATCGCCGCCGGCTACACGCTGCTGATGCTGGCGCTGCTGAAGATCGTCGTTGCCTGAGCACATTTTTTTCAGGCCACCTTCCATACTAGGCTCCGCGCGGACAATCAAAGCACTGATGAACAACTGTGTGCGGGTCGGAGTAACTGGCTACTGCAACTGATACACCGCCCCCTCCGGCTGGGCCTGCACACCCATCACGGCGTCCGCCTCGACGAAGCTGCCGCGTTCGACGTCGAGCACCAGTACCTTGCCGGCCTCGATCAGGTAATGCCAGCCATGCAGGAACAGGCGACCGGCTTCGACGCCCTGGCGGACCATGGGATATTCGAGCAAGCGTTCAAGCTGCAGGACCACCGAGCGTTGTTCGGTGCGCCGTAACGCTTCCTCGCTGACGCTTACCGGCAGTACGGCCGGTCGGGCGAAGTCGAGCCAGGCATTGAGATTGGGCAGGGCTAGGTCGTGATCGTCGTAGAGTGCCCGGATGGCACCGCAATGACTGTGGCCGCAGACGACAATGTCGCGCACACCGAGCACGGCCACCGCGTACTCGACGGCGGCAGCCGTACCATGACCGACATGCTCGTCACTCCAGATCGGCACCAGGTTGCCGACATTGCGCACCACAAACAGCTCGCCCGGCCCTGCACCGGTCAGCAGATACGGCACCACGCGCGAATCGGAGCAGCCGATGAAGAGCATGCGCGGCTGCTGCCCTTTTTCGACCAGACGGCGGAAATGCTCGCGATAGCGGGGAAAGAAACGCCGTTCGAAACGGTTCAGGGATTGCAACAGGTCGTCCAAGCTCACGCCTCGGTATGCACGGTCAGCAGCGGCAGGCGCTCGCTCAGGTCGTCGCCGGGCGTGACGAAAATTTCTTCAACCGTCCCCGCGTAGGGCGAAGGAATGTCGAGCGCGACCTTGCCGGTTTCGACGACCAGGACGTTGTCGTCGGTCGCCACCCGGTCACCCGGTTTGACCAGAATTTCGAGAATGAACACGCGCCCGTTGGCGCAAGCGCCGCAGCTGCTCCAGCACGCCGGATAGCGCGGCATGTAGATCGTTCGACGCATCCCCGGCTCAGCGGAAACCGTGGTCGATGGCGTACACCGCCGCCTGCACCCGACTAGTGATGTTCAGTTTCTTGAAAATGTTCTGCACGTGGATCTTGACCGTGCTGTCGGCCAGATTCAGCAACTGGGCAATTTCCTTGTTGCTATCGCCGCGGGCGATGTGCGAAAGGATTTCCCGCTCGCGCGGCGACAACGGGTTTTCGTCTTCGCCCTTGGCCGCCTTGCGCCCGGGATTGCGCACGCCTTCGACCAGCTTGCTCGACATCTCCGGGCAGACCACGGTTTCGCCATGCGCCGCCTGGCGGATGGCGGCAACCAGGGCTTCAGTGTCGATGTTCTTCAGCAAATAACCCCGGGCCCCGGCACACAGGGCATCGATCAGGTCTTCGCCATCTTCCGAAACAGTCAGCATCAGGACCTGCGCCCGGATTTTTTCGGCCGCCAGTATCTTCAGCACCTCGACCCCGGAAATGCCCGGCATGTGGAGATCGAGCAGGATCACATCCGGGTCGAGGCTCTTGGCGAGTTTCACCCCGGCCATCGGGTCGCCGGTTTCACCCAGCAGGACGAATTCCTCGTAACGGCGCAGCAACGCGATGATGCCGCTGCGAAACAGGGTGTGATCGTCGATGATCAGCAGGGACAGTTTATTCACTTCACGCTCCGGGACTTGAGAAATGGCGCAGCAGGAGGACGATCCTTGTCCCCTCGCCGACGCGCGAATGGATCTGCACTTCGCCGCCGATACGCGCCGCGCGCTCGCGCATGATGTTCAGCCCGACATGATCTTCAGATCGCGATGCTTCCGGCGCGAAACCGACGCCGTCGTCCTCGATGACGATGCGGATGCGCGCGCCTTCATGTTCGAAACGCACAGCCACGTGCTGTGCACCGGCATGCTTGCGGATGTTGGAGAGCGCTTCCTGGACGATGTGGATGATCTGGATGCCCTCGTCCTCCGCCACCTGCAGCAGACCGACCTGGCGCTTGAAATTGACGGCCATGCCGGTCTGTACCTCAAAGCGTTGCAGCACCGTCATCAGCGCCGTTTCCAGGTCGGCGTGGCTGGCCCGGGTACGGAAATGCACCAGCAGTTCGCGCACGTCGTCGTAGCTTTCCTGCACGCCGTTGCGGATGCGCTCGGCAACCTCCTGCGCCTCGGCGGTTTCCTCATGGCGCAACGAGTCCTGCAACAACTGGGTCTGAATGTTCAGATAGGCCAGGCCCTGGGCAATCGAATCGTGCAGTTCCTGGGCCAGCAGGTTGCGTTCTTCGTAAACCGCCGCCTCCTTTTCGCGACTGCGCAGACGCAGGTTTTCGATGGCCACGCCGAGGTGCTTGCCGAGAATGTCGAGCAAGGCCATTTCCTGCGGGGAAAACTGCCGTTCCTGGCGGTAATAAAGGTTGAACACGCCGACGACCTGCTTCTGGCAAACGATGGAAAACGCGCTGGCCGTGCGAAAGCCCTCGCGCACGCAGGTTTCCCGACACATCAACGGCGGCGGATTGGCGGTATCGATCTGCTGCGACTGCCCCGAACTGAGGACCGCACCGCACAGGCATTCGCCGCAGCGCAAGCTGCTTTCCTCGGCAACAAAAGCGGCCGACAGCCCCTCGTGGGAAACCGGTTCCATGAATTCGCTATCGCGCCCGAGCAAACGGATCATGCAGGCGTCGGCCCCCATGGCCACCCGCACGCGCCGGCGAAACCCATGACAGATGTCCTGCAGCCCGACCGGCTCATTGAGAAAGGCCGTCGTTTCGTAGAGGACGCTCAGTTCCTGATTGCGCTCGGCCAGCGTCCGGGTTTTGCTGGTCACACGCTCTTCCAATGTTGCGTACAAATTCTGCAGATGCTGAACCATCTGGTTGAACCCCGATGCCAGGGCACCGAATTCGTCCCGGGACTCGAGCGGCAGGCGGACGCTGAAGTCGTCGCCCAGCATGCGCTTGATACCGCCGTGCAGGAGATCGACCGGGCGGATGACCTGGACGAAGAAGAAGCGGATCAGGATCAGGGTGCCCAGCACGGCCAGGATGATCAGGCCGACCTGCAACGTGCGCAGCAGATTGGTGTTGAATGCGTAATTGCGTTCCATGGCCTGGACCAGGCTATCGATCTGCGCAACGAAATCGCGGACTGAGGCCTGGTAGGACTGGAAGGCGCGGGTCTGCAATTCGACATCGTCGGCCCGGTCGAAATCGGCAAGCAGCGGCACGATGCGCTCGCGCCAGTCCTGTTCGACGCGCTCCAGTTGCTGGCTGATCCGGTTGTCGCGCGGCGGCGCCAGCGGGCGCAGCGGGTCGCCACGACGCAGGTCGGCCAGGATGTGTTCGAACTCCCGGATTTCCCCGGCCAGATTCGCTTGCTGGCCGGACACCGGCTCGGGATGCTGGAGCAGGTTGCCGATGCGGTAGGAGCGCATGCGCAAACTCCCGGCGTCGTTGATCGCCGCCGCACCGCCTTCGAGCTTCCAGGAAATGAGCAGCGTCATGCCGACAGCCAGCAAGGCCACCATGAAGAACACGGTGAGGATACCGATGATCTTGTTGGCGAGCTTTTGCTGGCTGTCAGGCATGTCGCTGCACGTCCCTGTGTTGGTGATGAATCAGGCCCGACGTTTGGCCCGGACGATCTGGTAAGCCCGCCCGAGGTAGTTCACCGGTGCCGTCAGGACATGCACCAGGCGGGTGAAGGGAAAGACCAGAAAGACGGTCATGCCGAAGAACAGATGGGTCTTGAAAACCGAATCCACATTATCCAGCAATTCCGGTTGCGGGTTCAGCGTCAGGATGCTCTGCACCCAGTTGGCCAGCGCCAGCATGACTTCCGGGTTGCCGTGGTTGGCGTGACCGATGGAGACGGGAATGGTCGCCAGGCCGAGCAGCAGCGTCAGCATCAGCCAGCTCAGGACGAACATGTCCGAACCGCGCCCAGCTGCCCGCACGCGGGCATTGGTCAGACGACGGAACCACAACGCCAGGCCGCCGAGCAGCATCATGCCGCCGAACACCGTACCGGCAATGATCGCCAGCCACTGGTGCTGCATGTCGGAGACGCCGAGCGCCAGCCACAGGCCGTGCGGCAATACCAGGCCGGCGAAATGCCCGGCGAAGATGGCCAGGATGCCGATATGGAAGAAATTGCTGGCGAAGACCATGCCGCCCTTCGACAGCAACTGCGTCGAGTCCGTCTTCCAGGTGTATTGCTCCCGATCGTAACGGATCCAGCAGCCGATGACGAAGACGGTCAGCACGATGTACGGATAGACCGCAAAAACGAATTTCGAAAGATTCATGTTGCTCTCCTCAGGCCGCCAGTTTCACCAGCGAGCCGAATTGGTTCACGACGCCGATCAGACGGGCATACGGGCTGGCCGCCTTGCCCAGGTTGTCGGCGATCACGCCGAGCACCTTGCCGGCGTCGCCCAGGAAAACGCGGGCTTCGTCGACCGCCAGCTCGGAAACGAACTCCAGCATCAGCGGCAGGAAGTCCGGCAACTCCTTCTCGTCGTGCTGGTAGCCGTAGCTCTTCAGGTACTCGGTCAGATCGATCAGTGCCGGGCCGCGCGTCTTCTCCTCGCCAAAAATGTGGTGAGTCAGATGCAGGCTGTGTTCCGGCGTCAGGTCGAAGGTCTGCACGTAATTGGCCTGGACCACGGTCGCCTCGTTGTCGAGCAGGTAGTCGATGACGTAGGCGACGCCAAGGTGGTTCTCGGCGCTGAGCAGCCCCTGTTCGTCGAGATTCTCGACCAGGGTCAGCGCGCTGCCGGCCTGCGCGACTTCGCGGCGCAGTTCAGCGAGCAAGGCATCATCCGGGTAATCGAGCAGTGCCGAAAGCAGTTTGAAAATCAGCATGTCCGTCTCCTCACTTCTTCTTGGCGGCCAACGGCGCCGGTTCGCGGGGTTCCATGCTCTCGGTCCGGCGTTCCGGGAAGAGCGCAAAGGGCGACTGACCGTTGGCCGAGTCGTTGCCGAAGCTGAAGCCGTTCTGCCCCTGGAAGCCGTGGTAATCGTCGAGCGAGATTTCCTGGTGCGAGGTCGGAATGACGAAACGGTCCTCGTAATTGGCAATCGCCAGATAGCGGTACATCGCCTTGGCCGTGTCCTCGTCGATGCCAGCGGCAGTCAGCGGGCGGATGTCCGGCGTGCCTTCGACATTGACCGAGCGCATGTAGGAACGCATGGCGATCAGGCGGTTGAGTGCCGAGACGATGTATTCCTCCTTGCCGGCGGTCAGCAGGTTGGCCAGATACTTGACCGGCAGGCGCATCGCCGAGGCCTTGGGAATGACGCCGTCGGCTTCGGTCGGCAGGTTCTTCTGGTCGATCTGCGACTGCACCGGGGACAGCGGCGGCACATACCAGATCATCGGCAGCGTGCGGAATTCCGGATGCAGCGGGAAGGCGATCTTCCATTCGACGGCCATCTTGTAGATCGGCGACTTCTGGGCGGCGTCGATCCACGACTGCGGCACGCCGTCGGCCAGCGCCTGCTCGATGATCTTCGGGTCATTCGGATCGACGAAGAGGTCGAGGTGGGCCTTGTACAGATCCTGCTCGTTGTCGGTACTGGCGGCATCAAGCATCTTGTCGGCGTCGTAGAGGATGATGCCGTTGTAGCGGATGCGACCGACGCAGGATTCCGAGCAGACGGTCGGCAGGCCCGATTCGATGCGCGGGTAGCAGCCGATGCACTTCTCGGCTTTCGACGATTCCCAGTTGAAGAAGACCTTCTTGTACGGGCAGCCCGAGATGCACATGCGCCAGCCGCGGCAACGATCCTGGTCGGCAACGACGATGCCGTCCTCCTCGCGCTTGTACATTGCCCCGGACGGGCACGAAGCGACGCAGGCCGGGTTGATGCAATGGTTGCAGATGCGCGGCAGGTAGAGATGGAAGGTGTTCTCGAACTGCTTGTACATCTCCTTTTCCATGTTCGAGAAATTGCTGTCCTTCGAGCGCTTCTCGAATTCACCGGCGAGGTCGTCTTCCCAATTGGGCCCCCAGGTGATCTTGTCCATCTTCTCGCCGGTGATCTGCGACACCGGCCGGGCCGTCGGCGCGGCTTCCGACAGCGGCGCGTTCTGCAGGCGGGCGTAGTCGTAGGTGAAAGGCTCGTAGTAATCGTCGATCTCGGGCATGTTGGGGTTGGCGAAGATCTGGACGATCTTCTTCAACTTGCCGCCGGCCTTGAGTTCGAGCTTGCCGTTGAGCTTGGTCCAGCCACCCTGCCACTTGTCCTGGTCCTCCCAGTTCTTCGGGTAGCCGATGCCGGGCTTGGATTCGACGTTGTTGAACCAGGCGTATTCGATGCCCTTGCGGTTGGACCAGACGTTCTTGCAGGTCACCGAGCAGGTATGGCAGCCGATGCACTTGTCGAGGTTGAATACCATCGCGAATTGTGCGCGAATTTTCATGTTGATCTCCTAGATTGCGTTCGCGATTACTTGCTGCCGACACCGACCGGATTGCGCTGGGCTTCGCGTTCCGGGGTCAGCGGACGTTCCAGCCAGTCGATATCGCGGTCCTCGACCTTGTGCAGCACCACCTGCTCGTCGCGGTTGCAGCCGACCGTGCCGTAGTAGTTGAAGCCATAGGCGAGCTGGGCGTAGCCGCCGACCATGTTGGTCGGCTTGACGACGACGCGGGTGACCGAGTTGAGGATGCCGCCGCGTTTGCCGGACGACGGCGAACCCGGCACGTTTACGTTCTTCTCCTGGGCGTGGTACATCAGCGCCATGCCGCGCGGGACGCGCTGCGACACCACCGCCCGGGCCATCGTCGCGCCGTTGGCGTTGATCGCCTCGACCCAGTCGTTGTCGGCCAGGCCGATCTGCCTGGCGTCGTCCTCGGCGATCCAGATGTAGGGACCGCCGCGGAACAGCGTCAGCATGCGCAGGTTGTCCTGGTAGCTGGAGTGGATGCCCCACTTCGAGTGCGGCGTGATCCACGACAGCGTCAGGTGCGGCTTGCGGCGCACACTGTCGGGGACGGTTTCATGGGCCTTCAGGTCGACCGGCGGCTTGAACACGCAGAAGCCTTCGCCGAAGTCGAGGAACCACTCGTGATCCTGGTAGAAGTGGGCGCGGCCGGTCAGCGTGCGGAACGGGATGTGCTCGTGGATGTTGGTGTAGCCGGCGGTGTAGGACACCGTTTCCGACTCGATCCCCGACCAGGTCGGCGCGGTGATGATCTTGCGCGGCTGGGCGACGATGTCGCGGAAGGTGATCTTGTCCTCATGGCGGCCGGCGTACAGGTGATGGTGATCGAGGCCGGTCTTCTTCGACAGCGCCGACCACGACTTGTGCGCGACCTCGCCATTGGTTTCCGGCGCCATGCGCATCACCGAGTCGCAGACGTAGATGTCCTCTTCCAGCGACGGCATGCCCTTGGACACGCCATCGACCTGGACGGTCTTGTTGAGGACGGCGAGTTCCTTGTATTCCTGCTCGGTGTTCCAGTCGATGCCCTTGACGTTGTTGCCGAGCTTGGTCATCAAGGGGCCGAGCGCGATGTACTTGTTGTAGGTCTGGCCGTAGTCGCGCTCGACCAGGCGCAGCGCGGCCATGGTCTTGCCCGGGATCGGCTCGCACTCGCCGCGCTTCCAGTTCTTGACCTGGCCGAAGGGCTGCGCCAGCTCCATCGGCGAGTCGTGCTGCATCGGCAGCGCGACCAGATCGCGCTTCTTGCCCAGATGTTTTTCGGCGAGTGTGGAGAAGGTCTCGGCAATCGCCTTGAAGATCTGCCAGTCCGACTTCGATTCCCAGCCCGGCGTCACGGCTTCGCCCAGCGGGTGGATGAAGGGGTGCATGTCGGTGGTGTTGAGGTCGTTCTTCTCGTACCAGGTGGCCGTCGGCAGGATGATGTCGGAGTAGGCACCGGTGGAATTGAGGCGGAAGTTGATGTCCACCATCAGGTCGAGCTTGCCGACCGGGCCGTCTTCCAGGTAATTGACCTGGCTGCAGGCGGCGCCGTGAGTGCCCTCCTGCATCACGCCGTTCTGGGCGCCGAGCAGGTGCTTGAGGAAGTACTCATGGCCCTTGGCCGAGGTGCCGATCAGGTTGGCGCGCCAGACGAACAGGTTGCGCGGCCAGTTGACCGGGTTGTCCGGGTCGGCGAAGGCAACATCGAGCTTGCCGCTCTTGAGTTCTTCGACCACATGTTTGGCGATGCCGGCCTCGTCGGTCGCACCCTTCTTCTCGGCTTCAGCGACGAGATCGAGCGGATTGCGGTTGAAATGCGGCGCCCCCGGCAACCAGCCCATGCGCACCGCGTCGACGTTGTAGTCGGCGAGCGTGTAACCCTTGTATTTGTTCTTGCCGGCCGGCGACAGCAAGGCGTCGGCATCGACCGTTTCGTAACGCCACTGGTCGGTGTGGAAATACCAGTACGAGGTCGAGTTCTGATGCCGTGGCGGCCGTTGCCAGTCGGTGGCGAAGGCGATCGGCGCCCAGCCGGCCTGCGGGCGCAGCTTTTCCTGGCCGACGTAATGCGCCCAGCCGCCGCCGGTCTGGCCGACGCAACCGCACATGTGCAACAGGTTCATGATCGACCGGTAGGTCATGTCATTGTGGTACCAGTGGTTGATCGCCGCGCCCATGATGACCATCGACTTGCCGCGAGTCTTCGATGCGTTCTCGGCAAACTCGCGACCGGTACGTTCGATGTCGGCGGCCTTGACGCCGGTCACCTTGGCCGCCCAGGCCGGGGTGTAGGCGACATCGGCATCGTCGTAGGATTGCGCGACGTTGCCGCCACCCAGGCCGCGATCGATCCCGTACTGGGCGATCTGCAGGTCGAACACGCTGGTCACCAGGGCTTCCTCGCCATTGGCCAGCTTGACGATGCGGACCGGGACATGGCGCAGGATCAGCGTCGATTCGCCATTTTCGAAATGCGGGAAGCCGACACTGACCACGCCGTCACGGCGCTCGATGCAGCTGAGTTCGGCTTCGATCTCGCCACCGGCCGCCTGTTCGAGCAGGTTCCACTTGCCGTCCTCGCCCCAGCGGAAACCGATCGAACCGTTGGGAACGACGAAGGATTGGTGCTTGCTGTCGAAGACCACGGTCTTCCACTCGGGGTTGTTCGCTTCGCCCAGGTTATCGACGAAGTCGGAGGCGCGCAGGTTGCGGTCGGACACCCAGTTTTCGCCATGCCGGCGCAGCATCACCTGCATCGGCATGTCGGTGTACTTGCGGGCGTATTCCAGGAAATAGGCGTCCTGGCGGTCGATGAAGTATTCCTTGAGCGCGACATGGCCCATGGCCAGGAAAGCCGCCGTGTCGGTGCCCTGGCGGACCGGCATCCACAGGTCGGCGAACTTCACGTACTCGGCGTAGTCCGGCGCCATCGAGACGATCTTGGCGCCCTTGTAGCGGACTTCGGTGGCGAAGTGGGCATCCGGCGTGCGCGTCATCGGCAGGTTGGCGCCGGTGATGATCAGGTAGGTCGAGTTGTACCAGTCGGCGGCTTCCGGCACGTCGGTCTGCTCGCCCCAGGTCTGCGGCGAGGCGGCCGGCAGATCGCAGTACCAGTCGTAGAACGAACCGCAGGCGCCACCGATCAGCGACAGATAGCGCGAGCCGGCGGCATAGGAAATCATCGACATCGCCGGAATCGGCGAGAACCCGTAGATGCGGTCCGGGCCCCATTTCTTGATGGTGTAGATGTTGGCGGCGGCGATGATCTCCTTCATTTCCTCCCAGCCGGCGCGGACAAAGCCGCCCAGGCCGCGCACGCCGACATACTTGATGCGTTTCTGCGGGTCGTTCTGGATGGCTTCCCAGGCTTCGACCGGGTCAAGGCCCTTGGCCCGTTCGGCGCGGTACAGGTCGAGCAGGCGACCACGGATCATCGGGTGCTTGATCCGGTGCGGCGAGTACAGGTACCAGGAGAACGAGGCGCCGCGCTGGCAACCGCGCGGTTCGTGGTTGGGCAGGTCCTCGCGGGTGCGCGGGTAATCGGTCTGCTGCATTTCGAAGGCAACCAGGCCGTTCTTGACGAAGATCTTCCACGAGCAACCGCCGGTGCAATTGACGCCGTGGGTCGAGCGGACGACCTTGTCGTGCCGCCAGCGGTTGCGATAGGCATCCTCCCACTGGCGATCTTCGTTGGTGACGACGCCGTGGCCCTTGGCGAAGGTGCTCTGGACCTTGCTCAGAAATTTCAGGCGGTCAAGAAAATGACTCATGTTGTGCTCCTCGTTTGGCGACCTGCCCCAGGCCGCGGGGTTGATTGCAGAATGCGGTGATGGTGATGAGACGGCTCAGGGGTTGTGGATGTAGGCGTTCTTGCGCAGGTAGAACCACCAGTTGATGACGACGCAGATGGCGTAGAAGATGGCAAAGCCGTACATCGCGTTTTCCGGGGTGCCGGCCTTGATCTGGCCACCGATGACCACCGGCGCGATGAAGGAACCGTAGGCACCGACTGCCGAAGTCCAGCCGAGCACCGGCCCGCGCTGATCCTGGTCGAAGACGAAGCCGACGGTACGGAAGGTCGAGCCGTTGCCGATGCCGGAGGCGGCGAAGAGGACGATGAACAGGCCCATGAACAGGAAGAAGTAGTCTTCCGGCGTCGCCGACTGGTAGGCCAGGTGCATGACGTAGCCGGTGGCGGCCGAGGCGACGACGAGCACCAGCGAGATCACCTGGGTGACGATGGAACCGCCGAGCTTGTCGGAAATCCAGCCACCGAGCGGACGGATCAGCGCGCCGACGAAGGGACCGATCCAGGCGTACATCAGCGCCGACGGTGCATTCGGGTTGCGCGCATGAACCCAGGCCTGGGTCGCCGGATCGAAGACATGGGTGTTGCCGAAGATGACCGTGATCGACAACGGCAGCGCCATCGAGAAGCCGATGAAGGAGCCAAAGGTGACGACATAGAGGGCGGTCATCGACCAGGTGTGCTTGTTGCCGAAAATGGCGAACTGCTTGCCCAGGTTGGCCTTCATCTCGCCGGTGGCCAGCGCCTTCATGGCGAACAACGTGGCGACAATGACTAGGACCACCACCGCCCACATGTTGAGCAGGCCGAGGCCGCTCGGTGCCGGCAGGTAGAGGTAGAGGCCGAGACCGGAGACAACCAGCGCCAGGCCGTAGAAGACGACGACCCGGCCGAGCGCGGCGGCGGTCGAGCCGATTGCCGGTGAGACGGTGAGCAGGTTGTTCATGCCGAACCAGCCGACGACGGCCAGCGGTACCAGCAACAGCAGCCAGACGAAACCGGCGTTCTGGATCCAGGTCGGCGTGCCGGCGGCGATCTTGCCGATCAGCGTCGCCGAATCCTTGACCAGCGGAATTGCCTCACCGCCCAGCGCGCCGAACAGGCCGACGGTCATCACCGCCGGAATCAGCAACTGCATGGTGGTCACGCCGAAATTGCCGAGACCGGCGTTGAGCCCGAGCGCCGTTCCCTGCTGACGCTTGGGAAAAAAGGTGCTGATGTTGGACATCGAGCAGGCGAAGTTGCCGCCGCCGATCCCGGACAGCAGCGCCATCAACTGGAAGACCCACAGCGGCGTGCTCTTGTCCTGCAGCGCCAGACCGGTGCCGATGGCCGGAATCATCAACAGCGCGGTGGTCAGCCAGACGGTGTTGCGACCACCGCAGATACGGATGAAGAAGGACGCGGGAATGCGCAAGGTGGCACCGGACAGCCCGGAAATGGCGGCAATGGTGAATAGCTCGTCCGGCGAGAACGGAAAGCCGGCATTGGCCATCTGCACGGTGATGATCCCCCACATCAACCAGATGGCGAAGCCGCAGAGCAGGCTGGGAATCGAGATCCACAGGTTGCGGTTGGCGATGCGGCGACCGGTGGTCTGCCAGAAATTCTCGTCCTCGGGCCGCCAGTCGACGATGTCGACCGAACTGGTGAGCTGCGGGCGGGCGGATTTTTGCTTGTTCATTGAAACTCCCCGTTCTGATCATTCAAGGTTGTCGGCACCGACGCGCGCAGGGCGGCCACGGACCAAATCGGCATCACGCACCTCGGTCCAGTACATCCAGATCAGCGAGACCCAGACGACGCCGTACAGCAACATGAAGCAGGAGGAGCGCACACCGGTCAGGTCAACCAGGGCGCCGAACATGATCGGCAGCAGGAAGCCGCCCAGGCCGCCGGCCAGGCCGACGATGCCGGAGATGACGCCGATGTTCTTCGGGTAGTCGTCGGAGATGTACTTGAACACCGAAGCCTTGCCGACCGCCATGGCGACACCGACGACGAACAGCAGCGCGGTGAACACGTATTCGTTGAGATGGATTTCGTAGGTCTGCGGCCCAGTAACCGTCTTCACCGTGAATTCGGTCTGCGGGTAGGACAGGATGAACAGGCAGATCCAGCAAACCCAGAGCACCCACCAGGTCACCTTGTGGGCGCCGAACTTGTCCGAAAACCAGCCACCGAGCGCGCGCAGCACGCCGCCGGGCAGGGAGAAACAGGCGGCCAGGAAGGCCGCGCTGGTCAGGTCGAAACCGTATTCCTGAACGTAGTATTTGGTCATCCACAGCGCCAGCGCGACATAGCCGCCGAAGACGATCGAGTAGTACTGGCAGATCTTCCAGACGTTCGGATCCTTCAGCGCGCGCAACTGTTGCGCGACGGTCACCGTCGAACTGACCCGGTGTGCCGGATCGCTGTAGGTGAACACGAAGAAGGCCAGTGCCGTGACCAGCATCATCACGGCGAAGACCGTCGGCACCATGGTCCAGCCGTAGGCGACGACGATCGATGGGGCGAGCAGCTTGGTCAGCGCTGCGCCGGCGTTGCCGGCACCGAACACGCCCATGGCGAAACCCTGGTTCTGCTTCTCGAACCAGCGCGCGCAGTAGGCGATGCCGACCGAGAAGGAACCGCCGGCGATGCCGACGAACAGGCCGGCGACCAGCAACTGCCAGTATTCGGTGGCCTGGCCGATCAGATAGATGGGCAGTACCGTACTCATCATGATGCCGAAGAACACCGGCCGACCGCCAAAGCGGTCGGTCATCATGCCCAGCGGCAAGCGGATCAGCGAGCCGGTCAACACCGGCATGGCCGCGAGGATGCCGAACTGGGTTTCGTTGAGGCCCAGTTGTTCCTTGATCGGGATGCCGATCACGGCAAAGATCATCCAAACCATGAAGCAGACGGTGAACGCCAGCGTGCTCATGGTCAGTACGGACAATTGCTGCATTTTTCTGCTTGTCATGTTCTTGTCTCTCCCTCCGGTTTTTTCCGTTGGGTGAAGATTAAGAACTTGGGCGTCCGCAGCCCATTCGCCATTCGCCGGTATACGGGAGATAAAAAACGGTAGGCGGCGTAGTCATTTGGAACTAGCCCGAAGGTGCCCGCCCCCTTTGATACGCATCATGGTTTCCGACACCGCGTTAAAACGGGAATCGCTCCACCTCAATAACAAGGAGTCATTTCATGAGCGGGGTATTCACCAAATCAATGGCCAGGAACATCTTCTATGGGGGAACGGTGTTCTTCTTCCTGGTCTTTCTGGCCCAGTACGGAAAATCAGCCTCTCTGAACCATCGGCCATCACTATGTATTTGATGTATTAATCGATGCGTGCGCGTACAACAGCATTCGTAGGCATGAATATTTCTCCATCAATTGAGCCTCACCGTGGCCCACAGCCAACCATCCTGCCACGCGATTAAAGCCTGACTGTTTGACATGCAATATTGCCAAGCTGAAACTGATCATAAATATCGTATGGATCAAAGATCATCGATGCGCGCACGGCAATAATCGCATCGTTCCCGTTTTTGCGAGGCCATCATGCGCTTCCTGATTGTTTTTCTATTGGCTTGTCTGAAGATCCTTCCCGCAATTTCAGCTGACCTGACCATCCACAACGTCGCTCGCCAGGGGAGTGGCGAAGATGTTCGCCGCGCCCTAGCGGCTGATCCTGGTGCACGCGACCTGCGCACCGCCCATGGCTCGCAAGCCATTCATCTGGCAGCCATGAACCCTGACATCAGCGCTCTGCGGGCGCTGATCGCCGCTGGCGCCAACATCAACGCCCGGGACGGCGAAGGCGCCACGCCGCTGCACATGGCCGCCTATGCCAGCCGCGCGACGCACGCCCGCGTGCTGCTCGAAGCCGGCGCCGACCCGCTGGCGACTACCGACAATGGCCGCGACCCGACGTCGATGGCACGCAAGGTCAAGGCCGACGAAGCAGCGGGCGTTATCTCCCTGTGGGTGCTCAAGGGCTGCAAGGCAGGCAAGCCATGCTGAAGCAACTCGCCCACGCTCTGCTGCTCCTCGCCGCAAGCCACGCCGGAGCAGCCGAACTGCCACCGATTGCAGTCTACATGCCCAAGGTCTGCCTCGCCTGCATCGACTGGGCGGAACACCTGCGCCAGCACGGCTTCACCGTCCAGGTCACGCAGACCGACGAGATGGACGCGGTCAAACGCAAGCTGAAGGTACCGAAGGAACTCGAAGCCGTGCCCAGCGCCAGCATTGCCGGCTATTTCATCGAAGGTCATGTGCACGCCGAGCAGATCAAGGAATTGCTGAGCGAAAAGCCAAAAGCACTAGGTCTCGCCGTTCCCGGGCTGCCGCTCGGCGCACCGGGCCGCGAATACTCCAGCCCGATTTGCCAGACCGCCTGCACCGTGCTTGATATGGAAACGGCGGCCCCGCGCATCCGCCGGGAATTCTACGAAACCCTGCTGGTCATGCCCAACGGCCGAACCTCGACCTGGGCGCGCCACTGAGCGTTAGAGAAAACCCCCGTACTGGCCGGCGGCCCAGGCCACATCTTCACCCACCGGGTTCTGCCGGCTGACCTGCCGGACCTCCTGCAGCAAGAAACCATCGCTGCGCAGGCGGTAGGACGTTTCGATCCGCGTCCCGGCATCCGGATCAACCCCGGACAGCAGGTGACAGACGCCTTCCGGCAACATCGGCGCGCGCTGTCCAGCGATCTGCCCGGCGACGATGGCCCCCATCCGGCTAGCGACATGGCCAGTCTTCGGATAATGACCGAACAACGGCGAAACTACCCCGGCAGCATCGCCAATGATGAAAATCCGTTCGTCGCCAGGACTGCGCAGGTCAAGCGCGTTCTGTGCCGCCCAGCCATCGGGCGCGCCGGTATTGCCGTCGGCGCGGATCAGCCCGGCCGGCCAGAGCAGACCGGCGGCCTGTTGCGGCGGACTGAGCAGCGCCATGTCGAAACGGATGTCGTCGATATCCGTGCTCAGCGTGCCCCGCTCGGGATCGACACTGCGCACCCGCGCATGATCTAGATAGGTCACTTGGTCGCGGAAACGTTCGAGCAGTGCATGACGAAAAACCGGCATCAACGGATTCGGATCGACAATGATCAAGCGCCCGGGAATCCGCTGCGTCTTCAGCCACCAGGCAAGCAGCAGTGCTCGTTCGTAAGGCGCCGGTGGGCAACGATAGGGCAATGGTGGAATGTTCAGCAGCAGATCGCCACCAGTAAAAGCCTGCAAGCGCGCTTTCAGCGCCGGCAAGTCACCCGCATGCACCATAGCGCCGGAAAATCGCTTTTTCAGCAGATCGGCCGCAGCAGGATCGCTCAGCTGCCAGGCAGAATAATCCTCGCGGATGCCCGGCGACAGCACCAGCCAGTCGTAGGGCAACGCACCGGCCGAGGTCATCAGGCGCTGCCCGCTGCGGTCGATCCCGATGGCTTCCGCCTGAACGAAGCGGTAGCCGCGCGCTGCCGCGACAGCGGCATAATCGCGCCGCATCGGTGCCGGTGCCTGGCCGTGATCGACCAGCCAGCGATTGCCGAGGGCGAAAGAATGAAAGGCAGCGTGCCGGTCGACCAACGTGACCCCGATATCTGGCGCCTGTTGGCGTAGTTGCGCAGCGGCAGCCAGACCACCCCAGCCACCACCGACCACAACAACCTGACGTACCGCAGCGCGCAGCGGGCGATACAACGATAGCAAACCGCTGGCGAACAGCAGACGGCGGCGAACGGTGCTGATCATCGGCTTTTCCACAGCATCTTGCTCAGTGTCGAACGCATTTCAATGGCCAGCTAAGACAGCACCCTGCATAATTCCCGGCGGCTGCGCATGATGTAGAGGAAAACAACAGCGCCAAAATTCATCGTCAACGCGTAGACAACGCTGGGTACCGCAAGCGCTGGTTGCTGAAACAACGTAAGCGCGACAAAGATGCCTAGGCCGGCATTCTGGAGGCCACATTCCATCGCAATGGCAATGCTGTCGCGACGCTGCAACTGGGCAGCCCAGGCAATCGAAAAACCGCCGAGCATAGTCAGAACGTTGAGCAGCACAGTCGCGCTGCCAACCTCGGGCAAGCCGCTGATGATCGTATCGCGGTGGGCCATAAAGGTAATCATGACAATGCCCACAAAGAAACCAGTAGCGACCCGGCTGACGACACGTTCAGATCGCTCACCGATCAACTGGAGCTTGAGGCGTAGCACCATCCCAAGCATGATCGGTAGCGTTGTCACCAGCAACAGGCCGGCGAACAGCTTGCCCAAAGGCAGATCACCCGCACTCACATGAACACCGCCAGCCGGGACTCCCTGTAAACCGAGCACCGCATTGACGACAAAAGGCAGCGTAAGCAACGCAAGCAGACTGCTCCCGACGGTCAGAACCAATGACAAAGCAGTATTTCCACGCGCCAAATGAGTCAAAAAGGCCGAACTGACGCCTCCAGGGCAGGCGGCGATGATCATCAGGCCGAGCAGCATGGTTTCCGAAAGCTGAAGGCTGATCCCAACCAGCACAGCAGACAACGGCACCAATACGACTTGGCCGAACATACCGAAAGCAACACCGCGCCAATTAGCGAGCGCGCTGCGAAAATCGCTCACGCGCAGCGATAGGCCAAGCGAAAACATGATGAAGGCCAACACCAGCGGCAGAAAGAAGTTTTCGATCATGATCCGAGACCGACTATTCGGGCGTTCCGCCAGCCATCACTTCAGTAGCAACGGAATGGCGGCATCAAAATCCTGGCGGGTGAACAGCCCCATTTTGCGCTGGACGATATTGCCTTGGCTGTCGAGCAGCAGTGTGAACGGCAGCCCGGTGCTACCGTTGCCCAGCGTCTGCATCAGCCAGATGGCCTTTTTCTTGTCGACAACGAGCGGGTAATTGACGTCGTAGGCCGTAGCAAACTCCTTGACGGCGGCCGGGTCCTCCTCGACGGCAATGCCGAGCACGGTCAGGCCGCGCCCGCCGAACTCGCTCTGGAGCTTGACCAGTTCGGGGATTTCCTTGCGGCAAGGGGGGCACCAGCGGGCCCAGAAATTGACGATCAGCGGCTTGCCGCGGAATTTATCGAGATTGACTGGTTGGCCGTCGACGCCAGTCAGCGTCGCTGCAAACAGCTGGGCACTGTCAGTAGCGCCAGCGGCAGCCGAAAAGCCCAGTCCGAGCACGGCGAACAGTATGCAGAGCAGCTGGCAGACTCTCACAGCAGGTCTCCCCGACGGAACAGGAAGTAGCCCAGTGCCGCCGAGCCGAGGCCGAGGAGCGCTGGATAAGCCAGGGCAAACAGACGGAAGCCATCGGTACCGAACAGATCGAGGATAACGTAGGCCGAAGGACCAAGCACGATCAGTTGCGGGTCGAACATCGCCAACGCGGCGGTGCGGAACACCTGTAACGGATTGACCAGTGCCAACGTGACCGCAAGCTCAGGGTCTACCCGCCCCTGGATCATCACGCCAAGCAGGATCAGATCGAGGAATAACAACAGCACCAGCCAGATCATGAAGGCCGCACCCTGCGCCATGTCGGTGGTACGGGCGAATGCCGAGATGAGCATGCCGATGCCGAGGAAGCACAGCGCCATCGCCGCCAGCAGGCCGGTGTAGTAGGCGAACATGTTCCACGGCACTTCGATGTCCACGATGCTCGCCCAGATGACCGCACCGAACATCGCCAGGAAAACCGGCGCGAAGACAACCAGGTAACGGCCGAGGAACTTGCCCCAGAACCAGGCCTGCAAGGCGACCGGCAACGACAGCAGGTATTCGAAGACACCGGCCTCGCGGTCGCCGGCAACCGAACGGACGGTGGTGATCAGAACGAAGATCGGCAGGATCGCCATGGTCAGCTGGATATAGGTCACCAGCAGACGCGACAGGCCGATGAAACCGAGTACGCGTGACTCGGTCAGTCCGAAAACGAACAGCAGCGCGACGATGCCCCCGAAAACCAGGGTGTAGATCTGGAACCAGCGCGCACGCAGGGATTCGACAATGTCGAGTTTGGCGGTCAGCCACAGTTGATTCATGTTATTTGCCCTTGGCCAGAACATGCTGGCGGGTATCGGTGAAATCCAGGGCCCCCGCCAGCGGCGCAGCAACGGCGGCAAAGTTGTAACCCATCGGCGAAGTCCGTGAAACGAAGTAGGCGCGCTTCGGGTCGAGCCAGCGCATCTCCTCACGGCTCTTGCTGTCGTAGTCGGCCACCCAATGGCGGGTGGCGGCATCGGCCAGCCAGGGATACTTGTCGGCCTGCTCCCTCAGCCAGAAGATCAGGCAGCCGACATCGTCGAACTTGAATACCGTATCCTTCGGACCGCCTCGAGTCTGCGCCGCGAAACGGCGGTCGGAGATGACCATATTGCAGCGCACGCAGGTATCACGATCCCACTTGATCTCGGCCATGCCTTCGGGCCAGCCGCCTTTCCTGCCACAAGCGGCAAGCAGTGCGGCAAGGGGGCTCAACAACAGCCCCCCGGCCGCTGAGCGGAGGATGAAGCTCCGTCGCTGTTCGCGGTCAATTGACGGCGCACACATATCAACCCTCACGCAGCGACAGGTCGGCGACCAGCGCGGTATAGCGCGACACGATGCCGAGGAAGCGCAGGCGGTCCGGCCCCGCGATACCCCCCTGCCAGACCAGTTGCCCGGCGTCGGGAACCAGTTGCCAGCCCTCGACCGCCTTGGCAAAGGCCGGCTCGAAGCGCTTCAGCACGATGCGGCAGAGCAGCCTGTCGGTCAGCGTTGCATCGTCGGCGACCTGGGCGTCGATAACGACCTTGCCCATGTCCATCTCGATGACGCGGTTGACCAGCGACGAAACCTCGTCGAGGCGGTGGCTGGAAATGATCATCGTCGCATCCTCCAGACGCTCGGCCAGCAGGTCGAAGAAAATTTTGCGCGCTTCCGGATCAAGATTGGCGGCCGGTTCGTCCATGATCAGCAGGCGGGCATCGCGGCCGAGCGCGATGGCGATCAGCAGCTTCTGCTTCATGCCACCGGAAAGACGCACGAACTGCCTGGACAGAATCCCATCGACGTCAAGCCCTAGCCGCTTGCCGATCGCATGGATACGCGCCGGATCGGTATGGCACAGGGCCGCCGAAAAATCGATCAGCTGGCCAACCGGCATTTTCAACGGTGGCGGCAACTGCGGCACGAAACCGATCCGGCCAAGCACCGCAGTACGGTTACTGCGCGGATCGAGGCCGTCGATGCGGACCTCGCCCTGGTGGTCGTACTCGCCGAGCAGACAGCGGATCAGCGTGGTCTTGCCGGCGCCGTTCGAGCCGATCAGCGCAACGCGCTCGCCGATGCCGATGTCGAGATCGATACCGTTGAGAACGCTGGCGCGGCGGAAGGACTTGCTGAGTTTCTTGAACTGGATCATGGCTTGGATTCTAGGCTGGGCACTGGCGGTTCACTTTGAATCTGGATCAAAAATCACAAGAGTTTCGACAGCCCCTTGACCTCGTAACGCAACGCGCCGGTCGGGCAGATATCGACGCAATAACCACAGCGCGTGCAGTCCGGACCTAGGCCGAGCGTTTCCTCGGCGGCCCGGCCCTTGATCGTGACGTCGAGGACGTGCGGCACCAGGCAGACCTTGCGGCAGTCACCTTCATGGAAACAGTGTTCGACGTGGTAGGTGATCTGCAGCGGCGAGATTACGCCGACCGCACCATAGGTCAGTCCGATCGGACAGACATAGCGGCACCAGGCGCGGCGCGACCAGAAGATTTCGAACAGCAGCAGCAGGAACACCCAGCCCAGCGCCAGCCCCGGCCCATAGATCAGCGCCCGCGACAAAATGCCGGTCGGGGACAGCGTCTCGAAAATGGTATACCCGGTCACCACCGACAGCAGCGCGAACAGCAGCCAGAATACCGTGCGTGTCCCGCGGTGGAATTCATGGTCGGTGACGATCTTGCGCTCGACCAGCCACAAATGCAGCTTCTCGGTCCATTCGGCAAGCAGGTGGTAGGGGCAGACCCAGGAACAGAAACTGCGCCCGCCGAGCAGCACCCACAGCAGGAAAACCGTGAAGGTACCGATGAACAGGTTCACGATGATGTGCTTGTGGGCGAGCATCACGTGCAGCGCCGAGTTCAGGTCGATCAGGTGGAAGCCGACGAAACGCGACGCGGTCAGCGCCCCTTCGAGAATCTGGATGTCAAGCCAGAAGCTGAAGACGAACAGCAGGTTGGTGGCGATCAGCACCGCCCAGCGGCGGTTACGCCATTTGTGGCTGGTCTCGTGGTGCGCGCGCGCGTGCAGCTTTTCCTTGATGTAGCGATCCTTGTCCTCGTACTTGAGGAACATGATCTTCTGCACCTTTTCGGAGACTTTCTCCGGCTTTTTCGGGGCTGCGCCGAGCATCCCCTTGATCAGATCAAGTGGGCGTCCCATCACGCACCTCCCTTCCAGACGGCCTGCGCATCAACGACGATGGCCGCCGTCTCGACCGGGCAGATCATCTCGCAGACGCCGCAGCCAACGCATTGTTCGTGCACCATCGGGATGAAACGCCCGTCGCCGGTCGCCTGCAGCGAGATGGCATCGGCGATCGGACATTCAGTAACACAAAGATCGCAGATCTCGCGCTCGTAAGGATGATCCCGCACCGGGATCGGCGCCCAGCGATCGACGTCGACGTAGCGCATTTCGCCCTTGAAACCGGGACCGCGTGCCTGCCCCTTGAAACCCTTGCCCTGCACCGCCAGACAGGATTCCGGTCTGGCCAGGCGGGCCAGACCGAAGCGTTCCTTGAGATTGAGACTGGGTTCCGGATCATTTGCCTTGGCCTTGAGGATGGGCGCATGGGCCAATGGGGCACCGTTACGAACACCGAGAAAGTCAGGCTTCTCGTAAGTCAACGCACCGGTCGGGCAGGCCAGGATGCATTGGACCGCATCGCAGGAAAAATCGCAGGCCTGGTCACGCGCGGCGATGTAGGGAACGCCGAGACCGAAACCGTCGGTGATGTCGCCAAGTTTGATTGCCTGGACCGGACACACCTGCACGCACTGCCCACACTTGATGCACGAGGCCAGCAAATCGGCCTCGTCGAGTGCGCCGGGCGGACGCAGCAACGACGCCCGGGCACTGCTGACCGGAATGTAGCCGAGTAGCGAGGCGCCAACGATACCGACGGTGAGGCCGAGCGATTGCAAAAATTTGCGCCGCGCTTTCTGCGCCTTTTCGATGGACATCGCTGGCTTGCGCGCAGCGGACCTACTGTCTTCGCCGCTCATGACAAGGCCTTCCGTTCTGGCTTGTGAAACACCGGCTGCTCGTCGCGCAGGATCAGGTCAGGCGCCGAAAACGGCGCCAAGCGTTCAAGGAAGTCGAGCAATTCGAGCACCGGTGAACTGCGGAAGAAGCGCGCCATCGGTAATTCGATCCAGATTCGGTCGGCGTAGGAATAAAGCTCATGGACGTTGTCGCCAATGCCATCACCGTTACGGTCAAACCCCTGATAGTCGTCCCAGAAATTGCCTTCCCAGAAATTCTTTGACGAGTCTTCGCTACGCCCGCCATAGCTGACCTGGGTCAGGTTACCTTCGAACAGGTTGCCGCGCATGTTGTTGCCGCCGGTCTCGCTGTTGAACTGAATGGCAATGCCGTTGTAGGCCAGACGGTTGTTACGCACTTCGATGGTGCTGTCGGGCTGGAATGGCGACAGATCGGAACCGATACCGATGCCGCAGTAGATGATTTCGTTGTTCTCGATCAGCGTGCCAGAGGCTTCCTTGAAGCCAATGCCCATGCCGGTGGCGCCGGTGGCATGCGAAATGATGTTGTTGGTTGCAGCACCGCCTTCGGTGTACATGAAATAGACACCGACAGCGTTGTCGTAGAAGCGGTTGCCGTCGACAACGTTTTCGTTGGCAAACATGAAGTGGATCGAGTAACGGCTGCGTCGCCCTAGATTGTCGATGAAGCGGTTGCGGTGCGAATACCAGGCGACCATGTCACGCGAATCGACGATTTCATTACCCTCGATCAGATTGTCATGGCTGTACCACAACCGCAGGCCATCACCACGCACACCCAGTTCGAGGTCCTTCGAACTGATCTTGTTGCGGCGCACCGTGCTGTTGCTAACCTGTTTGAGATCGATACCGAAGAGGCAGTTATCGACGACGACATCCTCGATCAAATTGTCATGACCGCGCACATCGAGACAGGAGTCGTCGGTATCGTGCGAGTCACCCGAACCGGTCAGCCGTACGCCGCGCAGGACCGAATTGCTCGCGTTCAGCACCATGACCGTACCCTTGTCACCGGCATCGATGGTGACCTGTCCCCCACCTTCAATGGTCAGCGGCTTGTCTATGGTCACCGGCCCGGCATAGACCCCGGGCGGCGGTTTCAGTACAGACCCGGGTTCGGCTTTGTCGACCAGATCCTGGAAGGGCTTCAGGCCATGGATGCGCTTGTCGCGCTCAATCAGCATGAAGACCGGTTTCGGGCGGTCGATGGTTACCCGAGGTGCCGTGCTCAGATCGGCATTGGCACCGAATTCCTGCTCGCTCTGGCCGAGCGTGGCCGTGCCCAGCAGGGACAGCGCGAGCACGGAGCGCAACAGTCTCGACGAGGTTGTCACGGTCTTACTCCTGTTCCGGGTTTTCACGCAGTTGCTTGCGACGGATCAGCAGCGCCAGCATCATGCAGACGAAGATCACCAGCAGCAGGCCATAGCCCCAGTACGGATAGGAGTAGGTGGAGAATTGTGCGACCTTGCCCTCGCCGAAAACTGTCGGCATGAACGGCTTTACGGTGAAGGCCCCCCACGGATGCATGTTGTGGCCGAAGAACCACAGCCAGGCCGAGTAGGTAATGACGAAGAACACTGGCAGCAAAGCCGGCACCAGCGCCATCAGCAACTGGAAACTGCGCAGTTTGGCGACACCGGCAATGACCACCGCCATCACCGCGATCAGGCCGAAGATGACCAGCTTCGAAACCGACGATACAGTGTCGCCCCAGGCCTTGATCTTGTCCGGCTCATTGAAGAAGGTTGCGGTTTCGGTCATGTAATAGGCGACGTGCGCGTCTAGCCTGCCCATGACGAACTGGTCGACCAGCATCCACGCGGCGACACCGGCAAAACCTGCGCCCAGCACGAGCAGACGGGGTTTTTTCCGGGGCACGGCAAAGGCCAGCAGCATGACCCCGAAGAAACCGAAGAAGAATTTGGCCAGGGGCTTCTCGACCGGCGCGCCGGAAGCAATCGGGAACATCCCGACATAATGGTTGATGGTGTTCATTTCGTGCACACAGTCGAGACCTTCGGCTTTCATGTCGAAGTTCTTTTTCTGCGGATCAAGGATCGGGTTCCAGCGTTCGTCTTCGTGCGACAGATCTTTCTGGATCACCTCGTTGGCCATCCTTGTGCCTTTGCCGGCCGCCTTGCAACCGTTGTACACACCGTCGAAATGGAAATGGATGCGGATACCGTCAGGGAAGGCATCTTCGGGATAATTCGGCGCCGTCAGCGAGACCCACCAGATCGGGGCAAAATAGGCAACGATCAGGCAAATCAGCGATACGAGGCTGAGGCCGGCGACGATACGATTCTGTTTCTCCATGAGACTACCCTTTTTTCGCTACTGACCCCGCCAACCGGGTCGAGGCCGTCCGCCGGAAGGGCGAACGGCTTGCGCAACAGGCTGATTTACTCAGCTTCTTGTCTGCGTGAATTTACGACTTACTTCTTGCCCTTCGGCTTGCACATCGCGCCCGGCATCTGCAGGCTGGCCTGGTAGGCAGAGATTGCCACCAGTTGATCGTTGGTATAGGGCTTGATGACCTTGACCATGTCCGGGTTGGCATTGCGGCGATGGCCATCGCGGATCTCGGTCATCTGACGCAGCAGGTACTTGTAATGCTGGCCGGCAATCACCGGATAGAACTTGGCCTTGTCGCCTTCGCCGTTCTTGCCATGGCACTCGACGCATTGCTTCTCGTACAGTGCCTTGCCCTTGGCAATCTGGGCGGCGGCATCGGCACCTTCATACTTGCCGTGATCGGTCGGGATACACAGGCTTTCGATGTATGCGGAAACATGCGCCAATTCCTCGGGATCAACCAACTCCTTGGCAAACGGGTACATCGTCGGGTTGTCGCGCAGGCCCATGCGGATGTCAGCCATCTGCTTGATCAGCACGGTAGTGTGCTGACCGGCCAATTGCGGGAAAGTCCCGTCAGGGCGGCCAGCACCGGAAGGCAAATGGCAGGCGCCGCAGATCTCATAACCCTCCTCACCCTTCTTGGCGACCCCCTTGACCGCTAGGGCTGCCTTCATTTCGCCTTCCATCTTCGCCCACTGGTAATCCTTGGACTCGATGCCCGCCGCCTTCGGTGCGGGCGGTCCGGCAAATGCAACGCTACACGGCAACAGCACGCTGGCCAGTGCCAAGGTGATTGTTTTCTTGAACATGATTTCCCTCTCCTCTCAAGGATTTCGTGGCTTATTTCAGCGAAGCCAGGTACTCGGCCAGGACCTTGATCTCGGCATCGCTGACCAGGTGCATGACGCCCTTCATCGCAGCGGACTGGCCGTTGGCACGGGCACCGCTCTTGATGTCCTTCATCTGTTGTTCGGCGTAAGCGGCATTCTGGCCGGCGATCTTCGGATACTGCGGCGTCAGCGTCTTGTTGCCGTCCTTGCCATGGCAGGCGACACAGGTTTTCTCGGCATACAGCTTGGCGCCTTCCCCGGCAGCAAAGGCGCTGCTGGCAAGAAGTGCGCCGACGATCAGGGCAATGGTCTTTTTCATGAAATTTCCTTTTGGTCTTGATGGGGGCAGTTTCCTACCTGCCCCCTGAGATTCGCTTTAAGACAGATCAAAACGCCGGCTTACTTGACCTTTCTGGCGCCGTTCTGCTCGAGGTAGGTCTTGGCTCGCAGGCCGATGTCAGCCGCCTTGACCTGGTACTGCCAGACCTGCTCCGCCCACAGATTGGCCTGCTCCCAGTCCTTCTGGGCCGCCGCCGCTTCATGCTTCTGCTTCGCGTCCTTGATCTTGTTCAGCTGGTCCGTCGCGTCCTCAACCATCGCCACCACGTCCGGGAAGTCCTTGAAGTTCGTGCTGGTGATATACCCCACCACCGAATCAATCACCGCCTGCGTGTCCGCAACCTTCTTCAACGTCGCCTTGTAATCGGTTTCCGTGTAGTTGCCCTTGGCCATCGTCGTCTTCGTCGGCTTCCACCCCTTCGGCTTCACCAGCAGGTAACCCTGCATCTCAAGGTGCAGCGCCGAGCAGAATTCCGTGCAGTAGTACGGATACACCCCTTCCTTGTCGGCCTTGAACTTCACCGTCACCGTCTTGCCCGGCTCAACCGACGCATGCACGTTGTACGTAGACACCGTGAAGCCGTGGGTCTCGTCCTGCGCACGCTCCAGATTGGTCAGGTGGATCGTCACTTCGTCGCCCACTTCAGCTTCGATCGTTTCCGGCGTGATGTGCGAACGGATCAAGGTGCCATAGACCGTGATCTTGTTGCCCTTCTTCTCGATCCGTTCTTCACCGGCACGCACCGCACCCGGATGCGGCTTGTCGGTCCGGCTGTCAGTACCCACCTTGTAGCGAACCCCCGGCTTCAGCTTCGAGGCTTCGATCGCCACCACGTAGTGCGGCTCGCCCAGCGGCAACGGCATGTCGTACAGCAGCTGCATCTTGTCGTTGGCAATGTCGATCAGCTGGTGGTTCTGCGGATGCAGCGGCCCCACCGGGTTGAAACGGTCGATCGACAGCTTGTTCAAGGCCACCAGGTAACGCCCCTTCGGTGCCACCGTGTCACCTTCCATCGTCATCAGGTGACCAATGTTGTAGTGCACCGAAATCTTGTCCAGCACCTTGCCCTGACAGAAGTCCCACTTCGCCACCTGACTATCCACATACAGCGATGTGTAGGCAATGCACTTCTTCGAATCAAACTGCGTGTGCAAGGGGCCCAGACCCAACTGCACCTGCGTGTGCAGCGCGTCCTTCATCCCGATCACCGGAATCCCGTACGGGTCCTTCGATTCAAATTTGCCGGCCTTGATCGCCGCCTGGATCTTCTCGAAGCTGTACACCGATACGTGCGTGTCCAGCTTGCCCGACACCACAATGAACTTGCCGTCCGGCGTCACGTCCGCCCCGTGCGGCGACTTCGGCTCCGGAATCAGGAACAGAATCCCTTCCTGTATCGCCGTCTCCATCATGAGCACATCGTGACCGTTGATCTTCTTCGCCTTGCCCTGCTTGACCAGCTCCGCGGCCTTCTTCCAGTTGATCACATGCAGGTAGTCGGTGTCCTTCGCCGAACACCCGGCTTCGTACGGCGGACGACCCTTCTCGATGCCACCAACGTAGCGCTCCGTACAGAACGAGTTGGTGAACGACCAACCGTCCGATGGGCCCTTGCCCGCATCCGACAAATCCTGCGAGTACGGCGGCAACTCAACCGTGAAGGACTCCTTCGGGTTCAGACGCCCTTCCTTGCGGTCAAACTTCCAGTACGTCACACCACCGCGGTACTTCTCGTTGAACTCCTCCAGCGGATAGAACTTCTTGTTCTCCAGCGGCGCGGCATACTGCGCCGCCTCGATCACGTACTCCGTGTTCGGCGTCACAAAGGCACCACCGTGCTCCGACTTGAAGATCGGATTGACCACGATCTGCTTGGTCTCGAAATCGCGCAGATCAATCACCGCCAACCGCGGATTGGCCTTGTCGTTGATGAACAAGAACTGCCCGTCGTACTGGCCGTTGGTCTCCGAGATCGCCGGGTGGTGCGTGTCGCCCCACGTGATTTCCTTGCCGTCGATCCAGCCTTGCTTCAAGACCGCCTTCGAGTTCTCGTCAAAGCCGTAGCCTTGCCACGGTTCCGGCGTGAATACGCCGATGTACTTCAGAATCCGCATCGACGGAATCCCGTACACAATCACCTGACCCGACTGCCCGCCCGAACTGAACGCCAGAAACTCATCCCGCTTCCCCGTCGGTACATACGTCTTCGCCGCCGCCAGCAAATCCTGCTGGCTCAGCCCCCGACGCTTCAGAACGTCCTGCAGCGATTCCGCCGAAACAGCCGAACCCATCGCCCCAAGACCCAGACCCGCCGCCAGCAGCAGCACGCCCGACTTGATCCCTAATCCTCTCATCTTCGTTCTCCCAAAATATTTTTCCAGGTCAAACCCCAATCGCCTCAACTCCTACCCATGCCCCAACTCAGGGTGCGGCAATTTGTCGCACTCTATGACGCCGTCCCAGGGAAAAAATTGATCGATCCTAAATTCCCCGGTTTTTTTGAGAATGGACGCTGGCGAAGACAAAATCCATCGCCCATATTCCTGATTTATCTAGGACTTTTCCTAGCCGCGACCGGAGTATTCGGGCGTCTGCAATCAGTTCCCATGGGCTTAATCACCCCGGCCCGGACATGCACAATGCCCCCTGTTGCCCCTCATTGCGCAACGGAAAACCGGAAATTTGATGGCGATTAAATTTTTCCGCCCGCGCCTAGCAAATAATCCGGGCTGCCTGCCAACAATCGCCTGCATCCACAGCACGACCCGTCGAAACATGCTGGAAAAAACCCTTGCCGTCATTGCCGTTCTGCTTGCGCTAACGATCGCTGCGTTGGCAGTACTCTGGCATCCACAAGTACCGGAGCGTGACATACCGCGCCCCGGACTACCTCCCGGCGGCGACTTCGTGCTCGACACAGCTGCCGGCAGGCTGGCCCTCTCTGACCTGCGCGGCAAGGTCGTGATACTGAGCTTCGGTTACACCGCCTGTCCCGACATTTGCCCAACAACACTGATGACGCTGGCCGACGTGATCGCCCAACTGGAACCGAGCGAGCGAGACGCTGCCGCCTTCCTGTTCATCTCGGTTGACCCGGAACGCGACACGCCAGAGCACCTGGCTGAATACACCGCCTTTTTCAGTCCGGCGATCACCGGCGCCACTGGCTACCCGGCAACGCTGGCCGATATCGCCCGACGCTACGGTGTGATTTACAACCGACCGGAAGGCGGGGGCGAGAATTACGCAGTCGATCATTCGGCCGACCTCCACCTGATCGCTCGCGATGGCCGCATCGCCGACAAGATCGCCCACGGCACGAGTTCGACCGCGATCACCTCAGCCATCCGAAAACAGCTGCAGAGCCGACCATGAAACCCGCTGCCGCCTGCCTCGCCCTGATGCTGAATTGCCCACTGCTGGCCATCGCCGAAGCCGGCCCGGCACTCTACCGGCTGTTCCTCGAACAAGCTGCCGCCACCGATTGCATCGAGGTGGACATCGATCTCTCACACGGCGAGACGGCGCTTACGACGCCCGAGGTATTGCGCTACCCACTGCGCGGCAAGGAAATTGCCGAGGGCTGGAGCTGGCCTGACAGCACCTCCCGCGACCTGGATTACTACCGCTACAAGTACCTGCCACTGGCTTCCGAAAGTGAAGATGGGCAACGCTACCAGGCCGAAGACAAGATCGGCGAACCTCAGACCATGACCGAGCGTTGGCGTTACGACTATTTTCTTGCCTTTGCCAACTACGCTGCTTTCGTCGCCAGCGACGACGACGACGCGGCGCTGGTCGTACCGCTGCCGCCCGGCACCGAGTCTGTCAAGCTGGGACTGCATGCCGAAGCCTGCCTGACGCCACCGGTAACGCGCGAAAGCACGACATTCTGGAAGGCCACGCACGCGGCGCCGGTCGACCTGACGTTGAAGAAGCGTTATCTGGTCGGCGAGCTTACTGCCATCCACGTCGTCGATCTCGATGACGGCCGCCGGCTGGCAAGTTTGAAGCCGCGTCCGCCCCAACCCATCGCCAAGAAGGAGTCCAAGCATGACTAAATCCCTCCCCCTGCTCGCCCTGCTACTCACCTTTGCCAGCGTCACCCACGCCGACGAAACCGCCTTGCGCCAGGCGATCGGCGAACTCGGCACACTCAACGGCATTGCCCTGGCCTGCAAACAGAATGCCCTGACGGCGCGCATGCGCGAAATCATGGTCGATACCGTGCCCAAGGAAAGAAATATCGGTGAAGTCTTCGAACAGGCGACTCACGCCAGTTTTCTCGATTTCGGCAGCAGCGGCAAAGTCTGCCCGGACGGCAAAAGCCTGGCTGGCGACATCGACCTTGCCCGCGAGAAACTGCGCCTTGCCGCCGGCAAGACATCATGAACCGGCGCGCCTTCTGCCTGCTGCTGGGCACTCTGCCGGCGCTGGCCAGCGCCACGTCGGCGCATGACCTGCTGATTGGCGAAGTCCGCGATATCCGGCCACGTTACCTGTTGGTCGGACCGCAGGGCTCGGCGGTATCGAACGAGGATTTTCGTGGCCGCTTCCAGCTGATCGCCTTCGGCTACACCTTCTGCCCGGACATCTGTCCGACAACCCTGCTCGAAATGGCGGAAATCCTGAAACTGCTTGGCGAAGACGCCCGTCAGCTGCAGGGCATCTTCATTTCGGTTGACCCCGAACGCGACACGCCAGCGTCACTGGCCACCTATACCGGTTTCTTCGACCCACGCATCGTCGGCCTGACCGGATCACCAGCACTGGTGCAGGCTGCCGCACGTAACTTCAAGGTGCGCTACGCCAAGGTCGCCCGCGATGCCGGTGACCCCAACCTCTATGCAGTCGACCATTCGGCCGGCCTCTATCTGCTCGGTCCGGACAGCCGCTTCATCAAGAAATACGGGTACGGTACCTCGACGCAATTGATCACCGACGAACTGCGCGACTTGTTCCGTCAGCCCTGAACGCAACCCCATGGAAACCAGCATGCCCAAGACCCTGATTGCCGCCGCCCTGCTCACCGTATTCGGCCTCGCCCACGCCGACCAGCCGGCCACCGCAGTTGCGCCAGACAAGATTGCCCGCGGCCTGCTACTGCAGCACGAGGAGCGTCTGATCTTCTCACCCTGCCGTGATCGCAGCTATACCAACGTCGACGATGCTTCGGCCGGTGGCGAAGTGAGCGCCGCCCTGCGCCAGTTTGGCCTGGGCAACGGCAAACCGCTGTATATCGAAGTATTCGGTGCCGCCGAGTCAGGCATGTTGCGCATCAATGACCTCAACATGGCCCGTCGCGATGCCCGCTGTTACGCGCCACGGCGCAGCACCGGCGAATGGCGCGCCGGTGCCGGCGCAGCCTGGTCGCTGACACTGTTTGAGGGGATGGCAACCCTGCAACGTAACGGTCAGCCGGACTTGACAGGTAGCTACGAGGAAACCTTGAGCACACCAAAGCAATCAGAAATCCGAATTGCCGGCGCCTCCCCTGTCGCTGTCCGGATTACGCGCCAGCGTTGCCGTGACACTGCTGGCGACGACGAGCGGCTGTTTGCCTGGCAGGCCGAAATCACCACGGCCACGGGCAAGCTTGAAGGCTGTGCGTGGCGCCAGTGACTCTCGCGAATGACATTGTTTTTCAGTTCTTAAGGCAGATCATGGATTGAAAACCGCCGCAAATTGAAACTTCCCGCACCGTCAACAAGGAGCGCGAAAATGAGCGGCATATTCACAAAATCCATGGCACGGAACATCTTCTACGGGGGGACGGTGTTCTTCTTTCTGCTATTTCTTGCCCTGACCTTTGATTCACACAGGGAATTTCCCAAGCGTGACAATTCGCAGAACCTGACGCCGCAGGTCATCGCCGGCAAAAAGATCTGGGAAACCCGTAACTGCATCGGCTGCCATACCCTCCTCGGCGAAGGCGCCTACTTCGCCCCGGAGCTCGGTAACGTCTATCCGCGTCGCGGCCCAGACTTCATCAAGGGCTGGATGCAGGCCCAGCCCACCGGCGCACCCGGCCGTCGCCAGATGCCGCAGTTCCATCTGACCGACGAGGAACTCGACAACATCGTCGCCTTCCTCAAATACACCTCCGAGATCAATACCGCCAACTGGCCGCCCAACATCGAAGGCTGACCGGCTCATAAACACATTCAGGAGTTCACTGCGATGCAATATCAATCACAGGCGGTCGCCAAGCCTTACTTCATAGCGGCCATCGCCCTCTTCACCGGTCAGATCCTGTTCGGCCTGATCATGGGCATGCAGTATGTCGTCGGGGATTTCCTCTTCCCCGAAATCCCCTTCAACGTGGCCCGCATGGTCCATACCAATCTGCTCATTGTCTGGCTGCTGTTCGGCTTCATGGGCGCGGCCTACTACATGGTCCCGGAGGAATCCGAAACCGAGCTCTACAGTCCAAAACTGGCCATCGCGCTGTTCTGGATCTTCCTGCTGGCCGGTGCCGCCACCGTCCTCGGCTACCTGTTCGTGCCCTACGCCACACTCGCCGAATTGACCGGTAACGACCTGCTGGCGACCATGGGGCGGGAATTCCTCGAACAACCTTTACCAACCAAGCTCGGCATCGTCGTCGTCGCCCTGGCCTTCCTCTTCAACATCACCATGACCGTCCTGAAGGGCCGCAAGACCGCGATCTCGACCGTACTGCTGATCGGTTTGTGGGGCCTGGCGATCTTCTTCCTGTTCTCGTTCTACAACCCGCACAATCTGGTCAAGGACAAGTACTACTGGTGGTGGGTCGTGCACCTGTGGGTCGAAGGCGTCTGGGAATTGATCCTCGGTGCGCTGCTGGCTTTCGTGCTGATCAAGGTCACCGGTGTCGACCGTGAAGTGATCGAGAAGTGGCTGTACGTGATCATCACCCTGACCCTGGTCACCGGCATCATCGGTACCGGCCACCACTACTACTGGATCGGCGCGCCCGAGTACTGGCAGTGGTGGGGTTCGATCTTCTCCGCGCTGGAACCGATTCCCTTCTTCGCCATGACCGTGTTCGCCTTCAACATGGTGAACCGCCGCCGTCGCGAGCATCCGAACAAGGCTGCCGTCCTCTGGGCGCTCGGTACCGGCGTGATGGCCTTCCTCGGCGCTGGCGTCTGGGGCTTCCTGCATACCCTGGCGCCAGTCAATTACTACACCCACGGTTCGCAGATCACCGCCGCCCATGGTCACATGGCTTTCTACGGCGCCTACGTGATGGTCGTCCTGACACTCATTTCCTACGCCATGCCGATCATCCGCGGCCGGGCCGCCAATTCCAACAAGGCGCAGGTCCTGGAAATGTGGTCCTTCTGGCTGATGACCATCGCCATGGTCTTCATCACCCTCTTCCTGACCGCCGCCGGCATCCTCCAGGTGTGGCTGCAGCGTGTCGCCGAGGTACCAATGTCGTTCATGGCCACCCAGGACCAGGTCGCCCTGTTCTACTGGATGCGCGAATGGGCAGGCGTCATGTTCCTCATCGGCCTCATCGTCTATATCGTCTCCTTCTTCGTCAATGGCGACGACAAGGCAACAGCCCGGTAAGCAGCACCCTTCCTCATTGGGATTTCGGGCGGCGCAAGCCGCCCGTTTTTTTTCCCTGGCATGCCTCCCGCATCGGTTACGCCAAGCGGACATTTATTCAAAAATTAGCGCGGATCAAAGCTGAGCACATCATCGCTACCTAGACTCGCCGGCATGAGCCATCACACCCTGACCTTGTCCGCCACGCCATCTCGCCGACTGGCCGGTGACCTGGCGATCTGGTGCTTCATCGGCGCCGAACTGGTCGCCTTCGCCGCCTTCTTCGGCGCCTACGCGTTCACCCGCGCCAGCCACGTCGCCGAGTTCAATCTCGCCCAGCAAGGCCTGAACCGCGACGCCGGCGCCGTCAACACCTTGCTGCTGCTGACCGCCAGCGCCTTCGTCGTGCGTGCCGTGCAGGGCGCGCTGGCCGGCCGCGCCCGCGCCGACGCGGTCTGGCTGCTCGCCGCGATCGTCTGCGGCATCGGCTTCCTCGGCGTCAAGGGCGTCGAATACGCGGCCGCCTTCGACCAGGGCATCAGTCTGTCGAGCAGCACCTTCCACATGTTCTACCTGTCGCTGACCTTCTTCCATTTCATGCACGTGATCCTCGGCCTGATCATCCTCGTCGTGCTCTGGGCCGGCATGCGCGCCGGCCGTTACGGGCCGCAGGACATGAACGGCCTGGAAAGCGGCGCCGCCTACTGGCACATGGTCGACCTGGTCTGGCTGATCCTCTTTCCGCTCGTCTATGTCATCCACTGAAACCATCCCGGCCGGCAGCCACGGCAGCCCGGCCGGCACCCTGCGGCTATGGCTGGCGCTGATCGTCGCCACGCTGCTCACCTGGCAACTCGGCGAAGGCGGCGGCAGCCTGCCGCTCACCGTTGCCGTCCTCGGCATCGCGCTGCTCAAGGGCGCCGCCGTCGCCCTCGATTTCATGGCCCTGCGCCATGCCCCGCCGCTCTGGCGCAATCTGCTGCTCGGCTGGCTGCTCTTCGTCTGCGCGCTGATCGGCCTGGCTTACTGGAAAGGCATTGCCTGATGAACGCCCCCGAAACCCGCCTCGACCTGCCCTATTACTCGCCTTGTGGCCAGGAGGAAGCGATCTTCGAATCGGCCTGGCGCAACCGCCTGCCGCTGCTGATCAAGGGCCCGACCGGCTGCGGCAAGACCCGCTTCGTCGCTCACATGGCCGCCCGCCTCGGCCTGCCGCTGTACACCGTCGCCTGCCACGACGATCTCACCGCCGCCGATCTGGTCGGCCGCCACCTGATCGTCGACGGCGACACCCGCTGGTCCGACGGCCCGCTCACCCGCGCCGTCCGCGAAGGCGGCATCTGCTACCTTGACGAGGTCGTCGAGGCGCGCAAGGACACCACCGTCGTCCTCCACCCGCTCGCCGACGACCGGCGCATCCTGCCGATCGACCGCACCGGCGAACTGCTGGAGGCGCCGCCCAACTTCATGCTGGTGGTTTCCTACAACCCCGGCTACCAGAACCTGCTCAAGGGGATGAAGCCGTCGACCCGCCAGCGCTTCGTCAGCCTGCGCTTCGACTTTCCCGAGGGCGAGCGCGAAACCGCCATCCTGCTGCGCGAAACGCAATGCCCCGCCGACCTCGCCCGGCGCCTGGTCGGCATCGCCCACGGCCTGCGCCAGCTCAAGGACCAGGACCTCGAGGAAGCGGTCAGTACCCGCCTGCTGATCTACGCCGCGCTGCTGGTGCGCGACGGCATGGACCCGGTGGTCGCCTGCCGCGCCGCCATCGTCGACAGCCTGACCGACGATCCCGAAGTCGCCGAAGCGCTGATGGAAGTCATCAGCGCGACTTTCGGCCGCTGACGCCATGCGGACGACGACCCACGCCAGCCCGGCTGCGATGCCGCTCAGCGCCACCGAGGTGCTGACCCGGACGCCGCTGTTCTCCGACCTGCCCGCCGACGACCTGCAACGGCTCGCCCAGGGCTGCCGGGTCGAGCACTACGACCGCGGCAACATCCTCTTCCACAAGGGCGACCCCTGCCACGGCTTCCATCTCGTCCTCGACGGCCAGATCAAGCTCGCCTTCGTCTCCGCCGCCGGCAACCAGAAGGTGGTCGAGATCATCCGCCCCGGCCAGAGCTTCGGCGAGGCGGTGATGTTCATGCAGAAGCCCTACGTGCTGATGGCTCAGGCGCTGACCGACTGCCAACTGCTGTTCATCGCCAAGGACGTGATCTTCCAGGAAATCCGCAAGGACCCGGATTTCTGCCTGCGCCTGATCGCCGGGCTGTCGATGCGCCTCCACCACCTGATCAAGGACCTCGAGATCTACTCGCTGTGCTCCGGCCGCGAACGCATCGTCGGCTACCTGCTCGGCGAAATGACCGACGACGAATGCAGCCCACCCGACGGCAGGGTCGAGATCTGCCTACCAACCCACAAGAGCACCATCGCCTCGCGCCTGAATCTGACTCAGGAGCATTTTTCGCGCGTTCTCCACGAACTCGCCAATGATGGCCTGATCGAGATAGAAGGCCGGCGCATCGTCGTTCCGGATGTCACCAAGCTACGTTCCAGCCTGTGCTTGCCGTAACTCCCCAAACCTCAGGCCGACACCGTTTTCATCGACAGTCAGCCCCCCCTTCGAGGAAACCCCTTGACCATCACACGCCCCGACCCACTCAAGCACGTCATGCCCGGACCGGCGCTGGCGATTGCCGCCGGCGCCCTCTTCCTGATCAATCTCATGCTGCTGCCCGGAATCGCCTTTGTCATCCTCGTCGGGCTATGGTGGAAACATCGTGATCATGCCGATCTGCTGGTGCGCAACCACTTGCTGCAGAATGTGGTTGCCAGCTTGTGGGGGGGCGCCATGCTGATCAGCGTCAGCATGGCCATCCTGCTGCTTGGCGGCTTCTCAAATCCGTGGACCTGGCTGCTCGGCATCCTCTACTTCATTCTCTGCCACGCCGGGCTGATCTACCTCGGCGTAATGGGGCTGATCCGGGCGATGAACGGCCACGCCTGGCGTTTTCCGTTGATCGGACCACCTCCGCCATGAACGATGCGCGGCAACGCCAGCGGCTGGCGTTCCAGCTTGGCTTCTTCGCGCTTTTTCTTCTGGCGCCGGTGTTCAACCTGTTTCGCTACGACCTCGACGCAGGCCATGCCTGGCTGCTCGGTTTCGAATGGCGACTCGGCCTCGACGAATTTCTGGCTGGCCGCATCGGTGCCAGCGAAGCCGCTGCCAACGTTCTGCTCCGCCTTTTCCTGCCGCTGTTCGCTGGCGCTGCGGTTTTCCTGCTGATCGCCCGGCGCTGGGGACGGCTTTATTGCGGTTGGCTGTGTCCGCACTTTTCGGTGGTTGAGGCAATCAACGGCCTCATGATGCGCGCCAGCGGCAAGCCCAGCCTCTGGGAACGGGAGGCCCTGCCGCCCTGGCAGGCCGACGGCAGCCCGCGCCAGTACAGCCCGGGCTGGTGGCTGCTGGTGGTACCTGCCACCGTCGTTTTCGCCTTCGCCTGGGCAGTCATCTTCCTCACCTACCTGCTGCCGCCGGCCGAAGTGTATGGCAACCTGTGGCAGGGTACGCCGACACGCAATCAGGCCTTGTTCATTGGCGCCTTCACCACCCTCCTCAGCCTCGAATTCCTGTTCGCCCGTCACCTGTTCTGCCGCTATGCCTGTGCCGTCGGCCTGTTCCAGTCGCTGGTCTGGATGGGCAATCGCGACGCCATGGTGGTCGGTTTCCAGCGCTCACGCGGCAACGACTGCAACCGCTGCCTGCCGGAACGCCAGTCGGCCTGCGACATGGCCTGCCCGATGCGGCTCAACCCACGCAACATCAAACGTCACATGTTCACCTGCACCCAGTGCGCGCAGTGCCTCAGCGCCTGCGCGACCAGTCAGCGCGACAATCCCGGCGGCCCATTGCTGCTCTGGGTCAAGGATGCCGCGGCACGGCAGAACGAAGCCGGCTTCCGGCCCGGCAAGCAGGACAGGACGGGAGACTAGGATGGAAGAATGGGTCGGCAAGGTCTGGCATCGCTGGATCACTCGCGCCGCCGGCGGGCACCATCCGCAAGCCGCCGTCGAACTGAAAGCGCTGGCTCGGCCGCTGGCCATCTACTTCCGCGCGCTCGGCGGCGACCCCGGCCTGCGCGTGGCGGCAGCCACCAACGATGTCCTGGGCCACCGTCGGCACTGGCTGGCCCGCCTGGCCGGCAGTGACGAGCGCGGCGCGCTGGCCCGGCGCGATGACGCCACCCTGCGCCTGCCGCCGACCATCGACGCCTTTGCCGAGCCTGCACTCAACCGCGACCTCTATTACTGGCTGGCCGCGCTGGCCGCCAGTCACGATGCGCTGCCCGAACAGGTGCCGAGCGACCATGCGCACTTTGTGCGGCGCCAGCAACAGGCGACCTGCCACGCACTTCAGCGCTGGCCCGGCCTGCACACCCGCTACCACCGGCTGGTCGAGGCCTACCTGCCCTGCCGCCCTCCGCTTGCCAGCCTGCCGCCTGCCGAAGCGGCGCGCGAGGCAGCGATCCGGCAGGCCTTGCAGCAACCGGGCAGCATCGATTCCCTGCCGCCGGTGCCAACTGGCAAGCCACCGGCCCAACCGGTACTGCTCTGGCTGCACGCCGACCTGCTGGAAAAATCACCAACTGCCCCGCCCGGATCACGCGCAACGACACCCGGTGACGGCGGCAACAGCCAGGATGCCGGCGACGATGCCCATCGCGGTGAGCGGATCACGCCGCCGGCGGAAAAGAACGGCCTGCTGATGTTCTTCCGCGCCGAAAGCCTGCTTTCGGTTGCCGAGTTCCTGCGCATCAACCGCAGCGTCGACGACGATCCCGACCCGCACGCCGCCGACGCCGCCCGCAACCTCGAACAGCTGGCACTGGCCACACCGGATGCCGGCGAACGGATTGCCACCCGTGTCCGTTTCGATCTCGACCTGCCCTCGGCTGCCGCCGACGACCTGCCGCTGGGCGAAGGCATTCCCCTGCCCGAATGGGATTACCGCAAGGGCACGCTGGTGGCCGACCATGTCCGCCTGCAGGAACTCGTGGCCCGCGAGGCGCCGGCCGGCAAGCTCCCCGTCGAATTGCGGCGGACCGCCAAGCGGCTGCACCAGCAATTCGCCGCCCTGCAACCGCAGCGCCGCTGGCTCAAGGGGCAGCCCGACGGCTGCGAACTCGACCTCGACGCCATTTTGCGCGCGACCACCGACCGAGCCTGCGGTTACCACGGTGGTGAGCAACTGTTTCAGTCGCTCGAACGTCGGCAGCGCGATCTGGCCTGCCTGGTCCTGGCCGACCTCTCCCTGTCGACCGACGCCTTTGTCTCGAGCGAGGCCCGCGTCATCGACGTGATCCGCGACGCCCTGCTGCTGTTCGGCGAGGCCCTGCGCGGCACCGGCGACCGTTTCGCGATGTGCGGCTTTTCGTCGGTGAAGCGCCAGGTACGCTTTCATCGGCTGAAGGATTTCGGCGAACGCTTCGGCGACATCGCGCGCGGCCGCATCCAGGCGATCAAGCCCGGGTTCTACACCCGCATGGGCGCGGCGATACGACGCAGCAGCCAGTTGCTCGGCGACGAAACCGCCGGCCGCAAGGTGCTGATCATCCTCTCCGACGGCAAACCCAACGATCTCGATCAATACGACAGCCGTTACGGCATCGAGGACACCCGTGCCGCCATCCAGGAAGCCCGACACCAGGGCATCGTGCCGTTCTGCCTGACCATCGACCGCACCGGCAACAGTTACCTGCCTCACCTGTTCGGCGTCAGCGGCTACAGCATCATCCGCAACCCGGTCGAACTACCGGCGCGCCTGCCGCTCTGCTACGCACAACTGACCCGCTGAAGCCAGCCAGAAAAGAAAAAGACCCCGCACAGGGAGGTGTTTGTGCGGGGCCTGAAGACAATCGGGTCAGCGATCATCAGGGGGTCAGGTTGTGTCTGGAACAACCTGAAACGCAGTGTAGGAGCCCTGCCTTCCGGCAACAATCCGCCAAAGGGATTAGCTGCCTCTCTCTAAGGGGGTAGGCCAAAGCGAGGAGAAGAGAAAAAGAAAAAGCCCCGATCTATCAGGGCTTTACTCTAATGCAACTGGCCCGCCCGGCGCGATTCGAACGCACGACCCCTGCCTTCGGAGGGCAGTACTCTATCCAGCTGAGCTACGGGCGGAAAATGAGTGCGGATTCTACTCCTTAGTCCCCCCTTGCGTCCATGGCGGATGATCGAATATGCTGTTGGTAAATATCTTAAATGACAAAAACAAAACATATGGCACACAACAAGACTTATGAACTCAGTCATGACGACCTGAACAAGGTCATGGCTTCGGTCGATATCCCGGTTTGCCCCGGCGTCCTGACCGAGGCGATGAGTGAAGCGCAGAAGGATGAACCGGATATCCGCCGCCTGGCCGACATCATCACCGCCGACCCCGGGATGTCGGCGGCGGCGCTGAAGCTGGCCAATTCGCCGCTGTATGGCAGCGGCCGGGCGGTTTCCAGCGTGCGCAATGCTGTCGAGCGCCTGGGGACGAAAAATATTGTCTGCGTCGTGGTGGCTTCGTCCCTGCGCGCCAGCATCACCGGGCTACCGGCGGCCTGGCTGGAGCAGTTCTGGCGGCGCACCAGCATGATGGCCCTGGCCGCCAGCCTGATCGCCCGCCGGCTGTACGGGATTTCACCGGATGCCGCTTACACCTACACGCTGTTCCACGATGCGGCGATTCCGCTGATGATGAAGCGCTTCCCCAATTACGGCGAAGTGCTCGAGAAATGCGAGCGGGAAGGCATGCTGCTGGAACAGGCAGAAGCCCAGTTCTTCCCCTGCACACACCCGATCGTCGGCTCGCTGCTGGTCCGCAACTGGGGATTGCCGCCGATTCTCGGGCAGGCCATCCGTTTCCATCACGAACCGGATGCCTACGATCTGCCGGATCGCACCCTGCCCGGCGGCGCGCTGTCGTTCATCGCGGTGACCCAGGTGGCCGAGCACCTGCTGGCGGAAATCCAGCAAGGGGAAGACCTCGAGGTCGGCAGCGCGTTGTTCGAACGGGCAATCGACTATCTGGGAATTTCACCGGACGACCTCGACCGTCTTCGCCAGCAGGTCAATGCCGCCATCGAGGACGCCAGCCTGGCCTGATCAATCGAGCAGCGTCCGCGCCGCCTCGTAGCGTTGTGCGAAATAGCTGCTGCTCATGTTTTCGATGCGCACCCGGCCATTGGTCGAGGGCGCGTGGATGAAGCGGCCGTCGCCGATGTACAGGCCGACGTGGGAAAACGGCCGGTTCATCGTATTGAAGAAGACCAGATCACCCGGACGCAATTGCTCGCGCGGTACCGGCCGCCCCTGGCGGGCGATGTCGGCGGCACTGCCCTGAACCCGGCGCCCGGTGGCCTGGTCGAAGATGTAGCTGACCATGCCGCTGCAGTCGAGGCCAGCTTCGGGATTCTTGCCGCCGAAGCGGTAGCCGGTATCGATCAAGGACATCGCGTACATCACCACCTCGGCGGCCTCGCCGCTGACCGCCCGGGGCGGCTGGGTTATAGTTCCCCTGCCGTCGGCGCTGCGCGGCAGCGGGCTGCCGCAGGCGCTCAGGAGTAGCGCGGAGATCAGCAGCAGGCAGGAAAGGGACTGGCGCATTATTAAGGTCATTTCTTGAAGTTATTTATAACTTAACGTTTTTACAGGATTTTTCAAGCCCATGAACTTGCAGAACATGAATCTACTCCGTGCGACCAACCTGATCGGCGGGCAATGGATCCCTGCCGACGACGGCCAGACCCTGACCGTTGTCGATCCGGCGGACGGCCGGGAGATCGGCCGCGTGCCCCGCTGCGGCGCCGCCGAAACGCAGCGCGCCATCGCCGCGGCCGACGCCGCCCTGCCGGCCTGGCGGGCGCTCACGGCACGCCGCCGGGCGCAGTTGCTGCAGGCCTGGAACAAGCTGATCCTCGACCATGCCGACGACCTCGCCACCCTGATCACCGCCGAAGGCGGCAAACCGCTGGCCGAAGCCAAGGGCGAGGCCATTTATGGCGCGTCCTTCGTCGAATGGTTTGCCGAGGAGGCCAAGCGCACCTACGGCGAGAGCATTCCCAGCCCGGCGTCTAACACCCGCCTGCTGGTGGTCAAGCAACCGGTCGGCGTCTGTGCCGCGATCACTCCGTGGAATTTCCCGCTGGCGATGATCACCCGCAAGGTGGCGCCGGCCCTGGCCGCCGGCTGCACGGTCGTCGTCAAACCGGCCGAGTCGACGCCGCTGACCGCCCTGGCGCTGGCCGTTCTGGCCGAACAGGCCGGCTTCCCGGCCGGCGTGTTCAACGTGGTCACCGGCAATCCGGCAGCCATCGGCAATGAACTGTGCGCCAGCCCGATCGTCCGCAAGCTGTCGTTTACCGGCTCGACCGCCGTCGGCCGCCTGCTGATGGCCCAGTGCGCACCGACCATCAAGAAACTGTCGCTGGAGCTGGGCGGCAACGCTCCCTTCATCGTCTTCGACGACGCCGATGTCGATGCCGCCGTCGACGGCGCGATTGCCGCCAAGTACCGCAATACCGGCCAGACCTGCGTCTGCGCCAACCGCTTCCTGGTGCAATCGGGCATCTACGAGGAATTCGCCCGCAAGCTGGCCGAACGCAGCCGGACGCTGAAAGTCGGCGCCGGCACCGAGAGCGGCGTCGCCCAGGGACCGCTGATCAACGCCGCCGGCCTGGCCAAGGTCGAAGCCCACGTCACCGATGCACTCGCCAAGGGCGCCCGCGTGCTCTGCGGCGGCGCCCGCCACGAGCGCGGCGGCAACTTCTTCCAGCCGACCGTGCTGGCCGACGTCAGCCGCGACATGCTGGTCGCCCGCGAGGAAACCTTCGGCCCGCTGGCCCCGCTGTTCCGCTTCGAGACCGAGGAAGAAGCCGTGGCCATGGCCAACGATACCGAATTCGGTCTGGCCGCCTATTTCTTCACCCGCGACATCGGCCGCAGCTGGCGCGTCGGCGAAGCGCTCGAATACGGCATGGTCGGCGTCAACACCGGAATGATCTCGAACGAGGTCGCGCCCTTCGGCGGCATCAAGCAATCGGGCGTCGGCCGCGAAGGCTCGAAGTACGGCATCGAGGAATACCTGGAAGTGAAATACCTCTGCTTCGACGTCCGCTGAACGCTGACCGGGATCGCCCGATCCCGGCTCAGCCGAGTTTCTTCAGCAGTTCTTCCTTCTTGGCGTCGAACTCGGCCTGACTCAGCACGCCCTTGCCGACCAGGGCGTGCAGCTTTTCCAGCGTCGCCACGATTTCGTCAGCGCCCGCGGCAGCGGCCGGCGCTGTTGCGCCACCGACGCTCTGACCGATCATCTGGCCGAAACCGAAACCCGCCCCCAGCGCGGCCAGCCCGCCTTCGTTGCGGGCGGCATCGGGAATGCTGCTGGCCACCTGGTATTGGGTGTAGCGCTGCAGGTCGCCAAGCATGCCCATGCTGATGCGCTGATCCAGGGTTTTCTGCAACTCGTCGGGCAGGGAAAAGTTCTGCACGACCAGGGACTCGAGTTCCAACCCGAGTTCGGCAAACATCGGCGCGGCCCGCTCGCGCATCGCCTTGGCGAGTGCATCCTGGTTGGCCGCCAGATCGAGGAAGGGAATGCCCGATTCGGCAAACAGGGTCGTCAGCCCGGCAACCAGCGTATTGCGCAACTGACCTTCGAGATCGTCCCGGCCGTAATGCTCGCGCGTACCCGACACCTTCTGGTGGAAACGCAGCGGATCGCTCAGCCGGTAGGCGTAGATGCCATAGGCGCGCAGGCGAACGGCGCCAAACTCGGCATCGCGGATGACGATGGGCGTTGCCGTGCCCCAGGTCCGGTCGAGTTGCAGACGGGTCGAGAAGAAATAGACATCGCTCTTGAACGGCGAGGCGAACAGCTTGTCCCAGTGGCGCAGGTTGGTCAGCAACGGCAGGGTGGCCGTACTCAGGCGATGGCGGCCGGGACCGAAGACATCGGCCACCTGCCCCTCGTCGACAAACAGCGCGAGTTGCGACTCACGTACCGTCAGGCTGGCGCCGTTCTGGATTTCGTTGTCGCGCATTGGGTAGCGCCAGGCCAGCGTACCGTCGTCACTCTCGGTCCATTCGAGGATATCGATGAACTGCTTCTTGATGAATCCGGTCAATGACATCCCTTTTCCCCCTGCGTCCGGTACCAGTCGATGAATTCAGCCAGCGGCATCGCCTGTCCGTAAAGATAGCCCTGTGCGGCCTTGCAGCCAAGGGCCAGTAACTGGTTGCGCTGGTTTTCATCCTCGACGCCTTCGGCCAGCGGCACCATGCCCAGGTCGCGCGCCAGATCGACGATGGTACTGACCACGCGCAGGCTGTCGGCCGAATTGAGCATGGCCTCAATGAATGACTGGTCGATCTTGATCTCGTTCATCGGCAAGCTGACCAGATAGCTCAGCGACGAATAGCCGGTGCCAAAGTCGTCGAGCGCCAGGCGGCAACCGAGCGCCCGGATGCGGTTCATGATCGCCAGCCCCTTTTCGCGCTCGAGCAGCAAGGCCGATTCGGTCAGTTCGAAGGTGAAGCGTTGACCGGGCAGCTTCCAGGTTTCCAGGCATTGCCCCAGCAATTCCGGCAAATCCTCGTCGCCCATGTCGCCGACCGTCAGGTTGACCGACAGGCTGATGTTCACGCCGGCGGCTTCGAGTTCACTGGCAATACGCATGGCGGCACGCAGCAGCCAGTCGGTATACAAGGTCCGCCAGCCGTTTTCCTCGATCATCCGGATCGCCGCCGGCGGCGCTACCCAGGCACCATCGCTGCCACGCCAGCGCAGCAGCAATTCCGCTCCCGTACATCGCCCGTTCTGCAAGTCGACCTGGGGCTGGAGATAGAGGGTCAGCGCGTCCTGCTGCAGCGCCTGATGCAAGGCATCGACCTGGCGGTAACGTAACTGCCAGTCCTCACCGAGGCTGGTCTCGAACCAGGCAAACGATTGCTGCCGGCTGCCAGCCGCCCAGCGCGCCAGGCGGGCGGCGTGCAGCGCCCCTTCGGGATCGAGCGCATGCTCGGGGAGCATGGCGGCGCCGATGGTGGCACGCACCATGATGCTCGCCCCGCTGAACAGACTGACCGGCTCGGTGAACATCTGCCCGATATGGGCAGCCGCCAGCGCCGGCTGGGACAGACTGTGGACATCCGGCAGGACGACCAGCCATTCGCCCTCGCGCCCGGCGAACACCTTGTCTTCGACCCGCAGGCGGTCGGCGATCCGCGCCGCCAGCATTGACGGCAAGCGCTGCAGGTCGTTGGCCGCCAGGTAATTGAAGGAATCGCGATTGACCACTGAAATCGACAACAGGCCGACCTGACGGTCCGCCCCCTGCAGTTCACGCAAATAGCGCAGGGCGGCCAGCTCGCCCGGGATGCCGGCGGCGTCCATGCGCGCTTCCTCGCCCAACTCGATGGCACAACTGACGGCGGCAATGACCGCCCGCCGCAAGCAGGCAAACAGGGCCAGCACGACCCGACCGACACTTTCCCGCTCGCCCAGCAACTCGTCTTCACAACGCGCGACAAAGGCGAAGAACAGGTGAAGTATCTCGACCAGCGCATAACCGCGCCCTTGCAGACCATGCCAGTCACGCACCCAAGCCTGCTGCCACAGCGGATCGGCCAGCGATACCGGCAGGTTCTCGCTCAGTTCGAGAAAGGCGAGCAGGACGGCATCGTCGGCCACGGCCGGCCGCATTTCCCGGACCGCCATGCGCCAGATGTCGGCCAGCCCGGACAGCGACACCAGATCCTCGGCGCTTAGTCCGAACGCCTGGAAATCGATATAACCCGCATCCTTATCCGAGATAGTAGTCATGGGCGGACAAACCATAAGCGTCATTGGGCAGGGCACGGACGATACGCACCGAAGTGCGCTCCGGATCGCGCAGGTCGACGACCTGATAACTGCGCACCGGCACCTTGTCGGCGTCGAGCATCAACAGGATGCGGGGGCGTGAGCGCTGGACGCGATTCTGCTGGATGACCACGCCGACATCGCCGCTATTGAGTTCGACCAGCGTACCAACCGGGTACAGGCCGACGCACTGGACGAATTGCTCCATCAGCACCGGATTGAACTGCCGGTCGCGCAACTTGAACAATTCCTCCAGCGCCTGCTGGTGGCCGATGGCATCCCGGTAGGGCTTGTTGCGCAGCATCGCGCAGAAGGAATCGACCAGGCCGGCAATCTCGGCCGCCAGGCCGATCTTCTCCAGCGCCAGGCCTTGCGGATAACCGCTACCGTCCCAGCGCTCGTGGTGGCGGGAAACGATCTGCAGCACCTCGGCCGGCAGATTGACCTGCTGCATCAGGATTTCCAGCGAACTGGCCACATGCGACTGGATCAGGTGGCGCTCGTCGTCATTGAGCGCATCGGTCTTGGCCAGCAACTCCGGCGGCACCTGGGTCTTGCCCACATCCTGCAGCAGGCCGGCGATCCCCAGCTCCAGCAGGCGCTGGCCGCGCCAGCCGATATGGCCGCCGAGCAACAGGGCATGAACCGTGACGTCCATGGCGTGATCGAAACTGTAGTCGTCCAGACTTTTCAGGCGCAGCAGCCACATCACCGCATCCGGGTTGCGCTGCAGGCTGCCGGCGACATCGCGCACGCCTTCCCGCACATTGGCGAAATCGAAGTGCTTTTCGGCCGTCACATGCTGGAAGGTCTTCTGCAGGGACTGCAGCAGGGCATCGTAGCGCGGCTCGACATAACTCAGTTCGCGACTCAGCGACTGAACATGGGCATCGCCCTCCTGGCCGTGCAAAAAATCCAGGAAGCGGCGCCGCCGCTGTTGCCGTTCGACTTGTTCGGCCGAGAACAAGGGACGTCGGCGCGCGGCACTCTGCTCTTCATCTGCGGGCTTCTGTACCAGTGGAGCAGACTTCAGCGGGCGATCCAGGCGCGATTTGGGTGCGGCGTAGTGTTCGTTCAGCGAACGCGTGCGATCGATCTGGACAAAGCGGCATTTCTGCCGGAACAGATCGACCTGATCCGGCGAGGAAATGATGAAGCCCTGCAGGGCAAACGGAAAATCGGTCCACGGGCAGTCCGGTTCGACGATGAACATGCCGATCTTGAGTTCGGCAACCGGAATGATTTCCATGGGCAGTCAGCTCTCGGGAGACGTTTCGTCGGCCAGCACTTTCAGACCGAGTAGGGGAAGATTGTCCGCCTGCCGGCACGGCATGACAAGATGCTTTGTCAGCAAGGCCGCGTTGCCACCGGAAATCAGGCAAACCCGCTCGGCGCCGGGCAAGCGCGCCCAGGCACGCTCGATGGCGCCGACCTGCGCCTCGATTGCCCCACTGACAATGGCATCATCGGTCGATTGCGGCCAGTCCTGCCGCTGCCCGGTGGCAAACGGCAGTGCCGCCGTATTCCTGGCCAGCGCCGACAGCATCAGTTGCTGTCCGGGCAGGATCAGGCCGCCGAGGAAATGCCCCGAGGCATCGAGGCTGTCGACGGTGGTGGCGGTACCGGCCATGACCACCAGCAAGGCACCTGGAAGGAGCGAACGGGCACCGATCAGCGCACACCAGCGATCAACGCCCAGCTGCCCCGGGTTCCGGTAGCCGTTGCGCACCCCGCCGGCCGCGGCCGTCGAGGTGATTACGGTCAGCTTGGTCGACCACGCCCCCAGCGCCTGCCGGATCGCCTGTTCGGCAGCGGCGCCGGCGACGTTGGCCAGCATGATGCGCGCCGGCATCGGCCAGTCCGTCGTCAGGCGTGCCAGGTCCGCACAATCGGCATGGTCGAGTGCGCCCTCATGCAGCCAGCGAGCATCGCCCCAGAGACCGAATTTGATGCGGCTGTTGCCGCTGTCGAGACAGAGGATCATGCGGCACGCAGACTGAGGTCGCCGGCCAGGATGCGCGACAGGCCGGCAGCCGTCTCGAGCAGCAGCGCGCCGTCGTCGTCGACCCCGCGACAGACGCCAACCAACGGCACTTCGCCCTCGCCGAGCAACTGCACCGGGCGGTCCTGCCAGGCGTGCCAGGCGAGCCAGTCGTCTTTCAGCGCCGCGAAGCCGGCCTGGGCAAAGCGGTCAAGCACATCAAGCAGGGCCCGCAGCAGCGCCGCCAGCATGTCATGTCGTTCCGGGACGCGCGCCATGGCCTGGCTCAGGCCGGCCACCGCTTGCGGAAAATCGCCCGCCGGCTGGGCCAGGTTGATACCGATACCGATACAGGCCTGCGTACCGCGCCGGTCGCTGGCCAGTTCGACCAGCACCCCGGCCAGCTTGGCAAAACCAGTGTCGCCGGCGAGCAGGACATCGTTGGGCCATTTCAGGCGAACGCCGTTCGCCCCCAGCGCGTCGAGCGCCTGGGCCAGCGCCACACCAACCGCCAGCGACAGACCACCGGGAACGCGCCCGGCCGGCAAGCGCCAGAGCAGGGAAAAAGTCAGGCTGTCGGCAGGCGAAGACGACCAGCTACGGCCACGCCGACCGCGGCCGGCGAGCTGCCGGTCGGCAACGACGACGGTACCGGGCGGGGCACCGAGCGCCGCCCGGCGCAGCAGTTCGCTACTGGTGGAATCGCAACTGTCGAGGGCATCGACATCAAAACGACCAGCCTGCCCGGCCAGCCGTTCCTTGAGCAGTACAGGATCGATTAAAGGCATGCGGAGATTTTACTCCGCTGCCGACTCCTTGCCGCCATCAATACCCAGATCGGCGATCTTGCGCGTGATCGTGTTGCGCCCGATACCCAGGGCCTGCGCCGCCTCGATGCGCCGACCACCGGTATGCGTCAGCGCCCGGGAGATCAGGATGCGCTCGAAAGCCTGCGACAGCAGTCCATGGACATCCGGAACGCCGCGCGCCAGCAAGCGGTCGACTTCGCCTTCCAGCGCTTTTTCCCAGTCACCGACGAGCATCTGCGGCGGTGCCTCGCGCAATTCGCTGGGCAGGTCGCCGACCTCGACCTGCTGGCCCGGCGCCATCACGGTCAGCCAGTGGCAGAGGTTTTCCAGTTGCCGGACGTTGCCCTGAAAATCCAGGCCGCACAGGTATTTGAGCGCCGCTTCTGACAGCCGCTTGGGCTCGACGCCCAACTCGCGCGCGCTCTTCTGCAGGAAATGCCGGGTCAGCAGCGGGATGTCTTCGCGCCGCTCGCGCAGCGACGGCAGGCGGATGCGGATGACGTTCAGCCGGTGGAACAGGTCTTCGCGGAACAGGCCGTCCTTGACTCGGCTTTCGAGATTCTGGTGGGTGGCCGCAATGACGCGGACGTTGGCCTTGATCGGCGAATGCCCGCCGACACGATAGAAGTGGCCGTCGGACAAGACGCGCAGCAGGCGGGTCTGCAGTTCGGACGGCATGTCGCCGATTTCGTCGAGGAACAGCGTACCGCCCTCGGCCTGCTCGAAACGCCCACGCCGTTGCGCCTGGGCGCCGGTGAACGCACCGCGCTCGTGGCCGAACAGTTCGGATTCGAGCAGATCCTTGGGAATCGCCGCGGTGTTGATGGCGACGAAGGGGCGTTCGGCCCGCGGGCTGTGCCGGTGCAGGGCACGCGCCACCAGTTCCTTGCCCGAGCCGGACTCGCCGGTAATCAGCACGGTGGCGTGCGATAGCGCCAGCCGGCCGATGGCCCGGAAGACTTCCTGCATGGCCGGCGCCTGGCCGAGAATCTCCGGTACCAGCCCCTCTTCCTCGGCCGCACCACTCTGGTGCATCGACTCGTCGATGGCGCGACGGATCAGTTCGAGCGCCTGGTCGACGTCGAAGGGCTTGGGCAGGTATTCGAACGCGCCGCCCTGAAAGGCCGCGACGGCGCTCTCCAGGTCCGAATAGGCGGTCATGATGATCACCGGCACGCCCGGATGGCGCGTCTTCACTTCCTGCAGCAGCTCCAGGCCGGACTGGCCGGGCATGCGGATATCGGACATCAGCACCTGCGGCGGTTCGCAGCCGCCCTCCAGGCTGCTGATCGCCTCGCTGGCCGAAGCGAAGCTCTCGAACGGGATGCCTTCCCGCGACAGCGTCTTCTCCAGCACCCAGCGTATCGAGCGGTCGTCGTCAACAATCCATACCGGTTTCATGTTCTCTTGCCTCTTGTATCGCGATGTCCTGCTAGCTCTAGCAAGACTCAGGCCGACTCGACCGGCAGGCGCAGGGTGAACACCGTCTCGCCGGGTCGGCTATGGCAATCGATGCTGCCTTGATGGTGCTGGATGAAATTCTGGGCAATCGTCAGGCCCAGACCGTTGCCGCCCTCGCGCCCCGAGACCAGCGGATAGAACATGCGCTCGCGGATGTCCTCGGGGATGCCCGGGCCGTTATCAATGACCTTGATTTCCATGGCCAGGCGGTAACGCTTCTTGGCCAGCGTCACCTGGCGCAGAGCACGCGTGCGCAGGATGATCTCGCCTTGCCCGGCCATCGCCTGGGCGGCGTTGCGGGCGATGTTGAGCACCGCCTGGATCAGTTGCTCGCGGTCGCCGACCAGTTCCGGCAGGCTGGTATCGTAATCGCGGCGCACCTGCAGGCTTTCGGGGAATTCCGCGCGTAGCAGGCTGCGCACCCGCTCCAGGATTTCGTGAATATTGACGGTCGCCGGCAACATCGCCCGATGCGGGGTCAGCAGGCGTTGCATCAGGTCCTGCAGGCGGTCGGCTTCCTTGATGATGACCTGGGTGTATTCCTTCAGCGACGGGTTGCCGAGTTCGTGTTCGAGCAATTGCGCTGCACCGCGGATGCCGCCCAGCGGATTCTTGATTTCGTGCGCCAGATTGCGGATCAGTTCGCGGTTGGCCTGCTGCTGCTCGATCAGGCGCTCCTCGCGGCTTGCCGCCAGGTGATGGTCGATCGGCTGCAATTCGAGCAGCAGGCGCATGCCGGCCGCGATATCGGGACGCAAGGGCGTCACCGTGCAGTTGAGGTGCAGGGTCTCGCCATCGGCCCGGCCGAGCGCGATGTTCTGGCCGGTATAACCCCAGTTGTTGTGCAGGCCGTTGTCGATGGCCGACTGCAGGGTCGACGAGCATTTGCAGACATCGCCGAGACGACGCCCGACGACGCTGCGGCTGCTGACCGCCAGCAGGTTCTCGCCGGCCGGGTTGAGATAGCGGATGGCCTGGCTGTCGTCGATCAGGAGTACCGCCGAGGCAAGCAGGTCCAGCCCGGCGAAATTGGCATGGGTGACATTCATGATTTATCCGGAGAATTCCGCTCAGCGCAGATTGGCCAGCTCCCGTTGCAGTGCCTGCAGATTGCGTTCGTGCTGGGCAACCCGGTCACGATAGGGGGCTGCACGTTCCAGACCGCCGCTGGCGGCTTCGCGCTCGGCCAGTTCCTTGCGCGCCTGATCGAGCTTGCGTTGCTCGCCGGCCAGTTCCTGCTCCAGGATGTGGCGCCGGTCGGCATCGCGGGAGCGCTGGGTGTCCTGCTGCACGCGCGGGAAATCGGCCGGTGTCGGATTGCTTGCCGCCCTGGCCGCCGGCGCACGCGGTGCGGGAACGGTATTGCGCTCTTCGCTGACGATGGCCTGGCAGTTGTTATGCACGCGGGTATTGGAAATCAGCACCCCGCCACCGGCTTCCGTACAGCGATAGATCGTCTGCGCGGAGAGCGCCATCGGGACAAGCGCGCAAATCAGGGCAAGCAGTCTACGTGTCATTGGCATGGCTCCTCGTGAACTTTGCAGTTTACTGGGTAAACGATGCGCCGGTAAAAAGGTGAACAAAAAAGGGCGGGAAAGCCCGCCCTTTTTGCATTTCACTGCAATCGATCAGCAGCTGTAGTACAGATCGAACTCGACCGGGTGCGTGGTCATGCGGATCTTGTTCACTTCTTCCATCTTCAGGGCGATGAAGGCATCGATCCAGTCGTTGGAGAAGACACCGCCACGGGTCAGGAACTCGCGATCCTTGTCCAGGTTTTCCAGGGCTTCCTCGAGCGACGCGCAGACGGTCGGGATCTTTGCATCCTCTTCCGGCGGCAGGTCGTACAGGTTCTTGTCAGCCGGATCGCCCGGGTGGATCTTGTTCTGGATACCGTCGAGGCCGGCCATCAGCAGGGCGGCGAAGCACAGGTACGGGTTAGCGATCGGATCCGGGAAGCGGGTTTCGATACGACGGGCCTTGGTCGAGGCAACAAACGGGATACGAATCGAGGCCGAACGGTTCTTGGCCGAGTAGGCCAGTTTGACCGGGGCTTCGTAGTGCGGGACCAGACGCTTGTAGGAGTTGGTACCCGGGTTGGTGATCGCGTTCAGGGCCTTGGCGTGCTTGATGATGCCGCCGATGTAGTAGAGGGCCAGTTCGGACAGGCCAGCGTACTGGTCACCGGCGAACAGGTTCTTGCCGTCCTTCCAGACCGACTGGTGAACGTGCATGCCCGAGCCGTTGTCGCCAACGATCGGCTTCGGCATGAAGGTTGCCGTCTTGCCGTACTGGTGGGCGACGTTGTGGGTCACGTACTTCTGGATCTGGGTCCAGTCGGCGCGCTGAACCAGCGTGCTGAACTTGGTACCGATTTCGCACTGGCCGGCGTTGGCCACTTCGTGGTGATGCACTTCGACCGGCACGCCCAGGGATTCCAGGGTCAGGACCATGGCCGAACGGATGTCGTGCAGGCTATCGACCGGCGGAACCGGGAAGTAACCGCCCTTGACGGCCGGACGGTGACCGGTGGCGCCGTTGGCATCGTTGGTTTCGCCAGACTTCCAGGCGGCTTCGCCGGAATGGATCTTCAGCGAGCAGCCGGACATGTCGACCGACCATTCGACGCCGTCGAAGATGAAGAATTCGGGTTCCGGACCGAAGAAGGCGGTGTCGCCAATGCCGGAGGACTTCAGGTAGGCTTCGGCGCGCTTGGCGATCGAACGCGGATCGCGGTCGTAACCACGGCCATCGGCCGGATCAACGACGTCACAGGTCAGGACGACGGTGGTTTCGTCGAAGAACGGATCGACGTAGGCGGTGGACGGGTCCGGCATCAGCAGCATGTCGGAAGCCTGAATACCCTTCCAGCCGGCGATCGACGAACCGTCGAAGGCGTGACCGTTTTCAAACTTGTCTTCGTCGAAGTGCGAAATCGGCACGGTGACGTGCTGTTCCTTGCCACGGGTGTCGGTGAAACGGAAATCGACGAACTTGGCGTCGTTTTCCTTGATCATGCTGATCACGTCTTGCGGGGTTGCCATACGCGTTAGTCTCCTAAGAAAACAAGGTGCCGACCAGTGCGGCACATAACAGTAAATCGTAGCGAATCGGGTTTAGCAGAAAGCATGCCAAGCACTGGACGCCAGATTTTCCATTGTGCCACAAGGGCATGTTCAATCCGACAACAAAACCACTGCACCAAAATAATGCACCATCGCGGTGCAGGCACCGTTATGGTGCGGACAACCAGTTCAAGCGCACGCGACGCACCATCGGCAGTTCTTCAAGGCGGGCCGCCAGTCGTTGCTCGACCTCCGCCAGGGAGGCAGCATCGACTTCGGCCAGCGCCAGATACAGGTCGATCTCGATCTTGCCGGCCAGATAATGCAGGACGATCTTCCTCGGCGCCGGCAGGTCGGCGATCAGAGGCGCGATCATCGGCATCAGGGCTTCCCGCCCCGGCAGCCCGATTGCCGCCAGGTCCGGCTCGAGGTCGTCCTCGGGATCAATATGGACGAGTACGTCGAGCACTTCCGGATGCGCGCGCAAGACCCGGGCACGTGCCGACTCGGCGATGCGATGCCCTTCCGAAACGCTGATCCAAGGATCGACCTGAACATGCGCATCGACCAGCACCTGATGCGCCATGCGCCGCGTACGCAGCGCGTGCAGACCGCGCACCCCGGGCGTTGCCGTCAGGCTGTCACGGATGGCACCCAACTGGGCTTCGTCCAGACCGGTATCGATCAATTCCTTGATCGACGACCAGGCCAGTTCCCCGCCCATGCGCAGGATCATGAAACCCATCAGGGCCGCAGCGAGCAGGTCGAGGAAGGCCCAGCCGAGCAACGCACCGCCGATACCGACCACGACCACCAGCGCCGAAGCGGCGTCAGCGCGGGTATGCAGGGCATTGGCGGTCAGCAGCTGGGAACGTTGCTGGCGGGCCACGGCGATCAGGTAACGATACAGCCCTTCCTTCGCCACCACCGTCAATACGGCGATCCAGAAAGCCAGCATCTCGACCTGCGGCAGCAAAGCGCCTGCCTGCATACGCATGCCGGAATCCCAGAGGATGCCGCCGCCGATCAGGATCAGCGAGACGCCCAGGGCCAGCGTGGCCGCCGTTTCGACCCGGGCATGACCGTAGGGATGGGCCCGGTCGGCCGGCGCCGCACTCTGGCGGCTGGCCCAGATGACCAGGAAGTCGGACAAGAGGTCGGAAAAGGAATGCAGGCCGTGGGCAATCAGCGATTGCGAATGCGCCAGCCAGCCGACCACCAGTTGGGCGACGGTCAGCAGCAGGTTGACGACCACGCTGATCCAGGTGGCTTTCTGCGCTGCCTCAGCCCGATCTGCCGCCGTGGCGACCGGTGGCGAATGACCGTCTCTCATGAACTCTGTCCTATACTGTAGGCCTTGATTCTAGCAGCGATCCAAGATGGGCAAACTCAGGGAAATACTCGACCTCGCGCAAACCCGCGCCCGTGACCTCGAACGCCCCTACCAGGGCGAGCTGACGCCACGCGAGGCGTTTGAAATCTGGCAGGCGGCACCCGGGGCCCGCCTCGTCGACGTCCGCACCCGTGCCGAATGGGACTGGGTCGGCCGCATCCCGGGCGCCGTCGAGATCGAATGGAACCAGTACCCGGGCGGCGTGCGCAATCCGAACTTCCTCGCCGAACTGACCCGCCAGGTCGATCCGGAAGCGCTGGTCATGTTCGTCTGCCGCAGCGGCGTGCGCTCGATCGGCGCAGCGACGGTCGCCAGCGAAAACGGCTACAACAACTGCTATAACGTCCTTGAGGGCTTCGAGGGCGACAAGGATGCCAACGGCCACCGCAACAATGTCGGCGGCTGGCGACGAGCCGGATTGCCCTGGCATCAGGGATAATTCGCCCGCTCATTTTTTTGCCTTCACGGCGCGTCGACCGCGCGATTCACCGGAAACAGCATGCACACCGCGACCATCTCCTTCGACCCGTTCAACAAACTCTCCGACGAAGCCTGCCAGGAGCGCATCCGCGCCGCCCGCGCCAAGCTCGGCAAACGCGCCGTGATCCTTGGCCACCATTACCAGCGTGCCGACGTCTATCAGCACGCCGACCTCACCGGCGATTCGCTGAAACTGTCCAAGCTGGCCGCGCAGACCGATTCCGAGTACGTGATCTTCTGCGGCGTGCATTTCATGGCCGAAGTCGCCGACATCATGACCGCGCCGCACCAGATCGCCATCCTGCCCGACCTCGCCGCCGGCTGCTCGATGGCCGACATGGCCAACCTGGCCAAGGTCGAACGCTGCTGGCGCGAGCTGGCTTCGGTGCTCGACGTCGACAACGAGGTCACGCCGGTCACCTACATCAACTCGGCGGCCGACCTGAAAGCCTTCTGCGGCGAACACGGCGGCATTGTGTGCACCTCGTCGAACGCCGGCACGATCGCCAAATGGGCCTTCGACCAGCGACCCAAGGTGCTGTTCTTCCCCGACCAGCACCTCGGCCGGTGGACCGGCCACCAGATGGGCTTCCCGATGGACGAGATGGTCGTCTGGGACCCGGACCTAGAAATGGGTGGTTTAACCGTCGAGCAGATCAAAAAGGCGAGGATCCTGCTGTGGAAGGGGCACTGCTCGGTGCACCAGATGTTCCAGAAGTCGCACATCGACGCCTTCCGCGCCAAGTACCCGGACGGCAAAGTGATCGCTCACCCCGAATGCAATTTCGAGGTTTGTGCGGCGTCCGATTACGTCGGCTCGACCGAGCACATCGTCAAGACGATCAAGGAAGCGCCGGCCGGTACGCGCTGGCTGGTCGGCACCGAGTTGAACCTGGTCGACCGCCTGGCCAAGGAAGTGTTGCCGCAAGGCAAGATCGTCCAGTTCATGGCGACCACCGTCTGCATGTGCTCGACGATGCAGCGCATCGACCCGCAACACCTGGCGTGGACGCTGGAAAACCTGGTCGAGGGCAAGGTGGTCAACCAGATCAAGGTGCCGGAACACGAGGTCAAGTTTGCCCGCCTGGCGCTCGACCGCATGCTGGCGATCTCCTGACCGCCGCGCCATGAGCCAGCCCGCGCTGCACATCGCCACCTACAACATCCACAAGGGTTTCTCGCAGTTCAACCGGCGGATGATGGTGCATGAGCTGCGCGAGCGGCTGCGCCACCTCAACCCGGACATCGTCTTCCTGCAGGAAGTCCAGGGCCTGCACCTCGGCCACGCCGAGCGGCATGCCGACTGGCCGGGTCGGCCGCAGCACGAGTTCCTCGCCGACGAGGTCTGGCAGTCGGCCTACGGCCGCAACATGATCTACGACCACGGCCACCACGGCAACGCGATCCTGTCGCGCTTTCCCATCCTGCACGCGCACAACCAGGACGTGACCCACCTGCAGTTCGAGAAGCGCGGCATGCTGCACTGCCGGATCGAGCTGCCGCAAGGGCCGGCGGCGCACTGCGTGTGTGTGCACCTGTCGCTGTTCGGGCATTCGCGGCGACGTCAGATGGACGCGCTGGCCGATTACCTCGACAGCCTCGACCAACCCGATGCGCCGCTGATCGTCGCCGGCGATTTCAACGACTGGCGCAGCCGCGCCTGCGAGCACCTGGCCCGTCGCCTGCACCTGCAGGAGGTCTTTTCGCACGCGGTCGGCGGCCGTCCGGTGCGCAGCTTTCCGGCGGCGATGCCGATGTTCCGGCTCGACCGCATCTACGTGCGCGGCTTCAATGTACAGTCCACCGCCGTGCATTACGGCCCGCCATGGTCGGCAATCTCCGACCATGCGGCGCTCTCGGCTTTCCTGACGAGGCATGGCACCTGATTTCGTCGCCGGCAACCGCCTGACGCTGCTCGAATCCGGGCGCGAGTACTTCCCTGCGCTGCTCGCCGCGCTCGCCGGCGCCGAGCGCGAGATCTACCTGGAAAGCTACATCTTCGCCGACGACCCTGTCGGCCACGAGGTCGCTTCGGCACTGTGCGCGGCAGCCCGGCGTGGCGTCATCGTCAATGTCACGGTTGACGGCTTCGGCGCCCGCAATTTCGCCGAGGATTTCCGCCCGCGCCTGGCCGAGGCCGGCGTGCGCTCGCTGTTCTACCGGCCGGAAATCGGCCGCTTCCATTTCCAGCGCCATCGCCTGCGCCGGCTGCACCGCAAGCTGGTCGTGATCGACGGACGCGTCGCCTTCGTCGGCGGCATCAACATCGTCGACGACGACAACGCGCCGGAGGAGATGCGTCCGCGTTACGACTACGCGGTGCGCATCGAAGGTCCGGTGCTGGCGCAGGTGCACCACGCAGCACGGCGGATGTGGGAAATCGTCACCTGGGTTAATTTCCGCCGCCGCTTCCGCCTGGCGCCCATCGTCAAGCCCTGCTGCGAAGCCGTCGGCGATCAGCGGGCGGCGTTCCTGATCCGCGACAACATCCGCCACCGCAACGACATCCTTCACGCCTACATCGATGCGATCGACGCCGCCGTTGACGAAATCCTGATCGCCAACGCCTATTTCCTGCCCGGCATCCGCTTCGGCCGCGCCATCTTTGCCGCCGCCCGCCGTGGCGTGCGCGTCACCGTGCTGCTCCAGGGCAAGTCCGACCATCCGCTGCTCCACTACGCAACGCAGACGCTCTACGCCACCGGGCTCAAGGCCGGCATCCGCATCTTCGAGTACGAGAAGAGCTTCCTGCACGCCAAGGTCGCGGTCATCGACGGCAAATGGGCAACCGTCGGCTCGTCGAACATCGACCCGTTCAGCCTGCTGCTGGCCAAGGAAGCCAACCTGGTCGCGCACGACCGGCGCTTCGCCGGCGAGCTGCGCGCCAGCCTCTACACCGCCATGCAGGACGGCAGCCGCGAAATGCTGGCCGAGGACATCCTGCGCCAGCCCTGGCCCTCGCGTCTCCTGCGCTGGTTGAGCTACGGCATCGTCCGCCTGCTGGTCGGCATCGCTGGCTACGGCGACCGCCACTGGCGGGCCGAGGATCGGGTCAAGCCGCCGTCGCCGGAGCGCTGATCGATGCCTGCCGGGGAATCGCGGCAAACGACCAGTGGGCGGAAGCCCAGTCCCAGACCTCGGCGACCGTCGCCCGGCCCAGTTCAGCCGCTACCGGCTGCCCGAGAAAAGCCAATGCCCGCACCAGTTCGGCCGCTGCCTTGCCGCTTTCCAGCGCTGGCGCCAGCGTCTGCTTCGACCACTTTTCACCGGCCGTGTTGGTCGCCACCGGCAGGTGCGCGTAGCGTGGCGTCGGGTAGCCGAGGCAACGCTGCAGCCAGATCTGGCGCGGCGTCGAGGCGAGCAGGTCGGCGCCGCGAACGACATCGGTAATCCCCTGGAAACGGTCGTCGACGACCACTGCCAGCTGGTAGGCGAACAACCCGTCGGCACGGCGCAGGACGAAATCGCCGACATCGTCTTCGAGCTGCTGGACGACTTCGCCTTGCAGACGGTCGACAAAAGGCATCGGGATATTGTCGACGCGCAACCGCCAGGCCCTCGGTGCCGCGCCCGGCGCCAGGCCGCTGCGACAGGTGCCGGGATAGACCAGGCCGCCGTCGATTGCCGGCCGCGTTGTTCGGGCGGCGATTTCCTTGCGCGAGCAGGCACAGGGATAAGCCAGCCCGGCCGCATTCAGTTCGGCCAGCGCCGCCGCGTAGGCCTCGTCGCGCGTACCCTGCCAGAGCACTTCCCCGTCCCAAGCAAAACCGAAGGCGTCGAGCGTGCGCAGGATGTCGTCGGCAGCACCGGGGACGTTACGCTCGGCATCGACGTCCTCCATGCGTACCAGCCATTCGCCGCCATGCGCCCTGGCATCGAGGTAACTGGCGACGGCGGCGATCAGGGAACCGAAGTGCAACGCACCGGTCGGCGACGGCGCAAAACGACCGCGATAACGTGGTGTTTCCGGCGCAGACGCGGGCGGTTGAATTTTGTTACACACGTTCCGGAAACTCGTACGCAGAATTAGCACTCTCAGTCGCAGAGTGCTAACATATATTCATCAGTTGAAGGAGGATTCTACGCTATGACCCAAGCCCTGGCGCTACCAGTCCCCGCAGCAATCGGCAACATCGACGCCTACATTCAGGTGGCGAACCGTTACCCGATGTTGTCCGAGGCGGAAGAGACGCGGCTGGCCGAGCGTTTCCGCGACGACGGCGATGTCGATGCCGCGCGTCAGCTCGTCCTTTCGCACCTGCGTCTCGTCATTTCCATCGCCCGCGGTTACCTCGGCTACGGCCTGCCGCACGCCGACCTGATCCAGGAAGGCAACATTGGCCTGATGAAGGCGGTCAAGCGCTTCGATCCGTCGCGCGGCGTCCGTCTGGTGTCGTTCGCCATGCACTGGATCAAGGCCGAGATTCACGAGTACATCCTGAAGAACTGGCGCCTGGTCAAGGTCGCCACGACCAAGGCCCAGCGCAAGCTATTCTTCAACCTGCGCAGCCAGAAGGCCGGTTACGAGGGTGTCGACACCCTGTCCGGCACCCAGGCTGCCGAAGTCGCCGAACGCCTTGGCGTCAAGCGCGAGGAAGTCGTCGAGATGGAGACCCGGCTGTCCGGCCGCGATCTCGCCCTCGAAGGCAACCCGGACGACGGTGACGATGCCTTTGCCCCGATCGACTACCTGGCCGACAGCCGCTACGAGCCAACCCGCATGCTTGAGAACAAGGCCCGCGCCACGCTCGAAAGCGACGGCCTGCAGCAGGCGCTGGGCGCCCTCGACCCGCGCAGCCGGCGCATCGTCGAAGCACGCTGGCTGGCTGAGGGCGAAGCGGCGACGCTGCATGAACTGGCCGCCGAGTTCGACGTCTCGGCCGAGCGCATCCGCCAGATCGAAGCCAAGGCACTACAGAAAATGCGTGGCCTGCTGGTCACCAGCTAAGCCCGACGGCCCGCCGCCACCAGTTTGGCAAGGCAGCGCCCAGACACCCCGGTAGCCCCGGGGTGTTTTTCTTTCCGGAGACATTTATACCAATGGCGTAGCACCTTGGTCCAATAGACCAACAATTCATTTCGCATATGATGATCGACTATTCATTTTGGATGAAAGATCATCATGAAAAACGCCATCGCCAAAGTCAGCAGCCTGTCCGGAGAAGTCTTCGCCAGGACAGCCGACGGTACCCTTCGCCGCCTGCGCACCGGAGACTCGATTACCGAGGGAGAAACCATCGTTGCCGGGCAGAACGGCCGGACCAGGCTGATCCTCGCCGATGGCCGCGAAATCAATATCGGACCGCGCGAGTCGGTGGCCATGAACGCCGAAGTCGCAGCCAACCCGCCCCCGGCCGCCGAGGACAGCGCGTTCTTTTCGCGACCGCGCGAAGTGCGCAACCTTGCCCGCGCCTTGCAGGAAGGAGAGAACCTCGATGATCTGGTCGACGAAGAGGCCCCCGCCGCCGGCCTGGTCGGCGACGGCAGCGAAGGGCATTCCTTTGTCGAATTCCTGCGGATATCGGAAACCATCGACTCACAGAACAGCTACCGCATCGACGCCGGCGACCTGGGCATTCCCGACCTCGGGGCAGCACCGGCCGATGTGCTCGACACCGTTCCGCTAACCCTCAGCGCCGAACTGGACCCCGCCTCCGACAGCGGTATCCTGGGCGACAACATCACCAACGACAACACCCCGGGAATCATCGGCACCAGCAAGCCGGGCGCCAGCATCACGGTCACCATGCCGGGCACGGGCGAAGTACTGCTGACCACGGCAGCCACCGACGGCAGCTGGCGCGTCGAAGCCGGCCAGGCCCTCGCCGACGGCGCCCAGAACATTTCCGTCGTCGCCACTGACCGCACGGGCAATACCCTGAGCACCACGGTCTTCGTCATCATCGACACCGCGACCCCGAACGATGGGCAGGCGCCCATCGTCACCATCATCGAGGACGCCAACGACGACGGCTTCATCAATGCCAGCGAGCTGAACGGCGATGTCGATGTCCGCATCGCCTTCACCGGCGGCAAGGTCGACATCGGCGACATCATCCGCGTCAGCGACGGCAGCACCCGCATCGAGCATGTCATCAGCGCCGCCGACCAGGCCCGGGGTTATGTCGAAACCCGCTTTGCTGCCCCGGGCAACGGTGAAACCATCACGGTCACCGCCGACATCACCGACGCGGCAGGCAATACCAGCGCGCCTGGCAGCGATTCCGCCATGATCGACATTGATGTGCCAAACAGCGGCCAGGCTCCCGAGGTCGAGATCACCGAAGACGCCAACAACGACGGTTTCATCAACCGTGCAGAGGCCAGCGGCCCGGCCGACGTCAAAGTCTCCTTCAACAAGGACAAGGTCGATGTCGGCGACACCGTCCGCGTTTCCGACGGCACCACCAGCAAGGATTTCGTCGTCAGCGCCAGCGACAAGGCCAATGGCTTCGTCACCACCGACTTCCCGCTGCCCAGCGATGGCAGCACGCTCACCGTCACCGCCCACATCTTCGACCCTGCCGGCAACCGCTCCGCCACCGGCGCCGATTTCGCCAAGGTCGACCTCAGCACCCTGCTCAATCTGCAACTCGTCATCACCGAAGATACGAACAACGACGGCTTCATCAACGCCAGCGAACTCAATGGTAGCGTCGGCGTGGAAATCACGCTCCCCACCGATGCCATCGCCGGCGACCTCATCACCATCCACGCTACCGGCAATCCCACCCGGACCATCACCCTGATCCAGCCGCAGATCGACGCCGGCAGACTGTCCATCGAACTCGACGCTCCCGCCAACGGCACCAATCTCGAAGTCTCGGCCCAGGTCACCGACGCCGCCGGCAACAAATCAAATATCGCCACCGATGCAGCCGTCATCAACACCACGCCCCCCAGCCTTACGGTGCAACTGGCCCCAGCTTCGGACAGCGGCACCCAGGGCGACAACCTCACCAACGACAACACACCGGCCCTGACCGGCCGCAGCGACCCCGGCACGCGCATCACGGTCGTCATCCCGAGCACCGGCGAACAACTCAGCACCATCACCGACGGCAACGGCAACTGGCAGGTCACGCCGACCCTGCCCATGCCCGACGGTACCTCGATCGTTGAAGTCACCGCCACCGACAGCATCGGCAACAGCAGCAACACGACCCTGCCGCTGACCATCGACACCACACAGTTCAGCGGCCAGGCCGTCGCTATCCGCGAGGATGCCAACAACGATGGTTTCATCAACGCCGCCGAACTCCAGGGCGACATCGACGTCCGCGTCACCATCCCGAACGGCGCCGCCGTCGGCGACACGCTGACCGTCTCCGCCACTGGCAATGCCAGCCGGACCATCACCATCACTGCCGCCCAGATCGCTACCGGTTTCGTCGACCTGGCCTTCACGCCAACTGCCAACAATACCGACTTCATCGTCAATGCTTCCATCGCCGATGCCGCCGGCAACACTAGCGGCCCGGTCAGCGACTATGCGCGCATCCAGCTCTCGCCCCCCGACGCGCCCATCGTCAGCATCGTCGAAGACGCCAACGGTGACGGCTGGATCAATGCCGTTGAACTCCAGGGCAATATCGACGTCCGTATCGACCTGCCGACCGGCGCCAGCGACGGCGATATCCTGCTGACCACCGTCAATGGTGTTACCCAGCCCCCCATCACCCTGACTGCCACCGACATCGTCAAACAGTACATAGCCCTGCCCGGCATCGCCAATCCCGGTGAAGGCACCACCCTCACGGTGACCGCACAAATCCGTGACACCGCCGGCAACCTCGGCAGCGTCGGCAGCAACAATGCCCGTATCGACACCCTGCCGCCCGCCGTCACCGCACGCCTCGACCCCACCTCAGACAGCGGCACCCAGGGCGACGGCATCACCAACGACAACACGCCGACGATCAGCGGCACCGGTGAAGCGGGTGCCAGCATCACCGTCACCCTGCCAACCGGCGAAACCCTCAAAACCACCGTCGCCAACACGGGACTGTGGTCCGTCACGCCACAGCAGCCGCTTGCCGAAGGCCCCGCGACAATCTTCGTCACGGCTAGCGATGTCGCCGGCAACGCCGCCAATACCAGCGTTGATCTGACCATCGACACACACATCCCGAACAACAAACTGGCACCTGCCGTGACCATCACCGAAGATGCCAACGGCGATGGCTTCATCAATCGGGCAGAAGCCAGCGGCCCTGCCGACGTGAGGGTCTCCTTCAACAAGGACAACGTCGATGTCGGCGATACCGTCCGCATCTCCGATGGCAGCAGCGTCCGCAACATCGTCATCAGCGCCGCCGACAAAGCCAACGGCTTCGTCACGACCGACTTCCCGCTACCTGCCGACGGCAACACGCTCAATGTTTCCGCCTACCTCTTCGATGCGGCCGGCAACGAATCGGCCACTGGCTCTGCCAGCGCCATCGTTGACATCACCAACTACACCGGCCTCGCCATCGAGATCACCGAGGATGCCAACAACGACGGCTTCATCAACATCGCCGAACTCAAGGACAACGATAT
>NZ_AUCE01000012.1 GCF_000429605.1 Azonexus hydrophilus DSM 23864 | reverse complement strand
TCCGTGCTGCCGTTCGACTTGCATGTGTAAGGCATGCCGCCAGCGTTCAATCTGAGCCAGGATCAAACTCTTCAGTTCAATCCAACAAACTCGCAAATTCACTGACGGTAGATTTCTCTACCTCGATGGATCTCTCCATCTTATTTAGTGCGTTTGCCTTAATACATTTCGTGGCCGAAACCACTGCATCAAGACACCCACACCTATCGGTTGTCCAAACTTTTAAAGAGCATCGCCGCGCCAAATCAACACATCAATTCGTCTGCAGCAGAGAAGCGAGATTATGTAACACTTCCTCACCTCCGTCAAGCACTTCAGCAAAATTTCTTTCACCTCACCGCCTGCCTCACACCGCCGGAAACCCCGGCACCGCAAGGAAGGTGCGCATTCTACACACACCAAAAAATGCGTCAACACCTTTTTGAAAATTTCAGGGGATTGTTTCATAGCGCACTTCTAGGATGTCGATTTCGCGCACGCCAACCGGGCTCTGGAAACGGATGCTGTCGCCTTCGCGGGACTTGATCAGCGCACGGGCCAGCGGCGATATCCAGCTGATGCGTCCGGATGAGGCGTCGGCCTCGTCGATCCCGACAATCTGATAGGTGTTTTCACTACCGTCGGCATCACCGATGGTTACGGTGGCCCCGAAGAAGACCTGATCGTTGTCGCCCTGACGCAACGGATCGACCACTTCGGCAATATCCAGGCGTTTGCTCAGGAAACGGATGCGCCGGTCGATTTCGCGGAGCCGACGCTTGCCATATATATAGTCACCGTTTTCCGAGCGGTCGCCATTGGATGCCGCCCAGGCGACAATTTCGACGACATGCGGACGCTCGCGCTTGACCAGATGCTCAAGCTCATCCTTCAGCCGGGCATGCCCGGCCGGAGTAATGTAATTGCGGGAACCGGGCGGGATGCGCAAGGCTGGTTGCAGATCCTCGTCATCCTCGCCGTCGCTTTCCCGGACAAACGCCTTGTTCATCAATAACCGATGCTGTATTGCTCGACATCAACGCGGATGAGCTCCCGGCCAAGAATGGCTGCGGTGTTGCGGGCAAATTGTTCGGCCCAGGACGGCTGGTCGCGGAAGCGGTTTTCGCCGGCATACTTGGCGACACTGAGAATCCGGTCGACGGCCAGGACCTTGCCCGTCGGGGTCGCCACATCGCATTCCAGGGCGACGAATTCACGGTCAAACCATTGACGTGCTTCGTCAGCAGCGCCACCGCCGGCGAGCTTGTATTCGAACTCGGTGTCCTTGCCGAACGAAACGATTACGTGGTGCATCATGTTCTCCTCCTTTATATTGGTTCGGTTATTCTAAGCAAAACCATAAATGCTGTCAGGAGCAATGCCATGGCCCTTCGTCCGTTGACCGAGACGGAAATCAGCGACATCCGCATGCAGTTGAATGAACTGCAACTGGAACATCGCGATCTCGATCAGGTCATCCTGCACCTCATCGAGAACCCGCCGCCGGACGAATTGCTGATCCGCCGCCTGAAAAAACGGAAGCTGGCCTTGAAGGACCGTATCCTGCTCCTCGAACAGATGCTCATTCCCGACATTCCCGCCTGACACTGCTTGTTTACTGTGGATTTTCCCGACGACGCCTTTGGCGACCCCTACGATGTGCACGCTTTACCCTTGCGCCGCCCGGCACAGGGTTATGCAGTCCAGATGCTGGACACCGACACCCTGCTCGACCGGCATTGCGGCAAGTTCCTGCCGGTGCGCGCCAACGCGCTGGACGCCCTGTTCCCCGATTTCGCATCGGCGCACGCCGCTGCCGCCGCGTGGACCCGGGCCCATTGTCAGCGTGCTGACGAGCACCGACTGGCCATCGTTCCCGCCAGCTTTGATCCGGTACTCGAACGCCACGTGCTGATCTACGGCGTCCTCTGCCAACAACCCTGAGCTTTCCCCCATTTCCGGAGACCAATTATGAGCCTGTTCAAAAACAAGCGCCTGGGCCGCAGCGAACTGAGCATTCCCGAAGTCTGCCTCGGCACGATGACCTTCGGCGAGCAGACCGATGAAGCCGACGCCCACGGCCAACTCGATTACGCGCTGGAACACGGCATCAATTTCATCGACACGGCTGAAATGTATGCCGTGCCAACCCGCGCCGAAACCGCCGGCGCATCGGAAGCCATCGTCGGCCGCTGGCTGAAGCGGCAAGCGCGCGACAAGATCATCGTGGCCACCAAGGTGGCCGGCCCGGCACGCAGCCTGGAATGGATACGCGGCGGCCCGCTGAGCATGGACCGCGCCAACCTCCGCGCCGCCATCGAAGCTTCGTTGCAGCGCCTGCAGACCGACTACATCGATATCTATCAGCTGCACTGGCCGGAGCGTAACCAGCCGATGTTCGGCCAGTGGCAGTACGACCCGGCCAAGGAACGCGAATGCACGAGCATCCGCGAACAACTGGAAACCCTGGGCGAACTGGTCCGCGAGGGCAAGGTCCGCCATGTTGCGGTATCGAACGAACACCCCTGGGGCATCTGCCAGTTCACCCGCCTGGCCGACGAGCTTGGCCTGCCGCGCATCGTCTCGACCCAGAACAGCTACAACCTGCTCAACCGGGTATACGAATATGGCATGGCCGAAACCTGCCACCGCGAGGAGGTCGGACTCCTCGCCTACTCGCCGCTGGCCTTCGGTCATCTCAGCGGCAAATACCTGGCCGATCCGGCGGCCCCCGGTCGCCTGACGCAATGGCCCTTCTTCGGCCAACGCTACGCCAAGCCCAACGTCAGCGCCGCCGTCCAGGCCTACGTCGACCTGGCGCGCAGCCATGCCCTGACGCCAACCCAACTGGCGCTGGCCTTCGTCCGCTCGCGCTGGTTCGTCGCCAGCACCATCATTGGCGCCTCCTCGCTGAACCAGCTCAAGGAAACCCTGCCGTCCACCCTGACGCCGATGCATGCCGAGTTGCTTGAAGCCATCGACGCGATTCATCTGCGCTACACCAACCCCGCCCCGTAAAACCCTGAGCCGGATGCCGTCTCCGGCCGCGCGGGCTGGCGTCAACGAACGAAAAAATGTAGAATAATCAGTTCAATGCGTTGATGCATCGCCCGCAGTAACTCCGAGCAGCCCCCGGTTTTTCAGTTCTTGTGCAGGATTCACCCCATTGATTTATTCCCCGGCATGGCTGCGTCGGGGTCACCCAGGCCGCCCGCGATACGGGCGAATACCGCTGCCCGTCGCGAACCGGCAGCGCGGAAAGGAACAGCATCATGACGTCTACCGTCGACAGCTTTGCCGAACTCGGCTTGAGCGAATCCCTGCTCAAGACCCTGAGCGAAATCGGTTACGAAACCCCCTCCCCCATCCAGGCCCAGTGCATTCCCGTCCTGCTCGACGGCCGCGACATGATCGGCATGGCGCAGACCGGCACCGGCAAGACCGCCGCTTTCGCGCTGCCGCTGATGGAAACCATCGACATCAAGGTCGCCAAGCCGCAGGCACTGATCCTGACACCGACGCGCGAACTGGCGATCCAGGTTGCCGAAGCGCTGCAGAGCTACGCCAAGAACCTGCCCGGCTTCCATGTGCTGCCGATCTACGGTGGCCAGAGCTACACCATCCAGCTCAAGCAACTGTCGCGCGGCGCCCACGTCATCGTCGGCACACCGGGCCGGGTCATGGACCACCTGGAGCGCAAGACGCTCAACCTCGACCACCTGAAGACGCTGGTCCTCGACGAAGCCGACGAAATGCTGCGCATGGGCTTCATCGACGACGTCGAGTGGATTCTTGAGCGTACGCCGGAACAACACCAGACCGCGCTGTTCTCGGCCACCATGCCGGAACAGATTCGCCGCGTCGCCCAGAAATACCTGGTCGATCCCAAAGAAATCAAGATCAAGTCGGCCACCGCCACGGTCGCCGCCATCCGCCAGGTGTACTGGCAGGTTTCCGGCCTGCACAAGCTCGACGCGCTGACCCGCATCCTCGAAGTTGAAGAAGACTTCGACGCCGCCATCATCTTCGTGCGCACCAAGACCGCCACCGTCGAACTCGCCGACAAGCTCAACGCCCGCGGTTACGCTGCCGCTGCGCTGAACGGCGACCTCAACCAGCAGATGCGCGAACGCGTTATCGAACAACTGAAGTCCGGCGCCCTCGACATCGTCATCGCCACCGACGTTGCCGCGCGCGGCATTGACGTGCCGCGGGTCAGCCACGTCATCAACTATGATATTCCGTACGACACCGAAGCCTACGTGCACCGTATCGGCCGCACTGGCCGCGCCGGTCGCAACGGCAACGCCATCCTCTTCGTCGCCCCGCGCGAAATCCGCATGCTGCGCACCATCGAGCGCGCCACCCGCCAGCCGATCGCGCCGCTGACCCTGCCCAGCCGTGCCGACGTGACCAACAAGCGCGTTGCCGACTTCAAGACCAAGGTCGCCGAAGTCCTCGATGCCGAAGGCCTCGATTTCTTCGCCAACATCGTCTCGCAACTGTGTGAGGAAAAGGATGTCAGCGCCGAGGAAGTCGCCGCCGCCCTGGCCAAGATGGCTCAGGAAGGCAAACCGCTCGAGGTCGCCGGCGAAGATCCGCAGCCGCGTCCGTTCCGCGAAGAGCGTAGCGAACATCGCCCAGCCAGCTTCGGTGACCGCGAGCGCAAGCCGCGCTTCGAGGATCGTGGCGAACGCAGCGAGCGTCCGCGTTTCGAGGACCGTCCGGAACGCCCGCGCCGCGAAGACCGCCCGGCGCGTCCGGCACCGGCCGGCGACATGGTGCGCTACCGCATCGACGTGGGCCGTGAGCACGGCGTCGAAGTCCGCGATATCGTCGGCGCCATCGCCAACGAAGCCGGCATCGAAAGCCGCTTCATCGGCCGCATCGGCCTCTACGAGGAATCAAGCACGGTCGAACTGCCGGCCGGCATGCCCGCCGAAGCCGCCAACGCGCTGAAGCGCACCCGCATCCGCGGCGTGCCGATCAACCTGCGCCAGGACGAAGGCCGTCCGAGCGGCAGCTTCGGCGGCGAACGCAAGTTCGACGGCGAGCGGAAGTTCAAGAAAAAGCCGTTCGCGGATCGCTGATCCTCACCAACAACCGATCAGGCCAGGGCAAAACCCTGGCCTTTTTCTTTACCGCTTCGAGAATCCATGAAACAATAACGATTCTTATTTGTAGCAGCCAGCCACCCAGCCAGCCCACTTCGGGCGCATCGCCCGGTAGCCAGCCAGACGTGTAATCAATCATGTTTGGAGGTTTCCATGCACCGCATCCAGTGGCTCGGCTTACGCGCCATTCCTTGTGCACTTCTGTGCGCCTTCTCGGCAACGACTGCCTTTGCCGAAACCGCTCTCGACGAAACCATCGTCTCCGCCAACCGGCGCGAGGCCAGCGTTGATGAGGCCACCGTCACGGTAAGCAAAGTCAGCCGGGAGCAGATGGATCGTCGTCTGCCGGCCGATGACGCAGACCTCTTCCGCGACGAACCCGATGTCGCGATGGCGCGCGATCTCCGCCGTTTCGGGGCAACCCGCGTCAACATCCGCGGCATCGAGGACAATCGCGTCATTCAGCTGGTTGACGGCTATCGCCAGCCCGATTACTACAACGGCGGCGGCGCCACCAACTTCACGATGAACGCCACGCCCGGAGTCATGCCCGACTTCCTGCGTCAGGCCGAAGTCGTTCGCGGCCCAGCCTCCAGTCTCTATGGTTCGGATGCGCTGGGCGGGGTGGTCGGCTTCGTCACCCTGGACCCCAGCGATATCGCACCGGGCGACAAGAAAACCGGCCTGCGTCTGCGCGGCACCTGGTCAAGCGCCAGCGATACCCTGAATGGCACCATCCTCGGCGCTCTCAGAGGAGAAACCGCTGAACTGCTGCTCGGAATCAGCCAGGGTAAAGGCGAGGAAACGGAAAACTTCGGCAAGCTCGACATCACCGGCCCGGCTCGCAGCAAGGCAAACCCGACCACGACAAATGACCAAGGCGGCATCGCCAAACTGATCTGGCGCCCCCTCGCCGGACACAAGCTCACGGCAACCGTGGAAAGCCGTGAACAGGACAGCAAAACCGACATCCTGAGAATTCCCTCATCACTCTCACGCGTCAGTCAGATGAGAGGTGATGACAGCTCTGAACGCTTGCGCGCCAGCATCGAGTACGAACATCGCCCGAGCAATCTCTTCTACGATCGTATGATCCTGCGTACCTATCATCAGGAATCAAACACTCACAACAACAACAAACAGGTTCGTAGCAATACCACCGCAGGATGCTCCGGCGTAACAGCCGGCACCAACACTTGCGACATTGAGCAGGATTTCCATTTTTCCCAGACCAGCTTGGGGCTGAGCGCCCAGTTCGAGTCTGCGCTTCGCCTTGGAATGCATGACCACCTGTTGACCTACGGCCTCGATCTAAGCCGCCAGGAGGTCTCGACCAAGCGCGACGCAACCATTCGCAATCTAACCGCCGGCACGGTCACCAAGACGCTGGCCGGAGAAACCTACCCACTGCGCGACTTCGCTGACGGGCGTACCGATACGATCGGTGTCTTCATCCAGGATGAAATTTCGCTAGCCAACAGTGGCTGGACACTCGTTCCTGGTCTGCGTTACGACCGAACAGAGATCAAACCCGAAGTCGATGCATTGGCTCAACATGCCCTGACAGCGATCGGACGACAAGCAGTGCAACAATCACACGAAGCCATTTCACCAAAATTTGGCGCACGCTGGGCAATCAACGAAATAACCACGCTGTTCGGACAAATCGCTTCCGGTTTCCGCGCACCCAACTATAGCGAGTTGAATGGTGCCTTCCGTAATACAACTCAAGGATACGGTTCGACCCCGAACCCGGACTTGAAACCGGAAACCAGTATCGGCGTGGAATTCGGTGCACGCTTCAAGCATGAAAACATGCGAGGCCAAGTTACGGTTTACGACAACCGCTACAAGAATTTCATCGAAAGTATCCGCCTGAACTGTCCAGCCGACCCACTGTGCATTCCCGGCATCTCCACCTACAGTTCAGTCAACCTGAACAAAGTCCGGATTTACGGTGCGGAGTTCAAGGGGAGCTGGGACTTCGCACCGGGCTGGCGAGTCGATGCCGGCCTGGCCTACGCACACGGCACCAACGAACAAACCGGGCAGCCGCTGAACAGTGTCGAACCGATGCGCCTGTCTTCCGGCATCAGCTACGACACCGGCAACTGGGGCAGCGAAACCCGATTGCGCGCCGCCCAGCGCAAGAAGCGCACCGATGACACCGACGGCGCCTGGTTCCAACCTGCCGGTTACAGCGTAACCGATATCTCTGTCTGGTACCGGCCAACCAAGGACACGCGCATCGTGGCCACGGTCAACAACCTGTTCGACAAGAAATACTGGTTGTGGAGCGACATCCGTCAGGCCGACGCCAGAAACCCGCTCGGCGTCGACTTCTACTCGCAACCAGGTCGCAACTTCCGCCTCTCGCTGCAGGCCGATTTCTAACCCTGCCCGCCGGCGCCCGTCCAGGCGCCGGCCCAACGTTTCATCGCCAGGCCAGACATGACCCAGCTCCGCACAATCCTGCTCGCCGCCCTGCTGCTATTCTCAGGCGCCGCCTTCGCCCAATCCATCCTGTTCATCGCCACCTCCCCGGTGCCGCCGGGCAAATTCAAGGCCATCGCCGAGTTGGCTGACAAGCATGGCCTGAAGATCGAGGCACACTTTGCCGAACGAATTCCCAGCGAGCGCCAGGCCGACATCTTCGCCGGCCACGATTTCGTGATCTTCGACGCCGCGCGCGCCCACATGCAGGAAGCGGTCAAGCACCGGCTGGAAAAGCCGCTGGCGCAACTGAAAACCCCGCACATCTGGATGCAGGACAACGGCCCGCAAGCCAGCGGCCTGGGCAAGGCCCTGGCCGAGAAACTGCACGCCTACTACACCAACGGCGGCATGGCCAATTTTGACGGCTTCCTCGCCACGCTCGCCGCCCATCTGCGCGGCACCACGGTCAAGAACGTCGCCCCGCCCTTCGTTTTCCCCAAGTCGGCCATTTACCATCCGGACGCCCCCGGGCAGATCTTCGCCACGCCGGCCGACTACTTCCGCTGGAAGGGCGTCGATCCGGCCAGACGGCCGCCGACGGTGGCCATCAACTTCTTTCAGATTCACATTGGCGCCCGCCAGACCGGCTTCATCGACGACATGATCCGCCGCATCGAGGCCGCCGGCGCACTGCCGCTGGCCTATTACGGGCCGGTCATGGAAACGCACGATGACATGCTGCGCCTGAACGGCAAACCGGTTGCCGACGTGCTGATCAACAGCCATATCACGCTCAATCCCGAGGGCAAGCGCAAGGAATTCGAGGCACTGGGCATTCCCGTGATCCAGGCCCTTTCCTACCGTAAAGGCGAGGAGGCCGAATGGCGCGCCGACCCGCAGGGCATTCCGCTGATGGACGTCCCCTTCTACCTGGCCCAGGCCGAATACGCCGGGATGTTTGACGCCGTGGTTGCCTTCACGACCCGCAAGGCCGATGGCGAGATCATGGTGATCCCCGAACAAAGCGCCGCGCTGGCGGCCAAGGCGATCAAGCTGACCCGCCTGCAGCGCCTGCCCAACGCCGAGAAAAAGGTCGCCGTGCTGTTCTGGAACTACCCGCCCGGCGAAAAGAACTTCTCCGCCTCCTACCTCAACGTCCCGCGCAGCCTCGAAGCCATGCTCAAGGTCATGAAAGGCGCCGGCTATGACGTCCAGGAGAACGAAGAAATCCAGTTGATCAACACCCTGCAGCGACTGCTCAGTCCCTTCTACCGCGACGGCCAGCTGGATGCCCTGCTCCGCGACGGGCTGGCCGAACGCCTGCCGGTCAAGGCTTACCGCGCCTGGTTCGAGCGCCAGTCGGCGCAAGCTCGCGCCGACATGGAAGCGCGCTGGGGCAAGCCGGAAAAATCGTCGATGGTGGTGTACGACCGTGGCGAGGCCTACTTCGTGATGCCGCGCTACCGGATCGGCAAGCTCCTGCTCAGCCCTCAGGCGCCGCGCGGCGAACGCTGGGAAGACAAGGAAAAGGCACTCTACCACTCGTCGGTGGCGGCACCGTCTCACTATTACATGGCGCATTACCTATGGGTGCGCGAAGCTTTCAAGGCCGACGCCATCGTGCACTACGGCACGCACGGCTCGCAGGAATGGTTGCCCGGCAAGGAACGCGGGCTGTCGATGAGCGATTATCCGATGGCCGCTATTGGCGACGTGCCGGTGATCTACCCCTACATCGTCGACAACATCGGCGAGGCCCTGCAGACCAAGCGCCGTGGCCGCGCCGTCAACGTCACCCACCAGACACCGCCGTTCGCGCCAGCCGGGCTGCACGCCTCGCTCAACGAAATCCACGACCTGCTGCACGCCTGGCAGCAGCAGGACGAAGGTTCGGTGAAGGAAAAAATCGCCGCTGACCTGATGAAAAAGGTCAAAAAAGAACGCATGGACAAAGACATGGGCTGGGACGACAAGCGGATTGCCGCCGACTTCCGCAGCTTCGTCAACGAACTGCACGACCACCTGCACGAACTGGCCCAGACCGCGCAGCCGCTCGGCCTGCACACGTTGGGCACGGCACCGGCGGAGAAATTCCGCCTGGGCACGGTGCTGCTGATGCTCGGCAAACCTTACTGGGAAGCTGCTGCCAAGGCAGCCGGCGTGCCCGACGAAGACCTCGACGAAGCCTTCGTCGGCGATTACGAAAAAATGGCCGAAACGCCGCCCTTCCGCCTGCTGCGCGATTTCCTCGACGGCCGGCCGGTGGTCGCCGACGCCAAATTGAAAGCCCAGCTCGAACAGGGCCGCAAGTGGTACGCCGACCTCGGCGCCGCAGCCGAAATGGACGGTCTGCTGTCGGCGCTGGCCGGGCAATATCGCCCGACCTCCTACGGCGGCGACCCGATGAAGAACCCGGACGCACTGCCGACCGGGCGCAATCTCTACGGCTTCGACCCGTCGCGGGTACCGACCCAACAGGCCTGGGCCGCTGGCAAGGAAGCCGCCGATGCGCTGATTGCCGCGCATCGCGCCAAGACCGGGCAAGCCCCGAAGAAGCTGACATTCACGCTGTGGTCGGTCGAAACCATGCGCCACCTGGGCCTGCTCGAAGCGCAGGCGCTGGCGGCGATGGGCGTCGAGCCGGTATGGGACGCCGGTGGCCGGGTCATCGACGTCAAGCTGATCCCGCGCGAACAGCTCGGGCGCGCCCGCGTCGACATCGTGCTCTCGGCCACTGGACTCTACCGCGACCACTTCCCGAATGTGATGAAACAACTGGCCAAGGCAGCCGAACTCGCCGCCCGCGCTAACGAAGCCGACAACCCGGTGTACGCCAACAGCCAGCGCATCGCCGCCAGCCTCAGGCAGCGCGGCGTGCCGGAAGCGGCCGCACAACGAGCGGCGGAAACACGCATCTTCTCCAACGCCTCCGGCCACTACGGCACCGGGCTCGACGACGCAGCGCTGGCCACCGACACCTGGAAAAGCAAGGCCGAAGGCGACCGCAAGCTGGCCCAGCTCTACCTGCGCAACATGCAGTACGCCTTCGGCAGCGACGAATCGACCTGGGGCAGCAAGGGCACCACCGGCGGCGAAGACATCAACCTCTACGCCGAGCACCTCAAGGGCACCGAGGGCGCCGTACTGTCGCGCACCTCCAACCTCTACGGCATGCTCACCACCGACGACCCCTTCCAGTACCTCGGCGGCATCGGCAGCGCCGTCCGTTATCTCGACGGCAAGGCGCCGGAACTGTACATCGCCAACCTGCGCGGCAGCGGTGCTGGCAAGGTCGAAGGCGCCGATAAATTCCTGGCCAAGGAACTCGCCACCCGCAATTTTCACCCCGGCTACATCAAGGGGCTGATGGCCGAAGGCTATTCCGGCACCCTGCAGGTGCTCGACTCGATGAACAACTTCACCGGCTGGACCACGGTCGCCCGCGAAATCGTCCGCGACGACCAGTGGCAGGAATTCGTCGACGTCTATGTCCGCGACAAGCACCAGCTCGGCCTCAAGGACTGGTTCGAGAAGAACAACCCGCACGCGCTGGCGCAGACCATGGAGAAGATGCTGGAGATGGCCCGCCACGGCTACTGGCAGGCCGACGCGAAAACGGTTGCCGAACTCAAGGAGCGCTACAACGATCTGGCCCGCCGCTTTGACGTCAAGAGCGACAACGCCGCCTTCGAGAAATTCGTCGCCCCCGGTTTCGGCCTGGCCGCCATGCTGCCCGCCGCGCCCAGCCCGACCCGCCCGCAAAGCGCCGCCGATCTGATGCCGCCGCCCGAACCGGTGGCCCCGCCGCCGATTCAGGGCATGCTGCTGAAAAAGGTCGAGATCAAGGAACCGCCAGCACCGCCGCTCGCCCTGTTCGGCGCCGGCCTGCTGCTTCTGACCAGTCTCGGCGGCGGCCTCTCGGCTTGGCGGAGGGCACCATGAAAACCCGCCTCAGCCTGATCGCCCTGGCCCTGGCCGCACTGCCGGCCAGCGCCGAAGAACCCCGCAGCCTACCGGAAGTCACCGTCACCGCAACGCAGGACGCGCTCGACGAACAGCAGGCGGCGGTGACCCAGAAAACCATCATCAGCCGCAGCGAAATCGAAGCCCTCGGCGGCCTGACCGTCAACGAAGTCATCCGCAAGCTGCCCGGCATCGACGCCGGTGGCCACAGTGGCGACGGCGGCCCGTCGGCCAACGCCCGCGGCATGGGCCGCGACGCAGTGCAGTTCCTGGTCGACGGCGAGCGCCCGAGCGCCAACGCCCGTTACGCGCTGACCACGGTTGGCCGGATGCCGGCCGGCGAACTGGAGCGCATCGAGATCCTGCGCGGCGCTTCGGCCGAGCACGGCGGTGCCGCCGCGATCACCGTCAACCTGATCATGAAGAAGGCGCGCCCGAGTCAGGCCTCGACCTCGCTGCGCCTGACCGGCGGCATGCGCGGCGACGAGGCCAACGGCCAGTTCAGCGCCAGCCTGGGCGGTGGCGACAAGGCGTTCTCCTGGGTCGTGCCGATCTCGATCAACCACCACGGCCTGCCGACCGAACGTAAAAGCATCCGCCAGGCCGCCACCGCCGGCACGCGCACGAACTGGGAGATCGAACAGGAGCGCGGCGCCTACACGCTCAATGAATTCGTCCTCTCGCCGCGCCTGACCTGGCGCGCCGACAACGGCAGTCTGACCCTGTGGCCCAGCGTCTATCACAACCGCGGCGAGCGCAGCACCTACGTCGACCGCCAGGTCTATGCCGACCCGGTCGCCGGCACCGGCCTGGCCGACGACGGCGGAAGGCGCGACCGCGAGGATAGCGAGATGACCCTGCTCCGCCTGCGTGCCGAGGGCGAACGCAAACTGGCCGACGGCAAGCTGTCCGGCCGCGCCGCAATCATGGACGGCCAGCGCCGCGCCGACACCCAGCGCCTGTGGCGCAGCGCCGCCGGCGTCATCACACAGGCCGACGAATCGATCCGTCGCGACGAGAACGAGTTCTCCTCGGCCGTCCGCCTCGACCGGGGCGTCGGCAAAGGACTGCTATCCACCGGCCTCGAACAGAGCTGGCACCGACGCGAGGAGCGGCAACGCATCAGCGGCGTCGGCGCCCTGCGCAGCGACCATGAAGCGAGCGCCCGGCAATGGACAGCCTGGCTGCAGCATGAAGCACCACTCAGCGACAAGCTGACCCTGACCAGCGGTCTACGCGGCGAACACTTCGCGCTCAAGGCCGACGGCCACTCGCAAAGTGCCAGCCAGATCGCGCCGTCACTGGCCGGACGCTACGAAATTGCCTCTGACCTGATCTTTCGCTCATCGATCGGCGCCGGTATCAAAGCGCCCAAGCTCGACGAGATTTCCGGCCTGACCGTGCGCGCCACCGGCACCAACAGCCCGCTCGAAGCCGACCGGGCCGGCAACGGCGCGCTCAAAGCCGAGCGCAACATCAACTGGGAAGCCTCGCTGGAGAAACGCCTGCCCGGCGACCTCGGCATCGTCGGCGCCAACGTCTACCTGCGGCAGACCCGGGATTTCATCGAACGCCGCATCCAGCTCGAAGGCACACGCTGGGTCGAGCGTCCGTACAACGAGGGCAAGGCCCGTCACTGGGGGCTGGAGCTCGATGCCAAGCTGAAAACCGACGCGCTCGGCTGGAAAGGCGCTGCCGTCCGCAGCCACCTGACCCTACCGAAAGCCCGCGTGGACGACGAACGCCTCGGCCTGACCCGCGATGCCCGCGACCTGCCCCGCTACCAGTTCACGCTCGGTGTCGACCAGGCCCTGCCCGCCTGGCAGATGAGCGCCGGCTTCCACCTGACGCGGCATGGCGCAACGCGCACCGACATTCCCGGTGAAAGCGACGCCAAACAGCGGCCGAAGACCCTGCTCGACCTCTACCTGAGCCGCCGCCTGACACCACAACTGAACCTGCGCCTCGACGCCCAGAACCTGCTGCGCGCCGACACCCGCCGCCTCGCCGGCTACACCGCCGGCGCGAACGACTGGCGGCTGGAGAGCAGCGAACGCGGCCAGCGCACGCTGCTGCTGTCGCTCGAAGGCAAGTGGTAACCAGACAACCTCAACACAACCCCAAGGAGTATCCATGTCCCAACTCGTCGAACTGACCATGTACCAGATCTCGCAGCTCTTCCTGCTGCCGACGCTGGCCCTGATCACCGCCCTCTTCCTCTACGCCTTCTGGGTACTCGGCGAATTCGCCGTGCTCGCCTGGCGGCGCCGTAGCGGGAATGGCCGCTTTCTTCTCAACCACTTCCGCAGCCAGCCGACGCTTTCCGACGACCAGCTCGACCTGCTCGCGCACAAGGCGCTGGAGAACCCGCGCATCGCCAGCCGGGTCACGCCCATGCTCGGCCTCGTTGCCACCATGATCCCCATGGGACCGGCGCTCAAATCGCTGTCCGACGGCAACCTGGCCGAGGTTTCGCACAACCTGACGATTGCCTTCGCCGCCGTCATCCTGGCCCTGATCGCCGCCTCGATCACCTATTGGGTGGTCAACGTCCGCCGCCGCTGGCTGGCCGAAGAAATCCTGGAAATCCAGGCGCTGCGCGGAGCCCACGCATGAGCCTCAAGCTGTTGCACGAACCGGAAACCGAAGACCCGATCCTGTCGGTGGTCAACCTGATCGACATCTTCCTGGTCATCATCGCCGCGCTGCTCATCACCGTCGCCCAGAACCCGCTGATCAATCCGTTCAACAAGCAGGACGTGACGGTGATCACCGACGCCGGCAAACCGACCATGGAAGTGCTGGTCAAGAAGGGCGAGAAGATCGAGAAATACAAGGCCAGCGGCGAAATCGGCGGCGGCGACGGCGAGAAGGCCGGCGTTGCCTACAAGATGAAGGACGGCTCGATGGTCTATGTTCCCGAAGGTAGCGAAGCTGCAGCCAGTGCCGTCACTGGCGAGCCTGTCGATTGAATCTGGCACGCTGAACCACGGCACCACCAATCAGCGGCACAAGTAACAACGCCAACAACCATGACGGCGACGGCACATCCGGTACGGGCCGTGCCACCAGGCGCTCACCGCGGACGGGTTGGTAGCCGTCGGCGACCTCGGCCGTCGCCGTTGCGGCAGTCAGTTCGCTGACTGCAACAGGCGTCACGCCCGCCGGCAGGCGGCTGACGCCGCGCAAGGCGGTGACCGGGTTTTCAGGAAGTGCGGTCCTCACCCACGCTTCGACCGCCTGCGACGGCTTGCTCAGCGGGGCTTCGGCGGTGAGTTCGCGGTACAGTGTCGCCAGTTCCTGACGGGTGGCGGCATCCGCTTTCCAGTGTTGGTGGCGGACGGCCTGAATCAGGCGTTCCAGGGTTTGCGCGTAGGCCTGGGGATGGCTGCGCAGCCATTCCCGAACGCCGAGCCCGTGCTTGTCACGCACGAAAACGTCGTGCATCCCTTGCCAGTGATCGTCGCGGACCGCGCCGTCCACGACGCTGGCCCAGCCCCAGGCGAACTGGGCGGCCTTGAGGACCTGCAAGGTGCCGGCGTAGCCTTCCTTCTGCAGGGCCTCGACCCAGCCGGGGTGCAGATAACGCGCCTGCATTTCCAGGGCAATGCTCTGCCCGGCCGTCTGCGCGTAGGGTTCGTCGGCCTGCTGCAACTGGCTGACGTGCAGTTCCAGCGGCTTGTCGCGGCCGGCGGCGCGGGCCGCGGCGGCCAGGCCGCCGAGGTACTGGAAGGGGTCGTCCGAGGTCATCATCCCGAACAGATTGGAGGTTCGCGACAGCAGCGCCGCGTCGGTACGCCGCAGTTGCGCAGCGAGCGCCTGCGCGGCCACGCCGGCCGCCAACCCAGCGACCGGCTGGCCGTCGACATAGGGCTGACTCATGCGTTGCAGAAACATCTGACCGAGGCGTGCATCCTTTTCCTGCAGTCGATCGTCGAGCACCGCTTCGGCGATACCGGTGCCGTAGTCGCCGACGGCGTTGCCGAATACCCGCGCCTGGCCGAGGCGGTCGGCAAGCGCACGCGGCGTGCCGCGCTGGCGTAGTTCATCGGCCACCGCCCGACTGTGGCGGGCGACACTGCCGCCAGGTTCGGCCGTGGCGACGGCAGCGACCGCCGCATCGACCAGCGCCATCAAGGCCGGAAACTGGTCGCGGTAGGAACCGGTCACACTGAGCAGGACATCGACGCGCGGTCGGCCGAGTTCGTCGGCGGGGATCACTTCGACGCCGCGCGGCCGACCAGCGTCGTCCCACACGGGCCTTACGCCCAGGGCGACCAGCGCCTGCGCCTCCATCACTCCCTGGTGGCGCAGGGTTTCGCCGGCCCACAGCGACAGGGCCAGACGTTGCGGATGGACGCCGGCGTGACGGTCCAGCCAGCCGGCCAGCCACTGATCGAAAAGCAGTTGCGCCACGGTGTAGGCCTGACGGGTTGGCAGGCGGCTGGGATCGAGGCCGATCAGGTTGCGCCCGGTCGGCAGGCTATCCGGATTGCGGATCGGATCACCACCGTAAGCGGCCGGGATGAAACGCCCGGCCAGCGCGTCGAGCAGGGCCGGCATCTCGTTCTCGACGCTGAGCAGACGGTCGAGCGCCTGCGCCCGACCGGCGAGTTCGCGTAAGGCCTCGGGGTCGATGGCCCGTTCGCCGGCCCGGTTGGGCACGGCGGTATCGTCGCCGGCACGGCGCAGATCGAGGCGACTGGCGGCCTCGGCGTCGTTCAATGCAATCTCGAGCCAGCGCATCGGCCGCGAGCTCTCGATGTGCCGGTAATCCATCAGGAAGGTTTCGTCGACGTCCTCGCCCAGCGCATCGAGCAAGGGACGCTGAAGCGCCTGCAGGATCTGCAGGCGGCGCAAGGCCGGTTCAGGCACGCCACCAAACACTGCCAGCCCGCGCGGCTGGCTGCCGTGGGCGAGTTGGTCGAGCCAGGGATGCAGGGCATCAAGGAAGGCATCGAGTTCGCGCTGCACCCGTTCGATTGGCCAGCCGAGATCATGGTGCAGGCGGTTTTCGGCGATCAGCGCGGTCAAGCGCTGGCCGACCGCAATTTTGGTCGGCCCTTCGTCGGCAATCGCCCACTCGTGCATCAGTTCGTGCAGTTGCGCCATGCCGGGGCCCAGGCCACTGGTCGCCAGCACCGGCGTGCGGTGACTGAGCAGCACGGCACGCCCGCGCCGCTTGGCGGTCAGCGCCTCGCCGAGGTTGTCGACGATGTAGGGATAGATCACCGGCAAGTCGCCCAGCGGCAGCAAAGCGTCATCGAGGACGTCGAGCCCGCGCGGCTTGCCGCCGGCCCATTCCTGAGTGCCGTGGGTACCGAAGTGGATCAGCGCATCACCCTGGCGTGCCCACAGGTAGACCGCCAGATAATGGTGCGACAGCGGCGTGCCACTCTTGTGCGAAAACGGATTCTGGCCGCGATGCAGGGTTTCCTCGCGCGGCGGCTGCGGCAGCACCGAGACGTTACCGAGCCGCAAGCGGGGAATGACGAAAACCTTCTCGCCCTGCCAGTCGACCAGATAACGGCTTTTCTCCGGCTCGCCCCAGTGGCCGGCGATGCGCTGTCGCGTGTTGGCCGGCAGGCTGTTCCACCAGGCACGGTAGGTAGCCAGTGGCAGGGCCTCGGCCTGGTCAGCGGCAAGCAGGGCGCGCAGGTCGGCGTCGGGATAATAGGCACTCAGCAAGGGTTGCAGGTTCGCCACCCAGGCTGCTTCGGGCAAGGATTGCGTGCGGTAGCCGGCATGCACCAGCGCGGCAGTGACGTTTTCTAGGCTGCGCGGCACGTTGAGGAAGGAGGCGCCGAAATTGCTGCCGCCGGCCGGATAGTTGTACACCATCAGCGCCAGCTTCTTTTCCGCCGGCGGCTTGCGCTGCAGCGCAACCTGCCGCGCGGCGCGGGCGATCAGTGCATCGGCCTGGCGCTCGATCAGTTCGACCGGCCGCTTATCGTCGGGATGGGCGGCGACGATCAGCGGATCAATGGCGCCCGCCGCTTCCGGCTGGAACAGGTAAAAGGGCGTGTCGGCCAGACGCAGGCCGGTCGCATCGTTCTGCCAGGCGGCGGTATCGCCATGGCGATAGGGCAAGGCCGACAGCAGCGGCACTTGCCAGCGCGCCAGCAGGGTCTGCAGCTCGGCGCCTTTCGACACCAGCTGGTGCAGCACCAGTACCGCCGGGTGCGCCGTTTCCGGGCCGCTGTCGCGGCGGTCCGCACGCGCCACCAGCAACTGGCGCAGGCCACCGGCATCGAGTTGCTGACCGAAGACCGCATAGGCTGCCAGCCCGTAGGCATCAAAGCGGCGCAGCCAGGCGTCGAGCCAGGCCGTTTCGCCATTGACGAAATGATGGCGATGGACGAGCACCGCCACTGCCGGTCGCGGATCGCGGCGCCAGGCTTGCAGGGCGTCGACGTCGGCCAGGAAGTCCGGTGCGTCCGGATGGTAGAGCCCCTGACGCGGCCAGGGGCGCGGCGCCGGCAGGTCAGCCGCAGCTTGCGCCTCGCTCATGCCGGCGAGACGGCGGGTGGCCAGGGTCAGCGCGGCGCGGATGTTGCCTTCGCCACCGTGGCGCAGGTAATCAGCGAGCCGATCAGACGCGGCAACCGACTCGGGGCCGATCCAGATCACCGGCACCTTGACCGCCCCAGGCGGCAGCAAGTCGGCCAGCAGTGCCTGCGGCATCGCATGCGGCGCATCGACCCACAGCATGTCGGCACTGCCGGCAGCCGCCAGCAGACGCTGGCGCTGCGCCGGACGTTCGCTCTCCGGCAGGGTCAGCGGCGTATCGAAATGGCGGAAACGCCAGCCATTCGCCTGCGCCAGGCGTTCGACCAGGGCGGTGCGGGCCTTGGGCGTGATGTCGGCGGTCACCCACAACAGTTCGCGCGCCTGCGCGGCACCCGCCAGGCAGGCGAGCAGCAGCCATCCCAGCCAGCGCATCATGGCTTGGCGGCCGGGCCGTCTTCCGGAACGTAGATGATGCTGCCGTCGCGCAAGCGGTAGGCAACGCCGGCCCGCACGCCCTCTCCTTCGCCGCTGTCGCCGGTGCCCTGGTAGCGGATTTCCTGGCCGTTTTCCGGAATCGCCAGTTCCACCGGCGCCCCCGGACCGCCAGCCGACGACAGGTTGACCGCCGCCAGCAGGGCGACGACCAGAACGAGAAAGACATCGACCAGGTTGATCGACGACAGCATCGGGTCGTCGTCATCCTCTTCCAGGATGTTGAAATGCTTGAGGCTCACGCCAAGCCCTCCCGGCGCTTGCGGATGGCCAGCAGTTCGCCGAGCAGCCAGCGACGGCGCAGGGAATACAGGACCAGGCCGATGGCCGCCGCCGTCAGCGCCAGTACGACGCCGGCAAAGGCATCGCTGAACACCGCCAGCGCAGCGCTGCCGTTGCCGCTGGCAACGCCGTGCAGGGCCGGGCCGAGCGGGATCATGGTAGCGATCAGACCGAGCATCGGCGTCACCCGACTGAGCAAGCGGAGCGGCTCAAGCCGGCGCAGGACGATCAGCTCGATCTCGTCGAACGCCAGTTCCGGTGCGTCGGGCAGACTGCGGAAGGCCGGCGAACGCCGCTGCCAGGCTTCGACCAGCACGGCGCCGCTCATCCACAGGGCGTAGACCAGCGCCGCCGCCAGCAGCCAGAGAATCGGCGTCAGCAGCAACTGGGTGAGTTGGGTAAAGCCGGCCTCCAGCATCAGAACACCAGCGCCGGGAAACGCGGACGGATGGTCTGGGTCTTTTTCGCGCCAGCGCTCTCCAGGCGGACCCGCAACTGCTTGAGCCCCGGGTGGTCGCGGAAAGCACTGAAGCTTAGCGACTTGAGCGCTTCGGGCTGGGCGCATTCGAAGCGGATTTCGTGCACCAGGTTGGCAATATCGACCTTGGGATCGACTTCGCCCAGCGCCGGTTCGGTGCGACTGCCACTCAGCTTGCACTGGGCTTCGGCCGGCGGCTCGACAAAGCGCAGCGGGTCGGCGACACGTTCGACGAAGGCCTGCCAGACCTGCTGCTGTTTTTCGTTGCGGGGCGGATAGTCGTAGCCGAGATAGGCTTCCAGCGGCACATCGAGGCGCACTGTCAGCGCCGTGCCGTCAACACTGACCTGGACATTGCCGTGACCGTGGGTGTGGTTGCCGTGAGCCAGAGCAAGCGGGGAAAAACAGGCAGCCGCCGTGAACAGGGCGCACGCCGCCACACGCGTAGGGATTTTTGACATGGGAAGAAGTTCCGGAATGACGCCCTGCCGACCTCCCCGTCGACATCAGGCATTACGGCCCGGCGCATGCGCGGACCACCCTGTTGGCCGGTATCCGGGCTGGTGGATCTTGCCTTCACCGCCTTCCCGGGATGCGTTGCATCGCCAGTGGCTGCAAGGTGAAAGCTGGACGCGGACGTCCATCCACTTACCGTTGCGGGGGCAGCGCTGGTTGGATCTGCCTGACGGCCAATCTCCCAGCTTCCCGTTTAACCGCGCCTGCCGAGGCATGCGCGAGCACCAACGGGCGGATGTTAGCACAGCCTGCCAAAAGACACTTGACGCCAAATGAATTATTAACAATAATTCTCATTCAGTAGCCAGCAAGCCGCGTTTCCGGCCAGCCAGCCAGTTTCCCCGAACCGACTGGAGCGCCCCTCATGGAACACGCCGACATGCCCCTCGAACTCAGGCTGGCTGCCGTCATCCACCTGTTGTCCTCGTCAGCCCTGCGCGGCGCCACCTTCCACAAGACCGAAGCCTTGCGCACTCATCTGCGCAGCGTGGCCGACAGCGCCGACCTCAATCCCTACCTGAAGAGCACGCTGCAGGAAGTCCTCGGCGGCTGGGAGGCGGTGCACTGCCACCCCGCTTCGGTTCCGGTCGACTGCTACCCGCTGGCCCACCCCGGCTGCCAGACCCACTGACATCAATCACAGTACGAGAGAGAGTAATCATGTCCCGTTATACCGGCCCCCGCCTCAAAGTCCTGCGCGCCCTCGGCGTCGATCTGCCGGGGCTGTCACGCAAATCGATGCAGGAACGCAACCAGCCGCCCGGCCAGCACGGCGCCCGCAAAGTCACCTCGCGCAAGTCCGAATTCGGCCTGCAACTGATGGAAAAACAAAAGCTGCGCTACAACTACGGCCTGAGCGAACGCCAGCTGCGCCGCGCCGTTGCCGATGCCAAGAAGGATCGTGGTGCTACCGGCAACAAGCTGGTCGAACTGCTCGAACGTCGGCTCGACAACATGGTCTTCCGCGCGGGTTTCGCGCCGACCATTCCGGCCGCGCGCCAACTGGTCAGCCACGGTCATTTCCAGCTCAACGGCAAGCGCGTGACCATTCCTTCGATCCGCCTGCGCATCGGCGACGCCTTCGGCCCGACCGAGGCCGGACGTAAGATCGATCTGGTAAGGGCTACGCTGGAAGAGCCGGCGCTGGAGCGCCCACAATGGATCACCTTCGATGACGCGACGACCTGCGCCCGCCTGACCCACCTGCCCGACGGCGACGCGGCGCCCTTCCCACTCGACCTGCAGCGTGTGGTCGAGTACTACGCCACCCGGATGTAATCCCTCGAGGAGCCCATCATGGAACCGAGCAAACAGACTCTGCGCATTCCTTTCCTGCATGCCAACGGTCCGCGCCCGACCTTGCGTCTCAAGCCCGAACAAGCCGCCGCCCGGGCCGCAAGCTGCGCAGTCCAGTGCATCGCCAGCAAAGCCCTGTTTGGCGAATGCAACGAAATCTGCATCCGCCACAGCGGCAGCGAGTACCGCCTGCGCATCACCCGCCAGGGCAAGCTGATCCTGACCAAGTAAGCCCCACCGAGCAAGCCGGAGCAGGTCGCTGACCCCGCCTGCTCCTCCGGAGGGCGCCGATCACACGCCGGCGCCCTCCACCCGAAAATATAGCATTGTCACAAAACGAAACAATTCTTGTTTGACTAAATTCGCTATTCACGTATATTAAGAACCATTCTCACTCACGCGAGGCGCCACATGAACAGCCTGTTGATCCATACCGGTATCGCCGCCACCCTGCTCTGGCTGATGCTGGCCGGCGCCAGTTTCTGAGGAGAAAACCATGCCGAAAAGCGACATCTGGGCCGCCACCCTCAGCCTGGTCCTGATCCACGAAGAGACCGGGTGTCGTCAATCCGCGCTGCACGCGGCACGACTGCTTGAGCATCTGTGCGATCAGGACATTGATCATGAAACCCGTGAATTGTGCGAACGCGCCAGCCAACGCCTGGGTCAGCGTCAGGAGTTACACCATGCTTGCCCCGCTTGAAAACCGCGCCATCCTCGAAAAGGAACCTGCCGAGCCGCAGAGCGCCCTGGAAAGGGAAAACGCCGCCCTGCGCCGCGCCTTGCAGAAAGCCCGCAGCAGCCAGAAGCGGATGATCACGCTCAATGCTGCCCGCAGCATCGAACAAGCCAATCGCATCGCGGTGCTCGAAACACAATCCAGCAATCTACGCGCGCGCATCGCCCAGCTCGAATCCGGCCAGGCCATCATCGAACTGGGCCGGCAACTGATGGAACTGCGGGAAGCCAACGAACAATTGATCGTCGCCGCCCAGCGCGTCTGGCACTTGGACAAGACCATCTGCGCCGCGCACCGCGAGTGCGAGCGCCTGGCCCGCGAGCGCGACGACCTCGCCTTCCGCTTGTGCCAGCACGCCAGCCATCACATCGAACACTAAGTTTCTCACCCTCGCTTCCAGCAAGCCAGCCAGACGCCAGCCAGCTGTTTTTTTAAGCACAGCCAGGTGAAACTTCAGGATGGAACGCATCCTTCTTGACGCGGCTTGATGCTACGGTCAACCGGAAGAATCGCGCAAAAATGAAAGTGCTTGCCCACGGCAGTTCGGCCGTAATTGACCTTCATGCCAGGCAAGCTGACCCGAAACAACCGTAGTGGAAACCCGGCTGCGAAAGCGTCGGCCAACAAAGGGTGACCAGCCGCAACGGCTGAGGATGGGATCGTCCGGTGCATCGATATCGCGGCCGCCAATCAACACCAGATCGGCCCAGTAGCCTTCGCGCAGATAGCCGCGTTCGGCAATCGCAAACAGGTCGGCGACGCGGTGGCTGGTCTTGGCAACCAGCGTCGGCAGGTCGATGACGCCGTCGTGCACCAGCCCCATCAGGCCTGGCAGCGCGTGCTGGACGAGCGGCAGGCCGGACGGTGCCTGGAAGTAGTTGCCGGCCTTTTCTGCCAGCGTGTGCGGCGCGTGATCGGTACCGATCACATCCAGCCGGTTAGTGTTGAGCGCGGCGCGCAGGGCATCGCGGTCAGCCTCGGTTTTGACCGCCGGGTTGCACTTCAGATGACTGCCGAGGATGGCATAGTCCCGCTCGTCAAAGAGCAGGTGATGAACGCAGACTTCGGCGGTGATACGCTTGTCGGCCAGCGGCTTGTCTTCAAAGAGAGCCAGTTCGCGGGCGGTGGAAATGTGCAGCACATGTAGTTGTGTGCCGTGTTTCCTGGCCAGCTCGACCGCCAGCGAGGAGGATTTGTAGCAGGCGTCGGCGTCGCGAATCAGCGGATGGGCCGAGAACGGCACGGCGTCGCCATATTTTTTGCGCCATTTCTCCTCGTTGACCGTAATCGACGGTGTGTCCTCGCAATGGGTGATCAGGATGGTTGGCGCGCAGGCGAACAGGCGCTCCAGCACGGCCGGGTCATCGACCAGCATGTTGCCGGTGGAGGCGCCCATGAAGACCTTGATGCCGGCCACTTGGCGCGGATCAAGCGCGGCCACGGCATCGATGTTGTCGTTGGAGACGCCAAAGTGGAAGGCGTAGTTGGCCAGCGAATCCCGCGCCCCGATGGCTTTCTTTTCCGCCAGCGCCGCCATCGACAGGGTCGGCGGCTTGGTATTCGGCATGTCCATGAAGCTGGTGATGCCGCCAGCCACCGCCGCCGCCGATTCGGTCGCGATACAGCCCTTGTGCGTCAGCCCCGGCTCACGGAAATGCACCTGATCATCGATCATCCCGGGCAGCAGCCATTGCCCGGCGGCGTCGATTTCCTCATCGGCGCTGGCCGCGATGCTAGTCGCAATCTTGTCGATACGGCCATCGCGCACCAGCAGGTCGGATTCAAAAATTTGCCCTTCGTTGACCAGACGGGCGTTGCGGATCAGGAGGGTGGTCATGGTCAGAACTCGTTCTGCAGCTTCTTGTAGCCTTGCACCAACTCATGGTTGGTACGCACGACATCTTCCGAGAATTCGGTTGCTTCTTGCGGCACACGGGGCACAGTTGAAAGATCGGTTTTCGGGCCGATGCGTAGCGTGGAGGAGACGTAGAAACCCGGCGGCAGGTCGGTGCCATCGACCACGGCGTTGTGGCGGATGACGCAGCCATCACCGATGCTGCAATTGAAGACGACGCTGTTGAAGCCGAGAAAGACGTTGTTGCCGACCACGCAGGGACCGTGCACGATGGAGCGGTGGGCAATCGAGGTGTGCTCACCAATATCGACCAGGGCACCGGACTTGGAATGGATGACGACGCCATCCTGGATATTGGAGTGGGCACGGATGCGGATCGGCGCCAAGTCGCCGTCGGCATTCACCTCGTCGGCGCGGATCACGGCGTAGGGGCCGACGAAGACGTTTTCTTCGATGATGACCTTGCCGCAGATGATGGCGGTCTGGTCGACGTAGGCGGATTCGTGGATTTGCGGCAGATCGCCGCGCGGGTTCTTGCGGATCATGTTCTAGACTCGAAGGTGGTGGATAGGTCGTTAACCGGGGGCCAAGCTTCCTGCTGCAAGCGCGCGATGACCTCGTCCAGCGCCAGGCTGCCGAGATCCTCACCCGCTCGCGAGCGAAGTGCGACACGGCCTTCGGCTTTTTCCCTGTCGCCGACGACGAGCAGATAAGGCACTTTCTGCAGCGTGTATTCGCGGATCTTGTAGCCGATCTTTTCGTTGCGCAGATCGACCGAGGCGCGCAGCCCGGCCTTTTTCAAGGCTTGCAACACGCGTTGCGCATAGTCGGCCTGAGCTTCGCTGATGTTGAGCACGACCGCCTGTTGCGGTGCCAGCCAGAGCGGAAAAAGGCCGCTGTAGTGTTCGATCAGGATGCCGGTGAAGCGCTCGAGCGAGCCGAACAGCGCCCGGTGCAGCATGACCGGCCGTTCGCGTTCGCCCTGTTCGTTGATGTAGCTGATGTCGAAGCGCTCGGGCAGGTTGAGGTCAACTTGCAGCGTGCCGCATTGCCAGTCGCGGCCGATGGCGTCGCGCAGCACGAATTCCAGCTTCGGGCCGTAGAAGGCCCCTTCGCCGGGATTGATGCGGTAGGCGATGCCCATCCGGTCGAGCGCGCCGGACAGCGCGCCTTCGAGCTGATCCCAGGTGTCGTCGCTGCCGATACGGTTGGCCGGCCGCGTCGACAGTTTCACGGCAACATCGTCGAAGCCGAAATCGCGGTAGATGGCGAAGACCAGGGCAATGGTGCGGGCGCATTCGTCCTGCATCTGGGCCGGCGTGCAGAAGATGTGCGCATCGTCCTGGGTGAAATGGCGCACGCGCAAGAGTCCGTGCAATGCGCCGGACGGTTCGTAGCGATGCACCTTGCCGAACTCGGCCATGCGCAGCGGCAGGTCGCGGTAGCTTTTCAGCCCCTGGGCAAAGAGGGAAACGGCGCCCGGGCAGTTCATCGGTTTCAGCGCGAACACGCGCTCGTCCTCGGTCGTCGTCGTAAACATCGCTTCGCGATAATTGAACCAGTGGCCGGAGGTTTCCCACAGGCCCCGATCCATCACGTCCGGGGTGTTGATCTCGACATAATCAGCCCGCTCCTGCTGGGTGCGCATGTAGCCGATCAACTGCTGGAACAGGGTCCAGCCTTTCGGGTGCCAGAACACCGAACCCGGTGCGCAGTCGTCAAAGTGGAACAGGTCGAGCTGGGCGCCGAGCTTGCGGTGATCGCGCTTGCCGGCTTCTTCGAGGCGGGTCAGGTAGGCCTTGAGCGCTTTGGCGTCCGCCCAGCAGGTGCCGTAGATACGCTGCAGCATGGCGTTCTTGGCATCGCCGCGCCAATAGGCGCCGGCCACCTTGGTCAGCTTGAAGGCCTGCAGCTTGCCGGTGCTCGGCACGTGCGGGCCGCGACAGAGGTCTTCAAAATCGCCCTGACGGTAAAGCGACACCGTTTCGCCTTCGGGAATGGCGCGGATCAGCTCGGCCTTGTAAGACTCGCCAAGTTGCTCGAAATAGGCGATGGCCTCGTCACGCGGCAACTCGCGCCGGCTGAGCGGCAGATCAGCGGCGGCGAGGTCCTGCATGCGGGCTTCGATCTGCGCCAGATCGTCGGGCGTGAACGGGCGCTCGAAAGCAAAGTCGTAGAAAAAGCCATCCTCGATGACCGGGCCAATGGTGACCTGGGCGCCCGGATGGAGCTGCTTGACGGCCATGGCCAGCAAGTGGGCGCAGGAGTGGCGGAGGATTTCCAGCCCTTCCGGGTCGCGGGCTGTGATCAGGCTGACGCTGGCATCCCGGTCGACGATGAAGGCGCCATCAACCAGCCGACCATCGACCCGGCCGGCCAGGGCGGCCTTGGCCAAACCGGGGCCGATGTCGGCAGCCAGTTCGGCGATGCTGACTGCTTGCGAAAAATGTCGTTGGCTGCCATCGGGCAGGGTGATGCTGGGCATGTTTTAGGGTCTCTTGATGTTGTCAGTGGGGGCAGCCTTACTGGCCGGCGGGACCGGATCGAGCCCGCCGGGATGCCACGGGCTCCGCGTGCAGGCGATGCCAGGTGGTGCCGCTGGCGCTGTCTTCGATACCGATGCCCAGGGCGGCGAGTTCCTGGCGCAGGGCATCGGCGCGGGCGAAATCACGCGCTGCACGGGCGGCTTGCCGCGCGGCAATCAGGGCTTCGATCTGTTCGGGGCTCGGGCCGCTGGCCTGCCCGGTCGCCGCCATGCTGCCTTGCTGCCGCCACTGGGTCGGGTCGGCTTGCAACAGCCCGAGCAAATCGGCGCCATCACGCAGCACGGCGAGTAGCCTGGATTGCTCGTCCGGGTCCGAACATTTGCGCAGGGCGCTGGCGGTTTCGTGCAGACAGGCCAGTGCCAGCGGGGTGTTCAGGTCATCGGCCAGTGCCGCCTCGACGGCTTCGGCACGCACTTTGGGTGGCGGGCTGCCGGTGGCTGGCAGGCTGGCGTACAGGCGGTCGAGCGCTGCCCGGGCCTGATCGAGTGCGCTCAGCGAAAAGTCGAGCGGCTTGCGGTAGTGACCGGCGAGCAAGGCATAGCGGATGACTTCGCCCGGGTAATGCTGCAGCAGGTCGCGCACGGTGCGGAAGTTGCCCAGCGATTTCGACATCTTTTCGCCGTCGACCGTGACATAGCCGTTGTGCAGCCAGTAGCGGCAGTACTGGCTACCATGGGCTCCTTCGCCTTGGGCGATCTCGTTTTCATGGTGCGGAAAGATCAGGTCCTGGCCACCGCCGTGAATGTCGATCGACGACCCGAGGTGGGTGTTGATCATCGCCGTGCATTCGATGTGCCAGCCCGGACGACCGACGCCCCAGGGGCTCTCCCAGCCCGGCTGGGCGGCGGTCGACGGTTTCCACAACACGAAATCGGCTGGATCACGCTTGTAGGGCGCGACTTCGACCCGCGCACCGGCAATCATGTCCTCGCGATTGCGGCCGGAGAGCTTGCCGTAATCCGGCAGCGACGGCACGTGGAAGAGCACGTGGCCTTCGGCGGCGTAGGCATGGCCGCGTTCGATCAGGCACTCGATCAAGGCGATCATCTGCGGCACATGTTCGGTGGCCCAAGGTTCGACGCCGGGCGGCAAGGCATTCAACTGGGCCATGTCCTCACGGTAAGCCGCGGCAAAGCGCTCGGCCAGCACGCGGATAGTCTCGCCGTTGGCGGCTGCAGCCGCGTTGATTTTGTCGTCCACGTCGGTAATGTTGCGGGCGTAAATCACCTGCGGGAAGTGCCGCGCCAGCAGTCGGTAGAGCACATCGAAAACGACCACCGGGCGGGCATTGCCGATATGCACGTAGTTGTAGACGGTGGGCCCGCAGACGTACATCGTGACGCGCTGCGGATCGGCCGGTACAAAGGCTTCCTTCTGCCGGCTCAGCGTGTTGTGCAGGCGAATGGTCATGGCATGCGTCCTTCGGCAACCAGCGCTTCCCGGCGCTCGCCATCAAGCACGCCGCAGAACATGGCGAAAGCTTTCTCGATCAGGAGTTGATCAAGGCCACGCACGATGAACACCAGGCGGCTTTTGCGGTCGTTGTAGGGGGCTTCGGCCGGCCACTCGTCGAGGCGGGTATAGGGGTAATTGGTGTGCTGGACGCACTGAATGACGCGTGGCTTGTCATCACCGATCACATTGAGCAGGCCCTTGATGCGCAGGATGCGGTCGCCCATGCCCTGCAGCAACATACTCACGGCGTCGACGAAACTGACCCACTGCAGCGGCTGGTCGAAAGTCAGGGCGAAGCTGTAAACCTCGGCGTCGTGCCGGTCGACATCGTGGTGATGGTGGTGATGGCCGTGGGCCTTGCGTCGTTCCTCGCGCACCTTTTCCTCGGCCAGCCAGCCGGCGACATCCGGCGTCTTGCTGCCTGGGTCGTAGAGGCCGCAACCGGTCAGCGAGGCCAACGCGACTTCGCCACGGCGTACGAAAATCTGCGGCGCGCCCGGGTTGATCCGGCGCAAGGTCTGACTGATCGCTTCGATGGCCGGACCATCGGCCAGATCGCACTTGCTGAGCAGCAAGCGGTCGGCCATCGCCACCTGCTTGACCGCCTCGGGATGCTGCGCCAGTTGTCCGGCCGCATGCGTCGCATCGACCACGGTCACCACCCCATCGATACGGAAGCGCTCGGCAATGAAAAAGTCTTCCATCAGCGTGAAGATGACCGGCGCCGGATCGGCCAGCCCGGTGGTTTCAATGACTACGCGGTTGATCGGCACGATCTTGCGCTGCAGGCTCTTCATGAACAACTCGGTCAGGCTGCGCGTCAAATCGCCGCGCACCGTGCAGCAGATGCAACCGGAGTCGAGCAGGATCAGGTCTTCGTCGATCTTGGTCACCAGATGGTGGTCGACCGCAACACTACCGAATTCGTTGATCAAAACGGCGGCGTTGGCCATGTCCGGCTGACTGAGCAGGTGATTGAGCAGCGTTGTCTTGCCGGCACCCAAAAAGCCTGTCAGCAGGGTGACAGGTATGCGCCGGTCGCTAGAAAGAACACTCATCGGATTAAGCCTTTTGCTGACGAAGTGAAGGTTATAAAAACAAAATGCAATGTTATAACATTGCATTTTTAACACCAAGACTCCGCGATGGATGAATCAATTCCCGAAATCCACAATTGGACTGGAAGTCGTTGTAACGCCCTCCTTCGGACAAAAGCCATCCCTTGTTTGCATACAGCATCGAGCCAGGTTGACTGAATGCAATCGATAAACGATAATTGTTCTCGTTCGCAACCAAAAGAGAACTGAACCATGGCCGATTATCCCTATCATGTCGCCGGTGGCAGTTTTACACCCAGCCGCCGCCCGCTGGCGTTGTTCGAGTCGATGACCAACGCTGCACCGCAGTTGCCGCAAGACGCCCCGACCAGCTCCCGACGCCGCAAGCTCTGGGAAATCGCCCACAAATTTCACTGCCCGGTGATCGGCACCTGCTTCGATGTCACTGAATTGCGCAGCCTGATGAAAAAGGTGATGCATTTCCCCGCAGACACCACCGATTTCGTCCTGCACACCACGGCCGTTGGCAATTGCGAGGTCCGCAGCAAACTCGCCGAAGTGCTGCACAAGCAACTGGAAAAACGCTATCACGCCACCATCCGTCGCTTTGCCGGCGCCAAGGACAGCGACGCGCTGGGCAAGCTGTGGCGCGAAGCCACCGCCATCGGCAGCGAAATTCCGGCCGCCCTGTGGGCCACCTGGACGCACCCGGCCTGCGACTCGACGCTGGAGCACGAGGTCTATGGCGACATCCACATGATCCAGCATCAGGTCGGCACCGGCACCCGGGCCGATCTGAAGACGTTGAAGTCGCTGCAGGCCGAAAACCGGCAACTCAAACAGCAACTGGAAAAAGCCCGCCAGGAAAACGAATCGCTGCGCCAGGAAAAATCCTCCGAGACCCAGGCACTGGGACAACGCGTCATCGAATTGCGCGCCGAACTGGCCGGGCGTGACGCACTGATCGCCAACCAGGCCGGACAACTTGATCTTTTGCGCAGCAGCCTGCCCGACCTCAAGGACCGGCAGAGCCTGCTGCGCCGCGCCAGCGACGCCGAAGCCCGATGCACTGCCCTGACCGCCGAGGCCGAGGGGCGCGAAACCGAGGTCTGGCACCTGCGCCAACGGCTGCGTCATGCCGAGGAAACGATCAACCAGTTGCTCAGCGAAGACGACGAGGCTTTGAAGCTTGCTGACACCACCGCACCGGAAAATCTTTCCGGCAAATGCGTGTTGTGCGTTGGTGGCCGCACCGGCGCCGTCGATGCCTACCGGCAGGTCGTCGAACAGTCCGGCGGGCGTTTCATGCACCACGACGGCGGCCTCGAAGAGAGCCTGCATCGCATCGACAGCGCGCTGTCCGCTGCCGATCTGGTGATCTGCCAGGCCGGCTGCATCAGCCACAACGCTTACTGGCGGGTGAAGGAGCAATGCCGGCGCACCGGCAAGCCCTGCCTGTTCGTTCGTAACGCCGGGGTTTCCAGTTTTGGCCGGGTGATCAGCCAGGCCTGCACCACCGAGTAAACTTCAATACGAATATTATTGACAATCGTTCTCGTTTAGTTACAATTGGAGACATTCAAGTTACATAAGAAACACATGAACACCCCGCCGAAACCCGCCCCAGATGCCAGCCCCCTGCCAGCAAGCAACGCCTCCCTGCCGCGCGTGGATAGCGGGCAGATTCTGCAAGGTGCCAATACCGTCGAAATCGAACACGCAGGCCAGCGTTATCTGTTGCGCGTGACCCGCGAAAACAAGCTGATCCTGACCAAATAGTTTTTCTCTCCGTTGTAAGACCTTTCCCGTAGCCAGCGCGCCTCCCGGCCAGCAAGCCAAGGGTTTTTTCCTGGCGGGCGCGGAACCAACCGAACAAACGCCATGAGTTACGCTTTATCTCCTCCATCGACCAGCCGCCGCAGCAGCCTGCTGACCATCGTCATCGGCCTCCACGCCGGCGCCCTGTTGCTGGCCCTGGCCGCCAAGACCATGGCGCCACAGATCATGGAAATGCCACTGATCGTCGACCTGCTGCCGGCACCGCAAATCGAAGCGCCGCCCGAGGCCAAGCCGTTGCCGATGGCCAAGCCCGAACCTGTGGTGCGCAAGCCGCTACCCCAACCCAAGACACCGGCCCCAGTCCTAGAAACCACCGCCAGCACAGCGCCAGCCGACAACGCCCCGGTCGCCACGCCTCAGGTCGCCGAACCCACGCCGCCAGCCCCGGCGCCAACGGCCCCGGCAATCAGTCAAGCCCGCTTCGACGCCGACTACCTGCGCAACCCGCCCCCCCCGTATCCGCCGCTATCGCGACGCATGGGCGAGGAAGGCAAGGTCATGCTGCGCGTTTCGGTCAATCCACAAGGCACGGCCGACAGCGTCGAGGTACGCACCTCTTCTGGCAGTAGTCGCCTGGACGAGTCGGCATTGAAGACCGTACGCAACTGGCGATTCATTCCGGCCAAGCGCGGCGATGTCGCCGTTCAGAGTTTCGTCCTGGTCCCCATCATTTTCAAACTGGAGCAATAGCAATGCAGGAAAGCGCACAAGAAAACGTCTTCGGGCTCGCCCATCTATGGGCCCAAGGCGATACCGTTTCCCACTCGGTCGCCATCGTGATTGTCGCCATGTCGATCGCCAGCTGGTACCTGATCCTGGCCAAGGCCTGGGACTGGTGGCGTCTGCGCAAGGCAGCCCGTGCCGTACCCGCATTCTGGGCCGCCAGCAGCGTCGCCGAAGGCATCGAAAAACTGCGCGAGGCCGGTGAAGACAGCCCCTACGCGCAACTGGCCAGCCAGGCCAACTGCTGCAATCACGACTGCGAAGCCGTTACCGGTCGCCTGGTTTCCCAGTTTGATCCGTCCGAGCAGATGGAACGTGCCCTGCGGCAGCAACTGTCGACCACTCAGGCCGGCATGGAAAACGGCCTGACCTTCCTCGCCACGACCGGCGCCACCGCCCCCTTCGTCGGCCTGTTCGGCACCGTCTGGGGCATCTACCACGCGCTGGTCGCCATCGGCATGACCGGCCAGGCCGCGCTGGAAAAAATCGCCGGCCCGGTCGGCGAAGCGCTGATCATGACCGCCGCCGGCCTGGCCGTCGCACTGCCGGCCGTGTTTGCCTACAACACTTTCACCCGCGCCAACCGCGTCATCTTCGCCGACCTCGACGCCTTTGCCCACGATCTGCACGCCTTCTTCACCATCGGCAAGCCGCTGGTCGCCAATAGCGCCCAGATCCACCCGATGCGTGCCCGCGCCGCTGCCGGAGCTGTCTGAGATGGGCATCGGAACCTTCAGTAACGGCGGCAACCAGATGCCGACCGCCGAAATCAACATGGTCCCGCTGATCGACGTGATGCTGGTGCTGCTGATCATCTTCATGATCACCGCACCGCTGATGACGCACTCGGTCAAGGTCGACCTGCCGCGCGCTTCAAGCACGCCCACCCCGGAAAAACCGATGACCCTGCAGGTGGCGATCACCGCCGACAACAAGGTGTTCATCGGTAGCGAACCGGTCGATGCGGCAACGCTGGAAACCCGTTTCCGCGACGCGGTCAGCCAGGACGCCAACGTCGAACTGCACCTCAAGGCTGACCGCGACAGCCGTTACGAAGCCGTCGCCGAAACCATGAGTGCAGCACGCCGGGCGGGACTGAGCAAGATCGGCTTCGTCACCCAACCCGGCAACAACGAATAAACAAAAAAACTCAGGGAGTTCATCATGCAGCACGTCGACCCGAAGCCACTCAGCCTCGCGATCATGCTCGCCTTCGCCGGCCCGGCGCTCGCCGACAAGCAGTTGAGCGAAATCACCGTTTCATCCGGCAAGACCGTGGGTGCCAAGCCGGTGCTGCGTGATGAAATCATCGCCACCGAATCACTCGGCGCACGCGAACTGGAAAAGACCGGCGCCACGATGCTGACCGAAGCACTCGACAAACGTCCAGGTATCTCGGTGCAGACCGAATGCTCGATCTGCAACGTGCGCAACGTCGTGCTCAACAACCTGCCGGGTCGCTACACCACGCTGCTGATCGACAGCATCCCGATCTTCTCGTCGGTGTCCACCGCCTACGGTCTGGACAGCGTCAGCCTCGGCGGTGTCGAGCGCATCGATATTTCCCGCGGCGCCGGTACCAGCCTGATTGCGCCGGAAGCGCTGGCCGGTTCGGTCAACATGGTCACCCGCCGCCCGACCAAGGACGAGTTCATCGGCGTCCAGCAATTCGGCTCCTACGGCCACATCAATACCGACCTGTTCGGCGCCAAGGTCTTCCAGGGGGGCGCCCTGACCGCCAATTTCAATCACAACGGCCACGACTCAGTCGACGCCGATGGCAACAAGGTTTCCGAATACACCGGCTTCAAGCGCAACCTTGGTGGCATCGGCTTCTTCCTCGATGATGTGGGCGGATTCAGCATCAAGGGGCGCCTGGACATCGTCGACGAAAAACGCATGGGCGGCGCCATGGGCGATGACTACGCGAAGGTCAAGGCCGACCAAAGCGGCAACCCCTTCCTGTGGAGCAAAGGCAAGAATGGCTCGCCAAGCAATGCCGGCTGGGTGACGGTGGATGGTTTCGACAGTGATGGCAGCGGTTTCATTGGCGACCATCCGGACGATGTGGCAGCCGGTGGCATTCGCAATTACGACGACGGTCTGGGCGGCATGTCGGAAATCATTTTCACCGACCGCCAGCAGTTCATCTCCAGCGCCACGCACAAGCTCGGCGACGGCAGCTTGCGTTTCGCCGTCGGCCTGGCCAAGCACAAGCAGGACTCCTACTACGAACATGCAATCTACAAGGCCGAGCAGACCCAGTACTACCTGGAAGCCAGCACCCAGCAGCCGATCGGCGCCACGCTGGTGACCGGCGGCGTCACCTACCGCTACGAAGACCTGAAGAGCAAGGGCGCAATGGCCGACGGCACGCCCAACGACGGTATCGACGACTACAAGTACAAAACCCCGGGCTTGTTCCTGCAGGCCTACCACGCCTTCCTCGACGGTGTCGTCGAGGTGAACGGTTCGGTTCGCTACGACGACCACAACATTTTCGGCGGCATCACCAGCCCGCGCTTCAACGTGCTGTGGAACCACAGCCACGAACTGAACAGCCGCTTCGCGGTAGGCCGTGGCTTCCGGGCACCGACCTCGTTCTTCGAACAGGATCACGGCATTCTCGATACCTCGCGCATCGTCCGCGACATCGACAAGGCCGAGATTTCCGACAATGCGTCCTACGCCCTCTCGTACGCCGGGGATCGTCTGGCCTGGGTCAGTTCGCTGAATTACAACAAGATCAAGAACATGGCGATGATCGACTCCGGGGCCACCGACCCGGTTTCGGGGGCCCCCATCACCTTGTTTACCTCGGCCAAGAAGCCAGTCACGGTCATCGGCGGCGACATCACGCTGACCTACAAGCTGACGCCGACACTGGAAACCACCGTCGCTGCCGAACGCTTCAGCTATCGTTTCTCGGAGCCCGGCACGCTCGCCTTCGCCCGTCCGGAAACCCGCGCCTACCTGCGCCTCGACTACGAGAGCGGCCCCTGGACCGGGATGATCCGCGGTACCTGGACCGGCCCGATGGACCTGAAGAAGTTCTACGACTACGCCAACACGCCGCGCTACAACTTCGACGGCACGCGCAAGATGGACAAGAGTCCGGACTATTGGACCATCGATTTGCGCGGTGAATACCGGCTCGACAAGCGCTGGTCGCTGTTCCTCGGCGTCGACAACCTGACCGACTTCAAGCAGTCGGACAAGGAAAGCATGCTCTGGGTCGATGGGGCCGGCAATTACGATGTCACCCAGATCTGGGGCCCGAATCGTGGCCGCTTCGTCTACGGCGGCGTAAAACTGGCCCTGTGATGCGGCGACTTGCCCTCATTCTCAGCCTGCTTGCCCAGACCAGCACAGCCTTGGCGACCGATCCCCCGTCGGTCGCCAAGGCAGCGCTCGACTTCGAACTTTCCGACGGCCACCGCTTCGTCACCCTGGCGTCGCTGCCGGCACAGCCGACGGTCATCAACTTCTGGCGCGCTGACTGCCCACCCTGCGTCCGCGAAATGCCCGAGCTTGCCGCCCTCGCCCGCGCCGGCCGGGTGCGCGTGATCACCGTCGCCCTGCAGCGCCCGGCCGAAACCGCCGCCGCACCAGCCGCCATCCAGGCGGCGCTGCAACCGCCGCTGCTCTCCTTGCACGGTCCGGGCGAACCGCGCGGGCTGCTCGCCCGCTTCGGTAACCGCGCCGGCGCCCTGCCCCACACCGTCATCCTCGACACCGATCGCCGCGCCTGCGCGCAGCACACTGGTGAAATCAACCGCCGCTGGCTGGCCGAAGCGCTGGCCACCTGCGGCAAAACCTGAACCGGGAAGTCCATGAACGCCACCACCGCCAACGCCATCCTTCTGGTCGGCCACCCCAACGTCGGCAAGTCCGTCCTCTTCCACCGCCTGACCGGCGCCTACGTCAACGTCTCGAACTATCCCGGGACCACCGTCGAAGTGACCCGCGCCAGCGCCCGCTTCGATCCTCAGGCGGCGCTGCTCGACACGCCGGGCGTGCTCGCGCTGCCGTCGCGCAGCGACGACGAGCGGGCGACCATGCGCGCGCTGCTCAACGAGTCGAGCCGCTGCCTGGTCCAGGTCGGCGACGCCAAGAACCTGCGCCGGACGCTGACCCTGACCGCGCTGCTCGCCGAACTCGGCGTCCCCATGGTGCTGGCCCTGAACATGCACGACGAGGCGACCGCGCGCGGCGTCACCGTCGACATCCCGGCGCTCGCCGAACAACTGGCGATTCCGGTGCTGGCCACCGTCGCCACCGGCGGCGAAGGCATCGGCGAGCTGACCGGCAGCGTCGCCCGCGCCGGCGTCGCCGACCGCATGCTGCGCTACGACCCGGCCCGCGAAGCCGACATCGAGGCGCTCGCCGCCGCCATCACCGAACACGCACCGCACCCGCGCCTGGCGGCACGCGGCCTGGCCATCCTCTTCCTCGGCAACGACAGCGAAGTCGAAGGCTGGCTGCGCGAACACGCCGGCGACGCTTACGGTCAACTCGACAATCTGCGCAAAAATGCCGTCGACCGTGCACCGGGCGATCTGCCCGGCCTGCTCGCCCGCGAGCGCACCGAAGCCGCCGACGCACTGGCCGCCACCGTCACCCGCCGCGCCGTCAACAGCAGCCCGCTGCTCTCGCAGCGCATCGGCCAGGCCGTCGTCCATCCGCTGTGGGGCATTCCCATCCTGCTCGCCGTGCTCTACGCGGTGTACCAGTTCGTCGGCGTCTTCGGCGCGACGACGCTGGTCGGCCTGCTTGAGGAAGACCTTTTCGAAGGCATCCTCAACCCCGGCTTCACCGGGCTGGTCCAGGGCTGGTTCGGCGAAGGCCTGCTCAGCGAACTGCTGGTCGGCGACTACGGCCTGTGGACGATGGGCATGACCTACGCGCTGGCGCTGATCCTGCCGATCGTCACCACCTTCTTCATCGCCTTCGGCGTGCTCGAGGATTCCGGCTACCTGCCGCGCCTGTCGGTGATCGCCAACCGCCTGTTCGCGGCAATCGGCCTCAACGGCCGCGCCGTGCTGCCGATGGTCCTCGGCCTCGGCTGCGTGACGATGGCGACGCTGACCACGCGCATCCTGCATTCGCCGCGCGAACGCCTGATCACCGTCTTCCTGCTGGCGCTGGCGATTCCCTGCTCGGCCCAGCTCGGCGTCGTCCTCGGCATGCTTGGCGGCGTGTCGTTTTCTGCCGTACTCATCTGGACCCTGGCCATGGTCGGCGTCCTGCTGCTCGCCGGCTTCCTCGCCGCCAAGCTGATCCCCGGCCGGCGCATCCCCCTGGTCACCGAACTGCCGCCGATGCGCCTGCCGATCGCCGGCAACGTCGTCAAGAAGACCGCCGGCCGCCTCAAGTGGTACCTGATCGAAGTCATCCCGCTGTTCCTGATCGGCACCTTCCTGATGTTCGCACTCGACAAGGTCGGCATCCTGCCGGCCATCATCGAAGCCGGCGAACCGCTGGTCAGCGGCTGGCTCGGCCTGCCCAAGGAAGCCTCGGCTGCCTTCGTCATGGGTTTCCTGCGCCGCGACTTCGGCGCCACCGGCCTGTTCGCCATGGCCGATGCCCTCGACCCGATCCAGGCCATCGTCGGCATGATCACGATCACGCTGTTCATCCCCTGCTTCGCCAGCCTGCTGATGATGGTCAAGGAACGCGGCATGAAGACCGCCGTCGCCATGGTCGCGATCATCGTTCCCTTCGCCTTCTTCATCGGCGGCCTGTTCAACCTCGCCCTGCGCGCCCTCTGGTAAGACGACCATGAGCCAACACAACGAAGCCCGCCTTCCCCTCGCTTTCATCGCCCCCGGCAGCGAAGTCCGCCTCGCCGGGCTGGGCGACGAGATCGACCCGCTCCAGCGCGAGCAGCTGACCGCCTACGGTCTGGCCGAAACGCAGTCGCTCAAGGTGCTCCAGCAAAAACCGATGACGGTGATCCTCGCCGACCAGGTCGAGCTCGCGCTCGAACACGCGGTCGCCCGCCACATCTGGGTCGTCAGCTGAGCCCCGGGCGATGTCCGCTGCTACCAGCCCGGATCCGCTGCACCAGCTATACGCCAGCCACCATGGCTGGCTGCACGGCTGGTTGCGGCGCAAGCTTGGCTGCCCGGAGCATGCCGCCGACGTCGCCCAGGACACCTTCCTCCGCCTGATCGGCTCGCGCGACGTGCTGCTCGCGCTGTGCGAGCCGCGTGCCTGGCTGACCACCACCGCCAACCGCCTGATCATTGACCGGGCCCGCCGCAACGCCATCGAGCAGGCATGGCTCAACGAACTGGCGGCACTGACCGACCCGCTCGCCGGCTTCGCCTCGCCGGAAGAACAATTGCTCGCCGCCGAGGCGCTGGCGCAGATCGCCGCCGCCCTCGAAACGGTTCCGGCCAAGGCCGGCGAAGCTTTCCTGCTGCACTACCTGGACGGACTGACGCACGCCGAGATCGGCGAACGCCTCGGCGTCGGTCCACGCATGGTGCGCAAGTACCTGGTTCAGTGCCTGGTCGCCTGCGCCCCGGCTGATCCCGCGTGAACAGCCGCCTGCCGAACACGCCGGAAACCCTGGCCGCCCAGGCTGCCGACTGGATTGTCCGCCTGTCCGCCGACGACCCGGATGAGCGACGCACAGCCGAAGCCGGCTTCACCGCCTGGAAACAGGCTGATCCGCGCCACGCCGCTGCGGCAGCCCGACTTGAAGCGCTGATCGGCCAGCTCGACCACATCCGCGACAGAGGCAGCCAGATCCCGGCCCGGCAAGCCTTACGCACCCTCCGAGCACAATCTTCACCGCGCCGTATCGTCGCCGCCCTGGCCCTGGGTGCGGCCCTCCTACTGCCCGGCTGGCTGGCGCTGCAATCAGCACCACCAACGGTGCTGCTCGCCGACCTGCGCACCGGCAGCGGCGAATGGATCGACCAGCGGCTGGCCGACGGCAGCCGGCTGTCGCTCAACGGCAATTCCGCGGTCAACCTCGAATTCGACGCAAAAACCCGCACCATCGCGCTGCTGCGCGGCGAAATCCTGGTCGACGTCGTCCCCGACCGCGACCGCCCCTTCGTGGTCAGCACCGCGCACGGCAGCATCCGCGCGCTGGGCACGCGCTTCCTGGTCAGCCGCGAGGCCGACGCGACCGTGCTCAGCATGATCGAGTCGCGCGTCGAGGTCAGCATCGACGGCCAGCCCCGGCCGCTCGTCGTCGGCGCAGGCCAGCGCCTGCGCTTCGGCAGCGACGACGCCGGCGAACTGGCCGCGGTCGACGGCGAGCTGCTCGAAACCGCCTGGCAGCGGCACCAGCTGGTCGTCCGCAACGAGCCGCTGGGCAAGGTTCTCGAGCAACTCGCCCGGCACCGCCCTGGCGTGATCCGCTACGATGCCGCAGCACTCGCCGGCCTGCACGTTTCTGCCGTGCTACCGCTCGACGATACCGACCGCGCCCTGCAACTGCTCATCAACAACTTCCCCGGCCTGCGCATCCGCACGCTGACGCCCTACCTGGTCGTCGTCGATCACCCGAAAACCCGCTGAAGATTTTTTTGCCCGGACAGTTCCGCTTTCGCGATCTCGTCCGTCAATACCCATGAAAGACGAGATTGGGTAGCCACGCAGCATCCACAGTCGCGCCAGCCAGTTCCGGTACTCGTCCCTGCCCGCCCGGGCTTGCCAACCCCAATGGACGCCGACGATGACTAAACCGACCACTCCCCCGACCCGCCACGGCCGCCTGCGCACCCGCCTGAAGCCGCTGGTTTTCCTCACCCACCTGGCCTTGACCGCGACCCTCGCTGCCACCACAGCACCAATCGCCTATGCCCAGGCCAACCGCCACTACGACATTCCGGCCGGCCCGCTCGACGCCGCACTCAACCGCTTCGCGGTGCAATCCGGCGTTTCGCTGGCGATCGACGCCGAAAAGCTCAAGGGCCTGAACAGCGAAGGACTCAAGGGCAACTACGCAATCGACGCCGGTTTCACCGCACTGCTGCGCAACACCGGCTACGGCGTCGCCCGCACGCCCTCCGGCTACATCCTGGTCGCGCTGCCGAAGAGCGTCGAAGCGTCTGCCGGCAGCACCCGCGAGGCACAACTGGCACCAGTCATCGTTGTCGATCAACGTGAGCCTTTGGGTACGACGGTAATCAGCCGCAGAACCATTGAAGCAATGCCTGCCGGCAACGGAGACATCACCAGCCTGCTCAAAACTGTCCCGAACATCCAGTTCGACAACAAACAGCAGAGCAGCAAGACTCCCGGGGAAATCGCGCCCGCTGACATCAGCATCAATGGCGCCAAGTACTACCAAAACGCATTCATTGTTGACGGCACAAATTTCAATAACGACATCGACCCCGGCGAACGAACCGAATCCAGGATCAATTCCCTTGCTGATGTTCCCGGACAAAGCCAGGGCTTGGCCCTGGACACCGACTTGCTCGACAGCATCACTGTGTACGACAGCAACGTACCCGCGTCCTACGGCCAATTCAATGGGGGCGTTGTCGAAGCCAAAACGCGCAAACCCAGCAAGGAACTGCGCGGCAAGATTTCCTACCAGATGTCGCGGTCCTCGTGGACCCGCTATCACATTGACGACAGAGAACAGCAGGATTTTGAGAATTCCTCGTCGCACTTCGATCAACCCGAGTTCGAAAAAACCATCCTGCGTGCCACGCTGGAGGGCCATCTGACAGAAAACTTCGGGCTGATGGCCAACATCTCGCAGAAGCGTTCGACCGTTCCGACGAGTTTCTACTCGTCTACCAACGTAGCAACCATGGGGGTCCAGAAGCGAGACCAGGAACGCTCGATCGACAACTATTTTCTCAAAGCATTCTGGAAACCAGTCAGCCGGCTTGACCTGGAAGGCAGCATCACACATGCACCGGAACAAAACACCTACTGGCGAGGCAATGCTGCCAATTCCTCTTTCGAGACCCGTAACGGAGGGAAACTGTTAACGCTGGCTGCCAAATGGGATGGCGACGCGGTCAAATTCAATCAGAGCCTTTCCTATAGCGAATTCGATCAATCCCGAGACTCGGATTTCGATGACTGGTACACGTGGCGAAAATCCTCGAGCAAATTCTGGGGTATCGGCAACACCGCAAGCACCAGCAGTCTTGAAGGAGGCTACGGAGATATCGAGCAACAGCAAAAGACATGGCGCTACAAGGCCAGCGGCGACTGGAACACATTCAATCTTCTCGGCATGCAACACAGCATCCAGAGCGGCTTCGAATTTTCTCACCAACAGGTCAACTACAAACGCCTGACCGAAAACAGTACCTACACGACACCAGTTTCGACAGCTACCTGCACCAACAGTAGCGGTGTCGTGGTCGATGCCTGTTCGCTGGGCACCACAGTCAACGGATGGCCTGGTCAACTCCTGACGCGGCGCACCCGTTTCGCCAAGGGGGAATTTGATTTCACCGTCACCCAATGGGGCGCCTGGCTACAGGATGATTTGGAAATCGGGCGCCTATCCTTGCGTCCTGGCGTTCGAGTGGACGGCGACGACTACACCAACAAAACGACTGTCGCCCCGCGACTGGCCATCAAGTATGACCTGTTCGCCGACAGCACCACCATCCTGAATGCCGGCGTCAATCGTTACTATGGCCGCAACATCACCGGCCTGCGTCTGCGCGAGGGGCGCAACCGTCTGCGCTACAACAGCGAGCAGCGAAACACCGTTGATTCCACCTGGACGGTGGGCACTAGGGCCGCCGACAACATGAAGTTCAATCAGCTCGATATTCCTTACGACGACGAGCTGATGGCCGGCATCGAACAACAATGGCGAGGGTTCAACTACCGCCTGAAATATGTCCATCGTCAGGGCCGAGACCAAATCATCCAGGTCAAGGGCAGCAGCATCGGCGAACCGTCTACCGACCCGACCAATCTCTCCAGTAGCTATACGACATACACCAACGGTGGCAAGAGCGAAACCGACGTTGTGTCATTCACAGTGACTCCGCTTGAAGAGTTTAGCTGGCTCGGCACCCGAACCAAAGGCCAATTGGCCCTTGACTGGTGGCAGAGCAAGAGTAACGCCCCGGACTACATTGACACCGACACCGACATTTACCTTGCCAACCCGTACATTCAGTACAAGGGCAGCGTGATGCGCTATACCGATCGTCCGGCAGAAAACTTCAACCGCCCATGGACTCTGCGTCTCAGCACCGAAACCAGGATCCCGCAATGGAATCTCACCTGGTCGAACTTCCTTCGCTATCGCGCGGCTTACAAAGCCGTCGGTCAAGTTGCCTCAGCCAACACCTCGGGGGTATTCCATGAAGGAATACAAATCGCGGTCTGGGAAGAGCGCAGCTACAAGCCCGCCCTTACCTGGGATCTGCGCCTCGGCTGGGAATACCCGACAACTCGTGATCAAGCCTTCTTCGTCAATTTCGATGTCTTCAACGTACTCGATAAGGCTTCGGTTGCCCAAAGCAGTGTCAGTTCCAGCACCATCCCCACCTACGAAATCGGCCGCCAGTTCTGGGTAGAGCTTGGCTACCGTTTCTGACTTCTTCACTGTCGACGTGCGCCGGCCGAAAACGCCGGCGCCTTCACCCCCGAATGCCATGAAAAAAATTCTCCCTTTGATCATCCTTGGCCTGCCGTTCCTCGCCTCCGCAGCCAGCGATTGTCGCCAACCGCTAGATGGCCGCGACCCGGGCTGCCTGCGCCAGGCCTACGCCCGGCCGCTGGCCGAGTGGCCGGCGCCGCAGGTCGAAGGTCAGGTCGCCTGGCAGGAGATGGCGTCGGCAAAAACGCCCGACCTGCCATCCATGATTTCCTACCCGATGCTCAAGCTCGGCATCCGTCTGTTCTTCGATCCGGCACTGTCGGCGTCCGGCAAGATCGCCTGCGCTTCCTGCCATCGCCCCGAGCATGCCTACGCCGATACGCTGGCGGTCACGCCCGGCCACGAAGGGCGTCAAGGCCGGCGCAATGCGCCGGCGCTGGTCGGCGTCGCCGGCGCCAGCAGCCTGTTCTGGGACGGCCGCGCGCCGACGCTGGAACACCAGGCGCTCGGCCCGATCGCCGACCCGGCCGAGATGGCAATGGAGCTCAAGGAACTGCCGGCCAAGCTGACGGCGATCCCCGGTTACGCCGAGGAGTTCGCCGCTGCCTGGGGCGACAGCGCGGTGACGCTGGAACGCATCCAGGGCGCGCTTGCCGCCTACCAGCGCACGCTGGTTGCCGAGCGTACCGCCTTCGACGCCTTCATCGACGGCGATCACAAGGCACTCGACGACCGCCAACTGCTCGGCCTTCACCTGTTCCGCACCAAGGCACGCTGCATGACCTGCCACAGCGGTCCGGCACTCAACGACAACGAATTCCACAACCTCGGCCTGACCTACTTCGGGCGTAAATACGAAGACCTCGGCCGCTACAACGTCACTGGCAAGAATGAGGACGTCGGCAAGTTCAAAACGCCGACGCTGCGCAACGTCTCGCGTAGCGGCCCGTGGATGCACAACGGACTGTTCCGCTCGCTGCGCGGCATCGTCAACATGTACAACGCCGGCATGTTCCACCCCAAACCCGCCAACGAGGCACAGGCCAAGGATCCGCGCTTCCCGGTGACATCAACACTGGTCAAGCCGCTTGAGCTCGACGAGCGCGAAATGCAGGCGCTTGAAGCTTTCCTGAAGACACTTTGATGCGCCGACTCGCCATTCTCGCCCTCGCCGCGCTACCAGCACTGGTCGCTGCCTCGCCCTGGCAGCCCGAAGCCCGTGCCGGCGGCTTTTCTTCGTATCGGCTGAACAACGGCTTTCGCCTGATCCTGGCGCCCTTTCCCGATGCGCCGACAACGCGCGTCGAGCTGCTGGTCAAGACCGGCAGCAAGCACGAAGGCTATGGCGAAACCGGCATGGCGCACCTGCTCGAACACATGCTGTTCAAGGGTGCCGGCCGCCACCACGACCTCAAGCAGGCACTGACGGCCCTGGGCGCGACCTGGAACGGGACCACCAACACCGACCGCACCAATTATTTCGCCACCGTGCGCGCCGAGCCGGAAAAAGTCGATGAATTGATCCGCATCGAGGCCGACCGCTTTCTGCGCCCGACGTTCAGCGCCGCCGACCTGGCCAGCGAGATGACCGTCGTGCGCAACGAACTCGAACGTAACGACAACAACCCGGGCAGCCTGGTCGCCCGCGCCCTGCAACGTCAGAGTTTCTTCTGGCACGGCTACGGGCGGCCGACCATCGGCGCCCGCAGCGATATCGAGAACGCCCCCTTTGCCGCGCTGCAGGCTTTCCACCACCGCCACTACCGGCCGGACAACGCAGTCCTGATCGTTACCGGCAAGTTCGACGCGGCGCGCGTGCTCGACCTTGTCGGTCAACTGTTCGCGCCGGCCCAAAACCCGCCCGGCCCGCCGCCAGCCACATGGACCCGCGAAGAGGCCGAACGCCTGCGCCAGCGCGCCGAAATTTACCGCGAAAGTGGCAGCACCGTTGCCGCTGTGGCCTGGCTGCTGCCCGGCGCCAGCGACCGCCAGACGCTAGCCGTCGACCTGGCGCTGCCGGCGCTGTGCGCCGACAGCTGGGGCAGCCTGCGGCGGACGCTGGTCGATGAAAAACGTCTGGCCCTCGGCGCCGCCTGCGTCGTGCAGGACCGCCCCGAATACTCACTACTGATCGCCAACGTCAGCCACGATAAAGACGCCGACGCGGCGACGCTGGCCGCCGCCTTGCGCGAGGCGGTCGACCATTTCGCCCGCCACGGCATCGATGCTGCCCAGCTCAAGCGCGTGCGCACCAGCCGCCTGCGCCAGTTCGACCGCGCCCGGCTTTCACCCGAGACGACCGCCAGCGCCCTCTCGGGGGCCGAAGTTGCCGGCGACTGGCGGCTGTTCTTCGTTGAACGCGACATCGTCGCCACGCTGACGCTGGACGAGATCAACGCCGCGCTGCGCCACTGGATCGCCGGCGTCGCCCCGGCCGAAGTCCTGCTCCACCACGGGCCGCCGCCGCGCACGCCTGAACCGCCGGCGGCGGTTCCCGGGCGGATGCTGGTCGAGGCCCACGGTAAACGCGACTGGCCGGTACCGACGCTGGCCATCGACCCGTTACCGAAATCGCCGGCCGAGCTCGGTACCGCCACCGTCGCTATCCCGCTGGCCGACCCGTCGGCCAAAGCCGCGCTGATCTCGCGGCGGACCCAGGACGGCCGGGCGCGGCTGGTGATTGCCAACGATTTCGGCGACAGCGAATCGCTGCGCGGGCGCCAGACTGCCTGTCGGGTTGCCGGCAGCCTGCTCGCCGAGGGCGGCGCCGGCATCGAACGCAGCGAACTCGGGCGCAAACTCGCCACGCTGCAGGCTCAGGCCAGCCAGAGCCTCGGCCGGATCAGCCTGACCGCACCACCGGCCAAGCTCGGCCCGGCACTCGAACTGCTGCTCGCCGTGCGCCGCCAGCCGACGCTGCCGGAAGCCGCCTTCGAGCGCATCCGGGCGATGGAGATCGCCAGCCTTGAGGCCAGCCAGAAGCACCCGGGCGAACTGGCAAGCCGGCAAGCCATGCTGCGCTTCAACAACTATTCGCCCGAACACCCCAACCGCCCACGCACGGTGGCCGAGCAACTGGCCGAACTGCGCGCCCTGAGCCTCGACGACGTGCGTCGCTGCATCGCCGATTTCGGCGGCCGTTCGCAATTGCGCATTGCCGCTGTCGGTGACCTCGACGAGGCAGCAGTCCAGGGCTTCTGGCAGAGCTTGCAAAGCTTGCCGCAAGCCACGCTACCCTACGCCAGAATCGCCCAGCCGACAGCGCCGATGCAGGTGGACACCGACGCCATCGTGGTCGCACTGGGGCCTTTCCCGAACGCCGATGTCGTTGGCCTGAGCCAGCTACCGCTGCGCGACGACGACGAAGATTACCTGCCCCTGGCGCTCGCCGTCCGCCTGCTCGGCGGCGACGCCAGCAGTCGCCTGCGTGTGCGTGTGCGCGAGCAGGAAGGCCTGGCCTACAGCGTCAATGCCGCGCTCGCGGCCAACCCCTTCGACGCCCGCGCCCGTCTGACGATCACTGCCAGCGTCGCCAGCGACCAGGCCGAGCGTGCCCGCGAGATTCTGCGCGAAGAACTGGCGCGGGCGCTCGCCGAAGGCTTCAGCGAGCAGGAAGTCGCCGCCGGTATCGCCCGCTGGCAGGAAAGCCGGCGCCGCACGCTGCAGGCCGAAACCACCTACGCCGACCGTCTGGCGGCGATGCTGCAGACCGGCCGCGATGTTACCTGGGACGTCGCGCACGACGCGCGTATCGCCGAACTCACGGCAGCCGGGGTCAATGCCGCGCTGCGCCGTCATCTCGGCCAGGCGCCTATCGTCTGGGCGATCGGTAAAGGGCAATCTGACAACACAAATGAGAACGGTTCGTAGTTCATTGTAAATAAAGCACTTTTTCGGGAACAATGCTTTGAATTGGGCGTCTGAGCTTCTACAATCCGGCCCACGGCAAGCCAGCCGCGTCACGCCAGCCAGCCACCCCTCATTCTCAGGAGAAATGCCATGAAGGGCGACAAGAAGATTATCGACATCCTCAATGAATTGCTGACCGGCGAACTGACTGCCGTTGACCAGTACCTGATCCACGGCGAGATGTACGCCGACATGGGTCTCAACGAGCTGGCCGAGAAATCGATCCACGAATCCGACCACGAGCGCCAGCACGCCCGCGCCCTGATCCAGCGCATCCTCTTCCTGGAAGGCAAACCCGACCTGTCCAAGCGTAACCCGATGAAGGTCGGCAAGGCTGTCCCGGACATGCTCAAGGCGGATCTGGCGCTCGAATACGAGGTCGATGGTCACCTGAAAAAAGCCATCGCCGCCTGCGAAAAAGCCCAGGACTACGTCTCCCGCGACATGCTGGCAGTGCAACTGGAAGACACCGAAGTCGACCATGCCTACTTCCTGGAAAAACAATTGCGCCTGATCGAACTGGTCGGTCTGCAAAACTACCTGCAGAGCCAGATGGGCTCGGGCAGCCCGGCCTGAGGAGGACGACATGAAAGGCGACAAGAAGATCATCGACATCCTCAACAAAGTCCTCAAGAACGAGCTGACCTCGATCAACCAGTATTTCCTGCACGCCCGCATGTTCCGCAACTGGGGCCTGGAAAAGCTCAACGACTACCAGTACAAGCAGTCGATCCGGGTGATGAAGGAAGCCGACGAGCTGATCGAGCGCATCCTCTTCCTCGAAGGCCTGCCCAATCTGCAGAACCTCGGTAAGCTGATGATCGGCGAGAACGTCGTCGAATGCCTGCAGGGCGACCTGAAGTACGAGCAGACCATCCAGCGCCCGCTACTGATCGAGGCCATCGCCCTGTGCGAGGAACTCCAGGACTACGTCAGCCGCGAACTGCTCGAAGACCTGCTCGAACACTGCGAGGAAGCCATCGACTGGCTGGAAACGCAGCAATCGCTGATCAAGGACGTCACCCTGCCGAACTACCTGCAGGCGCACATGGAGCCGGGCGAAGGCTGAACCCACCTTTCACCCAGGTAAAAACCGCGGCTAGTCCGCGGTTTTTTATTGCCCGCCGTCCGGGCATTCTTTTTGCGACAACGAGGCCACGGGGCGGGAATTGTCGTCAAGACAACAAATCGCTCAAAGTTTATTGACATTCATTCGCATCTGTATAGAATGCAAATTGTTCTTATTTGAATCTCCACGGAGACGTGTCATGTACGTTTGCGTTTGCCAGGCAGTCACAGATCGCCAAATCCGCGAAGCCGCGGAAAGCGGCGCGCGCACGCTCAAGGACCTGCGCCGTGACCTCGGTGTCACCCGCGACTGCGGCCGCTGTGCTTCGTGCGCGCATGAATGTCTCAAGGAAGTACATGGCCAGCAGGGCAAACCGAGCAAGCTCATGCGAATGGCGGCCTGATCACCCAGGTCAATGAAAAACGGGAACCTTGAGGTTCCCGTTTTTCATTGTTCAGCGATACCCTACCCTGTCCAGCAGTTTCTGTGCTGCCGGCAACTGGTTGGCAATCGTCACCAGCGCCGTTGTATCCGGCTTGAATTGACCAAGTTCGGCCAGTTCTTCGTTATGCACTTTGACCGTCGGCACCGCCGGCCACTCGTTGTTGCCGTTGGCGAAATAACGTTGAGCCTCGTCACTGGCCAGGTACTCGAGGAAACGCAGCGCCGCTTCGCGGTTGCGGCTGGTCTTGACCATACCGCCACCAGAGACGTTGATGTGGGTGCCGTAGTCATTCTGGTTCGGCCAGACAATGCCGAGCCGCTTGACCAGGTTGCGGTCCTCGACCCGCTCCGAAGCCATCATCCGGGCCAGGTAGTAGCTGTTCGAGACAGCCACGCCGCATTCGCCGCTGGCCACCGACTTGATCTGGTCGGTATCCCCACCTCTGGGATTGCGTGCCAGATTGGCAACTAGACCACGCGCCCAATCCTCCGCCCTGGCTTCGCCATGATGAACCACTTGTGCGGCAACCCAGGTCAGGTTGTAGATATGCCCACCGGGAATGCTGCAGTACATGCCCTTCAGCTTGGGATCGGCAAGCGACTCATAGGTCGGTACATCCTCGGCCTTGAGCTTGCGCTTGTTGTAGATGATCATCCGCGCCCGGGTCGAGAAGGCAAACCAGGTATCCGAGCGCAGGTGCGCGGGAATCCGGCTCTCCAGCACGGCCGACTTGACCGGAGCGAAGATGCCCCAGGCGTTGGCCACGGCCAGACTGGCAGCGTCCACGGTGATGAAGACGTCGGCCGGACTGTTCACCCCTTCGTTGCGTATGCGCTCGAGCAATTCGTGCGCCTTGCCTTCGATACGGTTGATGCGGATGCCGGTCTGCTTGGTGAAATCGTTGTACAAGGCCTCATCGGCTTGGTAATGGCGGGCTGAATAGAGATTCAGCACTTTCTCCTGGGCCTGTGCTGCGTTCAGCGATAGCAAGGCAACCAGCAAGGGAAAAAGTTGTTTCATCATTGCTTTGCTTCCCTTTACGGCTGCGCCCACTGACGCAGCAGGTTGTGATAAACGGCGGTCAGCTTGAGCAAGCGCTCATCGTCGGGCGGCACCACGCCGGTCATGCCCTGGATGGCCTGATCAAGGTCGAAGAGCAAGGTGCGCGAACTGTCGTTCTGGACCATGCTCTGGATCCACATGAAGGAGGCGACACGCGCCCCGCGCGTCACCGGCGTCACCCGGTGCAGGCTGCTCGACGGGTAGAGCACCATGTCGCCAGCCTCCAGCTTGGCCGCCTGGATGCCGAACGGACCTTCGATCTCCAATTCGCCACCATCGTATTCTTCCGGCTCGGCCAGGAACAAGGTTGCCGACAGGTCGCTGCGCACCGAAACCGACGTTCCCGGCACCTGCATCACCGCGCTATCCACATGCGCACCATAGGTCCCGCCATCGGCGTAGCGGTTGAACTTGGGCGGGTAGATACGTGCCGGCAAGGCCGCCGAGATGAACAGCGGGTTACCACCAAGCTTCCTCAGGATGCGGTTGCCAAGCTCGACCGCCAACGGCGAACCATCCTCCAGTTGCAGGTTGCGCTTGACCGCCCGAGCCAGGGTGCCGGCCGTTTTCAGACCATCCTGCCAGTCAGCAGCGTCGAGCAAATCGCGGAACTGTTTCACTTCGTCCTTGCTGAGGACGCCTTCGATCGGAATCAACATTATTTAAGCCTCGTCCTTGTTTCGATAAATCATTTGCGGGCCAATGTCGGCCAATGTGGCGCAACCGGCCTGGGCCATGCACGCCTCGAGCTCCTCGCGCAACAGGCGCAGCATGTGAGCCACGCCCAATGCGCCCGCCACCGCCAAGGCATAGACCTGCAGGCGGCCAACCAGTACCGCGTTGGCTCCCGCAGCCAGCCCCCGGAAAATATCGGTACCCGAACGGATACCGCTATCGAGCAACAGGGGATAGCCGGGCCCCACCGCCGCGCGCATCGCTGGCAGCACCTCCAGGCTCGCCGGTGCGCCATCGAGCGAACGGCCACCATGATTGGAAACGACCTGCCCGGCGATCCCCATCGCTTTCAGCATCAGCGCATCCTCCGGATGCAGTACGCCCTTGACGACAATCGGCAGCCGGGTCTGCCCGAGCAGCCAGCGCAGGTCGTCGAGATTGGGAGCACCGGCCATGGCCCCCTGAAAAATGCGGCTCTGCCCCCGCGCCAGCGCAAGCGCTGCCGGCGCTTGATAATTCGTCAGATTGGCGGCGACAACCCGTGCCGGCATGGAAAAGCCACTGCGCAATGCCCCAAGACTCGGCAGTTTTATCGCCGTATCCAGGGTCACCACCAGCACCTGGCAAGCTGCAGACTCCGCACGTCTGACAAGGTCCAGTGTTGCCGCCCGATCAGTTTGGAAATAAAGCTGGAACCAGCGTGCCTCACCCGCATGTGGCATGGTTTCCTCGATGCTGCGCCCCGACAGGGTACTCAGGATCAGGCAGCTATCGGTGGCCGCCGCCGCCCGGGCAACGTCGATTTCTCCTTGCGGATGCGCAAGTGTCTGATACGCCAGCGGTGCCAGCATGATCGGATGCGGCAGCGCATGGCCCAACAGCGTGCTCGCCAGGTGTCCATGCCGGACGTCACGCAAAAGACGCGGCCAGAGGCGGACCGAGTCAAAGGCCTCACGGTTGGCCCGCAAGGTCGAATCCCGACCGCAGCCCCCGGCGATATAAGCGTAATCGCCTTCACTCAGGAAGTGTCGGGCCAGGATTTCGTAATCCTGGGCACAATGAACTTCAGCAGGGATGGAATTGAGGGCAGCCATGGAATGCAAGGATGAATTTTTTCAAAAGCGATACGGGCGAACCCACTGGGGTCGCCCGTACTGTTACCACGTCGCGTCAGAAGTCGTAGTTCAGGGTCAAACGGGCATTACGCGCGTCGCCCTTGTAGACGAAACTACCGGATCGATAGCCAGCCAGGTAATAATCCTTGTCGAGGACATTGCCGATATTCAGGCGCAGCTTGGCAGCCTTGTTCAGGCGGTAATCAGCAAACAAATCCCAGACTGTGTAGGCTGGAATCGGTTGATTGTAGACACCATTGGCGTCATATGACGCTGCGGTATCAGGCTCGCCGGCATACTTCTCACTTTCGTATTTGACCGCAGTACCGAAGGCAAAGGCCGGTGTGGCCTGATAGCGCAACTGCGCCGATGCCGACGTATCGGCAAAATTGCTCAAAGTTTTCCCAATTTTCGATGCCGTTGCCGACTTGGTAACCTTGGCATTCATGAAAGTGACGCCGGCGAAGGCACTGAGCTTGTCGGTAAGATTGCCAGCCAGACCAAACTCGACCCCCCTCACTAGGTTCGCTGCACTGTTGAAGGTGCCTGTCGAGGAATAGCCATTAGCCTCCATCACATCACTTTTTTTGATGTGAAATAGTGCTGCAGTGGCCAGCAACTTACCCCCCATCAGGTCCCACTTGGTACCCAACTCGAGGTTTTGCGTCGTCTCCGGCTTGGCACCGGCTGCGCTGCCATTGAAGGTAATCAAGCCGCCATAACCGCCGCTGGTTCCAACATCGGATTCGCCACCATTAATATCCTTGGCCGAGGCATAGGTCAGATAGACATTTGCATATGGAAGGAATTTGTAGGTCACGCCGACATGACCGTTCCACATACTGTCACTGTATGAATAATCGCCGGTTATTACACTGGTCGCCGGCGTCTGGGTTTTCAACGAGAGCTTGGTATGGTCGTAACGTACCCCGGCGAATGCGGTCCATTTGTCACTCAGATCGACAGTATCCATGACCGAGAGCGAAACTGTCTTGGCACGCCAGTCCTGATCCCAATTGAACTTGCTGATATTGCTGTGATCGATTGCTCCCTGAACGCCAGAAAAAGGAACATTGGGAGCGGTAGGCTGATTTGTTGCAGTAACGCCATTGATCGAGTAGATACCATTCAAGACCGCATGGTCGGTGTACTCCAGGCCAAAATTCCACTCGTGTTTCATGCCGGCAATTTGGGCATCCACGAACAGATTGGTCTGATTGGCGAAGTAATCTACCTCCTGCCAACCTTGATGGGTCGTCAGTCGCAATGCGCTATCACTGACGTAGCCAGCGCCGGTAACCACGTATCCGTTTTCTGATTTACCCCAACGAGTGGCATTGGTCAGCCGGACATTATCGTTGAAACGGTAATTCAGACGAGCAGTCAGGGTATCGACATGGGACTTCAGGAAATCCCCATCCTGAGCGTAAACCGGCGGATTTTCGAAGGGCTTGCGGTTGGGAACCGTACCATACAGATAGGTACCCATATCCGGACGGTCGTTGCCGCGAAAACCATAGTAATCGAGCAGGACACTCAAGTTCTCACTCGGTTTGAACAGTCCCGACAGCGCGACACCCTTGCGTTCCCGATCAGCTGGATTACGGTCCGGGACCTCTTCATAGCTGTAAAGCAAGTTGGCACGCAATGCCACCGTATCGCTCAATGCATAATTGGTATCAAGGGTAAAACGCTGATGATCATCAGTACCCAGGCCTACCGAAAGTTTGGTGAAGTCATAGTCGGTCGTTGCCTGCTTGGTGATTGAATTGATCGCACCACCGGCCGTTCCACGGCCGGCGAAACTCGAACTCGGCCCCTTGGAAACTTCGACTTGTTCGACGGCAAAACTTTCTCGGATGCTCATCCCGGGATCGCGCAAGCCATCAACGAAGACATCGCTACGAGCTTCCTGACCACGGATGATGTAGCGGTCGCCGAAAGCATTGCCGTTTTCGCCGGTACCCAGCGTAATCCCCGGTTGCGTATCGAGAATGTCGCGCAGGTCGGTGTAACCCGAATCCTCGATCTGCGTTTTTGTCAGCACGTTGATTGTGGCCGGCGTTTCGGCTAACGGGCGCTTGCGTCGCTCGTCGCCGGAAATTCGGGCCTTGTACGGCGCATCCGGTTCGGCGTAGGGATTGTGATCGATCACACGCTCAACCACGGTCACCGTAGCCATTTCCGTTTCCTTGGCCGCTTCGTCGGCGATAGTGGAAACCGGTGCCAGCATGGCGGTGGAGATGCCGATGGCGATGCTGGTCTTGGTATAGGAAGGGGAATTGGTCCGGAAGCTTGCCGGAACCATCACATGACGGGCTTTTCGTTTCACAGTCGTATCCTTGGAAACACGCTGCGCGGGACAATCCGAAAAGCTGGTGACAAACCCTATGCCCAACCGCCTGACGGGTGCCCCAACAGCGATACGGTTGGGGAAAAGCTGGCTGGCTGGCGGCTGGCTTGCTTCTAATTGCGGTTGATAATATATATCATTTACAAATTTGTGACAAAAAACACAACATATGCGGGCATATCAGCGCCCCTAATGTTGTATTTTTACAATCCTCTGGCACCCCATTTGCAGCATGCTTGACAGGACACCGACCAGCGCATCCCGTGACATCAGGACCTGCAGGACGAACGGGTAGCCATCGAATCGTGAAGTATCCGGCAGCACAAAAGCCTGCATCTCACCCGCCGAAAACGCCTTGCCGTTCCAGGTTTCGGCAAGATGCACACCAGCCAGGGATCTGAGCAGCCGAAGTTGCTGTTCCACATCGGCCATCGTCAGCCCTTCTGCCACGCCCGCCATCAGGACACAGGATTCCTCAGGCGAGGAATCACGGGCGTCACTCGGCATCGAACCCCGCATCCTCGATCGCCGCCAGCAATTCAGCCCGGGAAATCGCCTGCGGGTCGAAAGCCACTGTCGCCGCGGCCTTTTCCAGCGACACTTCGGCCGTCGCGACGCCGGACAGCGCGCTCAGGACGCCGGTAATGTTCTTAACGCACCCCTGGCAGCTCATGCCGCCGATGCTGATCTCGGTATTTTCCATGGCTCATTTCTCGTAACGAAAGGGTTGATCGCGCAGCAGTTCGGTCATCCGGGCTGCCGTCACGGGACGACTGAAATGATACCCCTGAACCATGCTGCACCCCATCTGGCGCAGCAGGGCGAGCTGCTCGGCAGTCTCCACGCCTTCAGCGAGGACGGTCAGGCGCAGGCTGCTGCCCATGTTGACGATGGTCGACGCAATCGCCCGGTCATCGTGATCGGTTTCCAGGTCCATGATGAAGGAACGGTCGATCTTCAGCTTGCCGACCGGAAAACGCTTCAGGTAGGCCAGCGACGAGTAACCGGTGCCGAAATCATCGAGCGACAGGCAAACGCCCATGCGATTGAGTGCCGACAACGTGCCGAGGGTAAATTCCGCGTCGTGCATCACCGTCCGTTCGGTCAATTCGAGTTCCAGGCGCTCGGCGGCCAGCCCCGTGGTACCCAGGGCACCGGCGACCATTTCAACGAATCCGGCCTGGCGGAACTGCACCGGCGCCACGTTGACGGCCATGGTCCGCAAGGACAGACCGGCATCGATCCAGGCCTGCGCCTGGCGACAAGCTTCGAACAGGACCCAGTCGCCGATCGGGTTGATCATTCCGGTTTCCTCGGCCACCGGAATGAAACGATCCGGCATGATCACCCCGAGATCGCGGTGGCACCAGCGGATCAGCGCCTCGACGCCGACGATCTCGCCGCTGCGCAGGCAGACCAGCGGCTGGTAGTGCAGCTCGAACTCGTCACCGGTCAGCGCATGACGCAGGCTGCTCTCCATCATCAGCCGTTCCAGCGTCGCCGTGTTCATCTCCCGGGAATAGAACTGGAAGGTGTTGCGCCCGAGTTCCTTGGCCTTGTACATCGCCGTATCGGCGTTCTTGAGCAGGGTGTCGATATCCCGGCCGTCCTGCGGATACAGGCTGATGCCGATCGACGAAGTCACCGTCAGTTCGTGCCCGCCGACCGAGAACGACGAGCCGGCGATTTCCAGCACCCGGCGGGCGACATCCGCCGCGCTGGCAGCACTGACATCGGGCAGCAGGATGATGAACTCGTCGCCCCCCAGGCGCGCCAGCGTATCGACCCGGCGCACGACGCCGGTATAGCGCTGCGCCAGCGCGCACAGCAGGTCGTCGCCGACGCTGTGACCCAGTGAATCGTTGACCCGCTTGAAGTGGTCGATGTCGAGGAACATCAGGGCAGCAGTACCGCCATCGCGTTCGGCCGAAGCAATCATCTGCGCCATGCGATCGTGCAGCAGGCGCCGGTTGGGCAAGCCGGTCAGGGCGTCGAAATCGGCCAGCTCGCGGATGCGCCGTTCGGCGTTCTTGCGCTCGGTGACATCAAGCACCGTGCCCACCGACACCGGCAGATCGCCGAAAGTTGCCGGCATGCCAAGCACCGACATGGTGAACAACGAGCCGTCGTGGCGCCGGGCAGTCAGTTCGTACGCCTTCCCCGGCACCCCGGCGGCACGCAGGGCCATCTGTTCGCGGACCAGGTCATGCTGTTCGGGAACAACCAGGTCGAGCGGACCGATACGGCTTTGAAAATCCTCGGCGCTATAGCCGAACAACTCGCATATGAAAGGATTGACGTAAATGAAGCGCCCGCCGCCGAGAACGAAGATGCCGACCTGAGCCGCCTCCATGGTGGCCTGAAACAAGTTGGTTCCTTCACTGGCCACCCCGGTCATCGCTACGCCACTTTCCCTTCTATCGTTTCAGGTCATGCGGCCGCCAGCGCTTGAGCAGCAAGGAGTTGGTCACCACCGAGACCGAACTCATTGCCATCGCAGCGCCGGCAATAACCGGATTCAACAAGCCCATTGCCGCAAGCGGCAAACCCGAAACATTGTAAACGAAAGCAAAGAACAGATTCTGCCGGATCTTGCCCAAAGTCGCCCTGGACAAGGCGATGGCGTCAGCCACACCACGCAGGTCGTTGCGGATCAGGGTCAGGTCGGCGGCCTCGATGGCCGTATCCGAACCGGCACCGATGGCGAAGCTGACATCGGCCGCAGCCAGCGCCGGCGCGTCGTTGACCCCGTCGCCAACCATGGCCACCAGAGCATCTCCAGACTTCAGGGCATTGATCACCGCCGCCTTGTCGCCGGGCAGGATGCCGGCGCGGAATTCGTCGATGCCGGCCTGCGCGGCAATCGCCGCGGCGGTCGCCACATTGTCACCGGTCAGCATCACCACGCGGATGCCTTGCGCTCGCAACTGCGCCACGGCCTGCCGCGACGTCGGCCGCAACGCGTCGGCAATGGCGATCAGCGCCAGCACTGCAGTTGGCACCTCACCATTCATTTCGGCCAGCACCACGACCGTCTTGCCGGCCGACTGCAGTTCGGCAATCGCTTCGTCGTCCAGCCCGAACCAGGCCGGCGAACCGAGTCGCAAGACGCGGGAATCGACTTCGCCGCTCACACCGTGTCCGGCCAGCGCCCGGAAGTTATTCACCGGCGGCAGTTCTCCGTCGCCATGCGCCGCCACCACGGCACGCGCCAGCGGATGCTCGGACTGGTGTTCGAGCGCCGCCGCCAGGCGCAAGGCTTCCTCGCGCTTGCAAGCCATGGGCACCACGTCGGTGACCTGCGGCTGACCGCAGGTCAGCGTCCCGGTCTTGTCGAGCGCCAGGACACCGATCTTCTGGGCGCGTTCGAGCGCCTCGGCGTTGCGCACCAGGATGCCGGCGCGGGCGCCCTGGCCGGTGCCGACCATGATCGCCGTCGGCGTCGCCAGACCGAGCGCGCACGGACAGGCAATGACCAGCACGGCAACCGCATTGACCAGCGCCTCGGCAAATTCACCACCGATCCACCACCAGGCAACAAAGGTCGCCAGTGCGATCAAACAGACCACCGGCACGAATATCCCGGAAATGCGGTCGGCCAGGCGCTGCACCGGCGCCTTCGAGCCCTGTGCCTCGCCGACCAAGCGGATGATGCCGGCCAGCAGAGTCTGTTCGCCGACGCCGGTTGCCCGGCAACGCAAGGCTCCCTGGCCGTTGGCCGTCGCCGCGAACACGCGGTCGCCTGCGCCTTTGCCCACCGGCATGCTCTCGCCGGTCAGCATCGCCTCATCGACGCTGGAGTCGCCGTCGATGACCTCGCCGTCCACCGGCACGCTCTCGCCCGGACGCACCAGGAAGATGTCGCCCGGCATCAGCGCATCGACGGGCAGTTCCAGCCACTGCCCGTCGCGCTCGACGCGGGCGGTTTTCGGGCGCAGGCGGATCAGCGACTCGATCGCCTCCGAGGTGCGTGCCTTGGCCCTGGCCTCAAGCAATTTGCCGAGCAGGACCAGGGTGATCACCGCCGCCCCGGCCTCGAAATACACATGCTGATCGTGCAGGCCGAACACCGTGACCACGGCCGAGAAGCCCCAGGCCATGCTGGTGCCGAGCGCGACCAGCACGTCCATGTTGGCACCGCCGCCGCGCAAGGCCTTGGCCGCGCCGTCGTAGAAACGCCAGCCGATCCAGAACTGGACCGGGGTCGCCAGCAGCAATTGCAGCCAGCGCGGCAACTCGTTCTCGTGCCCGCCCTCGCCGAACATGAAAATCATCTGACCAACCAGCGGCAAGGTCAGCACGACGGCGATCCAGAAACGGCGGACCTCCTGCCGATAGACTCGTTCCTTCTCCTGCTTTTCCCGCTCGCGCGTTCCCGCATCGACCAGGGTCGCCGAAAAACCGGCCTTGGCCACCGCCGCGATCACCGCCTCCGGCCCGACCCCGCTCAGGCGCACACGCGCCCGCTCGGCCGCCAGATTGACGTTGGCCTGCATGCCGGCCTGGCGGTTGAGCACTTTTTCCAGGCGCGTGGAACAGGCGGCACAGGTCATGCCGCCAATGGCGAATTCAATCACCTGTTCCGCACTGTCAGGCAGGGTCTTGTCGGTCACCTCAGACGTTCTCCATCAGATAGGGCAAAGCGTACAGGCCGTAAATCCCGAAACCGAGAATCAGCAGGCCGGACAAGGTACGGACCACGGGCCGGCGGACAAATTCGTTGAGCCGCGAAAAAAGGATGCCGGCGAGCAACAGGTTGGGCAGGGTCCCCAGCCCGAAGGCCAGCATCAGGGCGGCGCCACGCCCGGCCGAACCGGCCGACAGCGCACTGGCTAGGGCGCTGTATACCAGTCCGCAAGGCAGCCAGCCCCACAACAGGCCCAGCGGAAAGGCCTGACGGACGGTGGTGGCCGGCAGGAAGCGCCGGGTCAGCGGCTGGATGCGGCGCCATAGCGCCTGGCCGGCGCGTTCGGTGAACGCCAGCACCCGGGTCGCACCGAGCAGGTAAAAACCCAGCGCGATCAGCATCAGGTTGGCAAACAGGTAGAGGATCAGCCGCGCCGGCACCTGCCCTTCCAGCCCCAGGCTGGCCGCACCGAGGGCACCGGCGAGGGCGCCGGCAGCGGCATAGGAGAGGATGCGGCCACCGTTGTAGGCCAGGTGCATCGACCAGCGCGACGCGCCGCCCATGGCCAGCGCGCCGACGATACCGCCGCACATGCCGACACAATGTGCACCGCCGAGCAGGCCGACGAGAAACAGGGCAAGGAAACCGGTATCGGGCATGAAACAGGGCTGGACAGGAAACAGGCGGGAAGTTTAACCCGCCCGCCCCTCCGCCGGCACCGTCAGATCACTTTCGAGTAACGCGTCCGCTGCCGGTCGGCGCGCAGGTAACGGTCGAAGGCCATGGCGATGACGCGCACCAGCATGCGCCCCGGCGGCAGCACGGTGATCCATTCGCGTTCGATCTTGAGCAGACCACCGCGCTCCAGCTCGCGCAAATCCTCGATCTCGGCAGCGAAATACTTGTGGAAATCGATCAGGTGCGCGCTCTCGATGCTTTCGATCGACAGCTCGAAATGACACATCAGCGCCTGGATGATGGAACGGCGCAGGATGTCGTCGGCGGTCAGCTCGATACCGCGAATCACCGGCAGCATCGGCGCGTCGAGCCGATCGTAGTATTCGTCCAGGGTCTTGACGTTCTGGTAGTAGGTCGGCCCGACCTTGCTGATCGACGAGATGCCGAATGACAGCATGTCGCAGTCGGCATAGGTCGAGTACCCCTGGAAATTGCGGTGCAGGCGTCCCTGACGCTGGGCCACGGCGAGCTCGTCGTCGGGCTTGGCGAAGTGGTCCATGCCGATGAACACATAACCGGCGTCGGTCAGTTTCTTGATCGCCAGCGCCAGGATCTGCAGGCGCGCATCCGGCGTCGGCAGGTCGGCGTCGGCAATCCGCCGCTGCGGCTTGAACAGGCCCGGCAGGTGCGCGTAGTTGTAGATCGACAGACGATCCGGGTCCATCGCCAGCACCCGCTCCAGGGTCCGGTTGAAGCCCATCACGCTCTGGTGCGGCAGGCCGTAGATCAGGTCGACCGACACCGACTTGAAGCCGCTGGCGCGTGCCGCCTTGATCACGTTGAAGGTTTCCTCTTCGCTCTGCACGCGATTGATGGCGACCTGGACCTTCTCGTCGAAATCCTGAACGCCGACGCTCATCCGGTTGAAACCGAGTTCGCCGAGCAGGGCCACGGTGGCCGCATCGACCTTGCGCGGATCGACTTCGATCGAGTACTCACCGCCATCGAGTAACTTGAAGTGCTTGCGCGTCTCGGCCATCAGCTGGCGCATCTCGTCGTGCGACAGGAAGGTCGGCGTACCGCCGCCCCAATGCAGCTGGATGACCTCGTGCTCACCGTCGCGGCCTTCGAGCGAAGCGCTCTGCAGGGCCAGTTCCTTACCCAGGTACTTCAGGTATTTGGCACTGCGCCCATGATCCTTGGTGATGATCTTGTTACAGGCACAGTAATAACAGATGGTGTTGCAGAAGGGGATGTGGAAGTATAATGACAGCGGCCGGCTGATACCGCCGATGTTGCGCTTGCCGAGCCAGAGCGCTGCAGCCTCCGAGTCGAATGCTTCGACAAAGCGGTCTGCGGTGGGATACGACGTATAACGCGGGCCGTTTACGTCATAACGGCGAATGATCTGTGGATCGAAGACGAGGTTTTCAGTTGCGAAATTCATTTAACATAGCGCCAAGTTTAGGCTTGATTATGTGGGGATGGATCGCAGTTCCGGTTGACATGGATCAAGCCAACGCAGGTTGCCAATGCCCAGCACAATCCCGTTGAATCAGGAAATTACGCTGACCGTCATCAAGACGGCCTGCTCCAACTGCAACCTGCGCGAACTGTGCCTGCCCTTCGGTCTCAGCCTTGAAGAACTCGAGCGTCTCGACGACCTCATTTCGACCCGCCGCCGGATCAAACGCGGCGATCACCTGTACCGTGCCGGCGAGGCTTTCGACTCGATCTACGCGATCCGCAGCGGCTTCTTCAAGACCGACGTGCTGCTCGAAGACGGCCGCGACCAGGTGACCGGCTTCCAGATGGCCGGCGAACTGCTGGGCCTCGACGGCATCAGCACCGAACACCATACCTGCAACGCCATCGCCCTCGAGGACAGCGAGATCTGCGCGATCCCGTTCAACCGGCTGGAAAGCCTGTCGCGCGAGATCCACAACCTGCAGCACCACTTCCACAAGGTGATGAGCCGCGAGATCGTCCGCGACCACGGCGTCATGATGCTGCTCGGCACGATGCGCGCCGAAGAGCGGCTGGCCGCCTTCCTGCTCAACCTGTCACAGCGTTTCACCGCCCGTGGTTTCTCGCATGCCGAGTTCTACCTGCGCATGACGCGCGAGGAAATCGGCAGCTACCTCGGCCTCAAGCTGGAAACCGTCTCGCGCGCCTTCTCGAAGTTCCAGGAAGAAGGCTACATCGCGGTCCAGCAGAAGCACATCCGCATTCTCAACGTAAACGGCCTCAAGGCCCTGATGAACCACCGCGCCTGAGTTTCAGCGCGCCGGTTCAAGACGCAGCAGCTTGCCGTCAGGCGCGTCGGTAAGCAGGTAGATCAAGCCGTCCGGCCCCTGACGAACATCGCGAATCCGGCCTTCGCGCCCGCTCAGCAGGCGCTCCTCATGTACCACCCGCTCGCCGTCGAGTTCCAGGCGGACCAGCATCTGGTATTTCAGCGCGCCGACGAACAGGTTGCCACGCCACGCGGGAAAACGCTCGCCGCCATAGAAGGCCATGCCCGACGGGGCAATCGACGGCGTCCATTGGTACAGGGGTTGCTCCAACCCTTCGCGATGCGTGCCGACGCCGATTTTCGTGCCGATCACGTAATTCACCCCGTAGGTGATCACCGGCCAGCCGTAGTTGCGTCCTTTGCGCACGATATTGATCTCGTCGCCGCCCTGCGGGCCGTGTTCATGGGTCCACAAAGCGCCGCTGACCGGGTGCAGCGCCGCCCCCTGGACGTTGCGATGGCCGACGCTGAAGATTTCCGGATGCGCGCCGGCCACTCCCCGCCAGGGATTGTCCGCCGGCACCCGACCATCATCGTGCAGCCGGACCTGCTTGCCGGCCAGATCGTCGAGCTGCTGCGCCCGCGCCATCGTGCCGCGATCGCCCTGGCTGATGTGCAGGAAGCCATCCCGGTCGAACACCAGGCGCGAGCCGAAATGCTGCCCGCCGGACGATTTGGGCCGTTGTCGGTAGATCACCCGCAGGTCTTCCAGCCGGTGACCGGCGGCATCGGACACCCAGCGTCCGCGCGCCACCTCGGTACCGACCCCGCCCTCGCCGGCCGCGGCGTAGCTCAGGTAGATCCAGCCGTTGGCGGCAAAGTCCGGATGCAGCACGATGTCGAGCAAACCGCCCTGTCCGCTCGCCGCAACGGCCGGCACGCCCGCCACCGGGCGCGGATCGACACGACCGTCGGCCGCCAGCAAGCGCAGGCGTCCCGGCCGCTCGCTGACCAGCATGCGACCGTCGGGCAAAAAAGCCAGCGCCCAGGGATGCACCAACCCCTCGCTGAGCACGCGCACCCGGAAATCCTCGCGTTCGCTGCGCAGCACCTCGGCCTGCGCCGGCAATCCCAGACCAGCCACCAGACCGGCGACCATCAACAGACGTTTCATCGGCATTTCCTCGTTATCGACTCAGGCCCAGCCACAGGCGTTCGCCGGGCTGATCCCAGTAAGGCTGTTCGCCGAAGCGCTGCTGCAGGAAATCGATGAAGGCGCGCACCTTCAGCGGCAGATGGCGATTCGGCAGATGCACGGCGTAGATGAAGCGCTCGATCGGCACATAGCCCGGCAACACTTCGACCAGCCTTCCGGCCTGCAGTTCGCTGCCGATGATGAAGGTCGGCAGCAGCGCCAGGCCGAGACCGCCGAGGACGGCCTGCGACAGCGCCTCGTCGTCGTTGATGCGCAGCGAACCTGACACCGGCACCGAAATGTCGCCGTCCGGCCCCTGCAGGTGCCAGAAACCCTGCGTCGTCAGATAGGTGTAGTCGAGACAGTTGTGCCGGGCCAGGTCGGCAGGCACCTGCGGCACGCCCCAGCGCGACAGGTAGGCCGGGCTGGCGCAGATCTTCCGCCGGATCGGCGCCAGTCGGCGGGCAACCAGGTTGCCGCCGGGCTCCGGGGCGATACGCAAGGCCAGGTCGTAGCCTTCGTCGACCAGATTGACCAGGCGGTCGCTGATCGTCATATCCACCGACAGCTCCGGGTACTGCAGCATGAAATCGGCCAGCGCCGGCGCCACGTGCAGCGTGCTGAAAGCCACCGGCGCACTGAAGCGCAGCTTGCCGCGCGGCGTCTGGTGCAGGCTGCCGATGGTGCTGTCGGCGCGCGCCAGTTCGTCGAGGATGCGGTCGCAATGCTCGAAATAGGCCTCGCCCACTTCGGTCAGGCTCAGCCGCCGCGTACTGCGCTGCAGCAGGCGGACGCCAAGCGCGGCTTCCAGGCGGGCCACCGACTTGCTCACCCGGGATTTGGAAATCCCCAGGCGCAAGGCCGCCCCGGAAAAACTGCGGGCCTTGACCACCTGGGCGAACAGCAGCATGTCGTTGATGTCGTGCATGGCACATCCATTGTTTCCTTAATGGAAACAGTCTTATTCAAACTTGCCGACTTATCAAGACCAGCCAGTGCAACTAACATCCTTGGTCCATCAACTTGCTTGGCTGAGCCAAACACACGAAACAGAAAAAACACAGTAAATGCAACAGACTAACCTGATCATCAGCGAGATGGATTTCGTCCGCCTGATGGCTATCCAGCCGCCCCCGGATCTGCGCGCGGAGCTTGAGCGCGCCATTGTTACCCCTGACGATTCAATGAAAACCGACATCGTCACCATGGGCTCGCGCGTGCGCTACACCGAACACGAGACCGGCAACAGCCGCGAAATCGAGATTGTCTTCCCGGAAGAGGCCGAAGCCGCCGCCGGCAAGGTCTCGGTTTTTGCGCCGGTCGGCGCCGCCTTGATCGGCCTCGGCGTTGGCCAGGAGATCGAGTGGGACTTTCCGGGCGGCAGCACCCGCCGGCTGACCGTGGTTGAGGTCATCCAGCCAGAAAAACAAGCAGGACACTAATCACATCAAGGGAGACCCGATCGTGCGCTACACCTCATTCCATGACTTCACCCAACATGTTGCCGCACGAAACCCCGGGCAACCCGAGTTCCACCAGGCGGTCGATGAAGTCATCGAAAGCCTCTGGCCCTTCATCCAGCAGCATCCGAAATACGCCGAACACGGCCTGCTCGACCGCCTGGTAGAGCCGGAGCGGGTGCTCATGTTCCGCGTCTCCTGGGTCGACGACCATGGCGACGTCCAGGTCAATCGCGGCTACCGCATCCAGCACTCGTCGGCGATCGGTCCGTACAAGGGCGGCATCCGCTTCCACCCGTCGGTGAACCTGTCGATCCTCAAGTTCCTGGCTTTCGAGCAGACCTTCAAGAACGCCCTGACCACGCTGCCGATGGGCGGCGGCAAGGGCGGTTCCGACTTCGATCCGAAGGGCCGCAGCCCGGGTGAGGTGATGCGCTTCTGCCAGGCCTTCGTCAGCGAACTGTTCCGCCACATCGGCAGCGACACCGACGTGCCGGCCGGCGACATCGGCGTCGGTGGCCGTGAGGTCGGCTACATGGCCGGCATGATGAAGAAGCTGTCGAACCGCGCCGATTGCGTATTCACCGGTAAAGGCCTGAGTTTCGGCGGTTCGCTGATCCGCCCGGAAGCGACCGGCTACGGCACTGTCTATTTCGCCGAGGAAATGCTCAAGCAGCAAGGCCGCAGCTTCGAGGGCCTGCGCGTCAGCGTCTCCGGCGCCGGCAACGTCGCCCAGTACGCCGTTGAGAAGGCCATGGCGCTGGGTGCCAAGGTGGTCACCGTATCCGACTCCAGCGGCACCATTCTCGACGAGGAAGGCTTCACCGCCGAAAAGCTGGCCGAACTGATGGAGGTCAAGAACCACCTTTACGGCCGCGTCAGCGATTACGCCGGCCGCGTCGGCGCCACCTTCCTGCCCGGCGTCCGTCCCTGGCACATCCCGGTCGATGTCGCCCTGCCCTGCGCGACGCAGAACGAACTCGACGCCGGCGACGCGCGCACGCTGATCGACAACGGCGTGATCTGCGTTGCCGAAGGCGCCAACATGCCGTCGACCGCTGACGCGGTCCGGCTGTTCGAAGCCAGCCAGGTGCTCTACGCCCCGGGCAAGGCCAGCAACGCCGGCGGCGTCGCCACTTCAGGCCTGGAAATGAGCCAGAACGCGATGCGCCTGTCGTGGCCGCGCGAGGAAGTCGATGCCCGCCTGCACCAGATCATGGTCGACATCCACGAAACCTGCCTGCGCTACGGCCGTGCCGCCGACGGCAAGGTCAGCTATGTCGATGGCGCCAACATCGCCGGCTTCGTCAAGGTCGCCGACGCAATGCTGGCGCAGGGCGTGGTCTAAACCAGGACGAAGGGCTGGCGGGTCAGCGCCACGGTGACGATGTAGCCGTAGGCAAGCACCGCCAGCGCGCCGAAACGCAGGCGGATGGCCACCGTCCGACCGCGCTTCAGCGCCATCGTGCCGCAGCCGATGTAGAGCAGCAGGCCGATCAGCTTGGCGGTCAGCCAGTCCATAACAAACGGATACTGGCCGCTGATCCAGGCCAGACTCAGTGCGCTCAGCAACAACAAGCTGTCGACAACGTGCGGCAGCACCCGGCTGGTCCGCCGCTGCAGACAGGGCGACTGCCGCCACATCCAGAACAAGCGCAACAGGAATCCCGTGCCACTGAGCACGACGCAGGTAACGTGCAGATGCTTGAGCAGAACGTAGCTCATGCGCTGACCGCCGTCAGCCGGGCCCGCCGATAGTTGCGCGTGCCGGCCGCCAGGTTCCACCACAGCCAGCCAGCCGTAGCCATCAGGCACAGTCCGGCCGGCACGGCCAGCCAGTCCGGCCGGATCGCCGCAGCGACGGCCAGCAGCAGCGCGGCCAGATAGAGGCGCCATTGCCCCAGTCCATCCTTGTCGGCCAGCAGCTTGTTCATCGGCGGCACCGGCTTGCCCGGCCGGGCCAAGGGCTGCAGGTGCAGCCACAGCAGGAAGGGAACGATCTTGTAGAGCATGCCGATGATGAAGGCGGACAGGCCGGCAAGCAGGATCAGGACGCCGAACACGCCCATCCACGCCGGCACCCCGGCCAGCGGCGGATGCACGGCCGAAGCCAGCAGCATGAGCAAGGCCAGTAGCGACGCGTACAAGGCTCCCTGCCAGTAGCGAAAAGTCGAATCCGGGCGGGCCCGGCGGCGCGCCGCCTGCAGTTTCATCGTCTGCCCGACGAAGAGCAGGCCGCCGACGGCCAGCGCCGCCTGAGCCAGACGCTGCAGCGCTTCGGCGGAGACGGCCCAGGCCAGGCTCCACAACAGCAGCGCCGCCATCAACAGCAACGGGAAACGCCACGCGGGTTTCGCCGGGTAACCCGGCGTCAGCTGGAACATCGGCACCACCACGTAAGCCACCGCCGCCAGCAGGATGCCGGCCCAGCCGCCCAGCCCCCAGGCAGCGTGCAGGTCGGCCAGCGGCATCAGCGGCACGGCCCAGCCACCGGCCAGGGCCAGCAGCATGAACAAGCCGCTCGCCACGGTCACCGCCAGACCGATCACCGACAGCTTGAGTCCGCGGATGCTCGGACTGGTCGACGGTACGCGGAAGATGGCCAGCCCCGCCGCCCCGATGAAAACCGTCAGGCTGCCGCCGAGCAGCACCCCGGCGGCGTGCAGCCAGCCCGGCGCCGATTGCAGGAAACCCAATGCCAGTGCCAGCGCGCCGAGCGCCAACCCCGGATGAACGATGCCGGCGATCAGACGCGGCCGGGCCAGGTTGGCGCCGGCCAGCACCGGCAGGATCTGGATCAGCGCCCCGACCATGATCTGCAGCATGAAACCGGCGGTGACCAGGTGGGTTGCCGCCAGCGCCGCCGGCGTCCACCGCGAGGCAAACAACGCCTCGCCTTCAAGCACGCCCAAGGCGCCAGCCAGAACCAGGAATAGCGGTGCAGTCAGGAAGAAACGCAGCGGCGCCGACAGCGGCGGACTTTGATCGTAGGACAGCAGGGCTTGCATGGAAGCTCAGCAGCGGATGGTGACCACGAAGGTGCCATCGTCCTGCAATTCGGTCCGCCAGCCATGTCCGTTCTGCTGCAGGACGCGATACAGCGGGTGCGGCTCGCGGTAGAGCAGCAACTGCATTTCCTCGCCGGGCTGCAGGGTGTCAAGCATTTCCATGGTCGCCACGAAGGGCTGGGGCGGTTCCATGAACCGCCCGTCGACGACGCGTTCGGCCTGGCGCGTCATCAGGCGGTCTGCAGATCGCCCTGCAGGCGTTCGATCAAACTGTCCTGCTCGGCGGCCAACTGTTGGTCGCACATCGGGTAGAGCACGTTCTCTTCCTTCATGTTGTGCTGCTGCATCATGATCAGCAGGGTTTCCAGCTGACCAAGGAAGGATTCAGCGTCGTCCTGCGCCAGCGCATCAACGGCAGCCACCATCAGTTCGCGCATCTGTTCGTGTTCCATGCGCATCACCTGGGTCGGCCCCATGCGCATGCCGGTACGTTCCTCGAAGGCCGGGAACAGGGTCTGCTCCTCGCCGAGAAAATGGCGCAGCATGGCCATCTGGAAATTGCCGAAGCTACTGCGCGCGCGGGTCAGGCTGCCATCGGCGGCGGCCTGCTCGGCCAGGGCAAAAAGATCATCGCAGTGGCGGTGATCGTCGCTCATGAATTCCCGGATCGTCATGATGTTTTCCATTGGGGTTGGGTCGGGACGATTGTCCGCCCCGCCCGCCCCCGACGGCCTTGATCCGCATCAAAACCGGGAAATGCCTCAACCGTGCAGGACGCCGACGGTCAGCCCATCGAACCAGTCAATGAAACGCCTGACATCGGCACCGCGGTAAATGGCACCGTGCTGCGGGCAGAGCATGTCGATGTCCATCGCCGCTACCCGCTCGCACCAGCGGCGCTTGGCCTCATTCGATCCCATCCAGCGCTTGTGGAAAGCTTCGGCATGGCGGATGTGGCTATCGAAATTCTCGACGAACAGGCCATCCTGGCCATGCGGCAGCAGGGCGGCACCAACGTCACCCGAGAACAGGATCTTGGCCTGCCGGTCGTAGAGATGGAAATTGCCCGAGGAATGCAGGTAATGCGCCGGCACCGCCTGCAGGGTCAGCCCGTCGAGTGCAATGTCCATACCCTCGTCGGGAATCGAGACGAAAGTATCGGCCGTACCGCCGAAATGCGGGATGAAGCTGGTCCACAACCAGCTGACGTAGCACTTCATGCCCGGGTTGAATTCCAGCCACAGGGCCAGCGAGGAACAGATGTCCGGGTCCTGATGCGAGGCGAAGATGCCGCTCAGGGCGGACGGATCGAATTCCCCGGCCAGGGCCGAGAACACGGCCGGAAAGACCTCGGCACCGCCCGGGTCGAGCAGAATGGCCTTGCCGCCGTGCATGACCAGGTATTCGTTGGTATCGATCAGGTGTCCGGGACGTTCGTTGTCCCTGACGATGGCGACCCACTTGTGATCGCCGTCCTGGTAAATCGTGCTGGTTTTCTTCACCCTGCCCCCGCCATCCGTTTTATTTGAAAAATTCCGAACGCTGCAAGGCCTGCAGCGAGTTGCGGATTTCCTCGACGATCCCGTCGAACTCCCCCGATACCTGGGCCAGCGCCCCGGCAAAACCCTGTCCGTAAGCCGCTTCGATCTTGGCCGACTTGGCCAGCACGCCGCCCAGCTCGACCAGCTGGAAGGCATCCTCGAGCGCCCGCTGCAACTGCCGGCGCAGGCTGGCCAGACGCGCCTGGTGCTCGCCGTTGGCCAGTTCGCGCCGTTTCAGCGCCAATCCCAGTTCGGGCCGCGACGTCCCGGCCACCGCTTCGCGCAACAATTTGGTATTCCGAACGTCCTGCAGGACGACCGAGACCTCGTTTACGCAGCGATGGATCAGTCCGCTCAAGCCGCCCATGCAGGTGCGCAGGTCTTGCGAGAAAACCCGTAATTCGTTGGACAGCACACCGAAACCCAGCGCCGCCGTACCGGCGCGCTTGGCGAGGAAAATGGCGTTGAGTGCCATGATGTTGATCTTGAAGGCGACCCCGACGACCGCCTTGATCTCCTCGTTGATGCGCACGATGCGCAGCAGGTCGGTACTCATTTTTCCAGCACGTAGGTACCCGGGGCATCGGCCAGCCCGGGGAACTTGCGGTTGGTCGCCGGGTAGGCCTCGACCAGCTCGCCGCTGCGTTCGCCCAGCCAGGCCGTCCAGTCTTCCCACCAGGTGCCGGGCTTCTTCTCGGCACGTTCCTGCCACTGCTCCCAGTGCTCGTTACGTTCGGGTTCGGCAATCCAGTAAGCCCGTTTGGGCGGATTGACCGGCGGATTGACGATGCCCAGGATGTGCCCGGAAGTCGACAGCACGAAGCGCACCGGCGCCTTGACGTTGACGTACTTGCGGATGCGGTAGCACTGCTTCCACGGCGCGATGTGATCGTCCTCGGCAGTCACCGCATAAAGCGGCTGGACGATGCGGTCGAGGTCGATCGGTTCGCCGGCGACGGTCAGCGAATCGCGCTTGATCAGCTTGTTGTTCAGGTAGAGTTCGCGCAGGTACCAGGCGTGCATGGCCTGCGGCATGCGCGTCGAGTCGACGTTCCAGAACAGCACGTCGAACGGCGGCAAGGGTTCGCCGAGCAGGTAGCTGTTGACCCAGTAGCTCCACACCAGGCTGTTCGAGCGCAGCAGGCGGAACGAGGTCGCCATCTCGTTGCCGTCGAGATAGCCTTTCTTGGCCATCGACTCTTCGAGCGCGCTGATGCAGGCATCGTCGATGAAGACGTCGATGTCGCCGGGGTTCGAGAAATCGGTCAGGGTGGTGAACAGCGTCCAGTGCGCGACTGGCACCTGATCTTCGCCAAAACGCTTGTTGGCCCAGGCCATGTAGGTCGACACCAGCGTTCCGCCGATGCAGTAACCGACCAGATGCACCTTGGGCTGCTTGCAGAACTCACCGGCGACACGGACGACCTCATTGACGCCTTCAAGCAGATAGTCGTCGAAACGGACGTCGCGCATGTCCGCATCGGGATTCTTCCAGCTGGTGATGAAGACCGAGAAACCCTGGTCGGTCAGGTACTTGACCAGGCTCTTCTTGGCGTTCAGATCAAGAATGTAGAACTTGTTGATCCACGGCGTGACGATGACGATGGGCATCGCCCGCACCTTGTCGGTGGTCGGCGTGTAATGGATCAGTTCGACCAGGCGGTTGCGGAACACCACCTTGCCCGGCGTCGTCGCCAGATCCTTGCCGACAGTGAAGGCGTCTGGCTCGACCATCTGGATGTTCTTCGCCTTCGCGTCACGCTGGAAATTCTCCCAGCCGCGGCGCAGGCTTTCGCCCTGGGTGGCGACGGCACGTTCGAGGGCGACCGGATTGGTCCAGAAGAAATTGGTCGGCGCCACCATGTTCAGCCACTTGCGCAGCCAGAAGGCGGCCCGCCGACGTTCCTTGTCCGACAGGCCGGGGGTTTCGAAATACATGTCCTGCAGACGGTGGGTGAAGGCCAGGTACCACTCCTTGGCAATGTCCCAGGACGCCGAATCGGTCCAGATCGGATTGGCGAAGCGCGCATCGTCGGCGTTGGGCTGGATCACGTCATCGGACGGAATGCCGAGCGCCCGCCGGGTGACGTGGGCCTGCAGGGCGAGCAGGTCGCCGGACAGCGCATTGACGGCGCGAACCAGTTCCTGCGGGTGCATCAGCCAGGCCATTTGCGCGCTGAGCAACGAGGTCGTCACACCGAAGGGGTCGATGGCCTTGCTGACCGACTTTCCCAGGGATTCGAACGGACTCAGTCCGTCGAGTTCGAGGGTGTCATGCTGGGCTGCGGATTTTGCGGACATTGCTTTGTTCTCCCTGAGGCGAATTCATCACCATCTTACAGCGTGACCATGCTCCCCGGGAGGGGCAAATGCACTTCCTCCCAGCCAAAACGCGCCTGTACGGCAGCACGGAAATCGGCCGAGGCACCTGCCTCGCCGTGGACCACGAAAAGTTTGCCCGGCGGCTTGTGAAAGCCCGCCAGCCAGTCGAGCAAGGCCGCCTGGTCGGCATGCGCCGACAGACCGCCGACGGTGCAGATTTTCGCGCGCACCGGCACCGTCTCGCCGAAGATGCGCACCAGCCGGGCACCGTCGACCAGGCGCCGGCCGAGCGTCCCGGCCGCCTGAAAACCGGCGATCATCACCGTGCATTCGCTGCGCCGCAGGTTCTCGCGCAGGTGGTACTTGATCCGTCCGGCGTCGCACATGCCGCTGGCCGAAATGATCACCGCGCCGTGACGGATGTCGTTCAACTGCCGCGAGCGTTCGACATCGGCGACGAATTCGATATTCACCTTGTCGGGATGGGCCTGCTGCCAGTCGATCAATTCACAGGTAGGGTCGTCGAGCAGATCGCGATGTTCGAGCGTGATCCGGGTGGCGGCGTTGGCCATCGGCGAATCGACATAGATTTTCAGCGGGTCAAGCCGCTGGCGCCGGACCAGGTCGGTCAGCAGGTAGAGGATTTCCTGGGTGCGGCCGACGGCGAATGCCGGGATCACGATATTGCCGCCGGCTGCCCGGGTGCGTTTGAAGGCGGCGACGATTTCCTCTTCGGTCTCGGCAAACGGCCGGTGCAGGCGGTTGCCGTAGGTCGATTCGATGAGCACGGCATCGGCACTCGCCGGCGGTGCCGACGGGTCGTTGAGCACCGGCCGGCCGGGCATGCCCAGGTCGCCGGAAAAGACCAGCCGCCGGGCCCGCCCACCGACATGGACGAGCACTTCCAGCGACGCCGAACCGAGGATGTGGCCGGCGTTGTGGAAACAGACTTCGATCCCCTCGCTCGGCCGGACGCGCTGGCCGTAGTCGACCGGGCGCACCTGTTTGAGCACGGTCTGGGCTTGCAGGACCGAATACAGCGGCGGCTGGATGCCGCGCTCGCTGCGCCCGCGCCGCCGCCGGTTGCGGATCTGCCACTCGGCTTCCTTTTCCTGGATATGGGCACTGTCCGGCAGCAAGACTTCGAGCAGGGCAGCGGTGGCCCGGGTCGCATAAACCGGCCCGCGATAGCCGAGCATGGCCAGGCGTGGCAACAAACCGGAGTGGTCGATGTGGGCATGCGTCAGCAGCACGAAATCGAGACGACGCACGTCGAAACCGAAGTCGAGCGCCTTTTCGTTCTTGGAACGCGCTTCCGCGCCCCCCTGGAACATGCCGCAATCGACCAGAAAGCGGCACTCGCCGGTATCCACCAGCGTGCACGAACCGGTCACTTCGCCGGCTGCACCGTAAAAGCCAAGTCGCATGTTTGCAATCCTCCGGACTTGGCGTAGCATGAACCTCAATAAGGCGGAAAGCAACGCCAGCACTTCATTTCAGGAGGTAAAGCATGTTCAAGCACATTCTCGTTCCGACCGATGGATCCGAACTGTCACGCGCTGCGGCCAAGCGTGCCATATCCTTCGCCAGCGAGGCAGGTGCCCGGGTCACGGCGTTCTATGCCAAGCCGGAATACCCGATCGCCTATTTCGGCGAAGGTGCCCTGATCGACCCGACCACGCCGGAAAAATTCACCGAAATGGCCGAACAGCAAGCCAGCCAGTATCTCGCCGAAGTCACCGCCTGGTGCCAGGAAGCCGGCGTCGAATGCAGCACGCTGTCGACCACCAGCGACATTCCCTACGAAGCCATCATCAACGCCGCCGAGCAATCCGGTTGCGACCTGATCTTCATGGCCTCGCACGGCCGTAAAGGCATCAGCGGCTTCCTGCTGGGCAGCGAAACGAACAAGGTTCTGACCCATTCCAAGGTTCCCGTTCTCGTCTATCGCTGACCCCCGCGCTCAGCCCCGGAGCGCAGCAGATTGATGCCCTTTCCGTCACAGACACTGCGTTTCCAGCGACAGATTCTGTTGCCCGTCGGCTGCGTGCTGCTGGCGCTGGTCGTCGCCTTCGCAGCGGTTTTCCAGTGGCACCAGGAGAAGCAGGAGCGGGAACGCACACTAAACGCTGCTGGTCAGGCCAAAGCCGCCTGGCAACGCCTGCATGACGAAAGCTTGCAGCACCTGAGCTGGTTCGCCCGCGAAGCCGCCAGCGACGCGCAGTTGCGCCAGGCCATGCAGCAAGGCAACCATGCGGCCCTGCTTGAGGCCAGCCGCCAACGCTTCGCCGAATTGCGCAAGCAATTCGGCATCAGCCACTGGTATTTCATCCGCCCGGACGGCCACATCCTGCTGCGCGTGCATGCACCACAACGCAGCGGCGACCTGATCACCCGGAAAACCCTGACTCAAGCCATGCGTAGCGGCCAGCCAGGCAGCGGACTGGAACTGGGCCCGCTCGGCACCTACGCGCTGCGCCACGTGCTGCCCTGGCATGACGGCGACACCCTGATCGGCTACATCGAACTGGCGCAGGAAGTCGAATATTTCGCCAGTGCCATCGGCGAGATGCTGGAAGTCGAGGTGATCACTGCCGTCGACAAACAGGCGACCAGCGAAGCGGCGTTTGCCGCCGGCAAGCTTGAACTGGGATTCAGCGGTTTCTGGAACGAACACCCGCGCATTGCCATCCAGCAGCAAGGCGGCCGGCGCCTGCCGGAAAAACTGGCCGAGTACTGGAATACTCACCCTGGCGGACAGGCCGCTCAGGTACTGGCGTCGCACGGCGAACTCAGTGACTGGTCGGCCAGCCTTTTACCCTTGCCCGATGTCGATGGAGAAGCCGTCGCTTCCATGGCCATCGTCCGCGACGTCGGTAGCGAACGCACCGAAGCCCGGCGCAAGCTGCTCTCCGGCTTGCTGCTGGCCGCCGGACTGGCGACACTGCTGTTGCTGGCTTTGGCCACGCGCACCCGCCGGATTGAACAACGATTGCTGTCGGCCCATCAGTCCCTGGCCGCCAACGAACAGCGTTTCCAGGACATTTTCTCGACCAGTTCCGACTGGTGGTTCTGGGAAACCGACGCCGATCACCGCTTCACTTTCATGACCGACAATCTGCACACCCTGCTCGGCATCGAGGTGCGTGATTTAATGGGCAAATCGCGCCGGGACATCATGGTCGCCGACGACCCGGAAATGCAGGCCAGAATCGAGGCGCATTTTGCCGACCTGGCCGCCCATCGCCCCTTCCACCGCTTCGAGTACGAAGCCAGGCTGGCCGACGACAAACGGGTCTGGCTGTCGGTCAGCGGCGTCCCGGTATTCGGCGACAAGGGGCAATTCCAGGGTTACCGCGGCGCCGCCTCGAATGTCAGCCTGCTGCACGAGCAGACCATGGCCCGGGAGCGCGCCCTGGCCGCCGAACACCTGGCTCTGGAAGAAGCCGCGGCAGCCAACCGGGCGAAGAGCGAATTCCTGGCCAACATGAGCCACGAACTGCGCACCCCGATGAACGGCGTCATCGGCATGTGCGATTTGCTGCTCGACACGCCCTTGTCCGATGAACAGCGGGACTATGCCGAAACCGTCAGGGACAGTGCCAACGGCCTGCTCGGCGTGATCAACGACATCCTTGATTTCTCGAAAATCGAATCCGGGAAGCAGGCGGTCGAAGCGATAGACTTCATGCTTGGCGATGTCCTCAACGCCACCTGCAGGCTGCTCGGCACGCTCGCCGAGGGCAAGCAACTGGCCTTCCGCTGCACGCTGTCGCCCGAGCTGCCGGAAATCCTGTGCGGCGATCCCTGCCGGTTGCGCCAGGTGCTCAACAATCTGATCGGCAATGCGATCAAGTTCACCGAAAACGGCAGTGTCGAACTCGAAGTCGTTCCCGACGGCGAGGCGTGGCTGCGTTTCACCGTCCGCGATACCGGCATCGGCATGACGCCAGCGCAGATGGAACGCCTGTTCCAGCCCTTCTCCCAGGCCGACGGTTCGATGACCCGGCGCTTCGGCGGCACCGGTCTCGGCCTGTCGATTGCCAAACGGCTGGTTGAACTGATGGGTGGGGAAATCGGCGTCAGCAGCGCACCCGGCCAGGGTTCCACCTTCTGGTTCACTCTGCCACGCAGGCAGCCGGACTGATCAGGGCGTCGCCTGCCCCTCCCAGCTTTCCCGGTCCGGGTGCCGGAACAACTGCTGCAGACAGGCCCAGGCCCCTTCGACATTCTCCTGGGCCGCCTGGCTCAGCGGCTCGCCCAGCTCGAAAGCCTCACCGCGCACGCACAGCACGAAGGCTGCCGGCGGCTCCTGATGCAGGGTGCGGCGAAACACCTCGAGCACCGCCTCCGGTGGCAGCTCGTGGCTGCTGTGGGCGATACCCGGCGCTGGTTCGATCCGGGTAAAACTAAAGGGTGCCGGCGTGCCCTCGCCAGCGTCGATAAACAACACCAGTTCGCGCCCCAGCAGGTCGAGCGCGTGTTCGATATTGAGCTGGAAATCCTCGATCAACTCGAACTGCCCGGCCATCGGCGTATCCCTGAGCCAGGCCACCAGCCGCTCGTGGAGGATGGGCCCGATCGCGTCGTCGCCGCGGCTGGGATTACCGACGGCGAGGATGACGATCGGTGCGCTCATGCCTTGCTCAGCGACGAAGCGAGTTGACCGTCGGCGTCGACCACCTCGACGGTCAGCGGCATCTTGCCCAGCGCATGCGTCGCGCAGGACAAGCAGGGATCGTAGGCGCGGATCGCGCATTCGATGTGGTTGAGCAGACCCTCGGTGACCTCGCGGCCGTCGAGATACTGCCGGGCGACGGTGCGGATCGCTTCGTTCATTGCCTGGTTGTTGTTGGTCGTCGACACGATCAGGTTGCAGTAGGTGACCTGGTCGTCCTCGTTGACGCGGTAGTGGTGGAATAAGGTACCGCGCGGCGCCTCGATCACGCCGACCGCCTCGTAGCGACGCTCGCCACGATCGGCCATGAGGTCGGTGCCGAGGATGTCGGGATCGTTGAGCAGGTCGCGGATCATCTCGGCGGCGTGCAGGATTTCGACCAGGCGGGCCCAGTGGTAGAACAAGGTGCCATGCACCGGCTTGCCGTTGCCGAGTGCCATCATCTTCTGCCGCTCGATCTCGGCCAGCGGTGTCGCCAGGTAGGTCGCGGCCTGGACGCGGGCGAGCGGGCCGACCTTGTACCAGCCCTTGTCGGCGCCGAGGCTCTTGATGTGCGGGAACTTCATGTAGCTCCACGGCTTGATCTCTTCCTGCAGCACCTGCTGGTAATCGGCGTAATCGACCTGGTCGAAGATCGTCTGACCCAGCGGATCGACCGCGCGCAGGGCACCGTGGTAGAAGTCGAGGGCGCCGTCGGGGCGCATCAGGCCCATCATGTTGCCGGCCGATTCGCCGAAGACGTTGTAGAAGCCGGGATTGGTCTCGTGCAGGCGGCGCACCATGTCGATGGCGCCCTGCGTCCAGCCTATCATTTGCTCGATGTCGCGCGCCATTTCGTCACGCTCGACGACGGTCAGGGCCTTGTTCACGCCGCCAGGAATGGCGCCGGTGCCATGCACGCGCTTGCCGGCGACGTGGCGGATCACTTCCTGGCCGTACTTGCGCAGCAGTACGCCCTGCTTGGCGATTTCCGGAAAATCAAGGGCGACGCCGACGATGTTGCGGCGGGTGAAATCGCTGTCGAAGCCGAGCAGCAGGTCGGGCGAGGCCAGGTGATAGAAGTGCACGGCGTGCGACTGCACCATCTGGCCGTAGTGCATCAGCCGGCGCAGCTTCTCGGCGGTCGGCGTGAGCGGACCGTAGCCGGCGATCTGGTCCATCGCCTTGACTGCGGCGAGCTGGTGGCTGACCGGGCAGATCCCGCACAGGCGCTGCACGGTGACCGGCACTTCCCAGTACGGGCGGCCTTCGATGAAGACTTCAAAGCCACGGAACTCGACGATGTGCAGGCGGACCTGGTGAATCTTGTTGTCCTGGTCGAGCAGCAGGGTGACCTTGCCGTGGCCTTCGACCCGGGTGACGGGGTCGATCGCAACCCGGCGCAGGGTTTCGGGGTGGGCGGCGGTTTCCAATTGGGACATTTGGTGCTCCGTTCAGTCGAATTTGAGCAGCGGGTGCTCGATGCGCGGCGTGCGGCCGGTCAGCAGGTCGGTGAGGAATTTCCAGATGGTGTCGGCGGACGGCGGACAACCGGGCAGGAAGTAGTCGACGCGGACCACTTCGTTGACCGGATAGACCTTGTCGAGCAGCAACGGCAGTTCCGGATCGTCGGGAATCGCCGTGGCGCTGCCGTCCGGCGTGCGGTAAACCTGGCTCAGGCACTGGCCGACGTCGAGGTGGTTGCGTTGCGCCGGCAGGCCGCCATTGACCGCGCAGGCGCCGAAGGCGACCAGGATCTTGGCATTGGCGCGCAGCTCGCGCAGGACATGGACGTTCTCGGCGTTGCAGACGCCGCCCTCGACCAGGGCCAGATCGCAGTGCTGGCTGCAGTGCTTGATGTCGGTGATCGGCGAACGGTCGAATTCGACCAGGGCAGCAAGTTCGAGCAGGCGCTCGTCGATGTCGAGGAAGGACATGTGGCAGCCGAAGCAGCCGGACAGCGAGGTAGTGGTGATGCGCAGCTTGCGCGGGTTCATCGGTGCATTCATTTCAGCGCTCCTCGGTGGCCGCAACGGGCACGATCGGGATGTGGCGGGCGGCCAGGTAATCGACCTGGCGGCTGATCGGCTGCTCGTCGAACTGACGTTCGCCGATCGGCACCGCGTAGCCGACGCGCTTGACCATGATCGCGCCAACCGGACAGACATGGACGGCGGCATCGTCGATGCTGAGCGCACTGTCGCCGAGCCGGCCGCTCGGCGAATTGACGACGATGTGCGAATCGACGCCGCGTCCGGCGAGGGCGAACACGTTCTTGCCGTCGATGTCGCGGCTGGCGCGCACGCACAGCTCGCACATGATGCAGCGGTTGAGGTCGAGCCAGACGTCGGGATGGGTGGTATCAATCGGCCGCACCGGATAGGCATGGCGGAAGTGCGGGGCCAGCATTTCCAGGTCGTAGGCGAGCGCCTGCAACTGGCAGTTGCCGCTCTTCTCGCAGCCCGGGCAAAAGTGGTTGCCCTCGACGAACAGCATCTGCAGCAGCACGCGACGGCGGTCGTTCAGGGTCGGCGAATTGTTCTCGACCTCGATGCCGGGCATCGCCATCTGTGTACAGGCCGAGCCGTTGCGTCCGTTGACGATCACCGTGCACAGCTTGCAGCTGCCATGCGGCTTGAGATCCGGGTGATGGCACAGGTGCGGGATATAAACGCCGGCGGCGAGCGCCGCCTGCAGGATGGTCTGGCCAGGCGTGAAGGGTATGCGCTGGCCGTCGATGGAAAAGCTGTTGGCGTTGCTGGTTTCGCTCATGCTTCTTCTCCGAGGTGGGCGGCGGCATCGTCGCGGCCGGCCAGTTCGCGGGCGCGGGACAGGGCGGCATCGAGGTCGAAGGCCGGCACGAAGTCGGTTTCGGCCAGCCGCCGTTCGTAGGCGGGACGGAATTTCTGCACGGTGTCGGCAACCGCGTTGCCGGCGGTCTGGCCGAGGCCACAGTGGCTGCCCGGTTTCAATACCTGCTGCAGGCGCAGCAGCTCGTTCATTTCATACTGCGTGCCGCGCCCCTCGGCGATCTTGTCCATGATCTCCTTCATCAGCACCGTGCCGACCCGGCACGGCGTGCAGAAGCCGCAGGATTCGTGGGCGAAGAAGTGGGCGAAGTTGCGCGCCACCTCGAACAGGTCGCGCTGCTTGCCGAAGATCATGAAGGAACCGGCGGTCGGCACGTCCTCGAAGGCGATGCGCCGGCCGAACTCGCGTTCCGACAGGCAGACGCCGGAGGCGCCACTGACCTGAACGGCAATCGCCTCCTGGGCACCGCAGTCTTCCAGCACCTGGGCGATGCGCACGCCGAAGGCGTATTCGTAGAGCCCGGGCCGGGCGCAGTCACCCGCGACGGAAAGAATCTTGGTGCCGGTCGATTGCTTGGTACCGATCGCCTCGTACCAGGCGCCGCCGTTGATGGCGATCTCGGTGACCTTGCACAGGGTCTCGACGTTGTTGACCACGGTCGGCTTGCCCATGTAGCCCGAAGTCACCGGGAAAGGCGGGCGCACGCGCGGGCGGCCGGCCTTGCCTTCGAGCGATTCGATCAGCGCTGTTTCCTCGCCGCAGATGTAGGCACCGGCACCGAGATGGATCTCGATGTCGAAGTCGAAACCGGCGACGCCACCGATGTCGCGGCCGAGCAGGCCGGCGGCACGCATGCCGGCGAGGTAGGCTTCGAGCGGCTGCAGCAGGTAGAGGTATTCGCCGCGCAGGTAGAGGAAGCCGTGGCTGGCGCCGACCGTCCAGGCGGCAATGACCATGCCCTCGAACACGCGGCCGGCGTAAGACTGCAGCAGGACGCGGTCCTTGAAGGTGCCGGGCTCGCCCTCGTCGGCGTTGCAGACGATGTAGCGCGGCGTGGCCGGGGCGTTGCGGCAGGCCTCCCACTTGACCGCGGTGGTGAAGCCGGCGCCGCCGCGACCGCGCAGGTTGGACAGTTTCATTTCAGCCAGCATGCCGTCGCGACCGCGGGCGATTGCCGCGCGGACAGCCTTGCCCGGCTCGTGCGGCGTGCCGAGCAACATGTCGGCACGGCGGATGTTGTCGTCGACGCGGAAGAACTCGGCCGGCCACTTGTCGAGCGGCACCTGGCCGCGGATCAGATCGCAGATTTCGTCGACCCGGCGCAGCGTCATCCGGGTGATCGCCCGGTTGTTGACCAGGATTGCCGGCCCCTGGTCGCACATGCCGGTACAGGAGCAGTAGTCGATGCTCACCAGCCCGTCGTCCGAGACCTTGCCCCGTTCGAGCTTGAGGCGCTTCGCCATGTGCTCGAACAAGGCCTGGTTGCCGGCCATGCGGTCGGTGATGTTGTCCGAGAACAGGACCCGGTAACGGCCCCGGTTCTCGCGGTAGAAGAAGGCGTAGAAGTCCCGCGTGCTGTGCACCTGCGCGTAAGGAATCTTCAAGGCCTCGGCCAGATGGGCCGCAGTTTCGTCGGAAATGAAGTCCACGGCTTCCTGGACCTCGCGCAGAATCTGGACCAGACGATCCGGTCGCCAGGCATGGCGCTGCAGGATCGGCTCGATCAGGCTGGAAATCTCGGCTGAGACAGACACGGTAGGCACCCCCTGGAAAACAGACCACGACACTCTAGTGTTTTGCCCCCGACCGGTTTTGCGCTGGATCAATAAAACGCGACTTCATTATCTTAAAATTTCCGTCATAAATTTCGTAAAACACTGATATGGCTGAATTTTTCCATGTTGCAACAAAAGAACAATGACATTTTTTGTGGCGGCGCAGCATGCCGAAAATCCGCCTGCAGAGCACACCCCGGCAAGCCAGCGCGCGCCCTCTTGCCGCATAGCAAAAAGATAATTCGCCTGCCGCAACAAAGTGACAAATGGACGTCACAATCCCCTACTGAAAAACGTGGTAATCTGCACCGCATGATGCAGCGCAACATGCGCGCCAAGGTTTTCACAACAACACTCCGCGAGGAAACAGCATGAGTTCCAGCACCCCCAGCACCGCCCTCCCCCTGGCTGGCAAAAAAGGCCTGGTCACCGGCATCGCCAACGACAAGTCGATCGCCTACGCTGTGGCCAAGGCCATCGTCGAACTGGGTGGCGAGATCGCCATCACCTACCAGAACGACAAGACTGCCCGTTACACCCAGCCGCTGGCCGAGGCCCTCGGCGCCAAGCGCTTCCTCAAGCTCGACGTGGCCGAGGAAGGCTGTCTGGAAAACGTGATTGCCGAGTGCGGCGCAGCCTTCGGCGAAATCGACTTCGCCATCCACTCGATGGCCTTCTGTAATGCCGACGACCTGCACGGCCGCGTCATCGACGCCACCGAAGCCGGTTTCGACGCCGCCATGAACGTTTCCTGCCACAGCTTCCTGCGCATGGCCAAAGCCCTGGAGCCGCTGATGGCCCACGGCGGCTCGCTGATCACCATGTCTTACCTCGGTGCCGAGCGCGTGGTGCGTAACTATGGCGTCATGGGCATCATCAAGGCGGCACTCGAATCGGCCGTCCGCTACATGGCCTACGACCTCGGCCCCAAGGGCATCCGCGTCTTCGCCGTGTCGCCCGGCCCGATCATGACCCGCGCAGCTTCCGGCATCGCCAACTTCAACAACCTGCTCGAATCCGACGCGCAGAAGGCGCCGCTCGGCCGTACCGTGACCATCGAGGAAGTCGGCGCCCTGACTGCCTTCCTGTGCACCTCCGGTTCGTCCGGAATGACCGGCCAGACCATCTACGTCGACGGCGGCGCCCACATCGTCGCCTGATGTCGCTTGCTACCGCAGGGCGCTCAGCCCTGCGGTATGCTTGAAGCTGACATAACGCACGGACGACCGAGGCCATGACCGATACGCCTGCTCCCATCATTCCCGATCCCGTCCCCGATCACCCGCTACTCAAGGGCCGCAAGGAAATCGGCCGGGGCGAGAGCACCATCGTCGTCGAGGCCGACACGGTTGACGGCCAGGAACGGGTCTACAAGATCCTTTCCTCGCCGACCGACTACGCCTACTACACGGCCGATGACCGACCGACCGGCCGCCATTTCCCCATCGTCTTCGCCGACCATGGCCCGGCCGGCCGCTCCAGCCGGGGCTATCCCTTCTACATCGTCGAAGTCGAACGCCTCTACCCGCTGCCCGGAACGGGTGATGCGGCCGAAGTGGCGACCAAGATTTCGACCTCGTATTTCGACGCCTGCATGATGTGGCGCAACCTGGCTCAGGACATGGGCCGCATCGCCCTGCACCACCTGGCGGTGACGCCGATGGGCTGGGCCGACACGGTGCAGGAATCGCTCAAGGCGCTGGAAACCTTTTCCAGCGAATACGGCGCCCTGCCCGACCTGATCAAGGCCGACAACCTGATGATGCGCAAGGACGGCACCCTGGTCTTTTCCGACCCGGTGTTCATGGAATGAAGCAATGACCATCAACCACGTCCGTTACACCTCGCGCAAACTGGCCGAATCGCTGGCCGGCAACCCCTACATGGCGGTCATCTCGATCACCGATCCGACCACGCCGGAAGCCCGGCTCGATCCGCTGTTCCGCCACGTGCTGCGGCTGTCGTTTTTCGATGCCGTGCCGGCCGACGAATTCCAGCCGCCGCTGCCCGGCTTGTTCAACCGGCAGATGGCGCGGCAGATCGACGATTTCGTCCGCGAAATCCAGGCGGCGCCGTTCGCGATGTCGGTCATGGTCCATTGCGAATACGGCGTCAGCCGCTCGGCGGCCGTGGCGCTGTTCGTCGAGGCCTTTAGCGGTGCGCCGCTGGACGCGCGCGAATTCACCTATGAAGCCAATCCCTGGGTGGTCGACACCCTGCTCAGCCTGCATCCGCAACTGAGTATCGAAATCCCCCGTCCCGACGCGGCGCGCGACCGGCGTACCGCGATGCGGGCCTGAATTTTTCCCGTTTCCGTTCACGGAGCCGCACCATGTCCGAAGCCAGCGAAAGCCGCTACCTGACCAACAAGACCTACGACGAAGTTGCCGTCGGCGACAGCGCCAGCCTGACCCGCACGCTGATGCCGGAAGACGTGAAACTGTTCGCCATCCTGACCGGCGACATCAACCCGGCGACCATCGATCCGAAATACTCGGAGAGCGGCATGTTCCGTGAGGCCATCGCTCACGGCATGTGGAGCGGCTCGCTGATCTCGACCGTGCTGGCGACCCAGTTTCCCGGCCCGGGCACGATCCTGATCGACCAGGCCCTGCACTTCGCCCGCCCGGTCACCATCGGCGACCGCATCGCGATCACCGTCACGGTCAAGCAGAAATACGACCACAACCGGCACATCGTCTTCGACTGCGTATGCACCAACCAGGAAGGCCTGGAAGTGGTGCGCGGCACCGCCGAAGTGCTGGCGCCGACGGAAAAGGTCTCGCACCTGCAGGATAACCACGCGCCGTCGATCCACATCGACGACAAGCACGCCCGCTACACCCAGTTGCTGTCACGGGTGAAGGGGCTGGAACCGATCCCGACCGCGGTCGCCCACCCCTGCGACGAGGAATCGCTCAAGGGCCCGGTGCAGGCTTACCAGGCCGGCATCATCGAACCCATCCTGGTCGGCCCGGAAGGCAAGATCCGTGCGCTGGCCGAGGAATTCGGCATCGACCTGTCCGGCATCCGCATCGTCAATGCCGCACACAGCCACGACTCGGCCGCGCTGGCCGTTTCACTGGTCAAGACCGGCGACGCCGAGGCGCTGATGAAGGGCAGCCTGCACACCGACGAACTGATGGCCGAAGTCGTTGCCCGCGCCAACGGCCTGCGCACCAACCGCCGCATCAGCCACGTTTTCCTGATGGACGTGCCGACCTATCACCGGCCGCTGCTGATCACCGACGCGGCGATCAACATCGCGCCGACGCTCGAGGAAAAGGCCGACATCATCCGCAACGCCATCGAGCTTGCTCACGTGATCGGCATCCCGGAGCCCAAGGTCGCCATCCTGTCGGCGGTCGAGACCATCAACCCGAAGATCCAGTCCACCCTCGACGCCGCCGCCCTGTGCAAGATGGCTGACCGCGGCCAGATCAAGGGCGGCATCCTCGACGGCCCGCTGGCCTTCGACAACGCCGTCTCCATCGTCGCCGCCAAGACCAAGGGGATCAAGTCGGCGGTCGCCGGCCACGCCGAAATCCTGGTCGTTCCCGACCTCGAATCCGGCAACATGGTGGCCAAGCAGCTCGAATACCTGGCCAACGCGCTGACCGCCGGTATCGTGCTCGGCACCAAGGTCCCCATCGTCCTGACCAGCCGCGCCGACACCGCCGAAACGCGTACCGCCTCCTGCGTGATCGCCGCCCTGGTCGCCCACGCCAACCGTAACAAGGGAAATTCCTGACAATGAAACAAGGCATTCTGACGATCAACGCCGGTTCGTCCTCGATCAAGTTCGCCCTCTTTTCGCTCGATCACCCGATCTCGCCTGACGCCGAAGTCTCCGGCCAGATCGACGGCATCGGCACCAACGCCACCAAACTCATCGCCAAGAACCGCGCCGGCGAGCGCATCGCCGACCAGCTCATCGCCGGCGATGCGGTCAGCCACACGCAGGCGCTCGACGCCATGCTCAAGTGGTTCCTCGCCACCTACACCGGCTGGCAGATCGTCAGCGTCGGCCATCGCGTCGTCCATGGCGGCGACCTCTACTCGCAGCCGACCGTGGTCGACGCCCAGGTACTCGAACACCTGACCGGCTTCATCCCGCTGGCACCGCTGCACGAACCGCACAACGTCGCCGGCATCAAGGCGCTGCAGGCGCTGCTGCCCGACGTGCCGCAGGTCGCCTGCTTCGATACCGCCTTCCACCGCAGCCAGCCGGAAGTCGCCCAGTTGTTCGCCCTGCCGCGCGCGCTGACTGCCGAAGGCATCAAGCGCTACGGCTTCCACGGCCTGTCCTACGAATTCATCGCCCGGGCGCTGCCGCAGCACTCGCACCGCGCCGACGGCCGCGTCGTCGTCGCCCACCTGGGCAACGGCGCCAGCATGGCGGCCATGGTCAACCGCAAGTGCGTCGCCACCACGCTCGGCTTCTCGACCATCGACGGCCTGATGATGGGCACCCGCTGCGGCAACCTCGACCCCGGCCTGGTCCTCCACCTGATGGAAACCAAGGGCCTCTCGGTCAAGGACATGAGCCGCATCCTGTACAAGGAATCCGGCCTACTCGGCGTCTCCGGCATCAGTCAGGACATGCGCACGCTGCTGTCGAGCGACAAGCCGGAAGCGCGTGAGGCGGTCGACCTGTTCTGCTACCGCATCGTCCGCGAACTCGGCTCGCTGGTCGCCGCCGCCGGCGGCATCGACGCGCTGGTATTCACCGGCGGCATCGGCGAACACGCCGCCGAAGTCCGCCGCCGCGTCTGCCTGCAGGCCGAATGGCTGGGCATCCGCGTCAATCCGGAAGCCAACGCCCGCCACGATCTGGTGATCAGCGCCGGCAACAGCAGCGTCGACGTGCTGGTCATTCCGACCAACGAAGAATGGATGATGGCGCACCACGCACAAACGCTATTGGCGCTTTAACAAATCTTTTTTTCGCTGCCGAGCTCCGCCACCGAAAGGTGCCGGAGCCTTGTTTTTTCGGGCTTTTCCGGCACATGACAAGAGCACGACAACCCCCAAGCAAACATACTGCATCTAGTCAAGGTATTGCCTCGATACACTACATCTAGTAGATTCCCTCCTCACCGCACCCTATACAAAACCAGACGAGAGGAGTCTTCAATGAGCAAGATCGCCGAGCAGTTGTCGCTGACCGACATTCCCGCACCGCCGCAATTCGCCCCGCTGCCGGAGCAGGAAATTTCCGGCGAAGTCCTCATTGAAAAGTACGCCAAAGGCAAGGAAACCAACGTGCACGACGTGCGCAAACGCGTCGCCTGGGCGCTCGCCCAGGTCGAGCAGGAAGCCGACCGCGCGCACTGGGAAGGCCGCTTCCTGTGGGCCCAGGAAAACGGTTTCATCCCGGCCGGCCGTATCAACTCCGCCGCCGGTACCGACCTGCAGGCGACGCTGATCAACTGTTTCGTGCAGCCGGTCGGCGACTCCATCGTCGAGAACACCGACGGTCGCCCCGGCATCTACAAGGCCCTGATGGATGCCGCCGAAACCATGCGCCGCGGGGGCGGCGTCGGTTACGACTTCTCCTCGATCCGCCCGCAGGGCGCCCGCGTCAAGGGCACGCAATCGCGCGCTTCCGGCCCGGTCTCCTACATGCGCGTCTTCGACCGTTCCTGCGAAACCGTCGAATCCGCCGGCGCCCGCCGCGGTGCCCAGATGGGCGTGCTGCGCTGCGACCATCCGGACATCGAGGAATTCATCCACGCCAAGGACAAGGGCGACCTGACCAACTTCAACATTTCGATCGGCGTCACCGACGCCTTCATGGAAGTGGTCGATGCCGACGGCGATTTCGAACTGACCCACCGCGCCGAGCCGAATGCCGAGATGCGCGAAGCTGGCGCCTACCAGCGCGACGACGGCACCTGGGTCTATCGCAAGGTGCGCGCCCGCGACCTGTGGGACCAGGTGATGAAATCCACCTACGACCACGCCGAGCCGGGCATCCTGTTCCTCGACCGGATGAACAAGGACAACAACCTCAATTACTGCGAAGTCATCGAGGCCACCAACCCCTGCGCCGAACAGCCGCTGCCGCCGTACGGCTGCTGCTGCCTGGGTTCGATCAACCTGACCCTGTTCGTGCGTGACGCCTTCTCCGACAAGGCCAGTTTCGATTTCGACGCCTTCGCCGAAGTCTGCCGCGTCTCCACCCGCATGCTCGACAACGTGCTCGACGCCACCCACTGGCCGCTTGAGCGTCAGCAGCAGGAAGCCGCCAACAAGCGCCGCGTCGGCCTCGGCTTCACCGGCCTCGGCGACACCCTGGCCATGCTCCGCCTGCGCTACGACAAGCCGGAAGCCCGCGCCATGGCCGCCCGCATCAGCGAATTCATGCGCGATTCCTCCTACCTGTACTCGGTCGAGCTGGCCAAGGAACGCGGCGCCTTCCCGCTGTTTAACGCCGAGCTCTATCTGTCCGGCGGCAACTTCGCCTCGCGCCTGCCGGCCGACATCAAGGCCGAAATCCGCAAGCACGGCCTGCGCAACTCGCACCTGCTGTCGATCGCGCCGACCGGCACCATCTCGCTGGCCTTCGCCGACAACGCCTCGAACGGCATCGAACCGCCGTTCTCCTGGACCTACAACCGTAAAAAACGGATGCAGGATGGCACGATCAAGGAATACTCGGTCGAGGATTACGCCTGGCGCCTGTACAAGCACCAGGGTGGCGACGTCAGCAAGCTGCCGGATTACTTCGTGACCGCCCTGGAAATCTCGGCCAAGGCCCACGCCGACATGGTCGCCGCCGTCGCGCCGTACATCGACACCTCGATCTCGAAGACGGTCAACGTCCCCGCCGACTATCCGTACGAAGACTTCCAGGATCTCTACATGCAGGCCTGGAAGGCCGGCCTCAAGGGCCTGGCCACCTACCGTCCGAACAGCGTGCTCGGCTCGGTGCTGTCGGTCAGCAGCGAACCGGCCAAGGAAGCCGCCGACGACGCCAAGTCGCCGCAGGATTTCGTGTCGGATGCCAACCGCCGCCTGTCGATCAAGAACCTGCCGGCGCCGGTGCTCTCCAGCCTGCGCTGGCCGGGCCGCCCGAACCTGCCGGAAGGCAACCTGTGCTGGACCTACATGGTCGACTCGCCGATCGGCAAGTTCGCCCTGTTCGTCGGCCACGTCGAGCAGGAAGGCCACGCCTGGCCGTTCGAAGTCTGGGCCAACGGCCCGGCCGAACCGCGCGGCCTCGGCGCCGTTGCCAAGACCCTGTCGATGGACATGCGCGCCAATGACCACGGCTGGCTGGAAATGAAGCTCGAAGCCCTGGCCAAGACCCCGGGCGACTCCTTCGAGATGCACATGCCGCCGCATGGCGAGAAGAAGCGCATGCCGTCCGTCGTCTCGGCGATGGCCCAGGTCATCCGCTGGCGCGTCGAACAGCTCGGCGCCCTCACCCATGACGGCGCGACCCCGGTCAAGGACGCCCTGTTCAGCACCAAGGAGCCGAAGACCGGCACCGACGGCACGCTGTCCTGGACGGTGGACATCAACAACGCCTCGACCGGCGAAGACTTCGTCCTCGGCCTCAAGGAAATCACGCTGCCCGACGGCGTCACCCGCCCCTACTCGATGTGGCTGGCCGGCAACTACCCGCGCGCCCTCGACGGCCTGTGCAAGCTGCTGTCGCTCGACATGCGCGTCGTCGATCCGGCCTGGATCGGCATGAAGCTGCGCAAGCTGCTCGACTACTCCGAACCCTTCGGCGACTTCATGGCCTTCGTCCCGGGTTCGCGCAAGCAGCAGACCTACCCGTCGACGGTCGCCTACATCGCCCAGCTGATCATCCACCGCTACGCCATGCTCGGCATCCTCGACGAGGAAGGCTTCCCGCTACAGCAGATGGGCATCCTCGAAGCCCCGGAAGACACCACCAGCAACAAGGTGCTGCCAACCCAGGGCAAGCTGTGCGGCGAATGCGGCAACCACACGATGATCCGCAAGGACGGCTGCGACTTCTGCACGGCCTGCGGCGCCGTAGGAACCTGCGGCTAATACCGCTGCTCACCAGCAAAAAACAAGGCCCGTCAGCCAAGCGCTTGACGGGCCTTTTTGCACTCACGGAAGCTGAAAAACGCCACCCCGGCCGCATTTTCACAATGCGCAAGGTGATTGTCGATTATGGTAAGACCAAGCGCTTCTGCTAGAATGCAGCGAAAAGCAAGGTCGCATACCCATAAGCGCAGAGTACATAATGACAACACAAGAATCGACCACATTCATCATTGTCGGCGTCACCAAGGAAGGAAAGAAATTCCGCCCCAGCGACTGGGCCGAACGCCTCTGTGGCGTGATGTCCGCTTTTGGCGCGGAACGCAAGATGAAGTACTCCCCCTATGTCGGCCCCGGCGATTTCAACGGCGACAAGGCGGTCTTCGTCGATGGCAGGCTGGGCGAGGTCGAACCGATGGCCTACCGTTTCATGCTCAACTTCGCCCAGGACAACGACCTGCAGATCATTGACGGCGTCTGCTCACTGGAAGACAAGAAAAAGTAATTTCCCGCCAGTACGGACAAAAAAAAGGCGCCTTGCGGCGCCATTTTTTGGTGTGCAGTGCGCTCAGGCAGCAGCAACACCCAGCGCCTTGATCTGCGAAGACAGGCGGCTCTTGGTACGGGAAGCGGCGTTCTTGTGAACGATCTTCTTGTCGGCGATGCGGTCGATCACTGCGACGGACTGCTGGAAAACCAGCTGTGCGGCGGCTTTGTCGCCGGCGACGATCGCCTTGCGCACACGCTTGATCGCGGTGCGCAGGGTCGAACGCAGGCTTGCGTTGTGGGCGCGCTGCTTGTCAGCTTGACGTGCGCGCTTGCGGGCTTGTGCGCTGTTGGCCATGAATGAATCCAGGTGGGTGAAGAATTAAAAGCGGGATTATAACCGCTCATGAATCAATTGCAATCAAAATCGAAGCTCAATCTTCATTTTGGGCAATTCCGTTGCGTAAGCCGCCAGTCTTTCGCAAACGACCGCTCGTCCCCTCCCTCCCCCAAACCAAATCGAGTTGCCATAGACTGAAATCGCCAAAAAGTCCCGGAAACGACCATGTGCCTTCCATACTTGAAAACTCGTTTGCAACAAGGCTTCTCGCTGGTCGAGATGATGGTTGCTGTGGCTATTATGGCCATCCTGGCTGCCGTTGCAGCCCCACAAATGCAAAATCAGATAACAGGGAATCGTGTCACTGCGGCGACCAACGAGCTTCTCGCCGCGCTCGCCCAGACCCGATCCGATGCCATCAGAAGCAGTCAGGCACGCACCGTCGACCCAGCAGTGGTTCTTGCTGCAAGGCTGGGCAATGTAAACATGAACGCCGACATGGCGAATATCACCTTCAACGCGAACGGCACGACCAACAACACCGGACAAATCACGCTTTCGAATACGGCACGCACAAGAACGATCACTGTTCTCGGTAGCGGTAAAGCCTTTCTGAATTGACCAGCGAGTTCCCATGAACACCTTCACGACATCTCCCAGCAACCGGCAAGCAGGCATGACCCTGATTGAGGTCGTCGTCGCTATCGTTGTACTGGCCATTGGCGCCTTGGGGGTCGCCGGACTGCAGGCACGCGCCCTCAAGGGAAACGAAAGCAGCCTGCAACGCACCCAGGCGGTAATTGCAGCCAATTCCCTGATCGATGCCATGCACGCCAGTGTGGTTCCCCGAAACAGCACAGCCATGATTTGCAATGGCGGCGCCGGGTTCTTCATCACCTGGCTGGGTGACCTGCAAGCCAATCTGGGTGCAGGCAGTTGCGGACAGATCACCTGCGCTGCCAACGCCAACCCGCCCGGAAGCACGCGTTGCGTCGTCACGGTGCAATGGAATGACCGGCGCGCTGGCGGCGCCATGGCGCAACAGCTACAACTGACCGCACTGTTCTGAGAGCCGTCACCATGAAAGACATCCAATCACAACACGGCCTGACACTCGTCGAACTGATGGTCGCCATGACCATCGGCCTGATCCTAATGCTGGGCGCGACCGGCGTACTGATCACCAATCAGCGCGCCTTCACGGCCACGGAAGGCCTATCCCAGATTCAGGAGAACAGCCGTATCGCCGTGGACATGATCGCACGCGATATTCGCGAGGCCGGCGGTCATCCTTGCATGGCGATGACCCTGAACGACCATACTGGCGGCGATGCCACCGCAGTTGCCATTGCCAACATTCTCAGGAATTCCAGTGGCGTCGTGGTCAATCCGGCGACCAATCCGGGTAACCGCAATACTGGGCAGGGCGCCTTGCAACTTCTGACCTCGACAAACACACTATCGATCACCACCCATACCACCGGCGAAAATGTCTTCACGGTCAATAACAATCTGCGCGCAAACGACATCATCATCGTCTGCACCGGAAAATCGGCACACATCCTCAGGGTAAGCGCCGCAACCCCTGCCAACGTCACCGTCACCCAGGCACCCGGCGTCAATCTTCAAGGCGCGACGATCGCTGCGGGTCTGAACATTCGCACCTGGTATGTCGGCACCGACAACTTCCTTTACCGCAGCGAAGGCAATGGCGCTGGCGTCCGGATGATCGACAATGTTGTCGGCCTCAATGTAACTGACGTCCTACCCAATAACAATGGCGCCATCCAGGTCGGCTTCACTCTCTGTAGCCGCAATCAGAATACAGAGATCGCCGCAGCGAACAACCTCTGTGCGGCCACGCAGATCGAACGCCGAGTCACCACCGTCGTACAACGCAGGACTGCCTGACATGTGCCAGACATATACCCTCTCCAGCCGGAAATCCCAGCACGGCGTCATTCTGATCGTGGCGATGGTCATGCTGGTCGTCATGAGCATCCTTGGCGTTTCCAGTGTCCGCAGCGTAGCTTTAGAAGAACGGATGAGCGGCGCCTCGCATGACCGAAGCATCGCCCTGCAAGCTGCCGAAGCTGCCTTGCTGGCGGGGGAAACCGATGCCAGAAATCGCGTCGGACTCAACGGCTTCGACCCCGACGCAGCTACCGTTGCCGGCGTTCCGGCAATCAACAACGGGTTCGTGGCTACGCCAACCACTCAGCCCCCCGACTGGGTGCTGGGCATCAATTGGCAAAACAGCGCACGCGAACTTGCCAATGTGGACCTGGGCAACCTCGCCGGCACACGACCACGCTACCTGATCGAATACCGTGGACAGGCCGTCTGCAAGTCGCTGAACCCAAATGAAGCAGCTGCTGATTGCAGCACCCCGGAAGGAAAACTTTCGCCGACCTGCAATTGCTACCTGTTCAGAATCACCGCCCGCAGCAATCCTGGACAAGGCCGGGCAGAAGTCATTCTGCAAAGCCTGTTCACCACCTTCTGAAAGCCCATTGAGCCAGGAGACCGGAAATGAGACAACAATCTGCAAACCACACCGCCAGCCAACGCCGGCTGGCCAGGCTGATGGCCTTCTCTTTCGTGCTGACCACTGTCGTTCCGGCGCAAGCCGCACTGAACATTCCGGACACACCGCTGCAGACCAGCGTCTCCGCCGAACCGAATATCATGTTCATACTTGACGACTCGGGTTCTATGCACTGGGAAATCACCCCGGACTCATATTCATACTTCGTTTTTCCGCGGCCTAGCAACGTCTATGGGAGTAGCAACTACGATTCCTACGTATCGACCACCGTGGATACCTCTCCGTACAACGCCTATACCCGCTCCCCGCAGACCAATCCCAGCTATTACGACCCGGGAACAACCTACCTTCCCTGGTCTAATGCTGACGGCACACTCTGGCCTAATGCAACACCTAGCGCCGCTTACCACAACCCAGCCAAGACAGCGGTCGGTACGAGAAACCTGACCACAGACAATACACAGACAGCAACATGGGAAACCTGCACCTCTGAATCAACTTCCAGTTGCAGCGGCACAAGTACCAGTCGGACTTTCTGGCCAGCCACTTATTTCTGGCATAACGGGGGTGATAAGTGGAACCGTAGCAATTACACCAAGGTTGAAATCAGGAGCACAACGGCCAATTACAGTGGACATGGCCGCGCAAACCGCACGGACTGCACCAGCGGCACATGTACCTACACCCAGGAAATCCAGAACTTTGCCAACTGGTACACCTACTATCGCTCACGTATTCTCACCGCGCGCGCTGGTATTGGCCGCGCCTTTGCCTCTCAGAACGACGGGCTGCGCGTGGGATTTGGCACGATCAACAAGGCCAGCACTTCTGTTGACAATGTCAGCACGCAAACCATCGTTAGCGGTGTCCGAGTGTTCAAGGACAGTGATCGGACGAATTTCTTCAACACCCTGTACACCCGAGATATCCCAACATCCTCAACTCCGCTGCGCCGCGCATTGCGTGACGCCGGGGAATATTTCAGCCGTAACGATGACCGGGGCCCTTGGAGCACAACCCCTGGACAGTCTGGTGGCAGCGACCTGGCATGCCGCCTGAGCTATACAATATTGATGACCGATGGCTACTGGAACGATAGCTATACCAATTCAAGCATTGCAAATTCCGACAATACCGCCGGCGCCACAATTACCGGCCCCAACGGTCAGTCCTACACCTACCAGCCGGTTTCGCCTTTCCGGGACAGCCACTCTGATACCCTAGCCGACGTTGCCATGCACTACTGGAAACGCGACCTCCGGACCGACATGACAAACGTTGTTCCCAGCGGCCCCAAGAACCCTGCTTTCTGGCAACACATGGTCACCTTCGGTGTTGGCCTGGGAGTCAACGGCTCTATCAAACCGGAAGACGCTTACGCAGCCATTGGCGATCCAAACAAGACCATCACGTGGCCCAACCCGACCTCCAGTAACGCTGCAAAACTCGACGATCTCCTGCACGCTGCCATCAATGGCCGGGGTGAGTTTTTCAGTGCGCAGAACCCAACCGAATTCGCCAATGCCATGACCGGCATGCTCAAGGAAATCATCGAACGCAAGAGCTCCTCATCATCGGTATCCCTGACCGGCACACGCCTGAGCACGGGCAGCAAGGTCTTCAGCCCCAGTTTCAACACATCGGGCTGGATTGGCGAACTCGCGGCCTATAACCTGAGCAGCAACGGCGTTTCCAGCACACCTGTGTGGAAAGCCTCGGAAAAAATCCCTGAACACGCCAGCCGCAAGATATTCGTCACAACCAGTTCCGGTGAAAAACGCGAATTTCTGTGGGGCAACCTGAGCACCACGGACCGCACCACCATCGGGAGCGAAGCCATTCTCAACTTCCTGCGCGGAGACCGCAGCCAGGAAACGGCACGAGGCGGCACACTGAGAACACGGAATTCGCTGCTCGGCGATATCGTCCACTCTTCGCCCGTGTATCACCAAGGGACGCAGACAGTCTATGTCGGTGCCAATGACGGCATGCTCCATGCCTTTAATTCGGAAACCGGCGTCGAGCGTTTTGCCTATATCCCCAGTGCCGTGCTTGGCAACTTGCGACAGCTGAGTGCAACCTCCTATCAACACAAGTATTTCGTCGACGGTGAATTAACCATTGCCGAAAAGAGTGACACCGGGCTAAGTAGTACCTATCTGGTTGGCACCATGGGCGCTGGCGCCAAGGGTCTGTTCGCGCTGGACATTACCGCCCCTGCCTCGTTCGCCGCCAGCAATATTGCCTGGGAATACGTCAACAGCGGCGATACCGAGTTGGGTTACATGATGGGCAAGCCAATTTATGCCCGACTTAACGACGGAAGTCGTGCCCTGATCGTTGGCAATGGTTACAACAGCAGCAGCGGCAAAGCAGCGCTTTACATCATCAACCTGCAGACTGGTGCGCTGATCCGCAAATTCGTGGTGGACAACGTCAGCGACAGCGGCATGGCCACCCCGGGCATCGTGGACACCAATGGCGACGGTCTGGTTGATCTTGTCTACGCGGGCGATCTAAAGGGCAATGTATGGAAATTCGACCTCAACTCGAAAATTCCGTCGGCTTGGTCGCAATCGAAGTTCTTCACCGCTATCGGCCCCGACAACAATGTCCAACCGATCACGGCCCAGATCACTTCGGCGGTTAATTACCTGAACGACGACCCCAACAGCGGCAAGCGCTATATCTTCTTCGGTACCGGCTCCTACTTCCAGGCCGGGGACATCAACGACAAGTCGGTGCAGAGTTGGTATGGGTTGATTGACACAGGAAGTACAATCAGTGGCAGGAATAACCTCACCAAGCGGAGCATCAGTAGCACTCTTACCACAGCTGATGGCAAACCCGCGCGGACCTTCAGCAAGGCAGCTACAGACGCAACCACCGGCAAAGTAACAGACATGACCAACAAGCAAGGCTGGTATTTAGACTGGGTCAATCCAGTCAACATCAAGCTTGGCGAACGCGTCATCTCACCGTCCGTCATGTATCGCCTGACCGAACCAACACTGCTCGGCAGTTCGATTACGCCTGAAGCCAATGACCCGTGTCAGCCCGGTGGCACCGGGTATGTCAATGCAATCAACGCCTTCACTGGTGGCAGCCTGACCAAGGCATTCTTCACCAGCGAGGTCAGCGGAGATGCGGTCGTTGGCTCACTCGATCTCGGTATCGGCATGCCCAGTCAACCTGCACTGGTAATCAGCGATGACGGTGCCGGACAACTGATCGTTGGCGGTTCGGGGGATACAGGTGCCAGCGGTACGGGCGGCAGCAATGTCGGATCAACCGGCTTCAACCCGGGCAACTATGGTGGCAGAATCTACTGGCGTGAAATCATCAGGGGGAACTAATTAATGAAACAACGACAAGCCGGCTTTACCTTGATTGAATTGATGATCGTGGTAACCATCATCGGTATTTTGGCGGCAGTAGTGTTTCCGGCTTATCAGGAGCATGTGCGTAGCGCCCGTCGCACTGCAGCGATGGGCTGCCTGATGGAACGGACACATTTCATGGAGCGTTTCTATTCCGCCAACATGACATATGTCGGTGCAGCACCCCCGGCATGCCCCGGAGAGGTTACACAGTTCTACAACATCGCGGACCCCGCCAATCTGACCGCGACCACCTATACCTTGGCCGCGAACCCTATTGGCGCACAGGCGGGTGACCGCTGCGGCAATCTTTCAGTCAATGAAACCGGCAACCGGCAGGCTGCCGGTGGGGCAAACTGCTGGCAATAAGTCAGTGACCACGATGAACCGCTTGTTCCAGTTCATCGTGGTCAATTTTTCAAGCAAGCTCCCGTGGCAAGGCGAACGACACACCCTCTTCAACCCCTGCCAGTTGCGCCACTTCCGCACCTGAGAGATGACGGATGCGGGCAACGACTTCCTGCACCAGTACCTCGGGTGCGGATGCACCGGCGGTGACGCCGATGCGTTGTTTGCCGGCCAGCCAGGATTCGTCGATTTCGGCAGCACCGTCGATCAGGTAGGACTCGATCCCTCGACCCGCGGCAACTTCCTTCAGGCGGCGTGAGTTAGAACTGTTGGGACTACCGACGACGAGCACCAGATCACATTGCCCGGCCAGTTCCTTGACCGCATCCTGGCGGTTCTGGGTGGCGTAGCAGATGTCGTCCTTCTTTGGCCCCTGGATCAGGGGGAAGCGCTGTTTCAGGGCGTTGATGACGATCTGGGCATCGTCCATCGACAGCGTGGTCTGGGTGACATAGGAAAGCTGCTCGGGTAACTTGACCGTCAGTTTTTCCACATCATCGACGGTCTCGACCAGATACATGCCGGCTTCGCTCTGACCCATTGTGCCTTCGACCTCGGGGTGGCCTTTATGGCCGACCATGACCACTTCGCGCGTCTGACCGCGCATCTTGCCGACTTCGACGTGGACCTTGGTGACCAGCGGACAGGTGGCGTCGAACACTTTCAGGCCGCGCGCCTCGGCTTCGGCGCGAACCGCTTTCGAGACGCCGTGGGCGCTGAAGATCACCGTGCTGCCGGCCGGCGCCTCGTCGAGTTCCTCGATGAAGACCGCTCCCTTGGCACGCAGGTCGTCGCAGACAAACTTGTTGTGCACGACCTCGTGGCGGACGTAAATCGGCGCGCCGAATTTTTCCAGCGCCCGTTCGACGATGGTGATGGCGCGTTCGACACCGGCGCAGAAGCCGCGGGGATTGGCAAGGATGACCTGCATTACATGATTCCGATGATTTTCACCTCGAAACGGATCGTCTTGCCCGCCATCGGGTGATTGAAGTCGAACAGGGCGCTGGTTTCATCGAGCTCGCGCAGGAAACCAGCGAAGGTCGCGCCATTGGGCGCGGTGAATTCGACGACGGAATTCTCCTTGAGTTCCATGCCGGCAGGCAGACCGCTACGGGCGATACGCTCGACCAGGCGTTCGTTATGCACGCCGAAGGCCTGTTCCGGTTCCAGTTCGAACACGTAATGCTCGCCGGCATTCAGGCCAAGCAGCACGCTTTCGAGGTTTTCGGCAAGCTGACCGCTACCCATCTGCAACGTCGCCGGGCTCATGTCAAAGGTCGACAGGAATTCCTCACCATCGAGGGCGGTGACGCGGTAATGCAGGGTCAGGTAGCTGTCGGGGCGGACGGTGGTGCTCATGCGTTTTCTTTCTGTTCTTTATGGGTCAACGAGGCGATGATCAACAACACCGCGCCGACACTGATCGCCGAATCGGCAACGTTGAACGCCGGCCAGTAGAAACCGGCGGCGTGCCACTGGATGAAATCGACGACAGCGCCGAAACGCACGCGGTCGATGACGTTGCCGAGTGCGCCGCCCATGACCAGGGTCAGCGCCAGGGCCATCAGCTTTTGCTCCGGATGCTTTTTCAGCTCGAACGCGATCCAGCCGGAAACACCGAGCGCCAGCACGGTGAAGAACCAGCGCTGCCAGCCCGGCTGGTCGGCGAGGAAGCTGAATGCCGCCCCAGGGTTGAAAGTCAGCACCCAGTTCCAGAACGGCGCGACGTAGATCACCTCGCCCGGCGCGATGCTGCCGAGCACGACCCACTTGCTGATCTGGTCGAGGACGACGATCAAGCCGGCCAGCGCATACCAGTGCTGCGCCTTAGGCATGCGTGCGCGCCTCGCCGTCGCCATGCAGGTTGCTGACGCAGCGCCCGCACAGGCCCGGATGCGCCGGATCGGCGCCGACATCCTCGCGCACGTGCCAGCAGCGTTCACACTTGGCGTGGGCCAGCGGCGTGGCAGTCACCGACTCCTCGGCGGATTCGATCACGGCGGTCGCCGAGCAGATGAAGACGAACTTCAAGTCGTCGCCGAGCGCCGAGAGCGCGGCGAACTTGTCGCCGGCGCAGCGGATTTCGACGGCGGCCTGCAGTGCGGCGCCGATCTCGCCGGCCTCGCGGCGAGCTTCCAGCGCCTTGGTGACGTCGTTGCGCACTTCGCGGACAATCGCCCATTTCGCCAGCAGCTCGCTCTCGCCGTTCTGTTCCGGCAGTTGATGCCATTGCTGGAACATCACCGAGTCGTCGGCGTCGCCGGTCAGCACCGCCCACACTTCCTCGGCGGTGAAGGCGGTGATCGGCGCCAGCAGGCGGACGAAGGCCTGGGTGATGTGCCACAGTGCCGACTGCGCCGAGCGGCGGGCAAGCGACTTGGGCGCCGTCGTGTACAGGCGGTCCTTGAGGATGTCGAGGTAGAAGCCGCCGAGGTCTTCCGAGCAGAAGCCCTGCAGCGCCTGGACCACGCGGTGGAACTCGAAGCGCTCGTAATCGCCCTGGCAGGACTGCTGCAACTGGCGGGTCAGCGCCAGCGCATAGCGGTCGATTTCCAGCCACTGGTCGGCCGGCAGCATGTCGGCGGCGGCGTCGAAATCGGAGACGTTGGCGAGCAGGAAGCGCAGCGTGTTGCGGATGCGGCGGTAGCCTTCGACGACGCGCTTCAAGATTTCGTCGGAAATGGTCAGCTCGCCCGAGTAATCGGTGGAAGCCACCCACAGGCGTAGGATGTCGGCGCCCATCTTGTCGGAAACCTGCTGCGGCGCGATGACGTTGCCCTTCGACTTCGACATCTTGTGGCCCTTGCCGTCGACGACGAAGCCGTGCGTCAAGAGCGCCTTGTACGGGGCGCGACCGTCGATCGCGGCGCCGGTCAGCAGCGAGGAATGGAACCAGCCGCGATGCTGGTCGGAGCCTTCCAGGTAGAGGTCGGCCGGCCAGCCCAGTTCGCCGTGCGAGCCGCGCATCACGCTCATATGCGTGGTGCCGGAATCGAACCAGACGTCGAGGATGTCGGTGGTCTTGACGTAGTCGGCGGCATCATTGCCGAGCAGTTCGGCGGCGTCCAACTGTGTCCACGCTTCGATGCCGCCCTGCTCCACACGCTTGGCCACGGCTTCCATGAGTTCAAGCGTGTTCGGATGCAGTTCGCCGGTCGCCTTGTGGGTGAAGAAGGGCAGCGGCACGCCCCAGTTGCGCTGGCGCGAGATGCACCAGTCGGGGCGGTTGGCGATCATCGCGTGCAGGCGGTTCTTGCCCCAGGCGGGATAGAAGGCGGTGTCCTCGACGCCCTGCAGCGCCGCTTCGCGCAGCGTGTGGCCGGCCGGCTCGGTGGCGGCGACGCCCTGGCTATCGACATCCGGCGCATCCATGCGCACGAACCACTGGCTGGTGGCGCGGTAGATCAGCGGCGTCTTGTGGCGCCAGCAGTGCATGTAGCTGTGCTCGATGGTGGCGTGCTTGAGCAGCGCGCCGACTTCGGCCAGTTTCTCGACGATGACCGGGTTGGCCTTCCACACGTTCATGCCGCCGAAGAACGGCAGGTCGGCGGCAAACGTGCCGTCGCCCTGCACCGGCGTCAGGATCTGCTCGTTGTGCATGCCGTAGTTCTTGCACGACTGGAAGTCTTCCAGACCATAGGCCGGTGCCGAATGGACGATGCCGGTACCGGCATCGAGCGTCACGTAATCGCCAAGGAAGACCGGCGACAGACGATCGTAGAACGGATGGCGGAAGGCAATGCGCTCCAGCGCCGCGCCTTTACAGGCGGCAACGGTGGTGCCGGTCAGACCGTAGCGGGCGAGGCAGGCTTCCTGCAGGTCGGCGGCGAGGATCAGGCAGCCCTTTTCGGTCTGCACCAGGTGGTAGGTGAATTCCGGGTGGGCGTTGAGCGCCTGGTTGCCGGGGATGGTCCACGGCGTCGTCGTCCAGATCACCGCGTAGGCTTCACCGGCCGGCAGAGCCGCCAGGCCGAAGGCAGCGGCCAGCTTGTCGCGCTCGGCGGCGGCAAAGGCGACGTCGATCGCCGGCGACTTCTTGTCCTGGTATTCGACTTCCGCTTCGGCCAGCGCCGAACCGCAGTCAAAGCACCAGTTCACCGGCTTCAGGCCGCGATAAACGAAGCCGCGCTTGACCATCTGGGCGAGTGCCCGGATCTCGTCGGCCTCGGTCTTGAAGTTCATCGTCTTGTACGGGTTGTCCCATTCGCCGAGCACGCCGAGGCGGATGAAGTCCTTCTTCTGGCGCTCGATCTGCTCGCCGGCGTAGGCGCGCGCCAGCTGCTGCACCTGCTCGCGCGGGATGTTCTTGCCGTGCGTCTTCTCGATCTGGATCTCGATCGGCATGCCGTGGCAGTCCCAGCCCGGCACATAGGGCGCATCGAAACCAGCCAGCGTCTTCGAGCGGACGATGATGTCCTTCAAGACCTTGTTGACCGCGTGGCCGATGTGGATGTCGCCGTTGGCGTACGGCGGGCCGTCGTGCAGGATGAATTTCGGCCGGCCGGCGCAGATTTCGCGGATCTTCCGGTAGAGCTGCTTCTCCTGCCACTGGGCGACCCATTGCGGCTCACGCTTGGGCAGGTCGCCGCGCATCGGGAACGGGGTGTCGGGAAGGTTCAGCGTATCTTTGTAATCAGCCATTTGCTTGCTCACCGCTTGAAGAAGGCCCGCGCCGCCGCGGCATCGGCCGCGATCTGCGCCTTGAGGGCGTCGAAATTGGGAAAACGTTGCTCGTCGCGCAGCTTGTGCACGAAACGCACCGAAATGTGGGCGCCGTAGATGTCGCGGTCGAAATCGAACAGATGCACTTCCAGCAGCGGCCGCGTACCGCCGACGGTCGGCCGAACGCCAAGGTTGGCGACACCGGGCAAGGCTTGCTCGCCAAGGCCGGCAACCTCGACGGCGAAGACGCCGGTCATCGGCAGCGGGTTGTGCTTGATGCGCAAGTTAGCCGTGGCAAAACCGAGCTGGCGGCCGAGCTTCTGGCCGTGCACGACCTGGCCGTCCATCATGTAAGGGCGCCCGAGCAGCTTCGCCGCATGCGTCATGTCACCATCGGCCAGCGCCCGGCGCACGCCGGAACTGGAGACGCGCTCACCATCGACAACAACGCTGCCCATCGCCTCGACGGTGAAACCGTGGCGTTCACCAGCCGCCTGCAGCAAGGCAAAATCACCAAGCCGCCCCTTGCCGAAGCGGAAATCGTCACCGATCACCACATGCCTGACCTGGAGCCCGCGAACCAGCACCGCTTCGATGAACTGTTCGGCGCTCAGCGCAGCAAAAGCCCGGTTGAACGGACAGATCATCGCCTGGGCAACGCCGCTGTCGGCCAGTAGTTCAAGCTTTTCGCGGAAGGTGCTGAGCCGGGCCGGCGCCGAGTCGGGCGCGAAGAATTCGCGCGGATGCGGCTCGAAGCTGAGCACCGTCGGCACCACCCCGCGCTGGCCGGCGATGTCGACCAGCCGGCCGATCAGCGCGGCGTGCCCAAGATGCACGCCATCGAAATTGCCGATGGCCAGTGCAACGGGAGCCGGAACAGGACGGGAATAACCGCGAAAAACGCGCATCGGATGCTGCTGCAAAAAAGCGCGATTATACCGGGCCAGCCCGGTTTTCCGGGTAAATCCACGAAAAAACAGCCCCTTGGCAAGCCGGCAGTGGCTATAATCGGGCGACCATTTTTGCGCGTTGTTAAACATGCTGGGATTGATCAACCATGTCGTAAGGATTTCTGCGCGGCGCGACCGCACCGAAATCAATTCCGCCATGGTCGATGCCTTGATGGATCTGTTCGCGCCCGAACGCCTGACCATCTATCGCTGCTACACCGGCAAACGCAAGACCATCGTCTTCGCCTGTGCCGGCTACGGTCCACAAGGCCAGTTCCTGCGCAACGCCTACCTGCCCGATCATCATTTCTGCCAGCCGATTGATCGCGATCCGCTGCTCCGCCAATGCCGCAAGGAATTGTCGGCCGTGCTCGACTACCAGGAAGACGGTTCGCACCGCATCATTTTCCCGGTACTGCGCCTGGACGAACCAATCTATTTCATCGATCTGGTCCTCTCGGACGAGTTCTCGGCTGACCGCCGCGTCACGCTGATGGGCCTGATCGAGTACTTCGGCAACCATATCGCCCTGCTCGATTACGGCGAGGCCGATACGCTGACCGGACTGGCCAGTCGCAAGACTTTCGACAAGCATCTGTTCGAGCTGCTCGGCCAGGCCGCTTCCGACGAACTGCTCGGCAATGAACACCAATTCGCCCGCCGCACGCTGGCGCCGGACAGCAACCACTGGCTGGCCGTCTGCGACATCGACCATTTCAAGCACATCAACGACAACTTTGGCCACCTGATCGGCGACGAAGTGCTGATCATGCTGTCACAGGTGATGCGTCAAAGTTTCCGTTTCGACGACCAGTTGTTCCGCTTTGGCGGCGAGGAATTCATCGCGCTGCTGCAGCCGACCGACCGTGCTTCGGCGCAGGCAACACTGGACCGCTTCCGCAGCGACGTGGAAAAATCCGTTTTCAGCCGGGTCGGGCATGTCACCGTCAGCATCGGCTTCAGCCAGCTACTCAGCTGCGACACGCCGACCGACGTCATCGAACGCGCCGACGAAGCGCTCTACTACGCCAAGCGCAACGGTCGCAACCAGGTGGCCTGCTACGAACAGTTGATTACCGACGGCCGGCTCGCCGCTCGCGAAATCGCCAAGGGCGAAGTCGAGCTGTTCTGACGCGGGCTGGCGATCAGCTGGCGCGGCCGCTGCCGGCCTTTGGCCCCGGCGGATGCTTGATGAAATACTGACGGATGCCGCGCATCAGGGCATCGGCCATCTGTTCCTGATAAGCCTCGTCCTTCAACCGCAATTCCTCTTCCGGATTGGAGATGAACGCCGTCTCGATCAGCGCCGACGGAATATCCGGCGCCTTGAGCACGGCAAATCCGGCCTGTTCGACATGCGCCTTGTGCAGGCGATTGATCGAGCCCAGTTCGCCGAGCAGGTATTTGCCCAGCTTCAGACTGTCGTTGATCGTTGCCGTCTGCGACAGGTCAAGCAGCGTGCGGGCCAGGAAAACATCCTTGGTCTTGGCCAGATTGACCCCGCCGATCAGGTCGGCGTTGTTTTCCTTCTGCGCCAGCAGGCGAGCCTGCGTGCTCGTTGCCCCCTGCTCGGACAGCACATAAACCGACGACCCGCGGGCATCCGGCTTGATCCAGGCATCGGCGTGAATCGACAGGAAGAGGTCGGCCTGGATGCGCCGCGCCTTCTGCACACGAACATGCAGCGGGACGAAGAAATCGCCGTCGCGGGTCAGCACCGCGCGCATGTTCGGCTCGGCATCGATGCGTTTTTTCAGGCGCTGCGCAATCGCCAGCGTCACGTTCTTTTCATAGGTCCCGCGCTTGCCGACCGCGCCGGGATCTTCGCCGCCGTGACCGGGATCGAGCATGATGGTGACCAACCGGTTGACCGCCGGCTTGCCGGAACGCGCCGCCGACTGCGGCTTCGCCGGTTCCGGCTGGCGACTGGCCAGCTCTTCGTCCAGGCGCAGCGGCTCGACCGCATCCTGCCGGCCCTGCAACAGCGCCATCAAGGGATCGGCCGGATTTTCCGGATAGACATCGAGCACCAGACGGTGACCGTATTCGGCAACCGGCGCCAGCGAAAAGACCTGCGGCTTGACCTTGGTCTTCAACTCCATGACCAGACGGACGACGCCGGGCTTGAAGCGCCCTGCACGCAGCAGCTTGATGTAGGGATCGTGCTCGGCGACCTTGCCGGCCAGGCTTTCCAGGACGCTGTTGAATTCCACACCTTCGATGTCAACCACCAGGCGATCCGGATTTTCAACGGCGAAATGGGTGAACTTGAGCGGCGCGTCGTGTTCCAGCGTGACCCGCGTGTAATCCTCGGCCGGCCAGATGCGCACGGCGATGATGCTGGGACGGTTGGCGGCAATCCCCGCCAGCGGCGTAACCGAGAGAACTAGGGCAGATCCGGCGTAGCGCAGGAGTTGCCGGCGGCGCGGATCGAGGCGAGTGTCCTTATGCATGACGCCCCCCTTTCGGACGAAGCTGCGAGTTCTGCAACACGCGCGGACCCGGCGTGCCGCAAGTGTATGCGCAGGTCCGGCGATGGCACGCAGCCCACTGCCTTGTCAGGCCATTCGACCAGACAGACGGAAGCTTCGTTGAAGTATTCGCCAAACCCCGCATCGAGGAACTCCTCTGGTGACTCGAAGCGATAAAAATCAAAGTGATACAAGTATAAACTCGAAACTACGTAAACTTCAACCAAAGCGTAGGTCGGACTCTTCACCGGGCCGGTGTGCCCCAGGGCGCGGATCATGGCGCGCGCCAGCGTGGTTTTGCCGGCGCCGAGGTCGCCTTCGAGAAAGATCACCTGGCCGGGCAGCAGCGTCTGCGCGAGATTTTTGCCGAGTTCCTGCGTCGCCGCTTCGTCGGGCAAATCGAAAAGGGCGGTAACATCCGTGCCATGCATGATCAGGACTCCAAACTGGACCACGCGGCCATCAAGGCGCGCATCCGCGAACTCGGCCGGGAACTGGGTTTTGCCGACATCGGCGTGGCCCGCGCCGAACCGGGCGCGGCCGTCGACCGGCTGCGTGCATGGCTGGCCGCCGGCATGCACGGGGAGATGGATTATATGGCGCGCCACCTCGAACTGCGCGCCCAGCCACAGCAACTGCAGGCCGGCACGATCACGGTGATTTCCGCCGCCATCGACTACCTGCCGCACGACCGGACGGCCGACGCCCCCGGCCAGGCGGCCATTTCCCGCTACGCCCAAGGCCGCGATTACCACAAGGTGGTGCGCAGCCGGCTGCAGAAACTGGCCGACGCCATCGCCGGACTGGCCGGCCCCTTCGGCTACCGCGTGTTCTCCGACTCGGCGCCGGTGATGGAGGTCGAATACGCCAGCCAGGCCGGCCTCGGCTGGCGCGGCAAGCACACGCTGCTGTTGTCGAAACGGGGCTCGTGGCGCTTTCTCGGCGAAATCTACTGCGACCTGCCGCTAGCGCCCGATGCGCCGGTCGACGAGCACTGCGGCACCTGTCGCGCCTGCCTCGACGCCTGCCCGACCGGCGCCATCGTCCAGCCCTACGTCGTCGATGCCCGGCGCTGCATTTCCTACCTGACCATCGAACTGGCCGGCGCCATTCCGCTGGAATTCCGGCCGCTGATCGGCAACCGGATATACGGCTGCGACGACTGCCAGACCTGCTGCCCGTGGAACCGCTTCGCCCAGCTCGGCGACCCGGAATTTTCCCCGCGCCACGGCCTCGACTCGGCCACGCTGATCGAATTGTTTGCCTGGAGCGAAACGCAGTTCAACGACCGCCTGGCCGGCAACCCGATCCGCCGCATCGGCCACGAACGCTGGCTGCGCAACATTGCCGTGGCGCTGGGCAACGGCCCGGCCAGCCCGGCGGCAATCGCCGCCCTGCAGGAAAGATCGACGCACGCCTCGGCACTGGTGCGCGAGCACGTGGACTGGGCACTCGCCCGCCTCAGCAGCGGAAATTGATCAGCGCGCGACCGGTCGTTCCGGATCGGCGCACCATTCGCTCCACGAACCGCCATAGAGCCGAGAGCCGGACAGACCGGCAATTTCCATGGCCAGCAGGTTGTGGCAGGCGGAAACGCCAGAGCCGCAATAGTGCACCATCTGCTCGGGCGCAAGCCCGCCCAGCAGGGACTGCCACTCGGCGGCCAGTTCGCCGGCCGGCTTGAAGTGACCGTCGGCAGCAAGGTTGTCGCGGAAGAAACGATTGACCGCACCGGGAATATGACCGCCAACCGGGTCGATGGTCTCGTTTTCGCCACGGAAGCGGTCATTGGCCCGGCCATCGACCAAGCGCATCGACGGCGAATCCAGCATGCCGCGGACGAACTGCGCGTCGACGGCAAAATTGCGCGTCACCGGGGTGAATTCCCGGGGCTTAGCCACGGGCGGCTGAGCATCGACTGCCGCGCCGGCCGCCAGCCAGTCCTGCCAGCCGCCGTCGAGCACAGCCACGGCGTCGTGGCCGAGCCAGCGCAGCAACCACCACAGCCGGCCGGCGATCATGCCCTGGGCGTCGTCATACACCACCACCTGGGTCTGCCGGCCGATGCCGATGCTGCCCAGACGGGCGGCCAGCACCTGCGGATCGGGCAGCGGGTGACGACCATTGCGGCCGCTCATCGGCCCGGACAGATCGCGGTCGCAATGCAGGAAGTGGGCGCCCGGAATGTGGGCTTCGGCGTAAACCCGTTCGCCATAGGCGACGTCGGCCAGTTGATGGCGGACGTCGACGACGCACCAGTCGGGATTGCCCAGTTGCGCCTGCAACTGGGCGACGGAAACCAGCGTGCCGAAACTCAAGCCTCGTTCTCCAGCCACTCGTCGGCGGCTGCCGCATCGTCGAAGACCTGCACGTCGGCATTGACGAAGGTCTGCGAAATCCAGGCGCTCCAGGTCACCCATTCGCTGTCGGTGACAACCGCCACGCGGTTGAAGTCGTTGGCGTGGGCGCGCGAGAACTTGACCTCTTCCCAGGCCACGTCAAGCGTCAGCGTGCCCATCTTGGTCAGATCGAAGAACAGGTCGACCGGCCCCTCGAACTTGATCTTGTAATTGACGACTTCCTCGAACTCCCGGTAATCCGCCAGCGTGAACTCGCCGAAGACGGAAACATTGACGCGGTGGCCTTTATGGTCGATGACGATCATGGTCTTGCTCCTTTGTTGTTCTGGGTCCAGTTTAATCCTGCTCCACCGGGCTGGCACGCGAAAAATGCGTGGCCGCAATGCCCGACAGGATGATCAGGCCGATCGCCGCCCACGCCGACGCCGGCAGGACTTCGCCCCAGAACAGCATGCCTGCGAGGCTGGAGAAGATCACCGTGGAGTAGGCCAGCGCCGCCGACATCAGCGTCTTGCCGCGCGAATAGGCCCGGGTCATGGCCAGTTGGGCGAGCGTGGCAAAAGCGGCGACGCCGAACAGGATCAGGCCGCTGTCGGCATCGACCGGGTTGATTTCGCCGAAAGCCAGCCAGACGGCGGAACAGACGGTGGCCACCAGCGAGAAGTAGAAGACGGTGCGCGTTTCCGGTTCGCCACGTGCGCCGAGTTCGCGCACACTGAAGTAGGCCATGCCGGCGAGCACGCCGGAACCGAGGCCGATCAAGCCGCCGACCAGTTGATCTTCGTGCAAGGTCGGCTTGAGCAACAGGACGACGCCGGCCAGGCCGATCGCCAGCGCGCCGAGCATGCCAGTACGCATGCGCCAGCCGGCCAGCACCAGGTAGAGCGCCAGGAAGATGGCCGAGGTGTAGTTGAGGGTCACCGCCGTCGCCAGCGGCAGCAGCGTGATCGCATAGAAATAGGAAAACAGCGCCGAGAAGCCGACCACCCCGCGCGTGATCTGCCAGCGCCAGTGCGGCGTGCGCAGCGAAACGCCGCGCAGGCGGACCAGGCCGTACATCAGCAACAGGGCGATGGCACTGCGCCAGAAGGTGATTTCCACCGCGTTGTGGGTTTCGGCGGCGAGCTTGACGCAGACGCCCATGCAGGCGAACAGGAAGCTGGCGGCGATCATCCACAGGGATTGCATGCGGGAACTCGAAAATACGAAGGGCGCCGGATTTTACCCCGGCGCCCTCATCGGCAGCGTGAATTCAACGGGAACTCAGCGGGCCTCGATGTCCTTCTGCATGATCCGCCGGTAGAACTCGTGGAAGTGCTGCATGCCGTCTTCCATCGGGCTCTGGTACGGGCCGACCTCGTTCTTACCTTGAGCCAGCAGCGCCTTGCGGCCACGGTCCATGCGCTCGCCGATGTCGTCGTCCTCGATCGCCGTCTCCATGTAGGCAGCGCGTTCGGCCTCGATGAACTCGCGTTCGAAATCGACGATTTCCTCGGGGTAGTAGAACTCGACGACGTTCATCGTCTTGTCCACGCCCATCGGGATCAGCGTCGAAACGACCAGCACGTGCGGATACCACTCGACCATGATGTTCGGGTAATAGGTCAGCCAGATCGCGCCTTGCGGCGGCGTCTGCCCGCGATCGCCGTAGTACTCGCGGACGACCTTCTGCCAGCGGTTGTACACAGCCGAGGTGGATTCCTTGAGCAGCGAGGTGATGCCGACCTTCTGCACCGAATACCAGTCGCCGAACTGCCAGCTCAGGTCGTCGCAGGTGACGAAATTGCCCAGACCCGGATGATAGGGCACGACGTGGTAGTCCTCCAGATAGACCTCGATGAAGGTCTTCCAGTTGTAATTGCACTCGTGCATCTCGACGTGGTCGAGCTTGTAGCCGGAGAAGTCGAGGTCGCGCGCGGTGGTCATGCCGGCCAGGTCGGCGTTGGCCGAACGCGGCCCCTTGAACAGCAGGCCGTTCCAGTTTTCCAGCTTGACCTTGTCGAGGTTCAGGCAGGGGTTCTGCGGGAAGTGCGGTGCCCCGATCAGTTCGCCGGATTGCTCGTAGGTCCACCGGTGGATCGGACAGACCACCGGCCCTTCGAGCTTGCCCGAGCCTTGCAGCATGATCGCCTGGCGATGGCGGCAGACGTTGGACATCTGCCAGATGCCGGCATTCGGCCCGACCGCGCCGCCGTTGAGCAGCATCTGGCCGTGGTCTTTCCATTCCTGCGTCCGGTAATCGCCCGCTTCCGGCACCATCAGCTGGTGACCGACATAGCCCGGACCGGCATCGAAGATGAGTTTCTTCTCCAGCGCGTGAATCCGTTCATCGAAGTACCAGTCCACCGGCAGTTGGGAAACTGCGGGGGCCAACCGGGACGAAGTCGCCATGTCGGACATTCCAAGCCTCCAGCGGGTTAAAAAGGATATTGATTTTATCCTGAAATTTGACCGAAATACCCCGGATGGAGTATTTTCACGCGTTTCCCCAAGACTGTGTGACATGGATCCGACGTCGATCGCCGACCTGAAATTCGAGACCGCACTGGCTGAACTTGAGGCCATCGTCTCCGGCATGGAAGGCGGCCAACTCGAACTCGAAGCCTCGATCGCCGCCCACCAGCGCGGCATGGCGCTGATCCGTCACTGCCAGGCGCAACTCGAACGCGCCGAAGAACAGATCCGCATCATCGAGAACGGTGAAGCGCGGGAAATCGACCGCAAAACCCTGGAGGCGCAGTGAGCGTTCCCTTTGCTGACTGGATGGCCGCCACCCAGGCGCGCACCGAATCTGCCCTGAGCCGCTTCCTGCCGGCCGGCGAGATGATCCCGCAACGCCTGCATGAGGCGATGCGCTACGCCACCCTTGGCGGCGGCAAGCGCGTGCGTCCACTGCTCGCCTTCGCCGCCGGCGAGCTGACCGGCGCCAGCGCGGACAAACTCGATGTCGTCGCCTGCGCGGTCGAATTGATCCACGCCTATTCGCTGGTGCACGACGATCTGCCGTGCATGGACGACGATGTGCTGCGCCGTGGCCGGCCGACCTGCCACGTCGAATACGACGAACCGACCGCCCTGCTGGTTGGCGACAGCCTGCAGACGCTGGCCTTCGAACTGCTGGCCAGCCAGCCGCTCGGCGAGCGCCAGCTCGAAATGATCGCCCTGCTCGCCCACGCCAGCGGCTCGCGCGGCATGGCCGGCGGTCAGGCCATCGACCTGGCCTCGGTCGGCAAACCGCTCGAACAGGCCGAACTCGAACTGATGCACGCGCTCAAGACCGGCGCCCTGATCCGTGCCGCCGTACTGCTTGGCGCCCTGACCGGCCAGCCGCTGTCGGCCGACGAACGCGCCGGCCTCGACCGATTCGCCAAGCGCGCCGGCCTGCTTTTCCAGGTCGTCGACGACATCCTCGACTGCACCGCCAGCACCGCCACCCTCGGCAAGACTGCCGGCAAGGACGAAGCCGCCGACAAGCCAACCTACGTCGCCCTGCTCGGCCTCGAACGCGCCCGCGCTTACGCCGGGGAATTGCGAACCGAAGCCCTGTCGGCGCTGTCCATCTTCGGCGAGCGTGCCAGCCGCCTGACCCAACTGGCCGATTTCATCTGCCACCGCCAATTCTGATCATGAGCCATCCGCTGCTGGAAACCATCGACAGCCCGGCCGACCTGCGTCGGCTGGAGCGCAAGCAACTGCCCCAGCTTGCCGGCGAACTGCGCGAATTCCTGATCGAATCGGTGTCGCAGACCGGCGGCCACCTGTCGTCCAACCTTGGCACCGTCGAACTGACCATCGCGCTGCACGCCGTCTTCGATACGCCGGCCGACCGCCTGGTATGGGACGTCGGCCACCAGTGCTACCCGCACAAGATCCTGACCGGTCGCCGCCAGGGCATGGACAAACTGCGCATGCGCCACGGCATCGCCGGTTTCCCCAAGCGCTGCGAGAGCGAATACGACACCTTCGGCGTCGGCCACTCGTCAACCTCGATCTCGGCCGCCCTGGGCATGGCCCACGCCGCCCGCCTCAAGGGTGAGGCGCGCAAGGTCGTGGCCATCATCGGCGACGGCGCGATGTCGGCCGGCATGGCCTTCGAGGCCATGAACAATGCCGGCGTCGGCGAGACCGACATGCTGGTCATCCTCAACGACAATGAAATGTCGATCTCGCCGCCGGTCGGCGCGCTGAACAACATCCTGACCCGGCTGACCTCGAGCAAGACCTACAACGCCGCCCGCGAGGCCGGCCGGCACATGCTCGGCTTCGCCCCACCGCTGCTCGAACTGGCGCGCCGCGCCGAAGAACACGTCAAGGGCATGATCGCCCCGGGCACGCTGTTCGAGGAATTCGGTTTCCATTACTACGGCCCGATCGACGGCCACGACCTCGACGCGCTGATCCCGACGCTGGAGAACCTCAAGCAGCTCAAGGGCCCGAAGTTCCTGCACGTGATCACCAAGAAGGGCCAGGGCTACAAGCTGGCCGAGAGCGACCCCATCCTCTACCACGGCGTCGGCAAGTTCTCCGCCGACCAGGGCATCGCCAGCGGCAAGGGCGGCGGCAAGCTGACCTACACTCAGGTTTTCGGTGACTGGCTGTGCGACATGGCGCGCGCCGATTCGCGCCTGGTGGCGATCACCCCGGCGATGCGCGAAGGCTCCGGCATGGTCCGCTTCGCCAGCGAATTCGCCGACCGCTACCACGATGTCGGCATCGCCGAGCAGCACGCCGTGACCTTCGCCGCCGGGCTGGCCTGCGAAGGACTGAAGCCGGTCGTCGCCATCTACTCGACCTTCCTGCAGCGCGCCTACGACCAGTTGATCCACGACGTCGCCCTGCAGAACCTGCCGGTCGTCTTCGCCGTCGACCGGGGCGGCCTGGTTGGCGCCGACGGCCCGACCCATCACGGCACTTTCGACCTGTCCTTCGCCGCCTGCATCCCGAACCTGGTGGTGATGACCCCGGCCGACGAGGCCGAATGCCGGCGCCTGCTATCCACCGCCTTCGCCCATGACGGCCCCAGCCTGGTCCGTTACCCACGCGGCAGCGGTACCGGCACGCTGCCGTCGAGCGAGCTCGACACACTGCCGCTGGGCAAGGGCGAAATCCGCCGTCGTGGCCAGGGCGTCGCCCTGCTCGCCTTCGGCAGCCTGGTCGCCGCCGCCGAAGCTGCCGGCGAGGTGCTCGACGCCACGGTCGCCAACATGCGCTTCGTCAAGCCGCTCGACATCGAACTGATTGTCGAGCTGGCGGGGAACCATTCGCTGCTCGTCAGCATCGAAGAGAATGCCGTGATTGGCGGCGCCGGCTCGGAAATCGAGCGGGTGCTGGCCGAACGCGGGTTGAACGTGGCCGTGCTGCGTCTCGGCCTGCCGGATCGTTTCATCGATCATGGCGAACAGGGTCAGCTCCTCGCCGAGCTCGGCCTCGACAAGGACGGCATCGTGCGCAGCGTGCGCGAACGCCTGGCCAATCAATCACCCGACAGAACAGCACAATGACCACTACCAGCATCCCTGACGTCCAGAACTCCGCCGACACCCGCCAGATCGCCATCAACAAGGTCGGCATCAAGTCGATCCGCCACCCGGTCAAGGTCGGCGACAAAGCCGCCGGCGTCCAGCACACCATCGCCGTTTTCAACATGTACGTCGGCCTGCCGCACAACTTCAAGGGCACGCACATGTCGCGCTTCGTGGAAATCCTCAACAGCCACGAACGCGAGATCTCGGTCGAGAACTTCCCGGCCATGCTCCAGGACATGATCGTCAAGCTCGAGGCCGAAACCGGCCACATCGAGATGAACTTCCCCTACTTCATCAACAAGACGGCGCCGATCTCCGGCGTGCAGAGCCTGATGGACTATGACGTCACCTTCATCGGCGACATCAGGAACGGTGAAATCGTCACCTCGACCAAGGTCGTCGTCCCGGTCACCAGCCTGTGCCCGTGCTCGAAGAAGATTTCCGAACGCGGCGCCCACAACCAGCGCTCGCACGTCACCGTCACCGCCCGCACCAACGATTTCGTCTGGATCGAGGAGCTGGTGCAACTGGTCGAGGCCGAGGCTTCCTGCGAGCTCTACGGCCTGCTCAAGCGCCCGGATGAGAAGTACGTCACCGAACGCGCCTACGACAACCCCAAGTTCGTCGAAGACATGGTCCGCGACGTCGCCGCCCGCCTCAACGCCGAGCCGCGCATCGACGCCTACGTCGTCGAGTCGGAGAATTTCGAATCGATCCACAACCACTCGGCGTATGCGTTGATCGAGCGGGACAAGAAAAACGGCTGATTGCCCCGATCAGCCCCGGATTCCCCCAAAGAGGCTACGGCCTCTTTTTTGTTGCCCGGCATTTTCCGTAGACGAAAAAAAGGGGCCGAAGCCCCTTTTCGTGTCCTGCAGCAAACCGTCGATCAGGCAGAAGCCTTCTTCGCCGGCAGCTTTTCCTTGATGCGTGCGGACTTGCCCGAACGCTCGCGGAGGTAGTACAGCTTGGCGCGACGGACGTCACCGCGGCGCTTGAGTTCGATCGACGCGACCAGCGGCGAATAGGTCTGGAAGGTACGCTCGACGCCTTCGCCCGAAGAAATCTTGCGGACGATGAAGTTCGAGTTCAGGCCACGGTTACGCTTGGCGATGACGACGCCTTCGTAAGCCTGCAGACGCTCGCGGTTGCCTTCCTTGACCTTCACTTGAACGACAACGGTGTCGCCCGGTGCGAAATCAGGAATGGTCTTGCCCAGGCGGGCGATTTCTTCTTGTTCCAGCTGTTGAATCAGGTTCATGTGAGATCCTTTTTATAAAACATTACTCACCGCATTGCTCCTCTCCGGATATTTCCGTGAGGAGTTGCGTTTCCTCCGCAGTCAGACTGCGGTGCGCCAGCAAATCCGGGCGACGCTTCCGGGTCCGCGCCAGCGACTGCTTGAGTCGCCAGCGACGAATTTTCTTGTGATCGCCGGAGATCAGCACTTCAGGCACCGCCATTCCCTCGTAAACCTCGGGACGGGTGTAGTGCGGACAATCCAGCAGACCACCGACAAACGAATCTTCCACCGCCGAAGCGGCATCGCCGAGCACACCGGGCAACTGGCGGACAATGGCATCGATCAGCACCATCGCCGGCAATTCGCCCCCGGAGAGCACGAAATCCCCGATCGAAATTTCCTCATCGACACAGCGCTCGATCAGACGCTCGTCGATTCCTTCATAGCGGCCGCACAGCAGGATCAGCCCCGCCTCGCCGCTGGCCAGCTGCATGACCCGTTCGTGGGTCAGCGGCGCCCCCTGCGGCGACAGGTAGATGACCCGGCTGCTCGCCAGGCCCGCTGCCTGCTGCTGCGCCTTTGCTGCAGCAATCGCCTTCTCCAGCGGCCCCGGCTGCATCAGCATGCCCGGTCCGCCGCCGAAGGGACGATCATCGACGCGACGCCAGGCGTTTTCGGCGAAATCCCTGGGATTCCAGCCTTGCCAGGCCCAGCGCCCTTCTTCCAGCGCCCGTCGGGTAATACCGCTTTGCGTCACGGCGGCGAACATCTCCGGAAAGATGGTCACGCAGTCGAACCGGATCACCAGTCGCTGCCCCACGCAACGCGAATGCGCCCTGCTTCCTTCTCCACCGTCAGCACCACCGCCTCGACAAAAGGCAGCAGCCGTTCGGTGCCATCCTCGGCGACCACGCGCAACACATCGTTGGCGCCGGTTTCGATCAGCCCGGCAACCGTGCCGAGCGTTTCGTCTGCTTCATTGACGACCACCAGACCGACCAGGTCACCCCAGTAGAACTCGTCATCGGCAGGCGGCGGCAACATCTCGCGCGGCGCGCCCACCAGCGTTCCCTTCAGCGCCTCGGCGGCCGTCCGGTCGGGGACTTCGTCCAGCAGGACGACAATCCCGTCACCATGCGCTTTCAGACCCTTGAGCCCGACTTCGCGCCACGGTCCGCCTTCGCGACCGATCCACCAGACCGGCATCTCTGCCCAGGCCAGCGGATCATCCCCGAAAGGATGCAGTCTCAGCCAGCCGCGAATCCCGTAAGGATCGGCCAGCCGACCCAGGACGACGATTTCGCTGCCGGACAAGGGCAAAGCCGCTTAGGCAGCCTGCTGGGCAGCGTGCTGCTTGACCAGACGGGCAACCGTCGGCGACAGCTGGGCGCCGTTGTTCTGCCAGTAGGCCAGACGATCGGCGGAAATACGCAGGGCTTCGGCATTGCCGGAGGCAACCGGGTTGTAGAAGCCGATGCGCTCAACGAAACGGCCGTCACGACGGTTACGGGAATCGGTAACAACCATGTTGTAGAACGGGCGCTTCTTGGCGCCGCCACGGGCAAGACGGATAACAACCATTGGAATACTTTCGTTAGCTGGGAAAAAGACGCAAGATTATATCTGCAAATCGATAAAAAACAAGCCACTTAAGACCCGCTCAATTACCGAGCCCCCTAGCTTGGACCACAGGGAGCAAGATAGGGAGAAATGCCCTTTTTTGCTATCCTTGCAGAAATCATGGCAAAAACACCACAAAACGACACACCGGTGGCCGGCGAAGGCGGCATCAAGGGCATCCTTGAATGGCTGGCGTTGGCTCACGGCCGTTCGAATGCGGAAGATACCGAGGAACTGCTGCGCCAGGTGCTCTATCTCCGCGAAGCACCGATTGCCACACCACAACGCATCAAATTGCTTGATCTCCTCTACGCCCACACCGAGGAAGTCGTACGCAGCGAACTACCACGCCTGAACGAGTTGTCGCTACCGATCTCGCGCAAGATCCGCCAGCGCGTCCGCCTGATCCTTGAACTGCTGGAAACGCTGACCCAGGATTATTTCAACACCCTGGCCGCCCTGTTCGACCCGCAGGGCAACACCCTGGGCAATGGTGCCCAGACCTCACTGCGCCGCGCCATGCTGTCGATTGCCTGGCAAATCCGCATCCACCACCTGGTTGCTGCCCCACCCCGCCCCGGGCTCTGGCAGCAACTGCATGCTGCCTTCCGCACCGCCCGCCGCCTTGGCGTCGAACACCACCCCGGCCCACGCGAATCGGCCAGCATCCAACGTCTGTACACCAACATCCTGCTGACCGCGATTGCCCAGCCGGCTTCGTTTTCTTCGGACGAACTCGAGTTCATCAACGCGCTCGTCGAACAAAGCGGGCAAGCACCGGTACTCAGCGAAAATATCAGCGGACCACTCGACAGCTGCTTCTGGATCGATCTCGACCGAGACTTCCCGGCCCACGCCTTGAGCCGGCGCACACCGGGCAGCGACATCCAGCCCCTGTATTTCTCCTGCGCCGAACTCGCCCGGGAAATTGGCGACATCCGCCAACGACTGAACACCGGCACCCCGCCCCGGCAAATCGAACTCCCCGACTTCGCCGGCACCCACAGCGGCCAGGGTGTTCTCCGGCGCCTGGAAAAGCTATGGGGACTGCCCGCCAAACGGAAGTTCCCGCGCCGTCGGCAGTCCTACCGCGCCCGACTCTGCGCCGGCCTGGAAAGTCTTCACCAGCTACTGGAGAATCCGGACCAGGACGTGGAACTCAGCGAATGGATGGTGACCAACGAAAGCCCCGATGGCTTTGCCCTGATGCACATGATGGGCAGTACCACCCAGTTGCGGGTCGGTGACATCGTTGCCATCCAGACCCAGAAGGAAGCCGGCAACGGCGACGCCTGGCACGTCTGCATCATTCGCTGGGCCATCTCGGAAAATCCGGAACACGTCGAGGTCGGCCTGCAATTGCTGGCCCCCAGAGCCATCGCCGCGCGCATTGCCCAACCGTGGAACCTCGAAGCCCCCCAGGTCAACGCACTGATCCTTCCCGAGACACCACCGCTGCGCAAGAATCAGTCGCTGGTTGTCAGCCCCGGACTACTCAACGAGGACAGCCGCCAGATTGTGTTGCTGATCGAACAGGACAATTTCGCCGTCCGCGAAGTCCGTACCACGGGCATCGACGAGCAGACCAGTTCGGTCGAAATTTTCCCGATCAGCCCCGAAGACATGGAGTGATGGCCGCTGGCCGCCTGGACGTATAATCCGGGCCCATGCAAGACATACTCGTCCTTTACTACAGCCATCGCGGCTCGGTCCGCGCCCTGGCCGAACGGCTGGCCCGCGGCATCGATTCCGTTCCCGGCGCCCAGGCTCGCCTGCGTACCGTTCCCCGAGTTTCCACCGTCTGCGAAGCCAGCGCCCCGGGCATTCCCGACGCAGGCGCGCCTTACGTCGAAATCAGCGACCTTGAGGAATGCGCCGGCCTGGCCCTGGGCAGCCCGGTCCGTTTCGGCAACATGGCAGCGCCGATGAAGTATTTCTGGGACGGCACCATCGCCACCTGGCAGAACGGCAGCCTGGCCGGCAAACCGGCCTGCGTGTTCACCTCCAGCGCCAGCCAGCACGGCGGCAACGAAGCCACGCTGCTGAGCATGATGCTGCCGCTGCTGCACCACGGCATGCTGCTGATGGGGCTACCCTATACCGAAGCCGAATTATCGACCACGCGCAGCGGCGGCACGCCCTACGGGGCCAGCCATGTCGCCGGTGGCAACGGTGATCCGACACTGACCGAAGCGGAAAGCCAGCTGGCTTTCGCCCAAGGGCAACGCCTGGCCCGACTGGTCGTCCAACTGGGGAAATCATGAACGCCCGCCTTTACCAGAACCTGACCAGCGCCGCGCTGATCGCCCTGATCTTCCTCTGCCTGGCCTGGGAAGGCTGGCTGGCGCCCTTGCGCCCAGGCGGTTCGTGGCTGACGCTCAAGGCCATCGTCCTGCTGGCGCCGCTGTTCGGCATCCTGCGCGGCAAGCGCTACACCTACAAGTGGCTGTCGCTGCTGATCCAACTCTACCTGCTCGAAGGCCTGACCCGGGCGACCAGCGAGCACGGCCTGTCACAATGGCTGGCTGTCGGCGAAACCGTGCTCGCCGTGCTCATCTTCTACTCAGCGGTGATGTTCATCCGGGCGACACGAAATACCGAGATAAAAAAAACCGCGTCGTCGTGACGCGGTTTTTTGCCAGGGCGCGCTGACTCAGATGTCGTCGCCCTGGGCGCGCACCTTGTCGAGCGTCGATTCGAGCTTGTTCAGCGCATTCAGGTAGGAGCGCGCCGACGCGATGACGATGTCGGTATCGGCGCCGTTGCCGTTGACGATGCGACCGCCCTTGGCGAGGCGCGTGGTCACTTCGCCCTGGGCGTCGGTACCGGTGGTGATCGCATTGACCGAGTAAAGCAGCAACTCGGCACCGCTACCAGCGATGCTTTCGATGGCCTTGAACGTGGCATCGACCGGGCCGCCACCACCGGCTTCGGCCTTGTGCTCGACGCCGCCGACATTGAGGATGACGGTCGCCTGCGGCATCTCGCCGGTTTCCGAGGTGACCCGCGAATAAACCAGCTTGTAGTGTTCCTGCTCCGGCGTCACGACTTCGTCGGAAACCAGCGCATGCAGGTCCTCGTCGAAAATTTCGTGCTTGCGGTCGGCCAGTTCCTTGAAGCGGGCGAAAGCGGCGTTCAGGGTCTCGTCGCTGTCCAGCTCGATGCCGAGTTCCTGTAAGCGGGACTTGAAGGCATTGCGCCCGGAGTGCTTGCCGAGCACCAGCTTGTTCTGCGTCCAGCCGACATCCTGGGCACGCATGATCTCGTAGGTCTCGCGGTGCTTGAGCACGCCGTCCTGGTGGATGCCAGATTCGTGCGCGAAGGCGTTGGCACCGACGACGGCCTTGTTCGGCTGCACCGGGTAGCCGGTGATCTGCGAGACAAGCTTGGAAGCGGCGACGATCTGCGTCGTGTCGATCCGCGTCTCGACCGGGAAGACGTCGGCGCGGGTGCGCACGGCCATGACGATTTCTTCCAGCGCAGCGTTGCCGGCGCGCTCACCGAGACCATTGATCGTGCATTCGACCTGGCGGGCGCCGGCCAGCACGGCGGCCAGCGAGTTGGACACGGCCAGGCCGAGGTCGTTGTGACAGTGCACCGACCACACCACCTTGTCGGAATTCGGCACGCGCTCGATCAACTGGCGCATGGTTTCGGCGTACTGCGAGGGAATGTTGTAGCCGACCGTATCGGGCACGTTGATCGTCTTCGCGCCAGCCTTGATCACTGCCTCGAAGATGCGGCACAGGAAGTCGATTTCCGAACGCCCGGCGTCCTCCGCCGAGAACTCGACGTCGTCGGTATATTGCCGCGCCCAGCCAATCGCCTTGACCGCCTGCTCGACCACCTGATCGGGGCTCATGCGCAGCTTCTTCTCCATGTGGATCGGACTGGTCGCGATGAAGGTGTGGATGCGGCCCGACTTGGCCGGGCGAATCGCCTCGCCGGAGCGGGCGATGTCGTTCTCGCTGGCGCGCGCCAGCGAGCAGACCGTCGAATCCTTGATCGCCTGGGCGATCGCCTGGATCGATTCGAAATCGCCGGGCGAGGCGGCGGCAAAGCCGGCCTCGATGACGTCGACGCGCATCTTTTCCAGTTGGCGGGCGACGCGGATCTTCTCCTCGCGCGTCATCGACGCGCCGGGGCTCTGCTCGCCGTCGCGCAAGGTGGTATCGAAAATGACCAGATGTTGTTTCATGATGACTCCGTCAAACTCAGGCCGGCTTGCGCTTGAGCAGGCCGATCAGGGCCAGGACATAACCGGACAGGCAATAGACCACGAAGAAGCCGAACAGTGCGATTTCCGGGCTGTAGGCGATCAGCGCGAAGACCAGCGCGATCGCGGCAATGGCAAAGAAAGGCACGCTCTTCTTCAGGTTGATGTCCTTGAAGCTGTAATAGCGGATGTTGGACACCATGGTCACGCCAGCGAGCACGGTGACGCCGCAGGCCAGCCAGCGGATGTCGTGCCCGGAAACCTCGGCGACGATGCTGACCCACACCAGCCCGGCAACCAGCGCAGCCGCTGCCGGCGACGGCAGCCCCTGGAAGAAACGCTTGTCCATGACTTCCAGCGTGGTATTGAAGCGCGCCAGCCGCAATGCTGCACCGGCGCAGTAGATGAAGGCAGCGATCCAGCCGATGCGCCCCAGATCGTTCAGTGCCCACATGTAGATGACCAGCGCCGGCGCCGCGCCGAAGCTGACCATGTCGGACAGCGAATCGTATTCCGCACCAAAGGCCGACTGCGTATTGGTCAGCCGCGCCACGCGGCCGTCGAGGCCGTCGAGGACCATGGCGATGAAGATGGCCATCGCCGCCTTCTCGAAATCGCCCTGCATGGCCTGGACGATGGCAAAGAAGCCGGCAAACAACGCCGCCGTCGTGAACATGTTCGGCAACAAGTAGATGCCGCGACGTTTGACTTCCGGATTGAACAGGGCTTTGCGGGGTTTGAGTTCGGTCATGGGCAGCAAGGGAAAGCTGGAACGGCTGAAGGATACACCCGGAAGGTGTCAGCCCAGAAACAACTTGGGCGGTGCAGTCTCCCACACCGCCCAAAGCGCCAAAGCGAACACGGAGCTAGGCGCGCGGGCGAAGACAGTACGTTAGTACGGCAAGCCCAAGCAACGACGCTCCGTGGAGCCGGCGACTATCCAATTAGTTCTTGGACTGATCGACCAGCTTGTTCTTCTTGATCCACGGCATCATGTCGCGCAGCTGGCCGCCGACCGTTTCGATCGGATGCACGGCGTTCAGGCGACGACGCGCCGTCATGCTCGGGTAGTTGGTACGGCCTTCGAGGATGAACATCTTGGCGTACTCGCCGGTCTGGATGCGCTTCAGGGCGTTGCGCATGGCGGCGCGCGACTGCTCGTTGATGACTTCCGGACCGGTCACGTACTCGCCGTACTCGGCGTTGTTCGAGATCGAATAGTTCATGTTGGCGATGCCGCCTTCGTACATCAGGTCGACGATCAGCTTCAGTTCGTGCAGGCACTCGAAGTAGGCCATTTCCGGCGCGTAGCCGGCTTCGACCAGGGTCTCGAAGCCCATCTTGACCAGCTCGACGGCGCCGCCGCACAGAACAGCCTGCTCACCGAACAGGTCGGTTTCGGTTTCTTCGCGGAAGTTGGTCTCGATCACGCCACCCTTGGTGCCGCCGTTGGCAGCTGCATAGGACAGGGCGATGTCCTTGGCCTTGCCGGACTTGTCCTGGTAGATGGCGATCAGCGACGGCACGCCGCCGCCCTTCAGGTACTCGGAGCGAACGGTGTGGCCCGGGCCCTTCGGGGCGACCATGATCACGTCGAGGTCGGCGCGCGGCACGACCTGGTTGTAATGCACGTTGAAGCCGTGGGCGAAAGCCAGGGTAGCGCCCTGCTTGATGTTCGGCTCGACGTCGTTCTTGTAGACTTCCGGAATGTTCTCGTCCGGCAGCAGGATCATGACCAGGTCGGCAGCAGCGACGGCGTCCTTGACTTCGGCAACCTTCAGACCGGCGCCTTCGGCCTTGGCCCAGGAAGCACCGCTCTTGCGCAGGCCGACCGTGACGTTGACGCCGGAGTCGCGCAGGTTCTGGGCGTGGGCGTGGCCTTGCGAGCCGTAGCCAACGATGGTGACGTTCTTGCCCTTGATCAGGGAGAGGTCGGCGTCCTTGTCGTAATAAACTTTCATGAATCCCTCTTGAGAAAAACAGTAATCAGACTTTGAGAATACGATCGCCACGACCGATGCCACAGACACCGGTACGGACGGTTTCGAGAATCAGGCCGGCATCGAGCCCGGCGATGAAGGAGTCAAGCTTGGTGCTGGCTCCGGTGAGTTCGATGACATAGGTCGATTCCGTGACATCGATGATGCGGCCGCGGAAGATGTCGGCCATGCGCTTCATCTCCTCGCGATCCTTGCCGGTGGCGCGAACCTTGATCAGCATCAGTTCGCGCTCGACATGGGCAGCTTCGGAGAGGTCGACCACCTTGACCACGTCAACCAGCTTGTTGAGCTGTTTGGTGATCTGTTCGAGCACGTCGTCCGAGCCCGAGGTCAGGATGGTCATCCGCGACAACGAGGGATCTTCCGTCGGTGCCACGGTCAGCGATTCGATATTGTAGCCGCGGGCCGAGAACAGGCCGGCGACGCGGGACAGGGCGCCCGCTTCGTTTTCGATCAGGATGGAAATGATGTGTCGCATGTTGTTTTCCTTACCCGCTTACAGTTCTTCGGCCAGGATCATTTCGGTCAGGCCCTTGCCGGCGGCGACCATCGGGAAGACGTTGGCACCCGGATCGATGATGAAGTCCATGAAGACCAGGTCATCCTTGTGCTCGGTGAAGGCCTTGCGCAGTGCCGGCTCGACGTCTTCCGGCTTCTCGATGCGCATGCCGACGTGGCCGTAGGCCTCGGCCAGCTTGACGAAGTCGGGCAGCGAGGTGACGTAGGACTGCGAGTAACGCTTGGAGTAGAACATCTCCTGCCACTGGCGGACCATGCCGAGCATGCCGTTGTTCAGGTTGATGATCTTGACCGGCAGGCCGTACTGCTTGCAGGTCGACATTTCCTGGATACACATCTGGATCGAGCCCTCGCCGGTGACGCAGGCGACCTGCGCATCCGGATTGGCCATCAGCACGCCCATGCCGTAAGGCAGGCCGACGCCCATGGTGCCCAGACCGCCGGAATTGATCCAGCGCCGCGGCTTGTCGAACTTGTAGTACTGCGCGGCGAACATCTGGTGCTGACCGACGTCGGACGTGATGAAGGCGTCGCCGCCGGTCACTTCGTAGAGCTTCTCGACCACGTACTGCGGCATGATGTGATTCGACTGACGATAAGCCAGCGACTTGCGGCCGCGCCATTCGTCGATCTGCTTCCACCAGTCGGCCACTTCCGGATCGGTCTTGCAGCCGCCGTCGAGCAGCTTGAGCATTTCGTCGAGCACGTCGGCAACATTGCCGACGATGGGCACATCGACCTTGACGCGCTTGGAGATCGACGACGGATCGATGTCGATGTGGATGACGCGGCGCTTCTCGCTGCTGAAGTGTTCCGGGTTGCCGATCACGCGGTCGTCGAAACGGGCACCGACGGCCAGGATCACATCGGCGTAGTGCATCGCGTTGTTGGCTTCGAAGGTGCCATGCATGCCGAGCATGCCGACGAACTGACGGTCGGTGGCGGGGTAGCCGCCGAGGCCCATCAGCGTGTTGGTGACCGGGAAATCGAGTTTCTTCGCCAGTTGCGTCAGCTTGTCGGCCGCGTCGGACAGGATCACGCCGCCGCCGGTGTAGATGATCGGCCGCTTGGCTTCCTGCAGCATCTGCACGGCCTTCTTGATCTGGCCGAGGTGACCCTTGACCACCGGATTGTACGAACGCATCTGGATCGTCTTCGGGTAGTCGAACTCGCACATCTGCGCGGTGACGTCCTTGGGGATGTCAACGACCACCGGGCCGGGACGACCGGTCGCAGCAATGTGGAAGGCCTTCTTGATGGTGATCGCCAGATCCTTGACGTCCTTGACCAGGAAGTTGTGCTTGACGCAGGGGCGGGTGATGCCGACCGTGTCGCACTCCTGGAAGGCATCCTGGCCGATGTACTGGGTCGGCACCTGGCCGCACAGCACGACCATGGGGATCGAATCCATGTAGGCTGTGGCAATACCGGTCACGGTATTGGTCACACCGGGACCGGAAGTCACCAGCGCGACGCCGACGCGTTGCGAAGAACGGGAATAGGCGTCGGCAGCGTGTACGGCAGCTTGCTCATGGCGAACCAGAACATGCTTGACGTCGTCCTGCTTGAACAAGGCATCGTAGATGTGCAGCACGGAACCGCCAGGGTATCCGAACACGCAATCGACCTTTTCTTCCTGCAGGCACCTGATTACAATTTCCGCACCGCTGATCATCATATGCAAGCCCAAAAAGCTGTTGACTGAAAAGGGCGTAACCTTAATCGACACGCCCCCCGGTGGTCAAGGTACCCCCTGAAAAACAACAGCATCCGTGCCTTTTTGCCGAAAGAACAATCCTGGCCTCGCCGCACCAGCTCGCCACCTTCCTCGAATCCTCGGAACGCCGCGCCTTCAAGCAGGCGCTCTATGCGGTACGCGAAGAAGAAGCCGCCCTCGACATCGTCCAGGATGCGATGATGAAGCTCGCCGAGAAATACGGCGACCGGCCGGCCGAGGAATTTCCGATGCTGTTCCAGCGCATCCTGCAGAACACCATCCGCGACCATTTCCGGCGCAGCAAGGTGCGTAACCTGTGGACCACCGCGCTGTCGGTTTTCAGCCAGGACGACGACGAACAGGATCCGCTCGACACACTGCAATCCGGCCAGGATCAGGGCAACGCCAAAACGCCGGAAAGCGAGCTGCTGCAAAGCAGGACACTGGCGGTGATCGAAAACGAAATAAAAAAACTTCCGCCACGTCAACGCGAAGCCTTTGTCATGCGTTACTGGGAGGAAATGGATGTCGCCGAGACGGCAAATGCAATGGGATGTTCCGAAGGAAGCGTCAAGACCCATTGCTCGCGTGCAACGCACACGCTGGCGGCAGCGCTGGCGGCAATGGGGATCAGTTTATGAATGTAGAAAGACAGGCATATCGCATCAGGCAGGTGCTGAATCATGGCTTGCGGGACGTCTCCCCGGCGGCTTCCCGTCGCCTGGAAGCCGCTCGCCACATGGCACTGAACCGGCAAAAACAGCCCGAACACCAGCTGGTGGCGGAGCTGGCCGGCTATCCGGCCGGCAGCCCGACCATCGGGGGGAAACAGGAAGTTTCCGCCATCGGACGTTCGCTGCTGGCAATCCTCGCACTACTGTTCGGCATGTGGCTGGCTTTCCATTGGCACAGCGAACGCTACGTCGCCGAGATCGAGGCCATCGACAGCGCACTGCTGACCGACGACCTGCCTCCGGACGTATTGCTCGACAGGGATTTCCTTGAATGGCTCAAAGACAACTCATCCGAGGACTGATCCTGGCGCTGGCCTGCCAGTTTCCAGCCCATGCCGCACCGCCGACGACAGCAATCATCGGCACCGCGCCGCAACCGGAATGGCAGGCACTGCCGGCCAGTCAGCGCAAGATACTGGCGCCGCTGGCTGATGAATGGAGTGCGATGGAACACGTCAGGCGCAAGCAGTGGCTGGCGTCGGCCGCCCGCTATCCATCAATGTCGGAAACCGAAAAACAGCGTTTCCAGGCCCGGATGAACGACTGGGCAAAAATGACGCCCGAGCAGCGAGCCAAGGTGCGCGAGAACTACCTGGAGATCAATCGACTGCCCACGGACGAGAAGGAAGTGATCAAGAAAAAGTGGTCGGCCTACAAGCAACTGCCCGAGGAAAAACGACAAGGAGTCCGCGAGAACCACAAATCGGCTATCCTTCTCGCCCCGCCACCTGAACCGGAAACCGGAACGGAGGAAGCGACAGCCGCCTCCGTCGAGTAAGCCGGCTGTACCGCATGATTCACGATCCATCCAGTCTGGGCCGCCGCCTCGGCGCCATGCTCTACGAAGGCCTCGTCGTCTTCGCCATCCTGCTCGCCACCTTCCTGTTCCCGCAGGTCATCCTGTCCGGCTTCGGCTTCAACCCGGGCGGAAAACTGCTCTGGCTGCATGTCTTCCTGGTGCTTGGCGCCTATTTCATCTGGTGCTGGCTGCATGGCGGCCAGACGCTGCCCATGAAAACCTGGAAACTGCGCGTGGTCGACCAGAGCGGCATGCCGCTCCGCCCCCTGCAGGCCATCCTTCGCTACATGGCCGCCTGGCCCAGCATTGTGCTGTTCGGCATCGGCATTTTCTGGGCTTTGTTCGACCGCGAGGGACTGTTCCTGCATGACCGGATCGCCGGCACGCGCATCGACCGGGAAGCGACCTCAGCGCCGCTCGACCCACCAGATCAGCGAAACCGCCGCCAGGAAAAATAGCGCCGCCGGCGCTGCCGCACTGGCCATCGGCGGCCAGGCGTTGATCACGCCGAGATTCGAGAACAGGCCATTGAGGGCGTAAAAGGCAATCCCCAGCATCACCCCCGCGAAGATCTTCAGGCTGACACCACCAACCCGGTCGTGTACGTAACCGAAAGGCAGCGCCAGGGTCACCATGACCAGCGAGGCCAAGGGGTAGAACAGCTTCTTCCAGATGGCGATTTCGTAGCGTTCGGTGTTCTGGCGGTTTGCCGACAGATGTCGCGTATAGCGAAACAGGTCGTACAGGGACATTCGCTCCGGGAGCACCATCAGCGACGACAACAAGCGCGGTGTGATCGACGACTGCCAGACATCTGTCTCCTGGTGCTCGACCCGGGCGACGTCATCATTGATCGTCGTCTTGACCAGACCATCCAGCACCCACTTTCCGTCATCGGCGAATGTCGCCGTACGGGCATCGAGAACCGACTGCAAGGCTCCGCTGCTATCGAACCGGTAGATACGTACCCGCTCAAGGAAACTGTCACTGGCAGCCTGCCGGAAATTGATGAATTCCATCCCGTCCTTGATCCAGACCCCACTCAGGAATCCTTGCTGGGCAAATGGCTTGTTCATCGCCTGTGACTTCAATTCCTGCCCCATCCGTCCGCTGAACGGAACCACCAGCTCCCCCAGAACGAAGGTCAGGATGGCCAGGATCGCGGCAACGCGGTAGAACACCCCTAGCAACTGCGCCATCGACATGCCCGAAGCGCGCAGCACGACAATTTCGGAATGCCTGGCAAATGTTGCCAGGGCATACAAAGTCCCGATCAGACAGGCAACAGGAATGAACTCATAAGCCAGGCCGGGGATGGAGAAAAACACATACCCCAACGCAACCCCGATGCCATAACGCCCCTGGCCGACGCTGCGGGCTTCTTCGATGAAATCGAAAAAGGCAAACAGAACGACGAAGGCCAGCAACACCAGGAAAACGGCCTTCAACGCCTCGCGCATCAAATAACGACGATGGATCATCGCATTACCCCAGCAGCATTCACCCGCTTGAGCCTGAAACCTGACATCCGTCCGTAATACAAAGCCACCATCGGCAACAACATCAGGACATGCGGCAACAATACGGCAACCAGAAACGGCAGCTTTCCGCCAATGAACCAAGCCTGACAGGTCAGGATCAGGTTACTGTAGATCGCATAAACCAGAATCGCGATCAACAGATTGGCGGAACGCCCCGAGCGAGGATTGACGTAAGCCAGAGGCAGCGCCATTACAGCCAGCAGCAAGGCCGACACCGGCATAGCCAGGCGCCAGATCAACTCCCCCAGATTCTCGGCGGATGGCTGCTCAAGCAATTCTGCAAGAGACATCCTGCTTGGCGACATGCTCGTCTTGCGCACCTCACCTCCCGAGTTGCGCACCGCATAACGCTCAAAATCCATGATCTTGAAGGCCGCGCTACCCGGCTCCACTTCATAGCGCCGGCCATTTTCCAGAACCAGAAAGCGATCACCGTTTTCACGGGTTTCCTGCCGCCCCCCCACCGACATCACGACGCCGAGTTTCCCCTCCTGAATGGAGGCCATGAAAACATTGCCGATCTTGTCGACCTCGCCATCAAGCCGCTCGACAAAATAGACCAGCCGTCCATTGCGCACCTCGGTAAAGGCTCCTGGCGATATCGTCGTCAGCTCGGAGCGCGCTGACAACTCTGCAAGATAATCCCCCTGAACTCGGTTTGCCCATGGCGACAAAGAAAGCGAAAGCACTGCAATCACCACCACCAGCGGCAAGGCAAAACGCAAGACCGGACGGAGCCAGTCGGTCAAGGGCATGCCGCTGGCAAACCAGACAACCATTTCCGAATCCCGGTACATTCTGGTCAAAGGCAGCAGGACTGAAACGAAAAGCGTCAGGGTCAGCAGCATCGGCAAAAACTTGACCAGCGCAAAACCCAGCAATGCCACCACCCCTTCGGGTGCGACATGACCGCCGGCGGCATCCTTGAGGAGCCGGATCAACTGGATGGAGGTGACAATGGCCAGCAGGACAATGCTGATGCCAGCTGCTGCCTGAGCGAATTCACGCCTTGCGGTGCGCTCGAATATCATGCTTTGACGAAACCGAAAAAATACGTGGATAATCCACGGGATGCCGATATTTCCTTGGTACTAGGAGCAGCGCGTGGAATTTAGCATAAAAAGTGGTAGCCCGGAGAAACAGCGCAGCGCTTGCGTCGTCGTCGGCGTGTTCGAGAACCGGCGCCTGACGCTTTCCGCCGAACTGCTCGACAACGCATCCGGCGGTTTCATCGGTGAAATCGTCCGGCGCGGCGACATGAACGGCAAGTCTGGCTCCACCCTGCTGCTGCACAACGTTCCCGGCACGCTCAGCGACCGCATCCTGCTGGTCGGCCTGGGCAAAGAAAAGGACTTCCGGGAAAAGGACTACTGTTCCGCCATCCGCACGGCGGTCAAGGCCCTCGACGGAACCGGCGCCCAGGATGCCAGCGTGTTCCTCAGCGAAGTCGCCGTCCGCAAACGCGGCATTGCCTGGCGCATCCGCCAGGCAGTGGTCAGCGCGCTGACCGCCACCTACCGCTTCGAGCAATTCAAGAGCAAGGCCGACGAGCCCCGTCGACCGCTGCGCAAGCTGACCCTGATCGTCGAACGGCGCAACGAACTCGGCCTGGCTGAAAACGCCCTGCAGCAAGGCCTGGCCATCGGCGAAGCCTGCGCCTTGACGCGCGATCTCGGCAACCTGCCGCCGAATGTCTGCCACCCGACCTATCTCGCCGAACAAGCCCGGGCGCTGGCCGCAGAATTCGGACTGGACTGCGAGGTCCTCGAACGCAGCGACATGGAAGCCCTCGGCATGCATTCGCTGCTGGCGGTTGCCCATGGCGCCGAACAGCCACCCAAACTGATCGTCCTGCATTACAAGGGCGCAGCCAAGTCCGAAAAACCCGTGATCCTGGTCGGCAAGGGCGTCACTTTCGACACCGGTGGCATTTCGCTGAAGCCTGGTGCCGACATGGACGAGATGAAGTACGACATGTGCGGCGCCGCCAGCGTGCTCGGCGCGATCAAGGCGGTGGCGAAGATGGCCCTGCCGATCAACCTGACGGTAATCGTGCCGGCGACCGAGAACATGCCCGACGGCAAGGCCACCCGCCCGGGCGACATCGTCACCTCGATGTCCGGCCAGACCATCGAAATCCTCAACACCGACGCTGAAGGCCGCCTGATCCTCTGCGACGCGCTGACCTACGCCGAGCGCTTCAACCCCGAGATCGTCATCGACGTCGCCACCCTCACCGGCGCCTGCGTCGTCGCCCTCGGCAACGTTGCCACCGGCCTGTTCGCCAACAAGGACAGCCTGGCCCGCGACCTGCTCGAAGCCGGCGAGGAAACCGGCGACCGCGCCTGGCACCTGCCGCTGTGGGACGAATACCAGGATTTGCTGAAAAGTCCGTTTGCCGACATGGCCAACATCGGTGGCCGCTGGGGCGGTGCGATCAGCGCCGCCTGCTTCCTGTCGCGGTTCACCAAGAAATACGACTGGGCGCACCTCGACATCGCCGGCACGGCCTGGACCTCGGGCAAGGACAAGGGCGCCACCGGGCGGCCGGTTCCGCTGCTGACCCAGTACCTGATGCAACGCGCCGGACAAGTCGATTGACCCAGGTCTTCTTCTACCACGGGGCATCGGACAAGATCGCCGCCGCCTGCGCACTGATCGGCGGCGCCTGGGCCAAACGCAAGCCGATGCTGGTCTATGCGCCGGACCAAGCGGTCGCCGACAGTGTCGACCGCCTGCTATGGACGCGCGACCAGTTGAGTTTCGTCCCGCACTGCCGGGCCGACGCGCCGCATGCCGACGAAACGACTATCCTGATCGCCGTCAAGCTGGACAAGATCGCGCAAACCGAAAGACTGATGAATCTTTCGCGCGACATCCCGGCCGCCTACCAGCGCTTCCAGAGCCTGATCGAAGTCGTCGGCCAGGACGAGGATGAACGACTGGCCGCCCGGGAACGGGTTCGTCTTTACAAGGAACAGGGCTGTGAAGTCCGTTACTTTGACCTGAACGACCGCTAGGAGGACGCATGCCCAGCCCCATCCTTGCCCGCGCCGACGCCCTGATGCAACGCCGTCACCTGAACACCACCGACAGCGAGGATGTCCCGGTGCTCACCGACGCATTGCCCGCCGACGACATCCCGACACTCTTCGATGTCGAAAATCCGCCGCCAGCGAAGACCATGCCGTGTTCGCCAGCAATTCAAGCGGAGACCCGGACCGAGCCGGCAGACATCAGCGCAGCAGAAACCCAGGAAGCCATCATTCGCGAACTGAGCCAGCAGATCATCCAGCGGCTGAATCAAGCGCTCCCCACCATCATTGAAGCGACTATTCGCGATTATCTGGCCGAACAAGAGATGCGATGACCCGCATGCGGGTCATCGCAAACCAGCACCATGATCACTGGCAGCCCCTGCAGACGTTTTCCGGCGCGGAAGGAATTCTTCCTGTCGCTACCTGGCGTGATGATCGCAGTTGCGATCTATACATTCGTGCATGGTACGACCCGCCTCATTGCCTCGAACAACCTGGGCGAAGACGACCCGCTCGACAATCTGCTTGTGCAGACCCTGGCCAATGGCTACACCACTGAGCATGGCCCGCTCTACAACTGGCTGCTGTGGTTGTTGCAGCAAGTCATGGGCCACGGTCCGGCCAGTTTTCTCGTCCTCAAATATTCGCTGCTGACCGGCGTTGCTGCTTTCATTTTCCTGATTACCCGGCGCCTTACCGGTAGCCCCTGGTGGGCATTCATTGCGGTCGAATCACTGGCCGCGGTTTACCAGACCTTCTGGCGATTGCACGAAGGCTTCACCCATCGGGTCGGGACCATGTTCCTGATCATGGCCACCCTGTGGGCAGCCATCCAGCTTGCCGAACACGGACGCTGGCGCGACACGTTACTTTTTTCCTTGCTCATCGGCCTCGGCCTGCTCAGCGAACATTGGTTCATTGCTTTCTTCATCGCGCTATTGCTGGCCGGCAGCTTGCAGCCGCAGATCAGGGAGCGCCTGTTCTCGGCGCGACTCCTTGCCTGCCTGCCGCTGACCTTGCTGATCGCCGCCCCCTACCTGCTTTGGCTGAGTGGCGAGCCACAGCGCCTGAACGAACTGGTCGCCACCTATCGCCCTGATCTTGCATCTCACTCACCTGCCGGCATGCTCGCCGGGGCACGCGATGCGCTGCTTCTCCCGATTCTTGTTCTCGCACCATGGATATTCATTGTTCCGGCAACTTTTCCTGGCATCTGGCGCGGCCTGTGGCAGGCCCCCTCGCCTGCCGACGGCGGTGTAAACCTGTTGCGCTGGCTGCGCGACATGTTGTTGCTCCAGTTGTTTGGCCTCGTCTTGATCAAGGGACTACTGTTCGCCCATTCGAATTACGCCGTGCATGGCTTGCTGCCCATGTTCCTGCCGACCGTCATCTGGCTGACCGCAAAGATCAGCGAATCACAACCGTCCCCCGGGCGCATCAAGGCGTTCATGATCATTCTGCTGGCCTTTACTGCCACCGCCTACGGCATGCGGGCCGGCAACCTGTTCGTCCAGGAACCCTTCTGTTCTCGTTGCCGCTGGGGAATTCCCTACGCCGAACTGGCGAACGACATCCGCGCCCGGGGATTCAGCGACGGCCTGCTGATCACCAACAGCGTCCAGACTGGCGGCAATCTTCGGCCTTATTTCCCACAAGCACGCATTGAAATCGCCGGCCAGTCGACTGGCAGTATCCCGACCGGGCAAAGCCTCGCCATCGTCTGGACAACGAACAATGGCAAACTGGATGGCGAAAAGGAACTGCAACAACTACTGACCGAATACCGGATCACCAAGCAGCCCGACATCAAACACTTTCCATGGCAGCATCACTGGCGGGAACCGGGATACCGGGACGCGGCCTGGGGCATCGTGCTAGCCCCTCCCGCAGCTACGGAATTCGATACTCACTGATTCCCCGGCTGGGTATAATCGTCGGTTTTCCCCACTCGTCGCCAAGCCCATGGAACTCGCCAAAGCCTTTGAACCCGCCGACATCGAACGCCACTGGTATCCCGAGTGGGAGGCCAAAAATTACTTCGCGGCCGGCGTAGACAGCAAGCAGCAAGACAATTTCTGCATCCTGCTGCCGCCGCCCAATGTGACCGGCACGCTGCACATGGGTCACGGCTTCAACCAGACGATCATGGACGCGCTGACCCGCTACTACCGGATGCGCGGCCACAACACGCTGTGGCAGCCGGGCACCGACCACGCCGGCATCGCCACCCAGATTGTCGTCGAGCGCCAGCTCGATGCGCAGGGCATCAGCCGCCACGACCTCGGCCGCGAGAAGTTCCTGGAAAAGGTCTGGGAATGGAAGGAATACTCGGGCAACACCATCACCAAGCAGATGCGCCGCATGGGCACCAGCCCGGACTGGACGCGCGAGCGCTTCACCATGGATGCCGGCCTCAACAAGGTCGTCACCGAAACCTTCGTCCGCCTGTTCAACGAAGGCCTGATCTACCGCGGCAAGCGCCTGGTGAACTGGGACCCGAAGCTGCACACCGCCGTCTCCGATCTGGAAGTTGTGCAGGAAGAGGAAGACGGCTTCATGTGGCAGATCCGCTACCCGCTGGCCGACGGCTCGGATAGCCTGGTGGTCGCCACGACGCGTCCGGAAACCATGCTCGGCGACACCGCCGTGATGGTCCATCCGGAAGACGAGCGCTACAAGCACATGATCGGCAAGATGGTGAAACTGCCGCTGACCGGCCGCGAAATCCCGGTGATCGCTGACAGCTACGTCGATCTCGAATTCGGTACCGGCTGCGTCAAGGTCACGCCGGCCCACGACTTCAACGACTACGCCGTCGGCCAGCGCCACAACCTGCCGATGATCTCGATCCTGACGCTGGACGCGAAGATCAACGATCACGCGCCGGAAAAATATCGCGGCCTGGACCGCTTCGACGCCCGCAAGGCCGTCGTCGCCGACCTCGAAGAACAAGGCATCCTGGTCAAGGTCGACAAGCACAAGCTGAAGGTGCCGCGCGGCGACCGGACCAATGTCGTGATCGAGCCGATGCTGACCGACCAGTGGTTCGTCGCCATGAGCAAGCCTGGCGAGGACGGCAAGTCGATCACGGAAAAGGCGCTGGAAGTCGTCCATTCCGGCGAGATCAAGTTCTACCCGGAAAACTGGGTCAACACCTACAACCAGTGGCTGAACAACATCCAGGACTGGTGCATCTCCCGCCAGCTGTGGTGGGGCCACCAGATTCCGGCGTGGTACGGCGTCAATGGCGAGGTCTTCGTCGCCCACAGCGAGGAGGAAGCCCGCGCCCAGGCCGACAAGGCCGGTTACGCCGGCCAGTTGAGCCGCGACGAGGACGTCCTCGACACCTGGTTCTCGTCCGCCCTGTGGCCGTTCTCGACGCTGGACTGGACCGGCGACGAAGCCGTCGACGCGGCCAACCCGCTGCTCAAGCAATACCTGCCGTCATCGGTGCTGGTCACCGGCTTCGACATCATCTTCTTCTGGGTCGCGCGCATGGTCATGATGACCAAGCAGATCACCGGCCAGATCCCGTTCAAGCACGTCTATGTGCACGGCCTGATCCGCGACGGCGAAGGCCAGAAGATGTCGAAATCCAAGGGCAACGTGCTCGACCCGATCGACCTGATCGACGGCATCGGCATCGACGCGCTGGTCGAGAAACGCACCTTCGGCCTGATGAACCCGAAGCAGGCCGAAAGCATCGCCAAGAAGACGCGCAAGGAATTCCCGGAGGGCATCCCAGCCTTCGGTACCGATGCGCTGCGCTTCACCTTCGCCTCGCTCGCCTCGCCCGGCCGTGACATCAAGTTCGACCTGAATCGCTGCGACGGCTACCGCAATTTCTGCAACAAGCTGTGGAACGCCACGCGCTTCGTGCTGATGAACGTCGAAGGCCACGACCTGGCGCTCGACCACCAGCAGTTGCAGGGCGGTGCCTGCGCCGTGCCGGAAGGTGAATCGCGCCTGAAATTCAGCTTCGCCGACCGCTGGATCGTCAGCCAGCTGCAACGCGTCGAAGCCGAGGTCGAGCAGCACTTCATCGACTACCGCTTCGATCTGCTCGCCCAGGCCATCTACAAGTTCGTCTGGGACGAGTTCTGCGACTGGTATCTGGAAATCGCCAAAGTCGAAATCCAGACCGGCGACGAAGCCCAGCAGCGCGGCGCCCGCCGGACCCTGATCCGCACGCTGGAAGCCATCCTGCGCCTGGCCCACCCACTGATTCCCTTCGTCACCGAGGAACTGTGGCAGACCGTCGCCCCGATTGCCGGGCGCAAGACGCACGACTCGATCATGCTCGCCGCCTACCCGCGTGCCGACCTGTCGCGCCTCGACGCAGCCAGCGAAGCCAAGGTCGAGCGACTGAAAGCGCTGACCCACGCCTGCCGCAACCTGCGTGGCGAAATGAATCTTTCGCCGGCCCAGCGCATGCCGCTGCTGGTTGCCGGCGGCGGTGAAGAAATCGCCGAGTTCGCGCCCATCCTGCAATCGCTGGCCAAGCTGTCGGAAGTCCAGATCGTCGCCGACATTCCGCAGGACGCCATGGCGCCGGTCGCCGTCGTCGGCGAAACCCGGCTGATGCTCAAGGTCGAGATCGACGTTGCCGCCGAGAAGATCCGTCTGGGTAAAGAAATCGAGAAGCTGGAAAAGCAGATCGCGATTGCCCAGGGCAAGCTCGCCAACGAGGGCTTCGTCGCCCGCGCGCCGGCTGCCGTGATCGATCAGGAAAAGCAGCGGGTCGCCGATTTCAGCGCCACGCTGGAAAAACTCAAGCCGCAACTGGCCAAGCTCGGCTGAAAACCGGGCCGGCTGAAACGCGTTTTCAGCCGGCCTGCTGCCAGCGCGCCGGCATCAGGCCGCGCAGGGCATTGCCCAGCCAGAAACCTGCGGCCAGATCGGCCGGGTACAGCACCGCCTCGCGGGCGCGCCCGCTGGCCAGCAAGCTGGCCCGCAACACGCCGGGCAAGGCGCCGCTGCTCAAGGGCGGCGTCAGCAGCACACCGTCGCGCTCGACGAAGACGTTGCTGCGTGCGCCTTCGGCCACTTCGCCCCGTTGATTGAGAAAAATCGCGTCGAAACAGCCGGCCGGCAAATCCTCGAGCGCCCGGTCGTAAACCGCCCGCGCCGTCGTCTTGTGGCGGCGCAGCGGATCGTCGGCATCGATCGGCGTCGCCGCCAGGACCGCCTCCTGAACCTCAGACGGCGTCGTCGCCAATGGAAAGGAGTGCACGGTGATCGTACCCGCCTTGTCGAGCGTCAGCCGCACCCGCCAGGTACCGGCGGTCGGCTGCCCGGCGAGCTCCCGGCACAGCAACTGCTCGTCGAGCGGAAAACCCAGCCAGGCGGCAGAACGTTTCAGGCGCGCCAGGTGCCCGGCCCACATGGGATAGACGCCGCCGTCGCGGCGCAGGGTTTCGATCAATTGCAAGCCGGGATCGCAATCGCGCAGGAAAGCAGCCTTCAGCCGGCACTCGGCCCATTCGGCCGCCCCCTCGGAATCGGCAACGATGCCGCTGCCAACGCCCATCCGCCCGCATCCACCGGCAGCCAGTGCCAGCGTACGGATGGCGACGTTGAGCCGGAAGTCGCCATCCGGCGCCAGCCAGCCGAAAGCGCCGGTGTAGATGCCGCGCGGTGCCGCTTCCAGTTCGCCGATGATCTGCATGGCACGGATCTTGGGCGCGCCGGTGATCGAACCGCAGGGAAACAGCGCCGGCAGGATTTCGGCAAAACGCCGACCACCGACCGACGCGGAAATTTCCGAAACCATCTGGCGCACCGTCGGGTAATCCTCGATCTCGAACAGGCGGTCAACACGCACGCTGCCGTTGTCGGCGATACGGCCAAGGTCGTTGCGCAGCAGATCGACGATCATCAGGTTTTCGGCGCGATCCTTGAGCGAATCGCGCAGCACTTCCGGCGGCATATCCAGCGGCGCCGTTCCCTTCATCGGCCGGGTCAGCAAGCGCTCACCGCGCCGTTCGACGAACAGCTCCGGCGACAGCGAGACGATCCCCTGCCGATCATCGCCGACAAAACCACCGTAGCGGACCGGCTGGCGCTGACGCAGCCGGGCGTACAGGTCGAGCGGCGAGCCGAACCAGTCGAATTCGAGCGGAAAGGTGAAATTGACCTGATAGCAATCGCCGGCGGCAATCCACGCCTTGATCCGGTCAATCGCGTCGACATAGGCAGGCTCATCGAGCGTTTCATGCCAGCCGCCAATGCCGGCCGGCCGGCCCGGCGCGTGATCGGCCAGCCAGCCCGCAGCCTGCGCTGCGTCCAGTGCGATGCGTTCGCGGAAACGCCAGAAGCGCGCCAAGGGCCGACCGTCCGGTTGCCAGCCCGGCGGCGCCGAGCGCGGCTCGAGCAGGTAACCCAGTTCGTAGTCGAGCGCGACGACCGTCCACGCCGGTGTTTCGTCGATCTGCCGCAATGCATCGGCCAGCGTCTGCCGGTCGACAGCCTCGATCAGCGAGACGAAACCGGCGAAACGAAAAGCGGCGGGTTCGCCCGCCGGCGCCCGCCTGTCTTCGAAAAACGCGGTGAATCCGGAGCTTATTTGCGCTTCAGGTAGTACTCGAAAACCCGATCCTCTTCCCGCTGGGCGACCAGCTCGTTGCCGGTCTGCTTGGCAAATGCGGGGAAGTCCTTCAGGGAACCGGGATCGGTCGCCTGCACACGCAGCACCTGACCGGAATCCATTTCGGCCAGGGTCTTCTTGGTGCGCAGGATGGGCAGCGGGCAATTCAGGCCCTTTACGTCGAGGTCGCGATCAAATTCCATGGTCGTTTTATCTGGGAACAATGTCGGGATTTTACCCTTAATTGCGGCTTTCCTTGAGTTCTTCAAGACGTCGCAGTTTGAGTTCCCGCAAACGTGCATCGATGGCCGACATTTCGTAGAAATTACCGTCGCCGGCCTTGGCGGCCAATTCCAGCTGTTCGATGGCCCCGGCCGTCTGTCCCTGCAAGGCAAAGACTTCGGCCAGCGCCCGATGCTGCATGGCGTTCTGGCCGAGACCGGCATGGGAGGCGGCACGCAGGCGATGCAGCCGGATGTCGTCGGCAGCCACCCGCAACTGCCCTTCGGCAAAACGCAGGGCGTCGTTGAAACGCCGCGCCTCGAGCAAGGCGGCGCCATAGCCGTAGAGCAGCGCCCGGTTCAGCGGATAACGCGCCATCGCATCGCGGTAGATACGCAAACCCTCGTCCGTCTTGCCCTGGGCAACCCGGACATCGGCGGCCAGCCGCTCGAGCATCGCCGACGACTGCTTGAGTGCCCGCGCCGCATCGATCTCGCGCTGTGCCGCCGGCCAGTCGCGGGCCCGGAAATGGGCAGTCGCCAGACCGTAGCGAGTAGCCACCTCGGAAGTGAACTTGCGTTCGGCCAGTTGCGCCGACAAATCCCGGATCACGTCGGCCGGACGCCCCTGCATGGCCCGCAAGCGGGCCCGCACCAGATGGAATTCCAGGCTGTCCGGCACCTGGCGATAAGCCAGCCCCTGTTCCCGATTCTGCATGTCGGCCAGACGCTCGCCGGTCAGCGGGTGGGTACGCAGATAGGCAATGGCATTGTTTTCGTACAGACGAACCGATTGCTGCAGGCGCTCGAAGAATGCTGCCATGCCCCGTTCGTCGAAACCGGCCTTGCCGAGCATCTCGAAGCCGAGGCGGTCCGACTCGCGCTCGAAATCGCGCGAATACGCCAATTGCGCCGAGATCGCACCGGCCTGCGAAGCCGCAATGGCGGCGCTGGCCGCCTGCGGATTGGAACTGGCAGCGAGCAGGCCCAGGCCCATCGCCACCATCGACGCGATGCTGATGCGCTTGGACTGGAACAACTGGCGGGCAATATGGCGCTGGGTGACGTGCGAAACCTCGTGCGCCAGCACGCCGGCCAGTTCGGACTCGCTCTGCGCCGACAGGATGAGCCCGGTATGCACACCGATGTAGCCGCCGGGCATGGCGAAGGCGTTGATGCTCGGATCGTTGATGGCGAAGAACTCGAAACCGAAGCCCGGATCGTGGCTGAAACCGGCCAGTCGTCCGCCCAGATGATTCAGGTAGGCCTCGACGTCGTGGTCCTCAAGATAGGCAGCCTCACGCTGCCGGATCTGTTGCATGATCTGCTGCCCGATACGCTTCTCGGTAGCAATCGACAGCGCCTCGCTCGACACTTCGCCGAGTTCGGGCAGATTCTGCGCGGCAACGGGCGAAACCGCCATGACGGCGGCCAGGACAAGCGCAATGAGGCGTCTGATTCGAGGCATGGTGCTATGATAGCGCAGTCATTCCGGCCACCGCCGGGCACTTCGTAACCAAAAGTAAGCTACCGTGACCGACTCCCCCCTGACGCATTTCGACAGCGCCGGCCAGGCGCACATGGTCGATGTCGGCGCCAAGCAGGAAACTGCGCGCGTCGCCCGTGCCGCCGGCACCATCACCATGCAGCCGGAAACCCTGGCGCTGATCCGCGAAGGCTCGGCCAAGAAAGGCGATGTCCTCGGCATCGCCCGCCTTGCCGCGATCCAGGCCAGCAAGCGCACCGGCGATCTGATCCCGCTGTGCCACCCGATTGCCCTGACCCGCGTTGCCGCCGACTTTGTCATCGACGAGACGCAGCACGCCGTGCATTGCGAAGTCACGGCGGAATGTTTCGGCCGCACCGGTGTCGAAATGGAAGCCCTGACCGCGGCGTCGGTCGGGTTGCTGACTATCTACGACATGTGCAAGGCCGTCGATCGCGGCATGCGCATCGACAACATCCGCCTGCTCGAGAAAAAGGGCGGCAAATCTGGACATTGGCAAGCTGACTGAAAAACGACTCATGGAACTACGCAGAAAACTACTCAAAGGCGGCGTCTCGGCGACGCTGCTCGCCCCCTTGCTGGGCGCTGGCCTGCTGACGCCGGGACGCGTCCTGGCCAGCGAATGGAAACGCAGTGCCTTCACCGCACAGAACGCCGCCGACGCGCTGACCAGGCTGGGCGTCGCTGCCTCGGCCGAATCGCGGGAAATCGAATTCAAGGCACCGGAAATCGCCGAAAACGGCGGCAAGGTCGAGATCGAAATCCTGTGCAAGCTGCCCAACACGCGCAGCCTGCTGATCATCGCCGAGAAGAATCCGATGCCCCTGTGCGCCGAACTCAACTTCAACGGCAAAGCCCTGCCCTACGCCAGGGTGCAATTGAAACTCGCCGAGACCATGCGCATCCGGGCCGTTGCCCGCACGGCGGACGGTCGCAATCATGTGGCCTTCCGCGAAATCAAGGTCACCCTTGGCGGCTGTGGAGGCTGAAATGAGCGAACCGATCCGTATCCGCGCACAACTTCAGGGCGAAATTGCCGACATTCGCGTGCTCATGCACCATCCGATGGAAACCGGCCAGCGCCGCGACGAATCCGGCAAACCGGTGCCCGTGCATTTCATCCAGACCTTTTCCGTGAAACTGAACGGTCAGGCACTGATCGACGGGCAACTGAACACCTCGATTTCGCGCAACCCGCTGTTCGCCTTCAAGGCCGGCGGCATCAAGGCCGGCGACAAGTTGTCGGTCCAATGGACCGACAATACCGGCGCCCAGCGCCAGGACGAAATCACCGTCGGCTAAGGGACTGCCAGACGAAAAAAAGCCCGTCGAATCGACGGGCTTTTTGCTTTCCGTTTATCCGCGAGTATCAGGCGCGCTGGATATTGGATGCTTGCTTGCCTTTCGGCCCCTGAACCACTTCGAAGGAGACCTTCTCGCCTTCCTTCAGGGTCTTGAAGCCATTCATGTTGATGGCGGAGAAATGTGCGAAGAGGTCTTCGCTGCCATCGTCGGGCGTAATGAAACCGAAGCCCTTGGAATCATTGAACCACTTGACAGTACCGATTGCCATATCTGCTACTTTCCTACAAAAAAGCGTACGAATTTCCGGGTCTCCCCGACTCCCTGTTTGAGCTCAACGACCCGGAACACGTAGTACCCGCGATACAGCCTGAATCCAAACACAGCCATTTTTTACGCCAGTTGAATTTTTCCGTCAACAATTTTCAATGCCGCAGCGCAGCATGGTTTCAGGCAAGGGAATTGCTTGTTCGTTAGTGTTGCAGATTGGGACGGACTGTATAGAATCGAACGCATGGCTACCAAGATTCAGGAAGGCGGACAACTTGAGGCATTGCGCAGCAAGCTGCGGCCGCCACGCATGTACAAGGTGATGTTGCTGAACGACGATTTCACACCCATGGATTTCGTCATCAACGTTTTGCAACGTTTTTTTTCGTTGGATACTGAACAAGCGACACGAATCATGCTCAAAGTTCACAACGAGGGTCGCGGTACCTGCGGGATTTTCCCCCGGGACATCGCGGCGACCAAAGTCGAACAAGTCACGGCGTACGCCCGCCAGCACCAGCACCCGCTAGCGTGCATCATGGAGGAAAACTGATGATTGCCCAGGAACTCGAAGTCAGCCTGCACATGGCCTTCGTTGAGGCGCGCCAGAAGCGCCACGAATTCATCACCGTCGAGCACCTCCTGCTAGCCCTGATCGACAATCCGTCGGCCGCCGACGCCCTGCGTGCCTGTGGTGCGAAACCCGACACGCTGCGCAAGGATCTGAGCAATTTCATCGACGAGCACACGCCGACCGTCTCCGGCGAGGACGACATCGATACCCAGCCGACCCTGGGTTTCCAGCGCGTCATCCAGCGCGCCATCCTGCATGTCCAATCTTCGGGCAAGAAGGAAGTGAACGGCGCCAACGTGCTGGTCGCCATCTACGGCGAAAAGGATTCGCACGCCGTGTATTTCCTGCAGAAGCAGGGCGTCACCCGGCTCGACGTGGTCAATTACATCTCGCACGGCATCAGCAAGGTGCCGCAACAGAAGGCCACGCCGGAAGGCGAGGTCGAGACCGAGGGCGAAAAGGCCGAAGCCGGCCCGCTCGAGCAATACACGATCAACCTCAACGCACTCGCGCTGCAGGGCAAGATCGACCCGTTGATCGGCCGCGACAAGGAACTCGAACGCGTCATCCAGACGCTGTGCCGGCGGCGCAAGAACAATCCGCTGCTGGTCGGCGAAGCCGGCGTCGGCAAGACGGCGATCGCCGAAGGCCTGGCGCGCAAGGTGGTCGAGGGCGACGTGCCGGAAATCCTGGCCAAGGCCAACGTTTATTCGCTGGACATGGGTTCGCTGCTGGCCGGCACCAAGTATCGCGGCGACTTCGAGCAGCGTCTGAAGGGCGTCCTGAAAGCGCTGCAGGACAACCCGCACGCGATCCTGTTCATCGACGAGATCCACACCCTGATCGGCGCCGGCTCGGCCTCGGGCGGCACGCTCGATGCCTCCAACCTGCTCAAGCCGGCGCTGTCGTCAGGCCAACTGAAGTGCATCGGCGCCACCACCTACACCGAGTTCCGTGGCATTTTCGAGAAGGACAGCGCGCTGTCGCGGCGCTTCCAGAAGATCGACGTCAATGAGCCGTCGGTCGCCGAGACCATCGAAATCCTCAAGGGCCTGAAGGCACGCTTCGAGGCGCACCACGGGATCAAGTACTCGACCACGGCGATCGCGTCGGCAGTCGAGCTGGCCTCACGCTACATCACCGACCGTCACCTGCCGGACAAGGCCATCGACGTCATCGACGAGGCCGGCGCAGCCCAGCGCATCCTGCCGAAGTCCAAGCAGAAGAAGACGATCAACAAGACCGACATCGAGGAAATCGTCGCCAAGATTGCCCGCATTCCGTCGCAGCACGTGTCGATGGACGACCGCAGCGTACTCAAGAACCTCGACCGCGACCTGAAGGCGACCGTCTTCGGGCAGGACAAGTCGATCGATGCGCTGACCAAGGCGATCAAGATGGCCCGGTCCGGCCTCGGCAACCCGGGCAAGCCGATCGGCTCCTTCCTGTTCTCCGGCCCGACCGGCGTCGGCAAGACCGAAGTCGCCAAGCAACTGGCCTACTTCCTCGGCATCGAACTGCAACGTTTCGACATGTCCGAGTACATGGAACGTCACGCCGTCTCCCGCCTGATCGGCGCGCCGCCGGGCTACGTCGGCTTCGACCAGGGTGGCCTGCTGACCGAAGCGATCACCAAGAAGCCCTACTGCGTGCTGCTCCTCGACGAAATCGAGAAAGCGCATCCGGACATCTTCAACATCCTGCTCCAGGTCATGGACCACGGCACACTGACCGACAACAACGGACGCAAGGCCGACTTCCGCAACGTGGTCATCATCATGACCACCAATGCCGGCGCCGCCGACCTGCAGAAGTCGTCGATGGGCTTCACGTCGAGCAAGGAAACCGGCGACGAAATGGCCGAAATCAAGCGCCTGTTCACGCCCGAGTTCCGCAACCGGCTGGACGCCACGATTTCCTTCCGGCCGCTCGACCACGACATCATCCTGCGCGTCGTCGACAAGTTCCTGATGCAGCTGGAAGAACAGCTGCACGAGAAGAAGGTCGAGGCCCACTTCACCGATGCGGTCAAGGAAATGCTCGCCGAAAAGGGCTTCGACCCGCTCATGGGCGCGCGGCCGATGGCCCGTCTGATCCAGGACACGATCCGCTCGGCACTGGCCGACGAATTGCTGTTCGGCAAGCTGGCCAGCGGCGGCAAGGTCACGGTCGACCTCGACGCGGACGGCAAGATCAAACTCGATTTCGAGGAAGAAAACCTCGAAGCCACCGTCTGACAATTGCCTTTCCCCCCAAAAGCCGTGCAAGATTGCACGGCTTTTTCATTTCCGGAGACCCGAATGAGCTTCAAGACCCCCGACCTGTGCGACCAGTACGAGACCGAACTCGGCAAGACGGTGCGCGTTGTCGCCCCGATGTTCCAGCGCTACGGCGGCCGCACGGCTTTTTCCGGCGAGATCGTCACGCTGAAGATTTTCGAGGACAACACCCTGGTCCGCGAAATCTTCAATGAGCCCGGTCAGGGCAAGGTGCTGGTCATCGATGGCGGCGGCTCGCTGCGCTGCGCCCTGGTCGGCGACCAGTTGGCCATCCTGGCCCACAAGAACGGCTGGGAAGGCGTGGTCGTCTATGGCTGCATCCGCGACTCCGGTGACATCAACGGTATCGACATCGGCGTGCGCGCCCTCAACACGCACCCGCAGAAAACCGTCAAGAAAGGCATCGGCGACCGCAATCTGCCGCTGACTTTCGGCGGCGTCACCTTCCATCCTGGCGAATGGCTCTACGCCGACGAGGATGGCGTGCTCGTGTCGGCCAAACCACTGCTCTGAATCGCCATCTCGTCGCGGCATTCTGGCTGCTGACCCAGGCCGCTCCACCGGCCTGGGCCGAACTTCAGGAAAGCATCCGCACCCGCCATTACACCGCTGACCACCGCCCCGGGACGACGCTGCTGTCCAGTCTGAACCGGCACTCACCGATCCGGCAGGATGGCCAGGTGTTTCATGCCTACACGGCGTGGAACATTCAGTGGAATTTCCGTTGGTGGGAAGAACGCGACGGTCGTTGTCGGGTTACCAGCAACCGCACCAGCCTGCAGGCCGAACTCACGCTACCGCAACTCAACACGGGCGATCCAGCGGTTCGCCGTCGTTTCGACCTCTACCTGCTGGCGCTCCGCGCGCACGAAATGGAACACGTGAAGATTGCCCGGGACTACGGACGACGCATCGATGAAGGCATCCTGCGCCTGCCGCAAATGCCCTCCTGCGCCGAGCTCACCCGCGCCGCCAACGGTCTGGGCGAAAGAATGATGCGGGAGGCCGCCGCGGCCGAACGCGAGATGGACCGGCAGACCAACTATGGCGCCCGCCAGGGCGCCACCCTGCTGGGCGACTGAGACGGGGCTCAGCCCTCCAGCAGCACGGCGCTTTCGCAGCCGACCCGCACTGTTCCCCAGTGACGGCCACCGACCATGATCGGCATGTTGATTTCGGACAGGATTTCCCCGGTATCGCGGGCGTAGGTCTGGACCAGCAGCGGCTGGGTATTTTTCGCCCCACGCTGCCCGGTCACGTCGTCCCAGATGCGCCGGGTACGGTTTCCGACCAGATCGTTCTGGTAGTTGCCGGTCAGGGGCCGGGAGAATTTCTGGTTGTGGATGGCACCATAACCCCGGTTATCGATGATCAGCGCATAGACGCCGCCGCGCAGGCTGGATAGCGCCTGCTCGAACAAGGGCTGGATCTGCTGTTCGAAGCTGCTGCAATAGCTGACCTCGTACTTCTGCGGATTGGTGTTGGGCATCGGGCGATAGTTCTGATCCCAGATATCGACCCCGCGCGATGCCAGTTCGGCCAGTTTGTCCTGGATGGCATCACGGAACTGGCGTGCCTTGTCGACGTTGAAGTCGAATGCACCGCGCCCGATCTTGAAGCGCGAGACCAGCTCCTGGACGCTCTCGGTCGCCTGGCTGAGCGCCTGCGTTGTCTGCTCGGAAGACTTCATGCTGCCGGCAACTTCGATCGACAAATCGTGCACCTGATGCACCGACTCATGCACCTGGGAATTGGTCGCCGTCAGTTGCTCCATGGCAGCGGCAATTTGGTTCAACTGGTCGCCGGTACGTTCAAAATTGCCGACCATCTGCTGGAACTCGCCGGACGAACGTTCAACCACTTCCCGCGTCAAGCGGATGTCGCCGTTGATGACTTCGTTCTCACGCTGGGTTTCGCGGACCAGGTCGATCATGCCGCCGATGTTCACGGTGATTTCCTGGGTCGCCACGTTGACCCGCTCGGCCAGCTTGCGCACCTCGTCGGCAACCACGGCGAAACCGCGTCCCATCTCGCCGGCCCGCGCCGCCTCGATCGCCGCGTTGAGCGCCAGCAGGTTGGTCTGGTCGGCAATATCCTTGATCAGCCCGGCAATCTGGCGAATGCTGTCGGAACGCTCGGCCAGATGGCCAACGGTTTCGTTGAACTGATGCAGCTTGTTGCTGACGCCCTGGACCTTGCCGACGATGTCCTGCATCTCGTCGAGCGAGTTTCGCGCTGTGGCAAGGTTGGTGTCGGTTGAATGCGAAATCAGTTCGGCCGAACTGGAGACCTCCTGGATCGCCTGCACGGCCTCGGAACTGGCGCCGAACACCGAGTTGGCAATCTGCCCCTGCTGGTCGGCTCGTGTCGCCGTCGAAGAAACGGTGCGTTTGACTACCACCGCTTCACGCGCGATGTTCACACTCATCTTGCGGACTTCGCTGATGATCTCGCGCATCTTGTCGGCGAAGCGGTTGTAGGCCTCGGCCAGGGTGCGCAACTCGTCGTGGGTGATGGTCGGCAGATTGCGCGAGAAATCGCCTTCCCCGCGCCCGATCTCGTCAAAAATGGTAGCGATCATGCGCACCGGGCGCAGGATCAGGTAACGAATGTAGAGAATCTGCAGGAGATTCCAGCACAGGGCAATGACAGTCAGCCCTATCATCAGCATCAACCCCTGATCCAGACTCTCGGAAAGGCGCTGCAGGACTTCTGCTGGCGCCCCCGATTTCGCCATTTCCTCGGCCACCACGCCCTTCTGATGGACATAGATACCGAGGTAGAAGAGATCGATGAAGAAGAGCAGCAGGAAACTCATCAACTTCTTGGTCAACGAGTTCCAGAAAGTGCGCTCGACCCAGTCGTAGAGACCTCTGAAGAATTCCATGGAATCACCAAATATATCTAAATTCGTTGAATTCAACCTCGCCAGCCCGGTGCGGTCAAGCGCAAAAACGGGGTAAGCGCGGTGCAAAAAATGTTGCACCGCGTTTCACTGGCATGAACATCGTTTCACATTGCAAAATTTGTCGCCCAATATCTTGTTTTAAAATAATATTTTTTTGTCTTATGTCTTATATAAGACCATTGCTGCCGTGCACGATTTTATCTATACTGTCGGACATCGCAGAACGTAAAAATGTTTCTGCGCAATACCGATTTCCCAACCCAACTTCTGAGGAATACACATGAGCACTCGCGAACAGCAAATCGCCGCCCTGGAAAAAGACTGGGCCGAAAACCCCCGTTGGAAGCTCGTCAAGCGCGGCTACTCCGCTGCTGACGTGGTTCGCCTGCGTGGCTCCCTGCAGCCGGAATACACCCTGGCCCAGCGCGGCGCCAAGGTCCTCTGGGAAAAGGTCAACGGCGGTGCCAAGAAGGGTTATGTGAACGCCTTCGGCGCCATCACCGCTGGTCAAGCCATGCAACAGGCCAAGGCTGGCCTGGAAGCCGTGTATCTGTCCGGCTGGCAGGTTGCTGCCGACGGCAACACCTCCGAAACCATGTACCCGGACCAGTCGCTGTACGCCTACGACTCCGTGCCGACCATGGTTCGCCGCATCAACAACACCTTCAAGCGCGCTGACGAAATCCAGTGGTCGCGTGGCATCAACCCGGGCGACGAAGGCTTCATCGACTACTTCCTGCCGATCGTTGCCGACGCGGAAGCCGGTTTCGGCGGCGTGCTGAACGCCTTCGAACTGATGAAGAACATGATCGCCTCGGGCGCTGCCGGTGTTCACTTCGAAGACCAGCTGGCTGCCGCCAAGAAGTGCGGCCACATGGGCGGCAAGGTGCTCGTCCCGACCCGCGAAGCCGTTGAAAAGCTGATCTCCGCTCGTTTCGCTGCTGACGTCATGGGCGTTCCGACCCTGATCCTGGCCCGTACCGATGCCGAAGCCGCCAACCTGATCACCTCCGACTACGACGAGAACGACAAGCCGTTCCTCACCGGCGAGCGCACCCAGGAAGGTTTCTACCGCGTCAAGAACGGTCTGGAGCAGTCGATCTCCCGCGGCGTGGCCTACGCCCCGTACGCTGACCTCGTCTGGTGCGAAACCGGCGTGCCCGATATCGGCTTCGCCCGCGAATTCGCCCAGGCCGTTCAGGCCGCCTGCCCGGGCAAGCTGCTGTCGTACAACTGCTCGCCGTCGTTCAACTGGAAGAAGAACCTGAACGACTCGCAGATCGCTTCCTTCCAGGAAGAACTGTCGGCGCTGGGCTACAAGTACCAGTTCATCACCCTGGCCGGTATCCACGTCAATTGGTACAACACCTTCAAGTTCGCCCACGCCTACGCTCGCGGCGAAGGCATGAAGCACTACGTGAACATGGTTCAGGAACCGGAATTCGCAGCCCGCGAAGACGGCTACACCTTCGTTTCGCACCAGCAGGAAGTCGGTACCGGTTACTTCGACGAAGTCACCACCGTCATCCAGGGTGGCTCCTCCTCCGTCAAGGCCCTCACCGGCTCGACCGAAGAAGAACAGTTCCACTAAGCAACCGCTTACGATTGCCGCGACATCCTGCGGCATCCAGAAGGCCGATCCTCAAAAGGGATCGGCCTTTTTCATCGTCGGCGCCAGACAGGCGTAGAATCGAACTGAACATACAACCACAAAGGAGCATGCGATGTTTCCCGAATACCGAGACCTGATCACCCGGCTGAAAACCACGGATCGCCACTTCCAGAACCTGTTCGACAAGCACAATGAGCTTGACCAGAAAATCAAGAACATGGAAAACCACGTCGAACCGGGTACCCCACTGGAAATTGAAGTGCTGAAGAAGGAAAAGCTGGCGCTCAAGGACGAGCTTTACGAAGTCCTGCGCAAAGCGGAAGCCTGACAGCAACGGGCTCAAGCGTCCCAGACGCTTAAAAGACCGCCTCATCCGAACGCGGTCTTTTTTTGCGCCGGAAAAATCAAACAAAAACTACTCAGACGGACGAGACCACATCCACAGCAGGATGACCACACCGATGCTTGATGGCAGGTAGCGCCAGTCACCGGGCAAGGAAAACCAGCCGACCACGGCGCTGATCGCCAGCATCAGCGTCGCCAGGCGTTTGGCAACCAAGGGAATGGCGCCACGCTCGCGCCAAGCGATGATCGCCGGTCCAGCCCGCGGATGATTGAGCAGCCGCGCCTCCCATTCCGGATGCGAGCGGGCAAAGCAGTAAGCGGCAAGAATCAGGAAAGGTGTGGTCGGCAGCAGCGGCAGGACGACACCGATCCCGCCCAGAACGAGCGAACACACCCCCAGCACCCGAAAAACCGGCTTTTTCACCGCAATTCCCAATAGCTGGGCCGGCTGTAGTTTTCCTTGAGCAGGTCAATGAACAGGCGCACCCGCAAAGGCAGATGCCGGCGCTGGGGAAACACCGCGTAGATGCCCATGGGTGGCGCCTGCCAGGCATCGAGCACAGAGGTCAGCCGGCCTTCCTTGAGATCGCCCCCTACTTCCCATAACGAGCGCCAGGCCAGCCCGCGCCCGGCCAATGCCCATTCGTGCAGCACCGCACCGTCATTGCACTCGAAACTGCCGCCGACTTTGAGCGTCCGGGTTTCGCCGCTGTCCGGATGGCGGAACAGCCAGCCACGCTGCTGCCCGAGCGAGAGGCAATTGTGCCCGGCCAGGTCATCCGGCGTCCGCGGCACGCCGTGCGCGACCAGGTAGGCCGGACTGGCCACCACCATCCGGCGCATTTCGCCGAGACGCACGCTGACCAAGCTGGAATCGGTCATTTCGCCGATCCGGATGGCGCAGTCGATGTTCTCGTTGATCAGGTCGACCAGGCGGTCGCTGAGGTTGAGATTGACCCGGACCTCCGGATTGGCCTGCATGAAGTCGCCGACCAGCGGCGCCACATGCTGACGACCGAAACCCGCCGGCGCCGATATCTTGAGATAACCGCTGGCCTGCACCCCACCCAGGGAAACGGCGGCTTCGGCGTTGGCTAGGTCGTTGAGCAGCTTCTGACAGTCTTCGAGGAAGGCCTGCCCCTCGAAGGTCAAGGTCAGCCGGCGCGTGGTACGCAACAGCAGACGCACGCCCAGGCGCGCTTCGAGCGCGTCGATACGGCGCCCGATGATGGCCGGCGTGACGCCTTCCAGCCGGGCCGCCGCCGACAAACTGCCCCGGGTTGCGACACTGACGAAGGCTTCGATCTGCTTTAAGCGGCTCATTTGATACCCACAGTAAAAGATGAAGTGATTCTAGCGGTATTTCAAGTCTTATAGAAGACTCATACAATGCATCGCATTGCCGCATTTCAATCACTCACTACCGGAGGTCCTCTCATGGCCATCAACCTGCCCGCTGGCGTGCAAATCAACGCCCCGATCAAGCCCGAATGGGAATCCATCCTGACCACCGAGGCACTCGAGTTCGTCGCCAAGCTGCACCGCGCCTTCGAGGCCCGTCGCCAGGAACTGCTGAAGGCCCGCCTCGAGCGCCAGGCTCGCATCGACGCCGGCGAAATGCCGGACTTCCTGCCGGAAACCGCCCACATCCGCAACGGCGACTGGAAGGTCGCCCCGGTGCCGGCCGCGCTGCAGTGCCGCCGCGTTGAAATCACCGGCCCGGTCGAAGCCAAGATGATCATCAACGCCTTCAACTCGGGCGCTGACTCCTACATGACCGACTTCGAGGATTCCAACAGCCCGAACTGGGAAAACCAGATCCAGGGCCAGGTGAACCTGTACAAGGCGATCCGCCGCGAACTGTCGTTCAAGAACGAGAACGGCAAGGAATACAAGCTCAACGACAAGATCGCCACCCTGCAGATCCGTCCGCGCGGCTGGCACCTCGACGAAAAGCACGTCCTCGTTGACGGCCAGCGCGTCTCCGGCGGCCTGTTCGACTTCGGCCTGGTCTTCTTCCACAACGCCAAGGAACAGATCGCCCGCGGCGCTGGCCCGTTCTACTACCTGCCGAAGATGGAAAGCCACCTCGAAGCCCGTCTGTGGAACGACGCCTTCGTCATGGCCCAGGACCACGTCGGCCTGCCGCAGGGCACGATCAAGGCCACCGTGCTGGTCGAAACCATCCTCGCCACCTTCGAGATGGAAGAAATCCTCTACGAACTGCGCAACCACTCCGCTGGTCTGAACGCCGGTCGCTGGGACTACATCTTCTCCTGCATCAAGAAGTTCAAGAAGAACCAGGACTTCTGCCTGGCCCAGCGTAGCGCCATCACCATGGAAGTGCCGTTCATGCGCGGCTACGCCCTGGCCCTCGTCCAGGCCTGCCACAAGCGTGGCGCCCCGGCGATGGGCGGCATGTCGGCCCTGATCCCGATCAAGAACGACCCGGTGGCCAACGAAAAGGCGCTGGCCGGCATCCGCCACGACAAGACCCGCGACGCCAACGACGGCTTCGACGGCGGCTGGGTGGCCCACCCGGGCCTGGTGCCCATCGCCATGGAAGAGTTCGTCAAGGTCCTCGGCGACCGTCCGAACCAGTTCGAGAAGCAGGTTGAAGGCAAGTTCGGTCCGGAACAGTGGCTGGACTTCCGCCCGACCACCCCGATCACCGAAGCCGGCCTCCGGAACAACATCAACGTCGGCATTCATTACCTCGGTTCCTGGCTGGCCGGCAACGGCTGCGTGCCCATCCACAACCTGATGGAAGACGCCGCCACCGCCGAAATCTCCCGCTCGCAAGTCTGGCAGTGGGTGGTTTCGCCGAAGGGCATCCTCGACGACGGCCGCAAGGTCACCGTGGAAATGGTCCGCCCGATGATCGCTGAGGAACTGGCCAAGGTGAAGGCCACCGTCACCGCTCAGGGCGAGGACACTGCCACCTACGACCAGGCCGCCGAAATCTTCGACCGCATGTCGCTGACCCCGGACTACCCGGAGTTCCTGACCCTGCCGCTGTACGAAGCGATGGCGTAACAGAGAGGGCGCAGCAGACGCCCCGATCCCGCAGAGGCCAAAGCGCCGGGTGCAAGCCCGGCGCTTTTTTTACTTACATTTCCAGGCGCAGCGTCAGCCAGTGCCTCGGCTCAAAAAGCCATGAGTAGGTGTGGGCCAGATGTCCGCCATCGACCGCTTGCCCGACATAGGCCACTTCTGCACGATTGCCGCCCAGGCGAAAGGCACGGGCAAGCCTGACGTCGGTGCGGACATAACTGGGCAAGGTGTTCTGGTTGCCGGGGTAATTGCGATTCCAGCGCATCCTGCCGACATGATTGCTGCTGACTGTCAGCTCCACGCCATAAGGTAGTTTCTGCATCAGCATCAGACTGCTTGACAGCCGCGGGGCAGAAACCCGGGTCTGATCGAGGATACGATCCTTGTCACTCGGAGAATAGCTGGTTTCCACATCCAGCAGATGCGAACGCAACTTGACCCATGACTGGTTCAGGATCACTCGCGTGCCCTCCAGCGGTTGCCAGCGCGCCTGATATTCGAGGCCGTTGATACGCAGGCTCTCTGCATTGGCCGCATAGTCAGCGCCTGTTCCACAAGTCCCGCTTAAGCTCGGCGCCACGATCACATATTCGCAAGTCGCCAAAGGCGCAAAATTCTTCCCCAATCTGGCGACGCGATTCGGGATCCGTTCGTCGAACAAGCGCACATCCAGGGAAGCACTCAAGCGCTTGAATTCACCGTAATAGCCCAATTCCAAACTGGTCAACTGCTCTGGATCGACCTCTCCGGAGGCCAGAAAGAGGCGGCGGGTCAATGTAACGTTACCATTCGTCCCGGAATAGGAAAGCAAGCCCTGGTGGTGATAGATGGAGGGTATGCGATAGGCGCGGGCAAGACCGAGGCGCAAGGTGTGCTCAGGGGTCAAATGGTAACTGGCACTGAACCTGGACGAAAAATCGCTACCGGTCAGACTGTCCCGATCCAGACTCCCACCAAGATTAACCAACCACTGCCGTGCCGGGCGCCACTCAAGGTGGGCAAAGAGCCGTTGTACCTCTCTCTTGGCGACGGCTTGAAAATAAAGCGGCGCTCGCGTCTCGTCGCTGCGTGTCCCCAGGCCCCAAACGAGGCGAGTACTGGCTATTGGGGAAAAAGCATGCTGGATTTCCAATTCGTCACGAGTTGCCTCGCCGCCCATTTCCTGATCGAGCAGCAAGTCCACCGTAACAGGCGAAGTCACTCTCACCGTACTGTTGACATGATCATCAAGCCTTTCGCGGGTGCGCGAGTAGCGCAATCTCAGTTCGGAGCGTTCCGATAGCTGACGACGCCAATTGAACTGCACATATTGCGTGGCATGTGTCGCCGTGCGAGGTGGGCTATCCCCCTGATCACTACGCCCCTGACTGATGTCTCCGCCAACATGCCCCAAGGAAAAATCCAGTTCATCGCTATGGCCGAGCGGAAGCGTGGCCCGCAAATTGAATAGCTGATTGCGGATATCGTTAGCCACATGACCCGGTTCACCGGAATTCAGTGGAACAAATCTCACCCCATCGTCCCCCTGCATCTGATAGGTCATCCGCACATCGGCATTCCCCAGTTTTCCGCCCCAGCGCAGTAGACGATCACGGATACCGTCGTTTCCCTGGGAGATGGAAATGGACGTTCCCCGGGCCAGCGAAGGGTCGAGAGTGACGATATTGATCACGCCCATGAAGGCGTTGGTCCCATAGGCAGCCACGTTGGTACCGCGCATGACCTCGATACGCTCGATATCCTCGAGAGCAACCGGCATCAGATCCCAATTCACCCCCCCCATGAACAGGGCGGAATAAAGTGAACGGCCATCGACGAGGACTTGCGCGCGTGAGGCGAAACTATCATCGGGAATGCCGTGATAACTGGTGCGTGCAGGTTCGTTCGTTCGTGGCGAAAACTGAAAGCCGGGCACCAGACGCAGCAGCTCCGCGACGCTGCGAGCACCGGAGGCGCGGATGATCTCCCGATCCAGAACAGTGACTGCTCCCGGTGCCTCGGAAATCGGTTGCGGCATGCGACTGACGGTGAATACCACCGGCAGCTGGCTGAAGAACATCTCTTCGTGCTCCTCCTGCGCCAGCACAGCCGTGGATAACAGTGTAGCGAAACAGCAAATTGACAGACGTCGACTCAAAGGCATGCTGGACAAGCCGAAATGGGGAACATGAACGGAATTATAGCGACGAAGGGCAAGGGCACCCTCTGGGCATCCTACTAGTAAATCATCGACTATGTCTGCCACGACATATCCCCCCCAAAAGATTGACCTCAATCAAAGGAGATCGCAATTGCAGCACAACGGCGCCTGTCAGGGCTTGGCCCGCAATGTCAGCTCGGACATAATCGGTGCCTTCCTGCCACCTTGTTGCCGAAAGCTCTCCCGTGAATCTCAACACCAAGGTCACCCTGTTCTTCATCGCCATCGCCGTGACGCTGATGGCAGTACTGGTTGCCATCAGTCTCTACGCCTTCCGCAGCTTTTCCATTGCTTCAGCCACCGAACACATCCGGACCGCCGGCGAGGTCGTACGCGTCCATCTGACCGAGTCGATGATCAACGGCGTCATCGATCGCCGCGAAAGTTTCCTCAAGCGCATGCTCGAAGTCCAGGGACTGCGTTCGGCACGGGTCGTCCGCTCGCCCGAGCTTGAACGCCAGTTCGGCCTGGGCCTGAACATGGAGAGTCGCCCGGATGCCATCGAACGCCAGGTGATGGCCGGCGGCCGCGCCACCTTCGAGATTTTCCAGGAAGAAGGCGAAACAATGTTCCGCGGCACCATTCCCTACATTGCCACTTCGCATGGCACGCCGAACTGCCTGCAATGCCACGAGGTCAACGAAGGAACGGTACTTGGCGCAGTGACCATGACCATGTCGATCGATGGCTTGCGCCACAAGGCGCTGTGGACAGTGGCCGGCATCACCGGCGCAGTGGCGCTGTTTGCCCTCCTGCTGGTACTGCTGCTGCGCCGCCTGTTGCGGCCGATTTCGGAAACCGCGACCGCCGTCGAGCATGCCGTCCAGCGCGCCCTTGATGGCGATTTCAAGGCCCATGTCGAACAGCAGACCAATGACGAGATCGGGCAGATCGCCAACGACATGAATCGCTTGCTGCGCTTCCTGGAAACCGGCCTGAACCGGATCGGAACGAGCGTCGCCAAGCTGACCGAACGCTCGGCGACTCCGGGTGAAAACCTGCTGACAGCAACCATCGACATGGTGGACGGGCTGTCCAAGGCCTCGCATTTCAAGCAGGCGATCGAGGAAGACGAAACCAAGTCGGAAATCTACCAGCGACTGTCGACCACGCTGCAACAGGAGTTCGGCCGCCAGGAATTCTCGTTGTACGAAATCACCAGCAACAAGAAGCAGATGAAGAGCATCATCGTCGACGGCGAAGCCGCCGACGGTTGCCGCTGGTGCGATCCCGAGATCCTGGTCCGCCCCGAGGCCTGCCGCGTCCGCCGCACCGGTCATATCGTCGACAGCATCGACAATCCCGGCATCTGCTATGCCTTCCAGCCGCCGGCCGACGCCGGCGACCGGCGCCACGTCTGCTTCCCGATCATCCAGTCGGGCTCGGTCGGCAGCATAGTCCAGATCATCTGCAAGCCCGAAGAGGAAAGCAAGCTGCACGAATGCGCCCCGCTGCTCCAGGTTTACCTGCGCGAAACCGCACCGGTGCTGGAAACCAAGCGCCTCATGGAAAGCCTGCGCGACTCGACCCTGCGCGACCCGATGACCGGGCTGAACAACCGCCGCTTCCTCGAGGAATACGTCGAAACCCTGGTCGCCGGCGTCCAGCGCAAACGCGGCCACGCAGCGGTGATGATGCTCGACCTCGACTATTTCAAGATGGTCAACGACACCCACGGCCACGATGCCGGCGACGCCGTGATCAAGGCCATGGCCAACGTGCTCAAGCAGGCCGTGCGCGCTTCCGACCTGGTCATCCGCTACGGCGGCGAGGAGTTTCTGATCATCCTGCTCGACAGCAGCGCGGAACAGGCAGTCTCCATCGCCGAAAAAATCCGCCTGGAGGTCGAGGCGCTGAAGATACAAATCGGCAGCATCGTCCTGAAGAAGACCATCTCCATCGGCATCGCCGACTTCCCCGGCGACAGTGCGACTTTCTGGCAGGCCGTGAAGTTTGCCGATATTGCCCTGTACCAGGCGAAGGAAACCGGCCGTAACCGGGTCATCCGCTTCACCCCCGAAATGTGGTCCAGCGACGAAGACTATTGATTACCAAAAGTAAAATATCATTCGCCTTTTTCGGGCATTAACAAAAGAAAAAGACAGAAATACACTGGGCGGCACGTCCCTGCTGGAGCCTGCCATGCTCGCCGCCCTTTCTCTCTTGCTCGTCTGCCAGTTATGCGGCGAAGTCCTCGTCCGCTGGCTGGCGCTACCAGTTCCCGGCCCGGTTGCCGGCATGTTGCTGTTGTTTCTGTTGCTGGCGCTGCGCCGCGGCCCTGACGAAGAACTGCGCTCGACCAGCCAGAACCTGCTCAAGCACCTGTCACTGCTGTTCGTGCCGGCCGGCACCGGCATCCTCCTGCATCTCGGCCGGGTCGGCGAGCAGTGGCTGGCGCTGCTGCTGTCGCTGCTGGTCAGCACCGTCCTGACCCTGCTGGTCACCGCCTGGGTGATGCGCCTATGCACGCGGAGCAAGCCATGACCCAGCCCATTGGAGAACTCTGGGTCTACCTGTCGGCCTCGCCGCTGCTCGGGCTGACCGTCACCCTGCTCGCCTACCAGCTTGCCCACGGTCTATACCTGCGCAGCGGCCAACATCCGCTGGCCAATCCGGTATTGATCGCCGTCGCCATCCTGGCCAGCCTGTTGTGGCTGACCGGCACCAGTTACGAAACCTATTTCGCCGGCGCCCAATTCGTGCACTTCCTGCTCGGTCCGGCCACCGTTGCCCTGGCCGTGCCGCTGTACACGCAGTTCCGCCGGGTGCGCAGCATGCTGCTGCCGATTTCGGCCGGGCTGCTGGCCGGCAGCGCCACGGCCATCGTTTCCGCCGTGCTGATCGCCCGCCTGTTCGATGCCGACCTGGCAACCCAGGCTTCGCTCGCACCCAAGTCGGTGACCACCCCGATTGCCATGGGCATTGCCGAGAAGATCGGCGGCCTGCCGTCGCTGACCGCCGTCCTGGTGATCTTCACCGGCGTGCTTGGCGCCATCGTCGCCGGCAAGGTGTTCGCCATCGCCCGCATCAGCGATCCGGCAATTCGCGGCTTCTCGCTGGGCGTCGCCTCGCACGGCATCGGTACCGCCCGCGCCTTCCAGGTCGACGAGCAAACCGGCGCCTTCGCAGCGCTGGCCATGGGGCTGAACGGACTGCTGACGGCTCTGCTGCTGCCGGTCATCGCCGGCTGGCTTTTTCAGTAAGGGTAAGTACCAATGGCCGAACCGTCATCCGGGGCCAAGAATGCCGTCATGTTCCCCAAGCCGCCAGCCCCATCGCCGCACCAGACCTGGTTATGGAACGCCCCTTACCTGGCGGTGGGCATCTTCGCCCTGGCCATGCTGATCATCACCGGCCTGTTGCAATGGCGCGAGCACGACACCGCCCGTTCGGCGCTCGAAGCCGACATGCACTGGGCCGAGCGGACGCTGGAAAACCGCCTGTTCAACCACCTCGAATTCCTGCGCGAACTGGGGCGTGAACAGGAATTCATGCAGCTCAATTACGAATCCTTCCAGGTCAAGGCCAGCCGCTACGTCCGGGAGAATCCGGAAATCCTGGCCGTCGCCTGGGTCGACACCGACGGCTACGTCGAATGGGTGGCACCCAACGAATCGACGGCGACCTTCGTCGGCGAACGCCTCAACGGTATCCGCCTGACTGCACTGCAGGAGGCGCTGCGCATTCGCCGGGAAGTGGTTTCGCCCGACTACCCGGATATCGACCGCCGCCCGCTGCACGACCTGATCCTGCCGGTGCAGCGTGGCAGCGCCGACCTGGGTGCCTTCATCGCCCTGCAGTCGCTGGAAACCCTGCTCCGTGCCTCGATGCCCACCGCCTTCACCACGCGCTACAGCCTGAGCGTCATCGATGCCGAAGAGCGCGAGGTGTTCAGCAATACCTCGGTCAAACCGAGCGACCGCCAGATATCGGGCCGTATCAATCTGAACCTGCCGAACAATCGGCTGGGACTGGAAATTGTCGCCTACCGGGCCGGCGGCGTCTGGCTGACGCTGCTGCCCACCCTGCTGATCGTCCTGCTGACCGCGATCACTTCGGTGACCATGCTGCAACTACGCCGCCATGCCAAACGTCGGGCCGAAACCGAAGAGCAGTTGCGCGCCGCCTATGCCTTCCGCCAGGCCATGTCGCAATCGCTGATCACCGGCCTGCGGGCGATCGACCTGGAAGGCCGGATCACCTTCGTCAATGCCGCCTTCTGCCGGATGACCGGCTTCGACGAGAGCGAACTGGTCGGCATCAAGCCGCCCTACCCCTATTGGCCGCCCGAGGAATTCGCTGCCCTGCAGGACACCATCGACTCAGCCCTGGGCGGCCGGGCACCGGCCGGCGGCTACGAGATGCGGATCATGCGCAAGAGCGGCGAACGTTTCTATGTCCGCCTCTATTTCTCGCCGCTGATCGATACCCAGGGCAGGCAGATCGGCTGGATGGCGTCGATGAACGACATCACCGAACCGCGCCGTGCCCGCCTCGAACTCGAACGGGCGCACGAGCGTTTCGAAACGGTAATCGACGGACTCGACTCGGCGGTACATGTCGCCGATCTCGGTAGCGGCGAAATCCTTTTTGCCAACCGTTCCTTCCAGCACATCTTCGGTTTTGACGCGGTCGGCCGCAACAGCTACCAGCTCACCGAAGCCTGCCGCCCCGAGGCCGATGAACTGGCGCGCGCACCGCAGACGCTGACCCCGGACGACCTGCCCTGCGAGTTGTTTGACGGGGAAATCCGCCATCGCCTGTCCGGCCACTGGTACCACCTGCACGAACGCGCCATCCGCTGGGTGGACGGACGTATCGTCAAGGTCCAGATTGCTGCCGACATCACCGACCGCAAGCGCATCGACGAGGTCAACCTGCAGCAGCAGAAGCGACTCGACCAGACCTCACGACTGATCACCATGGGTGAAATGGCTTCGTCGCTGGCGCACGAACTGAACCAGCCGCTGTCGGCGATCGCCAATTACTGCGCCGGCTGCGTCAAGCGCATGCAGGCCGGCAATTACCAGATCGACGATCTGCTGGCGGCGATGCAGAAGGCGTCCGACCAGGCCGAACGCGCCGGCAAGATCATCCGCCGCATGCGCGACATGGTGAAGAAGGGCGAGCCGCATCGCCAGCCGGTGGCCCTCTCCGAACTGATCGATGACACCCGGGCCTTTGCCGACATCGAGGCCCAGCGCAGCAGCACGCTGTTGCTGGTCGACATCCCGGACACCCTGCCCCGGGTGGTGGTCGACCGCATCATGATCGAACAGGTGCTGCTCAACCTGATCAAGAACGGCATCGAGGCGATGAGCAGCCTGCCGCCCGAAGACCGGCAGTTGCAGATCCGGGCGCGCAGCCGCGATGCACGCACGGTCGAGGTCATCGTCGCCGACCGCGGGCACGGCCTGAGCGAAGCGGACATCGAAAAGATCTTCACCCCTTTCTACACGACCAAGCCGGACGGGATGGGAATCGGTCTGCCGATCTGCCGTTCCATCATAGAATTCCATCAGGGGCGCCTGTGGGTGGAGCGTCGCCACGAGGGCGGCATGGCCTTCCATTTCACCGTTCCCCAGGAAGACAAGGACGAACATGATGCGTGACGCCGAACAAGTGATCTACGTCGTCGATGACGACGAAGCCATGCGCGACTCGATGAACTGGCTGCTCGAAGGCGAAGGCTATGCCGTCGCCTGCTTCGAATCCGGTGAGCACTTCCTGGCCGCCTACCGCGACGACATGCGCGGCTGCCTGGTGCTCGACGTGCGCATGCCGGAAATGAGCGGACTCGAACTGCACGAACACCTGGCTGATCGCGGCTCGGCACTACCGGTGATCTTCGTCACCGGTCACGGCGACGTGCCGATGGCGGTCGCCGCCCTGCAACGCGGCGCCTGCGACTTCATCGAGAAGCCCTTCCACAACGAGGATCTGCTCGCCCGCATCCGGCGGGCGCTAACCCTGGAATGCGAAAATGCGACGCGGCGCAAACGCAGCGACGCCATCGCCCAGCGCCTGGAAACCCTCACCCAGCGCGAACGCGAAGTCATGGACCTGGTCGTGGCCGGCAAGCTGAACAAGCAGATCGCCGACAGCCTGGAGATCAGCATGAAGACCGTCGAGGCGCACCGCGCCCGGGTCATGGACAAGATGGGCGCCCGCACCCTGGCCGAACTGGTGCGCGCGGTGATGGAAACGACTAAAGCGGAATGATGTCGTCGCCGCCGTCTCCCAGCCGGCTGTCGAAGCCCGTGCGCTGACGGATTTCCTTGCGCCGCAGGAGTTTTTCCTGAACCTTGGGTGGCAGGTCGGTAAACAGGATCAGGCGCTTGGCGATCAGCAGCTCGATCGTGTCCTCGATGACCCGAACGAAATCGCGGTCGAGTTCGCTCAGTTCGTTGCTGCGCCAGCGCTCGTGGATGAATTGCAGCACTTCCGGATGATCGGCCGGCAAGGCCTCCGCCGCACCGGCCACCGGTGTCGGGTGCATTTCGCTGATTTTTCCCTGCGCGTCCCTTGCCACATACAACATGCTGTCACTCCAGAATCGATGATTTTCGGCGAGTCTGCATCAGCTGGGCGCAGTTGGCAATCCGACCGCCGGGCAAAGCGCGCTCAGTAATTGCGCAGCGGCGCCTTGGGCGGCATTTTCGGCGTACCGAAATAAGTCGCTGGCGGTGCCTTGAACTGTTTCTCCTGCGGCGTGTCGGCAACATTCTTCCGGATCACGCGCACCGATTGCTCTTCCGGCGCGTTGCGGTTTGCCGTGACTTCCAGCGTCGCCGCCCGTTGTGGTCCGGGCCGATCGAAGCGCTCGCGCACCAGGCGAACCCGCTCGGCAGCAATGCGCCGGTCGATGGCCTCGGTAGACATGTTGCGTTCGGCCAATGTCTTGCGCATGTCCAGCAATGCCGCCAGTTCCTTGCTCATGGTCAACGAGCCCTGCGGCGTGCCCCAGCTCTCACGCGGTTTGCTGACGGCAATATTGAATTCCTCGGGGCTGGCGATCATCCGTGCGAGGCCGAGATTATTGTTGCGCATCGCCCATTCCAGGGCGCCATCCCCCCAGTCGTTGCTGACATCGCGACGGGCGCCCTTCTCGATCAACTTGCGCACCAGCGGCTGATGCCCTTCGTACACTGCCATCATCAAGACACTGGAGCCGTTGGTCGTGCGCGCTTCGATGTCGGCGCCCTGCTCCAGCAGGTAATCGGCCATCGACTCGTGCCCGCCAGAAACCGCGTAATGCAGGGGAGACCAGTGTTTGTCCGGCGCATTGATGCGCGCACCGCGCTCGATCAACCACTGTGCCGCCACCTTCTGCCCCCGCCAGGCGGCCAGCGCCAGCGCTGACTCGCCGTTGGCGTTACGCAGATTGATGTCGGCACCACGGGAAATGAACAGGCGCATCAATTCGATATTGCCTTCCCAGGCACCGATCATCAGGCCGGAACCGATCCGGCTGCCCATGAAGTCCGGGGGCAGGCCGGCATCCAGCCAGGCCTCTGCTGTTTTGATATGGCCCAACTCCATCTGGTTGGCAAAAGTCACCGGATCAGGCAATTTGACCTCGCCGCCCGGCCACCACTGGGCGTGAACGGGGCAAACCAGCGCCATCCCGATTATCATTGCCGCAACGATTTTCCTGTGCATCTTGCTCATCGAAGATCCTGCCTCAATCAGACAGCCCGCATTCTCTCATGTCACGAACGCTTCGCCCGCTCCTTGGTGCCCTAGTTGCATCCCTGCTACTGCACCTGCTGCCGTTCGTCGATTTCTTGGCGGCCACGCCAGTCGCCACGCCACCGGCAGCACCACCCTTGCAAGCCCGCCTCGCGCCCTTGCCTCTCCTACCGGCGACACCGGAATTGCTGCTCCCCGAACCGGAACCCACCCCGGCTACGCCGGCCAGAAGCGAACCGCCCCCGAGAGAATCCTCGCGGACTGCCCAAAAAACCTGGACTCAGGTCATTCGTGAGCAATTTTCGGCTCAGCAGCGCGAAGGCTTGTTCTACCCCGAAGAAGCCATTCGGCGCGGCCTGCAAGGCGAGGCCCTGGTTCTTCTGATGCTCGATGAAAACGGTCAGGTCGTCGCCGCCCGGATCGAGGAAAGCAGCGGCCACCCGCTGCTCGACGAGGCTGCGTTACGCGCAGTCCGGCGCTTGCGATCGCTACCGGGCGATGCCCCGACGGAATCTTTATTGCCGGTACACTTTCGCATTAAATAACAAATATAATATTCATTAGAATTTAGTGAAATACCCACTTTCAGGTATTTCTGGAGAAATTAGCCAGTGATACCCTGAGACGAATAAATCAAGGGAGTGTCAAAAAATGAGCGCATTAGCCAACCTTCGGGTAGCCACACGCATGCAACTCCTCGTCGGTCTGACTCTGGTCGGACTGATCGTTCTCTGTCTGGTTTCGTTGTTCCAACTCAAGGACAGCATGCTTGAGGACCGCAAGCAGAAAACCCGGGATATCGTCGAGGTCGCAGTCGGTATCGTCAAACACCATCACCAGCTGGCCACCAGCGGCAAGATTTCCGAAGAAGACGCCAAAAATGCAGCGCGCGACAGCCTGCGTGACCTACGCTACGGAGAAGACGACTACTACTTCGGCTTCGATACCAATGGGCTGTATGTTCTGCACGGCGGCAACCCAAAGATGGAGGGCCAGCAGAAACTGGACATGCAGGACACGCATGGCAAATACATCGTCCGCGAGCTGATCGCTGCAGCCAAGGCCGGCGGCGGTTTCGTCGATTATTGGTTCCCGCGGGCCGGACAGCAGAACCCCGAACCGAAACTCGGCTACACGACGTTGTTCACTCCGTGGAACTGGGTGGTCGGCACCGGCATCTACATCGACGATGTGGACAAGGAATTTCGCAAGGTGGCCTGGCTGCTCGGCGGCATTTCCACGGCACTGCTCGCCACCCTGGTGCTGTTCGGTTACCTGGTCAGCCGCAGCATCCTGAATCAGCTCGGCGGTGAGCCCAAGGCCGCCAGCGAGATCATGGAACGCATCGCCAACGGTGACCTGACTGCCAGCATCGATCAGGCACCGCCGGGTAGCATGCTGAACACGCTCGGCGGCATGACCCTGGCCCTGCGCAAGATGGTCAGCGAAATCAACAGCGACGCCAACCGTCTGGTCGACAATGCCGAACATATCGCCACCGCCTCCGAGGAAGTAGCCCGCGCGGCCGAGCAGCAATCGGATGCGACGTCGGCGATGGCCGCAGCTATCGAGGAACTGACCGTCAGCTCCAACCACATTTCCGACAGCGCCCGCGACACCTCGCAGGACTCGGTCGCCGCCGTCGAACTCTCGGGCCAGGGCTCGGCCCGCGTCGATCAAGCCTCACAGGCGATCCAGCAGATTTCGGAAACGGTGTCCGACGCCTCCACCCGGATCCATGCCCTCGAAGAAAGAGCCAAGCAGATTTCCAGCATCGCCAACGTGATCAAGGACATCGCCGGCCAGACCAACCTGCTGGCGCTCAATGCCGCGATTGAAGCGGCGCGCGCCGGCGAGCAGGGACGCGGCTTCGCCGTGGTTGCCGACGAGGTACGCAAGCTGGCCGAAAGGACCTCGCTGGCGACCACCGAAATCGAACAGATGATCGTCGGCATCCAGGGCGACACAGTCGGCGCCGTCGAAGCCATGAATGCAGCCCTGCCGGAAGTCCAGCAGGGCGTCGCCCTGGCTTCGTCAGCGTCTGACTCGCTGCGCGCCATCGAGGACGGCGCCCGGCGTACGCTCGAACGCATCGGTGAAGTGGCCGACGCAACCAAGGAACAGAGCACCGCCAGCACCTCGATTGCCCAGCGGGTCGAGCAGATTGCCAACATGGTCGAGGAAACCACCCAGACCATACGCGGCACCGCCAGCACCGCGCATCAACTGCAGGAAATCGCGGTCAATCTCAAGCAGTTGATCAGCCGCTTCAAGGTCTGGACCGCACCGTCGGCGCGCATCCTGGCGATGTGCGCCGCGTCGTAGCCCAGCCCGGCGAGTACCGCATCGGTGTGCTCGCCGAGCGTCGGCCCGATCCATTCGGTACCGCCCGGCGTATCCGACAGGGCGGGAACGATGCCCGGCATGCGGAAGGGCTTGCCATCGGGCAAGGTCGCCGTCTGGAACATCTGCCGGGCGATGAATTGCGGGTCGGCAAACATGTCGACCGCCGAATAGACACGTGAAGCGGGCACGCCGGCCTGTTCGAGCAAGGCCAGCACCTCGGCTTCATCATGGCCGGCACACCAGGCATCGATCAGCGCGTAGATTTCGTCGCGCCGGGCATCGCGACCAGCGTTGTCGGCCAGCTCGGGATCGTCGGCCAGATCGTGACGACCGATGGCCTGCATGAAACGGCGGAAGATCGCGTCGCCATTGGCGCCGATGGTGACATGCTTGCCGTCGCGCGTCGTGTGCGTGTTCGACGGTGTGATCCCGGGCATGATGTTGCCGGTCCGTTCGCGCACGAAACCGAACACATCGTATTCCGGCACCAGCGACTCCATCATCGCGAAAACCGCCTCGTACAGCGCCACATCGACGACCTGGCCGGCACCGCCATTGACTTCCCGGTGACGCAGCGCCATCAAGGCACCGATCGCCCCCCACAGGGCGGCAATCGAATCGCCGATGGAAATTCCAGTGCGCACCGGCGGCCGGTCAGGAAAACCGGTGATGTAGCGCAAACCGCCCATCGATTCGCCAACCGCGCCGAAACCCGGCTGATCCTTGTACGGCCCGGTCTGACCAAAGCCGGACAGGCGGACCATGACCAGGCCGGGATTATCGGCCTTGAGCTGTTCCCAGCCCAGGCCGAGCTTTTCCAGTACGCCAGGGCGGAAATTCTCGACCAGGATGTCGGCTCCGGCAATCAGCCGGCGGACGAACTCGCGCCCGTCCGGATGCTTGAGATTGGCCGTCACCGATTTCTTGTTGCGCGCCTGGACGTACCACCACAAGGAAGTACCTTCGTACAGCTTGCGCCATTTGCGCAGCGGATCACCGCCGTCAGGCGCTTCGACCTTGATCACCTCGGCGCCGAACTCGGCCATGATCCGTGTGCAGAACGGCCCGGCAATCAGGGTACCGAGTTCAACCACCTTGAGTCCGGCCAGCGGCTTCTGGTGTTCAGGCATGTTCCGGCTCCCAGTGCGTGACCGACAGATGCTCGCCCCACAAACGGTCGACCGTGGCGTGCACACTGGTCGGCGAACCGCTGGTAGTCACCGTCAATTGCCCCTGACCGCCGCCCTGCAAGCCACCAGCCAGCAGCAGGCGTTCGAGTTGGCGGGCGACCGCTTCACCAGTATCGAGTAGTTGCGTGCCCGCCGGCAGACGTTGGCGGATGGCTTCGGCGACCCAGGGATAATGCGTGCAGCCGAGCACCACCACATCCACCGAAGCCGCAGCCAGCGGCGCGACAAAGCTGTCGAGCAAGGCCGTCACACCGGCCCCTTCCGGGCCCTCGGCTTCGATGGCCTCGGCCAGCCCCGGGCAGGGCTGGGCGATCACCCGGGCACCGGCGGCATGCGTCCCGACCAGACGCTGGAAACGTTCGCTGGCCAGCGTCCGCGTGGTCGCCAGGACACCGATGCACTTGTTGCCGCTGAGCGCCACCGCCGGTTTGACCCCCGGTTCGAGCGCCACGACCGGCCCCGTGACTGCCGCGCGGATCGCTTCCGCGGCAGCGGCCGTGGCCGTATTGCAGGCAACCACCAGGGCTTTGGCACCCCGGCGACGCAAGGCTTCGGCAATCCTTACCCCGCGTTCGCGCAGGAAGGCCTCGGGTCGGTCTCCGTAAGGCAGGAAGCGGGTATCGGCAAAGTAGAAAAAATCCTCGTGCGGCAGACGGCTACGCAAGGCGCGCAGCACGGTCAAACCACCGAGACCGGAATCAAAGACGGCGATGGGCTGGGTCAAGGGAAATCCGTATGAGCGCGCTGGGCCGCAGCGAACAAAACGAAGCCGGGATATGGCCACCAAGTGTTGCCCGGCATTATGCCATTTCTTGCGCGCAAGCCTGCCTTGCGCCTGCTCAAGCCGCCCGGGTGACCACGGCAAGCACGGGCCGCTCGCCGACGCCTTTTTTCAGCGTCAGGTAGCGCAGACAGGAGACCCGGAGAAAAGAGGCAAAGTTGTCGATCTCACCGCGGTATTCAAGCAACTCGTCGTACAGCTTGGCGATCAGCTGGTTGGTCGTGAAGCCATCGCTGGCAGCCAGTTCTGCAAGAATTTCCCAGAACAGATTTTCCAGACGGATCTTGGTGACGCAACCGTGAATGCGCAAGGAGCGCGAACGCGACTCATAGAGGATGGGATCGGCCTTGACATAAAGTTCGCACATGCAACGCTCCCCGCAGCGATGGGCGGCCATACCCGGCCGCCCTGTTCGGACATCAGGCTTCGATACGCGTTCCCAGCACTTTGAGGAACTTGGCCAGCCAGTCGGGATGCGCCGGCCAGGCGGGCGCCGTGACCAGGTTACCGTCGACATGGGCCTGATCGACCGGAATTTCGGCATAGCGGCCGCCACCGGCGGTAACCTCCGGCGCGCAAGCCGGATAGGCGCTGCACGAGCGCCCCTGCAGCACACCGGCAGCACTGAGCAACTGAGCGCCATGACAGATCGCGGCGATCGGTTTGTTGGCGCCGGCAAAATGCTGAACAGCGGCGATTACCTTGGGGTTGAGACGCAGGTATTCCGGCGCGCGACCACCGGGGATGACCAAGGCGTCGTAACTGGCGACATCAAGTTCATCGAAACTGGCATTGAGCGTGAAATTGTGGCCGGGTTTCTCGGAATAGGTCTGATCGCCCTCGAAGTCGTGAATCGCCGTGCGCACCTGCTCGCCGGCCTTCTTGCCCGGACAGGCAGCATGCACGACATGTCCGACCATCAGTAGCACCTGAAAAGGCACCATGGTCTCGTAGTCTTCGGTGTAGTCGCCGGTCAGCATCAGGATTTTCTTGATAGCCATGTTTGTCTCCGTTGTATGTATAGGAGCAGGCATCTTGAACCGACAGACGGCTCTCGGGGTAGCAATCCAATGCTACGTCCGACTACGCACGGAGCACTCTGCGAACGCCCCCTTGCGGAGGCAGATTCAAGCGGTGATCAGCGCTCGGCTTCGCATTTCTTTATGAACGAATTCTTCGCCGCACCGGCCAGCGGCTTGCCATTCTTGTCGATGGCACGCGCCTCACACGCCGCGCCCTTGTTCTCGCGTTCGCACTTCTTGATCGATGCAGTCTTGGCTGCACCGGCCAGCGGCTTGCCGTCCTTGCTCACGGCCTGCGCTTCGCAATCCACCGGCGCGGCAACCGCCAGCGTGCTGGCAAAAAGACAGGACAAACCCAGGGTGATGATCTTGTTCATGGCTATTCCTCGAAAGATTATTGAATTTACATCCGGGCGATCATCGCGTCGCCGAACTCGGAGCACGACAGTTCGTCGGCCCCATCCATCAGGCGGGCGAAATCGTAGGTGACTTTCTTGTCGCCGATGGCGGCTTCCATGGCCTTGATGACCAGGTCTGCGGCTTCCTTCCAGCCGAGGTGACGCAACATCATCTCGGCCGACAGGATCAGCGAGCCCGGATTGACCTTGTCGAGGCCGGCATACTTGGGCGCCGTGCCGTGGGTCGCCTCGAAACAGGCGTACTTGTCCGAGATGTTGGCACCCGGCGCAATGCCGATGCCGCCAACCTGGGCGGCCAGCGCGTCGGAGATGTAATCGCCGTTGAGGTTGGTGGTGGCGATCACGTCGTACTCGGCCGGACGCAGCAGGATCTGCTGCAGGAAAGCGTCGGCGATCGAGTCTTTGATCACGATCTCGCGGCCGGTATTCGGGTTCGTCACCTTGCACCACGGACCGCCGTCGATCGGCTCGGCCCCGAATTCCTCCTGCGCCAGCTTGTAGGCGACATCGCGGAACAGGCCTTCGGTGAATTTCATGATGTTGCCCTTGTGCACGATGGTCACCGACTTGCGGTCGTTGGCAATCGCGTACTGGATGGCCGCGCGCACCAGGCGCTGGGTGCCATCGACCGACACCGGCTTGATGCCGATGCCCGAGCTTTCCGGAAAACGGATCTTGCGGACGCCCATTTCCTTGATCAGGAAATCGATCACCTTCTTCACACCCTCGGAGCCGGCGGCCCATTCGACACCAGCGTAGATGTCCTCGGTGTTCTCACGGAAAATGACCATGTTGGTCAGTTCCGGATGCTTCAACGGGCTGGGCACGCCCTTGAAGTAGCGGACCGGCCGCACGCACTGGTAGAGGTCGAGCTCCTGGCGCAGCGCCACGTTCAGCGAACGGATGCCGCCGCCGACCGGGGTCGTCATCGGCCCCTTGATCGACACCGAGTATTCCTTCAGCGCATCGAAGGTTTCCTTGGGCAGCCATTCGTCCGGCCCGTACAGCCGCGTCGATTTCTCGCCGGCGTACACCTCCATCCAGTGGATTTTCTTCTTGCCGCCGTAGGCCTTGTCGACTGCTGCATCGATGACCTTGATCATCACCGGCGTAATGTCGATGCCGATACCGTCACCTTCGATGAACGGGATGATCGGATTGTCCGGCGTCGCTTGCCCGGGAACGATTTTCGCACCGCCTTGCGGAATCTGGATGTGAGATCTCATGGCTACTCCTCTGTCTTGTATTCTGGCAACCGGTGCATACCCCGGACGGTCCGGCCTCGGTGTCTCCCACGAGTCGGTCGGTGAATTATGGAACAAATCCACTGCGGGAAGAAACTCCGGCTAGGCTTTTTGCCGTACGCCGCTGCATCCCTCTCCAGCCGGCCCCGAAAAAATGAAAACGGTATAACATCCGTCGTATTAACGATCGCCCCAAGCCTCCCATGATGCCAGCCCCGCTATCGCTCCCTCAAAGCTTCCGCACCCTGGCCGCCCTGATCTGCCTGAGCCTTGTTCTCGGCGGCTGTGGCTACTCCGACGAAATGCACCAGCGGCAAACCTTGCGGAAACTGCTCTGGCATGGGAAATTCGTCGAACTTGACCAAGCCATCGACCAGGCCTACCGCGAGCGGCAAAAAGGCAAGTTGAGCAGCAACCGCTTGCGTGGTCGCTTCTGGGAACTGCAACAAACCGACGGCAACTTTGCCGCCCGCTTCGATGCCTGGGTGGCAAACCGGGAATCGGCACACGCCTATCTCGCCCGTGGCTGGTACCGCCTGGAACAGGCAAGCAAAATCCGCGGCGACGGCCCTTTCAGGAGTATCCCGGCCCAGCGCGTGACAGCAATGCGCGACCTGGCACTGCGCGGCACCGAAGACATGGCGCAAGCGCTACGCAAGGATCCTTTATGCGCCATGTGCGTCAGCGGCCAGATTTACGCCAACCTCCTGCTCGGCCAGACCGACCCGACGCTGCTCGATACGGCGATCAGCCTCGACCCGAAGCTATATCAGCCGTTCGTGCTGCATCTGGTTCCCCTGTCTCCGCAATGGGGCGGATCGGATGACGCGATGACAGACTTCATCGACGAGATGGAACGGCGGGGCATCGACCGGAGCATCCTCGACCGCTTGCAGGCACAGCGACTGTTCCAGCTCGGCCTGATTCAGCAGTACGACACGCGGGACTTTGCCGGCGCAAGGGAAAAATACGAACAAGCGATCGCCCATTTCCCCGACTCCGACGCGCTGAAGAACCTGGCCGAGCTTTATTCAGCCCAGGGCAATCATGCCAAGGCTGCCAGCCTGCTGGAAAGGAACCTGTCGGAAAACGACGAATGGGATCTCTACAGCATCGAAGCGCTGGCCCAGGCTTACTTCGCCGATGGCCGGGAGAGCGATGGAAACAGGATGCTGCGCCGGCGCGCCGAACTCTACAGCCGCTACCGCAACGGCGAATAATGCCCGGCTGAGCAAACGCCCAGAAAAAAGCCCCGCCTAGGCGGGGCTTTTCAGTTCGGGCTGCGAGTCGATCAGGCGCGCATGCTCTTCAGTGCGGCATTCAGCGTCGGGCTCGGGCGCATGATGGCCTTGCACTTTTCCGAATCAGCCTTGTAGTAACCGCCGATATCGGCCGGCTTGCCCTGGACCATCTTCAGTTCGGCAACGATCTGTGCCTCGTTGTCGGTCAGGGTCTTGGCCAGCTTGGCGAAGTGGGCTGCCAGTTCCTTGTCCTCGGTCTGAGCAGCCAGTTCCTGCGCCCAGTACATGGCCAGGTAGAACTGCGAACCACGGTTGTCGAGCTCGCCGGTCTTCGGCGACGGCGACTTGTTGTTGTCCAGCAGCTTGCCGGTGGCGGCGTCGAGCGTCTTGGCCAGCAGTTTGGCGCGGGCGTTGTTTTCCTTGATGCCCAGTTCCTCCAGCGATACCGCCAGGGCCAGGAACTCGCCCAGCGAATCCCAGCGCAGGTGGTTTTCCTGCGTCAGTTGCTGAACGTGCTTCGGGGCGGAGCCGCCTGCACCGGTTTCGTACATGCCGCCGCCGTTCATCAGCGGGACGATGGACAGCATCTTGGCCGAGGTACCCAGTTCCATGATCGGGAACAGGTCGGTCAGGTAGTCGCGCAGGATGTTGCCGGTGACCGAGATAGTATCGAGGCCGCGGGCGACGCGCTCGAGCGTGAAGCGCATGGCACGGACCTGGCTCATGATCTTGATCTCGAGGCCGGTGGTGTCATGATCCTTGAGGTAGGTCTCGACCTTCTTGATCAGTTCGGCTTCGTGCGGACGATACGGGTCCAGCCAGAACACGGCCGGCATGCCGGAGTTGCGGGCACGGGTGACGGCGAGCTTGACCCAGTCGCGGATCGGCGCATCCTTGACCTGGCACATGCGCCAGATGTCGCCCTGTTCGACGTTCTGCGACAGCAGGACTTCGCCGGTGGCGTTATCGACGATGTTGGCGATGCCGTCTTCGGCGATTTCGAAGGTCTTGTCGTGCGAGCCGTATTCCTCGGCCTGCTGGGCCATCAGGCCGACGTTCGGGACCGTACCCATGGTGCGCGGATCGAAATTGCCGTGCCACTTCATGAAGTTGATCATTTCCTGGTAGATGCGGGCGAAGGTCGATTCCGGCATCACGCACTTGCTGTCGTACTGCTTGCCGTCGGCGCCCCACATCTTGCCGCCCTGACGCATCATTGCCGGCATCGAGGCGTCGACGATGATGTCGTTCGGGGAATGGAAGTTGGTGATGCCCTTGGCCGAATCGACCATCGCCAGTTCCGGGCGGTGTTCGTGGCAGGCATGCAGGTCGCGGATGATCTCGTCGTGCTTCGATTCCGGCAGGGTCTTGATCTTCTCGTACAGATCGACCATGCCGTTATTGACGTTGATGCCCAGTTCCTCGAAGGTCTTGGCGTGCTTGGCGAAAGCGTCCTTGTAGTAGATCTTGACGCAGTGGCCGAAGACGATCGGGTGCGAGACCTTCATCATCGTTGCCTTGACGTGCAGCGAGAACAGGATGCCGGCCTTGCGGCAGTCTTCCAGCTCCTGCTCGTAGAAGTCGCACAGCGCCTTCTTGCTCATGAACATCGAATCGATGATCTCGCCGGCCAGCAGGGAAACCTTGGGCTTGAGCACGGTCACCTTGCCGCCCTTGGCGATCAGCTCCATGCGCACTTCGCGCGGCTTGTCCAGGGTCATCGACTTTTCGCCGTGGTAGAAGTCACCGCCGTGCATGTGCGAGACGTGGGTCTGCGACCATTGTTTCCACTCGCCCATCGAATGCGGATGCTTCTTGGCGTAGTTCTTGACGGCCATCGGCGCGCGACGGTCGGAGTTGCCTTCGCGCAGCACCGGATTGACGGCCGAACCGAGGCACTTGCCGAAGCGGGCCTTGAGCGCCTTGGCTTCTTCGGTGTCGGCGGTTTCCGGGTAATCGGGGATGGCGTAGCCCTTTTCCTGCAATTCCTTGATGCAGGCCTTGAGCTGAGCCACCGAAGCCGAAATGTTCGGCAGCTTGATGATGTTGGTCTCGGGTTCCAGGCACTTCTTGCCGAGTTCGGCCAGGGTGTTGGGCAGACGCTGTTCTTCGCTGAGGAATTCGGAGAATTCGGCGATCACGCGGGCGGAAACCGAGATGTCGGCCTTCTCGATCTCGATACCGGCCGGCCCGGTGAAGGTGCGGATGATCGGCAAAAAGGCACAAGTCGCCAGCAGCGGCGCCTCGTCGGTGAGCGTGTAGATGATCTTGGACTTGCCTGCGGACATGCTAACCCCTTGGTGGATGGTTTTGATATGTAAGTCGACAATACGCCGACACCCTTGCGCGGTGCTTACAAAGCCTGAGGAGTATCCGCAACGGCGCCGTTCAGGTCAACCGATGAAACGCGGTTTCATAGTGCGGAGCACCCCGAAAGACCCGGGGTGCGATGCTAGAATCCCCGCCAGCAGCGGGAGACAGAATAATGAAGATTTCGGTCGGACTGTACGGCACGAACGCCCACCACATCGCACTGGCGCTGATCCAGGGCTTCAATCGCCATTACACGCTGTTCCGCCAGACCTGCCGCGAGGCCAAGACCCGCTTCGAAAAGGGCGACTGGCAAGGCGTACACCGGGCAGTCAAGGAGCGCATCCGCTTCTACGACGACCGGGTGGACGAATGCGTCGAACGCCTGCGCACCGAGTTCGACGCCGAGCACCTCGACGACGCCACCTGGCAACAGGTCAAGCTGCTCTACATCGGCCTGCTGCTCAACCACAAGCAGCCGGAACTGGCCGAGACCTTCTTCAATTCGGTGACCACCAAGATCCTGCACCGGACCTATTTCCACAACGACTTTTTGTTCGTCCGCCCGAGCATCTCGACCGAGAACCTGGAGGCTGACGAAGCGCCGACCTACCGCAGCTATTACGCCGAAGCCGACGGCCTGCGCGGCGCCATCCGCCAGATCGTCGGCGACTTCCACTGGCAACGCCCGTTCGCCGACCTGGAGCGCGACGTCAATTACGTCTACCACGCCATCCGCCGTTCCCTGAAACACATGCCCGGGCGCGAGGTCAATTTCCAGATCCAGGTACTCGGTTCGGCCTTCTACCGCAACAAGGCGGCTTACATCATCGGCAAGGCGATCAACGGTGCCGTCGAGTACCCCTTCGCCATTCCCGTCCTGCACGACAACGACGGCAAGCTCTACCTCGACACCATCCTGCTCGACGGCTGGCGCATCGGCCTGCTGTTCTCGCTGTCGCGCGCTTATTTCATGGTGGACATGGAAGTCCCGTCTGGCTACGTCCAGTTCCTGCGCGCCATCATGCCGAACAAGCCGCGCTCCGAGATCTACATCATGCTCGGCCTGGGCAAGCAGGGGAAGACGATGTTCTTCCGCGACTTCATTTATCACCTGCACCATTCGCAGGACAAATTCGTCATGGCCCCCGGCATCCGCGGCCTGGTCATGCTGGTGTTCACGCTGCCTTCCTACCCCTACGTGTTCAAGATCATCAAGGACGTGTTCGGCAGCTCCAAGGAAATGGACCGGGCCACGGTCAAGAAGAAATTCATGATGGTCAAGCAGGTCGACCGCGTCGGGCGCATGGCCGACACGCTCGAGTTCTCGAACGTGCTCTTCCCGCTGGCCCGCTTCAACGACGAAATCCTCGACGAACTCGAACGCCTCGCCCCCAGTTGCTACGAGATCGACGGCGAACAACTGATCATCAAGCACCTGTACATCGAGCGCCGGATGGAGCCCTTGAACATCCATCTCGACCGCATGGACAAGGCCAACGACCTCGACGGCCTGGAGCACGCGATCAAGGAGTACGGCAGCGCCATCCGCGAACTGGCGCAGGCCAACATCTTCCCCGGCGACATGCTGTGGAAGAACTTCGGCGTCACCCGCTACGGCCGCGTCGTCTTCTACGATTACGACGAAATCGAGTACATGACCGACATCAACTTCCGCAAGATTCCGCCGGCCCCGGATTTCGAGACGGAAATGTCCGGCGAAGTCTGGTACCCGGTGGCGCGCAACGACGTTTTCCCCGAGGAGTTCGCCACCTTCCTGCTCGGCTCGCCGCAGGTGCGCAAGCTGTTCATGAAGCACCACAAGGATTTACTCACGCCGACCTTCTGGCAGAAAGCCCAGGAAAACATTCGCGCCGGCCACGTGGAAGACTTCTTCCCCTATCCGGAAGAACTGCGTTTCGTGAACTGTCGGCCTTCCGTCACCACCGACAACTGACTCCCCATCACTGTTAAGCAATCGCTGATGTCACGATTCAAGAATCCTGACTATTTCAGGATTAACAAAGCCCTTATCTTTGTCGGGAAAAATTAACCCAGCAATGACTCATGATAAGGAGAGCGAGCATGCCGCTGACCCTGGCGCTGGCTCGGGAACGTGCTGAAGGCGAATGCCGGACGGCACTGGTTCCTGAAACGGCCAAGAAATTTACCGCGCTCGGCGCGCGATTGCGGATGGAGCAGAGCGCCGGTGCGCAAAGCCATTTCCTCGACACCGACTACGCCGAGGTCGATTTCGCCCCCGGCCTGCCCGAAGCCTACGCCAGCGCCGACCTGATCCTGCGGGTGACGCCGCCGAGCCTGGACGAAGTCGCCGCCATGCCGGAAGGCGCGGTGCTGATCGGCCTGCTCAAACCCTTCGCAAGCCGCGAGCGGCTGGCTGCGCTGAACGCCCGCAAGATCACCGCCTTCGCCCTCGAACTGCTGCCGCGCATCTCGCGCGCCCAGAGCATGGACGCACTGTCCAGCCAGGGCGCCTGCTCGGGTTACCAGTGCGGCCTGATTGCCGCCGCCCGGTGCACCAAGTTCTTCCCGATGTTGACCACCGCCGCCGGCACCATCCGTCCGGCGCGCGTGCTCGTCATCGGCGCCGGCGTCGCCGGCCTGCAGGCAATCGCCACCTGCAAGCGCCTGGGTGCCATGGTCGAAGCCTACGATGTCCGCGCCGCCGCCAAGGAGCAGATCGAATCGCTCGGCGCCAAGTTTGTCGATACCGGTGTCTCCGCTGACGGCAGCGGCGGCTATGCGCGCGAACTGACGGCCGAGGAAAAGGCCGCCCAGGCTGAACGGCTGACCAAGGCCATTGCCGCCGCCGACGTCGTCATCAGTACCGCCGCCATTCCGGGCAAGCGGGCGCCGGTGATCATCACCCGCGACATGGTCGGGCGCATGAAGTACGGCGCCATCATCGTCGACATGGCCGCTGAATCGGGCGGCAACTGCGAGTTGACGCAACCGGGCGAACACGTCATCGCCAACGACGTGAACATCCACGGCCCGCTCAACCTGCCGTCGCGCATGCCGACGCACGCCTCGGAGCTATACGCCAAGAATCTCTACAACTTCCTCTCGCCGTGGATCAAGGACGGCGAACTGCGCATCGACTGGGACGACGAAGTGGTCGCCGGCACCGTGCTGTGCCGCGACGGCGCCACCGTCCATACCGCAGTCAGACAAATCCTGGGAGACGCCTGATGGACGGTTTGCTCGCACTCTACATCTTCATGCTCGCCGCCTTCACCGGCTACGAGATCATCGCCAAGGTCCCGGTGATCCTGCACACACCGCTGATGTCTGGCTCCAACTTCATCCACGGCGTGGTCGTCGTCGGTGCCATGCTCGTCCTCGGCATGGCCGAGACACCGCTGCAGCAGGCCATCGGTTTCTTCGCCGTCGCCCTGGGTGCCGCCAACGCGGCCGGCGGCTACGTCGTCACCGAACGCATGCTGGCCATGTTCAAGAAGAAGGAGAACGGCCAATGACCGCCCCGATCTACGTCCAGGGCGCCTGGTTCGCCGGCGCCCTGCTGTTCATTTTCGGCCTCAAGGGCATGGGTTCGCCGACCTCGGCCCGACGCGGCATCGTCATCGCCGGCTACGGCATGCTGCTGGCGATCGCCGCCACCTTCCTCATCCCCGGCCTGCAGAACCTCGGCCTGATGGCCCTGGCACTGCTCATCGGCGGCGGCGCTGCCTGGATTTCAGCACAGAAGGTCAAGATGACCGACATGCCGCAGATGGTCGCCATCTACAACGGGATGGGCGGCGGCGCGGCAGCAGCGATTGCTGCCGTCGAGTTCGCCAAGGGCGAAATGCACGGCCTGGTGGCGACGACGTTGGCGGTGCTCGGCGCGCTGATCGGCGCGGTGTCGTTTACCGGCTCCTGCGTCGCCTGGGCCAAGTTGCAGGGCATCCTCAAAAAAGCCTACCGCCTGCCGGCGCAGAACGCGGTCAACGTGCTGCTGGCACTGGTTGCCGTCGGTCTCGGCCTGGCCGTCATCACCCTGGCCCCGCAACAGCCGGAACTGGTGATCGCCTTCTTCTTCGTCGCGTTGGTGCTCGGGCTGATCGTCACCCTGCCGATCGGCGGCGCCGACATGCCGGTGGTGATCTCGCTGTTCAACGCCTTCACCGGCCTGGCCGTGGGTTTCGAGGGCTACGTCCTCGGCAACCCGGCGCTGATCATTGCCGGCATCGTCGTCGGTGCCGCCGGCACACTGCTCACGCAACTGATGGCCAAGGCAATGAACCGGCCGCTGTCGAACATCCTGTTCACCCCGCTGGCGGCGAGCGGTGGCGGCGAAGCCATCGAAGGCACGATGAAGGAATTGTCGGCGCTCGATGCGGCGGCGATGATGCGCTACGCGAGCAAGGTGATCATCGTCCCCGGCTACGGCATGGCGGTTGCGCATGCCCAGCACAAGATCTGGGAAATGACCGAGATTCTCGAAGAAGCGGGCGTCGAGGTGAAGTTCGCCATCCATCCGGTCGCCGGGCGCATGCCAGGCCACATGAACGTGCTGCTGGCCGAGGCTGGCGTGCCCTACGACAAGATTTTCGACCTCGAGGAAATCAACGGCGAGTTCGGCCAGGCCGACGTGGCGCTGGTCATTGGGGCCAACGACGTGGTCAATCCGAGCGCACGCAGCGACAAGTCCAGCCCGATCTACGGCATGCCCATCCTCAATGCCGATCAAGCGCAGAACGTCATCGTCGTCAAACGCGGCAAGGGCACCGGCTATTCCGGCATCGAAAACGCGCTGTTCTACACCGATAATTGCCGCATGCTGTACGGCGATGCGCAACCGGCGGCCGGCGAAATCATCCAGCACCTGAAAACCCTGGCCTGATTTGATCCAGGCCATATCCGGACAAGCGGCATCCTCGTACAATGCCGGGATTGCCGCTTCATCCGGGATTTACAACAATGAAAAGAATAGACGATCTCCTGATCCGGGGCAGCGCACTGGTGGCGCTGATTCTCTGGGCGTGGTCACTGGCTGCCGGTCCGCTGCCGGGTTACTGGTTCCTGCTGCTTGCCGTCATGCTGCTCGGCGGTGGACTGCTGTCGATCCGCGAGCGCGAGCGCTGGAAGGAAAGACAGAAGGGTTACGTCAACGAACTGACCACAGTCATGTCGGAATACCACGTGCTGTCCAACGAAGCCATGGCCCACGCCGAGTTGCAATTCTCGTCGCTGGAGCAGGAAATGCACGAAGCCCAGGCACTGATCCGCAGTTCGGTCGACCGCCTGTCGGGCAGCCTGACCGGTCTCGAATCGCAATCGAACAACCAGCGCGAAATCCTCGGTTCACTGATCAACGAAATGCTCAGCATGACCGGATCGGACGACAGCCACGCCGCCGAACAGGCGGGACTCAAGCGTTTCTTCGATGAAACCAATGCGCTGATCGCCGAATTCGTCGGCAAGATGGATCAATTGCGCAACACCAGCCAGGGCGTCGCCGAGAGCTTCAACCAGATGCAGGAAAAGGTTGGCCGCATCACCAGTACGCTCAACGACATTACCGGCATCACCAAGCAGACCGACCTGCTCGCCCTCAACGCCGCCATCGAGGCCGCCCGTGCCGGCGAAGCCGGGCGCGGCTTCGCCGTGGTCGCCGACGAGGTGCGCACCCTGGCCGCACGTACCGGCGAATTCAACGTCGATATCCGCAACGCCCTGAACGACATTCTCGATTCACTACGCGATGTCGGCCAACGGGTCGAGGGCGCCAGCCACATCGACCTGAGCATCGCCGACCGCTCGCGGGCCACACTCAGCGAACTCGGTGCCGAACTGATGGAACTGACCGAAAAGGCGCGCCAGCATTCGAGCAACATCGCCAGCGTCACCGAACAGATGCGCGACCTGACGCAGGAAGGCGTCATGGCCATGCAGTTCGAGGACATCGTCACCCAGATGATCAACCGCATCGGCCAGCGCACCGACAACGTCGGCGAATACATGCACGCCTTCCTCAGCCTGCACAACGACCAGGACGAAAGTGACGGCATCCAGCGCTTCCGCAAGCGCAGCCAGCGACTGGTCGAACTGCTGGTCGATTCGCATGTGAAGAGCGACGCCTTGCGCAGTCGCACCCTCAGCTCCGGCAGCAAGCAGGGCGACGGGGATATCGAACTGTTCTGAGTTTTCCGATGAACCTGACCGATCTGCTCGAAAGCCTTGGCGAAAAAACCGTCATCACGCTGGCAGGTCTGCTGATCGGCATCCTCTTCGGCATTTTTGCCCAACGCTCGCGGTTCTGCCTGCGTTCGGCCGTGGTCGAGTTCTGGCACCGCGAACCGGGCGGCAAACTGGTCATCTGGCTGCTCGCCTTCTCCGCCGCTGTCATCGTCACCCAGGGATTCATCGTCGGCGGCTGGCTCGACGTCTCGCAAGCCCGTCAGCTCTCGGCCCGGGGCAGTATCTCCGGCGCCCTGGTCGGCGGCCTGCTGTTCGGCATCGGCATGATCCTGGCGCGTGGCTGCTCGTCGCGCATGCTGGTCCTGGCCGCCAACGGCAACCTGCGCGCGCTGCTCACCGGGCTGATTTTCGCGGTCACCGCCCAGGCTTCACTGAGCGGCATGCTGTCGCCGCTACGCCTGTGGATTTCAGGCTGGCTGACCATCGACGGCAGCGCCCGCGACCTGCTGGCTTTTGCCCATCTGGGTCATATCGGCGGCATCCTGTTCGGGTTGTTGTGGCTGGCGGCAGCCATCCATTTCGCCCGCAAAACGCGCCTGAGCCTGCGCGAATGGGGCGGCGGCATCGGCGTTGGCGTGATGGTGGCCATTGCCTGGCTACTGACGTATCAGGTCGCCAGCCAGTCCTTCGACGAGATCATGCCGGTGCAGAGCCTGAGTTTCACCGGCCCGTCGGCCGACGTGCTGATGCTGGTGCTGTCGGCACCGGGGCAGCCCTGGGATTTCGACATCGGCCTGGTGCCCGGCGTGGTTCTGGGCTCTTTCCTGGCGGCACTGTGGGGACGCGAACTGAAGCTTGAAGGCTTCAAGGATGGGCACAGCATGCGCCGCTACATCGCCGGGGCGCTGTGCATGGGTTTCGGCGGCATGCTGGCCGGCGGCTGCGCCGTCGGCGCCGGAGTGTCCGGCGCGGCGGTGTTCGCGCTGACCGCCTGGATTTCGCTGATCGGAATGTGGGCCGGCGCCGGCCTGGCCGACGCCATGGTCGACCGGCCAGCGCGCTGAGCGCTTACTGCGCGGCCGGCTTGCGCCAACCCAGAACGGTATAAACCAGGATCGCCGTACCGGCCAGACCGAGGCCGAAAACCAGCGCGATCAGGAACCAGTCGGCCGGACCACCGGCATCGGTAAAGCCCGACGACGAGACCTTGGCCATCAGCACCAGCGCGAGCGCGCCACCGACCAGGCCGGCCAGTTCGGCCCGCACTAGGCGCCGCGAGTTGATGCTCTTTTCCTTGAGCAACAAGGCGATGAAGGCGGCCGTACCGACGACGATGACCAGCAGCATCACCCACAGCAAGGGACCGAGCATTTCCTGGAAAACGGCCAGGAAAACCAGCGGATCGAGTTCTTTCATCTTTGCATTCCTCCAGAAATCAGGCGCGGCCGCGCAACATGCTGATATAGGTCGGCTTCAGCGCCATGGTCTTCATCACCCAGCTGATCCACAATTCTTCCAGCGGCGCGATCACGCCCGGGAAGGATGGCGTCAGGTTGTCCTTGTAGTCGAACTCGATCAGCATCGCCTGACCCAAGCGGGTGATCAGCGGGCACGAGGTGTAGCCGTTGTAGTGGGCTTCCGATTCCTTGCCGGCGATGCTCGCCACCAGATGATCGACCGCCACCGGCACCTGCCACTTGACGCTGGCTGCCGTCTTGCCCTTGGGCACCCCGGCCACGTCGCCGACAGCGAACACGTTGTCGTAACGGGCATGCCGCAGATTGTGCTTGTCCACCTCGATCCAGCCATCCTTGGCCCAGCCGCCCTCCTGCCACGGCAGCGGACTGTTGCGAACCGAATCCGGCGCCCGCATCGGCGGGATGACGTTGATGAAGTCGTATTGCTGCTCGACCGGCCCGACCGGCGTCTTGAACACCGCCAGCTTCTTGCCGATGTCGATCGACTCCAGCACGCGCTCGTAATTGACCTTGACCCCGCGCTCGCCAAACAGCATGCGGACCTTTTCGTGCACGATGGGCACGCTGAACAAGGCCTTGTTGTTGGCGTTGTAGATCAGCTCGGCCTTGCCGCGATTGCCGCGACGGCGCAGATGATCATCGGTGATGAAGGTGTACTTGAGCGGTGCGCCGGCGCACTTCATTTCCGTTCCCGGCCGCAGGAACACGCCAACACCGCCGGTATCGGCGAAATTCGACATCGCCCGCCAGGTTGCCTCGGCCTTGGCCGGGCTGTGGTAGATGCTGCCCAGGCCGTTGTTGCCGATCTGCTCGACCTCCATACCGGGAATGGCTTCGTAGTCGAGCTTGAGACCGGTGGCGACGATCAGGAAATCATAGGCATGGGCGGCGCCGCTTTCGGTGACCACCTTGTTGCCCTCCGGATCGAACTCAGCCACCCGCTCCTCGATCAGTTCAACGCCACCAGGCACGTACTCCTTGGTGGTCGACACCACGTACGGCGACGCCTTGATGCCGGCGGCGACCAGCGTGAATCCTGGCTGGTAGAAATGCTCCTTGCGCGCGTCGATCAGGGTGATCTTCGCCCCATCCAGCCGGGCGGCCAGGGTAGACGCCGCCGCCAGGCCGGCGGCACCGGCGCCGGCAATGACGATGCGCGCCGAGGACTTGATCTTCGGTGCGGCATTGGCACTGCCCGGTGCCAGCAGCAGCGAGCCGGCGCCGGCTGCGCCGAGCATCAGGAAAGAACGTCGGTCCAGCGTCTTCTGGCCGACATCCTCAATCACTTTCGCGAGTGCGTCCTTGTACATATCTTCTCCTTCCCTGATTGGGCGAAGCATCACCCGTTAGCAAATCACAAGATTAGAATCTTCTTATTTTACTCTTCAAGAAAAGCGGCAAAGCGACAAATTCAGATTCGGCCGCCTGCCGCTTTATCTTACGCCCGCAATTCAGCGGGGGAAATACATCCTGGCCTTCTCCAGTCGGTAGCTCCACGGCAGATCGGCATTCTTCCAGCCATTGACCACACGCTGCCCCTTTTTCGGACCATCGCCGGCGCGGTCGCCTTCGAAGCCCTCGGGAACGCTGTACACCTTGGTAAAACCCGCCGCCTTCAGGCGATCGGCCGCCCGCGAACTGCGGTCGCCGGAACGGCACAGCAGGATCACCGGCGCATCCTTGGCCAGACCGAGTTCGCCCATGCGGCGCTCGATTTCAGGCACGAAGTCCTGGTTCGGTTCGAGCCTGTACATCGTCCGCTTCTCGTCCCAGTCGCTCATGATTTCCTGATGTTCGACAAACGGCACCAGCGCGTCGACCGTGCTCGCCATCCCGACATACATCGCCTCGGCGCGGGTGCGCACGTCGAACAGGGCAACGCCCTTGGGTTCGGCCGACTTCATGTCGTACGCCTGCTTCGGTGTCAGGTAGAGGGAAAGCTTGGTCACCTTGATTTCCGGCAGGGTCGACCAGTTCGTGCTGCCTGGCGCCCAGTCGGCAGCGAAAGTGCTCGCAGAAAAAGCCAGCGCCAGGCCAGCCAGGGCAAATTTCATCGATTTCATCAGGCAATCCCCGGATTGTTTTCGGCGCCGACCAGCTTCGGCATGTTCAGTTCGACCGGCTTCAGCGTCTTGACGTCGCGCAGGTAGCGGGCGACCAGTTCCCAGATCGGTTCGCCGGCATCCTTGGCCTCTTCCGAAACCGGCGCCCAACCGGCGACCTTGTAGATCTTGACCGGATCAATCAACTGGCCGCGCAGCATCATGTTGCTGATGCGCTGGCCGGCCTTGGCGGTCGGGTTGCAGGTGTACTGCAGGCCGCCGACGCGGACCATGTCGCCACCCTGCTGATAGTAGGGATCGGGGTTGAACAGGTTGTCGCAGACGTCCTCGAGCACGGTCTTGATCATCTCGCCGCTCATGTTGGTCACCGTCGTCCACGGGTAGGTGATCGCCGTCTGGTCGAGCACATGCTCCATCAGGATCGGCTGCCCCGGGAGCAGCGAGGTACCCCAGCGGAAACCGGGCGAGAAGGCGATTTCGGCATCCTTTTCCTTGATCAGCGCATCGACGATGACCTGGTCGAAAGTGCCGTTGAAGTTGCCGCGGCGGTACAGGGTACCTTCGGTCACCGCCAGTTGCTCGTTGAGCTTGCCCAGGTAAGGGGCGCGCACCTTGTCGATCAGCGCCTGCATCGCCTTGTCAGCCGGCAACAGGTTGGCGAAGACCGGCAGCAGCTTGTAGCGGTAGCCGGCGATCTTGCCATTCTTGACGTCGAAGTCGAGCACGCCGAGGTACTTGCCGTTGGAACCGGCGTTGGTGACCAGGGTCTGGCCGCCGGCGTTCTTGACCACCACCGGCGCTGGCATGCCGTCATGGGTGTGACCGCCCAGGATGGCGTCGATGCCGCGCACGCGCGAGGCCATCTTGAGGTCGACGTCCATGCCGTTGTGCGACAGCACGACGACGACCTGGGCGCCCTTCGCGCGGGCTTCGTCGACGACTGCCTGCATGTTCTCTTCCTGGATGCCGTAGCTCCAGTTCGGCACTTGCCAGCGCGGGTTGGCGATCGGCGTGTAGGGGAAGGCCTGGCCGACGATGGCGACCGGCACGCCGTTCATGTTCTTGATCACGTAAGGCTTGAACACCGGATCACCGAAATCGGTGGTCTTGACGTTCTGGGCGACGATGTCGACGACGCCGGCAAAGTCCTTTTCCTCGATTTCCTTGACCCGTTCCTCGCCATAGGTGGCTTCCCAGTGCAGGGTCATGACATTGACGCCGAGCGCCTTGCAGGCGTCGACCATGTCCTGGGCGTTGGTCCACAGCGCGGTGCCGGAACCCTGCCAGGTATCGCCGCCGTCGAGCAGCAGCGCCCCCGGGTTGCGCGCCTTCATGCGCTTGACCAGGGTCGCCAGGTGCGCGAAGCCGCCGACCTTGCCGTAAGTCTCGGCGGCTTTCTCGAAATTCAGATAGCTGTAGGCATGCGCCTCGATGCTGTTCGGCTTGAAGCCGAAGTGCTTGAGCAGATGATCGCCGACCAGGTGCGGAACCTTGCCGAACTGCTCGCCGAAGCCGAGGTTGACGCTCGGTTCGCGGAAATAGATGGGGTTCAGCTGGGCATGGCAGTCGGTGATGTGCAGCAGGCTGACGTTGCCGAACTTCGGCAGATCGTACAACTTGGCAGCCCCCTTCTCGGCCATTGCAAACTCGCTGTGCAGCGACATGCCACCGGCAGCCGCAACCGCCAGCACCTGAAGAAATTCACGACGATTCATGCTCATGTGTGTTTCCCAAAAAAACCCGGCACGGGCAAACCCGGCCGGGAAAGTCACGCAAGGTTATTTTTTGTTGACCGGCGAGTTCGGATCGAACAGGAAGGCCATCAAATGCTTGATTTGCTGCTCGGTGAGGATTTCCGCATCGCCGTTGCGCGGCATGTTGCTGCAGGCGTTGTAAGCCTTGGCGTTGTAGATCTTGCCCCAGGTGTACTTGACGATGTCGTCGGAATTGCCGCGCACCTTGCCGTACTCCAGCAGGCTGGGACCGATGGTGCCGTAGGAGACTTCGTGATGGCTCATCTGGTGACAGTTGTAGCAACCGCCGCCGTTGTTGTACGGGGTCTTGTCGGTCCAAGTCAGGCCGCGACCGCTGACGGCGATCTTCTCGCCCTCCTTCCAGTCGCCGAAGTACTTGCCGTCGGCCGGATAGCGGATGGTCTTCATCTGCTCGGCTTCGATCCGGTCCATCACCGCCTTGGGCGGCTGCTTTTCCTGCGAGCATTCCTTCTGGAAATCCAGCTGGTACATGCGGTGCTTGGGGGCAATGCCGGTCGTCTTGAAGGAGCGATCCATCATCGCCTTGAACTCGGCATAGGTATCCCCCTGGTCGGCCCAGGCGCCCGGCAGGGCGAGCAGCAATACAGCCAGTGTGCTGATCTTCTTCATGTTCGCCTCCTTAGCGCTTGATACCGGGGGTCATGACCTTGCCGCCATTGGCCGTCGCAGCCAGATAGACGGACAGGGCGATGGTCACGTCGGAGCCGTAGATCGGCTCGGCCGTGCGTTGCTGCCGGTAGCAGTCGTTGAGACGGTGCTGCATGGTCCAGAACTGGCCATTCGACACCCGGTAGGCAGGCCAGCTTCCCCAGCCGGCGGCAGCGCCTTCCTGGGTGCGCAGATCAGGCAGTTCCTGCATGCGGATGCGCTTGCCCTGGTCACCGTGGCAGGTGGCACAGGAGAAGTCCATGGGACCGGCGCGATGGTAGAAAGCCAGCTTGCCCAGGTCGTACATCTTCTTCATCTCAGGATGACGCATGTCAACCTTGATCTTCTGCCCGTTCGATTCGGTCACGACGTAAGCGACCAGCGCTGCCATCTTTTCCTTTTCGCCCTTCAGCCAGCCAGCATTGACCACGGCCTTGGGATCCAGACCCTGCAGGGTTTCCATGCAGGTCATCAGGCGCGTCTCGAGATCCTGGACCTTGCCGGTATCCTTGAAGAAGCGCGGCAACTGCGCGGATGCGCCCTTGACCACGCCCGGTCCAAGGCCGAGGTCACATTTTTCCAGCGAGGCATTTTTCGGACCGCGCGGGGTTTTCCAGAGCTCTTCGCCTTCGGCGGCGACCAGTTCGGACGGGTTGCCATCGGCCAGGGCCTCGCGATAGGCGTTGATGCCTTCGAGCAGATCGTCGCTGGCTGCGGCGAGCAACGGTGCGCCCGCCAGCCCGACGGCCAGCGCAGCGACAAGATATTTCTGTCGGATTACCATGAACTCCTCCGTTCACTATGTGTGTTTTGCCGGTCACTGGTCTGTCGCCGTTTGACCGGGATGCAGACGGACAGCCGGCCACCCCCGACCGTCCGCCAGGCATTGCGACATCAGGCGATGGCAGCCTCGTCGGTGCGCGACTCGCCCTTGTTGTCCTTCCAGCTGATGGCAATCTTGTCGCCGGCCGCGCCGCCCTTGAAACGGAAGGCCAGATAGGGGTTCTTCGAGACCGCGGTACCGAACTCGGAAACCAGGACCGGCTTGCCGTTGTGCGTGGCGGTCAGTTCGGTGATGAACCAGGCCGGAATCACGGCGCCGTTCGCGTCCTTGCGCTGGCCGGTTTCCATTTCGTGCGCGATCAGCGCCTTGACTTCAGTGACGCCGTCCTTGACGGAGGCGCGAATACGCATGGGTTTCGTAGACATGTTTATCTCCTTGAATGCCTGTTGATCCGATCAGCCGCCGCAGCCGCCGAGGGTGACCTTGATTTCCTTGGTCGCCATGTAGAACTTGTCGCCGGCCTTGACCAGCGCGTAGACGTTCGAGGTCTGGCCCATCTTGACCCGGGTCTGCACGTTGGCTTCGGTCCCTGCCGGGAGCATGAAGCTGGCCGCCAGGGCATTCGGGTTCTTGTCGATCAGGATCGCGACCATGGTCGTGCCGGCGATCTTGGAATCGACACCGACCGGCACCACGGCACCGTTTTCGGCGATATCCGGGCCGGTGACCTGAACATCGCTGCTGTCGGCCGGCTGCACGGCGCCGAGCGCCTTCAGCGTATCGGCCATGCTCTTGGCTTCGAAGGCAGCCTTGTTCCAGGCGGCCAGGGCGACATTCGGGATCATGCCGGCAGCGGCCAGCGCGCCGAGAACGGCGGCACCGGTACCGGTCTTGAGTACATTACGACGTTGATTGTTCATGACTTCTCCTCTCGTTGAATTGGGGATCAATGCCCGGACTTGTGCGCCGGACCATCCACGGTGCGAACACCGCGGACAGGACCGAACGTACGGTTCTGCTCTTCCAGATTGCCGTGTGCCGTACGGGCGTAACCCGGCAGCACCGACCCTACCTTGACTTCCTTCTTGCAGTTCTTCATGCACGCCACGTTGGTCACATCCGGCTTGCCGCCATTGCCGATACCGCCCTTGGCTGCCGGCGCGCCCGGCCACATGCCGTGGTCGGTAGTCATGCCGTAGCGGTTGGGCATCAACTTCTGGACCTCGGCGATGTTCTGGTCGGACAGCACGAAGTTGTCCGGAACGATTTCCGCCAGGTTCAGGAAGTAGGCGAGGATGGCGTACACCTCGTCCGGCTTCAGCGACTTGGGCTCGGTCCAGGGCATGGCGCGGTAGATGTAGTCCCACAGCGTGGAAATGGTCGACACCTTGGTGAAGGTGGTGCGCTGCGGAATGCTGTCGGTCAGGAAACCACCGACCCGGCCGTTCTTGATGTCGTCCTTGGTGGTACCGCCGATCAGCGGGGTGAACACCTCGTTCGACTCGCCGAAGCTGCCGTGACAGGAGGCGCACTTTTCCTCGAACAGATCGTTGCCGACCTGGACGTTACCCGATCCCTTGGGCAGCCCCTTGAAATCGGGGCGGACGTCGATATCCCAGGCCTTGACCTCGGCCGGCGTGGCCTGACGACCGATACCCTTGTAGCTGTCAAAGGCAAAAGCGCTGCTGGCGATGGCCGCCGTGGCCAGAACGAGAATGGACTTAGAGAACCTGGACATTGCTGATCTCCCCGTTTTGCTCGACCTTCCAGGTCTGGATGGCATTGTTGTGATAGATCGACTTCGAACCGCGCACTGCACGCAACTGACCGTAGGTCGGCTGGACGTAACCGGTTTCGTCGATGGCGCGCGACTGCAGCATGGCTTCCTTGCCGTCCCACACCCAGTTGATGTTGAAACGGGTCAGGGCCTTGTTCTGGACCGGACCTTCGATGCGCGCCTGCTGCCAGTTGACGCCACCGTCGAAGGAAACATCGACGCGGGTGATCTTGCCGCGACCCGACCAGGCAACACCGCTGACGTTGTAGAAGCCCTTTTCCAGCAGACGCTGGCCGCCGGACGGCGTGGTGATGACCGACTTGCACTCCTGGATCGACGTGTACTGACGGTGCTTGCCGTCCGGCATCAGGTCGATGTAATGCACCGCCTCGTCCTTGGTCGCGTACGGCTTGTCACCGACTTCGATGCGGCGCAGCCACTTGACCCAGGACACGCCCTGCACGCCCGGCACCACCAGGCGCAGCGGATAGCCGTTTTCCGGCCGCAGCATTTCGCCGTTCATGCCGTAGGCGACGAACACTTCGCCGTTCTCGACCATTTCCATCGGGATGGTCCGGGTCATCGACGAACCGTCGGCCCCCTCGGCCAGCACGTAACGGGCCTTCTTGTAATCGACGCCGCAATCTTCCAGCAGCAGCTTGAGCGGCACGCCGGTGAACTCCGAGCAGGACAGCATGCCGTGCGTGTATTGCACCGTCGGCACGGCGACATTGCCCCATTCGAGACCGGTATTGGCGCCACACTCGATGAAGTGGATGCGCGACACCGACGGCAGGCGCATCAGATCATCCATGGTGTAGACCTTGGGCTTCTTCAGGAAGGCCGGATCGGAACCGTTGATCATCAGACGATGCACGGCGGGATCGACATCGACCCAACCCTGGTGATGGCGCTCGAAATGCAGGCCGGACGGCGTGATGATGCCGAACAGCCCCTGCAGCGGCGTAAACGACACCGAGGCCTGCGGCACCCGGGTCAGACCCGGCGACTCGCGGCGCAGCAACTGGCTCTCATACTTCGACGGCTGACCGTAGGGATTGAGCGCTACCGGCATGCCCAGCTGCTTGCTCCAGTCCGGCAGATTCAGAATTGCCGGATCGCCCTCGGCGGCACGCGCGGCCAGCGGTGCTGCCATCGCGGCCCCCGCCGCCATGAAACTCTTGCGCAGGAAATTGCGACGTCCTGCAGCAACGGCCTTGACCTGATCTTCCGTCAGGAAATTTTCCGGTGCACGTTGCAGGCGCCCCGGTTGTTTTGCTAAATCACCCATAGAGATTTCTCCCCTCCGCTCGATTGACTTCAAGTACTGCAACGCTCGGTCTTTATCCCCAGGTGTTCGCCAATGTCACGGCTGGCTACCGTGACGCTGACGGTCCTGCAGATATCGACAAAATTCGGATCGATGACGCGGTAGAACACGGAATTCCCTTCACGCCGCCTCGCCACCACACCGGCGCGGTAGAGGATGTTCAGATGCCGCGAAATATTGGCCTGCGTCAGACCGACCTGGTCGACCACCTCATGAACGGGGCGCTCCTCGCCGCACAGGCTGGAGAGGATGCGCAGGCGCGTCGGGTCAGCCAGAAGGCTGAAGTAATGCGCTACCTGTTCGAATACCTGGTTTGTCTCGTCCATGTCGTTTTATTGATCTAGGTCAACGGCAATGTATAACTGAGTATTTATATAGTCAACAACTAATATTGTTGCAACGCAGCATGTAATTATTCGAAAACTGCTATACCCTCTCGGTCACGCGGGCGCCAAAACATCCAAAAACCCGGGCATCCACGCTTAAATCGACAACACCCAGAGGAAGGAGAAGTCTCGATGAAACGACTTACCGCAATCGCCGCCGTCTGCCTGTTGGCTTCGGCCGGCGCGCATGCCGCCGACCCCAATCTTGGCCGCAATCTGGCAGCCACCTGCGCCAACTGCCATGGCACCAACGGCAAGGCCGTCCCCGGCGGCGGCATGGATTCGCTGGCCGGCGAAAGCAAGGCCAAGCTGCTGCAGAAGCTCGCTGATTTCAAGAGCGGCGACAAACCCGCCTCGATCATGCACCAGATCACCAAGGGCTACACCGACGAGCAACTGAGCCTGATCGCTGATTACTACGCAGCGCAGAAATAAGGGGGAAATGAAAATGATGCTGATGAAACGACGTGATTTCCTCAAAGCCGCTGCCGCTGCAGGCGCCATGGCTTCCCTTTATGGCTGTGCTGGCGGCAACAAGGCTGGCGGACACGTGGTGGTCGTCGGTGGCGGCTTTGGCGGTGCCACCGTGGCCAAGTATCTGCGCATGTGGAGCGAAGGCTCCGTCCAGGTCACCCTGATTGAACGCAATCCGGCCTTCGTCTCCTGCCCGATCTCCAACCTGGTGATCGCCGGCACCAAGTCGATGGAAGACATCACGGTCAGCTACGACAACCTGAAGAGCAAGTGGGGCGTCCGCGTGCTGCAGGACGACGTGCTCGCCGTCGACACTGCCAAGCGTTCGGTCAAGCTGGCCAAGGGTGGCGAGATGAGCTACGACCGCATCGTGCTGTCGCCGGGCATCGACTTCATGTTCGACCAGATCCCCGGTCTGAACAACGCCGCTGCCCAGGAAAAGATCATGCACGCCTGGAAGGCCGGTCCGCAGACCGTCACCCTGCGTAAGCAGCTCGAAGCCATGAAAGACGGCGGCACTTTTGCCATCGCCATTCCCAAGGCACCGTATCGCTGCCCGCCGGGACCGTACGAGCGCGCCTGCGTGGTCGCCGACTACTTCAAGAAGAACAAGCCCAAGTCCAAGGTCGTCATCCTCGACGCCAACGAGGACGTGCAATCGAAGAAAGGCCTGTTCGTCAAAGCCTGGAACGACCTGTACAAGGACACCATCGAGTACCGTCCGAACAGCGAAGTCAAGGACATCGAGGTGGCCAGCAACACCGCCATCCTCGAATTCGACAAGTTCAAGGCCGACGTGCTCAACGTCATCCCGCCGCACCGCGCCGGCAACATCGCCGCTCAGTCGGGCATCAAGCTGATCAACAACCGCTGGGTCGATGTTGACTGGCTGACGATGGAATCGACCAGCACGCCCGGCGTGCATGTCATAGGTGACGCGATCTTCCCGGCGCCGACCATGCCCAAGTCCGGTCACATGGCCAACCAGCACGGCAAGCTGACGGCAGCCGCGATCATCAACCTGCTCGCCGGCCAGGCGCCGAACCCGACGCCGGTGGTGATGAACACCTGCTACAGCTTCGTCGATGCCAAGAACGCCATCCACGTTGCCTCGATCCACCAGTACGACGCTGCCACCAAGCTGGTGCAGCCGGTCAAGGGCGCCGGCGGCGTCTCCGCTGCCCGCAACGAACTGGAAGGCAAGGCCGCGATGGGCTGGGCGAAGAACATCTGGGCCGACATGCTGGCCTGATCGCTACGCAACAATGAAAAAGGCCACCCGATCGGGTGGCCTTTTTTTGTCCGGCGCTTGCGAAACTCAGTCTAGCGTGGCGATGTAGGCGGCGACCGCGTGCGTCTCCAGCTCCGACAACTTGGACGCGACGGTGTGCATGACCGCGTTGTCGTTGGTCCGCTCACGACGATTGAACAGCTTGATCTGGTCTTCGGTGTAGCGCGGATGCTGGCCAGCCAGACGCGGCAGTTGCGGCGTGCCGTGGCCCTTGACCCCGTGACAGCTGGCACAGCTCGGCAGACCGGTGAATTGATTGCCGCGTTGGAAGATGTACTTGCCGACCGCTACCAGCTCGGCATCCTTGACCTCGCGCCCGGGAACCTGCTTGCTCTCGAAATAGTGACCAATCGCCTTCATCTCGGCAGGCGTCAGGTCTTCCGACTGCGGCTGCATGGTATCGCTCTTGCGCTTGCCCGACTTGAACTCGGCCAGCTGCTTGGCGGTGTATTCCCAGTGCTGCCCCGCCAGGCGCGGGAAGACGGCGCTGGCCGCCTCGCCTTCCATACCGTGGCAGAGGAAGCAGCGGCCGGAAACGATTTCCTCGGCCCGCGCCAGGTCAGCCGCCTGGACCGGCGCGATAACGGCCGCCGCCAGGGCAAAGCCCGCAAAAAACTTGTTCATGATCCCCCCGTTGTCTCGCTTCAAAAGTAGATCATTAAATCGTAATTTGCTTACGTCCGGCTTTCAAGCCCCTCAGGCGTGCCCGGTGCTGCCGAACCCCCCCTCGCCGCGATCGCTGCTGGCGAAATCATCGACCACATTGAAGGCCACCTGCAGGACCGGCACGATGACCAGTTGGGCAATCCGCTCCAGCGGGGAAATGGTGAATGCGGCCGAACCACGATTCCAGACCGAGACCATCAGTTGCCCCTGGTAGTCACTGTCGATCAGGCCGACCAGGTTGCCGAGCACGATCCCGTGCTTGTGACCGAGGCCGGAGCGCGGCAGGATCATCGCCGCCAGTCCGGGGTCGGCCAGGTGAATGGCCATGCCGGTCGGCACCAGGACAGTCTGCCCGGGCAACAGTTCGAGCGGTGCGTCGAGGCAGGCGCGCAGGTCGAGGCCGGCCGAACCCGGCGTCGCGTAATGCGGCGGATTGTCGTTGAGTCGGGAGTCGAGAATCTTGACGTCGATACGGTGCATCAGTGGCTTCCTGTCAGTTTGGCAATATGGTCAACAAGCTGCGTGGCCAGCGCCGATTTGCTGGCCGGCGTCAGCGGATGGCTGCCCTGGTCGTCGAACAGGACCAACCGGTTATCGTCACCGCCGAAACCATCCTGGATCAGGTTGCCGACGATCAGCGGAATCTTCTTCTTGTGCCGCTTGGCCTGGGCATAGGCTTCCAGGTTCTGGCTCTCGGCGGCGAAACCGACGCAGAACGGCCCATCGGCCAGGGCGGCAACCTCGGCCAGGATATCCGGGTTCTCGACCAGTTCGATGGCCGGCACACCGCCGTGATCCTTTTTCAGTTTGTGTTCGGCGGCGTTGGCCACACGATAGTCGGCAACCGCCGCCACGGCGATGAAAATATCGGCCGTCGTCGCCCGCGCCATCACCGCGGCGTGCATGTCGAGGGCACTGCGCACATTGATGCGTTCGACACCCGGCGGCGCCGCCAGGGCCACCGGACCGGACACCAGCGTCACCTCGGCACCGGCCTGGCGCGCTGCGCGGGCGATGGCGTAACCCATGCGTCCGGACGACAGATTGGTGATGCCACGGACCGGATCAATGGCTTCGAAAGTCGGCCCGGCCGTGATCAGCAGCCGACGGTCAGCGAGCACCTTGGGCACGAAGAAATCGACGACGGCCTCAAGCAGCTCTTCGGGTTCAAGCATCCGCCCCGGCCCGGTCTCGCCGCAGGCCTGGACCCCGCTGGCCGGCCCGACCATGGCGATGCCGTCGGTGACGAGTTGGGCGACATTGCGTTGCGTCGCCGGGTTTTCCCACATCTGGCGATTCATCGCCGGCGCCAGCAACAAAGGACAATCGCGCGCCAGCACCATGGTCGCCAGCAGATCGTCGGCCATACCATTGGCGATGCGCGCCATGAAATCGGCCGAAGCCGGCGCAACCACGATCAGGTCGGCCTGCCGCGACAGGTCGATATGCGCCATCGCATTCGGCATCCGCGCATCCCACTGGTCAACGTACACCGGCTTGCCGGACAAGGCCTGGAAAGTCGTCGGCGTCACGAAACGGGTCGCGCCTTCGGTCATCGCCACCTGCACGTCGGCGCCCTGCTTGACCAGCAGACGGAGCAGTTCGGCCGCCTTGTAGGCGGCAATGCCACCCGTCACACCGAGCACGATGCGCTTGCCATTCAATTCCATAGTCATATTCGCTAAAATGATCGCTGCCACATTCTACTGGAGTCGGGCTCATGGCGATCACTGACTGGCCACAACAGGAACGCCCGCGCGAACGGCTGCTGGCCGGCGGCCCGCAGGCGCTGTCGGATGCCGAACTCCTGGCCATCTACCTGCGCGTCGGCGTCCGCGGGAAAAGCGCGGTCGACCTGGCCCGCGACCTGCTCCACCGACACGATGGCAAACTCGGTCGCCTGGTCAGCGCGTCAATCAAGGAACTCGCCTGCGTTCCCGGCATCGGCATCGCCAAGGCGGCCCAGTTGCAAGCCTGTTTTGAACTGGCGCGCCGGGCGCTGAACGAGGAAATGGAAGAGCGCGACAACTTCACCTCGCCAGGCGCCGTCCGCGACTGGTTGCGCCTGAAACTTGCACACAGCCAGCAGGAAATGTTCATGGCGCTGTGGCTCGATGCCCAGAACCGCTTGCTGCACAGTGAGGTATTGTTTACCGGAACGCTGACGCAGACTTCGGTTTACCCCCGCGAAGTGGTCAAACAGGCGCTGGCCCGCAACGCCGCCGCCGTGATCCTGGCGCACAATCATCCGTCAGGCGTTGCCGAACCTTCGGCTGCCGACGAAATGCTCACCCGCAGCCTGCGTGAAGCCTTGACCCTCGTCGACGTCAGGCTGCTCGACCATTTCATCGTTGCCGGCAACGCCCGGCCGCTCTCCTTTGCCGAGCGCGGTTTACTCTAACCAACGAAAAAACACTTGATCCATAAAGATGTTCCGGATAAAATCGCGGGCTTTCTTCTAGCAAATTCTGGAGCACCATCATGGCGCGAGTCTGCCAAGTAACGGGTAAAGGCCCGATGGTTGGGAACAACGTTTCCCACGCCAATAACAAAACGAAGCGCCGCTTCCTGCCGAATCTGCAGTATCGTCGCTTTTGGGTCGAAAGCGAGAACCGCTTTGTTCGCCTGCGCGTTTCCAACGCTGGTCTGCGTCTGATCGACAAGAAGGGCATTGATGCCATCCTGACCGATCTCCGCGCCCGCGGCGAAATCTAATCGAGAGGAATTGAAAAATGGCTAGCAAAGGCGGTCGCGAAAAGATCAAGCTGGAATCCACTGCGGGTACCGGTCACTTCTATACCACTTCCAAGAACAAGCGCACGACGCCTGAAAAACTGGAATTCATGAAGTACGACCCGAAGGCCCGCAAGCATGTGGCCTACAAGGAAGTGAAGCTGAAGTAAGCACTTCACGCTCGACAAAAAACCCGCCGCTGGCGGGTTTTTGTTTTTCTACGTGTTTTTTCTGCGCCTCGATCAACGCCCCGGATGTTTCATCAGGAGCAGCACATAGACGATCATGCCGGCGAAGAAGAGAGCCGACCAGTTGGCCATCGACAGACCGAGAAACACCCATTCCTTGCTGGTACAGAACCCGGTGGCAAGAAACAGCGACGGCCACTGCATGCCCAGCATGTCCACCAGGCGCTCGATCAGGTTGGGGTCGGTAAAGCTGCATTCCGGCGCCAGGTCAGGAAAAGCCTGCATCCAGCTTTGATAGGCGGCGACGCCAAATCCCAGCAGCGCCAGCAGGGCGATGGCGCCCAGCCAGAACAGACCCGCCGCCGGCATCATCAGCCCGAGCAGGGCGAGCACGCCGATCAGCAGGTAGAGCAAGCGCTGGAAGATGCAATAGGGACACGGCGCCAGACTCAACATGGTCTGCAGTTGCAGGCCGGCAAAAGCCACGCCAAGGCAGCCCGCCCCCAGCGCCCCGAACCAGGCCCGCAGCGGATAGCAAGCGACACATTTGCTCAGCAAACGGAACATCAAAACTCTCCAAAATTAACAATTAACACAACAATTCACAAAACATCTTGCAAAACCCGCACATCCGCCGGCAGAATGTTACAAAAAGCTTTCAAGAAACCACTTTCATAGCGGAGACAAGTTTTGCCAACCCCTTCTCACCCGTCTGAGAACCAGCGTCTGCTCGCCCTGCTTGCGGCGAGCAACACGGCGCGCCATCAGACCGGCGACGAAACCGCGATGCTACAGCAGCAATGTCGCCTGCTGGTGGAAACCGGCGGCTTTCGTAGCGCCAGTCTGGACATACAGCCCCGGAACATCGACAAGCCTGGCAAAGCCAAGCTGCAAAGGGCTGCCAGCTATCCGCCCGATGCAACGGTGAAATCAAAAACCAGCGCACTCAAGCTGACCTGGACCGATGCCCACCAGGGCAAAGGCGAACTGCACGTCGAATCCGTCAACGGCAATTTTACCGCCGAAGAGCGACTGGCCCTGCAGATCATTGCCGACAGCATCGGCGAAACCCTGCTGCAGATTCGCCAGGACGAGGCCAGCCAGCAGATGGAATCGCGCCTACGCCAGCTTTCCCGGGCCATGGATTCGAGCCTCAACGGCGTCATGATCACCTCGTCGACCCAGCTCGACCACCCCATCGTTTACGTTAATCCAGCCTTTGAACGGATCACCGGCTACAGCGCCGAAGAAGTGATCGGCCAGAGCGGCCGCTTCCTGGTCCGCGACGACTTCAACCAGCGCGGCCTCGGCACGATCCGCGAGGCCCTGCGTTGCCGCCGCGAGGCCCACGCCATCCTGCGCAATTACCGCAAGGATGGTTCGCTGTTCTGGAACGAGTTGTTCATCGCCCCGGTCCGCGATGAAAGCGGCAGCATGACCACGCATTTCGTCAGCATCCTCAACGACGTCAGCGAACGGATCAGCTACGAACAGCAACTGGAATTCCACGCCAACCACGATGCGCTGACCGGACTGGCCAACCGCAACCTGCTCAACGACCGCATTGCTCAGGCGCTCGCCCAGGCGCGCGCCGACGGGCTGATGGTCGGCGTACTGTTGCTCGACCTCGACCGCTTCAAGCTGATCAACGACGGCTTCGGCCATTCGCCGGCCAACGAATTGCTGAAATCGGTCGCCCACCGACTGAACCAGAGCGTACGCGACACCGACACCGTTGCCCGCCTGGGCGGCGACGAGTTCGTCGTTGTCATCGGCCGCCTGCAGTCGGCTGACGATCTGTCCATCGTCGCCGGCAAGATCCTGCGCTCGCTGAACCAGCCCTTCATCATGGAAGGCAAGGAGATCTTCGTCACCGCCTCGGTCGGCGCCGCGCTTTATCCGCGCGACGGCGATCACGGCGAAATCCTGCTGCGCAACGCCGACGTGGCCATGTACCGGGTCAAGGAACACGGCCGCAACAACTACCGTTTCTATGCGCCGGAAATGACGCACATGGCGATCGATCGCCTGGACATGGAAGGCAACCTGCGGCGGGCGCTCGAACGCGGCGAACTACAGGTGTACTACCAGCCGCTGGTCGATCTGGGCAGCGGCGGCATCGTCGGCGCCGAAGCGCTGGTGCGCTGGCAGCATCCACGCATCGGCATGATCCAGCCCGGTGAATTCATCCCGCTGGCCGAGGACACCGGCCTTATCATCCCGCTCGGGCAACTGGTGCTGCGCCAGGTGTGCGCCGACATCCTCGACTGGCAGGCTGCCGGCCTGCCCCCGGTGAAGATTTCGATCAACCTTTCGGCCCGCCAGTTCCGCCAGGACGACCTCTCAGCGACCATTCGCAACGTGCTCGATGAAACCGGGGTCGAGGGCGGTCGCCTCGCCTTCGAGCTGACCGAGAGCATGGTCATGCACGACGTGGAAAACACCCTGGTCACCTTGCGCGAACTGAAAAAACTGGGCGCAACGATTTCGCTCGACGATTTCGGCACCGGTTACTCCAGTCTGTCCTATCTGAAGCGCTTCCCCATCGACACGCTGAAGATCGACCGCAGTTTCGTGCGCGACATCCATGAGGACAAGGACGACGCGGCCATCGCCCACGCGGTCATCGCCATGGCGCACAAACTGGGCATCAAGGTCATTGCCGAGGGCGTCGAAACCCGCGATCAACTCCGACTGCTCAGTGAATTCAGTTGCGACGAAATCCAGGGCTACCTGTTCAGCCGCCCGGTTCCGGTCGGCGAATTCAGCCTGATGCTCAGCAAGCAGCGCAGCTTGGGCGATCTCGACAAGACATGAAGCAGAAACTGGACTACCGGCACGTAGACCGTGGCGAACTCGCCGACTACCTGGCCCAGCGCGACATCCTGTCGGCCGAAGCCCTGGATGGCAGTCATGTCTATCGCTGCCGGGACCAGCAGAGTGAAACCTTGGTTGTCGCCCTGCCGGGCGGCGACGCGCTGATCGTCAGCGTACCACCGGCACTACCAGTGGACCGTCGCCGCCGGGGTGGTTAAACTTGCGCGCATGACTACGCGCATCCTGCTCGTCGAAGACGACCAACGACTGGCTGAGCTGACAGCCGAATACCTCTCCCGCAACGACCTCGATGTCGCCATCGAGGCGCGTGGCGACGTCGCCGAAACCCGGATCCTGGCCGAACAGCCGGATCTGGTCATCCTCGACGTGATGCTGCCCGGCAAGGACGGCTTCGAAGTCTGCCGCGCCGTGCGCCAGCAATACCGCGGCGTGATCCTGATGCTGACAGCGCGCGACGAGGATTTCGACCAGATTCTCGGTCTCGAGCTCGGTGCCGACGACTACATCGCCAAACCGGTGCAACCCCGCGTCCTGCTCGCCCGTATCAAGGCCCTGCTACGTCGCCTGCCGACGCCCGGCGAAACCGATACCGGCGACAGCCAGGTCTTCGGCCAGTTCCGCATCAGCCAGGCGACCCGTACCGCCACGCTGAACGGCCAGGGCATCGACCTGACCACCGCCGAATTCGACCTGCTCTGGCTGCTCGCCTCGCACGCCGGCAACGTCCTGTCCCGCGACGACCTGCTGCAGGAGCTGCGCGGCATCGGTTTCGACGGACTCGACCGCTCCATCGACGCGCGCATCTCGCGCCTGCGCAAGAAGCTGAACGACGACCCGGAAAACCCGACCCGCATCAAGACCGTCCGCGGCAAGGGTTACCTGTTCAGCAAACATGACTGGAACTGATCCGGACACGCCGGACAACGCCCCCCCGGGGCGCCAGGGCCTGGCCCGATCCCTGTTCCGGGGCAGCTTGCCGCGCTGGCGCGGCGGGCGTTACAGCCTGTCCAAGCTGTTCCTCAACTTCTACCTGCTGGCGATGGGTTCCTTCGTCGCCATCGCCTTCACCGCCGACTTCATCATTTCCACCGCGCAGCAGGGCATTACCGACGACTACGCCCGGCGTTTCATGCGCGGCACGATCACGCTGATCGAAGACGAGCTGTTTCGCCATCCACGCCGGCAATGGGAACAGAAGATCCAGGATATCGACGGCAAGTTTTCCTACAAACTGGGCATCGTCGAACGGCGTACGCTCGACACCCGGCTGACCAGCGCCCAGGTCGCCAAACTGGATGCCGGCGATATCGCCATCGCCCACGATCACGACGTGATGTACCACCGCCTTGGCAACAGCAGCAAGGTACTCGTCGTCGGCCCCTTGTCGGCCAGCCGCAACCCCGAGGAACACGCTGGCCTGCCCCTCGACCTGCGCCTGCGCCTGCTGACCTGGAGCCTGATCGGCGTGATCTTCGCCGTCGCCTTGTGGTTCTGGGTCCGTCCGGTCTGGCGCGACCTCGAAACTCTGCGCCAGAGCGCCCGCGATTTCGGCGATGGCAATTTTGACACCGGCAGCACCGTCGTCCAGACACAACTATTCTCGCCGCTGGCCGATACGCTGAACAGCATGGCGGAACGGGTGCGCCAGTTGCTGGCCACCCATCGCGAACTTTCCTGTGGCATTTCGCACGAATTGCGCACGCCGATCGCGCGCATGCGCTTTGCCCTGGAAATGCTCTCGGAAACCGACGACATCGACGAACGCCGTCGCCTGTGGGCGATGATGGAAGCCGATCTCGACGAACTCGACCAGTTGATCGACACCAGCCTGACCTATGCCCGCTACGAGCGGGAAATCCCGGAAGCCCACTTTTCCAGTGTCCGCTTCGCCGACTGGCTGGCCGACGAGGTCGATTCGGTCCGCCTGCTCGGCAGGCAACTTCAGGTGACCGTCGACACTGACAGCCTGCCCGAAAACCTGCACATCGACCTCGACCGCAAGGCCATGCCCTACGCCCTGCGCAACCTGCTGCGCAATGCCTTCAAGTACGCCGCCAGGGAAATCCGGGTCAGCGCCGAAATCCTCGGCGAACGCATTGCCATCCACGTTGACGACGACGGCATCGGCATCCCCGAAGAAGACCGGGAACACATCTTCTCGGCGTTCACCCGCCTCGACCGTTCACGCGACCGCTCGACCGGCGGTTACGGCCTCGGCCTGGCCATCGCCCGCCGCGTTCTCGAACTGCACGGCGGCACCGCCTTCGCCAGCAGCAGCCCGCTGGGTGGCGCACGCTTCACGCTGACCTGGCAGGCCCATCAGTAGGCGCGGTTACAGTTCGTCATTGATCAAGCGAGCAAGGTTACCGGTCCGCCACCGAGGCGCAACAGTCGCTACGCATCGCCTTCCTTAGAATGCATTCATGTCTTCAGTGCATGAGCAAACCAAGGAAAAGATGATGATCGAGAACAATATCCGCGAATTTCTGGCCGCCGCCCGCGCCTACCTGCTCGGCCTGGTTCCCAACACGCCGGAGAGCGGGATGCAGTTGGCGACCATCCCCGTCCGTCGCCAGTGATGGCCCTGCCCGACGACCTGCCGATCAGTGAAAGCCTGGCCGTATTCTTCGGCGTTGCCGGCTTTCAGTGGCTGGTTTCGGGCCAAGCCGGGCTGATCGACGCCATCGTGCCGGCGCTGCTGTTCGGCGCCAGCGTCTTCGCCATCCGTCGCTGGCGCGAGCGCAACCGATCCGAGGACGAATCCTGAATGCCTCCCTCGAACACCCCCGGTTCGAGACTTCCGTCCCGCCCTTAAGGCGGGATTTTTTTAGCAGCGCTCCAGCCAGAACAGCGCCGTGATGGTTTTGGCATCGGTGATCCGGCCGTCGAATACGGCCTGGCGTGCCTCTTCCGGCGACAGTTCGACCACTTCCAGGAATTCATTGTGGTCGAGCTCCTGGCGGCCTTCGCCCTGCAGATCGCGGGCAACGAAAATTTCGATGCGCTCATCCGAATAGCCGATACAGGGATGCATGACGCCCAGGTGTTCCCACTGTGCCGCCAGATAACCGGTTTCCTCGCGCAATTCGCGGCGCGCGGTTTCGGCCAGGGCTTCACCGGGATCGATCTTGCCAGCAGGCAATTCGAGGAATACCTGGCGCAAGGGGTAACGGAACTGGCGTTCGAACAGCAGCTTGCCATTCGGCAGGAAGGCCAGGATCACCACTGCGCCGGGATGATGGATGTACTCACGTACCGAGGTCGCGCCATTGGGCAGGCGCACGGTGTCCTTGCGTACCTTGAGCAGGCAGCCCTCGAAGACGCTTTCGGAACTCAGTTCTGATTCGATCAAATGCGCATCGGACATGTTCATCTTCCCCAATGGAAAACGCCCCGACTCGGCGGGGCGTTTGGCTGTTGTTACGACATCACAGTGAGCGCAGCAAGGCGTAGGCGCACAGCGACATGATCAGTTGCGGGAACAGGCCAAGCCCGGCCATCGCCAGACCGTTGGCGGAGATCAGGATGCGCATGTCGAGACCGGCCGAAATCGGCGTTTCCTCGACTGGAGCATCGAAATACATCAGCTTGACCACACGCAGGTAGTAGAAGGCGCCGATCAGCGAGAACAGCACGGCAACGACCGCCAGCCATAGGTAACCGGCCGCGACAACCGCCTGCAGCACCGAGAACTTGGCGAAGAAGCCGCCGAAGAAGGGAACACCAGCCATCGAGAACATGATCATCAGCATGATCGCGGCAAACCACGGGCTGCGCTTGTTCAGCCCCTTGTAGTCGTCGAGTTCGTCGGCTTCGAAACCGGCGCGGGCCATCAGCAGGATCATGCCGAATGCAGCAGTCGTGGTCAGCACATAGACGATCACGTAGAACATCGCCGAGCTGTAGGCATTCAGGGCGTAGCGGGGATCGCCGCCGACGACGCCGGTAACGATGCCGAGCAGCATGAAGCCCATGTGCGAGATCGCGGAGTAGGCCAGCATGCGCTTGAGGTTGGTCTGGGCAATGGCGGCCAGGTTGCCGACGGCCATCGACAGCACCGACAGGATGATCAACATGCCCTGCCAGTCTTCGGCCAGCGTGATCAGGCCGCTGACCAGCAGACGCATGACGATGGCGAAGGCGGCCAGCTTGGGCGCCGAACCGATGAGCAGGGTCACCGGCGTCGGCGCGCCGTGATAGACGTCGGGAATCCACATGTGGAAGGGAACGACGCCCAACTTGAAGGCCAGACCGGCGACCAGGAAGACCAGACCGAAGATCAGCACGGTACGGTTGCTCTCACCCTGATACAGGACTTCGGCCAGTTCGGTGATCTCCAGCGTGCCGGTGGCACCGTAGAGCATCGACATGCCGTAGAGCAGCATGCCGGACGCCAGGGCGCCGAGGACGAAGTACTTCATCGCGGCCTCGGTCGAGGCCAGCGAATCGCGGTTCATCGCCACCATCGCATACAGCGACAGCGACAGCAGTTCGAGACCGACGTACAGGGTGACGAAGTTGTTGGCCGAAATCATGACCAGCATGCCCAGCGTGGCAAACAGCGCCAACACGTAGTACTCGCCCTTGTTCATTTCCGGGCGGTCGAACAGGTAAGCACGCGAGTAGAACATGACGACGATCATGGTCATGTACAGGAACAGCTTCAGCAGGTCGGCCATCATGTCGTCGACGAACATGTTGCTGAAGGTGTAGGTGACTTCTCCGCTGCTCGTGTAGATCTGGATCGCGGCGGCGCCGAGCAGGGTCAGCTGGGTCAGCACGAAGGTCACGGTGCGACGGCTGTCCTTGACGAAGAGATCGATCATCAGGATGGCCATGGCCATCGTCGCCAGGAAGATTTCCGGAGCAGCCGGCAGGAGGTCGGGAATAACGAAATTGTCGAACATGTCGGCTACCGTTTAGTGAATCTTGCTGACGGCCACGTGACGCAGCAGGTCATTGACCGAGGCGTGCATGACTTCGGTGAAAACTTGCGGGTACAGACCCATCCACAGCGTGCAGATGGCCAGCACGGCGAGGATGGCGAACTCGCGCCCGTTGATGTCGGTGAGTTCCTCGACATGCTTGTTGGCCACGGCGCCGAAGATCACCCGCTTGTACATCCAGAGCGAGTAGGCGGCACCCATGATCAGCGAGCTGGCGGCTAGGACGGCCACCCAGAAGTTGAACTCGACGGCCGCCAGGATGACCATGAATTCGCCGACGAAGCCGGAAGTCGCCGGCAGACCGGCATTGGCCATGGTGAACAGCATGAACAGCGCAGCGAACTTCGGCATGGTATTGACCACGCCGCCGTAATCGGCGATCTGGCGGCTATGCACGCGGTCGTACATGACGCCGATACAGAAGAACATGGCGCCGGAGACGAAGCCGTGGGAGATCATCTGCACCAGCGCGCCTTCGATGGCCAGCGCGCTGAACATGAAGAAGCCGAGGGTGACGAAGCCCATGTGGGCGATCGACGAGTAGGCGACCAGTTTCTTCATGTCGGCCTGGATCAGGGCGACGAAACCGATATAAACCACGGCGATCAGCGACAGGACGATGATGAAGCCGGCCAGTTCCTGCGAGGCATCCGGCGCGATCGGCAGCGAGAAGCGCAGGAAGCCGTAGGCACCGAGCTTGAGGCCGATGGCCGCCAGCACGATGGAACCGCCGGTCGGCGCTTCGACGTGGGCATCCGGCAACCAGGTATGCACCGGCCACATCGGTACCTTGACCGCGAAAGCGATCAGGAAGGCAAGGAAGACCCAGATCTGCGGCGTCAGCTCGATCGGCAGCTTGTGCCAGTCAAGGATGGAGAAGCTGCCGCCGGACTGGAAGAACAGATACATCAGCGCCAGCAGGAAGAGCAGCGAGCCGAACAGCGTGTAGAGGAAGAACTTGAACGCTGCATAGACGCGGTTGGCACCGCCCCAGACACCGATGATAAGGTACAGCGGAATCAGCGAGGCTTCGAAGAAGACGTAGAACAGGATGCCGTCGAGCGAGCTGAAGATGCCGTTCATCAGGCCGGACATGATCAGGAAGGCGGCCATGTACTGGGCGACCTTGTTCTGGATCACTTCCCAGCCGGCAGCGACGACGATGATGGTGATGAAGGCGTTGAGCACCACGAAGAGCATCGAGATGCCATCGACACCGAGGTGGTAATTGATGTTGAAACGCGGAATCCAGTTGGCCAGTTCGACGAACTGCATGCCGCCCTGGCTGACGTCGAAGCCGAGCCACAAGGGCACGGTGACGAGGAAGCCGGCAACGGCGCCGGCGAGGGCGAGCATTCTGGCCAGCGGCGCATTGCGGTCACCGCCGGTCATCAGGACGAGCAGGCCCGCCCCGATGGGGATCCAGATGGCGAGAGATAGCAGCGGGTAATTCGACATGTTATTCCTTGCTGTTCTGCGTGCGATTCAGACTATGCGCGGTTGAGCCAGAGCGTCATCAGGGCAATCAGGCCGATGATCATCGCGAAGGCGTAGTGATAGACGAAACCGGTCTGGAAGAGGCGGCTGATGGAGGACACCCAGCCGACCAGTCGGGCCGAGCCATTGACGATCAGGCCATCGATCAGACCGACGTCGCCGCCGCGCCACAGGGCCTTGCCCAGCACCCGGGCGCCACCGGCGAAGACGAATTCGTTGATCTTGTCGAAGTAGTACTTGTTCTCGAGCAGCGTGTTGATGCCGGAGAAACGACGCTGGATCGCCGCCGGAATGTCCGGACGCTTCATGTAGAAGAACCACGACAGGGCGACACCGCCGAAGGCCAGGTAGAAGGCCGGGGTGACGAAGGCGTGCATGCCCATCGCGGCCGCGCCATGGAAGGTGCTGAGGAAGGTGGCCAGCGCCGGGTGGGCAGCCTGATCGACGTAGATCACATCCTTGAAGTAGTCACCGGCGAGCATCGGACCAACCGCGATGTAACCGACGATCACCGACGGAATCGCCAGCAGCACCAGCGGCAGCGTCACCACCCACGGCGTTTCGTGCGGTTTCTGCCCCGGGGCCAGACCATGGTGATGATCGTCGCCGTGGTCGTCATGACCGTGACCATGGTCGTCCTTGCCGAAGCGCTCCTCACCGTGGAAGACCAGGAAGTACATGCGGAAGGAGTAGAAGGCGGTGACGAAGACACCAGCCAGCACGGCGAAGTAGGCAAAGCCGGCGCCCGGAATGTCGGAGAACTTGACCGCTTCGATGATCGAGTCCTTGGAGTAGAAACCGGACAGGAAAGGCGTCCCGATCAGGGCCAGCGAACCGATCAGCGAGGTGATCCAGGTGATCGGCATGTACTTGCGCAGGCCGCCCATGTTGCGGATGTCCTGGTCGTGATGCATGCCGATGATCACCGAGCCGGCGGCAAGGAACAGCAGCGCCTTGAAGAAGGCGTGCGTCATCAGGTGGAAGATCGCCACCGAATAGGCCGAAGCACCGAGCGCGACGGTCATGTAGCCAAGCTGCGACAGCGTCGAGTAGGCGACGACACGCTTGATGTCGTTCTGGATGATGCCGAGGAAGCCCATGAACAGCGCGGTGATGGCGCCGATGACGATGACGAAGGACAGGGCCGTGGTCGACAGTTCGAACAGCGGCGAGGTCCGGGCCACCATGAAGATGCCGGCGGTCACCATGGTTGCAGCGTGGATCAGTGCCGAGATCGGGGTCGGGCCTTCCATCGAGTCAGGCAGCCAGACGTGCAGCGGCACTTGCGCCGACTTGCCCATGGCGCCGATGAACAGGCAGATGCAGGTGACGGTCATCAGCGACCATTCCTGATCGCCCCAGATGTTGATCGTGGCGTTGGCGAATTCCGGCGCCTTGGCAAACACCGTGGCGTAGTCGAGCGTACCGAAGTGCGCCAGGACCAGGCCGATACCGAGGATGAAACCGAAGTCGCCGACGCGGTTGACCAGGAAGGCCTTGATGTTGGCAAAGATCGCCGTCGGCCGCGTGTACCAGAAACCGATCAGCAGGTAGGAGACGAGGCCGACCGCTTCCCAGCCGAAGAACAGCTGCATGAAGTTGTTGGCCATCACCAGCATCAGCATCGAGAAGGTGAACAGCGAGATGTAGCTGAAGAAACGGTTGTAGCCCGGATCTTCCTGCATGTAGCCGATGGTGTAGATATGCACCATCAGCGACACCGAGGTGACGACCAGCATCATCGTCGCGGTCAGCGTGTCGATCAGGAAACCGACTTCAAAGGTGTAGGTGCCGGAGGTCAGCCAGGTATAGACCGTACCGTTGAAGGTGTTGCCGGCCATCACGTCCATGAAGATCACCACCGAGGCGGCGAAGGCAATGCCAACACCGGCGATGGTCGCGGTATGGGCGACCCAGCGCGGGATGATACGGCAGAACAGGCCGGCGATGATGGCACCGACCAGCGGCGCCAGCGGTACGAGCAAGTAGAGCGATTTCATGTCCATGTTTAACCCTTCAGGCTGCCCAGGTCATCCACATGGATGCTCTTGAGGTTGCGGAACAGCACGATCAGGATGGCCAGGCCGATGGCGGCCTCGGCCGCCGCGACGGCAAGGATGAAGAAGACGAAGACCTGCCCGGAGAGATCGCCAAGGAAATGCGAAAACGCCACGAAGTTCATGTTGACCGCCAGCAGCATCAGTTCGATGGCCATCAGCAGCACGATCAGGTTCTTCCGGTTGAGGAAGATGCCGACCACGGCGATGGCGAACAGGATCGCGCCGAGGATCAGGAAGTGCGAAAGGGAAAGTGTCAGCATGGTCGCCCCGGTCAGTCCTTTTCAACAGGCATCTGGAGCACGCGCACGCGGTCCTTGGCCTTGACGAACACCTGCGTGTTCGGATTCGAGATCTTCGATGCCTTGCGACCGCGGAAGGTCAGCACCACGGCGGCGATCATGCCGACCAGCAGGATCACGGCGGCGAGTTCGAAGGGGAAGACGTAGTCGGTCACCAGCAGCGCACCGATTTCCTTGGTGTTGGACACCCCGGCCGGAACCACGACTTCCGAGATCGGCACCTGGAAGTACTTGCTGCCGAGCACCAGACCCATTTCCAGCACCATGACCAGACCGAGCACGGCGCCGAGCGGCAGGTAGCGCCAGAAGCCTTCGCGGATGCGGTCGATGTTGATGTCGAGCATCATCACGACGAACAGGAAGAGCACCATCACCGCGCCGACATAGACGACGATCAGCGCGATGGCGAGGAACTCTGCCTGCAGCATCAGCCAGAGGCCGCCGGTGGTGAAGAAGGCGAGCATCAGGTGCAAGGCGGCATAGACCGGGTTGCGCGCAGTGATCACACGCAGCGCGGCAAACACCAGGATCGCCGAGAGGAAGAAGAAGACAGCGGTTTGAAAATCCATTACAGGCACCTGTCAGCGGTAGGGCGCATCGAGTGCGCGGTCTTCGGCGATCTGCTGTTCGTAGCGATCACCGTTGGCCAGCAGCATCTGCTTGGTGTAGTAGAGATCACCGCGCTTCTCGCCGTGATATTCGAAAATGCGCGTCTCGACGATGGCATCGACCGGGCAGGCTTCCTCGCAGAAACCGCAGAAGATGCACTTGGTCAGGTCGATGTCGTAGCGCGTCGTCCGGCGCGAACCGTCATCACGCGGCTCGGCCTCGATGGTGATGGCCATGGCCGGGCAGATTGCCTCGCACAACTTGCAGGCAATGCAGCGTTCCTCGCCGTTCTCGTAGCGGCGCAGCGCGTGCAGGCCGCGGAAACGGAAAGACTGCGGCGTCTTTTCTTCCGGATACTGGACGGTGATCTTGCGGGCGAAGAAATACTTGCCCGTCACCGACATGCCTTTCAGCAGCTCCTTGAGGAAGAGGCTGTTGAAGACTTCCTTCATCGAACCCATTCTTCTCTCCTCAATTCCAGATGTTCAGCGGGCTGATCATCCACGCGCCGACGATGATGACCCAGAAGAAGCACAGCGGCAGGAAGACCTTCCAGCCAAGGCGCATCAACAGGTCGTAGCGATAACGCGGGAAGGTGGCGCGGAACCACAGGAACAGGAAGAGCACGAAGGACATCTTCGCGAACATCCACCAGATTCCATCCGGCAGGAAACCGACCGGCGACAGCCAGCCACCCAGGAACAGCAGGGAAGTGAGCGCCGCCACCAGGATCATGTTGGCGTACTCGGCGAGGAAGAACAGCGCGAAGGCCATGCCCGAGTACTCAACGTGGAAGCCGGCGACGATTTCCGATTCGCCTTCGGCGATGTCGAACGGTGCGCGGTTCAGTTCGGCGGTGCCGGAGATCAGGTACACCAGGAACATCGGCAGCAACGGCAGCCAGTTCCACGACAGGAAGCCCAGCCCCATGTCGGCGAACATGCCCTTGTTCTGACCATCGACGATATCGACGAAGTTCAGCGTACCGGCAATCATCAGCACGGTGATCAGGGCGAAGCCCATGGCGATTTCATACGACACCATCTGCGCTGCCGAACGCATCGCGCCGAGGAAGGCGTACTTGGAGTTCGACGCCCAGCCGGACAGGATCACGCCATAGACGCCCATCGAGGTGATCGCCAGGATGTAGAGCAGGCTGGCGTCGATGTTGGCGAGGACCAGCGTGTCGGTGAAGGGGATCACCGCCCAGGCGGCCAGCGCCGGGGCGATGGCGAGCATCGGGGCGATGACGAAGACTGCCTTGCTCGAACCGCTGGGAACGATGATTTCCTTGAGCAGCAGCTTCAGACCGTCGGCGATCGGCTGGATCAGACCCCAGGGACCGACACGGTTGGGGCCGATACGCACCTGCATGAAGCCGATGACCTTGCGCTCGAAGTAGGTCAGGTAGGCGACGCCGAGCATCAGCGGGGCGACGATCAGCACGATCTTGATCAGGGTCCACACGGCCGGCCAGGCGCCGCCGAAGATCCCTTGTCCGAAATTCATCAGTGCGTCCATTTATGCACGCTCCACGGTGATGTCGCCGAACATTTCGCCCAGCATCGCAGTCGTCGGATGCGCCGCAGCAACGCGGACGCAGCCGGCCGGCACCTTGTCGTCGAGACGTGCAACCAGCACGGTCTCGCCGTGACCCTGGCGGACCCGTACCGAAGCACCGGACTCGACGCCGATCGCGGCCAGCGTAGCGGCGGCGGCACGCAGCGTCGGAGCGACGCCGTCGGCCGTCTGCGCCAGCGCCGGCGCCCGGCGGGCCAGCGGATCGGCAAAGTGGATGGGCACGTCGGCGATACGCTGCAGACCGCTTGCCGCTGCACCCGGCAGGGCAATGGTGACGCCGTTCAGGCCGTTATCGAGAGCGGCGGCGAATTCGACACCGGCGCCGAGCACTTCGTCGCGGACCTGCTCACTGCTAGTGTAGGCAAAGCCATCGAGATTGAGGACGTTGCCGAGCACGCGCAGCACCTTCCAGCCCGGACGGGTTTCGCCGCGCGGCTTGACGACGCCGTTGAACGACTGGACGCGGCCTTCGATATTGACGAAGGTGCCCGAGGTTTCGGTGAACGGAGCCACCGGCAGGATCGCGTCGGCGTATTCGAGTGCCGCCGGCGACTTGAACGGCGACATGACGACGACCATGGCCGCCTGCTTCAGCGCAGCCATGACCGGCTGCGGATTGGCGCAATCGAGTTCCGGTTCGACACCGTAGAGCACGTAGCCGCGACGCGGCTGCGCGAACATCTGGCGGGCGTTGGCCTGGCTCGGCAGGGCCCAGGCCAGGTGAGCGCCGACCGTGTTGCCGCTCTCGCCGAGGAAACCGACGGTGGCCCCGGTGATGGCGCCGAGCTGGTTGGCCAGCGCGTGCAGTTGGGTGGCGTCGGCACACTGGGTGGCGACGTTGCCGAGGAAGATCGCGCGCTTCTCGCCTTCAAGCAGGCTGGCGGCAATCTTGCGGCTCTCGTCGCAGACGGCGGCGTTTTCCAGACCGGCCGGCACGGCCACGCCCTTGGCCTCGGCGGCGGCGCGAACCACCGCAGCCAATGCCAGCGCCAGTTGCGACGGCGCCACGGTAAGGCTGCCGTAGAGTTTGATCAGTTGATCGTCGCCGGCCACCGACAACAGGCTGACCTTGGTCCACTTCTTGGCGGCCTGACGCAGGCGCTGAGCGATCAGCGGATGATCCTTGCGCAGGAAGGAACCGACCACCAGCGCGGCGTCGAGATCCTTGATCTCGGCCAGGCGCATGCCCAGCCAGGGCGCACCGGCGCGCTTGAAGTCAGTGCCGAAGTCGGACTGGCGGGTGCGGAAATCGATATTGCCGCTGCCCATGCCCTTCATCAGCTTGCCCAGCAGGAACAATTCCTCGACCGTGGCATGCTGTGCAGCCAGCGCGGCGACGGCGTCACCACCGTGATCGCGGACGATGTCCTTGAGGCCGTGAGCGACGTAGTCGAGGGCGACATTCCATTCGACCTCACGCCACTCGCCACCCTGCTTGACCATCGGTTTGGTCAGACGGGCATCGGAATTCAGTGCCTGGTAGGAGAAGCGTTCCTTGTCGGAAATCCAGCACTCGTTGACCGCTTCGTTCTCGCGCGGCAGAACGCGCATCACGTTGTCGTGCTTGACCTGGACGACCAGGTTGGCGCCGACCGAATCGTGCGGGCTGACCGACTTGCGCCGTTGCAGTTCCCACGAACGGGCGGTGTAACGGAAAGGCTTCGAGGTCAAGGCGCCGACCGGGCACAGGTCGATCATGTTGCCGGACAGTTCGGAATCGACCGAACGACCGACGAAGGTCATGATCTCGGAGTGCATGTTGCGGTTGGCCATGCCCAGTTCCATGATGCCGGCGACTTCCTGGCCGAAACGGACGCAGCGCGTGCAGTGAATGCAACGGCTCATTTCCTGCATCGAGATCAGCGGGCCGACATCCTTGTGGAAGACGACGTGCTTTTCCTCGGTGTAGCGGCTCTGCATCGGGCCGTAACCGACCGACATGTCCTGCAGCTGGCATTCACCGCCCTGATCGCAGATCGGGCAGTCGAGCGGGTGGTTGATCAGCAGGAATTCCATCACCCCCTTCTGCGCCTTGACGGCCAGGTCGGAGTGGGTGAACACCTTCATCCCGTTGGTCACCGGCGTCGCGCACGCGGGCAGCGGCTTCGGCGCCTTTTCCACCTGGACCAGGCACATCCGGCAGTTGGCCGCGATGGACAATTTCTTGTGGTAGCAGAAGTGCGGGATATAGACACCCAACTGCTGCGCGGCATCCATCACCGTGCTGCCGTCGGGCACTTGCGCTTTCTTGCCGTCGATTTCGATTTCTAGCATGTCGCTACCTTGTAGCCAGTTCTTTCGTAACTAACGCGTAAGCCGTCAGGCCGGGATCTTGTGGAAGCCGCTGCCGGCCCACTGAACATCCTTCGGGACCAGACAGGTCTTGTGCTCGATGTGGTACTCGAATTCGCTGCCAAAATGCTTGAGGAAACTCTGCACCGGGAAGGCCGCCGCGTCGCCGAGCGCGCAGATGGTCCGGCCGGCGATGTTGCCGAGCACGCTGTTGAGCAGGTCGAGGTCTTCCGGCTTGCCCTGCCCGTTCTCGATGCGATGCACGACCTTGTACATCCACGCCGTACCTTCGCGGCAGGGCGTGCATTGGCCGCAGGATTCCTCGTGGTAGAAGAAGGACAGGCGCTCCAGCGCCTTGACCATGCACACCGTCTCGTCCATGACGATGACCGCGCCGGAACCGAGCATCGACCCGCCCTTGCTGATCGAGTCGTAATCCATGGTGCAGTCCATGATCACGTCGGCCGGCATCACCGGCGCCGACGAACCACCGGGGATGACCGCCTTCAGCTTGCGCCCACCGCGCATGCCGCCGCACATTTCGAGCAGGGTCGAGAACGGCGTGCCGAGCGGGATTTCGTAGTTGCCCGGGCGATTGACGTGGCCGGACACCGAGAACAGCTTGGTGCCGCCGTTGTTCGGCTTGCCCAGGTTGAGGAATTCCTCGCCGCCCATCTTCAGGATGAAGGGGATGGAGGCGAAGGTCTCGGTGTTGTTGATCGTCGTCGGCCGGCCGTACAGACCGAAGGACGCCGGGAACGGCGGCTTGAAGCGCGGCTGGCCCTTCTTGCCCTCGATCGATTCGAGCAGCGCGGTTTCCTCGCCGCAGATGTAGGCGCCGTAACCGTGGTGGGCAAACAGTTCGAAGCCGAACTGGGTGCCGAGGATGTTCTGGCCGAGCAGGCCGGCGGCACGGGCTTCGTCGAGCGCTTCTTCGAAACGCTTGTAGATTTCCCAGATTTCGCCGTGCACGTAGTTGTAGCCACGATTGGCACCCATCGCGAAACCGGCGATGATCATGCCCTCAATGACCGCATGCGGGTTGTAGCGCATGATGTCGCGGTCCTTGAAGGTCCCCGGTTCACCTTCGTCGGTATTGCAGACGACGTACTTGTCGCCGGGGAAGGAACGCGGCATGAACGACCACTTCAGACCGGTCGGAAAACCTGCGCCGCCACGGCCGCGCAGGACCGACTTCTTGACTTCGCCGATGACGTCTTCCTGGGTCATGCCGGTCTGCAGGATGCGCTTCAACTGCTCGTAGCCGCCACGGGCGACGTAATCCTTCAGGCGCCAGCTGTCATCACCGTTCAGGCCGGCCATCAGGACCGGATTGATTGCCCCCAACATGGCCATTATTTGCACTCCTCAAGGAGCTTGTCGATCTGTTCCGGATGCATGTGGCTGCACATCGAGCGATTATTGACGATGAACACCGGCGCATCGCCGCAAGCGCCCATGCACTCGCCTTCCTTGAGCGTGAACTTGCCGTCGGCAGTGGTCTCGCCATAACCGACGCCGAGCTTCTGCTGCAGGTACTCGCCGGCGTGATAACCGCCGGACAGCGCGCACGGCAGGTTGGTACACACCGTGATCTTGTACTTGCCGACCGGCTTCAGGTCGTACATATTGTAGAAGGAAGCGACCTCGTAGGCAGCGATCGGCGGCATGCCGAGGTAATCGGCAACGGCTTCGATGGCCTCGGGCGGCAGCCAGCCCTTTTCTTCCTGGGCGTGGGCCAGACAGGCCATGACGGCCGACTGCTTCTGCTCGGCGGGGTACTTGGCGACCTCGCGGGCGAATTTCTGTAGGGTGTCAGCGGAAAACATCAGCGGTCAATCTCGCCAAAAACAACATCCTGGGAACCGATGATCGTCACGACGTCGGCCAGCATGTGGCCCTTCGCCATTTCGTCCATCGCCGCCAGATGCGCAAAGCCCGGCGCGCGGATCTTCATCCGGTAGGGCTTGTTGGCACCGTCGGAAACGAAATAGATGCCGAACTCGCCCTTCGGATGTTCGATCGCGGCATAGGCCTCGCCCGGCGGCACGTGGATGCCTTCGGTGAACAGCTTGAAGTGGTGGATCAGCTCTTCCATGTTCGACTTCATCGCCTCACGGTTCGGCGGTGCCACCTTGTGATTGTCGGTGATCACCGGACCCGGGTTGGCGCGCAACCAGGCGATGCACTGCTTGATGATGCGGTTCGACTGGAGCATTTCCTCCATGCGCACCAGGTAGCGGTCATAGCTGTCGCCATTGACGCCGACCGGCACGTCGAAATCGACCTTGTCGTAGGCCGCGTAGGGCTGCTTCTTGCGCAGATCCCAGGCAATCCCGGAACCGCGCAGCATGGCGCCGGTGAAGCCGAGTTGCATGGCCCGTTCCGGGCTGACGATGCCGACATGGACCAGACGCTGTTTCCAGATCCGGTTGTCGGTCAGCAGCGTGTGGTACTCGGCATGGTATTTCGGGAAGCGGTCGGTGAAATCTTCAAGGAAGTCGAGCAGCGAACCACTGCGATTGTCGTTGAGCTCCTTGGCCTTCTTGGCACTGGTCCAGGTCGACTCACGGTACTGCGGCATGCGGTCCGGCAGATCGCGATAGACGCCGCCCGGACGGTAGTAAGCCGCGTGCAGACGCGCACCGCAAACCGCCTCGTAGGCATCCATCAGGTCTTCGCGTTCGCGGAAGGTGTACAACGCCATGGTCATCGCACCGACGTCGAGGGCGTGACAGCCGATCCACAACAGGTGGTTGAGGATGCGCGTGACTTCGTCGAACATCGTGCGGATGTACTTGCCGCGCTCCGGCACTTCGAGCTGCAGCAGCTTCTCGACGCCCAGGCAGTAGGCGTGTTCGTTGCACATCGTCGACACGTAGTCGAGACGGTCCATATAGGGCACGGACTGGACCCAGGTCCGGGTCTCGGCCAGCTTTTCGGTGGCGCGGTGGAGCAGGCCGATGTGCGGGTCGGCGCGCTGGACGACTTCGCCGTCCATTTCCAGCACCAGACGCAGCACGCCGTGCGCGGCCGGGTGTTGCGGACCGAAGTTGAGGGTGTAGTTGCGGATATCAGCCATGTGCCGGATCCCCGTAGGTGTCTTCGCGGACGATGCGCGGCGTGTTCTCGCGCGGTTCGATGGTAACGGGCTGGTAGATCACGCGACCTTGATCCGGGTCATAACGCATCTCGACATGGCCCGAAATCGGGAAATCCTTGCGGAAGGGATGGCCGATGAAACCGTAGTCGGTCAGGATGCGGCGCAGATCCTCGTGGCCGACGTAGGCGATGCCGTAGAGGTCGAAGGACTCGCGCTCGAACCAGTTGGCACTGGTCCACAGCGAGGTCACCGAATCGACCGCCGGGAAATCGTCGTTGTCGGCGAAGACGCGGACGCGCAGGCGGACGTTGTGGGCAATCGACAGCAGATGCACGGTCGTCGCAAAACGCTTGCCGGTCCAGGCGCCATCGCCCCAGGTCGAGTAATCGACGCCGCAGAGGTCAATCAATTCCTCGAAGGACAGGTCGGCGTCGTCGCGCAGCGTCTGCATGAAGGCAAAATAATCGTTGGCGGCGACTTCCACGGTCAGCTCACCGAGGGCGAGCTTGGTCGACAGCAGCTTGTCTCCGAAACGATCCTGCAATTTCTGGCTAAGCGTTTCCAGCTTGGCGGACATAGGGATCAGCCTCGAAAGTTAGCGGGCAATGGTATTGGTGCGGCGGATCTTGTTCTGCAGCTGGATCAGCCCGTAGAGCAGGGCCTCAGCCGTCGGCGGACAGCCCGGCACATAGATGTCGACCGGGACGATGCGGTCGCAGCCGCGCACCACCGAGTAGGAATAGTGATAGTAGCCACCACCATTGGCACAGGACCCCATGGAAATGACCCAGCGCGGCTCGGCCATCTGGTCATAGACCTTGCGCAGCGCCGGCGCCATCTTGTTGGTCAGCGTACCGGCGACGATCATCACGTCGGACTGACGCGGACTCGGCCGGAAGACGATGCCGAAGCGGTCCAGGTCATAGCGGGAACAGCCGGCGTGGATCATCTCCACGGCGCAGCAGGCCAAGCCAAAGGTCATCGGCCACATCGAGCCGGTGCGCATGTAGTTGATGAGCTTGTCAGCCGTAGTGGTGACAAAACCCTCTTGCAGAATACCTTCGATTGCCATTTGGCGCCCTCATTCCCACTCAAGCGCACCCTTGGCCCAGGCGTAGATATCGCCCAGTGCCAGAATGCCCATGAAGATCAACATTTCGACGAAGCCGAAAACCTTCAGCGAATCGATTGCCACCATGTCCGAGAAAACGACCGCCCACGGCACAAGGAAGGCGATTTCAAGATCGAACAGGATGAACAGGATCGCAACCAGGTAGTAGCGCACGTCGAATTTCATGCGCGCGTCTTCGAAGGCCTCGAAGCCGCATTCATAGGGCGAGAGCTTTTCGGGATCCGGGCGACGCGGAGCGAGCACAAAGCCCATCACCATCGGCAAGACGCCGACCGCGACCCCCACGAGCACGAACATCAGGATAGGAAAGTAAGCTTCCATGATCCGCCGCCAAGTTGTAAGTTTTTATTCGGGACGACCGGATTGCAACGGCCAGCCCACTTTATATTTTGGTGCCGACGGCGAGACTCGAACTCGCACAGCTTGCGCCACTACCCCCTCAAGATAGCGTGTCTACCAATTTCACCACGTCGGCACGTGTATTTTTTTACCCACCCGACGAGGACTCGTGCCGGGCGAATTTCCTTGCGTTACTTTGAAATTACTTCGGTACTTCCTGCGCCTTCGAACCCGCACCAGCAGGCGCTCCGGCGGCCTCACCGGCAGCCGGAACCGCCGTCGAAACAGGCTGCGATTGTACAACCTCTTCCATCAGACTACCAGCCGTTTTTGGCTTGTCGGAGGCAATGTAGGCCAGCGAAAGACTGGTCAGGAAGAACACCGTTGCCAGCACCGCAGTGGTGCGACTGAGGAAGTTCGCCGACCCCGAAGCGCCGAACAGGCTGCCCGAGGAACCGCTACCAAAAGCCGCCCCCATGTCGGCGCCCTTGCCGTGCTGCATCAGCACCAGGCCGATGATCGCCAGAGCGACCAGGATATGGACCGTCAAAACCACAGAAAACAACCAGTTCATTTTTATGCCTATCAGTTTGCGGCGCGACAAATCGCCAAGAAATCTTCTGCCACCAAGGAAGCCCCACCGATCAGACCACCATCGATGTCCTGCTGCCCGAACAACTCCTGCGCATTTTGCGGCTTGACACTACCGCCATAGAGGATGCGCACCTCCGCTGCCACCGCTGCATCGTGCGCCGCCAGACAGGCCCGGATGTGGGCATGCACCGCCTGCGCCTGCGCCGGCGTCGCGGTCAGCCCCGTGCCAATGGCCCAAACCGGCTCGTAAGCCAGAACAGCCCCCGACAACGCGGCAGCACCAACACGATCCAGAACCGCCTGCAACTGCCGCGAGACAACCGCTTCCGTCTGCCCTGCCTCACGCTCAACCAGGGTTTCGCCGAGACACAGCACCGGCACCAGACCGGCGGCAAGTGCCGCAGCCAGCTTGGCCGCAACCACCGCATCGGACTCGCCAAACAGGCTGCGTCGCTCCGAATGACCGACCAGCACATAACGGCAGCCGAATTCGCGCAGCATTTCTGCCCCGACTTCGCCGGTGAATGCGCCTGCCGGATGTTCGCTCAGCGTCTGCGCCCCCAACCCGACCGGACTGGCCGAAAGCGCGGACTGCGCCTGTGCCAGATAGGGAAAAGGCGGACAGACCATGACTTCACAGGCAACATCGCCCAGACCGGCGAGAATATCCGCCAGCAATCCGCGATTGGCGGAAAGGCTGCCGTTCATCTTCCAGTTTCCAGCGACTAGCTTGCGGCGCATGGCTCGGTGATTCCGATGGCTAAAACCTGAGGATTATATCGATTGGCCACCTGGCCGGTCAATGTTCACCCCTCGCCAGCCGCCACCCTGACCGCCGCCGCAATTTCTTCGGCTGCAGCAACAACCGCCTGCGCATCCTCGCCTTCGACCATCACCCGCAGCAGCGGCTCGGTTCCCGAAGGACGAAGCAGGACACGACCACGACCGTCAAGACGCCGCTCGACAAGATCGCGGGCCGCTGCAATGGCCGGACAGGCTTGCCAGTCGAAGCCGCGGACGACCGGAACATTGATCAGTTTCTGCGGATAGAGTGGCAAGGCACCGAGCAGGGTCTTGAGATCACCGCCCGACTCGCGCAAGGCGGCCAGCACCTGCAGGCCGGCGATGATGCCGTCGCCGGTGGAATGGCGATCCAGGGCCAGGATGTGCCCCGAATTCTCGCCGCCGAACAGCCAGCCATTGCGGTGCAGCGCCTCGACCACATAGCGATCACCAACCGCCGCCCGCACAAAGGGAATATTCATCCCGGCCAGCGCCCGCTCCAACGAAAGATTGCTCATCAGCGTACCGACCACACCATTGACCGGCCCCTTGGCAGCACGACTGCGAACGATGGCCATCAGCAACTGGTCGCCATCGTAAAGATTGCCTTCGGCGTCGACCATCATGATCCGGTCGGCGTCACCGTCGAGCGCGATGCCGAGATCGGCGCGATTGACCAGGACCGCATCGCACAGTGCCTTCGGCGCGGTCGCCCCGACCTTTTCGTTGATGTTCAAGCCGTTCGGCTGGCCGCCGATCACCACCACCTCGGCGCCCAGTTCGTGGAACACGTCCGGGGCGATGTGATAGGCGGCACCATGGGCGCAATCGACAACGATCTTCAGGCCGCGCAGGTCAAATTCGTTGGGGAAGGTGCTCTTGCAGAATTCGATGTAACGCCCGCGCGCATCGTCGATCCGGCGCGCCCGACCGAGGTCCGGCGAAGGAACGCAGACGATCTCCTGGTCGATGCCGGCCTCGATGGCCTGCTCGACCTCGTCGGGCAACTTGGTGCCCTGCGCCGAGAAGAACTTGATTCCGTTATCGTAGTAGGGATTGTGCGACGCCGAAATCACGATCCCGGCCTGCAGGCGCAGCGCCCGGGTCAGGTAGGCAATGGCCGGCGTCGGCATCGGTCCGACCAGGCAGACATCGACACCGGCCGCCGAAAAACCCGCCTCCAGCGCCGATTCCAGCATGTAGCCGGAAACCCGGGTGTCCTTGCCGATGAGCACGGACGGACGTTCGCCAGCGGGCATTTCGCCCTTGGCCAGTAGCACCTTGCCAGCTGAATAGCCGAGGCGCATCACGAAGTCCGGGGTAATCGGAGCCTGCCCCACCCGACCGCGCACGCCGTCGGTACCGAAATATTTTCTTGTCACCGTCACTCTCCCTGTTTCAACGCCGACCAGACAGCCAGCGCATCTTTTGTTTCTGCGACATCATGAACCCTCAGGATCGCCGCCCCACGCTCCGCCGCCAGCACAGCGGCGGTCACGCTGGCCGCCAGCCGTTCCTCAACCGGTCGGCCGGTGATCTGACCGAGCATCGACTTGCGCGACACCCCGACCAGCACCGGCAACGCCACATCATCGCGACGCATGGCCCGGAACAGCGCAATATTGTGCACCAGCGTCTTGCCAAAACCGAAACCGGGATCGACGATCAGCCGCTCACGCGCGACCCCTGCAGCCAGGCAACGCGCCACGGTTGCTGCCAGCCAGTCATCAACCTCGGCAACGACGTCGGTGTAAGCCGGTGCCTGCTGCATCGTTCCGGGAACGCCCTGCATGTGCATCACGCACACCGCGCAGTCACTGCCGGCCACAGCTGACAAGGCCGCGTCACTGGCCATCCCGGCAATGTCATTGATCATGCTCGCGCCAGCTTCGAGCGCAGCACGCATGACCTCGGGCTTGTAGGTATCGACGGAAACCGGCACACCCCAGCGAGTAATCTCGCGCAACACCGGCAGCAGACGGCGCAACTCCTCGTCGACCGGAGTCGGTACGGCACCGGGACGCGACGATTCGGCGCCGATATCGAGAATATCGGCGCCAGCATCAAGCTGCGCTCGCGCATGAGCTATCGCCTGCTCGAGGTCGCCAGTCAGACCGTCGCCGGAAAATGAATCCGGCGTCAGGTTGACAATGCCCATGATCAGCGGGCGTTCACGCCCCAGCCGGTATTTGCCACAGTGGATGCTATTCATGATGAAAAAAGCCGGGAGCACGCTCCCGGCTTGTTCGATAGCTTTCGATCAGGCCGTTGCCGGCGCACTCGGCTCGGCATCCGGCTTTTCATCCGGCGGACTGGCAGGCTTGATGCCCTGCGTCGGCTTGGGCTCGCGCGGCGGCTTGCCGGCCATGATGTCGTCGATCTGGTCGGCATCGATGGTTTCCCATTCGAGCAGCGCCTTGGTCATGGCCTCGACCTTGTCGCGATTGTCTTCGAGCAATTGACGGGCAAGCGCGTATTGCTGGTCGATGATGCGACGAATCTCGGCGTCGACCTTCTGCATCGTCGCTTCAGAAACGTTCTTGTGCTGCGTCACCGAACGGCCCAGGAAGACCTCGCCCTCGTTCTCGCCATAGACCATCACGCCGAGATCGGACATGCCGTAACGGGTGACCATGTCACGCGCCATGGCCGTTGCCCGCTCGAAGTCGTTGGACGCACCGGTGGTCATCTGGTTCATGAACAGTTCCTCGGCGATCCGGCCACCGAACAGCACGGCGATCCGGCTCATCAGGTACTGACGGTCGTAGGCATAACGATCCTGCTCAGGCAACTGCATGGTCAGGCCGAGGGCGCGACCGCGCGGGATGATCGTGACCTTGTGCACCGGGTCCGACTTCGGCACCAGCTTGGCAACCACGGCGTGACCCGACTCGTGGTAGGCCGTGTTCATCTTCTCATCCTCGGTCATGACCATGCTGCGACGCTCGGCGCCCATCATGATCTTGTCCTTGGCCATTTCGAAGTCGTCCATGTCCACCAGACGCTTGTTGCGTCGCGCCGCAAACAGCGCCGCCTCATTGACCAGGTTGGCCAGGTCGGCACCGGAGAATCCCGGGGTACCACGAGCGATCACATCAGCCTTGATATCGCCGGCAATCGGCACCTTGCGCATGTGCACCTTGAGGATTTCCTCACGGCCGCGGATATCCGGCAACGGCACGACGACCTGGCGGTCGAAACGGCCCGGACGCAGCAGCGCCGGGTCAAGGATGTCCGGACGGTTGGTTGCGGCGATGACGATGATGCCCGCATGACCTTCAAAACCATCCATCTCGACCAGCAACTGGTTCAGCGTCTGTTCGCGTTCGTCGTTACCGCCACCCAGGCCAGCGCCGCGATGACGACCGACGGCGTCGATTTCGTCGATGAACAGGATGCACGGTGCGTGCTTCTTGGCGTTTTCGAACATGTCGCGGACCCGGGCCGCGCCCACGCCGACAAACATTTCAACGAAATCGGAGCCGGAGATGCTGAAGAAAGGCACCTTTGCTTCGCCGGCGATGGCCTTGGCCAGCAAGGTCTTGCCGGTACCCGGGTTGCCGACCATCAGCACGCCCTTGGGAATGCGACCGCCGAGCTTCTGGAATTTTGACGGGTCACGCAGGAAATCAACGATCTCCTGCACTTCTTCCTTCGCTTCGTCGCAACCGGCCACATCGGCGAAGGTGATGGCGTTGGTGGACTCGTCCATCATGCGCGCCTTCGACTTGCCGAAGGAGAACGCGCCGCCCTTGCCACCACCCTGCATCTGGCGCATGAAGAAGACCCAGACGCCGATCAGCAGCAGCATCGGGAACCAGCTGACGAAAATGCTCATCAGGAAAGAGGGTTCTTCTTCCGGCTTGGCCTCGATCTTGACGTCGTATTTCAGGAGATCGGAGACCAGCCACAGATCCGGCGGCGCATAACTGGTGATACGACGGCCTTCAGTCGTCGTCGCCTTCAGCGTGCGGCCTTCCATGACCACCTTGGCGATGCGCCCCTGCTTCACTTCCTCGAGGAATTGCGAATACTCGACGGCACCGGTCGCGACCTGACGGCTGTTGAACTGGTTGAACACAGTCATCAGCACCAGGCCGATCACCATCCAGATTGCGAGATTTTTGAACATGTTGTTCAAGCGTGCTCTCCTTCTGCTTCGTCGAGCGATAAAAACACCATTCTAAACAAAACCATCACCGCAATGTGCGGCCGAGCAAGTAAATCTCCGGGCTACGGTCACGCGAAGCATCCGGTTTACGCACGGCGACGGTGCGGAAAGTCTCACGCATCGCCTTGACGAAAGCCTCGTAATCGCTGCCCTGGAAAACTTTGACCAGAAAAGCGCCATCAGGTTTCAAATGGGCCCGCGAGAACTCAAGCCCCAGTTCCGCCAGGTGCATCACCCGGGCCTGATCGACCAAGGGTACACCTGACATATTGGGGGCCATGTCGGACATTACAAGCCCTACCCGACGATCGCCGAGTTTTTCTTCGAGTTGCTGCAGGACCTCGTCCTCGCGAAAATCGCCCTGGATGAAGTGCACACCGTGGATCGGATCCATTTCAAGCAGATCGAGCGCGAACACCAATCCGCCGCCGCCAACCCGCTGCACCGCCACCTGCGACCAGCCGCCCGGCGTTGCGCCGAGGTCAACGACCACCTCGCCATGCCGCAGCAACTTGTCCTTGTCGTCGATCTCCATCAGCTTGAAAGCGGCTCGCGAACGCCAACCCTCCTTCTTGGCGAGCTGGACGTAGGGGTCGTTCACATGCTCGCGCATCCACGCCTTGCTGGTTCTGGTTCGTTTCATTCGGTAAAATGCCGTTTTTGAAAGGTTTTCACATGCAACAACTGAACTCTGCCCAGGTGCGCGAACTGCGCGCCCAGGCCCATGGCCTCAATCCGGTCGTCTCGATCTCCGAAAACGGCCTCACTGACGCCGTCCTCAAGGAAATCGACGTCTGCCTGAAGGCACACGAACTGATCAAGATCCGCGTCTATGGCGACAGCCGCGAGGATCGCCTAGCCTACTACGAACGCATCTGCCAGGAACTTGCCGCGGCGCCGGTACAGCACATCGGCAAACTGCTGGTCGTCTATCGCGAAAATCCTGAAAGTTCTGCGCCGAAGAATACGGCAAAACCGCGTCCGGCGGCACCGCGCCGCACCAAGCGCAGCTTCCAGGGCTGATTCAGCGCAGACCTCGCCCGCTCCACAAAAGCAGCCACAGGCCGAGCAGGCTCTGGATCAGATATACGATGCTGGAGATGCCGTGCCAGGTGGCGAAGCGATCGCGGGTCACGCTCGCCATCGCCTCCTGGGCCACTGCCGCCAGCTTGAGTTGCTCCATCAAGGGCTGAATCCCGAACAACTGGGCGGCCGCCAATGCCGCCATCAGCAGGACCAGCCATAGCCCAGCAGCGCGCAGGGCACGCAGGCCATGCCGGGCGAGCAGAAAAACAAACAGATAAGCCGCCGCCCCCAGACCAATCCAGCCAATCAGCGCAAACAGCTTGCCGGCAACCATGCCGGCCAACTGTCGGTCACCGAGATTGGCGAACAGGACCGGCGCCACCAGATAGCCAATCACCCACAAACCACCGATCCACAGGGTGATCGCAAACAGATAGAGGGCTTCCGACAGGCGGCGCATGCTTATTCGTAGCGGATGTCGAGAATCTCGAATTCCCGGATACCGCCAGGCGCCTGCACCTGAGCGATATCGCCGGCGTACTTGCCGATCAGCGCCCGGGCCATCGGCGACGCCACCGACAGCTTGCCATTCTTGATATCGGCCTCGTCCTCACCGACGATCTGGTAAGTGAAGACTTCACCGCTGTCCTGATCCTCGATCTCCGCCGTGGCGCCAAACACGCAGCGACCGTCGGCATCAAGCAGTTTGGGATCGATGATCTGGGCGTTCGACAGCTTGCCTTCGACTTCCTGGATACGCCCTTCGATGAAACCCTGGCGCTCCTTGGCGGCATCGTACTCGGCGTTTTCGGAGAGATCACCGTGGGCACGCGCCTCGGCGATCGCAGCGATCACCCAGGGGCGATCGACGGTCTTCAGCCGATGCAGCTCCTCGCGGAGTTTCTCGGCGCCAGTTACGGTCAACGGAACTTTGCTCATGTCTTTTCCCTGCAAAAGCAAAACCGCCGGCGCCCGGAAGGGACGACCCGGCGGTGGTTCTGGTTGGTCTCAGTGAAGCTGCGCGTGCAGCGTCTGAATCGGATACACCACAAGTTCGCCCAGGTTGCGGATGCCTTCGGCAGCCGCTTCGGCACCCCAGATCGTCGTATACATCGTCACCCGCGCCTGCAGGCCCGAGGTCCGGATCGAGCGCGAATCGTTGATCGCGCCGCGCTTTTCCTCGACGGTGTTGATGATCAGCGCAATCTCGTTGTTCTTGATCATGTCGACGATGTGCGGACGGCCTTCGGTGACCTTGTTGACCGGCTGCACCGGCAGGCCGGCAGCCTCGATGGCCTGCGCCGTACCGCGCGTGGCAACCAGCTGGAAGCCGGCCTCGTGCAGATGACGGGCGATCTCGACCGCCTTCGGCTTGTCGCTGTCCTTGACCGACAGGAAGACCTTGCCCGACGACGGCAGCTTGACCCCGGCAGCCAGCTGCGACTTGACGAAAGCTTCGGCAAAGCTGACACCGACGCCCATGACTTCACCGGTCGACTTCATTTCCGGACCGAGGATGGTATCGACGCCCGGGAACTTGACGAAGGGGAAGACAGCTTCCTTGACCGAGAAGTACGGCGGCACGACTTCCTTGGTGATGCCCTGGGCCTTGAGGCTCTTGCCCGACATGCAGCGGGCGGCGATCTTGGCCAACTGCAGGCCGGTCGCCTTGGACACATAGGGCACAGTGCGCGAGGCGCGCGGATTGACTTCGAGCACGTAGACGTCGTTGTCCTTGATCGCGAACTGCACGTTCATCAGGCCGCAGACGTTGAGCGCCTTGGCCATCAGCTTGGTCTGGCGACGCAGTTCGTCCTGGACGGCAGCGGACAGCGAGTACGGCGGCAGCGAGCAGGCCGAGTCGCCGGAGTGCACGCCGGCCTGTTCGATGTGTTCCATGACGCCACCGATGATCACTTCCTCGCCATCGGACAGCGCATCGACGTCGCATTCGACAGCGTCGTTGAGGAAGCGGTCGAGCAGCACCGGCGAATCGTTGGAGACCTTGACCGCTTCGCGCATGTAGCGCTCGAGGTCCTTCTGCTCATGGACGATTTCCATGGCCCGGCCACCCAGCACGTAGGACGGGCGAACGACCAGCGGGTAGCCGATTTCCTGCGCCAGACGCAGCGCATCCTCTTCGGTACGCGCCGTGCGGTTGGGCGGCTGCTTCAGGCCGAGGTCGTGCAGCAGCTTCTGGAAACGCTCGCGGTCTTCGGCGATGTCGATCGATTCCGGCGTCGTGCCGATGATCGGCACGCCGTTGGCTTCCAGCGCCAGCGCCAGCTTGAGCGGGGTCTGGCCACCGTACTGGACGATGACGCCGACCGGCTTCTCGATGGCGCAGATCTCCAGCACGTCTTCCAGCGTCAGCGGCTCGAAGTAGAGGCGGTCAGAGGTATCGTAGTCGGTGGACACCGTTTCCGGGTTGCAGTTGACCATGATCGTTTCGTAGCCGTCTTCGCGCATTGCCATCGCGGCATGCACGCAGCAGTAGTCGAACTCGATGCCCTGGCCGATGCGGTTCGGACCGCCACCGAGGACCATGATCTTCTTCTTGTCGGTCGGCTGCGCTTCGCACTCTTCGTCATAGGTCGAGTAGAGGTAAGCGGTGCCGGTCGCGAATTCGGCGGCGCAGGTATCGACGCGCTTGTACACCGGACGCACGCCCAGTTCATGGCGGCGCTTGCGGAACTCGGATTCGCTGGTCTTCAGCAGGTAGGCCAGACGACGGTCGGCAAAACCCTTCTGCTTCAGGAAACGGACTTCGTCGGCGGTCAAGGACGCAAATTCGCGGTTTTCCACTTCCAGTTCGAGATCGACGATCTCCTTGATCTGGGTCAGGAACCACGGATCGATCTTGGTCAGGTCGAAGACGCGCTCGACCGACATGCCGATGCCGAAGGCGTCAGCGACGTACCACAGGCGGTCCGGCGTCGGCCGGGCCAGTTGCTCGTCGATGGTTTCCGGATCGACCGTCTTCAGGTTGAAGCCGTCAACACCCACTTCCAGACCGCGCAGGGCCTTCTGCAGCGATTCCTGGAAGGTGCGGCCCATGGCCATGACTTCGCCGACCGACTTCATCTGCGTGGTCAGGGTATTGTCCGCCTGCGGGAATTTTTCGAAGGCAAAACGCGGCACCTTGGTGACGACGTAGTCGATCGACGGCTCGAACGAGGCCGGCGTCTTACCGCCGGTGATGTCGTTGGTCAGTTCGTCGAGCGTATAGCCGACCGACAGCTTGGCAGCGATCTTGGCGATCGGGAAGCCGGTCGCCTTGGACGCCAGTGCCGACGAACGCGAAACGCGCGGATTCATTTCGATGACGATGCAGCGACCATCCTTCGGATTGATCGAGAACTGCACGTTGGAACCACCGGTGTCGACGCCGATTTCGCGCAGCACGGCGATAGAGGCGTTGCGCAGCAACTGGTATTCCTTGTCGGTCAGCGTCTGGGCCGGGGCAACGGTGATCGAGTCGCCGGTATGCACGCCCATCGGATCGAGGTTTTCGATCGAGCAGACGATGATGCAGTTGTCCGCCTTGTCGCGGACCACTTCCATTTCGTATTCCTTCCAGCCGAGCAGCGACTCTTCGATCAGCAGCTCGTTGGTCGGCGAGGCTTCGAGACCGCGCTTGCAGATGGTCTCGAACTCTTCCATGTTGTAGGCGATGCCGCCGCCGGTACCGCCGAGCGTAAACGACGGGCGGATGATGGTCGGGAAACCAATCATCGCCTGCACCTGGTAAGCCTCTTCCATGCTGTGCGCGGTGGCTGACTTGGCCGAACCGAGACCGATCTTGGTCATCGCGTCCTTGAACTTCTGGCGGTCTTCGGCCTTGTCGATGGCTTCCTTAGACGCACCAATCAGTTCGACGTTGAACTTGGCCAGCACGCCTTCGCGGTCGAGGTCGAGCGCGCAGTTCAGCGCGGTCTGGCCGCCCATGGTCGGCAGCAGCGCGTCCGGACGCTCCTTCTCGATGATCTTGGCGACGACTTGCCAGGTGATCGGCTCGATGTAGGTGACGTCGGCCATTTCCGGGTCGGTCATGATCGTCGCCGGGTTGGAGTTCACCAGGATGACCTTGTAACCCTCTTCGCGCAGGGCCTTGCAGGCCTGGGCGCCTGAATAGTCGAATTCACAGGCCTGGCCGATGATGATCGGGCCGGCACCAATGATCAAAACACTCTTGATGTCTGTACGTTTCGGCATCGTTATCTCTCTCTGTGCCGCTTATTGCGCGTTATTGAGCGCAGCCACGCCGCGCGTCATGGTGTCGAGGAAGCGATCGAACAGGTAGGCCACGTCGTGCGGGCCGGGGCTGGCTTCCGGGTGCCCCTGGAAGGAGAAGGCCGGCACGTCGGTGCGGGCGATCCCCTGGTTGGAACCGTCGAACAGCGAGACATGGGTGACTCGCAGGTTGGCCGGCATCGACGCCGGATCGACCGCGAAACCGTGGTTCTGGCTGGTGATCAGCACCTGGCCGGTATCCATGTCCTTGACCGGATGGTTGGCACCGTGGTGGCCGAACTTCATCTTCAAGGTCTTGGCGCCGGAAGCCAGCGCCAGCAACTGGTGGCCGAGGCAGATGCCGAAGGTCGGCACGCCGGCGGCGAGGATCTCACGGATCGCGGCGATCGCGTAGTCGCAGGGTTCCGGGTCGCCCGGACCGTTGGACAGGAAGACACCGTCCGGTTTCATTGCCAGCACGTCGGCCGCAGGCGTCTGCGCCGGCACGACGGTCAGCTTGCAACCGCGCTCGGCGAGCATGCGCAGGATATTGCTCTTGACCCCGAAGTCGTAAGCGACGACGTGGAAACGCTCCTCGGCACGCTGCTTGTAGCCGTCGAGCGTCCATTCGGCCTCGCTCCAGGTGTAACGCTCGGTCGCCGAGACGACCTTGGCCAGATCCATGCCGGCCAGCCCGGGGAAGGCGCGGGCGGCGGCCAGCGCCTTGGCTTCGTCGGCTTCGCCGGCGAGAATGCAGCCGGCCTGGGCGCCCTTTTCCCGCAGGACGCGGGTCAGCTTGCGCGTATCGATGCCGGCGATGGCGACGATGCCGTGCTTCTTCAGGTAAGCGCCGAGATCTTCCTGGCAACGCCAGTTCGAGGCCAGGCGCGGCAGGTCCTTGACCACCAGTCCGGCAGCGTAGTTGGCGCGCGACTCGAAGTCCTCGGCATTGCAGCCGGTATTGCCGATATGCGGATAGGTCAGGGTGACGATCTGGCGCGAATACGACGGATCGGTCAGGATTTCCTGATAACCGGTCATCGCGGTGTTGAACACCACTTCACCGCTGGTTACGCCGTCGGCGCCGATGGATTGGCCCTTGAAAACCGTCCCGTCGGCGAGGGCGAGGATGGCGGGTGTGAATGAGGGCAGCAGCGACACGTCAGCTCTCCTGTAATTTTTCTGCTCGTTCATGTGCCAAGCGGGAAGGCTCGCGCCTCCCCGCTTGTGCTTTTTTAACCTTCCCATTCTAGCCGAAAAGAGCCTTTTCAGGCAAATTCAAGGCATTACACGCGTCTCGACAAAAGCTTCCAGATGCGGACGGATACGTTCCATTTCCGCCGCCAGTGAGGCGAACAATTGCAGGCCAGCAGCCCAGTCGATGACTTCCGCCATCATGTCGTTTTCGATACGTGCAGACAGGCTGCGCGCCTCCTCGGCATGGAACATCGCCACCAGGCTTTTCAGGGTATGGGCATGCATGCGGGCATCGACGGCGTCCTGAGCTTCGATGGCCTGCTTCAACCGCTCCAGGTGCCCCTGCCACTCGGCCAGCAGCATTTCAGCCATGGTTGCCAGCAGGTCAACATCGCCAAGATTATCCAGCGCCGCCTGCAGGTTGATCCCCGACACGTGCGGGCGCACACTCACCGGGCCGATCACCGAGACACGCAGCGGATCGTCACCACTCGCGCGCTCCAGCGCGGCATAAAGCACCTCGGGCCGCAGCGGCTTGGCGACGTAATCGTTCATCCCCGCCGCCAGGCAGCGCTCGCGATCGCTTTCCATGACATTGGCCGTCATCGCGATGATGTAGATCGGCTTCAATTCGTGCGAGATCACCCAGCTCCGGCGCATTTCGTGCGAACGAATGGCCTCGGTTGCCTCGATCCCGCCCATGACCGGCATCTGCATGTCCATCAGGATAATGTCGAAGCTTCCCTGATCGAACATGTCGACCGCTTCCGCCCCGTTGTTCGCCACCTTGACTTGATAGCCTTCGCGCTCAAGCAGGCGCAGGGCCAGTTCCTGGTTGACCGGATTATCTTCGACCAGCAGCACGCGATGGCTGCGTACCGCCGCCCGCCCCGCCGGCGCATCGACGTCGAAAGGCTCGAGTTCGACGACCGCCTGTGCCGAACCAGAGACTTCGGCCAGCCCCAGCGCCACTTCCACATCGCCGCCACCCACCGGCTTGACCAGGTGCACCGCCACGCCGAGTTCGCGCAGGCGAGCCAGATCCTGGCGCTGGTTCTCAGTCGTCAGCATCACCATCATGCGTTCGCGCTGGCCGCCAAGGCGCCAGTTCTCGACCATGGCCATGCCGGCCGGGGCGGCCATGGCCGCATCGACGAACAGGTAGTCGAAGGGGAAATCCATGGCCCGGCTCTTGTTCATGACTGCCGCCGCCTGCACCGGGTCGCTCACCAGCGAAACCTGCATCCCCATGCTCTCGAGCATGCCCCGCAGGCAGCGACCAGCAACCGCGCTATCTTCGACGATCAGGGCACGGCGACCACGATAGGCAGCAACAGGCGCCGATCCGACCACCGGCGCCGCCGGATCGGCGCGCAAGCCGACGGTGAAATGAAAAGTCGAGCCTTGCCCTTCCGCGCTCTCCAGCCAGATGCGCCCGCCCATCAGCTGCACCAGCTTGGCACAGATCGCCAGGCCGAGCCCGGTGCCGCCGTAGCGCCGGGTCGTGGACACGTCGGCCTGCGAGAAAGCATCGAAAATCGCCTGCTGCTTGTCAGCCGGCACACCGATACCGGTATCGCGGACCGACACCAGGATTTCGGTTTCCTTGATCGACGCCTTGCTGACCGACACCGATACCTCGACCTCACCGGCCTCGGTAAACTTGATGGCGTTGCCGACCAGATTGATGATCACCTGGCGCAGGCGGGTCGGGTCGCCGACCATGCGCCCCGGCACCTCCGGGCGGATGTCGACGACCAGTTCCAGGCCCTTGCGATGCGCATTGACGGCAACCACGCGGACCGCTTCGAGAACGACATCGTGCACCAGGAAGGAAACTGCCTCGACTTCCATGCGCCCGGCTTCGATCTTGGAGAAGTCGAGAATGTCGTTAACGATGGTCAGCAGGGATTCCGCCGACGATTTCACGGTTTTCAGGTAATGGCGCTGCTCGGCATCCAGTTCGGTATCGAGCGCCAGTTCGGTCATGCCGATGATGCCGTTCATCGGCGTCCGGATTTCATGACTCATGTTGGCCAGGAAAGCACCGCGGGCCTTGTTGGCCGATTCGGCCGACTCCTTGGCCGCGATCAGGGCCGACTCAGCCGCCTTGATCTGGCTGATGTCGCGTTGCAGGACCAGCATGCGCACCGGCTCGCCATCGGCATCACGGGCGGCGACTGCGCCACGGATCATGAACCAGCGCCAGGCACCATCCTTGGCCTTGAGGCGACATTCCAGCTCGAACCAACGATCCCGGCTGCTTGCATGGCGGGCAATCCTGGACTGCAGGTTGCGCAGATCCTCGGGGTGCAGCAGACGCTGCCACTGGACGATGGAATTATCGAGATCCTCCTGGAGATAACCCAGCATCTCCTTCCATTGCCGACCGGCATCGATGGAGCCGCTGCGCAGGTTCCAGTCCACCAATGCGTCGCCCGACAGGGCGGTGGTCCAGTTGTTCAGACCGGCATAGGCCACGTAGGAAGCATCGACCCGCTCGATCAGCTTCTCGACAGCCTGCGCCAGAACCTGCCCCCCCTGCTGCCGCGCTGACTCAAGCAACTGCCGCAGGGTGGCTTCGCCATCACCCCCGAACAATTCCTCAATCTGGCGCTGCAGCAGTCGGGATTTCATGGCTGTCAGCGGAAGCCGAGCACGTCCTGCATGTCGTAAAGACCGCTCTGACGGCCGAAAATGAAGCGTGCCGCGCGCAGGCTGCCCAGCGCGTAGGGCATGCGGCTACTGGCCTTGTGCGTGACTTCGACGCGCTCGCCGAGACCGCAGAACATGACCGTATGGTCGCCGACGATGTCGCCACCGCGTACCGTGGCAAAACCGATGGTCGACGGATCGCGCTCGCCGGTAACGCCTTCGCGACCATACACCGCGCAATCGTCAAGATCGCGACCCAGTGCGGCAGCAACGACTTCGCCCATGCGTAGCGCCGTACCCGAAGGCGCATCGACCTTCATCCGGTGATGGGCTTCGACGATTTCGATGTCGTAACCTTCATTGAGGATGCGCGCTGCCGTATCGAGCAACTTGAAAACCAGATTGACGCCGATCGCCATGTTCGGCGCAAAAACCACCGGCACATCCTTGGCGGCGGCGGCGATGGTGGCCTTGCCGGCCGCGTCGAAGCCGGTCGTGCCGATGACCATGGCCACACCCGCCTGACGACAGATTTCCAGATGCTCCAGCGTCCCTTCCGGGCGGGTGAAATCGATCAGGCAGTCAATCTGCTTCATGCCCGCAACCAGGTCGCTGATGACCACGACTTCGCTGTCCATGCCAACCAGCGCCCCGGCACTGGCGCCGATCACCGGGCTACCCGGGATATCGAAAGCGGCACCGAGAACCACCGAGTCATCCTTGAGGACGGCCTCGATCAACATGCGGCCCATGCGGCCGCCGGCACCGACGATGCCGATACGTGCTTTGCTCATTGCTTACAATCCAATACGGTTCATCATGCGCCGGAGGAAACCCGGCTCTTCGGGCGGCGGCAGGGGTTCCGCAGCACCATCCTCGCCGATCGAGCCGAGATCGACCATGCGCATTTTCGACACCGGCATCGTCAGCTCTTCGACCGAGGCCAGTTCAACATCGCCGGCGACGCGCTCAAGCTGTCCGTTGGCGTCGAAAAACACGGAAAACTTGCGCGACTGGACCTGGCCGCTACGCCCTTCACGGAAGCGATAGACGTAGTCCCAGCGGTCGCGGTGAAAAATATCGGTAATCAGGGGCGAGCCGAGAATGAAGCGCACCTGCTCCCGGGTCTGTCCGGGTTTCAGCTGGGCCACCATGTCCTGGGTCAGCACATTGCCCTGCTGGACATCGATCTTGTACTCGTTGATGAAACTCGGCTTGTACGAACAGGCTGTCAGCAGCACGCAGGCGGCGACAAGCAACAGGGAGCGGGAACGGCGCATGCGGATTTCCGGAAGTTTCGTATCGACTGTGAAGCGGTATATCATACCCGAAATCCTCACACTCCCAGCCTCGCAAAAAGAACAGGAATCCCCACGATGAGCGACCCGCAGAGCCTCAAGAGCATCGGCCTGAAAGCCACCTTTCCCCGCCTGAAAATTCTTGAGCTGTTCGAAAAGGGCACGATGCGTCACATGACGGCAGAAGACGTCTACCGCATGTTGCTGGCTGAAAACATGGACATCGGCCTGGCCACTGTCTATCGCGTGCTCACCCAGTTCGAACAGGCCGGCCTGCTGGAGCGCCACTTCTTCGAATCCGGCAAGGCCGTTTTTGAAATCAACCGCGGCAAGCACCACGACCACCTGGTCTGCATCGACTGCGGCAAGGTCGAGGAATTCTACGATCCGGAAATCGAACGCCGGCAGAACATGATTGCCGAGGAACGCGGCTTCAAGATCCAGGATCACGCGCTCTACCTCTACGCGCACTGCACCAAGGAAGCCTGCCCGAACCGTACCCAGGTTCCTGCCGACGATACCGCCGACCACTAAGAGTCACCGATGATTGAGGCAATTCCGCCGGGCAGCGGTGCCTGGCTGTCGTCGGTCGGCACCACTTTCCTGGTCATCGGCCTGGCCGAATTCGGCGACAAGAGCCAGCTCGTGTGCATGACCCTGGCCTCGCGCCATCGCGGCCTGCCGGTCGCGCTCGGCGCCATCGCCGCCTTTGCCGTACTCAACCTGCTCGCCGTGCTATTCGGTGCTGCTGTTGCCGCCTGGTTGCCGGGCTGGCTGGTAGCGCTGGCCGTCGCCGTGCTGTTCGCCGTTTTCGGGATCAGCGCCCTGCGCTACCGTGAAGAGGATGAGGACGAGGAAATCGAGGAAAAACCGGGGCACGGCATCTTCGCCACCACCTTCCTGCTGATCTTTCTGGCCGAATTCGGCGACAAGACCCAGATTGCCGTCGCCGGCCTGGGCAGCACCGGCAGCGCCGCCGCCATCTGGACCGGCGCCACGCTGGCGCTGGCCACCACCTCGCTGCTCGGCATCATCGCCGGCCGCCGCCTGCTCAACCGCTTGCCGCTGGTCTGGATTCACCGTGTCAGCGGCGTCTTCTTCCTGTTACTGGCCGCTTTCGCCGCCACCAAGGTGTTCGCCTAAGCGTCCAGGCGCAACAGCTCACGGGCGTGCTGCAGGGTGATATCGGTAATCTCGACGCCGCCCAGCATGCGCGCGATTTCCTGGACCCGGCCATCGTCGTCGAGTGCCTTGATCGCCGACAGCACGACGCCGTCGCGCCCCGCCTTGCTCACCTGCCACTGCCAGTCGGCCTGCGCCGCCACCTGCGCCAGGTGGGTAACGCACAACACCTGCCGCTCACGGCCGAGTTCGCGCAGCAGACGACCGACGATTTCGGCGACACCGCCGCCGATGCCGACATCGACCTCGTCGAAGATCAACGTCGGCACGCTGGCCGAGCGCGAAGTCAGCACCTGGATGGCCAGGCTGATGCGCGACAGCTCGCCGCCGGAAGCGACCTTGGCCAGCGGCCTGGCCTCGTTGCCAGCGAGACCGCCGATCCTGAATTCAACCTGTTCGAGGCCGTAAACCGCACCGCCATCGACCGGCAACAGCGCCACCTCGAAACGGCCTGAGGACAGCGCCAGCTGGCGCATGATCTCGCTGACCCGGGCGCCCATCTCGTCGGCAGCCTGGCGCCGTCCGGCCGACAGCCGCCCGGCGACTTCCAGATAGGCACTGCGCAGCGCATCGACACGCGCCTGCAAGCCTTCGAGATCGGCCGCCGCCGACAGTTCGGCCAGCCGCGCCTGCCAGCCGGCGAGCAGCGCCGGCAACTCGACCGGCGGCACCCGGTGCTTGCGCGCCTGGGTCATGACTGCGTCCATCCGCGCTTCTACTTCGGCCAGCCGCGACGGATCGAGATCGGCGCGATCAGCATAGCGGCGCAGCGTGGACACGGCGTCCGACAACTCGGCCTGGACCGAACCGAGCAGTCCGGCAACCTCGGCCAGCGCCGGATCGTAGTCGGCCAGCCCGGCCAGCCGGGTGGCGACGCGGTCGATCTGGCGCTCGCAGGCGGCGTCGTCCTCGGCGAGCACGGCCAGCGCGTACTGGGCGCCCTCGATCAGGCTGGCCGCATGGCCGAGGCGGCGATGCTCAAGGTCGAGTTCGGCCCACTCGTCGGCGGTGAAGGCCAGCGCTGCCAGTTCGCCAACCTGCCATTCCAGTTGTTCGCGCTCACGCAGTAGCGCTGCCGCCCCTTCGCTCGCGCTCCGCCAGGCCTGCTCGGCATCACGCCAGGCCTTCCAGGCGCCACCGACCTCGCGCGCCAGATCGCCCAGGCCGGCATGACCGTCGAGCAACTGGCGCTGCGCATCGGCGCGCAGCAGTGACTGATGGGCGTGCTGACCGTGAATATCGACCAGCCATTCGCCGACTTCGCGCAACTGCTGGACGGTCGCCGACGAACCATTGATCCAGGCGCGCGAGCGGCCGTTGGCGTCAACTACCCGGCGCAGCAGCAGCTCGTCGCCGACGTCGAGCCCATTTTCATCGAGCCAGGCGGCGACTTCGGGCACGGCGGCAACCTCGAAGGTGGCGGCGATCTCGGCCTTGTCGCAGCCGGCGCGGACGACGCCGGCGTCGCCGCGCTCGCCGAGCGCCAGGGCCAGGGCGTCGATCAGGATCGACTTGCCGGCGCCGGTTTCGCCGGTCAGCGTGCCGAAACCGGCGGAAAATTCGAGTTCGAGGCGGTCGACAATGACAAAGTCGCGCAGAGTCAGGTGGCGAAGCATGCTTATCCCTTGGGCCGCTCGCTCCACTGCAGCTTCTGCCGCAGCATGGCGAAGTAGCTGTAACCCGGTGGATGCAGGAAACAGATGGTGTGTTCGGAACGGCGCAGACGGACGCTGTCGCCGGTCTGCAGGTCGAGCGTCAGCTGACCGTCGAAGTGCACCCGCGGGTCGTCGGCGTGAGTGACGCGCAGTTCGATGTCGGCGTTGTCATTGACGATCACCGGGCGGTTGGTCAGCGCGTGCGGGCACAGCGGCACCAGCGCGATGCCGGTCAGCGTCGGATGCAGGATGGGGCCGCCGGCCGACAGCGAATAGGCGGTCGAACCGGTCGGCGTCGACACGATCAGGCCGTCGGAGCGCAGGTTGTAGATGAACTCGCCGTCGATGAACAGTTCGAATTCGATCATGCGGCCGATCGCGCCCTTGTCGATGACGACATCGTTGAGCGCCATGTTGGTCGCCAGCTCCTTGCCGTCGCGGATCACCTCGGCCGCCAGCAGCATGCGGTTCTCGCGCAGGAAACGGCCGTCGAGCAGGTCGTCCATGCAACTGAGCATGTCCTGGCGGGCGATGTCGGTCATGAAACCGAGCCGGCCCTGGTTGACGCCGACCAGCGGCACGCAGTAGCGGGCCAGTCGGCGCGCCGCGTTGAGCATGGTACCGTCGCCGCCCAGGACGATGGCAACGTCGGCGTGGGCGCCGATGTCGTTGAAGCCGCAGGTGACCCAGCGCGACAGATCGACCAGCTTGCCGATGTGTTCGGCGGTCTCACGCTCGACGAAGACCGAGACGCCGCGCTCGTGCAGGTACTCAGCCAGGCGTCGCAGCGATTCGGCGATTTCCGGGCTGTGGTACTTGCCGACGAGGGCGATGGTTCGGGGTTGGCGCAGGCGGTTCATGGGTGCGAATTCTTGCATAAAAAACGGCTTGCCGTGCCGCCGCCGCTTTTGGGTAGAATCCACGCCATGCTTGATGATCGCTCGCGCACCCTGCTCAAGGCCCTGGTCGAACACTATATTGCCGACGGGCAACCGGTCGGCTCGCGCGCCTTGTCGAAATTTTCCGGCCTCGACCTGTCGCCGGCGACGATCCGCAACGTCATGGCCGACCTCGAGGAAGCCGGCTTCGTCGCCAGCCCCCACACCTCGGCCGGACGGGTGCCGACGGCGCGCGGCTACCGCTTGTTCGTCGACAGCCTGCTCACCATGCAACCGCTGGAGGCCCGCCAACGCGGCGAAATTCAGGAAGCACTGCATGGCCTGCCGTCAAACCAGGTCATTGCCAACGCCTCGCAACTGCTGTCCAGCCTGACCCATTTCGCCGGCGTCGTCATCGCGCCGCGCCGCGCCGCCAACCGCATCCGCCAGATCGAATTCCTCAGCCTGTCGGAAAAACGCATCCTGCTGATCATCGTCACCACCGACGGCGACGTACAGAACCGCATTCTGAGCAGCGACAAGGCCTACACGCCGTCTGAGCTAGTCACCGCCGCCAACTACCTTAACCAGAATTTCGCCGGCCTCGATTTCGAGCAGATCCGCCAGCGCCTGGCCGGCGAAATCCAGCAATTGCGCGAGGACATCAAGCCGCTGATGACGCTGGCGCTGGAAGCAGGCGACGCCGCGCTGTCGGAAAACGCTCAACCCTATGTCATTTCCGGCGAAAAGAACCTGCTCGATGTCGAGGAGTTGTCGTCGAACATGAAGCGCCTGCGCGAACTGTTCGAACTTTTCGAGCAGCGCTCCAGTCTGATGCGGCTACTCGATATTTCCAACCGCGCCGAAGGCGTCAAGATCTTCATTGGCGGCGAATCCGGCATCGCCACCCTTGACGAGTGCAGTGTCATCGCTGCCCCTTACAGCGTCGACGGCCAGATCGTCGGCTCGGTCGGCGTCATCGGACCGACCCGGATGGCCTACGAAAGGGTCATTCCCATCGTCGACATCACCGCCCGACTGCTGTCTTCAGCCCTCTCCTACAAAAACGACAACTGATGCCCCGCTTCCAGCCCGAACCGCCCTACCGCCACGGCACACCTGCCGGCACCGCGATCATCCTGGCCAACCTCGGCACGCCCGAGGCGCCGACCGCGCCCGCCTTGCGCCGTTACCTCAAGCAGTTTCTCTCTGATCCGCGCGTCGTCGAAATCCCCAAGGCGCTGTGGTGGCTGATTCTGAACGGCATCATCCTAAATATCCGGCCAAAGAAATCCGCCGCCAAGTACGCCACCGTGTGGACCGACGAAGGTTCGCCGCTGCGCGTGCACACCGAGCGCCAGGCCAAGCTGCTCAAGGGACTGCTCGGCGAGCGCGGCCACCGGGTCGACGTCGCCTGGGCAATGCGTTACGGCCAGCCCTCGGTCGGCGCCGTACTCGATCGCCTGAAAGCCGCCGGCTACCGGCGCATCCTGATCGTGCCGATGTACCCGCAGTACGCCGCCAGCACCACCGCCACCGTCGTCGACGAAGCCGCCCGCTGGCTGCTGCAGACGCGCAACCAGCCGGAGATGCGTTTCCTGCGCAACTACCACGACGACGCCGGCTATCTGGCGGCGCTCGAAGCCAGCGTTCGTCGCCACTGGCAGCAAGTCGGCCCGCTGGCCGACGGCGACCGGCTGCTCATGAGCTTCCACGGTCTGCCCAAACGCAGCCTCGACCTTGGCGACCCTTACTTCTGTGAATGCCACAAGACCGGCCGCCTGCTCGCCGAACGCCTCGGCCTGCGCGACGATCAGTACCAGATCTGCTTCCAGTCCCGCTTCGGCAAGGCCGAATGGCTGCAGCCCTACACCGCGCCGACCCTGCATGCCTGGGGCCAGGCCGGCGTGCGCCGGGTTGACGTGATCTGCCCGGGCTTCTCCGCTGACTGTCTGGAAACGCTCGAAGAAATCGCCCAGGAAGGCCGCGAAGACTTCCTTGCCGCCGGCGGCAAGGCATATCACTACATCCCGGCGCTCAACGAGGAACCAGACTGGATCGCCGCCCTCGCCGATCTCGCCGAACGCCATCTGGCTGGCTGGGAGACCCGGGCAGCGGATGACCCGCAAGCGCTCGCCAAGAGTCTGAGCGAAGCCAGAAAATACGGAGCAGCATCTTAATTTTCCGGCGCGCCTGCCGTTAACAATGTGTCAGACACATTGCCGGGAGGCCACCATGAAAATCGCCAGCGCCGAACTGCAGTTGGCCTCATCGCACAGCAGCATGCAGCGTCACGAGGTCAGTGAATCGCTGCGCGCCTGGGTTGGGCCCCAGCGCCCAGATTTCGAAGGCCGGGGCACGAACAATCCGACGCCGGCCCGCCCGCAAGTGGTCATCTCCGAGGCCGGCAAGGCCGCAGCGGCGAGCAGCATCGACCAGGACATCGAAGACCGCATCGACGAAGATCCGCGCATGCTGCTGATGCGCCTGATGCTCGAAGCACTGACCGGCAAGTCGACCCGCATCTTCGATGCGCGCGAACTCGCGGACCGCTCCCGTCCGGTCGATGTCCCAGCCTCGCCGGGCAACGCCGGTGGTCAGAATACGAACGCCCCGGCCGGTTTCGGCATCGAATACGACTATCACGAATCCTATACCGAACTTGAAGCCACCAGCTTTACCGCCAGCGGCACCGTCAAGACCGCCGACGGTAAGGAAATCCGCTTCGACGTCACCCTGATGATGTCGCGCGCCTATCACGAGGAAAGTTCGATCAGCCTGCGCCTGGGCGATGCGGCGCGCAAGGTCGATCCCCTGGTTCTCAACTTCTCGGGCAACGCCGCCAGCCTGCTGGATCAACGCTTCTCCTTCGACCTCGACAGCGATGGCAAGGAAGAGCAGATTTCCCGCCTGGCCAGTGGCAGCGTCTACCTGGTCTTCGATCGCAATGGCGACGGCAAGATCAACAACGGCAGTGAAATGTTCGGCCCGAATTCCGGTGACGGCTTTGCCGAACTGGCACAGCTCGACGACGACGGCAACGGCTGGATCGACGAGAACGACGAGGCCTGGCAGAAGCTGAGTCTGTGGCAGCCCGATGAAAATGGTTCAGGCGAGCTGAAATCCTTGAGCGAAAGCGGCGTTGGCGCGATCGCGCTGGCGCGCGTGGCGACGCCATTTGACCTCAAAGGAAACACGAATACGCTTTTTGGACAAATTCGCACTTCAGGAATTTTTTTGCATGAGAATGGCGCTGCTGGCACAATCCAACAAATAGACTTGGCCGTCTGAGACAAACTGACCAAGTCGTCACAACAAGGGTTGATAAAAATGCCGCGCTTTGCCGACTTGAAAATATGGGTTCGCCTGACTGCTGCCATCTGGGTTGTTCTTGCATTGATCTGGGCCGGAGCCATCGTCTGGATGACCAACGTCAATCGCGAAACCGCGATCAACCAGGCCAAGGACTTCTCGCAGAGCATTCACGAAATGACCATGGCCGGCCTGACCGGCATGATGATCACCGGCACCGTCGATCAGCGTGAGGTCTTCCTTGACCAGATCAAGCAGCTGTCGATCATCAAGGATCTGCACGTCGCCCGTGGCGAAGCCGTGATCAAGCTGTACGGCCCTGACACCAAGAGCAATCGCGAACTCGACGCGCAGGAGCAGAAGGTGATGCGCGAAGGCAAGCCTTACATCGCCGTCGAACACGAAGCCGGCAGTTCCTTCCTGCGCGTGATCAACCCGACCAATGCCTCGTCCAACTACCTCGGCAAGGACTGCATCGTTTGCCACCAGGCCCCGGAAGGCACCGTGCTCGGTCTGGTCAGCATGAAGGTCTCGCTCGACTCGGTCGAGGCCGAAGTCGCCAGCTTCCGCCTGAAGATTGCCGGCGCCGCGCTCGGCGCCCTGGGCGCACTGCTGCTGATCATCTACTTCCTGACCCACCATTTCGTCACCGTACCGCTCGACCACCTGCGTAGTGGTCTGCGCGACATCGCCCGCGGCGAAGGCGACCTGACCCGTCGCCTGCCGGTCAAGGGACGGGATGAGGTCGGTCAGTCGGCCCAGGTATTCAACGAAATGATGGGTAACTTCCAGCAACTGGTCAGCCAGGTCCGCGATGCTGCGACTCAGGTTTCGGCCCGGGTTGCCGCGCTGTCCGACAGCGCCGACCGGGTTTCCCAGAGTTCGCACCAGCAGAACGAAAAATCCAACGACGCCGCTACCGCCGTCGAACAACTGGTCTCCAGCATCTCGTCGATCGCCCAGAGCGCCGAGCATGTCCAGCACCAGTCGCAGGAAAGCCTGGCCCGCGCCAACGAAGGCAGCCGCAACTTGCAGACCCTGCTCGGCGAAATGAACGTTGTCGAAGGCGCGGTCAAGGAAATGGCCGACTCGGTGAACAACTTCGTGCGCAACACCGAATCGATCACCATGATGACCCGCGAGGTCAAGGACATTGCCGAGCAGACCAACCTGCTGGCGCTCAACGCCGCCATCGAGGCGGCCCGCGCCGGCGAACAGGGCCGCGGCTTCGCCGTGGTTGCCGACGAAGTCCGCAAGCTGGCCGAAAAGTCCTCACGCTCGGCCAGCGAGATCGACACCATCACCGCCAGCCTGAGCGCCCAGTCGGTTGCCGTCCGCCGTAGCATCGAGGCCGGCATCCACCACCTGGAAAGCAGCCAGGCCGCCGTCGCTTCGGTCTCCAGCGTCCTGCAGGCGACCAACGGCTCAGTCAGCGAAGTCGGCCAAGGCCTCGACGCCATCGCTGCCGCCACCGAGCAGCAACGGCGCTTCTCCGGCGATGTCGAAACCAGCATCGAAGCCATTGCCGGCATGGCGCGCAGCAATACCGGCGCCGTCGAGCAAACGGCCGGTGCGGCACACGACCTCAAGCGTCTGGCCGATGGCCTGGCCAATCTGGTTGGCCGTTTCAAGGTCTGACGGTCAGGGCCCCGGCAGCGCCTTCGGCCTGCCGGACTGGATCAGTCGGGCGCCAGTTCGAGGTTGAAACCGCTTCCGTACTGAGAGCTTTTCTCCGGCTCAAGCGCCGCCTGCCCAAGACTGGCGGCAATCTTGTTCACCTCGCGCATGCGCTGGATCATCTTCGCCAGCAAGACGTTACGCATGCGCTCGACCAGCTCCTCCGACGACAGGGCCAGCGCGGCCGCATTGATTTCGAGGAACAGCGTCGGCTCGAGCGAAACCACGGTGGCGTGGCGCAGATCGCTCGACGGATGCAGGAAAGCCACCTCACCGACCGGTTCGCCGGCTGACAGCCGGCACAGGGCCTTGCCGGCGATCGAGATTTCGACGCAACCGGAAATGATGATCCCGAACAGTTTGTTGTTGCTGCCCTCGCGGATCAGCGCAACGTTCGGTGCAATTTCCCGCCACACGGAAACCCGCAACACTTCCCACAGTTCGATGTTCTCGAACTCGGTGAAGAACTGCAGCCGCCGCAACTGCTCGAAGCGACGGTTGTCCTGCTCGGTCTGGTCCTCTTCGAGCATCTGGTAACGAACGGCGGAAAGATCCTTGGCCATTTCCGCTCCGTTCCGGTAGCGGCTGTAGAGATCCTTCTCCAGCGCCTTGCGCAGGACGGCATTGAGGCCTTCGGGCAGGTTCGGATTGAGCGAGGTGACCGCCGGGGCGTCGGTATTGACGATCTTGTACACCAGCGTCGCCTGGTTGTTCGCCCGGAACGGCAAGCGCCCGGTGAGCAACTGGAACAGCACCACGCCCAGCGAGTAGAGATCGGTCTTCTGATTGAGCGGATAGGCCTTGATCTGCTCGGGCGACATGTAGGCAGGCGAGCCGACCCCCATGATGAAGGTCGAGTCGCGGTCCATGTCCTTGTTCATGTTCAGGGCCAGGCCGAAATCGGCGATCTTGGCTTCGTCGTTGGCCGCAACCATGATATTGGCCGGTTTGATGTCGCGATGGATGATGCCCTGCCGATAGGCAGCATCGAGCGCCATGCAGCACTTGAAGATGATGCCGATGACCCGGTGCATGGGCAGCAGCTTGTCGATACGGCAATGCTGCTCCAGACTGAAGCCGTCGACGTATTCCATCGCCAGATAGGCAAAATCGTCCTCGACCACGGCATCGTAGACGCGCACGATGTTCGGATGATCGAGCCGCTTCGAGACCATGCCTTCATTCTGGAACAGCTTGCGCATGCGCCGCGACATGGCGGCACAATCCTGGCCGAAGCGGATGACCTTGACGGCCACCTGACGGTCTTCATCCGGGTCGTCGCACAGGTAGACCGTGGCGGTCGCGCCCTTGCCCAACTCTCGAATTACGCGGTATTTGCCTATTGTTTCCATGGCCGACAATCTGAGGATGCCCTGCTGCCTGGATGCTAGCACGGGCGCAGCAGCAGCACTGTAAACAAGTGTGATCAAAAAGTTCCCGAAAGACTCTTGAAAACCAGCGAAGGGCCCCCAACTGTTTCGACAGTCTTTTTGGAGAAACGTGCATGTCCAATCCGGAAACCCCGCAGGAAAACCAGCCTGACATCGAAGTCAATGACGCAGCACCGCAGGAATCGCATACCGACACCCTGCCCAGCATCGAAGAGCAGATCCGCAACCTCGAACTCAAGGTCGCCGAGACCCACGATGCCTGGCTGCGCGCCAAGGCCGAAGGCGAGAACATCCGCCGCCGTGCCCAGGAAGACATCAGCAAGGCGCACAAATTTGCCGTCGAGAAGTTCGCCGGCGAACTGCTGGCCGTCAAGGACAGCCTGGAAGCCGCACTGGCGGTTCCGGAACAGACCGTCGACAGCTTCCAGTCCGGCGTCGAACTGACGCTCAAGCAACTGGTTGCCGCCTTTGAAAAGAACGCGCTGATCGAGGTCAATCCGGCTGGCGAGAAGTTCGATCCGCACAAGCACCAGGCGATCGGCATGGTCGATTCCGACCAGGAAGCCAACACCGTCGTCACCGTCCTGCAAAAGGGCTACCTGATCGCCGACCGCGTGCTGCGTCCGGCGCTGGTCATGGTCGCCAAGGGCAAATAATCCACTTGAAATCCGGGGCGACGCCCCCACTTCACGAACATCGGTAATTCACTTTCAGGAAAGAACATCATGGGCAAGATCATCGGTATTGACCTCGGCACCACCAACAGCTGCGTCGCCATCATGGAAGGCGGCACCCCCAAGGTCATCGAAAACGCAGAAGGTGCGCGCACCACGCCGTCGGTCATCGGTTACACCGAAGACGGCGAGATCCTGGTTGGCGCCCCGGCCAAGCGCCAGGCCGTGACCAACCCGAAGAACACGCTGTACGCGGTCAAGCGCCTGATCGGCCGCCGCTTCGAAGAAAAGGAAGTGCAGAAGGACATCGCCCTGATGCCGTTCAAGATCACCAAGGCTGACAACGGCGACGCCTGGGTCGAAGCCCGCGACAAGAAGATCGCACCGCCGCAGGTTTCCGCCGAAGTACTGCGCAAGATGAAGAAGACCGCCGAAGACTACCTCGGCGAGGAAGTCACCGAAGCCGTCATCACCGTGCCGGCCTACTTCAACGACAGTCAGCGCCAGGCCACCAAGGACGCCGGCCGCATCGCCGGTCTGGAAGTCAAGCGCATCATCAACGAACCGACCGCTGCGGCACTGGCCTTCGGCATGGACAAGGTGTCCGGCAAGGACAAGAAGATCGCTGTCTATGACCTCGGCGGCGGTACGTTTGACATCTCGATCATCGAAATCGCCGACGTCGATGGCGAAAAGCAATTTGAAGTGCTGGCCACCAACGGCGACACCTTCCTCGGCGGCGAAGACTTCGACCAACGCCTGATCGACTACATCATCGATGAATTCAAGAAGGAATCCGGCACCGACCTGAAGAAGGACGTGCTCGCCCTGCAACGCCTCAAGGAAGCCGCCGAAAAGGCCAAGATCGAGCTGTCCTCGAGCCAGCAGACCGAAGTCAACCTGCCCTACATCACCGCCGACGCCTCCGGCCCGAAGCACCTGGCACTGAAGATCACGCGCGCCAAGTTCGAGTCGCTGGTCGACGAACTGATCGAGCGCACCGTCGCCCCGTGCATCACCGCACTCAAGGACGCCGGCTGCAAGATTGGCGACATCGACGACGTGATCCTGGTCGGCGGCCAGTCGCGCATGCCGAAGGTGCAGGAGAAGGTCAAGGAAGTGTTCGGCAAGGAGCCGCGCAAGGACGTCAACCCGGATGAAGCCGTCGCCGTCGGCGCCGCCATCCAGGGCGGCGTGCTGCAAGGCGAAGTCAAGGATGTGCTGCTGCTCGACGTCACCCCGCTGTCGCTCGGTATCGAAACCCTGGGCGGCATCATGACCAAGCTGATCCAGAAGAACACGACGATCCCGACCAAGGCTAGCCAAGTCTTCTCGACCGCCGATGACAACCAGGGCGCGGTGACCATCCACGTCCTCCAGGGCGAACGTGAAGTCGCTTCCGGCAACAAGAGCCTCGGCCAGTTCAACCTGGAAGGCATCCCGCCGGCCCCGCGCGGCACGCCGCAGATCGAGGTCATCTTCGACATCGACGCCAACGGCATCATGCACGTTACCGCCAAGGACAAGGCCACCGGCAAGGAAAACAAGATCACCATCAAGGCCAACTCCGGCCTCAGCGAAGAAGAAATTCAACGCATGGTCAAGGATGCCGAACTGCACGCCGAAGAGGACAAGAAGGCGCACGAACTGGCCGATGCCCGCAACCAGGCCGACGGCATGGTGCACATGGTCAAGAAGTCGCTGACCGAATACGGTGACAAGCTCGACGCCGCCGAGAAGGAAGCCATCGAAGCCGCGATCAAGGACGTCGAGGACGTGCTGCGCGACGGCGACAAGGACGTCATCACCGCCAAGACCGAAGCCCTGTCGGCCGCGGCCCAGAAGCTGGGTGAAAAGATGTACGCCCAGCAGCAAGCCGAAGGCGCCGCCGCCGGCGCTGCCGGTGGCGAACAGCCGAAGGAAAAGACCGTCGAAGGCGATGTCGTCGATGCCGAATTCACGGAAGTGAACAAGGACAAGAAGGCTTAAAACGGACGCCTGCGCGCCGTTTTAAGTGGCCGGATCGAAGCGGACGCCCCGGCGCCGCTTGATCCGGCCTTTGTGCAGTAACTGACGGGAACCAGTCATGTCTAAACGCGATTTTTACGAAATCCTCGGCGTCAACCGCGACGCTGCGGACGACGAAATCAAGAAGGCCTACCGCAAGCTGGCCATGAAGTACCACCCCGACCGCAACCCGGACAATCCGTCGGCCGAGGAAAAATTCAAGGAAGCCAAGGAAGCCTACGAAATCCTGTCGGACGCCCAGAAGCGCGCCGCCTACGATCAGTACGGCCATGCCGGCGTTGATCCCCAGGCAGGCATGGGTGGTTTCGGCGGCGGCGGTGGCGGCGGTTTCTCCGACGCCTTCGGCGGCATCTTCGACGAAATTTTCGGCAATCGTGGCGGCGGTGGCGGCGGCCGTTCGAATATCTATCGCGGCGCCGACCTGCGTTACAACCTGGAAATCACCCTCGAACAGGCCGCTCACGGTACCGAGACCAAGATCCGCATCCCGACCATGGAGGAATGCGAACCCTGTCACGGCACCGGCGCCAAGGCCGGCACCCAGCCGAAGACCTGCCCGACCTGTGGCGGCTCCGGTCAGGTGCGCCTGCAACAGGGCTTCTTCTCGATCCAGCAGACCTGCCACAAGTGCCACGGTACCGGTCGCTTCATCGCAGATCCCTGCAAGAGCTGTGGCGGCGCCGGTCGCATCAAGCAGCACAAGACACTGGCAGTGAAAATTCCGGCCGGCGTAGACGAGGGCGATCGTATCCGGCTCGCCGGCGAAGGTGAGCACGGCGTCAATGGCGGCCCGCCGGGCGACCTCTACGTACAGATCCACCTCAAGCAGCACCCGGTGTTTCAACGCGACCACAACGACCTGCATTGCGAGATGCCGATCTCCTTCACCACCGCTGCGCTCGGTGGCGAAATCGAAATTCCGACACTGGACGGCGCCGCAGCCATCAAGATTCCGCCAGAAACCCAGTCCGGGCGGGTCTTCCGTCTGCGCGGCAAGGGCATCAAGGGCGTGCGCAGCCATACGCATGGCGACCTGATGTGCCATGTCGTCGTCGAAACGCCGGTCAACCTGACCGACCGCCAGAAGGAATTGCTGCGCGAACTGGAAGAGTCGAGCAAGGACACCGACCACAAGCACAATCCCAGGGCCAAGTCGTGGATGGCCAAGGTGCGTGAGTTCTTCGGTGAATAAGTAGTCCGGCAGGACAGTCGCGGCACATTGTGTCGCCGCGACTGTCCTGCTTTGCCTTTCCACTGCTAGAATCACAGCAGGTTTCAGGGAGAGGGACGACAGCATGAAAGTTTTCAAGAAATTTGCCGCGGCCTGTGCCATGGCGCTTTCCACGGTTTGCTGGGCAGACCCCGGCCTGACCGACACCAGCATCACCATCGGCATGTCCGCCCCCTTCTCCGGGCCCAACGGCGCCTACGGCGAGGACATGCGGCAGACCATCCAGTCCTATTTCGAGCAACTGAACAAATCCGGCGGCATCAATGGCCGCAAGCTGCAACTGGTGGCGCTCGACGATGGCTACGAAACGGAACGGACGGTTGCCAACACGCGCAGCCTGATCAACGAAAAGAACGCCTTCGCCCTGCTCTCCTTCTATGGATCGAGCCCGACCACCGAGGCCATGAATTCGGTCTTCGGGCCGGCCAAGGTGCCGCTGGTCGGTACCATTTCCGGCGCAGAGACACTGCGCCAGCCGATCTCGGCCAATCCGAATTCGCGCTACATGTTCCACGTCCGCGCCAGCTATGCGGATGAAACCGAAGCCATCGTCAATCAGATGGTTTCGATCGGCCTGCGCAGCATCGCCGTCTTCTACCAGAACGACGGCTTCGGCAAGGCCGGCCTCGACGGTGTCACTGCCGCGCTGAAAAAGCACAACCTGACGCCCTCGGCGATTGGCACGGTCGAGCGCAATTCGCTCAACGTCAACGCCGCTGTCCAGTCGATTGCCAAGGGCAATCCGCAGGCAGTCGTCATGGTCACGCTGTACAAACCAACTGCAGCTTTTGTCCGGGCCATGAAGCGCGCCGGACAGAATCCAATGTTCATGACCCTGTCGCCGGTCGGCACCGAACAACTGGTCCAGGAACTGGGACCGGAAGCCCGCGGCATCGGCATTTCCCAGGTCGTTCCCTACCCCTGGAACGACATCGTGCCGGTCGTCCGCGATTACCAGAAGCTCGGCGCAAAGAGCGGCAACTACTCCTACTACGGACTGGAAGCCTACCTGACCGCGCGCACCATGGTCGAAGGCCTGCGCCGCGCCGGCCGCGACCTGTCGCGCGAAAAACTGGTCACTGCCCTCGAGTCGATGAACGGCACCGATTTCGGCGGTTACCGCGTCAACTATTCGGGTACGGCGCGTCACGGCTCACGCTTTGTCGAACTGACCGTGATCGGCCCGGGCGGCAAAGTCCTGCGCTGAAACAGTCGCAATACCAATGAAAACGGCCCGCATCAGCGGGCCGTTTTCATTTCCGGGACGCTAGTTCAAGCCCGGCGCCAGGTGGTTCCCTGCGGACTGTCGTCGAGGACGATGCCGGCGGCCTTGAGTTCGTCGCGAACCCGGTCGGCAGTAGCGAAATCGCGGGCTTTCTTGGCTTCGGCACGCTGCACGATCAGCGCTTCGATCGCGGCTTCATCCAGGGCACCCGCAGCCGGACCGGCACGCAGGTAGACCAGCGGCTCGCGCTCCAGTAAACCGATGACGCCACCGAGCGCCTTGAGCAAGCCGGACAACTCGCCCGACTTCTGGCGATTGGCCTCGGCGGCCAGTTCGAACAGCACCGCAATCGCCCCGTGCGAATCGAAGTCCTCGTTCAGCGCAGCGGCGAAGCGAGCGGCATGCGCCTGCGCCCAATCGATCTCGACCGGCTTGGGCGGCACGTCACGCAACGTGAAGTAGAGGCTATCGAGCGAACGCTTGGCGTCGTCGAGATGGGCATCGGAGTAGTTCAGCGGACTGCGGTAGTGCGCACGCAGGATGAAGAAACGGACGACTTCAGCATCGTAATTCTCGAGCACGGTGCGGATGGTGAAGAAATTGCCCAGGGATTTGGACATCTTCTCGTTGTCGACCCGCACGAAACCGTTGTGCATCCAGTAATTGACGTAGCTGCAGCAGTTGGCGCCCTCGGACTGGGCAATTTCGTTCTCGTGGTGCGGGAATTGCAGGTCCTGGCCGCCGCCATGGATGTCGAAGTGTTTGCCGAGCAGCGACGAACTCATTGCCGAGCACTCGATGTGCCAACCCGGCCGTCCATCGCCCCAGGGCGATTCCCAGGCCGGCTCGCCCGGCTTGGCATGTTTCCAGAGCACGAAATCGAGCGGGTCCTGTTTGGCGTTATCGACCTCGACCCGTTCGCCGGCACGCAGATCGTCGAGCGACTTGCCCGAGAGCTTGCCGTAGCCGGGGAACTTGCGCACCGCGTAATTGACGTCGCCGTCGGCGGCCTGGTAGGCCAGTCCCTTGCTTTCCAGCGCGCGGATGATTTCCTGCATCTGCGGCACGAATTCGGTCGCCCGTGGTTCATGATCGGGGCGCAGCACGCCCAGGGCGTCGGCATCCTCATGCATGAAGGCAATGAAGCGATCCGTCAATTGCTGGATCGTTTCGCCGTTCTCCAGCGCCCGCTTGATGATCTTGTCGTCGATATCGGTGATGTTGCGGACATAGGTGACGTCGTAGCCCGAGGCTTTCAGCCAGCGATAAACCATGTCGAAAACCACCATCACCCGCGCGTGCCCCAGATGACAGTAGTCATAAACCGTCATCCCACAGACATACATGCGAACCTTGTTGGCTTCGATCGGTTCGAAAATCTGCTTCTCGCGCTTGAGTGAGTTGAATATCTTTAGCATGACGGAATGAAAAGAAGTGCAGGGATGCCTTTGCAAACCTATGGCATCTCGCGCTTCTTTGATAGAATTGGGCGATTGAAAACCTCGGAAATTATAGCACGGCGATGACCACCAAATCCTTGTTCCAGCCTCGCTTCCGGGCACTTCGCGCCCTGGCATTCGGTCTCTCCATCGGCTTTGCCGCCCCGGTTTTTGCCGACAATCTGCCTGATATCCAGCGCCTGATCCGCCAAGGCCAGCATGCCCAGGCACTGGAAAAGGTCGATCAATACCTGGCCAGCCGCCCCAAGGACGCCCAGGGACGTTTCCTCAAAGGCCTGATCCTGACCGAAATGAACCGCCCGGCCGACGCCATCGGCGTGTTCACCAAGCTGTCCGAAGACTATCCGGAGCTGCCGGAGCCCTACAACAATCTGGCCGTGCTCTACGCCCAGCAGAAGCAGTACGACAAGGCCCGCACGGCGCTGGAAATGGCGATCCGCACGCACCCGTCCTATGCCATCGCCTACGAAAACCTCGGCGATGTTTACGCCAAGCTGGCCAGCCAGGCCTACGACAAGGCCCTGCAACTCGACGGCGCCAATGCCACGACGCAGAACAAACTGGCCTTGATCCGCGACCTGATCAGCACCTCCGGCAAGGGCAATGTCCGTCCGCCGGCCCCCACCCCGGCACCGACGCCGGTGGCAGCCGCCATCGCCCCGCAGCCGAAGCCGGCTGCCCCCGCACCGACGGCGACCGTCGTCGCGACGACACCGGCCGCTTCCAGCCCGGCTCCGGTGGTTAGCGAACCGCGTCCGGCACCGGCCCAGCCGGCACCTGTTCAGGACAGCGCCCGCGACGATGTGGCCAAGGCCATTGCCGCCTGGGCCCGCGCCTGGTCGCGCAAGGACATGAAGGGCTATTTCGCGGCCTACACCAGCGATTTCACCTCGGGCAAGGGCGGTCGCAAAGCCTGGGAAGAGGAACGCCAGCAGCGCATCGGCGACCGCTCGGGCAACATCTCCGTCACCTACGACGAACCGCGCATCACCATCGACGGCGATCGCGCCACCGCACGTTTCCGCCAGCACTACAAGGCACCCGGCCTGAATAGCTCCAGCAACAAGACCCTGGTCTTTGTCCGTACCGGTGGCAAGTGGTTGATCAAGGAAGAAAACGCTCGCTGATGCAGAAGTTGAAGCTGGTCCTGCCCGCCCTTCTGGGGCTGGCAGTCGTTGTTGCGATGGTGTTTTTTTTCCAGGGCGAGGAAGAACCCGATACTGCTGCGGCCGCTCCCGCCAGCCAAACCGGCGAACTGCCGGTGTGGCCGGTGCGCGCCGACACGGGTTCAGAGCCCACCGGTCTGCCACCCACGCTTGGCGACGCCGGACCGGAGTCGCAGCTGGCCCGGATTTTTCGGGAAATCGAGGGACGCAATCTGGGCAACGCGCTGCAGTTGACCGAGTCCCTGCTCCAGCAATACCCCAACTATCGCCTGGCCCACCTGATCAAGGGTGACCTCCTGCTGGCCAGGGCGCGTCCGCTCCAGGGCTTCGGCGCGCTGAACGGACTCCCCGCCGAGCAGGTCAATGATTTGCGCGCAGAGGCCTTGAAGCGGCTGCAAGCCTACCGGGAGAAGCCGCCCGCCGACTACGTTCCGCGCTACCTGCTGCAGATGCGGCCGGATCAACGTTACGCGGTGGTCGTCGACACCGAGCGCTCGCGCCTCTACGTCTACGAAAACGACCTGAGCAGCGGTCGCCCGCGTTTCGTTGCCGATTACTACGTCACCCAGGGCAAGCTTGGCGCCGACAAGTTCGTCGAGGGCGACAAGAAAACGCCGATCGGGGTCTATCACGTCACCGCCGACCTGTCTCGGCAAAAGCTGCCCGACCTTTACGGCAACGGCGCCTTCCCGATCAATTACCCGAACGAATGGGACCGGCGCCAGGGTCGTGGCGGCAGCGGCATCTGGCTGCACGGCACCCCGTCCGACACCTTCGCCCGCCCCCCGCTCGCTTCCGATGGCTGCGTGGTGCTGACCAACCAGGACCTGGAAGCCATCCGCGAAAACCTGCAGGTCGGGCTGACACCGGTCATCATCAGCAACAGTGTCGACTGGCTGTCGCTCGACGACTGGGCGCGGGAACGCGACGAACTGAACCGCAGCATCGAGAACTGGCGCGCCGACTGGGAAAGCCGTGACATCAAGCGCTACCTGTCCCACTACTCCCGCGAGTTCAAGGCCGGCGGTCAGGATTATTCGCAATTTGCCGCACAGAAGCAGCAAGTCAACGCCGGCAAGGAATGGATCAAGCTCGAACTGAAAAACCTCTCTGTATTCCGCAACCCGGGCAAGGAAGAGGTCGTGGTCGTGACTTTCGACCAGGATTACCGCAGCAACAATCTCAACAACCGGATGAAAAAACGCCAGTACTGGCTGCGTGAAGGCGGCCAGTGGAAAATCATCTACGAAGGAGCCGCCTGAACATGAAGAGACTGATCGGCATCATCGCCGCACTGACGCTGTCCAGCGCATCCGCCTGGGCCGCCCCGACGCTGGAACTGCAAACCAGCATGGGCCGCATCGTCGTCGAACTGGACGCTGAAAAGGCCCCCAAGAGCAGCGCCAATTTCCTGCAATATGCGCGCGATGGCTTTTACAACGGCACCATCTTCCACCGCGTCATTCCCGGCTTCATGATCCAGGGCGGCGGCTTCGACGCCAGCATGAACAAGAAATCGACCCGCGAGCCTATCGAGAACGAGGCGAAGAACGGCCTGAAAAACCGTCGCGGCACCATCGCCATGGCCCGCACCATGGACCCGCATTCGGCGACCGCCCAATTCTTCATCAACCACAACGACAACCTCCCGCTCGATTACCCGAGCCGTGACGGCTGGGGCTACGCGGTTTTCGGCAAGGTCACCGAGGGCATGGACGTAGTCGACAAGATTGCCAAGGTGCCGACCGCCAATGTCGGCATGCACGGCGATGTGCCGCGCACGCCAGTCGTTATCCAAAACGTCAAAATCATTTCCGAAAAATAAGGACTCCCCATGATCAAGCTCACCACCAATCACGGTGTCATCACCCTCGAACTCGACGCTGAAAAGGCGCCGAAGACCGTCGAGAACTTCATTGCCTACGTCGAGGCCGGCCACTACAACGGCACCATCTTCCACCGCGTGATCAAGAATTTCATGATCCAGGGCGGCGGCATGGAGCCGGGTATGAACCAGAAGGAAACCCGCGACCCGATCGAGAACGAGGCCGCCAACGGCCTGAAGAACGTCCGCGGCAGCATCGCCATGGCGCGTACCAACGACCCGCACTCGGCCACCGCCCAGTTCTTCATCAACACTGTCGATAACGACTTCCTCGACTTCCGGGCACCGTCCGGCCAGGGCTGGGGCTACTGCGTCTTCGGCCAGGTCGTCGAGGGCATGGACGTGGTCGACAAAATCCGTGCCGTCGCCACCGGCAACAAGGGTTTCCACCAGGATGTGCCGAAGGAAGACGTGATCATCGAAAAAGCGGAAGTGGTTTGATCCTTTTCATTTCCGACCTGCACCTGTCGCCCCGGTCACCCGGGGCGACTTGTTTGTTCCTCGACTTTCTTGCCGGCCGCGCCCGCCAGGCCGAGCAGCTCTACATCCTCGGCGACCTCTTCGAGGCCTGGATCGGCGACGATGACATCGACGACCCCTACCACGCGCCCATCGTCGCTGCCTTGCGTGCCGCCAGCGATGCCGGCCTGGCCATCAGCGTCATGCATGGCAACCGCGACTTCCTGCTCGGCGAAGGCTTTGCCGCCCGCACCGGCGTCCGCCTGATCAGCGAACCTTATATCCTGTCCACCGCCGAATGGCAGTTCGTTCTCGCCCACGGCGACGCGCTCTGCCTCGACGATACCGACTACATGGCCTTCCGTGCCCAGGTCCGCGATCCGGCCTGGCAGGCGGCTCTGCTGGCCAAGCCGCTGAGCGAACGCCGGGCCATCGCCGCGCACATGCGCGAAGTCTCCGAAACCAGCCAGCGCGCCAAGGAAAATCCCTACACCGACCTACAGCCGGCAGCGACCGAGGACTTTCTTCGCCAGCACGGCTACGCCACCTTCATCCACGGCCATACGCACCAGCCGGCAAGGCACGATCACATCGTAGACGGCATCCACGTCGAACGCTGGGTGCTCTCCGACTGGCACGAGGACTGCGGCGAATGCCTGGCCTGGGACGGCGAAGCGCTACACCGCGAAGTCCTGCGCCCGGTCGCCCAATGAAACAGAACGGCAGCGCCCTCGACATCCTGCGCGACGTTTTCGGCTACCCCGCCTTCCGTGGCGAGCAGGCTGAAATCATCGCCCATGTCGCCGGCGGCGGCGACGCCCTGGTGCTGATGCCGACCGGCGGTGGCAAAAGCCTGTGCTACCAGATTCCGGCCTTGCTGCGCCCGGGTTGCGCCATCGTCGTCTCGCCACTGATCGCGCTGATGCAGGATCAGGTCGACGCACTGACCCAGCTCGGCGTACGCGCTGCCGTGCTCAACTCGACGCTCGACCGGCGTGAAGCGCAAGCTGTCGAACAGGCGATCTTCGCCGGCCAGCTCGACCTCGTCTACATCGCCCCCGAACGGCTGATGCTCGACCGCACCCTGGCCATGTTCGACGCCCTCTGCGAAGCCGGCAAGCTCGCCCTGTTCGCCATCGACGAAGCGCACTGCGTGTCGCAATGGGGGCACGATTTCCGCCCGGAATACCTGCAGTTATCGGCGCTGCACGAGCGCTACCCGCGGGTGCCGCGCATCGCCCTCACCGCCACCGCCGACCGGGCGACGCAGAACGAGATGCTGCAGCGCCTGGGCCTGGGCGAAGCGCGCGTCTTCCTGTCCAGCTTCGACCGCCCGAACATCCGCTACACCGTCGTCGAGAAGGACAACGCGCGCCAGCAACTGCTCGGCTTCCTTGGCGGGCGCAAAGGCCAGGCCGGCATCGTCTATTGCCTGTCGCGCAAGAAGGTCGAGGAAACCGCCACCTGGCTGTCGACTCAAGGCTATCCGGCGCTGCCCTACCACGCCGGCCTGCCGGCCAACGAGCGCGCCGCCAACCAGCGCCGCTTCCTGCGCGAAGACGGCCTGGTCATGTGCGCGACAATCGCCTTCGGCATGGGTATCGACAAGCCCGACGTGCGCTTCGTCGCCCACCTGGATCTGCCCAAGAGCATCGAAGCCTACTATCAGGAAACCGGCCGCGCCGGCCGCGACGGCGAGCCGTCGGAAGCCTGGATGGCCTACGGCATGCAGGATGTCGCCTTGCAGCATGCGCGCATCGCCGAATCGGGTGCCGGCGAAGGCCAGAAAATCCTCGAATCGCAACGCCTGACCGCCCTGCTCGCCTATTGCGAGGCGCCGCGCTGCCGACGCCAGGTGCTGCTCAACTATTTCGGCGAAGAGCGCCAGCCCTGCGGTAACTGCGACGTCTGCGCCGAACCGCCGGAACTGTGGGATGGCACCCAGGCGGCGCAGAAGGCGCTGTCGGCGATCTACCGCACCGGCATGCGCTTCGGCGTCAGCCACCTGATCGACGTATTGCGCGGCAAGACCAGCGACAAGATGCGCCAGTGGGGCCACGATCAGTTGCCGACCTTCGGCGTCGGCGGCGAACTCGACGAACGCGAATGGAAGAGCGTCTTCCGCCAGCTCGCCGCCGCCGGCCTGGTCCATGTCGACATGACCGAGCACGGCGCCCTGCAACTGACCGAAGCAGCGCGCGAAGTGCTCAAAGGGCAGCGCACGGTGCAACTGCGCCGACCAACCAGGAAACGCAGCGCACCAAGCAAGACCAGCCGCGCCCCGCTGGTCGACCTGGCGCCGGCCGACGCCGCGCTGTTCCAGCGCCTGCGCCAGTGGCGCGCCGACACCGCGCGCGAACAGAGTGTGCCGGCCTATGTCATCCTGCACGACAAGACCCTGCGCGAACTCGCCGAATGCCGCCCGGTCAGCCACGGCCTGCTCGCCGGCATCACCGGCATGGGCAGCGCCAAGATCGAGCACTACGGCGAGGAACTGCTGCAACTGATCCGGGCAGAGGGCTGACCTCAGCAGCAAAGCATTTTGCATTTGCCCGGACGGCAAACTACCGCAAACACCAACGAGGCGTGGACATGTAGAATCAGCCATTCAAGCCATTGTCTTCTGGCAAAGCCGATCTAATACACGCGCGACATGAGCAACCCAGCCACGCCCTTCGAAATTGCCCGCGATACACTCAAGCAGCTTGCGCAGCGCCGCATTGCGCCTACTCCGGACAATTACCAGACGCTGTATCACGAGATTGCCGGCACGAAACCTGTCAGCAAGGATTTCCCGGAAAAACACCTGCGCACCCTGTCTGGCGCGCTGCCCAAAAGCTCGCCGGACCAGATGCGTCTGGCCAGACAACTCGACGAGGCCGTCAAGGCGGAGGACTGGGACGCCTACCAGAAACATCTGACGACCTTCATCAACGGTTTGATCGAATCGCAAAAACTCGCCTGGGGGGAATTGATCGGCGATCTACTGCGCCAGTGGGAAACAAAGCATGCCGGTGTAACGTCGGCCCGAAAACGCGAATCGCTGGAACATGTACTGAACGGCAGCGCCAACAACCCCGACAACCTGTTCTCCCGCCTGCAGAGCCTGATGCGTTCCTGGGGACAAGGGCGGGAGGGTGAACGACCGACCGAGAACACGAGCGAAGAGGAGATAGCCGCGCCCGCTACCGCCGCCGTAACAGGCAGCAACGACCCGGCGCTGCTCGCCGAATTGCGTGAGCTCTTTGCTTTCACCCTGGAAACTGCGATTGCCACCCAGTTGATCGAAAGCCCTCAGCTTGCCCAGGATGCCAAACAACTTGCCAGCCATATCCGGCGCGCCCGCAAGTCAGATGAGCTCAAGGAGTTTCTCTCTCACCTCAAGCGCTTTGCCTTCAAACTGGAATTGCTGGCCGAAGACCAGCAAGAACTGCGCAAAAGCCTGCTTGGGCTGCTTCGCCTGCTGGTCGAGAACATGACCGAGCTGGTCATCGATGATCGCTGGCTGCACGGGCAGATCGAAGTCGTGCGCGACATCATCGAGAAACCCTTGTCCCAGCGCGCCATCGATGACGCCGAGCGGCGCCTGAAGGAAGTCCTGTTCAAGCAAAGCCAACTCAAGGCCGGCCTGTTCGAAACCCGCGAAGCGATCAAGCAGATGCTGACCGGCTTCGTCGACCACCTGGCCGACTTCGCCGATGCGACATCCGACTATCACGACAAGATCGAACGTTACGCGGACAAGATCAGTGCCGCCGACAACATCACCGAACTGGAAAACGTCATTGACGAGGTCATGCGCGAAACCCGCAGCATCCAGACCAATGCCCAGCGTTCCCGCGACGAGCTCCGGCTCACCCAGGAAAAGGTCAAGGCTTCCGAAGCGCGTATCCGCGAACTGGAAATGGAACTGGAAAAAACCAGCGACCTGGTGCGTCACGACCAACTCACCGGCGTACTCAACCGGCACGGCCTGGAGGAAATGTTCGACAAGGAAGTGGCTCGCGCACTACGCCACGACACCGTGCTTTGCGTCGCCCTCCTTGACATCGACAATTTCAAGAAACTGAACGACTCGCTGGGGCATGATGCCGGTGACCAGGCTTTGATTCACCTGGCCTCGGTTTGCCGGGAAACCCTGCGCCCGCAAGACACGATAGCCCGTTTCGGTGGCGAAGAATTCGTCATTTTGCTGCCCGAAACGCAAATCGCCGATGCTACTCACGTGCTGGTACGTCTTCAGCGAGAACTGACAAAGCGCTTTTTCCTTCACGATAACGAAAAGGTATTGATCACATTCAGCGCGGGTGTCACCCAAATGACCGAAAGGGACAATCAGGCAAGCGTGATCAAACGGGCCGATGAAGCGATGTATAAAGCGAAACAGACTGGCAAGAACCGAGTCGAGACAGTCATGGAGAACGCCTAATGGCAGGCGCCGCGCAGAGCAAAGCTCGCCCCTCGGCATCGAAACGCCTGCATACGTCGCTACGTTTCCTGAAATCGTCATTGGTAGTCGATAGCGCGACCACCCCCAACGCAACCATCGCCAACTGGCTGGACGAAGAGCGCCAGTCGGCAAGCCTGTCGATCGAACGCATACCACTGACCGATCTCGAATCCTGGGAATTCACCGAAAATGGATGTTTTGCCCACCGAAGCAAACGTTTCTTCTCCATTCAAGGCATCGAGGTAGCGACCGACTGGGGCCCCATCACCAACTGGGACCAGCCGATCATCGACCAGCCTGAGGTCGGCTTTCTCGGCATCATCGCCAGAGAATTCGACGGCATACTGCACTTCCTGATGCAGGCCAAAGTTGAGCCCGGCAACATCAATGCTGTCCAGATATCACCTACCCTGCAAGCCACGAAGAGCAATTACACTCGGGCCCACGGCGGCGCAACGCCGCAATATCTGGAACACTTCATGGATGCGAAACCCGAGGAAGTCCTCCTCGACCAATTGCAATCCGAACAGGGCGCCAGGTTCCTCGCCAAACGTAACCGCAACATCATCATTGAGCCCCAGCGACCGCTCTCGGCGATGCGCAATTTCAGATGGCTCACACTCGGTCAGATCAAGCGCCTGCTCCGCCAGCCGAACGTCATCAACATGGATACCCGTACCGTCATTTCCGGGATTTCCTACGGTGAATTCGACGACCGTGCCGAATACTATTTCGACCTCTTCGCGACACACTTCTCGACAAGCAACCTGCCAGCCATTTCTCTCCTGAGGTCATTTCTCCACGCCGGCGAGAGCCTGCACAGCCTGGAAGAAATCCTTTCCTGGGTCACTCACCTGCGCTCGCGTTACGAACTTCGCGTTTCCCGAAAACCTCTTGCCGAACTTCGCCAGTGGCAGATCGAAAACGACTGCATCCGCCACCAAGCGAACCGTTTCTTCAAGGTCATCGGTACCCGCGTCGATATTCGCGGCAGGGAAGTTCGCGCTTGGAGCCAACCGCTGATCGAAAGCGCTCAGGAGGGCCTGCTCGCCTTCATCATCAAACCGATCAATGGCATATATCACTTTCTGGTCCAGGCTAAACTCGAACCCGGCAATTTCGACATCATCGAATTCGCACCGACCGTCCAGTGCCTGACCGGTAATTTCCGTGACACAGCCCCGGAAAAACGCCCCCCCTATCTGGACTACATCCTCACAGCCCAACCGCAGCAACTTCTGTTTGACACCATGCAGTCAGAGGAAGGTGGCCGATTCTTCCAGGAACAGAACCGCAACCTGCTGGTCCTCGCCGACGAGGATTTCCCACTGGAGACCAGTGAGAACTATCGCTGGATGACTCTGAACCAGATCAAACAGTTCATCCGCTTCAACAATTATCTCAACATGCAGGCCCGTAGCCTGATTTCCGCGATTTCCTTCACATGACAGAGGCATGACCATCCGCTTCGGCATACTGGGCTGCGCCAGCATTGCGCGCAGAATGTTCGCCCCGGCCATCGCCCAGGTCGAGGAAGCGAAACTGGTCGCTATTGCTTCGCGCGACGCCAGCCGGGCTGCGCAGTTCGCCAGCGAGTTCGGCTGCGCGGCGGAAGACGACTACGCAGCCCTGCTGATCCGAAGCGACATCGACGCCGTCTATCTTCCTCTCCCCCCCGCTCTGCACGAAACCTGGGCCCGGAAAGCGCTGGCCGCAGGCAAACATGTCTTGAGCGAAAAGCCGCTGACCACGAATCTCGCGGCGACGGCGCGCCTGGTCGAGGAGGCGCGCCAGGCTGACAAAATACTGGGGGAAAACTGGATGTTCCTCCACCACCGCCAACTACAGTTCATCAAGGACACCCTGGCCTCCGGCCGACTGGGCGAAATCCGCCTACTCCGGGCAAGCTTCGGCTTCCCGTCACTACCGCCGGACAACTTCCGTTACCGGGCGGGGATGGGCGGTGGTGCGCTGCTTGATGCCGGCGGCTACACCCTGTGCATTGCCCGCGAACTACTGGGCGATCCGCTGACGCTGCTGGCCAGCCATCTGCAAACCCCACCCACCAGCGAAGTCGATCGCTTCGGCAGCGCCCTGCTCGTGTCAACGGACGGCATCGCCGCCCAGCTCGCCTTCGGCTTCGACAGCCATTACCGCTGCGAACTGGAGATCTGGACCGCCAACGCCAGGCTGACCGCCCCCAGGATTTTCACCGCGCCACCGGGATTCGCACCCCTCATCCGGATTGAAACCGGGCAGGGCACGGAAGAACACACCATCGCCGAAGACAATCACTTTGCCAATGCCCTGCGTAGTTTCATCCGCCGCATCAACAGCCACGACGCGGATTTTGACGGACTGCTCCGCCAGGCCAAGCTCACCGAAGCACTGAAAACCCATGCCCACCATACATGTCACCAAACCGGCCCTGGCCCGGCTTGAAGCCTTCGCCCGCAAGCTGGAACCCGCCTGGGAAAGCGGCGTCCTGACGCACAACGGCCCCCTCGTTTGCGAACTCGAAGCCCGGCTCTGCGACTACCTGGCCCTGCCCCGGCTCGCCGCCGTCACCAACGGGACCATCGCTCTGCAACTGGCGATCCGCGCGCTCGGCCTGCGCGGTGAAATCATCACCACGCCGTTTTCCTGGGTCGCCACCACCAGCGCCATCGTTTATGAAGGCTGCCGGCCGGTCTTCGTAGACATCGACCCGGAAACGTTGAATATCGACCCCGCACAGATCGAAGCCCGCATTACCCGGCACACCAGTGCCATCCTGCCCGTCCATGTTTTCGGCAACCCGTGCGCCACCGGGCGGATCGGCGAAATCGCCGCCGGGCACCGGCTCAAGGTCATCTACGACGGAGCCCACGCCTTCAACGTCAGGCAGGGCGGCCAGCCGCTGGCGCTGGCCGGCGAAGTCACTGCCCTGAGTTTCCACGCGACCAAGCTGTTCAACACCGGCGAAGGCGGCGCCTGCGTCACCGCCGACCCTGAACTCGACGCCCGCATCCGCCGCCTGCGCTTCTTCGGCCACGACGACGCGCGCAACATCGTGGACGACGGCACCAACGGCAAGATGACCGAGATCCACGCCGCGCTCGGGCTGGTCAACCTCGAATTCGCCACCGCCGTCGAACACAAGCGGCGCAGCGATTACGCACATTACCTGGCTTGTCTCGGCACGGCGCCGGCACTGCGCTTCCAGCGCATCGACCCGGAAGCCTGCAACCACAGCTACCTGCCGGTCATTTTTCCGGACGAGGACAGCCTGCTCGCCACTGAGCAAGCGCTGCTCGCCGAATCGATCGTCGCCCGGCGTTACTTCTACCCAGCGCTCAACACCCTCAATCACCTTTTTCCCTACCAGCCATTTCCGGTCGCCGAAAGCATTTCCCGACGCATCCTCTGCCTGCCACTGTATTTCGAGCTTGGCACCGCCGACATCGAGCGGATCAGCGGCATCGTCGTCGATTCGCTGGCCCGGCATTCCTCGGCGAGGCGCGCAATGCCATGAGCCATCCCCATCTCTTCATCTACGGCGCCGGTGCCTTCGGCAAGGAAATCCGCGACATTGCACAGCGTGCCAATCGGCTGGCGAGGACCTGGAACGACATCTTCTTCATTGACGATTTCGCCGCTCCCGGCACCTGGTTTGGTGACACGCAATCCTTTTCGCTCGCCTCGGTACTGGAAAATTTTGACACGACCTCGATTGAGGTGGTGGTCGCTCAGGGCGAACCGGTGCACCGAGAAACCCTGCACGGGAAGTTGACCCAATACGGCATCCGCCTGGGCCGGGTCGTCGACCCATCGGCGATCGTCTCGCCTTACGCCTGCCTCGGCGAAGGCGTCGTCCTGACAGCATTTTGCAGCGTCGCCGCGGATGCTAAAGTCGGTAATAATGTCGCCGTTAATGTCCAAGCCATCATTGGTCACGACGTCGTCGTCGGCGACCATACGGTGATTTCGTCGATGGTCAACCTGGGCGGTGGAACCCGCGTCGGGTCTGCCAGCTATATCGGCATGGGGTCGCAGATCAAGGAACAACTGCGCATCGGCGACCGCAGCATCGTCGGCATGGGTTCGGTCCTTCATCATGATCTCGGTGATGATCTGATTGCATTGGGCAATCCGGCAAGGGCAATGAGAAAAAACGAAACCCGCAGGGTTTTCAACAAATCTTGAAAGGCGCGCGCTCAATGAGCAATCAGGAACAATACCAGCAGGTCTTTATGGAATGCTTCGGGGTCGAAGCCGACGTCCTCGGCGACAACTTCACCTATCAATGCGTTCCAGCCTGGGACTCGGTCGGTCACATGGGCATGATCGCGGCACTGGAAGACACTTTCGGGATCATGATGGAAACCGACGACATCGTCGATTTCTCGTCCTACACCAAGGGAATGGAACTGCTCGGCAAGTACGGCGTGACCTTCTGAGGCAGTTTGCGTCGGCATGGACTTCATCGCCCGTCTAACTGAGTTCGCCGACCGGCCGCTGATCCAGGCCGACGACGCGAGCGTCCACCGCTACGCCAGCGTGCTCGAACTGGCCACCGCCTTCGAACGGGCCGGCTGCGCCAGGCAACTGGTCTTCTGCCTGGCCGGCAACACGCCGGGCGCGCTGGTCGGTTACCTGGCGCTGCTACGCTGCGGGGCGGTACCGCTGATGCTCAACAGCAGCCTGCCCGCCCCCCAGTTAAGTGCATTGATCGCCGCCTACCGGCCGGCCTTCCACTGGCTGGAGCGGCAGCGCGCCGCGGAACTGGCCGGCACCCGGGAAGCCGCCGCCTATGCCGACCATGTCCTGCTCGGCAGCGCAACGCCGGCCGACTATGCGATCCAGCCGGACCTCGCCCTGCTGGTCGCCACCTCCGGCAGCACCGGCAGCCCGATGTTCGTCCGCCAGTCCCGGCGCAACCTCGCCGCCAACGCCGCGGCAATCGCCGAATATCTCGCCATCGGCCCCGACGAGCGGCCGATCACCACCTTGCCGCTGTCCTACACCTACGGCCTGTCGATCATCCACAGCCATGTCCTGCACGGCTGCCCGATCGCCCTCACCGGCAAGAGCTTCTTCGACCGCGGCTTCTGGGACTTCTTCCGGGAAGTCGCGCCGACCTCGTTCGGCGGCGTTCCCTACCACTACGAAATGCTGCGCAAGCTGCGTTTCTGGCGTATGTCGCTGCCCGGCCTGCGCACGCTGACGCAGGCCGGCGGTCGCATGGCGCCGGAAATCGCCCTCGAAATGGCGGTCGAAGCGCGCCAACGGGGCCTGCGCTACTACACGATGTACGGCCAGGCCGAAGCGACCGCGCGCATGTCCTACCTCGAACCGGAAATGAGCGTCGAGAAGGCGGGCAGCATCGGCCGCGCCATTCCCGGCGGCAGCTTCAGCCTGGAAGACGAGGCAGGGAGCGCACTGGGCGACGCCTCAGCCAGCGGTCAACTAGTCTATCGCGGCGACAACGTCAGCCTCGGCTACGCGACGGGTTACGCCGACCTGGCGCGCGGCGACGACAACCAGGGCTGCCTGCGCACCGGTGACCTCGCCCGCCGCGACAGCGACGGCTATTACTACATCACCGGCCGCCTGAAGCGCTTCCTCAAGCTGTTCGGCCACCGCATCAACCTGCAGGACGTCGAGGACATGCTGCGCACCCTGGGCCACGACGCGGCCTGCGGCGGCGAGGACGATCATCTGGTGATCTACCTGAACGAAGCCGACGGCGCCGACGCCGGCAACCTCAAACGCCAGCTTGCCGAGACCCTGCGCGCGCCGCCTTCGGCCATCGCCGTCGTCGGCGTGGCGGCGCTGCCGCGCAACGATGCCGGCAAACTGCGCTATGCCGAACTGGCCGGCCTGGCCGGAAAAACCCTGGCATGACGGTGGACGACTACCTGGCCGAGCTGGCGCAGTGGCTGGAAATTCCGCCCTTCGCGCTGGCTGCCGGCGACAAGACGCCCCGTCTCGCCGGCGCCCTGGCCCGCCTGACGCAACACCATCGCCGCCACTGCCCGGCCTACGCGCGCCTGCTCGACATCTTTGGCGATGACGCGACAGCCGCCGCCGGCCTTGCCGACATTCCCTTCCTGCCGGTCCGGCTGTTCAAGGAATACGAACTGGCCAGCGTTGCTCCCGACCAGGTGTTCAAGACGATGACCTCGTCCGGCACCAGCGGCCAGGCGGTTTCCCGGATCTTCCTCGACCGCGCGACGGCGGCCGGGCAGAGCAAGGTACTGGCCCGGCTGATGGCCGAGCTGATCGGCCGCCAGCGGCTACCCATGCTGATCGTCGACGCGCCCGGCGTGCTCAGGGACCGCCAGCGCTTCTCGGCGCGCGGCGCGGCAATTCTCGGCTTCTCGCTGTTCGGCCGCGACCTCACCTATGCGCTGGACGACGACCTGCAGCCCGACCTGCCGGCGATCGAAGCCTTCCTCACCCGCCACGCCGGCGCGCCGATCCTGGTCTTCGGTTTCACCTTCCTGATCTGGCAGCACCTCTACCTCGGCCTGCGCGCCCGGGGCCGGCGGCTGGCGCTCGACAACGCGCTGCTCCTGCATGGCGGCGGCTGGAAAAAGCTGCAGGAACAGGCCGTCGGCAACGCCGAGTTCAAGGCCGGGCTCAAGGCGCAGACCGGCATCGAGCGCGTCGTCAACTACTACGGCATGGTCGAGCAGACCGGCTCGATCTATCTCGAATGCCCGGCCGGCCACCTCCACGCCTCGCTGTTTTCCGACGTCCTGATCCGCAACCCGGCCGACTTCTCGGTCCTGCCGGCGGGCCAGAGCGGGCTGATCGAAACCCTCTCCGTCCTGCCCTTCAGCTACCCGGGACACGCCCTGCTCACCGAGGATCTCGGCGTTCTGCTCGGCGAGGACGATTGCCCCTGCGGCTGGCGGGGCAAGTACTTCACCGTGACCGGCCGCGCCCCGAGCGCCGAACTGCGCGGCTGCAGCGATGTCCGGGCGAGCCATGAGTAAACGCCCGCTGCCCGCCGACCTGCCGCTGGTGTACCACGCCGGCGCCGGCATCGCCGACATCGACTGCCGCCCGCTGCCGCCCTACGCGCCGCCGACGCTGGCCTTCCTCGCCGATCTTTCGCGCCGCCTGCTCGCCGACAGCGCCTGCCGGAACTTCCCCGACATCGCCGCCTTCGGCTACTGGTGCCGGCCGGCCAACCTGGCCCGCCTGGCCGCCGCAGCCGCCGGCCCGCAGCGGCGCCTCGGCCGCGGACTGGCGCTGCACATCGCACCGGCCAACGTCCCGGTCAACTTCGCCTTCAGCCTCGCCTTCGGCATGCTCGCCGGCAACGCCAACATCGTGCGGGTACCGGCCGCGCCCAAGGAGCAGACCTTGATCCTGTGCGCCGCGCTGCGCGAGCTGTTCGCCGAACCGGTGCATGCCCGCCTCGCGGCGATGAACCGCGTCGTCGGCTACCCGCGCGACGACGCCATCACCGCCGCCCTCTCGGCCTGCTGCGACGCCCGCGTGCTGTGGGGCGGCGACCGTACCATCGCCCAGTTGCGGCAACTGCCGATGCCACCGCGCTGCGTCGAGATCGCCTTCGCCGACCGCTACTCGCTGTGCCTGCTCGACGCGGCGAGTGTCGCGGCAAGCGACGCGGCAGCCTTGGCGAAGCTGGCCGGCGATTTCTACAACGACGCCTACCTGCTCGACCAGAACGCCTGCTCGTCGCCGCACCTGGTGCTCTGGCTTGGCGACGAGGCAACCGCCGCGCGCGCCCAGGCGGTTTTCTGGCCGGCGCTGGCCGAGGTCGTCCGGGACAAGTACCCGCTGAGCGCGGTGCAGGCGGTGGACAAGCTGAGCGACCTCTGCCGGATCGCCCTCGAGCTGCCCGCCGCCATCGCCAGCACGCGGCACGGCAACGCCATCTACCGCATCCGGCTGGCCGCGCTGCCCCCGGACATCGAACGCGTGCGCGGCCGGCACGGCCTGTTCCTCGAATACGTCAGCCCGGACACCAACTGCCTCGACGCCATCGTCGACGAGAAAACCCAGACCCTGACCTGTTACGGCATCGACCGCGAACAGCTTGCCCAGATGATCGTCGACCGCGGCCTGCGCGGCATCGACCGCATCGTTCCCGTCGGCCGCGCACTCGACATCGGTCCCATCTGGGACGGTTACGATGTCGTCGGCGCGCTGTCGCGCATCGTCGCCACCCAATGACCCACTGGAAAGCCGCCATGGAAGCCTTCAGCCTGAATTGCGTCGAACTCCTCGAATACCAGCCCAACCGCTACCCCTTCCTGATGATCGACCACGTCGAGGAAGTCATCCCCGGCGTCAGCGCCCGCGGCTACAAGAACCTGACGATGAACGAATGGTATTTCCCGGTGCATTTCCCGGGCGCCCCGAACATGCCCGGTGCCCTGCAACTGGAAGCGATGGCGCAGATGCTGACGGTGGCGATCACCACCCTGCCCGGCAACAAGGGCAAGGTCACACATGCGCTGCAGCACCTGGTCCGCTTCCGCAAGGAGGTCCTGCCGGGGCAGCAACTGGTCATCGAAGCCAAGGTGCTGTCCTGGAAGCGCGGCATCGCCAAGGGCACGGCCACCGGCTACACCAACGGGGAGATCGCCTGCGAGGCAGAAATGATGATCACCATCCCCGAAATCCTCGAACAATTCCTGCCGAAAAAGCCGCAAAACTGACGATGGCCAAAGCAGAGCCCGTAGACATCCTGATCGTCGGCGCCGGCGCCACCGGTGCCGCGGTCGCCTGGCGCCTCGGCCAGGCCGGGCTGGATGTACTGTGTCTGGAGCAGGGTGACTACATGGACCCGGCCCACTACCCAAGTACCCGCCCGGACGGGGAGCTGGCCAGCCAGCAGGAATTCCACGTCAGCCCCAACGTCCGCCGCCGGGAAGCCGATTACCCGATCAACGACAGCGATTCACCGATCGCCATCGCCAATTTCAATGCCGTGGGCGGCAGCACGATCCTCTTTTCCGGCCACTTTCCGCGCTTTCACCCTTCTGACTTCCGCGTCCGCAGCCTGGACGGCGTCGCCGATGACTGGCCCATCGACTATCAGCAACTCGCCCCGTACTTCGCCTTGAACGACCGCATGATGGGGGTTTCCGGTCTCGGCGGCGATCCCGCCTACCCGCCGATCGACGGCCTGCTGCCGCCGGTGCCGATGGGCCGACTCGGCGAATGCCTGGGACGCGGTTTCAACCGGCTCGGCTGGCACTGGTGGCCCGCCTACGCAGCCATTGCCACGCGTCCACACCGCGGCCGCCCGCCCTGCATCAATCTCGGCCCGTGCAACACCGGCTGCGCTCAAGGCGCCAAGGCCAGCACCGACGTCAGCTACTGGCCGGAAGCCAGGCAGTCCGGCGTCCGCCTGCAGACCCGCGCCCGCGTCAGCCGGATCACGCTCGATGCACAGGGGAAAGCCAGCGGCGTCCTCTATTTCGACGCTGACGGCAACGAATGGCAGCAGCCGGCACGACTCGTCGTCCTCGCCTGCAATGGCGTCGGTACCCCGCGCCTGCTGCTCAATTCCGCCTGCCCGACCTTTCCCGACGGACTGGCCAACCGCTCCGGACTGGTCGGCAGGAACCTGATGCTGCATCCGCTGGGTTACGTGGAAGGCCTGTTCGACGACGCCCTGGACAGCCAGCTCGGCCCTCAGGGCTGCTCGATCTACAGCCACCAGTTCTACGAAACCGACACCTCCCGGGGATTCGTACGCGGCTACACGATGCAGTTACTGCGCGGCCCAGGACTGCTGGAAACCGCAACGACCGGCTTCCTGCGGCGAGAAATACCGCCAGGCACAGGATTTCACGCGGCGCTACGCGAACGCTTCGGCCATCTCGCTGGCATGGGCATCATCGTCGAAGACCTGCCTGACCCGGACAACCGCGTCACGCTGGACGCCGAACTCACCGACAGCAACGGCATCCCGGCGCCGAAAATCCATTACACGCTGAGCGAGAACAGCCGGCACATGCTCGCCCACGGGCTCGAGCGCGGCAAGGAGGTCATGCGTGCCGCTGGCGCCCGGCGCACCGCGGCATTCGGTCCGGTCCGCCACACCGGCTGGCACCTGATGGGCACCACGCGCATGGGTAACGACCCGGCCCGCGCCGTGGTCGACGCCCGGGGGCGCTGCCACGACATCGACAATTTGTATATTGTCGATAGCAGCGTTTTTGTAACATCTGGCGGCGTTAATCCAGTCTCGACGATGCAGGCAATCGCCCTGTATATCGCTGATGGCATCATCGCCAGAAAGCGCTCCGCCCCATGAGCAGCGTTCTGGAAACCGGCGACCGCACGCTTTCCGTCCTCCTCGGCGACCTGCTGCCACCCGACGTCGGCATTGCCGCCATGAATACCGACCAACTTGTCGCCTTTGCAGCACAACACGCCCGTACATCGCAACTCGAGGCCCTGCAGAAAATCATCACCGGAGAATGTACGGACGCATCCTTCGCCGCTCTCGACGCGCCGGCACGCGAAGCGGTGCTAGCCCGGGTCCGTCGCAAACATCTGAAGGCCTTCGCCGACTTCTTCTTGCTCGCTCTCCAGTGCTACTGTCTGGATCCTGGCGTTCGCCAGGCTTTCGGTGACATTCCAGGCGCACCTTTCCCGGCGGGACGGGACGTAGCTGATGGCAATCTGGAACTGCTGGAAATCGTTTACGAACGCGGCCCGATTTTCCGGGTTCCCCCGCCGTATCCGGCAAGTGAGACCCGTCTGACATTCGAGGATCCCCCACCATGCTCCTGAAAGACAAACTTGCCATCATCACCGGCTGCAACCGCGGCATCGGACTGGCCACGCTGAATGCTTTTGTCGCCCAGGGCGCCAGCATCATCGCTTGCGTCCGAGCCGAGACCGCCGATTTCGCGCAGCATTGCGCCCAATTGGCGGCAACGCATGGCGTCGCCATCGAGATCGTTTCTTTCGACCTGACCTCGACCGACGCAACCAAGGAAGCCGTGGCCAGCATCGTCGGCATGCGACGTCAGATCGACATCCTGGTCAACAATGCGGGAGCGGCCAGCGGCGCACTGTTCCAGATGACCACCCAGAGAGACCTGCGCCAGATATTCGAGATCAACTTCTTTGCCCAATTGCAGTTCACTCAATCGATTTCACGACTGATGGCGCGCCAGCGCTCGGGCAGCATCATCAACCTGGCTTCGGTCGCCGGGCTGATCGGCGAACCCGGGATGACCGCCTATGGGGCGAGCAAAGCCGCATTGATCCAGGCCACCCGGACCATGGCCAGCGAACTCGGCGCCTCGGGTATCCGGGTCAATGCCATCGCCCCCAGCATCACCCACACCGACATGTACGACCAGATGGACCCGCTCGCCCGCAACCGCCTGATCGAGGCGTCAGCACTGAAACGCGCTGCGGAGCCCGACGAAATCGCCAACGTCGCCCTCTTTCTGGCCAGCGATCTTTCCAGTTACATTACCGGGCAGGTCATTCGTGTCGATGGCGGCATTCTTTGAAGAGAGCTTGGGCGATGAATTTTGACGAATTGGAAAACATGGCCCGCTTCATGCGGCGAAATATCCTTGAGGCGAGTCTCGCTTGCAATCTCAGTGCGCATCTTGGCGGCGGACTGTCAATTGTCGAAATCACCGCCACCCTATATGGGAGAGTACTCCGTTTCGACCCCAAGAATCCCTCGTGGGCGGACCGTGATCGATTCATCCTGAGCAAAGGTCACGGCGTTCTCGGCTTCTACAGCGCGCTGCTCGCGGCCGGCATGATTTCCGAAGAAACATTCAAGACCTTCCAGCACAATGGCAGCGACCTGATTGCCCACCCGGTCATGAATCCCGCATTGGGCATCGAGTCTTCCAACGGAAGTTTGGGGCACGGTCTTTCAATGGCCATCGGCCTGGCACTGGCCGCCAGAAGAAAACATCAGAATCACAAGATATACGTACTGCTCGGGGACGGCGAATGCAACGAAGGCTCCGTCTGGGAAAGCATCATGTCGGCCGCACAGTTCAAACTCGACAACCTGATCGCCATCATCGACTACAACCAGCTTCAGAGCGACGGCGACAGCAGGAAAATCATGGATCTGGGGGGGCTTTCCGAAAAATTGGGAAGTTTCGGCTGGGACGCCTGCGACGTCGATGGCCATTGCATCCCGGAACTATTCTCGGCCATGACTCGCCCGCCCCGCCCGGGGTGTCCGCGGGTGCTCGTCGCCCACACGGTCAAGGGTAAAGGAATCTCCTTTATGGAGAACAATAATGACTGGCACCACAATCGCCTGACGCAGGCAAATTTTGAGCGTGCAATCGCCGAAGTGGGAGAAATTCAATGATGGAAATCACCCCGGCCAACGCCAGACTGTGGTCGCGTCTGGGCAGCCGCGGCATGTTCGGCCAGGCCATCCTAGCCCTTGCGGGTTCGGACCCGAAGCTTATGGTTTTATCGGCCGACCTGGGCAACTCGTCAGGCTTGGAGCGCTTCAGGAACAGTTATCCGGAACAATTCCTGAATGTCGGCATCGCCGAACAGAACATGATCGGTATCGCGGGCGGATTGGCCAAAGAAGGCTTCACGGTATTCGCGACATCTTTTGCCCCATTCATTTCCATGCGGGCAGCAGAGCAAATCCGCATGAATCTCGGATACATGGAACTCAATGTCAAGGCCGTCGCCATCGGCAGCGGGCTGGCCATGGGACTGCTAGGCAACTCGCACTATGGATTGGAAGACGCCGCAATCATGCGTGCGATTCCCAATCTGACGGTTGTCTGCCCGGCGGACTGCGGCGAAATCGCTAAAACCGTTTTCGCCGCAGCCAGCCATCATGGCCCGATGTACATCCGCCTGACGGGCAGCGTCAACACTCCGGTCGTTTACCAGGCTGACTATCCATTCGAGATCGGCAAGGCCATCACCCTCCGCGAGGGGAAGGACATCGCGCTGATTGCTACCGGCTCGATGGTCCATGCAGCATTGGAAACTGCGATACGTCTTGAGGCGAAGGGTATTTCATGCAGCGTGGTCAATATGCACACTTTGAAACCCCTCGACACCGGCGTGCTCGAGCATCTCTGTACAACAACAAAACTTATGGTAACGCTTGAAGAGCATAGCCGCATCGGCGGACTGGGCAGTGCCGTTGCCGAGCATCTCGCTGGATTCGGGCAACATCCGCCATTGGAAATCATTGGACTGGCTGACAAGTTCGACAAGGCCGGCGAATATCCCTACCTTCTCGACATGCACGGCCTGACGCCCGAGAGACTTACCGAAACGGTCTTCACGCGCTATCAACGAATCGCGTAGCCGTAATATTCGCCACGACCAGCCTCCACCATCCCACCCGGCCACCAATACCCAAAATGCAAAAAACCAACGCACCTCGGTCCATCCTGTTAAGTGATGCACCGATTGATATTCCCGGGCATGCACGGCATGGAACAAGCTTTCCTGATGACAACTTTCACGGCATGCTGCCCTACGACAATGCCTCGATCAGCGAAATCATCATTCCGGAAACCTCAGGGGGATTCGAAGGGCCGCAGACCCAGAAGATCTTTCGGGAATGTCGGAGAATACTGAAGCCGGGTGGAAAAATTCGCCTGTGCATCAACACCCCGCCAGGCATAGCGCTACGTAACCTGCAGAACGAGTTGGCGGACTATGCCGCCTTTTGTGGCCTCATGCCGCCGCAAGCATTCACGGCGAGCTGTCGAGCGGACCAGAAAACCCTGGAAAAGCTTGGAAACCCGGGATTGATTCTCGAAATCCTCAAGCCTATTCCCGAGACGAACAAGAATCCTCTGGTCTCTTTGCTCATCCCTGCCTTCCGCAGCGATTTCTTCAAAATCTGCATCGATTCGTGCCTCAGGCAAACCTATTCGAACATCGAAATCATCGTTCTCGACGATAGCCCCAACGACAGGATCGGCGAGCTCACCCGGGAATTTCAGGCCTTGGACCCACGGATCAGTTATATCCGCAACCGTCCAGCGCTGGGAGAGGCGGAAAATCTCATGAAGGGCATTCGGCTTGCCAGCGGCGAGTTGATCAAGCCCGTATGCGATGACGACGAACTGTCGGATGATGCCGTCGAACAACTGCTGAATGCCCTGAACAAAGCCCCGGGCGCAACGCTCGCCACCGGACAGCGGCAACCAATCGATGCATCAGGCTCGTCCTTGTCCCCTGACCTTCTGGGCAAACCGCTGAGTACCAGCTCAGGACAATTCGATGGCCGCATGGTCATTGAAAAAATTCTCTCCACCCGCATCAATTATCTTGGCGAACCCACCGCCATGATGTTCCGGAAAAGTGATGCCCTGGCTGTCAGGGAAAAGAACATCATGACCCTGCATGGCTTTCCGTGCGTCGGCCTCGGTGACGTCTGCACTGCCATGCACCTGCTATCCAAGGGGGACTTGGCCTATGTTGCTCACCCTGTATGCAAATTCCGGATGCATCAGGGGCAAACCCAAAAGCAGGGCGACACCCGAAAGGAATACGTCAACACGTGGAAGCACCTGCAACTCAAAGCCGCCGAATTCGGGTTTACGCCACCGGCTAGAGAATCAGCGCTTGCTGGCACCCCGTTCGAGCAGGCTTATCAACAATGGCAAAGACTGCGCGCCTTGTCTGAGAAAGACATCAAACGGCTCGCAAACGAGATCGCCGAACTTGACGAAGAAGGACGGCGTTTTCAGATATTCATTCGGGTTCCCGATGGTCACGAGACGCTTCTTGCGGAAACCCTCGACAGCCTAAATCGGCAACATCTCGGTACCTGGCAACTGGACATCCTGACGCAGATTCCGGCACCAGATGGACTGGAGGAAATTCCCTGCATTGCCTGGCACACCCTGCCCAGCCTGGATGAAGCAAAACCTGTCATGGATGCCGTGGTCAAGATCAACCAGCCAGACTGGGTCCTGGAACTCCCCGCGGGTGCACGCCTGGACCCCTTGTACCTCTGGCGAATATCCGTCGAAGCAGGTAAGTCAGCGGGGATTTGCTGCTTCTTTGTCGACGACGATTGTTTCGATACAGGAGAGCAGACCTTCGCTCCCCGTTTCAAACCAGGTGTCAATCCTGCAGCAATGGAGTCAGCCGATCTGGCGGGACCAGTCTGCATGACACGCCAGAACTGGAATGCCATCGGCGGGGCCTCTCCACATTCCGCCAGCCCCTGGTTTCACCAGATACTGCGTACGGCTCGCAGTTCGGGTTGGCAAAGCATCGGACACATCCCGGACGTACTCATTTCCTACCCTATGGAATTTCCGAGTGATCCGAAAACCTGCGTGATATCCGTTCTCGAATACGTCGATCATGAAAAGACGGGAACGGAAATTGTCCCCGCGACCGGGAAAAGCTGGAATATTCGCTACCGTCTGAACACACTCCCGAACCTTACGCTAGCCGTTCTGTCCAGAGGACGTCTTGAGTTGCTTCAACGCTGTCTGCAAGGCCTGACGAAGGAAACTCGCTATCCGCGGGAAAAACTGCAACTCCGTCTGGTTCTGGCTCAGGATGTCCGTGATGCGGACCTCGAGGACTGGCTGGAGACCTTCGTCCGTAGCAACGATTCGCACTTGGAGGTCATCAGGCCCAGCCCTGGCAGTCTCGCCAGCCTGTGCAACGCTGCCAGCCAATCCGCAACAGGAGAATTTATCGTCTTCCTGGACGAAGAAGCCTGTGTCATTGATCCTGAATGGCTGGAAATACTGGTCAGCACATGCGCCCAAAGCGGCGTTGGAGGAGCTACTCCGTGCATCGTCCGACCAGACGCCCGCTCCATTCATCATGCCGGACTGGTACTCGGCATCACGGCAGGCGACATCACCCCAGAGTCTGGACCACAGGCTGGCACCCGCCTCCCGATCAACAAGATCCTTAACGGCATCGCTGCCCCTCTGTACGAAAAAAGTGCGACGCAAGAAAGTGCCGGATATCTGAGCAGCATCAAAGCCGCGCGCGACGTCAGCGCACTATCGACGATCTGCATGCTGATCAGGCTTGATGGGCTCCGCGCGGCCGGAGGTTTCGATGACGAAAACCTTGGCGACTATTTTGCCGACATCGACCTCGCCCTCAAGTTACGAGACAGTGGACTGAGACTGATCTATCAACCATTGTCATCGATTGGCTTCGGTGATGTCAGCGACATTGCCCCCGCACTGGACCCGCTCGCCGAAGCCGGAAAGGCCTACACAAGACTAAAAGCCCGGGAATACTTCTACCAACGCTGGTGGCCCCGGGCTGCAGTCGATCCGCTGTGGAGCCCGAACCTCTCCCTCTCGTCGTCCAAGCCCGCACCAACACCGCATGCCGCCATCTGGGACCGGATGCCGCTCGATCTGCCCCGAATTCTGGCGCATCCCCTACAAGCGGGCCAAGGCGCAATTCGCCTCGGCATACCGGTTCAGGCAGTGCACGACCGGGGACTGGCACAAGCCTCCATTCACGTGCAAAGACAGGGTGAGCCAAATATACCGCCAGCAGACTTGCTGCGAATGAAGCCCGATGTCCTCATCGTGCATCAGTATGTCAACAATACTCGACTGGCTGAACTGAACGCCTGGCATAGACTTCCTGCCAGACCCTTCATGGTCTATGCCATGGACGATCTGCTGACGCAGCTTGATGAGACCAACCCGATGAAGATCAACATCCCGCCCGACAGCCGCACGCGTCTCAAATACGCACTGGAACACTGCGACCGCTTAGTCGTTTCAACGGACTATCTGGCCGACTCCTACCGCAACCTGATCGCCGACATCCGCGTTTTTCCCAACCTGATTCCCGGTGAAACCTGGCTATCTCTGCCAAAACTGAAAAGAACTTCCGTCCGCCCGCGCATCGGTTGGGCAGGCGGCACGACGCATCAGGGCGACCTGGTGCTACTCAAGGAAGTCATAGAAGCAACCCGCAAAGAAGCTGACTGGATTTTTTTCGGCATGTGCCCGGAAGATATCAAACCTCTGCTTGCCGAGTACCACCCCTTGGTCAAACTTTCCGAATACCCTGCATATCTTGCCGGGCTGAATCTCGACATTGCCGTCGCGCCTCTGGCCGAAACGCCATTCAACCGAGGCAAGAGCAATTTGCGCCTGCTGGAATACGGTATTCTCGGCCTCCCGGTGGTGTGCACCGACATCGACCCTTACCGGAACAGTCCCGCCTGCTGTGTTCCCAACAACGCCAAGGCCTGGATAGCGGCACTACGTGAGCGTATTCATGATGCCGACGCCCGCGAGGTCGAAGGCAAACGCATGCATCACTGGGTCAGCGCCAATTTCCTGCTCGAATACAATCTCCCGGAATGGCTGGCTACCCACTTGCCGATTTCGGAAAAAAAACACTAAAGTAAATCCCGGCATGGCCGTTAATGAAACTGTCAGCGAATCAATCGCCGCAAGAATGAGGCAATAAGGGCATATGCCCTGAGGCCCCAAGGTACAATCAACCAGGAGATGCAAAATGACCCAGATCAACACCAACGCTTACTCGCTCAACGCGCAACGCAACCTGGCCAAGAATTCCCTTGGCCTCTCCTCGGCGATTGAGCGCCTCTCTTCCGGCCTCCGCGTCAACTCCGCCAAGGACGACGCCTCGGGTCTGGCCGTCGGCATGACCAAGGAATCCCAGTCGCGCGTCACGGCAGTGGATATCCGGACCGCACAGGATGCGATCTCTGCTGCACAGATCGGCGATGGTGCCTTGGCGGTGGTCGGCGATATCGTCACCCGAATCATCGAACTGAACGCGATGGTTGCAGCTGCGGGTTCCACCTCCGGTCAATTCACTGCCGAACTGGATGCACTTGTCTCTACCGCCGGTGATATCCAAACCGACGCAGCTGCCGCCGGTGGTGTCTTCACCTCGGTTGCCGTCACCTCAGCCGCAGACCAGGCGACGCTCGACTCCGTAGCCTCTGCCCGTGCTTCGGCCGGTGCTGAAATGAACAATCAGGAATACGTCATTCAGGCACTGCGCGTCAGCTACGAAAACCAGCAAGCCGCCCGCAGCCGCATCATGGATGCCGACTTCGCCGAAGAAACCTCGCGTCTGTCGCGCTTCCAGGTGCTCCAGCAGGCTGGTACGGCCATGGTTGCCCAGGCCAACGCCATCCCGCAGAACGTGCTGTCGCTGCTGCGCTAACCGCTAGCTTCAGCGGTTTTCCGAAAAGGTGCGGTGGCTGCAAACAGCCTCCGCACCTTTGTTCGTTAGGAGTAGAAAATGAACATAGAATCTGCAGCTTCCGTTGGCGCGGTTTCCAAGCCCATGCCTGGCGAAGCAGGCCAACAGTCTGCGCGCCCCGCGCTGAAATCGGAAGCCCCGGCATCCGGCGCCCAGCAGGCCAACACCCCTTCGACCGCCAAACGCGAACAGGAAAATGCACCGTCGCGCCAGAGTGTTGAGGACGCCGTTGATCGCTTGGCAAAATTCGTGGCGCCAAACCAGGCCGACATCAATTTTTCGGTTGATGAATCATCCGGTATCCGCGTAGTCAAAATCATTGACCGCAATTCCAATGAAGTCATCCGGCAGATGCCGTCCGAAGAAGCGGTTGCCCTGGCTCAGGCGCTGGATAAACTGCAAGGTCTACTGATCCGGGACAAGGCTTAACCTAAGCAGGAGGGTGTCATCATGGCAAGCGTCAGTTCACTGGGTATCGGCACAGGCGTCGATCTGCAAAACATGCTCACCAAGATTCTTGCGGCTGAGCGTGCACCAATTTCTCGCATCGATGCCCAAATTTCGTCTGCCAAAAGCAAGATTTCGGTTTACGGCACCCTTAATTCCAAGCTGGACAGCTTCAAGAGCGCGGCCGAAACCTGGCAGTTTCCATCGCGACTGTCTGCCATGGGCGCAAGCTCCAGCGAAACTTCGGTACTGAATGCATCCGCAAGTTTCATGGCCGCCGTTGGTTCCTACACGATGGAAGTCACGCAACTAGCCAGCCCGCAAAAAAGCTATTCCGACGCCTATGCTGCCGGTACCACATTTGGTGCAGGCAGCATCGAGATCCGCATCGACGGAGGATCCCCGATCAGCGTCCCCGTTGATGCCGGCTCAACGCTGTCGCAAGTCAGCGCGCAGATCAACAGCGCCAAAGCGGGCATCACGGCAACAGTCGTAACCTCGGGCGACGGTAGCCAGCGCATGATCCTCACCGGCGACAAGCCGGGAGCAGAGAACAGTTTCACCCTGACATCCTCCGCCGCCCCGTCCTCCGGGCAGGCACTAGAAGTCGCAACATTGACCGATTCAGAAATTGCCATCGCAAACGCCGCGGATGGTCTGATGCGCAGTTCGGCCAAGGATGCCAAGATGAAGATCGATGGCATCGAGGTTACCTCAAGCACGAACACATTCTCCAGCGCCATTCAAGGGCTGACACTCACCGCAGCCAAGCTTGGCACTTCGAACATCACTGTCAACACTGACACGGCCAAGATCACTACGGCAGTCCAAGCCTTCGTTGATGGTTACAACGAGGTCGCCAAGGTCATCAAATCCAACAGCAGCTACGATGAGGCCACTAAAACAGCCAAGGCCCTGAACGGCGACAGTTCGGCGCGCTCCGTGCTTTCCGTTCTCGGTTCGGTACGCACCAGTGTTCCCAGCGAGTTATCCAGCGCCAACCTGAAAGCACTTCATGAAATAGGCATCAGCATCCAGCAATCCGGCGAACTCAAGCTCGATACAGCCAAGCTGGAGAAGGCAATCAAAGATACACCAAATGACGTGACAAACCTGCTTCAGGCTTATGGCAAGGAATACGCAACCGCCATCACCAACCTGCAGAGTAGCAATGGCACGATAGGCTTCAGGGTAAAAAGCCTTAACGAATCCGTCTCACGTTTCAACGCCAGCAAGGAAAGCATGGAGGCACGCATTGCCCTTGTAGAGAAACGTTACCGTGCTCAATTCACGGCGCTCGACAAATATGTGAACTCCATGCAGACTACGAGCGGTTACTTGGGGCAACAACTCGCCATGTTTACCAAGTGACTAGTCGTTGACCTGCCTGAGTTTTTCACCTTTTTGATTGCACCAGCATGTTTTCAAGCCCCATTGCTGCTTACAAGCAGATTGATCTTGAGTCAGAAGTCCATGGCGCTGACCCGCATCGGCTGATCATCCTCTTGTTCGATGGTGCAGAAAGCGCCATGCACCAAGCACTGGCTTGTATTGAAGCCAATGATATTCCCGGCCGTTCCAATGCCTTGATGAAAGCCATCGACATCATCCTCAGCGGCCTCTCGGCCAGCCTGAACGTCGAGGAAGGAGGGGAACTGGCGCAAAATCTCAAGGCACTGTATGACTACATGGTCACTCGCCTGATTCACGCCAACGTTCACCAGGACCCGAACGCCATTCGCGAAGTGCAAAAGCTGCTCAGTGAAATTTCGGGCGCCTGGCGCGAGATGGGTGAAAACCTCCGTAAAGGCGGCGCTTGACCAACAACGGGGGATCAGCTGTGCCCACAGACGCCCTCTCCGCGCTGGACGAGCAACTGGATACCTTGATGAGCATGCTCAACAACGGGGAATGGGAAAGCTTGCCGGACCTGGAGCCTGCCTTGCTTGGCGCACTGAACGCCGCAAACGGTCCCTTGCCATCGGGAAGCATCACGCGCCAGCGGCTCGAAGCCATGCAAGACAAGCTGACGCGCGCGATCGAAGCCTGCATGACGCGCAAGGAGCAGATTGCCCCGCTGGTTAATGCACTGAGCAAACCGAAAATCCAGCCATGATTCCGCCGGATGTCGCCAGCGCCCTGCGCCCCACCCTGGCCGATTCGAGTAGCACGCAACAATCCCAGCAGACCCAGCCGGTTTCTCCCACGCAACGGATTGCCGATGTCCTCAGCAATCTCGTTCCCGGCCAGCGCATATTTGCCGAAATTCAGGCGCTGTTGCCCAATGGCAGTTATCGAGCTCTGGTCGCCCAGCGTGACGTTACGCTGGCACTGCCCTTTGCCGCAAAGCCCGGGGATAGCCTGGAACTCGAGGTCGCAGAGTCCGATGGCAAGCTGACACTGGCTTTTGTCGCCAACCGATCGGACGCCCAGGCCAAGACGGCTGATCCTTCCGTTGCCACCTACCTGAGCCGGGCCGGCAAACTGATTGGCGACCTGATGCAAGGCATCGACGGCGAAGGCAAGCGGGCGCCGGCCGCCCCTCTGAACGGCAACCAGGCGCTGGTATCGACCATGCCAAAGGATGGCGCAGCACTCGCCCCCCTGTTAAAGCAGGCACTGAGTCAAAGTGGCGTTTTTTACGAAGCCCACCAAGCACGCTGGATCAGCGGCAAGTTGCCCGCCGAACAGTTGCAGATGGAGCCTCAGGGTAAACTCTCTCCGGCAATCAATTCAGGACAGCCCACGGCAACCACAAGCAATCCGGCATCAACCGCCAACCCGCGTACCGAATCGGCTGCGGGACAGACCGCGCTCACCGGTGGCGTCCCCCGGGAAATCGCCCCCATCGTCCAGCAGCAACTCGACGGACTGGCCAACCAGAGCTTTGCCTGGCAGGGACAGGTCTGGCCGGGCCAGAAGATGTGGTGGGAAATTGGTGAAAACCCGGAAGATCGTCAGTTAACCGGCGAAGAAGCCAGTGCCCGCTGGCATACCCGCCTGAAGCTGCAATTGCCCCTGCTGGGCGATATCGATGCTCGCCTGCATCTGCAGCCAGGTGGCGAGCTCGGCATCCGCATCCTGTCCACCTCGAGCGATGGCGAATCCCGCCTGCGCGATTCGCTGCCTACACTGCAGAAGCAACTTGAAGCGGCCGGCCTGACGGTACGCCAACTCCTCGTCGACCATGGCACAGATCAATCCGAACGACCCAGTACGTGAGGCCATTGCCCTAGCCTACCGGCAAACCGACGCAGCGCCCCGCGTCGTTGCCAAGGGCAAGGGGCTGGTTGCCGAGGAAATCATCGCCAAGGCCAAGGAACACGGCGTATTCGTTCATGAATCGCCAGAGCTTGTCGCCTTGCTAACCCAAGTGGATATTGACGAACACATCCCCCCACAGTTATACATGGCGGTAGCCGAGTTGCTGGCTTGGCTGTATCGTGTTGAACAGGGGGAAACCCTGGAACCGCCGACAGTGTGATCAATTGGATAGCCTCGGGCAAATGATGTCAGTCTCTGAAGAAACCTCCGTTCCAGTTTTCGAAATCGACCAACCGGAAAATTACGGTCAGTACATTCTCGGCAACCCGCTGGAAATCTTGCGCCACCTGCGCACGCTCCAGGAACAACGCCACTTCATCACACTCTACCTAGACGCCGGCCAGCGCTTTTTCCTGACCACCATCCTGGCTATCGACGAAGACGGGCAACGCCTGGTGCTTGACCCACCCGGCCAGGCAACACTCCTGCAGCCAGCACTGGACGCCACCCAGAGTACGACGATGACGCTGGTCGACCGGGTCAAGATACAGTGGCGTCAGGCCCCACTACAACTGACGCAACACGAAGGCCGACCGGCACTGGCGGCGCCACTACCGACACGGATTCTGCGTCTGCAGCGCCGGGAGTTTTTCCGTATCGAGACGCCCAAGCTGTCGCCTCTGCATTGTAAATTCGCACGGATCCACTCTGACGGACGTGCCGAAGCCTTCGACTTTCCCTTGTTTGACATCAGCGGGGGCGGCATGTGCCTGACCGGACCGATCAGTCACGCAGACAAGTTCTCCCTCGGCGAACTATTTGCCGACTGTCGCCTGGACATTCCCGGAGAGAGTGTGTTGTCGGTCAACATCCGCATCCGCGAGATCTCGCGCATCGAGACAGCAAGCAACGAACAGCTATTGCGCCTGGGATGCGAGTTCATCAACCTACCGGGTACGCGACAGACCTTGATCGAACGCTACATCACCCGCCTTGAACGGGAGCGCAAGTTGCGCCACCAGGCGCTTGCCTGACGTCCTTGGCAAGTACGCCAGCGCTGACTAGAATGCGCCCCTTCCGTCGAACAAGTTCCCCAAGGCATGCAACCCAGCAGCATTCAGTACCAACACTTCTGGATTGAACTCGTTCTCGGCATCACGATGATCATCGTGCTTGCCATCAATCCACTGGAGAAAGCCCTGATCGCCACAGTCGTATTGGGCATCGGCATCCTCGCCAGCCGGACCATTCACAAGGGCCGCGTAGCGGCGGCAAAGCTTGCCGAAAAGCGTCGAGCACAGAAGGAAGCCTACGAGCGAGCCGAAGAGGCGCGCCGTCAGAAACAGGAAGCTTTCTTGCGCGCGCAGCGCGAAGCCGCAGAGAAATATCTCGCCTGAACAGGCCCGGTCAGACCTGCATGTTCATCATGTCCTGGTAAGCGGTAACCAGTTTGTTACGCACCTGGACCATTTCCTGGAAGGAAACGCTGGCGGTCTGCAACGCAATCATCACTTCGTGCAGATTTTGCGTCGTGTCGCCGGCGACCATTTTCTCGGCCATCTGATTGGCGGACTTCTGCGTATCGTTGACCTTGTCGATGGAGTTTTTCAGGACTTCGGAGAAATCGGCAACGCCCGCCACCCCTGCAGAAGAATCTGCCGGCTTGCCGGATGCCTGCGCTGCGGTGGACCGCAGCACGCTCAACATTTGTTCGATACCCTTGGTGTCCATGATTCCCATCCTCCAACTGCGGAATACAAAGCAATAAACGGACCAGGATCAATCCCGGTAATGCCCTTCTTCCCGATACTGCTGAAGCTTGTAACGCAAGGTTCGCTCGGAGATCCCCAGGCGCTCGATCGCCAGCTTGCGTGAACCACCGACTTCGGCCAGGGTCTGCAGGATGTGCTCGCGCTCCAAGTCCTTGATGTTCATATTATCCCCCCTTTTTTCGTCGACGGTCACGGCGATTGAGGCAGGAGCCACCACCTGACCAAGCAGGTTCAGGTGCTCGGGTTCGATGCGCTGGCCTGGCGCCATGATCAGCGCGCGCTGGACAACGTTTTCCAGTTCGCGCACATTGCCCGGCCAGCCATACGATGTAAGTGCTTGCTCTGCCACTTGAGACAGCTGCATGCCGGTTCGCCCAAAACGAGCACCGTGCTCAGCGATGAAATAACGGGCGATCGGCAGGATGTCCAGCGGACGCTGACGCAGTGCCGGAATGGCGACGGGGAAGACATTCAAACGGTAATAAAGGTCCTCACGGAAAACACCGCGGGCAACGGCTTCCGCCATATCCCGGTTGGAGGTGGCGACGATGCGGATATCGAGCTCGACCGGTTTCTTGCCGCCGACCCGTTCGACTTCCCGCTCCTGCAGCACACGCAGCAGCTTGGCTTGCAGCCCCATGGGCATTTCGGTCACTTCGTCCAGCAACAGGGTGCCATGCTGGGCCTGCTCGAACTTGCCGGCCTGCGCCTGCTGCGCACCGGTAAATGCCCCCTTTTCATAACCAAACAGCGTCGCTTCAAGCAGACTATCGGGAATGGCCGCGCAGTTGATGGCAACGAATGGGCCGTCACAACGGGCCGAATTGCGATGAATGAAGCGAGCGACCACTTCCTTGCCCACCCCGGATTCACCGGTCAGCAACACGGTCGCATCGGTCTGCGCCACACGCTTGGCCATGGCAAACATGTCGCGGCTGGCCGTATCTTCGGCAACCACGCCGGCATCGTCACGGTGCGTCGCCAGCTCGTACTTGTTGATGTAACCCAGCAGGGCTTGCGGTTCGAAAGGCTTGAGCAGGAAATCACAGGCGCCGGAACGCATGGCGTCGACCGCCTTGTCCACCTCGGCATAAGCCGTCATCAGCACCACCGGCAGGTAGGGCAGGCGGGCACGGATTTCCTTGAGCAGGGTGATGCCGTCCATCGGCATCATGCGCACATCGCTGACGACGATGGAAAACGCCTGGTTCTCAAGCGCCCGCAAGGCGGCCTCGCCGCCATCGACGGCCACATAAGGCCGACCGGCCAGTTCCAGCGTATCGCCGATGGCTTCGCGCAGACTGGGATCGTCCTCGACGACAAGAATCGGCAAACTGTTTTCGCTCATTGATCGACTTCCGTTGTAGCCACCCCGGCCGGCAGCGTCATGACAAACTCGGCCCCATCGACGACCGACGGAGAAATTTCTATCGTACCGCCGTGCGCCCGGGCAACGCCCAGCGCGATCGCCAGCCCCAGCCCGGTCCCCTGGCCCTTGGTCGTGTAAAACGGTTCGAAGATACGGTCGCGCTTTTCCGGGGGAATGCCCGGCCCGGTATCGCGCACCGAAAAGCGCAGGCTTTCGCCGGAAAAATTGCCGCCCAGGCAAATTTTGCCGGCAGCCGGCGTCGCCTGCAGGGCATTCTCGAGCAGATTCACCAGGGCGCCAAACAAAGCCTTCCGGCTGCCGACCAGGCGCCCATCCAGGCAATCATCAAGGACGACGAAATCGACGCCCTGTTCGCGCATCAACGGCTCCATGGTCTGGGCTGCCTCGGCGAGCAATTCGCTGGCAACGATCACGTCGGCACCGATGCTCTCGCCTCGGGCGAATAACAGTACATCTTGAATCAAACGCTCCAGGCGACGAAGTTGCCCGGTTGCCTTGTCGGAAAACCGGGCACGCGCTTCCTCGCTCATGCCGGGCTGTCCGAGATTGGAAGCATAGAGCAGCGCCGCTGCCAGTGGCGTTCGCAATTGATGTGCCAGCGACGCCGCCATTTCGCCCATCGCCGCCAGCCGCTGGCTGCGTTCCAGCTCTTCCTTCATCCGCTGCGCGGTGCTGATGTCGTGCAGCAGCAGAATTTTTCCGTCACCGGACGGCAATGCACTTTCCGCGATGGACAGGCGACTCTCGCCGAGCATCCACTCACCGATGGTCAGGGTCGGTTCCAGGCAGCGATTGACGACATCGCCCCAGTGCGCCCCGAGCACCTGTTCACCGAACATCTCGATGGCCGCCGGATTGACTGCCGCCACCCGCGCCGAAGCATCGAGCAGCACCACGCCCGCCGGCAAAGCATCGAGCAGCGAAGAGAGACGCTCGGACAAGGCTTCCTTCTCTCGGTACTGACGACGCAATTCGCCGTTGGCCACCGCCAGCTCCTCGGTCAGCGAGGCCACCTTGCCCTGCAGGGTTTCGTAAGCCTGCGTCAACTCGGCAGAAACCTGGTTGAACATGGCGAAAGCGCGCTGCAATTCGGCCGCTTTGTCGGCTGGCGCGGCGTCGCTGGAGGCTGGCTGAGGGTTTGTCATTAAAAACTTAAGGTGCATTCGGCGCCGGTAATAGTAGAATATTTCTAGGAAAATTTGGCTTCCCGATTGATTCTTCTTCTGTTTCCCATAACCCGACCTGGCATTTGATGGCAGCTAGCACTGAAACCACAGCAGGAAATACCCCGGCGGAAAACCCGACGGATCGCCTGCGCGAGGCTTTCAACCGCCTGAATGACCAGCAGAAGATCGGTCTGGCCGTTGCCATCGCTGCCATCATCGCGGTCATCGTCGGCACCATCCTGTGGAGCCAGCAGCCCGACTTCAAGGTCCTGTTCTCCAACCTGAACGAGAAGGACGGCGGCAGCATCGTTGCTGCGCTGGAACAACAGAACATTCCACACCGCATGTCGAGCTCTGGCGCCATCATGGTGCCCAGCGAGCGGGTGCACGAAGTCCGCCTAAAGCTGGCTTCGCAAGGCTTGCCGCGCGGCGGCAATGTCGGTTTCGAGCTGATGGAGAACCAGAAGTTCGGCATCAGCCAGTTTGCCGAACAGGTGAATTATCAGCGGGGTCTGGAGGGTGAGTTGGCGCGGACCATCATGTCGATCGGTTCGGTGGAGGCGGCTCGGGTGCATCTGGCCATTCCCAAGCCTTCGGTGTTCGTTCGCGAAGAGCAGAAACCGACTGCCTCCGTCATGCTCAACCTCTACCCCGGCCGCACGCTCGACGGCGCCCAGGTCGCCGGCATCACCCACCTGATCTCGTCCAGCGTGCCACAACTGCAGTCGAGCAATGTCAGCATCCTCGACCAGAATGGAACGCTGCTGTCCACGCTGAAGAATCGCCTGACGGAAGCCGGCCTCGATGCAACGCAGCTGAAGTATGTGCGCGAAGTCGAAAACAGCATCGTCGGCCGTATCGAACAGATCCTCAAGCCGGTGCTCGGCGAGGACAATTTCCGCGTGCAGATTGCCGCCGACATCGATTTCTCGCAAAGCGAGCAGACGGCCGAAACCTTCCGCCCCAATTCGACCCCAGACGCGAGTGTGATCCGCAGTCAGCAGAACAACGAAACTGCCAGTGTCAATGAAGCCGTCGGCGGCGTCCCCGGCGCATTGACCAACCAGCCACCGGTACCGGCAACCGCCCCGCTGACCGCCCCGGCTGTCGGTGGCACCCCGGGCCAGCCTGACGCTCAGGGAAACATCCCCGGGCGCATCGACGCCGCAGGCATTACCGCCCCCCTCAACGCCGCCGGTCAACCGATCAACACCAGCAAGAACTCGACGATCAATTACGAAGTCGATCGCACCATCCGTCACACCAAGCAGGGAATGGGCGCCGTCCGGCGCCTGACGGCCGCCGTGGTGGTCAATCACCGCAAGGGCGTAGACGCGAAGAGCGGCCAGGAGGTCAGCCGTCCGCTGCCGGAAGCGGAAATGAAACAGATCAACGACCTGGTCCGCGAGGCCATGGGCTTCAGCCAGGAGCGTGGCGACTCGATCTCGGTCGCCAACGCGCCGTTCGCCAGCGTCGAGAAAACCGATCTGTCGATGCCGATCTGGAAGGATCCGGACAACATCGATTACGCCAAGGAACTGATCAAGTACCTGCTGATCATCGGCGTTATCGCTTTCCTGTATTTCAAGGTCATCCAGCCTTCGCTGAAAACCATGTTCCCGGCGCCCTCGACCGGCGACGACCCGACCACGGCGGACGGCGTCGCCGGTGCCATCGGCCATGTTGCGGTCATCGGCGAGGACGGAGAACCCGAGGACATCGTGCAGATCGACCACTATGCCGCCAAGGTGCAAAAGGCGCGTGACCTCGCGCAAGCCGACGCCAAGGCGGTCGCAAACATCATCAAGGACTGGATAGGTGCCAATGCCGGGTGACGACGGACTGGAAAAGAGCGCGACGCTGTTGATCGCGCTGGGTGAAGACCACGCGGCCGAAGTGCTCAAGCACCTCGGGCCTCGCGAGGTCCAGAAGCTCGGGCATGCGATGGCCGCGCTGAAGACTGTGCCGCGGGCGACTGTCGAAACCGTGCTCGACGAATTCCACAAGAACATGGAAGAGCACGCGGCGGTGCACGTCGACACCGACAACTACATCCGCTCGGTGCTGACCAAGGCACTCGGTGACGACAAGGCATCGAACCTCATCTCGCGCATCCTCCAGGGTGGCGAAACTTCGGGGATCGAAGGGCTGAAATGGATGGATGCCCAGACCGTTGCCGACCTGATCAAGAACGAGCACCCGCAGATCATCGCCACCATTCTGGTTCACCTCGAACACGATCACTCCAGTGAAATCCTCAACCATTTCACCGAACGCTTGCGCAACGACGTGGTCCTGCGTATCGCCACGCTGGAAGGTATCCAGCCGGCTGCGCTGCGCGAACTGAACGAGGCCATGCTACGCATCCTGTCCGGCTCGACCAGCATCAAACATACCGCCATGGGCGGGGTGCGGACGGTCGCGGAAATCCTCAACTTCATCGGCACCGCCAACGAAACCTCGGTGGTCGACGCGATCCGCGAATACGACCCGGATCTGGCGCAGAAGATTCTCGACGAGATGTTCGTGTTCGAAAACCTGCTGGACATCGACGACCGCTCGATCCAGATGATCATGCGCGAAGTCCAGTCCGACTCGCTGGTCCTGGCGCTGAAGGGTGCTTCGCCGGAATTGCGCGAGAAGATTTTCAAGAACATGTCGCAGCGGGCAGCGGAAATGCTGCGCGAAGACCTGGAGTCCAAGGGACCGGTCCGCCTCTCCGAAGTCGAAGCCGAGCAGAAGGAAATCCTCAAGATCGTCCGCCGCCTGGCCGACGAAGGACAGATCGTGCTCGGCGGCGCTGGCGGCGAACAGATGGTCTAACCCATGGCAGGCGTCATCCCGAAAGAACAACTGGCCGCTTACCAGCGCTGGCAGGCGAACGCCTTCGATGCGCCGAACGAGGTCGTCGAGGCGCCGGCAGAGCCCCCGCTTGAAGCGGCCGAGGTCGTGGAAGAGGAACAGGGAGAAGCTGTCGCCGGACCACTCAACCTGCCGACTGCCGACGAGATAGAGCAGATTCACGAACAGGCCCGCCAGGAGGGTTATCAGGCGGGCTACGAGGAAGGCCTGCAAGCCGCCGCCGCAGCCATGCAGACTGCCCGCGACGAGGAAATCGCCCGGCTGCGCGCCCTGATCGAAAATTTCCAGCAGTCCCTGGGCGAACTCGACCAGGCCGTCGGCGAACAAACACTGGACCTCGCCCTCGAAGTTGCCTCACTGGTCCTCGGCAGCACGCTGGCAATCCGCCGCGACCTGTTGCTTCCCATCGTTCGCGAAGCCCTGCAGGCCTTGCCGCTGCATCACGGCAACCTGGCCCTGCATGCCAACCCGGAGGATCTCGAAGCCCTGCGGGCCGGCCTTGTCGAACTCGGCCCACCGGGCAGCATCAACCTGGTTCCCGACAGCACCCTGAGTCCTGGCGGATGCCTGCTCAAGGCCGGTCACAGCGAGATCGATGCAACGCTGGAAACACGCTGGAAACGCGTCCTTGAAGCCATCGGCGTCGAGCCCGAAAAATGGCTGATCCGCTGACCCCGCCCGACCATCGCCAACGCTGGCAGGAGTTCATCGACGGTTGCCGGCAGAGCGCCGGCAACGCCCAGGCAATCTGGCCGAGCGGCCGACTGACCCGGATCAACGGCCTGGTCATGGAAGCCTCGGGACTCAAACTACCACTGGGCAGTACCTGCCGCATCCACCCCACCATGGGCGCCCCCATCGAAGCCGAAGTCGTCGGTTTTGCCGGCGAAAAACTTTTCCTGATGCCTTCCGACGAGGTTTTCGGTCTGGCCCCCGGTGCCCGTGTCGTTCCCTTCGATGCCCCCAGCCCACCACCACAGGTCGATCAGCCCGGCCACCTCAAACGGCGCGCCATCGACCGCGCCAAACAGGTACCGGTTGGCGACGAACTGCTTGGCCGGGTGCTCGATGGTGTCGGCCGGCCGCTCGACACCAAGGGCCTGCTCCGTGCCAGCCAGGCCCGGCCGCTGCAAAGCCGGCCGATCAATCCGATGAGCCGCGCTGCCATCGAACGCCCGCTCGACGTCGGCATCCGCGCGATCAACGCCCTGCTGACGGTCGGTCGCGGACAGCGCATGGGCCTCTTTGCCGGCTCCGGCGTCGGCAAGTCGGTCCTGCTCGGGATGATGGCCCGCTACACCGAAGCGGAAGTGATCGTAGTCGGACTGATCGGCGAACGCGGCCGTGAGGTCAAGGAGTTCATCGAACACATTCTCGGCGAGGAAGGCATGCGCCGGGCTGTCGTCGTCGCCGCCCCGGCCGATACCGGCCCACTGATGCGTCTGCAGGGTGCGGCCTACGCCACGACCATCGCCGAGTACTTCCGCGACCAGGGCAAGCACGTCCTGCTGATCATGGATTCGCTGACCCGCTACGCCATGGCCCAACGGGAGATTGCCCTGGCTATCGGCGAACCGCCGGCCACCCGCGGTTATCCGCCATCCGTCTTCGCCCGTCTGCCGCAACTGGTGGAACGCGCCGGCAACGGCGTCGAAGGCGGCGGCTCGATCACCGCCTTCTACACCGTACTGGCCGAAGGCGACGACCAGCAGGACCCGATTGCCGATTCGGCACGTGCCATTCTCGACGGTCACATCGTGCTCACCCGGACGCTTGCCGACGCCGGCCACTATCCGGCCATCGACATCGAGCAGTCGATCAGCCGGGCCATGGTCAATCTGATCGACGACAACCAACTCGACCACATCCGCCGCTTCAAGGTCCTGTTCTCCCGCTACCAGCGCTCCCGCGACCTGATCGCCGTCGGCGCCTACGCGCCCGGCTCGGACCCGGTACTCGATCAGTCGATCGCCATGTACCCGCGCATGGAAGCCTTCCTGCAGCAGAAACTGAGCGAAAAATCGGACTTCCTCTCCAGCGTCGGCCAGTTGTCTGGGCTGTTCAGCTGACGCGTTAAACCATGGCATCAAATTTTTCCCTGCAACCGCTGCTGGAACTGATGCGGAACCGTACGGACGAAGCCACACGCAATCTGGGCAAGCTCATTTCCGCCGAGCAGAACGCCAGAAGCCGGCTGGAAATGCTTGAGCAATACCGCGCCGAATATGCCGACAAATTGCGGGACGCCACAACCCAGGGACTGACCCGGCAAGTCCTGGCCAATTACCAGGACTTCCTCGGCCGGATTGACGAGGCCATCGGCCAGCAACGCGATATCGTCCGCCAGAGCGAGGCCGGCACCCGCCGTGGCCAGGAACACTGGAAACAGCAGAATACCCGACTCCAGGCCATCGGTACGCTGGCAACCCGCCACGAAGCCCGGGAAAAGCAAAAGGAGAACAAGCAGGAGCAGAAATTGCTCGACGAACTCACCAACCGCAAGTTCGCCACTCTGCCCAAAAAAACCCATGATGAATCATGACTGAGCTTTCCCGAAGCAGAAAACCGACGCCATTCCTTATCAATAAAAAACATGAATACCGATAGAAAATACTGGCTGGTGGGCAACTCTCAATTGATCACCAGCATAATCCCGGCCTACTGCTCTGCCGAGGAGCTTGAACAATGCAGCGATGACTGGAGCAACGCACGCGTTACCCAAGGCCGTCTGTCGGCTGAAGGCACCACATTTCAGTACCTGGCATGCAACATGGGCGTCCTCGGAGATCCGGCGTTCGAAGAAGACAAAATCACCTACTCCGATAATCTGAAGCACTTCATCAATGCGACCGACGCCGATGCCGAAGCCATCTTCATCATGCTTCGCGGCAACGAATTCGCCATACAGTCCTTGGCAGACACGAACCCGCGCTGGGATTTTTCCTATGAATCCCAACTTGCCGTACCTGGGCGCCAGTTCATACGCCAGAAAGACATTTTCACGCACTTCTGGCGTGTCACCACGCCCTTGCTGGCCACCTGCCTGCTCTATCGGTACGCATTCCCGAAAGCCAGGGTTTTCCATGTTGCAGCGCCTCCTCCGATCGAATCGGAAGAACATATTCTGAACAACCCGGAAATTTTCGGCACTATCCTGAAAACGTATGGCATTCGCCCCTTCGCGCTAAGGCAAAAGATTTACGCGGCAATGTACGAGCCACTAGCGAAGGAAATGAACGTACATGGCATCAAGACGCTCTTCTCTCCCGATGAATGCCTGACCCAATCGGGTGGCCTGCTCAAGGAATATGCACACGGATGCCTGCACGGAAACAAGAAATTCGGGGAAGCACTGATGAAAATTTTTCTGAAGGAGCTAGAAAGTGCACCCCTATAAGGAACTACCTGAGGATCGTTTCTGGAAAACCGCAGTTGCAGGAAGGATCTGGTCCGAGGTTGACTTCAAACCGACCACCCGATTCAAGCTTAGCCCCCAGGAAAAGATAGCGACAGCGGGAAGCTGCTTTGCCCAGCACATTGCGGGCAACCTCGGCGCATTCGGTTTGAATCACTTCATTACCGAACCCGCCCCCCGCATACTGTCTCAGGAACGCGCCTCACAGTTGCAATACGGGGTATTCTCCGCGCGATACGGCAATATCTATACGGCGCGCCAACTTAGACAGTTAATTGAGTTTGCCTTCGGTCTGCGGCAAGGCAGCACCATTTGCGAAGAAGCAGGGGATGGCTGGATCGACTTACTGCGTCCAGGCGTGCAAGCCGAAGGTTTTCCAAGTCAGCACGACCTAGTATGCGACAGGCTATTTCATCTTGAATGCGTTAAACGCATATTCCTTGAGAGCGACTGCTTCATTTTCACCTTGGGACTCACGGAATTCTGGTACGACAGAGGTACGAATCTCGCCTTTCCGACTTGCCCCGGTGTTAGAGGTGGGACATTCAACCCGGAACACCACTTGTTTGCTAATGCGAGCGTATCTGAAGTCGTAAGGGACTTACGCTGGTGCATCGATTTTGTTGCCACACAGAACCCAAAACTAAAATGGATACTGACCGTATCTCCCGTAGCACTCTCCGCTACCGGAACAACACAACATGTCCTCGTTGCCAGTTCGGCCTCTAAGGCAATATTGCGCGCGGCAGCAGAGGAAATATATCTTGCTTACTCTTGCTGTGAATATTTTCCGAGTTATGAAATCACTTTGGCCCCCCCCTCATTCGGGCAATTTCTCGACTCGGATCTGAGAAGCATATCCTCGCGCGGAGTTATGCTCGCCATGCGCTTGTTTCATAGAGTTTTTTTACCATCAACCACCCACTTTCCTACATTGACAGAAACTTCCCCTCATCTGGAAGAGCAAGTCGCACGTGCAGTAGAGGCCGAATGCGACGAATTTTTCAATGATCCAGGTGCAGCCAAATAAACTTGGCAAGTATTCACATGCCCTTCTGACGACGACCTAAAAAACCCGGCACGCTGTTTGCTTTTAGTGGGCAGGCACTTTTGATCTGGAACTCACATGAGCATCTCCGTCATTCCGACTGCGGCACTCCCCGGCAATGCAGCCACCGATAACACGTCTTCGGTCTTGCCGGGACTCGACGCCGACGCAATCGACTTTGCCGCGCTACTGGCCGGACAACTCGGTGACTTCAGCCAGATGCTCAACAGCATGAGCAATGGCGCTGCCTTGCCGAATACCCAGGATCGCCAGCTGGGCGCCGGCAGCAAGGATCGCGATGCCGCACTGCTCGGCGCCGACGGCGACGAGGCCGGCGAAGCTGCGCCGCAGGCTGCGCTCAATATTTTCGAGATGATCGCCCAGCGCCCCGGCAACGACACTGACGTACGCGGTGATCGGTCCGCCCGTGGCGATATCGGGCTTGGCAGGGCCTTTGTTCCAACCGACGACAAGGCGGCCGCTGGCAACCCGGCAATGCTCGCCGCCCGGGCGGCGGCAAGTGATGCGCTGGCCGTCAGCAGCGAAACGGCAAATCTTGCCGGCAAGACCGAATCCACGAACTCCCCGCTCTTCAACCCGGCGACCGCCGGCGAACGTCTGCAGGGTACCGGCAAGGGTGAAATGCAGCACCACGTTCCGGCACCGGTCCATGATCCCCGCTGGGCCCAGCAATTCAGCGAACGTGTTGTCTGGCTGGCTCGCGGTGACGTTCAGAATGCCCAGATCAATGTGAATCCGGCACAACTGGGTCCGATACAGATCAACATCAGCCTCAATGGCGATCAGATGACCGCGCACTTCGCGGTTGCCAACCAGGAAGTCCGCCAGGCCATCGAAGACGCCATGCCCAGGCTGCGCGAAATGCTCTCTGGCGCCGGGATCAACCTGGGACAGTCGAACGTCGGCTCACAGGCGCAGCAACAGCAGCAAGCTCAGCAGGAATCCTCGCAGCAGACCGGCAACGCCCCCCGCTTCGACGGTGAAGAGGCTATACTTTCGCCCGACCAAGCAACACATTCCGGAACCTCCGGGCTACCTGCCCGTCAAGGCAGGGGAATGGTTGATCTGTTCGCCTGACACCAGAAGATAGAAAGGGAGAAGCATGGCCAAGGATAACAAGCCAGCAGAAGAAGGCGCGGAAGCCGCACCGAAGAAAAGCAAGAAACTCTTGATCATCATTGTGCTGGCGGTGGTCCTGCTGGCAGCAGGCGGTGCCGGCGCATTCCTGATGATGAGCGGAGGCGGCGACGAAGAACTCGACGAAGACGAAGTCGCCGAGCAAGCGGAAAAGAAGCCTGCCAAAAAGAAGAAAAAGGCCGATGCCGGACCGCCCACCTTCGTTAACCTTGATCCCTTCACGGTCAATCTGGTGCCGGAAGTCGGCGATCAGTACCTGCAGGTCGTACTTTCCGTCGAACTGGATGAAGCGCCGTCGCAGGCAACACTGGCCATGATGATGCCACGCATCCGCAATAACGTGACCCTGCTGCTGTCGAGCAAAAAGGCCTCCGAACTCCAGTCCAAGGAAGGCAAGGAGCAACTGGCCGCAGAAATCCAGACCGAGATCAATTCGGCCATCGAGCCGCCGACCAAGAACAAGCGGGGCGAGATCATCCCGCCGGAAGGTCCGGTCGTGTCCGTCCTTTTCACTTCCTTCATCATTCAGTAAGGAGCCATGGCCGGCGACTTTCTCTCCCAGGACGAGGTTGACGCCCTGCTCAAGGGCGTCACCGGGGAAACCGACGAGCCCGAAGAGCACGGCGGCGACGATGCCTCCATTCGCGCCTACAACCTTGGCACGCAGGAACGCATCGTCCGCGGCCGCATGCCGACGCTTGAGCTGGTCAACGAGCGTTTTGCCCGCTACCTGCGTATCGGGCTGTTCAACTACATGCACCGCAATGCGGAAATCTCGGTCGGACCGATCCGCGTGCAGAAATACAGCGAGTTCATCCGCAACCTGGTGGTGCCGACCAACCTGAACCTGGTCGCTGCCAAGCCCTTGCGCGGCACAGCGCTCTTCGTCTTCGATCCCAATCTGGTCTTTCTGGTGGTCGACAACATGTTCGGCGGCGACGGGCGCTTCCATACCCGCGTCGAAGGCCGCGACTTCACGGCCACCGAGCAGCGCATCATCCAGGGCTTGCTCGGGGTCGTGTTCGCCGAGTATTCAAAATCCTGGAAACCGGTGTACGACATCAGCTTCGAGTACATCCGCTCGGAAATGAACTCGCAGTTCGCCAACATTGCCACGCCATCGGAAATCGTCGTCTCGACGTCGTTCACGCTGGAATTTGGCGGCGCCACGGCCGACATGCACATCTGCTTCCCATACTCGATGCTCGAGCCGATTCGGGATCTGCTTTACAGCACCATGCAGAGCGATCAACTGTCGACCGACAAGCGCTGGATCATCACCCTTCGCAAGCAATTGCAAGGTGCCGAAGTCGAAATCGTCGCGCAACTGGGCTCGGGTACCGTGTCCTTGCGCGACATACTCAAGCTCAAACCGGGCGACGTGATTCCGATCACCATTCCACCGCGCGTCGAAGCCCTGGTGGATAATGTCCCGCTGATCGAATGCAGCTATGGTCAGCAGAATGGCCAATATGCCTTGCGCGTTGAAAAGTTCATTGCCACGCCGCCTGAGACGGGTTCGGGAGATGTCGTAGCAGGAGGAAGGAATGTCTGAAGATATGGAAAACATCGAAAACGCGGCCGCCGAAGAGCAGATCAGCGAAGACGACTGGGCAGCCGCCATGGCCGAACAGACGACGATCGACGCAGCGCCGGCTGCCGCGGCACAACCTGCCGACATCTTTCCTTCCTTTGCACCGCCAACCGGGGCCGGCGGTGTCATGAACGAACTCGACATGATCCTGGACATTCCGGTCCAGATCACCGTCGAACTCGGCCGTACCAAGATCACCATCAAGAATCTGCTGCAACTGGCCCACGGCTCGGTCGTCGAACTTGACGCAATGGCTGGCGAGCCGATGGATGTGCTGGTCAACGGAACCCTGATCGCCCAGGGCGAAGTCGTCGTCGTCAATGACAAGTTCGGTATCCGGCTGACCGACATCATCACGCCCTCGGAGCGGATGCGCAAAATCAACCGCTGAGCACGCCAACGCTGCGGCGGCGGTATTTGGGTTTAAGATAGCGCATCCCGAAACCCGACGACGACCCTCCCTTGCTGCGCGCCCTTCCTTTATTGCTGACCCTGCCTGCTCCGCTGCTGGCAGCCGAGAGTGCCCCGCCGGTGGTTTCCGCCGGCACCTACCTGCAGGCCACCCTGGCCCTGCTGCTCATTGTCGGCCTGTTATTCGCCGCCACCTGGGCCGCGCGCAAGGTTTCCGGCGGCAAGATGTTCGGCCAGGGCAACATGCGAGTGATCAGCGGCATCGCCCTTGGCCCCAAGGAACGCATCGTTCTGGTCGAGGTCGAGGATAACTGGCTGGTCATCGGCATCGTTCCAGGGCAGATCCGTACCCTGCACACGCTGCCCAAGGGTACAAGTACAACACCAGCCAGCGCCCAGGGACCGGCCTTCGGTGACTGGCTCAAAGCCATCCGGGAGCGCCAGAATGCAGCGCAATAAGCTGATCCTGCTGGCGCCGCTGCTACTACTTGCGGCGCCGGCACTGTCCCAGACGGCAGGCGGCCTGCCGGCCATCACCAGCACCCCGTCCGGTGCCGGCGGCACGACCTACAGTCTGACCATCCAGACACTGCTGCTGCTGACCGCGATGAGCTTCATCCCGGCGGCCATGCTGATGATGACCAGCTTCACACGCATCCTGATCGTGCTCTCGCTATTGCGACACGCCATGGGCACCCAGACCGCGCCGCCAAACCAGATCCTGGTCGGCCTGTCGCTGTTCCTGACCTTTTTCATCATGGCACCGACCTTTGACCGGGTCTACACCGAGGCCTATGTCCCTCTGTCGGAAAGCCGGATCAACATCATGGAGGCAGGAGAACGTGCGGTCGTTCCGATGCGAGCCTTCATGCTCAAACATACGCGCGAAGCCGATATCGCCATGTTTGCCGGGGTCGCCAGGATCGACAACATCGCGACGCCCGACGATATCCCCTTGCGCATCCTGATTCCTTCATTCGTCATCAGCGAACTGAAGACAGCCTTCCAGATCGGCTTCGTGCTGTTCATTCCCTTTCTGATCATCGACATGGTGGTCGCCAGCATCCTGATGTCCATGGGTATGATGATGATGTCACCGATCATGGTGGCGCTGCCGTTCAAACTGATGCTGTTCGTTCTCGTCGACGGCTGGCACCTGGTCATCGGCTCACTGGTCCAGAGTTTCAACATATGACCCCGGGCATCGTCATGGAAATCGGCCGCCAGGCCATCGAAGCCACGCTGATGATGGCTGCACCGATGCTCATCGCTGCCCTGGCTGTCGGTCTGATCGTCAGCATCTTCCAGGCAGCCACCCAGATCAACGAGGCCACGTTGCAATTCGTCCCCAAACTGGTCGCCATATTTCTGGTATTGATCCTGCTCGGACCATGGATGCTGCAGTACATGGTGGACTACATCCAGCGGCTGTTCGGCAGCATTCCCCAGATCATCGGCTGACCTATGCTGAGCCTGAGCATGGCGCAGATCGATGCCTGGATCGCGTTCTACGCTTTCCCGCTGGCCCGCATCCTCGGGCTGGTCGCGACTGCGCCGCTATGGAGCACCGCCGGCATTCCCCGGCGGACCCGCCTGATCCTCGGACTCGGCATCACCATTGCCATCGCCCCGGTGCTGCCACCGATGCCCAATGTCCAGCCGGCATCGCTGGCCGGCCTGTGGATCCTTGGCCAGCAGGTGCTGATCGGCATTTCCATGGGTTTCGCCGCCCGCATCGTATTTTCCGCCATCGATATGGCCGGCACTTATATCGGTTTCCAGATGGGTCTGGGCTTTGCCACCTTCTACGATCCGATGGAAGGTGCACAAACGGCCGTTCTGGCCGAATTCATCGGTCTGATCGCCCTGTTGCTTTTCATGGCCTTCGATGGGCACCTGCTGTACATCTCGACCCTGGCGCAGAGTTTCCATGCCATACCGGTCGGCCCGGAGGCCTTGTCTCCGAACAGCTGGCGCAACCTCGCCGAACTGGGCGGGAAGATATTCTCCGCCGGATTGCTGCTCGCACTCCCTGTACTGGTGGCATTGATGATCACCAACGTGGCACTCGGCGTGCTGACCAAGGCCGCGCCGCAACTCAACCTCTTTGCGCTGGGTTTCCCGCTAACCCTGATGGGGGGGTTCATGGCGGTAGGTGTCAGCCTGAACTACCTGACCGGCCCATTGCAGGACCTCTACGACTTCGCCATCCGGGCCATGCTCGGCTTCGCCTTGCCGGCGGCTCAGTAGCTGCCGTTCAGCGCGAATGAATCGGCGTCCTCGCGCTTGACGAAACGGATCGTTCCTTCAGCCACCCGACGCGTCATCAGGGTCTGCGAATCAATCCCTTCCGAATAGCCGGCAATCTCGTAACCAACATGCCCCTGTTCCTCCTGCAACTGCCGCGCCCGGCGCTTCAGTACCTGGATCGCCTCACCGGAACCGCCGGTATGAAAGCGCTTCATTTTCATCGACAGGCGGTAGCTGTCGTCCGGCAGACGCGTTTCCTCGATTTCCCAGTTGGGTGCCAGCGGATCGTAGATCAAATAGATCGCGGCCGCTCCGCCGAGCAGAATATTGGGTTTTAGGGAACTGTTCGCTGTCAGCTTGAATACATTTTCACCAGTAGCTGAGCAGCCTGTCAGCAATAGACCGAAAGCTGCGAGCACCACAACGATGGTCGATTTCACAGTAGGTTGAACAGACTGAGTTGGCTGGTCTGCTTGAAAGTCAGCTGTGTGGCTTCAAGTTGGGTCTGGTAACGCGAGAAGCGGGAAATAGCCTCGGTATAGTCCAGATCCTGCAATTCCGACAAACGGACATTATAAAGATAATCAATGTCTGTCGCTGTTGTAGTCAGCCCGTCAAGCGCGTTCAACCGAGCCCCCAATGACGCACGGATATTTGCCACATGATCGATTGTACTCTTCAAGCCAGCTCTGACAGTCTCTAGCTCCGTCGCCGTGAAAGTCATGCCGCTCGACGGATCAATGACATCGATCAGGTTTTTGACCGTATCAAACATGCTCTGGCCGGTAATATTGCCCTGAGCGTCCCGCACCTGCATGAATAGCTCCCGCCCATTCTCAGAGACAGCCATCGATTTGGATGCTGTGACTTGAAGTGCGGGGGTCCCCGCATCACCTGAATAAGTCACGTAGGTATTGGCAAGATTGTAGGCAGGAACCGTATCACCAGAATTTGGCGGGGTGGCGGTTGCATTCAAGGCAAATGGTTCCTGAGTACTCTTGAACCCGGAAAAAATATACAAACCCGTACCATCCTGAGTGTTCGCCAAACCCCTCAAAGTCTCCACCTGCAGCTTCAGTTCAGCTGCAATCATACCCCGCTGCCCATTATCGATCATGGGATTCGCTGCCTGAGCAGCAAGCTCGGAAATGCGCGTCAGCGTATTTCCGACACTCCCAACGATCCCCTCTGCCAACGTAAGCTGGACACTGGCATCCGCCTGATTGCTCTTGAATTGGGCATTCACCCCTTTTGATTGAGAGACCTCCAGCGCTTCTGCCGCACCAATAGGATCATCAGCAGGCGTTAGTATTCTGCGCCCGGTCGATAGCTGATTCTGTGTCCGGTACAACTCTGATTGCAGATTCATCATGCCTCGCAACCCAGAGTTATATAGCATTGAAGTACTGACACGCATGATTTTCCCCTTACCTGATCGACAACAAGGTTTCAAACAGTTTGTTGCCGACGTCAAGAATCTTTGCCGCTGCCTGATAGGCTTGCTGGAATTTCATCAGGTTGGCCGCCTCTTCGTCGAGGTTCACGGCTGAGAGCGAATCCCGGGCATTCTGCGCCTGAGCCAAAACAGCCTCCTGAGCTGCAAGACGAACCTTGGCCTCCCGTGTCCGAATGCCGTTCTCGGCAACAAGCCGCGAATATGTCGACTGATAGGTAGCGGTGCCACCTGCCGTTGTATTCGATGTCTGAAGCGCAGCAAACTGAAGGGCGTTACGACCATCCTGAACGCCCCCGGCGTTGCGTTCGATAGTAAAAACATCATTCGCAGCGGGCCTTCCGGTAATCGAGAAATACATTCCCTCTGTCCAGATACCCGCCAAGGTTGCAGTTCCATTGACCAAGTCAATATCACCGGTAGCAGGAGGATCACCCAGGTTTGCCGGGATGCTTGTTCCATCAGAATAGGTTGCACGCCAGGAAGTCGTGATCCCCGTAAGCTGAGTAGCCGTCGCGGTAAGGGTCTGGGGCATAGCTGAAATTGAATAACCTATACCGACAACCCCCTGGGACATCACCATTACACCGGTATTGGTGATCCCAGGCATTGTACGAACAGGAGCAGCAGCAGGCACCAGTCTGGGATCAGCGACGATGCGCGTATCGAGCGAAATATTTTTGGCTGCCTCGGCAACCGGTTTGACCACGAAGCGGTCTCCCTCCATCGCACCGGCAACCGAAATATCGAGTGAAACACCATCAAATTGAACGCCTGCTGGACTGGTTCCGTTCGCGACGGTAGTACCGTCGTTCCGTCGGGTAACCGTATAGTTTCCCCCTGCGCCGAACGTCACCAGATAGTCGCTGGTCGTCAAATTGGTATAGAAATTCCCCGCATAATTTGGCTCGGAGGGCGCTACGGGAGGCAAAAAACTTGCGGTCAGCTGCCCAACCCCCTGATTCATCGCACTCGGCACGACCTTGGGTTCTGGAACAGAAAAAAGTTGCCCGACGAATCCCGTTTCGCCGGAAATTCGGCCACTCAAATCCATCCCCAAACCATACTGAGCATTGAAAGTCAGGGTAAGGGATGCAGCGACGCGGCCAAGCTCGTTAACTGCCGCGTCCAATGACTGGCTTCTAAAACCGACCAGCCCGCCCAGTTCTCCGCCAACAATCAGAGACTCAGGCAATTCCTGGGTACCTCCCGCCGTCTTCAAACCAACAGCGATGCGTGTCAGGTCGAGACTGGAAGCCTCTGCTGTCATTTGCACTGTTTTTCCACCAATCACCAGTTGCTGACCGGTCCCGATAAAGACATTGAAACTGCCATCACTGTTGGTACTGGTATTGACCTTGATCAATTTGTTCAATTCATTGACCAACTGATCCCGTTGATCAAGCAAATCGTTTGGCGGCTGGGAGTAACCCGACTGAGCTAGCACGATACGCTGGTTCAAATCGGCAATTTCGCTCGCGTAAGCATTGATGTCGGCAACAGCACTGACGATTCGGCCATTCAACTGATTGGATATCTCTGTCAATCTCTGGTCGAGATTATTGAACCGCGTCACCATCGTCTGCGCGGATGTCAGCATGGATTGCCGTGCCGGCAAAGAGGAAGGATTGGACGAAACCTGCTGAACACCGGTAAAAAAGTCCTGCATTGCCGGTGACATACCCGCATCCGGGTCGGCCAGCATCAGGTCAATCTGCGACAACTGCGTATACAAGGCATCCAGGTTGCTGACCTGAGTCTGGGCGGTGTTAACCTGACTGTTAAGATAGGCATCGTATTGCCGCTTGATGGTGACGACCTGCACCCCCTGACCGATCGAACCCGAACCAGTCGTGATCGCGTTGTTGGTCGCCTGCACGGTATTTTGCCGGGAATAGCCCGGGGTGTTGGCATTCACGATGTTGTGCTCGGTCGCGAGCAGGCCCAGTTGAGCCGCCCGTATGCCGGTGATGCCGATGCTGATAAGTCCAGTACCCATGATTTACCTCTATGAGGTTTAACGGCGCAGGCGCCGGAATGTTTAGGGCGGATTAGCCGATCAATGCCTGACGCAGCGTTGGTCCGTTGATGATCCCGGACAGCTTCTCAGCGTATTTCGGATCGGTGGCGTATCCGGCCGTCTGCAAACGTCGTGCAAACTCCGTGCCATCCTGGGTCCCGATCACGCCGCCATAGCGGGGATTGTTGCGCAGCAGGTTGGCGTAATCGCGGAATGCGTCGGCGTAGGAATCGTAAGCCCGGAATTTCTCGACCGATTGCTGCGGCACACCGTTGACGTATTCCGTCGTCAGCGTATCCACGGTTTTTCCGGTCCAGCTCTTGCCGGCCTTGATACCGAACAGGTTGTGCGCGCTACTGCCGTCAGGATGACGGATCTCGCTCTTTCCCCACCCACTCTCCAGCGCCGCATGGGCCACCAGGAATTGTGGCGGGATGCCGGTAGAACGGGAAGCCTCAACCGCATTGGGCCAGAGCTGATTGACGAAGTCCCGCGCCGACGTCGGCGCCTCACCCGAACTGCGGGCCGAGTTGGCCGCCAGCGCACTCTGCAGGGCATAGGCGGCCGATGTCGGCAGGCTGCTCGGGACTTCGCGATACTGCAAGGCACCGGCAGCCGGCAGGCCGGCCGGCAAACCCTTGCCGGCAATCATTGCCGAAAGGTCGTCGATGCCATCTTCAAGCTGCGCGCCACCGAGATGCCCCCCCAGTTGCTGCTCAATCAGCCGGGCGAAACCGATTCCGTTCCCTGAACTAGCCATGTTCTGCGCCATCTGCTGATCGAGGAGGCTGTTGTAGAAACGCGTCTGGTCGCTGTGCATCAGACCATCGGTCGGCACCGTATCGCGCATGCTCTTGAGCACCATCTGCAGAAACAGGGTCTCGAACTGCTGCGCGGCGGCTTTCAGACCGCCCTGAGGGTCCTTCTTGAACTGGTTGCGCAGGTCCTGCGAGGCCTGGACGTCAAACGCCGCGCGATTCGGCGCATTCTGGATCTTGGCGACCATGACTCAGATCACTTCGAGTTCGGCACGCAGCGCACCGGCTGCCTTCATTGCCTGAAGGATGGCCAGCAGGTCCATCGGATTGGCCCCCAGGCTGTTGAGTGCCTTGACCACATCGGCCAGACTGGCACCGGCGGCGACCGTCAGACTACCACCATCCTGATTGACCTGCACATCGGCGCCCCCGCGTCCGGGCTGGCCCGCATCGACGACCACCGACAGATTGCCGTGAGCGACCGCGCAGGGCAACAGGGAAACCCGCTGATTCATGACCACCGAACCGGTACGCGGATTGACCACGACCCGTGCCTGAGCAACGGCGGCACGCACTTCGATATTCTCGACCCGGCCCAGGAAACTGACCCGCGCATCGGCGGAATCCGGCGCCCGCAGGGCGATGCGACGACCGTCGATGGCTTGCGCGGTCCCTTCGCCCATGGCCTTGTTGATCGCCGAAACCATGTTCATTGCCGTTCCGAAATCGGACTCGGCCAGTTCGTAGTAGAGGTATCCGCTCTGCCCCAGAGCCGTCGGCACCGTTCGCTCGACCGTCGCCCCGCCCGGGATTCTGCCCGCTGCCAGGTGATTGACCGTCACCGCAGCCCCACCGGCGCCGGCACCGGCACCGCCGACCATGACATTACCCTGAGCAATGCCGTACACCTGTCCATCTGCGCCCTTGAGCTGGGTCAGCAGCAGGGTACCGCCACGCAGGCTCTTGGCGTTGCCGATCGAGGAAACCGTCACATCCAGGGCCTGCCCGGGACGGGCAAACGCGCCAAGATTCGCCGTCACCATGACTGCGGCGACGTTTTTCAACTGCAACTTGGTCGCCTGATCGGCCGTCAGATTGATGCCCATCTGCGACAGCATGTTGCCCATGGCCTGCGTGGTGAACGGCGTCTGGGTAGTCTGGTCGCCCGTACCGTCGAGACCGACGACGATACCGTAACCAATCAGCTGGTTGTTGCGCACACCCTGCAAGCTTGCCAGATCCTTGACCCGTTCGGCCATCGCCGGGCTTGCCAGCAAGGGCAACAGGCAACAGCAGAGCAAGGCCTTGCGAACCTTGATCATGAGCGCGTTAGAGGATTTCATGGTGCACCTTCCGGGAATGGCTACTAGAACGGCAAGACACTAAGAAAGAAGCGTGCCAGCCATCCCATAACCTGCCCATCGGCAATCTGCCCGGAGGATTTGTACTCGATCCGTGCATCGGCGATCTTGGCCGAGTCTACGGTATTCGAGAAATCGACGAACGCGGGATTGACCACCCCGGAAACACGGATGAACTCCTGCTCGGTACCGATGGCGATCTGCTTCTCCCCGGAAACAAGCAAGTTTCCGTTGGGCAGGACATCAATGACCGTCACAGTCAGATTGCCGGTGAATACGGCATTGTTTGCCGCATCGCCCTTACCGGCAAAGTTGGTCGCACTATTGGCGGACAGATCGAGACCATTCAAGCCGCCGACCGGCAAGCCGGCAAACGCGGTGACCGAAGCGCTCTGGCTACCGGAACGGGTCAGATTATTGCTGGCCTTTTTCGAAGCAGAGGTATTTTCGGTGATCTTAACCGTAATCGTATCGCCAACGAAACGTGCGCGCCTATCCTCGAACAGCGGGCGACTGTTGCCTGCCTGGTAGATGGCACCATTACCCGTTGCCAGCACCGGCCGCGCTTCCGGTCGAACCGTCATCGGCTGATGCACATTGGTCGGCGGCACGGTCGTGCAGGCAGCAAGCAGGACGCTGGAAAGCAGGATCAGGTGACGCATGATTTCACCTCTTACATCTGGGTCAGGCGTCCGAGCATGCTGTCGGATGTGCTGATCACCTTGGAGTTGAGTTCGTAGGCCCGTTGCGTCTGGATCATGGTCACCAGTTCCTCGGCCACGTTGACATTCGACGTTTCGACGTAGCCCTGGACGACGATCCCGGCACCGTTGGCACCCGGCGCATTGGGCGTCGGCGCGCCGCTGGCGGCGGTCTCCATATACAGGTTCTGACCGATGCTGAGCAGGCCGCCGTTATTGACGAAACTGGCCAACTGGATTGCCCCGATTTCCGTGGCGGCTGCCGAACCCGGCTGGGTAATGGTGACGGTGCCGTCGGTTCCGATCGAAACCGTCTGGGCATCGGCCGGCACCGTGATGTTCGGCTGCAGGGGGTAACCGTCCGAGGTTACGATCTGCCCCTGATTGTCCTTGTGGAAGGAACCGTCGCGGGTGTATCCCGTCGTTCCATCGGGCAGCAGGACCTGGAAGAAGCCATTGCCGTTGATCGCCACATCAAGCGTGTTATCGGTCTTCTGCAGGTTGCCCTGGGTGAAGATGCGCGCCGTGGCCACCGGGCGCGCGCCGGTGCCCAGCTGCAGACCGGTCGGCACCTGGGTCTGCTGCGAGGTCTGCGCGCCCGGCTGGCGCATATTCTGGTACAACAGGTCCTCGAACACCGCCCGCGCCCGCTTGAAACCGTTGGTGCTGACGTTGGCCAGATTGTTCGAGATGACATCAAGCTGGGTTTGCTGAGCATCCAGGCCAGTCCGGGCGATCCACAGGGAACGTATCATTTTTCTTTCCTATCAACCATTGAGGGACAGCAACTGATCGGCGCGCTGGGCATTCTGATCGGCGGTCTGCATCATCTTGATCTGCAATTCGAACTGCCGGGCCAGGCTGATCAGATTCACCATCGAATCCGTCACATTGACATTGCTGCCTTCAAGCGCCCCGGCGGCCACCCGGACATTTTCATCAACCGGGGCCGGCTGGCCGCTACGCAAACGGAACAGGCCGTCGGCACCACGCACCAGATCACCTTCCGGCGGATTCACCAGCTTCAGGCGTCCGACCGGATTGACATTGTTCGGCGTACCGAATGCGGGAATGATCGACACCGTGCCATCCGGCGCGATCTCGATGTTGTTGTCGGGCGGAATGGCGATCGGACCGCCATCACCGAGCACCACATGCCCGGCCTTGGTTTCCAGTTCACCATTGACGTTGACGTCCAGGCTCCCTGCGCGGGTGTAGGCCTCGCTGCCATCGGGCAACTGGACGGCCAGCCAACCGCGCCCCTGGACGGCGACGTCGAGATTGCGGCCGGTGAACATCAGCGGGCCCTCGTCGAAAACGTCGGCCACCGATGCATCGACGACAAAGGCCCGGGTCGGCATGCCTTCGCCCTGAACCTCGACGGCGCGGAAACGGTGTTCCTGCGCCTTGAACCCGATCGTGCTGGCATTGGCCAGATTGTTGGCCGTACCGGCTTGCTGCATGAACACATGCTTGGCACCGGTCATTGCGGTATAGATCAGGCGGTCCATGTTGCCGGTTCCTCAGGAATCAGCGCAGGTTGACCAGGGTCTGCAACACCTGGTCCTGCGTCTTGATCGACTGGGCATTGGCCTGGTAGTTGCGCTGATTGGTGATCAGGCTGACCAGTTCGGAGGTCAGATCAACGTTCGATTCCTCGACCGTCGACGAGGACAGCACACCAAGGCTCGACGTGTTGGGCGCCCCCACCAGCGCCGGCCCGGAAGCCGAGGTTTCGCTCCACTGATTGTTACCCAGCGACTGCAGGCCGTTCGGATTGGTGAAGTTGGCCAGCACGACCTGCCCCTGGGCAAAGGTCTGACCGTTGCTGTAGCGGCCAAGAATGACGCCATCGTTACCCACTGACAGACCAATCAGGTTGCCGGCGGTATAGCCGTCCTGTTCCAGGCGATTGGTTCCGAAGGAACTGCCGAACTGGGTGGTCCCGGTGAAATCGATATCGAAGTTCATCACCGGGTCGGCACCGTTGGTCGTCCCCAGCGCGCCCATGACATTGTTCAGGTCGATCTGCAGGCTCATCGGGTTACCGCTGGCAATCTGTCCCAGGGTGTTGAAGGTCAGTGCATTTCCCGGTGTAACCGTGATGTAGTTGTTGCTCGTCCCATCCAGTGTGAAATGAACATTCCACTCACCCGATGCGTTGGTCTTTTCAAAGAACATCGTCAGCGTGTGCGCGTTGCCCAAGGTATCGAAAATGGATAGGGCCGTCGAGTAGCTGTAAGACTGGGGATCCGGCGAATAATTGGCCCCTGCCAAACCAGCCGTACGTGCGGCCGTGGCTTCAAGAACGGTACCGCCTGCACCGATCACAGCGTCGTAGGCAGCCTGAGCCGCCTGGGCTTGGGTCTGTGCACCGGCGATTGCGGCATCGTAGGCGGCAAGCGCTGCCGCGGCTTCTGCCGCCGAACCGCCATTGGCCGTCACGTTGGTCGCCACCGTGGCCCCGGTCGGTGTTGCTGCGTTGGCCCAAGGCACCTCAGGCTCCTTGGCCCGCGAATCTAGCTGCAGATTGGCCTTGACCCCGCGGAAAGTGCTGGCGACATTGGTTCCGGTAGCCACTGGTGCCAGGTCGGATGCCGAAATCTGCAAGGGCTGCGGCGTCGACGGAACGATGATACCAGCCTGAGCCGGGTAACCGGTCAGGCGCATGTTCTGGTCATTGATGATGTAACCACTTTTATCCAGATGGAACTGGCCGGAACGAGTAAAGGTCACCGCGCCGTTGGTATCCATGCGGAAGAAGCCGGAACCGTTGATCGAGATATCCAGCGGGTTGTTGGTCGCCGTGATGTTGCCCTGGGTGAACTGTTGCTGCACCGCCGCCAGGTTCACGCCGATACCGATCTGGCTGGCGCCGGCGCCATTCAGCGAGGCTGCATAGACATCGGCAAAATGTGCCGACCCGGCCTTGTAGCCGACAGTGCTCGCGTTGGCGATATTGTGGCTGGTGACATCGATTGCCTTGCCGGCCACATTCAGGCCACTGAGCGCTTGTTGAAATGCCATGATCTACCTCGTCAAAGTATCTGCTGGATGTCCTTGAAGGCCACATTGCCCATGTCGCCCAAATCAAGGAGGAAACCGTTGTTCGTACGAGTAACAGCAGAAACCGTGCCAATCTGTCCGGTCGTCGCTTCGATCTCCTTGCCATCGGCAAGCGCCTTGACCGAGAAAGTGTATTTGCCATCCGGCAGGACATCGCCGTTCTCGTTCTTGCCGTCCCAGGCGAAATAGAACATGCCGGCCTGCTGCTCACCGAGTTCGTTGGTCTGTACGACCTTGCCGCTCGCATCCTTGATCGTCACCACGACCGAGTCTGCATTCCCCGTCAAGGCGATACCGGCAAATGCCTTGCTTCCGGAAAGCGGCAAGGCATTGCCGGCAATCATGACATTTTTGCCGATCATTCCTGCCGCCTGCATCGCCTGCGCCTCGGCATAACCGCCGAGCAGCTGGTTCATCGTCAGGTTCAGTTTCTCGATCCCGTTAACCATGTTCAACTGGGCCAACTGGCTGGTCACCTGGGCGTTGTCGAGGGGATTCAGCGGATCCTGGTTCTTGATCTGCGTCATCAACAGGGTCAGGAAACGGCTTTCCAGATCCTGGGCTGTGGTGGTTTCCTTCCCCTTTGCCTTGCCGGCAATCGACTCGAATATTTCGGCAGGCGTCTTGGTCGTTGCATTGCTAACGGTAGACATGGTCTATTCCTCCAGAATTTTCATCAGGCCTGCTGGCCGATCTGCAAGGTACGCAGCATCAGGCTCTTGGCGGTATTCATGACTTCGACATTGGTCTGGTAGGCACGAGACGCGGAAATCATGTTGGTCATTTCCTCGACCACATTGACATTCGAAAAAGCGACGTAGCCCTTTTCATCGGCTGCCGGATTCTTCGGGTCGTACACCATCCGCGCCGGGGCAGCACTTTCGACGACCTGACGCACGCGGACGCCCTTGGACACCTCGCCAACACCGCCCATGGGGGTAGCTTCGAAAACCACCTGCTTGGCCCGGTAAGGCTGGCCGTTTGAAGAAACGATGCTGTCGGCGTTGGCCAGATTGGACGCGACGGTGTTCAGACGCATCGACTGGGCAGTCATTGCGCTGGACGACACCTTGAAGACATTGAACAGACTCATGAATGCGCTCCTTAGCCCTGCGTGCCGGCCATCGCCGAACGCAAGCCCTTGAACTTGTCGCCGATCAGCTGGGTGAGAATCTGGTACTGGATGGCGTTATCGGCGATCTGGGCGCGCTCGACATCCATATCCACCGTATTGCCGTCGACTGCCGACTGGGTTTCCTTGCGGTATTGAACATGAGCGCTGCCGGTCATGCCCTCACCCGAGAGGTGACCACCGGCGGTCCTGGCCAAGGGCATCGCACCAGAAGCTGCGCGGCCGGCCAGTGCGTTCTGCATGGCGGCGCTGAAATCGAAGTCACGCGCCTTGTAATTCGGCGTATCGGCGTTGGCAATGTTCGAGGCCAGCAACTGATGGCGCTGTACGCGCAAACCTATCGCTTTGCTGTAAACCTCGACATGACTTTGAATATTTGCCATACAAACTCTCCAGATGTTGCATTTGCATCCAAAAAAGCAATGTACGTGCCAGAAACCAGACTTTCAGCCAAGGACAAGCTGGGGCACAATTCGGTGATGCTTTTTCGTACCCTTGCACTACTTCTCGTCGTCACATCTGTCGCCGCCAGCGAGGGCGATGCGATTCTGGCCGCCGTCGAACAGCACGCCCGCCAGCTTGCCGCCGGACATGCCGGCGAGATTCACATCGAAGCCGGACCCATCGATGACAGCCGGCTGCAAGCCTGTGCCCAACGCGAAGCCTACTCACCGCCAAATACCCGCAACATCGGCCGCACCCATATCGGCATCCGCTGCCTGGCCGGCGCCAACTGGAACATTCTGGTCCCTGTCCGGATCGGGGTAATCTCCACCTATGTCACCACCCGCCGGGCATTGCTGGCCGGCAAAACCATTCAGGCCGACGATCTCTCCACCGTCAGCGGGGACCTCGGGGCCTTGCCAACAGGCACCGTGATCAAGCCGGAACAGGCCGTCGGCAAGACCTTGCGCAACTCGATCGGTGCAGGCCAGGCATTGCGCACCCATCAGTTGCTGGCCCCCCGGGTCATCCGCCAAGGACAGACGGTGCGCGTCGTTTCCCAGGGCACGGGTTTTGCTGTGAGAGCGGAGGGCAAGGCACTGAATCATGCCGCCGCCGGAGAGCTCGCCAGAGTCAAGATGCCATCCGGCAGGACCATCAGCGGCATTGCCCAGGAAGATGGCTCCATTCTTTTGACGAATTGAGCTAAAGTTCTGCCTGCAGCGTCCGTAATAACGTACAACAATCATGGCATTTCGAGTCCCATCATGAAAATCGACACTTCGACCTTCAAGACGCCCCCGCTGCGCACCGCAAATACGCCGCCGAAGGCGCCGGAAAATTCCGCCCGGGCAAGCGAAGCCGTCAGTCTCAGCCAGACGGCAGCACCGCTCATGAGCGGCGAAAAGCCGCCGGTAAACGCTGGCAAGATTCAGGAAATCAAGGATGCGATCGCCCAAGGTCGGTTCCAGATCAACCCGGAAGCGATTGCCGACGGACTGATCGAGACGGCGCGCGATCTGGTCAACAGCCAACGCAAGGCCTGATGTCCCAGCTACACCGCGCATTGCTCGATGAAACGGCGCTACTGCGTCGCTTTATCGAGGTTCTGCGCGAAGAGCAATCCTTGCTGACTGCCGGTCAAGCCGATGCCTTGGCCGAAGTCGGTGCAACAAAACTGGATTTGGTTGAAAAGCTGAATGCTGCCGAGCAGTCCAGGCTCAGCCTGCTTGGCCTGACACCGGCGCAGTCCAGCCGCCAGGACACGGCGGAATGGTTCCGCCTGCACCCGGCAGAATCTGCCGCCCGGCAATCCTGGGAACAACTGATTGCCCTCGCCGGCGAAGCACGGGAACTTCACGTCATGAATGGTGAGTTGATCGCCATGCACCTGGCCAAAACCAGTGAGGCCCTCGACATCCTGACCCAGCGCCAGAGCGAAGCGTCCCTCTATGGTAGCGATGGCCAGGCAGCCACCGGTTCGGGCAGCCGCATCGTCGATTCAGCCTGATCCAGGCTTGCTGCGCTATTGAGATAGCGGCTTGCTGATCAGTTCGGTCGGCTCCTCCGGCCGATTCGAGTCGATCAGGATACTGACCCGACGATTCCGCGCCCTGCCTTCGACGCTGGTATTGGTCTCCACCGGACGCGTTTCGCCATAACCAATGGCCGTCAGGCGCTCGGCACCCACCCCCGAATCGTTGAACAGACGTAGCACGGTAGTCGCCCGCATGGCGGACAGCTCCCAGTTCGAAGGGAATTGCGGGGTGGCAATCGGCACGTTGTCAGTATGTCCTTCAATCGTGATCGGAAAATCCGAATCGGCCAGCACCGCCGCGACCGCCCTCAGCGCACTGATCGACTCGGTCTGCAAGCTGGCCTGCCCCAGGGCGAAGAGAATGCTGTCGTTGATTTCTATGGTCACGCCGCGACTGGTTTCGAGCACCCGAACCTTGCCTTGGGCAACCAGCGGCTGCAAGGCCTGCAGGATGTCCCCCGCGACGTTACGCATCTGTTCCCGTTGCACGCCTCTGACTTCATCGGCCTTGCTCGGCGCCTGCCGGTCCGGCTTGGTGACCGGCTTGGGCGGCATGATCGGCGCCCCCTGAATGATGGTCATGGGCTGACCGCCCACCTCTCCCGTCGTGTTCTTGAAGGCGTTGACCAGGGAATTGGACAGGACCTTGTACTTCCCTTCGTTCACCGAGGAAATCGCGTACATGACGACAAAAAAGGCGAACAGCAGGGTGATGAAATCGGCGTAGGAAACGAGCCAGCGTTCGTGGTTCTCGTGCTCTTCCTCGCGGCGACGACGACGGCCCATCAGCGCAGATAGCCCTTCAGGCGGCTTTCGATGATGCGCGGGTTATCACCGACAGCAATCCCGACCAGACCATCGATCATCATCTCGCGTGCCGCCACCATCCGCGAAATATAGTATTTCAGCTTGCCGGCGATCGGCAGGTAGATCAGGTTGGCCAGGCCGACGCCGTAGATCGTGGCGACGAAGGCCACCGCGATGCCGGGCCCGAGCTTGGTCGGATCGGAGAGGTTCTCCATGACATGGATCAGTCCCATCACCGCCCCCAGGATGCCTATGGTCGGCGAATAGCCGCCGGCCGACTCCCATACCTTCGCCGACTGGCGTAACTCTTCCTCGTAAGTATCGACTTCAACCTCAAGCAATTCGCGGATACGCTCGGGCTCGGCACCATCGACCAGCAGTTGCAAACCCTTGCGCGTGAAATCGTCCTTGATCCCCGGCAGGTAGTTTTCCAGAACCAGCAAACCCTCGCGCCGCGACAACTGACTCCATTGCAGGATCTGGTCTATGGTCCGTTTCTGCTCGATGACCGGCGGCACCCATACCCACTTGGCCATCTGCATGCCGCGTTTGAAAACGTGGAAAGGGCATTGCAGCAACACCGCCCCCATCGTCCCGCCGAGCACGATCAGCAAGGCCGTCGGCTGGACCAGCGAGCTGACATGCCCTCCCTCGAGTATCTGGCCGCCGATGATCGCGACCAGACCCAGCATCAATCCAGCAAAGCTCAGTTTATCCAAGCGCCTTCCCCTTGCGCTGCTTGCTGGCGACGGTCTTGACCTCGCCGACCAGCTGCCCGCGCAAACGCGCGATGGCCTGACTGTGCAACTGGCAGACCCGGGACTCGGTCACGCCCATGACTTCACCGATTTCCCGCAGGTTGAGATCCTGTTCGTAATACAGGGCCATCATCAGCTTCTCGCGCTCCGGCAAACGCCCAATGGCCTTTACCAGGTTTTCGCGCAGATCCTTGTCTTCCAGGATGCTGGCCGGGTTGCTGTCGTCGTCGGTGAAGTGCCGGTCGAGAAAGTCCGCATCGTCGTCACCGGCAAAATCCTCGTAATAAACGAGTTGGTGGCCGCGCGCATCCTGGAGCACCTTCTGGTATTCGGCCAGCGGCATCCCAAGCGCATCCGCCAGTTCCTGTTCGGACGGCGCCCGACCGTGAGCATGTTCGAGCTGATTGATGGTCTGTTCGATACGCCGGAGTTCCTTGCGCATGTTGCGCGGCAACCAGTCGTTGGCACGCAGGCCGTCGAGCATGGCCCCGCGCACCCGCTGCGTGGCATAAGTTTCGAACTGGGCGCCAAAGCCCTCCTGGAAACGATCAATGGCATCGAGCAAGCCGAGCATGCCGTTCTGCACCAGGTCTTCGAACTGCACGTTGGCCGGCAAACGGGCCAGCAGATGATAGGCGACACGCTTCACCAGCGGCACGAAGCGCTGAACCAACTCATTCCGGTCTGGCTGCCCCGCTGCGGTGTACATCAGGCTCTAAGGACGTTCGGTGTTATGCGTTGGCTCAAGTGTAACAGTTGCTGAAGGAAATGTTGGACCCCGCCCTGCTCGCCCTGCGCCTGTTGCCAGTACTGGATATCGGCGGCCAGGTCGCGGAAGGCGGTTGCCGACGGCGAATCAGGCGCCTGGAACAACACCGGCCGGCACAACTGGCTGGCCAGCTTCAGCGACTCGTCGAGCGGCACGGCGCCGGCGTAATCGAGCACTGCGACACCGCGCTGCGTCGCCACCTGGGCAATGTTCTCGTAAATCGAACGGGCGTCGGCCTGGCTGCGCACCTTGTTGACCAGGATGCGGAAATGACGACGCGAAAACGCCTGGCTGACCTTCTTGATCAAGGCGTAGGCTTCGGTGATCGATGCACTGCTACCCGACAGCACCACCACGGTTTCCTGGGAGACCAGACCGAACGGCGAGAAGCCCGACGGATGAGCCATGCTGGCGTCGACCAGAATGACGTCGATGGCGCGCTCCAGGCCCGACATCGCATCGACCAGCGTCTGCTGCTGATGCAGGGAGAGCCGTCCCAGCTTGCGCGCCGCCTTGGCGGCCGGCAGGATGGACAGGCCGTTCATCGGCCGCAACAGGACCTGGGTCAGCGGCAACTCGCGCTGGACGACATTGAGCAGGTCGTAGGTTGACTGCATGCCGAAGGAAGCGGCGATATCGTCGCCGGGGGCATGCTCGTCGATCAGCAAGACTTCCTTGCCCAGGCGTGCCAGCGCCACGCCCAGGTTGGCCACGGTCACGCTGCGGCCGACGCCTTCGCAACCGGCAACAAAAGTGATCACCTGCAGACCGCTGCCGCCGAGCATACGGCGCAAACCGGCTGCCTGATCGACGCGGAAATCAGCCACGACGGCCTCCCATGGCCTGCATGCCGGCATTGGCCATCATCAGGCCCGGTTCGACGCCGCTGTATTTGTGCGGCGAATTTTCCGGCACATCCTTGAAGGCACGATGCAACAGGTAACCACGATTGGGCAGGTGCAGGTCTTCCGGGACGCGCTGGCCGTTGGACACGTAATACAGCGGCAGGCCGTGCCGCATGATCACGTCGAGCGGCGTCGCCAGGCTGGCTGCCTCGTCGATCTTGGTCAGGATGCAGCCGGAGAGGCTGTCGCCGGCGTAAGCACGAACCACGTCGTCGAGCGTGTCACCCCGCGAGGTGGACGACAGCAGCAACAGTCGCTGCACGTCGCAACCGGCGAGCATGTCGGTCATTTCGGGAACCAGCTTGTCCTTCTGGCTCATCCCCATCGTATCGACCAGCACCATATGCTTGTGCTGCAGTTCGGCCAGGGTCTGACGCAGTTCCAGCGCATCCTTCACCAGATAGACCGCGACGCCGAGAATGCGTCCGTAGATGCGCAACTGTTCATGGGCGCCAATCCGGTAGCCGTCGGTGGTCACCAGCGCCACCTTGCTGGGGCCGTGGCGCAGGACACAGCGCGCAGCCAGCTTGGCGGTCGTGGTCGTCTTGCCGACGCCGGTCGGACCGACCAGGGCATAAACACCGCCGCGATCGACGATGTCGTTCTCACTGCCGACCGTCATCAACGAGCGGTCGGCGGCCCCCTTGACCCAGGCCATGGCCTGCACCGCATCCATTTCCGGCGGCAGGTCACCGATCAGATCACGCGACAGTTGCGGCGAGAAGCCCGCGTCGAGCATCTGCCGCAGCACTTCGGTCTTCACCGGCTCCGAACGTGCGGTCTCGCCCCAGGCAAATCCTGCCAGATGTTGTTCAACAATCTTGCGCAGCGAACGGATTTCATCCATCACGGCCTGCGGCACCACCTCAGCTTCGGCTCGGCGGGCTGCGCTGGCCTGGGTCTGCGCAGCGGCCGGCTTGGCGGCGGTGGCCTGCGGATTGGCAGCAGGGCGCGGCAGATCGGCATTACGCAAGGCGCCGGTCCGGGGAATGCCGGCATTGACCTGCATCGGCGCCTTCTGCACCGGCGCGGCGGCGCGCGGCGTCGGCTGCGGGGCGGCCGCCGGCTGGCGCGGCGGCACCATGCTGGCCGGTGAGGCGCCACTGATCCTCGCCCGCGCTGAACTCAGCAGGACACGATAGTCTTCATCGACCGGCACTTGCGGCGCCCGTTCGACCGGTGGCGGCGGTGCCATGTCACCGGCCGGAGTCGGCACGATCATCGCCATGTCCCGGGCGGCAACCGCCATGATCTCGACGCCACCAGGGACGCCGCGGTTGGACAGGATGATCGCATCATTGCCCAGGGTTTCCTTGACTTTGCGCAAGGCATCCCTGGCGTTGACGGCGATGAATTTTCTGACGTTCATGTTCTACCTCCGATGATCGAGGTCACCTTGATGATTCGATTTTCTGGAACTTCGTTGTGCGACAGCACCTTCAATTGCGGCACGGTGCGGCGCAGGAATCTGGATAGCAGCAAGCGTAGGCTGGCTGGCACCAGCAGCACGGCGGGCAGACCGAGGCCCTCCTGGCGCTGGCTGGCGGCGGCGGTTTCACGGACCAGGGTATCGGCCAGGCCCGGTTCGAAGCTGGTATTTTCCGAGCCGCCGGCGACGGCCTGGGACAACAGGCGCTCCAGCGTCGGATCGAGCGACATCACCTGCATTTCGCCGGTTCCCGGGAACATCTGCTGGACGATTGCGCGGCCCAGCGCGATGCGCACCTGAGTAACAAGTTCGTCGGCGTTCTGGGTGCGCGTTGCATGATCGGCGACCGTTTCGATGATGGTGCGCATGTCGCGGATATGCACCCCTTCTTCGAGCAGGTTCTGGAGTATCTTCTGCAGGATACCCAGCGGCAGGATCTTGGGCACCAGATCCTCGACCAGCTTGGGCATTTCCTTGGCCAGGTGGTCGAGCAGTTGCTGCACTTCCTGGCGGCCGAGCAACTCCCCGGCATGGGTCAGGATCAGGTGATTCAGATGGGTGGCGACGACGGTCGAAGCATCGACCACGGTGTAGCCGTAGGCCTGGGCCTGGTCGCGCTGGGTGATGTCGATCCACACGGCCGGCAGGCCGAAGGCCGGATCGGTGGTCACCGTGCCGTTCAGCGTTCCGGCAACGCGGCCCGGATTGATGGCCAGGAACTGGCCGGCGAAGGCTTCGCCAGCGCCGACTTCGACACCCTTCAACTGGATGCGGTAAGCGTTCGGCTTCAACTCCAGGTTGTCGCGGATGTGTACCGGCGACACCAGGAAACCGACTTCCTGAGCAAATTTCTTGCGGATACCGCGAATACGGCGCAGCAGTTCGCCGTCCTGCGTCTTGTCCACCAGGGGGATCAAACGATAGCCAACTTCCAGGCCGAGCACGTCGAGCGGCGCCACGTCGTTCCAGCTCGCATCGACGGCTTCCGGAATCGGCGGCGGCGCCACCTTGACCGGCGTTTCGACGATACGCCGCTGCTTGTTACTGAGTGTCCACGTGAACCAGGCCAGGGAGCCGGCAATCAGCAGGAAGACGAGGTTGGGCATCCCCGGGATCAGACCAATCAGGCCGACGATACCCGCCGTGATCGCCAGCACCTTGGTGCTGCTGAACACCTGGGTCACAAATTGCTGCCCCATGTCGCGGTCGTCGGAAACGCGGGTGACCACCAGACCGGCGGCAATCGAAATGACCAGCCCAGGAATCTGTGCCACCAGGCCGTCACCGATGGCCAGCAGGGTATAGATGCGGGCCGCGTCACCGAGCGCCAGATCGTGCTGCCCCATGCCAACGACCAGACCGCCAACAATGTTGAGCAGCATGATGATGATGCCGGCGATCGCATCACCGCGAACGAATTTCGAGGCACCGTCCATCGAGCCGTAGAACTCGGACTCACGGGCAATATCCGAACGACGCTGACGGGCCTCGTCCTCACCGATCAGGCCGGCATTGAGGTCGGCGTCGATGGCCATCTGCTTGCCCGGCATCGCATCCAGCGTGAACCGTGCGGAAACTTCCGCGACCCGCCCGGCACCCTTGGTGATGACCATGAAGTTGATCACCACGAGGATCATGAAGACGATGATGCCGACCGCGAAATTACCGCCAACCAGGAAATGACCGAACGCTTCGATTACCTTGCCCGCGGCATCCGGACCGTTGTGCCCCTCGAGCAGGACCACTCGGGTCGAGGCCACGTTCAGCGACAGGCGCATCAGCGTCGTCACCAGCAGCACGGTCGGGAACACCGAAAAATCCAGCGTTTTCTGGGTATTCACCGCAACCATCAGGATCAGGATGGCAATCGCGATATTGAAGGTGAAGAACAGGTCCAGCACGAACGGCGGCAGCGGCAGGACCATCATGGATAGAATCATGAGGATCAGGACCGGCGACGCAATCTGAATGACGTTCAGACGGCCGAACAGATTTTGCAGGCTCAACGAACCGGTGGCCATTTACGCTGCCTCCGGAACAAGTTCGGGCGGCACCGGCAGATCTCTCGGCGGGACCGGATAGGCTCCACCCGCCTGCCGCCACTGCGCCAGTTGATAGATATATGCAAGCACTTCGGCCACCGCGTTGTACAGGGTGGCCGGAATTTCCTTGTCGAGATCAGCGTGCTTGAACAGCGCCCGCGCCAACGGCGGCGCTTCCAAGGTTGGCACTGCATGTTCCGCCGCCACCTCCCGGATTTTCAGCGCTACCGCACCGGTGCCCTTGGCGACCACCTTCGGCGCCACCATCCCGGCCTTGTAGGCCAGCGCCACCGCGAAGTGGGTCGGGTTGGTGACGATCACGTCGGCCTGGGGCACTGCCTGCATCATCCGGCGACGTGCCGCCTGCATCTGCAGACTGCGAATCCGTCCCTTGACGTGCGGATCGCCCATCATTTCCTTCATTTCCTGCTTGACCTCATCCTTGGTCATCTTCAGCTTGTGGTAGTAATGCCACAGTTGGAAGGGCACATCGGCCGCGACGACGATCAGCAGCGTCAGCACCAGCATCAGGAAAGCAAAGAGGATCATCCGGCCGGCGTGCGCCAGACCCGTTTCCAGCGGCTCGGCCAGCAGGCCGAAGATTTCTTCAAGCTGCTGCGAGATCAACAGAAAGGCCACCACACCGACCAGCGACGCCTTGAGGATGGCCTTGGTCAGTTCCATCAGACTGTTCCAGGAGAACATCCGACCAAGACCGCTCAGGGGATTCATGCGCTTGAGATCGGGAACCAGCGCCTTCGGCGCGAACACCCAGGCATTCAGGAAAAACGGCGGCAGCAAAGCGGCAACGATCAACACGGCGAACAAGGGCGCGAAGACGATAAATGCGTCGGCGAACATCTCGGCCAGACGCGACACCATCATGGCCGGCTCTTGCATGTGCTTCAGATCGGGCATGAAGGCATCGCGAGTCAGGGCCAGCGTGCGGTCCATGAACCAGCCACTCATCATCCACAAGGTCATGGCAGCGACGATGAGCACGGTAAACGTACCAAGCTCCCGGGACTGGGGAATCTGCCCCTTTTCCCGGGCTTGCTCGATTCGCCTACCGGTAGGCTCTTCGGTTTTCTCCAGATCGCTCTCTTCAGCCATGGCCATTATCTAAACAGGTTGAGCCTATTATAGAAAAAAACCAAGAAAATTAAATAGGTAGCGTGCTTTTTTTATTCCGTTTCGAGGTAGACCGCTTAAGTCAATGACAGACAGGTAAACTCCAAAAAGAAAGAGGGGGCAAAGCCCCCTCGTTAACTCGTTGACCGGTAAGGATTTCGTGCGTCAGGAAAACTCGAAGTTACGGATAGCCATGCCAGCATCGCCATGCTGACTAAAATCAGCCAGCAACTCCTTCATGTCCAGAATCAGCACGATCTGACCGTTCGACAGCGTGGTGACGCCCGCCACCCCCTTCGGACGGAAGTCTTCCAGCGACTTGATGACCGCATCGTCGCGACCGGCGAAACTATCCACCCCAAGGATGAAACTTCGCTCGGCGGTCTGCATGAACACCCCGTATTCGGGCGAACGATCCGCCGGCCAGCCAAGCAGCTTGGCCAGGGAAATGACCGGCAGCACCTCGCCGCGAACCACCAGCGTCTCCTTGCCACCAACCTCCTGGACACGCTGCTGGTCGATCGGCAGGATCTCCCGAACCAGGGACAGAGGCAGTGCAAAAGGTTGATCGCCAAGCAAAACCAGCAAGACCGGCAGGATGGCCAGGGTCAGCGGCAGGGAAATCAGGAATACCGAGCCCTTGCCGGGTTCGGAACGGATTTCGACCGAGCCGTTGAGCTTCTGGATATTGGTTTTGACCACATCCATGCCGACGCCTCGACCGGAAACGTCGGAAATCTGCGTCTTGGTCGAGAACCCGGGCAGGAAAATCAGGTTCAGGCTCTGCCGCTCGTCGAGCGTATTGGCCTCCTCTTCGGAGATCAGCCCCTTGTCCACGGCCTTGGCGCGGATACGCTCGGCACTCATGCCCTTGCCGTCATCGGCAATGATCAGGACGATGTGATCGCCTTCCTGACGCGCCTCCAGACGCACCAGGCTCTTTGCCGGTTTGCCGGCCGCCGCGCGCTCGTCCGGCATTTCGACGCCATGATCGACAGCATTGCGGATCAGGTGGATCAGTGGATCGGCCAGATCCTCGATCATCGTCTTGTCAACTTCGGTTTCTTCCCCGGCCAGCACCAGTTCGACATCCTTGCCCAATTGACGAGCCAGGTCGCGGGCAATACGCGGATATTTCTGGAACAACCGACCGATGGGCTGCATCCGGGTCTTCATCACCGAATTCTGCAGATCGGAAACCAGCAGATCGAGCTGGCTGACCGCCTGGTCGAGCGCATGCAGCGTTTCCGAATCGCTCTTGCCGGCGAGAATGTCGGCGCGCAGGCTGGTCAAGCGGTTCTTGGTCAAGCCGATTTCGCCGGACAGATTGAGCACCTGGTCCAGACGCGAGGTGTCGACACGAATCGTGTTCTCACGCCCACGCTCTTCGGCACGACGCGAATTGCTGGCAGTGGACGCCGGCCGGTCGCTGGCACGACGCCCGAACGGCGACGGTGCCGCATCCTTGCCAGCGGCAACAACCGGTGCAGCAGCCGCAGACGGCTTGGCCGGCTCGGCTTCGGCCCGGGTAATCAATTCACCCTGAGCTGCCTTTACCGGCTCACCAGTGATCGCCTCTTGCAAACTGGCCCAATCCGGCTCACCTTCAGGCACGCTGCTTGATGGCGACATCTGTACCGCCGGAGGCTCGACAGCGGGCGGCGCCACACTGGCAGTCGGCAATTCACCGTTCAGCGCCCCCTGCAAAGCAGCGATAACGCGTGCATCGGCCGGCTGGGGCTGAACCCCCTGACCCAGTTCGCCAAACATCTCACGCACGCCCTTGGTGGCATCCATGATGACGTCCATCAATTCGGCAGTCAGTTCGAGCTCAGCGTTGCGCAGGCGGTCGAACAGGTTCTCGGTCAGGTGGCACAAAGTCACCAGTTCGGTGGCATTGAGAAACCCGGCCCCGCCCTTGACCGTGTGGAAACCACGGAAAATATCGTTGAGCAGCCCCTTGTCATCCGGTGTTTTTTCCAGATCAACCAGTTTGTTGTCCACATCGGACAAGAGGTCGTGGGCCTCCTGCAGGAAATCCTGCAGCAGATCCTCCATTCCCGAGAAATCACTCATTTTTCACCCTCCTCAGAAGCCGAGGCTTTCGAGCAGGTCATCGACCTGCTCCTGATTGACCACGACGTCGGTACGACCTTCAGCATTAACAACCGGCCCATTCATCAGGTTGGTCACTTCTTCGGTTTTCTTGGCTTCCGGCAAGACTTCGATCAACAAGCCCATCAAACCGTTCTCCAGTTCCTGGGCGAGCATGACGATCTTCTTGATCACCTGCCCGGTCAGATCCTGGAAATCCTGAGCCATCATGATTTCCGTCAATTGCGCATGGGTTGCCTTCGTTTGCCTAGGCAAGTCCTGCTTCAGGAACTGCCGGGTTTCCACAGCCAGTGCCCTGAACTCTTCCGGACTCATCTGATTGGCGAAGACCTTGTCCCAGGCAACCCCCAGATCGCGCGAACGACTTTCCATGCCATCAACCAGCGGACCGGCAATATCGGTGGCGTTGAGCACACGACAGGCCGCCTGTTCGGTCAGGTTGGCGACATAAGCCAGCCTGTCCTTGGCATCAGGCAAGGCGGAGACTGTTTTCTCGATCAGCTTGTCGTAACCCAGTTGCCCCAAGGTGTCGTGCAGAATTCGCGCCATCTGGCCTATGCGGTTGAACACGGCCTCCTGTTGCGGCCAGTTGTCCGGATGATCAGCCTGACTCTCCCCGGCAGCAGCGGGTGGTGGAGCGACATTTTCGGAGGCAACGCTGTCAAACAGCGCCTGCAGTTCGTCGTTGTCTCCCGTAGCAGCCGGCACAGGTGCGGGTTGCGGTGCGGGTTGCGGTGCGACTGGCTGATAGTCGGTTGCGATCGAATCGAACAGGGCTTCGAGATCGGCGGAATCGTTACTTGCAGACATACAACTCCCCTCAGGCCTGACCGTATTTTTCGAAAATCTTGTTCAGCTTTTCAGACAAGGTTCCCGCCGTGAAAGGCTTGACAATGTAACCGCTGGCACCGGCTTGGGCTGCCGCGATGATGTTTTCCTTCTTCGCTTCGGCGGTAATCATCAGCACCGGCAGATGCTTTAGCGTCGGCGTCGCCCGGATGGTCTGCAGCAAGGTCAGACCGTCCATGTTCGGCATGTTCCAGTCGGTGACGACAAACTCGAAGCCGCCTCCCTGCAGTTTCTGCAAAGCAATAGCTCCATCCTCAGCCTCGTCGACATTGGTGAAACCCAGCTCCTTCAGCAAGTTGCGGACGATACGACGCATGGTCGAAAAATCGTCCACGACCAGAAACCTCGTTTTGGGATCAGCAGCCATGCAACACTCCAATAGTCATTCTTGTTAACGCTCAATCAACGGGCGCAGGGTATCGGCCAGCGCCTCGGCATCAAACTTGGCAACGTAGGCATCAACGCCGACGGACTTGCCCATGGCCCGGTTGGCCTCCGACGAGAGGGACGAATGCATGACCACCGGCACGCCTTCGAAGCGCGGATCGGACTTGATGTTCTTGGTCAGCACGTAGCCATCCATCTCGGGCATTTCCGCGTCGACGAGGATCAAGCGGATTTCGTCGCGGATATTCGTCCCGACCTGATGCGCATGGGCCGCGATGGCCTGCAGACGGGTCCACGCCTCCATACCGTTGGTGGCATGCTTGTGGCGCACCCCGAGCTTGTCGAGCACTTCCGAAATCTTGCGCCGGGCGACAATGGAATCATCAACGAAGAAAACGCTGGTGTCCGGATCGACGCGCGCCGGCATGATGTCGATGATCATCGCTTCACCGAAGGCGTTGGCAAGAATCTGCTCGACGTCGAGAATGGAGACCAGACCACCGCCCTCCAGTTCGATCACGGCTGTAATCAGGCCATGATTGGCCGTCAGTACGCTCTCCGGGGCTTTCACCCGCTCCCAATCGACACGGATGATGCGATCGACTTCATGCACCAGGAAGCCCAGAGTCCGCTTCGAGTACTCGGCCACCATCATGGTCTTGCCCAACCCCGGCGGCACCCCCTCAAGCTGCATGAACGGCGCCAGCGACAGCACCGGAATGACGTTACCGCGCAGGGAAATCAGCCCCTCGACGCCACGCGGCATGTTGGGCGTCTTGGTAATGTGGGGCGTGCGCCCCACTTCGCGCACCTTGAACACGTTGATGCCGAAGATCTCGCGCGTCCCCAGCGAGAACAGCAAAATCTCCATCTTGTTCGACCCGGCCAGGCGGGTACGTGCATCAACGCTATCGAGCAGATTCTTGCTTTCGACCAGATTCATCTTTGCCTCCTGCCTCAGCCCTGAGTCATTTCATCGAAACCCAGCCGACGGGCCAGCGTTTCCGACAAACGCTGCGGCTCGAACTTGGGTACGTACTCGTCTACGCCGACCGACTGACCGAGCTTCTGGTTGGACATTCCAGACAACGATGAATGCATGATCACCGGAATATTGGCGAAGCGCGGATCGGACTTGAGCTTCTTGGTCAGGATGTAGCCATCCATCTCGGGCATCTCGATATCGGTCAGCAGCAGATTGATGATCGAGGAAACCGGTTTGCCGACGGACTTGGCGTACGACGCAACTTTTTCCATCTCGTCCCACATCTGTCGCCCATTGACTGCAGCCACTCCTTTGACACCCATTGCTTCAAGGGTACGTTCAATCTGCTTGCGTGCCACGCTGGAGTCATCACAGTAAAACACGGTGACATCGGGGCGATCCACATTGACCACGCTGCGGAACATGATCTCGTTATCGATGCTGGTGGTCTCGGCCAGGACTTTTTCCACGTCCATCATCATGACCAGACGATTGTCTTCCAGTTCGGTAACCGCGGTCACCAGACCGCCGGTCTGGGCGGTCAGCATCTCCGGCGGCACCCGCATCTTGCTCCAGTCAAGGCGCAGAATGGTGTCCACGCCCTCGACCAGGAAGCCCTGGGTATGGCCGTTGTATTCGGTAACAATCATGATTTCGCGCGGCGTTTCGGCGGAGATGCCGGAATACTTCGCCAGATCGATCACCGGCACCAGCGCGCCACGCAGGCTGACCATCCCTTCGACTGACGCCGGCATGTCCGGAGCTGCCGTGATCATCGGCGTGCGCATCACCTCGCGCACCTTGAACACGTTGATGCCATAGGTTTCGCGCCGACCGGTCCGTTGATCGACGCCGAGGAAGAAAAGCAGGATCTCAAGCTTGTTCGTTCCAGCCAGCTTGGTCCGTGCATCAATATTTTTAAGTAATTCCGACATTCCCATCCCCTCGCCTGATGCGCCAAACAGCGCTCATATCGGGCAAAACTACCACGCCACGGGCACTTAAGCCAGTGGCGTCACCGGCTCATGCGCCACAAGCGCTGACAAAATCTCAGCAACCGCTCAGACGATGCGGAACAGCTTGCTGAAATTGGCGATTTCCAGAACCTGACGCACGTTCCCCTGCACGCCACTGAGAACGACATCCTTGCCACAGCCACCCATTTTGTCGCGCAGCATCAACAGCATGCCGAGTGCAGAGCTGTCCAGATAATCCACACCCGAAAAATCCACGGTCACCGCCTGGCAGGCAACATCAGCAATCAGCGGCTCGTAAGCGGCGCGGAAGTCTCGATGCGTATTGAAATCAAAACGACCAACCAGCGCGATCGTGGCAATTCCTGCTTCCTGCTTGACACTAGTCTGCATTGTCATTCCTAAAAAAATACCAAATCGTGATCTAGTTTAATACTTTCGTTGATTCCAGCAAGCCCTGCCCGGAAATATTACCGTACCACCGCCATCACCCTGCGCGCCATGTCGTCGAGCGCGCATTGCTCCTCGACGGCACCGATCAGAAAGGCCTCTCTCGGCATGCCATAAACCACGCAACTGGCTTCATCCTGACCGAAGGTGCGGGCGCCGGCCTGGCGCATGCGCAACAAACCCTGGGCACCATCCTTGCCCATCCCGGTCAGGATGACGCCGACAGCTTGCCGACCAACCAGCTGGGCCGCCGAGTCGAACAGGACATCTACCGATGGACGATGCCGATTCACCGGGTCGGCGGCCGACAATTCCGTTTGGAAACCATTGCTGCCGCGGCGGATCATCATGTGCGAGTGCCCCGGCGCTATATAAACCGTCCCCGACTCCAGGCGCTCGTTGCCCCGGGCCTCGACCACCGTGGGTGCGCACAGCCCGTCTAGCCGCTTGGCAAAGGAGGCGGTGAACGTCTCGGGCATGTGCTGGACGATCATGATCGGCGGGCAATTCGCAGGAATACCTGTCAGAAACTCCTTGATCGCCTCGGTACCGCCGGTCGACGCTCCAAGAAAGATGATCTTGCCGCCCCCTGAGCCAGTCGATGGCGCGGGAGATGCGGCCGCTACGGACATTGAACGCCCTCCTTTCGTCGCAGCAGTGGTGGCGACGAGGTGACGCCCGCGCACACGCGCGTGCCTTGCCGCGCGAATCTTCTCGACCAGTTCTTCAGCATAGTTTCCCATTGAATGCGCGCTATCGGCACGCGGTTTGCCAATGAAGTCCACCGCCCCCAGTTCAAGTGCCTTGAGCGTGGTTTCCGAGGTTGCACCGGTGTAGGAGGAAACCATGACCACCGGCATCGGCCGCAGCCGCATCAGGCGTTCGAGGAACTCAATCCCGTCCATGCCCGGCATGTGCACGTCCAGTGTCAGCACATCCGGGTTCAGGGTCTTGATCAGATCCCGCGCTGTCTGGGCGTCCTGGGCAGCACCGACGACTTCGAGATCGGGCGCAGCATTGATCATCGTTGTCAGCAATCCGCGCATCAGGGCGGAATCATCAACAATCAGGACACGGGTCTTGGTCGCCATCAAATGAACAACTCCACATCGCCAGCCATCGGATCACCGGACAGCCTGGCCTTGTAATCACGTTCGCGACTGAACAGGGTTTCGTTATGAACGCGGTGCAACTTCTTGACCAGCACCCGGCCAGTCTGTGAGAAGAAATAGACTTTGCGCGGGTAGGAATCGAGCAGATCCTTGGCCACGATCGGAATCTTTTCCGTTTTCAGGTAATCGAGCACAAATTCGGCGTTACGCACGCCGACATTGCTGCTGGCCAGGCTGGCCATCACCGCACCACCACCGAACACCTTGGCCTCCAGACGGCTGCGGCGGGCCCCCATCTTGAGCAGGTGGTTGATCAGTACTTCCATCGCGTAGGAGCCATAGCGCGCCGAAGTGGCAACCGTTTCACGTCGCCCGCCATCGTCGGGCAGCATGAAATGGTTCATGCCGCCGATACCGGCATCGACATCGCGGACACAGGCGGCAACACAGGAGCCGAGGACGGTGACCAAGAGCATTCCTTGATCGGAAACGAAATACTCCCCCGGCAGTATCTTGGCGGCATCAGTTTCAAAATGCCGGTCAAAATAGCGGTTGGTTGCCAGATTTTCGTCGTAGGCGTGCTGCACGCGTTTCCTTTTCAGCGCGATCCGGCCAGGGCGTACACCGTCTTGCCCAGGGAACGGAACAGGTCGGCGGCATGCAGGAAGCTTTCCGAATGCCCGGCGAACATCAGGCCATCCGGTTGCATCATCGGGGCAAAACGGGACAGGATCTTGTACTGCGTCGGCTTGTCGAAATAAATCATCACATTGCGACAGAAAATGACATCCAGCGGCCCCTTGACGCTATAGCTGGCGTCGAGCAGGTTGACCCGGCGAAACTCGATCAATCGCTTCAACTCCGGCCGCACGGCAGCGAAGCCATCCTGGGCACCGGTGCCGCGCAGGAAAAAGCGGCGCAGTCGCTCCGGTGACATCTTTTCCAGACGATCCATGCCATACACGCCCTTCTGGGCCGTCGCCAGCACGTTGGTATCGAGGTCGGAAGCGACAATGCTGACATGCGACACTTCCGTACCGAAAGTTTCGGCAACCGTCATGGCGATCGAGTAGGGCTCTTCGCCGGTCGACGCCGCCGAACACCAGATGCGGACCGGCCGCCGGTTGCCCAACTTGCGCAGATGCTCGGCAAGAATGGGGAAATGGTGCGGCTCGCGGAAGAACGAGGTGAGATTGGTGGTCAGGGAATTGACGAAGCGCTCCCACTCATCACCGCCGTTACGCTCCAGGGCGTCGAGATATTCACCGAAGGTCGCCTTGTTCAGGGCGCGCAAACGACGCGCCAGACGCGAGTAGACCATGTCCTTCTTCACCGGCGACAGCGAAATCCCGGCGTGCTGATAGATCAACTTGCGCACCCGTTCGAAGTCGGTATCGGAGAAGGAGAATTCGCGGCTTGCCGACTCCCGGACCGGCAAGGTCTTGCCCAACTCGGTACGCAGGCTGGCCGGGGTGGCGAGGGGCCGTTTCGGATCAAGGGCCATATCAGAACTCCTCCCACTCATCGTCGAGACTGGCCGGCAGGCTGCGCATCTTCTCGCGCGGCTGCGACGACGCAGGCCGACGCTCGATGGCCGGCGCGGACGGCGGCGGCAGGCCGGGCTTCCGCGATTCGGCCAGTTTGAAAACCGCGACGGCCCGAGCCATGGACTCGGCCTGCTCTTCCAGGCTTTCGGCTGCGGCGGCAGCTTCCTCGACCAAAGCGGCATTCTGCTGCGTCACTTCGTCCATCTGGCTGACCGCCAGACTGACCTGCTCGATGCCGGCGCTCTGCTCGCGGCTGGCTTCGGCAATATCGGTGACGATCCGGGCCACGCGCTTGATGCTGCTCATGATTTCGGTCATCGTCGTACCGGCCTGGTTGACCAGCTTGCTGCCCACCTCGACGCGACCGACCGAGTCCGAGATCAAGCCCTTGATTTCCTTGGCCGCAGCCGCACTGCGCTGAGCCAGGTTGCGTACTTCGGTGGCCACCACGGCAAAGCCGCGGCCCTGCTCGCCCGCCCGGGCCGCTTCAACTGCCGCATTGAGCGCCAGGATGTTGGTCTGGAAGGCAATGCCGTCGATGACGCTGATGATGTCGGCGATCTTGGCGCTGGCCTGATGGATGGAGCCCATGGTTTCAACCACCTGGCCGACCACATCGCCCCCCTGCTCGGCCACGCGCTGCGCGCTACCGGCCAGTTCGTTGGCCTGGCGGGCGTTTTCGGCGTTCTGCTTGACCGTCGCCGTCAGCTCTTCCATGCTCGACGCGGTTTCCTCCAGGCTGCTGGCCTGCTCCTCGGTACGCGACGACAGGTCCTGGTTGCCGGAGGCGATTTCCTTGGCTGCCACATTGATCATTTCGGCCGACGACTGGATCCCGCCCACCAGTTCGCGCAGACGCAGCACCGTCTGGTTGGCATCGGTCTTCAAACGGCCGAAAGTGCCCTGGTAATCGGTTTCCACCGTGTGCACCAGATCGCCGGCAGCGATCCGCGACAGCAGGTCGGCAATCTCGCCGATCGCCGAAGCGGTGGTCTCCAGCAGGCTGTTGATCCCCTTGCCGAGTTCGCGGTAGAAACCTTCCAGCGATTCGGCATCGAGCCGGGCATCGAGGTCGCCGTTGGAGGCTTTCTTGATCAGGTCGGCAACCAGGCGCTGGGCGGTGATCTCGGCCGTCCGGTCCTGCCATTCACCGACCGTGCCGAGACGCTCGCCGCGCTCGTTGATGATCGGATTGGTGACCACGTTGAAGATGCGACCGCCGATTTCCATCTCGGTCAGGCGGGTGTCGCGCAATTCGCGCAAGGTTTTCAGGGCAGCCTGCGGGTCGGCGTAGAAACCACCGATATTGCTGCCGACGAAACGATCGACGGCAAACCCCGGAATCTGCTCGCGCAATGCCGGTTCTATCTTGCGCAGCGTCGATTGCAAGCCCTTGTTGGCGTACAGCACCAGACCGTCGTCGTCGGCAATGCGCAGATTGGAATTCACGCAATCCAGGGCGATACGGATGCGCAGGTTGTCGTTGGCAATGCGCTTGGCCTCGGCCACGTTGAAGCCCTGCTGGATCTGCATCGACTGCAGCCCCTGCAGGATCTTGCCCATCTCGTCGTTGCGCGAGACGTCGACATTGCGGGTGAAATCGCCATTGGCCAGCGAACGGAAGGTCGCGATGATTTCCTGGATCGGCCCGGTGATCGAGCGGGTGATGGCCATCGCGATCCACAGACCGATTGCCAACGCCAGCAACACGATGGCAGCCGCCCAAGTCAGTTGCGAGCGATAGAGTGCCTCACCTTCGCTGACCAGTTGCTGCGCCTCCTCGGCCTGAGCCCGGAACAGGGCTTCGGCCTTGGCCGCGGCGGCGGTGTAGGTCGGATTGATCTTCTTCAACAGAATCATGTTCGCATCGTCGAAACGACCTTCCAGCAGCGCCTGCTTGGCCGGCAACAAGCCCTCCTGCACATAGGACGTCCGCGCCACCTGGAACTCGTTGGCCAGTTGCTGCTGCTCTGGCGAATGCGGGTTCTGGTTGAACAAGGTCCATTGACGATCGACCTCGGCCAGATTGGCATCGATCTGCTTGGTATGGAAACTGAGGTCGTGATCGTGCAGCGCGGCGTAACGCCCTTCCGGATCGTGCTGCAGGGTCAGCAGCACCTGGCTGCGGTTCTCCGCCATCAGGCGACCGATCACCGCCAGCGCCTGCGTCGGCTTGATGCCATCATCGTTCAGCGCTACGGCATTGTCGCGCACCTTGCCGATACCCCAGATACCCAGTGCAGCGATGAGGACGCTGGCCAGCAGCAGGGTCGAGAATCCGGCGAACAGCTTCTGGCGTAAAGACCAGCCGGCGAACAATCCTGCCCCGCCGTTGACCACCGCCCCGTGACGGATGCGCAACCCGCCGGCCCGGTTTTCGCGGAACAGGCGATAGGCGGCCTCGGCGGCTTCGATCTGTTGCCGGGTCGGTTGCCGGCGTACCGACATGTAGCCGACGATCTGATCGTTTTCCCGGATCGGGGTGGCGGTCGCCAGCACCCAGTAGAAATCGCCGTTCTTGCAGCGATTCTTGACCAGACCAGTCCACGGCCGGCCTTCCTTGAGATCGCGCCAGAGATCGGCGTAGGCTTCGGTCGGCATGTCCGGATGGCGCACGATGTTGTGCGGCTGACCGATCAGCTCATCCTCGGTGAAACCGCTGATATCGAGAAAATCCTTGTTGACGTAGGTAATCAGGCCTTTGAGATCGGTCTTGGAGACGATCAGGCTGTCCGCCGTCAGGGGGATTTCGTTCTGGGTCACAGGCTGGTTGTTACGCATGAATCTGCCCTTTTCCTTCCAGGTTAAAACTCTGCCCAGCCGTCTTCACGGGCAGACATGACGGGAACACGCCCCATCGCTAGTGTTTGTGGTTTCTTTTCCGTCAGCAGCGGCGCCGCGACCTTGCCTGGCACCGGCCGGCGATCCGGCAAGGCAGCCGGCCGCCTGGCAGCAACGGGTGCGGGTATCTCGCCGGTCGGCGACAGGCTGAAGGCCGCCACCGCCTGCGCCAGGCGATGCGCCTGTTCCTGCAGGCTTTCGGCCGCTGCCGCGGCTTCTTCGACCAGGGCGGCATTTTGCTGGGTGACTTCGTCCATCTGGTTGATGGCGCGCCCGACCTGCTCGATGCCGGAACTCTGCTCGCGGCTGGCCGCCGAGATGTCGCTCATCAGGCGAGCGACATTCTGGATGCTGGAAACGACCTCGGCCATGGTCGTTCCCGCAGTTTCGACCAGGCGGTTCCCAACCGCTACCTTATCGACGGAGTCGCCGATCAGAGCCTTGATTTCCTTGGCCGCCGCCGCGCTGCGCTGCGCAAGGTTGCGCACCTCGGTAGCAACCACGGCAAACCCCCGCCCCTGCTCGCCGGCCCGGGCCGCTTCAACGGCCGCATTCAGGGCCAGGATGTTGGTCTGGAAGGCAATCCCGTCGATGACGCCGATGATGTCGGCGATACGGCGACTGGATTGCTGAATGGCACTCATCGTCGTCACTACCTGGCCGACAACGGCCCCGCCCTGCTCGGCAACCCGCTGCGCGGTATCGGCCAGTTCGTTGGCCCGGCGAGCATTTTCCGCATTCTGGTGCACGGTGCCGGTCAGCTGCTCCATGCTCGACGCCGTTTCCTCAAGGCTGGACGCCTGCTGCTCGGTCCGCCCGGACAAGTCCTGATTGCCCTGGGCAATTTCCTTGGCCGCGGTATTGATCGAATCGGTGGACTGCTTGATCGAGAGAACGATCTCGCGCAGGTTGTCGACTGTGCCATTGGCATCGTCTCTGACCTTGGCCAGCAGCCCCTGATAAGGCGTGTCGATCTTCTCGGTCAGATCGCCAGCGGCCAGGCGTGACAGCATCCGGCCAATCTCTTCCAGTGCCCGGCTGTTGGCGTCAAGCAGGCTATTGATGCCAGTGCTCAGCTTGAGGAAGAAACCCTGCTTGTCGGCGGGCAAGATGCGATGCGAGAAATCACCGGCAACGGCAGCGTCGATGATGTTACTGATTTCCTGTTCGATGGCCACCTCGCCGGTGCGATCGAGCCACTCGACGACGGTACCCAGGCGGCTGTTGGCTTCGCCGACCACCGGCGTGGCCACCAGGGCAAAAGTGCGCGAGGCCAGCTTGATCTGACTGCGCTGCGGCTCGCTCAAGGCAGCCAGGCGGTCCGACTGGAACGCCGGATTCAGTGCCTCGATACGGAACGTCCCACCATTCAGCGCGGCGGCCTGAAAGCCCGGCAATTGCTGACGGATATCGGCTTCGGCGCGCTGCATCATATCCAGCAGGGCATCGTTGCAGTAGATGACCCGGCCATCGGGGTCGGCCAGCATGACGCAATTGGAACCGACATCGAGCGCCACCTTGATACGCAAGGTTTCGGCGGCCACCTGACGCTCGCTGGCGGTACGCGCTTTGAGATCAGATTGCATGCGTGCCAAGGTCTGCAGCAGATGCGCCGGCTCGTCCCGCCCTTCGGCGTCGATCCGGTTGTCGAAATTGCCCCCGGCCACCGACTCGGCCACCGCCACCGCCGACGACAGGGGATTGGTGATCGCCCGCGTCACCCAGATACCAGAGGGAATCATCACCAGAACGGCGAATCCGATCAGTCCGAACAGGATGCGTTCGACCGTCGTGCGGATCTCCGCAACTTCCTCAAGCGCCAGGGCATTGGCCGCCTTCTGGCGCGTCACCAACTGGCCGATGGCATCCTGCCAGGCACGCATGGCGGGCGTCAGTTCATCAACGAAATGCGCTTCGATATCGGGTCGATTGCCCTCGCCGACGAGAACGAACAAACGTGCGAGACGAGTCTCCGCAGCTTGGCGCAAGGCCGACAATTCCCCCAGTTGCGTCCTGGCCTCGGAGGTCAGAACCATGTCGGCCAGTTGCCGTTCATTGGCCTGGTAACGCTGGATCGCCAGGTCGACGCCCTGCTGTTCCTCGCGCTGCCGGCTGATTTCTTCATAGAGCAGGGCATTGCGTGCGTGCAGGCCGATGTTGCCGAGATAGCCCTGCATTTCATGGGCCAGCTCCATGCCCTGATTGTTATCGACGGCGATGGTCTGCACCTTGTCACCGATCAGGCCAAGACTGACCAGCGCAATCACGACGAAAGCGATCATCAGCGCCAGTGCGCCAAGCGTGGTGGCGATCAGCCGGCTGCCTATCCTGAAATTGCGCACATTCAACATTTCGTTCTCCCGGAACGTCCGTTCACTCGGCAGCCGCCTCGATCAACTCCATGTCGGCGCTGGTCATCAGGCGTTCGATGTCGGTCACGATCAGCATCCGCGCTTCGATACTGGCCAGACCGACGATGTACTTGGTATCAAAACTGCCCGAGAAGTCTGGTGCCTGGCGGATTTGCGCAGGCGTCAGCGAGAGCACGTCGGAGACGCTATCGACGACGACACCGATGACCCGCCCGGCGATGTTGAGGATGATGACCACGGTAAACGGGGTGTACTCGACCTTGCCCAAGCGGAACTTGATGCGCAGATCGACGATGGGAACGATGATGCCGCGCAGGTTGATCACGCCCTTGATGAAGGACGGTGCGTTGGCAATCAGCGTCGGCGTCTCGTAACCACGGATTTCCTGAACCTTCAGGATATCAATGGCGTACTCCTCGCTGCCCAGCGTAAAGGTCAGGAACTCGCTGGCAACCAGCGCTTCATCGCCGGCAGCCGCCCCTGCGGAAATCATGGCTTCCATCATCAACTCCTCATCTGCCGGTCACCCGGCCTTCTGCATGCTTGTCCTGGCCATCGCAGCGATGGCCGATACATCGAGAATCAAAGCCACATGACCATCGCCCATGATGGTCGCGCCGGAGACACCCGGCACCTTGCGGTAATTGGCTTCCAGGCTCTTGATCACGACCTGGTGCTGGCCGAGCAAGGCGTCGACGAACAGGGCAACGCGCGCGCCGTCGGCATCGAGTACGACCATGATCCCCTGGGTGAAATCGGTCCACGCCGACTTGAGATTGAACATTTCGTGCAGCACGACCACCGGCAGGTATTCGCCGCGCACCTGGACCACCCGTGCCTGGTTGGAGAGTGTCTTGATGTCACCGGGCGACGGCTGCAGCGATTCCAGGACATACGACAGCGGCAGGATGTAAATCTGGTCGCCGACCGCCACCGACATACCGTCGAGAATGGCCAGGGTCAGCGGCAGACGGACCGTCATCCGGGTACCGATCCCGAGCATCGAGTCGATTTCCACACGGCCGCCCATGGACTGGATGTTGCGGCGGACAACGTCCATGCCGACCCCGCGCCCCGAGACATCGGTGACTTGATCGGCAGTCGAGAAGCCGGCTTCGAAGATCAGGTTGAACACCTCCTGATCGCTCATCTGATCGGAAACCGGCAAGCCGCGCTCGCGCGCCTTCTGCAGGATCTTGTCACGCGGCAGGCCGGCACCGTCGTCACCGACTTCGATGACGATGTTGCCGCCCTGATGATAGGCCTTCAGCGTAATCGTCCCGGTCGGGCTCTTGCCGGCGGCAATGCGTTTTTCCGGCGACTCGATGCCATGATCCAGACTGTTGCGGATCAAGTGGGTCAGCGGATCAGTGATGCGCTCGATCAGGCTCTTGTCCAGTTCCGTCGTCTCACCCAGCGTCTTCAGTTCGACCTGCTTGCCGAGCTTGGCCGACAGATCGCGAACCACCCGCGGGAAACGCGAGAAGACAAAGGAAATCGGCATCATCCGGATCGACATCACCGATTCCTGGAGGTCGCGGGTATTGCGTTCCAGTTGCGTGAGCCCGTTGAGCAGCCGCTCCGGTGCAGCATCCTGCATCTGGGCCGAGGTCTGCAGCAGCATCGCCTGGGTGATCACCAGTTCGCCGACCAGATTGATCAACTGATCGACCTTTTCGATGCTGACGCGGATCGAGGAGTCCGCCGACGCACTGACGGGTGCCTTGGCTTGCCGCTCGGCACGGGCCGGGACAGGCTTGGGCGCGACCACCTCGACCAGCGGCGCGACTGGTGCGGGCGGCGTCAGCGGCGCGAAGAAACCGAAGCCATCGCCCTCTTCGGCCATGGCCACAGGCGGTTCAGCCGGTGCCGGTGCAGCGACCGGCAGCGGTTCGAAAAAGCCGTAGCCGGCGTCGTCGTCCTTCTTCTCCGTGGCTACCGTCGGCAGCGGCTCGAAGAACCCGTAAGCTTCATCCTCGACCGTCGTGGTCGGCAAGGGCTCGAAGAAACCATAGGCCTCTTCTTCCTTGGCGGCATTCGCGTACAGGCCGTAGCCGCGCGCCTCGTCCGGCAGCCCCGGAGAATCGGGGAAAAAACCGAAAGCCGTCGAGCCATCGGCCGCCACCGCAGTATCTTCGGTGATGCGCCAGGCGCCGTTCTCGGCGATGAAATCGATCTGGTCGACAAAAGCCTCCTGCGGCTTGTCAGTCAGCAGGCGCAATTCCCAGTAAGCGGCGCTTTCATCGCCGGCTTCGCTGCGGCTGACAATGACCAACTCACCCAACGAGCGCAATTCGTCAAGCAGATTGTCCAGGCCAACGCCCTGGACAGCAATTTCGGTGGGTACGAACTGGATGTCGAACAGCCGTCGCCCGGTTTCCTCGGGAATCCTGACCGCAACTTCGTCATCGGCAGGCGCAACCGGCGCCACCTCCGGCGAGGATGCAGCGGCCGGCGCAGGCGCATCGGAGAGCTGGCGCAAACGGCCGCAAATCTGCGTTACCAGCTCGGGATCAACCGTGCCGCGCCCCTGATGGGCTTCGAGCATGCTGCGCAGCACATCGCCGGCTTCAAGAAAGGCATCGACCATCTCGGCGCGCAGCGGCAACTCCGCCTTGCGGATACGGTCCAGCAGGTTTTCCAGGATATGCGTGGTTTCGGCAAGATCGGTGAAGCCGAACGTGCCTGCGCTTCCCTTGATCGAATGGGCGGCCCGGAAGATGGCGTTCAGTTGCTCCAGATCCGGATTGTCGATATCCAGATCGAGCAACAGGGATTCCATCGCAGCCAGATGCTCCTCCGATTCCTCGAAGAAGACCTGGTAAAACTGACTCATGTCAATTGACATGCTTTCTCCTCAGACGACCGCGATCGAACCGGCGGCCGGAAACGGATGCATCCGGGCATGCTTCCCGGACGAGCCAGAACCTCTCAGCCAATCACCTTGCGCACGACTTCAATAAGCTTCTGCGGATCGAAAGGCTTGACCAGCCAGCCGGTGGCACCCGCCGCGCGTCCCTGCGACTTCATCGCATCGGATGACTCGGTGGTCAGCATCAGGATCGGCGTCGAAGCGTATTGCGGCAAGGCGCGAAGATTGCGGATCAGGGTCAGGCCATCCATGCGCGGCATGTTCTGATCGGTCAACACCAGGTTGACGCTGCGCGACTTGGCCTTGTCCAGGCCATCCTGCCCGTCGACGGCCTCGACCACTTCATAACCCGCACTTTTCAACGTGAATGAAACCATTTGGCGAATGGAGGCAGAATCATCAACAGCAAGAATGGTTTTGGCCATTTTTCCCTCATCTCTCTACAGAAATTCAAATTCATCCCGGACGGCGACAGGCCTTCCCGGGAACCGCGTATTCATACTTTGCGTCCGGACTTAACCCGCGCGCCCGCTGGGGGTCGTTGGCAACTGCAGCACCGGCGGTGCGATATCGTCACCGTCGGCATCATCCGGATTATTCTCTTCGTTCAGAATCGCCCGCTCGGTCCGCTGATTCAACACAACAATGCTGATCCGCCGGTTGACCGGATTCAAGGGGTCGTTCTTGTCGAACAACAGTGTCGAACCCAGACCGACGACGCGCAAGACCTTGTGATCGTCCATGCCGCCAGCAACCAGCTCGCGCCGCGAGGCATTGGCCCGGTTGGCCGACAATTCCCAGTTGGAGAAACCGCCAACACCCCCAACGAAGGGCGCCGCATCGGTATGGCCGGCCAGACTGATGCGGTTGGACACACCGTTCAGGGCCAGACCTATCTGCTGCAGCAACTGCCGCGTATAAGGCTTGACCGTATCGCCGCCGGAATCGAACATCGGCCGATTCTGTTCATCGACGATCTGGATACGCAAGCCTTCGGAAGTGATGTCCAGCAGGAGTTGTTTCTTGAACTGGGCGAGTTGCGGACTCTGCTCGATCATCTTCTCGATGTCTGCCTTCAGCAATTCCAGGCGCTCCTGCTCTTTACGCCGGAATTCGAGCTGAGCTTCCTTGGAGAAAGTCGTGCGCTTGGCTTCGACGTCGCCCTTCTTGACCTGGCCGGACTGGCGGGTCAGATCCTGGCCACCGCCCTTGAGAATGCTTGTTGCGTCACCCGAGCCCGCTCCGCCGGACATCGACACCTTCATCGGGTTCTGGAAATAATCGGCAATGCCCTGCAGATCGCCCTTGGACGTGGAGCCAAGCAGCCACATCAGCAGGAAGAAGGCCATCATTGCCGTCACGAAGTCGGCGTAGGCAATTTTCCAGGCGCCACCGTGCGCACCGCCGGCAACGACCTTCTTGCGTTTGATGATAATCGGGCGGGTGGAGTCGTCGCTCATCTATATTCGCTCTGTGTCGGCAGCATGTGCTGCTTACTTGCCCTTGCGGGCCTTGAGCTCTTCCTCGAGTTCGCGGAAACTCGGGCGCTCGTGCGCCCCCAGCGTCTTGCGCCCGAATTCGATGGCCACCTGCGGCGCATAGCCCGACATCGAAGCCAGCAGGACCATCTTGATGGTCTTGTAGATCACCCCGGATTCGTTGGCTTTCTGCTCAACCTGACCGGCAATCGGCGCGACGAAACCATAGGCCAGGTAGATACCCAGGAAGGTACCGACCAGCGCGCCCGCAATCATCTTGCCCAGCACGGCCGGCGGCTCGCCGACCGAGCCCATCACGTTGATCACCCCCATGACCGCGACCACGATACCGAAAGCAGGCACACCGTCGGCCACCTTCTGAATGACGTGCGCCGGTTCTGCCTGTTCATGGTGATGGGTCTCCAGTTCGACATCCATCAAGCTTTCGATTTCGACCGTGTTCAGGTTGCCACCAACCATCATGCGCAGATAGTCGGTCATGAAATCGAGCACATGGTGATCGGAAACGATATTCGGGTACTTGGAAAAAATCGGACTGGCCTCGGGATTCTCGACATCGTTTTCAATCGACATCAAGCCTTCCTTGCGCACCTTGGACAGGATTTCGAACAATAGTGCCAGCGCATCGACGTAGTAGGCCTTGTTGTAAGGCGAGCCTTTGAGCGCGCCCGGGATGGCCGCCACCGTGGCCTTGACCACCTTGATGTTGTTGCCGGCGACGAAACTACCGACGGTCAGGCCGAAGATGGCGATGTATTCCAGCGGGACCCAGAGCGCCAGCAAGCTGCCGTGCACGGCATAGGTGCCCAATGCCGAAGCCAGGATGATGACGTAGCCGACGATCAAAAACATGTGAAACCCCTTTAGCGCCCCCTGAGGCGTTACCGACAGGTCGTTCTATCTATATTGTGTTTCGCTATTGTAGCCACAGGCTTCCGGGAAGCGCAAAGGAAGTTGCCACCTGCTACAGCGAGGATCGGCAGTGATAGACTGCAAGTCCACCGTTTCCCAACACCTCCGGAATGTCGTACTGCACCCGCTGCGGCAGCGCTGCCTCCCTGACCATCCCTGCCGGCGACAATCTGGCGCGACAAGTATGCACGAGTTGTGGGCATATTCACTACGACAATCCGCGCATGATCGTCGGCTGCATTGCCGAATGGGAAAACAGGATACTGCTTTGCCGGCGCGCCATCGAACCCCGCCTGGGTTACTGGACGCTACCGGCCGGCTTCATGGAAAACGGCGAGACAACCAGCGAGGCCGCTCGCCGCGAGACACTCGAAGAGGCTGGCGCACAAGTCAGCGTCGACGCCGCCTTCGCGCTGGTCAGCATCGCCCACATCAATCAGGTGCACCTGTTTTACCGCGGCCGGATGACCTCATCGTCTTACAGCGCCGGCGAGGAAAGCCTGGAAGTTGCGCTATTTCACCCGGAAGAAATTCCCTGGGAGGAACTCTCCTTTCGCAGCGTACGCCTCTGCCTGGAGCACTACCTGGCCGACCGGCAACAGGGCGGTTTCGGCTTCCACGAGCACAGCCTGGAACCTTGAACCGGGTTCAGGCGCCGACAATCCGGGCTCGCAACTCCAGTTGATAGCGCCCGGATTGCCAGGCCGCAGGCAAGGGAGTCGTGGCAACTGCACCGCTCATTGCTGCCAGCAGGCGAGCGGCAATCACCGGGTCAAGCACCCCCGACAGGCGCAAGGATGGCGGCGCCAGCCCGGACTGATAGTCGATGTGGAAAATCAATTCACCCGGCGGCACGGCACTTCTCAACGCTTCGTCGAGCAAATTTCCGAAGGCCCTGCCCAGCGCCAGTCGGTATGCCGACAATTCTTCGCCAGCAGGTATTGCCTGAAGACCTCGTTCGATTTCTGCCGGGCCGCTTTGGGCATGCCCCCGCACATCCGGGCGCCCAGTTGGCAGCTTGTCCACGGGAACCGGAGCGCGACCGGGGACACGTGCCTGCGGCGCCGTATCTGCAGCATGCTGTGGCAAGCGCTTCGACTGATGGCCAAGCACTGCACTTAGCTTGCCGCTGCCTTCCGGCTGCTGCGACCGGGGAAAATCCAGCCCAAAATACACCAGCAGATGCAGGAACAGCGACAAAGCTAGCGCCTTCCCCACCCCAAAAAAACAATCCCCGCTACTCTCCTTGAAGCAGCGGGGATCGTTCATTACCGAATGCCGGGAATTACTTACCCTTGGCGCTCAGTTCCTCGTTCATCTTGCTCGAATAGAGCTTGCCCATGACGGCGCCAATTACCACCACGCCGACAATCACGCCCAGGCTCATCAAGCCGATATCACTCGTCAACAACAGTTCCCAAGCCATAAACACCTCCCACTAACAAAAAAATCAACCCGCTTTCGCATCCAGGCGCAGCGGCTCATCAAAGCCGGCCTGCCACTCCCCTTGAAGACGCCATTGGCCCGCAGGATCTTCAAGCGTGACATGCCAGCGACCGGCCACATCTTCAGCCAGTACCCCGCCGTAGAAACCCGCCCCTTCGGATTTCAACGCTACTTTCTGATCCCTGCCGTCGATCGTCGGATGCGTCAGACGCAAGACGATCTCTTCCGGCAAGGCGACCTTTTCCTTAGCCGTGATCAACAAGCGCACATTCAGGCCGGCACGCATCACATCGGCATGCAGACCCAGTTGCGAAGCCTGGTGATCGCGCTCCAGTCGCTGGTTCATCGCCAGCCCCTGCTTGTAATAATCGTCGGCTACCAAACCGTCGGCACTCACCACAGCGATCCAGATGGTGAAGATCGCGGCGATGATCACCAGCCCCGGGCCGGCCATCAGAATCCACGGCCACGGCTCCTTGTACCAGGGTTTGCTATCAGAAGTCATCGTTGCACTCATGGTTCTCTCAGGGCATCAGGAAAGAGGCTTTTTCACGAACCGAAATTTTCTCGTCCGCGTCCGCCTGGATATTGAAATAAATGGTGTTCGCGCCGCTCTTGCCCGATTCCGGCGGAACACGAACGACCACGGTGAACTCCAGATTTTCGGCACTACCGACTTCGACCGGGCGCTCTTCTGCCAGATGCACGCCGGCCAGGCCATCAACCGAGATTTTATAGCGTTGTGCCTGTTCGGTTGTGTTCATGAACTTCAGGTTATACACATTCTCGATCGAGCCATCGTCGGCCTCCCGCGACAAGGTCGATCGATCACGAATGACATCGACCATCAAGGGTACCCTGGTCGCCAGCGACCACGCCGTTGCAATGCAGATCAGGATGAGAATCCCGGTGTACAACAGGATACGCGGACGCAGAATGTGACCGACCACCTCCGAGGCGCCGAATTTCTTTTCCAGGGCATTCTCGGTGGTATAGCGGATCAGACCATGCGGCTTGCCGATCTTGTCCATGACCGGGTCACAGGCGTCGATACAGGCACCGCAGCCGATGCACTCGTACTGTATCCCCTTGCGGATGTCGATTCCTGTCGGGCAGACGGCAACGCACAGACCACAATCCACGCAGTCGCCCAACGCCGATGCATCGACGTCCTTCTTCCGTGCGCCCCGCGGCTCACCGCGTTCCGGATCATAGGTGATGACCAGGGTATCCGGATCGAACATCACGCCCTGGAAACGGGCATAGGGACACATGTACTTGCACACCTGCTCGCGCAGGAAACCCGCCTGCATGTAGCAGAAACCGGCGTAGAACAGCGTCCAGAACATCTCCCAGCCGGACAGGCCGAACGGCAGCGCGGCAAGCAACTCCTGCATGGGCGTGAAATAGGCGACCAAGGTGAAACCGGTCCACAGCGACAGGGCAATCCACAACAGGTGCTTGACCGCCTTCAGCCGGAACTTCCTGGCCGTCATCGGTCCCTTGTCCAGTTTCATCCGAGCCGAACGATCCCCTTCGATGCGACTCTCGATCCACATGAAGATTTCGCTATAGACCGTCTGCGGACAGGCATACCCACAAAACAGCCGCCCGGCGATGGCAGTAAACAGGAATAGCGCGTAAGCGGAAACAATCAGCAGGACGGCCAGATAAAACACGTCTTGCGGCCACAACACCAGGCCGAAGAGATAGAACTTGCGCTCGACCAGATGGAAAAGGACCGCTTGGCGATCATTCCAGACCAACCAGGGGGTCAGGTAGAAGATGGCTTGGGTCAGCCAGACGAACACCCAGCGCCACGTCGTCCACCAGCCCTGGACATCGCGGACATAAATCTTCTTGTGCTTTTCGTAAAAAGACACTTCTGCCGCAGGCTTTGCCTCCGGAGTATTTTCGTCGCCAAATTTCATCTTATCTCTTTATCAAAATTACGCTGCTGCAGGCAACGCAATTTTGATAAAACCGCTTCGACATCGCAAGAAAAGGGTGGCCAGTGGCCACCCTTTTTTGTCAAACGCGCTTACTTACCACCCAGGCTGGTCACGTAGGCAGCCAGCAGATGCACCTTGGCATCGCCCAGGAATTCCTTCCAGGCCGGCATCTTGTTCTGACGACCATTGGTGATCGTCTCGATGATGGTGGCTTCGGAAGAACCGTACAACCAGACCTTGTCGGTCAGGTTCGGCGCACCGAGGGCCTGCATGCCGGTACCGTCAGCACCGTGGCAACCGATACAGCCAGCTTCGGTGTAAGCCGTTTCACCCTTGCCGGCACGAACGGAGTCATGCGGCAGACCAGACAGGGAACGGACATAGTTGGCCAGATCCTTGATCGTCTCACCACCCAGGGCTTCGTGCGGGGGCATGACGCCCATGCGGCCATTGGCAATGGTTTCAACGATCTGTTCGGCCTCACCACCCCACTGCCAGTCGCCATCGGTCAGGTTCGGGAAGCCCTTGGCACCGCGGGCATCAGCACCGTGACACTGCATACAGTAGGTCAGGTACAGGCGCTTGCCCATTTCCATGGCCTGCTTGTCTGCGGCAACCGCCTTGAGGTCCATGGCCATGTACTTGTCGTACAGCGGCTTGACCTGAGCATCCACCTTGGCCACTTCTGCAGCGTGCTGACCACCGGAGGTCCACCCCAGCATGCCCTTGAAGTTGCCCAGACCCGGGTACAGCGCCAGATAGACCAGCGCAAACACCACGGTGATCACGAACATCCAGCTCCACCACTTGGGCATCGGGTTGTTGTATTCCTCAAGGGTTTCATCCCAGACGTGACCCATGGTCTTGCCCGGCGTGAAAGTCGCCTTGCCCTGGACGATCAGGAGAACCGCGCAGGCCAGAATACTGCCCAGCACGATCACGATGACGTACAAGTTCCAAAAATCGCTAACGAAATCGCTCATTTGCTTTCCTTTATTTCAGCGCGGGTGCGACGTACGGGACGCCGCACCATCATCATCACCTTCTGCGAACGGCAGGTTGGCAGCTTCTTCGAACCCCTTCTTGCTGCTCTTGCCGTATGCCCACCACACGATTGCCAGAAAACAGACCAAACCGGCAACCGTCAGAAGCGAACGCAGATCGTTGATGTCCATGGCCATCACTTCATGGCGCTCAATGCGGTACCCATGCCCTGGAGATAGGCGATGAGAACATCCATTTCCGTCATGTCGCCGATGTCAGCCTTGGCCGCCTTGATTTCCTCATCCGAGTACGTCGGGATGCCGCGCATATTGGCGTACATGCGCATCACGCCCATCTTGTCCTCGATCTGAGCTGCCACGCTGGTCTTGGCCTTGGTGCTGGCCAGGAATGCGTAGGCGGGCATGTTCGATTCCGGCACAACGTCACGCGGATTCATCAGGTGGGCACGCTGCCATTCGTCGGAATAGCGACCGCCGACACGATGCAGGTCCGGACCGGTACGCTTGGAACCCCACTGGAACGGGTGATCATAGACAAACTCACCCGCCACCGAGTAGTGGCCATAACGCTCGGTTTCGGCGCGGAACGGACGGATCATCTGCGAGTGGCAGTTGTAGCAGCCCTCACGCAGATAAACTTCACGACCGGCCAACTGGACTGCCGTGTAGGGCTTGACCCCTTCAACCGGCGTCGTCGTGGACTTCTGGAAGAAGAGCGGCACGATTTCCAGCAGCCCACCCCAGAGCACCACAAACAAGGTCAGAACGAAAAGCAGGCCTACGTTCTTCTCAATTTGCTCATGCTTCAACATTGTTTTCTCTCCCTAATCAGGCGTGATGAGCAGCCGGAGCGATCACCGGCGCATCCTTGGTGTTGCCACCAGCCATGGTCTTGAACATGTTGTAAGCCATGATCAACATACCGGACAGGAACAGCACGCCGCCGAGCCAACGAATTGCCCAGAACGGATAGGAACCCTTGACCGATTCGACGAAGCTGTAAGCCAGGGTACCGTCGGCATTGACTGCACGCCACATCAGGCCCTGCATCACACCGGCAATCCACATCGAAGCGATGTACAGAACGGTACCGATGGTGGCGATCCAGAAGTGAACCGTAACCAGGGCGGTGCTATACATTTCGGTCTTGCCGAACAGACGCGGCAGCAGGTAGTACATCGAACCGATCGACACCATGGCCACCCAGCCAAGCGCACCGGAGTGCACGTGACCAACGGTCCAGTCGGTGTAGTGCGACAGGGCATTGACGGTCTTGATCGACATCATCGGGCCTTCGAACGTGGACATACCGTAGAAGGACAGCGAGGTGATCAGGAACTTCAGGATGGGATCGTCGCGCAGTTTGTGCCAGGCACCCGACAGGGTCATGATGCCGTTGATCATGCCACCCCAGGACGGTGCCAGCAGGATCAGCGAGAACAGCATACCGACGGACTGGGTCCAGTCAGGCAGCGCGGTGTAGTGCAGATGGTGCGGACCCGCCCACATGTAGGTGAAGATCAGCGCCCAGAAGTGCACCACCGACAGACGGTAGGAATACACCGGACGGCCAGCCTGCTTCGGCACGAAGTAGTACATCATGCCCAGGAAGCCTGCGGTCAGGAAGAAGCCGACGGCGTTGTGGCCGTACCACCACTGGATCATTGCGTCCTGCACGCCAGAATAGACGGAGAACGAACGGGTCAGCGAAACCGGAACGGCGGCGCTGTTAACCAGATGCAGCAGGGCAACGGCGATGATCATCGAACCGAAGAACCAGTTGGCCACGTAGATATGGGAAACCGTGCGCTTGGCGATGGTGCCGAAGAAGACCAGACCATAGGAAACCCAGACCAGCGTGATCAGGATGTCGATCGGCCACTCGAGTTCGGCATATTCCTTGCCGGTCGTGAAGCCGAGCGGCAGCGAGAGCGCAGCCAGCAGGATGACGAGTTGCCAACCCCAGAAGGTGAAGGGGATCAGCGGGCCGCCCCAGAGGCGGGCGTGACTGGTACGCTGAACGCACCAGTAAGACGTTGCAAACAAAGCGCAGCCACCAAACGCAAAAATAACCGCGTTGGTATGCAGCGGACGCAGACGGCCATAAGCCAGCCACGGTCCATAGTTAAGCTCCGGCCAGACAAGCTGGGCGGCAATAATGACACCGACAAGCATGCCGACGATGCCCCAGATGACAGTCATGACGGCGAATTGCCGTACGACCTTATCGTTGTATGTGGTTTGTGTTCCAGACATGAACCCACCTCTCGTTAATGAAAAACGGAATGCCCACCTCCCTGAACCCAAGGGGGCACATAAAAGCGGATGGTATTCTAGTTGAGACGGGGTGTTTTGACCTAGATCAAGCTACTGACTATCTGGCTTGACCATGGGTGATTTTCCTACGCCCAGCAAGCTTTTTCCCGGACATCACCAGTCACGGAAGCGACAAAAAAACCAGCAATTTCAGATAATCGACTGGTATTGCCAAACATCGCAAATCAGCGACAAGTGAACAAAAAAAGGGTGCGTCGCAACGCACCCCAACCCCAACAGAGAAATTTCGCAAGCCGTTCGACTTGCATCGCCGAGGATATTGACAGTCGCGAGCCTCCCTGGTGTTGACGCAGGTCAAATTTCGTCTTTTTTGTCGTCCTTTTTCTTTTCCTGCTCGGCCACTTTCCCCTGCGCCGCCTCATCGTCGTCCATCAACACCTTGAACGCCGGCCCTTCGAGATCGTCGAACTGCCCACTCTTGACCGACCACCAGAAGGCCGCCGCGATACCAAAGACCAGCAGGACCGAGATCGGCACCAGCAAATAGACACTTTCCATCAATCGTTCTCCAGGCGCTGGATGCGCAGCGAGTTGACCACCACCAGCAAGGAACTCAGGGACATGCCGATGCCGGCCATCCACGGGGTCACGTAACCGGCAATGGCGGCCGGCAGCGCAACAATGTTGTAGGCAAACGACCACCACAGGTTCTGCCGGATGACGACCAGCGCGAAACCGGCTCGGCCAAGCCCCTTGTGCAGATGCCCGAGATTTTCCGAAAGCAGCACGAAATCGGACTGCGTCCGCGCCAGTTGCGCACCACTGCCCATGGCCACCGAGACCTGGGCCTGCGCCAGCACCGGCGCGTCGTTGACCCCGTCGCCAACCATGGCCACGATGGCCCCGGCCGACTGCAATTCCGTCACGGCGGCATGCTTGCCGGCCGGCGTCATGCCAGCACGCACGTCGTCGATCCCCAGTTCGGCCGCCACGCGAGCCGCAACCGCCGGCGCGTCGCCGGTGAGCAGGACGACCTGACGGCCGCCCCGACGCAGATCCCCGACCAGCTTGCGCGCCTCGGGGCGTAACTGGTCGCCGATGCGGAACAAGGCCAGCGGCCCTTGTGTATCGGCCAGCAGGACCACGGTATCGCCGCTTTCCAGCCAATCCGTTGCCACTGCTGGCAGGGCAGCATCGCTGATTGCCAGCGCATACGCCGGCCGACCGATACGATAACGCCGGCCGTCAATCACCGCTTCGATCCCCTGCCCCGGCTCACTGATCGAATCCGTCGCCTGCCAGCGCGCATCGCCGGGCGCAGCATGGCGCAAGGCCATGGCCAGGGGATGTTCGGAAGCCTGTTCCAGCGCAGCTGCCAGATTCAGACTATCCTCCCGGGACATTTCGCCGAGAACCAGAATGTCCTGCAGGTGCATCTGCCCGGTGGTCAGCGTTCCCGTCTTGTCGAAAACGAAATGTGTCGCCCGCGCCAGGGTTTCAATGGCGTGACCGCGCGTCACCAGCAGGCCGTCGCGGGCCAGTGAACCGGCGGCCACAGTCAGAGCGATCGGGGTCGCCAGTGCCAGCGCACAGGGACAGGTCACCACCAGCACAGAAACGGTGATCCACAGCGCACGCGAGGGCTCGACCAGGTACCAGCCAAACGCGGTCAGGATCGCCACCACCAGCAGCGCCGCCACGAAATAGGTGGCAATCCGGTCGGCGATTTCGACGATGCGCGGTTTTTCCAGCGAAGCCCGCTCCATCAGGTCGATGATTGCCGACAGCCGGGTTCCCTCGCCCACCTGATCGACGCGAACGACCAGCGGGCTTTCGGCATTGACCGACCCACCGGTCACCGGATCGCCGGGCTGTTTGGGCACCGGCAGGCTTTCCCCGGTAAGCAGCGCTTCGTTGGCGCAACTGATCCCTTCGACCACATGTCCGTCAGCCGGAACAATGTCTCCGGGACGGACCAGCACATGGTCGCCGACCCGTAGATCGGCCACGACCACTTGCGTCGCTTCGCGGTCGGCGGGGAAGTTCACAATCTTCTGGGCAAAGGCCGGCAGCAGCTTGGTCAGCGCCTCGGTCACGCTCAAGGCCTTCTGGCGGGCAGTCATTTCGAGGTAACGACCGCCGAGCAGGAAGAAGACGAACATCGTCACCGAGTCGAAATAGACTTCGCCTCCCTGAATGAAGGTGGCCCAGCAACTGGCGGCAAACGCCAGCCCGACGCCCAGGGCCACCGGCACGTCCATGCCGACGCGCTTGAGCTTGAGGTCGCGCCAGGCGTTGCGGAAGAATGGCGCCGACGAGTAGAAAACGACCGGGATGGTCAGGATCAGGCTGGCCCAGCGCATCAGGCTCTCGATGTCGGCGCTCATGTCGCCGTCGGCGATATACACCGGGTAGGCGTACATCATCACCTGCATCATGCCGAAACCGGCGACCCACAGACGCCACATCGCGCCACGCCGCTCGTTGCGGGAAATTTCCTCGTTCTTCGCCGCGTCGTAGGGATAGGCGCGATAGCCGATGGCGGCGACCGCCCGCAGGATGTCGGACAGCTTGATGCGCGACTCGTCCCAGCGGACCCGCGCCCGCCGCGAGGCGTAATTGATGTCCACGGCGATCACGCCGGGCAATTTACCGATGTGCTGTTCGTTGAGCCAGATGCAGGCGGCGCAAGTGATGCCTTCAAGCAGTAGCGAGGCTTCCCTGTCGTTCTCGCCAAGCGCCTTGACGAAACTCTTCTGGAATTCGGCGTGATCGTAGAGCGCCATCTGCTCCAGGATCGCCGGCATGGCTTCTCGCGGCGACTCGGGCAACGCGTCGCGACTCCGGTAATAATCGGCCAGGCCGTTGTCCACGATTGACTGGGCCACCGCCTGGCAACCGTAACAACACATCGCCTTCGTTTCGCCGTTGATGACAACCGGTAGATCGACATCATCCGGAATGGGCAGACCGCAGTGATAACAGGAGGCTTGTGACATGCAACAAAAAAGGCACCGGAGTGCCTTTGCGGGTCAGGATGGACGCCAAGTATAGATTATTTGGTCCCCATCCGGATTGCGCCGTCCAGACGAATGACTTCGCCGTTCAGGTAGGCGTTTTCCGCGATATGCCGGACCAGCGCCGCGTATTCGGCCGGTTTGCCCATGCGCGTGGGGAACGGCACCATCTTGTTCAGCGACTCCTGGACTTCGGGCGGCATGCCGAGCAGCATCGGTGTTTCCATGATCCCCGGCGCGATGGTCAGGCAACGGATACCGCTGCGCGCGAGCTCGCGGGCCACCGGCAGGGTCAGTGCCACGATCCCGCCCTTGGAAGCGGAATAGGCGGCCTGCCCGAGTTGCCCCTCGAAAGCGGCCACCGAAGCCGTGTTGACGATCACCCCGCGCTCACCGCCGGCATCCGGCTCGTTCTTCATCATGGCCTCGGCCGCGAGGCGAAGCATGTTGAAGGTGCCGACCAGGTTGATGTTGATGACCCGGGCAAAGCTGTCCAGACGATGCGGGCCTTCCTTGCCCAGCACCTTCTCAGCCGGGGCCACACCGGCGCAATTGACCAGGCCGTGAACGGCACCGAAACGCGACAGGGCGGCAGCAATGGCATTCTGTGCCGAAGCTTCGCTGGTGACATCGGTCTCGACAAAGATCGCGTTCTCACCCAACTCGCTGGCCAAGGCCTCGCCGGCGTCACGATTGACATCAACCAGGACCACCCGCGCCTCCGCTTCGAGCAGACCGCGCGCCGTCGCTGCACCCAGACCTGAGCCACCACCGGTAACCACAAACACCTTATTTTTCAGTTGCATATGCTTTCTCCTGTAATTATTCGACAGCCCAAACCAAACGGTAGCGTATGGACTGAAGCAGCATATTAACCCTCCCGGCAACGCCAGCCAAATCCGCAAGTGCGATGCAGATGCTATGATTTGCCCACATCATTTTTCGCCCGGACGCGATGCCTGCCGGAAAGTACCAACTACTCGTCGTCGATAGTTCCAGTGCCAATCGCCAGCTGATCGGCGAATGCCTGTCCCAGCTCGACGACGCCAGCGTCTCTCTCGCTGCTGACGGCCAATCTGCAGTGGAACTCATCGCCAGCATCCGACCGGACCTGATCCTGATCGACATGAACCTGCGCGACACCGACGGCATCAGCCTGGTCCGCAGAATACGCAACCGCGAACAACTGAGCACGGAAAGCGACCTGAACCTGTGGACGCCGGTCATCTTCCTGTCCTCGGTCATGGATGAAGACATGCTCGCCCAGGGCATCATTGCCGGCGGCGACGACTTCCTGCACAAACCGGTCTCCGAGATCATCCTGCTGGCCAAGGTCCGGGCCATGCTGCGCATCGTCGGCATGCAGCGCGACATTCACGCCGCCCACCGCCGACTCAAGCAGATTGCCACCCTTGACGGCCTCACCTGCATTCCCAACCGGCGTTACTTCGACGACACGCTGACCACCGAATGGAAGCGCTGCCAGCGCGCCGGCGCACCGCTCAGCCTGCTGCTGATCGACATCGATTATTTCAAGCAATTCAACGACGCCTACGGCCACCAGGCCGGTGACCAATGCCTCAAGGCCGTCGCCTCGGCGCTCAACGAATCGCTGTTCCGGGTCGAGGACAGCGTCGCCCGCTACGGCGGCGAGGAGTTTGCCGCCATCCTGCCCGGCACCGCCGCCGCCGGTGCGCTCGCGGTTGCCGAACGCATGCGCGCGTCAACCAGCGAACTGCGGATTCCCCACAAACACGGCGTGGACAGCTTCGTTTCCTGCAGTATCGGCGTCGCCAGCACCCATCCAGTCGCCGAGCAGACAGCAGAACAATTGCTGCAAGCCGCCGACCACAGTCTGTACGAAGCCAAACACGCGGGCCGCAACCGTATCGTTCTGCATCCGGAATGCCGGGGTTGAGGCCGGAAGCGCGGAGAAAGCCACAGGAGGCAGCGTGCGCAAACTGATCTACCTGGTCGCGCTTGCTGCAACCGGCACCCTGGCCTGGCACTACCCTTTCCTGTTCGAATTGCCCCTGATCGTTGCCATCGGCGGTGCCTGGTGGGCTTTTTTCGCGCCGAACGGAGCACAGGAAAAGTAAAAAAGGGGTACGGACTGACCGTAACCCCTTGAATTCTTTGGTGCCGTTGAAGTGAATCGAACACTCGACCTACTGATTACGAATCAGTTGCTCTACCAACTGAGCTACAACGGCACAGGCCACCCAACGAGCAGCACAGCGTAGAATTATAGCTTTTCCCCCTGGCTTCAGGCAACAAGGCTGCGACAAATGAATTTGCTGCGCGCGCTGGCGACGGTCAGCGGCATGACCCTGCTCTCCCGTATCCTCGGTTTTGTCCGGGATTTCGTCATCGCCCGGACCTTTGGCGCCGGCGCGGAAACCGATGCCTTTTTCGTGGCCTTCAAGTTGCCCAACCTGTTGCGCCGGATGTTTGCCGAAGGCGCATTCTCCCAGGCCTTCGTGCCCATCCTCGGCGAATACAAGAATCAGCGTTCGCCGGAAGACACGCGTACACTGGTCGATCATGTCGCCAGCCTGCTGTCGATGGCCCTGTTCGTCATCACCGCCATCGGCGTAGCCGCAGCACCGCTGCTGGTCTGGCTGTCGGCGCCGGGCTTCGCCGACGACGTCGGGAAATTCGAACTGACGGTAGCGCTGACCCGGGTGACTTTCCCCTACATCCTGTTCATGTCGCTGGTCGCGCTCGCCGGCGGCATCCTGAACACCTGGAGCCGTTTTGCCCTGCCGGCATTCACCCCGGTGCTGCTCAACCTCTCCTTCATCGGCATGGCACTGTTTGCTGCGCCCTACTTCGAACCGCCGGTGATGGCGCTGGCCTGGGCGGTGTTCTTCGGCGGCTTCCTGCAACTGCTGATTCAGATTCCGGCCTTGCGCCGCATTTCCATGCTGCCGCGGCCGTCGATCAACTGGCGGGCCGCCTGGGCCGATCCCGGCGTCAGACGGATCAGCACCTTGATGCTGCCGGCCCTGCTCGGGGTCTCGGTGTCGCAGATCAGTCTGCTGATCAACACCATCTTCGCCTCCTTCCTGCAAACCGGCAGCGTGTCCTGGCTGTATTACGCCGACCGGCTGATGGAATTTCCTTCCGGCCTGCTCGGCGCCGCCCTCGGCACCATTCTCCTGCCATCGCTGTCGCGCTGCCATGCCCGGCAGGATTTCGTCGAATACTCGCGCCTGCTCGACTGGGGACTGCGCCTGACCTTCCTGCTCGCCGCGCCGGCCGCGCTGGCGCTGGCGATCCTGGCCGTGCCGCTGATCTCGACCCTGTTCTTCCACGGCGCCTTCACCGCCAACGACGTCTGGCAGACCCGCCAGGCGCTGATAGCCTATTCGGTCGGCCTGACCGGGCTGATCCTGGTCAAGGTGCTGGCACCGGGTTTCTACGCTCGGCAGAACATCCGCACCCCGGTCCAGATTGCCCTGATTTCGCTGGCCGCCACCCAGGCCATGAACCTGGCCTTCGTCGGCTGGATCGCGCACGCCGGACTGGCACTGTCGATCGGTCTGGCCGCCTGCCTGAATGCCGGCCTGCTCTATCGAGGCCTGCGGCGGGCCAGCATTTACGCACCGGAAGCCGGCTGGCTGTTATTCTTCATGAAATTGTCCTGCGCCATGGCTGTCATGGGCGTCGCCCTGTGGTTTGCCAGCGGATCGGCAGATAGCTGGTTCGCCAGTTCGGTCGGCGAGCGTATCCTGCGTTTGTGCTGGCTGGTTCTGCTTGGCGCCAGCGCATATTTCGCTACACTATGGCTTCTCGGTTTCCGCCTGCGCGATTTCAAACGGCAGGCAGCACAATAATCAGGAGACTCACCATGCAACTGAGCAGCAACAGCTTTGCCGATGGCCAGCGCATTCCGGGCGATTATTCCTTCTGCACACCGGACCCCGCCCGGCATGTCTGCCTGGGCAGCAACCGTAATCCGCAACTGGCCTGGTCGGGCGCTCCGGAAGGCGCCAAGTCCTTCGTCGTCATCTGTCACGACCCCGACGTGCCGAGCAAGGGCGACGACGTCAATCAGGAAGGGCGAACCGTTCCAGCGTCGCTGCCGCGCGTCGATTTCTTCCACTGGGTACTGGTCGATCTGCCGGCCAGCCTCAGCAGCATCGCTGAAGGCGAGTTCAGCAGCGAGGTCACGCCCCGGGGCAAATCCGGCCCCGCGGCCGCCCACGGCGCCCGCCAGGGAATCAACGACTACACCGCGTGGTTTGCCGGCGACCACGACATGAGCGGCGATTACTACGGCTACGATGGCCCCTGCCCGCCGTGGAACGACGAAATCGTCCATCACTACGTGTTTACCGTCTATGCACTCGATATCGAGCGCCTGCCGCTGGATGGCCGTTTTGGTGGCGCCGAAGTCCGCGCCGCGATGGCCGGACACATTCTCGCCCAGGCCAGCCTGACCGGGACTTACACGCTCAACCCGGCACTGACGGAATAAGCCGGAAGGCATCATGTCCAGCGCACGTCCCGGCCTGATCACCCTGCTGCTGCTCGCATGGATCGGGCTGGGATCAGCGTTCGGACTGGATTTCGAACGTCTCAGGGACACGCTGCTCGCCCGCCACGGCCAGGAGCCGCTGGCGCTGTTCGAGGACTGGCGCCGCATGCTCGGCAGTGCCCGCGGCGGCAGCGAGCAGGAACAGGTCCGGCGGGTCAACGACTTCATCAACCAGCGCATCGCCTTCGACGACGATTTCTCGTTGTGGGGCCAGACCGATTACTGGGCCACGCCACTCGAAACCATGGCCCAACGCCGTGGCGACTGTGAGGATTTCTCCATCGCCAAGTATTTCTCGCTGCTCGAACTCGGCATCCCGGTCAGCAAGCTGCGCCTGGTGTACGTCCGTGCCACCCAGGCCATGCCCGGCGGCGGCAGCATCCAGCAGGCGCACATGGTCCTCGCCTATTATCCGCGCCCCAACGCCGATCCGCTGGTTCTCGACAACCTGAACAAGCAGATCCTGCCGGCATCGCAACGGCACGATCTTTCCCCGGTTTTCAGTTTCAACAGTGCAGGCCTCTGGCAAGGCACCGGCAACCAGACCAGCAGGAGCAACCTCTCCCGCTGGCAGGATCTGCTCGCCCGTGCCCGCGCCGAAGGCTTTCAGTGAGGTAAATGTCCATGTCCCTGTTCCGACAACTCTGGCTCGCCGTCATCGCCAGCACCATCATCGCCTTTGCCGGCAGCTTCATCGTCAGCATGGTGACCGCCCGCGATTATCTTGAGCAGCAGCTGGCAATCAAGAACAACGACAACGCCGCTTCGCTGGCTCTCTCCATGTCGCAACTGGACAAGGACCCGATCACCGTCGAGCTGCAGGTCGCCGCCGTCTTCGACAGCGGCCAGTATGCCCAAGTCAGGGTGATCGACCCCGACGGCAAGCCGATGATAGAAAAGACCAGCCCGCCGTCCGCCGGTGGCGTGCCGGCCTGGTTCATCAGCCTGTTCCCGATCGAATCGCACCCCGGCTCGGCGCAGGTCACCAACGGCTGGACCCAGTTCGGCACGGTCGAGCTGGTCAGCCACAACCAGTTCGCCTACGGCGAACTTTGGAACGGCGCCTTCCGGCTGCTCATCTGGTTTGGCGGCGGCGGTATGCTGATGGGGCTGATCGGCATGCAGATCCTGCTGCGCATCAAGCGTCCGCTAGACGCGGTGGTTGGCCAGGCACAGGCGATCAGCGAACGTCGCTTCATCCGCATCGACGAACCCACCACCCCGGAACTGAAAAGCCTGGCCAGCGCAATGAATGCCATGGTCTCGCGGGTCAAGGCCATGTTCGAGGAAGAAGCCGCGCGCCTCGAACAGGTCCGCCGCGAAGCCACCCTCGACAGCCTGACCGGGCTGGCCAACCGTTCCTATTTCATGAACCAACTGGCGTCGGCACTCAATGACGACGACGCACCGCCCAACGGCAGCCTGGTCATGCTGCGTCTGGCCGACCTGGCTGGCGTCAATCGCCGCCTCGGCCGCGACAGCGCCGACGAACTGCTGCGCCGGATCGGCGCCCATCTGTCCAGCCATGCCAGCGCCCAGCCCGGCGCAGCTGCTGCCCGTCTCAACGGTGCCGACTTCGCCCTGCTGCTGCCCGGCAACGACAACCCGGCACCGATCGCCGACCAGTTGCTGGCCCTGCTGCGCGACCTGGTCGCCGCCGGCCTGATCGACGGCGAGGGCGTCGGCCATATCGGCAGCGGCGTCTATCGCCACGGCGAAAGCCTGGCCAGCCTGCTCTCCCGCGTCGATGCCGCGATTGCCTCGGCCGAGGGCGAAGGCAATCTGGGCTGGCGTTGCGCCAACAGCGACGACGCCCAGTGCGCGAACAACAACGCCGACTGGCGGAAGGTGCTCGAATGCGCCATCGAGACGCAGCGCCTGCGCCTGATCGAATTCCCCGTCGCCAACAGCAGCGGCACCCTGCTCCACCTGGAATGCCCGCTGCGCCTGCAAGCCGCCGAGGATGGCGAATGGCTGGCCGCCGGCAGCTTCATGCCGGTCGCCTCCCGCCTGGCGATGACCAGCGAGCTCGACCTGGCCGCCGTCAACCTTGCGCTCGAACGCCTGGCCCTCGGCCTCCCGGCCGTGGCCGTGAACCTCTCCGGCGAATCGATCTACGACGCCGACTTCCGCCAGCGCCTGCACGCCATGCTCGGCCATCGCCGCGAACTGGCCGCCCGGCTCTGGCTGGAAGTTGCCGAAATTGGCGCCTTCCAGCACTTTGACGAATTCGTCGCCTTCACCGGCTTGATTCGCCCGCTCGGCTGCCGCCTCGGCATCGAGCACTTCGGCCGCCAGTTCAGCCAGATCGGTCGCCTGCACGATATCGGCCTGGATTACCTCAAGGTCGACGGCAGCTTCATCCGCGCCATCGACAGCCAGCCGGGCAACCAGGCCTTCCTCAAGGGGCTGTGCGGCATCGCCCACAACATCGGCCTGACCGTGATCGCCGAAGGCGTGCAAACCCAGGACGAACTCGACATGCTGCCCGAACTGGGCTTCGACGGCGCCACCGGCCCGGCCGTGCCGAGGGTGTGAACGCATGGCGACTGAAATCGAACTCAAGCTGCGCCTCGACCCGAAAACCGTCCGCAAGCTGCTCGCCCATCCCCTGCTGACCAGCACGCCGAGCAGCAAGCAGCATCTGCTGAACACCTATTACGACACGCCGGAACTCGATCTGCGCGCCCGCCGCGTCGCCATGCGCTTTCGCAAGAAAGGCTGGGAATGGCTGCTCACGGTCAAATCCGCCGAGCCCGCCAGCGGCGGACTGGCGGTGCGCAACGAATGGGAGACGGCGGCTGTTCCCGGCGTCTTCGACTTCGCCCATGTGGACGCCGCTGAACTGCGACATTTCCTCGAACAACACCGCGACCGACTGGAACCGGCATTCACCACCGATTTCCGGCGCCAGGCATGGCTGCTGCCGTGCGGTGAATCGCTCATCGAAATGGCGCTCGATCGCGGCCATATCGCGGCTCGGGGTCGTCGAGAAGCGATCTGCGAAGTCGAACTGGAACTGGTCTCCGGCCGCATCGAAGACATCTTTGCCCTGACCCGGCAACTACAAGCGCAGATCAACCTGCACCCGGCCGTCGCCAGCAAGGCCGAACGCGGCTACCGGCTCTATCTCGACGAACCGCGCCAGGCATTTCGCGCCAAGCCCCTGCCGATCAACGCCCGGCAAACGCCAGTGGCCGCCTTCCGCACCATCGCCCTCGGGTGTCTCGAGCACTTCCAGCGCAACGAGGAAGGTCTGCTGGCCGGCGGCGAAGCCGAGTTCATCCACCAGGCCCGCGTCGCCCTGCGGCGCCTGCGCTCAGCCATCAAGTTGTTCGCCCCAGCCCTGCCGGAAGACTTTGTCGCCGCCTACGGCCGTAGCTGGCAAACCCTGGCCGGCGCCCTGGGCGACGCCCGCAACTGGGACGTCTTCCTCGAAGAGACCCTGCCCCCGATCCACGCCGCCTTCCCGCACAACCACGACCTGCGCCGCCTGCGCAACGAAGCCAGACGCCGCGTCAAATCCGACCGCCACGCCATCAAGCACCTGCTGGCGCTCAAGGAATACCCGCGCCTGATGGTCGAATTCACCGCCGCCGTGCATGCACTTACCGACACCATCGACATCCCGCTGAAGCGCTTCGCCGACGAGCGCATCGCCGCCCACACCCGCAGCGTGCGCAAGATGGCCGAACAGTACGACACGCTCGACCCAGAACAACGCCACATCATGCGCCTGCGCTTCAAGAAACTGCGCTACGCCATGGAATTCATGACCCCGCTGCTACCGACCCGCGGCATGAAAACCTACCTCAACACCCTGGCCAAGCTGCAAGAAGCCCTGGGCCTGATCAACGACCAGGTCACCGCCGAACTGCTGATCAACGAAGCCCTCGGCCAGAAATCCGCGACAGCAGCGCATGGCTGGGTTGCCGGGCGGCATGAGCTGCTGATTGGGCAGGTGCCAGATTTGTTGGCAGCGTGGCTGAAGGCTGCCCCGAATCGGCACTAACGGTTGCGTTCACGGAAAATAAAAAAGCCCGGGGGCCGCTAAGCCACCGAGCTTCTGGGAGGGGAAAGGGCACTAGAAAACTTGGCCTACCCCCTACTTATCCTATTTGCTAGGTTTTACTGACAACGTCCAACACCAAAGTTGCAGGCGATCGTGCCCGTTCCTGGAGCTTGCGGGGTTACGGTAACGACGGTATTGTTGGTAACCGCTGCGGTGATAGTCGCAAGCGTTGTAGGCCAATCGGCCGGGACTGCACAACGGCTCCAAGCCGCAGCCGTCAACATTGCGGCATCTTGGGTAGAAGCGGCTGCAACAGCCGCATTCATCATGCCCTTGGCTTCAATCATGCAAGAATTGTTGGCAGTGCGAATCGTGTAATCGCGATACTGCGGCACAGCAATAGCAGCCAGAATGCCGATGATCGCCACGACGATCATCAGTTCGATCAGGGTAAAACCTTGTTGAGCTTTTTGCATTTGAATCTCCTTTATTGGGATAGGCGGGAAACCGCTGAGAAAAGTAAAACAGTTTTCGTGCCAGAGCCAGCACATAAAATTATTCTTAAAAATCAACAAAAATTCAACACATGCATCAAACCAAACCAAACATGTGACAATTTTTGTCAGAACCGACGCACAAAGTGCGTCACCATAAAACTACTGACAGCGCCCCGTACCGAAATTGCATACAACCACAGCATTGCCAGGGTTCAGCGGTGTCACATTAACAACGCTATTGGCGCTGACTGCTGCAGTTATTGCAGCCAAAGTAGCAGGCCAGGCAGCAGGCACATCACAGCGCCCCCATGTTGCGACTGCCAGGAGTCCTGTATCCTGAGCCGCCGCAGCAGCAAGCGCACTGTTTAGCTGCCCCTTAGCCTCAATCAAGCAGGAATTATTTGCCGAACGGATCATGTAAGCGCGGTATTGCGTTACAGCAATCGCTGCAAGAATTCCGATAATTGCCACAACAACCATCAGTTCGATCAGTGAAAAGCCCCTTTGCATTCTCCCCATCCCCCCCCCCCTAAATACCTACTAATTAATCAATTTTCGGGCCAAGAGACCAACAGCATTCAACAATCCACCTGCCCCCGATCCAAAAAAGTCTCCCCATAACGGCGATGCACCCCTTGCCGCAGGAAGGCGTCAAACAGGTCCGGGTCGATGTGACCGTTACTGCGGAAGTTTTCCATGATCTTCATGGCTTCGGAGAGCTTCATCGGTTGCTTGTAGGGGCGGTCCTTGGCGGTCAGGGCTTCGAAGATGTCGGCGATGCCCATCATCCGGGCTGGCAGGCTCATTTCTTCGCGCTTCAGGCCTTTCGGATAGCCCTTTCCATCCATGCGTTCGTGGTGGCCGCCGGCGTATTCGGGCACTTTCTGCAGGTGCTTGGGCCAGGGGAGCTGCTCCAGCATGCGGATGGTGGCGACGATGTGGTGATTGATGATTTCCCGTTCCGCCGCCGTCAGGGTACCGGCACGGATGCTGAGATTGTCGAGTTCGTCGGCATCGAGTAGCGGCACTTCCTCGCCGGCCGGGTTGCGCCAGTGATAGTCGCTAGCGATCTGCTGGATGCGTGCTAGGTCCTCGTCGCGCATCCGTTCGGCCCCCTTGTTGGCCTGGCGCAGGAATTCCCGATCAGCATCGAGCTGGGCGCAAAAAGCCTGGTATTCGGCTTCGGCCTGGGCATTATCAGCTCCAGTCACGATTGACTTCAGCTTACGAATCTCGGCGTCGCGGCGCAGGACTTCGAAGCGCGTATCGACCAGCGCAATACGGTCGAAGATGGTCTGCAGCTTGGTGGCTTTTTCAACGACATGCACCGGGGTCGTGACCTTGCCGCAGTCGTGCATCAGCGCAGCGATGCGCAGTTCGTAGCGATCCTTGTCACTGAGCTTGAAATCGGCGAGCGGGCCGTCGTCGATGGCGTCGACGGCATCGGCCAGCATCATCGTCAGTTCCGGCACGCGCTGGCAGTGTCCGCCGGTGTGCGGTGATTTTTCGTCGATGGCCAAGTTGATGACCTGGATGAAGGATTCGAACAGGGTTTCCAGTTGTTCGACCAGTTGCCGGTTGGTCAGCGCGATGGCAGCTTGTGAAGCCAGCGACTCGGCCAGTTGCTGATCGGCTTGCGTGAATATATCGACTTTACCGGTGGCCGGATCGATGGCATTGATCAGTTGCAGGACGCCGATGATTTCTCCGGCATGATCCTTCATCGGCACGGTCAGGAAGGAGCGCGAGCGGTAACCGGTGTGGGCGTCGAAACGGCGCGTCCCGGAGAAATCGAAGCCTTCGGCTTCATAGGCGTCGGCAATGTTGATGGTCCGTCCCGACAAGGCGGCATGGGCGGCAACCATGCTGTCGTTCGGTCTGCCATCCGGATGATGCAGCGGCAGATCGGAAAAATTGTCGGTCAGCGGTTTGCCGGTGGCGCCGCCGAACGCCAGGCCGAGTGAGTCGGTACGGACGATCTTGAATTGCAGGTGTTGTCCGTCGGGAGACAGACGGTACAAGGTGCCGCCATCGGCACGGGTGATTTCCTTGGCGGCGAGCAGGATTTTTTCCAGCAGGGTCTGGATGTCGCGTTCGGCAGAAAGTGAAACGCCGATATCGTTGAGCTGCTCGAGACGATGAAACAGGTCACTCAAGGTTTGCATTCCGCTTCTCCTGCGTCGCTCAAAACGTCAATACCAGTCCGTTGCTCAGCCGGCGGGGCGCCAGATGACCCAGACAGGATTCGACTTCGGCCAGGGTGGCTTCGGCCTGCCCCGGTTTCAGGTGGGTGATGTAAAGATCGCACGCTCGTTCAAGTTTTGCCAGCCCATCGGCCAGCATGGACGGGCAAAAATGTTTTGAAAGAACGGCCAGATCACGTTCGCGATCCGGGAAAGCACATTCGATGATCAGGATGCGCAGGTTGTCGATAGCGTTGACCGCCTGCCAGAAGGCATCGCAAGGCCCTGTATCGCCGGAGAAGACAAGGCTGGCCTGCCCGGAATCGATCCGATAGGCCACGGCAGGTACCGAGTGGTCGACCGGCAAGGGCAAAATGCTTCGATCACCCAAGCGCAAGACCTGCCCGGGTGAGAGTTCGTGATAGCGCATGAACGGCGCATCGGCCGTTGGCAGACGGGAAAAATCTGGCCAGATCGTACCGTTGAAGACATGCCGCTGCAGCGCTTCGATGACATCCGCCGGCGCGTGCACCGTCAACGGTGTCTGCCGCATGCCGGCCACGGTATCGACCAGCAGCGGCAGGAAAGCGATGTGATCGAGGTGGGCGTGGGTCAGGCAGACGTGATCAATCCGGCACAGGGCATCCATCGACAGATCGCCGACGCCGCTGCCCGCATCGATCAGGATGTCGCGATCGAGCAGCAAGGCGGTGGTTCGCTGCGCTGCCCCGCCGATTCCCCCACTGCAGCCGAGCACGCGCAGTTCCATGTCAGGCTTTCAGGAAAAATTCCATCTTGATGCCGGCAATTTCGATCACATCGTGATCGCCCAGCGGATGCGCCTGCGCATCGAGCTGCTCGCCATTGACCACCGGGAAAGTCTCGCCTTCCACATGGGTGATGAAGTAACCATGCGGGCGCCGAGCGATCACCGCGACCTGTGTACCGGGCTTGCCGATGGTGGTCAGAGTCTTCTGCAGGGCGAGTTCCTTGCCGGCATTCGGACCGTTCAGCAACTGGATTGCCGCCGGCGGCACTGCCGTCGGCCGGGAGCTCACGCCGACGCTGGAACGCACGCCCTGCTCGCTCGGTGCGAGCTGCAATTCCCCTGGCGCTCTGGCCGCCGGCGCTCGTTTGACAGGCACGTCCGCTTCCACCGGTTGGGCCGCAGCAGCGTCGGTCATGTACTTGAGTTTGTACTTGCCCAGTTCGATGACATCGTTGGCGCGCAGGAAATGCTTCTTGATCGGCTGGCCATTGACCAGCGTACCGTTGGTGCTGTTCAGGTCCTCGAGGAAGGAATCGGCCAGGATGGTAACCACCACGGCGTGTTCGCCGGAAATGGCCAGATTGTCGATCTGAATGTCGTTATGCGGTTTGCGCCCGATCGTCAGACGCTCCTTGTCCAGCACGATTTCCTTGAGCACCAGACCATCCATGGAAAGGATCAGCTTCGCCATCTTTCATTCCCCATTACTTCAGTTTGGCCAGCAACTTGTGCCACCAGCCGCAATGTACTGCACAATCACCCGTCACCCTGACCAGAATCACCGAGACGTTGTCCCGGCCACCGTGGTCATTGGCCCGCTCGACCAGTTGCTCGGCCGCCTGCGCCAGGTTCTCCCCATGAACCGCGATGACTTCGGCGATCTGCTCATCATCGAGCATGTCGTTGAGACCGTCGGAACAAAGCAGCAGGATATCGCCCTCGGAAACATCATGTACACCGATATCGACCTCGACCTCGGATTCGATGCCCAGCGCCCGGGTAACCAGGTTGCGGTTGTGAGAAAAACGCGCCTCATCGAGGCTGATCATGCCGCTGTCGATCTGTTCCTGAAGCAGTGAATGATCACGCGTCAGACAACTCAGATTGTCGTCACGCCAGCGGTAGGCACGCGAATCGCCAACGTGGGCGATATAGACGCGATTATCGAGGAACCAGGCAAAGACCAGCGTGGTTCCCATGCCGGCGTATTTTTCCTGGGTTTGCGAGGCATGGAAGATCGCGGCATTGGTGCCGCAAATTTCATCGTTAACCAGTTGCTCCGGGTAACTCAGTAACTCTGCCTCGTTGCGCGCATCGCGCAACAAGCGCGAAAACGCCGTCGACAACAGGCTGGTCGCCATGCCACTGGCCACCTCGCCGGCGTTGTAGCCCCCCATTCCATCGGCCAGTATGGCGATGCCGAGATCGGCATCGGCGAACACCGCATCCTCGTTGTGCGAACGGACCACACCCGGGTCACTGCACAACGCGATGTCGAGCACTTCATGAAGACTCATTCGCCCCCCTCATACACGCTCCAGCCTCTCCCTTAGCAAGACAGCATATTGTCGACGGTACGGCGCAAGCGGTCAAACCTTCGTTGCATGCGACTCATTGCATCGGGATTTCCCGGCCCAGCCCCTGCTCGCTCGCCGCCGCCAGCACGCGCACGGCAACAGCCAGATCCTGAATGGCCATGCCCTGCGATTCGAACAGGCTGATCTGCTCGGCATCGCTGCGCCCAGGATGGCGACCGACGATGATTTCGCCCAGCTCGACCAACTGGCGCGCCTGCAGACGGCCTTTTTCCAGCAACGGCAGCAAGTCGCCGGCTTCGGCCAGCGCTGTCGGCACGGCATCAACCGTGATCAGCCCGCAACGGCGTATGGCGGCCTCGGAAAGCTCCTGGCGGATCAGCGCGTTCGAGCCGGCGGCGTTGATGTGCGTTCCCGGCTGCAGCCAGTCGCCGTCGAACAACGGCTTCGCCGCCGTGGTCACCGTGCCGAGCAGGTCGGCTTCGCGCACGGCATCCTCGGCGTCGGCGGCTGGCACTACGCGACGCCCGGTCTGCTCGCTCAGGCGCGCGCAGAAGTCACGCAGTTTGTCGGCATCGCGCGCCCAGACCTTGACCAACTCCAGCGGCAACGCGGCGCAGATCGCCCGCACATGCCCTTCGGCCTGCCAGCCGCTGCCAAAAACGCCGGCCACCGTCGCATCCGGGCGCGCCAGCCAGCGAGCGGCGACGCCGCTGGCGGCGCCGGTGCGCATCATGCCGAGGTAATCGGCCTCGATCACGGCTTTCAGCTCACCGCTGCCGGCATCGAACAGATGGACCAGAAAACGGTTGCCGGAACGATTGCTGGTGTAGGCCTTGTAGCCGATCACGCCCTGTGCCGGCAGGGCGCCCTGGAGGATGTGCAACACCGTCTGCGGCAGACGGCTGCGCTGGCGCGGTGTATCCAGCGCCTGGCCGAGTGCCAGGTCGCGATGCGCCGATTCGACGCCGGCCATCGCCATGTCCACGGTCAACACCTGCTTGACGTCGTTTTCGCTCAGGAATATCGCCATGATTCGTTCTCCGGAAGATGGACGTAAAAAAGGCGGGCACGCGGCCCGCCTTCTTCGTCGAGCAAGGCTCGAAGTTTACAGCATGGCCTTGAGCAGCTTGGCCATTTCCGACGGGTTCTTGGTAACCTTGAAGCCGCACTCTTCCATGATGGCGAGCTTGGCATCAGCGGTATCAGCACCTCCGGAAATCAGGGCGCCAGCGTGGCCCATGCGCTTGCCGGCCGGCGCGGTAACACCGGCGATGAAGCCGACGATCGGCTTCTTCATGTTGGCCTTGCACCACTGGGCCGCTTCGGCTTCGTCCGGACCGCCGATTTCGCCGATCATGATGACGGCGTCGGTATCCGGATCGTCGTTGAACATCTTCATGACGTCGATGTGCTTCAGACCGTTGATCGGGTCACCACCGATACCGACGGCGGAAGACTGGCCGAGGCCCAGTTCGGTCAGCTGACCGACGGCTTCGTAGGTCAGGGTGCCGGAACGGGAAACGACGCCGATGCGACCCTTGCGGTGGATGTGACCCGGCATGATGCCGATCTTCACTTCGTCCGGGGTGATCAGGCCAGGGCAGTTCGGGCCGAGCAGCAGGGTCTTCTTGCCGCCCTTGGCTTCCTTTTCCTTCATCTTGTTGCGCACCATCAGCATGTCGCGGACGGGGATGCCTTCGGTGATGCAGATGGCCAGATCGAGGTCGGCTTCGACAGCTTCCCAGATCGCGGCAGCGGCACCGGCGGGCGGCACGTAGATGACGGACACGGTGGCGCCGGTTTCAGCGGCGGCTTCCTTGACCGAAGCGTAGATGGGGATGTTGAAGATCGACTCGCCGGCCTTCTTCGGGTTCACGCCGGCAACGAAGCATTCCTTGCCGTTTGCATACTCCTGGCACTTTTCCGTATGGAACTGACCGGTCTTGCCGGTGATGCCCTGGGTGATGATCTTGGTGTTCTTGTTGATCAGGATAGACATTCGCTAGCTCCTTACTTGACCGCGGCAACGATCTGGGTGGCGGCCTCGGCCATGGAATCGGCAGAGATGATGGGCAGGCCGGAATCCTTGAGGATCTTCTTGCCCAGGTCTTCGTTGGTGCCCTTCATGCGGACGACCAGCGGCACCGACAGATTGACTTCCTTGGCCGCAGCGACGACGCCGGTGGCGATGGTGTCGCACTTCATGATGCCGCCGAAGATGTTGACCAGGATGCCCTTGACCTTGGTGTTCTTGAGCATGATCTTGAAGGCTTCGGTGACCTTCTCGGTCGTGGCGCCGCCGCCGACGTCGAGGAAGTTGGCCGGCTCGGCGCCGAACAGCTTGATCGTGTCCATGGTGGCCATGGCCAGACCGGCACCGTTCACCAGGCAGCCGATGTTGCCGTCGAGCGAGATGTAGGCCAGGTCGAACTTGGAAGCTTCGATTTCGTCGGCGTCTTCTTCGTCCAGGTCGCGCATGGCGACGATCTCTTCCTGACGGTAGAGGGCGTTGGAGTCGAAGTTGAACTTGGCGTCGAGCGCCTTGACGGTACCGTCGGCTTCGTGGATCAGCGGGTTGATTTCAGCCAGCGAAGCGTCGGTTTCCATGTAGCAGGTGTACAGCTTCTTCAGCGTATCGACACACTGCGGGATCGAGGCTTCGTTCATGCCCATGCCCTTGGCCAGGGTCAGCGCCTGCTCGTCGGTCAAGCCGACCAGCGGGTTGACGAAGACCTTGACGATCTTTTCCGGGGTCTTGTGGGCGACTTCTTCGATGTCCATGCCGCCTTCGTACGAGGCCATGATGGCCACCGATTGCGTGGCGCGGTCGGTCAGCGCGGCAACATAGTATTCGTGCTGGATGTCTGCGCCTTCTTCGATCAGCAGGTGACGGACCTTCTGGCCTTCCGGGCCGGTCTGGTGCGTGATCAGTTGCATGCCGAGGATCTGGCTGGCGTACTCGCGCACTTTTTCCAGAGAGGTTGCGACCTTGACGCCGCCGCCCTTGCCACGGCCGCCTGCGTGGATCTGTGCCTTGACGACCCAGACCTTGCCGCCCAGGGTTTCAGCTGCCTTGACTGCGTCTTCGACGGTCGTGCAGTGAATCCCGCGCGGAACCGTAACGCCGAATTTCTTCAGGATTTGCTTGCCCTGATATTCGTGAATTTTCATGCGCTTTCCTTGCGTTGAGTTGAGTTGCGAGCTTTGAGCGGCACCAAACATCCCCCTGGCCCCGCCCGGTTATACTTCTTCGAGCCGAAAATCTTACCACAGCCGCAACAAATTATTGCAGGCCAAAATTCATAATTACGAAGCGCTTTCGCTCAGGCGGATGACCTTGACCATCAACGGCAAAAGCAACGCCGCAGCCGCCACCAGCGCAATCACCGACGCCAGCCAGAAACCGGCAACCCCCAGCGCCGGCTGCCAGCGGTAACACAACCAGGCGCCGCCGCCCAGGGCGATCCCCCAGAAGCAGAAAGTCTGGATCAGCATCGGCACGAAGGTCACCCGGCAGGCTCGCAAGACATGACCGGCGATGGTCTGCAGGGCATCGAAAAATTGGTAGATCGCCACATAGGCAATCAGTCCCAACGCCACTCCGCACACCGCCGGATCGTCGGTATAGGCCGCCACCAGCGGTTCGGCGGCCAGCCACAGGAGCAAGCCGACCAGCACCGACAGCAAGGCCGACAGATACAAGGCGGCGCGCACCGTCACCCGCAGCCGAGCCCAGTCGCGCGCGCCGAGCAACTGGCCGACCGCCGCCAGCGTGGCAATTGCCAGCGACAGCGGCAGCATGTAGGCGAGTGCCGACAGGTTGGCGATGATGCGATGCCCGGCGACCTCGGTTGCACCGAGCGAAGCGACGAACAGGGCGACCAGCGTGAATGCCGTGATCTCGACCAGATTGGAAAAGCCCATCGGCACGCCCAGGCGCAACAGCTGGCGCCAGACCGGCCAGCGCGGCGCCTGCCAGCCGGCAAACGGTCGATAACGGCGACCGAGCGAACCGAAATTCAGCCACAGCGCCCCGGTCGTGCAGGCCAACCAGCCGATCACGATGTTCGACAAGGCGCAACCGACCACCCCCAGGGGCTCGCCCAGCCAGCCCTGCAAGGCCAGCCCCCAGGCAAGCACCGCGTGAATGGCCAGCCCCGCCAGCCCGATGCCCATCAACACCCGCGGTCGCCCGAGGGCATTGCAGAAGGCATAGAAGGTACGATAGAGCAGCGCGGCAGGCAGGCTCCAGGCGAGCAGACCGAGGTATTCGCGGACTTTGGCATCGACCGCCGCATCCATGGCGAAGGGGTCGAGCACGAAACCGGGATGACGCAGGAAGAGCATGCCGGGCAGACTGAGCAGCAGCGCCAGCCAGAAGCCCTGCTGCAGGATGCCGGCCACTTCGTCGTCGCGGCGGGCGCCGTGCAGATGCGCAACCAGCGGCGCCACCGCCTGGACCACGCCGACCAGCGCGAACACCAGCGAAATATGGATGCCGCCGCCGATGGCAACGGCCGCAAGATCGGCCGGGCTGACGTGGCCGAGCACCGCCGTGTCGACGACCATCATGCCGATCGACGCAAGCTGGGCAACGAGAATGGGGAAAGCGTGGCCGATCAGGCCACGCATTGCCTGCAACACGAAGCGACGATCAGACGATGCGGGCGCGCAATCCGGGCAGGCCGTCGACACCGCCTTCGAGCAGGTCGCCGCGCTGCAGCGGCCCGACCCCGGCCGGCGTGCCGGTGTAGATCAGATCACCGGCTTCCAGGCGCACCAGCGTCGACAGGTTGGCGATGATGTCCTCGACCTTCCAGCCCATCTGGTCGAGATCGCCCTGCTGGCGCAACTCACCGTTGACCTTGAGCCAGATCGCGCCAGCGCGCGGATGACCGGCGGTGGCCAGCGGCGCCAGGGGCCCGCAGACCGCCGACTGGTCGAAACCCTTGCCCATGTCCCAGGGATGGCCCTTTTCCTTGGCCCTGGCCTGGATGTCGCGCCGCGTCAGGTCGAGCCCGACCGCGTAGCCGAACACCAGGCCGGCCGCCACCTCGACCGGCACATCGGCACCGCCGGCGCCGAGCGCGACGACCATCTCGACCTCGTGGTGCAGATTGGCGGTCGCCGGCGGATAACTCACGGCCAGTTCGTCGCCGCCACAAACCAGCGCATCGGCTGGCTTGGTGAAGAAAAATGGCGGTTCCAGGCCGTCGGCCTGGGCCGTCGCGCCCATTTCTCTCGCGTGCTCGGCATAGTTGCGGCCAACGCAGAAAATCCGGCGAACCGGAAAAAAGGCATCGCTGTCAAAAACCGGTACCACCACCGGCGAACGGGGAGAAATAGCGTAATGCATGAAATGACCCTGGCATGTTGCAGCAAATGTGCAATACTTCGCGCATTGCACCCCGCCATGTTATCCCGATTCGTTCAGTGAAGCCCAGCCTGCCGCGCCTCATCTGCCTGTTGATGGTATCTCCCTCCGCGCTTGCTGCGGGCCTGGGAGAACTCACGGTGCACTCGCGGATCGGCGAACCGCTGCAGGCGGAAGTCGCCATCATCGCCCGGGCGGATGAAAAACTGGAGGCTGTCTGCTTCAGCCTGTCCCGGATCAAGGATGCCGATTTGCCGGTGATCACCAATGCCCGCCTGCAACTCGAACAAGGCAGCCAGGGCATGCGCCTGCGCATCACGGCACCCGAGCCCCTGCACGAACCCCTGGCCACGCTGCGCTTGCGGGCCGGTTGCGGCGTCGAACTGCAACGTGACTACTTCGTCATGCCCTCGCCACCGGACACCCGGCAAACCGAATCCCGGATCGCCAGCGCGCCAGTCCGGACGTCCGCATCGGCAGTTGCCAGCGAGCCCCCGCGGCCACGCAGCGCGCCCCCCGCAGCGAAGCCCCGCCCGGCGCCCGAGGCACGCGGCGACCGTCTGGTTCTCGGCAACTCCCCGATGCAACTCGACTACAACCTGCCGTCGACGATCAGCGAAGAAACCGAAGCACGCCTGCTGCGCATGGAAACCAGCCTGAGCCGGCTCAACGAAAGCCTGCAGAAACTTGAGGCGGCGATGGTCATCGGCAGCGAAATCAAGGCCGCCGAGCAGGAACTGCAACTGGCCATCGCGCTCCGGCAACCGCCAGCGGCCGGCCCGCTGCCCGAGGAAAAGCCCCCCGCCAACACGGCCTGGAAGCAGTGGCTGGAACTGCTCGGCGGTGCCTTGTTCGGCGGCGTGCTCAGCGCCCTGGCGTTGCAGTATCTGAGTCGCCTCAGACCGGGTTATCGAGATCGATGAAACTGCACTCTAGGGCAAAACGCGCCTGCAGATGGGCCGCCACAGCCTTGACCCCGTAGCGCTCGGTGGCGTGATGGCCGGCGGCGACATAGGCAACGCCGCTTTCCTCGGCCAGATGCACGGTCTGTTCGGAAATTTCGCCAGACAGGTAAAGATCGACGCCGAGGGCTATGGCCTGCTCGAAATAGCCCTGCGCGCCGCCGGAACACCAGGCCACACGCCGGATCGGCCGCGCCGGATCGCCGATCACCAGAGCTTGCCGCCCCAGCGCCCCATTGATTCCGGCACTGACCTCGGCCAGGGTGGCCGGCGCTGGCAGGCGACCGAACCAGCCAATATCCTGCTCGCCGAAGCGCCCTTCCGGCAGCCAGCCGAACAAAGCGGCCAGTTGTGCGTTGTTGCCCAGTTCCGGGTGTGCGTCGAGCGGCAGATGGTAGGCCAGCAGGCTGATTCCGTTGCCGAGCAGGGTCGCCAGGCGCTTGCGGCGCATGCCGGTAATGCGCCCGTCCTCGCCCTTCCAGAAATAGCCGTGATGGACCAGAACGGCCTGGGCGCCGCGTTCGACCGCCAGATCGAGCAGTTTCTGGCTGGCCGTGACCCCGGCAACGATATGCGTCACCCCGCCACAACCTTCCACTTGCAGACCGTTTGGGCAATAATCCCGGTACTTCGGCGCTTGCAGCAATTCATCGAGATACAGCGTCAATTCATCAAGTTTCATCGTCACGGACTCACATGCACAGGTTGTGGCTGATTTTTGCACAAACGGTCACCGTTGCGCTGGCCGTCGTCTTTACGGTTTCGACACTGAAGCCGGAATGGCTGCCGCGCGGCCAGCGCATCATTGCGCTGCAGGAAGCCGCACCGGTGGCCGGCGGCGAACCGCATGCACTGTCTTCCTATCGTGATGCCGCGCGCACCTCGCTACCTGCAGTGGTACATATCTACACCACGCAGCAGGTCCGCCAGCAACGTCATCCGCTGTTCGACGACCCGATCTTCCGCCACTTCTTCGGCGAACGCCCCGAGGGCCAGAGCCGGCGCAACTCCGGGCTTGGCTCGGGCGTCATTGTCAGCCAGAACGGCTACATCCTGACCAATTTCCACGTCATCGAAGGCGCCGACGACATCCAGGTTGCCCTCAACGACGGCAAGACCTACAAGGCACGGATCGTCGGCACCGACCCGGAATCCGACCTCGCCGTCCTGCGCATCGACGCCAGCGGCCTGCCGGCGATCACCTTCGGCCAGATGGACAACCTGCGCGTCGGCGATGTCGTGCTCGCCATCGGCAATCCCTTCGGCGTTGGCCAGACGGTGACCATGGGCATCGTCTCGGCGCTGGGCCGCTCGCACCTGGGCATCAACACCTTCGAGAATTTCATCCAGACCGACGCCGCCATCAACCCCGGCAACTCCGGCGGCGCCCTGGTCGACGCCCAGGGCAACCTGGTCGGCATCAACACCGCGATCTACTCGCGGACCGGCGGCAACCACGGCATCGGTTTCGCCATTCCGGTCTCGAGTGCGCGCAGCATCATGGAACAGATCATCGAAAGCGGCTCGGTGACGCGCGGCTGGATCGGTGTCGAAGCCCAGGAAATCACCGAGGAACTGGCCGAATCCTTCGGCCTGCCGGATACCGATGGCGCCCTGATCGCCGGCGTCGTGCGCGCCAGCCCGGCCGACCGCGCCGGTGTCCGCCCGGGCGACGTGCTGCTCTCGGTCAATGGCAAGGCCGTCACCGACCCGCAGGTCATGCTTGATCTGATCGCCGAACTCAAGCCCGACGAAAAAGCCGCCTTCCGCCTGCGCCGCGACCGCAGCATCCTCGAACTCCAGGTCAGGATCGGCAAGCGTCCGCCACTGCGCGCCGAGGAATAAGCCCCATGTGTCAGTTGCTTGGCATGAATTGCAACGTGCCTACGGATATCTGTTTTTCCTTTTCCGGCTTCCAGGCACGCGGCGGCGCCACTGACGTGCATTCGGATGGCTGGGGCATCGCTTTCTTCGAGGGCCGCGGCACGCGCGTCTTCCTTGATCCACAGCCCTCGGCCAGTTCGCCGGTGGCAGAACTGGTCAGCCGCTATCCGATCCGTTCGATGAATGTCATCGCGCACATCCGCAAGGCCACCCAGGGAACCGTAGCGCTGGAAAACACCCACCCCTTCATGCGCGAATTGTGGGGCCGCTACTGGATTTTCGCGCATAACGGCAACCTGCTCGATTTCCAGCCGACACTCGACGGCAGCTTCATGCCGGTCGGCAACACCGACAGCGAGCGCGCTTTCTGCTGGCTACTGCAGGAATTCCGCCGCCGTTTCGGTGAGGTCATGCCATCGGTCGACGCCTTGTTCGCGGCGCTGCACGAGCTCACCTCGGCGATTGCCGGGCATGGTGAATTCAATTTCCTGCTGTCCAACGGCGACTGCCTGTTCGCCCATGCCTCAACGCGACTCAGCTACATCGTTCGCCAGGCGCCGTTCGCCGAAGCGCATCTGAAGGATCAGGATCTGACCGTTGATTTCCGCGAAGTCACCGGCGCCCGGGATCGGGTGGCGGTGATCGCCACCCTGCCGCTGACCGACAACGAACAGTGGACAACAATGCCAGCCGGCACCCTGTGGCGCTTCATCGACGGCGCGCCGGCGGGCCAACAGGCAACCCGCCCGGGACCGCCACGCAATTAGGACTTGCCGTCGAGTTTGCGGAAGTCGGCTTCGGCCTTGTCCAACTCGGCGTCGAGGTCAAGGTCGCTGGCAGCGGACTGTTCTGCACTAGCGGCGGCGGCAGCCGCATCGGCATCGGCACGGGTCGTGGTTTTCGACACCAACGTCGCCGCCAGGATGCCGAGTTCGTAAAGCAGGCACATCGGAACCGCCAGCGCCAATTGCGAAACGACGTCGGGCGGCGTGACCACGGCAGCCACGACAAAGGCGCCGACGATGAAATAGGAGCGCCATTCGCGTAGCTTCTCGACCTTGACCACACCCAACTTGACCAGCACGACGAGCGCCACCGGCACCTCGAAGGACAGGCCAAAGGCCATGAACATGGTCATCACGAAGGACAGGTAGGCTTCGATATCCGGCGCCGGTGTGATGCTCTTGGGCGCAAAACTGGCAATGAAGTGGAAGACCTGGCCGAAGACGAAGAAGTAACAGAAGGCCATGCCCAGCACGAACAGCACCGTGCTCGAGATGATCAGCGGAATGCCCAGGCGGCGCTCGTGGGCGTATAAACCGGGCGCGACGAAGCCCCAGGCCTGGAACAGCACATAGGGCAAGGCAAGCACGAAGGCGACCATGGCGGTGACCTTGAGCGGCACCATGAACGGCGTGACGACGCCGATGGCGACCATCTTGGTCCCCTCGGGCAAGGCGCTGGTCAGCGGCGCCGCCAACAGGTCATAGATCGCCCCCGGGCCGGGATAAAGCGCCAGCCCGCCCATCACCACGGCGATGGCAATCAGGCTGCGCAAAACCCGGTCGCGCAACTCGACCAGATGCGAGACGAAGGTTTCCTGCTGCTCGGTCTCGCTCATGCCTTGCTGCCATCCTTTTCCGGTACAGCCGGCTTCGCATCGGTGCTCACCGGGCTGGCCACTGCTGCGACATCCTGTTCGATCTTGCGGGCACTTGCTTCGAGATCGGCGATTGCGTCCTGGACCGGCGAAGCGAAGGTCGTGCGCGCGGAATCATATTCCTTGCGCACCGTATCTTCGAGCGAGCGGGCCGACTCGGCCACTTGCGCCTGCAGCTTTTTCAGCTCGTCGAGCTGCATTTCGCGGTTGATGTCGGACTTGACGTCATTGACGTAACGCTGCGCGCGGCCAAGCAGATGGCCGAGCGTACGCGCCACCTTGGGCAGGCGCTCGGGACCGATGACCAGCAGCGCAACGACGCCGATCACCATCAATTCGGTAAAACCGATATCGAACATGGAATTTGATCATGAACGGGCAGGCAACAGCCTGCCCGGATTATCAGGACTTGGTCTTTTCCTGGACCTCGACGTCGATGGTCTGGCCACCGACCTGCTGGGTCGGCTGGGCGCCATCGGCCGGCTTGTCGGCATTGGCTTCCTTCATGCCGTCCTTGAAGCCCTTGACCGCACCACCGAGATCCTGACCGACGTTACGCAGTTTCTTGGTGCCAAACACGAGCAGGACGATGACCAGAACGATCAGCCAGTGCCAGATGGAAAAAGTACCCATGATGATGTCTCCTTAAATTCGCTTGAGCATGGGGCCGACCGGGTCAGGTCCGCCCACGATGTGCATGTGCAGATGGGGCACTTCCTGCTGCCCGATCTCGCCAGTATTGATGATGACACGGAAGCCGCCGGGGCTACCCTCGGCAAGCGCGATTTCGTTGGCCTTGACCAGCATGCGGCCGAGGACTTCGGCATCCGCCGGCGCAACGGTGGCCAACGACGTAATATGCTTCTTCGGGATGACGAGAATATGAACCGGCCGCTGCGGATGAATGTCGCGGAAGGCCAGGATCAGTTCATCCTCGTAAACCTTCTGCGCGGGAATCTGCCCGGCGACGATCCGGCAGAACAGGCAGTCGCTCACTTGCCGGCGCTCCGCGAGGCCTTCTCGTCGATGCCGGAAATCCCTTCGCGACGGCGCATTTCCTGCGACACATCTTCGATCGACAGTCCGTAGAAGGCGAGCAGAACCAGGATGTGATAAACGACGTCGGTCGACTCGCGGACGATGTTCAGGCGCTTGCCATCCTTGCCGGCCATGATCAGCTCGGCGCATTCCTCGCCAATCTTCTTGAGGATGGAATCCGGACCATCGGCAAACAGCTTGGCGGTGTAGGACTTTTCCGGATCGGCATGGCGGCGCGAAGCCAGGGTTTCGGACAAGCGATGCAGGATGTCGTGCGTGCTCATTGGTAGATGTCCTTCGGATCTTTCAAAACCGGATCGACGGGAACCCAGCGTTCCCCTTGCAACTCATTGAAAAAACAACTCGCGCGGCCAGTATGGCAGGCGATGCCGCCGACCTGTTCGACCGTCAGCAGAAGCACGTCGCCGTCGCAATCGGTGCGGATGGCGCTGACTTTCTGCCAGAAACCCGACTCCTCACCCTTACGCCACAGACGTGCCCGCGAACGCGACCAGTATACCGCGTTGCCGCTGCGCACCGTTTCCTGCAAGGACTCGCGATTCATATAGGCGAACATCACGATACGCCCGGCGGCATCCTGGGCAATCGCCGGGATCATGCCGTCGGCGTCCCATTTGAGTGCGTCGAGCCAGTCGAGGGCGTGATCGAGATCGGCCATTACAGTCGCACTTCGATCCCGCGCGCGGCCATGTATTCCTTGGCCTGGCGTACCGTGTATTCGCCGAAATGGAAGATGGAAGCGGCCAGCACCGCATCGGCGCGACCTTCGGAAACGCCGTCGGCCAGATGCTGCAGGTTGCCGACCCCACCCGAGGCAATCACCGGAATCCCGACCGCGTCGGATACGCCGCGCGTCAGCGGCAGATCGAAACCGTTCTTGGTGCCGTCGCGGTCCATGCTGGTCAGCAGGATTTCACCGGCGCCCAGCGCCTCGACCTTCTTCGCCCATTCGATGGCGTCGAGTCCGGTATCGTTGCGGCCGCCGTGCGTGAATACATGCCACTTGCCCGGCGCGACCTGCTTGGCGTCGATGGCAACGACGATGCACTGCGAACCGACCTTGCTCGATGCGTCGAAGACCAGGTCCGGATTCTGCACCGCGGCAGTATTCATCGACACCTTGTCGGCGCCGGCGTTGAGCAGGCGACGCACGTCTTCGACCTTGCGCACGCCACCACCGACGGTCAGCGGAATGAAGACCTGCTCGGCGCAGGCTTCGACGATGTGCAGGATGATGTCGCGCTGATCGGAGGAGGCCGTGATGTCGAGGAAGGTGACTTCGTCGGCGCCCTGCTCGTTGTAGCGGCGAGCGATCTCGATCGGATCGCCGGCATCGCGCAGGCCAACGAAATTGGTGCCCTTGACGACCCGGCCAGCGGTGACGTCGAGACAGGGGATGATGCGTTTGGCGAGCATCAGGCGCCCAGCTCGTCGGCGAGTTCCTGCGCCGCCTTGAAATCCAGCGAACCGTCGTACACGGCGCGACCGGCGATGGTGCCGACCACGCCTTCGCCTTCGACCGCGCACAGGGCGCGGATGTCGTCGAGGTTGGACAGGCCGCCGGAAGCAATCACCGGAATGGTCAGCGCCTGAGCCAGACGCACGGTGGCTTCGATGTTCAGGCCGGAGAGCATGCCGTCACGACCGATATCGGTGTAGATGATCGACTCGACGCCGTAGTCCTCGTATTTCTTGCCGAGATCGACAACGTCGTGACCGGTCAGTTTCGACCAGCCGTCGGTCGCCACCTTGCCGTCCTTGGCGTCGAGGCCGACGATGATGTGGCCGGGAAAGGCAACGCAGGCATCGTGCAGGAAGCCCGGATTCTTCACCGCGGCGGTGCCGATGATGACGTAGGACAGGCCGCCGTCGAGACAGGCTTCGATGGTGTCGAGATCACGGATGCCGCCACCGAGCTGGACCGGAATGTCGTCACCGACCTCGGCCAGGATGGCCTTGATCGCTGCGGCATTCTTCGGTTTGCCGGCAAAGGCACCGTTGAGGTCGACCAGATGCAGACGGCGCGCGCCTTGATCCAGCCAGTGCCGGGCCTGTTCGGCCGGGCTGTCTGAGAAAATGGTGGCCTCTTCCATCAGGCCCTGCTTGAGGCGGACACATTGTCCGTCCTTCAGGTCAATTGCGGGAATGATCAGCATGGGGGAATCAACGGGAAAATTTACGACAGACGCGAATCAGGGGCGCCACTCGACAAAATTCTTCAGGAGTTGCAGGCCGTCGCGAGCGCTTTTCTCGGGATGGAACTGGACCGCAAAGATATTATCCCGGCCCACTGCACAGGTAAAGGGCAGGCCGTATACGGTCGTGCCGGTGGTCAATCCAGGAGTGATGGTCTGCACGCAGTAGCTATGCACGAAATAGAAGCGCGAACCGTCGGCAATCCCCGACCACAGGGCGTGCGGCGCCTGCCGGACTTCGTTCCAGCCCATGTGCGGGACCTTCAGGCGAGCGCCGCTGGCGTCGACCATCTGCGCCTCGGGGAAGCGCCGGACGACACCGGGAAAAACGCCGAGACCAGCAACATCGCCCTCTTCGCTGCGTTCGAACAACATCTGTTCGCCGACGCAGATACCGAGAAAGGGTTTGTTCTTTGCCGCCGCCAGCACGGCTTCCCGCAGATTGCGGGCATCGAGTTCGCGCATGCAGTCGGGCATCGCCCCCTGACCGGGAAAGACCACCCGCTCGGCAGCCGCAACGACGGCCGGGTCGGCGGTGACGACCACGGCCTCGCTATCGGCGACATGCTCCAGCGCCTTCGACACCGAGCGCAGATTGCCCATGCCGTAATCGATGACGGCGATGGTCACAGCGTTCCCTTCGTCGACGGCATGCAACCGGCCATACGCGGATCAGGCGTCACCGCCATACGCAGCGCCCGGCCAAAGGCCTTGAAGATGGTCTCGGCCTGGTGATGGGCATTCTTGCCGCGCAGGTTGTCGATGTGCAGCGTCATCCCGGCATGGTTGACCAGGCCGTGGAAGAATTCAGAGACCAGGTCGACATCGAACTGGCCGATCATTGCCCGGGTGAATTCGCAATTGAGTTCCAGCCCCGGCCGCCCCGACAGGTCGATGACCACGCGCGACAGCGCTTCGTCCAGCGGCACGTAGCTGTGGCCGTAACGGGTCAGCCCCTTCTTGTCACCCCAGGCCTTGGCCAGCGCCTGACCGAAGGTGATGCCGATATCCTCGACCGTGTGATGGGCGTCGATGTGCAGATCGCCCTTGGCGTCGACATCGAGGTCGATCAAGCCGTGCCGGGCAATCTGGTCGAGCATGTGATCGAGGAAGGGAACGCCGGTGGCGAACCGGCCCTGGCCGGTACCATCAAGATTCACCTTGATGGTGATCTGGGTCTCCAGGGTATTGCGGGTAACTTCGGCTTGTCGCATGGACTTGGCGGAAAAACGTTGAAACGGAGGGGCATGATACCATTTCGTCTTACTTTTACGCCTACCGTGAAAACCCGATGAGCCGCTTCTGGAGCCAGGTCGTCCGCGACCTAACCCCCTACGTGCCGGGCGAACAGCCCAAGATCGCCAATCTGATCAAGCTGAACACCAACGAGCACCCCTGCCCGCCCTCACCCCGGGTGGTCGCCGCCATAAAGGCCGAGCTCGGCGACGACGGTGCCCGCCTGCGCCTTTACCCGGACCCCAACGCCGACCTGCTGAAGAACGCCATCGCCCGGCATCACGGCGTGAAGCCCGGCGAAGTCTTCGTCGGCAACGGTTCCGACGAGGTCCTGGCGCACATCTTCATGGCACTGCTCAAGCACGACGCGCCGATTCTCTTCCCGGACATCACCTACAGCTTCTACCCGGTCTATTGCGGCCTCTACGGCGTCGCTCACCGCACCGTGCCGCTGGCCGCCGATTTCTCCATCGACCCGGCCGACTACTGCGGCGTCGCCAACGGCGGCATCCTGATTGCCAACCCGAACGCCCCGACCGGTCGCCTGCTGCCGCTTGCTGCCATCGAGCGCATCGTCCGCGCCAACCCGGATTCGGTCGTGGTCGTTGATGAGGCCTACGTCGACTTCGGCGGCACCAGCGCCATTCCGCTGACCCAGCAGTACGACAACCTGCTGGTCGTGCACACCTTGTCCAAATCGCGCTCGCTGGCCGGTTTGCGGGTCGGCTTCGCGGTCGGTCACCCGGATCTGATCGAGGCGCTGGAGCGGGTCAAGAACAGCTTCAATTCCTACCCGCTGGACCGCCTGGCGATCGTCGGTGCCGTTGCCGCGATCGAGGACGAAGACTACTTCCGCCAATGCTGCGCCACGGTGATCGCCACCCGCGAGGCGCTGACCGCCGATCTTGCCGGACAAGGTTTCGAGGTGCTGCCGTCGGCCGCCAATTTCATCTTCGCCCGCCATCCCGGTCGCGACGCCGCCGAACTGGCCAAGGCGCTGCGCGAACGCAACATCATCGTCCGCCACTTCAAGCTGCCGCGCATCGACCAGTACCTGCGCATCACCATCGGCAGCGATGCCGACTGTCAGGCACTGAGCGTGGCGCTGCGCGAAATCCTCGGCTGAGTCGGCGACGGCCTCAAACGAGGCCGAGCAAACCGAGCAAGGCGCCGACGCCGATGAACCACAGCGGATGCAGTCTGGTCTTCAGGTTGGCCAGCACCGTGGCCACCAGCAGCAACCACGCGGCCAGCCCCAGATTGGCCGCCTGACTGATCAGGGTCGCCCCGGAAAACACCAGGCCAACCGCCAGCGGCGCCACGCCGATGCTGATCGCCCGCTGCCAGCGTTTGCCGGCAAAGCTTTCCCAGCGGTCGATCAGCAGGTAGATGAGCACGCTCATCGGCAGGCACATCGCCAGCGTTGCAGCCAACGCGCCGCCCAGGCCGCCGACGTGCCAGCCGATCAGGGTCACCACCAGCACGTTCGGGCCCGGCGCGGCCTGGGCGATGGCGTACAAATGAGTGAAGGTTGTGTCGTCCAGCCACTGGTGATTTTCGACGACGACGCGATGCATCTCCGGCAACAGCGCGGTCGCGCCACCAAAGGCGACGAAGGACAGGATCGCGAATTCGCGGAACAGGTCGACGATCAGGCTCATCGCCGCCCCAACCGCCAGTAGGCCAGACCGCCGGAGAGCAGCAGGCCGGCCAGCATCACCCACAGCATCGGCCAGCGCAGCCAGGCAATCCCGAAGACAACCAACGCGGCAAAAGGCAGGAAAGCCGCCTTGTCACGAATCGCCATGCCCATGCGCCAAGCCATGGCGAACAACAGACCGGCGCCGACCGCAGCCACGCCGCGCAGCATCGACTGGGCGACCGGCAGACTGCCGTAAGCATCGTAGAGCATGGCCAGCAGCAGGACGATGGCAATCGGCCCGGCCAGCAGGCCGACCGGGGCGACAATGGCCCCCGCCAAGCCGCGGTAACGCTTGCCGACCAGCACCGCCAGATTGACCACATTCGGCCCCGGCAGGAACTGGCAGAGCCCGAGCTGGGCGTTGAATTCCTCAGCGCTCATCCAGCCGCGCTGGTCGACCAGCATGCGCCGGGCAAAGGGCAGCACGCCCCCAAAACCGGACAGGCCGACCGACGAAAAGCCCAAAAAAAGCGCCCGGAGATCCGGGCGCACTTGATTCGGCTGATGCTGGTTCATGAAAGCTCAGTCTTCCAGCCGGAATTCCGCCGATTTCGCATGTGCCGGCAGGCCCTCGCCGTGCGCCAGCGTAGACGCGACCCGGCCCAGCGTCTGCGCGCCGGCCTTCGACACCTTGATCAGGCTGGTCCGCTTCTGGAAATCGTAGACCCCGAGCGGCGACGAGAAACGCGCCGAGCCTGAGGTCGGCAGCACGTGGTTCGGCCCGGCACAGTAATCGCCGAGCGATTCCGAGGTGTAGTGGCCGATGAAGATGGCGCCGGCGTGGTGAATCTTTTCCACCCACGGGTCGGGATTGTCGAGGGCCAGTTCAAGGTGCTCGGGCGCGACGCGGTTGGCGATGGCGATTGCCTCGTCCATGTCGCGAACCTGGATGAAGGCGCCGCGATTGGTCAACGAGGTGCGGATTGTCTCCTGGCGCGGCATCGTCGGCAGCAGCTTGTCGATGCTGACCTGGACGCGTTCGATGAAAGCGGCGTCCGGACAGATCAGGATCGATTGCGCCAGTTCGTCGTGCTCGGCCTGCGAGAACAGGTCCATCGCCACCCAGTCGGGATTGCCCGAGCCGTCCGAAACGACCAGGATTTCCGACGGACCGGCGACCATGTCGATGCCGACGATGCCGAACACGCGGCGCTTGGCCGTGGCCACGTAGGCGTTACCGGGTCCGACGATCTTGTCCACCTGCGGCACGCTCTCGGTACCGTAAGCCAGCGCGCCGACCGCCTGTGCGCCGCCGATGGTGAACACCCGGTCGACGCCGGCCAGGCAGGCCGCCGCCAGCACCAGTTGGTTGCGCTCGCCGCCCGGCGTCGGCACGACCATGATCAGTTCCTTGACGCCGGCGACCTTGGCCGGAATCGCGTTCATCAGCACCGACGACGGATAGGCCGCCTTGCCGCCCGGCACGTAGAGGCCGACGCGGTCGAGCGGGGTGATCATCTGGCCGAGCAGCGTGCCATCGGCTTCGGTATAGGACCAGCCGTCGAGCTTCTGCTTCTCGTGGTAGGCACGCACACGCTGGGCGGCGACTTCGAGGGCAGCACGACGGTCGGCCGGCAAGCCGGCGAGTGCCTTTTCGAGTTCGTCGCGCGACAGTTCGAGATCGGCCATCGTTGCGACTGTCAGGCGGTCGAAACGGTTGCTGTAGTCGACCACGGCAGCATCGCCACGCGTCTTGACGTCGGCGAGGATGCCGGCGACGGTGCGCTCGATGCCCTCATCCGCCGCCGCCTCGAAGGCGAGCAGTTCCTTCAGCCTGGCCGCGAAATCGGCGGCTACCGTGGACAGGCGCTTGATCGCGACAGTCATTTACTTCTCCACCGCCTGGGCAAAGGCGTCGATGATCGGTTGCAGGGTCTCGCGCTTGACCTTGAGTGCCGCCTGATTGACGACCAGGCGCGAGGAAATGTCCATGATGTGCTCGCAGGCGACCAGCTTGTTGGCCTTGAGCGTGCCGCCGGTCGACACCAGGTCGACGATGGCGTCGGCCAGGCCGGCCAGCGGCGCCAGTTCCATCGAACCGTAGAGCTTGATCAGGTCGACGTGCACGCCCTTGGCGGCAAAATGTTCGCGCGCCGTCTTGATGTACTTGGACGCCACCTTCAGGCGGTTGCCCTGGCGCACGGCGTTCTGGTAGTCGAAACCTTCGGGGATGGCGACCATCATCCGGCACTTGGCGATCTTCAGGTCGAGCGGTGCGTACAGGCCTTCGCCGCCGTGCTCGATCAGCACATCCTTGCCGGCCACGCCGATGTCGGCCGCGCCGTACTGGACATAGGTCGGTACGTCGGTGGCGCGGACGATGACGACGCGCACGTCCGGCTGATTGGTCTCGATGATCAGCTTGCGCGAGGTTTCCGGATTCTCGGCCGGCACGATGCCGGCTGCGGCCAGCAGCGGAAGGGTTTCGTCGAAGATGCGACCCTTGGACAGGGCAATGGTGATACCGGTCACGGGGAGTGTCTCGTGGGTAAAGCGGTGATTTTACCGCAAAGCGGCATGGCCGCCGAAATCGCCGCCAATGGCGGCGACCCAAAAGCAAAAAGCCCGGCAAGCCGGGCTTTTCGATACAGGCGTATCCGGTAGCTTATTCAGCCGGGCGGATGTTGGCAGCCTGCTTGCCCTTCGGGCCATTGACGACGTCGAAGGTCACCTTCTGGTTTTCGGCCAGGGTCTTGAAACCGTTGCCTTGAATTGCAGAGAAGTGAGCGAAGAGGTCTTCACCACCTTCGGACGGGGAGATGAAACCAAAACCCTTGGAGTCGTTGAACCACTTGACGGTACCAGTTGCCATGATAGCTTCCTTGGAAAATATTAAAAAAATCGAGAATCAAGACCGAGGAGCTGACAAACCGAAATCGGTGCAGGAACAACACACTGCCTGGAAATCCCGTGCCGGCGAGTATGGGGCAGAGACGGAATAAAGCAAAGCATTTTTCAAACTTTTTTGCACCCCGGGCCAAAAAAGCCCGGGTTTCATGCCAAAAACAACATCAGCGGACCCGTTCGACGCTGGCGCCGAGGGCAGCCAGTTTCTGCTCGATGCGCTCGTAACCACGATCCAGATGGTAGATGCGATCGATCAGGGTCTCGCCGCTGGCCACCAGGCCGGCAATGATCAGCGACGCCGAAGCGCGTAGGTCGGTGGCCATGACTGTCGCACCCTCAAGGCGATCGACCCCGCGAACGATCGCGTTATTGCCTTCGATCTGGATGTTGGCGCCGAGGCGCATCAACTCGCTGACGTGCATGAAGCGGTTTTCGAAAATCGTCTCGCGGATCGTCGCCACCCCGTCGGCGACACAGTTCATGGCCATGAACTGGGCCTGCATGTCGGTCGGGAACGCCGGGTAAGGCGCCGTGCGCAGGCTGACCGATTTCAGCTTGGCCGGTGCCGTCAGGCGGATCGCGTCGCGTTCGACGACGATTTCGCAACCGGCGTCCATCAGCTTGTCGACGACCGAATCGAGGTAGGCAGCCGAGGTCCGGGTCAGGCGGATATCGCCGCCGGTGACGGCAGCCGCGCACAGATAGGTGCCGGTCTCGATGCGGTCGGGCATGATCGAATGGCGGGCGCCGTGCAGTTTTTCGACGCCCTGGATGCGGATGATGTCGGTGCCGGCGCCGGAAATCCGGGCGCCCATCGCCACCAGGCAGTTGGCCAGGTCAACGACTTCGGGTTCGCGGGCGGCGTTCTCGATGATCGTTTCGCCGTCGGCCAGGCAGGCCGCCATCATCAGGTTTTCGGTACCGGTGACGGTGACCATGTCGGTACAGATGCGCGCGCCCTTGAGGCGGCTGGCACGGGCATGGACATAGCCCTGCTCGACGGTGACTTCGGCACCCATCGCCTGCAGCCCCTTGATGTGCTGATCGACCGGCCGGGCACCGATGGCGCAACCGCCGGGCAGCGACACGCGTGCTTCGCCACAACGGGCAAGCAGCGGACCGAGCACCAGGATGGAGGCGCGCATGGTCTTGACCATCTCGTAGGAGGCCACCGGGTTGTTCAGACCGCTGCCGTCGAGCGTCAGCCCGTCGTCACCCTCATGGCGCACGCCGATACCCATGTCGCCCAGCAGGCGCAGCATGGTCGAGATATCGTTGAGTTGCGGCACATTGCCCAGTTCGAGCGGATCGGCCGAGAGCAGCGAGGCACAGAGAATCGGCAGCGCCGCGTTCTTGGCCCCGGACATGGCGACTTCGCCCTTGAGGACGCTACCGCCCCGGATCAACAGTTTATCCACGCTGGGCACTCCATTCTTCGGGGGTCAGGGTCTTGAAAGACAGGGCGTGCAGTTCGCCGGTCGCCAGTTTTTCCTTGAGCGTCTGATAGACGCGCTGCTGGCGCTGGACGCGATTCTTGCCGGCAAATTCGGCACTGACGACGAGGGCCTCGAAATGCTGGCCGTCGCCATCGAGTTCGAGATGATCGCAGGCCATGCCGGCGAGGATGAGTTGCTTGATCTGGTCGGGATGCATGCGGATTCAGGTTCTCAGTTTCCAGCCCCGCTTGAGCAGGGCCAGTGTCAACAGGCTGGTCAGGGCAAAACAGCTGGCGACCACGGCCAGACTGTGCACCGGCGACACGTCCGAAACGCCGAAAAAGCCGTAACGGAAGCCGTCGATCATGTAAAAGACAGGATTGTAATGGGACAGTCGTTGCCAGAATGTCGGCAAAGTGTAAATCGAGTAGAAGACGCCGGAGAGCATAGTCAGCGGCATGATCAAAAAGTTCTGAAAAGCGGCCAGTTGATCGAACTTCTCGACCCAGATACCGGCAATCATCCCCAGCGCGCCAAACAGGGCGCCGCTGAGCACGGCGAACAGCAGCACCCAGCCCGGCGCCACCACCTGCAGATCGACGAACCACACTGTAACCAGCAATACGCCGACGCCGACCATGATCCCGCGCAGCATGGCGGCCAATACGTAAGCGATGAAGAAGCTGCTGTACGGCAAGGGTGGCAGCAAGACGAAGACAATGGAACCGGTGATCTTGGCCTGGATCAGGCTGGACGAGGAATTGGCGAAGGCATTCTGCAGCACCTGCATCATCACCAGCCCGGGAATCAGGAAACTGGTGTAGCCGATGCCATGCACCCGCACATGATCCTCCAGCACATGACCGAAGATCATCAGGTAGAGCATGGCCGTCAGCACCGGCGCCGCCACGGTCTGGAAGGCGACCTTCCAGAACCGCAACACTTCCTTGTAGAACAGGGTCCAGAAACCGATCATCGCTGCATCGTCCGCAGAAAAACCTCTTCCAGCGACGCCCCCGGGTGCGCCGCCATCAGGTTGACGGTACTGTCGAGCGCCAGCAACTGCCCCTGCTTCATCAGCGCGATGCGGTTGCACAGGGCTTCCGCCTCTTCGAGGTAATGCGTGGTCAGGATGATGGTGTGACCCTCGCCGTTGAGCCGACGAACAAACTGCCACAGCCCCTGGCGCAACTCGACATCGACACCGGCCGTCGGCTCGTCGAGGACGATCACCGGCGGCTTGTGCACCAGCGCCTGGGCGACCAGCACCCGGCGCTTCATACCGCCAGAAAGCCGGCGCATGTTGGCATCGGCCTTACTGGTCAGGTCAAGGTGATGGAGGATTTCGTCGATCCAGTCGTCGTTGCGACGGATGCCGAAGTAACCGGACTGAATGCGCAGGGTCTCGCGCACACTGAAGAAGGGATCGAAGACCAGCTCCTGCGGCACTACGCCGAGCAGACGGCGGGCCTGGCGAAAATCGCGGACGACATCGTGACCGAGCACCCGGATACAGCCCGAATCCAGACGCGCCAGTCCAGCCAGGGCAGAAATCAAGGTCGTTTTGCCGGCACCGTTCGGCCCGAGCAGGCCGAAGAACTCGCCTTGCTGGATGTCCAGGGAAAGGCCGTCCAGCGCCCTCAGTGAGCCAAAGGTCTTGACGACATCGACGATGGAAACGGCGGGGATCATGAACGGCCGTCAGGCCAGGGGCAGAAGGTCGGAAACACCGTAGAGTTCAGCCAGCGAAGCCACCCCGACCGGCACGCCGGCAAAGCGGATCACCGCACCGGTCAACGCAGCATGGCGCAACCAGCCAAGCATGACTGCCACCGCCGAGGAATCGGCGTCGCCAACCCCGGACAGATCGATGACCTGCTCACCGGGAACGATCAAGTCACGACCACGCTCAAGCAGCTCCCGAGCCTGATCGGTGGTCATTGCACAGCCGACACAGAGCCGGCCGTTTATGCTTTCAATCATCAACGAGCAGCCCGGTTGTTGGCAGTAACTTCCAGCGACTTGTTCTTGGCCGCCAGGCTGGCGATCAAACCGTCAATACCGCCGTCGCGGACTTCACGGGCAAACTGCTCACGATAATTGGTCACCAGACTGATGCCGGCGACGACAACATCAAACACCTTCCACTGACCATCCGCCAGTTCCAGCCAGTAATCGATCTGCACCGGTTGGGCACCGGGCTGGACAACTTCCGAGCGGACCAGCACTTCCGTCTCGCCATCGCGCATGCGGAAAGGGCGGAAAACGATGCGCTGATTGCTGTAACTGGTCAGTGCATTGGCGTAGGTACGCACCAGCAGCATCTTGAATTCAGCCTGCAACCGGGTCTTCTGGGCAGTACTCGCGCTACGCCAGTCACGACCAACCGCCAGCGCCGTCATGCGCTGGAAATTGAAATGCGGCAGAACCTTGGCATCAACCAGAGCGGCAATCTTTTGAATGTCGCCGTTACGGACATCCTTGTCCTGACGCACGATTTCCAGGACCTCTTCCGATACCCGCTTGATCAATACGTCCGGGGCATCACCCGCGACAGCAGAGAAGGAAAGCAGCGCGGCAATCAGGGTAACAAACAGTTTTTTCATCATTGTCTGGCTATCAGCTTCAGTCATCCATCCTTGGCGGGCGACCGTCGTAAATCAAATTGCGGCGACGCTGCAGATAGGCATCGCGAACATAGGAATATTTGTCGAGAGCAGCCTCTTCCACCAGTCGATCAGCAGGCAACAGGCCCGCCCGGATATCGACAAAGCGTACCACCGTCGCGCTCAGGCGCTCGTTGCTCGAGCGAATGGAGCGCACCGGATCAGCATAGGTATCGACCGCCCAACCAGCGAAGTCACGTGAAGTGCGCGGCCCGATCACCGGCAGGAACAGGTAGGGGCCATCGCTGACGCCCCACACCGCGAGTGTCTGCCCGAAGTCTTCGTTGTAACGCTCCAGACCCATTTCACTGGCCACATCGAACAGGCCGAGAATGCCCACCGTCGAATTGATCAACAAGCGCGCCAAAGTGATGCCCGCGTCACCGCCCTTGCCCTGAAGCGCACTGTTTGCACCAACCCAGACTTCACCGACATTGCCAAACACGTTCCCGACACTGGCCTTGACCGGCAGCGGCACAGCAGCATCATAGGCCTGAGCGACCGGACGCGCGGCATACTGATCGAGGACCTCGTTGACCGAGTACATGGTCCGATTGAAACCCTCGAACGGATCACGCTGCTTGTCCTGTGCGCCGACTTGCGCCGCGACGAGCAGCGCACCGCCCAGAACCAGCAGGCGCTTCAGCCGTCGAATCGAATCCCCTGCCTGTAACGTCATTTACTTTCCTGCCCCTCAGCTGCCTTGTTGAAGAGAAACTGACCAAGCAGTTTCTCAAGGACAACGGCCGACTGTGTCATTCTCACCATGTCGCCCGCCTGCAACATCTTGTCATCGCCACCAACATCCAGCCCGATGTATTGCTCACCCAGCAAGCCGGCCGTATAGATCGAAGCAAAGGTATCCCGCGGAAAACGGTAACGCCCGTCTATATTCATGGTGACAACAGCCTGGTAGCTCTCCGGGTCGAAACCGATATCCGCAATCCGTCCGACGAGCACGCCAGCGCTTCTCACCGGCCCGCGCACTTTCAGGCCGCCGATGTTATCAAACCTGGCTTGCAGCACATAGGTATCGGACAGGTGCGCCGAGGAAAGATTCCCCACTTTCAGCGCCAAAAACAACACCGCGGCCAGGCCGAGTGCAACGAAGAAGCCGACCCACAGGTCGAGAACGGTACGGTTCATCAATTACCCCGGAACATGAACGAAGTGAGAATGAAATCCAGCGCCAGTATGGTCATCGCCGACGTTACCACGGTGCGCGTAATGGCTCGCGACACGCCTTCGGCCGTCGGCGCGGAGTCGTAACCTTCGAATACGGCAATCAGCGAAACGGCAAAACCGAAGACCACACTCTTGATGACGCCGTTCATGATGTCATAGCGAAAATCAACACTTGACTGCATCTGCGACCAGAATGCGCCGTCATCGACACCGATAAAGACGACACCGATCAGCCAGCCGCCAAACACCCCCATGGCAGAGAACATCGCTGCCAGCAGCGGCATCGAGATGACCCCCCCCCAGAAGCGTGGCGCCACCACCCGGGCGATTGGATTGACCGCCATCATGTCCATCGCCTTCAATTGTTCCGTCGTCTTCATCAGACCGATCTCGGCAGTGATCGACGAACCCGCCCGGGAAGCGAACAGCAGGCCAGCCACCACCGGCCCGAGCTCACGCACCAGCGAAAGCGAAACCAGGACACCCAAAGCTTCGGTCGAACCGAAACGCTGCAGCGTCTCGTAACCTTGCAAGCCAAGAACCAGACCAACAAACAGACCCGAAACGATGATGATCAGTAGCGACAGTACACCACTGAAGTAAATTTCGCGCAGAGTCAGCGACAGCCGACGCAATGCCGTTCCCGAATGCAACAGAATCGCAAAAAAGAAGCGCGTGGCAAAACCCAGTCGCCAGACACGATCAACAACCGAACTGCCGAGACGGCGCACCAACTCAAGCGGCCCTGGCATGCGCCCCTCCCGGCAAGAAATCCTGGAGCACGGTGGGCGCCGGATAATCGAAATGCACCGGACCATCAGGCTCAGCATGGACAAACTGGTACACAAAAGGATCAGAGGAAGCACGAATTTCGTCGGGTGCCCCCTGCGCGACCACCTTGCCGCCATTCAGGAAATAGATGTAGTCGACGATCAGCAACGATTCCTGAATGTCGTGGGTAACCATGATCGAAGTTGCCCCCAAGGCGTCGTTCAACGAACGGATCAGTCGCCCGATCACCCCCAGCGCGATCGGATCGAGACCGGTAAACGGCTCGTCGTACATGATCAACGTGGGATCAAGCGCAACCGCCCGGGCCAGGGCAACACGCCGTGCCATGCCACCTGACAGCGAGGCCGGCATCAGGGCATGGGCGCCACGCAAACCAACGGCCTCAAGCTTCATCAAGACCAGGTCGCGAATCATTTCTTCGGACAGATCGGTGTGCTCGCGCAAAGGAAAAGCCACGTTATCGAAAACCGACAGGTCGGTAAACAAGGCACCGAACTGGAAGAGCATACCCATCCGGCGGCGCAGCCGATACAACTCGGCCTCCGACATCTTGCAGACTTGGTGATTCTCCAGACGAACACTGCCGCCGGTTGGCTTCAGCTGCCCCCCGATACAACGCAGCAAGGTGGTCTTGCCACATCCTGACCCCCCCATGATGGCGACCACCTTGCCGCGCGGAATCTTCATATCGATCCCCTGCAGCACCGGCCGCCCGTCATAGTGAAAGTGTAGGTCTCGAATATCGACCAGTGAGTCGTCTGCCAACGTCAGTTTCCTTTTAAAGCCAGGCCGCATTCTATCAGAACTGCCTATTCTCACTTCATCGGAGACAGGGGGAACACCAGAAAGAATGACAATAGAATATTTTGCATATAGCATATCCGCTTGTTCCAAATATTCGCATCTCCATGTACCAAGCCATGATGATCCTGCCACTCATGCTGATCGCCGTAGCCTGCAGCACGGCCACGCCGACGAGCACGCGCCAAGGACATCTTCGCCTGACTCATCCGGCCGGCCCGATTCCGGAAATTGTCGACCATCCGGCACCGACTATCGAACCTGCAGTCGATGCCGTTTACAGCGTCACAGTCAGCGACGTCCCGGTGCGCGACCTGCTGTTTGCCCTGGCCCGCGACGCTGACATCGACATCGATATCGCCCCGGAAATTGCCGGCAAGATCACGCTCAAGGCCAGCCGGCAGCCGCTACCCGTCCTGCTTGATCGTATCTCGCGACAGGTTCCGCTACGGTTCGACTTCACCGCAGGCGGGCTCCTGATCCTTCCGGACACGCCCTACTTCGCTCACTACCCGGTGGATTACGTAAATTTGGGACGCACCGTCAGCAGCACGGTCGCCAACAAGATGCAGATAGGTGACGCCGGCGAGGGAGGCAGCGGCGGCAGCCTGTCCAACACCCGCATCGAAAATGTCGGCGCACATCGATTCTGGGATGGCCTGGAAAAGAACCTCGACCGCTTGATGAAAACAAGCGCTGCACAGATAAACAAGACTGCGCCGCCACGCCTGATCGTCGATGCAGAAGCCGGGCTCATCACGGCTTACGCAACCCAGGCGGAGCACCGCCAGATCCGCCGCTTTGTCGACCGGGTGATCAAGGCTGCCCGCCGCCAGGTCATGATCGAGGCGACCATCGTCGAAGTGACGCTGAGCGACGGCTATCAGCAAGGCATAGACTGGAGCGGGCTGGTCCGTGGCGGCGTATTTTCGCTGGCCGGCAATGCGCTCAAAGGCAGCGTCAACCTGAGCTACAACCGGGACGACAACCCGCGCGCGCTGATCAGCCTGCTCGAGCGCTTCGGCACCAGCCGGGTACTTTCCAGCCCGCGCCTGTCGGTGCTCAACAACCAGGCTGCCTTGTTGCGCGTCGTCGAAAACTACGTTTACTTCCAGGTCAAGGCCGACACAACCACCACCGCCAATGTCGGCACGACCACCACTTATACGACCACGCCGCAAACCGTCTCGGTCGGCCTGGTCATGGGTGTGACGCCGCAGATCGCCAGCGACGACTCGATCCTGCTCAACATTCGCCCGAGCATCACCAGCATCGACCGCGAAGTCCCGGACCCGAATCCTGACCTGCGCCGCAACGGCATCGAGAATCTCGTACCGATGATCCGCACCCGGGAAATCGAGTCGGTCATGCGCATCGCCAACGGACAAACCGCAGTACTGGGCGGCCTGATGGAAGATAGAGCCGATTACCAGAGCCAGCGCGTGCCTATCCTCAGCGACATTCCGCTGGCCGGCGAAGCCTTCAATAACCGCAACAACCGGACACGCAAAACCGAACTGGTCATTTTCCTGCGCCCGGTAGTGATCCGCGACCCCGGACTGCGCGGCGATTACGCAGCACTGGCCGACCGTCTCCCGGGAGATGATTTCTTCGCCCCGCCGGCACATGCCCGACCTTTCAAGCCACTGTCCATCACGGAGTAAGCATGCAGCGCGCTATCCCACTCTGCCTTTGTCTGGCGCTATCGAGCACCACCGCTGTTGCTGATGGTGCCGCCCCTTTCATTCACTCCGCCCTCAGCCTTGCGGTAGCCGACGACGATCAGGAAAGCCAGCTACGCGAGTTGATAGCGACGCACCCCGGGAACGCCGAACTGCAATTCCGTCTCGGCAGCCTGCTCAGCCGTGAACAGCGCTGGGCCGAAGCCCGCCAGGCCTACGCCAGCGCCAACGCCCTGGCACCAGAACAAGCCGACACCCTGTACAACCTGGCCGTCTGCCTCGACCACCTGGAGCAGACCGTTGCCGCCAGCCATTACTACCAGGGCGCGCTTGAACTGGCGGCGGAACAAGCCCACAACTTCCGGCAGGCAGCGGCACACCAGCGCCTGACGCAACTGCGGGCGGCGCTGCCATGAACAACAAGCTGCTGGGCCAACACCTGCTCGAAGCCGGCCTGATCGACGAGGATCAGTTGCGTATCGCCCTGGTCGAACAACAGAAGAACCGCCAGCCACTCGGCATCTTGGTACACGCCCTGGGTTTTGCCGACGAGCCCGGGGTCAGCGACGTCCTTTCCCGGCAACTCGGCCTGGAACGCTTCGACCCGTCGCGCCACGACATCGCCCCCGAAGCCATCCGGCTCCTGCCGGCCGAAACCGCCCGCCGCCATCGCATCCTGCCGATCGCCATCAATCCCGGACGCCGTCGCTGGCGCCTGGCCATGTCATCACCCCGCGACCACCAGGCGCTGGCCAGCCTGCACGCGCACACCCCCGCCGGCATGGACACCGAAATCCTGCTGGCCGCCCCCGGCGAAATCGAGCAAGCCATCGACCTGCATTACGGCTGCGCGCTGGCCATCGACGGCATTCTCGACGAGTTCGAAGGCAAAGGTCCGCTGAATTCGCTCTCGGGCGATTCGCCGGCCGTCCGCCTGGTTGATGCGCTGCTCGCCGACGCTGTCAGGCGCCAAGCCTCCGACTTGCACTTCGAGCCGGAAGCGGCCAGCCTGCGCATCCGCTACCGGATCGACGGCCTGCTGGAAACCATCCGCATCCTGCACCGTTCGACCTGGGCACCACTGGCGAGCCGGATCAAGGTCATTTCCGGCATGAACATCGCGGAAAATCGGCTACCGCAGGATGGTCATCTCGGCCGACGCATCGGTGGCCGCGACATCGATTTCCGGGTTGCCAGCCAACCCGGCATCCACGGCGAAAGCATCGTGCTGCGCGTACTCGACCGACAAAAGGGCATCGTCCCGCTGGAGTCGCTGGGCATCGGCAACGCGCACCAAGCCTTGCTCGAACGCATGCTGTCTCGCCCCGAAGGGCTTTTCCTGGTCACCGGGCCGACCGGCAGCGGCAAGACGACCACCCTCTACTCGCTGCTCAACCGGCTCAGGAACGACAGCGTCAACATCATGACCCTGGAAGACCCGGTCGAATACCCGTTACCGCTGTTGCGCCAGACCTCGCTCTCCGACAAGGTCAAGATGGATTTCGCCGACGGCGTCCGCTCGATGCTCCGTCAGGACCCCGACACCATGCTCATCGGCGAGATCCGCGATGGCGAAACTGCGGCAATGACCCTGCGCGCCGCGCTGACCGGCCACCAGGTGTTCGCCACCCTGCACGCCGGCAGCACCATCGCCGCCCTGTCACGACTGGCCGAGCTCGGCATCAGCCCGCGCATGCTGCACGGCAACCTGACCGGCATCGTCGCCCAACGCCTGGTACGCCGCCTGTGTCCGAACTGCCGCGGCGAGCGTCCGGCCACGCCAGCGGAATCGGCACTACTGGGCACAACAACGCTGCCATCGGCTGGCGCCTGCCCAGCCTGTCGCCAGCGCGGCTATCGCGGTCGCCTGGTGTTGATGGAAATCCTGCGCATCGACAAGGCACTCGACCTCCTGCTCGCCGATGCAGCTTCGCCCCCCGAACTGTTTGCCCAGGCCAGGAAGCGCGGTTTCACCACCCTGGCCGACAACGCGCTGGAAGCCGTACGCCGGGGCGATACCACGCTCGAAGAAGTCAGCCGGGCCGTCGATCTGAGCGATTGGTTGTAAACATGCACTTTCGCTACCTGGCACTCGACCGCCAACAGCAACGTGTTTCCGGCGAACGGGAAGCCTGCTCGCGGACGCACCTGGAAGCGGAATTGCTGCAGCTCGGCCTGGAATTGATCAACGCCAAACCTCGACGTCTGCGCCGGCCGGCCCGAATGTCACGCGCCGAGCTGGCCGACTTCTGCCTGCAGGTCGAACAACTCCTCGCCGCCGGCATCCCCCTGACCGAGGCGCTCCACGATCTTGGCGCCAGCGCCGAGGGCACGCGCCTGCCGGCCTTGTGTCGGCGCCTGGGCGAGCGACTCGTCGCCGGCCAGTCATTGTCGCAAGCCCTGGCGGAAGAAAAGCTGCCCCCCGACTGCGTCGGCATCATCCACGCCGGTGAATACAGCGGCCGGCTGGCAGACAGCCTGCGCCGCCTGGGCAACAGTCTGCAGCAGAGCGAAGCGCAAGCCAGGACCACGAAAAAGCTCCTGCTGCAACCGCTGCTCGCCGGTCTGATGGTCCTCGCTGCCGGCTTGTTCCTGATGTTCTACCTGGTGCCGCAGATTCGCAATTTCCTGACCGACAGCAGCCAGTCGCTGCCGCTGGCCAGTACCCTGCTATTCGCGACGGCCGATTTTCTGCAGCACCACTGGCCCTGGCTGGGACTGCCACCGGTCGTGCTGCTTGTCTCGGCCAGCGGCCTGCGACGGCATCCGGCGCTGGCGCCGGAGATCGATCGCCTGAGCCTGCTCATCCCGCTCATCGGCCAGATCCGGCGCCGACTCCTGACCGCGCGACTGGCCGAACTGCTCGCCCTGCTCTACAGCAGCGGCATTCCGCTACTGGAAGCACTCAGGAGCATTCCGGCAGCCATCGACAACCGTTTCGCCGGCAACATCGTTGGCCAGATCGCCGATGACGTCGAACAGGGAAGCGCCCTGGCCGAAGCCTTCTCACGCCACGACTTTTTCCCCCCGCTACTGATCCGCATCCTGCACGCCGGCGAACGCAGTGGCACGCTGGAGCAGGCACTTGAGCACATCGTCAGGCGCTGCGAACGCGAAGCCGGCGACGCCATGGCCACCCTGCAAAGTCTGACCGGCCCGGCGCTGACACTGCTGATCGGCCTGCTGCTGGGCTGGATCATGCTGGCAACCATCCAGCCGCTCTATGGAATGATCGACGGAGGAATCCCATGACGCAGGCCATTCGCCTTTACCTCGACGAAAACGGCATGTCCGCCTGGGAAAGGCGTAACGGGCAGACGGAGAGAATTGCCGACTTCCCGGAAAACCCGGACGGCTTAGACGCTTTCAGTCATTTCCTGACGATGGCCGACAAAAGGAATTTCCTGCTGCTGATCAACCGGCACGAGGAGCGTTATCTCGGTGAGGCCATGCCCTCACTACCGCAACGCGAGCGCCGCCAACTCGCAGAAACCCGAAGTCGCCGCGCTTTCCCCGACACCCCGTGGCGATGTGTCGGCTTGAACAAGGGCCGACGAGAGGAAAACACGCGAATCTCGCTCATGGCCGTGAGCAACAGTAGTGCCTTCGACGGCTGGACACAACGACTGCGCAGCGTCGCCTTGAGCGGCGTCTACACCTTGCCCCAGTTACTGACGCCATTGCTCGGCAAAGTACCCGACGCCCCCGCCCAACTCGTCGTTCTGAGCAAACACTGCCACGCCTGCCGGCTCACGCTGCTCGAACACGGCCTGCCTTGTGCCGTGCAATGGACGACAAACGATGACGATACCGCCATCGACGACGCCTGGCGGCGACTGCTCATGCAAGGCGGCGCCGCAGAGATTCCGCCCACGCTGTGCCTCATCGGACCACCCGATTGGCACCCGCCGCTACCGGCCAGCGCCACAATCAGGCATCTACCGACGAACGAGGATGCGGCACAACTCATTCTCGCGCTCGCCGACAAACATTGGCCCGACTGGCAGTTTGCACCGCCCTCGGCCAGAGCAATCGCACGCCAACGGCAGTACGGGCGCTGGTGCTGGTATCTGGGCATGCTGGCACTGGGTGCCGGCCTGAGCATGTCAGTTGAACGTTGGATCGAATTCAATACCTTGCACCGGCAGGCTAGCACGGCACAACAGCATCTCGCACACGCCCAACAGGCTGTCGCCACCGCGATGGCCGAGCTTGACCGCGACGGAATGACGCCGGCCCAACGGCAACAATTTATCCAGGAACACCGGCAACTGCTTCAGCAACGCAGCGCTTTCGCCGACGACTTGGTTGCGCTGAGCCGAGCGCTAGACCAACGTCCCGAGATTCAACTCGACAGCATCGACTGGCGTATCCCCACCGAACAGGCGCTGACCAATGCTCACCCCCAACTGCAACTGGAAGGCAGCATCCAGGCCGCCGACGAGAAACAGGCCGGAGAACTCCTACAGAGTTTGCGCCAGCCTGGCCATCAAGCAGCCCGACTTGTCACCCGTCCGCAAGCGATCAGCCCCGGCGAATTCCGCTTTTCGCTACAACTGCTCAGGACGCCGCTGGGAGCAACATGAGATTCGACCTTCCGCGCCCCCTGCGTACCCCACTGCTTTTTTGCACACTCTGCTGGCTGTTCAGCGCTGGCCTGGCGCTCTGGTCGTGGCAGCGGGCGGCGCAAGCAGCCAGCCAACTTGACGGACTGCGCAAGGAAATATCTGCAAGTGAGCGCCAGCTCAGCGAGCTAAGACAGGCGTTGCAGAGTGCCGAGCAGGCGCAGCGATTGCTGGCCGACATTCAGATGCTTGAGGTAACCCAGCCGAGCCAGCCGGCAGCGCCTCACGCCACGGCGGAGGCTCGCTGGCGTGAGTATCCGGCACCGCTGGAAAGCACCTTCGTACACGAGGAAGCTCTGCTCTCCAGAATCGCCGATTGGCAGGCGCGTTCGCCAATTCAGCACCAATTGCGCGGTTGCCGCTTGACCCGCGCTGAAGACGGCATGTTCGCCAGTTGCCAGCTGGTCGCGCTGGAAATGCAGCAATGAACACCGCCAAGCACTCCTTTCTGCCCCTGCTGGTCGGTTCGCTGACCAGCTTCACCTGCCCGGCGGAAACGCTGGGCAGGCTTTTTTTCACCCCGGAACAACGACGCCTGCTCGAAGACTCCCGACAGGCGCCGGAACGTAACGACGGCTTCCTGAAATCCCCGAACGGACGCGAAATTCAATGGATCGATGGCAAGGCACAAGACGCTACGCGCTCCACCACGCCCATCGGCGACAGCCGACAAACCCCGTTGCTGCCGAGCGGCAGCGTGTTGCGCCACCCAGCACCGGAGAAACGATGAAAACGACAAGCAGGCATCAAAGCGGCGCAGTACTGTATGCCCTACTGCTCAGCCTGCTCGGATTTGCGGGATACATGGCCTACGCCCAAGGCTCGGCCAACCAAGCACGTCTGGAAAGCACGCGCGCCCAACAGGCGGCAATGGCACTGGCACGTGAAGCCTTGATCGCCCGCGCCGCCAACGATACCAATCGCCCCGGCAGCCTGCCCTGCCCGGCGCAATGGAAACCCACCACCCCCGGCGACGGCAGAGCCGATTTGCTGGCCGGCCAGCACTGCCCCAGCCTGATCGGTCGCCTGCCGTGGAGCACCCTGGACATTCCTCAACCGGTCGACGACAACCAGAATACGCTCTGGTACGTCATCGCACCGGGGCTGCGCGACCATCAGAGTGCCCACCCGATCAACAGCGATAGCGCGACCGGACTTTCCCTGAACGGCAAGGGCGATATCGCCGCCTTGATCATTCGCCCCGGCGCACCATTGCCTGGACAGAAAAGGCCATCGAACAACCCGGCGGATTACCTCGAAGCCAGCCTGAGCCAGAACAACCCACGGGATTTCAAGACGGCGCCGGAGAGTAACGACAGCATCCTCAGCATCACCCGCGGCAGCCTGATGGCAGCGGTCGAACTGCGCATCGCGCACAAACTGCGCGACTGCCTGAGCGCATACGCCCGGCAAACCGGCCGCTACCCCTGGCCCGCCCCACTCTCGTCAAACTTCGGCGAAGGACGCAGCGGCAGTCGGTTCGGCCGGGTGCCACTGAGCCAGCCAGCCAACGATGGCGAAGGAGAGCACCAGCCCATGGCCTGGACATCAGCGAGCTGCAACTTTCTCGCCGAGCCGAATAGCTGGTGGTATGAGGGCAAATGGTCGGACAGCGTCTTCTACCAGTTTGGCGACGCCTTGGAACCCGAACAGGCCAGCCTGCAGATTCCCGGCCAGCCGGCTCGTCCGCTGCTGGTCATTGCTGCCGGCGCCAGAATCAACGGCCAGCAACGTCCCGGCAAGGATGTCGCCGACTACCTCGAAGGCAGGAATGCCGCTCCTTCGCGCAACGGCGATGCGGAAATGCCGGACAACACCTTCGACGCCCGGCAACGGCGCCCCGACCACAATGACCAGATCGCCCACTGAGCGCGGCTTCTCGCTGATCGAGCTGAGCATCGCCCTGATCATCATTGGCCTGCTCGCCGGCAGCCTGCTCGGCCAGACCACGGGACAACGTCGCCTGCACACCGAACAACGCGCCCGCGCCCAACTCGAACTGAGCCTGGAAGCCCTGTATGGATTCGCAATCACCCATGGCCGCCTGCCCTGCGCCGCCGATCCGTTGCTTGCCAGCTCCGCCGACAAGGCCGGCGAAGAAGACTGCGTACGCGGAAAAAGCGGGGTACTGCCCTGGCGCACGCTCGGGCTGCCAGAGACCGACCCGTGGGGGCAGCGCCTGACTTACTACCCACATGATGCTTTCACTGCAGAGCCCGCAAACGATGCCCGAGCTGGGTTCAGCTTCGAAAGCATGGGAACGCTAGCGGTCCGCCCTGCTGCCAACAACAGTCAGACGGTCGCCAATGGACTGCCGGCGGTCATTGTCAGCCATGGCCGTAATGGCCTGGGCGGCTACCGCGGCAATGGCCAACTCACTCCAGCCAGCTCCCCCGACGAAGCGGAAAACGCCAACACTGACCGCATCTTCGTCAACCGTCCTCCGGACGCCCAATACGACGATCTGGTCGCCTGGATCGTACCTACCGTACTCAACACCCGGATGCTCACCGCCGGGCGCCTGCCCTGATTTTTCACCCACCAAAGGAGCGCATCATGCAACACAGGCAACAAGGTTTCACCCTGATCGAAATCGCCATCGTGCTGGTCATCATCGGCGTCCTGCTGGGCGGCATCCTGAAAGGCCAGGAAATGCTGACCCAGAGCAAGATCCGCGCAATCGAGAAGGAACTCGACGGCGTCGCCATCGCCATTCTGGGCTACCGGGATCGCTACAAAGCACTGCCGGGAGATGACTCGCAGGCAAATGCACGCTGGACCGATGCTACTTCTGGCAACGGAACAGGCACCATCGAAGGAGAGTTCAACACATCGGACGGCACCAAGGCCAGCCTACGTGCCTGGCAACATTTGCGTTTCGCCGGACTGATCAGCGGTGATGCCGAGGGCGGCAAACAACCAACCAATGCCGCCGGCGGCATCACCGGAATAGCCAGCAACACGGCGGGTAACCTTATTGTCTGCACGACCAATCTGCCAGCAAAAATCGCCAACGCCATTGACACCAACCAGGACGACGGCTTGCCGGAAAAGGGCAGTATCCAGGCCTACGAGCAAACGGCCCACAACACACCACAAACCGACCTAGCCACCGCCTACAAGGACGATGGCAGTACGCAATACACCATCTGTCGCAAGGTCTGAGCCGTCGACACCCTGGCCCGTCCGGGGTCCCCCGCAGGCAGATTGGCGAAGTCGGGTATACTTCCCGGCCAAGACCATCTGCCTGCCATGAATACAACGATATCTCCCCCCTTCTCGCCTGAACGCGCCTTGAATCTCGGTCGCCAGACACTGGCCATCGAAGCAGCGGCTGTTGACGCGCTGAGAAGCAGGCTGGACGGAGAATTTGCCGAGGCCGTTCAGTTGATCCTGAACTGCAGCGGACGCTTGATCGTCAGTGGTATGGGCAAGTCCGGACACATCGCGCGCAAAATCGCCGCGACCATGGCCAGCACCGGCACCCCCGCCTATTTTGTCCATCCGGCCGAGGCCAGCCATGGCGATCTGGGCATGATCACCCGCCAGGACATCCTGCTTGCGCTGTCCAATTCGGGCGAATCCGAGGAACTGCTGCGCATCGTTCCGACAATCAAGCGCCAGGGAGCCCGCTTGATCGCCATGACCGGCGCCCCCGGCTCGACACTGGCCCGAGAAGCCGACGTTCATCTCGATGCCGGCGTTGCCCAAGAGGCCTGCCCGCACAATCTGGCGCCGACCGCCAGCACCACTGCCGCACTGGCGCTCGGCGATGCCCTCGCCGTTGCCCTGCTTGATGCCCGGGGATTCGGGCCAGAGGACTTTGCCCGTTCGCACCCCGGCGGCTCGCTCGGTCGCCGTCTGCTGACGCATGTCCGCGACGTCATGCGCCCGGCCGACCTGGTTCCGGTCGTCACGCCTGACACCCCGCTTGGCGACGCCATCGTCACCATGTCCCGCGGCGGACTCGGTCTGGTTGCGATTACCGACACCACAGGTCGTGCCATCGGCATCTTTACGGACGGCGATTTGCGACGCGCCTTTGAACGGCGACTCGATCTTCATCACGGCGCAATCTCAGAATTCATGAACCAGGCGCCACATTTCATCGCACCAGATCAACTGGCTGTTGAAGCGGTGGAAATGATGGAGCGACTTCGCATCAATGGCTTGCTGGTCGCGCTCGACAACGGCCCCTTGCTTGGCGCGCTGAACATGCATGATCTGTTCTCGGCCAGGGTCATCTGAGGGCCGCCCCATGAAGAACTGGTCAGGCCAAATCTTCCCGATCACCTTGCTGGCCTTGATCGCCGGCTTGAGTTTCTGGCTCCAGGCCAGCCAGGCCCCCATCGAAGCCGCTGGCTCAGGCAGTGACGACAAGACGCCGGACGCCTACGCAGAAAACTTTCAGATACGTCGACACGACGATAATGGGCAACTGAAATACCGCCTGAGCGCCCCCCATTTACAACACTTCCCTCACGATGACAGCTCCGAAATCCGCAATCCTGAATTGATTGCGTACCGCAAGGACATGCCCCCAGTCATCGTTACCGCAGGCCAGGCCAAGGTGACTGCTCAAGGGGAGAAAATCCTGCTGAGCGAGTCGGTCCGCATTGTTCGCGCAGGAAGCGCCGACCAACCAGCACTCATCGCCGAGACCAGCCGGCTTGATGTCAATCCGGAAGCCGGGCTAGCCGATACCGAGCAAGCAGTACACATCACCCAGGGTGCCTTCTGGATATCCGGTGTCGGCGCCCATATCGACAACAACGCGTCGACCTTCGAACTGAAATCGCAAGTTCGCGGCCAGTACCTTGCCCCCCGAGCCCAACCATGATCCTGCGCCTAGCCACGCTCGCCCTCGCCCTGGCAGTCAGCCAGCCAGCCGTTGCCGAAAAAGCCGACCGCGACAAGCCGATGCTGCTCGAAGCCAACCGCATCTCCATCGACGACACAAAGAAGCAGCAGATTCTCGAAGGTGATGTGATCATTACCAAGGGCACACTGGTTCTCAAGGCCGAACGCATCATCATCAGCGAAGACCAGCAAGGTTTCCAGAAAGGCACCGCCTTTGCCGCTCCCGGCAGCAAGGCCACTTTCCGCCAGAAGCGGGAAGGCCGGGACGACTATGTTGAAGGCGAGGCCGAGCGCATCGAGTACAACAGCAATACCGAGATCGCCGAACTCTTTCACCGGGCAAAAGTCCGCAGCGGTGAAGATGAAGTTCGTGGCGACTACATCTGGTACGACGCGGTCAGCGAAAAATTCCTCGCCAGTGCGGCAGAAGCACGCGACCCAAAGAGTATCACGCCGCGCGTCCGGGCCGTCATCCAGCCGCGCAACAAGGGCAGCGAGCCCGCCCGCCCGGCAAGCCGCGGCGAATCACTTGAACTACGCGGCGCGGACACCCTGACGCCAACCGAATGATGTAATTAGTTGATTAAAAACAATTTCGCAGAATGCTGCAGTGCACAAGATAATTGTTGACAAGTCGACAAGCTGATCTATAATCAGGGACATGGTGCGGTGCAGCATCGGATAATCTAAGGCACCGCGACGGAATTCTTTTTCTGTACGACCTTTCCTTCAGGAGATATCCATGTTCAAGACCCCCGAGCAATTTGCTGCCGCCAACAAAGCCACCGTCGATTCCCTGCTGTCGCTGGCCAATACCGCGCTGGCTTCCGCCGAGCGCATCGCCGCCCTGAACCTGAACACCGCCCGCTCGCTGATGGAAGACTCCGTCTCCGGCGCCAAGGCCCTGATGGGTGCCAAGGACGTTCAGGAAGCCCTGTCGATCCAGGCTTCGCTGGCCCAGCCGAACGTCGAGAAGGCCGTTGCCTACTCGCGTAGCGTCTACGAAATCTCTGCCCAGACCCAGGAAGAACTGTCGAAGATGGTCGAAGCCCAGTTCGGCGACTTCCAGAAGACCGTTGCCGGTCTGCTCGACCAGGCTGCCAAGTCGGCTCCGGCCGGTTCCGACGTTGCCGTTGCCGCCGTCAAGAGCGCCATCGCTGCTGCCAACTCCGCTTTCGACAACATGAACAAGGCCGCCAAGCAGGTTGCCGAGATCGCCGAAGCCAACGTTGCCGCTGCGACCAACGCCACCGTCAAGGCCGTCGGCGCCACCGCTGCCGCGTCCAAGAAGAAGTAATTCGCTGTATTCCGGCCTCCGCCTTCGGGCGGAGGCTTTGTTTCATCCGTACCACCAAAAACCACACTGGAGATGATGATGAGCAACCCGAATATCGAACAACTGACTGCCGCCCAGAAAGCCAACGCTGAAGTCATGACGGCGCTGATGCGTACTGCCTTCAACGGCCTGGAGCGCCTGACTGCGCTGAACATGGCTGCCTCCCGCGAGTTCTTCAACGCCACGGTCGCCAACACCCAGCAACTGCTGGCTGCCAAGGACGCCAACGCCGTCGCCAAGCTGAACAGCGAACTGGCTCAGCCGAACGTCGAAAAGCTGATGGAATACTCGCGCAGCGTGTATGACCTGGTGTCCGAGATGCAGAAGGAAGTGACCACGGTCATGGAAAGCCAGTACAGCAGCTTCCAGAAGAACGCTGCCAGCGCCGTCGAAAAGGCCAAGGCCTCGGCCCCGGTCGGTGGTGACGTCTTCGCCGCCACCATGCAATCCATGCTCGGCGCCTCGACCAAGGCCTTCGACCAGATGACCTCGATGGCCAAGCAACTCTCGGACATCGCCGAAGCCAACATGCAGGTTGCCACCAAGGCGGCCGCACCGGCCAAGAGCAGCGCCACCGCTGCTGCCCGCAAGTCTGCCGCCAAGTAAGTCACAGCCTTCATCGGCAAGCAAAAGAGCCCGCGATTCAGATCGCGGGCTCTTTCACGTCCAGGCCAAGCGTTGGTTCAGGGACGCCAGACCCAGGCAATGCCGCGTCTTTCGATCTCGACGCGGATTTCCTCCATCGCCTGATCAACCAGAGCCGGCGCCCCTTCGACGCCCAGTTCAAGATGCTTGCGCTCCTGACCAACCAACGAAGGCAGGGAAAACAGGCGTAACGCCGGATAGCCGGCGACGATCCTCTCCATCAGGTCGAGCAGCGCGCTCTCGTAGGCGTTCGGCCCAGTCAACAGAAAAGCCTTCTCGACCTTGTCGCCGACCGGCTTGAATTCATCCCGGTAGAAGGTATCGAGCGCCCAGGCTATCATGGGATGCGCCATCTGCGGAAAACCAGGAACAAAGTAATGGTCGTTGGCCATGAAGCCGGGGATGCGATTGAAGGGATTGGGCACGATGTTGACGCCGCGCGGAAAGGTCACCAGCAGCTTGCGCTTGTCGGTGATTTCCTCGTTGGCAAAACGGACCTTGAGCTCCTCGAAACCTTGCGGATGCAGTTCGAGCTCGACGCCGAGCGCCGCCGCCACCGCCTGCCGGGTGTGGTCGTCGGGTGTGTTGCCGATGCCACCACAGGAGAAGACGACATCACCGGCAGCCATCGTGCGCTTGAACGTCTCGGTAAGGCGTTGCCGGTAATCGCCGAGGTACTCGACCCAAGACAATTGCAGGCCGCGTGCGCCGAGCATCTCGGCAATTTTCGCAAAATGCTTGTCCTGGCGTTTGCCGGACAGAATTTCATCGCCGATGATGACAGCGCCAAAAGTACGACTCATGAACGTTCTCCCTGAATGCTGACGATGGCGCCGCCACGTTGGCGACGCAGGGCTTCCAGCCCGAAGTGGACGAATGATAGCGCGGCCAGCGTGGGCACCAGCAGGCCAATGATCGGCACATGCGCGAGCAGCGCCATGACCAGGCCGAGCATGAACAAAGGCCAGCGGTATTGCGCCCGCAGACTGGCCCACTCGGCGTCGGTCGCATGCATCGCCAGGGCGTCGTAAGCGAAGGTACGGCGATTGAGCCAGGCCATCAGCAGCAGCGGAACAAGCAGCGACATCCCGGGAATCAGCCACAACGGAATTGTCACCAGCCAGGCAATGATGAACAGCATTGCTGCACCCAGGCTGTTGACCGTGGCCGCGACAAAGCTGTCGCGGCCCATCGCAGCCAGGTCGCGATATTCGCCTTCGGCCAGATGCTTGAGCAGCAAGGGCATGATGAAGACGGCGGCGATCAACATTGCACACAGGTAGGCCAAGGCAAATAGCGCCATCCAGCCACCGAGCCAGGCCAGCAACTGAGCCAGCCAGACCAGCCCCCAGGCCACCAGCAGCGTCATCGGCGGCAGTTCGAGCAACTGTGCGATCAGCCAGCCGAGCGCCGAGAAGCCGAGCACCACCGCCAGCAACAAGGCGGCCAGCGCCGGCAGCAACAAGTACAACCAGACCCGACCGACGCGCAGGTCAGCCAGCGAGCGGCCCAGGGCCAGAACCACGATATCCATCACAGCACCTTCCGGAAAGCGGACGCAACCGGCATTTTAAAGTTTTTGCCGGCATCGCCGTAAAACAGCAATCGCCTCGAGCAATCCAGCCCCCGATGAATCTGCCGCCAGTCAGTACCAGCAACACAAGCGCTCAGGCCTCGCCCAGTGCCCGCGAAGTCTGGGAAAAGCGCCAGGAAAAGCAATCGCAGAACATGCAGGAAGGCCTGCAGCGCCTGCGCGCCATGCCCAGTCCGAAGGAAGCCGCAAAGGCGCGTGCCGAAGCCCGGGTCGAACAACTGAAGGAGCGCATCAAGCAGCTGCGGGCAATGCTGATCGGCCTGTCGCCGGAGCAGGCCAAGGCCATACTTCGCCAGATCGGGGCGATTGCCAAGGAGCTTGCCGGCATGGCCAAGGCAGCCGGCGGCGACAGCGGCGGAAGTGCTAGCGCCGTGTCGGTCCAGGTCCAGCAGGGCAGTACCGCCAGTTCGGCTGCCTCGGCCGGGACTACGGCAAGCACCGCCGCAGCCAGCGGTGAAGCTGCCGCCACCGATGGCAAGACAGGCACGGACAGCGCGCAGGCCGATTCGGCGACCGCGCCTGCGGAAAAAAACACCGGCAACGCCAAGTCGCTACGTGACAAGCTTCAGGAAGCGGCCAAGCAACTCAAAGCCCTGCTCGAACTGGTCAAGGCCAAGATGCGCGAAGCCCACCAGCAGGAACAGGACGAAGTCAGACAGGTAGAAAGCGCACTGCGCCAGGTGGACAGTGCCCTCGACGGCGGCGGCAATCTCTACAGCGGACTCAGCGCCGCCGCCGGGATCACCCCGACGCTGACGATGGCAAGCGTTGCAAGCGTCGGCAACATCAGCGTCCAGGCCTGACTCAGCACAGCCGACTCAGCGCCCAATTCCTTCCCACTGTTTCTGCAGTCGCTTCACCGACACCGGTACCGGCGTACGCAACTCCTGCGCGTAGAGGCCGACGCGCAACTCTTCCAGCAGCCAGCGGAACTGCTCGACCTGCGGATCGACCGCGCCCATCTTCGCCAGCTGGATCGCGCGGCGTTCGTAATTGGTCCACAACGGCGCGTACTCGGCCATCAACTGGGCGTCACGCGCCGGATTGGCCTTGAGCTTGTCGAGCCGCACACCGATCGCCTTGAAATAGCGCGGGTAATGCTGCAGACGCTCGAACGGCGTATCGACGACGAAGGTCTTGCCGATCAGCCGCTTCAGTTGCGCTTCGATGTCGGCGACGACCGCCGCCTGCGCCTTGAACGCCGGCAACTTCTTGACCACTGCCTGCCATTCGGTCAGCACGGTGCCAACCAGGCGGCAGACTTCCTGCATGATCAGCCCAAGCCGCGCCTTGGCCTCGGCACAACGCGCCTTGAAGGCCTCCGGCGTGGTCGGCAGCGGTTCGGTCAGGCAGGCGCGCTCGAAGGTCAGGTCGACGATCTGCCGCTTCAGGTCGTCGCTGCTGCCCAGCGCCATGAACTGCATCGCCATCTGGGTCAGGCCGGGGACGTTCTTGTCGAAGTACTTCACCTGCTCCTTGAACTGCAGCATGAACAGGCGCGACAGGCCCTTGCGGTGTGCGTCGGCGGCTTCCTCGGCGGAATCGAAGACCTTCAGGCTGACCGTTTCGCCGTCGTCGATCAGCGCCGGGTAGCCGATCACCGTCTGTTTCCCGACCGGCACTTCCATCAGCTCCGGCAGTTCGCCGAAGGTCCAGTCGGTCAGTTGGGTGTATTCGGACGGCGTTTCGTGCAGGTCGGCGAATTCCTCCTTGGCTTCCTTGCCCCATTCGCCGCGCAACGCGACCAGGCTGCGGTTCATGTCGAGCTGCCGGCCGTGTTCGTCGATCAGCTTGTAGTTCATCGAGAAGTGCGGCAGCAGCGCGTCGGGGCGGAAGGCGTCGGGCGTCACCGCCCAGCCGCGCGCGTTGAGCCCGCGCGCTTCGAGAATGAATTCGATCAGCGGGTTGATGATGCCCTGGTTGAGCTTGCGGTCGTTGCCTTCGACAGCGGCGAGGAATTCCTCGACGAATTCCGGCACCGGCACCAGCTTGGCGCGGATTTTCTGCGGCAGCGTCTTGATCAACTGCACCAGCTTTTCCTTGATCAGCCCCGGCACCAGCCATTCCATGCGCGCCGCCGGAATCTGGTTGAGTTGCGCCAGCGGCAGCGTCAGCGTCACGCCGTCCCTCGGCGAGCCCGGCTCGAAGTGATAAGTGAGCGCGTACTCCATACCGCCGGCCTTGAGCTTGTGGGGGAAGGCCTCGGTGGTGACGCCGGCCGCCGAGTGGCGCATCAGGTCGTCCTTGGCCAGGAAGAGCAGCTTGGCGTTTTCCTGCTCGGCGGTCTTGCGCCAGTGGTCGAAGGTGGCGCCGTTGTGGATGTCTTCCGGAATGAGATGATCGTAGAAGGCGAAGATCAGTTCGTCGTCGACCAGCACGTCCTGGCGGCGCTGCTTGTGCTCGATCTTCTCGATCTCGCGAATCTGCTTCTGGTTGTGCTGGAAGAAGGGCCATCTTTTCGCGAAGGACTCGTCAATCTCCTCGGCAACCAGCCCCTGGCGAATGAAGATGTCGCGCGCCTCGGCCGGCGCCAGCGGGCCGTAATGGATGCGCCGCTTCGGGTTGATGACGATCCCGTAGAGCGTCGTCCGTTCCCAGCCGGCCACCTGCATGGCCTTCTTTTCCCAGTGCGGGTCGAAGTACTGGCGCTTGATCAAGTGAGCGCCCACTTTCTCGATCCAGGCATCCTCGATGCGCGCCACGCAACGCCCGAACAAGCGGGTCGTCTCGGTGATCTCAGCGGCCATGATCCACTTGCCGGCCTTCTTCTGCAGCGGCGACGAGGGATGAATCAGGAAACGGATGCCGCGCGCGCCAAGGTAGTAACCGGATTCGTCCGACTTGCAGCCGATGTTGCCGAGCAGGCCGGAGAGCAGCGCCATGTGGATGGCGTCGTAAGTGCCGGGGATGTCGTTTTCCTTCCAGCCGAGTTCGGCGACCATCGCGTGCAACTGGCCGTGCACCTCGCGCCATTCGCGCAGGCGCAGGTAGGAGAGGAAATGCGCGTGGCAGGTATCGACCAGCGACTTGTTCGATTTCTTGTGCTCGACGGCGTTCTGGAACCACTGCCAGAGTTTGACCCAACTCAGGAACTCCGACTTCTCGTCGGCGAACAGCTTGTGCTTTTCGTCCGCCGCCTGCTGCCGCTCCTGCGGCCGCTCGCGCGGATCCTGCGTGGACAGCCCGGCGGCGATGACCAGCACTTCGCTCAGACAACCGAGATCGCGCGCGGCGACCAGCATGCGGCCGATGCGCGGATCGAGCGGCAGTTTCGCCAACGCTTCGCCGACCTTGGTCAGCTTGTTATCGTCGTCGAGCGCGCCGAGTTCCTGCAACAGCGCGTAACCATCGCTGATCGCCTTGGCCGGCGGCGGCTCGATGAAGGGGAAGCTCTCGACATCGGTCAGGCGCAGCGACTTCATGCGCAGGATGACGCCGGCCAACGAGGAACGCAGGATTTCCGGGTCGGTGAACGGCGGCCGGGCGTTGAAATCGGCCTCGTCATACAAACGGATGCACACGCCGGCGGCGACGCGGCCGCAGCGGCCGGCGCGCTGGCGGGCCGCCGCCTGCGAAATCTTCTCGACCTGCAACTGCTCGACCTTGTTGCGGTAGGAATAGCGCTTGACCCGCGCCAGGCCGGTGTCGATGACGTAGCGGATGCCCGGCACGGTCAGCGAGGTTTCGGCGACGTTGGTGGCCAGCACGATGCGCCGCTGGCCACCCGAGGGCTTGAAGATGCGGTCCTGCTCGGAAGCGGAAAGTCGCGAGAACAGCGGCAGGATTTCCGGCGCGTGCGCGGTGCTCAAGCCCGGACGAGCCAGGGCATGCTTGCGCAAGGCCTCTGCCGCCTCGCGGATTTCGCGCTCACCAGGCAGGAAGACGAGGATGTCGCCGGAACCCAGGCGGGCCAGTTCGTCGGCGGCATCGACAATGGCATCGTAGAGATCGCGCTCGTCGTCCTTCTTGTCGATGTCCTCGACCGGACGATGACGCACCTCGACCGGGTACAGGCGGCCGGATACCTCGATCACCGGCGCGCCGTTGAAATGCTGCGAGAAGCGCTCGGCATCAATGGTCGCCGAGGTGATGATCAGCTTCAGGTCCGGCCGGCGCGGCAGCAACTGCTTCAGGTAGCCGAGCAGGAAGTCGATGTTCAGGCTGCGCTCGTGCGCCTCGTCGATGATGATCGCCTCGTAGGCGTTCAGGTACGGGTCGCTTTGTGATTCGGCGAGCAGGATGCCGTCGGTCATCAGCTTGACCCAGCTCTCCGGCGTCGATTTATCGTGGAAGCGGATTTTCACGCCGACGCCAGCGCCAACCTGGGTCTTCAGTTCCTGCGCCAGGCGCGTCGCCACCGAACGGGCAGCCAGCCGGCGCGGCTGCGTGTGACCGATCAGGCCGCGGGCGCCGATGCCAAGGTCGAGGCAGATCTTCGGCAACTGCGTCGTCTTGCCCGAGCCGGTTTCGCCACAGACGATGACTACCTGATGCTTGGCGATCAAGCGAGCAATCTCGTCGCGCCGTTCGTTGACTGGCAGATCAGGCTGGAATTCGGGCTTCGGCAGCTTGCCGCGCCGTTCGGCGACGGCGGCCTGCGAGGCGGCGAGCAGTTTTTCCAGGTCGGCCTGCAGTTTTTGCCGCTTGTCGCCGGCCGAGCGTGGCAGTTCGCGCTGCAAGGCCCGCAGGCGGCGTGCATCGGCGCTCAGGGTGGTCAGGGAGACGTCGTCGCGCGAGGCGGGCTTGCGGGTGTGAGCAGACATGGGGACGGATTATATTCGTCTGGCGGTGGTGACTTGCCGAAACGAGTCAAGCCTGTAGCCAGACACATTGGCATTTAAGTAACACGCGTCTCGACAACGCTGCCACTATGTCATATTCTTGCCTTCAAAAAATGCAAAACTACCGAAATTGGCAACCATTTGGAGACATAACCGTGAGTATATTCAGCTTTTCCAGCATGAAGGGGCGCTTGACCCTGTCCGTCTTGGTCGCCCTGCTTGGCCTGATCCTGCTCGGCACCTTCCAAATCCTGCACCTACGCGCACAATTGCTCGAGGACCGCAAAGCCACGCTGAACGCTGCCGTCGACATCGCGACAAGCACGATCAAGGCATTCCACGAACAGGAGACCAAGGGGGAGCTCAGCCGCGAACAGGCGCAAAAGCACGCTACCGATGCGCTGCGTGGCATGCGCTACCTCGGGCCAGAATATTTCTACGTCTACGACAGCAAGGGGATGGGCGTGATGCACCCGATCCGTCCCGAGTACGTTGGCAAAAGCCACTGGGATCGCCAGGACAAGCAGGGCAACTACACGGTCCGGGATCTGGTCAAAACCGCACTCGACAAGACCGGGTTCACGGAAACACAAACTGCCAAGCCCGGAAGCGAAGCACTGGTTCCAAAATTGCAGCGAGTGGAGCATTTCGCCCCATGGGACTGGGTCGTGGGTACCGGCTTGTACATTGACGACCTTGATGCATTGTTTTACCAACAGTTGCGCAACGCCGGCATCGTCATTGGCCTGATTCTGTTGCTCGTCGGCGGCATCACCTGGTGGGTTGCTCGCTCGCTGCTTGCTCAGATCGGCGGCGAGCCGGCGCTGGCAGTGGCAACGATGAGCAAAGTTGCCGCCGGCGACCTGACCGTCACGATTGACCGAACAATCCCAGGCAGCCTGCTTGGCGAACTCAACCAATTGGTCGAGGCTTTACGCCGGATGATGGCCAATATTTCCCAGAATGCCTCCCAGGTCGCAGCAGCTGCCCAGGAAATTTCCGACACATCCGCCCGCGTTGCCGACGCCGCTTCGGCCCAGACCGACGCAACGCAGACAATGGCAGCTGCCATGGAAGAACTCACCGTTTCGATCACTCACGTTTCCAGCAACGCTGGCGAAACAGAAGAACACGCCAGCAGCGCTGCCGAGCTCGCCGATCAGGGCGAACGCAGCGTCGAAACAGTCGCCGCCAATATCGCGACCATGGCCGGGACCGTCGGCGAAGCCGCCGAAAAGGTACGCACACTCTCAGCCAATGCACAGGAGGTCGCGCGTATCGCCTCGGTGATCAAGGATATTGCTGGACAAACCAATCTGCTCGCCCTGAACGCTGCCATTGAAGCTGCCCGAGCAGGCGAACAGGGACGCGGCTTTGCCGTCGTTGCCGACGAAGTACGGGTACTTGCCGAGCGCACCGAAAAAGCAACGCTGGAAATTTCCGGTGTCGTAGACCGGATCCAGAGAGAAACGCTGAATGCAGCCCGGGTGATGGATACCGCCTTGCCAGAAGCGGAACAGGCACGCACGACCGCTGGCGAGACGACTGAACTACTGCATCGTATTGCCGAAGGCTCACGTGCCGCCCAAAGCCTGGTCCGCGATGTTGCAGCCTCCACCCGAGAACAAAGCGAAGCGAGCACTTCGCTGGCTCAGCAGGTCGAACGCATCGCCAACCAAGTCGAAGACACGGGAGAGAGCATGCGCACAACAGCACAAGCTGCCCAATCGTTACTTGATACTGCCCGCAACCTGAGCGCTGAAACGGCACGCTTCAAAGTCTGAGGCCCGCAAGGTTATGGTTTTCCCTTCGTTACCAAGTGCTTCCACAACAAGGCGGAAAACAATGTCCGGGTGATCCTGCAGGCGGTACCGACGCTGACGCTGGCGGAACGGCTTCCCCGGCTGGCACGCCGATTGCACGCACCGGTAAATGTCCCTGCCGGCGTCGAATTTGCGACACACCGCCCACCCCACTGGAGCCAGCCATGCCCGCCACCACCCTCGATTGCAAGGGCCTCACCGTCGCCAACGGCGACTGTGTCCGCATTCTCTCCATCACCCCCGACCCGGATCTCGATGAGGACGAGCTTGATCTGTTCATGAACATGATCGGATCAAGCTGCGAGGTCGAGCGGATCGACGCCGATGGCGCCGCTTGGGTCGTCGTCTGGTGGAGTTGCAGCGATGGCAGCGTGACAACCCAGGTCGGCCTCTACCCGCACCAGATGGAAAAGGTCACCCGCTAGGCCGGCACGCGATGGCAAACGGGCCCGCGCCTTCGCCAAGGGCAATCTAACAAGGAAAGAAGCTGCGTCGTGTCGGATACCCCACAAAACCCCTTGCGTGCCTATCACGCGCGGACCAAACATCGTTACGATGCTTACGCTGAAGGTCCTGGCCAGCTGGACTGGGATGCCCAGCCGGCGCCCTTCCGCCATTACCCCGGGGCGCCACGGCTTGAACTGCCGCTGACAGCCGAACGTTTTGATCGCCCTTACGGCCAGTTGCCGGAAAAACCGAAAAACCCGGTTGCTGCCGACCTCGTCAGCCTGGGGGCACTTCTCGAACTGTCTCTGGCCATTTCCGCCTGGAAAAGCTGGGGGCCGAACCGCTGGGCACTGCGCTGCAATCCCTCGTCGGGCAACCTGCATCCGGTCGAAGCCTGGGTACTGACCGGCGGACTGCCCGGCGTGGCAGACGGCGTGCATCACTACGACCCCGAGCAGCATGCGCTGGAAGGCCGGGCCTTGACCGCGCCGAGCGGCGAAGGCCCCTGGCTGGCGGTCGCACTGAGCAGCGCCATGTGGCGCGAGGCGTGGAAATACGGTGAGCGCGCTTTCCGCTATTGCCAACTCGATGTCGGTCATGCCGTCGGCGCCCTCGCCTACGCCGCGGCGCTGCTCGGCTGGGAGGCGCGTCCACGGGCAATCACCGGCGACGACCTCGGGCACTTGCTCGGCCTGGATCGCCCCGACGATTTCCCCCCTTCGCGCTACAGCTTCACCGAGACCGAGGAGGCGGAAATCCTGCTGACCCTCCACGGGCCCGGCCTGAACACCGTACCACCGGTCGCGCACTTGCGTCGCCATCTGACCGGCGTCATCTGGCAAGGGAGTCCAAGCCGGATTGACCCATCACCTGGCTACCGCTGGCCAGTCATCGACCAGGCGGCCGCTTTCAGCCGTTTCTTGCGGTCGAGCGCAGAAAAACCGCACTTTTCGCCGCTACCGCCACTCGCCCCACACCCGACATCTGCGAGCACGGCGCAACTGATCCGGCAAAGACGCAGCGGCCAGCGCTTCAACCCGAACAGCAGTCTGCCCAGCGCCAGTTTCTACCGGATGCTCGACGCCCTGCTACCGCGCCCGCAAGCACCGTTCACCGCGCAGGAAGCCTGTCCACGCATCCACCTGCTGCTGTTTGTGCTGCGCGTCGACGATTTGTCGCCCGGTCTCTACCTGCTGCCGCGCACCCCCGCTGCCGCCAGCGAGCTGCCTGCAGCCATGCGCCCCCATTTTCCCGAACTGCGCCGGGTCGAGCACGCCCCGCCGCAGCTCGGCCTGATCCAGCTCGCCGAATATGGCCTGCAAGCCTTGCAGCGCCTCGCCCGCAGCCTCTCCTGCCACCAGGACATCGCCTCGAACAGCGCGTTCTCGCTCGGCATGCTGGGTGAATTCGACGAGGCGACCCGTGACGGTTACGGCTACCGTGAATTGCTACGCGAAGCCGGTCTGGTCGGTCAGAGCCTTTACCTCGAAGCCGAAGCAGCCGGTGTACGCGGCACCGGCATTGGCTGCTTCTTCGACGACCCGGTTCACGAAGCCTGCGGCCTCGCCGGCACGCGCTGGCAAAGCGTTTATCACTTCACTGTCGGCACGCCGATCACTGACTCACGCATCGAAACCGCGCCGCCCTACCCACAACGCCGGCAGGAACCGAAACTTCGCTGAGGAACGCGGCTTACGACCAGATCCGCGTCGCCCCAACCGTCATCAGCCCCAGCCAGGTCGCAGTCAGCGAGCCGGCCAGGTGGATCGAGGCCAGGCCCAGGGCCAGCATCGGCTGATTCGACAGCAGCCGCTCGACCACTTCGGCAGAAAAGGTCGAGAAGGTCGTCATGCCCCCGAGGAAGCCGGTGATGATGAACAGCTTCAGGGCCAGCGGCAAACCGGAATTGAGATGAAAGACACCGACGGCGATACCAACCAGGTAACCGCCGGCCACGTTGGCCGCCAGCGTTCCCAGTGGCAGGGACAGGAATAGCGGATTGAGCGCCAGGCCAAGACCCCAGCGCACCCAGGCACCCAGCGCGGCACCCGCACCCACGGCGGCAAATCCGATTGCATTCATGGATGCATTCTAGCGCGACGGAAGGCCGGGCGACAGCCGGCGCCGTAATAACAAAAACGAAACAAAGCTGTCACAATAGCGCCTTTTTGCAACACCGAGCATCGTCGCGCCCAGAAAACGATGCCATTGAACGCTTGGTCGCGCCCGCAGCAAGGGCCAGGGAGAAATGCATGGAACTGAAGGACTTCAACGATATCGAGAAAGCCACCAAGCGTGGCCGGCGTGAGTTTTCCCGTCTTGGCATCGGCCTGCTCTTCGTCGTCTGCATCATGATCTACACCGCCCTCGGCGTCGGCGTCACCGGCACCCAGGGCATCATGCTGGTGGTGGCCGCGATGATCGGCGGCTACATGGCAATGAACATCGGCGCCAACGACGTCGCCAACAACGTCGGTCCGGCGGTCGGCTCGCGTGCCATCACGATGACCGGCGCCATCATCATTGCCGCCATCTTCGAAGTCATGGGCGCACTGATCGCCGGTGGTGACGTGGTATCGACCATCCGTGGTGGAATCATCAATCCGGCCGCAATCTCCGACAGCAACCGCTTCATCTGGATGATGACCGCCGCCCTGCTGGCCGGTGCACTGTGGCTGAACTTCGCCACGGCCGTCGGCGCCCCGGTGTCGACCACCCATTCCATTGTCGGCGCCGTCCTCGGCGCCGGTGTTGCCGCTGGCGGCATGGAAGCCGCCAACTGGGGCACGATGGGCAGCATTGCTGCCAGCTGGGTCATTTCGCCGGTGCTCGGCGGTGCCGTCGCGGCAGCCTTCCTGTTCTGGATCAAGCGTTCGATCACCTACAAACCGGACATGGTCGAAGCGGCAAAGAAAACCGTGCCTGTCCTCATCGGCCTGATGGCATTTGCCTTCAGCACCTACCTGATCCTCAAGGGCCTGAACAAGATCTGGAAAGTCGACTTCTGGACCGCCTGCGCCATCGGCGCCGGCATCGGGCTGCTGACCTGGTTCCTGATGGGCATCTCGGTCAAGGGTCGGGCCGCCAGCCTGAGCAATTGCAAGGCCAGTATCAACTCGTTGTTCACCATGCCCCTGATTTTCGCTGCCGCCTTGCTCAGCTTCGCCCACGGCGCCAACGACGTTGCCAACGCCATCGGCCCGCTGGCTGCGATTGCCGACACCGTCGCCCACGGAGAGGTTCATGGCAAGGCCGGCATTCCGCTGTGGATCATGCTGGTCGGTGCCATCGGCCTGGCCGTCGGTCTGGCACTGTACGGCCCCAAGCTGATCCGTACCGTCGGCAGCGAGATCACCGAACTCGACCAGATGCGCGCTTTCTGCATCGCCATGGCCGCCGCCCTGACGGTCATCATCGCGTCGCAGCTCGGCCTGCCGGTCAGCTCGACGCATATCGCGCTGGGCGGCGTCTTCGGGGTCGGTTTCCTGCGCGAATTCATCAAGAGCAATTACTCGCAGATGATCGACGAGATCAAGGAACATCACCTCGGCACCGACAAGGAAGTCGTCGAAACCTTCCTCAACCGTTTCGCCAAGGCCAGCATCAAGGACAAGCAGGAAATGCTCGACCAGCTGAAGGCCCGCACGGCCCAGGCTGACCTGTCGAAGTACGAGCGCAAGCAGATGCGCAAGGTCTATCGCCACGAACTGGTCAAGCGCTCTGCAGCATTCAAGATCGCCGCCGCCTGGATCATCACCGTGCCGGCATCGGCACTGATGGCAGCGATGATCTACTTCATGATTTTCGGCATCGTACACGCCTGATCCGGGGCCGGCGGCTGGTAAAATCGGGGCTTTGTGGCTCAACACATCGCCCCCGAACAGCACCTCATGTCAAAAGAAACCTCTGCGCCAGTCGCCGCCGCCAATTTCATCAAGAACATCGTCGAGGCCGACCTCGCTGCCGGCAAGCACGCCCAGCGCCGTTGGGCCGGCGGCCCCGGTCTCGCCGCTGACCATGCAGCGGCACCGCTCGACGCGGCGAAGATCCGCACCCGTTTCCCGCCCGAACCGAACGGCTACCTGCATTTCGGCCACGCCAAGTCGATCCTGCTCAACTTCGGCCTCGCCCGCGAATTCGGCGGCCGCTGCCACATGCGCTTCGACGACACCAACCCGGAGAAGGAAGAGCAGGAATACGTCGATTCCATCCTCGACGCCGTCAAATGGCTGGGCTGCTCGTGGGCCGACGACGCCGAGGACAACCTCTACTACGCGTCGAACTACTTCGACTGGATGGTCCAGTTCGCCGAATACCTGATCTCCGCCGGCCACGCCTATGTCGACAGCCAGTCGGCCGAGGAAATGCGCGCCAACCGCGGCACGCTGACCCAGGCCGGCAAGGATTCACCGTTCCGCAACCGTTCAGTCGCCGAGAGCATGGACCTGTTCAAGCGCATGCAGGCCGGCGAGTTTGCCGACGGCACCCACATCCTGCGCGCCAGGATCGACATGGCCTCGGCCAACATCAACCTGCGCGACCCGGCCATCTACCGCATCCGCCACGCCACCCACCACAACACCGGTGACAAGTGGTGCGTGTATCCGATGTACACCTTCGCCCACCCGATCGAGGATGCGCTCGAGTGCATCACCCACTCGATCTGCACGCTCGAGTTCGAGGACCAGCGCCCGTTCTACGACTGGCTGCTCGAACGGCTGGCCGAAGGCGGCCTGCTGCAACGGCCGCTGCCGCAACAGATCGAATTTTCGCGCCTGAATCTGACCTATGTCGTCCTGTCCAAGCGCAAACTGATCCAGCTGGTCGAGGAAAAACACGTCGACGGCTGGGACGACCCGCGTATGCCAACGCTGGTCGGCGCCCGCCGCCGCGGCTATTCGCCCGAGGGCTTCCGCCTCTTCGCCGAACGCATCGGCGTCTCCAAGCACGACTCGCTGATCGACTACGTCGTCTTCGAGGACGCCATGCGCGAAGTCATGAACGAGGCCGACGAACGCCGCGTTGCCGTACTCGATCCGCTCAAGCTGATCATCGACAACTATCCCGAGGGCCAGTTCGAGGACTGCCACGCGCCCAACCATCCGCTCAAGCCGGAACTCGGCCAGCGCACCATGCCTTTCGGCCGCGAATTGTGGATCGAGGGCGAGGACTTCCAGGAAGTCCCGGAAAAGGGCTTCCGCCGCCTTTTCCCGGGCAACAAGGCGCGTCTCAAGTACGGCTACATCGTCGAATGCACCGGCTGCGACAAGGACGAGAACGGCAAGGTGATCGCCGTGCATTGCACCTACCTGCCGGAAACCAAGTCGGGCACCCCCGGTGCCGACAGCATCAAGGTCAAGGGCAACCTGCACTGGATTTCGGCGGCACATGCCTGCCCGGCCGAAATCCGCCTCTACGACCGCCTGTTCTCGGTGCCCGCACCGGGCAGCCGACGCGAAGGCGACGCCCCCGACCTCGAACGCAACTTCCTCGACGATCTCAATCCGGATTCGCGCAAGATCATCACCGCCATGCTCGAACCCTCGCTCAAGAACGTCCAGCCCGAACAGCGCTTCCAGTTCGAACGCCACGGCTACTTCGTCGCCGACCGCATCGACTCGCAACCGGGCGCGCCGGTCTTCAACCGCGCCGTGACGCTCAAGGACTCGTGGGGCAAGGGTAGCTGAGATGGCGGGAAGCTGGGGTTGTCCGCACGAGGTCGCTGACCGCTGCACGAAGATCAACAATCTGCCGTGCAACCCCGGCATGAAGGGCTGCGAACTCGCCGGCCGTTACCGCTTCGTCGACGAGAGCAAGAACGAGCGCTACTGGGAAAAGAAGGCGCGCGAACAGGCCGGCGCCGAAAGCTCAAAACAATGATCTACCTTGACCTTTTCCGTGCGCTGGAGAAACACCAGGTTCGTTATCTGCTGGTTGGTGGTTTGGCAATGAACCTGCACGGCGTCCCGCGGATGACGATGGATGTCGATCTCGTGCTGGCAATGGACGAAGACAACCTGGATCGTTTCATCGCCTGTGCCGGCGAACTCAATCTCACGCCCAGCGCCCCCGTACCGCTCAACGACCTGAAAAAACCTGAGCAACGCAGACTCTGGCACGAACACAAGCGGATGATCGCCTTCGGCCTGCAAAACCCCCTGGCCCGCATTCCAACCATGGTCGACGTCCTGATCGCTCCTTGCATCGATATTGGCCTGGCGATGCAACGTGCGGTCGTTCGCGATCTGGACGGCACGCCAGTGACCCTGGCCAGCATCGACGACATGATCGCGCTAAAAAAGGGAACAGGGCGAGCGCAGGACGAAAGTGACATCGAGCACTTGGAGCGTACGCGTGGCTGAACGGCAGGACTCCCCCCAAGGCGGTTACCGTTACTTCGTCAGCGATGAGCAACTCGCCGCCTTCGCCCGGCTGACGCCCCTGCAGCGCCTGGAATGGGTCGAGGCCGCACGGGAATTTACCTGGCTCGGCCAGACCACAGAAACCCGCGCACGACACGAACGCCTCCGTCAGGGAAAGCCCATCGCCTGATGCCGCTCGACGTCGAACGCCTCGGCCAGGTCTTCACCCCGCCCAGCGTGGTGGAGTTCATGCTCGGCCTGTGCCGCAACCGTGGGCGAGTGCTCGAACCGTCGGCCGGCGACGGTGCGTTCTACCATGCGCTGCAGGCGCGCGGCGCCGAGCTCACCGGGGTCGAGATCGACCGCCGCGTGGCCCCGGCCGGTGCCCGCGTCATGGATTTCTTCGCGCTGCCGGAAAGCGAGCGCTTCGCCACCATCGTCGGCAATCCGCCCTATGTCCGCTACCAGGACATCGCCGCACGTACCCGCAAGAAACTGAAATCGCCGCTGTTCGACAAGCGCAGCAACCTGTTCCTGTTCTTCATCGAGAAGTGCATCCGCCACCTCGAGCCGGGCGGCGAACTGGTCTTCATCGTGCCGCGCGAATTCATCAAGCTGACCTCGGCCCGAAAGCTCAACGCCTGGCTGTTCGCCCAGGGCAGCATCACGCATTTCTTCGAGACCGGCGATGTCCGCGTCTTCGCCGGGGCGACGCCGAACTGCTGCATTTTCCGCTTCGAGAAGGGCCGTTTCGACCGGCGCATGGACGACGGCCGGACCTTCACCGAAGTGGACGGCCAGTTGATGTTCCTGCGCGAAAACCACGGCGTGCGCCTGTCCGACCTGTTCGACGTGCGCGTCGGCGGCGTTTCCGGTGCCGACCCGGTATTCCGGCACGCCGAGGGAAACCTCGATTTCGTCTGCTCGAAGACCGCCGACACCGGCGAGACGCGGCGCATGATCTACGGCATCGAACACCCCGCCCTGCTGCCGCACAAGCAACGCCTGCTCGCCCGCCGCGTGCGCAAGTTCGACGATAGCAACTGGTGGCACTGGGGCCGCCATTTCCCGATCAACGACGATCCGCGCATCTACGTCAACGGCCGCACACGCAAGCCGACGCCGTTCTTCCTGCACGACTGCCCGAATTTCGACGGCTCGGTGCTGGCACTGTTCCCGAAAAACCGCCGGATGCGTCGCCGCGACCTGATCGAGTGCACGATGATGCTCAACCACGAAGTCGACTGGCAGCAACTCGGCTTCGTCTGCGACGGCCGCTTCCTGTTCACCCAGCGCAGCCTGCAGACCTGCCTGCTGCCAGACAAGTTTTCCCGCTATCTGCCAAAGGACGAAACATGACCTTTACCGAACAACTCGCCGCCGCCTGGCAAAAGAACGACTCGCAGCTCTGCGTCGGCCTCGATCCCGATCCGGCCAAGTTCCCGGCACACCTGAAGGGTCGCGATGACGCCATCTTCGAATTCTGCAAGACCATCGTCGACGCCACGGCCGACCTCGTCTGTTCGTTCAAGCCGCAGATCGCCTACTTCGCCGCCCGCCGCGCCGAAGACCAGCTGGAAGCGCTGATCGCCCACATCCACGAGCGGCATCCCGGCATCCCGGTGATCCTCGACGCCAAGCGCGGCGACATCGGTTCGACCGCCGAGCAGTACGCAGTCGAGGCCTTCGAGCGTTTCAAGGCCGATGCCGTCACGGTCAATCCCTACATGGGCCGCGATTCGGTCGAGCCCTACCTGGCCTTCCCGGACAAGGGCGTGATCCTGCTCTGCCGGACCTCGAACGCCGGCGGTTCCGACCTGCAGTTCCTCGATGTCGGCGGCGAAAAGCTGTACGAACGCGTCGCCCGCCTGGCCGCCGAACAATGGAACACGACCGGCCAGATCGGCCTGGTGGTAGGCGCCACCTTCCCCGCCGAAATCGCCCGCGTGCGCGCAATCGTCGGCGAGATGCCGCTGCTGGTGCCCGGCATCGGTGCCCAGGGCGGCGACATCGAGGCCACCGTCAAGGCCGGCCGCACTGCGGCGGGTACCGGCCTGATGATCAATTCCTCGCGCGCCATCCTCTACGCCGGTAAAGGTGAGGATTACGCCAGCGCCGCGCGTCTTGCCGCGCGCGAAACGCGCGACGCGATCAACGCCCACCGCTGATGCCGGAAAACGCCGGGAAAAAACCGCGCTGGCGCCGCTGGGCGCTGGAAATCGCCCTCTTCGTCGCCGCCTTCCTCGCCTTCCAGGCCTGGCAGTTGCGCGACACGGCGCGCGGCCCGGCACCGCAGTTCGCCGGCGTGCACACCGATGGCCAGGCTTTCGACCTCGCCGCCTGGCGTGCTGCGCATCCCGGCCAGCCGCTGCTGATCTATTTCTGGGCCGAATGGTGCCCGATCTGCAAGACCACCGCCGGCAGCGTCGAAAACATCGCCGCTGATCGTCCGGTGATCACCGTCGCCACACAGAGCGGCGACGCTGCGGCAGTCGCGCGTTTCATGGCGGCCAACGGCTACCGCTTCCCGGCCCTGCCCGACCCCGCCGGGGCGATCATGAAAAGCTACCGCCTGCCCGGCACGCCTGGCTTCGTCGTACTGGCGCCGGACGGCCAGATCCGCTTCGTCTCGGTCGGCTACACAAGCGAGATCGGCCTGCGCCTGCGCCTGCGGTGGGCCGGCCTCGGCGCCACCACCTGAACGCTACATGCCGAGGTAAGCGGCGCGCACCTGTTCGTTGGCGATCAGTGCCTGGCCGCTGTCGGTCAGCGTCACCGCGCCGGTTTCCAGCACATAGCCGCGGTCGGCGATGGCCAGCGCGGCAAAGGCGTTCTGCTCGACGAGCAGGATGGTCATGCCCTGTGCCTTCAGCGACTTGACGACGTTGAACACCTCCTCGACCAGCAGCGGCGCCAGGCCCATCGACGGTTCGTCGAGCAGCAGCATCTTCGGCCGCCCCATCAACGCCCGGCCGATGGCCAGCATCTGCTGCTGGCCGCCGGACAGCGTACCGGCCGGCAGGTGGCGCTTTTCCTTGAGGATCGGGAACATCGCGAAGACCTTTTCCAGTTCCGCCTCGACCCCGGCCTTCGGCTGGGTGTAGGCGCCCAGGCGCAGGTTGTCCTCGATCGACAGCGGACCGAACACCTGCCGCCCTTCCGGGCTCTGGCAAATGCCGCGGCGCACGCGCTGGTCGGCACGTAGGCCGCTGATGTCCTCGCCGTCGAAGAAGATGCGCCCGCCGCTCATCGGCTGCACGCCCGACAGGGTGCGCAGGAAGGTCGTCTTGCCGGCGCCGTTGGCGCCGACCAGAGCGACCAGCTCGCCCTTGCGCACTTCGAGGTCGATGCCCTTCAAGGCCTTGATCCGGCCGTAGCAGCTTTCCAGGGCGCTGACGTGGAGCAGGATGTCGCCGGCCGCGTAGTGGCCGCCGGGTTCCAGCTCGCCGCCGCTGTGCGCGCCGAGGCCCACCGATTCCGGCGCCAGGCTGGCGATGCGGTGGTAGAGCTGGCGGTACTCGACCCGCGCCTGCTCGCCGAACAGCGGATCGTCGTTATCGGCAAAAGCCCGGTCGATGCTCTCCCAGTCCTCGGCGGTCAGCACCTCGCGGGCCAGCGGCATGGCGTCCTTTTCCTCGGTCCGGATGTGCGCCTTCAGGCTCTGCGTGTAGATGCGCAAGGCGCCGATGAACTCGGCGTTGCCCAGCGTCCCGGCTGCCGTCGCCGCCAGTTGCGCGCGCAACGAACGCAGCACTTCGGGACCGTTACGATGTTCGGCCTGCAGGCGGTCGAGGACGGCTGCCGCTTCCGGGCTGCGCAAACGCATGGCCGGGAACAGGTGATCGTCTTCCTTGGCGTGATGACAGGCATCCATGAACTGCTCGATGTAGTCGAAAACCGAGCTGAAGAAAGCCGGATCGACCGGCTCGCCGGCTTCCATTTCCAGCGCCACGGCGTCGAGCGTGATCGCGATGCGCCAGAGATTCTGGTGTTCTTCGGTAATGATGGTCAGTGTTTTCATGTCTCGTCCCTGTCAGGCGTGGGTGCCGAGGTAGGCGGCGATCACATCGGGATTGGCGCGCACTTCCTGGCCGGTCCCTTCGGCCAGACGACGGCCGTAATCGAGCACCAGGATGCGGTCGGAGAGGTTCATCACCATCTTCATGTCGTGTTCGACGAGAACGACGGTGATGCCCGAATCGGCAACCTTGCGCACCAGATGGTCGACTTCCTGGGTTTCCTTGGGGTTGAGGCCGGCGGCCGGCTCGTCGAGGAAGATCAGACGCGGCTTCATCGCCAGCGCACGGGCGATTTCCAGGCGCTTGAGCGCGCCGTAGGACATGGCGTCGGCGCGCGCGCCGACATATTCGCCGAGACCGACGAATTCCATCAATCCGGCAGCCTCTTCACGCAGCGCCTCGTCGCGCCGCTTGAGCGCGGGCAGGCGCAGCATCGCCTTGAACAGGTTGCGATCCAGCCGCAGATGGGCGCCGACCATGACGTTCTCGATGGCGCTCATGTTCATGCAGATCTGCAGGTTCTGGAAGGTCCGCGCCATACCCCGCCGTGCCAGCTCATCCGGCGATTTGCCCTGGATGATTTCGCCGTCGAGACGGATTTCCCCGCTGGTCGGCGTATACACGCCGGTGATCAGGTTGAACAGCGTCGTCTTGCCGGCACCGTTGGGGCCGATCACCGAATAGACGATGCCGGAATCGATGCTGAAGCTGACATTCTGGACGGCCTTGACGCCGCCGAAATGAATCGACAGATCCTTGACTTCGAGCAGGCTCATTTGTCGTCCCCCTTGCTGAAGCGTGCCGCCAGCGTCGGCACCAGGCCGCGCGGCATGAAGATCATGCACAGCATCAGGATGGCGCCGAAGGCGACCGTTTCCCAGCCCTCGAAGGTCGCCAGCGCCTGCGGCAGCGCCGTCAGCAGCACGGCGCCGACGATCGAGCCGTAGACCGAGGCCATGCCGCCGATGACGACCATGGTGACCAGTTCGATGGAATGGAAGAAGTCGGCGAAGTTGGGGCTGATGAAACCGATGTAATGCGCCGAGATGCTGCCCATGATGCTGGCCGAGAAGGCCGACAGGACAAAGATCGACACCTTGTAGCGGGCGACGTTGACGCCGACCACCTGCGATGCCACCTCGGAACCGTGGAGCGCCCGCAGCGCCCGCCCGAAGGGCGAGTCGATCAGGTTCAGCGAGCCCCACACGGTCAGCACCAGCAGCGCTGCCACCACCCAGTACCACTGGCGGTCGGAGCCGATCTCGAAACCGAACAAGGCCATCGGCATCACCGGCATGCCGTCGGGACCGCCGGTCCACTGGGCTTCATTGCGCAACGCGATGTTGATGATGATGCCCAGGCCGAGCGTCGCCATCGCCAGGTAATGCCCCTTCAGTTTGAAGATCGGCTTGGCCACCAGCGCCGCCAGCAGGGCCGAGGCCAGGGCCCCGGTGAGCATGGCGGTCACCGGGTGCCAGCCGAAATGCATCGGCAGCACCGCCGAGGCATAGGCACCGATGCCCAGGAAACCGGCGTGACCGAGGCTGATCTGGCCGGCAAAGCCGATCAGCAGGTTGAGCCCGATGACGATGATGGCGTTGATCGCCATGCGCACCGCGAGGTCGAGGTAGAAATTGTTGGGCACGACGAAGGGCAGCACCAGCAAGATCACGATCAGGCCGTAGAGGCCGTAGTAAATGCGCTTGTTCATGCTTACACCCGATCCGTCGATTTACCGCCGAACAGGCCGCGCGGCATGAAGAAGAGAATCAGCAGGATGAGCACGAAGGGAATCGCGTCCTTGTACGCCGACGAGATGTAACCGGCGCCCATCGCTTCGAGGATGCCGACCAACAGACCGCCGACCACCGCGCCCAGACCGTTGCCCAGACCGCCGACGACAGCGGCGACGAAGCCCTTGAGACCGAGCATGATGCCGACATCGTAGGAAGTCATGGTGATCGGCGTGATCAGGATGCCGCCAAGCGCACCGAGCGCAGCCGACATGGCGAAGCTCATGAACAGCACCCAGCTGGTGTTGATGCCGACCAGTTCGGCGGCCAGCCGGTTGACCGAGGTCGCCAGCATGGCCTTGCCCTGCAAGGTGCGGTTGAAGAAGTACCAGAGCGCGACCACGACCAGGGCAGTGATGCCGAGCACCCACAGGCTCTGCGGCAGCAAGGTGGCGCCGAGGACGTGGATCGGTTCGTCACCCGAGAAAGCCGGCAGGCTGAAGGTGTTCTTGCCCAGCCAGACTTGGATCAGACCGCGGATGACCAGCGAGGCACCGATGGTGATGATGATCAGGGTCACTGTCTCGGCGCCCTTGACCGGTTCGATCGCCAGTTTCTCGACCAGCACGCCGACGATTGCCGGCACCAGGATGGCCAGCAGCAACACCGCCGGCAGCGGCAGGCCCATCTGGGCAAACAGCACGGCCAGCATGCCGCCGAGCATGATGAATTCGCCCTGGGCGAAGTTGATCACGTGGCTGGCGTTGTAGATCAGCGTGAAGCCGAGCGCCGCCAGCGCATAAGTGGCACCGACGGTGATGCCGGAAAACAGGAATTGCAGGAACTCAGCCAGCATGGTGGCTCCCTGCCCGTTGACGGGTCGTTGTCATATTGTCTCCTCCGTGTGTTTATCGCGCATTGTCCCGTTCGGGCGACTAGCTTGGCAACAGGTGATCGCTGTCGGGAACCTCGGGCTGTTGCTGCGAGAAGAAGCCTTCGGTGTGGATCAGCTCGGGTTTGGCGCCCAATTGCTTGACGACCTGAACACAGGCGTCGACGAACTCCGGACTGCCGGCGGCGAAAATGGTGTGCCTGGACAGATCGGTAAACATCTTCGGCAGGACCGCGTCTACCCGCCCGTTCAGATAGCCCTCGCGCTGCTCGCGGGTGAGCGTGACCTTGTAATCGAAATTGCGGTGCTTGGTCCGCCACCAGGCCATCAGGCCCTCGGCATAGACGTCTTCGCGGCTGCGCGCCGAAAACAGCATCGTCACCGGTCGCCGGAAACCGCGGCGCAGGGCGGCCTCGGCCAGTGCCAGCACGGGTGCCAGACCGGTGCCGGCAGCCAGGCAGAGAACCGGCGTATCGACTGAAGGATCGCCGATGAAGGTGCCGTAGGCGCCGGAAACCTTGACGCTCTCGCCGATACCCAGTTGCTCATGCACCCAGTTGCTGGTGACGCCGCCTTCCTGGCGGGCAATCTGCAGCACCAATTCGCCATCCGGGCGCGGCGCGTTGGAAATCGAATAGGCCCGCGCCGGCACATCGGCCCGCGGATTGCCCAGGGTGACGTACTGGCCGGGCCAGTAACGGATCGGCTGGCCGACCGGGCGCAGCCTCAGTTCAACCACACGGGCAGCAATCGAGCGCTTGTCGACGACGACGAAGAGCGCATCCTCACGCGGCGGGAAAAGTTTCGGTTTGGCATCCTCGGTGCCCCACTCGATGGTGATTTCCTCGGAAATCGGCTTGGCCATGCACATCAGGCCGTAGCCCTGTTTGCGCTCGTCCTGGGAGAGCGCCATGTCGAGGACCATGCCCTGGTCGAACTGACCCTGCGTGACCTTGACCTTGCATTCGCCGCAGGCACCGGCGCGGCAGTTGTTGGGCAGCGCGTAGCCGGCCTTCTCCAGCGCCATCAGAACGGTATCGCCATAATTGCATTCGACCGATTTACCGGACGGCTGCATGATGATACGAGCCATTTGTCTTCCCCTTGTTATCCTGTGTTCTCTGTTGTGGCAAAGCCGGCGCCCCGTCAGGGGCACCGGCTGTCGATCAGACTGACGGGCGGATGAGGCGCATCAGAAGACCGGGATGATGTCGTCCAGGTCGACGTCGCTGACTTCCTGGCCGGTGATGCCGACTTCCGGGATCGCCGGGAACGGGATGTTGTAACGGTCAAGAACGCCCTTGAGGTTGATCATCGCGTTGCGCCAGTTTTCCTTCTTCGCCTCGTAGCTGGGGATGCCGAAGCCGGCACCGCGGGCCACTTCCTCGGCCTCGCGCTGGTTGTCGATGAAGTCGGCCGGCAGGTCCCAGAACTCCATCGGCGGCTCGAACAGCACGGCCGACAGGAACAGGTAACCGGCGCGGATCTGCTTGGTGACGACGGCCTTGGTTTCTTCCTTGAGGCCCGGGTAATCGCGCTCCATGACCGCCATGCAGATGGCCATGTGACGACCTTCGTCGCGGCCAATGTTCTTGAAGCCTTCCTTGAAGACGGCCTCGCGGGAGTTGTCGTACATCTGCTTGAAGATGGTGGCGGCAGCGATCTCGCCCATCAGGAAGGACGAGAACAGCACGGCCAGGTCGTACTTGGGCACCGCCTGCTTGTAGCCGTTCCAGTAGCGGGCACCGTTGAAGTACAGCCACTGCACGTTCTTCTGCAGACGCTTGCCGAGTTCGGTCTTCGGCTGGTAAGTGATCGGATCGGGATGACCGAGCAGCTTGGTGATGGCCAGGCCGCACATGATCTCGTGGTTCTGCTCGTCGCGGGTAACCGAGAAGAAGCACTTGCGCACCGGATCTTCCTCATGCACTTCATAGGTCTTGATCAGCGCTTCGGCGAAGACCGGCGGGGCGGAGGCGTCGAACACCGACAACAGGCTCCACCAGTAAGCGATCGATTCACGCTCTTCCCAGGTATAGCTTTCCAGGTCCAGCGTGTCCCACGGCAACTTCTCGGGATCCCAGTCCTCGCGCCGCGCCGCTTCCCACACTTCCTGCAACTTCTTGGTCTTGCTGTTCCAGGACAGCGGATAGACGTTGGGTTGCTGGATTTCCGGCGGGAATTCCATCTTGTCCGAAAAACGCTCCTTGTTGGCAGCCATAGCTCCTCCTTCAATCGAAATATCGTGGTCGTTTTGGGCACCGCACCGGTTTGGCGAGGCGACGGAGAAATAATGATACACACTGACAAGCCATGTCAACGATTTTTGTATCGAAATATGAAAAATTACACACGAAACAACTTACGCAATCCAGAACACGAAGAAACAACAATCGCAATTTTAATCACAACATGTTGTTTTTTATTGATTAACCATATCACAAGTAATCGATTTTGCTAAACATAACCAAAAAATCATCGCAAAAAAACGATACCTTTATTTGACTTTATTAAAACAACTTCGTATCGTTGCAACAAAGAAGCACGACAGAAACCGTCACCCAGGAGACACCCCATGCCCCAGCAACTATTGAACAAGCACCGCGCCACGCTCGACGGCGCCCTGGAAGCCATCCGCACCCGCGGCTACTGGTCCGCCTATAACGAAATGCCAAGCCCCAAGACGTATGGTGAAACCGCCGCCGACGATGGCAAGGCGGCGTTTGCCGCCCACCTCGGCCAGGCCTTCGAGCTCGACCAGCCGGGCAGCACGGGCTGGCATGGCGGCGAACGCTCGCCTTACGGCATAGCACTGAACGTCAGCTACCCGGTGTGCGATCCGGAAGTGCTGATCGCCGCCGGCCGGAAGGCCATGGACGGCTGGCAGAAGGCCGGCGTGGACGGGCGCACCGGCGTCTGCCTGGAAATCCTCGATCGCCTGAACAAGCAGAGCTTCGAAATTGCCCACGCGGTGATGATGACCACCGGCCAGGGCTGGATGATGGCCTTCCAGGCCGGCGCCCCGCACGCCCAGGACCGCGGCCTGGAAGCCGTCGCCTATGCCTGGCGCGAACAGAGCTTCGTGCCGACCGAAACGGTCTGGGACAAGCCGCAGGGCAAAAACCCGCCGCTGGTCATGAAGAAACACTTCGAGATCGTCGGCCAGGGCGTCGGCGTCGTCGTCGGCTGCGGCACATTCCCCACCTGGAATACCTATCCTGGCCTGTTCGCGGCGCTTGCCACCGGCAACGCGATGATCGTCAAGCCGCACAGCAACGCCATCCTGCCGGCGGCAATCACCGTGCGCACGATCCGCGCCGTGCTCGCCGAAAACGGCATCGATCCCAACTTGGTCACCCTGTGCGTCGCCAACGAACGCAGCGCGACGCAGAAGCTGGTCACGCATCCGGCCGTGAAATCGGTCGACTTCACCGGCGGCAACGCCTTCGGCCAGTGGCTGGTCGACAACGCCCGCCAGGCCCGCGTCTATGCCGAACTGGCCGGCGTCAACAACATCGTCATCGACTCCACCAACGCCTACAAGGCGATGCTGCGCAACCTCGCGTTCACGCTCTCGCTCTATTCCGGCCAGATGTGCACCACCTCGCAGGCGATCTTCGTCCCGGCCGCCGGCATCGATACCGAAGACGGCCACAAGTCCTACGACGAAGTGTGCGCCGACCTGGCCAAGGCCGTCTCCGGTTTCCTGAGCAAACCGGAAGTCGCCCTCGCCGTGCTCGGCGCCGTGCAGTCGGCCGACACCTTGCAGCGCATCAAGGACGCCGACAGCGGCGCCCTCGGCCGCGTCGTGCTCGCCTCCAGCAAGCTGGACAACCCGGAATTCCCGGCCGCCGAAGTGCGCACCCCGGTCCTGCTCGCCTGCGACGCCGCCGACGAAGCCGCCTACATGGAAGAACGCTTCGGGCCGATCAGCTTCATCGTCAAGGTCGCCGACACGCCGGCCGCCATCGCCCTGTCCGAACGCATCGTGTCGACGCATGGCGCGCTGACCGCCGGCATCTACTCGACCCGCCCGGAAATCATCGACGCGATGACCGCCGCCACGATGCGCGCCAAGGTCGCCCTGTCGATCAACCTGACCGGCGGCGTCTTCGTGAACCAGTCGGCAGCCTATTCCGACTACCACGGCACCGGCGGCAACCCGGCAGCGAACGCGTCCTACGCCGACGCCGCCTTCGTCGCCAACCGGTTTGTCGTCGTCCAGCGTCGTTACCATATCTGAGGGGGCCGCATGGAATTCGCCACCATCCGTTTTGAAGTCAGCAACGGCATCGCCCGCCTGACCCTGAACCGCCCCGACAAGCTGAACAGCTTCACCGGCGAGATGCACGCCGAACTGCGCGTCGCCCTCGACCGCGTCCAGGCCGACCGCAGCATCCGCGTGCTGGTGCTCAGCGGCGCCGGCCGCGCCTTCAGCGCCGGCCAGGACCTGGCCGACCCCGACATGCAGGCCATAGCCGGCCACCAGCCGGACATCGGCAACATCGTCGAGAAGAACTACAAGCCGCTGGTGCTGCGCCTGCAGAACCTGCGCGTGCCGACCCTGGCCGCGGTCAACGGTATCGCCGCCGGCGCCGGCGCCTCGGTGGCGCTGGCCTGCGATCTGGTCGTCGCCACACAGTCGGCCTCCTTCCTGCAGGCCTTCTCGAAGATCGGCCTGATTCCCGACACCGGCGGCACCTGGTTCCTGCCGCAACGCGTCGGCATGGCGCGCGCCATGGGCCTGGCCCTGCTCGCCGACAAGCTGCCGGCAGCGAAGGCTGCCGAATGGGGGCTGATCTGGGAATGCGTCGCCGACGACGCCTTCGCCGCCCGCATCGACGCGCTCGCCGCCCAGCTCGCCAGCCTGCCGACCAAGGCGCTGGTGCGCACCCGCCAGGCGATGCACGCCGCCCCCGGCCACACGCTGGAGCAGCAGCTCTCCTATGAGGGCGGCTTCATGCGCGAACTCGGCTGGAGCGCCGACTACGCTGAAGGCGTCGCTGCCTTCATGGAAAAACGCGCACCGAAGTTCACCGGGGACTGACGATGGCCGCCCTTCATCAAACCGCGGTCGTCGCCGTGGTCGGCGCCGGCGCCATGGGCGCCGGCATCGCCCAGGTCGCGGCGCAAGCCGGCCACCCGGTGCGCCTGCTCGACAACCGGCCGGGCGCCGCAGCCGCCGCCATCGAAAATATCCGCGGCCAGTTCGCCAAGCTGGCCGACAAGGGCAAGCTCAGCGCCGCCGACGCTGCCGCCGCCGGTGCTCGCCTGCAACCAGCAGACAGCCTGGCCGACCTGGCCGGCTGCGCGCTGGTGGTCGAAGCCATTGTCGAGAACCTGGAAGCCAAGCAGAAGCTGTACGCCGACCTCGAAGCCATCGTCGGCGACGACTGCCTGTTCGGCACCAACACCTCGTCGATCTCGGTCACCGCCATCGGCAGCGCGCTCAAGCGCCCGCAGCGGCTGGCCGGGCTGCACTTCTTCAATCCGGCGCCGCTGATGGCGCTTGTCGAGATCGTCTCCGGCCTGGCCACCGACGGCGCCGTCGCCGACACGCTGTACGCCACCGCCGCTGCCTGGGGCAAGACGCCGGTGCATGCCAAATCGACCCCCGGCTTCATCGTCAACCGCGTCGCCCGCCCCTATTACGCCGAGGCGTTGCGCCTGCTGCAGGAAGGCGCCGCCGACCCGGCGACGCTCGACGCCGTGCTGCGCGAAGCCGGCGGTTTCCGCATGGGCCCGTTCGAGTTGATGGACCTGATCGGCCACGACGTCAATTTCGCCGTCACCAACTCGGTCTGGCGCGCCTTCTACCACGACCCGCGCTTCCTGCCCTCGCTGATCCAGCAGGAACTGGTCGACGCCGGCTTCTACGGCCGCAAGAGCGGGCGCGGTTTCTTCGATTATTCCGCCGACGCCACCCGCCCGGCGCCACAGACCGAAGCGCCGCGCACGCCGGCCGGCAAGATCGTCGTCTGCGGTGAATCGCCGCTCGCCGAAGCCCTCGTCGAGCGCCTGCAACACGGCAAGCTGTCGTTCAGCCGGGCACCGTCCAGCGACGGTCGCGTCGCCGAAATCGGCCGCGCCGCGCTTTTCCAGACCGACGGCCGCTCGGCCACCGAGCGTGCCGCCAGCGACGGCGTCGCCAACTGCGTGCTGGTCGACCTGGCGCTCGATTACGAAACCGCCGGCCGCCTCGCCGTCGCCGTCGCCGCGCAGTGCGAACCGGCCGCCGCCGAAGCCGCCGTCGGTCTGCTGCAGGCCGCCGGCTACGCCGTCTCGCGGCTGGCCGACGTGCCCGGCCTGGCGGTCATGCGCACTGTCGCCATGCTCGCCAACGAGGCCGCCGACGCGGTCAACCAGGGTGTCTGCGCCGCCACCGCCGCCGACGCGGCGATGCGCCTGGGCGTCAATTACCCGCGCGGCCCGCTGGCCTGGGCCGACCAGGTCGGCGTCGCCACCATCCGCAACGTACTCGCCAACCTTGGCGCCAGCTACGGCGAAGACCGCTACCGCGTCTCGCCGCTGATCCGTCGCGCCGTCTTTGCCGGAAAGAATCTCCATGACTGAACCCCAACTCGGCGCCAGCGAAGCGCAAGCACTCGCCGAAGCCACCGCCCAGGCCATGTACGCCCGCGACCGGGCGGCGCAGGCCTTCGGCATCAAGATCCTCAGCGTCGCCCCCGGCCAGTCCCTGCTCACCATGCGCGTGCGCTCGGACATGGTCAACGGCCACCACATCTGCCACGGCGGCATGATCTTCACGCTGGCCGACACCGCCTTCGCCTACGCCTGCAACAGCTACAACCGCAATACCGTGGCCTCGGCCTGCCACATCGATTTTCTCGCCCCCGCCCGCGAGGACGAGATTCTCCAGGCCGAGGCGACGGAACGCTCGGCAGCCGGCCGCACCGGCGTCTACGACATCACCGTGCGCAACCAGCACGGCACCACCATCGCCCTGTTCCGGGGCAAGAGTTACCGCATTGCCGGCGAAGTCATCGCCGGGCTGCAACAGGCCGACCGAGCCTGACGCCAATCAACACGGAGGAGACAAACATGACTGCCAGAAAACCCCAACCGGGCGAACTCGAAGCCATCGAAACGGCCAGCCGCGACGAAATTTCGGCGCTCCAGCTTGAACGCCTGAAGTGGTCGGTGCGCCACACCTACGACAACGTCGCCCCGTACCGCGCCAAGTGCGAGGCCAAGGGCGTCCATCCGGACGACCTGAAGTGCCTGGCCGACCTGGCCAAGTTCCCGTTCATGACCAAGCTCGACCTGCGCGACAACTATCCCTTCGGCCTGTTCGCCGTGCCGCGCGACAAGGTCGCCCGCCTGCACGCCTCGTCGGGCACGACCGGCAAGCCCATCGTCGTCGGCTACACCCAGCAGGACATCGACAACTGGGCCAACCTGGTCGCCCGTTCGATCCGCGCCGCCGGCGGCCGCGCCGGCGACATGGTCCATGTCGCCTACGGCTACGGGATGTTCACCGGCGGCCTCGGCGCTCACTACGGCGCCGAGCGCCTCGGCTGCACTGCCGTGCCGATGTCCGGCGGGCAGACCGAGAAGCAGGTCCAGCAGATCATGGATTTCAGGCCGGACATCATCATGGTCACGCCCTCCTACTCGCTGGTCATCGCCGAGGAATTCGAGCGCCTGGGCATCAAGCCGGATGAGATTTCGCTCAAGGTCGGCATCTTTGGCGCCGAGCCCTGGGGCGAAGGCATGCGTGCCGAAATCGAGAAGAAGCTCGGCCTTGACGCCATCGACATCTACGGCCTGACCGAAGTCATGGGCCCGGGCGTCGCCTGCGAATGCATCGAGACCAAGGACGGTCCGGTAATCTGGGAAGACCACTTCTACCCCGAGATCATCGACCCGGAAACCGGCGAAGTCCTGCCCGACGGTTCGGAAGGCGAACTGGTGTTCACCTCGCTGACCAAACAGGCCTTCCCGGTCATCCGCTACCGCACCCGCGACCTGACCCGCCTGCTGCCGCCGACCGCCCGCTCCTTCCGCCGCATCGGCAAGATCACCGGCCGTTCCGACGACATGCTGATCATCCGTGGCGTCAACGTCTTCCCCACCCAGATCGAGGAACAGATCCTGCGCGATGCCCGCCTAGCCGGCAATTACCAGGTCGTGGTCACCCGCGACGGCCACATGGACAACCTCGAAGTGCGTTGCGAAGTCCAGCGCGAGCTGTCCGGAAAACTCGGCCCGGCCGACATCCAGCAGATCGGCAAGGAACTGCAGCACCGCATCAAGACCAACATCGGCGTATCGACCAAGATCACCGTCATGGAATTCGACGCCATCCCGCGCACCCAGGTCGGCAAGGCCAAGCGCGTGCTCGACGAACGCCCGAAGCAGAACTGAGGAAAGCACCATGACCCAAGCCTTCATCTGCGACGCCATCCGCACTCCCATCGGCCGCTACGGCGGCGCCCTCAGCAGCGTGCGCGCCGACGACCTCGGCGCCATCCCGCTCAAGGCGCTGATGGAACGCAACCCACAGGTCGACTGGCGCACGGTCGACGACATCATCTACGGCTGCGCCAACCAGGCCGGCGAAGACAATCGCAACGTCGCGCGCATGTCCGGCCTGTTGGCCGGTCTGCCGGTCGAAGTGCCGGGGACCACGGTCAACCGCCTGTGCGGTTCCGGCATGGACGCGGTCGGCCTCGCCGCGCGCTCGATCAAGGCCGGCGAAGCCGCCCTGATGATCGCCGGCGGCGTCGAGAGCATGTCGCGCGCGCCCTTCGTCATGGGCAAGGCGGAATCGGCCTTCTCGCGCAACGCGGCGATCTTCGACACGACCATCGGCTGGCGCTTCGTCAATCCGGCAATGAAGAAGCTGTACGAGACGCACTCGATGCCGCAGACCGCCGACAACGTGGCGGAAGACTTCAAGATCAGCCGCGCCGACCAGGACGCCTTCGCCATCCGCTCGCAGCAGCGCTGGGGCGCCGCCCACGCCGCCGGCCGTTTTGCCGACGAGCTGGTGCCGGTGGTGATCCCGCAGAAGAAGGGCGACGCCAAAGTGGTCGATACCGACGAGCACCCGCGCCCCGAAACCACGCTCGAACAACTGGCCAAACTGAAGGGCGTAAACGGCCCCGACCTGACCGTCACCGCCGGCAATGCCTCCGGCGTCAATGACGGTGCCTGCGCGCTGCTGCTTGCTTCCGAAGCCACCGCCGGCCGTTACGGCCTGACGCCGCTGGCCCGCGTCGTCGGCATGGCGACCGCCGGCCTGGCGCCGCGGATCATGGGTTTCGGCCCGGCCCCGGCGGTGCGCAAGGTGCTCGCGCAAACCGGGCTGAGCCTGGCGCAAATGGATGTGATCGAACTCAACGAAGCCTTCGCCGCCCAGGCGCTGGCCGTGCTGCGCGACCTCGGCCTGGCCGACGACGCGGCACACGTTAACCCCAATGGCGGCGCGATCGCGCTCGGCCATCCGCTCGGCATGAGCGGTGCCAGACTGGTGACGACAGCGGCCTACGAGCTGAAAAGGCGCAAGGGCCGCTTCGCACTGTGTACCATGTGCATCGGAGTCGGACAGGGCATTGCCCTGATCATCGAACGTGTCTGATTCTGCTGTACTCGACAACAACCTCAAGGAGGAGACAAATCCATGAATGCAAGCTTGAAGAAAATCGTCGCCGGCGCCGCCCTGGCCTTCGGTGCCCTCGGTGCCTTCGCCGCTGAACCGATCAAGATCGGTTCGGTGCTGTCGGTCACCGGCCCGGCCGCCTTTCTCGGCGATCCGGAACTGAAGACGCTGCAACTCTACGTCGCCGACATCAACAAGAAGGGCGGCGTCCTCGGTCGCCAGCTGCAACTCGTGCATTACGACGACGGTAGCGACGCCGGCAAGGCCAACGGCTTCACCAAGCGCCTGATCGACGACGACAAGGTCGACATCCTGGTCGGCGGCACCACCACCGGCGCCACCATGTCGGCCGTCCCGCTGGTCGAACGTGCCGGCATCCCCTTCATCTCGCTGGCCGGTGCCGTGGTCATCATCGAGCCGGTCAAGAAGTGGGTGTTCAAGACGCCGCATACCGACCGCATGGCCGCCGAAAAGGTTTTCGAGGACATGAAGAAGCGCGGCATCAGCAAGGTTGCCCTGTTCTCCGAAACCTCCGGCTTCGGCGCTTCCGGCAAGAAGGAAACGGAAGCCGTCGCCGCCAAGTACGGGATCACCCTGGTCGCCAATGAAACCTACGGCCCCAAGGATACCGACATGAGCCCGCAGCTGACCAAGATCCGCAACACCGCCGGCGTCCAGGCCGTGTTCGTGTTCGGTCTCGGCCAGGGCCCGGCCATCGTCACCAAGAACTACAAGCAACTGGGCATCAACCTGCCGCTTTACCAGTCGCACGGCGTCGCATCCGACGAGTTCCTGACGCTGGCCGGACCGGCTGCCGAAGGCGTCCGCCTGCCGTCGCCGGCGCAGTTGATCCCGGAACAGCTGCCGGCCAACGATCCGCAGAAGGCTGTGGTCACGGCTTATGCTGAAGCCTACAAAGCGGCCTACAAGACCGACGTGTCGACCTTCGGTGGCTATGCCTACGACGGCCTGATGCTGGCGGTCGACGCGATCAAGCGCGCTGGCGGCACCGACAAGGCCAAGGTCCGCGACGCCCTCGAAGCGACCAAGGGCTTCGTCGGCACCAGCGGCACCTTCAACATGTCGCCGACCGACCACATGGGCCTCGACCTGTCGGCCTTCCGCATGCTTGAAGTCAAGAACGGCAACTGGACCATCGTCCAGTAAGCCGGAACCGACGCACGCTTAAAAGACAACTGCACTTCGGGCCGCCCGGGGTAGGGCGGCCTTTTTTTTGGAGATTTTTGCCATGAGCACCACGGTTCTCAGTGAAATCCACGGCAAGGTGGGCCTGATCCGCATCAACCGGCCGGAGGCGATGAACGCGCTGAACAACGAGGTGGTCGACGGCATCGCCGCCGCCATCGACGCCTTCGAAGCCGACGAGAACATCGGCTGCATCATCCTCACCGGCAACGAGAAGGCCTTCGCCGCCGGCGCCGACATCGGCTTCATGAAGGACTTCGACTACATGCACGCCTATAAAACGGACTTCATCACCCGCAACTGGGAGCGCATCAAGACGACCCGGAAACCGGTGATCGCCGCCGTTTCGGGCTTTGCCCTCGGCGGCGGCTGCGAGATGGCGATGATGTGCGACATGATCTTCGCCGCCGATACGGCCAAGTTTGGCCAGCCGGAAATCCGCCTCGGCACCATGCCCGGCGCCGGCGGCACCCAGCGCCTGCCGCGCGCCGTCGGCAAGGCCAAGGCGATGGACCTGTGCCTGACCGCGCGCATGATGGACGCCGCCGAAGCCGAGAAAGCCGGCCTGGTCGCCCGGGTGATTCCCGCCGATCAGTTGCTCGACGAGACGCTGAAGGCCGCCACGACCATCGCCGGCTATTCGCTGCCGGTGATCATGATGATCAAGGAGTCGGTCAACCGCGCTTTCGAGTCCTCGCTCAACGAGGGCCTCTTGTTCGAGCGCCGCGTCTTCCACTCGGCCTTCGCGCTCGAAGACCAGAAGGAAGGCATGGCCGCCTTCGTCGACAAACGCAAGCCGGCGTTCAAGAACCGCTGACGGAGAACGAGCATGTACGACACCCTGGAAATCGAACGCAAAGGGCCGGTGGCGACGATCTGGATGAACCGTCCGGCCGTCTTCAACGCCTTCGACGAAACGCTGATCGGCGAACTGGCCGCCGCCTGCCGCGAGCTGGAGGCCGATGCTGGCGTGCGCATCGTCGTCCTCGGCGGGCGCGGCCGGCATTTCTCGGCCGGCGCCGACCTCAACTGGATGAAACGGGCGGCGCAATTCGGCGCCGAGCAGAACCTCGCCGATGCCCGCAATTTCGCCGCCATGCTGCATACCCTGGCCAGCCTGCGCAAGCCGACCGTCGCCCGCGTCCAGGGCGCCGCGCTGGGCGGCGGCACCGGCCTGACCGCCGCCTGCGACATGGCGATTGCCGCCAGCGACGCCAGTTTCTCGACCTCGGAAGTGAAGTTCGGGATCATCCCGGCAGTGATCAGCCCCTACGTGCTGCGCGCCATCGGCCCGCGCCACGCGCTGCGCTATTTCCAGAGCGGCGAAAAGATCGGCGCCGAACGCGCACTGGCGATTGGTCTGGTCGGCGAGGTGGTCGCCCCCGAGGCGCTCGACGCCGCCATCGACCAACTGACTTCCGCACTGCTGCAGGGCGGGCCATTGGCCCAGAACGCCGCCAAGGACCTGATCGCTGCCGTTGCCGGGCGCCCCATCGACGCCGCCCTGGGCGAGGAAACGGCGGGCCGCATCGCCCGCCAGCGAGCGACCGACGAGGCCCGCGACGGCATCGCCGCCTTCCTCGACAAGCGGCCGCCGGCCTGGCTCGCCTGAGCCCGCTATTGCGGCGGCTTTGGCTCGCCGGTGGCGCCCAGGCGCAGCGACAGGGCCTCGGCGTGCCGGCGCAGATGGCTGACTTCGAGACCGTCGGCGCTGGTGTCGAGCATGCCCTGAACGCCGACGGCGAGCAGGGCCATGGTGATTTCGTTGCGGAAGTTGAACACCGGCACCGCCGCTGCCGTCACCCCCGGCACCTTGTGGAAGCCGTCGGTGGTGGCAAAGCCCCTGGCCCTGACGTCGGCCAGCAGGGCTTCAACACCGGCCTTGCTCTTCAGTTCCGGCGGCAGGTCCGGCGCCTTCATCTCGGCAGCGAGCAACGGCGCGACGACCTTGCGCGGCATCCACGCGGCGAACACCCGGCCGGTGGCCGACGACAGCAGTTCGAGCACGGTGCCGGTGATGACATTGACCGTGATCGGCCGGCGCGGCCTTTCCCAGCGCACCACCACCGGACCGCGGTCGCCCCAGACGGCGAGTGCGGTGGTCTGGTTGATCTCGTCGCGCAGTTCGGCGATGGCATTGAGCCCGAGGCGTACGCGGTCGAGGCGGTCGAGGGCGACCAGGCCGACGTTGAGCGCAAACGGCCCGAGGTCGTAACGCGAACTCATCGGGTCCTGTTCGACCAGGCCGGCACGGATCAGGCTGACCAGGTAGCGGTGCGCTTTCGACGCCGGCATCCCGGCCGCCGCCGCAATGTCCTTGAGCATCATCGAGCGCTGCCCGTCGACCATGGCCCGCAGGATGCTCATGCCGACCTCCATCGACTGCACGCCGTGCTTGCCGTCAGTATCCTCGCTCATCGCCAAAAATTCCTCATTACAAAACAGGTTCTATAATAATGCACTTCGACAGCCAAGCGACAAGCCCCATGAACTCCCTGCGCGTCTATGCCATCGACGGCATCACCCCGGTGGTTGACCCGACCGCCTACGTCCATCCCAGCGCCGTCCTGATCGGCGACGTGATCGTCGGCCCGGGCTGTTACGTCGGCCCCTGCGCCAGCCTGCGCGGCGATTTCGGCCGGCTGATCCTGGAGCGCGGCGCCAACCTGCAGGACACCTGCGTCATGCACGGCTTCCCCGGCACCGATACCGTGGTCGAGGAAGACGGGCACATCGGCCACGGCGCCGTGCTGCACGGTTGCCGCATCGGGCGCAACGCGCTGGTCGGCATGAACGCGGTGATCATGGACAACGCCGTGATCGGCGCCAACAGCATCGTCGCCGCCTCCAGCTTCATCAAGGCCGGCCAGGAAATTCCCGACGGCGTGCTGGTCGCCGGCCTGCCCGGCCGCGTCGTCCGCCCGCTGAGCGACGAGGAAATCGCCTGGAAGGGCGAAGGCACGAAAACCTATCAGGAGTTGACCCGGCGTTGCCTGGCCACGATGGTCGAAACGGCACCGCTGACGGAAGTCGAAGCCGACCGTCGGCGTATCGAGATCGCCGGCGTGATCCCGCTGGTCGACCTGAAGAAGGAATCAGCGGCTTAAGGGATCGTCCTGGCTGAAGCGGTTGGCCAGGGTCGCGTCCTCGACCGGTGTGCTGCCGTCGGCCACGCACAGCATGGTGTCGAGATGGCGCGACGAGGCCGTCTCCAGCCGCCGGTAAATCTCCTTGCACAGCAGGCGCGCCTGCTGGCCGGGCCACTGCGCGGGCAACAGGACTTCGGGCAGTTCCGGGTCGCGCAGCAGCATGCGCCGGTAATCGTGGATCAGCAGGATGCGCAGCAGGAAGGCATCCTGATCGCTCAGGGCTAGGCGCTGATCGCGCTGCAGTTCGTCGAGCACCGGCTGGTAGCGGCTGACGAAATGCCCGTAGGCTTCGGCCAGCGCCGGCAGGTTCCAGGCGCGGCTGACCAGGTCGGCGTCACTGGCCGACATGGCCGAACGCGAATCGGCGGCAAAAAGCGGCAGCAGGGCAGACAAGGCCGAAGACAGGCCTTCGGCAACCAGGGCATCGAGCACCACCGACAGGTCGGCGCCCGGGTGCACGAAGCATTCGCCGCCGAGCATGCCGAACCCCTGCCAGGCGAGCGCGCTGCGCACCTGCTCGCGGGTCTTCTGGGGCAGTTCGCCAACCAGGAGGATCAGGCGCCAGCGATGGTCCCACAAGGGCGCCCGCGACGCGTAAATGTGCCGGGCGGCTTCTTCGAAACGTCGCCGACCGGCAGCGGTCAGGGCATAATCGGCGCGACGGCCGATGGTTTCGGTACACAGCCATTCTTCCTTGACCAGGCGGAAGACCGAGGTCCGGATCAGGCGCTCGTTGAGGTCCAGCGGTTCCAGCAGGCGGATCAGGCTGCCCAGCCAGATCTTGCCGCCACGGGGCAGAATGGCGTCGCCAAAGACGGTAATGATCAGCGAACCGGCCTGTACCCGGCGTTTCTGCCGAAATGCGCTGAGACGCTGCTGTATTTCACTATTCACGGAATCACGACCCCGGACACTTACCGATCAGGAAAAATCGAATTAAATCATTTACCAGCATAATTTAAAAGACTTTTTCATGAAAACCGCAGAAACAACCCAAAGCAACGCGACACAGATTTCAAATGTTTTTATTTTTATATGTAACATTTTCAGAAATCCAGCAAACCCCAGCTCGCGCGCCCGCCTGATCGCCGCCTTGCTGCTCGGCGGCATGCTGTCGTTCGCCCCCGCCTACGCTGCACTGCCACGGCATCTGGCGGTTCCGGGCGGTGTTGCCGTGATCGATCTGGGGCCCGACAGCCGCCCCCGCCCGCAGGCCTTCCACGACACCAGCCCGCTCGCCGTTGTCGCTCACGCCGGACGCTGGCACGCCCTGCTTGGCATTCCCCTCGATGCCCTGCCGGTACCGCTGGAAGTCACTGTCGCCGAAGCAGCGTCGTCGAGGACGATCAGCGTTCCGGTCGGCACGAAGAACTATCCGGAACAGCGCCTGACCATCAAGGAAACACGCAAGGTCGAACCTTCGCCGGAAGACCTCGCACGCATCGAACGCGAGCAGGCGCACACCGCCGAACTGAAACGCCGCTTCAGCGCCGGCAACCCCGACACCGGTTTCTCACGACCCGCCGACGGCCGCCTGTCGTCGCGTTTCGGCCTGCGCCGCTTTTTCAACGGCCTGCCGCGCAACCCGCACAACGGGCTCGATTTCGCCGCCCCCAGCGGCGCGCAGGTCAGCGCCCCGGCTGCCGGCACGGTGATCGACACTGGCGATTATTTCTTCAACGGTAACAGCGTCTTCCTTGATCACGGCCAGGGCCTGATCAGCATCTACATGCACCTGTCGCGCATCGATGTGCAGGTGGGTCAACGCCTTGCCCGCGGCGAACGCCTGGGGGCCGTCGGCGCCACCGGCCGCTCGACCGGCCCGCACCTGCACTGGACGGTCATCCTCAACGATACGCCGGTCGATCCGGAACTGTTTCTTGCCCGCCCCTGAGGGGCGCACTTACATGCCGAGGGAGTTGAGCAGATCGTCGTGGTCGTTGGCCGGCGCCTGCACGGGGGCCGGTTTGGCCTTGGCGGAAGCCGCCTGGGCGATCAGTTCGTCGGGGTCGGCGACTTCCTGGGCATCGAAGTCGAACAGCTTGATGAACTCGGTGCGGTCGATCGCCAGTTCGAGATAGAAGATGTTGTTGCGGCTGGTATAGAAGGTGACCCGACGCGCTTCCGGCTTGTCCAGGTTGGTATCGACGCTGAGCATGACCTGCTTGTTGAGCACCAGCATCTTCGGCTGATTCTGGGTGATGTGCGTCTGCAATTCACGCCCGACCTTGCCGGTGAAATTGCCGACAATCTGGTTCATCAGTTCGCCCATCACGTTGCTGACTTCATCGGCGGTGTGCGAACTGGCCAGCTCCTCCTTCGCCATGCCCATGCTCAGCAAATAGGTCTCGTACAACTCCATCGCTGCCGAGGCGGAAAAATTGATCACGACCAGACCGGAAAAACCGCCGTCGAACAACACGAAACAACCGATATCCGGTTTCAGGCAGGTCTTGGTGATGCGCTGGACCATGCCGGAATAACGGATCTGGCTCTGGGTGGCGACATTGAGGACATCGGTCACCGAGTTGCACAGGCTCATCAGGATGTCTTCGGTGCCAAAGACGACAGGTTTGTCTTGTTCGATCATGATTCGGCAAAGTCTCGGTGAATTAACAATATCCGCATATATAGCACAGTCACGGACGACTTGCCGGCCTTCACCTTGATGCCGCATCATGCGCCGTGCGCGAAATCATCCTGGAACTGCATCGCGAGGCCCCTGCCAAGCCCGCCGAAGGCCAGCCCTGCAATGGCTGCGGGGTTTGCTGCGCACTCGAAACCTGCCCACTCGGCCGCTTGCGCTTCCTGCAGCGGCGCGGCCCGTGCCCGGCGCTGACCTGGTCGGCGGATGCGCAGCGCTATCACTGCGGACTGCTGCTGGCCCCCGGCGCCGACAGCTTGCTCGGCCGACTCTGCGCCCGCTGGATATCGGCCGGCAGCGGCTGCGACTGCAGCGCCGAAGTTCAGCCCTGAGCGATGGCGGCGGTCAGCGCAATTTCGACACGGTATTCCGGTTTCGCCAGTCTGGCCTGGACGCAGGCGCGGGACGGCGCACAACCTTCAGGCACCCAGGCATCCCAGACGGCGTTCATGGCATCGTAGTCGGCCATGTCGGCCAGATAGATCGTCGCCATCAGCAAATGGCGCTTGTCGCTGCCAAGTTGCGCCAGCAAACGCTCGACGCTGGCCAGCATGTCGGCGGTCTGCTCGGCGACGCCGGCATCGGCCAGCGCAGAAACTTCGACGAGGTAGACGGTGCCGTTGTGCACCACGGCATCGGAATAGCGGCGCGTCGTGCCGTAACGTTGAATCGACATTTCCCGTTCCTGAAAACGTGAAGCCCATGCGGTTGAGGCATGGGCTTCGTTTGCTGCAACCCCGACACACCCGGTCGGGGCAATCGGCATTACGCCGTATGGGGAGTACTACACGGTAATCTCAAGAAATGCTTCCTTTGACAACTGCCATAGAATCTCCTGCAACGCAGCATTGACTGCCACTGCATGTCGGGCTTGCTGCACACTCGACACAGCTTCAGCTTACCACTCTGAAAATAAAAAACCAGCCTGTTTTTTTCTCCAGCAAATTCCCTTGCGCCATGTTTGGTCAATCCCGTGCAATCGGCGAGAATGGCAGGATTCGCACCACGCCAACGGGATCATGGACAACCTGATCAAGGACACTGCAACGCTGGAGCTTTTCTGCTGGCTCGACGCAGGCGCCGACCTGCCCGGCTGGGACATCCTCAAGGGCAGCCCCTTCGGCGCCACACTGGCCGCGCCGCAGGGTGGTGCACCGAGCGCCGGCGACCAATTGCTGTCGGTGCAGAATTATTTCGCCGAGTACCACCTCGAATATTTCCGGCAACGGCGCTACAACCATTTCCCCAGCCGCCTGCATGCCCTGCTGCAGTTCGCCACCCGTACCGACGCGATGACCTTCCGCCACAAGCATCCGGATCGCGTCTTCGGCAAGAACCTCTCCTGCTCGCGGACCAAGGGCGCCTACATCTGCTCCTTTCACGATGCCAGCTGGCTCGATTATTTACGCCTGCCGCACAGCCTGTCGCTCGAAGCCCTCGACGAAGTCGCCGAGCACTACTGGTCGGGCCGCACCGTCGAGGAAGTCGGCCTGACCTTCATGAACGAACCCTGGCAGGAGCCGCCGGTGATCGAGGCGCTATACCAGGGCAGCCTCGAACCGGTGTGGGGCCACGAACAATCCGGCTGGCTGCCCGGCTTCAGATAGGAAATCCCATGCGTCGCCTCGTCACCATTCTGATCATCGTCGTCATCCTGGCCGCTGCGGCTTTCTGGCTAACTCGCCCCAAGCCGATCGCCGTCACCGTCGCCAGCGTCGGCACCGGCACCGTCGAGGCCACACTAGCCAATACCCGCGCCGGCACAGTCGAGGCGTGCCAGCGCACCAAACTGTCGACCATCGTCGGCGGGCGCATCGAATACCTCGGCGTCAAGGAAGGCGACAAGGTCGAGAAGGGCCAATTGCTGCTCAAGCTGTGGAACGACGACCAGCAAGCCAGTTCGACGCTGGCCGCCGCCCAGGTGACGCTGGCGGCGAAGCGCGCCGAGGAAGTGTGCATTGCTGCGGTCAACGCCGAAAAAGAGGCAAAAAGGCAAGCCGAACTGCGCGCCCGCGGCTTCGTCTCGCCCAGCCGCGAGGAAAGCGCCCGCACCGACGCCGAGGTCCGCCGGGCTGCCTGCGCCACAGCGCGCGCCGACATCGCCCAGGCCGAAGCGCGGCTCAAATCGACCCGCGTCGACCAGGGCCGGGTGGCCTTGTACGCGCCCTTTGCCGGCACGGTAGCCAAGATCGTCGGCGAACTGGGCGAATACTCGACACCGTCACCGCCGGGCGTGCCGACACCGCCGGCAATCGACCTGTTCGACGCCTCCTGCCTCTACGTCAAGGCGCCGATGGACGAAGTCGATGCACCCAAGATCGCGGTCGGACAACCCGTGCGCATTACCCTCGATGCGCTGCCCGGCAAGGTGCTGACCGGGACCGTCCGCCGTGTTGCCCCCTACGTCTCGGCCGTGGAAAAGCAGGCGCGCACCGTCGATATCGAAGTCGATTTCGCCAAGCCGGACGAAGCCGCCGGCCTGCTGGTCGGCTACAGCGCCGATGTCGAGATCATCCTGGCGACCCGGGAAAACGTCCTGCGCATTCCGACTGCGGCCATCCTCGAAGGCGGCAAGGTGCTGCTGCTGGAAGACGGCAAGCTGGTCGAACGCAGCATCAAGGCCGGGCTCGCCAACTGGGAACACACCGAGATCAGCGAAGGCCTGCAGGCCGGCGAACGCATCGTCACCTCGCTCGAACGCACGGGCGTCGTCGCCGGCGCCAAGGCGACGGAAGAACAAGCGGCACGCTGAATGGCGCTGATCGAACTGTCCGGGATCGAACGCCGGTTCCAGCTCGGCGACACCACGGTACGAGCGCTGGCCGGCCTCGACCTGAGCATCTCGGCCGGCGAATACGTCGCCGTGATGGGTCCGTCCGGCTCGGGCAAATCGACGCTGCTCAACCTGCTCGGCCTGCTCGACCGCCCCAATGCCGGCAGCTACCGGCTGGAAGGGCGCGACGTGACGACCCTGAGCGCCGACGAACAGGCGCAGGTGCGCAGTACGCGCATCGGCTTCGTCTTCCAGAGTTTTCATCTGGTGCCACGCCTGACCGCCGCCGAAAACATCGCCCTGCCGATGATGCTGGCCGGCATCGCACGCAGCGAGCGCGACCGCCGGGTCACCGAGGCACTGAAGAACTTCGGCCTGGACCAGCGCGCCGACCACAAACCCGACCAACTCTCCGGCGGCCAGCGTCAGCGCGTCGCCATCGCCCGGGCGACGATCATGCAGCCGGCGCTGATCCTCGCCGACGAACCGACCGGCAACCTCGACCGGCACACCGGCGAGGAAGTGGTCAATCTGCTCGAAGCCCTGAACGCCAGCGGCGTCACCCTGGTCGTCGTGACCCACGACCCGCAGATGGGCGAACGCGCCCGCCGCCAGCTGGTCATGGAAGACGGGCGCCTCAAGCACGACAGCGCCGCGCATGCGCCTGCCTGACATCCTGCGTTTCGCCCGCGACGCCGCCACCGGCTACCCGGTGCGCACGGCGCTGTCGGTGCTGGCGATGGCCATCGGCGTCGCCGCCGTGGTGCTGCTGACGGCACTCGGCGACGGTGCCCGACGTTACGTCGTCGGCCAGTTCTCGTCGCTCGGCAGCAACCTCGTCATCGTCCTACCCGGGCGCACCGGCACCGGCGGCTTCAACCCGGCGACGGCGATCACCAATACGCCACGCGACCTGACCATTGACGACGCCGGTGCCCTCCGCCGCGCGCCGGCCGTGCACCGCGTCGCCCCGCTCGCCGTCGGCACCTCGGAAATCAACTTCGGCGGCCGGCTGCGCGAAGTCATGGTCGCCGGCACCACGCGCGACTATTTCGCCATCCGCGATTTCGACCTCGCCCAGGGTGACGCGCTGCCCGAGGAAGACTGGAACCGCGGCTCGGCGGTCGCGGTGATCGGCGCCACCATCCGCGCCGAACTGTTCGGCAGCGCGCCGGCGGTCGGCCAGTTGGTGCGCATCGGCGACCGGCGCGTGCGCATCGTCGGCGTCCTCAAGTCGACCGGCCAGGGGCTGGGCATGAATACCGACGAACTGGTCATCGTCCCGGTCGCCTTCGCCCAGGCAATGTTCAACAGCAACACGCTGTTCCGCGTACTGGTCGAGGCGCGCAGCCGCGACGCCATTCCGCAGGCGCGCGACCAGACACTGACGATCCTGACCCAGCGCCATCGCGGCGAGGAAGATGTCACGGTGATCACCCAGGATGCCGTCCTGGCCACCTTCGACAAGCTGCTCGGCGCGCTGACGCTGGCCGTCGCCGGCATTGCCGCGATCAGCCTGGCGGTGGCCGGCATTCTGGTGATGAACGTGATGCTCGTCGCGGTGACACAGCGCACCGGCGAAATCGGCCTGCTCAAGGCGCTCGGCGCGCCGGCGCGAACCATCCGCCTGGCTTTCCTGACTGAAGCGGCGATGCTGTCGGCGGTCGGCGCCCTCCTTGGTTATTTGCTCGGCCAGCTAGGCGCCTTTGCCCTGCGTCAGATCTTCCCGATCTTTCCCGCCTACCCGCCCGACTGGGCGGTGATCGCCGGCCTGTCCACCGCCATCGGCACCGGCCTGCTGTTCGGCTTCCTGCCAGCCCGCCGCGCCGCCCGGCTCGATCCGGTGCAGGCGCTGATGAAGCACTGAGCATGGATCTCCGCGACGCCATCCGCCTTGCCGCCCGCGCCGTCACTGCGCAGCGGCTGCGCAGCTTCCTGACGCTGCTCGGCATCGCCGTCGGCATTGCCTCGGTGATCCTGCTCACCTCGATCGGCGAGGGCATCCACCGCTATGTGCTGGGCGAATTCAGCCAGTTCGGCACCAACGTCGTGACCATCGCGCCGGGCAAGACGAAAACCGGCGGCGCCCCCTCCGGCCTGCCGTCGAGCGCCCGCCCGCTGACGCTGGAGGATGCGCAGTCGCTGGCCCGCCTGCCGCATGTCGTCGCGGTGACGCCGAACATCAAGGGCAACGCCGAAATCCAGGGCAACGGACGCACCCGACGCACGCTGGTCTCCGGCGTCAGCGCCGATTCTGCCGCCGTTTTCCGCCTGGCTGCGCGCAGCGGCCAGTACCTGCCCGCCGACGATGCCGGCAATGCACGCGCCTTCGTCGTCCTCGGCGCCAAGCTGAAGGAAGAACTGTTCGGCGCCGACAATGCACTCGGCCAGCGCATTCGCATCGGCGGCCTGCAGTTCCGCGTGATCGGCATCATGGAAGCCAAGGGCCAGTTCCTCGGCATCGACCTCGACGACACTGCCTTCATCCCCGCTGCCCGCGCCCAGGAACTGTTCAATCGCGAGGGCGTGGACGAAATCAATGTCGCCGTCGCCGAGAATGCCCCGTCGGCAGCGGTCGCCAGCCAGATTCGCCGGCACCTGATCGAACGCCACGGCCGCGAGGATTTCACCATCGTCACCCAGGAAGAGATGCTGAAGACGCTGTCCAACATCCTCAACGTGCTGACCCTGGCCGTCGGCGCGCTCGGCGGCATTTCGCTGCTGGTCGGCGGCGTCGGCATCGTCACCATCATGACCATCGCCGTCACCGAGCGCACCGGCGAAATCGGCCTGCTGGTCGCCCTCGGCGCCCGCCGGCGCACCATCCTCGGGCTGTTTCTCGGCGAAGCCATCGCCCTCTCGGCGCTGGGCGGGGCGCTCGGCTTGCTACTCGGCATCGGGCTGGCGCAACTGATCCACCTGCTGGTACCGGCGCTGCCAGTACATACGCCGCTCAGTTTCGTGCTGCTCGCCGAGGGCATCGCCATCGCCATCGGCCTCGCCGCCGGCGTACTGCCCGCCCGGCGCGCGGCCAGACTCGATCCGGTCGAAGCCCTGCGCACCGAATGACAGCCATACGCTGACGTATGTTAGAGTTTATTTTTCTGCCGCAACCACTTCGATAAAGAATCAGGAGTCACAGCATGACCTATCACATCGACCAACTGCACCCCGGTATGTCCGCAAGCACTTCCAAGACCGTGACCGAAGCCGACATCATCCTGTTCGCCGGCATCTCGACCGACGTCAATCCGGCCCACCTCGACGAGGAATACTGCAAGGGCACGATGTTCGGCACCCGCATCGCCCATGGCATGCTGTCGGCCGGCTTCATCTCCGCCACCCTGGCCAACAAGCTGCCCGGGCCCGGCACCATCTACCTGTCGCAGACGCTGAAGTTCAAGGCCCCGGTCAAGCCGGGCGACACCGTCACCGCCACGGTCACCGTGCGGGAAGTCAACACCGCCAAGAACCGCGTCATCCTCGACACCGTGTGCACAGTTGCCGGCAAGACCGTGATCGAAGGCGAATGCCTGATGATGCCGCCGGTGCGTAGCGCCGCACCGACCGGCACCGTCTGAGCTGGCAGCCGACTCGTTCAAAAAAAACGCCGGCAATTTGCCGGCGTTTTCGTTGCTGTGCCTTATGTGCTGAAAAGCTTAAAACGCTTCGTCGGCACGCAGGAAACGCCACTGCCCCATGGGCAGGTCGCCGAGGCGGATGCGGCCGATGCGCACACGCTTCAGGCCGACCACCTTGAGACCGACCAGTTCGCACATGCGGCGGATCTGCCGCTTCTTGCCTTCCTTGAGGATGAAGTGCAGCTGGTCCTCGTTCAACTGTTTGACCCAGGCCGGCTTCAAGGCCTTGCCGTCAAGTTCCAGGCCATGGCGCAGCAGTTCCAGGCCGCCCTTGATCATCTCGCCGGAGACACGCACCAGATATTCCTTCTCGGCATCGCTGTCCTCGCCGATCAGACGCTTGGCGACACGACCGTCGCTGGTCAGCACCAGCAGGCCGGTCGAATCGACATCGAGCCGACCGGCCGGCGCCAGGCCGCGCAGCATCCACGGCTTGAACTCGGGACCGCCCGATTGCGGCACCTGGTTTTCTGCGGTGATCAGCGTCACCGCCGGAATGCAGCCCGGCTCAGGCTGACCGGAAACGTAACCGATCGGCTTGTGCAGCAGGATGGTGACCGCTTTGGCCTGATCCTTCTTGGCCTCGGTCGAGACTTCGATGCGCGCATCCGGATCAATCCGCGAACCGAGTTCGCTGACCTGCTCGCCATTGACGAACACCCAGCCGCGTTCGATCCACAGATCGGCCTCGCGCCGCGAGCACATGCCACGTTCGGACATCACCTTGGACAGCCGCGTCCCTTCGGGTGGCGGGCCGGAGCGAACGACCGGCGCCGCCTTTTTCGCCGGCCGGGCCGCCGGACGCTCAAGTGGCGCCGCAGCTGTCATCGGCTTGCGTACCGGCGAGCCGCCGCGCAAGGGCGTGCGCTTGCCGGGCGCTTCCGAACGCAGACCGGCTTTCACGCCCAGCGTGCCGGCCGGCTTGGTTTTCACCTCGGCGGTGACCTCCAGGTCGGCCGCAGCCTCATCCGCTGGCCGCTTGTCGGCCACCGGGCGTTCCGGCGCTTTGGCCGGCCGTGCTCGCGCCGGGGCGGATTTTTCCGCGACAGGCGGTTCCGCTTTCTCGGCGGCAGGCACGGCCGAACCGGCCGGCTGGCGCCACTTGGCCCAGGGATCGTCAGCCTGGGTCATTGCAGATCGAGGAGTTCGACCTCGAAGACCAGCGTTGCATTCGGCGGGATGACGCCGCCAGCGCCACGGGCGCCGTAACCGAGGTGAGCCGGAATGGTCAGCTTGCGGGTGCCGCCGATCTTCATGCCCTGGACGCCTTCGTCCCAGCCCTTGATGACATGGCCCTGGCCGAGCGGAAACTGGAAGGGATCGTTGCGATCCTTGCTCGAATCGAACTTGCTGCCGTCGGTCAGCCAGCCGGTGTAGTGCACGGTGACGAAAGCGCCGGCGGCGGCGACAGCGCCGCTGCCTTCAACGGTGTCTTCGTAGATCAGGCCGGAGGCCGTGGTGATTTCAGCCATGAGATGCTCCTTTGCGAAAGGCCGAAATTCTAGCACAAGCCCTTGAAAGGCTTTGACTTTCATAAACTTCTACGTATAATGCGCGGTTCTTTGTAGCACCCTTTAGATTTATTTTCGGAGTCCAACCCATGTATGCGGTCATAAAAACCGGCGGCAAGCAGTATCGCGTTTCCGCTGGCCAAAAACTCAAAGTAGAACAGATACCGGCAGACGTTGGCGCAGAAGTTACCCTTGACCAGATCCTCATGGTAGGCGAAGGCGAGTCGGTAAAGATCGGCGCCCCCTTCCTTGCTGGCGCCACCGTCAAGTGCACCGTGGTTTCCCACGGCCGCCACGACAAGGTCAAGATCTTCAAGATGCGCCGTCGCAAGCACTACCAGAAGCGTCAGGGCCATCGTCAGAACTATACCGAACTGCGCATCGACACGATCGCTGCCTGAGTTCAGAGAAGGAGCTAGCAAATGGCACACAAAAAAGCAGGCGGCAGTTCGCGTAACGGCCGCGACTCACAGGCACAACGACTCGGCGTCAAGCGCTACGGCGGTCAATTCGTTCTCGCCGGCAACATCATCGTTCGCCAGCGCGGTACCGAATTCCACCCGGGCGAAAACGTCGGCATGGGCAAGGACCACACCCTGTTCGCGCTGAAGGATGGCACCATCCAGTTCGCCATCAAGGGCGAAAAGAAGCGCCGCACGGTCACCATCGTTCCGGCTGCCGAATAATTCGGACCGGCGGAACCCAGAAGCCCTATCCGCCGGATAGGGCTTTTTAATTTTCAGAGGCGGAAAGCATGAAGTTCATTGACGAAGCAAAGATCTACGTTAAAGCCGGCGACGGCGGCAACGGCATCGCCACCTTCCGCCGCGAAAAATACATCCCGATGGGTGGCCCCAACGGCGGCGACGGCGGTCGTGGCGGCAGCGTGTACGTGATTGCCGACCGCAACATCAACACCCTGGTCGATTACCGCTACACCCGCAAGTTCCTCGGCCAGCGCGGCGAGAACGGCGGCAGCGCCGACTGCTACGGCAAGGGCGGCGATGACATCTTCCTGCGCATGCCGGTCGGCACCGTGGTCACCGACCTCAACACCGGCGAAATCCTCGCCGACCTCGACGTGCACGACAAGAAGGTCCTGCTCGCCAAGGGCGGCAAGGGCGGCCTCGGCAACACCCATTTCAAGTCGTCGACCAACCGCGCGCCGCGCCAATGCACCAAGGGCGACCCCGGCGAGGAATTCGAGGTCAGCCTGGAACTGCGCGTGCTCGCCGACGTCGGCCTGCTCGGCCTGCCCAACGCCGGCAAGAGCACGCTGATCCGGGCCGTCTCGTCGGCCCGGCCGAAGGTCGCCGACTACCCGTTCACCACGCTGCACCCCAACCTCGGCGTGGTCCGCGTCGGCGCCGAGAAGAGCTTCGTCATGGCCGACGTGCCCGGACTCATCGAAGGCGCCGCCGACGGTGCCGGCCTCGGCATCCGCTTCCTCAAGCACCTGCAGCGCACGCGCATCCTGCTGCACCTGGTCGACATTGCACCGATCGATCCCGATGCCGACCCGGTCAAGGACGCCAAGGCCATCGTCGGCGAACTGGTCAAGCACGACCCGGCGCTGGCCGACAAGCCGCGCTGGCTGGTCCTCAACAAGCTCGACCTGATTCCCGAGGAAGACCGCGAAAAGGCGGTCAAGGATTTCCTCAAGGCCTACAAGAAGGCCACCAAGTACGACGGCCCGGTGTTCCCGATCACTGCCATCACCGGCGACGGCACCAAGCCGCTGATCTACGCGATCCAGGAAGCCCTCGAACAGATGGCCCGCCCGGAAATCGCCGACGACGACGAAGACACGCCCGCCGAGGAACAATGAGCCGCAGCCGCCTCGCTTCCGCCAAACGCCTGGTCGTCAAGGTTGGCTCGGCGCTCGTCACCAGTAACGGCAACGGCCTCGACCTCGCCGCCATCGACAGTTGGGCGCGCCAGATCGCCGCGCTGCGCGAACAAGGACGCGAGGTCATCCTCGTCTCCTCCGGCGCCGTCGCCTGCGGTGTCCAGCGCCTGGGCTGGGGCCGCCGGCCGAAGACCGTGCATGAAAAACAGGCCGCTGCCGCCGTCGGCCAGGCCGGTCTGGTCGAAGTTTACGAAGCCGCGTTCAGCAAGCACGGCCTGCACACCGCGCAGATCCTGCTCACCCACGACGACCTCGCCGACCGCAAGCGCTACCTGAACGCCCGTGCCACGCTGAACACCCTGCTCGGCCTGGGCGTCATCCCGATCATCAACGAAAACGACACGGTGATCACCGACGAAATCAAGTTCGGCGACAACGATACGCTGGGCGCCCTGGTCGCCAACCTGCTCGAAGCCGACGCCCTGATCATCCTCACCGACCAGAAGGGCCTGTACACGGCCGACCCGCGCAAGGATCCGGCGGCGACGCTGATTCAGGAGGCCAGCGCCGGCGACCCCACGCTCGAAGCCATGGCCGGTGGCGCCGGTAGCCGCGTCGGCACCGGCGGCATGATCACCAAGGTCATCGCCGCCAAGCGCGCGGCGCGCAGCGGCGCCGACACCGTGATCGCCAGCGGCCACGAAAACGATCCCATCTTGCGCCTGGCTGCCGGTGAAGCACTGGGCACCCTGCTCGTCGCCCAGACGCCGCCCCTGGCCGCACGCAAGCAATGGCTGGCCGACCACCTGCAACTAGCCGGCCGCCTCGTACTCGACGACGGCGCCGTCAAGGCCCTGAAATCCGGAAAAAGCCTGCTGCCGGTCGGCGTCTCGGCCGTTGAGGGCGATTTCGAGCGCGGCGCAGCGGTTGCCTGCATCGCCCCCGACGGCCACGAAATCGCCCGCGGCCTGGCCAATTACGGCAGCGGCGAAGCCCGCCTGATCGCCCGCAAGGCGACCCACGAAATCGAAGGCATCCTCGGCTACATCGACGAGCCGGAAATGATCCATCGCGACAATCTGATCCTGGTTTGAAATCGGGCTGACAACAAAAAACCACGCCAACATGAGCGTGGTTTTTTTATTGTCCCGTTTCCAGGGCCGAAGCTTTCATGAACCCCAATAGAAAACGGCCACTCCGAAGAGTGACCGTTTCAGTTTTCTAAAACCAGCTAGGCTAGATTAGAAGGAGTGACGCAGACCAACCATGAAGCCGGTGTAGTCACGACCAGCAGCGGCCGGAGCAGCAGCAGCAACCGGGTTGTTGTAGAAGCGATAATCAGCACCAGCGTTGTTCGACAGCTTGCTGTAACGGGCGTGAGCGGTGGTGCGCTTGCTCAGGCTGTAGGTACCGACCAGGGTCCAGATGTTGGCGCTGGAATCAGCAACCGTACCGGTTTGGGTCTTGATCTTGTTGGACTTGGCCCACTCCAGACCAACGGCAGCTTGGCCGAAGGACTGCAGAACACCCAGCGAGTAGGCAGCGCGCTTGAAGTAAGCACCAGCCACGTCGGTTTCAGCCTTGGTGTTGTCGTACAGGGCGGTAACCTTGGTGTTGGTCGGGAAGCTGTAGGTAGCAGCCAGACGCCAGACAGCGGCATCAGCTTCAACGTTACCAGCGGTACCAACCGGGGAACCGTTCTGGACCTTGTGGTAGCCAGCGCCGACGTACAGCGGGCCGTCTTCGTACTGACCGGCAACTTGCCACTGACGGGCTTCGCCTTGACCAGCACCGTTCGGGTTCACTTCGCCGTTGACGTAAGCAACGGTAGCGTTGAAACCACCGAACTTCGGCGAAACATAGGCCAGGGCATTTTGAGCACGCTCATCAGCACCGGTCTTGGTGGTGCCGATAGCGCCGGTGATCGAGCCGACGGTACCGAAACCAGCGGCGCCCGGAAGGATTTCAACCTTGGAGCCCATGGCACGCAGCGGGTGCGTCAGGTTACCGGCAACGAAGGTACCGAAACCGCCGGTCAGGCCGATGTAGGTGTCACGACCACCACCCCAACCGCCGTTGGTGTCGGTGTTGATACCAGCTTCGAACTGGAACAGAGCCTTCAGGCCGTTGCCCAGGTCTTCCGTGCCACGGAAGCCGATGTTGGAAGAGTTGTTGTCAAGACGGCCAACATTCTTTTGACCTTGAGCACCAGCGGCGCTGTCATTGGACTTGACCCAGGCCTGGCCCAGATCGACCGTACCGTAAACGGTAACGTTGGACTGCGCGAAGGCAGCGGAAGAAGCCAGAGCGGCAACGGCCAGAGCAATAATCTTCTTTTGCATCAGAAAATCTCCTTAGTGGTTAGTTTTTAGCCGACTCCAAGGAGCCGGCTAAGCTTTACCTCTCGGATCGAGAAGTTGAGAAGCATTGTGCAAGCCCGACTGCCAAGGGGCAAGGCTTAATCCCGGACCTTTCCTGATCAAGCTGACATCTGTTGCATCAATGCAACAAGATCATGCAAAAAGTCTGAAAAACCGAAAAACCGGGGTCAGACCGCGGTTTTACGCAGTTTCGGTTTTACGCGGTTTTCTGACCGAACAAGGTAATACCCACGCGCGCCACATGCGCCAGCAGCTCGGGGTTATCAACCTCGTGTGCCATCACGACATCGATCTTCCAGGGCAGGAGCAGATCATCGAGTCGGGTTTCCAGGCCAAGTCGCCGCCCCGGATTCAGCGTTGGCGCTTCGATGAAGAGATCGATATCCGAACCTGGGCGTTGATTTCCCTTGGCTCGCGAACCGAAGAGTTGCACACGCTCCACTTCCGGATACATAGCCAGCACGCCCACGATGGCTGCCAGCGCATATCCGGGCAACCCGGCGGCGGGCGCTTCGCGGGATTTCATCAGGTCGGCACCCGTTGCTGCATGCTTGTTTGCAGCGCCAGCAACAAGGGGTGATAGCTCGCGATAATCGCATCGGCAATGGTGTTGGCAACCTGCTGGTTGTAGGTATGCGACGACTGATTACGGCTTCGTATCATCGCCATCCAGGCTTCGCCATCGTCGATCAAGCCAGCGGCAAATGCTTCCCGGGTGGCATCGCGCGAACCGGTGATGCCGGAAGTGCCTTGCCAGTAGAAATAGTCCTTGAGAAGATTCCAGGCCAGTTCATGAGTGAACTCGAACGCCTGAATCAACCCCTGCTGCTCCAGGGAAGATAGCGTGCGCTGCCCTGCCAGCTCAACTGCCTCTGAGAGACGGCAGAGCGCCAGCGTGTAGTTGGAAAGACGCTGCACCCAGCGAACATCTGCATCCGATCCAGTCATGACTTCCTCCCAAAACCAATCCGGATGTTATCAGGCAAACAATCTGGCCAGCTCTTCCCCCGGCTCGTCCGCGCGCATGAAAGCCTCGCCCACCAGGAAGGCGTTGACCGCGTGTTCGCGCATCAGGGCGACGTCTTCCGGCTTCAGGATGCCGCTTTCGGTGACCACGATGCGCTCCTGCGGAATCCTTGCCAGCAGGCCGAGGGTGGTGTCGAGGGTGACGTCGAAGGTGCGCAGGTTGCGGTTGTTGATGCCGAGCAGCGGCGTCTGCAACTGCAACGCGGCATCGAGTTCCTCGCCGTTATGGACTTCGACCAGCACCGCCATGCCGTAGTCCATGGCCTGGCGCTCCAGTGCCTGCATTTCCGCCAGACTGAGCGCGGCGGCGATGAGCAGGATGGCGTCGGCGCCCATGGCGCGGGCTTCGGCGACCTGGTAGGCATCGACGATGAAGTCCTTGCGCAGTACCGGCAGGTTGCAGGCGGCGCGGGCGGCCTGAAGGTATTCTGGCGCGCCCTGGAAATACTGGCGGTCGGTCAGCACCGACAGGCAGGCGGCGCCGTGAGCGGCGTAGCTGCGGGCGATGTCGGCCGGGCGGAAGTCGGCACGAATGATCCCCTTGGACGGACTGGCCTTCTTGATTTCGGCGATCACTGCGGGCTGAGCGGCGGCGATTTTGGCGCGGATGGCGCCGACGAAGTCGCGCGGGGCGGCTTGTTGCGCGGCTTCGGCATCAAGTGCGGCGAGCGGCTTGAGCGCCAGACCGGCAGCGATTTCCTCGTGCTTGGTGGCGATGATCTTGTTCAGGATGTCGCTCATGCGGCCCCCAGGCGTTGCGTGGATTCGACGAACTGCGCCAGCTTGGCCCGGGCGGCGCCGCTGGCGATGGCTTCGCGCGCCTTGGCGATGCCGTCGGCGATGCTGTCGGCGACGTTGGCGACGTAGAGCGCAGCGCCGGCATTCAGGCAGACGATTTCGCGGGCAGCACCCGGCTGATTGTCCAGGGCGGCAAGCATCATCGCCTTCGACTCGTCGGCGCTGCCGACGCGCAGGTTCCTGAGCGACATCATCTGCAGACCGAAGTCTTCCGGGTGCACTTCGTATTCGCGAACTTCGCCATCTTTCAGCTCACCGATCAGCGTCGTCGCGCCGAGCGAGATTTCGTCGAGGTTGTCCTTGCCGTGCACGACCAGCACGCGCTCGGCGCCGAGGCGCTGCATGACGCGCACCTGGATGCCGACCAGGTCCGGGTGGAAGACACCCATCAGCGTATTCGGCGCGGCCGCCGGGTTGGTCAGCGGACCGAGGATGTTGAAGATGGTGCGCACGCCCATTTCGCGGCGCACCGGCGCGACGTGCTTCATCGCGCTGTGGTGGTTGGGCGCGAACATGAAGCCGATGCCGCACTGTTCGATGCACTCGGCGACCTTTTCCGGCGACAGGTTGATGTTGGCACCGAGCGCTTCGAGCACGTCGGCGCTGCCCGAGCGCGACGAGACGCTGCGCCCGCCATGCTTGGCGACCTTGGCGCCGGCGGCGGCGGCAACGAAGATCGAGGTGGTGGAAATATTGAAGCTGTGGGCGGCGTCGCCGCCGGTGCCGACGATATCGACGAAGTGCTTGTCGTAGGGCACCTTGACCGGCGTCGCCAGCTCGCGCATGACGCTGGCGGCGGCGGCGATCTCGCCGATGGTTTCCTTCTTGACGCGCAGTCCGGTGACGATGGCGGCGATCATCACCGGCGAGACTTCGCCGCTCATGATCTGGCGCATCAGCGAAACCATTTCGTCGTGGAAGATTTCGCGATGCTCGATGACGCGCTGGAGGGCGGCTTGCGGGGTCATGGCTGGTGCTCCTCGAGGAAGTTGTTGAGCAGGTCGTGACCGCGTTCGGTCAGAATCGATTCCGGGTGGAACTGGACACCTTCGACGGCCAGCGTCTTGTGGCGCACGCCCATGATCTCGCCGTCCTCGGTCCACGCGGTGATGTCGAGACAATCGGGCAGGCTGGCGCGCTCGATGGCCAGCGAATGGTAACGGGTGCAGGTCAGCGGATTGGGCAGGTTGCGGAAGACGCCCTCGTTCTTGTGGTGCACCGGCGACACCTTGCCGTGCATCAATGTCTTGGCGTGCACGATGCGCCCGCCGAAGGCTTCGCCAATCGACTGGTGGCCGAGGCAGACGCCGAGCAGCGGAATCTTGCCGGCGAACTCCTTGATCGCCGCCAGCGACACCCCGGCCTGCGCCGGCGCGCAAGGGCCGGGCGAAATGACCAGGTAGTCGGGCTTGAGACGGGCGATCTCGGCCAGCGTGATGGCGTCGTTGCGGAAGACTTTCACCTCTTGCCCGAGTTCGCCGAAATACTGGACCAGGTTGTAGGTGAAGCTGTCGTAGTTGTCGATCATCAATAACATGGTGCGCCCCTCAATCCATCCGCGTGTTCAGGCCCTGCTCGGCCAGTTCGGCGGCGCGCAGCACGGCACGCGCCTTGTTCCGGGTTTCTTCCCATTCGGAATGCGGATCGGAGTCGGCGACGATGCCGGCGCCGGCCTGGACGTGCAGCTTGCCATCCTTGACCACGGCGGTGCGGATGGCGATGGCCAGGTCCATGTCGCCGTTGAAGCCGAGGTAGCCGACCGAACCGGCGTAGACACCGCGCTTGACCGGTTCCAGTTCGTCGATGATCTCCATCGCCCGCACCTTGGGCGCGCCGGAGACGGTACCGGCCGGGAAAGTTGCCTTCAGTACGTCGACCGCATCGAGGCCCTTCTCCAGCCGACCTTCGACGTTGGAGACAATATGCATCACGTGCGAATAGCGTTCGATGACCATGCGCTCGGTCAACTTGACGCTGCCGATCCTGGCGACGCGACCGCAGTCGTTGCGGCCGAGGTCAAGCAACTGGGTGTGCTCGGCCAGTTCCTTGGCGTCCGACAGCAGGTCTTCGGCCAGCGCAGCATCTTCTTCCGGCGAGGCGCCACGCTTGCGGGTGCCGGCAATCGGACGCACGGTGACGCGGTCGCCTTCCAGCCGCACCAGGATTTCCGGCGAGGCGCCGACGACGTGGTAGTCCTCGAAGTCGAAATAGAACATGTAGGGCGACGGGTTGAGGCTGCGCAGTGTCCGGTACAGCGCCAGCGGGCTGGCGTGGAAGGGTTTGGTCATGCGCTGCGACAGCACCACCTGCATGATGTCGCCGTCGGTGATGTAGTCCTTGGCCTTCTTCACCGCCTGCTTGAACGCCGCCTCGCCAAATACCGACACCGCCGGCTCCGAATGCGCCGGCTTTTCGGCGGGAATGGTCACCGGCTGGCGCAGCCTGGCCAGCAATTCCTTGAGCCGGGCGCGCGCCTTCTGGTAGGCGCCGGGGAAACCGGGTTCGGCATAGACGATCAGCGTCAGCTTGCCGGACAGGTTGTCGACGACGGCGATTTCCTCGGACAGCAACAGCTGGATGTCGGGCGTGCCGATTTCATCCGGGCGCTGGGTCTTGGTCAGCTTGGTCTCGATGTAGCGGATCGTGTCGTAGCCGAAGCAGCCGACCAGTCCGCCGAGGAAGCGCGGCAGGCCGGTCGCCTCGGGCGCCCGGAAGCGCTTCATGTAGCTGTCGATGAAGTCGAGCGGGTTGGCGTCGTGTTCGCGCTCGGCGATGCGGTTGCCGGTCAGCACCAGCACCTCGTGGCCCTGGACGACGATGCGCGTCGACGCGGCCAGGCCGATGATGGAATAGCGGCCGAAGCGTTCGCCGCCCTGCACCGATTCGAGCAGGTAAGTGAACGGCCCGTTGGCGAGCTTCAGGTAGATCGACAGCGGCGTGTCGAGATCGGCAAACGTTTCCAGCGTGACGGGAATACGGTTGTAGCCTTGCGCGGCGAGCGCGTTGAATTCGGTTTCGGTCATGGAATACCTCGGGTACGACAAGGATGACGGGGTGCTGCAACTGGGTGCGCCGACAGACTCGGCGCCAGACGGGCGAGAGTTTATGGACGCCAGGGGCGCCAACGAAGCTCGATGATCCAGTTGCGGGAGGCAGTCATTTGTCGTGAGGTGTAGAGAAGGCCCGGCCGAAGGCGACGGGTGGAGCGCAGTCTAGCGCATGCGCTTTGCCGCTGTCCACCCGGTAGCGCCTCAGACTTTGGCCAGTTCGCTGCGCAGGGCGCCGATGATCGAGTCGTAACGGTGCGCATCGCTGTCCTTGCCGGCGCCATAGACGGCCGAACCGGCGACGAAGGCATCGACCCCGGAACGGGCGATTTCGGCGATGTTGCCGGTATTGACCCCACCGTCGATCTCGAGGCGGATGCGCCGGCCGCTGTCGCGTTCGTAGGCATCGAGCTTGGCCCGGGCTGCACGCGCCTTGGCCAGCGTGCCGGGGATGAACTTCTGACCGCCGAAGCCGGGGTTGACGCTCATCAGCAGGACGACGTCCAGCTTGTCCATGACGTAGTCCATGTAATCGAGCGGCGTCGCCGGGTTGAAGACCAGGCCAGCCTGGCAGCCGGCATCACGAATCAGCGACAGCGTGCGGTCGATGTGCTCGGAGGCTTCCGGGTGGAAGGTGATGATGTTGGCGCCGGCCTTGGCGAAATCGGGAACGATGCGATCGACCGGCTTGACCATCAGGTGCACGTCGATCGGCGCATCGGTGCACGGGCGGATCGCTTCGCAGACCAGTGGTCCGATGGTCAGGTTGGGAACATAATGGTTGTCCATCACGTCGAAGTGAATCCAGTCGGCGCCGGAGGCGATGACGTTGGCCACTTCCTCGCCCAGTTTGGCGAAATTGGCGGACAGAATGCTCGGCGCGATGACAAAATCCCTGGCTGACATGATGGTTTTCCGAAAACAAGAGGCGAAATTATCCCATGACCGACCCCGACAAGTACCAGATTGAAATCATCCCGACCCCGCAATTCATCCCGGAACAATCCGACCCGGAAGAAAACCGCTACGTCTTCGCTTACACGATATCGATCCGCAACACCGGCAGCGTGCCGGCGCAACTGGTGTCGCGGCACTGGATCATCACCGACGCCAACAACCAGGTTCAGGAAGTCCGTGGCCTGGGTGTCATCGGCAAACAACCGCTACTGCAACCGGGCGAGCGTTTCGAGTACACCAGCGGCTCGTCGTTGACCACGCCGGTCGGGACGATGCGCGGCACCTACCAGATGGTCGCCGAGGACGGCACGCACTTCAATGCAGAAATCCCGGAATTTGTTCTAGCCATCCCGCGTGCCCTGCACTGAATGGGACTGCAGCACAGTTACCGGCTGATTGCGCCGTTCTACGACCTGGCCATCGAACGGACGACACGCTCGCCGCGCCAGCGCAGCCTGGCCGCGCTGCCTGCGACACCGGGCCGGATTCTGCTGGCGGGCGTCGGCACCGGCCTCGATCTGCCGCACCTGCCGACACAGCACCGCTACGTCGGCGTCGACCTGACCGGCGCCATGCTCAGACGCAGCCTGCCGCGCGCCCGGCACCTGGATTTCAAGGCGGTACAGGGCGACATGCATTGTCTGCCATTTGCCGATGCCAGTTTCGATGCCGTGATCGCCCACCTGATCTTGGCGGTCGTGCCGCAGCCGGCGCTATGCCTGGCGGAAATTTCACGAGTTCTGAAACCCGGCGGCGAGGCCCTGATCCTCGACAAGTTCCTGCGCCGGCAGCAGAAAGCGCCGTTACGGCGCCTGCTCAACCCCCTGGCGCGGCGTATCGCCACCCGGCTCGACGTGGTTTTCGAGGACCTGCTCGACGGCGAGTCCGGCCTCGCCCTGCGCGAGGACAGCCCGGCCCTCGCCGGCGGCTGGTTCCGACGGATCCGCCTGGTCCGGCGCTGAATCGTCGCCGAGGGCATCGGCGATCCAGGCCTGGAGCAAGGTCCAGGTAATCGCCAGGACGACCGGGCCGACGAAGATGCCGATCAGGCCGAAGCCAAGCATGCCGCCGATGACACCGGCGAAAATCAGCAGCAACGGCAGGTCGGCGCCGCGACGGATGAGCATCGGGCGCAGGAAGTTGTCGAGGCTGCCGACGATCACGCTCCATACGACGAGGAAGATCGCCCAGCCGGTATCACCCGTCCAGAACAGCCAGCCGGCGGCCGGCAACAGGATCAGCACCGGCCCGATCTGGGCGATGCACAGCATCAGCATCAGGGCCGACAGCAAGGCGGCGAACGGCACGCCGGCCACCGCCAGACCCAATCCGCCGAGCACCGTCTGCACCAGCGCGGTCACGCCGACGCCGAGCGCCACCCCACGGATCGCCTGAGCGGCCAGGATCACCGAGTTCTCGCCGCGCACACCGGCCAGGCGACGGCCAAAACGGCGCACCAGCCGGGCGGCCGGCTCGCCACCGGAATACATGATGGCGGCAATGGTGACGATCAGCAGAAACTGCACCAGCATGCCGCCCAGACCACCGACCTGAGCGAGCGCCCACTTGCCGGTGTCGGCAGCATAGGGCGTGACCTGGGCGATCAGACCATCGGTGCCGCCAGCAGCCAATTGCGCCCACAGCGCCGCCAAGGTGCCGCCGATCAGCGGCAGTTCGGCCAGCCAGTTCGGCAGCGGCGGCAGGCCGTTGGCGATCAGGTAATCGGCCGCTGCGCTCAAGGCATCGACATTGCCGGCGATGGTGTCGATCGCCAGCCACAGCGGCAAGACCAGCAACAACAGCATGGCCAGCGTCATCAGGGCGATGGCCGGCAGGCGCCGGCCGCCGAGACGCGCTTCAAGCGCCAAAAAGGCCGGCCAGGTGGCAACGACGATCATCGCCGCCCACACGCCGGCGGCCAGGAAAGGCCGCAGCACCCACAGCGACAGTCCGGCCAGCCCGACGACAAAGAAGATTGCCAGGGTGTTGCGGGTCAGGTCGCGGTGGATGTCGCGCATGGCTTACGAGCGGTAGTCGGCGTTGATCTTGACGTAGTCGTACGAGAAATCGCAGGTGTAAACCTTGGCCGCCGCGTTGCCGCGACCGAGCGCGACGCGCACGGTGATCTCGGCCTGCGCCATCACCCGGGCGCCATCGGCTTCCTGGTAGGCAGCGGCGCGGCCGCCGTTCTCGGCAACCAGCACCTCGTCGAGCCAGACCTTGACGCCATCGACGTCGAGATCGGCAATGCCGGCGTAACCGACGGCGGCGAGGATGCGGCCGAGGTTGGGGTCGGAGGCGAAGAAGGCGGTCTTGACCAGCGGCGAATGACCGATGGCGTAGCCGACCTGGCGGCATTCCTCGATCGACTTGCCCCCCTCGACGGCAACAGTGATGAACTTGGTCGCGCCTTCGCCGTCGCGGACGATGGCCTGCGCCAGTTCGACCGACACGGCAATGATCGCGGCCTTGACCTCAGCCCAGCCGGCGTCGCTTGCCGCGGCGAAGCTGGCGCCCGACTGGCCGGTGGCGATCATCACGTAGGAGTCGTTGGTCGAGGTATCGCCATCGACGGTAATGCAGTTGAACGAGGCGTCGGCAGCTTCCTTGACCAGCTGGTCGAGCAGCGGCTGGGCGATGCCGGCGTCGGTGGCGAGGAAGCCGAGCATGGTCGCCATGTTCGGCTTGATCATGCCGGCGCCCTTGGAAATGCCGGAAATCGTGACTTTCTTGCCGTTGACCTCAACCACGCGCGAAGCCGCCTTGGCCACCGTGTCGGTGGTCATGATGCCGTGCGCGGCGGCATGCCAGTTGTCGCCCTTGAGATCGGCGAAGACGGCCGGCAGGCCAGCCTTGATGCGCTCGACCGGCAACGGTTCGAGAATAACGCCGGTGGAGAACGGCAGCACCTGCTCCGCCGCGACGCCGAGCAGTTCGCCGACCGCTTCGCAGGTCTGGCGGGCGGTCTGGCGACCGGGTTCGCCGGTGCCGGCGTTGGCGATGCCGGTGTTGATCACCAGGGCGCGGATTTCCTGACCGCTGGCCAGATGCTGGCGGCACAGCTGGACCGGTGCCGCGCAGAAGCGGTTCTGGGTGAACACCCCGGCCACCGTGCAGCCGGCGTCGAGGGCGACCAGCGTCAGGTCGCGGCGGTTCTTCTTGCGGATTTCAGCTTCGGCGACGCCGAGACGGACGCCGGCCACGGCGAACAGTTGATCGGCGGTCGGGGTAGCGTAGTTGACGGGCATGGTAAGAGCTCCAACAGCATCAAGGCACCGCTTAGGGTGCCTTGAATCGGGGGGTTATCGAATGATCAGGAAAGCTTGCCGTGACACTGTTTGTACTTCTTGCCGGAACCGCAGGGGCAGGGATCGTTGCGCCCGACCTTGGGGCCGTTGTGCTGCGGTTGCGCCGGTTTTTCCTCTTCGTCGGCCAGCGCCTCGTCGTAGCCGGCATGCTGGTACTTGACGTTGCTGACGTCGGCGTGCGGTGCGGTTTCCTCGACATCTTCGGGCGAACGGATCTGCACGGTGAAGACGATGCGGGTGACTTCGCGGCGCACGGCGTCGAGCATGGCCTCGAACAGTTCGAAGGCTTCGCGCTTGTATTCCTGCTTCGGGTTCTTCTGCGCGTAGCCGCGCAGGTGGATGCCCTGACGCAAGTGATCGAGCGCCGCCAGATGTTCCCGCCAGTGCATGTCCAGGCTCTGCAACATGACATTGCGTTCGAACTGGTGGAAGTTCTCGGCCCCGACCAGTTCGACCTTGGCCGCATAGGCTTCGTCAGCGCCGCGAATGATGCGCTCGAGGATTTCCTCGTCGGACAGGGTCGGCTCGTCCTTGAACCATTGCGCAACCGGCGCACCGATCTGCATGTCGGCAGCCAGCGCACGTTCCAGGCCTTCCATGTCCCATTGCTCTTCGACCGATTCCTCGGGCACGTAGAGCCGGAAGATTTCACGCAGCACGCTGTGGCGCATGGCGCCGACGGTCTCGGAAATGTCGTCGGTTTCCAGCAGTTCGTTGCGCTGCTGGTAGATGACCTTGCGCTGATCGTTGGCGACGTCGTCGTATTCGAGCAGTTGCTTGCGAATGTCGAAGTTGCGGGCTTCGACCTTGCGCTGCGCCGATTCCAGCGAACGGGTGACGAGTGGGTGCTCGATCGCCTCGCCTTCCGGCATCTTCAGCTTGTCCATGATGCTGCGCAGACGCTCGCCGGCGAAGATGCGCAACAGCGGATCGTCCAGGCACAGGTAGAAGCGCGACGAACCGGCATCGCCCTGACGACCGGCGCGACCGCGCAACTGGTTGTCGATGCGGCGCGATTCATGGCGTTCGGAACCGATGATGTGCAGACCGCCGGCAGCCAGCACCGCCTCATGCACCTGCTGCCACTCGGCCTTCATTTCGGCGAGCTTGGCGTCGCGGGCCTCCGCCGTCAGCGATTCGTCGTTGCGCACAGCGTCGAGCTGCTTTTCGACATTGCCACCGAGGACGATATCGGTACCGCGACCGGCCATGTTGGTGGCGATGGTGATCATGCCCGGACGACCGGCCTGGGCGACGATCTCGGCTTCGCGGGCGTGCTGCTTGGCGTTGAGCACCTGGTGCGACAGCTTTTCCTTGTCGAGCAGGGCCGACAGAAGCTCCGACGACTCGATCGAGGTCGTACCGACCAGCACCGGCTGGCCGCGCTTGGCGCAGTCGCGGATGTCGGCGACGATGGCCGCGTTCTTCTCGTCCATGGTCTTGTAGACCAGGTCGTTCATGTCCTTGCGCGCCATCGGCCGGTTGGTCGGAATGACCACCGTTTCCAGCGCGTAGATCTGCTGGAATTCGTAGGCTTCGGTATCAGCCGTGCCGGTCATGCCGGCGAGCTTGCCGTACATGCGGAAGTAGTTCTGGAAAGTGATCGAGGCCAGCGTCTGGTTCTCGGCCTGGATCTGCACGCCTTCCTTGGCTTCGACTGCCTGGTGCAGACCGTCCGACCAGCGGCGACCGGCCATCAGGCGACCGGTGAATTCGTCGACGATGATGACTTCGCCGTTCTGGACGACGTAGTGCTGATCCTTGTTGAACAGGGTCAGCGCGCGCAGTGCCGCATTCAGGTGGTGCATCAGCGTGATGTTGGCGGCGTCGTACAGGCTGCTGCCCTCGGCCAGCATGCCGGCCTGGGCCAGCAGAACTTCGGCGCGCTCGTAACCGGATTCGTTGAGGTGCACCTGGTGCGCCTTCTCGTCCACCCAGTAGTCGCCCTCGCCCTTTTCTTCCATCGCCCGCGTCAGTTGCGGGACGATGTCCTTCATGCGCAGATAGAGGTCGGTGTGGTCGTCGGCCTGGCCGGAAATGATCAGCGGCGTCCGCGCCTCGTCGATCAGGATCGAGTCCACTTCGTCGACGATGGCGTAATTCAGGCCGCGCTGGACACGTTGTCCGGCGGCATAGACCATGTTGTCACGCAGGTAGTCGAAGCCGAATTCGTTGTTGGTGCCGTAGGTGATGTCGGCAGCGTAAGCCGCCTGCTTGGCCTCGTGATCCATCTGCGACAGGTTGATGCCGACCGAGAGCCCGAGGAAACGGTGCAGCCGGCCCATCCATTCCGCGTCGCGGCTGGCCAGGTAATCGTTGACCGTGATGACATGCACACCCTTGCCGGAAATCGCGTTCAGGTAGGACGGCAGCGTGGCAACCAGGGTCTTGCCTTCGCCGGTGCGCATTTCGGCGATCTTGCCGTAGTGCAGGACCATGCCGCCAATCAACTGGACATCGAAATGGCGCATGCCAAGTGCCCGCTTGCTCGCCTCGCGAACCACGGCAAAGGCTTCGGGCAGCAGGTCGTCAAGGGTCTCGCCATCGGCATGGCGCTTTCTGAATTCGTCGGTCTTGGCCTTGAGCTGGGTGTCATCCAGCGCCGCCATCTGCGGCTCGAGCGCATTGATGCGCTTGACGGTCAGGGAATACTGCTTGATCAGCCGATCGTTGCGGCTGCCGAAAATCTTTTTGAGTAGGCCGGATATCATCGCGATGGAATAGGTTTATTGCACAGACGTGAGCAATGGAGCCGGGATTCTAGCATGCCCGACCGAGGTGTCGGGGGCGCTTGCCGGCCATGGCCGGCAAGCCGGGTCAGCGACGTTGCAAGCGGGCGAAGTCCTCGCCCCGCTTGAGGAAGGTGGCCGGATTCTGCGGCACACCGAGCATACGCACTTCGAAATGCAGATGCGGCCCGGTCGACCGACCGGTGGTCCCGACTGCACCAATCTTTTCCCCGCGCCGCACGATCTGCGACTCGACAACATCCATGGCCGACAGGTGAGCGTAGCGGGAAATCAGACCGTCGCCATGATCGACGTCGATCATGTTGCCGAATTCCTGGTGATATGAAGCCGTCAGCACCACGCCGTCGGCAGCAGCCACCACCGGCGTTCCCGTCGGCGCCGAGAAGTCCAGCCCGTCATGACGCGAGCGCAGACCCGAAAACGGATCGTTGCGATAGCCGAAACTCGATCCGAAGACCGCATTCCTGACCGGCAAGGTGGTCGGCATCAGGCGCTCTTCAACGCGCTTTTCCAGCAACTTGAATTCCATGAAGGCAAGATCGTCGGCCTGGCGATCAACCGCCGTGGCCAGGCGCTCGATTTCCTGCTGCAACTCAGTCGCCGACAACGGCGCCGGCAGGAAAGGCCCACCCTGACCGGGCTTCTCGGCGGCTTCGGCAGCCGGCTTGGACTTGATGCCAGCCAGATCGGAAACGCGATCGCCCAGGGTATCGAGTTGCAGCAGACGCCCCTGCAATTCCCCCAGGCGGGTTGCCATCAGATTGAGGTTGTTGGTGATGTAATCGCGGGTCTGGCGGGTTTCCTGCTGCTGCACGGAAAGCAGGATGTTCTCGACAATCGGCAAACGGAAATGCAGGGAAATGAACGAGAAGAACGCCGACGACAGGAACACCAGGACAAAGAAAACTGCGAGCGCCCCGAGCACGTGCCGGGGCATAATGGTGATCGTACGCGCCGACTTGAGATGGCGTGAAACAACGATAATCTGCACGGATCCTCCTATGTACAAAGCGCCAGCGCATTACCTCGACGCCGATGCCGCAGTTGGCCGGGTCATGGCCCATGCCAGGCTGCTGATGAAGCTCTCCAGCCGATTCGACGAGCTTGCCCCCGGTGCGCTGCGCCATGCTGCGCATGTCGCCAACTACAAGTCGGGGAAAATCGTTATCCACGCCGAAAATGGCGCGGTCGCCGCAAAATTGCGCCAGATGAGCCGGCGACTTTGTGGCGAATTATCTATAGAAGGCGCCGAGTGTAACGACATCGAAGTAAAAGTTCAACCTCGACAATCCTCATATCGATCAACGACTTCCACGAGCAAGCCGATTTCCGGGCGCGCCGCGGACAGTTTACGGGCCGCTGCCGAAGCCATGCCGCCGGGCAAATTGCGCCAGGCAATCGACACATTGTTGCAGCGTTCGATCAGAGCGGAATGATCGCCAGGCGCTCGACGAACATCAGCGCGAAGACCAGCAGGGCGAAGACCAGGCCGTAGCGGAACAGGCGCCAACTGAACGAGAGATAGGCCCGGTTACCGGTGAATACATAGAGCAGGATGCCGGCGCCGACGGCGATGACCAGGATGACCGCGAGCAGGCGCAGCATCCACATGGCGGAATCAGGCGGCCTGGGCCAGCCAGCGGGTGACGCCCTGCGGGGCCAGGGCGGATTCGGCGAAGCTGACCAGCTCCCAGGCGTCCTGCTGTTGCAGCAAGGCGCGCGCCAGCTGATTGTTCAGCGCATGACCGCCCTTGTGCGACGAATACGCGGCGAGCAGCGGGTGGCCGAGCAGGTAGAGGTCGCCGACCGCGTCGAGAATCTTGTGCTTGACGAACTCGTCGCCGTAACGCAATCCGTCCTGGTTGAGGACGCGGAATTCGTCGAGGACGATCGCGTTCTCGAGACCACCACCCAGCGCCAGACCGTTCTCGCGCAGGTATTCGACTTCCTGCATGAAGCCGAAGGTGCGCGCCCGCGACACTTCACGGACGTAGGAGTGCTCGGCAAAATCAACCACCGCCTGCTGTGCCGACTTGTCGATGGCCGGGTGATTGAAGACGATGGAAAAGCTCAGGCGATAGCCGTCATAGGGCTCGAAACGCGCCCACTTGTCGCCGTCATTGACCTCGATCGGACGGGTGACGCGGATGAATTTCTTGGCGGCATTCTGTTCTTCGATGCCAGCCGACTGGATCAGGAACACGAAGGGCGCCGCCGAGCCATCAAGAATGGGCACTTCCGGGGCGTCGATGTCGATCCAGGCATTGTCGATGCCGAGGCCACAGAGCGCCGACATCAGGTGTTCGATGGTGCCGACCTTGACCCCGTCGCGCTCCAGGCAGGAACACATGCGGGTGTCGCCGATCAGGACCGCTTGCGCGGGAATATCGACAGGTTCGGGCAGGTCAACGCGACGGAAGACGATACCGGTATCCGGTGCGGCCGGCCGCAAGGTCAGATTGACCTTGACGCCGCCATGCAGACCGACGCCCGAGGCGTGGATCACAGTCTTCAGCGTACGTTGCTTGAGCATTATTGTTTTAAGTCTTTGAATGATTGGGGAAGGCGGCGCATTTTAACACAATGCGCCGCCGCCCTTTTTCAGAGAGAGTTTTTGTTACAGATCAATCGGCCTGCTTTCTCAGGAAAGCCGGGATGTCGTAACGATCAACACCGCTATTGGCCAGCGCTTCGACGGTGACGTTGCGCTTGCGCACCACGGCCGGAACGTCGGCAATCTGGTTGTAGTCGATGGCCGGACCGCTGTTGAAGGCGACGGCATCGTGGGTACCGGTGGCCACCGCTTCGACCATCGGCGTGTTGATGACTTCGAAGGTCTGACGCTTGGCGGCTGCCTGGCCGAGACCGGTGGCGACCACGGTGACGCGCAGCGCATCGCCCATCAGTTCGTCGTACACCGCGCCGAAGATGATGTGTGCGTCGTCGGCAGCGAAGGCCTTGACGGTGTTCATCACTTCGTTGACTTCCTTCATCTTCAGGTTGCCCTTGGCGGCGGTGATATTCACCAGCACGCCGCGCGCACCGGACAGATTCACGCCTTCGAGCAGCGGCGAAGCAACCGCCTGTTCAGCGGCGATGCGAGCGCGATCAACGCCGGCAGCAGCAGCCGAACCCATCATCGCGCGACCCATTTCACCCATGACCGTGCGCACGTCTTCGAAGTCGACGTTGACCAGGCCCGGGTAGGTAATGATTTCGGCAATACCGCCAACCGCGTTGCGGAGCACGTCATCGGCGGCCTTGAAGCAGTCGTCGACATCGGCGTCGTCGCCCATGACTTCCATCAGCTTGTCGTTGAGGATGACGATCAGCGAATCGACATGCTTGGAAAACTCGATGATGCCGGCTTCGGCCGACTTCATCCGCTTGCCGCCTTCGAAGCTGAACGGCTTGGTCACCACGCCGACGGTCAGGATGCCCATTTCACGGGCGATCTCGGCGACCACCGGCGCGGCGCCGGTACCCGTGCCGCCGCCCATGCCGGCGGTGATGAAGGCCATGTGCGAGCCTTCCAGCGCCGCGCGGATCTCGTCACGGTGCGCATCGGCGGCCATCTTGCCGGCCTCCGGCTTGGCTCCGGCACCGAGGCCGGTCTTGCCCAGCGACAGCTTGGACGACGCAGCATTGCGCGCCAGCGCCTGGGCGTCGGTATTGGCGGCGATGAATTCGACGCCGTTCACCCCTTCGCGGATCATGTGCTCGATGGCATTGCCGCCGGCACCGCCCACCCCGAACACCTTGATGATGGTGCCGAGCTCTTCTTCCTTCTCGATGATTTCAAACATGACGACCTCCTCTGAAAAAACTGTTCAATGACAAATCAAAAATTCTTGGAAAACCATTGCTTCATGCTGGAGAAGACATCCTTGATGCCCTGCTTCTCCTGAATCTTCTGCCCCCGCTTGCGCTGCGCCTGCGCTTCCAGCAGCAGGCCGTAGGCGGTCGAGAAGCGCGGGTTCTGGACGACGTCAGACAGGCTGCCGTCGTACTTGGGATTACCCAGACGCACCGGCATGTGGAAGATTTCCTCGCCCAGTTCGACCATGCCCGGCATGGCGCTGGCACCGCCGGTGAGGACGATGCCGGACGACAGGACCTCCTCGAAGCCGGCGCGGCGCAGTTCGTGCTGGATCAGCTCGAACAGTTCCTCGACCCGCGGCTGGATTACGTCGGCCAGCGCCCGCCGGCTCAACTTGCGGCTGGGCCGGTCATCGACGCCAGCGACATCGAGGTTTTCCGAAATCTCGGCCAGTTGCGCCAGGGCGCAACCGTACTTGCACTTGATGTCCTCGGCTTCACGCGTCGGCGTGCGCAGCGCCATGGCGATGTCGTTGGTGATCTGGTCGCCGGCAATCGGAATCACCGAGGTGTGGCGAATCGCGCCCTGCGTCCACACGGCGATGTCGGTGGTACCGCCACCGATGTCGATCAGGCAGACGCCGAGGTCCTTCTCGTCCTCGGACAGCGTCGCATAGCTCGAAGCCAGTGGCTGCAGCACCAGGTCATTGACCTCCAGGCCGCAGCGGCGCACGCACTTGACGATGTTCTGCGCGGCCGACACGGCGCCGGTGACGATGTGCGTCTTCACTTCCAGGCGCATGCCGCTCATGCCGATCGGCTCGCGGATACCGTCCTGGCCGTCGATGACGAATTCCTGGGTAAGGATGTGCAGGATTTCCTGCTCGGCCGGAATCGGCATCGCGCGCGCCGTCTCGATCACGCGCTCGACGTCGGCCTGGGTGACTTCCTTGTCCTTGATCGCCACCATGCCGTTCGAGTTGAAACTCTTGATGTGGCTGCCAGCAATCCCCGTGTACACATGGCTGACCTTGCAGTCGGCCATCAGCTCGACTTCCTGGATGACGCGGCTGATCGTGTGCACCGTTTCCTCGATGTTGACCACGACCCCCTTCTTCAGCCCGCGCGAATCCTGCGAACCCATGCCGATCACGCTCAGCCGTCCTTCGTGGTCGAGATCGGCGACCAGCGCGACGATCTTCGACGTTCCGATATCCAGGCCAACCACCAGATCCTTGTTGTCCCTGCTCATAGTCTTACTTTCCCTTCCCCTCGCCCGCGACCTTCATCGCGAAACCGTTCGGATACCTCAAATCCACGACCGTCGGCAGCACCGGCAAACCGGCCACCATCGACGGATACACCGCCACGAAACGCTCCAGGCGCGGCCCGACCGGCGACTTCGGATGCTCCCGCCCGATTTCCACCCGCATGCCGTTTTCCAGCTTCAACTGCCAGGCCAGACGCGGCGACAGCGACAACTGGACAGCCCGCTCGCCCACCCCGGCCAGCGCCTCGTTGAATGCGGCAAAGCGCTCCAGCACTTCCCGCCCCGTCCCCGGTGGGCCGGACAGCAAGGGCAAGGCGCGCATCTCGCTTTCCGGCAGCAGGGCGGCAAAAACCTCGCCATGGCTGTTCACCATTTCCGCGTAGCCCTCGCCCCAGCGCGCCACCGCCTTGTGCTCCTCGACCGCCACTTCGACCGTCGCCGGCCACACCCGGCGTACCTGTGCCCGCCGCACCCAGGGCAGCTGCTCCAGCGCCAGGCGCACCGACTCCAGATCGAGGCTGAAGAAATTGCCGCGCAGCGCCGACGGCAAAACCTGCTCGATCTCGCCGCGGCGCACATGCTCCAGCGGCGCCACGAACACCACCTGCTTGACCGGCAGCGACGGCACGCGCACCAGCCAGACCGCCCCGGCGGCCAGCAAGGCGGCGGCGGCGACCAGCATCAGCAGGTCGGCCAGCGCGGTCAGCAGTTGGGGTTTGTGCCACATTCATCGTCTCAGTCGTTGGCCGCCAGTTCGAGGACGCGACGCACCAGTGCCGGGTAGTCCATGCCGGCCGCCCGGGCGCCCATCGGCACCAGCGAGTGATCGGTCATGCCCGGCGCGGTGTTCACTTCCAGGAAGTAGTGATTGCCGTCCTCGTCCATCAGAAAATCGACGCGCCCCCAGCCGCGGCCGCCCAGCATGCGGAACGCTTCCAGCGCCTGGGCGCGGATCTGCATTTCCTTGGCTTCCGGCAGGCCACAGGGGCACAGGTATTGGGTGTCGTCGCGGTTGTACTTGGCTTCGTAGTCGTACCACTCGGTGGCCGGCTCGATCTTGATGATCGGCAGCACTTCGTCGCCGACGATGCCGACCGTGTATTCGCCGCCCATCACGCCCTTTTCGGCGATCACCAGCGGATCGTGGCGGGCCGCTTCTTCGTAGGCGGCCTTCAGCGCGCCCGGCGTCTTGACCTTGGTCACGCCGATCGACGAACCTTCGCGCGCCGGCTTGACGAACAGCGGCAGGCCGAGCTCTTCCTCGATGTCGGCGAAATCGGAGTCGGCTTTGAGCAGTGCGTATTCCGGAATCGGCAGACCGGCGGCCTGCCACATCAGCTTGGTGCGGAACTTGTCCATGGCCAGCGCCGAGGCGAGCACGCCGGAGCCGGTATAGGGAATGTGCATGACTTCGAGCGCGCCCTGGATCGTGCCGTCCTCACCGTGGCGGCCGTGCAGCGCGATGAAGGCGCGGTCATAGCCCTTCAGTGCATCAAGCGGCTGCTCGGCCGGATCGAAGGCGTGGGCGTCGATGCCCTGGCCCAGCAGGGCGGCCAGCACGCGCGAACCGCTGTTCAGGGAAACCTCGCGTTCGGCGGAAGTTCCGCCGAAGAGGACTGCGACCTTGCCGAAACCGCTCATTTGCCTTCCACCAGTTTGCCGGGCACCGCACCGATGGAACCGGCGCCCATGGTCAGTACCACGTCGCCATCGCGGGCGACATCCATGATCGTTTGCGGCATCGCCGCGATATCTTCAACAAACACCGGCTCGACCTTGCCGGCAACGCGCAGGGCGCGCGCCAGCGAACGGCCGTCGGCGGCGACGATGGGCGCTTCGCCGGCGGCGTAGATTTCAGCCAGGCACAAGGCATCGACCGTCGACAACACTTTGACGAAATCCTCGAAGCAGTCGCGGGTGCGCGTGTAGCGGTGCGGCTGGAAAGCCAGCAGCAGGCGGCGACCGGGGAAGGCGCCGCGAGCGGCGGCTAGCGTCGCCGCCATCTCGACCGGGTGGTGGCCGTAGTCGTCGACCAGCGTGAAGCTGCCACCGGCCGGCAAGGCGACCTCACCGTAACGCTGGAAGCGCCGGCCGACGCCCTTGAACTCGGCCAGCGCCTTGACGATGGCCGCATCGGCGACGCCGACTTCGGTAGCGACGGCAATCGCCGCCAGCGCATTGAGCACGTTGTGCATGCCCGGCGTGTTCAGCGTGATCTCGAGACGCGAGGTCGTGCCATTGACGCGGACGCAGGTGAAGCGCATCTGGCCGCCGTCGGCGACGACGTTCTCGGCGTAGAAATTGGATTCCGGGGTCAGCCCGTAGGTGACGATCTGCTTGGCCACCTGCGGCATGATCGCGCGCACGTTGGCGTCGTCGCCGCAGAGCACGGCGACGCCGTAGAACGGCAGGCGGTTGAGGAAATCGACGAAGGCGCCCTTGAGCCGCTCGAAATCGTGGCCGTAGGTCTCCATGTGATCGGCGTCGATGTTGGTGACCACCGAAATCACCGGCGACAGAAAGAGGAAGGAGGCGTCCGACTCATCGGCCTCGGCCACCAGGAAATCGCCGCTGCCCAGGCGGGCGTTGGCGCCGGCAGCATTCAGGCGGCCACCGATGACGAAGGTCGGATCGATACCGCCTTCGGCCAGGATGCTGGTGACCAGGCTGGTCGTCGTCGTCTTGCCGTGGGTGCCGGCGATGGCGATGCCGCGCTTCAGCCGCATCAGTTCGGCCAGCATCTGGGCGCGCGGGACGACCGGAATCTTTTTCTCACGGGCGGCAACGACTTCCGGATTGTCTTCCTTGACCGCCGTCGACACGACCACGGCATCGGCGCCGGCAATGTTCGCTTCGGCATGGCCGATGGTCACGCGCACGCCCTCGCCTTCGAGGCGGCGCGTCGTCGCGCTGGCGGCGATATCGGAGCCCGTCACCGTGTAGTCGAGGTGGGCGAGCACTTCGGCGATGCCGCTCATGCCCGAACCGCCGACGCCGACGAAGTGGATGTGTTTGACCTTGTGCTTCATTTCGCAATTTCCGTGCAGAGATTGACCACGTCCAGCGTGGCCTCCGGTTTGGCCAGGCTGCGGGCCTTTTCCGCCATTTCCTGAAGCTGACCGCGCGAGTAGTTGCGGATCAGGGCGATGGCTTCCGGCGTCAGTTCGCTTTGCGGCAGCAGGAAGGCGCCGCCGATATTGACCAGGAACCGGGCATTGCCGGTCTGGTGATCGTCAACCGCATGCGGGAAGGGCACCAGAATGCTGGCCACGCCGACTGCCGCCAGTTCCGCCACGGTCAGTGCCCCGGCCCGGCAGATGACCAGATCGGCCCATTCGTAGGCGCCGGCCATGTCCTCGATGAACGGCACGCAGTGCGCCTGCACCCCGGCCGCCGCGTAGGCCGCCTTGAGCGCGTCGATATGCTTCTCGCCGGCCTGGTGGACGATCTGTGGCAACTGGTCGGCCGCCAGCAGCGCCATGCCCTTGGGCACCGCTTCGTTGAGCGCCTGCGCGCCCAGACTGCCGCCGATGATCAGCACACGCAGCGCGCCCTCGCGCTCGGCAAAGCGCTCGGCTGGCGGTTTCACGGCGGAGATTTCCGGACGCACCGGATTGCCCAGCCAGATGCCCTTCTTCAGTACCTCCGGGAAACCGGTGGCGATGCGCTCGGCAACACCGGCGAGCACCTTGTTGGCCAGCCCGGCGACCGAGTTCTGTTCGTGCAGCACCAGCGGCACGCCCGCGAGCGCCGCCATCATGCCGCCCGGGAAGGTGATGTAGCCGCCCATGCCGAGCACCACATCCGGCCTGACCTGGCGGATCGCCTGCCAGCCCTGCCAGAAGCCGCGCAACAGGTTGACCGGCAGCAGCAGCTTGCGCAGCAGGCCCTTGCCGCGCAGGGCGGAGAACTTGACCCAGACCATCTCGAAACCATGCTGCGGCACCAGGCGGGCCTCCATGCCCTCCGGGTTGCCCAGCCAGACGACCCGCCAGCCGGCTTCGCGCATCTTGTGGGCAACGGCCAGCGCCGGGAAGATGTGGCCGCCGGTCCCGCCGGCCATGATCATGATGGTTTTGCTCATAGTTTTCCTCCCCGCATGAGTTGCCGGTTTTGTCTACGGCCGCGCTGCGCGCTTAACACCGGCTGCGCCGGGTTAGCCTGCGACGAAATCGCCAAGTGATGCGTATGAAGCTGGTGCGCCGTCATAGCTTGCCTCCGCGCATCAATTGGCGATTTTCCCAGTCCACCCGCAGGAGAATGGCCAGCGCCACGCAGTTGGCGAGGATGCCCGAGCCGCCGAAGCTCATCAGCGGCAGTGTGAGGCCCTTGGTCGGCAGCAAGCCGACGTTGACGCCCATGTTGATGAAGGACTGCACGCCCAGCCAGATGCCGATGCCCATGGCGACCAGGGCCGGGTACAGGCGGTCGAGTTGCACGCACTGACGACCGATGGCGAAGGCGCGCTGGACCAGCACAGCGAACAAGGCGATCACGGTCAGGACGCCGACGAAGCCCAGTTCCTCGCCGATCACGGCAAGCAGGAAGTCGGTATGCGCTTCCGGCAGGTAGAACAGTTTCTCGACACTGGCGCCGAGTCCAACGCCGAACAGTTCGCCGCGACCGAAGGCGATCAGCGAATGCGACAGCTGGTAGCCGCGACCGAAGGCATCGGCCCACGGGTCCATGAAGCCGAAGATGCGGTCGCGCCGGTAGGGCGAGACGATGATCATGATCGCGAAGGCGATCAGCAGGCCGACGATCAGCAGCGCGAACATGCGTGCCTTCAACCCGCCGAGGAAGAGGATGCCCATGGCGATCGAGATGATCACGACGAAGGCACCGAAATCCGGCTCCTTGAGCAGCAGGATGCCGACCAGCGCCATCGCGCCGAACATCGGCAGGAAAGCCTGCTTCAGGTCGTGCATGACGTTGATCTTGCGGATCGTGTAGTCGGCCGCGTAGAGCACGGCGAACAGTTTCATCAACTCGGACGGTTGCAGGTTGGCGAAGCCGAGCGGCAACCAGCGGCGGGCGCCATTGACGTCCTTGCCGATGCCGGGAATGAGCACGATCGCCAGCAGCACGACGCCGATCATGAACAGCACCGGCGCATATTTCTGCCACACCGTCAGCGGCAACTGGAAGGCGACCGCGCCGGCGACCAGGCCGATGCACAGGAAAATCGTGTGCCGGATCAGGTAATAGGCCGGCTGGTTGTTGGTGAAGCGGCCGGCCTCGGCAATCGCGATTGATGCCGAATAGACCATCACCAGCCCGCCGAGCAGGAGCAGCAGTGCCGACCACAGCAGGGCGTGGTCGATTTCGGCCAGTTGCTGGCGCGGCGAGTCGAGCGCGGACAGCATCATGGCTTCAGCCCTCCGACCGCATCGATGAAGGCTTGCGCGCGGTGCGCGTAGTTGCGGTACATGTCGAGGCTGGCGCAGGCCGGCGACAGCAGCACGCAATCGCCGGATTCGGCGCGGGCGGTCAGCCAGCGCACGGCGGCTTCCATGTCGCCGACGATGCAGGTCGGCACGCCGCAACCTTCGATGGCCATGCCGATCGCGGCGGCGTCGCGGCCGATCAGCGCGACCGCGCGGCCGTGCTCGGCCAGTGCCGCCTTGAGCGGCGAGAAATCCTGGCCTTTTCCGTCGCCGCCGAGGACGATGGCGACCTTGCGCCCCATGCCCTCGATCGCCGCCAGCGTGGCACCGACGTTGGTGCCCTTGGAATCGTCGACATACAGCACGCCGCCGATCTCGGCGACGGTTTCAACCCGGTGCGGCAGGCCGCGGAATGCCTTCAGCGGTTCGATCAGGCGCTGCGGCACGACACCGACAGCCTCGCACAAGGCCAGTGCGGCCATCGCGTTGGCAGCGTTGTGCAGACCGCTCAGTTGCAGGTCGGCGAGCGCGACCAGCGCCTCGCCGCCGCGCACGATACTGCCGTTGGCCAGTCCGAAATCGGTCCCGCGCGGCGCCGCATTGAGGCCGAAAGTGATCATCGTGCGACCGCAGCGACCGTTGGCCATCGACCAGTCGTCGTCGCGGTTGAGGATCATCGTGCCCTTGCCCTGGAAGACGCGCGACTTGGCCGCCGCGTACTCGGCCAGGCTGCCGTTGTAACGATCGAGATGATCTTCCGAGAGGTTGAGCACGGTTGCCGCGGCGGCATTCAGGTGATGCGTCGTTTCCAGCTGGAAGCTCGACAGTTCGACCACCCAGACCGCAGGCAGATTGCCGGCGTCCTGCGCATCCATCAGCGCGTCGAGCGCCGAAGGCGAGATGTTGCCGCAAGCGATGGCCGGCACACCGGCGCCATTGAGCAGGTGGGCGGTCAGCGCGGTGGTCGTGGTCTTGCCGTTGCTGCCGGTGATGGCGACGATCTGCGAGCCTGCCACCTGCTCGCGCACACCGGCGGCAAACAATTCGATTTCCGAGATCAGCGGCAGGCCGCAGCCGGCTATCGCCGGCGTCGCCTTGGCCACGCCCGGCGACAGGGCGACGACTTCGCAGCCGGCGAAGGTGGCAGCTGAGAAAGCGCCGGCGAGCAGCTCGGCGCCCGGGGCGACGGCCTGCAGCGCATCGACGTTGGGCGGGTTGTCGCGTGAGTCGGCGACCCGGACGCACGCGCCCTGGCGATGCAGCCATTTGGCCATCGCCAGTCCGGACTCACCGAGCCCGATCACCAGAACGCGTTTGCCCTTGAGTTCCATTTAGCGCAGCTTCAAGGTCGCCAGCCCGATCAGGACCAGCATGATGGTGATGATCCAGAAGCGGACGACAACCTGCGTCTCCTTCCAGCCCGTTTGTTCAAAGTGGTGGTGCAGCGGCGCCATGCGCAGTATTCGCCGGCCCTCGCCGAAACGTTTCTTGGTGTACTTGAACCACGACACCTGCAGCATCACCGACAGCGTCTCGACGACGAAGACGCCGCCCATGATCAGCAGCACGATTTCCTGGCGGACGATGACGGCGACGGTACCGAGCGCAGCGCCGAGCGCCAGCGCGCCGACGTCGCCCATGAAGACTTCGGCCGGGTAGGCGTTGAACCACAGGAAACCGAGGCCGGCGCCGGCAATCGCGCCGAGCAGGATGCATAGTTCGCCAGCGCCCGGCACATAGGGAATCAGCAGGTACTTGGCATACACCGCGTTGCCGGTCACGTAGGCAAAGATCGCCAGCGCGGCGGCGATCATCACTGTCGGCATGATCGCCAGACCGTCCAGCCCGTCGGTCAGGTTCACCGCGTTGCTGGTGCCGACGATGACGAAATAGGTCAGGGTGATGAAGCCGACGATACCGAGCGGATAGGCGATACTCTTGAAGAAGGGCACGATCAGTTCGGTCTGCGCCGTCGAGGTCGCCGAGAAGGCCAGGAACAGGGCCGCGCCGGCGCCGAGCACCGACTGCCAGAAAAACTTCCAGCGGCTGGCCAGACCGTTCGGATCACGGTAAACGACCTTCTTCCAGTCGTCGTACCAGCCGATGATGCCGAAGCCGAGCGTGACGACCAGTACGGTCCACACATACTTGTTGGACAGGTCGCCCCACAGCAGCGTGGTGATGCCGATGGCGATCAGGATCAGCACGCCGCCCATGGTCGGCGTCCCGGACTTGACCAGGTGCGTCTGCGGGCCGTCGGTGCGCACCGCCTGGCCGATCTTCTTGGCGGCCAGCCAGCGGATCACCCGCGGACCGGCAACGAAGGAAATGAGCAGCGCGGTCATCGTCGCCAGCACGGTACGCAGCGTGATGTAGTTGAAGACATTGAAAAAACGAATGTCCTGCGCGAGCCATTGAGCCAGTTCCAGAAGCATCAGCGGTCCTCCCCGGAAGCGACGGTCAGCGCATCGGCCACCCGTTCCATTTTCATGAAGCGCGAGCCCTTGACCAGCACGGTGGTGTCCGGACCCAGTTCCTTGTCGACCGCGCCGATCAGCTTGTCGACATTGCAGAAGTGACGGGCACCGTCGCCGAAGTTGCGCACCGCCTGCTGGCTGGCGTCGCCGAGCGCGAACAGACGGTCGATGCCCTGGCTCTTGGCGTAGCCGCCGATCTCGTCGTGGTACTGGCCGCTGGCCTCGCCGATTTCGCCCATGTCGCCGAGCACCAGCACCTTGCGGCCGATGGTCGCGGCGAGCACGTCGATACCGGCGCGCACCGAATCCGGATTGGCGTTGTAGGTGTCGTCGAGGATCTGCGCGCCGTTACGGCCCTGGCGCAATTGCAGCCGCCCCTTGACGCCAGCGAAGGCGGCCAGGCCTTCGGCCACCGCCGACAGCGGCAGGCCGGCGGCGAGACAGGCGGCAGCGGCAGCAAGCGCGTTGCAGGCATTGTGGCGACCGGGAATGGCCAGCGTGAATTTGACCTCACCTTCCGCCGCATTCAGCGTCACTGCGGTTTCCAGGCCGTGCTGGCGCACGCTGGCGCGGACGTCGGCCGGCTGGTCGATGCCGAAGCTGTGCACCGGCTGCTCACCGACCTGCTCGCGCCAGAAGCCGGCATAGGCGTCGTCAGCGTTGATCACCGCAACACCGTCGGCCGGCAGGCCGGCAAAGATCGTACCCTTCTCGCGGGCCACCTCGTCAAGGCCGCCCATGCCTTCGAGGTGGGCACGCTGGGCGTTGGTCACCAGCGCCACCGTCGGTGCGCCGATGCGCGTCAGGTACCCGATCTCGCCGGGATGGTTCATGCCCATCTCGATCACCGCGGCGCGATGCGTGGCGTCGAGACCGAGCAAGGTCAGCGGCAAGCCGATGTCGTTGTTGAAATTTCCGCGCGTGGCCAGCACCGCATCACCGAATGCCGCCTTGAGGACGGCGGCGATCATTTCCTTGGTCGTGGTCTTGCCGTTCGAACCGGTCACCGCGATCACCGGCAGCGAAAACTGACTGCGCCAGGCCGCCGCCAGGCGACCAAGCGCCAGCCGGGTGTCGTCGACAAGCACGGCCGATGCGCCGGCCGGAACACGAGCAGCATCGGCAACGAGCAGCGCGGCGGCGCCCGCAGTCACAGCTGTCTCCAGAAAATCGTGGGCGTCGAAACGCTCGCCACGCAAGGCGATGAACAGTTGACCGGGCGCCACCGCCCGGGTGTCGGTGGAAACGCCGGCGATCCGGCGATCGGCACCGAGCAGACGACCGCCGACGGCAGCGGCGACTTGCGAGAGTTGCCAGGCGATCATGCGGCCACCTCAGTTCCTTGGCGACGCAGGTTCAATGCCGCCTGCGCTTCGGCCATGTCGGAGAATGGCAGGCGCTGACCGCCGACCTCCTGATAGTCCTCATGCCCTTTACCGGCCAGCAGGATCACGTCGGCATCGGCAGCTTCGCCGATGGCGCGGCGGATCGCCTGCGCGCGGTCGGGCTCGACCTCGGCGTGTACCATGCCGCCCAGGATGGCTTCGATGATTTCTGCCGGCGATTCGCTGCGCGGGTTGTCGCTGGTAACCATGACGCGATCAGCACCGGCTTCGGCGACACCACCCATCTGCGGGCGCTTGCCCTTGTCGCGATCGCCACCACAACCGAAAACCACCGCCAGCTTGCCACCGCGCACGTCAGCCAGCGGCCGCAGCGCCCCCAGTGCATTGGCCAGGGCATCTGGCGTGTGCGCGTAATCGACGACCACCAGCGGCTCACCGACACCGCCCAGACGCTCCATGCGCCCCGGCGGCGGCGTCAGCTCGGACAGACGGCGACCGATCTCGGCCGGCATCACGCCGGCGTCGTGCAGCACGGCGGCGCAGGCGAGCAGGTTGGAGACGTTGTAGCGACCGACCAGCGCCGTATCGACCATGGCCCGGCCGTTCGGCAGCACGATCTCGAAACGCTGGCCGAAAGGCGTATCGACAATGTTCTCGGCCCGCACCAGCGCCGGAAAATCGCGACGCGGCGGCTGCGCCGAATAACCGATGGCGCGCATGGCCGTCGTTTCACGCATCAGATGCACGCCGAAATCGTCGTCCAGGTTGATCACTGCGGTACGCAGACGCGGCCACAAAAAGAGCTTTTCCTTGGCGGCGGCATAGGCTTCCATGCTGCCGTGGTAATCGAGGTGATCGCGGGTCAGGTTGGTAAACACCGCGACATCGACACGCAGACCGTTCATCCGCCCTTCCTCCATGCCGATCGAACTCGCTTCAAGCGCGCAGGCTGCGGCCTTGCGGGCGCGGAAATCGGCCAGGTAACGCATCAGCGTCGTCGCTTCCGGGGTGGTGAAACCGGTCGTCGTCAATTCCTCCGGGAAACCCGCACCCAGCGTGCCGATCACCGCGCAGGGACGCGGATAAACTCGACCAAGGCACTGGCTGACCGTGGTCTTGCCATTGGTGCCGGTAATCGCGATCAGCGACATGCCCTCGCTCGGGTGCGCGTAGATCGCGTGCGCCAGCGGACCGGCCAATGGCCGCAGGGCCTCGGCGGCAAAGTTGGGCACCGCCCACGCCGGATTCCAGACGAATTCGCCGCCCGGCTGCCAGACCACGGCCCGCGCCCCGCGCGCCAGCGCGTCGGCGATATAGGCACGACCGTCGGCCAGATCGCCGGGATAGGCCAGGAACACGTCGCCCGGACGCACTTGCCGGCTGTCGTCGGCAATGCCGGTCGGCTCGATGCCGAGACTTTCCAGACGATCGAGAATTTCACGCGGCGTCATCACATCCGCCCCTTGTCTTCATTCAATGCAGCCACCTGGACCGGCGCATCGGGCGCGACGCCGAGCGTACGCAAGGCCCCACCCATCACGCTGGAAAACACCGGACCAGCGATCTGGCCACCGTAGTACTGCCCCGCCGACGGCTCGTCGATCATCACGGCGACCACCAGGCGGGGATTGGAAATCGGCGCGATGCCGACAAACGAGGCGATGTACTTGTTGGCGTACACGCCACCTTCGAGCTTGTGCGCGGTGCCGGTCTTGCCACCGACCCGGTAGCCCGGCACAGCAGCCTTCAGCGCGGTACCGCCCGGCATCACGACCAGTTCCAGCATGGCCCGCAATTCCCGTGCGGTCTGCGCGGAAAACACCGGCTGACCGCGAACCACCGGCGCATCGACGCGCAGCAACGAGGCCGGCACGATGTCGCCGTCACGCGCAAACACGGTATAAGCGCGCGCCAACTGGATCAGGCTCATCGAAATGCCATGACCGTAGGACATGGTCGCCTGCTCGATCGGCCGCCAGTTCTTCCACGCCCGCAGACGACCGCCGACCTCGCCCGGGAAACCCAGTTGCGGCGACTTGCCGAAGCCAAGATTGTCGAACATCTCCCACATCGCCTCGGGCGGCATGCTCAGGGCCATCTTGGTGGTGCCGACGTTCGAGGACTTCTGGACGATCTGCGCCACCGTCAATTCCTTGTGCGGATGGATGTCGCTGATCACCGCACGGCCGACGGTAATCCGCCCCGGCGACACATCGACCACGCTGTCGTAGCGGTATTTGCCCTTTTCCAGACCGAGGGCCACGGTGAACGGCTTCAACGTCGACCCCGGCTCGAAGGTATCGGTCACCGCGCGGTTGCGCAGTTGTTCGCCGGACAGGCGGGCACGGTTGTTCGGGTTGTAGGTCGGCCAGTTGACCAGCGCCAGGATTTCGCCGGTGCGAGTATCGAGCACCACGACCCCGCCGCCCTTGGCCTTGCTCTCGGTCACCGTCGCCTTCAGGTGGCTGTAGGCCAGATACTGGATCTTGGAATCGATGGCCAGCACGACATCGCTGCCGTCGCGCGGCGGGCGAGTCGCGCCGACATCCTCGATGATGTTGCCGCGCCGGTCACGGATCACCGTGCGCGCCCCGGCACGGCCCAGCAAGGCTTGCTGGAAGGCCAGCTCGACGCCTTCCAGACCCTTGTCGTCCACGCCGGTAAAGCCGACCAGATGGGCGGTCATCTCGCCGGCCGGATAGAAGCGGCGGTATTCCTTTTCCTGGTGGACGCCGGGCAGCTTGAGCGCCGCGATCTGCTCGGCGACCTGCGGCGGCACCTGGCGTTTGACGAAGACGAAATTCTTTTCCGACGCTAGGCGCGCATCGAGTTCGCGCGGTTTCAGTTCGACCAGTTCGGCTAACTGGCGCTTCTGCTCGCCGCTCATGGTCCGCGCGTCGGACGGAATCGCCCAGATCGAGCGCATCGGCGTGGACACCGCGAGCATGTCGCCATTGCGGTCAGTCACCTTGCCGCGCGAAGCGGAAATCTCGATGTCGCGCAGATAGCGGGAATCGCCTTTTTCCTGGAGGAAATCGTTGTTGATTACCTGCAGATAGAAGGCGCGCATCAGCAGTACCAGGAAGGCTGCCATCAGCAACAGGCCGACCATGCGCGAACGCCAGCCCTGCAGGGCCAGCGCCAGGATCGGGCTTTCCGTGTAACGATGCCCGCGCTGCGGACGGCGGCGCACGACCATCAGCGCACCTCCCCGACCGGCACTGGCCGCGACACCTGGTGCAGCGGCGGCACCACCATGCGCAGCCGCTCGCGGGCAATCTTCTCGACCCGCGGGTGCGTCGCCCAGGTGGACATCTCGATCTGCAGCTGGCCAAACTCGATATCGAGCTGGCGCACTTTCTCCTGTTCCGCCTCGAGGGCCTGGAACAGCTTGCGACCGCGATGCTGCGAGGTGACCACGGCCAGCGCACAGAACACGACGATCAACAGGAGAAAGAGATTGAGACGGAACATCAGACCTTCTCCGCGACCCGCATCACCGCGCTACGCGCGCGCGGGTTTGCCGCGACCTCGGCGGCACCCGGCTTGATTGCCTTGCCGATCAGGCGCAGCTTGGGCTGCGGCAACTGGTCGGCGCGCAACGGCAGCCCCTTGGGCAGGGAATCTGCAGTCGACTGGGCGCGCATGAAGTTTTTCACGATGCGGTCTTCGAGCGAATGGAAGGAAATGATGACCAGCCGGCCACCGGGCTTGAGCAGTTCAAGCGCCTGCGGCAGGACTACCTCCAGCTGGCGGAGCTCTTGATTGATATGAATCCGTAGAGCTTGAAAGCTGCGCGTCGCCGGGTCCTGCCCTGGCTCACGGGTGCGCACGGTCTCGCGTACGAGGGCCGCGAACTGAGCTGTTGTGACAATTGGTTGTTCGCCCCGAGCAGCCACAACCTTCTTTGCAATCTGGAAAGCAAACCGTTCTTCGCCATAATTTTTGATGACCTCCGTAATTTCCCTCAATTCGGCCCGCGCCAGCCATTCGGCCGCCGTCTCGCCCTGCGTCGTATCCATACGCATGTCGAGCGGCGCGTCATAGCGGAAGCTGAAACCGCGCTCCCCGTCGTCGATTTGCGGCGACGACACCCCTACGTCCAACAGAATTCCATCGACCGACGCCACGCCGGCCTCGACCGCCGCCTCGGCCAGTTCGCCGAAAGCTCGGTGCACCAGTTGAAAACGCCGGTCAGCCACGGCTGCACCGGCAGCAATCGCCTGCGGGTCACGATCAAGCGCAACCAGACGACCGTTGTCGCCAAGCGCCGACAGAATGCGCCGGCTGTGGCCGCCCCGCCCGAAGGTGGCGTCCACGTAAACACCGTCTTGTTTGATTGCCAGGGAATCCACCGCCTCGTCGAGCAGCACCGTGACATGGGCGCCGCCGGAACTCACAGCACAAGATCCCCGAGACCGGCCGGCAGGTCGCCCGTCAGCGCCTCGGCCGCGAGATCGTTCTGTTGCTGCCAGCCCGTCTCGCTCCAGATTTCGAAATGACTGCCCATACCGACCAGGTACACGGTCTTCTCGAACTGGGCATAAGTGCGCAACTCCGGCGCAATCAGCAGACGACCGGCGGAATCAGGCGCTTCGGTACGAGCATTACCGACCATCACGCGCTTGATCGCTGCCGCCCGCGGATCGAGGCTGGACGCCTTCAGGATCTGGTCGCGGATCGGCTGCCAGGCGGGCGCGGGGTAGAGCAACAGGCAGCGATGCGGGTGCGCGGTCAGTACCAGCGAGCCCTCACCGGCCGCGAGCAGGACGTCACGATGCCTTGCCGGTATGGCAAGCCGTCCTTTCGCATCCAGATTGAGTGCCGCAGCCCCCTCGAACATCCCCGTTTACCCACTTTTCAACACGTTTACCCACTTTAGAACAACAAAGCAGGCGCGTCAATAGAAAAACCGGGAATTTTTTCTTACACAACAATGACTTAGCGGGGTTTCCGGAGAGATTTTTGTAATCAAAAAACCCTTAAAAATCAATACAAGGAAAACACTAGTTAAAGTGAAACATCAGGAGTTTTGCACAGCCGACCGCAACCCGCATGACATGGCGGCCAGTGGTTTTTTGTGGGGAAAAAGAAACGGCATGCGCCGTTCCCGAGGAACGGACACATGCCGTCGATGCGAACCCCGAAGGGTCGGAAAAAACTTACTTCTGCTGCTTCAGCTTCTGCTCCAGCACATTGAGCGGTACCGCACCGGGCACCCGCTCGCCGTCGGCGAAGAACAGGGTTGGCGTACCGGTGATGTTCAGACGCCGCGCGTACTCCTGATTGCGCGTGATCGCCGTGGTATCGCAATTATCCCGGCCGCCCGGTGTCTTGCCGTCGAGAATCCAGTCATTCCAGGCCTTGAGACGATCGGCAGAACACCAGATCTGACGCGACTTCTTCAGCGAATCCTCGGACAGGATGGGCAGCAGGAAGGTGTAAATGGTCACGTTCTCGAGCTTCTGCAGATCCTTGGCCAGACGCTTGCAGTAACCACAATTGGGGTCCTCGAAGGTGGCCAGCACGCGCTTGCCGTCGCCCTTGACCTGCTTGATCGCCTGCTCCAGCGGCAGATCGGAGAACTTGATCGCGGTCAGTTGACGCAAACGTTCATCGGTCACATTGCGATTGTTCTTCAGATCGATCAGGTTCATCGCATGCGGCGAACGGATCACATCGCCACCGATCAGCATCGCCGTCACCTTGTCGTCGGTATAGAACAGGTTACCGTCGGCGTAGATCTCGTACAGGCCGAAATAGCCGGAACGGGTGACGCTTTCAACCTTGATTCCCAGCTTGGCTTCCACCGCCTTGCGGATCTCGGCTTCGTTGGCATTGGCCGAGCAGCCGATGGCCAGCAGCGACAAGAGGAAGGCAGACAGGGTTTTGACCAGCATTCGATTCTCCTAAATGGCCCCAAGGGCATAACGGACCAGAAAACTCTTGGCCACGGGCAGACGGTCAGTCAATCCCAGGCCCAGGTTGCGCAAGGGGCGCAGTACCGGCGACCGACTGGCGAACAGCCGGCGCAACGTGTCGGTTGTCGTCTGCAACAGATGGATTTCCTCGCGCCGGGCGCGCTGATATCCCTGCAGGAAACGCAACTGACCGATATCTTCCCAGGGCCCCGCAGCCAGCAAGCGATCAGCCAACTCGCGGGCATCCTGGAAACCCAGGTTGATGCCGTGGCCGGACAAGGGATGAATTCCGTGCCCGGCGTCGCCGACCAGGGCCAGCCTCGGCGCGACGATTTCCGGCACCCGCATCAGGCGTAACGGGAAAGCTGCCGGCGGCGTGATCAGTTCCAGCGCCCCGAGCACATGACCGCCGGCTTCGGCAACACGCTGCGCAAAAGCCTCGGCAGGCAGGGCACACAAGGCATCCGCCGCTTCGTCCGGGGTAGACCAGACGATGGAAATACGGTTCCCGGGCAGCGGCAGCCAGGCCAGCACGCCGTCGTCCCGGAACCACTGCCAGGCGATGTTTCGGTGCATTTTTTCGGTCGAAAAATTGGCGACCACGCCTTTTTCGCCGTAATGACTATTGATCGCCGACAACCCGGCGCTTTCACGCACCCAGGAGTCGCGACCATCGGCGCCGACGAGCAGCGGCGCGGCAAGAACCTGGCCGTCCTCAAGGCGCAGCAGCGCCGCTTCCTCGCGAAACTCGAGCGCCGCCGGACGCTGCCCGACGAACAATTGCAGATTGGCCTGGCGCTTGAGGTTCTCCCACAGCTCACAAGCCATCAACGACGACTCGAGGATGGTGCCGAGATCGGGAACTCCGGTCTGGAATGCCGAAAACTCGAGCGAGCCCCCGGCATCGCCGCGTATCTGCATGGCGCTGATCGGCGCCACGCGTGCCGGATCGAGGTGTTTCCAGACGCCGATTCCATCCAGGAATTCGGCATTGGCCGGGCTGATCGCGTAGATGCGCGCATCCCAGCCCTCTGGACGCTGCGGCGGCCGCGTCTCGACCAGGGCAATGCGCAAGCGACTGTTGCGCAAGGCAACGGCGAGGCTGGCACCGGCCAGACCACCGCCGACGATGATCAGATCAAAGTGTTGCATGCCGTACCCGGCCGAGGCGTATTCGCGGCTCAGGCCGCTTCGCCGGCACCACCGCCGGGCTTGCCACCCTGACGCGGACGACGATTGTTCTTGGTCCGCGGACGATGCTTCTTCTGCTGCGCGCCGGCTGCCGGACCGGCATTGCCGCCACCGACGTGGCCACCACCGGGCTTGTTGCCATGCCGCGGCTGGTTGTGACGCGGCTGCCCACCGCCGCCAGACTGCGATTCACCGCCGGAAATGCGGTTCCCCGGGGCCAGCTGGATTTCCAGCTCGATGATTTCGTCCCACACTTCGTCGCTGCGGTCCCGTTCCGGAACCGAAAGCAGTTCGCGGAGCCGGCGGCGCATGTCCAGCGGCTGGAATTCCGGCTGCTGCACCTCGACGGGCGGGTTTTCGGTCGACTCGGCCTCAGCCGGCGTGTCTTCGATCTGGATGTCGCTGTTCGGATTGTTCATTGCAAAGTAAAAAGCGGAGTCCGTCGATGACGGCCCCCGCATTGGTTAAAACTGCGATTATTTCTTCTTGGCAGCGCTTTTCTTGGGTGCGACGGCTGCTTTGAATGCCGTCCCTGCCGTGAACTTCGGCACTGTCGTGGCCGGAATCTTCAACGTTGCCCCCGTCTTCGGGTTCTTGCCGGTGCGGGCAGCGCGCGGTGCGGACTTGAAAGTACCGAAACCGACGAGCGTCACCGACTCGCCCTTGGACACGGCCTTGACGACCGCGCCGATGATGGCCGACAGCGCTTTGTCTGCGGCGGCCTTGGTAATACCAGCTTCTTGTGCAGCAACTTCGACCAGCTCGGATTTATTCATCTAAGTGCCTCCTGTTACTTCAATCAAGTTAAGAAAACTGGCCGTTCTAACGGCAGCGGGATAAAAGTAGCACACCTTTTCGGGTTCGTGTTGGCCCTTCTGCCCCTATCCACGCCATTCAGCGGGTTTTTTTGCGTCCCGGACAATCCGCAGTTGCCTTAACGATTGACAAAAATAGCCCTCAACTATGTACCATATTTAAGCAATCAATTGGATCAATAAGGTTTGCCATCCTAATATTGCTTCCGTTGCAAAACCCAACCCACACAGGAGAAACCGAATGTCGCTCATCAACACGCAAGTTCAACCGTTCAAGGCCCAGGCTTTCCACAATGGCAAGTTCATCGAAGTGACCGAAGCCAGCCTGCAGGGCAAGTGGTCCGTCCTGATTTTCATGCCGGCAGCCTTCACCTTCAACTGCCCGACCGAAATCGAAGACGCTGCCAACAACTACGCCGAGTTCCAGAAGGCCGGCGCTGAAGTCTACATCGTCACCACCGATACGCATTTCTCGCACAAGGTCTGGCACGAAACCTCGCCGGCCGTCGGCAAGGCCCAGTTCCCGCTCGTCGGCGACCCGACGCACCAGCTGACCAACGCTTTCGGCGTGCACATCCCGGAAGCCGGCCTGGCCCTGCGCGGCACCTTCGTGATCAACCCGGACGGCGTGATCAAGACCATGGAAGTGCACGACAACGCCATCGCTCGCGATGTTGCCGAAACCCTGCGCAAGCTGAAGGCTGCCCAGTACGTCGCCGCCCACCCGGCTGAAGTCTGCCCGGCCAAGTGGAAGGAAGGCGAGAAGACCCTGGCTCCGTCCCTGGACCTGGTCGGCAAGATCTAAGCCAAGCCCCACGAAAACCCGCCGCGCCTCCGGGCGCGGCGCGGATTTCACCGCAAAGCAGCCACCCGGCTGCTTTCCAGTGCAGTCCATAAAATACGAATCAGGGAGAACACCATGCTCGACGCCGCCATCAAGGGCCAGTTGAAGGCCTACCTCGAACGCCTGCAACGCCCGATCGAGCTGGTCGCCACGCTGGACGACAGCGCCAAGAGCGCCGAAATGCGCGCCCTGCTCAACGACATCCTCGACTGCTCGGCCAAGGTCAGCCTGCGCGAAGACAACGGCAGTCAGCTGTGCCCGTCCTTCGCCGTCGGCATTCCCGGCGAAGCGCCGCGGATCCGCTTCGCCGGCCTGCCGATGGGCCACGAATTCACCTCGCTGGTGCTGGCCCTGCTGCAGACCGGCGGTCATCCGCCCAAGGTCGAGCAGGCGGTCATCGACCAGATCAAGGGCCTGGAAGGCCATTTCAATTTCGAGACCTTCATCTCGCTGTCCTGCCACAACTGCCCGGACGTCGTTCAGGCGCTCAACCTGATGGCCGTGCTCAACCCGAACGTCACCAGCACGATGATCGATGGCGCACTGTTCCAGGACCGGGTCAATGAACTGCAAATCATGGCCGTGCCGACGACCTACCTGAACGGCGAGGAGTTCGGTGCCGGGCGCATGCTGATCGAGGAAATCCTGGCCAAGGTCGATACCGGTGCCGCCGCCCGCGCCGCCGAAGAACTGGCCGCCAAGGCAGCCTTCGACGTGCTCGTCGTCGGTGGTGGTCCGGCTGGTTCGGCCGCGGCCATCTACGCCGCCCGTAAGGGCATCCGCACCGGCGTGCTGGCCGAGCGTTTCGGCGGGCAGGTGATGGATACGCTGGGCATCGAAAACTTCATCTCGGTCAAGGAAACCGAAGGACCGAAGCTGGTCGCCGCGCTGGAGCAGCACGTCAAGGCCTACGAGGTCGACGTGATGAACCTGCAGCGCGCCGCCAAGCTGATCCCGGCGGCCGAAGAAGGCGGTCTGGTCGAAGTGCAACTGGAGAACGGCGCGTCGCTCAAGTCGAAGTCGGTGATCCTGGCCACCGGCGCCCGCTGGCGCGAAATGAACGTGCCCGGCGAGAAGGAATACAAGGCCAAGGGCGTATGCTTCTGCCCGCACTGCGACGGCCCGTTGTTCAAGGGCAAGCGTGTGGCGGTGATCGGCGGCGGCAACTCCGGCGTTGAAGCGGCGATCGATCTGGCCGGCATCGTCGGCCACGTCACCCTGCTCGAATTCGGCGACGCGCTGCGCGCCGACGCCGTGCTGCAGAAGAAGCTGTACAGCCTGGCCAACGTCACCGTGATCAAGTCGGCGCAAACCACCGAAGTCACCGGCGACGGCCAGAAGGTCAACGGGCTGGTGTACAAGGATCGCGTCAGCGGTGAGGAAAAGCGCGTCGAACTCGAAGGCATCTTCGTCCAGATCGGCCTGTTGCCGAATACTGACTGGCTCAAGGAGACGGTCGAGTTGTCGAAGTTCGGCGAGATCGTCATCGACGCCAAGGGTCACACCTCGGTCCCCGGCGTATTCGCCGCCGGCGACTGCACGACGGTGCCGTACAAGCAGATCATCATCGCCATGGGCGCGGGGGCGACGGCTTCGCTCAGCGCCTTCGATCACCTGATCCGTAGCTGACCGGCTGCCTGCCCGAAGCGAACGGCCGACTGCTCAGTCGGCCGTTTTTCATTGCGCGGCGAGCCGCCACAGGGAAGTGATTTCCCGCGCCCGCGCGGCGTGCAGCGGATCGCTGCGGTCCTGCGCCTTACCATGCGTCGGCCGGGTATCGATGCGGCCGAGCACGCACAGGCCGGCCTGATCGATCCAGTGCAGCAAGTCCTCGCGACTGCGCAGACCGAGGTGTTCGGCAAGATCCGACATGATCAGCCAGCCCTCGCCGCCTGGCGCCAGGTGTGCCGGCAGTCCGTCGAGGAAGCCGCGCAGCATGTGCGAATCGGGATCGTAGACCGCGTATTCAACCGGCGAGCTCGGCTGTGCCGGCAACCACGGCGGATTGCAGACAACCAGCGGCGCCCGGCCATCGGGAAAGAGATCGGCTTCGACGACGCTGACTTTCTCAGTCAGGCCGAGTCTTTCGATATTTTCCGTGGCGCAGACCAGCGCCCGCGGCGCCATGTCGGTGGCGACGACATTGAGGCCACGACGGGCGAGCACGGCGGCGAGGACGCCGGAACCCGTGCCGATGTCAAAAGCCAGATCGCAACCCGGCGGCAGCGGCGCCTGCGCAACCAGATCAACGTACTCGCCGCGCACCGGCGAGAAAACCCCGTAATGCGGGTGGATGCTGCCGCCGACGGCGGCCACTGGCACGCCTTTCTTGCGCCATTCATGGGCGCTGATCACCGCCAGCAGTTCGCGCAGCGCAAGCACGCTGTTGCTGCCGTCGGGCTTGCCCCAGGCTTCGCGGCAGGCCGGCCGAACATCCTGGGCACGACGCAGCGGCAGCTTGTAATCGGGGCCAAGCGGCACCAGCAGACGGGCGAGCAAAGCGGCACGCTGCCCCTGACGCTGGCGGTGCGCAGCAAAACTGCGCTCGTCACCCGCCTTGAAAGCGAAATGGCGGTCGGCGCGGCGAGTCAGTTCCTGTATCAGTCGCCGGCCATTCATCCAGTCGCCGCGCCAGAGCAAGGCACAACCGTCACGCAGGGCAGCAAACGCCGCATCGGCGGTCAGGCTGTCGTCGACAACTTCCAGCAACTGCGGCGGCGCCAGGCCGGCTTCTGAGCGCCAGCGGGCGCGGCGGGTCTGGCCGTTCTCCGGCCATTCGATGAGGGGATTCATGGACAGCATTGTAAGTGGTGGAAAGCCGGCCGATAAGCCGGGTTCTGTTCCCCTCTTGCGAGGTTCGGCAATCATTCCTCTAGGCCTGCCGTCACCGACAGGCTCAAGCAACCTACCCGGAAGCAGCGCGGGCCACGCCTCAGCTTCCCTATTTGGTCTTGCTCCGGATGGGGTTTACCAAGCCGCTGAACGTTACCGTCAGCGCGGTGAGCTCTTACCTCGCCGTTTCACCCTTACCTGTGCCCATGGTGCGGGTTTCCCCGCCCCATTTAAGGACTTTGCCGCCGCAAGCGGCGTCAAAGCCCAGGGGCCATCGGCGGTCTGTTCTCTGTTGCACTTTCCGTTGCCTTCGTCTTGCGACTTATAGCACCCAGCCGTTAGCTGGCATCCTGCCCAATGGAGCCCGGACTTTCCTCCCGACACTTGCGTGTCCAGCGATTGCCTGGCCGACTTTCCGGGGCGGATTATACGCGCCGCAGAGCGTTCAATACGGCAGCAGGCGATAAAGGCGTAATTCTATGCATTGCGGTGGATTGCCGTCGGCCTCGCGCCGGGTTTCCAGGCGGCGCTCCGAATGCGCCAGATCAATGGCAAAGCGGGCGCGGTACAACTGGGTGATCTCGCTGGAGATTTCAGGAAAGCGGTCGTCGGTTTCGCCTTCTTCCGGGTCTTCTGCGGTCAGCAGGAAAACCGGGCAATTTTCCGGCGTCAGCCGGCGCAGGTGTTCGACATAGTCGCAGCGCGCGCTTTCCGGCAGCGCAGTCAGTGCGGCGCGGTCGTAGACGGCGGCGATGGTACCGAGATGTTCTGGCGTCAGCGCAAAAAAATCGCCGCAGTAGATGCGGATGGCGCCGTGCTGCCACAGCGTCAGCGGCCCGAGCGCTGTCTGCGTCGGCGTCAGGCCCAGTTGGCCGAAGAAATCTCTGACGGCAACCGGGCTCAATTCGCAGCCGATCACCTGGTGCCCCTGTTCGGCCAGCCAGACCAGATCGAGACTGCGCCCGCACAGTGGCACGAAAACCGTACCCCCTGGCGGCAGGCCGAGGCTGGACCAGTAATGCGCGAGCAGCGGATTGACTGCCGCCTGGTGAAAAGCCATCCGGCCATCGCGCCAGGATTGCTGCCAGAGTTCGTTGTCGGGGCTGCTCATGGCGGTCCTTGGCGGGAAACCCTGAGACTAACACCGTTTCACGGGTCACCCGACCCGATCAGGCGAAGTCGAGCGGCAGCGCGGTGCGGTCGACCACCTTGCGCAGCACGAAACTGGTGTGCACGCCGGTGACGCCCTGGATGCGGGTGATCTTGTTGAGCAGCAGATCCTGGTAGGCGTCCATGTCGCGAACCACCACCTTCAACTGGTAGTCCGACTGCTGGCCGGTGATCAGCAGGCATTCGAGCACTTCCGGGATTTCACTGATCGCCGCTTCGAGGTTGGCGAAGCGCTCCGGCGTGTGCTGGTCCATCGAGATGCCGATCAGCGCCATCAGCGTCAGGCCGAGCTTCTTTGCGTCGAGCAGGGCGCGGTAGCCGGCGATCAACCCGGCCTCTTCCAGCGTACGCACCCGGCGCAGGCAGGGCGACGGCGACAGGCCGATGCGGTCGGCCAATTCCTGGTTGCTGATCCGCCCATCCTGCTGCAGGACGGCGAGAATTTGCCGGTCGTAACGATCGATCGTTAATTGATTGCCCATGATTTTTGATTCGCGCAATTTTCTGCCAATTTGGTTGCAAATCATGCCACAAAACGCAAGCACCTGCCGGGCGCTTTTGCTTAATATTTCGCCATCGCAACAGTTTTCCGGAGCCGCTCCATGTCGCAGCAGAAATCGTCCAAATACACGTCCTTCCCGCCGGTCGGCCTCATCGACCGCCAGTGGCCGAGCCGTGTCATTGACCAAGCACCAATCTGGATGAGCACCGATCTGCGCGACGGCAACCAGGCCTTGTTCGAGCCGATGAACGCCGACAAAAAGATGCAGATGTTCAAGACGCTCTGCCAGATCGGCTTCAAGCAGATCGAGATCGCCTTCCCGTCGGCCTCGGAAACCGAGTTCGGTTTCGTCCGCCGGCTCATCGAGGAAAAGCACATCCCGGACGACGTCACCATCGAAGTCCTCACCCAGGCGCGCGAACACCTCATCCGCCGCACCTTCGAATCCTTGAAAGGCGCCAAGCAGGCCATCGTCCATGTCTACAACGCGACCTGCCCGAGCTTCCGCGACTTCGTCTTCGGCATGAGCAAGGCCGAGGTGGTGACCATGGCGGTCGATGCGGTCAAGTTGATCAAGTCGCTCGCCGAGCAGATGCCGGAAACCAAGATCACCCTCGAATACAGCCCGGAATTGTTCACCGCCACCGAACTCGACTTCGCCAAGGAAGTCTGCGACGCGGTCACCGCCGCCTGGGGCGCGACGCCGGACAACAAGGTCATCCTCAACCTCCCGACCACGGTCGAGATCGCCACGCCCAACATCTACGCCGACCAGATCGAGTGGATGCACCGCAACCTCGAACGCCGCGACAGCGTGATCATCAGCCTGCATCCGCACAACGACCGCGGCACCGCCGTCGCCGCCGCCGAATTGGGGCTCATGGCCGGCGCCGACCGCGTCGAGGGCTGCCTCTTCGGCAATGGCGAGCGCACCGGCAACGTCGATCTCGTGACGCTCGCACTCAACATGCACACCCAGGGCGTCGATCCGCAGCTCGACTTTTCCGACATCAACGCCGTCGCCCGCACTTACGAACACTGCACCCAGCTCCCGATCCATCCGCGCCACCCATACGTCGGGGATCTCGTTTTCACGGCCTTCTCCGGCTCCCACCAGGATGCCATCAAGAAGGGGTTTGCCGCTCAAAAGGCGGATGAGACCTGGTCAGTGCCCTATCTCCCGATCGACCCGGCCGACGTCGGCCGTTCCTACGACTCGGTCATCCGCGTCAACAGCCAGTCGGGCAAGGGCGGCATCGCCTACCTGATGGAAACCGAGCACGGCATCGTCATGCCGCGCCGCCTCCAGGTCGAGTTCTCCGGCGTCGTCCAGAAGCACACCGACACGCATGGCGGCGAAGTGAGCGCCGACGACATCTGGAATCTTTTCAGCCAGGCCTACCTCGACGCCGGCGACAGCATCCGCTACCGCGAGCACCACCTGTTCGAGCACGGCCCGCAACAGGGCATCCGCCTCACTGTCGACATCGGCGGCACCACGCACGTGCTCAGCGGCGAGGGCAACGGCCCGATCAACGCGGCGATGCACGCCCTGGCAAGCGCTGGCATCCAGGCCCAGGTGCGCAGCTACGAGGAGCGCTCGATGGTGCCGATGGGCGAGGACGGCAACGCCCGCGCCTGCGCCTTCATCGAAATGGCCGCCAGCGGCCGCGGCGAATGCTACGGTGCCGGCATCGACGGCAACATCGTCACCGCGTCGATCAAGGCCTTGATCAGCGGCATCAACCGGCTTGGCGTCAGCGCCCTCGACGCCGCCGCCTGAAGCCCCCGGGCGCTTGCCGAGGCTTCGGCAAGCGCCTGAATTACCGGGTTTTTCTTGCCAAAGCCCGGCTCAGCGCGTAAGATACGGCCACTTTACGACGCCACGCTGGCGTCAACGTCATCGTTCTGCTGCGCCAAATGCTGTCCCCCTGCCGCCCTCGCCTAGCGCGATCCCGGTAAGCCGAACCGCCCATTTCTCCGTTGCATAGCGCCGTCCCACCGCCCGTTTCCGTAGCCTGACCCGGCCTGCGCGACGCGCTGCACATTCTGGAATTGCATGGTTCGCATACAGTTTGCGATCGACCTCAACTACGCACTGAACTCCCCCGGCGCCGATTTCGTTTTCAACATCCACGCCGCCCAGACCGCCAGTCAGCACATCGTCAGCGAAGACCTGCAGATCAATCCGCAGCTCATCCCGGCGATCCAGACCGAGCCGCAGACCTGCGCCCGCTTTCTGCGCCTCAACGTCGCCACCGGCCCGCTCCATGTCGCCTACCGGGCCATCCTCGACATTGACCAACACATCGGCAACCCCGACGAAATTCCCGAAACGCCGGTCGACCGCCTGCCACTGTCGGCGCTGACCTACATTTACCCCAGCCGCTACTGCCAGTCGGACCGCCTGGCGACGCTGGCCATGACCGAATTCGGCCACCTGCCCAAGGGCTATCGTCGGGTCGAAGCCATCTGTGCCTGGGTCAATCGCCAGGTTGCCTTCCGCCCCGCCAGCACCAGTTCGACGACGTCGGCGATCGACACGATGGTCGACCGCGTCGGCGTCTGCCGCGACTTCGCCCATCTGATGATCGCCATCTGCCGCGCGCTCAGCATCCCGGCGCGGTTCACCACCGGCATCGACTACGGCGCCGACCCGGCGCTCGGACCGACCGACTTTCACGCCTACGTTGAAGTCTTTCTCGATGGCCACTGGTACATCTTCGACCCGTCGGGCACCGCGATTCCGATGGGTTTCGTGCGTATCGGCACCGGCCGCGATGCCGCCGACGTGTCCTACGCCACCATTTTTGGCAGCGTCAGCTCGCCGCCGCCGCTGATCTCGATCAGCGCCATCACCGAAAACGGACGTCCGTGGGAAATACCGCGCCGCCGCCCCGAAGCCCTATCCACCGATGCCACGGTCGACCGGCAAGCGAAATCCCCAATCAATCTCTGAAGGAGCAGCACACATGGCCAAAGAAGAACTACTCGAAATGATGGGCGTCGTCGAAGACGTCCTGCCCGATGGACGCTTTCGCGTCACGCTGGAAAATGGACACCAGATGATCGCTTACACCGCCGGCAAGATGAAGAAGCACCACATCCGCATCCTGCTCGGCGACAAGGTCAGCCTGGAGCTGTCGCCTTACGATCTGACCAAGGGCCGGATCACCTTCCGTCACCTGGAAACGCGCAGCGGCAGCACGCCGCCCCCGCCGCGCCGCCGTCACTGAGCGACATCACTCGTCCTTGTCGGCCGACGCTTCGGGCGTTTCGGCAGCAAAGACGAGTTCGCCGTTGCGCACGCGGAAAACGCCGCGCAATTCGCCCATGCCCTCTGCCGGTTCCTCGTCCAGCCGGGCCCAGGCGGTACAGGTCTGCGATTCGGTCGCGTACATGCGCTTGCCGACCTTGGCGATGAACGCCCCCGACGGCACCTGCCAGATTTCCACGCGCGTGTTCTCGGTCCCGGCCCCCAGGCTGTGCCGGCGCAGGCAGGCCGGCATGCGCGAGACGACCAGCCAGAGATTGACCTTCTTGTCCCAGAACAGCGGCTGCTCGCGAACCAGCGCCAGGTAATGCTCACGCGTGCCGTCGATGTCCATCGCCGCGCGGTCATCCACACAGGCATTCAGCAGGGGGATGGCCAGCAGCAGGGTGAGCAGGGCACGCAGACGCATGATCTTTTTCCTCAGCGCATTTTCCAGGTCAGCGACTCGCCCGCACGCAGCGGGACGATGTCGTCGGTCGAAACATAAGGATAGCTCGCCGGCACCGTCCATGTCTCCTTGATCAAGGTGATCGTGTCGGTATTGCGCGGCAGGCCGTACCAGTCCGGACCGTTGAAGCTGGCAAAAGCTTCCAGCTTGTCGAGCGCCCCGGCATTCTCGAAGGCTTCGGCATACAACTCGATCGCCGCATAGGCCGTGTAGCAGCCGGCACAACCGCAGGCAGCTTCCTTGGCGCCCTTGGCGTGAGGTGCCGAATCGGTGCCGAGGAAGAATTTCGGATTGCCGGAAATCGCCGCCGCCACCAGTGCCTCGCGGTGCGTCTCACGCTTGAGTACCGGCAGGCAGTACCAGTGCGGGCGCACGCCGCCCTGGAAGATGGCGTTGCGGTTGTAGAGCAGGTGGTGGGCGGTGATCGTCGCCGCAACGTTGGCGGCGGACGACGCCACGAACTCGGCGGCGTCCTTGGTGGTGATGTGCTCCATCACCACCTTCAGCTTCGGGAAACGCTGCGTCAGCGGCAGCAGCACGGTGTCGATGAAGACCTTCTCGCGGTCGAACAGGTCGACCGCCGGATCGGTGACTTCGCCATGCACCAGCAGCGGCAGGCCGACCCGCTCCATTTCGGCGAGCGTTGCGTCGGCTTTGCGGATATCGGTCAGACCGGCATCGGAATTGGTCGTCGCACCGGCCGGATACAGCTTGACCGCCTTGACGAAGCCGGACGCCGCCGCCTTGGTGATCTCCGCCGGCTGCATGTTGTCGGTGAGGTAGAGCGTCATCAGCGGTTCGAAAGCCATGCCGGCCGGCAGTGCGGCCAGGATGCGGTCACGGTAGGCGGCGGCCAGCTCGACCGTGGTCACCGGCGGCTTGAGGTTGGGCATGACGATGGCCCGGCCGAACTGGCGGGCGGTATGTGGCAGCACGGCGGCCAGCGCTTCGCCGTCGCGCAGGTGGAGGTGCCAGTCGTCGGGGCGGGTCAGGGTCAGTTGTTGCATGGAGGTCTCTCTCGTGAATTTCCGTAATTCTAGCTTTTCAGCGCCAGGGCACGCTCGTACAGCGCATTCTTCGCTTCGCCGCTGATCGCCGCCGCCAGCTTGGCCGCCTGTTTGGTGCCCAGGCCTTCGTCGAGCAGCAGCTTGAGTACGCGCTCACCTTCGCCGCTGGCGGCATCGGCGGGCGCGCCGGAAACAATCAGGACGAACTCGCCGCGCTGGCGGTTGGGGTCGGCCTTGAACCATTCGAGCGCGCCGTTCAGCGGCAGGGCGTCGATGTTTTCAAACAGTTTGGTCAGTTCGCGGGCGACCACCAGCGTGCGTTCGCCAAACACTTCCGCCATCTCGGCGACAGTGTCGAGCACGCGGTGCGGCGCCTCGTAGAAGACCAGCGCGTAGGCATGCCCGACCAGCGCTTCGAGCGCCTGCCGGCGCTGCCCGGCCTTGCTCGGCAGGAAACCGTAGAACAGGAAGTGCTCGTCGGTGAGGCCGGCGGCGGACAGCGCAGTGGTCGCCGCGCAGGCGCCGGGCAGCGGCACGACCTGGCAACCGGCAGCACGGACGGCGGCGACGATGCGCGCGCCGGGGTCGGAGATCCCCGGCGTACCGGCGTCGGAAATCAGCGCAACGGCTTCGCCGGCCTGCAGCTTGTCGACGATGCGGGCAGCCGCTTCGTGTTCGTTGTGCTGGTGCGCCGGCAAGGTTCTGGCGCGGGCGCCGAGCTGCTTGAGCAGTGGCGCACTGTGTCGGGTGTCCTCGCAGGCGACCCAGGGCACGGCGCGCAGGACGTCCTCAGCCCGGCGGGTCAGATCGGCGAGGTTCCCCAGCGGCGTCGGCACGACGTACAATGCCGCAATCAATTCATTTGTCATTTTTGGCGATGCGGACAAAAACCAACGATACCACCGTGGCGCGCGGTCGCGAAGCCGAAACACTGGCCGCGACGTATCTCGAAGGCTGCGGCCTGCGCCTCGTTGCGCGCAATTTCCGGGTGCGCGGCGGCGAGATCGACCTGATCATGCGCGACCGCACTACGCTGGTCTTCGTCGAAGTCCGCCAGCGCAGCCGCAGCGATTTCGGCGGCGCCGGCGCCAGCATCACCGCCGCCAAGCGGCGCCGCATCGTGCTCGCCGCCCGCCACTGGCTGGCCTGGCGGGGCGATTGCGCCTGCCGCTTCGACTGCGTGCTGATCGACGGCGAACGTCTGGAATGGCTACGCGATGCGTTTACTGGCGACGCTTAGTCTCGCGCTCTGGCTAACTGTCGCCGAAGCGCAGTCCATCCGCCTGCTGATCCAGGCCTCGCCGCTGGCCGGCAGCCAGTACTATGCGCTCGGCACCTTCTGGTCGCAGATCCGCGTCGGTGACGAACTGGACCTGGTCCGCGAAGCCGACAACCGTCACGATGCCCGCGCCATCCGCGTCGACTGGCAGGGCCACCAGCTTGGCTATCTGCCCCGGGTCCAGAACCGGGCGCTGTCGGCAGCGATGGACAAGGGCGAGCGCCTGCGCGGGCGTGTCGCCACCCTGACCGAACATCCCGACCCGTGGCGGCGCGTCATCGTCGAGGTCTATCTCGAGCTGTGATGTAGAATCATGCACTCCCCATCACGAAGACCCCGTTCCATGGATTTGATTGCCCGCGTCGCCCAGCATTTCGAAGACAGCGCCCAGACCAAGCTCAATGCCGTCGATGCGATGTCGGCACCGATTGCCGCCGCCATCGAGACGATGACCGCCTGCCTGCTCAACGGCAGCAAGATCCTGGCTTGCGGCAATGGCGGCTCGGCCGCCGACGCCCAGCATTTCGCCGCTGAACTGGTCGGCCGTTTCGAGGCCGAGCGCCAGGAACTGGCGGCCATCGCCCTGACCACCGACTCGTCCATCCTGACCGCAGTCGGCAACGATTACGGCTTCGCCCACGTCTTTTCCCGCCAGGTCCGCGCCCTCGGCCACGCCGGCGACGTGCTGCTGGCCATCTCGACCTCCGGCAATTCCGGCAACGTCATCGAAGCGATCAAGGCCGCCCACGAACACGACATGCGCATCATCGCGCTGACCGGCAAGGGCGGCGGCGAGATCGGCGACATGCTGCGCGACGACGACATCCATCTGTGCGTCCCCGCCGACCGCACCGCGCGCATCCAGGAAACGCATCTTCTGATCATCCACTGCCTGTGCGACGGTATCGACGCACTGCTACTTGGAGTCGAATGACATGAAAAACCGCCTCAGCCTTTCCCTGATCCTCCTTGCCCTGGCCGTCCCGACCCTGCAGGGCTGCTTCCCGGCCGTCGTCGCCGGCGCCGCCGTGGGCGTGATGAGCATCCATGATCGCCGCTCGACCGGCACCCAGGCCGACGACGAAACCACCGAATGGCGGGCCCGTGCACGTATTCCCGCGCAATACAAAGAGACATCACGGGTCAATTTCACCTCCTACAACCGTCGGCTGCTGATCACCGGCGAAGTTCCCAACGAGGACGCAAAATCGACCATCGAAGCAGAAGCGCGCAGGCTCGAGGGCGTCCGCGAGGTATACAACGAACTGGTGGTTGGCCCGATCTCGACCTTGGGGCAACGCAGCAACGACTCCTTCATCGACTCCAAGGTCAAGGCCCGCCTGGTCGACAGCAACCAGATTTCGGCCAATCACATCAAGGTTGTCACCGAGCGTGGCGCTACCTACCTGATGGGCGTGGTCAACGAGCGTGAGGCCAAGGTGGCGATTTCCGTCGCCCGCACCACAGCCGGCGTGCGCAAGGTGGTCAACATCCTGGAAGTACTGTCGGACGAAGACATTCGCCGCCTCGACGAACAGGCACTCGGCGCCCGCAAGACGGCCCCGCTGACTGCACCAGTCGAAGCCCGCTGATCTGGAGCGATCGCCAGCATGAATCTGGAAAAAGTCGTTTTCGGTTTCTTCATCGTCCTCGCGGCGACCCTGAACTTCGGCTTTTTCCTTGGCGACATCGACCGCCCGGAACTGCACCATGTCTATGAGCTGGCGGCGGCACTGGTCGTCAGCCTGATTGCCACCGCGCTCAAGTTTGGCGACCGCACCCAGATCGGCGCCATCCACCTGGCCACCAGCCTGGTCGCCGACCTGCAGCTGATCGCCGCCGCCGTCACCTGGGGCGTTGCCGTGCATATCACCGGCGAGGGCATGACCGCCTCGGTCACCTCCAGCGTCGTTTCGCTGTCCGGCGGCGCGCTGTTCGCCAATGTCGTGTCGGTCATCATCCTGATCGTCGAAACCGTGATGCTGCGCCGCTGACGCGGAGCCGACGGTGGTCAACAGCACCTTCTTCCTGGTCCTGCGGCGCATGCGAGCGCCGATCATCCTGCTGATCGTTCTCTATGCGATCTCGGTCTTCGGCCTGACGCTGGTCCCCGGCATCGACGCCGACGGCAATCCGGCGCCACCGCTGTCCTTCTTCCACGCTTTCTACTTCATCAGCTACACGGCGACGACCATCGGCTTCGGTGAAATCCCGAATGCCTTCTCCGACGCCCAGCGACTGTGGGTCATCGTCTGCATCTACCTGTCTGTGGTCGGCTGGTCGTATTCGGTGATCACGCTGATCGCCCTGCTCCAGGACAAAGGTTTCCAGAACACGCTGACCGCTAGCCGCTTCCAGCGCCGCGTGCGCCGGCTCAAGGAGCCGTTCTACCTGGTCTGTGGTTGCGGCGAAACCGGCGGCCTGATCTGCCGCAACTTCGACCGCCTCGGCCAGGCTTTCGTGGTGCTGGAAAAGGACGAACTACGTGTCGAGGAACTCGACCTGCTCGACTTCAAGACCGACACCCCGGCGCTGGCCGCCGATGCCAGCCTACCCGACAACCTGCTGCTGGCCGGGCTGCAACACCCGAAATGCCGTGGCGTACTGGCCGTCACCAATGACGAACACGCCAACCTGGCAATTGCCATCGCCGTCCACCTGCTCGCGCCCAAGCTGCCGATCATCGCCCGCGCGCGCAGCCCGTCGGTGACCGCCAACATGGCCTCGTTCAACACCGACCACATCATCAACCCCTTCGAGCGTTTCGCCGAGCACCTGGCGCTGGCGGTCACCGCGCCCGAACGTTTCCGCCTGATCGAACTGCTGACCAGCCTGCCCGACTCGCCGATCCCGGCCCCGCACCGGCCGCCGCACGGCCACTGGATACTCTGTGGCTACGGGCGCTTCGGCCAGGCCGTCGGCGAGCGCCTGCAGGCCGCCGGCATCCGCCTGAGCATCATCGATCCGACCGCGCCCGGCGGCGACGAACGCATCGTCGGCGACGGCACCGAAGCCAGAACCCTGATCGCCGCCGGCATTGCCGACGCCTCCGGCATCATCGCCGGCAGCGACAACGACGTGAACAACCTGTCGATCGCCGTCACCGCCACCGAACTCAAGCCTGACCTGTTCGTCGTCACGCGCCAGAACCAGGCCGCCAACAGCGCGCTGTTCCAGGCCTACGGCCCGGAATTCGCGATGGTGCCGAGCCACATCGTCGCCCATGAGTGCATTGCCATCCTGACCACCCCGCTGCTCGCCCGCTTCCTAAGTGAACTGGGCGCGCGCGACGAAGCCTGGTGCCACGCCCTGGTCGAACGCCTGCAAACCCTGTGCGACGGACTGACACCGACGGTCTGGAGCATCCGCCTGAACGCCTCGGAAGCCCCGGCCGCCCGGCTCTCATTGATGCGCGGCCGGGCCTTCAGCCTGGCCGAAATCCTGCGCGACGACAGCGACCGCAGCCGGCAATTGCCGGCGATCCCGCTACTGGTCGAGCGCAGCGACCGGATTCATCTACTGCCGGACAGTGATTTTGAACTGGCCGCCGGCGACCAGTTGCTGTTCGCCAGTTCGCTGAATACCCTAGACCGCCTCAAGCTGACGCTGCAAAATGCCAACGAAATCGACTACGTGCTCGACGGCAAGACCCATTCAGGCAGCTGGCTATGGGAGAAGGTCGAGTCCTGGCTTGCGCCTCAGAAGCCGGCCACCGAAGGTAGCCAGGTCGCCAGGAAAGGCAGCAGCGAGATGGTCAACACCCCAAGGAAAATCGCCAGCGCTGCCGGCAGCACCGACACCGCCACCTCGCGCAGCGACTTGCCGAACATCGCCGACGAGAAGTAGAGGTTCATGCCCGACGGCGGCGTCAGGTAGGCGAGTTCCAGATTGGCCAGGAAGATGATGCCGAAATGCACCGGGTCGATGCCGTAAGCCAGCGCAATCGGCAGCAGCAGCGGCACCAGGACGACGATGGCCGCGTAGATTTCCATCAGCGCACCGGCCAGCAGCAGAAAGAGGTTGAGCGCGATCAGGAAGGTCCATTTATTGGGCAGTACCGACTGCACCCAGTCGATGGCGCGGTCCGGGATGCCGGCGTCGACCAGGAAATTGGTCAGCCCCAGCGCCATGCCGAGGATCAGCATGATCCCACCGATCACCTGGGCGCAATCGACCAGCGCGCGCAGCACGCCGCGAAAATCGATCTCGCGGTGCAGCAGCGATTGGGTCAGCAAGGCATAGGCCGCCGTCAGCGCCGCGCTCTCGGTCGGCGTGGCAAAGCCGCCGACCAGCGAACCCACCGCCACCACCGGCGCCAGGATTTCCCACTTGGCCGCCCAGGCGGCGCGACGGGCGGCGGCGAAATCGGGGCGCGAGGGCGGCGCCACCACCGTCTGTTCGCCACGTCGCAGGAAACCACCGACGACCAGCAGGAAGAAGATCATCACCAGCGCCGGCAGGATGCCGGCCAGGAACATGGTATTGATCGGCACGCGGGCGATGATCGCGTACATGATCAGCGGCACCGACGGCGCCAGCAGCACGCCCAGCGCGCTGGCGCTGGTCACCAGGCCGATGCCACGGCGCTCCGGAAAGCCGGCTTTCATCAGCAACGGCAGCAACAGGCCGCCGAGCGCCAGGATGGTCACGCCGCTGCCACCGGTCAGCGCGGTGAAGCAGGAACAGAGTACGGCAGCGGCCAGCGCCGTACCGAGCACGCCACCGCCGAACAGCGCGGTGAACAGCGTGCCGAGGCGGGCGGCGGCACCGGTGCGGGCAAACACCAGGCCGGCCAGGGTGAACAGCGGCAAGGCCGGCAGCGAGGGATTCACCGTGATCTGGTAATGGCTGAGCGGCACCGCCGCCAGCGGCTGGCCCTCGCTCCAGAACAGGGCCAGCGCCAGCCCGCCGAGCACGGTGAACACCGGCGCGCCGCACAGCAACAGGAGCAGCAGACCGACGGCGAATGGCCACAGCGCCAACATCTGGCCGTCGTACTGCTGGGCAAACAGCCAGCCGAGGGCTGGCAGCGCCAGCAAGGCGGCGATCCGCCACGGCAGGCCAGCTTCCAGCCGCCAGCCGAAGCGCGCACCGAGCAGCAGAAAACCCAGCGGCATGGCGAGCATGAACCACCAGCCGGCAATACCGTGAGCGATGTCGCGCGGCATTTCCATCTCGGCGACGACGAAGGTCGCGCTGGCCTGCGCCAGCATGCCGCAGAGCACGGCCGAGCCGGCGCGGGCGTAACGCCCGGCCCAGCGGCGCAGGCGGGGGTCGTGGGCGGCGGCGAAACCGGCGCCGAGCGAAGTCAGGTGATTGCCGCGCTCGGCGACCAGGGCACCGAACATGGCCAGCACCAAGCCGGCGTGCTGGACGAAGGACGGCGCGTTGGCGATGCCGACGCCGAACAACGGCCGCAGGACGATCTCGATCAGCGGCAGGAGCAGCATCAGCGCCAGCGCGGTGGCCGCGAGAACGGCGTCAAACGACGCCAGACGAGCGAGCGCCTTCATCGCTCAGCGCTTGCCGGCACGGAAATCCTTGAGATGACCGACGACTTCGTCGAAGGTCGCTGCCGGCACCAGGCGACCGCGAATCTGCGGGTAGAGGCGTTCGGCCAGCGCGTTCCAGGCCTGCATCTGGGCGGCGTCGGGCGTATTCACGGTCAGCCCGCGTTTCTGCATCGCCGCCACCGCCTCGTCGACTTCCTTGCGCGCCTGGGCGCGGATTTCGGCACCGGCCTTGGCGCCGGCTTCGCGCACCGCCTGCTGGGTGGCCGGGCTCATCGCGTCCCACGACTTCTTGGTGACGATCAGGGCGCCGACGATGGGCGCCCAGTTGAGGTCGAGCATGTTGTCGGCGGTGTTGTAGATCTGTGTCGCCAGCGCGAAATAGGGCGTGGACGGGACGGCGTCGATCATCCCGGTCTGGATCGCCGGCAGGATGTCGGCGGTTTCCAGCGGCACCGGCGTGTAGCCGAGGCGCTTCATGATTTCCTGCTGTTCGGATTCACCGCCCCAGGCGAAGAACTTCATCGACTTGTAGTCGTCGGGATGGCGCGCCGGCTTCTTCGAGAAGAAGCGCACCCAGCCGGCGTCGCCCCAGGCGAGCACGACGAAGCCCTGATCGAGGAATTTCTTCTCCATTGCCGGGCGCATCTTCTCGCGCACGTAATCGACCTCTTCCCAGCTGCGGAACATCAACGGCATCGCCTGCAGTGCGGCAATCGACGGCTCGATCTCGCGCAGGCCGACCACCGACATCAGCGCTCCCTGCAACTGGCCGATGCGCATGCGCCGCACCATGTCAGTCTCGCCGCCCTGGCTGCCGTCGGGATAGACCAGGTAGCGACCACCGCCCTGGGCCTTGCGCCAGGCTTCGCCCAGGCCCATCAACTGGCGGTGGTAGAGCGAATTCTTCGGCGCCAGCGTGCCGATGCGCAGTTGCTGTTCCTGGGCGGAAGCGACAGGCGCCAGCAGCGACAACAGGCTCCCCAGGCAGAGGACGGAAAACAGTTTCTTCATGATTTCTCCGGATCAGAACAGGTCGGGCGCCTGTTCGAGCAGCCAGGCCGCGCGGCGGCGCATGACTTCGTTTTGTAGCGTCAGCGGGCTGCCGGCGGTGTCGCGTACGGCCAGCGCCTGGCGCAATAGCTGTTCAAAGCTTTCGCGCTGGCCCGCCGGCAGGGCAATGCTCTCCGCCTTGGCGACGAACACGGCGGCGCTGCCACCGGCCGCCCGCGCGATGGCGGCGTCGAACCAGCGCGCCGCCAGCACGCGGTCGCCGCCGGGGCGCGCCGCTTCCAGCGTCGCCCGCAGGCTGATCAGGGCGCCGTTGCCCCAGTCGGGATCGGCGGTCTCGGCCACGGCGGCGAGACGGACGACCAGCGGCAGGTCGGCAACGATTTCGGGATTGTCCTTGGCCAGGGCGATCCAGCTGCCCCAGGCGGCAGCAGCCCAGTAGGCGAGACCGGCATCGCTGGCCGGCAGCAGCACGTTAGCCGACGGATCGGCCAGCGCTACAGCGAAACCGGGATGGCGAATTTCCAGCGCGCGCAACGCGTGCCGACTGGCCCGCTGGTAGAGGCCGGCAGCCCGGCGGCGCAGATGCTCGGCAGCAGCCAGGTCGTCGCGCTCGACGCGGTCGGCCTCGAAAGCGACGAAGGCGTAGGCGTATTCGGTCATGCGCGCGGCCAGGCCTTCGGCCAGTGCGGCATGGCCGGGCTGTTGCGCGAGTACGGCTTCGGACAGCTTGAGGTAGAAGGGTGCGGCATCGCGCGCCAGTTCGGGATCGTTTTCCGCCCCCTGGCTTTGCCCGGCGAGTTCGTCGGCCAGACTGTTGATGACCAGCGCGCGCGGCGAACAGGCGCTCAGGGCAATCGCCGCCAGCAGGCACAGGCAGGTCAGCGGCAGGGAACGGGCGGCGATGATCATCCCGGCAGCTTAGCCGGGCGATGTTACGGCGCCGTTACCACTGTAACAATGCGTACCCATCCGGCAATTCGCTGCCGATCCGGGGCACAATGAAGGCCTTGCCTCACCCCCGGCCGCGATGACCCAGATTCTCCCCCTCACCGCCCTGCTCCTCGGTGTCGCCCTGCTGCTGCTCGGCAGCGGCCTGCTCGGCACGCTGCTCGCCGTGCGCGGCGGCATCGAAGGTTTCGACAGCCAGACGCTGGGCAGCATCGGTGCCATGTACTTCGTCGGCTTCCTGGCCGGCACTTATCTCGGGCCGATGATGATCCGCCGCGTCGGCCATGTCCGCGCCTTCGCCTTCTTCACCGCCGCCATCGCCTGCGCCGCGCTGCTCCACGAACTGGTTGCCAATCCCTGGGTGTGGGGGCTGCTGCGCCTGATCACCGGGATGGGCATGGTCGGCCTGTACACGACCATCGAAAGCTGGCTCAACAGCCACGCGGCACCGGCCCAGCGCAGCCGCATCTTCGCCACCTACATGGCGGTCAATCTCGGTTCGCTGGCGCTGGCGCAGCAGTTGCTGCACTGGAGCGACCCGGCCGGGCACGTGCTGTTCGCGCTGGCGGCGCTGTCGATCTGCGCCGCCGTGATGCCGGTCGCGGCAACGCGACTGGCCCAGCCGGTGGTCGAGGAAGTTCATGGTATCGCCCTGCGCACACTCTTTCAACGGGCGCCGGTCGCCTGCGCCGCCGGCCTGCTCTCCGGTTTCGCCCAGGGCGCCTTCTGGGGCCTGGCGCCGGTCTGGGCCGATACCAGCGGCCTCGGCCACAACGGCGTGGCCTGGTTCATGACCGTCGCCATCATCGGCGGCGCGGCTTTCCAATGGCCGATCGGCATCGTCACCAACCACCTGGATCGCGGCCACGTGATCAGCATCATCGCGCTGATCGCCGCCCTGCTCGCCGGTGGCCTCCTGCTGGCGTCGCCCCACGGCCTGGGCTGGATACTGCTGGCGGTTTTTGTCTACGGCGGCTTCGCCTTTGCCATGTACCCGCTGGCCGTCGCCCGCATGATGGACCGTCTGGAAAAACCCGAGATCATCGCCGGCTGCGCCAGCCTGTTGCTGCTGCACGGCGTCGGCGCCAGCATCAGCCCCTTCCTCGCCGGGACGCTGATGCATCACTTCGGCCCGTCGGCGCTGCCGGCCTGGTTCATCGCCACCCAGTGCCTGCTGGCCGGCACCGCCTGGTGGCTATCGGCCAGGGCCCCGGCCGATGTCGAACATCAGACGCCGATGACGCCGATGGTGCGAACCACGCCGGCCGTCATCGAGATGCTGGAACCGGAAGCTCACTGAACGCTGCCGACCGCCTCAAGGAACTCCCGCCCCCAGCGGTCGATGTCGTTGTGGCAGACGATTTCGTTCAGACCGCGCAGGCGCGAATCGCGTTCGACCGGGTCCATTTCGATGGCCTGGCGCAGGCGCTCGCGCAAGTCGGCCGGGTCGTGCGGATTGGTCAGCAGAGCGCCGTGCAGTTCGGCGGCGGCCCCGGCGAACTCCGACAGTACAAGCACACCGCGCCCGTCGGTCTGGCCCTGGGTGGCGACATATTCCTTGCACACCAGGTTGAGGCCGTCGCGTAGCGGGGTGATCCACATCACGTCGCTTTCCGCGTACCAGGCGACCACTTCCTCGAAGGGCAGCGGCCGGAAGAAGAAACGGATCGGCGACCAGCCGACTTCAGCGTACTGGCCGTTGACGCGGCCGACCGCCTGTTCGATCTGCACCTGTAGTTCGTCGTAGATCGTCATTTCCTTGGCCGCCGGCACGCAGACCACGACCAGCGAGACCTTGCCACGCATTTCCGGATTGCGTTCGAGCAGGTCGCCGAACGCCCGGATCTTCTCCAGCGTGCCCTTGGTGTAGTCAAGCCGCTCGACCGACAGCACCAGACGCTTGCCGGCGAATTCGTTGCGGATCGCCGCCCGCCGCCCCGGCGTCTTGGGATGTTGCAGCGACTGCCGGATGCGATTGAGATCAAGCCCGACCGGATGCGCGCCCAGGCCAATCTGCCGGCCATGCACCTCGATCCGCGTGGTCATCGTCTCCAGCCCGACGGCGCAGCCGTAGGTCAGGTAGCGCGGCGCGCAGGCGCGGCGTTCGATGATCTGCAGCGAGGCGACGCCGGATGCGACATCGACGAAGTTTTCCGCCTGACGCGGAATGTGGAAACCGATGTAGTCGCACTGCAGCAAGCTGCCGACGATTTCGCGGCGCCAGGGCAGGACGTTGAAGGCATCGGCCGACGGGAAATAGGTGTGGTGGAAGAAGGCGATTTTCACATCCGGGCGCAGCTCGCGCAGTACCGCCGGCACCATCCACAGGTTGTAGTCGTGCAGCCAGATGGTCGCGCCCTCGGCCGCTTCGGCCGCCGCCCGCTCGGCAAACTTGCGGTTCACGGCGAGGAAGACCTGCCAGTCTTCCTCGCGGAACACGGCCCGCTCCCAGAAGGTATGCAGCGTCGGCCAGAAGGCTTCCTTGGAAAAACGCTTGTAGAAGACGTCGACCTCATCCTTGCTCAAGGCCACCCGCGCCGCCAGCAGGCCCGGGTAGGCTTTGGCGTCGACGGTGGTATGCACCTCGAACGGCGGATCGTTTGCCTCGTCGTGGATGCTCCAGGCAACCCAGGAGCCGCGCCGGCCCGCCCCGAAAAAGGACAGCAGGGTGGGAATGATGCCGTTCGGCGATTTCGGCCGGCGCTGCACGATGCGCCCGTTGATCCGGTGCTCCTCGTAGGGCAGGCGGTGATAGACCATGACCAGTTCGGCCGGACCGCGCTCGGCGCTGACCGTCGCCGCGTCGAGATAGCCCGGCTGGAGCAGCGAGAAATGGACAATCGCTTCCAGGATGCCGCCACACCCCGGCTCGCTGGCGTGCAGCGTCTTCGGCAGATCGGCGGTAGCCGCCAGCAGGGCCGGCTCCGAATCACCGACACAGACACCCTGGAACCCGGCTTCGTACATTGCCAGATCGTTGAGCGTGTCACCGGCCACCAGCACCTGATCATCGGCAACGCCGAGCTGGGCGACCAGCGCGCGCAGGCTGCTGCCCTTGTTCACGCCGGCCGGCAACAGGTCGAGATAGCGGCTGGCCGAATAGAGGACTTCGCAATCGAGCACGCGCGCCGCTTCGACCAGTTGCGGCGTCACCGCATCCTGGTGACAGAAATAGGAACAGCGCCGCTGCTGCGGTACTTCCTGGCGCTCCAGCTCGGGAAACCGCGCCATCGCCTCGGCGACCGCCCGTTCACCGGGCCAGCGCAGATCGATATCGGCCTGCAACGGCTGCACCGGCTGCAGCGAAGCGCCTTCGACAATGGTGCCGCCGACATCGCAGATGATGTAGTCGGGTGTCGGCACCAGCGGGTCGGCGAGCAGCGGCATCACCGCCTCCAGCCCGCGTCCGGTGACAAACACCAGCTGGATATCCTGGCTGCCGGCAATCAGTTGATAAAGGGTCTGGCGGTGTTCCGCCGAACCGCCGAGAAAGGTTCCGTCAAGGTCGGTGGCCAATAGCATTGCGTCACTCCCGGACGCCCCCCGGAGCGGCGAAACCACAGGACATCAACAGCAAAAAAACCGTCGCACCCCAGGGTACGACACGAACAAATTACATTGACAATCAATGCAATTTGCCGCCGCGTCAAACATTGTAACAAGCCATCTATATGATTCCAAATATAATTTAAACAACAGCCTATTTATACAACGCAAACTTGATTTGAAAATCAACCAATAAACCAAGCAAACTGGAGAACAACATGCTGCCAAGCGACCCGGGGTCACTACACAATCTGCTCCAGCAATTCGCCACCCCGCTGCGGATTGCCACCATCTTCACGCTGGCCCTGTTCTTTCAATATCTGATCAATCGCACAGCGCCAAAATTCCGCGAACTGATCGCCAGCCGCCAGGAAAATTTCGAGGGCGCACAACGGGTTCGTACGTTATCGCGCGTACTCCGTTACGCCCTGACGGTGATCCTGACCGTGGTCACCGGTCTGCTGATGCTCGGCGAACTCGGCATCTCGGTCGCGCCGCTGCTTGGTGCCGCCGGGGTCGCCGGCATTGCCGTCGGTTTCGGCGCGCAAAGCCTGGTCAAGGACTACTTCACCGGCTTCTTCCTGCTACTGGAAAACCAGATCCGCATCGGCGACGTCATCGAAGCCGGCGGCAAGATCGGCGCCGTCGAGGAATTGACCCTGCGTTACCTGCGCCTGCGCGACTACGGCGGCAACGTGCATTTCATCCCCAACGGACAAATCACCGTTGTCACCAACATGTGCCAGGGCTTCGCCCATGCGGTGATCGATCTTGGCGTCGGCTACGGTGAAGATGTGGATCAGGTCATCTCTGCCATGCGAGAGATTGGCGAGGAATTGAGCAACGACCCGGATTACACCAGCAAGATACTGGCGCCACTGGAAATCGCCGGCGTCGACCAATGGGCTGCTTCGTCCATCGTCATCCGCGGCCGCTTCCGGGTCGCCCCCGGCGAGCAATGGGGGGTGCGCCGCGAATACCTGCGCCGGGCCAAACTGGCTTTCGACCGACTGGGCATCGAGATACCCTTCCCGCACGTCAAGGTGGTCGACGGCGGCAAACCTGCCGTCGCCTGAATCAGGCCGCCAACATCCGGCGCAGCCCGCGCCACAGGCCGCCCATCAGCGGCAGCTTCATGTACAACTCCTCGCCGGTGTCCCAGTAATCGCGATGGTGGCTGACCTTGCCGGCGGCGTCGAACTTAAGGTGGGAGACGCCGCGCATCAGTTGCGTCTCGCCTTTGCCCCAGAGCCGCACGCGGAAACTGAATTCCCACACCAGCATGGCACCACCGGCATCGCTGACAGTTTCAGTGACGACGAAGCGCGGCTCGCCGACCTGGGTGAACATGTGGCGGAAGATGCGCTCGATGGCCGGCAGGCCGCGCACCTCGTTGAACGGGTCCTTGAACCAGGCGTCGTCGGCGTAGAACTCGGCGAAGCGGCCGACGGTCTCCGGGGTCAGCGTATGGTAGAAGTCGATCAGGGCATCCAGCTTCATGTCAGCCTCCGGTGAAACGACGGATGAGGGGAAAATACCAGCGGTCGGGCAGCAGCGAGAGCAGCTTGAGGACGCGGGTGAAGCGCTTCGGGTAGTGAATTTCGAAAGCGCCGCCAGCCAGGCCATCAAGCGTTGCCCGCGCCGCCGCCTCCGGCGTCAGCAGCGCCGGCATGGCGAAATCGTTCTGCGCCGTCAGGCGGGTGGCGACGAAGCCCGGGTTGATCGCCCAGACGCCGATGCCGCGCGGCGCCAGGTCGAGGTACAGGCATTCGGCGAAGTGGATCAGCGCCGCCTTGCCCGGACCGTAAGCCAGCGCCTTGGGCAGGCCGCGGTAGCCAGCGACGCTGGCGACGAAGGCGATACCACCGCCCGGGCGCAGCTCGGGCAGGACGGCGGCGGTCAGGCGCATGGCACCGCTGAAATTGACCGCGAGCAGGCGCTCGGCGGCGGCCAGGTCGAAGTTGTCAGCGCCCATAGGCACGTAGTCGCCGGCCAGATACACGACCAGGTCGATTCCGCCCCACTCGCTGCGCAGCTCGGCGGAGGCGGCGACCAGGGCGGCGGAGTCGGTGACGTCGCAAGGCAGGCAGCGGGCACCGGGAATGGCCAACGCTGCCAGTGCCTCGGCGCGCCGGCCGCTGAGCGCCAGGCGGGCGCCGCGCGCCGCCAGCAACTTCGCCAGCGCGGCACCAATGCCGGTCGAGGCGCCGAGCAACCAGACCCGCTTGCCCTGCCAGTCGCGAATACGCGGATTGAGCGCCATGCTGCCGCTCAGCGCTTGGTGAAACTCAGGGTGACTTCGCCGAGGTGGAAGCCCCACTTCGACATGCGCGAGCGGTTGAGCATCACCTTGTCGTCGATCAGGAACATCCAGTCGTCGAAATCGACGTGGTACACCTTGCCGTCGACCGGCAATGCCAACACGTAGCGCCAGCGCAGCGCATTGCCCGAGACTTCGCCGATGGCCTCGCCGACGACATCGTCGGCGGTGCCGATGTAGCGGCCGTCGGGCTGCCGGCGCAGCGTCCACACCCGGCGCGAAGTGCTGCCGTCGGACCAGGTGAAATGCTCGTCGAGCACACCGGTATCACCCTGCCAGCTGGCGTCGATGACGACATGCAAATGCTTCTGCACGGCGCCGTCGCGGCCCTGGAACATGCCCCAGGCGTCGAGCTTGCCGGAGAAATACTGTTCGAGGACCAGGCGCGGTTGCTCGGCCCGGTAGTGTTCGACGCCGGGCGTGGCGCAGGCGGCCAGTCCGAGCGACAACAAGGCAGCAGCCAGTAGTTTCATGATTCGACCTCCAGTGAATTGCGCCAGCGCCACAACAGGATGGCGGCCAGCGCTTTGAACAGCAGCGGCAGCAAGGCATAGGCCAAGACCAGGGCGGTTTGCCCCTGATCGCTGCCCGGCCGGTAATCGAAGACACCGAGCAGCGGCAGGGCGATGCCGGCGGCCAGCGCCAGGTTGAGCTTGGCGAAGAAGTTCCACACCCCGAAACAGGCACCCGAACGTCCCTGGCGCTCGCCGAGGTCGGCCGCCAGCGCCGCCGGCAGGGCCAGGTCGGCGCCGAGCGCCAGCCCCGACGCCAAACAGACGACGGCGAACAGCGCGATATCGCCCGGCCCGAGCAGGCCGGCGCCGGCAAAGGCGAGCATGGCCACGCCCATCGCCAGCAACCAGGCGCGCGGCCGGCCGATGCGCACGGACAGCTTCAGCCACAGTGGCAGCGACGCCGCCCCGGCCAGGAAGTAGGCAGCGAGCAGCGGCCCGCTTGCAGCTTCCGCCTGCAGGATGTCGGCGACGAAGAACAGGAACAGCGTCGCCGGAATCGCCGCAGCGAAGCCGTTGCAGATGAAGACCAGCAACAGCCGGCGGAAGGCGGTATCGCGCAGCACCGCGCGCAGTGCCGGCAGCAAGGCGCTGCTGACCGCCACCCGAGCATCACCCTCACCAACCCGGGCCAGGGTGACGCCACCGGCGAGCACCAGCAGCACCGGCAGGACCCAGGCCAGACGGGCGATGCCGTCGTTGAGCGCGACCGCCAGCAGGGCCGGCAGGGCGGCGGCGACGAGCACGCCGAGCAGGCCGAAAGCCTCGCGTGAAGCGACCAGCCGGGTGCGCTCCGGCGCGTCATTACCGACTGCCGCGCCCCAGGCCTGATAGGCGACGGTGGCGGCGGAGAAACCGGCGTAAGTCAGCAGCAGGCTGGCCAGCAGCCAGGGCGCGGCGTGTTCTACCGGCGGGTTGAGCAGGGCAACGAAACCGACAGCGAAGGGCAACAGCGAGACGGCCACCATGCGCCGGCGCGACACCCGGTCGGCCAGCCAGCCCAGCCAGGGATCGATGCCGGCGTCGAGCAGGCGGGCGAGCAGCAGGATGGCGCCAAGCAGACCGAGGTCGAGACCGGTGACGTTGGCGTAGAAGGCCGGCACATGGACATACAGCGGCAACGCGGCGAATGCCAGGGGCAGTGCCAGCAGACCGTAGGCCAGGGTCGGCAGCGGACGCATCTCAGCCCCGGCCGAGCAAGGCGGCACGCAGGGCCGGCGCGCTGCTGCGCGGATCGAGCCAGATGCCGAAGAAGGCTCGGGCGAAGGCCGGATCGCGCACGGCGCCGATCAGGGCATCGTTCTGATAGAAATAGGCGCCATCGTCGCGCCACACGCCGAGCAGGTGATCACCATCGCGCACATCGGGAAAGATGCGGCGCATGGCCTGGTCCCAGGCAGCCAGTTGCGCCACGTCGCCGACCAGGCGGCGCATCTCGGTCGTACTGGCGTCGGCGATGGCCTGGCCGGACAGCTTGCGCCGGTAATCCAGGCGCAGTGCCAGCGGCGGGCCGTCGGGAACCTCGCCGGTCCACAAGGTGGCGTCGTAGACGTGAAAACCGAAGCGGCGGAAGCTGCCCTGACCGCGCGGACGCAGCCCCTGCATCGGGCTGGCAGTGCCGAGCAGCGGCCAGCACAGTGCTGCCAGCCCGGCCAACAGCAGGCTACGCCGGCGCATGAGCGAGCTCGAACTGGACCACGTCGATGTTGCCGGCCAGGAAACCGGCCTCGCAATAGGCCAGGTAGAAACGCCACAGACGACGGAAACGTTCGTCGAAACCCTGCTGGCGGATGGCCGGCCAGTTATGCTCAAAAGCCTGCCGCCACTCGGCCAGGGTACGCGCATAGTCGCGACCGAAGGCAAATTCGTCGTTCACCAACAGGCCCTGCCGCGCTGCGGCGGCACGGAAGGCGGTGCGCGACGGCAGCATGCCGCCGGGGAAGATGTACTGCTGGATGAAGTCCGTCCCCTTGCGGTAGTCGGCGAACAGGTCGTCGGCAATGGTGATGCTCTGGACCACCGCCTTGCCGCCGGGCTTGAGTGCGCCGGCCACTTTGACGAAATAGGTCGGCCACCAGCGCTCGCCGACCGCCTCGAACATCTCGATCGAGACGACGTGATCGAAGCGCTCGTTCAGATCGCGGTAATCCTGCAGGCGCAGGTCGGCTTCCGGCACCCGGTTCTGCGCCCAGGCCAGTTGCGCCGGCGACAAGGTCAAGCCGGTGAGTGCCAGCCCGTCGTCGCAGGCCATGCGGGCGAAGCCGCCCCAGCCGCAGCCGATTTCCAGAATCTGCTGGCCCGGTTGCGCCTGCAGGCGGTCGAGGATGCGCCGGTACTTGGCCTGCTGGGCACTTTCCAGGCTGCCGTCGTCGGCGTCGCGATAAATTGCCGACGAATAGCTCATCGTGCGATCCAGCCACAGGCGGTAGAAGTCGTTGCCCAGGTCGTAGTGGGCGAGGATGTTGCGCCGGCTGCCGCTGCGGCTGTTGCGGTTGAGCAGGTGGCGAAGGCGCGCCAGCAGCAAGGCACCCCAGGAGCCGTACACGGCCTGGCGCAGCGTCTCCCGGTTGCCGGCCAGCAATGCCAGCACGCCGCTCAGGTCGGGGCTGTCCCAGTGGCCGTCGAGGTAGGCTTCGGCCAGGCCGATGTCGCCCCGGGCGAGTACCCGGCTGAACATCGCTTCGTCGTGCACCTGCAGGCTGACGCCGCTGTCGCCTTCGCCGAACAGGGTATTGCTGCCGTCCGGCAGGCGGATCTCGAGCAGGCCGCCGCGCAGACCGGCGAGCAGTTCGAACAGTGTCCGCGTGTCGCGGGCCGGCCGGCGGCCGCCCCGCAGGGTCAGGGTTTCGTTCATTTGCTTGTCTCCTGAAGTAGCGGGCCCTTGTTGCCCGGGTTGGCGCCGACGAAGGGCACGCCCTTCAGCCACAATTTGAGCGCCTGCCAGTGAATGCGGAAAATGACGCCAGCCGTGAGCAGCGGCATGCGCAGGAAGTTGCGCAACAGGCTGCCCACTCGCCAGCCCTGCGGGCGGCCGGAAATCGAGGTGAGCAGCAGGTCGCCGTCGGCGTCGGCGTAGTCGATGCGGGCCACCTGGGTATCCCGCTCCAGGCGGAAGCGGAAGCGGTAGCCACCTTCCACCTCGCAGAACGGCGAGACGTGGAATATCTTGGCGGCTTGGAGTTCGGCACCGTCAGCCAGCGGCCGGCCGTGGTCGTGCAGCAGGTAGCTGTGATGACCGCCGAAGGTGTTGTTCACTTCGGCGAGGACGGCGATCAGCGCGCCGGCGCGGTCGCGGCAGTACCAGAAGCTGACCGGATTGAAGACGTAACCGAAAACGCGCGGGAAGGTCTGCAGCACGATCTCGCCGTCGTCGGGCAGGCCGTGCTCGCGTAACACGCCGGTGATCCACGGCAACAGCGGCGAACCGTCGCGGGGACCGTAGTCCGCGCTGCGCAGCGAGAGGATGTTGCGGCGGTCGACCGAGAAGATGCCGCAGTCGCACTCGCCCAGTCGGCGCACCGGCAGCTGGAGGTAGAACACCGGATAGACGAAGGCGTTCACCGCCGGCCGCAGGCGCCGGTGCATGACGTGGCCGAGGAAAAGTTCGGGCGTGCCGCGCATGATGACCTCAGGCCGTCTCCGTTTCGGCCAGCAGTTCGGCGACGCTACCCTGCCAGGGCGCCTGGACGCCGAGCGCATTGGCCACGCGCAAGGCCGACTTGAGGCCGTCCTCGTGGAAGCCGTAGCTGCCCCAGGCACCGGCCAGCCAGATGCCGTTCTCGCCCTGGACCTCAGGCAGCCTTTCCTGGGCGGCGATGGCGGCGGCGTCGAACACCGGGTGGGCATAGTCGAACTCGGCCAGAATCTTGTCCGGCGCCGGCTCGCTGACCGGGTTGAGGGTCACCACCACCGGCGTCGAGAAAGGCAGCGGCTGCAGCTTGTTGATCAGGTAGGAAACGCCGACCGGCTGCTCGCCCGGCGCGCCTTCGCCGGCAAAGTAGTTCCACGCCGACCACAGCGAACGCTGGCGTGGCAGCAGGGCCGGATCGGTATGCAGGATGGCCCGGTTCGGCTGGTAGCGGATCGCCGCCAGCACCTCGCGCTGGGCGTCGCTGGCGGTGTAGCCGAGAATGGCCAGCGACTGGTCGCTGTGGCAGGCCATCACCACCTGGTCGTAGTGGTCGCTACCGTGCTCATGCGTCACCCTCAGGCCGGCGGCTTCTCGCGTCACGGCGCTGACCGGGCAGGCGACACGGACGTCGGCGAGCTGTTCGGCGAGCTTGCGCACATAGGTCCGGGCGCCGCCGCTGACGGTGCGCCAGGCCGGCCGGTCGAAAATCTGCAGCAGGCCGTGGTTGTTGCAGAAACGGACGAAGGGCCCGAGCGGCATGGCGCGCATCTGGCCGGTCGGACAGGACCAGATGGCGGCCGCCATCGGCAGCAGGTACCAGTCGGCGAATTCGCGCGAATAGCCGCCGGCGTCGAGAAACTCGCCCAGGCTGCGCGAATCGCCGGGATGCGACAACAGCCAGGCGGTGCTCTCGCGGTTGAAGCGCAGGATGTCGCCGAGCATGCGCCAGAAGGCCGGGCGCAGCAGATTGCGCTTCTGGCCGAAGACCGTGGCCAGGTTGCTGCCCGCCCATTCGAGTTCGGGCTTGCGCAGGCTGACCGCGAACGACATCTCGGTCGCCACCGAATCGACCCCGAGCAGGGCAAACATGGCGATCAGGTTGGGATAGGTAAGCTCGTTGAAAACCAGGAAACCGGTATCGACCGGATGCGTGAAACCATCCACGGTGACGTCTACGGTATTGGTGTGACCGCCGAGGTAATCACCCGCCTCGAACAGGGTCACGTCGTAGCGGCGCGACAGCAGCCAGGCACTGGCCAGACCCGAGATGCCGGCGCCGACGACGGCGATACGCTGACGGTTCATCCTGTCCATGATCGCTCCTCAGGCATTGCTGCCGTGCAGTTCCGCGTAAGCGGAGTGGTTGTGGATCGACTCGAAATTCTCGGAAATCACGCGCCAGGATGCGACCCGCGGTTCCTTCATCAGGCGCAGGGCGATGTCGCGCACCAGATCCTCGACGAACTTCGGATTGTCGTAGGCGCGTTCGGTCACCCACTTCTCGTCCGGCCGCTTGAGCAGACCGAACACCTCGCAGGACGCCTCTTCCTCGGCGATGCGCACCAGTTCGTCCAGCGACATCAGGGCGCGTAAATTGACCGACAGGGTGATGTGCGAGCGCTGGTTGTGCGCACCGTAATCGGAAATCTTCTTCGAGCAGGGGCAGAGGCTGGTCACCGGCGCGGTGATTTCCATGCTCAGGGTCGGGTAACGCCCTTCCTGCTTGTCGACGATGAAAGTCGCGTCGTAGTCGAGCAGGCTCTCGGCGCCGGAAACCGGTGCCGCCTTGCGGATGAACCAGGGGAAACGCATTTCGATGCGGCCGCTGCTGGCCTCCAGGCGCATCAGCATTTCTTCGAGCATGCGGAACAGGCCGTCCTGGCTGACCACGCCACGCCCGGCTTCGAGCAGCTCGACGAAGCGCGACATGTGGGTTCCCTTGACGTCGGCAGCCAGACCGACGGTCATGGCTATGGTCGCCACGGTGGCCAGCACCGAACCATCGGCCGACTGGAACTGGATCGGATAGCGCAAGCCCTTGACGCCGACGTTCTGGATCGCCAGAAAACGGGTATCCGGGCTGGACTGGACATCGGGCAGGAAGATTTTTTCCGGGGCGTTCATGCGTTTTCTCCAAGTGGGTCGCAAGGGTGAACAAAAACTGGGGCTGGCCGCTATTTTGTCCTGGACAAAAATTATCTTTGTTCGTAAGATAGTCAGCAAATCGATCAATGTCAACTGTTTGTCTAACATTTGTTCAGGACAAAACAATGAGCTCCCCGAATTTCAATATTGCCGCCGTCGAACGCGAAACCGGTCTTTCCAAGGATGTCCTGCGCGTCTGGGAACGCCGTTACGGGTTTCCGTCACCCGAACGCGACAGCACCGGCGAACGCCAGTACAGCGCCGAGCAGGTGGACCGCCTGTGCCAGATAAAACGCCTGATGGACCGCGGCCACCGGCCCGGCAAGCTGATTGCGCTGCCGACCGAGGAACTCGCCGTCCTCGCCCCGCGCCACGCGAATGTTGCCGGCGAACCGGCGGAGAACGCCGACGCCGACGACCTGGCCGCGCTGATTGAGCTGATCCGCCGCCACGACGCGACCGGCTTCACCCAGGCCATGCAACAGCGCGTAGCCCGCCAGGGCCTGCAGCGTTTTGTCCAGGACACCATTGCCCCGCTGTCCTGGCAGATCGGCCAGGCCTGGGAAAGCGGTCGCATCGAAGTTTTCGAGGAACACCTGTTCACCGAACTGAGCAAGCGCCTGCTGCGCCAGAACATCGCCGCGCTGCCGGCCGGCCGGGGCCATCCCCGCATCCTGCTGACCACGGTGCCCGAGGAACAGCATGTGCTCGGCCTGCTGATGGCCGAGGCCCTGTTCTGCCTCGAAGGCGCGGAATGCATCCCGCTGGGCACGCAGATGCCGCTGATGGAGATCGTCCGCGCCAGCGAGGCGCACGCCGCCGACATCGTTGCCCTGTCCTTCTCCAGCGCCTTCCCCGCCCGCCAGGTCGCTCCGTTGCTGCAACAACTGCGTGCCCTGCTGCCCAGCGAAATCTGTTTGTGGGCCGGCGGCGCCGGGGTACAACGGACCGCCGCCATCCCCGGCGTCAGTCTGCTGCTCAGCCTGGAAGACGCGCTGCAAGCCCTGCACAGCCGACAGCAAATGGGCGTTTGAAACCCGACATCGTGTCGCATCGCCCACGGAGAAAATCCGACAAATAGACTGCCACAGTCGCCGAATCCCGCACCCGGCAAGGCATTGAATTATCGGTACATTCTTTGCTTATTCATGCTTCCGTAAAAAAATGCGCCCAGCCCGGGCGCAAAAAACGAGGAGGCAATCCGGATGGCGCTTTACAAGGGAATCGAGATCGACCCGTCGCTAAGTGGCTGCGTGCGTCACATGCAGGGGGTCGAGGACTATCGCGAAGTACTCGGTGGCCTGCAGGCGACCTGGGACACGCTTGGCCTGCTCGGCCAGCTGACCGGCGCCGCCACCGAAATGGCCGGCACCCGCGAAGCCTTCCAGCAATTGACCGGTGACCTGCTCAACCACCTCGGCCGCGAGACCCTGCGCAAATCGGTGGCCGAACTGCGGGCCAAGGCCCAGACCAGCATCGACATCCTGGTCCGCAACCTGTTCGAGCGCACCGCCGACATCGGCTTCCTGTCAGCCGACGACGACATCCGCAATTTCCTGCTCGGCGAAGACGCCAGCCCCGCCCTGCTGCAGGCGCGCTTTCGCGAATATGTCGAGAAATACTCGGTCTATGCCGACATTGTCCTGTTCGCCCCCGATGGCCGCATCCGCGCCCGGCTCCACGAACATCCGGGCGAAACTTCCTGCCATCCGCTGATCAGCGAAGCACGATCGACACCGGCCAGTTATGTCGAATATTTCGGCGAGACCGATTTCCTGCCGGCCGGCAAGCAACTAATCTACGCCTACCGGGTCGAGGACGACGGCGGCAACTGCCTCGGCGTGCTGGCGCTTGCCTTCCGGCTCGCCGACGAAATGCAGGGTATTTTTGCCAACCTGCTCGACGACGGCGACCTGAGCCTGCTGGCGACGGTGGACACCAGTGGCGAAGTGGTCGCCAGTTCATCGCCGATCCAGTTGCCGCCGGGCACCCGCCTCGAACAACGTCTGCTCGACGCCGGAGGCGAAATCATCCGCCTGGCTGGCCGCGAATACCTGGCCTTCGCCCGCCCGGCGCACGCCTACCAGGGCTACCCCGGCCCGGGCTGGCTAGGCCTGGCGCTGATTCCGCTGGAGTTCGCCTTCGAGCGCAATGAAACCAAATTGCTGCAGCACATTGACAGCCAGACGCTGGCCAACGTCACCCGCCACCCCAGCCTGTTTTCCGAAGCCTTGCAGACCATACCGGCCCGCGCCGAGCGCATCCAGGAAGACCTCAACCGCTCGGTCTGGAACGGTTCGGTCCGCCAGGTCGACGCCAGCCAGGGCAATGCCGCTTTCGCCAAGACCCTGCTCTGGGAAATTTCCAATACCGGGCGCAAAACCCAGTCCATCTTCGAGCAATCGATCGGCAACCTGCACCAGACGGTGGTTGCCGCGCTGCTGCAGAACGGCGTGTCGCGGGCGGCGTTTGCCATCGACGTGATGGACCGCAATCTCTACGAGCGCGCCAACGACTGTCGCTGGTGGGCGCTCAACGCCAGCTTCCGCCAGATGCTGTCCGAACCCGCACTGAGCCCGGCGCAGAGTGCGCAATGCGCGGAGATACTGCGTTACATCAATGGCTTGTACACCGTGTACACCAACCTCATCCTGTTCAACACGCAGGGCCAGGTGGTTGCCAGTTCGGCCGACGACAGCGAGTCCCTGGTCGGCAGCCGGCTGCACGAGGAATGGGTCGGCCGCTGCCTGGCCATCGACAACTCGCGCGCCTACGTCTTCTCGCATTTCGCGCCGAGCGCGCTTTACGCCAACCGGCCGACCTACATCTACGCCGCTGCCATCCGCGATCCCGGCAACAGCAAGGTGGTCGGCGGCATCGGCATCGTTTTCGACGGCGCCCCGCAGTTTTCCGCGATGCTCCACGATGCCCTGCCCCGCGACGCCAGCGGCCAGATCGTCGACGGGGCCTTCTCGGCCTTCGTCCGCGAGGATGGGCGCGTGATTTCCTGCACCGATCCGCGTTACCCGGCGAACAGCCTGTTCCCGCTCTCCCCGATGCAGCGCAAGCTCGGCCGGGGCGGCCGCTGCGCCGACATCGTCAACATCGACGCGCAGTATTACGCCGTCGGCACCGCCCAATCGGCCGGCTACCGCGAGTACAAGACCAGCGACGGGCAGGTGGACGACATCCTGGCCATTTCGGCTTTCCCGCTCGGCAGCGTCGCTGTCGGTGAGGCCGCCCCCACCCGGAGCAGTCGCAACAGTACCCAGGGCCGCACACGGCGCGTCGGCAACGGCAACGACCTGCTCGAAATCGCCACTTTCTACATCGGCAAGCAATGGCTCGGCATCCCGACCAACGATGTGGTCGAGGCCATCGACACCGAGGAACTGACACCGGTCTTCGGCGGCAAGAGCGACCTGGTCGCTGGCGTCCGCATGTACCGCGGCAACCTGATCTCGGTGCTACACCTCGAACGCCTGCTGACACCCGGCGCCGACATCCCCGAGCGGGCGCGCCAGATCATCGTGGTCCGTACCCATGGCAAGAGCTGCCTCGGCCTGCTGGTCGACGAACTGGGCGAAATTCCCGAAGTGGCCCGCGAGGAAATCCAGCCGGTCAGCCACATGGCAGCCGCCGGAGACACCCTGACCATCGGCGTGGTCGAAGGCATGCGCCGGGCCGGCGACCGTCACGGCATGCTGTCGATCATCGGCGTCGACCGACTCTGTCGGCGCATCGGCTGCCACTGCCCGGAACAGGAACCGGCCCGCCTGGTTGCGCTGCCGGGCGGCTGAGCGGGGGTACAATGCCGGCCTCAGCCGAACATTGTCCGCCATGAACTACTCGTCCCCCGCCTTCGAAAACAAGATCTGCCCGCCCGATGAACTGGCGCAGCGCTGCGCCGGGCTGGCCCGGCCGCTGGTATTCACCAACGGCTGCTTCGACATCCTGCACCGCGGCCACGTCACTTACCTGGCGCAGGCCGCAGCCTTGGGAACGAGCATGGTGGTGGCGCTCAATACCGACGCCTCGGTCAAGCGACTGGGCAAAGGCGACGACCGCCCGGTGAATGCGCTGGCCGACCGGCTGGCAGTCATGGCGGCGCTCGAATGTGTCAGCCTGGTCACCTGGTTCGACGAGGACACGCCCTTGCAGCGCATCCTCGACTGTCGCCCCGACATCCTGGTCAAGGGCGGCGACTGGCCGGTGGACAAGATCGTTGGCTGCAACGAAGTGCGCGACTGGGGCGGGACGGTGCATTCCATCCCGTTCATCCATCAGAAATCGACGACGGCGCTGCTCGAGAAGATCCGCCGCCTGTAGCCGGCGTCTTACTGAACGACCTGGCCGCCACGGCCAAGCATGGCGAAGTCGACGTAGGTCGAGCCAGTGCGGTCGCTGGCCGAAAAATCGAGGCTGTAACCGCCGAGATCAAGCTTGCGGATCGCCGCCACCGCCTTGCCGGCTTCGGCTCCGCTGGCGGCCCCCTTGCGCAACGCAGCAACCAGCACCTTGGCGGCGATGAAGCCCTCCATCGAACGGGCGCCGAGGTCGGCGTGCTTGCCCTGCCCCTTCAGCTTGGCATACTCGCGCACCAGCGGCAGTACCGACTTGCTTTCCGGCGGCACCACCTGCGAGAAGGCAAAGCCGCGAGCAACTTCTGGCCCGAGCTTGTCGAGCAGGACTTTCGAATCGATGATGGAAAGACCGTAGATCGTCGCAATACCACCGCGCTCGCGGTACTGACGCACAAATTCGACCGCCGCCAGCGTCGTCGCCCCGAGGAAAATCGACGCCGGATTGGCCTTCAGCATCGACTCGACAGCGCCCTCGACCTGGGTCGTATTGCGCTCGTAACCGGCACGCGCAACCAGTTCGATGCCCCACTTGCCCGCCTCGGCTTCGGCGCCAGCGAGCACGTCGTCACCCAGTGCATCCTTCTGGAAAACCAGACCGACACGCTTCTGGCCGACCTGGCCAAGCTGCTGGAAGAGACGTGAAATCTCGGCCCGATAACCGGCCTTAACGATGAAAATTGACGGTTTCCCGGTCACCGAGCTGGCGCCGGACACCGCACCGACCAGGGGCGTGCCACTACGTGCCAGCGCGCCGTCACGTACCAGGGCTTCAACGTTATTGGTACCGACACTGCCGATGAAGGCGACCGGCGCCTCGCGCTCCAGACTTTCGCGGACCAGGCGAACCGTGGTTTCGGGATTCTGGCCATCATCGCGGCTGACAAAGCGCAGCTTGGCGCCGTTGATACCGCCAGTGGCATTGACGTGATCGAAATAGAGCCGGGCGCCAGCGCCAATGGCGCGGCCGGTGACCCCCTGTGGGCCGCTCAGCGGCGCAACCTGGACCACCAGAAGATCCTTGGCGGCTGCAACCTGAGCACCTGACAGCAGAAAGAATTGTGCAGCGACAAGCCGCACGAGGAAGACGAAGGCACGCATGGAGTTTTCTCGGGCAACTCACCGCGATTGCGGCGAGCTATCCCGATGACGGGAAAAATGACCCGGTGATTATCCACGCCAAGAGTTACCAGCCAATTACGGAAACCACCTAGGACGCCCAGCCATTGCGCGTAGGCTTGAACAGTTTCCCAACGGCGACCGGCTGCAGACTTATGCGCCCAACGCCTTCTTCAGCGAAGCGACTTCCTCTTCGGATTCCTCGACGATGGAAGCCAGCGTCTCGGCATCGAACAGGGTATCGAGCATCGAGGTGTCGACCGGCGCGTCGTAGGCCGGATCGCGCCAGCAGGATGTCCGGTTGGCGATCTTGTTGGCCACGTAGAGGACGTCGGACAAGGTCCGGATGTCCTTGATCTCGCGATCGTTTTCGTGCTCCTGCACGGCCAGCAGTACCGACTCCGGCGAGCCTAGCGCCGACAGCAGGGCATGGCCGATGTTGTCGTGCCAGCCGACCAGCAGGGCGTGCAGTTCGGCCTTGTCGGCGATCAGTTCCGGGAAGCCGGCGGCGCGCGACATCAGGTAGAAGACACCGATGTCGTGCACCAGGCCGGTGAACATCGCCTCGTCGCCGTTGATCTTGGCCATCTTGCGAGCCAGCACCCGGGACAGCGCGGCCACATGCGCGGTGTGTTCCCACAGGCGCTTCGAGATTTCCTCGAACGGCTGCATCTGCTTGGACTTGAGCAACTGCTCCATGGCCACGGCAAACGACACCGTACGCACCGCCTCCATGCCGACCCGGATGATGCCGTTCTTGACGTCGGCGATCTCGCGTCCGGACGGATTGAGCGCCACCGAATTGGCCATGCGGATGATCTTGGTACTCATCAGCGGCTCGGCACCGACCAGCTTGGCCAGCTGGTCGACGTTCAGGTTCGGATCCTTCAGTGCGGTACGCACCTGGAAGGTGATGTCGAGGAAGGTCGGGAAGGTGATCTCGTCGCCAGACAAATCCTTGGCGATGTCTTCGAGAACCTTGAAGGTGATGGCTTTGCTCATGGAGAGGCCTCGTTACTGGGGCTCAGAACGGGATGTCGTCACCCAGATCGTCGAAGGAGGGTTTCGGCTTGTTCTTCGGCGGCGCCGGGGAATAATCGGTCGGCTCGTCGTAACCGCCGCCACCGCCCTGCGAAGCCGGCGCGCCCATGCCCTGGCGCGAGCCCAGCATCTGCATTTCGGTACATTCGATTTCGGTGGTGTAACGGTCCTGGCCGTCCTTGTCCTGCCACTTGCGGGTCTTGATGCGGCCTTCCAGATACACCTGCGAGCCCTTGCGCAGGTACTGACCGGCGATTTCGGCGAGCTTGCGGTAGAAGACCACGCGATGCCATTCAGTGATTTCGCGCTTCTCGCCGCTGTTCTTGTCCTTCCAGCTTTCCGTCGTCGCCAGGCGGATGTTGCAGACGGCGTCGCCGCTGGCCGTGTAGCGGGTTTCGGGATCGGCACCGAGATTGCCGACGAGAATCACCTTGTTGACCGAGGCCATGTTCCTGTCTCCTAAGCAGTTTGTCCCGCCGGCGCCGGGCGCCGCTGCGGAAAATTCATCGTACCGGCAACGACCAGCCAGATCAGGGCGAGGACGGTGCAGGCGGAAAACACCGCATTATCACCGAAATGCTGCGCAATGGTGCCCCCGGCTGCTCCGCCGATGAACAGGCCGATCGCCTGGGTGGTGTTGTACACGCCCAGCGCCGCGCCTTTGGCGGCCGGCGGCGCGGTACGCGAGACCAGCGACGGCAGCGTGGCTTCGAGGATGTTGAAGGCGACGAAGAACAGCAGCAGCCACAGGCCCAGCGTCCACAAGCTGGCGCTGAACAGGAACAGGCCGAGCTGGACGCAGGCGGTCAGGGCAATGGCGGCGAGGAAGATCGGCCGCATCTTGTCCTTCTTTTCGGCGGCGATGATCGCCGGCACCATGATCGCGAACGAGGCCAGCACGGCCGGCAGGTAAACCTTCCAGTGTTCCGGCGCCGCCAGGCCGCCCCGGCTGAGCAGCGCGTGCGGCAGGACGACGAACATGGCCATCTGGATCATGTGCAGCGTGCCGATGCCGAGATTGAGCTTGAGCAGGTCCGGATTGGTCAGCACGGTGCGCAGCGGCAGCTTCTGCTGGCCGACCGGTTTCGCGACCGCCGGCACGGCCTTGAGCAGCAGGACGATGGCGGCCAGCGCCAGCACGCCGGTCAGCGTGAACAACCCGCCCATGCCGACCCAGCCGTAGAGCAGCGGCGCGCCGACCAGTGACAGCGCGAAGACCAGGCCGATCGACGAACCGATCATCGCCATCACCTTGGTCCGGTGTTCCTCGCGCGTCAGATCGGCGGCCAGCGCCGTCACCGCCGCCGAGATCGCGCCCATGCCCTGCAGCACGCGGCCGGCGATCATCCAGTGCATGTCCGGCGCCCAGGCGGCAATGAAGCTGCCCAGGGCGAATATCAGCAGACCGGCGATGATCACCGGCTTGCGCCCGACGCGATCCGAGGCCATGCCGAAGGGAATCTGGAATACCGCCTGGGTCAGGCCGTAGGCGCCGAGCGCCAGACCGACCAGCATCAGGTTTTCGCCGCCGGGCATGGTCGCCGCGTGCACGGAAAACACCGGCAGGATGAGGAACAGGCCGAGCATGCGCAAGGCGAAGATGGAAGCCAGCGAGGCGCCGACACGGCGTTCCTGCGGACTCATGCGATCGGAAGGGGAAGACATCGTTATAGGTGTTGTTGCATCGCAGCGAAGCGGCAATATTAGCAGGTTTGCCGAAGCCACCCCGAGCGGCAGCCGGGTTATAGTTGCGCCTATCGTTTCGTCATTTCCCCGTTTTGAACAAGGAGTGCATATGGCAGACAACAACGACGCCTTCCGTCAGGGCATGGCCGCCGGCCTGGTCGCCCTGAGTCTGGGCACCGCCGGCTGCAGCCACACGATGTCGGCGATTTTCGATGCCCCGGAACCGCCGCCGATGGTCGAGGAAGCAAGCGCACCGGCAGCGCCGGCACCTTCCGTCGCCCCGTCACCAGTGGAAGCGACGCCCGCCGCCCCAGCCCCCGCGCCGGTCGCAGAGCCGGCGCCACCGCCCGACAACAGCCTGGCGCTTTTCCTCACCGGCTGGCGCGATGCCTGGGCCGGCCGCGATGTCGCCGCCTACCTGGCGTACTACCACCCCGATTTCAAAGGCAACATGGTCAGCCCGGCGCAGTGGCGCAGCGCCCGCCAGCGCATCATCGGCCGCGCCGGCCAGATCGAACTCGAACTCGGCCAGCCGGAAATCCGCCGCGAGGGCGCCGACCGTGCCTGGCTGACCTTCGACCAGCGCTATCGCTCGCAGGCGCTGAGCGACCAGGGAATCAAGCAGTTGCAACTGCGTCGGATCGACGGTCGCTGGCTGATCGAGCAGGAAGTGTTCACCCCACGCCAGCGCTGAGCCCAACGGAAGGCTGTACATCCATACAGCCTTCCGTGCAAAACACGCCGCTTTTGCGTATAGTTGGCGCTCCCCAACCCACGCAAAAAAGACGGCGATGGAAACCCTGCGCATCCGCGGCGCCCGCACCCACAATCTCAAGAACATCAACCTCGACCTGCCGCGCGATCAACTGATCGTGATCACCGGCCTGTCCGGTTCCGGCAAGTCCTCGCTGGCTTTCGACACGCTTTACGCCGAAGGCCAGCGGCGCTATGTCGAATCGCTGTCGGCCTACGCCCGGCAGTTCCTGCAGTTGATGGAAAAGCCCGACGTCGACCTGATCGAAGGCTTGAGCCCGGCGATCTCCATCGAGCAGAAGGCGACCAGCCACAACCCGCGCTCGACCGTCGGCACGGTCACCGAAATCCACGACTATCTGCGCCTGCTCTACGCGCGCGCCGGCACGCCCTACTGCCCGGACCACGACAAGCCGCTGGAAGCGCAGACGGTGTCGCAGATGGTCGATCACGTGCTGGCGCTAACGGCCGAGACCAAGTTGATGATCCTGGCGCCGGTCGTTGCCAACCGCAAGGGCGAGCAGCTCGACCTGTTCGCCGAACTGCGCGCCCAGGGCTTTGCCCGCGTCCGCGTCGACGGCACCGTGTACGAACTCGACGCCGTGCCCAAGCTGGCCAAGTCGCAGAAGCACAACGTCGATGTCGTCGTCGACCGCCTGAAGGTGCGCGACGACATGCGCCAGCGCCTGGCCGAATCCTTCGAGACCGCGCTGCGCCACGCCGAAGGCCGGGCCATCGCGCTGGAGATGGATTCCGGCCAGGAACACCTGTTCTCGGCCAAGTTCGCTTGCCCGGTCTGCTCATACGCGCTGCAGGAACTGGAACCGCGCCTGTTCTCGTTCAACAACCCGATGGGCGCCTGCCCGAAGTGCGACGGTCTCGGTGTCATCCAGTTCTTCGACCCCAAGCGCGTGGTCACGGCGCCGCACCTGTCGCTGGCCGCCGGCGCGATTCGCGGCTGGGACAAGAAGAACCAGTTCTACTTCCAGATCATCGAATCGCTGGCCGAGCACTACGATTTCACGGTCGACACGCCGTTCGAGCAACTTTCCGACGACGTCCGCCAGATCATCCTCTACGGTTCCGGCAGTACCGCGATCAACTTCCGTTACGCCAACGAAAAGGGCACGCGCTTCGATCGCAGCCACAGCTTCGAGGGCATCATCCCCAACCTCGAACGGCGTTACCGGGCGAGCGACTCCAACGCCGTGCGCGAGGAGTTGTCGAAGTACATCAGCAACTCAACCTGCCCGACCTGCAACGGCACCCGCCTGCGCGTCGAGGCCCGCCACGTGCGCGTCGGCGACAAGACGCTGCACGAGATCAGCCGCCTGCCGCTGGGCGAGGCGCGCAATTACTTCAACTGCCTGCAGCTGCCCGGCCATAAAGCGCAGATCGCCGACAAGATCCTCAAGGAAATCACTGCCCGGCTGACTTTCCTGATCGACGTCGGCCTCGACTACCTGTGCCTCGAACGCTCGGCCGAAACCCTGTCCGGCGGCGAAGCGCAGCGCATCCGCCTGGCCTCGCAGATCGGTTCCGGCCTGACCGGCGTCATGTACGTGCTCGACGAGCCGTCGATCGGCCTGCACCAGCGCGACAACGACCGCCTGCTGCAGACGCTGCGCAACCTGCGCGACATGGGCAACACCGTGCTCGTCGTCGAGCACGACGAGGACGCCATCCGCACTGCCGACTACGTCATCGACATCGGCCCCGGCGCCGGCGTGCACGGCGGCTCGGTGGTCGCCGAAGGCACACCGGCCCAGGTCGCCGCCAACCCCGCCTCGCTGACCGGCGCCTACCTGTCCGGCGTGCGCGAAATCGCCGTGCCGCAGAAACGCCGGCCACCAAACCCGGACAAGCAACTGCAGGTGGTCGGCGCCTACGGCCACAACCTGCGCGACGTCACGCTGGAGATTCCCGGCGGGCTGTTTACCTGCGTCACCGGCGTCTCCGGCTCGGGCAAATCGACGCTGATCAACGACACGCTCTACGCCGCTGCTGCCAGGCACCTCTACGGCTCGACCACCGAACCCGCACCGCACAAGGAAATCCTCGGTCTCGACCTGTTCGACAAGGTGATCAACGTCGACCAGTCGCCGATCGGCCGCACGCCGCGCTCCAACCCGGCCACCTACACCGGCCTGCTGACGCCGATCCGCGAACTGTTCTCGCAAGTACCGGAGTCGCGCGCCCGCGGCTACGGCCCCGGCCGCTTCAGCTTCAACGTCAAGGGTGGCCGCTGCGAAGCCTGCCAGGGCGACGGCATGATCAAGGTCGAGATGCACTTCCTGCCCGACATCTACGTCCCCTGTGACGTCTGCCACGGCAAGCGCTACAACCGCGAGACGCTGGAAATCCAGTACAAGGGCAAGAACATCCACGACATCCTCGGCATGACCGTCGAGCAGGCGCGCGAATTCTTCGACCCGGTGCCGGTCGTCGCCCGCAAGCTGCAAACGCTGGTCGATGTCGGCCTCTCCTACATCACCCTCGGCCAGGCGGCGACCACGCTGTCCGGCGGCGAAGCGCAGCGGGTGAAACTGGCGCTCGAACTCTCGAAGCGCGACACCGGGCGGACGCTGTACATCCTCGATGAACCGACCACCGGCCTGCATTTCGCCGACATCGAACTGTTGTTGAAAGTGCTGCACCGCCTGGCCGACCACGGCAACACCATCGTCGTCATCGAACACAACCTCGACGTGATCAAGACCGCCGACTGGATCGTCGACCTCGGCCCCGAAGGCGGCGGCGGCGGCGGTCGCATCCTGGTCGCCGGCACGCCGGAACAGGTCGCGAAGTGCAAGGCCAGCCATACCGGGCGCTTCCTAAAACCCCTGCTGGAAAAGAAAAAGTGAGCGAATACAAGGAATTCAAAGGCAAGCAGGGCCTCGTCCGCCTGTTCAACGCGCTGGGCTACTCGCGCGACGGCCTGACCGCCGCCTGGAAGAACGAAGCCGCCTTCCGCGAGGAAGTCCTGCTCGCCATCGTCGCCATCCCGCTCGCCATTTTTCTCGGCGAAACCGGCGTCGACCGGGCGCTGATGATCGGCAGCGTCCTGCTCATCCTGATCGTCGAAATCCTCAACTCCGGCCTCGAAGCCGTGGTCGACAAGGCCTCGCCGGAAAAGCACGAACTCGCCAAGCGCGCCAAGGACATGGGCAGCGCTGCGGTGCTGCTGTCGCTGGTCAATGCAGCGACAGTCTGGGCCTGTGTGCTGTGGCCTTAACCCTCACCTGACGCCGCGTCGTCGCCTGGCTCGGCAGCGGCAAGCAGCCGGGCCACGACGACTTTTGCGTCGGCGTAGATGTCCTGCGGGCCGAAGCGTTTTTCCAACCGCTCGATTCCCCGGCTCAGCGACGGCGCCAGTCGAACGCCAATCTCTTCCAGGCTCAAGCCGGAGCGATCCAGCGACAACAGCAGATCGCGGGACGAAACGTCCCGGACGCCATTTTCCAGCAGCGCGTAAAAGACACTGCGCGAGATGCCGAAATGCGCCGCCACCCGGTTGCCGACGGCGTGACCCGACGTCGGTCCAAATTGCCGCCAGAAGAAGACGATCAAGCCAATCACGGCCACTAGGCCAAGCACACCGGGAAAGTAACCCAAAGTCAGACTCCTTGTGAATCACGCAGATTGGCAATCTGCTGCTGGGGAAAGTATATGTCAGGAGATGCGGCGCGCCTAAGCGGTGGGAGACAGCACCACCAACCGCCCCTGCAGCACGAACCACACCGCCAGCTTGAGCGGCTGCGGCTCGTCGGCGAACAGCGCGGCGTAACGTTCGAGCTGCGGGCGGAAGCTTTCGGCACGGTCAGCGAGTTCTTCCGGCGCGGCGCGCACGGTCTTGTAGTCGACGATCCAGCGCACGCCGTCAGCGATGAATACGCGGTCGATCACGTGCTTGACGGTCAGTTCGCCATCGCGGCTGGTCCATGCCTGTTCGGCGGCGCCGCCGGGATGGTCGGCGAGCAGCCAGCGGCCGGTGGCGGAGGTCAGCGTCGTTTGCAGCGCGCTCAGCGCTTCGTCGGCGCCGGCTTTGGCCTGGCTGGCGTCCAGGCCCTGGGCGCTTAGCCAGCGCTGCCAGCCGTCGACCAATCCGGGCAAACGCTCGGGGGGCCAGGCGGCGAGGCCTTGGCGGACGATCAGTTCGAGGCAGCGATGCACCAGCGTGCCGACTGCTGCTTCCGGCGTGGCGGCGGTTGCGGCGTCGGCCGTGTCGATGCGGTTGGCAGCCGGGCGTGACGGGGGTCGCGCCAGTTCGGCCGGTATCGCCGGCTCGGCCAGGCGCAACAGCGGCGGAACGAAGGTCGAGCCATCCTCGGCCGGGACGATGTCGGCCGGCGCATCGCCGGCCAGCGCTGCGGCGAAAACGGCCTGGCCGACGACCGGCCAGAGCAGGCGCAAGAAGCTGCCGGACGGCGGCTGACGCAGGCCGTCGTCGCTCTTGTCGCTGAGTTCGGCGACGCCAACCAGATGCAGGCGGCGGATCGCCCGGGTGGCGGCGACGTAGAGCAGGCGCTCGGTTTCGTGCGCGGCGCGGGCGTTTTCCAGGCGGCGCAGGGTGTCGTAGACGGTCGGCTCGTCGGCGCGTTCGCCGCGCGCGCGCAGCGGCGCGACCAGCAGGCGCTCGCGGCCGTCGGCGCCGAGCACTTCGTCCCAGAGCAGCAGCGGGCTGTCGTTGTTGCCGGTGTCGCGATGCAGGCCGGGCACGATCACCGTTTCGAACTCCAGCCCCTTGGCCTTGTGGATGGTCATCATCTGCACCGCGTCGCCGAGCGGGTCGGCCGGCGCGTAGAGTTCGCCGACACGCGCGGCGAGCGTCTCGGGGTCAAGGCGGTGGGCGGCGGCAAGCTGTTCGACCAGGGCGAAGAAGGCCTCCACATCGGCCAGCGCCGCCGGCGCTTCCAGGCAGCGCGGGCCGCCGAGCATCAGCCAGACGCCTTCGAGCCAGCGCCGCGGCGGCTGGCGGTCACGCTCGGCCAACGCCAGGCCGACGACCTCGCGCAGATGCTGCAGGCGTTGGCGACCGTCGGCGCTGAGCGCGGCCAGCCGCGCCTCGTCGTTGATCAATTGCCAGACGGTGCGCTGTCGGTCGTTGCCGGCGAGCGCGTGCAGGTCGGCCAGGGTCAGCCCACACCACGGCGCGCGCAGGATCGCCAGCCAGTGCACGCGGTCGGCGCGGTGGCTGAGCGCACGGTAGAGGCTGAGCAGGTCCTGGATGTGCTGGCGCTCGGCCAGGCCTTCAATCTCGACCGCCTGGAAGCGCAGTTCCGGCGACTGACGGCGGATCGCCTCGACCAGGCCGTCGAGGTGGCGGCGGGCGCGCACCAGCACGGCGATGCGGCCCTGCGGGTCGGCCGCCCGGGCGGCGCGGATCAGTTCGAGCGTCAGCGCCGCCTCGGCGGCAGCGCCGTCGCCGCGCTCGAACACCGGGTGCAGGACGACGCCGCTGTCGGCAACCGCCGTCTTGGTCGCCGTCGATTCGGCGTAGCAGACGGCGCCGGCGGCCGGGTCGTCGGCCGGCGGAAAAATCGCCGGGAAGGCGCCATTGACCCAATCGACGATGGCCGGGTGGGAGCGGTTGTTGCGGTACAGGCGCAGGTGTTCGAGGCGCAGGTCGCCGATGCCGCGGGCGCGGACGTTGAGGAAGAGCCCGACGTCGGCCTTGCGGAAACGGTAGATCGACTGCATCGGGTCGCCGACGACGAACAGCGTGCGTCCGTCGTCCGGCGTCCAGCCGCGCATCAGCCGGGCGATCAGGGCGACCTGGCCGGGGCTGGTGTCCTGGAACTCGTCGACCAGCAGGTGACGGATGCGGTAGTCGAGCGCCTGGGCGAGGTCGGTCGGCGCCTCGTCGTCGCCAAGCGCCAGCCCGGCGCGGGCGGCAATCTCGATGAAATCGACTTCGCCGGCTTCCTGGAAGGCCAGCCACAACTGGCCGGCGGCGAGCCGGAGCAGGCGCGAGAAGTCTTCGACGGTCGACCACTCGGCGTCGCTCAGCACCGGTGCCGGCAGCCCGCCGATACCAGCGAGCGCGGCTTCCAGCCCGGGCACGTCGGCCAGTTCGGCGAGCAGGCCGGCCATCGCCGTTTTCTGCTCGGCGAATTCCTTGCCGGCCGGGAAACCGACGTTCTTGTTCAACGCCTTGCGGAAACCGCCGTCGGCGGTCAGCAGCAGGCCGGCCAGCGCGCGCCAGGCGGCGAGGTCGGCACTGTGCGGGCATAAAGGCTGCTGCCAGTCGAGCAGCGGCGCCAGCACTTCCGGCGCGTTGGCGGCGGCGAAGCGGGCCAGCGGCGCCAGCCGCGCCTGCCAGGCGGCGTCGAGCAAGGCGGCGGCGCGCGCCAGCTCGCGCTCGACCAGCGCGGCGAAACCAGCTTCGACCTCGTCGCGCAGGACGCCGCCGTCGACGCGGGCGGCGTGCTGCAGCCACTGGTCACGCCGGCCGAGCATGCTCACCAGCAGGCGTTCGAGACGACCGGCGTCGTTGTCCATGAAGGCCAGCGCTGCGGCGACGACGGCGGCGTCGGGCGTGTCGGCCTCGACCATGGCCAGCGTCCGCCGCGCCGCCGTCGCGTAGTGCGCCTCGGCATCGTCGGTAACCGCCGGCTGAGCGCCGAAGCGGGAGAGGAAAGGCATCTGCCGGGCCAGCCCGGCGCACAGCGCGTCGAGCGTGGTGACGCGCAGCCGACCGGGATGCGCGAGCAGGTTCCAGCCCAGCTCGCGGTCGCGGGCCAGGACAGCGAGCGCCCACTTGCGTGTTTCGAGCTTGTGCGGCGCCAGTTCGCCGGCGTCGCGGGTGGCCGCTTCGAGGCTGCCGAGGATGCGGTCGCGCATCTCGGTCGCCGCCTTGTTGGTGAAGGTCAGCGCCAGCACCTCTTCCGGCGCATCGACGATGGCCAGCAGGCGCAGCGTGCGCTGGGTCAGCAACTCGGTCTTGCCGGCGCCGGCCGGCGCTTCGACGATGAAGGAAGCAAGCTCGAGCGCGCGCCGGCGGGCTGCGGCGTCCTCTTGCAGGCGATCAGCGATCAGGTCGCTGCTCATCTCAGCGCTTTCCCGGCAGCGCCTGCAGCGTCATCTGCGTTTGCGCACGAACGTCGCCGAGCCGGCGCGACCAGGGTTTGCCGGCGCGCAGGGCCGCCGGCAATTCCGGCATCGCCCGGCGGGCCGCAGCGACATCGGCAAAGCGCCCGTAAAGCAGCGCGTACCAGCGCTGACCGTCGCGTTCGAAGCTCAGCAAGGCCAGCTCACGCTGCCAGGGATGACGCCGAGCGACAGCCCGCGTTTCGGCCTGGCTGATCGAGGCAAAAACCTGGATCGTTGCCGCGTCGACGGGTGCTGCCAACCAGGCGGCGGTGGCCGGATCGCCGGCCGATGGCACCGACTGGGCCGAGATCCGTTCGGGTTCGGGCAGTGGGGTCACCGGTGCTTCGACGATAGGCGGAGGCGCGCTGACTACTGCCCTTGTCGGTTCTGCCGGCGGCACCTTGAGCTCGGCAACCGGCGCCGGCGCGTCGGCGACAAACCCCAACGCGGTCGCCCGTTGGTAGTAAGCTGCCGCACTTTCACCGGCCTGCGCCGGAACCAGTTCGGCGGCCAGCAGTTCGGCGAGGTTGAACAGGGCCGCCGGATGATCCTGGCGACCGGCCAGTCGCCACCAGTGGGCAGCGCCGGCGTAATCGGCCTGGAACATGTTGAGGTAGTTGCCCAGGTTGAACTGCGCCTCGGCATGGCCGGCCTCGGCCGCCTTGCGCAGGTATTCGAGTCCGCGCGCATTGTCGGGCGCAACGCCCTCGCCGGCAAAATATCGCAAGGCCATCCGGTAATCCGCGCCCGGGTCGGCGACCACGCTGAGACGCGGCGTCTCGGCCCCGGCGGGCAAAGCCAGCCCCTGCGCCAGCGCGAAAGCCGGCAACAGGCCGACGAAGAAAAACAGGGTGCGGATGATGGCCATCGAAACTCTCCGTGGATTCGGCCGGTATTCTAAAGCCCGTTGGCGCCAGCGGCGCGCTTTTGCATGCCTTTGTCTTTTCTCGGGGAAGCGGGCACGGCGGCAAAACCCGGTGCTACAATCTGCTGCACCGCACCAAACCCTTGCCCCGAGACGGTCATGCACCCGCGCCTGATACTCGCCGAACTGGAAGAACACCCGCTCCGCCAGCGCCTGAACAACGAGTTCCACGCTCGTCCATCGACCGCGCTGAGCGGCGCCGTACTCGTCTCGCACCTGGTCTTCAAGCACGCGGCGACGACCGCCGAGGCGGAACGGGCCAACCTGTCGAAGCTGTGCCAGGGCCACGTCTGCAACTCGATCGACAGCTCTGACTCGCACCTGATGATCGAAACCGGCGCCTTCCGCATGCGCTGGGAGTTGCACACCGAGTTCTCAACCTACACCTTCTATCGCGAACTGACCCCGGGCGAGACGCTGCACCCCGACGTCACCGCTTTTGACGCGGTACATCCGGAATGGCTGAGCGGCATTCCCGGCAAGCTGATGGTGGCAACCCATGTCGAACTGCGGTCGACCGCCGAAATCAGCCCGGAATCGGTCCTCGCCGGACTCTCGCCGAGCGGCCGGGCGCTCGGTGGCGCCCGCGTCGCCGACGACGCGGCCTGGGTGTTCACCGATTTCAAGATCGACAACGGCTTTTCGCGCTTCCTCGTCCTCAACGACGGCATGACCCAGCGCCAGGCCGGCCGCACCGTGCAACGCTTGGTCGAGATCGAGACCTACCGGATGATGGCGCTGCTCGGCCTGCCGGTGGCCAAGGAAGTCGGCGCCTGGCTGTACACCGGCGAGAAGAAGCTGGCCGAGCTGATGGAACGCATCGGCGAGGCCAAGAATCCGGAGGACGAGCGCAGCGTTCTCGCCGCACTGTCGGCGCTGGCTGCCGACGTCGAGAACTCGGTCGCCCGCACCACCTTCCGCTTCGGCGCCTCGCGCGCCTACCACGGGCTGGTCGCGCAACGCATCGAGGAACTGCGCGAGACGCGCATCCCCGGCCTGCCGACGCTCTACGAATTCATGCAGCGCCGCCTGCTGCCGGCGATGAAGACCTGCGAGGCGATCAGCCGCCGCCAGGAAGAACTGTCAGCGCGCGTCGCCCGCAACAGCCAGTTGCTGCGCACCCGCGTGGACATCGAACTCGAGCGCCAGAACCAGGAGCTGCTGACCCAGATGAACAGCCGCGCCAAGCTGCAGCTACGCCTGCAGGAAACGGTCGAAGGCCTGTCAGTGGTCGTGCTTACCTACTACGGCTCGCAACTGGTGCAATACCTGACCAAGGGCAGCAAGGACCTGCACCACCTCAACCCGGACATCGTCACCGCGATCTCGATCCCGGTGATTGCCGGCCTGGTCGCCTGGGGCACGCGGCGCATGCGCCGCAAGCTCGCCGCCGAGGAAACCGGCGGCCACTGAGTCGACTCAGCCCGCCGGTCTGGCTGCTGCCATCGCGGCCGGCAGGTCGGCCAGGGTCAAGGCCACCAAATCCGCATCGACCCGTCCCTGGTCCACCAGTTCCTGCATGAATGCCGCAACTTTTTCCGCCGGCAGGCCGGTGCGATACGGACGATCCTGCGCCATCGCCTGAAAGATGTCGGCGACGCGCAGTATCCTGGCTTCCAGGCACAGGCGCTCGGCGCTCACCCGGAAGGGGTAACCGTCGCCGCCCGGTGATTCATGGTGATACGCTGCCCACAGCGCGATCTCGTCAAAGCCGGGAATCGGCTTGAGGATCTGGTAGGTCTCGAAACTGTGCGCATTCATCACCTTGCGCTCGCGCTCGTCGAGCTTGGCCGGCTTGTCGAGGATTTCATCCGGCACCCGCAACTTGCCGATATCGTGCAGCAGACCGGCAATTTCCAGCTGCTCGCAACGCGCCGCCGGCAGGTCGCAACGTTCGCCCAGCCAGCGGGCAAGCCGGGCGACACCGAGCGAATGTTCGGCGGTGAACGGGCTCTTGGCGTCGACGATGCGCGAGAAGATGGTCGCCAGTTGTTTCAGCTCACCGATGTTCATCACATGGCGGCGCCCGCGCGTGCGCATGTCGTTGAGGTAGGTCTGGATGCTGCGCGGCTCCAGGTTCAGCCAGAAGGATTCCGAGCGCGACGCTTCAAGGAACAGATCGACCAGTTCAGGCGCGAAAAAACTGCCCGAGCGCGCACTGATTTCACCCCGGATACGCTCGGTATGCATCAACAGGCTGCCGTCAGCGTAATGCGGCGCGGACAGCGCATCGACCCGGTCGACGAGGTAGATCAAGTTGGCCTGCAGGAGCACCTGCCGGTCGTGGTCGCGCTGGACCAGGTCGGCCCAGTGCGTGTGGTGCAGACGAACGGGCTGCGCCATGTCGGCCAGCGGCGCGAAATCACGCAGCAGTTCGTAGCCGGTCAGACAATGCTTCTGCGAGCTCTCCCAGTCGAATTCCTTGACCAGATGACCATGGGTAACCGTAGACGAGACACCGATATCGTGCAGCAGGCCAAGGTCGAAGATGAAACGCGTTTCCTCATCGCTCACCCCCTGGCTACGCAAACACTCGGCGGCCATGATGCCGACGCGCTTGCCGTGCGCCAGATCGTCGATACCGACCAGATCGAGGGCATCGGACAGGGCGTAGATGACGGAACGGAGATCGGCGCCAAGGAGCGCGTGAGGGTGGTGTGTGCTCATGGGAAGATTATGCATCAATCGCTGCCCGGTGCCTTGGCCGCGCCCCTCCCTTATAATTCGCCCTTTGATCTTTCGGGACCACGACCGTGACCGCTCCGCTTTTCGAATCTTCCATCACCAGCCTGCCGCTCCTGTCCAAGGGCAAGGTCCGCGACATCTACGCGGTCGACGCCGACAAGCTGCTGATCGTCACCACCGACCGCCTGTCGGCCTTCGACGTCATCCTGCCGGACCCGATTCCGAAGAAGGGCGAAGTCCTGCAGGCCGTCGCCAATTTCTGGTTCGACAAGCTCGGTCACATCGTTCCCAACCAGCTCACCGGCGTCGATCCGGAATCGGTGGTGGCTGAGAACGAACGCGATCAGGTGCGTGGCCGTGCCGTCGTCGTCAAGCGCCTGAAGCCGCTGCCGATCGAAGCCGTGGTCCGTGGCTACGTGATCGGCTCCGGCTGGAAGGATTACCAGCAGACCGGCGCCATCTGCGGCATCGCGCTGCCGGCCGGCCTGAAGATGGCGCAGAAGCTGCCGCAGCCGATCTTCACGCCGGCAACCAAGGCGGAAGTCGGCGATCACGACGAAAACGTGTCCTTCGATCAAGCTGCCGCCAACTGCGACGCGACGCTCAACGACATGCTCAAGGGTACCGGCAAGACCGGCGCCCAGCTCTGCGCCGAAGCGCGCGACGCGGCCATCCGCCTGTACCAGGAAGCGTCCGACTACGCGGCGACGCGCGGCATCATCATTGCCGACACAAAGTTCGAGTTCGGCATCGACGCCGCCGGCACGCTGCACCTGATCGACGAAGCGCTGACCCCGGATTCGTCGCGTTTCTGGCCGGCCGACCAGTACGCCGAAGGCAGCAACCCGCCGTCCTACGACAAGCAGTACGTCCGCGATTACCTGGAAACGCTGGACTGGGGCAAGGTTGCTCCCGGGCCGAAGCTGCCGGCCGAAGTCGTCGCCCGGACCAGCGCCAAGTACATTGAGGCCTACGAAAAGCTGACCGGTAAAACACTGTAACAAAGCGCCGGGAACCGTTCCCGGCCGCCGCAGTCCGACAGGTGTGTCTGATTCGACCGAGGAGTCCAGCCATGCACACCGTCTTTTCCACCCCTGGCGACAGCGCTGTCGCCATCCGCCGCATTGATGCCCGTGCCCCCAGCCGCTGGCTGGAGGCCGCCTGGCAGGACATCCGGCACAACCCCCTGCCCTCGCTGGCCTACGGCCTGCTGTTCGCGCTCGGCGGCGACCTGATCCTGCTCTCGCTGGTCAGCCATCCACACCTGCTGACTTTCGCCATTTCCGGTTTCTTCCTGGTCGCCCCGCTACTCGCCGGCGGCCTGTACGAACTCAGCCGGGCCCGCGAACAGGGCGAGAAACCGCTGTTCATCGAATCGCTGCGCGCCTTCCGGCGCAACGGCCAGTCGCTGGCGCTGTTCGGCCTGCTGCTGGCGTTGACCGCGCTACTGTGGGAACGCTTCACGGCGATTGCCTTCGCCCTGCTCAGCGGCGGCGGCGCCTTTGCCGGCAGCGCGCTACTCAGTGAAATCCTGATCGGCGGCGAACACCTGGCCTTTGTCGCCACCTGGGCTATCGTCGGTGCCCTGCTCGCCGCCTTCGTCTTTTCGCTGGCCGTCGTCTCGGTACCGATGATCATGGACCGGAACTGCGATCCGGTCACCGCCATGACCACCAGCCTGCGCGCGGTCGCCGCCAACCCCGGCCCGCTGGCACTGTGGGCGGTGTTGATCGTGATCCTGACACTGACCGGCTTCGCCACGCTGCTGTTCGGCCTGATCGTATTGATGCCGATGCTCGGTCATGCGTCGTGGCACGCTTACCGCGAGCTAGTAGAATAGGACGCTGACGCCAATAACCCGGGGCGGCCACGACCGCCCCTTTTTCTTGCCCCCGGACCATCATGACGACCACCAATCCCCTGCTCGATTTCACCGACCTGCCCCGTTTCGACCTGATCCAGCCGGAACACGTCAAACCGGCGATCACGCAATTGCTGGCCGACGGCCGCGCCCTGGTCGAACGCCTGACCGCCGACGGCACACCCGCCACCTGGGCCGACTTCGCCGGGGCCCTGAGCGAAGGCCTGGAAGGTTTCGGCCGCGCCTGGGGTGTCGTCGGCCACCTGCATTCGGTCAACGACGTGCCGGCCTGGCGCGAGGCGTACAACGAGATGCTGCCGGAAGTCTCGCGCTTCTACACCGAACTCGGCCAGAACCTGAAGCTGTTCGACAAGTACCGGGCACTCAAGCAGAGCCCGGAATACGCCACGCTCTCCGCCGAGCGCAAGAAGATCGTCGATAACGAGATCCGCGATTTCCGTCTCGGCGGCGCCGAACTGCCGGAAGACCAGAAACCGCGCTTCCAGGCGATCATGGAAGAGTTGTCGCAGCTTTCCGCCAAATTCTCGGAAAACCTGCTCGACGCGACCAATGCCTTCGCCGAGATCGTCACCGATGAAGCCCTGCTCGCCGGCCTGCCCGACTACGCCAGGGATGCCGCCCGCGAAGCCGCCGAGAAAGCCGGTGTCGAGGGCTGGAAATTCACCCTGCACGCGCCGTCCTACGGCCCGCTGATGCAATACGCCGAAAACCGCGAGCTGCGCGCGCGCATGTACCGCGCCTACGCCACCCGCGCCGCCGAGATCGACAACGGCTACTCGAAGCCGGAATGGGACAACGGCCCGCTGATCAAGCGCATCCTCGAACTTAAGGCCGAGGACGCGGCCATGCTCGGCTTCAACAACTTCGCCGAGGTCTCGCTGTATACCAAGATGGCCGATACGCCGGCGCAGGTGCTCGACTTCCTGCGCGACATGGCGAAGAAAGCCAAGCCCTTCGCCGAGAAGGACATCGCCGAACTGAAGGCCTTCGCCCGCGACGAGTTGGGCCTGGCCGACTTCCAGCCCTGGGACGCCGCCTACGCTTCCGAAAAGCTGATGCAGGCGCGCTACGCCTTCTCCGAACAGGAAGTGAAGCAGTACTTCACCGAACCCAAGGTGATCGCCGGCCTGTTCCAGGTCATCGAAAGTCTGTTCACGGTCAAGGTCAAGGAAGACAAGGCGCCGGTGTGGCACGAGGACGTGCGCTTCTACCGCATCGAGACGCCGGCCGGCGACCTGGTCGGCCAGTTCTACCTGGACCTCTACGCCCGCGAAACCAAGCGCGGCGGCGCCTGGATGGACGAGGCGCGCTCGCGCAAGCGGGCGGGCGGCGGCATCCAGAAGCCGATCGCCTACCTCAACTGCAACTTCGCCCGCCCGGTTGGCGGTAAACCCGCGACCTTCACGCACGACGAAGTCATCACCCTGTTCCACGAAACCGGCCACGGCCTGCATCACCTGCTGGCGCGCGGCGAGGAGCTGGGCGTTTCCGGCATCCACGGCGTCGAGTGGGATGCCGTCGAGCTACCGTCGCAGTTCATGGAAAACTACTGCTGGGAATGGGACGTGCTGCAGGGCATGACCGCCCATGTGGAAACCGGCGAACCGCTGCCGCGCGCGCTCTACGACAAGATGCTGGCAGCGAAGAATTTCCAGAGCGGCATGATGACCGTGCGCCAGATCGAATTCTCGATCTTCGACATGCGCCTGCATTACGAATTCGACCCCAAGGGCGACAAGACGGTGATGGATGTCATCGACGAAGTCCGCCGCGAAGTCGCCGTGCTCATTCCGCCCGAGTGGCACCGTTTCCCGAACAGCTTCTCGCACATCTTCGGCGGCGGCTACGCGGCCGGCTACTACAGCTACAAGTGGGCGGAAGTGCTGTCGGCCGACTGCTACGCGGCCTTCGAGGAGGCGGGCGACCCGTTCGACCCGGTGGTCGGCAAGCGTTTCCTCGAGGAAATCCTGTCGCGCGGCGGCGAACGGCCAGCGCTCGACAACTTCAAGGCTTTCCGCGGCCGCGAGCCCAGCCCCGACGCACTGTTGCGCCATAGCGGTATGATTGCCGCCTAAGTTCGCTCAGGGAGAAAACCATGCAACGACTGCTCGTCCTCTGCCTGGCGCTGTGCTGCGGTCTGGCACAGGCCCAGACCTACCGGTGGACCGATGCCAACGGCCGCACCATCGTCTCCGACACACCGCCGCCCGGCCAGGCACGCAATGTCGCCAAGGCCGGCGGCAAGGCCCAGCCCGATGACGGCCTGCCCTTCGCCACCCGCCTGGCCGCCGAAAAGCACCCGGTGCTGTTGTACACCGCCGCCGAGTGCGTGGCGGAATGCCAGCAGGCGCGCGAACTGCTCAAGACCCGCAACATTCCCTACAGCGAAAAGATGGTGAAGACGCCGGAAGAATTCGACGAATTGAAGCGGCTGATCGGCGACGTCTTCGTGCCGACGATGAAGGTCGGCCGCGAATTCCATCGCGGTTTTTCGCGTACCGCCTACGACAACCTGCTCGACCTCGCCGGCTACCCGAAAGCCGCAGGAGGCAAGCCTTGAAGATCGCTGCCTGGAACGTCAATTCGCTGAAGGTCCGCCTGCCGCATCTGCTCGACTGGCTGGCCGAAGCCACGCCCGACGTCGTCTGCCTGCAGGAGCTGAAGCTCGAGGACCACAACTTCCCGTGCGCCGAAATCGAGGCTGCCGGTTACCACGTCGCCTTCTCCGGGCAGAAGACCTACAACGGCGTCGCCCTGCTGGCACGCTCGCCGATCGCCGATGTCGTCTGCGGCAATCCGCTGTTTCCGGATGAGCAGAAACGCCTGATCTCCGGCACCGTCGATGGCATTCGCGTCGTCTGCGCCTACATGCCCAACGGCCAGGAAGTCGGCTGCGACAAATACGAATACAAGTTGCGCTGGCTCGATGCGCTGGCCGAATGGCTGGACGGTGAACTGCGGCAGTACCCGCAACTGGCGCTGTGCGGCGATTACAACATCGCCCCCGACGACCGCGATGTACACGACCCCAAGCGCTGGCAGGACTGCATCCTGGTCTCCGCGCCGGAACGCGCCGCCTTCCGCCGCCTGCTGGCACTCGGCCTGTCCGACAGCTTCCGCCTGTTCGAGCAGCCGGAAAAGACCTTCTCGTGGTGGGATTACCGCATGCTCGGCTTCCAGAAGAACCTCGGCCTGCGCATCGATCACATCCTGCTCTCCGGCCCGCTCGCCGAGCGGTGCACCGCAGCCGGCGTCGACCGCGGCCCGCGCAAGCGCGAACGACCGTCCGACCATGCCCCGGTGTGGGCAACGCTGAGCTGAAACGATGCCGATCCTGCTTGATCGCGAGCAATTGCTGACGCTCTACCCGGCACTTGCCGGCCTGCCCGAAGCGCGCATCGCACAACTGCTGCAGGCGCCGACCGCGAATCTGCCAGCCGGCACCACGGTGTTCTCCGAAAACCAGCCCTGCGCGGGGTTTCCACTACTGCTGGCAGGCAGCATCAAGGTCGTCAAGCAGGCCGCCAGCGGCCGCGAACTGATGCTCTACCGGGTCGTCCCCGGCGGCTCGTGCATCATTTCCTCATCCTGCCTGCTCGGCCGCAGCGACTATAACGCCCGCGGCATCGCCGAAACACCGTTGTCGCTGCTGCTTCTGCCGGTCGGCGAATTCGCCCGGCTGCTGGTCGACCACGCACCTTTCCGCGATTTCGTCTTCCACCTATTCGCCGAACGCATCGGCGAACTGATGCAACTGGTCGAGGAAGTCGCCTTCGCTCGTCTCGACCAGCGCCTGGCCAAGCTGATCCTGGCCCGCCAGAGCGACACCCTGAACGTCACCCACCAGCAACTGGCCGACGAACTGGGCAGCGTGCGCGAGATCGTCAGCCGACTGCTCAAGGGCTTCGCCGCGCAGGGCCTGGTATCGCTCGGTCGCGAGCACCTGACCGTGACCGACCGCGACGGCCTGAACAAACTTGCCGCTGTGTGACCCAGGTTACATACTGAACGGCGCGCCGCGCTTACATTGGCGTCGTCATTCAATCACTGGAGAACACATCATGAAAAGCAATGTTGGCGGCATCGACAAAATCCTGCGCATCGTGGCCGGCATCGCCCTGATCGCCTGGGCACTCACCGGCGGCCCGGTCTGGGCGTGGATCGGCATCGTCCCCCTGGCCACCGGTCTGATGGGCTGGTGCCCGCTGTATCCGCTGATCGGGTTGAATACCTGCCCGCTGAAGAAGGACTGAGCAGCCTCGCTCCGACAAAAACCCGCTGCGGCGGGTTTTTTTATTGTGCAGGACGACTAGGCCCTGCTTGTCACTGGTTGGACATATTAACTGCGTAGACTGCGGCGAATTCCAGCAACGCTAAGCCCACGGAACGCCGACCTTGGACATACCGACCCACCGCCTGCCCGATTACCGTCCACGTTTCCAGCAGCCAAGCGCTGCGGATCTTTGCGTCCCGACGCCGTCTGTGACCGCTGAAGACAGTAACGAACGGGTCATGGAGATTTTCTCCAAATACCGCGATCTGACCAGTCTACCGGTGACTGACAATGGCAAGCCAATCGGCCTGATCAACCGCGGGATTTTCCTGACGCAGATGAACAAGCCCTTCCACAAAGAGGTATACAGCCGCAAGAGCTCGATCGCCTTCATGGACAAGGAACCCCTGGTGGTTGAAGCCGACATGGACATCGAGACGCTGACCTTCAGGGCAGTGAATTATGGAGAAAAGGCCTTGGGTGACGGCTTCATCATCACCGATAACGGTCGTTTTACAGGCATCGGTCACGGCTTGCAATTAATGCGAGTGGTGGCCGACATGCAGGCTGCCCGCAATCGCCAGATCATGCACAGCATCGAATACGCGAGTGTGATTCAGCGCTCCATGCTGCGCACCTCCCGTGACACCATGCAGCACACGCTGAACGATGCTGATCTGGTGTGGGAACCGCGCGATGTCGTTGGGGGCGACTTCTATTACTTCGTTGCACGACACGATGGCTGGTTCGGCACGGTGGCCGATTGCACTGGCCACGGCGTTCCCGGCGCATTCATGACCTTGATTGCCTCCAGTTGCCTGGGCCAGGCCATTGATCAACATGGACCGACCGACCCGTCGTTATTGCTGTGCAGTGTCAACCGGGGAATCAAGCAGATGCTTGGCCAGGTCAACGGACAGGACGAAACGCCTGAATCCGATGACGGCATGGATGCCGCATGCTTCTGGTACGACGCCAGCACCCGCCAATTGCTGTTCGCCGGGGCAAAAACCAGCCTGTTCGTGCTGCATCCGGGCGCCGATGGCGTGGAGATGGTGGACGGCGACCGAGAATGTGTCGGCTACGTCGACAGCGGCCTGGATTTCACTTGGCAGAAGCGGACGGTGCAGATGCATGCCGGTAGCCTTGTTTTCGTCACCACCGATGGCCTGATCGACCAGATTGGCGGCCCCAAGTCGATCGCTTTCGGCAAGCGCCGCATTCGCGACCTGATTCTGTCCAAACGCGATCGCCCGTGCAACGAAATCAACCGCGCCATGCAGCAGGCACTGAACGACTGGCAGGGCCACAACCATCGCCGTGACGATGTTACCTTTTTCTGCTTCCGGGTACAGGAACCCCAATGAACACGCTCCACCTCGCCAAAGATTTCAGCGCCTCCTTCGAACTTGCATGCCAGCAACGGGTAATTTTCTACTACGTTGGCTACTTCTCGCAGAACGTCGTAGCCGCCATGGCCGATGCCGTCAGACTGCAACTGGAGATGAGCGGGGTAAACAGCTCGACCCGCCGCAAACTGTTTTCGTCTTTCGTCGAGATGGCACAAAACATCATCCATTATTCGGCTGATTCGCTAACCCCAAGCGATCAGGACAATCACGAAATGCGTCACGGCTCAGTGTGCATCTGCGAAAAGGAAGGGCAATACCTGCTGCAATGTGCAAATCCGATTGATGCTGCAGCCGCAGAAGGGCTGCGTGAGCGCCTGCAGTCACTGCGCAGCATGACTCTGGAAGAAATCAAGCAAGCATGCAGAGCGTCGCTGCGTGCCGAGACGCCCGAAGGAAGCAAGGGTGCCGGCCTGGGCTTCCTGACGGTGGCACGCGACTCGAGCGAGCCCCTGGAATTCGATTTCCAACCCTTGGAGGCGCACCCAGGGACGGTAATGTTCAATCTCAAGGCCACTGTCTGAGCACAGATACGACAATAGCGAGAAATTAGAATGGAAACCTTGTATATCGGCGCCACACCGAGCTCCCCGGAAGTGAATTTCGACTTTGCCAAACACCACCTCAGCATACGCGGCGAGTCCTACCCCGAAAATGCCGCCGCCTTTTATGGCGAAATCATCAAGCGCCTGCGTGAATACCTGGGCAATTGCAGCCAGACCCGCATCACCGTCGACATCTCCCTGGCCTACTTCAATAGTTCCAGCACCAAAATGCTGTTCAACATTTTCGAAGCATTCAACAGTGCGGTAACTGCGGGCAATGAGATCGTGCTCAACTGGTACCACGACGAAGAGGACGACACGATCCTTGAATTTGGCCAGGAGTTGCATATCGATTTCCCCCTGATCACCTTCTTTGATCATCCAGTGAAAACCGCCTAGCACGACCATGTCTCAGTCAAATCCGGATCTGTTCGACCAGGAGAACTGCGCCCTGATGTCCGCCCGTGCGGTGTACAACGTTGAAGCTGGCGAGACAGACATCTACCGTACTGCGCTTGGCGAATTGGTCGGCCACTACGATCAACTGCTGCGGCAAACCCGCCGGTTGATCCGCCACAGCGACCGCCAGGAGCTGGAAATGAACCGGCTCAACCATCGACTCGCCGATCTGGCCAGGGAACTGGAATATCGAGCGACTCACGACTCGCTTTCCGGTGCGCTGAACCGCGCAGCCGTCATCGAGCGCGGCGAACGCTTCCTGGCTCGGAACGAGATGGCAATGATCGTGCTCGACATCGACCACTTCAAGCAAGTCAACGATAGGTTCGGCCACCCAGTCGGGGACGCTGTCATCTGCGGAGTGGTCGATTGCCTGCAGCGAACCTTGGAAATCCCCGGCGAAATCGGTCGGGTAGGCGGCGAAGAATTCACGGTGATCCTGCCGCAACAGAATTACCTGCAGGCGCAAGAAATTGCTGAGCGCATGCGCAGCATGATCGCCAACCATGATTTTTCATTGCCCGATGCCAGTCGGATCACTGCCAGCTTCGGCGTCAGCTGGATGCCGGCCGGAGCCGCCTTCGCAACCGCCTACAACGAGGCCGACGCAGCCATGTACGAGGCGAAGCGCAACGGCCGCAACCGGGTAATCCGCGCCGACCACCTTCTTTGCGCTTAGCCGGGCAGGATCACCTGCCAGGAACGGATCAGTTCGTCAGGTAGTTGGCGATGCGCACGTAATCCTCGACCGGCAGGTCTTCCGGGCGCAGCGTCGGGGCGATGTCGAGCGCGGCAAACCCGGCATCGTCGAGGATGCCCTTGAGGTTGTTGCGCAGCATCTTGCGGCGCTGGGCGAAAGCGGCCTGGACCAGCGCCGAAAGACGCTCCGGATCGCGGGCATTGATCTGTTCCGGCGGTTTTGGAATCAGGCGGACGACCGCCGAATCGACCTTGGGCGGCGGATCGAAGCTCTCCGGCGGCACGTCGATCAGCCATTCCAGCCAGAAGCTGTACTGCAGCATCACCGACAGCCGGCCGTAGTCGGCGCAGCCGGGTTCGGCGACCATGCGCTCGACGACTTCCTTCTGCAGCATGAAGTGCATGTCGCGCACCTGCTGGCCATAGCTGGCAAGGTGGAAGAGCAGCGGCGTCGAGATGTTGTACGGCAGGTTGCCGACCAGGCGCAGGTCGCTGCCGATGCTGGCGAAGTCGAAAGCCAGCGCATCGCCTTCGTGGATGCTCAGGCGCTCGGGTGTATGCTGTTTTTTCAGGCGAGCGATCAGGTCGCGGTCGATCTCGACAACGTGCAGACGGTCGACGCGCTCGAGCAGCGGGATGGTGATGGCGCCAAGACCGGGGCCGATCTCGACGACGGTGTCGGTGCGCGCCGGATTGATCGCCGAAACGATGGCGCCGATGATGCCCTGATCAATCAGGAAATTCTGACCAAACCGCTTACGGGCGACGTGTCCCTTCATGCTTGCTTCCTTGCAGTTGCCCGTTGCGCCATTCTGGCCGCTTCGCTGACCGCGGCGAACAGGCTGCCGGCATCGGCCTGGCCGGTACCGGCGAGGGCCAGTGCGGTGCCGTGATCGACCGAGGTGCGGATGATCGGCAGGCCGAGCGTGACGTTGATGCCGTTGCCGAAGGTGGCGTACTTGAGCGCGGTCAGGCCCTGGTCGTGGTACATCGCCAGCACCGCGTCGCCGCCGGCGAGCACCGGCGGGGTGAACATGGTGTCGGCGGGATGCGGGCCGGAGAGTTGCAGGCCTTCGCCGCGCAGCCGGGCCAGCGCCGGTTCGATGATGTCGATTTCCTCGCGGCCGAGATAACCGCCCTCGCCGGCATGCGGATTCAACCCGGCGACCAGAATGCGCGGTTCGGCGATGCCATACTTGCCGCTCAGATCGGCGTCGACGATGCGCAGCGTGCGTTCCAGCAGTTCGCCGGTAATCGCTGCCGGCACGTCCTTGAGCGGCAGGTGCGTGGTCGCCAGCGCGACGCGCAGCGGGCCGCGTTCGGTATCGCCGGCGAGCATCATCACCACCAGCGGCGTATCGGTCTTGTCGGCCAGGTATTCGGTGTGGCCGGTGAAGGCGACGCCGGCGTCGTTGATCACGCCCTTGTGCACCGGCGCCGTTGCCATCGCGGCGAATTCGCCGGACTGGCAGCCGGCCAGCGCGCGGTCGAGCAGCGCCAGCACGTAAGGCCCGTTGGCGGCATCAAGGATACTGGCTTCGGCCGGCTTGGCGAGCGGCAAATGAATGATGTCGAGCGTGCCGGGCGCGGCCGGAACGGCGGGCAAATAGTCGCGCAGGACGATGTCGAGGCCAAGCATGGCGGCACGCTGAGCGAGCAGCTCGCGGTCGCCGAGAACGACCGGACGCCCTTCGCCGGACCAGCCGGCAAGCTCGAGACAGAGTTCGGGACCGATGCCGGCCGGCTCGCCGCTGGTAACGGCGATCACCGGTGCGGTCATTGCTGCTCCAGGCGGTTTTCGACGTAGGTGCGGTCGCGCAACTGACGCAGCCAGTCCTGGTAGGCATCGTCGAGCTTGCGCTCGCGGATCGCCTGACGGGCGACCGAGCGCTGACGTTCGGCCGAGACATCGCGCTCACGACGTTCGATGACCTGGATCAGGTGCATGCCGAACGGCGACTGGACGACCGGGCTGAGTTCGCCCGGCTTCAGGGCATCCATCGCCCGCTCGAAATCGGGCACGGTGTCGCCCGGATTCAACCAGCCGAGGTCGCCGCCCTTGGCCGCAGAGCCATCCTGCGAGAAAAGCCGCGCCTGCTCGGCGAAATCCATGCCGTTGACGATGCGCTCACGGACGGCTTCGAGGCGGTGACGGGCATCGGCTTCGGACACAACCTCGTTGACCCGGATCAGGACATGACGGGCATTGGTCTGCATGACCGAAGCCGGCGCATTGCCGCCGCGCTTGTCGAGCAGTTTGACGATGTGGAAACCGGCCGATGAGCGCAGCAAGTCGCTGACGCCGCCGGCCTGCAGACGCGCAGCTGCTTCGGCATACAGTTGCGGCAAACGATCCAGCTTCCGCCAGCCGAGCTCCCCGCCTTGCAGAGCATCGGGGGCATCGGAGTAGACTGCCGTCAATTCGGCAAAATTCTCGCCGGCACGCGCCCGGGCCTGCGCCTGTTCGCCACGTTGACGCAACTTGGCTAGTTGCTCCGGCGTCACCGATTCCGGCGCCCGCAACAGGATGTGAGCCAGTCGGTATTCGTCGCCGCCACCACTGGCTGCCTGATTGGCCAGGTAGTTGTCGATTTCGCTGTCCGAAACCACGAGACGGCTCTCTACCTCACGCTCACGCAAGCGCGCCATGATCATCTCGCCGCGGATTTCCTCGCGAAATTCGCTGTAGCCGATGCCGTCCTTTTGCAGTGCGGCACGGAACTGCGCCAAGCTCATGTTGTTGTTGGCCGCAATCCGACCAATTGCCTGATCGAGCTGCACGTCATCGATGCGCAATCCGCTCTCTTTGGCATAGGCAAATTGCGCACTGTCCATGATCATGCGTTCGAGCATCTGCCGTTCGAGAACATCCTGGGGGGGCAGGGGCGTCCCCTGTCGCTCCAGTTGCTTCAGGGCTACGGCCAGGCGTGCCCGCAACTCGTTACGGGTAATGACACCGTCACCAACCACGGCGACGATGTAATCGGCTTCGACCGGCTCCTGGGCCTGAACGGAAGAGGCGAACAGGCTGCACATGAAAACGAACAGGATTGCGAAAGTTTTTTGCATGGGTATCACTGGTTGGATATCAGACTGCGATCATTGGGCAATTCGTTGGTTTTACCATAGCCGGGAATGCTGCGCCGGAGCAAACCGAGGGGATTCGAGCCAATGCTGGTGAAATCCTGCAACTCCAATTGCAGGAAGAAACTGGTATTCGGCGAACCCGAGGTTGCTGCCAGGCGTTGCACGACCCCGCGCACCGCCCAGCAGCCGGCGTTGTATTCCAGGCCGCCGATGGTCTCAAGCGCCTGTTTGTCGCGCAGAGAATAGTTGAAACGGCCTATCCCGTACCACTGAGCGGCAAGCGGCCACTGACCTGCCAGATCGATCTGATCGACCACTGACTTGTTGGTCAGGGGATCCCGGGTATAGCGGTAACTAGCCGAGAGCACCTTGCCGTAGTCCGGCTGGAAGCGAACCCCGGCGGAGAAACGATCGCTGGCATGCTGATCATGGTTGTACTCCCAGGTCCCTTCTGCATAGGTTTTGGGCGCCACCAGACCGCTGACCGAGGCAATCAGGTTGGAAAACTTTTCCGGACGAGAAGTCTCATTTTTCAGGGCAACCCGCTGCCCGGAGAAATAATAGCGCTGGCCAACCATGGCCTTGAAACGCTCGGCCCCCGTGGCCTCATCAATCACCCGGCTGGTCAGGGCGACGGTCAATTGATCGGCGTCGTTGATCCGGTCCTGGCCGCTGTAGCGATTTTCCGAGAAAACCTGGGCAAAATTGAAATCGCTGAGCGCCGTATCGAATTCCGGAATCCGGCTCTGATCCTTGTACGGAATGCGTACGTAGTAAATTCTCGGCTCCAGCGTCTGCAAGTAGGTACGGCCAAACGCCGTACCCTGGCGCTCGAAAACCACCGTCGAATCCAGGGAAAAAATCGGCAGCGTGCGGGAAATCCGCTCCTGCCCACCACCATTCAGCGTCGCGCGGTCGATCGCATAGCTGCTCATGTGCAAGCCCAGCTTCGGCGTCAACTGAAAGGCGGAGCTGACGATCGGCAGGCTGATCTGCGGATAGAGCACCAAACGGTCCCCCCTGTCCTTGTTGGCGACATCGTCGTGCGTGAAGCGCGAGTACTGGCCAAGCATGGTGAAGTCCATGCCCGCCAGGTTCGGACGATAGGCGACCAGATTGAGTTGCGGCTCAAGGAAATAAGGACGCTCGACCGGATTGGATGCATCCGGTTGCAAGGTCTGGTAACGCAACAACTGCAACGAGGTCTGCAGCCAGGGACTGGGTACATAGTTGAGCGCCAGCCGACGCTCCAACTGAACCTGCGAAGTCTGCAACAGGCGCGACGACATGTCCTCCCAGTAAGTATCGTCGGAGACGCCATTCCAGTTGAGCGCAGCCGAAACCGCCTCGCTCAACTGGTGCTGATGGCGGACTGTATAAGCGTAGCGCTGACGACGCGCACTGGTGTCATTACCGATGTATTCAGCACGGATATCGCCGGCAAACGACTCGTCCAGATAGCGCGTCTCGATACCCAGCTGAGTACCACGCTTGCTCATGTAGCGCGGATAGAAAGTCGCATCGTAATTGGGTGCAATGTTCCAATAGATGGGTAAGGCAACATCGAAGCCGGTTTTCGTGGATTGTTTCAGCGAAGGACTGAGCAAACCGGAACGACGTTCACTGCTGATCGGGAACCAGGCTTTCGGCGCATAGAACAGGGGAACGCCCTTGAACCACAGCGAGGCATCGTCGGCACGACCGAAATCGCTATCATAATCAAGATCGAGAACCCCGGCCTTCAGGTACCAATCGGGCGACGACGGCTTGCAGGTGGAAAAGGTCCCCTGATTCAGGCGCATGTGGTTCTCGCCGAGAAAATCGATCCGCTCGGCGACTCCCGAGGCAGAAATCTCCCGCGGCGAAGGGGCGTCGGTCGGCAAGCCATATACGCGTGGGACATTCAGCATCATCGGCGCGCCACTGTTGCCGGCACCAGTCACCGTGACGACCGCCTGCGAGGTATCCTGATAGAACCTGCTGCTGACTTCCTTGCTGACCGAGTAGCGGGCCTTGTCGGCAAAACCCAGCTGTTCGCTCAGCTTCATCTTCAGGTAATCGGCCTCGATCTCGGCCGCTCCCCGAGTCAAACGAACCGCGCCAATCGCTTCGATCTCGTCGTCAGCGTGTTGATACGTCAGCCGATCCGTCTGCAGGGTCATGCCCGACTTGCGCAATTCGACGTTCCCTTCCGCCACCAGACGCTGGTCGGCCGCACCTTCCATCCGGTCGGCAACCAGGAATAGCGGAAGCTCCTCAGCACCGGTGAGCGGCAAGATGCTACCGACGGAAGCCAGCTTGGGTGCTGAACGCTTCCTCTCGCTGCCAACCAGCCTGCGCTCCAGTCTCAGCGGAACGACAACCTCGTCCTGAACAGCTCCGCGCCCCTCCGTTGCCAGAGAGGCAGGGTCTCCCACAGCCGCATGCACCCCCTGCGTGCCGGCAAACAGGCAGCAAACCAGCACGGCGATCGGACGTCGGGAGAAACCTGTCATCGGAGCATTCTGGGCGAGCCGGGACCGGAAAGGCCGATGCCCGGGTGTTAAAATCGCGCCATTTTACAACGAACCGTCCACTACTCGATGTCGCGCGATCAACTTGTTACCGACTGGGTTGCCAGTCGCTTCCCCGAACAGTCCGTTTCCATCACGCCAGCGTCCGCCGACGCCAGCTTCCGCCGCTATTTCCGCCTGACCTGGCCGGACGGCAGCACGCGCATCCTGATGGACGCACCACCCGAAAAAGAAGACTGCAAACCCTTCATCAAGGTCGCCGGCCTGCTCGCCAGGGCCGACCTGGCGGCACCGCGCATCCTCGACCAGGACCTCGACAACGGCTTCCTGGTGCTCACCGACCTCGGCCGCATCGGCTACCTCGACGCGCTCAACGCCGACTTGTCGCTGGCCGACACGCTGATCCGCCCGGTGCTCGACGTGCTCGTCAAATGGCAGCTATCGTCGACCGCCGCGACGCTGCCGCCCTACGACGCAACCCTGCTGCGCCGCGAACTCGACCTCTTCCCCGAATGGTTTGTCGGCCGCCACCTCGGCGTCCAGCTCGACACCAGCGAGTTGCTGATGCTCGACCGGACCTTCAAGTTCCTGATCAATTCGGCGCTCAACCAGCCCAAGGTCTTCGTCCATCGCGACTTCATGCCGCGCAACCTGATGGTCGTCGAAAGCGCGCAGACGCTGACGCCGGGCATCATCGACTTTCAGGACGCAGTCTATGGCCCGATCACCTACGACGTCGTCTCGCTGTTCCGCGACGCCTTCATCTCCTGGGAAGAAGAACAGGAAATCGACTGGGTCGTCCGCTACTGGGAAAAGGCCCGCGCCGCCGGCCTGCCGGTGCGCAACGACTTCGGCGATTTCTGGCGCGACTACGAGCTGATGGGCCTGCAGCGCCACCTCAAGGTGCTCGGCATCTTCTGCCGCCTCAAGTACCGCGACGGCAAGGAAAAATACAGCGAGGACCTGCCGCGCTTCATGAACTACGCGCGCAAGACGGCCAGCCGCTACATCCCGCTCAAGCCGCTGCTCAACCTGCTCGACAAGCTCGAAGGCAACACCGAGCAGATCGGCTACCGCCGCTAGGCCGCGATGAAAGCGATGATCCTCGCCGCCGGCCGCGGCGAACGCATGCGGCCGCTGACCGACCACACGCCGAAGCCGCTGCTTGAAGCCGGCGGCAAGCCGCTGATCGTCTGGCACCTGGAGAAACTGGCCGCCGCCGGTTTCAGCGAGGTCGTCATCAACCACGCCCACCTCGGTGAGAAGATCGAGGCCGTGCTGGGCGACGGATCGAAGTGGGGACTCAGCATCGCCTATTCTCCGGAACCGCCGGGCGCGCTGGAAACCGCCGGCGGCATCGCCCGCGCCTTGCCGCGACTCGGCGACGCGCCCTTCCTGGTGATCAATGGCGACGTCTACTGCGACGTCGATTTCCCAACTTTCGCCGCGCGCGGCTGCCCGCCCGGCGGCGCCCGCCTGCTGCTGGTCGACAACCCCGCCCACCACGGCGGCGGCGACTTCTCGCTGGCCGACGAACGGATCGTTCCCGCCAGCGGTGAGCAAACGCTCACCTACGCCGGCATCGGCGTCTTTTCCCCGGCCATGTTTGACCATGTGCCGGCCAACCAGCCGATGAAGCTGCGCCCGCTGCTCGACGCGGCGATTGCCGCCGGCACGCTGACCGGGGAACATCACGCCGGCCGCTGGGTCGACGTGGGTACGCCACAACGGCTCGCCGAATTGGATGCCGAATTGCGCGCAGCACAGGCAGGTTAAATTCCAATAGCATGGCGCTTTCAACCCCTGGAGGAATGCAGCGATGACCGACTCACCCGTTTCCCGCCAGCACCATGCCAGCTTTGAAGGCCTGCGCCAACTTGACGACGCCGGCAACGAATACTGGCTGGCCCGCAAACTGGCAACAGCACTGGATTATTCGCAATACCGACACTTTCTTCCCGCCATCGAACGCGCTAGGATAGCCTGTGAACAAAGCGGCCAAGCTGTTTCCGACCATTTTGAGGATGTCCTCACAATGGTCGACATCGGCTCGGGGGCAAAACGGCAGATCGAAGACATCCGCCTCTCCCGCTACGCCTGCTACCTGATCGTCCAGAACGGCGACCCCTCGAAGCCGGTCATTGCCAACGGCCAGACTTACTTTGCCATCCAGACCCGCCGCCAGGAACTGGCGAACGACACCGCCTTCGGGCAACTGAGCGAAGACGAGAAGCGGCTCGCCATCCGCAACGAACTCGCACAACACAACAAATACCTTGCTGCCGCTGCCGCCGAGGCCGGCGTCGAAAGTGGCCTCGACTTCGCCGTTTTCCAGGACCACGGCTATCGCGGCCTGTACGGCGGCCTGGGGGCCAAGGCCATCCACGCCCGCAAGGGCTTGAAGAAAAGCCAGAAAATCCTCGACCACATGGGCAGCACCGAACTGGCCGCCAACCTGTTCCGCGCCACGCAAACCGAGGAGAAATTGCGCCGCGACGGGGTCAAAGGCAAGCAGGAGGCGAACCTGACCCACCTCGCCGTCGGCCGAAAAGTGCGCGAGACGATCAAGGAACTCGGCGGTACCATGCCGGAAGACCTGCCGACGCCCGAGCGCAGCATCCGGCAGATCGAACATGCGCAGCAACGAATCGAGAAGAAAGACACCGACTGAATGACTCACGCCCATTACCTCACCCGCCGCCGACGCCTGCTCAAAACCATAAGCGACGGCGTCGCCATCATCCCGACGGCACCGGAGGTCGTGCGCAACCGCGACGCGCACTATCCCTACCGTTTCGACAGCTATTTCTGGTACCTGTCGGGCTTCCCCGAGCCGGAGGCAGTGGTCGTGCTGGTCGGCGGCAATAAACCGAAGTCCATCCTGTTCTGCCGCGACAAGCACGAAGAACGCGAAATCTGGGACGGCTACCGCTATGGTCCGAAAGCCGCGAAAAGCGCCTTCGGCTTCGACGCCGCATACTCGATCGAACAACTGGACAAAAAACTGCCCGAACTGCTGGTCGACCGCGACACGCTGTGGCATGCCGTCGGCCACGACGAGGCCTGGGATGCGCGCATCGCCAGGGCCTTGAACGAAGTCCGCGCCCAGGCCCGCGCCGGCAAGCGCGCGCCGCGCGCGATCCACGACCTGCGCGCCGAACTCGACGCCATGCGCCTGATCAAGGACAAGGCCGAACTGGCCACCATGCAGCGCGCCGCCGACATCGCCAGCGCCGGCCACGCCCGCGCCATGCACGCCTGCCGCCCGGGCATGGCCGAATACGAGCTGGAAGCCGAACTGTCCTACGAATTCCGCAAACGCGGCGCCGACGGCCACGCCTACACACCCATCGTCGCCGGCGGCGCCAACGCCTGCGTGCTGCATTACGTCGAGAACAACAAGCTCTTGAACGACCACACGCTGGTGCTGATCGACGCCGGCTGCGAAGTCGAAGGCTACGCCGCCGACATCACCCGCACTTTCCCGGTCAATGGCCGCTTCACGCCGGCACAGAAGGATGTGTACGAGATCGTGCTGGCCGCCCAGGCCGCCGCCATCGCCGCCACGGCGCCCGGCCGCCACTTCATGGAAGCGCACGACGCCGCCGTGCGCGTGCTGACGCAGGGCCTGGTCGACCTGAAACTGCTGACCGGCAGCGTCGACACCCTGATCGAGAAGGGCGACTTCCGCCGTTTCTACATGCACCGCACCGGCCACTGGCTCGGCCTGGACGTGCACGACGCCGGCGAATACAAGATCGGCAACGACTGGACGACGCTGCAACCGGGCATGACCATCACCGTCGAACCCGGCCTGTACATCCGCCCGGGCGCCGACGTGCCCACCGAACTGGCCGGCATCGGCATCCGCATCGAGGACGACGTGCGCGTCACGACCGACGGCTGCGATGTCTATACGACAGCGCCGAAGACGGTGGCCGAAATCGAGGAAGTGATGCGCCATGACTGAAGCTGTTGAAAACGTCGACATCCTGATCGTCGGCGCCGGCCCGGTCGGCATGACACTGCACCTGGCACTGGCAGCCGGCGGCCAGCAGTCGCTGCTCGTCGACCGGCGCCCACCGGCCGCGCTGCAAGCCGACCCTCGCGCCCTGGCGCTGTCGCACGGCGCCCGCGAACTGCTCGAACAACTCGGCGGCTGGCCGACGCGGGCAGCGACGCCGATCGAGACCATCCACGTCTCGCAGAAAGGCGGCTTCGGCCGCACGCTGATCGACCGCAGCGACTACAAGCTGCCGGCGCTCGGCTACGTCGTCCGCTACCGCGACCTCGCCGCCGCACTGGCCGCCCGGCTGGCCGACGACGCGCGGCTGACCGAGGCGGAAATCATCGACATCACCGCCGACAGCGACGGCGCCACCGTCGCCCTGCGCCACGCCGGCAAGCTGCGCCGTATCCGTTGCCGCCTGCTGGTCCATGCCGAAGGCACGCCGGGCGATGAAGCCGGCGTCACGGTCAGCGACTACGTCCAGCACGCGGTCATCTGCGAAGTCACGCCGACGCCGGGGAATGCCCGCCGCGCCTGGGAACGCTTCACCCCGGACGGCCCGCTGGCGCTGCTGCCGTTGGGCGACGAATACTCGATCGTGTTCACGCTGCCGCCGGCCAAGGCCGACGCCGTCATGGCGCTAGACGACGACGCGTTCGTCGCCGCGCTGAGCGCCCAGTTCGGCCGCAGCATGCGCTTCGCCAAGCCTGGCAAGCGCAGCCGTTTCCCGCTCGCCCTGCGCCTGCGCGACCAGTTGCACCGGGGCCGCGAAGTGTGGATCGGCAACACCGCACAGACCTTGCACCCGGTTTCCGGCCAGGGGTTCAACCTCGGCCTGCGCGACGCCTGGCAACTCGCCGACCAACTCCTTAAAGACGGCGTCGCCGGCATCGACCTTGCTGCCTACGCCGCCAGCCGCCGGCTCGACCGCGAAGGCGGCGCCTTCTTCACCGACAAGGTGGTCAAGGCCTTCTCCAACGACTGCGCGCCGCTCAGACTGGCCCGCGGCCTCGGCCTGCTGGCGCTCGACGTCTTCCCGCCGGCCCGCCATTTCGTTGCCAAACGCATGATCTGGGGCGCCCGCGCTTGGCCTTGATCCAAACCAAGGCGAATGCGCGAAGCCTAAGCTAATGTCGCACCATTCGCCCCCGGTCTGCACCAAATGAAGAAAAGCACCGCCTGGCTCCTCGCCTGCCGCCCGAAGACCCTGACTGTCTCGCTATCGCCAGTGATCGTCGGCACCGCCATCGCTTGGCAGCAGAACGGCCAACTGCTCTGGTTACCATTACTGCTAGCGCTTTTCGGCGCGGCGCTGATCCAGATTGGCACCAACCTGTTCAACGATGTCGGCGATTTCCTGCGCGGCACTGACCAACCAGGCCGCATCGGGCCACCGCGCGCCACCGCCGAAGGCTGGCTGACGCCGGCAGCAGTCCGCACCGGCGCCTTGACCAGCTTCGCCCTGGCTTTCGCCTGCGGCATCTATCTGGCCAGCCACGGCGGCTGGCCCATCGTCGCCATCGGCCTGTGCTCGCTGGCCGCCGGCTGGGCCTATACCGGCGGCCCGAGGCCGATTGCCTACGGACCGCTGGGCGAACTCTTCGTGATCGCCTTCTTCGGCGTGGTCGCCGTCGGCGGCAGCTACTACCTGCAAACCCTGGCGCTGAGCCCGGCGGCGCTGCTGGCCGGCCTTCAACTGGGCCTGCTGGCGGCGGCGGTGATCACCGTCAACAATTACCGCGACCTCGACAGCGATGCCACCAGCGGTAAGCGCACGCTGGCCGTACGCCTCGGCCGGCCGGCGACACGCTGGCTGTACGCCGGCGAACTCCTTTCGCCCTACCTGCTGCTGCTCGGCGGCACCGTCTGGCCGCTGCTGTCGCTGCCGCTTGCGCTGTGGCTGATCCGCCGTTTCTGGCGGGAAACGCCGGGCCCAGGCTTCAACGGCTTGCTGGCAGCAACCGCCGGCCTGCAACTGGTGTTCGCATTGCTGTTAACCCTGAGTCTGACGATTTGACTATTTTTTAGGCGCCGGATCAGGTAGAATTCACGGCTTCCCCTGATCTGCCCGGCGCCGCTGTTGCGCCCATTCGTCGCCCATGGAATTTGCCGGTTTTACCTTGCGAAACAACCTCTTCGTTGCACCGATGGCGGGCGTGACCGATCGTCCTTTCCGCCAATTGTGCAAGAAGTTGGGCGCCGGGTTGGCCGTCTCCGAGATGGTCACCTCGAACTCGCTGCTCTACGGCAGCGCCAAGACGCTGCGCCGCGCCAACCACGTCGGCGAAGTGGCGCCGATCTCGGTGCAGATTGCCGGTGCCGACCCCAGGATGATGGCCGAAGCGGCCCGTCACAACGTCGATAACGGCGCTCAGATCATCGACATCAACATGGGCTGCCCGGCCAAGAAGGTCTGCAACGTGATGGCCGGTTCGGCGCTGATGCAGGACGAGGCCCTAGTCGGCCGCATCCTCGACGCCGTCGTCGGCGCCGTCCCGGACACCCCGGTGACGCTGAAATTCCGCACCGGCTGGAACCTGGCCAACCGCAACGCGCCGACCATCGCCCGCATCGCCGAGAGCGCCGGCGTGCGCGCCGTCGCCATCCACGGCCGGACGCGCTGCCAGCAATACACCGGCGAGGCCGAATACGACACCATCGCCATGGTCAAGACGCTGATCCGCATTCCGGTGATCGCCAACGGCGACATCACGACGCCGGAAAAAGCCAAACATGTGCTCGACCACACCGGTGCCGACGGCATCATGATCGGCCGCGCCGCCCAGGGCCGGCCGTGGCTGTTCCGCGAGATCGAACATTATCTGAAGACCGGCGAAAAAATGGCGCCGGCACCGGTTTCCGAGATCCACGCGATCCTGCTTGCGCATCTCGAAGACCTCTACGATTTCTACGGCCTGGACACGGGGGTCAAGGTCGCCAGAAAGCACATCTCCTGGTACACCAAGGGCCTGGTCGGCTCGGCGGCGTTCCGCAAGATGATGAACACGCTGCCGACCGTCGAGGCGCAGCGGGAAGCCGTTGACCAGTTCTTCCAGCAATACGCGGAAGAACACGATCATCTGCAATACGAAGAAAACAAGACACTAGAGGAGGCGTTGGCAGCATGAGCCAACATGACTTGGGGCGGTGCGTGATCAACGCACTGGAGCAGTATTTCCGGGACCTCGACGGCGAAAAGCCGGCGGCAATCTACGACATGGTCCTGAAGAGCGTGGAAAAACCGATGCTGGAACTGGTCCTGGCCAAGGCCGGCACCAACCAGACGCTGGCTGCGGAGATGCTCGGCATCAACCGCAACACGCTGCGCAAGAAGCTTACCGAACATCAACTACTGTAAATCCGGACCACCATGACCATCAAGCAAGCGCTGATTTCCGTCTCCGACAAGACGGGTGTACTCGAATTCGCCCAAGGCCTGGCCGCCCAGGGTGTCAAGTTGCTGTCCACCGGCGGCACCGCCAAGATGCTGCGCGACGCCGGCCTGGCCGTCACCGAAATCGGCGACTACACCGGCTTCCCGGAAATGCTCGACGGCCGCGTCAAGACCCTGCATCCGAAGGTGCACGGCGGCATCCTCGCCCGTCGCGACCTGCCGGAACACCTGGCGACCATCGAAGAACACGGCATCCCGACCATCGACCTGGTCTGCGTGAACCTCTACCCCTTCGCCGCCACCATCGCCAAGACCGGCGTGACGCTGGCCGACGCCATCGAGAACATCGACATCGGCGGTCCGGCCATGGTCCGCTCGTCGGCCAAGAACTACGCCGGCGTCGCCATCGTCACCGATCCGACCGACTACCAGCCGCTGCTCGACGAAATGAAGGCCAACGGCGGCGCCCTGCAACTGGGCACCCGCTTCAACCTGGCCAAGAAGGCGTTCACCCACACCGCCCGCTACGACAGCATGATCGCCAACTGGCTGACCGGCCTCGACGACGGCGCTGAAGCCCAGCCTGAAGCCGCCGCACCGGTGCCGTCACTGTTCCCGGCCAAGCTGCAACTGGCCTTCGACCGCACCGAAATCCTGCGCTACGGCGAGAATTCCCATCAGCAAGCTGCCTTCTACCGCGACACCACGCCGCTGGCCGGCAGCATTGCCGCCTACACCCAACTGCAGGGCAAGGAACTGTCGTACAACAACATCGCCGACTCCGATGCCGCCTGGGAATGCGTCAAGGCCTTCGACGCCCCGGCCTGCGTCATCATCAAGCACGCCAACCCGTGCGGCGTGGCGGTCGACAGCGCCCTGGTGCGCGCCTACGAAAAAGCCTTCCTGACCGATTCGACCTCGGCCTTCGGCGGCATCATCGCCTTCAACGGCGAAGTCGGCATCGACATCGTCAACGCCATGAATGAACGCAAGCACTTCGTCGAAGTGCTGATCGCCCCGTCCTTCACCGCTGAAGCCAAGGCTGCGCTGGCGGCCAAGGCCAACCTGCGCGTGCTGGTGGTACCGCTCGGCCGCGAACTGAACAAACTCGAACTCAAGCGCGTCGGCGGTGGTCTGCTGGTGCAGACGGCCGACGACTTCACCGCCCAGGTCAAGGATCTGAAGGTGGTCACCAAGGTCCAGCCGACCCTGCGCCAGATCGAAGACCTGCTCTTCGCCGAGCGCGTCGCCAAGTTCGTCAAGTCCAACGCCATCGTCTTCTGTGGCGACGGCATGACCCTGGGTGTCGGCGCCGGCCAGATGAGCCGCGTCGATTCGACCAAGATCGCCTGTATCAAGGCGCAGAACGCCGGCCTCGAACTCAAGGGTTCGGTCGTCGCCTCCGACGCCTTCTTCCCGTTCCGTGACGGCCTCGACGTGCTGGCTGAAGCCGGCGCCGTCGCCGTCATCCAGCCGGGCGGCTCGATGCGCGACGAGGAAGTCATCGCCGCCGCCGACGAACACGGCATCGCCATGGTGTTCACGGGTGCGCGTCATTTCAGGCATTAACAAGGAATAAAGCATGAAACTCCTCGTCATCGGTTCCGGCGGTCGTGAACACGCCATGGCCTGGCGCCTGGCCAAGACGCCGGGCCTGCAGAAGGTCTATGTCGCGCCGGGCAACGCCGGCACGGCGCGCGAGCACGAGCTGGAAAACCTGAACCTCACCGACCCGCAGGCGCTCGCCGACTTTGCCGAAGAAAACAAGATCCACCTGACCCTGGTCGGTCCGGAAGCGCCGCTGGCGGCTGGCGTCGTCGACGTCTTCCGCGCCCGCGGCCTGAAGATATTCGGCCCGACCAAGGCAGCGGCGCAGCTCGAATCCTCCAAGGATTTCGCCAAGCGCTTCATGGCTCGCCACAACATCCCGACGGCCGAATTCGAGACCTTCTCCGACGTCGCCGCCGCCCACGCCTACATCGACAAGAAGGGCGCGCCCATCGTCATCAAGGCCGACGGCCTCGCCGCCGGCAAGGGCGTCGTCGTTGCCATGACACTCGAGGAAGCGCACGCCGCCATCGACGACATGCTGTCCGGCAACAAGCTGGGCGATGCCGGTGCCCGCGTCGTCATCGAGGAATTCCTCGATGGCGAGGAAGCCAGCTTCATCGTCATGGTCGACGGCAAGAACGTCCTGCCGCTGGCCTCCAGCCAGGACCACAAGCGCATCTTCGACGGCGACCAGGGCCCGAACACCGGCGGTATGGGCGCCTATTCGCCGGCGCCCTGCGTCACCCCGGAAATCCACGCCAAGGCGATGCGCGAGATCATCCTGCCGACGGTGCGCGGCATGGCGGCCGACGGCATTCCGTTCTCCGGCTTCCTCTACGCCGGCCTGATGATCAGCAAGGACGGCTCGGTCAAGACCCTGGAATTCAACTGCCGCATGGGCGACCCGGAAACCCAGCCGATCCTGATGCGCCTCAAGTCCGACTTCGTCAAACTGCTCGAACACGGCATCGCCGGCACGCTCGACCAGGTCGAGGCCGAATGGGACCGTCGCGTCGCGCTCGGCGTCGTTCTCGCTGCCGCCAACTACCCGGAAACGCCGAAAAAGGGCGACGCCATCATCGGCCTCCCGGCCGGCAACAGCTTTGGCGAAGATGCGCACGTCTTCCACGCCGGCACGGCCGACAAGGACGGCCAGGTGGTCACCGCCGGCGGTCGCGTCCTCTGCGTCACGGCGCTGGGCGAGAACGTCAAGCTGGCGCAGAAGGCGGCCTACGAGGCTGCCGTCCAGATCAGCTGGGACGGCATGCAGTACCGCAAAGACATCGGTTACCGGGCAATCAACCGCTAAGTACGGCCTGAACCCCATGACGACGGGCGGCTCATTCCAGCCAATGAGCCGCCCGTTTTTTTACCCCACGGAGACAAGATGGACACCACCCGCCTCAAGGATTACTTCACCGGCCTGCAGGCCCGCATCGTCGGCGAGCTCGAAGCGTTCGACGGCCAGCCCTTTCGCACCGATTCCTGGGTCCGCCCGGAAGGCGGCGGTGGCATTTCCCGACTGATCGAGGAAGGCGCCTTCTTCGAACGCGGCGGTGTCAATTTCTCGCACGTCACCGGCAAGTCGCTGCCGGCTTCGGCCACCGCCGTGCGCCCGCAACTGGCCGGCCGCGCCTGGGAAGCGATGGGCGTGTCGCTGGTGCTGCACCCGCGCAATCCCTACTGCCCGACGGCGCACATGAACGTGCGCTGCTTCGTCGCCACCAAGGAAGGCGAGGACGATGTCTGGTGGTTCGGCGGCGGCATGGACATGACGCCCTATTACGGCCAGCGCGAGGATGTGCAGCACTTCCACCGCACCTGCCGTGATGCCCTCGCACCCTTCGGCGACGAGGTCTATCCGAAATACAAGACATGGTGCGACGAGTATTTCTTCCTCAAGCACCGCAACGAACCACGCGGTGTCGGCGGCGTCTTTTTCGACGACCTCAACGAGGGCGGTTTCGAACGTTGTTTCAGCCTGACCCAGGCCGTCGGCAATGCCTTCACCCAGGCCTATCTGCCGGTGCTGGCCAAGCGCCGCGACACGCCCTACGGCGAGCGCGAGCGCGACTTCCAGGCCTACCGGCGCGGTCGTTATGTCGAATTCAATCTGGTCTGGGACCGGGGCACGCTGTTCGGCCTGCAATCCGGCGGCCGCACCGAATCCATCCTGATGTCACTACCGCCCATCGTCAAATGGCGCTACGACTGGCAGCCGGAAGCCGGCACGCCCGAGGCCGAACTCTACGCAGTCTTCCTGCAGCCGCAGGACTGGGCGTAAGCCTTACTTCAGCTTGCCCTTGACGACCCGGACGCGCACCGGGTCCTTGATCTCGAGCTTGCCGCCGCCGCCCTGCAGATTGCCGCAGGCGCAGGCGGCCTTGATGTGCGGCACGGAATTGACGATCACCGTGCAATCCAGGCATTCGTAGTAGATATCGCCGCCAGTGGGCAAGGCATCGGGCGCGGGTGCCGGCTCGACAGGGTAAAAGTTGTAGATCTTGCGCATGTCGATATTCAGCACTTCCCACTCCTCCGCGTTTTATTTTTCGCCATTGTCCGGCCGTACCGCGGCGCGGTAATGCCGGTTGGCCTCGTCGACCCGTTCGAGCTGATCGCCCAGACGCGCCAGTTCCAGATGCCCCGCCTGCGTCTCCTCGACCGACAGCGATGCTTCCAGGTAACTCTGCGCCTTGCCCCACAAGCGCTGACGGACGCACATCCGCCCCAGCGCCAGCAATAATCCGGCATGATCCGGGCGCTGCCGCAACCAGGTCTCGCCCCGGGCGATGCGCGACATCTGGTCGCCGCCGCCCAGGCGACCGTAGATGGACACCAGCTCGCTCTGCCAGACTTCCTCGTCGTCCTGGTCGAGCATGCCCTCGATCAATCGTTGCGCCTCGTCATCGGCCGCCGCTGCCGCCAGCCCCTTGGCTGCCGCCAGCACGACCTCGACCCCACGCTCGTCGGCCGGCACCTGGCGCAGATAGGCGATCAGGGCATCGCGATCGTCGCCACAACGCGCCAGATTGGCCAGATGGGCCTTGGTCGCCAAGGGCCGGACCATGTCGGCCGGCAGGGCATCGCGCTTGGCCAGCTGGCGCAGCAATTTCAAGGCGCCATCCCAGTCGCCGCTACCCTGGCGGGCACGCAGTTCCAGACGCAAGGCCGCGATATGCCGGCCCTCGCGCTGCTGCAACCGTTGCAGGACCCGCAGCGCCTCGTGAAAACGCCGCGCTTCGTTGAGCATTTCGGCTTCCAGCATCAGCGTCGCCGATTCGTTGCGCGCATCCTGCTGCTTGGCCTTGTCCAGCCATTCCTGCTGACGCTTCGGCTCACCCAGGCGCTGGGCCGCGCGCGCGGCGATCAGGGCGGCCAGCGCCGGCGCCCGGCCGGCCTCGTAGGCTTCACCGGCACGCTTCAGGGCTTGCCCGAAACGGCCTTCGAACAGGAAACGCACGGCATCCTGGAAAATCTGTCCGGATTTTTCCCGCTGGCGCCGCCGACGATACTCGGCCACCCGCTGGGGCATGCCGAAGGTCAGCGACAAGGCGCGCAACAGCGCGTAGAAGACGACAAAGGCCAGCAGCAAGGCCAGCAACAGGAAATTGAGCGAAACCTCGACCCGCCAGGGCGGCAGCACGATCAGCACATAGCCGTCGTTCATGCTGGCGCCGAGCGCGACCGCCACCGCCAGGGCAAACAGCGCGACGACCCAGAACAATCCTCTCACCGCGCCACCTTTTCTTCACGCAGGGTCAGCAGCGCCTGCTGGCTGGCGCGCAGGTCGGGCAGGTCGATGACGATCTCGGCCGCAGACAGCGCCTTGATCTGCTCGATGGCGGCCTGGACGGCACGGTCCTCGGTCGAGAAATACTTTTCCAGCCAGCTGCCGGCAACGGTCAGCTCGTTGCGGAAGGTCCGCTGCTCGCGGGCAAACAGCGCCAGACGAGCGCTGAGCAGGCGCAGCCTGAGGTTTTCGCGCAGGAAGAAGCCCTGCCCCGGCGCCAGCAGGGCCGGCTCCTCGCGGTCGAAGCGCTGGATGCGGATCATGCTGCGCGTTTCCTGCCACAGGTCGGCGAGTACCAGACGCCACCACGGCAGCGCCGACACTTCGTCGGCCGCCGCTTCGGCTGCGGCTTCCACCGGCCGGCCATGGACGGCAAAGGGAAACTTGTCGATGCCGGCGACGATCTGCTCCAGACGCAGGCTGATGCCCGGCACATCGACCAGCGGCAACTCGTTCAGGCGGGCGATGTCGGCAGCCAGGGCCTTGCGCAGCGGCAGATGGCGGGCCTTGTCGAGCCGGGCCAGTTGCGCATCCGCCGAACGCAGGGCAAGCAGCGCGACCGGCACGTTGCCGGCCAGCTGGATCTGCTGAACGGCCAGCGTCACGGCCTGCTCGATTTCGAGCAACTCGGCCTCCTCGCGGCCCTTGGCCACATCCTGGAACAGGGTCTGGAGCACAGCCTCCTGGTCCCGGGTTTCGGCCAGTCGCTGTTCGACGGCAGCCAGTCGCTCGTCAAGCGCCTTGGCCCGCTGCAACAGTTGCTGATCGATCTGAGCATCGTTGCGCGAGGTGACGGCGGCATCGGCCAGTTGGCGCGAGACACCCTGGCGCAGTTCGTTGATCTGCTGACGCGTTTCGAACCAGTGCCAGGCCAGCAGGCCGGCCAGGACGAGCACCGGCAGCACCCAGACGGCAATGCCCTTGCGCGCCCGGGCGGGAACGACAGGCGGGAGATCCGGATCGGAAACGGGAGAGGAAGGAGTTTCGGCGTTCATGCTGACCAATTATAAGCAAGTAATCCTTCAATCAGGCCGCTGTCAGTGGCTGCGGTCAGGATGATGCGTTGCAAACCGAGCACCTGGGCAGTCTCGGCGATCCGCGCATGCGGAACGAACAGCGGCGTTTCCATCAGACAGGCCCGCCCGGCCTCGTCCAGGCCGGCGACCAGATAATGCAGGGCCTCGCTGCTCGACACCACCAGCGCATCCAGTCGCTGGCCGCGCCAGGCTTCGAGCAGGACGTCAAAGCTGCCGGCCGGCCCGCTACGCCGGTAAGCAGTGATGCAATCGACCTGCGCCCCGCGGGCGCGCAAGGTATCGGCCAGCAGCTCGCGCCCGCCGTCGCCGCGGAAGATGGCGATCCGCTGGCCGGCCATTCTGTCGGCGGCCAGTTCGGGGAGTTCGAGCAGCCCCTCGGAATCGTAACGCGCGGCCGGCACCAGACAGTTTGGTACGCCGGCATCGGCCAGCGCAGCGACGGTCCCCGGACCGACAGCCGCCGCCGGTACACCGGCCGGCCAGGCACGACCGACAAGCAGCACAGGCAAGGCATGGCGGACAGCGTTCGGGCTGACGAAAACCGCCAGCGAATATTCCGCAAGTTGCGCCGCCGCCTGGCTCAAACCGCCAGCATCGTCGGCCGGCGCGATTTCCAGCAGGGGAAATAGCAGGGCATTGCCGCCGGCCGCGGCGATCATCTTGGCCAATGGCGCCGCCTGGGCGCGCGGCCGGGTGACGACGATGGTGCGCCCGGCAAGCGGGCCGGACGGGCCCATGCTTACTTGTGACAGGCCAGTGCCGCCAGGATGGCTTCTGCCCCTTGGGCACGCAGGACATCGGCGAGCTGGCGCCCCAGAGCTTCGTCATCGGCAGGATTGCCACGGACTTCGCCGCTGACCATCTGCGTGCCGTCGACGCTGGCGACGAAGCCGCGCAGCCACAACTGGCCGTTGTCGATGATCGCGTAGCCGCCCAGCGGCACCTGGCAGGAACCACCCAGGGCACGGGACAGGGCGCGCTCGGCCTTGACGCAGTGCGCCGTCTCGGCGTCGTTGAGCGGCGCGACGACGGCGGCCATGGCCGCATCGCCGTCGACCAGTTCGATCCCCAGCGCGCCCTGGCCCGGTGCCGGCAGCGACTGTTCCGGCGTCAGAACGGTCTTGATCCGGTCCTTCAGGCCGAGACGGATCAGGCCGGCGGCGGCCAGGATGATCGCATCGTATTCGCCGGCGTCGAGCTTCTTCAGCCGGGTGTCGAGATTGCCGCGCAGGCTCTTGATCACCAGTTGCGGGTATCTGGCGCGCAGGACGGCCTCGCGGCGCAGGCTGGAAGTACCGACGACGGCACCGGCCGGCAACGCGTCGAGGCCGGCATACTTGTTCGAGACGAAAGCGTCACGCGGATTCTCGCGGGCCGAGATGGCGGCCAGGACGAAGCCTTCCGGCATCACCATGGGCACATCCTTCATCGAATGCACGGCCAGGTGCGCCCGGCCTTCCTGCATCGCCACTTCGAGTTCCTTGATGAACAGCCCCTTGCCGCCGATCTCGGCCAGCGGCCGGTCGAGAATCTGATCGCCCTTGGTGGTCATGCCGAGAATGACAACTTCCGCAGCGGGATTTAAACTCGACAGACGATCCCGGACATGCACCGCCTGCCACATGGCCAGACGGGATTCACGGGAGGCGATGATGATTTTCGACGGAGCAGACATGAGGCAATCCTGGAAGTCTTGGAGCGTGCTGTTTGGGGGGCTGATTCTAGCATGCCTGCCCCTGACCGCCCCCGCCGCGCCCCAGCTTGCCCAGGCCAGCCACCTTGACGCCGAAGCCCGCCAGGCGGCGAAGGCCGGCGGCCCGCTGATCATTCTTTACAGCCGGGCCGACTGCAGCTTCTGCAAGACCATCAAGCGCGACTTCCTCGGCCCGCTGGCGGTCGATCCGCGTTACGCCGGGCGGGTGGTCGTCCGTGAGGTCGCCCAGGACAGCAACGCCGCGCTGACCGACTTCGCCGGGCGCGACACCACGCACGCCCGCTTTGCTGCCGCAGAAAAGATCCGCCTGGTGCCGGTCGTCGCCTTTTACGGGCCGGACGGCCGGCAACTCCACGAACCCATCGTCGGCGCTCGCCTGCCGGACTTCTACCAGAGCTACCTCGAAGCGGCCATCGAACAATCGACCCGGGCACTGCAACGCAAGCCATGAGCGAACAGGACAAGGTGCCGGCACAGCGGCCGGAACATCCGGATTTCTGGTGCAAACGCTTCGCTGAAGGGGTCACTCCCTGGGATGCCGGTTGTGTACCGGCGGATTTCGACGCCTTCGTCAGCCCCCGGCAAACCCCGATGAACACGCTGATTCCAGGTTGCGGCAGCGGCTGGGAAGCCGCCCGATTGGCCGCCGCCGGCTGGCCGGTCACCGCCCTCGATTTCTCGCCGGTCGCCGTCGCCCGGGCCCGCGAGGTACTGGCCGGACACGCCGTCGAACTGGTCTGTGCCGATTTCTTCAGCTACGCCCCGGCCACGCCGCCGACGCTGATCTACGAACGCGCCTTCCTCTGCGCCCTGCCGCGCAAGCTGTGGACGGACTGGGCCGGCAAGGTAGCAGCGCTGCTGCCCTCAGGCGGCCTGCTGGCCGGCTATTTCTTCGTCTGCGAGCAATTGAAGGGCCCACCGTTCGGCATCCAGCCGGAGCAGCTCGACACGCTGCTGCTACCGGCGTTCGAGCGCATCGAAGATCGCCCGGTCGCCGATTCGATCCCGGTCTTCGCCGGCCGCGAACGCTGGCAGGTGTGGCGCCGACGTCAGGACGAACGAGGCGCGGACAGGTAACGCAGCAGCATCGCGTACAGCCGCTCGGGCACGACCGGCTTGGCCATGAAATCGTCCATGCCCGCCGCCAGGCAGCGGGCGCGGTCTTCGGCAAAGGCATTGGCGGTCATCGCCAGGATCGGCACCGCCCGGCACGCCGGCAACTCGCGGATACGCCGGGTCGCCTCGATGCCGTCCATGGTCGGCATCTGCATGTCCATCAGGATCAGGTCGTAGGCGCCATTCGCCGCCATGGTCACCGCCTGTCCGCCATCCTCGGCCTGATCGACCGACAGCCCGGCATCCTCAAGCATCAGCAACGCAATTTCGCGGTTGATCGGCTCATCCTCGACCAGCAGCACGCGACGGCCGGCAAAATCCCGGCGCAGGATTTCTTCCGCGTCGTCGACCGGCAGATCGGCCTGCACCTCGGCAGCCTGGTCGCGTTGCAGGCTGACGGTGAACCAGAACAGGCTGCCGACCCCCGGCGTGCTGCGGGCACCAGCATCGCCGCCCATGAGCACGGCCAGCTTGCGGGTAATCGCCAGCCCCAGGCCGGTGCCGCCGTAATGGCGGGTGATCGAGGCATCGGCCTGCTCGAAGGCTGAAAAGAGTCGGCCCAGCGCTTCTTCGCTGATACCGACGCCAGTATCCTCGACTTCGAAACGCAAGCGCACCGACACCCTGCTGTCGTCCTCGACGATTACCCTGATGGCAACCCTGCCGCGCTCGGTGAACTTGACTGAATTGCTGACGTAATTGAGCAGGGCCTGCTGCACCCGCGTGGCGTCGCCAAGCAGGTTACCGGGTATTTCGGCGACCTCGGCATCGAGCACGAGACCCTTGCTGCGCGCTCGCTCCTGCATCATCGACACCACGTTGGCAACCAATGCCGACACCCGCAGCGGCGCCGAATCCAGCGTAAACCGCCCGGCCTCGATCTTGGACAAATCGAGCACGGCGTTGATGATTTCGAGCAGGTGATCGCTGGCCGCCTCCAGCTTACTCATCTGCCCGAGTTGCTCGTCGTTCAATCCCCCCTTGCGGACCAACCGGGCCATGCCCAGAATGGCATTCATCGGCGTGCGGATTTCATGGCTCATGTTGGCCAGGAACGCACTCTTGGCGACACTGGCGCTTTCCGCCAGTTGCTTGGCTTGCGCCAGTTCGGCCGTGCGCCGTTCGACCAGTTGTTCCAGATGCTCACGGTGCGCCGCGAGTTCGGTTTCGATACGTCGACGCTCGGTCATGTCGCGCAGACTACACTGGATCAGCACCCGGTCATCGAGCTTGATTCGCCCCAATATCACTTCGGCGATGAAGGGCTGGCGGTTGTCGATGCGTCGGTGCATCCATTCAAAGCGCGGATTTTCGCCGGCCAGCGCCAGCGCAGTCACTTCTCTGGCCAACACCAACGATGACTGACCATCAGGCTGATTTTCCGGAGAAAAATCAAGTGGCGTACTGCCCAGCAGAGCACTCTGGTCGCTTGCACCGAACAGCGTCGCCGCGGCCGGATTGCAGTCGACGATCCTCAAACCATCAAGGATCAATACCGTTTCCCCGGTCGACTCGAACAAGGTCCGGAAGCGTGCCTCGGACAGTTGCAAGGCCCGCGTCCGTTCGCTGACACGCTGCTCAAGCTCCTGATTGGCCTGCAGCAAGGCTTGGTCGGCGCGCCGCCAGCGACGACTGAAACGGAAGGCGAGCAGCATGCCGATCAGACTGGGCACCAGCACCATCAACGCCACCAGCTGCATGACCCGATAGACCTGCGGCCCGATGGCCGCATTCAGGGAGGCTTCGCTACGTTCCAGGGTCAACACCCAACCGTGGCGCAAGGCGACGGCGAAGCGCAACCAGGCCTCGCCATCGGCGTCGGCCACCCGGACCATGCCGGGCACCACCGGCGGCAAGGCGTGGGTAATCAGCTCCTGCGCCGTACCATGCCGCGAATCTGCCACTCGCCGGCCCTCACGGTCATACAAGGCCGCCCGCTCGAACGGGCTGATCTTGTCGGCAATCAGCAAGCCGCTCAAGCGTGACAGATGCAGGACGCCGCCCAGATGCAGGATGATCTTCCCATCAGCGTCGAGCACCGGCACGTCGATGGCCACCGCCGGCACGCCGTCAGCACCAACAAAGCCGCCGGACACCACGGCTTCCTTGAATGTCGTTGCCTGCTGGAAATAGGGGCGATCGGCCAGGTTGTACTTGCGCAGCGCCAATTGCACGCTGTAAGGGTGCGAAATGTAGTGATCGCCCTCTGGCGTCAGCACGAACAACACCGAAAAACCACCGGTTTTACGCAGGCTCTCCAGAATTTCGTGTTTTTCAGGATCGAGGTGTTCGGGAATGCCGTTCAAGGCAAGATCGATGGCCTGGCGTTCGGCGAGATGCCGGAATGCCCGGTTGCTGGCGACCAGCTTGAGCATTTGCAAAGGCTGCTCGATCTCCGCGTCCAGCCGTGCTGCCAAGGCATCGACAAAAGCCTGGTTGTCTTCGGCCCAACGCTCGACGGCCCATTCGTGCAGCGAGCCGCGCAGGAAAAAGAGGAGCAATGCCAGCGACAGCAAGGTCGGCAGCAATACCAGGGCAACGATGTGTCGCCGTTCACCCATCCAGCACCTCATCCACAACAAGTCTCCGCGATTATGCCTCGTTGGACAGCGGGAACAAGCGAGGATTTCCCCTAATGGGACGGATCGCTGACGAAACCGATCTTGCTTAGCCCGGAACGCGCGGCAATCGCCATCACCTGCGCCACCTGCTCGTAGGGCACCAGCCGGTCGGCGCGGATATGCAGCTCCGGCGCCACATCCTGGCCGGCGGCGGCGGCGCAGCGCGCCGGCAGCTCGGCCAGCGTCACCGGCTCGCCGTTCCAGAACATCTCGCCGTTCTCGCGCAGGCCAAATTCGATGTGCTCGGGCTTGGTCAGATTGACCGCACTCGACGCCTTGGGCAGGTCGATCTTGACCGCATGCGTGAGCAGCGGCGCGGTGACGATGAAGATGACCAGCAGCACCAGCATCACATCGACCAGCGGAACGACGTTCATCTCGGCTTTCGGCGTGCCATGCGCCTGACCGCGATAGCGGCGGAAATCGCCCCCGGCCATCAGGCGCCCCTGCCCGCCCCGTCGTTGCGGACGGTGAGCAGCACGTAGAGGTCGTGGGCAAAACCTTCCAGACGCGCCAGCCACAGTCTGTTGCGCCGGCTGAAAGCGTTGTAGGCAAGCACCGCCGGAATCGCCACGGCCAGACCGAGCGCGGTCATGATCAGCGCTTCGCCGACCGGTCCGGCGACCTTGTCGAGCGTACCCTGGCCGGACAGACCGATCTGCACCAGCGCGTGATAGATGCCCCAGACGGTGCCGAACAGGCCGATGTAGGGCGCTGCCGAACCGGCCGAAGCAAGCACCGTCAGGCCATGCTCGGCGGCAGCGGCTTCCTGGTCGATGGCGTTGTTCAGCGTGCGCGTAAGGTACTCGGCCAGGCCGCCGGCCGTCTTCAGGCTGTCCTCACCCCGCGCCGCTTCCTCGGCCGCATCGACCGCGTCGAGCGCCAGCCGGGCAAAGGCGTTGTCGATCTTTTCGGCGTGCAGGCGCGCCGCCAGTTCGCTGCGCGAACCGCCCTGCCAGAACCGCTTGAGAAAGGCCTCAGCCTGCCGCTGGGCCAGGAAATTACCCAGCCAACGGGTGACGATCAGGTACCAACTGGCCACCGACATCAGCAGCAACAGGCCGAGCACGACCCGCCCGACGCCATCGAGATGCCCGAGAAAATGGGCGAAGCCCAGACCTTCCACGACGACCGACTGCTCCATGAATCCTATCCTTCAAGTACGAAATTGAAAGGTTGCAAAGCGGTCGCCTCGACCGCCTGACCATTGCGTTGCGCCGGCGTGCACCGCCATTCGCGCACCGCCGCCAGCGCCGCCTCGTCGAGGCGGTTGAAACCGCTGCTTTGATTGACCGTCGCCTTGGCCACCCGCCCCTGGGCATTCAGGGTCACCCGCAACACCACTTTGCCGGTTTCGCCCAGACGCCGCGACATCGGCGGGTAGGCCGGTGACCGCCGCTCGGGACAGACCACCGACAACTCGCCGCCCAAGGCCACCGGCCCGGCCGGCAAGGGCATCGCCGGTGCTGCCGGCGCCGACTCGACCACCGGCACTTCGGGCAGCGGCGGCGCCACCGGCTCGGCCGGACTGAGCACCGGCGCCTGCGCCACCAGTTGCTGTGCCGGCTGTTTGGGTAAAGGCTTCGGTTCAGGCGGCTTCGGCGCCGGTTTGGGCGCCGCCTGCTGCAGAGCCGGCGGCGCGATGAAATTGACCATCAGGGTCACCGCCTCGTCGGGCATCGGCAACAAGCGCTGCGCCATCAGCCACCCGATGACCAGGACGTGCGCGATCAGGACGAAGGCAATCCCCAGCCAGCGGGTGGCGCGGGTCTGTGGCGGAACAACAGGAGATGACCGACGACTCACGATAAGCGGTGGGGATCTTTGAAGACTCGGGATGATACGCAAGAAGCCGGGCGCTGGCACCCGCCCGACGCACGCCTCGACTGCGACAAATCGTCGCAGCCCGGGCCAGGTCACCGTCGACACAGGCGTCGCCAACCGAGCACCACGCCACTGACGCTGACGGCAAAGCCCCCGAGACTACCGACGATCAGCAAGAGGTCCCACAACGGCCGACGCGCCAGCAGAGGCTGCCAGTCCCAGCTATGCAGCAGGGCAAACAGCCAGCGCTTGACCCGACCATGACTGTTCAGGCGCTGCACCACGGCACCGCTGCGTGGATCGAGGTAAAGCCAGGTCTGCGCAGGATCGTCGAACTGCAGGCGCAGCACCGGCAAGGGACGGTTCTGGTGTCCGCCCATGGTGTGCTCTGCCCGGGAATAATAGTGCCAGTCGTAGGCCTGCTGGACGAAGACATCGCTCACCCGGGCATGCGGCAGCATGGCGGCACCCGCCGCCAGCAGACTGGCCTGCTCATGCTCGCGAAACGGTGCGCAGCGTCCGGGCGACAACAGGCGACTACTGCCCCCGGCAGCGCGGGCGAGAATGAAAGATTCGTCGGCCAGCCGCACCCAGCTCAGTTCGCTGGCCGCAAACCCGGCGGCTTCTTCCAGGCAAGCAAGCATGGCAGCGGGACTCATTTCGTTGTCGGCCACTTGCACCACCGGCATGGGCGGACGCGGCCCACCGGCATCGAAGATTTTCCAGGGATTCATCGAAAGCAGGCCACTGGCGATCCAGGTCACGATCAGCCCGCCGAACGCCAGACCCAGCCAGTGGTGCCAACGCGCCCAGGGCGCCCGGTAAGGGCTGTGACTGCCGCTGGCGTAGGGGCGACGGCGCCAGCGCAGGCAGCCGGCCCAGAGGCCGGTCAGCCCGAGCACGGTCGCAGCCAGCGAGGAATAGATGACGATGCCGCTCCACCAGTCGTCGAACCAGCCGCCGCGTAGCGGGTACAACCAGTGCAGCCAGGCGCCGATCCAGTTCCACCGGCGTTCCGTCAACGTTGCATCGCGGACCACTTCGCCGGTGACGCTGGACACATACAGCCGGGTCCGCGCTTCGTCCTGCATGTCCACCCGGTGCAGCGGACGATGCCCGTCCAGCACTCGCGAATGAGTCCAGGCGTCTTCGTCGACCAAGCCCGCATACGTCGCCATGACGGGCATGAAAGCCTGCGCCGACTGCACCGCCAAGGCCGCGTCCGCGAGTGGCCGCAAGGCACCGCTACGGCCATCGATGGCGGCGAAGCGGTTCTTGTCCAGGGTCGCCACGTAGACCGGTGTGCCGGCAATCGAGGTCAGCCGCAAAGTGCGCACCACGCTGCCTGTCGGCAAAGCGGCCAGCGCCTCGCCCGCCGCCAGGCAGCAGGCGCCGCCGTCAAGCACCGGCAGACGTTGCCAGTGTTCCTGCGGCGTCAGTTTCGGATAACCGACGTACATCATGACGACGCCGGACAGGAACCAGAGCGCCATGAACACGCACAACAGGATGCCTAGCCAGCGATGCGCCAGGTAGAGATAGCGCTTCATGCCCGGCTCAGAAACTGGTCATGATCGACAGGTCGACCGTGCGCGGACGCCCCAAGTAAACCATGTTGGTCCCGGAGAAACTTTCGGCATAAATCTTGTCGGTCAGATTCTTGCCGCGCAAGACGATGCGCGTCCGGCGGTCGAACTGGTAACTGGCGTAGGCCCCGAGCAGGGTATAGGCTTCGCCGCTCAGGGTATTTGCCGAATCGGCATAACGCGCTGAGACATGACGCAGATCGCTGCCCAGTTCAAGCTTCGCCAGCGGGCGGTAGGTCAGCCACAGATTGCCGACCCGCTTAGGAACATTGCTCGGCCGGTTGCCGGCCCGCGAGACAGCCACACCGCCAACGGTTTCGTTGAACTCATCATATTGCGCATCGACCAGCGACAGGTTGCCGGCCACCTGCAAGGCAGGAACGATCCGGTAAGCAAGCGCCACTTCGATGCCGCGCGACGACTGCTGACCGACTGGAATTGTCGTTCCCGGATTGCTCGGATCGCTGACTGCGATATTGCGCCGGACGATGTCGTAGTACGCCACTGTGCCGTTACCCCGGCCGTCGGCAAAGGAAAATTTGCTGCCAATTTCCCATTGTTTGCCGGTGGTCAGATCGAAGTCGCGCACCTGGGTGAAGGTGGCGGTGGTCAGGATGCCGGACGGCGGATCGGCGGCCGTACTGTACTGCACATAGACATTGGCATTCGGCGTGACATCCCAGGCGAGCGCAATGCGCCCGGTGGTCGGGGTATAGCGACGAGCGAAAAATGCCGGATTGGTCGCCGTCACCGTGCGGTGGTTGGTCACTTCCAGATCGATGCGGTCATGCCGCAGCCCGGTCAGCAAGGAGAGCGCCGGGGTCAGCAAGGTACGGTTCTCGAGGAAGGCAGCCAGCGTCTTCACCCGGTTGCTGCGATCCGGATTGAAACCCGGCGTCACGCCCGGCAGGCTGAAGAAATTCTCGGTCGTGAAGTCATAGGGATCGACCGTGCCAAACGGCCCGGCGACCGACAACGGGAAACGCGTCTGTTTGTTGATGCTGTAATCGACACCGCCCGCCCAGGTCGTCGGTCGGCCACCCAGGCTATCCTGCCAGGTGAATTCGAAACGGTTGCCGCTCAGGGTCTGGTCGTGGCGCTGCAGCAGCGCATTCGAGCGAATGACGCCGGTGTTGGTGGCATTGAAGGCATAGGTTTCGACATTGCGATAGTCGCGCAAGGCGTCGTAATGGTAGATCGTGTTGCGCAGCTTGAGCCGCTCGCCCGCCTTGTATTCAAGGATCGAGCGCGCCCAACGCACGGTCTGCTCGTAGATGCCGTCGGCCGAGTTGTAATTCTTGAAGCGCGTTCCCTCGTCGATGCTGACACGGCTGCCGACCGGCTTGAGGATGGGCGTCCCCCAGTAGGGACGATCCACTTTCTCGTTCTGGTATTCCAGCGCCAGGGTATGCGTCAGGGCCGGCGTCAGCCTGGCCAGCCAGGACGCTGCGACTTCACCGGCGTTGCGCTTGCTACCATCGCTCCAGCCATTAACGGCGCTGCGATTGACGTCGAGGCGCAGCGCCTGATTGTCGCCGATCCGGCGATTAGCGCCGACCGCCAACTGACGCGCGTCGAAGCGGCCGTAAGCGGCTTTCAGGTCGGTCAAATCACCCTCGGTACTGGCCAGGCGAGTCACGTAATTGATCGTGCCGCCCACCGCCCCGGCACCATGCAGAAAACCGGAAGCCCCGCCAACGGCCTCGACCCGGTCATAGATCCAGCTATCGACCGCCCGCCCGGCAATGGCGTCGTATTGCACGGTAATACTGTTGAACAACTGGGTCACGCTGGCGCCGCCAAAGCCACGATAGAACACCGCCCCCGGCGACCCCGGCGCCGAAGAAGAAGTGATGCCCGGCACGCTGTTCAGCGCCTCCTTGGTCGACTCAACGCCACGTCGCTCCAGGGTTTCGCGGTCCACCACCGTCACCGAAGCCGGCGTTTCACGAATGCTCAAGCCCAAGCGGCTGCCGGTCTGGTGTTGTCGCCCCAGATCGAGTGGATCGCCGAGTGCACTGTCGGTCACGGTCATCTCATCGAGAACGCTGTCGGCCGCCAGCGAGACCAGCGGAAAAGCCAGCAAGAACGCCAGCGACAAAGGTTTCAGGGCACCACGCCCGATCGATTCATGAATCCGCATCCGTTCCCCCGGAAAGACATCACCGACCAGACCTGCGGCCCACTACCACTGGCTGTCGGAAGGAGGCGGATGGTAGCCAGCCGGCACCCATTGGAGAATGTGACATATCGTCGCACCCCGGACACTGGCGTATCATCGGCCGCTTCGCCCCTGCCCAGCGCACCAGACCAGACAATGAAAACCGACACCCCGCAAACGATTTACCTGAAGGACTACACCCCGCCCGCCTGGCTGGTCGACACGGTCGACCTCGACGTTTCGATCGAAGCCGACGGCACCGTCGTCAGCGCCACGCAGACCTTGCGCCGCAATCCGGCGGTGGCCGACCAGCCGCTGGTCCTGGACGGCGAGGAGCTGGAGACGCTGGCGGTATCGGTCGATGGTCGTGAGCACCCCTACCTCGCCAGCGCCACTTCGCTGACCCTGAACGATCTGCCGGCGTCCTGCACGCTGCGCACCGTGGTGCGCATCCAGCCGGACAACAACACCCGCCTGTCCGGCATGTACCGGTCCAAGGACGGTTATTTCACGCAGTGCGAGGCGCAGGGTTTCCGCCGCATCACCTGGTTCATGGACCGGCCGGACGTGATGTCCACCTATACCGTGACCCTGCACGCCGACCGCGCGACCTTCCCGGTGCTGCTCGCCAACGGCAATCCGGTCGCCAGCGGCGACGAGGCCAATGGTCGCCACTGGGCGACCTGGGCCGACCCCTTCCGCAAACCGGCCTACCTGTTCGCGCTGGTCGCCGGCAAGCTCGACGTGCTGCGCGACACTTTCCGCACCGCCTCCGGGCGCGAGGTTCAACTCGCCATCTACGTCGAACCCGGCAAGCTCGACCAGTGCCCGCACGCGATGGCGGCGCTGAAAAAATCCATGAAGTGGGACGAGGAACGCTTCGGCCTCGAATGCGACCTCGACCACTACATGATCGTCGCCGTCGGCGACTTCAACATGGGCGCGATGGAGAACAAGGGCCTCAACATCTTCAACACGAAGTATGTGCTCGCTCGCCCGGATGTCGCCACCGACGTTGATTTCGAGAACATCGACCGGGTCGTCGCCCACGAGTATTTCCACAACTGGACCGGCAACCGCGTCACCTGCCGCGACTGGTTCCAGCTCTCGTTGAAGGAAGGTTTGACGGTATTCCGCGATCAGGAATTCGGCGCCGACCTGCACAACCGCCAGACTGCCCGCATCCGCGAGGTGCGCGGCCTGCGCGCCGCGCAGTTCCCCGAGGACGCCGGCCCGATGGCGCACCCGATCCGGCCCGAGAGCTTCGTCGAGATCAACAATTTTTACACCGCCACCGTCTATGAAAAGGGCGCCGAGGTCATCCGCATGATCCAGACGCTGATCGGCCGCGATGCCTTCCGCGCCGGCATGGACGAGTATTTTCGCCGCCACGACGGCCAGGCCGTGACCTGCGAGGATTTCGTCGCGGCGATGGCGGCGGCCAGCGGTTTCGACTTCACGCAATTCATGCGCTGGTACCGCCAGCCTGGCACGCCGCGCATTGCCGCCGACGGTTTCTGGGATGCCGACAGCGCCAGCTACACGCTGACCCTGAGCCAGTCCAACCCGCGCGCCAGCGACGACGCGCCCTACCTGATCCCGGTCCGGGTCGCGCTATTTGCTGCCGATGGCCGCTTGCTGCCGGGCAGCGAGCGCCTGCTGCAACTGAGCGCGAGCAGCCAGTCCTTCGTCTTCGAGAACGTTGCCGAAGAGCCGGTGCCGTCGCTATTGCGCGATTTCTCGGCGCCGGTCTACCTCGATTTCGACGATACGCCAGAGCAACTGACCGTACTCCTGGCGCATGAGAGCGACCCGTTCAACGCCTGGGAAGCCGGCCAGCGCCTGGCGACCCGGCTGATCCTGGCCGCCAGCACGGAAATCGCCGCCGGCCGCACACCGGTGTGGCCAGCGAGCTTCGTCGACGCCGCCCGCCAGTTGCTGCAGAGCCATGCCGAACGCGGTGCCGCTTTCGTCGCCGAAGCGCTCACCCTGCCCGGCGAAACGACGCTGGCCGAACTGATCAGCGTGGTCGATCCGGACGCCCTGCACGCCGCCCGCAACAGCCTGAGCCGCCATCTCGCCGAACAGCTCGAAAACGAGTTCGCCGGCCTCTACGCCAGCCTGACCGTCAGCGAAGCCTACACACCGAGCAGCGAACATGCCGGTCGCCGCGCGCTGCGCAACCTGTGCCTGTCCTACCTGGTCGAGTTCGACGGCGAGGCGGTGCGCGAACTGGCGTTCAAGCAGTTCCGGGAAGCCGACAACATGACCGACCAGTTCGCCGCGCTGGCGGCGCTGGCCAACATCAACGCCGCCGACTGCCGCCAGCGCGACAGCGCGCTGGCCGAGTTCTACGCCCGCTGGCAGGATGAAGCGCTGGTCGTCGACAAGTGGCTGCAGGTGCAATCGACCAGCCGCCGGCCGGACACCCTGGCCACGGTGAAGGCGCTGACCGCCCACCCGGCCTTCGACCTCGGCAACCCGAACAAGATCTACGCGCTGATCCGCGCCTTCGGCGCCAACCTGGTCCGCTTCAACGCTGCCGACGGCAGCGGCTACGCTTTCATGGCAGAACAGATTCTGGCGCTGCACGACCGCAACCCGCAGGTCGCCTCGCGGCTGGCGCGCTGCTTCGACCGCTGGAAGAAATTCGACGCCGGCCGGCAAGCGCATGCACAGGCCGCGCTGAGGCGCGTTCGCGACCATCAGGGCTTGTCGCGCGACGTGCTTGAGGTGGTTACCCGGGCACTGGGCTAAGGGATATCCACAAGAAAATTTGCTGGAAATTATTCCCTTGTCGTGATCAAATGCGAACAACATGACTCGCGCCCGGAGACAGCCGACATCGTCGCCGGAAAGAACGCCCGAAGACTCAGGTGACCAAGCGGAGAACAGCAGATGGGAATACTCGACCAGCTCAAGGCATTGTTCGGCCGTCCGGCGATGGTGCCGGCCAGTCAGCCACTGACGGCAGCCCCGGCGCCTGAACGACGGCTACAGCCGCGACTGAACGCCCGCGACGGCACGCGCGTACTGATCATCGACGACTCCAAGACGGTCCTGGCCGTGCTGCGCAAATTCCTGCGCTCGGCCGGCTACGAAACCATCGAATGCCTCGACGCCGAAACCGGCCTGGTCGCCCTACGCGAACAGAAGCCGGAACTGGTCTTCCTCGACATCATGCTGCCGGGCATGAACGGATTTGCCGCCCTGCGTGCCATCCGGCGCGACCCGCAAACCCGTGAGACGCCGGTGATCATGATGAGCGGCAACGAGCAGGCCATGGAGCAGTTTTTCGGCACCCGCATCGGTGCCGACGACTTCATGAAGAAACCCTTCTCGCGACACGAAGTCTTTTTCCATGTCGAACGCCTGCTCGATGAAGACGGCATTCCCCGACGGGCGGCACCGCGCACCGCAGCGCCGCACCTGCAGCCCGAAATCCGCGTCGTCCGGGCCGCCTAGGCCGTCAGTTCGGCACGGGCAGTCGCCCATTGCCGGCGGCTGACCGGCAGTTTTTCGGAAACGCCGCGCAGCAACGCCCAACCATAAGCCTCGGCATCGTCGCCGGCTGCCTTTTCGAACCCTGCCAGCGCCGGGCGCGCGACCAGCACGGCGCGGTGCAGGCGCAGGAAGCGTTCGGGAAACTCTTCCTCAAGGTGGGTCAACGACTCGTCGAGCAGGTATTCGCGCTCAACCGTCCGGGCCGTGACGTATTTCAGGTCGGCCTTGAAGTAGAGGACTTCAGCCACCGGAACCAGCAGCAGGCGCCCGCGCTCGTGGCAGGACAGGTGGGTCCGGCCGCCACCACGCACCACCTGACCGATGCCGGCAAACAGGGCGCTGTCCGGGCGTTGGCCGGCTACCTTCTGCAGCGCTGCCAGCAGGCGCTGGGCACGTACCGGCTTCATCAGGTAATCGACGGCATTGAGGTCGAAGGCCTGGACCGCATAGTTGTCGTATGCCGTGGTGAAGATCACCGCCGGCGGCCTGTCCAGCCGGCCGAGATGCGAGGCCAGTTCGATGCCGTCCATGCCCGGCATGCGGATGTCGCTGAGCACGACGTCAACTGCCGCCTGCTGCAGGAATTCCAAAGCCTGAACACCGTTGGCCGCTTCGCCGGCAACCTCGACCGGGCATTGCCCGGCAATGTCGCCAAGCAGGGTACGCAGACGCTCGCGCGCCGGCGGTTCATCATCGACCAGCAGGATTTTCAGCGGGGTTTGCGTTGGCATGGCAGGACGATACGGACTTCGTAGGAATTGTCGCCGGCTTCGGTTTCCAGGCGGGCTTCGAGATCGTAATACAAGGCAAGGCGTTCGCGGATATTGGCCAGGGCCATGTGGTTGCCGGCAGCATGCGTCGCCTGAGCAACGGTTGGATTGGCGATACGGACATGCAGTTCGTCGCCGCGCCGACGAATCTGCACACTGACCACGCCGCCGGTCGCCGACGGCTCGATGCCGTGATATACCGCGTTTTCCAGCAAGGGCTGCAGCATCAGCGGCGGGATCGGCAACCCCAGGAGGGTCTCGTCGACCTGCCATTCAGCCGACAGACGCTCGCCCAGACGCAGTTGCTCCAGCTCGAGATACTGCCGGCCAAGCGCAACTTCGTCGGCCAGGCTGACCAGTTCCGCCGGATCGCGCATCGCCGCCCGGAACAGGTCGGACAGCGACTCCAGCGCCGCCTCGGCCTGCTGCGGCTGCGCCCGGATCAGCGACAGCACGGCGTTCAGCGAATTGAACAGAAAATGCGGCCGGATGCGGGCATTCAGCGCCGCCAGCCGCGCCTCTGCCTGGGCCGGCGAAAAGGCCCGCGAGCGAAGCTCGAAATAGGCGAGCAGCAAGCCCGTCGTCGCCAGGGTCAGCAGGATGCTGCGGCTGACCGCCCCGTCAACCAGATTCAATGAGGCCGCGTAGGCGTGCATCGCCCCCGCCATGACCGCCGTCAATGCGAGCACGCAGGCCTGCCCGTGACGCAGGCGCAAGCGCCACAGGACGTCGCGCAGCAAGGACAAGATGCCGAGACAAAGCAGCAGCAAGGGCTCGACAATCGACGCCAGATCCATGAATCGCTCGCCCCAGGAGAGCAGGTCCGGCGCCTGAACCAGCGCCCCAAGCGCCGCCAGCACATTGACCCCGAGCAGCACGCGCAGCATGACCCCGAAGTTGCGCCAGTCGGGCAGCGGGTAAGTCGCCGGAAAGTGACGGATACGCTTCAAGGTTTGATCACGCCTCAGCAAAATTGAATCTGGCAGGATTTTACGGCTGCGTGCCAGCGCTCATGCGCCATCCTTGACAAGGATGGCGCCTCAACCTAGACTGCTTCCCCATTTAAATCAAGGCCTTTCCCGTGTCCGCGGACTTACCGCCCAATCGTCCAGCCACTCCCGCCCTTGCAAACGACACGACTGCAGCGACATATTTCTGGCTAGTCCGCATCCTACCACTTGCCATCGCCACGTTGCTCCTGGCCCTTGTTCATGGCAGCGACATGCCGGCCATGATGTCTGCATTCCAGCAATACACGCGAACCCTGCCAGACGCAGTCTGGGCCTCGCTGACGATGCTGGGCCACGGCAGCGTGCTGCTCGCACTCGTCGTACTGGCCTGGAAATACCGGCCCGACTGGATATTAGCCTGCGTCTGTGGCGGTATCGTCACCGGCGCCTTCAGCAACATTCTCAAAAATCTGATCGGCGGCCCCCGACCGGCAGCCGTCATGCCGGCGGACCAACTGCACGTCATCGGATCCCAGTTGCTCAACCACTCCTTTCCTTCAGGACACACTGCCACCGCCTTTCTTTTTGCCGGCATTGTCCTGATGTCTCGCCGCCCGCCGCCGCTGGCAGCTGTGGCAGTCCTGAGCCTGGCCATCCTGACTGGCCTGTCGCGCATCGCCGTTGGGGCACACTGGCCGATCGACACGATCGCTGGCGCCGCTGGCGGCTGGTTCTCGGCTGCCGTCGGCATCGCCTTCGCCAACAGGCTTCGCTGGCTGGACACTGCCCACGCCAGACTGGCAATCGCACTGTTGATCCTCGGTTCGTCCATCAGTCTGTTTTTCATATCAACCGGCTATCCCCTGGCGTTACCTGTGCAGTATTTCTGCGCATGCCTTGGCGTAATCGTCGCAGGTCAATGGGGGCTCAAAGAATGGTCAAGGCTGCGCTGATCCGCCATCTGCTGTCGCTGGCAATTGCCCTGCTGCTGCTGTGGTGGCTGACCCACAGCGACATGGTCGGGGTTGCCCTGAAGCAATTGACGACACTGCCGGCAAGCCTGCTGCTGACCTTGCTGGTCAGCCAGTCGCTGTCCTACCTGTGCCGCGCCGGCCGCTTGTTCAGCCAGTTGCAAGCACGCGTCCCGCTCGGAATCAGCGGTTACATGCGCCTTGTCCTGCTGCACAACCTGAGCATCAACGTCATTCCTTTCCGCGCCGGGGAGTTGTTCCTGCCGGCGGCGCTGAAACGTTACGGCCTGTCGGTACAGGAAGCGATTGCCACACTGTTCTGGCTGCGCATCCAGGATGCATTGGTTCTGGCCGCACTGGCAATCGCCCTCTGGCCGGCCATTCCCATGCCCCTGCGAATAATGGCCGGCATCGGCATGCTCGTCGCCATCTATCTTGGTCACGCCTACCTGCCTAGCTGGCGCCCCGGCAACCCGCGCCTGGCGCGACTGCTGGAGAAAATCCGCCCGGTCATCGATGCCTCCCCGGTCAGTTGGAGCTGGTGCATCGCCAACTGGTGCAGCAAGCTGCTGGGTCTGAGCATCGTCCTCGCCGCACTGGGCGGGTTCGCCCTCAGCGGCGGCGCCGCCGGCGCGCTCGGCGGGGAGCTTTCCGCGCTCTTGCCGATTCAGGGCGTAGCCGGTTTCGGCACCTACGAAGCGGGCGTTGCCTTCCTCGTCAATCTGGCTGAAGGACAGGGGCGACAAGCACTGGCGTCAGCCTTCGCGTTACACTGCCTGACCCTCTCCCTGGCCATCCTGGCCGGGACTTTGGCCTGGATATTCCTGCCCGGACATAAGCAATCGTCCTCACCCCACCCCGAGTCACCGTCATGAACATGCGCCCAACGCCTTCACACAGCCTTTCCATTGTCGTCCCGCTCTACAACGAAGAGGACTGCGTGGCGCCACTGGTTGCCCGCATGCACGAATGCCTGGGCAACTATCAGTATCCCTGGGAGCTGATCCTGGTTGACGACGGTAGCAGCGACCGGACAGTCGATGAAATCCGCAAGGCCGCCGGCATCTGGGGCAACCATGTCCACCTGCTCGAACTGGCACGAAACTTCAAGCAGACCGCGGCCATGCAGGCCGGCATCGATGCCGCTACCGGCGACATCATCGTCACGCTGGACGGGGATTTGCAGAATGATCCGATCGACATCCCGAAGATGGTCGACAAGCTGCTCAACGAAGATCTCGACCTGGTCTCCGGCTGGCGGGAAAAACGTCAGGACGGCTTGTGGCTGCGCAAGATCCCGTCGCGTATCGCCAACCGCCTGATCGGCCGGGTTACCGGCGTCCGCCTGCACGACTACGGCTGCAGCCTCAAGGTATTCCGGGCTGAAGTGGTCAAACGGATTCGCCTGTTCGGTGAAATGCACCGTTTCATTCCCGCCTGGCTGAGCACGGTCACCTCGCCCCGGCGCATCGCCGAAATGCCGGTCAGTCACCATCCGCGCACGCTGGGCCAGTCCAAGTACGGCATTTCCCGGACCTTCCGCGTCATCCTCGACTTGCTGGCAGTCTATTTCTACATGCGCTTCCGTGACCGCCCCGGACACTTCTTCGGCGGCGTCGGCCTGATGCTGTCGACCGCAGGCTCGGCGGTCATCGCCTACCTGTTCATCCTGAAACTGCTGGGCGAAAGCATCGGTACCCGCCCGCTGTTGCTGGTCGGCTTCTTCTCGCTGCTGGTCGGCGCCCAGTGCATCCTGACCGGTGTGCTGGCGGAGACGCTGTCGCGCATCTACTTCGCCAGCGACGCCGGGCGCTCCTACACCCTGCGCCGCTCGACCAAGCAGGAACACTCCCAATGGCACGCCCCCCAGGAGGAAAATAGGTGATCAGCAAGCAGCGTCTGGTCGACGCCCTGCCCATCATCCTGCCCTTCCTGGCGCTGCTTCCCTTTCTCGGCAACAGCCCGCTGTTCGATGTCGACGAAGGCGCCTTTTCCGCCGCCACCCAGGAAATGCTGGCTCGCGGCGATTACCTGTCCACCTGGCTCAATGGCTCGGCACGTTTCGACAAGCCGATCCTGATCTACTGGCTGCAAGCGCTCTCCGTCAGTCTGCTCGGCGCCAACGAATGGGGATTCCGCCTCCCCTCGGCCCTGGCTGCTGTCGGCTGGTGCATCGTCCTGGCGCGCTTTGCGCGTGAACATTTTGGCCGCGACGCCGCGCTCATGACCAGCCTGGTGGTGCTGACCTGCCTTGGCGTCCAGTTGATCGGCCGGGCCGCTACCGCCGACGCCCTGCTCAACCTGCTGCTGGCACTGGCGATGGTCGACCTGTGGCGGCATATCGAAGGCAAATCGCCCTGGGCTGCCCGTCGACTCGCGCTCTGGGTCGCGCTGGGTTTCCTGACCAAGGGCCCGATTGCCTTGCTGGTTCCCGGCGCAACCATGCTGCTGTGGACACTGTTCAGCCGGCAAACCGATGCCCTCGTGCGACTGCTGCGCTCGCCGGCCAACTGGTTGATCTTCCTGGCCGTTGCCTTGCCCTGGTACATCGCGGCCTACGCCATCCATGGCGATGCATTCATCCAGGGTTTCTTCATGCGGCACAACGTCCAGCGCTTCTCGACAACGCTGGAGGGACATAGCGGCAGCCTGTTCTATTACGTGCTGATCGTTCCCCTGCTGATCTTTCCCTGGCTCCCCTGGTTGTGGCAGGCATTGCGCCGGCTGCGCAACGACATCCGGCAACCCTTGCCTCGCTTCCTCTGGCTCTGGTGTGGCTTCGTCGTCGTCTTTTTCTCGCTCTCCGGCACCAAGCTGCCACACTATGCCCTGTATGGCTGCACCCCGCTTTTCGTGCTGCTGGCGGCCCGCCACGCCGATGTCAGCTCGCGCTGGGCGATCCTTCCCGGCCTGCTGCTGCTGGCCTTGTTTGCCGCCCTGCCGAGCATCCTTGGCCAGACCAGCGTCACCGACGGTTTTTACGCAGCCCAGCTCAGCCGGCTGCCTGAATTGCTGACCTGGCATTACGGGCTGTTTGCTGGCCTGCTGCTGTTGTTCGCCCTGCTCACACCGAAGCTCGCCGTCGCCGCTTGGCAGCGGGCCGGCATGGTCGCCCTGGGCAGCAGCCTGTTTCTTTCCGCCGCGCTGGCACCGCTGCTTGGCGAACTCCTGCAGGGACCGATCCGCAATGCCGGCGTGTTCGCCCGCACCTATCAGGAACCCGTCATCCAGTCGCAAACCCACTGGCCGAGCTTCAGCGTCTATCTGGGCCGACCGACCCCGGTACGTAACGCCGAGCCCGGTGAACTTGCCCTGACCCGAACCGATCGACTGCCCCCCGCAGGCGACTACGACACGCTGTACGCCGAAGGTGGCGTTGCCCTGATCCGTATCCATGCCACACCTGTCGCTCAATAAGCCCGGCATGGGCCACCGTCTCTGGCTGTCCGCGCTGCTGCTCGGCGGACTGCTGCTGGCCTGGCGAATCTGGGCGATCCACCTGTCGGGGATCACCCTGTACGTGGACGAAGCCCAGTACTGGGGATGGGCTCAGGCGCTGGACTGGGGCTATTTTTCCAAGCCCCCCGGCGTTGCCGTCCTGATTGCCGCCTCGACCGCCCTGTTCGGCGACGGTGTCATCGGCACCAAGCTGCTGGCCATGGCCTGCTATCCGCTGACCGCCTGGGTGGCCCTGCTGATCGCCCGCGAGGCCTACGATGAACAAACCGCCATTGCCTCAGGCCTGGCCGTCCTGACCCTGCCCATCTACGCCTGGCTGGGGCTGTTCGTATCCACCGATGCGCCGCTGGTGCTGCTCTGGTCAGCCGCCATCCTGCTCTATACCCGTGCCCTGACCCGGGGCGGCACCGGCAATTGGCTGCTGCTCGGCATTGTCTGCGGCCTGGGCCTGCTGACCAAGTACACGATGCTGGCCTGGCTGGGTTCGGCCATGCTGCATCTGCTGATCGTCGAGCGGCGGCGACTTCTGCAGCCCGCCCCCTGGCTGGCAGCCATGCTGGCCTGTGCTTTCCTGCTGCCCAACCTGATCTGGAACGCCGGCCACGACTTCCCCACCCTGCGGCATACGGCCGACATCACCCTGCAAAGGACTGCCGGCGGCTTGCTGCCCTTGCTCACCTTCCTCGGCGCCCAGTGGCTGGCCTTCGGCCCCCTCCTCGGCACCGCCTTTGCTCCCGCCCTGTTACCGCAGCCGGCCAGCGACAATCAACGCCGCTTGCGGGGTATCCTGATCTGCTTTGCCCTGCCGCTATGGCTGGTCGCCGCCGCGCAGGCAGCCGGCGGCAGCGCCAACGCCAACTGGGCCGCACCGGCCTTCGTTCCGGCCAGCATACTCGCCGTCGCCTGGCTGCTCGGGCGCGGCCACCGGCGCTGGCTGTTCATCGCCTTGAGCCTGAATCTGCTGCTTACGGCCACGCTGTACCACTGGCCGACGCTCAGCGCGAGCTTCTTCCCGCAGGTTGCCACGCCCTACAGCCGGGCGCTCGGCTGGGACAAGGTGGGCCAGCAACTGCGACCGATCGCTGCAGCCCATCCGGGAACGCCCTTGCTCGCCGAGGAGCGTACCCTGCTCGCCCATCTGCAGTACGAACTGCGCGACCAACCCCTGCGCGTCGCCAGCTGGAACCCCCAGGGGACACGCAACGACCACTATCAGCTGACTGCCAGCTTCACCCGGGGAGACGCCCTGATCCTGGTCCCGGACAAGGTGCCCGAACACATCGCCAGCCGCTTCGCCGCCACCCGTCATCTGGCCACGCTCGAAGCCGACACCGGCCCCCGCCGGAAACTACATTTCCAGGTCTACCTGCTGCATGACTTCCAGGGTTATTGAATTTCGCCTGCTGACGCTCCTCGCCGGACTGCTGACAGTCGTTTTCCTGGCCTGGCCGGAGATCGACCTGGCCACCAGCGCCCATTTCTATGCCGGGGAAGGTCGCTGGCTGTACACCAATGAAATGAGCTTGCCGGGAATCGCCTACGACTGGACGACCATCCTCGGCCGCCTCCTGATCGCCGGCGTGATCCTGACCCTGCTGGCCGGCAGATGGCTCCGCCGGATCGCCCCCAATGCCCGGCAGACCAGCATCTTCCTGCTGGTCGGCGCCCTGCTCGGCCCCGGCTTGCTGGTGGACGTCGGACTGAAGGGGCAACTCGGACGGGCACGACCGGTGCAGACGGATGTCTTCGGCGGCCAGGCCAGCTTCACGCCGGCTTTTGTGCCAAGCACGCAATGCAGCAGCAACTGCTCCTTCGTCAGCGGCCATGTCGCCACCGCCGCCTTCGTCATGGCCTTCGGCTGGCTGGGCAGCAGGCGCCAGCGACTGGCCTGGCTGGGAGGCAGCCTGCTGACGGCGGGCTACGTCGGCTGGGCACGCATTGCGGTCGGCGGCCACTATCTGTCGGACGCGATCTTTGCCTGGTTCGCGATCTATTTCGCACTGTGGTTCAGCGAGTGGTGCTTGAAACGCCTGGGCGTCCTGCCCCGGGGGACGCCGACCCCCTGACTGAAACTGCCGTATACTTGCCACCTTCTGGCGATTTCCCTGAAAGTCGCCGTCGATCTGCCCCAATCCAGACCCGAATCATGACTTCCAACGCCAATCAATACACCTGGGCCGGCCGCTTCTCCGAGCCAGTCTCCGATCTCGTCAAACGCTACACCGCTTCGGTCGATTTCGACCAGCGCATGTGGCGCCAGGACATCCGCGGTTCGCTGGCGCACGCCCGCATGCTCGCCAAACAGGGCATCATTGCCGCCGCCGACCTGGCCGACATCGAGCGCGGCATGGCCATCGTCACCGAAGAAATCGAATCGGGCAAGTTCGAATGGTCGCTCGACCTCGAAGACGTGCACCTCAATATTGAAAAGCGCCTCACCGCCCTCGTCGGCGACGCCGGCAAGCGCCTGCACACCGGCCGCTCGCGCAACGACCAGGTGGCCACCGACATCCGCCTCTACCTGCGCGACGCCATCGACGACATCCAGATGCTGTTGAAGGCCTTCCGCAGCGCGCTGGTCGATCTGGCCGAAAAGGAAGCGGCGACGCCGATGCCCGGCTTCACCCATCTACAGGTGGCGCAACCGGTGACTTTCGGCCACCACATGCTGGCCTATTTCGAGATGTTCGGCCGCGACAGTGAGCGCTTCGCCGACTGCCGCAAGCGCGTCGCCCGCCTACCACTGGGCTCGGCCGCACTGGCCGGCACCACCTACCCGATCGACCGTGAATTCGTCGCCGAACAACTCGGTTTCGAAGGTGTCTGCGAGAACTCGCTCGACGCTGTCTCGGATCGCGATTTCGCCATCGAATTCACCTCGGCCTGCGCGCTGCTGATGATGCACATCAGCCGCCTGTCGGAAGAGCTGGTCATGTGGATGAGCCCGCGCGTTGGCTTCATCCAGATCGCCGACCGTTTCTGCACTGGCTCGTCGATCATGCCGCAGAAGAAGAACCCGGACGTGCCGGAACTGGCGCGTGGCAAGACCGGCCGCGTGTACGGCCAGCTGATGAGCCTGCTGACGCTGATGAAGTCGCAGCCGCTGGCCTACAACAAGGACAACCAGGAAGATAAAGAGCCGCTGTTCGACGCCGTCGACACGGTCACCGACACGCTGCGTATCTTCGCCGACATGGCCGGCGGCATCACGGTGCGCGCCGACAACATGAAGGCCGCGCTGACCCAGGGCTTCGCCACCGCCACCGACCTCGCCGACTATCTGACCAAGAAGGGCCTGCCCTTCCGCGATGCCCACGAAGCCGTCGGCCTGGCGGTCAAGGCCGCCGAGTTCAAGGGCGTCGACCTGCCGCAGCTGACGCTGGAAGAACTGCAGCAGTTCTCGCCGCTGATCGAGAACGACGTCTTCGCCGTACTGACGGTCGAAGGTTCGCTGGCTTCGCGCAACCACATCGGCGGCACCGCGCCGGACCAAGTGCGCGCCGCCGTGACCCGCGCCCGCGCACGTCTGGCCTGAAAAACCTGCGAGGGGAAGCAGGCCTCAGGCCTCGCTTTCCCCGCTTTCCTGGCCGGTGGGAAAATCGCAACTGGCAACGCGGATGCTGACCGTGCGGCAGATGTCCATGAAATCCGGGTCGATGACGCGGTAGAAAATGCTGGTCCCGGCGCGCCGCTTGTCGATCACCTCAGCCTCGAACAGGATGCCGAGGTGACGCGAGATGTTCGGCTGGGACAAACCGATGATGTCCACGATCTCGCCCACCGTACGCTCCTGATTGCACAGGCTGGAAAGAATCCGTAAGCGCGTCGGATCGGAGAGCAGCCCGAAATACCTGGCCACCCGGTCGAAAACTGCCTGTGTTTCATCCATGAAACGCGTTGTATCCGGTCAATGAAGGCTCAATCATAAATCCTCTTCACGGCGCGCGCCCGGATCGCTGACCGCCCGCACCCTGGCCTCGTTCAGCGCCGGTGCGCACAACTCGATGAAGCGGTAGGCGAAACCGCGCAGGTAATGGCCGCGCCGGATCGCAATATGCGTGGTGTTCAAGGGGAAGAGGTGCTGGCAGTCGATCATCACCAGGCCTTCGTCGCGCTTGGGGTGAAAGGCCATCGAAGCGACGATGCCGATCCCCAGCTCCAGTTCGACATAGGTCTTGATCACGTCCGCATCAAGCGCCGACATGACGACATCCGGCACCAGCCCGGCCTCGGCAAAGACACGGTCGATGCCGGCCCGGCCGGTGAAGCCCTCGTGATAGGTGATCACCGGATACTCGGCAATCGCCTCCAGGCTGGGCCGGGCAGCCGTTAACAACGCGTGCCCGGCCGGCACGACCAGCGCATGGTGCCAGTGATAGAAATCGAAAGCCGCCAGTTCAGGATGCCCGGCGACAGCTTCGGTGGCGATGCCGATGTCGGCTTCACCCTCAAGCAGCAGGTCAACGATTTCCTGCGGGCTGCCCTGGTGCAATTTCAGATGCACGCGCGGAAAAGCCTTCTTGAACTCGGCGATCACCCGCGGCAAGGCGTACCGGGCCTGGGTGTGCGTTGCGGCGACGGTCAGCTGTCCAACGTCCCGCTGGCTGTACTGTTCGGCCAGCGTCTTGATGTTGCGCGCGTCGTGCAGCATGCGCTCGACCAGGACCAGCAGGTCCTTGCCCGGATCGGTCAGACCAAGCAGGCGTTTGCCCTTGCGCACGAACAACTCGACGCCGAGTTCGTCCTCGAGATCCTTGATGTGCTTGGAAACACCCGACTGCGACGTGAATAGCGCGTTGCCGACTTCGGTCAGGTTGAAGTTGCGGCGCACCGTCTCGCGGATGATGCGCAGTTGCTGGAAATTCATGCGGACGCTCCTTCGCGTTCGAATACCTTCAGGCGGGACGGGACCAACCGCACGGCCTGTCCATCCTTGAGCCCAAGTTCGCTGACCCGCTCGCGGGTCAGTTCAACCTCGAAATGCTGGCCACTCGAACCATTGATGCCATCCAGCTCGACCCGGGCGGTGACACCGAAGGCGAGCACACGGTTGATGCGCGCGGCGATGCCGGCGGTCGACGCCGGATCGGTGTCGATATCCAGTTCATGCGGCCGGGCAAAGGCAACCACCTCGGCACCGTGATCGAAATCGTGCGGCTCGTGCGGCAAGGTGTCGTCGCCGACGCGAACGGCTTCGCCTTCGACCCGACCGTGGAAGAAATTGACCGAGCCGAGGAAGCCATAGACGAAGGGCGTCGCCGGGTGGCGATAGACCTCTTCCGGGGTGCCGATCTGCTCGACCTTGCCGTGGTCCATCAACACGACGCGGTCGGCGACTTCGAGCGCCTCTTCCTGGTCGTGGGTGACGAAGATCGAGGTGATGTGCAGTTCGTCGTGCAGCTTGCGCAACCAGCGGCGCAGTTCCTTGCGCACCTTGGCGTCGAGCGCGCCGAACGGCTCGTCGAGCAGCAGCACGCGCGGTTCGACCGCCAGCGCCCGGGCCAGCGCGATGCGCTGACGCTGACCGCCGGACAGTTGCGACGGAAAGCGGTCGGCCAGCCAGTCGAGCTGGACGAGGTTGAGGAGCTCATGCACCTTGTCCTTGATCTTCGCTTCCGACGGCCGCTGGCCGCGCGGTTTCATGCGCATGCCGAAGGCGACGTTGTCGAACACGGTCATGTGCTTGAACAGGGCGTAGTGCTGGAAGACGAAGCCGACCTGGCGCTCCCGGACATGAGTGCTGGAAGCATCGTCGCCGTCGAGCAGGACCTGGCCGGAATCGGCCTGTTCCAGCCCGGCGATGATGCGCAGCAGCGTGGTCTTGCCGCAGCCCGAAGGCCCCAGCAGGGCGACCAGCTCGCCGGTCGGGAAGTCGAGGGTGATGTCGTCCAGCGCGGTGAAAGCGCCGAACTGCTTGTGAATGTTCTTGACCTGGATGCTCATGATGCGGATTCCTGGGTGTCTCGGTAGGAGCGGGCCGCCTGATGCTCGACCCAGTTCTTGATGACCAGCGTGACCAGTGCCAGCAAGGCCAGCAGCGAGGCCACGGCGAAGGCCGCCGAGAACATGTATTCGTTGTAGAGAATTTCGACGTGCAGCGGCAGCGTGTTGGTCTGCCCACGGATGTGGCCGGAAACGACGCTGACCGCGCCGAACTCGCCCATCGCCCGGGCGTTGGTCAGGATCACGCCGTACATCAGGCCCCACTTGATGTTGGGCAGGGTGACGTACCAGAACACCTGCCAGCCTTTGGCGCCGAGAACCACGGCCGCCTCTTCCTCTTCCTTGCCTTGCGCCTGCATCAGCGGGATCAGTTCGCGGGCGATGAAGGGGAAGGTGACGAAGACGGTGGCCAGCACGATGCCCGGCACGGCAAAGATGATCTTGATGTCGTTGTCGATCAGCCAGCTACCGAACCAGCCCTGGGCACCGAAGATCAGCACGAAGACCAGACCGGCGATGACCGGCGAGACCGAGAACGGCAGGTCGATCAGGGTGATCAGGAACTGCTTGCCGCGGAACTCGAACTTGGCGATCGCCCAGGCTGCAGCGACACCGAAGACCAGGTTGAGCGGCACCGAAACGGCCGCCGCCAGCAGGGTCAGCTTGATCGCCGACAAGGCATCCGGATCGACCAGCGCGGTGACGTAGGTTTCCCAGCCTTTACGGAAGGCTTCAACAAACACTGCGATCAACGGCATCAGCAGGAAGACGGTGAAAAAAGTCAGGGCAATGGCCAGGATGGTCCATTTGACCAGCGGCGTTTCGCTGGTCGCTGCCTTGTTCTCGAAGCGGGCAGCGTGATTGCCGCCCAGGTGCATGGTGGTTGCGCCAGCCATTACCGATCCCTCCCGGTGCGTTTGGCGGTCCAGGCCTGCAGGCCATTGATGATCAACAGCAGGATGAAGGAGAAGACGAGCATCACTGAGGCAATGGCCGTCGCCCCCTGGTAGTCGTACTGCTCGAGCTTGGTGATGATCATCAGCGGCGTGATTTCGGAAACGAAAGGCAGGTTGCCGGCGATGAAGATGACCGAGCCGTACTCACCGACCGCGCGGGCAAAGGCCAGCGCGAAACCGGTCAGCAGCGCCGGCAGCAGGATCGGGAAGATGACGTGGCGGAAGGTCTGCCAGCGTTGCGCGCCGAGACTGGCGGCGGCTTCTTCGAGTTCGGTGTCGAGGTCTTCCAGGATCGGCTGCACGGTACGCACGACAAACGGCAGGCCGATGAAGACCAGCGCCACCAGCACGCCGAGCGGCGTGAAGGCGACCTTGATGCCGATCTCCTCCAGATACTGGCCGAGCCAGCCGTTCTTGGCATAGAGCGCGGTCAGCGCAATGCCGGCCACGGCGGTCGGCAGCGCGAACGGCAGATCGACCAGGGCATCGACGATCTTCTTGCCGGGAAAGCTGTAACGCACCAGCGCCCACGCCAGCATCAGGCCGAACACCGCGTTGATGGCTGCCGCCAGCAAGGAGGCGCCGAACGACAGCTTGTAGGTGGCGACGACCTGCGGCGCCGTAACCACCTCGACGAAGCGCGCCCAACCCATCCCGAAGGTCTTCAGGAAGACCGCCGACAGCGGGATCAGGATCAGCAGCGACAGGTAGCCCAGCGTGTAACCGAGCGTCAGATTGAAGCCCGGCAACACGCGGAAGGTTCTTGTTGCGGTCATTACTTCCTCGCGACGATCTGGTCATACAGGGCGCCGTCGGCAAAATGCGCCTTCTGCACCGCCGCCCAGCTGCCCAGCTTCTGCGTGAAGGTGACGCTGCTGACAGCCGGGTAGGTGTTGGATTGCGACATGGCAGGACTCCGGAAAGAAACGATGCGGCAGTGTAGGCACGAGGGCTTAGCAGCCAAACTAATAAAAATCGATTTTTATATTCGTTATTCAGCTAAACGAGGCCGCATCGAGCACTTCGCCGACCAGGAAACTGCCCTGGGCCGCCTGCATCGCACGCAGCATCGCCAGACCATCCGGCCAGGGGCCGAAACCGGAATCGACATTGATGTGACCGACCGCCCCCAGGCAGTGCAGCCGGCTGCCCCAGCGGTCGGCCCAGTAGGCGGCGCTGGCGAAGTTCATCCAGGGGTCGTTGGTGCTGGCAACGACCAGGCTCGGACAAGCCAGCCGGGTGTCGTAGAGCCAGCGGGCGATGCTGCTTTCGTCGCGCTGACGGAAACCGGCTTCGGCAAAGCGCTCCGGATCGGCCGGCGCCACCAGCAAGGCGCCAGCCACCCGCTCCGGCCGGATCGATGCGGCAATCACACCGGCGAGGCAGCCGAAACTGTGGGCGACCAGCCAGACCGGGCCGTCGGCCCGGTCAATGGCGTCGCCGACGCGCCCGGCCCAGCGCCCGAGTTGCGGCGCCTGCCAGGCTATGCCTTCGACCCGCCGGGCTTCCGGCAATTGCCGTTCAAACCAGCTCTGCCAGTGGGCAGGACCGCTGCCGAGATAGCCCGGCAGGATCAGGACGGGCTGCTTCATGATTCAGCGGCCGTAGATCTGGTCGAAGCTGCCGCCATCGCTGAAATGCTTCTGCTGCGCCGCCTGCCAGCCACCGAGATCGTCGATGCGGATGAAATTGACCTTGGGAAAACGCGCCACATCGCGGGCATCGGCGAGTTCCGGCTTGATCGGACGGTAGTAGTGACGGGCCGCAAGTTTCTGCCCGACCGGCGAATACAGGTATTCGAGGTAGGCCCGGGCGACGGTCTCGGTCCCGCGTTTGCGCGCCACCGCGTCGACCACCGCCACCGGCGGCTCGGCCAGGATGGAAACGGAGGGCACGACGATCTCGAACTTGTCCGGACCCAGTTCGTTGATCGACAGAAAAGCCTCGTTCTCCCAGGCCAGCAGCACATCGCCCAGCCCGCGCTGGACGAAGGTGTTGGTCGCGCCCCGGGCGGCCGGATCGAGGACCGGCACGTTCTTCAGCAAGCGGCTGACGTAATCGCGTGCCGCCGCTTCGCTGCCGCCCTTCTTCAGGGCATAGCCCCAGGCCGCCAGGTAGTTCCAGCGGGCGCCGCCGGAAGTCTTGGGATTGGGCGTGATCACCTGCACACCGGGCTTGACCAGATCGTCCCAGTCCTTGATGCCCTTGGGGTTGCCCTTGCGCACCAGGAAAACAATCGTCGACGCGTAGGGCGAGGCGTTGTGCGGCAGGCGCTTCTGCCAGTCGGCCGGCAGCTTGCCCGACTTTTCGGCAATCGCATCGATGTCGTAGGCCAGCGCCAGCGTCACCACATCGGCATCGAGCCCGTCGATGACCGACCGCGCCTGCTTGCCGGAACCGCCGTGCGACTGCCTGACGGTGACCGACTGGCCGGTTTTCTCCTTCCAGTAACGCGAAAATTCGGGATTGAAGGCCTGGTAGAGCTCGCGCGTCGGATCGTAGGAAACATTTAGCAGGCTCAATTCATTGCTCTGGGCAAACGACAGGGGCGCAACGGCAGCCAGGAGCAAGGCCAGCAACTGGCGACGGCTTGATTTGAAGATCATGGTTTTTTCCTCGGTTTGATTGGGGTCGAGGAAATGTACCCAGCGCCGCCGTCGCGACGAAGCGAGAAAAAATGCTGAGCTTATGAAGCGCTGCCAGTTGCCTCGCTGCATATTAGCGACTTAATATATAAGCACACATCAATAACCAAAGGCAGAACAGCATGTACAGCACCATCGTCGACAGCACCCCGCTGATCAAGGTCAGCACCGGCAAGCACGAAACCAGTTTCGCCCTCAACGGCAGCCTGATGAACCCGCTCGAAGGCTTCTACGCCACCCTGGCCGCCTGCGCCGCCGTCTATGCCAAAAAAGCGTGCAAGGAACTCGGCATCTCGGCCGAAGGCATCGCCATCGACTGCAAGCCCTTCGCCGGCCCCAAGGGTCCGCTGACGCTGGCCAAGTTCAAGACCGACGTGCGTTTCCCCGAGCATTTCAACGCCGAGCAGAAGGCCGCCATCCTCGACAGCATCGCTCATTGCGCGGTCAAGGAAGTGGTCATGGACGGCCCGAGCATCGAATTTCTGGTCGCCGAAGTCTGATTCCGGCAAACCTGGAATGACAAAGCCCGCCAATCGGCGGGCTTTGTCATTGGCGAAACGAAAACTCAGGGCTTGGCGATGTCGGCAAGCAGCGGTTGCAGTTCGCCGGACTGGTACATTTCCTTGACGATGTCGCAGCCGCCGATGAATTCGCCCTTGATGTAGAGCTGCGGAATGGTCGGCCAGTTGGCGTACTCCTTGACGCCCTGGCGGATTTCCTCGTCGGCGAGCACGTTGACCGTGACGAAGTCGGTGACGCCGCACAGCTTGAGCACCTGGACGACGGCGGCCGAGAAGCCGCACTGCGGGAAGCGCGCGTCGCCCTTCATGTAGAGGACGACCGGGTTGTTGGTGACGGTTTCGTGGATGCGTTGCTGAACGTCGGACATGCTGGCTCCAGAGGATTACAGTTGGCCGCCGGACACGCGATCGGTGCCGGCAAGGTCGGGATGGGTGAACGCCGCTTTGAACCCGGCGGCGGTCAATAAGTTCCGGCTGGCTTCGCCCTGGTCGTAACCATGTTCGAACAAGAGCCAGCCACCAGGCTTGAGGAAAGCGGGTGCGGCGGCGACGATGCGGCGGATGCAGGCCAGGCCGTTGCCGCCCGGTTCGAGATCGCTCAGGGCCATCTGCGGCTCGAAGGGGAGGCCGTCCCGGCGCAGGTGCGGATCGCCGTCGGCGACGTAGGGCGGGTTGGAGACGATCAGGTCGAAACGCTCGCCGGTCAGCGGCGCGAACCAGTCACCCAGGCGGAAATCGACAGCGGCACCGAGCCGGCCGGCGTTGTTGCGGGCAACGGAAATTGCCCCGGGCGACAGGTCGACCGCAACAATCCCGGTCTGCGGACATTCGAGCGCCAGCGAGATGGCGACGATGCCGGAGCCGGTGCCGAGATCGACGACACGCGCGGTTTTTTGCGTTTTCAGACGGTCGACCGCAAGATCGATCAAGACTTCGGTTTCCGGCCTCGGGATCAGCACCTCGGGCGAAACCTGGAACACCCGGCCGCGGAATTCGGCTTCGCCGACCAGATAGGCCAGCGGTTCGCCGGCGGCGCGCCGCTCGACCCACTCGGCGAACTGCGCATACGCCGGCGCGATCACCGGGGTTTCCGGACGCGCCAGCAGGTCGGCGTGGGTACAGCCGGTGGCGTATTCGAGCAGCAGGCGGGCGTCGAGCCGGTCGATCTTCTGCCGCGCCGCGGCCAGCGCCTCGCCCAGCGTCATTGCTGCTCGGCCAGTTCGGCCAGCAGGTCGGCCTGGTGTTCGGCAGCCAGTGCGCCGAGCAGTTCGTCCATGTCGCCGTCCATGATCGCGGCGATCTTGTACAGCGTCAGGTTGATGCGGTGATCGGTGATCCGCCCCTGCGGGAAGTTGTAGGTGCGGATGCGCTCGGAACGGTCGCCGGAGCCGATCAGGTTCTTGCGCGTGCTGGCGATGTGACTCTGCTGGGCGCGCACCTGCACGTCCTTGATCCGTGCCGCCAGCACCTTCATCGCCGACGCCTTGTTGGCGTGCTGCGAGCGGCCGTCCTGGCATTCGGCAACGATACCGGTCGGGATGTGGGTGATGCGCACCGCCGAGTCGGTCTTGTTGATGTGCTGGCCGCCGGCGCCGGACGCGCGGAAGGTGTCGATGCGCAGGTCGGCCGGGTTGAGGTTGACGTCCTCGACCTCGTCTGCTTCCGGCATGATCGCCACGGTGCAGGCTGAGGTATGGATGCGACCCTGGGTTTCGGTTTCCGGCACGCGCTGGACGCGGTGGCCGCCGGACTCGAACTTCAGGCGCGAATAGGCGCCGTAGCCGGCGATGCGGCAGATGATTTCGCGGTAGCCGCCGAGCTCCGACTCGCTCGCCGACAACACCTCGACCTGCCAGCGCTGGCGCTCGGCGTAGCGCGAATACATGCGGAAGAGGTCGCCGGCGAACAGCGCCGACTCGTCGCCGCCGGTGCCAGCGCGGATTTCCAGCAGCACGCTGCGCTCGTCGTTGGGGTCTTTCGGCAGCAGCAGTTTCTGCAGTTCGACTTCCAGCTCGGGCAGGCGCGCCTTGGCGGCGGCGATTTCTTCTTCGGCAAAATCGCGCATTTCCGGGTCGTCACGCATCGCCTCGGCCTCGGCGAGATCCTGCTCGGCCTGGCGGAAGGCGTTGAAATGAACGATCACCGGTTCGACCTCGGCGCGCTCGCGCGACAGCTTGCGGAACTGCTCCATGTCGCCGGCGGTTTCCGGTGCCGACAGCATGCGGTCGATCTCGTCGAGACGGTCGACCAGCAGATCGAGTTTTTGGCGGATGCTCGGTTTCATTGATGGGGCCGGGCCGGCGAAAGCGCTGGAAAGGGGCGTTATGGTACCCGAGTTCACCATCCCCCGGGAATCGACCGAGATTGCCTTGTCATTCTGCGAGCCGCATAATCACGCATTCCCGAAAAGCGACGCAATGTCCTCCTTCCCAAATTCCATCGTAGCCCTGGCCGCCACCCTCGAACGTGGCTGGCAAAGCTATCGCAGCTCTGGTGAGTTCGACCTTTTCGTCGAATTCACGCTGTCGCTGAACGGCCTGACCGAACAGTTGCATCGTCAGCACCTGCCCGGCCTGGTACGCGCCTGCCAGGAACTGGAAAACACCGCGCTGACCTTCTTCGCCGACCGCGAGATGCACCCCATCCCGCTCGACCAGGCGGTGGCCATCGAGCGCAAGTTGCAGATCATTCTCGGGGAATTGCGCCGCCACGAAACCCCGGCAATCCTGGCCCGACGCACGCTGGACACGGCGGAAGGACAAATCGGCGACTGCTGGAACCAGCCCCGCCGCGTCCTAATCGTTTCCCGGGAAAACCACCCGTGGTCGGCATCGCTGGCCGAACAACTCGGCTTCTTCGGCTTCACCCCGGAAGAAGCGCGCTGGGGCGAGCAACCGGCCAACGACGAACCGCCGCTGGCCATCACCTTCATCCCCGATGTCGAGGGACGTGCCTACCCGCCGGCCGCCATCTCGGCGATCATCGCCCTGCGCACCCGTTTCCCGACCAGCTATTTCTACTGCCTGTCGGTGCCGTCCAACCTGCAGAGCATCGTCCTGCTCCAGCGTGCCGGCGCCGATGCCTGCGTACCGGTCGGCAACAAGGTCAGCGACGTGCTGTCGCGCATCCTCGACCTGGTCGAAATGCACGAACAGGAAATGCACCGGGTGCTCATCGTCGAAGATTCGGCCACCGCCATCGCCCACATCCGCCGCTCGCTGTCGCAGCACGGCATCGACAGCAAGGCGATCAACGACCCGCGACTACTCTTCGAAGTGGCCAACGAATACCGTCCCGACGCCATCCTGATGGACATGTACATGCCCTTCTGCACCGGCGTCGAAGTCACCAGCGCTTTGCGCCAGATTCCCGAATACCAGGCGCTGCCGGTGATCTACCTGTCGAGCGAGAACGACATCGTGCAACAGGTCGAGGCGCTGCGCCTGGGCGGCGACCAGTTCCTGACCAAGCCGGTCAACCCGATCATCCTCGCCTCAGTGGTCAAGACCAAGATCGAGCGCTACCGGGAAATGCTCTATTCCGGCCAGCACGACAGCCTGACCGGCCTGTTCAACCATTCAACCTCGAAGGTCCAGGTCGAGCGCCTGCTGCACGCAGCGCAACCCGACGGGCAACTGGTCGTGGCGATGATCGACATCGACCGCTTCAAGACGATCAACGACAACTACGGGCACCCGGTCGGCGACCAGGTCATCCGCAGTGTCGCCTGGCTGTTGCGCGGCCGTTTGCGCAGCACCGACCTGGTCGGTCGCTATGGCGGAGAGGAATTCATCATTGCCCTGCCCGGCATCGACCCGGCCCAGGCGATCGGACTGATCGAACAGATTCGCGAGGATTTCTCGCAACTGCCGCACGCCCATGCCCACGGCACCCTGCGTGCCACGCTCAGTTGCGGCGTTGCCGCGCTACCGGACTACCTGACCGCCTCGTCGTTGATTGCTGCAGCCGACGACGCTCTGCTCGAAGCCAAGCGCACCGGACGCAACCGCGTTGTCCTCAACCGGGGCAATCCTCAGGGCCAGTAAGGCCCGACGACCTCAGTCGCCGCTGCGCAGGTGGAACAGTCGTTCGACCGCCGCATGCAACTGCACGCGGTCCTCACCGTCGGCCGCATTGAGGGTGCTGGTCGGTGCGTGCAGGAACTTGTTGCTCAAGCGCTGCGCCAGTTGTTCGACCACTTTCTCCGGCGCTTCGCCCTTGCCCAGGGCCTTGAGCGCGTGCTCGACCTCGTGGCGTCGGATCCGGTCAGCCGAGTCGCGCAAGGCGCGGATCACTGGCACCGTGTCCCGCGACTGCAACCAGCCGACGAACTCGCGGACCCGCTGGCCGATGATGTCCTCGGCTTCGACCACGGCAGCCTGCCGCGACTCCATGCCGCTTTCGACAATCTGGGCCAGGTCGTCGACGGTATACAGGAAAACGTCGTCGAGTTCGCCGACTTCCTCCTCGACGTCGCGCGGCACCGCCAGGTCGACGATGAAGATTGGCCGGTGCCGGCGTGCCTTGATCGCCCGTTCGGCCATGCCCAGGCCGATGATCGGCAGCGGACTGGCGGTACAGGAGACGACGATGTCGTGCTGCGGCAGGGCGTCGGCCAGTTCATCGAGCCGGATGGCCTTGCCACCGTAGCGCTCGGCCAGTTCGCGACCGCGTTCGACAGTGCGGTTGGCGATCGTCACCTGTTTCGGCTGTTCGGCGCAGAAATGCGCTGCGCACAATTCAATCATCTCGCCGGCGCCGATGAACAACACCCGCTGCCCGGCAATCGAATCGAAGATGCGTTCGGCCAGATGCACGCCGGCGGCGGCCATGGAAACGATATTGGCGCCGATCGCGGTTGTGCTGCGCACCTCCTTGGCCACCGAAAAGGCGCGCTGGAAGAGCTTGTGCAGTTGCGTGCCCAGCGTCCCGACCTCTTCCGCGGCACGCACCGCATCCTTGACCTGCCCCAGGATCTGCGGCTCGCCGATGACCATGGAGTCCAGTCCGCAGGCAACACGGAACGCATGGCGGATCGCTGCCGGCTGATCGTGTACATAAAGGAAGGGCGACAGTTCGTCATGCGCGACCTGGTGATAGGCCGTCAACCAGTCGATGACCCGCTGCGGCGACTCCGCAGCGCAATAGATCTCGGTCCGGTTGCAGGTGGACAGGATCGCAACCTCGCGCACCACCTGGGCATGTGCCAGCTCGGCCAGGGCATGGTGCAGCTTGTCAGCACCGAAAGCGACGCGCTCGCGGATGGCGAGTGGTGCTGAATGATGGTTGATGCCTAGGGTGAAGATCACTGGAAAACGCCAGGTGCAAATTTCGGTGGGCGATTATATCACTGCCGTGCGGGCGGGTTTTCCGGGGCGGGCCAAAGCAAACTGGTCGGAAAGCGGGAGAGCGGATATCATTCCCGCTTTCCCGGATGCCAGAACACCATGCGTACGCTCCTTGCCCTCCTGCTTGCTTCCCTGCTCAGCGCCTGCGCCACGAGCGACGATCCGTCCCGTACGCGCCAGGTCGCCCAGACCGGCAACCTCAAGGTGCACCCCGGTCTGCTCGGCCAGCCGGTGCCGACTGAGCTTCTGGTCCCACAGACCGTCGCCGCCCGCGAAGTCGAGCAAGCGCCGATGCGCATGGACGAAGAAGGCCTGCGCACGCAACGCAGCATCTATTTCGACCTCGACAAGGCCGACCTCAAAGCCGATTACGACCCGGTCATCAGCGCCCACGCCCGCTACCTGGCGCGTAATCCGAATGCCAAGGTACGCGTCGAAGGCCATGCCGACGAACGCGGCAGCGCCAGTTATAACCAGCGCCTGGGCCTGAATCGCGCGCAGACGGTACGAGCCACCCTGCTCGGCTACGGCGCTGGCAAGCAACAGGTCAGCATCAAGAGTTGGGGTAAAGCAAAACCCAAGCTGCTTGGCCGCAACGAAGAGGCCTGGGCCGAAAACCGCCGCGCCGACATCGTCTACGAATTGGAAAAATAAACGCCTTTCTGGCGCATCAACAACCCGCCCATCCGGCGGGTTTTTTTCGTCAACATCTGGACACATTGCAAAATCAGCATGACGAACAACACGAGCTATTACTAACGTTATATATTGCTGGGCTAAGCATCTCCATCGCCACGCTTCCGGACACAACATGAAAAACAATCAGCCCGTCACCCAGCATGAAGTGCATTTCCCCCGTGACACCTATCTGGTATCACGCACCGACCTCAAGGGCATCATCACCTATGCCAACGACGCCTTCGTCAACATCAGCGGCTTCACCCGCGACGAACTGATCGGCAAGAGCCACAATCTTGTTCGCCACCCGGACATGCCGGAAGCCGCCTTCCAGGATTTGTGGGGCACGGTGAAGAAGGGACTGCCGTGGCGCGGCATGGTCAAGAACCGCTGCAAGAACGGCGATTTCTACTGGGTCGAGGCCTTTGTCGTCCCGCTCAAGAAGAATGGCCAGATCACCGGCTACATGTCGGTACGCACCCCGGCCCCCAGCGCCAAACGCGCCGCCGCCGAAGCCGCCTACGCTGCTGCCGGACAGAAGGGCCGTCTACCGGCCACCGGTCGTAAATCGCTGTCGCTGCGCGCCCGTATCTGGGCAACCATGGCGGCGCTGGTCGTGTTGATGAGCGTGGTCGGCATTGTCGGCCTGACCAGCCTGAAGAGTACCGACGACGAGTTGATCGCCCTGTACAACGAGAACCTGGTCCCGTCCAACATCGTCAACCGGATGATGTTCCTGCTCTCGGACAACCGCTCGCAGATCATGCTCGGCCTGCAACACGACACGTCCAGCCAGTTTGCCAAACTGCACGACCACCCGATCGACCTGCACATCGACAACACCCTGAACAACCGCAAGGAAATCAACGAACTGCTCGACCGACTCAAGGCCATTTCGCTGACCGACAAGGAAAAGGCGCTGCTCGACAAGTTCGGCGAGACCCGCGAACGCTTCTCTCGCGAAGGCATCAACAAGGCCCGCGACCTACTGCGCCAGGGCAACTTCATGGACGCCAATGTCCTGCTGCTGCGCAACATCAACCCGCTCTACGCCGAGATGCAGCGCGATGGCCAGGCGCTGATCCAGGCCATCGCCGATGGCGCCAATGCCCGCTACGAAGCGGCCGACGCACACTACCGCTGGGTGCGCAATCTGAGCATCGGCCTGCTGGTCGCTGCCGTCCTGCTGGCGGTCATTGGCGGCGCCTTCCTGGTCAATGCCATCGTCGGCCCCATCCGCAAGACCATCGACCAATTCGACCGGATCGCCGAGGGCAAACTGACCGACGAGATCGACATCGAAGGCCGCGACGAAACCGGCCTGCTGCTATGCAACCTCGGCGTCATGCAGGGGACCCTGAAAGCCATGCTCGACGAGATCAACGCCGCCTCGCGCGCCATCGACTCGCGCAGCAAACTGCTTGAAACCCAGATGGCCCAGGTTACCTCGCAGTCCGAGCAACAGCAGGCCAGCGTCGAGGGTGTGGCCGCCGCGACCGAGGAATTCAGCCAGTCGGTCCAGGAAGTTGCCGCCAACGCCCAGGACACGGCCAGTGCCGCCCGCGAATCACAAAACCAGGTCAACCAGAGCAACACCAACATCAGCCAGAGCATGGCGGCGACCAACCGGGTGGTCGATGCCGTCAATGCCTCGAACGGCACCATCGATCAGTTGAACCGCTCAATCGCCAAGATCGGTGACATTACCAGCGTCATCGCCGACATCGCCAGCCAGACCAACCTGCTGGCGCTCAACGCGGCCATCGAAGCTGCCCGTGCCGGCGAGCAGGGGCGCGGCTTCGCCGTGGTGGCCGACGAGGTACGCAAACTGGCCGAACGGACAACGACCTCGACCGCCGACATCAATACCACGGTCAGCGAAATCCAGTCGGTCACCGCACAGGCCGTGGCCAGCATGGACGTCGCCTCGCAGGAAGTCGAAACCGGAATCGGCAAGCTGCGCGAGAGCGTTGCTGGTCTGGAAGGCATCACCCAGTCGTCGAGCCAGGTTTCCCTGATGGCCGGGCAGATTTCCGATGCTGCCCGCCAGCAGGGCATTGCCAGCGAAGAGGTCGCCATCAGCATGCAGCAGATCACCGACCTGATCGAGCAGAACACCAACGCCGCCCGCCAGGCCCGCCAGGCTTCGGCCGAATTGCTGCAGACTTCGAAATCGCTGGCCGACCTGATTTCCGGCTTCGAGCTGTACAAACGCTGATCGCCGGTCGACGGCAACGTAGAATGGGGGCTTCAGACCCCCATTTTTTCGTCTGCCGCACCATGCTCGCCCGCCCCTTCATCCTCTTGTTGTCGCTGCTGGCCCTGACCGCCAGCACCCCGACCTTCGCCCAACTCCCGCCGCCGGTTGTCCGTGCCCTGCAGGCGGCGCAGATCCCCTTGGACAAGGTGGCCGTGATCGTCCAGCCGGTCGACAGTGCGACGCCGACCCTCGCGCACAATGCGGAAATGGTCATGAACCCGGCGTCGGTGATGAAACTGCTCACCACCTATGCCGCACTCAATCTGCTCGGCCCCGCTCACACCTGGCAAACCACCATCCTCGCCGAGCAGCCGGTCGAACGCGGCACGCTGCCGGGCAACCTGTACCTGAAGGGCAGCGGCGACCCCCGCTTCACCGTCGAACACCTGTGGCTGCTGCTGCGCCAGTTGCGCACCCGCGGCGTCGACCGCATCGCTGGCGACATCGTCCTCGATCGCAGTGTTTTCGCCAGCATGACCTTCGATCCTGCCGCCTTCGACAACAAGCCGTTGCGCGCCTACAACGTCGGCCCCAACGGCCTGCTGATCGATTTCCAGGCCCTGCGCTTCACCCTGCTGACGACGGACGGACAAGCCCGGGCATGGCTGGAATCGCCCAGTGCCGGCCTGATCGTGGACGACCGCCTGCAGACAATGAACGGCCCCTGCCCCGGCGACTGGCGCGACCGCATCGCGCTCGCGCTGATCCCCGACGGCAGCAGCCGTCGCCTGGAAATCCGTGGCAGCTACGCAGTGCAGTGCGGCGAACGCACGGTCAACCTGGCGCCGCTGTCCGCCGACGCCCATGCCAGCGGCCTGATTCTCGCGTTATGGCAGGAACTGGGCGGGCGCATCGACGGCCAGGTTCGCCCCGGTCAGACCCCGGCTACCGCCGTCGCCTTGGTGCGCCACGAATCCGCAGCACTGGGCGAAGTCGTGCGCGACATCAACAAGTACAGCAACAACGTCATGGCCCGCCAACTTTTCCTGACGCTCGGCAACGATGGCGCACCGGCCAGCAACGAGCGGGCGACGCGCCGCATCATTGACTGGCTACGCACGCGTCGCCTGGACTTTCCCGAACTGGTCATCGACAACGGCTCCGGCCTGTCGCGCAGCGAACGGATCAGCGCCGGCAACATGAACCGCCTGCTGCTCGATGCCTGGCGCAGCCCGGTGATGCCGGAATTCATCGCCAGCCTGCCGCTGGCCGGCATCGACGGCACCATGAAGAAACGCCTGAACGGCGACGCGGCCAGCGGCCGGGCGCATATCAAGACGGGCACACTGAACGGCGTACGCACCGCCGCCGGCTATGTGCTCGACGCCAACGGCCGCCGCCACGCCCTGACTTTTTTCATCAACGACCCGCGCGCCCAAGCCGGCGGCGAAGCCATCGACGCCCTGCTCAACTGGCTGGCCGACAGTCGATGACTTGCTGGTCACGGCTCGAAAAGCGACCGTGAATGGGTTAAAGTGAAGCTATTGGTGCGACAGCGGCACAAGAATCGCTGACGCCAAACAGAAGAGAAGGGAGTCTCTCATGCAACGCCGGCAATTTAGCCTGCTCGCCCTCGGGCTGAGTCTGGCGCCGCAGTTATTTGCCAATCCCTCCCGGCAGCGCAAGCATGTTGTCGCCTTCGCCCAGGACACCATGGCCAACGACTGGCGCGCCGCCCAGGTCCGCGACCTGCAGCAGGCTTTCAGCAAACGCCCCGACATCGAGTTCGTCTTCAGTGACGCCGGCGGCGACACCGCCCGCCAGGTCCAGGACATCGAGCAGTTCGCCGCACGCGGCGTCGACATCCTGATCACCAGTCCGCGCGATGCCGACCTGATGCGCGAACCGATCGCCCGCATCCATCGCCGGGGCATTCCGGTCATCCTGCTGTCACGGCGGGTCAATGGCGAGGAATTCACCCATTTCGTCACCGCCGACAACCGCGCCATCGCCCGTCAGGCTGCGCAATACCTGGCCAGGCGACTGAACGGCAAAGGCCGGATACTGGTGTTGCAGCACATCCCGACCTCGACCCCGGGACAACTGCGTACCGAGGGATTCATGGACGAACTGGCCAGACACCCCGGACTGAAGATTGCCGCCGTCAAGCGTGCCGATTCGCAACGCGCACTGGCCATCCAGAAAGTCGAGGAAGCCCTGGCCGAAAACCTGGCCTTCGATGCCATCTACGCCCAGTCCGACAGCATGGCACTCGGCGCCATCATGGCACTGAAGAAGGCGGGACGCGATCCCCGGCAGATTCCGATCACCGGCATCGACTTCATCACCGAGGCGCGCAACGCCATTCGCGCCGGTGACCTCGACGCCAGCTTCACCTACCCGACTTTCGGCCGGGAAGGCGCCGAGGCCGCGCTGACCCTGATCGATGGCGGCCGGCTGGCAACGCGCGAACGTATCGTCGCATCGATTGCTGTCACCCGCGACAACGTGGAGCGGATCGAACCGATATTCTGATCGTGCGCAAGCTGCCCCTGGCCCATCGGCTCCTCCTGCTGTGGTTTGCCGCAACCCTTGCCGTGCTGGTGGTTGCCGGCTTGCTGTTTTCCGTCCTGCGCGGGCAGCAACAATGGGAAGAACAGACGCGCACGATCGACGCCGCCTGGCATCACCTCGACACGGAAACCGAATATCGTGCCCAGGAACTGGCTGGGATGACGCGAACGCTGAGCGAATCGCCCAAGCTGCAGGCTACCCTGCACCTGTTTGACGGCTACTTCGACAGCGAACGCGGCAACCCCGACATCTTCGACTTCCCTGCCCGCGAACTCGCCTTGCTGCTCGGTGAAAGCGGCCGGACCAGCGGCATCGACTGGTTGCTGGTCAGCGGCCGGCACGGTCCGATCGCCGGCTATGCCATGCAGCAAAATCTCTACTGGTCGCAGCGCAGCGAAGGCGAGCCGGTGCTTTTCGCCAGCAAGGCCAGTCTGGCACCGTTCGAACCGATTGCCAGCATTGACCTGGCAGCACCAGCCAACGGCAGCGATAAGGTCCGTTTCGGGCGTTGCCGCACCGCCCCCGGCATCGCGCTGCTCCATGACCTGCCCGTCGTTTCAGCGGCCGGCGAAATCGGCCGGCTGTCGGTCGGCCGCTGCCTGGATCTCGCCTTCATCGAACGCACCGCCGGCGAAACCGGCCTGGCCTTCGCCATCGGCAACGACGAAACGCTGCATTCGGCACTGATGCCGCCCCAGGCATTGATGACCGACAGCGGCAAGGAACGCGAGCTGAACTTGCGCTGGTTTACCGACCTGCACCTCGGCAGGTCCGGAGAACACACCTTCTCCACCGCCACCGCACAACTGCTCGATGGCCCCGCCGTCAGCTTCCGTTTTGTCCGTCCGGCTGACATCGGTGATGCCTCCACGGGTTTGCTGATCGGCGCCGGCTTCGCCAGCCTGGCTGCCGTTTCGCTGCTGGTATTCATCATCGGCCTGATTTTCATGCGCCGGGAAATCATGAATCCACTCGACCGCCTGATGCAGGCCGTCGACTCGGCCCGCAGCGGGCACTTCGTGCCGGTCGACGGCAAGCTGCCGGACAACGAACTGGGGACGCTGGCGCGTGTCCTCAACGAGACCATGACGGCGCTGACCCGTGAGCGCGCGCACCTGCACACCCTGGTCGACACCATCCCCGACCTGATCTGGCTGAAGGATCCGGAAGGCGTGTACCTGGCCTGCAATCCGCGTTTCGAGCAGTTTTTCGGCGCCAAGGAAGAGGAAATTGTCGGCAAGACCGATCACGATTTCGTCGACGCCGAACTCGCCGACTTTTTCCGCGAAAAGGACCTGGCTGCCGTTGCCGCCGATGGACCAAGCACCAACGAGGAATGGCTGCACTTTGCCGGCTGCGACTATCAGGGCTTGTTCCTGACCACCAAGGTGCCGATGCGCCTGGCCGACGGCACCCTGATCGGTATCCTTGGGATCGCCCACGACATCACCGAACTGCGCGCCGCGATGGATGAAATTGCCGGCCACCGCGACCAGCTGGAGATCAAGGTCCGCGAACGCACCGCTCAGCTTGAAGCGGCCATCGAACTGCAGAAGACAACCGAACTGGCATTGCAGGAAGCCAAGGAAGTCGCCGAGGCGGCCAGCCTGGCCAAGAGCAGCTTCCTGGCCAACATGAGCCACGAAATCCGCACCCCGCTCAACGCCATCACCGGCATGGTGCACCTGATCAGCCGCGCCGGTGTTCCGCCCGATCAGCAGGAGCGCCTGCACAAGATCGACCTGGCCGGCCAGCATCTGCTGAACATCATCAATGCCATCCTCGACCTGTCGAAGATCGAAGCCGGCAAGTTCGAGCTCGAGGAAAACGAACTGCAGCCGGGCAGCATCCTCGCCAATGTTTCCTCGATGATGCTCGACAAGGCGCTGGAGAAGGATTTGCAACTGGAGATCGTCAACGACGTTCCCGGTCTCGTGCTGCGAGGTGACGCCGGCCGCCTGCAGCAGGCATTGCTCAACTTCGCCGCCAATGCCATCAAATTCACCGACCAGGGCAGCGTTACCCTGAAGGTCAGCCGCGAACAGGAAGACGAGCACGGCGTCCTGCTCCGCTTCGAGGTCCGCGATACCGGCATCGGCATCGACCCGGCGGCCCAGGCCCGCCTGTTCTCCGCCTTCGAACAGGCGGACAACACGATTACCCGACGCTTCGGCGGTACCGGCCTGGGCCTGGTCGTGACCCGCAAACTGGCGCTGGCCATGGGCGGCGACACGGGGGTCAGCAGCCAACCCGGGCACGGCAGCACCTTCTGGTTCACCGCCCGACTGAAACACGGCCACGCCAGCATCACCGCACCGAGCCGCCCGAGTATCCAGGGAGAGAGCGCCGAAACATTGCTCGCTCGCGACCATGCTCACTGCCGCCTGCTCCTCGCCGAGGACGAACCGATCAATCGCGAAGTCGCACTGTCGCTGTTCAGCGATGTGAACCTGCAGGTGAATGTCGCCGAAGACGGTCAGCAGGCACTGGAGATGGCAACCCGCGGCAATTACGACCTGATCCTGATGGACATGCAGATGCCGCGTCTCGACGGTCTCGAAGCGACCCGCCGCATCCGCGCGCTACCGGCGCGGCAACACGTACCGATCCTGGCGATGACCGCCAATGCCTTTGCCGAGGACCGTCAGCGCTGCCTCGATGCCGGCATGGACGACTTCATCGCCAAGCCGGTCGATCCCGACATCCTGTTCGGGACGGTGCTCAAGTGGCTGCGCAAGCGCGCCGCCTCACAAGCCGATAGCGTTTGAACTGCCGAGCGCCAGCCAGCCGCGGACAACGCGGTAGGCAACCCAGAAACCGAGCACCAAGATCACGCCGATGGCGATCGGAATACCGATGATGGTGATCAGAAACAGGCCATAGACACCGAGCCACAGCACGGTGAACCAGAAGGTCCGGATCTGCCAGCGAAAATGGCTTTCCAGCCAGGTGCCGCGAACTTCGCTGCGCATCCAGTAGTTGAGGAAGACCGCCAGCAGCGACGGCACCCCGAAGACAAAGCCGCCGGCGATGGTCGCCGACGAGGTGACGCCGACGACGACGGCAATCGCATGCAGGCCATAGATCAGGTGGGTGACATTGACCAGCGACGGGCGCACGCCGCCGGGGCCGCCAGGGACAGGCTCGTTCATGATTTCTCCTCGGCCAGCAGTTTCTGCAGGAACAGCGCCTGACCAGCCGCCGGGTCGAGCACATAGGGCGCGAAACCGGCGAGCTGGTACGAAGCCATCGCCTGCTGGTTGTTCGACAACACTTCCAGCGTCAGCTTGCAGCAGCCGAGTGCCCGCGCCTTGGTCTCGGCCCAGGCCAGCAGCGCCTGACCGATACCCTGACGGCGGCGGTCGCGGCGCACCACGATATCGTGGATGTTGAGCAGCGGCCGGGCAGCGAAGGTCGAGAAACCGGCGAAGCAATTGATCAGCCCGACCGGCTTGTCGCCAGCCAGCGCCAGTCCGCCGTGATAGACCGGCACACCCTTCAAGCCTGCGACCAGCGTCGCCTTGACCTCGGGCTTGAGGCCCTGACCGCCGCCCATCGGGTCCTGCGCGTAGTGGTCGAGCAGCTCAAGCAAGGCCGCCGCATGGGTGGTGTTGTTCAGATCGAGATCGATGACGGTCAGGCTCATAAGCCCAGTTTCCCCCAGAGATCGTCCACGCGCTGTTTAACCGCAGCGTCCATGACGATGGGCCGCCCCCATTCGCGCTGGGTTTCGCCCGGCCACTTATTGGTCGCGTCGATCCCCATCTTCGAGCCCAGGCCGGCGACCGGGCTGGCGAAGTCGAGGTAGTCGATCGGCGTGTTATCGACCAGGGTCGTATCGCGCACCGCGTCGAAACGCGTGGTCATCGCCCAGATCACTTCCTTCCAGTCGCGGATGTCGATGTCGTCGTCCACGACAACGATGGTCTTGGTGTACATGAACTGGCGCAGGAAAGACCAGATGCCGAACATGATGCGCTTGGCGTGGCCGGGATAGGCCTTCTTGATGCTGACGATGGCCATGCGGTACGAGCAGCCTTCCGGCGGCAGGTAGAAATCGACGATTTCGGTGAACTGCTTCTGCAACAGCGGCACGAACACTTCATTGAGCGCCACGCCCAACACCGCCGGCTCGTCGGGCGGCTTGCCGGTATAGGTGCTGTGGTAGATCGGGTTCTTGCGCATGGTGATGCGGTCGACCGTGAACACCGGAAATTCCGCCTGCTCGTTGTAGTAGCCGGTGTGATCACCGTAGGGGCCTTCGAGCGCCATCTCGCCGGGATGGATATGGCCTTCGAGAACGATCTCGGCGGAAGCGGGCACTTGCAAACTTGAGCCGAGGCATTGCGTCAGCTCGGTCTTGCCGCCGCGCAGCAGGCCGGCGAACTGGTATTCGGAAAGGCTGTCCGGCACCGGCGTCACCGCGCCGAGTATGGTCGCCGGATCGCAGCCGAGGACCACGGCAATCGGGAAAGGCTGGCCGGGGTTGGCCATCTTGAAATCGCGGAAATCGAGCGCACCGCCGCGATGCGCCAGCCAGCGCATGATCAGCTTGTTCGGCCCGAGCACCTGCTGGCGGTAGATGCCGAGGTTCTGGCGGCTCTTGTGCGGGCCTTTGGTGACGACCAGGCCCCAGGTGATCAGGGGCGCGACGTCGCCGGGCCAGCAATGCTGGATCGGCAGCCGCGAGAGGTCGACGTCCTTGCCTTCCCAGACGATCTCCTGGCAGGGCGCGTTCGACACCTTCTTCGGCGCCATGTTGAGCACCTGCTTGAGCACCGGCAGCTTGTCCCAGGCATCCTTCAGGCCCTTGGGCGGCTCCGGTTCCTTGAGGTAGGCAAGCAGCTTGCCGACTTCGCGCAGCGCCTGCACCGAATCCTCGCCCATGCCCAGGGCTACGCGCCTGGGCGTGCCGAACAGGTTGGTGAGTACTGGCATCTCGTGACGCCGGCCCTGCGTATGAGCCTTTTCGAAGAGCAGTGCCGGACCGCCGGCGCGCAGCACGCGGTCGCCGATCTCGGTCATCTCCAGGTGGGTATCGACATCGACCGCAATGCGCTTGAGTTCGCCGGTCTTTTCCAGTTGCGACAGGAAGTCGCGCAGGTCGTGGTATTTCATCGGAGCAGGAAGTCCAGGGCAATGCCGGCGAAGATGATGCCGCCGACCCAGTTGTTGTGCAGGAAAGCCTTGAAGCAGGCCATGCGTTCGCGGCCGCGAATCCAGATGTAATGGACGCCCATGATGCCGGCGGCAATGGCCAGCGCGCTGTAGAACGGCCAGCCCAGCGCGTAGGTGCTGCCGACCCAGGCGATCAGCGCCAGCGTCGCGGCGTAGCAGAGCATGACGGCGGCGACGTCGAAACGACCGAAGGTGATCGCCGAGGTCTTGATGCCGATCTTGAGGTCGTCGTTGCGGTCGACCATGGCGTATTCGGTATCGTAGGCAACCGCCCAGAAGATGTTGGCCAGCAGCAGCCACCAGGCTTCGGCCGGCACGCTGCCCTGGTGCGCAGCGTAGGCCATCGGGATGCCGAAGCCAAAGGCGATGCCGAGGTAGGCCTGCGGAATAGCCAAGAAGCGCTTGGTGAAGGGATAGCTGGCAGCCAGGAAGACCGCTGGGATTGACAGCCAGATGACCAGCGGAATCCCCAGCACCAGCACCAGCGCGAAAGCCAGCAGGCAGAGGACGGCGAACAGCGCCAGTGCTTCCTTCGTGCTCACCCGACCGGCAGTCAACGGACGCTCCTTGGTCCGTTCGACATGCTTGTCGAAATCGCGGTCGGCGTAGTCGTTGATGACGCAACCGGCCGAACGCATGAGCACGGTGCCGAGCACGAAGACCAGCAGCACGGGCCAATCCGGACGGCCATTGGCAGACAGCCACAGCGCCCACAGCGTCGGCCACAGCAAGAGCAGGATGCCGATTGGCTTGTCCAATCGCATCAGCTTCTCGTAGAGATCCAGTCTTTCCTTGATCGCGGCCAGGGTCATGCGTCGATTCTACCTTCTGTGTCGCGTGCCCGCCGCGCCTGCTGCCAGGCAACGACGGCCTGCCCGGAATGGGCGAGGATGGCCTGGTAACGTTCAGCAGGCAGCGCGTGACGCAAGGCCGCGAATAACTGCTGCGTGCCGTCCTGGGCCATCGCCGAGGCCGCCGCATCGGCGAGCAGCGAAATCTGGATGCTGGCCAGCGCGTCGGCAATCAACCGCCAGCCGAGCTCCGGCATCTGTTCGTTGAGCCCGAGCAGCAGGCTGCCCAGCGGCCGGACCAGGCCTTCGGCCTGTTCGGCCGTCTCACAAGCGGCCATCGCATGCCACAGCGCGAGATGGATGCTGCGGCGCAGTTCGACCTTGAAATCGACGGCGGCGAATTCATTCCCCGTCAGCGCCGCAAACTGTTGCTGGAAGCGCGCATCGGCGGTGGCGTCGAGACGCGTGCGCAGTCCGCCGATCAGCGCCGTCAGCGCCGGGATCGCTTGGAGCTGGAATGCCTGCGTGTAAGCCAGCCCCCAGGCATCGAGCCCGTTGATCAACAGGGCCAGGCGCAGCGCCCGGGCGTCGTCGGCGGCACCGGCCTGGCTCCAGTTGTAGCAGCGCCCGGCCAGTTCGCCGAGGGCGCCGGCTTCGGCGTCACTGTCCGGCGCGACGGCCATGCGGAACACGGCGGCAAAGGCATCCTGCGCTAGGCGCGCGGCCAGTCGCTGGCTGTCGGTATCGGCCAGGGTGGCCAGCGGGTCGGCGGGAATCGGGGAAGCGGTGGCCATCGTCAGCTTTCGGGCAAAGTCCGGGATTTTACCGCCGCGCCGGCTATTTGGCCGCCCCCCGCAAGCTCAGCACGCGTTCGAACAAGGTCGTCGGCGTTGCCGCCGTCGGCGCCAGCGGCGCGCCGACGTGCAAGCTGATCGGCGAAAACATCCCGCGGCGGAACGGCGTTTTCATCGCCGCACCATCGATGCGCGAGAAAAAACTACCCCACAAGCCGGACAGCGCCATCGGCACCACCGGCACCGGATTGGCCGCGAGGATGCGGGCGATACCCGGGCGGAAAGGCTGCAACTCGCCATCACGGGTGATGTTGCCTTCGGGGAAGATGCCGACCAGTTCGCCATTGGCCAGTGCGGTCGACACCTCGGCAAAGGCCTTCTCCGTCAGCGCCGGGTCTTCCTTGGCCGAGGCGATCGGAATCGCCCCGCAGTGGCGGAAGACGAAGCCGAGCAGCGGCGTGCGGAAGATGCGGTGATCCATGACAAAGCGGATCGGCCGCGGTGACGCCCCCATCAGGATCACCGCATCGGCGAAGCTGACGTGGTTGGCGACCAGCACCGCCGGCCCGGCCAGCGGGATGTGTTCGACGCCTTCGCTGCGCAACCGGTACACCGCCTTGACCAGCAGCCAGGCGACGAAGCGCAGCAGAAATTCCGGCACCAGCCCGTAGATGTACACCACGACTGCCGCATTGAGCAGTGCCGCGATGCCAAACAGCGCCGGGATCGACAGTCCGGCGCCGAGCGCCGCCGAGGCACCGAGGGCGCCGACCACCATGAACAAGGCGTTAAGGATGTTATTGGCGGCAATGATCCGCGCCCGGTGGCTGGCCTCGCTACGCGTCTGCACCAGCGCGTACAGCGGGACGATGAAGAAGCCGCCGAAGACACCGATCATCAGCAGGTCGAACAGCACCCGCCAGATCGCCGGGATACTGAGCAGCGCCGTCAGTTCATGCGCCGTCGTGCCGATCAGGCCGACCGGCGAGGCGAAATACAGGTCCAGGCCGAACAGCGTCAGGCCAATCGAGCCGAACGGCACCAGGCCGATTTCGACATGCTTGCCCGACATCCGCTCGCAGAGCAGCGAGCCGACCCCGATACCGACCGTGAAGATGGCCAGCAGCAGCGTCACCGTCGTTTCGCCACCGCCGAGCACGTTCTTCGTGTAGGCCGGGAACTGGGCGAGGAACAAGGCACCGTAGAGCCAGAACCAGGAAATACCGAGAATCGACAGGAACACGGTCCGGTTACCCTTGGCAAAAACCATGCTGCGCCAGGTTTCGGTCAGCGGATTCCAGTTGACCTTCAGTTCGGGCGCCGGCGGTGGCGCTGCCGGAATGCCCCGGCTGTAAAGGTAACCGAGCACCGCCACGGCCAGCCCGCCAACAGCGATCCACACCGGCTGACTCACCGCCCCCGCCAGCAGCCCGCCGGCCAGCGTGCCGATCAGGATGGAAACGAAGGTGCCGGCCTCGATCAGCGCGTTGCCGCCAACCAGTTCGTCCTCGCGCAGGTGTTGCGGCAGGATCGAATACTTGACCGGGCCGAACAGCGTCGACTGCAGGCCGAGCAGGAATAGCGCGGCGAGCAGCCAGCTCAGGCTGTGCAGCCAGAAACCGGCGGCGGCGACGCCCATGATCAGGATCTCCAGCACCTTGGACAGCCGCGCCAGGCCGGCCTTGTCGTACTTGTCGGCCAGTTGCCCGGCGGTCGCCGAGAACAGGAAGAAAGGCAGGATGAACAGGCCAGCCGCCAGATTGCCGAGCAGTTCGACCGGGATCGTCGTCCATTGCGCCGCCTGGAAAGTCAGCAGCACAACCAGCGCGTTCTTGTACAGGTTGTCGTTGAAGGCGCCGAGGAACTGCGTGCCGAACAGCGGCCCGAAACGCTTTTCCTTGAGAAGTCCGAATTGTCCGCTCATGCCGCCTCCGCCATCTGTTTCAGCGTCACGTAATCGATCTTGCCGGTGCCGAGCAAAGGCAGTGCGTCGACCAGCTTGATCTTTCTCGGCACCGCCAGTTCCGGCAGGCCGAGCTCGCGCGCCTTGCTGGCCAGCGCCTCACGGTTCAGTGCCGGGTCGGTGGTGAATAGCACCAGCCCCTCGCCCTTGCTTTCATCCGGCTGGCTCGACACCGCGTGCGGCTTGTCCGGCGCGGTGGCGACGGCGAGTTTCTCGACCACTTCCAGGCTGACCATCTCGCCGGCGATCTTGGCAAAGCGCCTGACCCGGCCGACGATCTTCACGAAGCCCTCGTCGTCGATGTCGACCACGTCGCCGGTTTCATACCAGCCATCACCGGCTTCCGAAGTCGGCGCTTGCAGTACCCCCGGCTGTTCGGCCTTGAGATAGCCGGCCATGACGTTGGGACCGCGCACGTGCAGGATGCCGCCGTTATCAATGCCCGGCACCGGCACCAGCTTGTGCTCGATGCCCGGCAGCAGGTTGCCGACGGTACCGGTTTTGTAGGCCATCGGCGTGTTGACCGCCAGCACCGGCGCCGTTTCGGTAGCGCCATAGCCTTCGAAGATGCGCACGCCGAACTTCTCGAACCATTGACTGCGCACCGCTTCGGAAAGCTTCTCGGCACCGGCAACAACGTAACGCAGGCGGTAGAAATCGTAGGGATGGGCGAACTTGGCGTAATTGCCGAGGAAGGTCGAGGTGCCGAAGAGCACGGTGCAGCCACGGTCATAGGCGACTTCCGGGATCACCCGGTAATGCAGCGGCGACGGGTAGAGGAAGAGGTTGGCGCCGGTCAGCACCGGCAGCAGCGCGCCGGCGGTCAGGCCGAAGCTGTGGAAGATCGGCAGCGCGTTCAATACCTTGTCGTCGACCGAGAAGTCGATCACCGCGCGAATCTGCGCGATGTTGGCGAGCAGCGCCCGGTGCGGCAGCACGACGCCCTTGGGCTTGCCCTCCGAACCGGAGGTGAACAACACCACCGCCGGCTCTTCGGGCGACGCCGACAATTCGAAGGCACGCGGAAAATGGATCGCCCACAGCATCAGCCACAGCTTGTCGCCCAAGCTGATGCGGTCGCGGATATCTTCCAGGTACAGCAACTCAACACCACGCAGCCCGGCCAGCTTGTCGGCGAGCTTGGCCTGCTCGACAAAGGCGCGCGAGGTGACCACCGTCTTTACCTCGGCAGCGGTGCAGGCGGCCTGCATGGCGTCAGTACCGGCCGTATAGTTGAGCATGGCCGGCACGCGCTTCCTGGCACTCAAACCGAAAACCAGGCCAACGGTAGGCACCAGATTGGGCAACAGCAAGCCGACCTTCTCGCCAGGCGCCGATACGCGCTCGATCTGTCGGCCCAGCATCAAGGCCATCTTGAGCAGGTCGTTGTACGAATACTCGATCTGCTTCATGTCCTCCAGCAGGCGCCGGCCGCGCCCGTACACCGTGGCCGCATCGCACAGCGCGCCGTACAGCGTTTGCGTGGGACGCGAAGCAAAGATCATTTCCTGCATCAACTTGCGCATCTGCTCGCCCGCCTTGCGCCGGCGCAATTTTGCGGTCGACGCCGCCGGCATCGGGAAATGCGCTTCCGGCAGCACGGTCAGGCGGATTTTCGGAAACAGCACCTTCGGATACTTGCCCGACAGGCGCGAAAAATACGAGCGCGACGCGCCATCGACGCGTACCGGAATCACCGTCGCGCCGGTCTTGGCAGCGACGAAGGCCGGGCCGTCGTAAACCTTCATCAGCGAACCGGTCTGGGTAATCCGCCCCTCCGGGAAGATGACCACCGGCCGGCCGGATTCGATCAGCCGGATGACCTTCTTCATCGCCATCGGGCTGGTCGGATCGACCGCCAGGTAATCCACCTGCGACAGCAGCAGGCGGAAGTACCAGCGCCGAACAACCCCGGTATGGACCACGAAAACCGGATCAACCGGCAGGAACAGGCCGAGCAACAGGCCATCGAGAAAGGATTCGTGATTGGCGACGATCAGCAGCTTGTGCTGCGAAAAATCGGACTGCCGGAACTGCACATCAACGCGGAACAGCAGGCGGGCGACCCCCCGCAGGATTGGACGCAAAACGGCACGCATCAGGTGGACTCCCGAACGTAATCAAGAACGTTGGTAAAGGTGGTTTCCAGCGCCTTACGGTCAATCCAGAACCACACCTCCTTGCCGATCTTCTCCGAGGCCAGCACGCCGGACTCATGAAGCACTTTCAGGTGGTGCGACACGGTCGACCGCGCCAGCGTCGACACTTCGGCAATCTGCCCGACATTCAGGCGCTCACCCGGCTCGAACAACAGCAGGATGCGCTGACGATGTTCATCGCCCAAGGCAACGAACATCCTGGACATGACGGCCCACTGCGGGGGGATGGTTTGGCTGTAGTCAGATTTCATGTCGACAAGTTTAGTTATATCGATATGATATAGTCAAGCAAAACCACCGAAATTTTTTGTCTTCAACATTACGGCTAAACTGCGCCTTCAAGCGGCCCAGTTGCCACCTCGACCAGGACCAACGCGTGAATTTCTTCTCAACCGCCGTCAAGTTTCTTGCCTTACCTTTTGCCCAAGCCAATTACCGCAATGACCTGCGGCGCACGCTCCTGGCGCTGAGTGCCATTGGCGTGCTGACGGTGTTCGTGCTGCTCGGCGGCACCCTGCTGAGCATCCTGCCCAGGCTGCCATCGCTCGACCTGGTCACCGACTATCGCCCGAAAATCCCCTTGCGCATCTATACCGCCGACGGCGCGCTGCTCGGTGAGTTCGGCGAGGAACGCCGGGACTTCACGCCGATTCAGGAAATTCCGCCGGTGTTGAAGGATGCCCTGCTGGCGATCGAGGATGCGCGCTTCTACGAGCACGGCGGGGTCGATTACCGGGGCGTGGCGCGGGCGGTGGCTGCCGGGCTGACCGGCGGCATGCGCCAGGGGGCATCGACGATCACCATGCAGGTGGCGCGCAATTTCTTCCTGACGCCCGAGAAGACGCTGCGCCGCAAACTGACCGAGGTGATGCTCTCCTACCGCATTGAATCGGCCTTGAACAAGGACCAGATCCTTGAGCTCTACATGAACCAGATTTACCTCGGCCAGCGCTCCTACGGCTTTTCCAGCGCCGCCCGCACCTACTTCCGCAAGCGCCTGCCCGAGCTGACGCTGGCTGAGGCGGCGATGCTCGCCGGCATTCCGCAGAACCCGTCCAAACACAACCCGGCGGTCAATCCGGCGCGGGCCAAGGCACGCCAGGAACTGGTGCTCAAGCGCATGCTGCAACTGGAGACGATCACCCAGGCGCAGTTTGACGAGGCCGTCGCCCAACCGCTGGCGGTCAGCCAGCGCATGCAGTTCGAAGCCCAGGCCGATCATGTTGCCGAACTGGTTCGCCAGGAGCTTTATGCACGCTACCAGGGGGCCACCTATACCCAGGGTTTCAACGTTTACACCACGCTCGACAAGGCTGAACAAAACGCTGCCTACGAATCGCTGCGGCGCAACGTGCTGGCTTACGACCAGCGCCACGGCTACCGCGGCCCGGAAGCTTACGTCGAGCTGCCAGCCGACGCCAACGAACGCGAGGAAACCATTGATCAGGCGCTGGCCAAACACCCGGGCAGCGACAAGCTTATCGCCGCCGTCGTCACCGAGGTTTCAGCCAAGCGCGTACGCGCCGAACCAGCCTTCGGCGACACCCTGGAGATCACCGGCAATGGCCTGCGCTTCGCCGCCCGCGCCCTGCAGCCGAAAACGCCGCTGGCCGAGCGCATCCGCGTCGGCTCGGTGATCCGCGTCAGCCAGGACGCCAAGGGCCATTGGGCGATCGCCCAGATGCCGGAGGTGGAAGCAGCTTTCGTCGCTCTCGACGCCGAGGATGGTTCCTACCGGGCGCTGGTCGGCGGCTTCGACTTCAACCGCCGGCAGTTCAACCACGTCACCAGCGCCTGGCGTCAGCCAGGGTCGATCATCAAGCCTTTCGTCTATTCAGCGGCGCTGGAAAAGGGCTTCTCGCCGGCCACGCTGATGAACGACGCGCCACTGTCGCTGCCCGGTGGCGCCGACGGCCAGCCATGGGAGCCGCGCAACGACGACGGCTACGACGGCACGCTGACGCTACGCCGGGCGCTCGCCCGCTCCAAGAACGTGGTCGCCGTGCGCCTGCTGCAGGCGATCACGCCGCAGTATGCGCGCGACTATCTGACGCGCTTCGGCTTCGACGCCGCCAAACACCCGGACAACCTGACGCTGACGCTGGGCAGCGGCTCGGTAACGCCCCTGCAGATGGCCCAGGCCTACGCGGTGTTCGCCAACGGGGGCCACCAGGTCAGCCCGCGCCTGATCGAGAAGATCACCGACGCCCGCGGCCAGGTGCTGTGGGAAGCCCCGGCGCCGTCGAAGGAAGACAGGCAACCGGTGATCGATCCGCGCAATGCCTTCATCATCGACAGCATGCTGCGCGAAGTGGTGAGCAGCGGCACCGGCGCCGCTGCCAGCCAGCGCCTGGGGCGCAGCGACCTGGCCGGCAAGACCGGCACTACCAGCGACGCGGTCGACGGCTGGTTCGCCGGCTACGCCGCGAACGTGGTGGCGGTGGCGTGGATGGGTTACGACCAGCCGAAATCGCTCGGTGCCCGCGAATTCGGCGCCACCCTGGCACTACCGATCTGGGCCGACTACATGCGTCAGGCGCTGGCCGGCAAGCCTGCCAGCGAGCGGACGGCGCCACCCGGCGTTTCCTACGTCGACGGTGACTGGGTGTACGACGAATTCACGGGCGACGCCGGGGTCAAGGCACTGGACGTGGAGATGTCGCCGCTTGATTCCATTTTCGATGCGATACGGAAGATATTTGGGGACTGAGCAAGGCCCCCTGATTTATACCTGGGCGCGCATGCGCTCGGCCCGGGCTTTCGGGCTCGGGTGGGTGGACAGCCATGACGCCCCACCGCCGCCCAGCGCATCGAGTTTCTCCAGCGCCGTCACGCAGGCCGCCGCCGGATAGCGCTGGGACTTCATGAACTGCATCGCCAGATCGTCGGCCTCGTTCTCGTTGGCCTGCGAATGCTGGGCGCGAACGACCTGCTCGAACAAGTCGCCAAGTTGCGATTCGGCAAGCTGCGCGGTCTTGCCGCCGGTCGAGGCCACGGCACTGCGCAGGGCGCTGGTGCGCATCGCGGTCTGGATGCGGGACTTGGTATGACCGGCCTTGACGTGGCCGATTTCGTGACCGATCACGTAGCGGATCTCGTCGTCGGTGAATTTGTCCATCAGCCCGCTGTAGACGCGGATGGTGCCGTTGGCCATGGCAAAGGCGTTCACTTCCGGCGTCAGGTAGGCCTTGATGTCGAGCTTGAGACCGTCGTAACTGTCCAGCCCCTTGGCCAGTTTGGCGATGCGTTTGCCGTAGGCATCCTTCGGCCCGGCCAGCTTGTTCTTGGCATCGGAATCGGCGGCCATCTGGTCGAAGTAGGACTTGAGGTCGGCGTCGCTGAGCGTCTCCGATTCCATCAGCGTCTTGCCGGCTTCGAGCACCTTGCCGAAATTGAACTGGGCCAGCACCGGATTGACGGCACTGACACCGGACATCAAAGTACCCAACAGCACGAAATCGCGACGTTTCATCAAAGCTCCCGACGGTAAAAACTGGAAAGGCGCGATTATATGCCATCGACACATTTTTCATGCAATGCTGCTGTCGGGCACCAGGCGCTACAATGCCCGCTTCGCGAAGCTCCCCGATCGACCATGCGCCCCTCCCGTTCCGAATTCCTCGACGCCTACGGCGTCCGCCTGCACATCCGTCGCTGGGGCAATCCCGAGGCGCCGACACTGTTCCTGCTGCACGGCTGGATGGATGTTTCCGCATCCTGGCAGTTCGTCGTCGATGAATTGCAGCAGGACTGGAACATCGTCGCCCCCGACTGGCGCGGTTTTGGCCCGTCGCAATGGCTGGACCGCCCGTACTTCTTCGCCGAGCACATGGGCGACATGCTGGCCATCATCGACCGTTACGCGCCGCAAGGGCAGGTGCGCCTGGCCGGTCACAGCATGGGCGGCATCATTGCCACACTGTACGCCGGCCTGTATCCGGATCGCGTCGAAAAACTGATTTCACTCGAAGGCTTCGGTATTGCGCCAACCACGCCGGACATGGCGGCCGGCCGCTACCGGCACTGGCTGGGCGAATTGAAGAATCCGCCGCGCCTGCATGTCTATCCGGATCGACCGGCTTTCGCCCGGCGCCTGATGAAGACCGACCCCTACCTGACCCCGGCACGCGCCGATTTCCTGTCGCGGCACCTGGCCCGGATCGGCGATGGCACGACCAAGGGCGGCGAGTACCGGCATGGCATCATCTGGAACGGCGACCGCTGGCACAAGGCGATGTCGCCCAACCTGTTCCGCCTCGAAGAGTCGATGGCGATCTGGCGCGACATCACCTGCCCGGTACTCTGGGTCGCCGGTCGCCAGTCGTGGATCGTGCGCGATTTCGCCACCCGCCCCGGCGACTGGGAAGCGCGCCGCGCCTGCTTCGCCGATGTCCGCGAAGCCTGGATCGACCAGGCCGACCACATGCTGCACCACGACCAGCCAGAACAGGTGGCGGCGCTGATCGAGGACTGGTTTACGACTTGAGCAATTCCTCGCGGGCGCCCAGCCAGCGTTGCAGGTGTTTTTCGGCCAGGGCCGGATGCTCGGTGAGCATTTCCTCGGCAATCTGGCGCGCCATCTCGACCAGATCAGCGTCCATTTCGAGATCGGCGTAGCGCAGCAGCGGCACGCCGCTCTGGCGGGCCCCGACGAATTCGCCGGGACCGCGAATCTGCAAGTCCTGGCGGGCAATCTCGAAACCGTCGGTATGCTCGAAGATGATCTTCAGGCGCTGGCGGGCGACCTCGCCGAGCGGCCCGGCGTAGATCAGCACGCAACTCGATTCGTACTGGCCGCGACCGACGCGGCCGCGCAACTGGTGCAGTTGCGAAAGGCCGAAGCGTTCGGCGTGCTCGATGACCATCAGGCTGGCATTCGGCACGTCGACGCCGACCTCGATCACCGTCGTCGCCACCAGCACGTCAATCTCGCCGGCGGCGAAGGCGCTCATCACCGCCTGTTTCTCGTCGGCCTTCAGCCGTCCGTGCACCAAGCCAACGGACAGCCCCGGTAGATCGGTCGAAAGCTGTTCGTAGGTTTCTTCCGCCGTCTGCAACTGCAGGGCTTCCGATTCCTCGATCAGCGGACACACCCAGTAGGCCTGGCGGCCTTCCTCGACGTGTTTCTTGACGAAGCCGACGACATCCTGGCGCCGGTTGTCGGCGACCAGCCGCGTCTTGATCGGCGTCCGGCCGGGCGGCAGTTCGTCGAGCACGGTGACGTCGAGGTCGGCGTAGTAGCTCATCGCCAGCGTGCGCGGGATCGGCGTCGCCGACATCATCAGCTGGTGTGGGTTGCTGCCCTTCTTGCGCAGCGCCAGGCGCTGGGCGACGCCGAAGCGGTGCTGCTCGTCGACGATCGCCAGGCCCAGCCTGGCGAAGTCGACGCCATCCTGGATCAGCGCATGGGTGCCGACCACCAGTTGCGCGTCGGCCGCCGTCGCCGCCAGTTGCTCGCGCTTGGCCTTGCTCTTCAGGCTGCCGGACAGCCAGGCGACGCGCACGCCGAGCGGTTCCAGCCAGTCGCGCAATTTCAGGTAATGCTGTTCGGCGAGGATTTCGGTCGGCGCCATGAACGCCGCCTGCCAGCCGGCGGCAATCGCCTGGCAGGCCGCCAGCGCGGCGACGATGGTCTTGCCGGCGCCGACATCGCCCTGCAGCAGGCGCTGCATCGGATAAGGCTGGGCGAGGTCGCCGGCGATCTCGGCCATCGCCCGCAACTGCGCGCCGGTCAGGCCGAAGGGCAGGCGGTCGAGCAGGCGGGCGCCAAGGTCGTCCTGCGCCACCAGCACCGGCGCGCCCTGCTCGCGGCGCGCCAGGTAGGCGCGGCGCAGCGACAGTTGCTGAGCGAGCACCTCGTCAAATTTGACCCGCCGCCAGGCCGGATGATGGCGGGCATGCAGCGTGTCGACATCGGTACCCGGCGGCGGCCGGTGCAGGAAATGGATGCTGCGTGCCAGGCCGGGCAGCTTGAGGCGCTGGCGGATCTCGTCGGGCAGCGTCTCGGACAGGTCACCATCGGCCAGCGCCCGGCCGATCAGCTTCTGTAGCGCTGAACTGGTCAAGCCGGCGGTCGACGGGTAAATCGGCGTCATTTCCGCCGGCAGCGGCTCGCCCTCGGCGATCTTGCGGAAACGCGGATGCACCATCTCCAGCCCGTAGAAGCCGCCGCGCACCTCGCCGAAGACGCGCACCAACGAGCCTTCGCTGAGCGCCGCCTGCTGGTTCGGGTAGAAGCTGAAGAAGCGCAGCGTGATTTCGCCGCTGTCGTCGCAGGCGCGCACGACCATCTGTCGGCGCGGCTTGAACTGGATCTCGTTGTTCAGCACACGCAGTTCGAGCTGCACCGCCTCGCCGCTGAAGGCGCGGGCGATCTCGGTGATGCGCGTTTCGTCCTCGTAACGCAGCGGCAGATGCACCAGCAGATCGGCCTCCGTATGGAGACCGAGCTTGGCCAGCTTTTTCTTCAGCGCATCGGAGGCGCGGATCGGCGCCAGCGACATCCAGCGATCAGCCGAGGAACATCACCGCGTCGGCCTCGACCAGCGCGCCGCGCGGCAATTCCTTGACGCCGACGGCGGCACGCGCCGGGAACGGCTCGCTGAAATAGCGCGCCATCGTTTCGTTGACCTTGGCGAAGTTGCCAAGGTCGGTGAGGAAGACATTGAGCTTGACCACGTCGGCCAGCGAGCCGCCGGCAGCTTCGGCAACGGCCTTGAGATTTTCGAAGACGCGAACGATTTGCGCGTCGATACCGTCTACCATCTGCATGGTCGCCGGATCGAGACCGATCTGCCCGGACAGGTAGACGGTATCGCCGACGCGCACGGCTTGCGAATAGGTGCCGATGGCAGCCGGTGCGTTCGGCGTGGCGATGATGGTCTTGGCCATGTGGAATTCCTTCTGATGATTGGCGAAAGCCGCTATTTTAGACCCGAGCCCCCATGAACCCGCGTATCGAATCCCTGGAAAAAATGATCGACGGCCCGCGTGACGGCGCCCTGCTCCGCTTCTCGTTGGGCAATGAGTACCTGAAGGCGGCGGCGCCGCAACAGGCGGCAAATTGCTTCCGTGCGGCAGTTGAACGCGACCCGCAGTATTCGGCGGCGTGGAAGGCGCTGGGCAAGGCGCTCGCCGAAGCTGGCGATGCGGCCGGCGCCATCGCCGCCTATGAAGCGGGAATCGCCGTTGCCGAGACCAAGGGCGATATCCAGGCCGCCAAGGAAATGAAGGTGTTCGCCAGGCGCCTGCAGAAAGCCGGTTAGCGCCCGCCCTTGGGCGCGATCAGGATCGAGTCGATGCCCAGTTCGCGCAATTTCTCCTGGGCTTCGGCGGCTTCCTTGCGGGTGCGGAAAGGTCCGACCTGAACCCGGGTTTCGATGCTCGATTGAACCCCGCTCAGCGTCAGCTTGGCATGCAGTTCCTCGGCCCGCTGGGCACTGGTGAACACGCCCGCCTGCAGGACAAAACCCGAGAACAAGCGGGGCGCAGCCGGCGTGGTCGGCGTGGACTCGACGACCCGGGCCGACGGCACCGGGGCTTTCGGCACGCTGACCGGCGGCGCAGGCGCAATCGGCGGTGCCGAGGTCATTTCGGGAACGATTTCCGGGCTGGCCGGTGCCACAGGGCGCACCCGCGGCCGTGCCACCGGTGGATTTGCTGGCGCGACCGTGGGCTCAATCGCCGGTTGCGCAGCGACCTCGGGCGGCGGCGGCGCCCCGACCGCAGCCTCAACCGGAACGGCACCCACAGGTGCCGCTTCCTGCACGACCGGCGCCTCATCGGCCACCGGCTCGACCGGTGTCACCGGCTGCGTCACCATCTTCTTGGGCGCGACCGGTACCGGCTCGGTGAACACTCGGACTTCCTGTTCGTCGGCTGGCTGGGACAAATGGTCGAACACCGCCAGCATGCCCAGCAAAACCGCCACCAGGCCACCGGCCATGGCCAGCCGCCGGATCATCTGGTTACGTAGGTCAGGGGCTGCCGCCGTCTCGTTCGCACTATCACCTGCCGGCTTGTCCGTCATGCTCATTCCTCACTGAACCTGGCTGCGAGCGAGAGCCACCACCAGCTCGGCTTCGGCGCGCGCAATGCCGCAGCGTTCGGCAATCGCCGCTGCGTCGTAACCTGCTGCCGCCATCTGTACCGCATCGCCGTAAATCGGTGAAACGGTCTGCGCAGCCCGCAGATGCGCGACTTCCTGCAGCATGTCCTCGCGCAAGGCGGCCAGTTCACCGCGCATCGCATCGACTTCGTCGCGCAACTGGCCCAGTTCGCGCGCCAGACCTTCGGTGACCAGTTCGCTGGCCAGTCGAGCGGACGATGAGGCAAAACTGTCAGCCGACAGGGTATCGCTACGGCGGTCTGGCAACGTCGATTCATCCTCGTTTCCGGCCGCAGCGGGGATTTCCGTTGGCTCGGCTTTCCCCGCAGCAAGGCTGGTGGATGGCGCTGCCGACATGCCTCCCAGCCGACGCATCCGCCACAGAACAACGGCGATATACAGCGCAACCAGAACGATCAGCGCAAGTACGGCCTCGCGCACGCCGATGGTGAGACCGGCGATTTCGAGCGAAGGCAGACTGGCGCCGAACACGACCCCTTAGAACCCGATCGAATACTGGACACCCACGACGTGGGCTGCGCTATCGTACTTCCCGATCACACCTTGCTCGATACTGACATCACGCATGTAGCGATAAGCATAGCCGACATCAAGCAGGCTGCGACCAAAGGTCCACTGCCCGCCCACCGACAGCCACAAGCGACTGCTATCCGGCATGCGCACGGTACGCTTGCTGTCGGTTACCGGCGAACGGTCATAGGCAATACCGAATTTCAACTTTGCCTGATCGTTGTACTTGTAGGCGGCCCCCCAAGCGAGGCGCCAGGCATTGTCAAGATCAAATCCATCGACTCCCTTCCAGCGTGTATGGGACAGGTCTCCCATGGCCTCCCAGCGATCGGAAACCTGTTGCCAGACCGACAGGGTGAACACCGCCGGCGTATCGATATCGCGTCGCGCGGCAACGCCTGAATCAGTTCCCGAAATCGCATGCTCGATCTTCGAACGATAAGCGACCCCGACACGCATGGCCGGCGATAGCGTGAACAACGCACCGACATTCCAGCCCAGCGAGTTGTCGTCGCCCTTGAAATCTTCCCCGGTACGGGTCAGGCGGACGTCCATCGTCTGGTAGTTCAGGCCGGCACCGAGGGAAACCACGTCGCTAACCTTGTAAGCGATGGCCGGATTGACATTAACCGTGGTCAGTTCGGTTTCGATGCCGGACGCACTTCCGGCCCAGCCAGCGTCATAACGCGTATCGAGCAGGTACGGCCGGGAAACACCCAGACCAACGGTTAGAGCCGGCGTGAACTGCCAGGTCAGGTAGGCATTGGGCAAGGCATTGCTTTCGCCGGCATCACCGCCCGAGCTCACACCGGCATTGTTACGGAACTTGTAACGCTCTGACACACCGACCACGCCCATGGAGAAATTGACGCCTTCAAGGCGGCTCATGCCGGCCGGATTGGCAAACAGCGTGGCGGCATTGTCTGCGATGGCTGCCGAGCCTGCGTACGCGACGCCCAGTCCGCTGGCATTCTGCTCAAGCGCCTGGTAACCGGCTGCCGATGCCAGGCCAGACATGGCCAGCAGCATTGCAGCAGGCAGGGTACGCATGGTGGTCTTGTTCATTTCCTGAATCCCCGAAGACATCCGAATTATTTGATCGCGCGATTTTATTCCATTTCCCCGCCATTTTTGCCGGGAACCTCGCGTTTGTTGCCGGATTCGTCAATTGCCACGTAAGTCAGCTCGGCCTGGGTCACCTTGACGGTGATCGGATCGGCATAATTCCGCTCGGCAAAGACCTCGACGCGTACCGTCAACGAGGTCCGGCCCACATGCACGATTTCCGCATAAAAGCTGACGATATCGCCCACCGACACTGGTTGCCGGAACTGGAATGAATTCACGGAAACGGTGGCCACCCGGCCACGAGCCCGGCGCATGGCGGGAATGGCACCGGCCACATCGACCTGGGCCATGACCCAGCCGCCGAAAACATCACCGTTCTGATTGAGATCAGCCGGCATCGGCACCACGCGCAAGGTGGGCTGACGGTCCGGCAAACAAAGGCTTGGCTTGTTCATGAAAAATCCTTGACGACAGGTCCTGTCGATTCTCCCGGAAATCCCGCTTATTTCATATACTCGTTTCCTTCGAGACTCAGGGCAGCCCCCATGCGCCGCGCCACCGCCTTACCCAAACCGCCTGCCGGGCAACCGCTGCAGGAGATCCACGTCTGGCAGACGGTGCGCACGCTCTTCCCCTATCTCTGGCAGTACCGTTTTCGGGTCGTTGCCGCCCTGTTCTGCCTGGTCGCCGCCAAACTGGCTAATGTCGGGGTTCCGCTGGTCTTCAAGGACATGATCGACGGCATGTCGGGCGAGGTACTGGCGCTGCCGGTGATGCTGCTGGCGCTTTACGGCGCACTGCGCTTCTCCAACTCGCTGTTCACCGAATTGCGCGAACTGCTGTTTGCCCGCGTTACCCAGCGGGCCATCCGCAAGGTGGCGCTGGAAGTCTTCCAGCACCTGCACGCGCTATCCCTGCGTTTTCACCTGGAACGCCAGACCGGCGGCATTTCCCGTGACCTTGAACGCGGCACGCGCTCGATCTCCAGCCTGATTTCCTACACCCTGTATTCGATCCTGCCGACCCTGATCGAGATCGGGCTGGTACTGATCATCCTCTACGTCCAGTACGACATCGGCTATGTATTGATCACGGCGGCTTCGCTGATCGCCTACATCGTGTTCACGGTCAAGGTCAGCAATTGGCGCATAGCCATCCGGCGCGCCGTCAACGAAAGCGACTCAGCCGCCAACACCAAGGCGGTCGATAGCCTGCTCAATTACGAGACGGTCAAATATTTCAACAACGAAGCCTGGGAAGCGAAGCGCTACGACGAGCAACTGGTCAAGCTCGAAGATGCCAGCACCCGCAGCCAGAGCAGCCTGGCGCTGCTCAATCTCGGCCAGCAGGCAATCATTGCCCTGGGGGTAACGGCCATGATGTGGCGCGCGGCCAACGGCGTGGTCGAAGGGCGGATGAGTATCGGCGATCTGGTCCTGGTCAACGCCTTCCTGATCCAGCTCTACATGCCGCTGAATTTTCTCGGCATCGTCTATCGCGAAATTCGCCAGGCGCTGACCGACATCGAGCGGATGTTCGGGTTGCTCAACGAACACCGCGAGGTTGCCGACGCAGCGGACGCTCACACCTTGCCGGCAGACCGGCAGATGCAGGTCGATTTCGACAGCGTCGGCTTTGCCTATGAAACCAGCCGCCGCATCCTGCACGACGTCAGCTTCACCATCCCGCCGGGGCAGACCTACGCGGTGGTCGGCCATTCGGGCGCCGGCAAGTCCACGCTGTCGCGCCTGCTCTACCGTTTCTACGATGTCAGCAACGGCAGCATCCGGATCAACGGGCACGATCTGCGCAGCGTCACCCAGCACAGCCTGCGCTCGGCCATCGGCATCGTCCCCCAGGACACCGTGCTGTTCAACGACACGATCCTGTACAACATCCGCTACGGCAAGCCGGATGCCGATGACGACGCGGTGTTCGCCGCCGCCCGCGCAGCCAGCCTGCACGATTTCATCGACGGCCTGCCGGACAAGTACCAGACCCGGGTCGGTGAACGCGGGCTGAAACTCTCGGGCGGCGAAAAGCAGCGGGTGGCGATTGCCCGGGCCTTGCTCAAGGACCCGCCGATCCTGATCTTCGATGAAGCCACTTCCGCACTCGACTCCGCGACCGAACGCGCCATCCAGCAGCAACTCGAGGTAGCCGCCCGCGGCCGGACCACGCTGATCATCGCCCACCGGCTGTCCACAGTGATGAACGCCGACTGCATCCTGGTCATGGAAGACGGACGCGTCGTCGAACGCGGCACGCACGCGGCCCTGCTCGCTGCGGCCGGCAAGTACGCCGACATGTGGTTCCTGCAACAGCGGGAAATTCAGGAACCGGGCGGCGAAGGCGTGGTAGCATGATTGTGCAGATACGCTACCCGAGCGCATCTCCGATTGACCCTTGCCATGACAATGAATAACGCATTCGAGAAGATGAGCGTGCTGGCGGTTGATGACAACCGCACCAATCTGCACATCCTTCAGGTCTTCCTGAAAAAACTCGGGCACGAGGTCATTCTCGCGGAAAACGGCGAGGAGGCGGTGGCACGCTTCCAGCAACATCATCCCGACCTGGTCCTGCTCGACATCATGATGCCGGTCATGGACGGCTTCGAGGCAGCGCGCAGGATCAAGGCCGCCAGCCGGGACAAGTGGGTGCCGATCATCCTGCTATCGGCGCTCAACCGCGATGAAAACCTGGTAGAAGGCCTGGAGGCCGGGGCCGACGATTACCTGACCAAGCCGATCAATTTCGTCGTTCTGGAAGCCAAACTGCGCTCGATGCAACGCTCATTGTCGATGCAGCGCAGCGCCACGGTTACGCTGGAGCGCCTGCTTGCCATCTCCGACAACGTTCCCGACGCCATCATCACCTGCAACGGCAGTGGCGAAATCCTGACAGTCAATCGCGCAACCGAGATCATTTTCGGCCATCCGGCCGCTGAACTCGTCCACCGCCAGATTCGCCTGCTGGTTCCCGATCTGCTGTGCGAAACGGCAGCCAATACCACGGCGCGTAACCGCGAACGCGAGGCCACCGGGCATCGTCGCGATGGGCGGGCATTCCCCGTCGAGTATGGGCTCTCGGAAGTCAGCATCGATCACGAACGGATTTTCGTCATCGTCATTCGCGACATCACGCAGCGCAAACTGGCCGAAACCCAATTGCAGCAGAACGCTGCGCTGTTGCAAACCTACTACGACCATAGCCAGAACGAACAGCAACTGGCGTTGCGGTTGATGGAGAAGTTGCTGCATCGGCCGGGCCTGCTCGATTCCCGGCTGCGCTACAAGGTCATCGCGACCGAGAATTTCAGCGGCGACATCGTTGCTGCATCGCATTCGCCCGAGGGCCGTTTCTACGCCTTGCTGGCCGACGCCACCGGCCATGGCCTGCCGGCCGCGATCAGCGTTTTACCCGTGCTGGCCCTGTTCTACCGGATGACCCGCCTGAACCGGACGATTCGTGAACTGGTGATCGAAATCAACCAGCAATTGAAGGAATCGATGCCGATCGGCCGCTTCGTGGCCGCCACCATCGTCTGCCTCGACGAGATCAGCCTGAGCGGTGAAATCTGGATCGGCGGCACGCCGGAAGCCCTGCTGATCGATGCCGACGGCCAGATCTGTGAACGCTTCCCCTCGGAAAATCTGGCGCTCGGCATCATCGACAGCACCCAGATGAACGACCAGCCCCGACGTTTCGAATGGCAGCCGGGCAGCCAGCTGCTGATGTATTCGGATGGCGTTCTCGAAGCCGCCGACGGGCAAGGCCAGCAATTCGGCAGCCAGGGTATCAGCGATGCTGTGCAGGGGACTTCCCGGGCGGAGCGATTCACCGCACTGGAAGATGCGCTGTCCAAGCACCTGGGTCAGAACGCCGCGGGTGACGATGTCTCGCTGATGCTGATCGACTGCCCCTGATTTCTGTCAGCCAAATAGAAAAAGGCCGGTTACCCGGCCTTTTTTCATTGCGTGAGGAGGACGATTACTCGGCCGACTCATCGACTTCAACAGCTTCGGTCGGCTCGGGACGATCGAGCAGTTCGACAAAAGCCATCGGTGCGTTGTCGCCAACGCGGAAGCCGCACTTCAGGATGCGCAGGTAGCCGCCCGGACGGGTGGCGTAGCGCGGACCGATTTCGGCGAACAGCTTGACCACGATCTCACGATCGCGAAGACGGTCAAAGGCCAGACGCTTGTTGGCCAGCGTCGGGTTCTTGCCGAGGGTGATCATCGGTTCGACGACACGACGCAGTTCCTTGGCCTTCGGCAACGTGGTCTTGATGGCCTCGTGACGGAGCAGGGAAACGGTCATGTTGCGCAGCATCGCCAGGCGATGGCTGCTGGTGCGGTTCAGTTTGCGAAGTCCATTGCGGTGACGCATGGTTAATCCTTTCTATGTTCTGCAGGCGTCCCTTGACTGCCCGGATCGGGAAAAGGCTTACGCCTTCTCCAGACCGGCGGGCGGCCAGTTTTCCAGTTTCATGCCGAGCGTGAGACCACGTGCGGCAAGAACTTCCTTGATTTCGTTGAGCGACTTGCGACCCAGGTTCGGGGTCTTGAGCAGCTCGTTTTCGGTGCGCTGGATGAGGTCGCCGATGTAGTAGATATTCTCGGCCTTGAGGCAGTTCGCGGAGCGAACCGTCAGTTCGAGATCATCAACCGGACGGAGCAGTACCGGGTCAACCTGGGCCGGCTTGGAGGCTTCGGCGACCGGCGCCGTGCCTTCCAGATCGGCAAAGACCGACAGTTGCTCGATCAGCACGCGGGCAGCGTAACGGATCGCTTCTTCCGGTTCGACCACACCGTTGGTTTCGATATCGACGATCAGCTTGTCCAGGTCGGTACGCTGCTCGACCCGGGCGTTCTCGACCGAGTAGGCAACGCGACGAACCGGGCTGAACGAGGCATCCAGCACCAATTGGCCGATGGTCTTGGCATCGCCAAGATTACGGACGTTACCCGGAACGTAGCCACGGCCCTTTTCGACCTTGATTTCCATCGCCAGCTTGCCTGCGGTGGACAGGTGGGCAATGACGTGCTCCGGATTGATGATTTCGACGTCGTGCGGCAACTCGATGTCGCCAGCGCGAATCACGCCCTCGCCTTCCTTGGCCAGCTTCAGGGTGACGACCTCGCGGTTGTGCAGCTTGAAGACGACCCCCTTGAGGTTCAGGAGGATGTCGACGACGTCTTCCTGGACGCCGTCGATGGTCGAGTATTCGTGCAGCACACCGTCGATCGACACTTCCGTCGGTGCATAACCCGGCATCGACGACAACAGGATGCGACGCAGGGCGTTGCCGAGGGTGTGACCGAAACCGCGTTCAAACGGCTCCATGACCACCTTGGCTTCGACCGGCGAAACACTCTGTACGTCGATGATGCGGGGCTTAAGAAGTCCACTGCTTTGCATGGGCTAGATTCCTCTGCTTGCGGGTTACTTCGAATAAAGTTCGATGACCAGACCTTCGTTCAGGGTGGCCGGCAGCTCAGAGCGCTGCGGCATGGCCTTGAACGTGCCCTTGCCTTCCTTGACATCGACCGAGATCCATTCCGGGAAGCCACGCGACTCGGCAGCTTCGAGAGCGGCCTTGCAACGCAGCGAGGCACGGGAACGCTCGGTCAGCTGGACGACATCACCCGGCTTGACGAGGTAGGAAGGAATATTCACGCGCTTGCCGTTAACCAGAACGCCGTTGTGACGGACGATCTGACGGGATTCGGTGCGCGAAGCACCAAAGCCCATGCGGTAGGCGACGGAATCCAGGCGGGCTTCCAGCAACTGCAGCAGGTTTTCACCGGTCTGGCCTTTACGGCGCTCAGCTTCGGCAAAGGTGCGACGGAACTGGCCTTCGAGAACGCCATAGACACGACGGATCTTCTGCTTGGCACGCAGGTGGACGCCGTAGTCGGAGAGACGGGCGCCAGACTTCTGGCCATGCTGACCCGGCGCATACGAGCGACGCTCGATGGCACACTTGTCGGTAAAACACTTTTCGCCCTTCAGGAACAGCTTTTCGCCTTCGCGGCGGCACTGACGGCATTTCGGATCGAGATTACGAGCCACTTGTCTTTCTCCTTAGATGCGGCGCTTCTTGGGCGGACGGCAGCCGTTGTGCGGCACCGGCGTCACGTCGGAAATCGCGGTGATCTTCATGCCCAGTGCGTTCAGCGCACGGACAGAGGATTCGCGGCCTGGGCCGGGGCCCTTGATGCGCACTTCCAGATTCTTGACGCCACATTCCTGGGCTACCTTGCCGGCAGCTTCAGCGGCGACCTGAGCAGCGAACGGGGTGGACTTACGCGAACCGCGGAAGCCGGCACCGCCGGAAGTTGCCCACGACAGCGCATTGCCCTGGCGATCGGTAATGGTGATGATGGTGTTGTTGAACGAAGCGTGGATGTGGGCAATGCCCTCGGCAACGTTCTTCTTGACCTTCTTGCGAACTTTGGTAGCAGTCTTAGCCATGTTCTATCCCTATTACTTCTTGCCAGCGATGGCCTTGCGCGGACCCTTGCGGGTACGAGCGTTGGTCTTGGTGCGTTGACCGCGGCAGGGCAGACCCTTGCGGTGACGCAGACCACGGTAGCAACCGAGGTCCATCAGGCGCTTGATGTTCATCGTGACTTCACGACGCAGATCACCTTCAACGGTGAACTTCGCCACTTCATCACGCAGACGGTCCATATCCGTATCGGAAATGTCCTTCATTTTGGTGGTACGACCAACACCGGCCGCGTCACAGATTTGCTGTGCGCGGGTACGGCCGATGCCGTAGATCGCCGTCAGGGCGATGCAGGCATGCTGATGGTTCGGAATGTTTACCCCTGCAATACGGGCCATCGATTCACTCCAATATTTCTAAAATTAACGAATGCCGACTTCGTCAGGCATTAACCCTGGCGCTGTTTGTGACGCGGATCCTTGCAAATGACGCGCACGACGCCCTTGCGACGGATCACCTTGCAATTGCGGCAAACGCGCTTCACTGAAGGTTGCACTTTCATGATTCACTCCTCGTCTGCGAGAGCTTGGAAGCAGCCGTGATTCCTTGCCCTGCGGTTTATTGCGTAGAGAACTTTTACTTTGCCCGGAAAACGATCCGGGCCTTGCTTAAATCGTACGGGGTCAATTGCACCGTGACCTTGTCACCGGGAAGGATGCGGATGTAGTGCATACGCATTTTTCCGGAGATGAAGCCAAGCACAACGTGCCCGTTTTCCAACTTGACCTTGAAAGTTGCATTGGGGAGGTTTTCGATAACCTCGCCCTGCATCTCGATATAGTCTTCTTTTGCCATCGCGCTTACTTGATCATTGGTGATCCCTTGAAGTTTGCTTTCTTCAAGAGACTTTCATATTGCTGGGACATGACGTAGGCCTGAACCTGGGACATGAAATCCATCGTAACGACAACAATGATCAGCAGCGAGGTACCGCCGAAGTAGAACGGCACGTTCCACTTGAGAATCAGGAACTCTGGCAGCAGACACACCAGCGTGATGTAGGCAGCACCGATCAGCGTCAGGCGCATCAGGATCTTGTCGATGTAGCGTGCAGTCTGTTCGCCCGGACGAATACCCGGGACAAAGGCGCCACTCTTCTTCAGGTTGTCGGCGGTTTCCTTGGAATTGAACACCAGGGCCGTATAGAAGAAGCAGAAGAAAATGATCGCTGCTGCGTACAGCATGACGTAGATCGGCTGACCGGGCGACAATACCGCCGCCATGTCCTTCAGCCAGGTCATCGACTCGCTCGAACCGAACCAGCCAGCCAGCGTCGCCGGGAAGAGGATGATCGACGAGGCGAAAATCGGCGGGATGACGCCCGACATGTTCAGCTTGAGCGGCAGGTGCGAGCTCTGACCGCCGTAAATCTTGTTGCCCACCTGGCGCTTGGCGTAATTCACCAGAATCTTGCGCTGACCCCGTTCGACGAAGACGACGAAGGCGGTAACCACGACAACCAGGATACAGATCACGATGGCGGTCAGCGGATGCATGGCACCGGTGCGGACCAGTTCGAGCAGGCCACCGATGGCGCTGGGCAGGCCAGCCGCAATACCGGCGAAGATGATCATCGAGATGCCGTTGCCGATGCCGCGTTCGGTAATCTGCTCACCGAGCCACATCAGGAACATCGTGCCGGTCAGCAAGGTCGACACCGTGGTCAGACGGAACATGAAACCGGGATCGTTGACCAGACCGGGCTGGGCTTCGAGCGCAACGGCAATGCCGATACCCTGGAACAGAGCCAGGACGACGGTACCGTAGCGGGTGTATTGGGTAATCTTGCGCCGACCGGCCTCACCCTCTTTCTTGAGGGCTTCGAGCTGCGGGCTGGCGACACTCATCAGCTGCATGATGATCGACGCCGAAATGTACGGCATGATCCCCAGCGCGAAGATGGTGAAACGCGACAGGGCACCACCGGAGAACATGTTGAACATGCCCAGGATGCCGCCCTGTTGCGAATTGAACAGATCGGCCAGAACGTTGGGGTCGATACCGGGAACCGGAATATGCGCGCCGATGCGATACACAACCAGTGCGCCAAGCAGGAACCAGAGACGACGCTTGAGGTCGCCAAATTTTCCGCCCTTGCCTACGGTATTCGGATTTGCTGCCAACGTTCTGCCCTTTCCGTGTCTTACTCGCCGACCGAGCCGCCAGCGGCTTCGATCGCTGCCTTGGCGCCCTTGGTGGCGCCAATGCCCTTGAGGACGACCTTGCGGGTGATCTCACCCGACAGGATCACCTTGGCGGACAGGGCGTCATTCGGAACGACACCAGCAACCTGCAGGACCAGCAGATCGATTTCCTCGACCGGCAGGGCTTGCAGTTCACCGAGGCGAACTTCGTAATTGCGGGCACGCGTCAGCGAGTTGAAACCGCGCTTCGGCAGGCGGCGTTGCAGGGGCATTTGACCGCCCTCGAAACCGACCTTGTGGAAACCGCCGGAACGGGACTTCTGACCCTTGTGACCACGGCCACAGGTCTTGCCGAGGCCGGAACCGATGCCGCGACCGACGCGCTTGGCGGCCTTCTTGGAGCCTTCAGCCGGCTTGATGGTATTCAGACGCATGGTTTAGCCCTCAACCTTGACGAGATACTGAACCTTCTGGATCATGCCGCGCACAGCCGGCGTATCCAGCAGCTCGGCAGAGCTGTTCAGCTTGCGCAGGCCCAGACCGCGCACGGTGGCGCGATGGTCCTGCTTGGTGCCGATGATGCTCTTGACGAGCGTCACTTTGATTTTCTTGTCGGACATGACTTACCCCAGGATCTGTTCAACCGACTTGCCGCGCTTGGCAGCAATCTCGGCCGGCGTATTCACCTTCATCAGACCGTCGATGGTGGCACGCACGATGTTGTAGGGATTGGTGGAGCCGTGAGCCTTGGCGACGACGTTGGTCACGCCGACGACTTCGAAGACGGCACGCATGGCACCGCCAGCGATGATGCCCGTACCTTCCGGTGCCGGCTGGATCATCACGGTGGTGGCACCATGGCGACCCATCACGGTGTGATGGACGGTACCGTTCTTCAGGCTGACCTTGGCCATCTTGCGACGCGCCTCTTCCATTGCCTTCTGTGCGGCGACCGGGACTTCGCGGGACTTGCCCTTGCCCATGCCGATGCCGCCGTCGCCGTCACCGACGACCGTAAGTGCTGCGAAACCGAGGATGCGACCGCCCTTCACCACTTTGGTGACGCGGTTGACCGCAACCATCTTCTCGCGCATGCCGTCATCACGCTCTTCAGCTTGCTGCGGCTTCTTGTTTCTTTCAGGTTTAGCCATTTTGTAACCTATTCCTTTCGCAGCGATCAGAACTTCAGGCCGGCTTCACGCGCGGCTTCAGCCAGCGCCTGAACACGACCGTGGTACTGGAGGCCGGAGCGATCGAAAGCCACTTGCTCGACACCGGCGGCCTTGGCGCGCTCGGCGATCAGCTTGCCGACAACGGCAGCGGCGGCCTTGTTGCCACCATTCGCGACATCGCCGCGAACGTTCTTGTCCAGCGTGGAAGCCGAAGCCAGGACCTTGCCGCCACACGGCGAGATGACCTGGGCGTAAATGTGGCAGTTCGTACGATTGATACACAAACGTACAGCCTTGAGCTCGGCGATTTTGGCCCGGGTTTTGCGGGCACGACGCAGACGTGCTTCTTTCTTGTTAAACATATGCCACCCTTACTTCTTCTTGGTTTCCTTGATAACCACCACTTCGTCGGCATAACGAACGCCCTTGCCCTTATAGGGCTCCGGCTTGCGATATGCGCGAATTTCGGCGGCAACCTGACCGACCTGCTGCTTGTCCGAACCCTTGATCAGGATTTCGGTCTGCGTCGGACACTCAACCTTCACGCCAGCGGGCATCTTGTGCGCAACCGGATGCGAGAAACCCAGCGACAGGTTCAGCACATCACCCTGAGCCTGGGCACGATAGCCCACGCCGACGAGTTGCAGCTTGCGTTCGAAGCCCTTGGAAACCCCAGTCACCATGTTGTTGATGTTGGCACGCATGGTGCCCCACATGGCGGAGCCGTTGTCAGCGCCGGCCACCTTGGCAACGACGACGCATTGACCTTCCTGGCTCACCTGGACAGCGGGGTTCGCTGCCGTCTTCAAGGTACCCAGCGGGCCCTTGACGACGATCTGCTCAGCGATGGTGATTTCCACACCGGCCGGCAGAACAATTGGATTCTTACCTACACGAGACATTTGCTTCGCTCCTTATGCCACGATGCAGAGGACTTCGCCCCCGACACGGGAAGCGCGCGCCTTGCGGTCGGTCATCACACCCTTGGGGGTGGAAACGATGGCCACACCCAGACCGTTCATGACACGCGGAATGTCTTCGGCACCCTTGTAGATGCGCAGACCAGGTTTGGACACACGCTCAATGCGCTCGATCACCGGACGACCGGCGTAATACTTCAGCGCAATTTCAAGGCTGGCCTTGCCATCGTCGGACTGACGAACGGCAAATTCCTCGACGTAACCTTCATCCTTGAGCACGGCAGCGATAGCCACCTTGAGCTTGGACGAGGGCATGGACACAGACGCCTTTTCGGCGAGCTGGGCGTTGCGGATGCGGGTCAGCATGTCCGCGATCGGATCGCTCATAGCCATTTCTGTATCTCCTATTACCAGCTGGCCTTGACAACGCCCGGGATCTCGCCATTGAAGGCAAGTTCGCGGACCTTGTGACGGCACAGACCGAATTTACGGAACACGCCACGCGGACGACCGGTCAGCTGGCAACGATTGCGCAGACGGGACGGGCTGGCATTGCGGGGCAGGGCCTGCATCTTCAGACGAGCTTCATAGCGCTCCTCGTCAGACAGGCTCACGTTGTTGATGATCGCCTCGAGGGCAGCACGCTTCTTCGCATACTGCGCCACCATCTTGCGGCGCTTCTCTTCACGGTTGATCAGAGCAAGTTTTGCCATGATTGCCTCAATTCTTGAACGGGAACTTGAACGCGGCGAGCAGGGCCTTGGCTTCTGCGTCGGTCTTCGCGGTCGTCGTGATGCTGATGTTCATACCACGGAGCGCATCGATCTTGTCGTATTCGATTTCCGGGAAAATGATCTGCTCTTTGACACCCATGTTGTAGTTGCCCTGGCCGTCGAAACCCTTGCCAGCAACACCACGGAAGTCACGAACGCGCGGCAGCGCGATGGTGACCAGGCGGTCGAAGAATTCGTACATGCGCGGACCGCGCAGGGTGACCATGCAGCCGATCGGGTAGCCGTCACGAATCTTGAAACCGGCGATCGAGGTACGAGCCTTGGTGGTAACCGGCTTCTGACCAGCAATCTTCTGCATGTCGCCGACGGCGTTCTCGAGAACCTTCTTGTCGGCAACCGCTTCACCGACACCCATGTTCAGGGTGATCTTGGTGATACGCGGCACTTCCATCGTGGACTTGTAGCCGAACTGCTTGACCAGCTCACCGACGACGGTTTCCTTGTAAAACTGTTGCAAACGCGCCATGACTACCCCTTATGCGTTCACCAGTTCGCCGTTCGACTTGAACACGCGAACCTTGCGACCATCTTCAAGCGACTTGATGCCGACGCGATCGGCCTTCTGAGTCGCCGAATTGAACAGCGCAATATTGGAGATATGGATCGGCATGTCCTTGTCGACGATGCCACCCTGAACACCCTTGATCGGGTTCGGCTTGACGTGCTTCTTGGCGCGATTGACACCTTCGACCAGCACGTGATCGGCATCGATACGAGCCAGCACGGTACCGCGCTTGCCCTTATCCTTACCGGTAATGACGACGACTTCGTCGCCCTTGCGAATCTTTTCCATTGCCCTCTCCTTACAGCACTTCAGGCGCCAGGGACACGATCTTCATGAAGCGCTCGGTACGCAGTTCGCGGGTCACCGGGCCAAAGATGCGCGTGCCGATCGGCTCGAGCTTGTTGTTGAGAAGAACCGCGGCATTGCCATCAAAGCGCACCAGCGAGCCGTCCGGACGACGAACACCCTTGGCGGTACGAACCACCACGGCGTTGTAAACATCACCCTTCTTGACACGACCACGCGGGGCAGCATCCTTGATGCTGACCTTGATGATGTCGCCAATACCGGCGTAACGGCGCTTGGAGCCGCCGAGCACCTTGATACACATAACTGAACGGGCGCCGGTGTTATCGGCGACGTCCAGCGTCGTCTGCATCTGAATCATTTAATTAAACTCCAACTTAATCCGCTGCGCGGTCAGTCTTGGAACCCGTACGGGTCGAACAAATTTGCGTCACGGAGGCGTGACTGCAAAAAAGAAGCCGGATTATACCGGCTTCTTTACTGAATGCGCAAGTACCTGGAAAAAATTACATCAAACGATGATGGCTTTTTCCAGAACGCTGGTTACGGCCCAGGCCTTGGTCTTCGAAACCGGACGGGTTTCGACGATTTCGACCAGGTCGCCCGCCTTGGCAATGCTGCCTTCGTCGTGCGCCGCATACTTCTTGGAACGGACGATAACCTTGCCGTACATCGGGTGCTTGACCTTCCGTTCGACCAGGACGGTCACCGTCTTTTCCATCTTGTCGCTGACGACACGGCCGATCAGCGTACGCTTGATGCTGGTGGTTTCGCTCATTGCTGCACCGCCTTTTCACGGATGAGGGTACGAACGCGAGCGATGTCGCGACGAACCTTGGACATTTGGCTGGTGTTGGACAGCTGCTGCGTGGCGATCTGCATGCGCAGACCAAATTGCGCCTTCAGCAGTTCCAGCAATTCCGTCTTGAGCTCGTCCACGCTCTTGGTTCTCAGTTCACTAGCTTTCATGATTACCCCAGATGACGAGTCACGAAGGTGGTGGCGATCGGCAGCTTGGCAGCGGCGAGGGCAAATGCCTCGCGGGCCAGCGCTTCATTGACACCGTCCATTTCGTACAGGACCTTGCCCGGCTGGATTTCAGCAACCCAGTACTCCGGGTTGCCCTTACCGTTACCCATACGAACTTCCGCCGGCTTCTTGGAAATCGGCTTGTCCGGGAAGATACGGATCCAGATGCGACCACCGCGCTTGATATGGCGGGTCATCGCACGACGGGCGGCTTCGATTTGTCGCGCGGTCAGACGACCACGACCGGTCGCCTTGAGGCCCCACTCACCGAACGACACCTTGGTGCCGCGGGTGGCCAGACCTTCATTGCGTCCCTTGTGCTCCTTGCGGAACTTGCGACGATTAGGTTGCAACATGATTAAGCACCTGCCTTTCTGACGCGCTTGGCCGGCTCGCCAGCACCGTCGGCCTTCTTGACCGTACGGGTGCGGGGCTTGTCGCCCTCAGGCTTGCCCGGCGCACGACGCGGACGACGCTCTTCAGCGCTCGGCTCTTCAGCCACCGGCTGCTCGTTGCGATCGAGCATGTCGCCCTTGTAAACCCAGACCTTGATACCGATGATGCCGTACGTGGTCAGCGCTTCCGAGGTTGCGTAGTCGATGTCGGCGCGCAGGGTGTGCAGGGGCACACGACCTTCGCGATACCATTCGCTACGGGCGATTTCGGCACCGTTCAGACGACCGGCGCTCATCACCTTGATACCCTGGGCACCAAGGCGCATGGCGTTCTGCATCGCACGCTTCATGGCGCGACGGAACATGATGCGCTTTTCGAGCTGCTGGGCGATCGAGTCGGCGATCAGCTGAGCATCGATTTCCGGCTTGCGGATTTCTTCGATCGACACATGGACGGGAACGCCCATGATGCGCTGAAGATCCGTACGCAGGGTTTCGATGTCCTCGCCCTTCTTGCCGATGACCACGCCCGGACGGGCGGAGTACACGGTGACGCGGGCGTTCTTCGCCGGACGCTCGATGGTGACGCGACCCACGGAGGCATGCGCCAGCTTACGCTTCAGGTACTCACGAACCTTGACGTCTTCCTGCAGCATACCGGGGAAGTCCTTGCTGTTGGCGAACCAACGCGAACTCCAGTTCTTGGTGACGGCCAGACGGAAGCCAGTCGGATGAATTTTCTGTCCCATGGCTCTTCCTTAGTTACCAACGGTCAGATAGATGTGGCAGGTCGGCTTGCTGATCCGATTGCCACGACCCTTGGCGCGCGCGGTGAAGCGCTTGAGCACCATGCCTTTTTCGACGTAGATGGTCTTCACCGTCAGTTCGTCGATATCAGCACCATCGTTATGTTCGGCGTTGGCGATGGCCGACTCCAGAACCTTCTTGATGATACCGGCGCCCTTGGTCGGGCTGAAAGCCAGGATGTTGAGAGCCTGACCAACCGGCTTGCCACGCACCAGGTCCGCAACCAGGCGGCCCTTTTGCGCGGAGAGGCGTACGCCCCGCAAACTTGCACGAGTTTCCATGTCAGCTCCTTACTTCTTGGCCTTCTTGCCGGCGGTGTGACCCTTGAACGTCCGGGTCAGCGAGAACTCGCCGAGCTTGTGACCGACCATATTCTCGGTGACGAACACCGGGATATGCTGCTTGCCATTGTGGACCGCAATCGTCAGGCCGATGAACTCGGGGAGGATCGTCGAACGACGCGACCAGGTCTTGATCGGGCGCTTGTCGTTGGTGGCGCGAACTGCTTCGACCTTGTCGATCAGATGCGCATCAACAAACGGGCCCTTTTTGAGAGAACGTCCCATTTCCTACCCCTTAACGCTTATGACGGCGCTGAACGATCATGCTGTTCGTGCGCTTGTTGCTGCGGGTACGGTAACCCTTGGTCGGTTGACCCCACGGGTTAACCGGCACACGGCCTTCACCGGTCTTACCTTCACCACCACCGTGCGGGTGATCGATCGGGTTCATCGCGGTACCACGGACCGTCGGACGAATACCACGCCAACGCTGAGCACCGGCCTTGCCGATCTTGCGCAGGTTGTTTTCTTCGTTACCGACTTCACCGATGGTGGCGCGGCATTCGACGTGAACGCGGCGCACTTCGCCGGAGCGGAGGCGGATCTGGGCGTAGGTGCCTTCACGGGCCAGCAACTGGACCGAGGTACCGGCCGAACGGGCGATTTGCGCGCCCTTGCCCGGCAGCATCTCGACGCAGCAGATGGTCGTACCGACCGGAATGTTCCGGATCGGCAGGGCATTGCCGGACTTGATCGGGGCTTCGGAGCCGCTCATGATCTGCTGACCGACCACCATGCCCTTGTTGGCGATGATGTAACGGCGCTCGCCGTCGGCGTAGCAAACCAGGGCGATGTTGGCGGTACGGTTCGGATCGTATTCCAGACGCTCGACCTTGCCCGGAATACCGTCCTTGGTGCGCTTGAAATCGATGACACGATAAGCCTGCTTGTGGCCGCCACCCTGATGACGCACGGTGATGCGGCCATTGTTGTTGCGGCCGGCGTTCTTCGACTGGCTTTCGACCAGACCGGCAAACGGCTTGCCCTTGTGCAGATTGGCATTGACGACCTGAACCACGGCACGACGGCCGGGGGAAGTCGGCTTGACTTTAACGAGAGCCATCAGGCGTTACCCCCTTCAACGAAGTTGATTTCCTGGCCGGCCTTGAGGCAGACATAGGCCTTCTTCCAACCCTTGCGGCGACCGGTCGCGCCCTTGAAGCGCTTGACCTTGCCCTTGACGTTGGCGACCTGGACAGACTCAACTTCAACCTTGAACAGAAGCTCGACCGCAGCCTTGATCTCCGGCTTGGTTGCATCGGTGGCAACGCGGAAGATCACCTGCTCGTTCTTCTCGGCAACGTAGGTTGCCTTTTCGGAGATTTGCGGTGCCAGCAGCACCTGCATCAGACGTTCCTGGTTCATCCCCACATCTCCTCGAACTTGGCCACGGCGTTCTTGGTGACCAGCACCTTGGCGAAGCGGACCAGCGAAACCGGATCGGTTTCATGGGCTTCGAGCACCAGAACGTTGGGCAGGTTGCGCGACGACAGATACAGGTTCTCGTTCAGTTCGTCGGTGATGACCAGCAGGTTGCCGTCCAGACCCATGTTCTTCAGCTTGGCCGAGAACAGCTTGGTCTTCGGTGCGTCGATCGCGAGATCGTCAACAACGATCAGGCGATCCTGACGGGCCAACTCGGAGAGGATCGCAGCCATACCGGCGCGGAACATCTTCTTGTTAACCTTCTGGGAGTAATTTTGATCCGGGGAGTTCGGGAAAATCCGACCGCCTCCGCGCCACAGCGGCGAACCGTTGGAACCGGAACGGGCACGACCGGTACCCTTCTGGCGCCACGGCTTGGTGGTGGTGTGACGGACTTCGGAGCGATCCTTCTGCTTGCTGTCGCCCGAACGTGCGTTGGCCTGGTAGGCCACGACGATCTGGTGCACCAGCGCCTCATTGAATTCGCGACCGAACAGCACGTCGGAAGCCTGCAGCTTCGCTGCTTCCTGACCTTGTTCGTTGATAACCTTCAGTTCCATGTCGCCCCCTTAAGCCTTGACTGCCGGACGCACGACGACGTCGGAACCCTTGGCACCCGGAACAGCGCCCTTGACCAGAATCAGCTGACGTTCGGCATCAACGCGAACGATCGTCAGACCCTGCATCGTGGACTGCACATCACCCAGGTGACCCGCCATGCGCTTGCCCGGGAAAACACGACCCGGGTCCTGCGCCATACCGATGGAACCCGGCGCGTTGTGCGACACCGAGTTACCGTGGGTGGCACGGTTGGAGCTGAAGTTGTGGCGCTTGATGCCACCCTGGAAACCCTTACCGATCGAGGTACCGGTGACGTCAACCTTCTGCCCTTCAGCGAAGATGGTAACGGCAACCTGGTCACCCGCCTTGAAAGAGGCGAGCTGCTCGGCATCGATACGGAATTCCTTGAGCACATGCCCGGCTTCCACGCCTGCCTTGGCCAGATGGCCAGCCAGGGGCTTGGAAACGCGCGAGGCACGGCGCTGGCCGAAAGAGACTTGAACGGCTGCATAGCCGTCGTTCTCCGGCGTTTTGACTTGGGTCACGCGGTTATTGGACACGTCAAGCACAGTCACCGGGATGGACGCGCCATCCTCAGCAAAAATGCGAGTCATGCCAACCTTGCGACCAACAAGGCCTAGACTCATGGTTATTCTCCTCATCGCCGGCTGCGATTGGCCGGTCGATGTAAAACAACAAATGGGCAGCCGTCACCGGCCACCCCCGAAAACCGCAGATTATAACTGCGGAACTACAATTACTGCAACTTGATTTCGACGTCGACGCCAGCCGGGAGGTCCAGCTTCATCAGCGCATCAACGGTCTTGTCGGTCGGATCGACGATATCCATCAGACGCAGGTGCGTACGGATTTCGAGCTGATCACGGGAAGCCTTGTTGACGTGCGGCGAACGCAGGATGTCGAAACGCTGCTTGCGGGTCGGCAGCGGCACGGGACCACGAACGACGGCGCCGGTGCGCTTGGCGGTCTCGACGATTTCCTGGGCGGATTGATCGATCAGGCGATAGTCGAAGGCCTTCAGGCGGATACGGATTTTCTGGCTTTGCATTTTCTTGGCTTCCAAAAGAACGATGGGGTGACAGGCTTGCCACCCCGGGTTTTCAAAAGAGCAATTACTCGATGATCTTGGCGACGACGCCGGCGCCAACGGTACGACCGCCTTCGCGGATGGCGAAGCGCAGACCTTCTTCCATGGCGATCGGAGCAATCAGCTTGACCGTCATCTGGATGTTGTCACCCGGCATGACCATTTCGACGCCTTCCGGCAGCGAGATCGCGCCGGTCACGTCGGTCGTGCGGAAGTAGAACTGCGGACGGTAGTTGTTGAAGAACGGGGTGTGACGACCACCTTCGTCCTTCGACAGAACATACACTTCGCCGGTGAAGTGGGTGTGCGGGGTGATCGAACCCGGCTTGCACAGCACTTGACCACGCTCGACGTCTTCACGCTTGGTACCACGCAGCAGGGCGCCGATGTTGTCGCCAGCCTGACCTTGGTCGAGCAGCT
>NZ_AUCE01000011.1 GCF_000429605.1 Azonexus hydrophilus DSM 23864 | reverse complement strand
ATGTGCTCGCGGGTCTGCGGCATCGGGCCGTCAGCGGCCGAGCAAACCAGGATCGCGCCGTCCATCTGGGCAGCACCGGTAATCATGTTCTTGACGTAGTCGGCGTGGCCCGGGCAGTCAACGTGAGCATAGTGACGGTTGGCGGTTTCGTACTCGACGTGCGCCGTGTTGATCGTGATACCGCGAGCCTTTTCTTCCGGGGCCGCATCGATCTGGTCGTATGCCTTGGCGGCACCGCCGAACTTGGCGGCCAGCACCGTGGTGATTGCTGCCGTCAGCGTGGTCTTGCCGTGGTCAACGTGACCGATGGTGCCAACGTTGACGTGCGGCTTGGTACGCTCGAATTTTTCCTTAGCCATTCCAGTTCCTCAATAATTAAATTAGCAAACAATCCAGAATCAAAGCTAATCGGTGGTGCCCATGGGCAGGATCGAACTGCCGACCTCTCCCTTACCAAGGGAGTGCTCTACCACTGAGCCACATGGGCCTACCTTAAAACTCCAGCCGTACCGCGTCGTGGAGCGGGTGAAGGGAATCGAACCCTCGTCTTAAGCTTGGAAGGCTTCAGCTCTACCATTGAGCTACACCCGCTTAACCCCTACCCGCAGCACAAACCGCTACAGCACAATCTTCTGGTGGAGGGGGAAGGATTCGAACCTTCGAAGGCAGAGCCGACAGATTTACAGTCTGTTCCCGTTGACCGCTTGGGTACCCCTCCGGGAGAAGCCGGGATTATCCGGACCCTCGGGAAGCCTGTCAACAGGCTGAACAACAATTTCACAATAAAAAAGCCGGGCTGACCCGGCTTTTCATGAACGACCCAAGAATTACTTGGTGGTCAGGACCCAGGCGGCCAGCTTGGCAGCCTCTTCGTCGGTGACCTTGTTCGGCGGCATCGGAATGGCGCCCCAGGTGCCCTTGCCACCGGTCTTGATCTTGCCGGCCAGCATGGCAGCAGCACCCTTGTCGCCCTTGTACTTGGCGGCGACGTCATGGTACGACGGGCCAACCAGCTTCTTGTCCAGCGCGTGGCAGGTCATGCAGTTCTTGGCCTTGGCCAGGGCTTCGTCGGCTTGGGCCTGACCGGTCATGACGATGCCGGCGGCAGCCATGATGGCAATGTAAGCAGCTTTCATTTTGTCGCTCCGTTTTTTAGTAAGTTAAACGATGTCTAGTGCCTTGATGGTTCAATGGCAGTAAATCATGAACGGATGATATAGCCCTTCATTACCCACTGCAAACAATCAAATGCAACAATTGGTTTCAGCCAGCCCGAAGGCCACAACCGCTCCCGGACCCGAAGTTTAACGTCAGAATCCGGGAAAAGTTGACACTTCCTTTCAGTTTCGCCGCTGAATCTGGGACAAATCGCGGACCGCGCCCTTGTCGGCCGACGTGGTCATCAGCGCATAGGCTTGCAACGCAGCCGAGACCACCCGCTGACGATCAACCGGCTTCCAGGCAGCCGCACCACGCGCTTCCATCGCCGCCCGGCGCGCGGCCAGCACTTCATCACTGACCATCAACTGGATGCGCCGCGTCGGAATGTCGATCTCGATCCGGTCACCCTCCTCGACCAGTGCAATGGCACCGCCATCAGCCGCTTCCGGCGAGACGTGGCCGATCGACAGGCCGGAAGTACCGCCGGAGAAACGGCCATCGGTCAGCAGCGCGCACGCCTTGCCCAGCCCCATCGACTTCAGATAGGAGGTGGGATAGAGCATTTCCTGCATGCCCGGCCCGCCCTTTGGGCCTTCGTAGCGAATGACCACGACGTCGCCGGCGACGATCTTGCCATCGAGAATGCCCGCCACCGCGTCATCCTGGCTTTCAAAAACGCGCGCCCGGCCGGAAAACTTCCAGATCGACTCATCGACGCCGGCAGTCTTGACGATGCAGCCATCAACTGCGATGTTGCCGGAAAGCACGGCGAGACCGCCGTCCTGGGAATAGGCATTGGCCTTGTTGCGGATGCACCCCTTGGTGCGATCAAGATCGAGCTCGTTGAAACGACGATCCTGCGAAAACGCCACCTGGGTCGGCACGCCACCCGGCGCCGCCTTGAAGAATTCGTGCACGGCGACATCGTGTTCGCGCACGACGTCCCAGCGATCGATGGCTTCACCCAGCGTCCGGGCATGCACGGTCGGCTGCTCGCGATTGAGCAGGCCGGCCCGATCCAGTTCGCCGAGGATGCCGAAGATACCGCCGGCACGATGCACGTCCTCGATGTGATACTTGTCGGTCATCGGCGCCACCTTGCACAGGCAGGGCACGGAGCGCGAGATGCGATCGATGTCGGCCATGGTGAAATCCACACCGGCTTCCTGGGCGGCTGCCAGGATGTGCAGCACGGTATTGGTCGAACCGCCCATGGCGACATCCAGGGTCATGGCGTTCTCGAAAGCCGCCTTGGTGGCGATCGAACGCGGCAGGACCGAGACATCTTCCTGCTCGTAGTAGCGCTTGCACAATTCCACGACCTGACGACCGGCGCGCAGGAACAATTGCTTGCGATCGGCGTGCGTGGCAACAACGGTGCCGTTGCCGGGCAGACTGAGGCCGAGCGCCTCGGTCAGGCAATTCATCGAATTGGCGGTGAACATGCCGGAACACGAGCCACAGGTCGGACAGGCGGAACGCTCGATTTCATCGACATCGGCCTGCGACACCGAAGCATCGGCAGCCTTGACCATGGCGTCGACCAGATCAAGGTGAACCACCTGGCCCTGAATCTTGACCTTGCCGGCCTCCATCGGACCACCGGAAACGAAGATCACGGGGATGTTCAGGCGCATGGCGGCCATCAGCATGCCCGGAGTGATCTTGTCGCAATTGGAAATGCAGACCATGGCATCGGCGCAGTGGGCGTTGACCATGTATTCGACCGAATCGGCGATCAGGTCACGCGACGGCAGCGAGTACAGCATGCCGCTGTGGCCCATGGCGATGCCGTCGTCGATGGCGATGGTGTTGAATTCCTTGGCAATGCCGCCGGCCGCCTCGATTTCGCGGGCGACCAGCTGGCCCAGATCCTTCAGGTGCACATGCCCCGGAACGAACTGGGTAAAGGAATTGACGACGGCGATGATTGGCTTGCCGAAATCGCCATCCTTCATGCCGGTGGCGCGCCACAGGGCGCGCGCGCCGGCCATGTTGCGGCCGTGGGTGGAGGTACGGGAACGATACTGGGGCATGAGACTCTCCGTGTCGAATTTGGCGCCGGAATCCTGTTGTCACGGTCGCGAACTATAATCGGCCAATTCTAGCCGAATCACTCTGACAATGCTGACCCACCCGCAGTTCGACCCCGTTGCCCTGGCCATTGGCCCGGTTGCCATCCACTGGTACGGCCTGATGTACCTGCTCGCCTTCTTCCAGTTCATTGCTCTTGGCCGCTGGCGCATCCGCCAGGGGCAGGCGCCGATGAATGCCGAACAACTCGATGATCTGCTCTTCTACGGCGTCCTCGGCGTGATCGTCGGCGGCCGTCTCGGCCAGGTGCTGTTCTACGAGCCGGCCCACTATCTCGCCAACCCACTGGAAATCCTTGCCGTATGGAAGGGTGGCATGAGTTTTCACGGCGGCTTTCTCGGCGTTCTTGTTGCCATGAGCCTGTGGGCCAGGAAAACCCGGCTGCCGTGGCTGGCCGTCACCGACTTCATCGCCCCGCTGGTGCCGCTCGGGCTGGCGGCCGGCCGGGTCGGGAATTTCATCAACGGCGAACTGTGGGGCCGGATCACCGACGCCAGCCTGCCCTGGGCGATGATCTTTCCCCAGTCCGGCAGTTTCGAACCACGCCATCCCTCACAGCTCTATCACGTAGCCCTCGAGGGCCTGGCGCTGTTCGCCCTGCTCTGGCTGCTGACCACCAAACCACGCCCGACCGGTTTCGCTTCCGGCGTCTTCCTGATCGGCTACGGCGCCTTCCGCTTCATCACCGAATTCTTCCGCGAACCGGACCATGGCATCTTCGGCCAGTCCTACCTGGTCAGCATGGGCCAGTGGCTGTCGCTGCCGATGATCGTCGCCGGCATCGCGCTGATCGTCTTTGCCTGCCGGAAGAAATCCCTATAATTATGGATTACCCAACCCATAACCCGTCAGGGAGACACGCATGACTCGTCCATTCAAGGTGCTCGGCATCCAGCAAATCGCCATCGGCGGCCCGTCCAAGGAAAAACTCAAGACCCTGTGGGTCGACAAGCTCGGCCTCGAAGTCACCGGCACATTCCAGTCCGAACGCGAGAATGTCGACGAGGACATCTGCGCCATGGGTAAAGGCCCGTTCAAGGTCGAAGTCGACCTGATGCAGCCGATCGACCCGGAAAAGAAGCCGGCCGTACACACCACCCCGCTGAACCACGTCGGCCTGTGGATCGACGACCTGCCCAAGGCTGTCGAATGGCTCTCCGCCAACGGCGTGCGTTTCGCGCCGGGCGGCATCCGTAAAGGCGCCGCCGGTTTCGACATCTGCTTCCTGCACCCGAAGGGCAACGAGGAATTCCCGATCGGCGGCGAAGGCGTTCTCGTCGAACTGGTACAGGCACCGCCCGAAGTGGTCGACGCTTTCGCTAAACTAGCGGGGTAATTCACCAGACAGGAGCGAGGACGATGACCGACATTCCCGACGACGATCTCGAGAAAACCCGCACCGCCCTCGCCCCGGCCATGGATGCCATGGCCGCCATCCTGCCCTGGGTCGGCAAGTCGCAACCGGTCCGCTATCCGCCGGAACTCAACAAACGCTGGCAAGCCGCCTGCAAGGAACTGGCCGATGACTGGATCAAGCATGGCCGGACCGACCCGCAGACCATCCGGCCCCGGGTCTTCGCGCTGCTGTCTGTCGCCATCGAAACCGGCGAAGCCGATTGCCTGCGCTTCGGTGAAACACTGGCCAGCGTGGCCGACCATCTCGAACACCAACCGCCAGGCAACCGCCTCAGTGCGGCACTGACGGCGACGACCGAAGCGCTGCTCGACGAAGGTGGGCTGGAAAATCCGCACTTCGGTGAACGCCTGCGCCACTTCACCGGCCGCCTGGAAACCGCCCTGCGCCCCTCGACCAAGCCCGGGGAACGCTCGGACGTGCTCGACCGATTGTTCGTCCAGGACAGCGATGAACGCCTGCAACGCATGCATGAGGCGCTCGAAGTCCTGCCAATCGATGTTTACGCGCTCGAACTCGAAGCCGGCGAACTGATCCAGCACGCCGAACAGATCGAGATGTGGGGCATCTACCACCTGGCCCGCCAACTGCAGAATTTTGCCCTGCAGCTCAGTGACGCCAGCGAAACCATCCAGGATCAGGCAGCGCATGACATCGCCCAGCAACTGGCGCTGATCGAATCTGCCCTGCGCGCCATCGAATACTGACCCCATGAAAAAGGGAGGCCGCAGCCTCCCTTCTTGCCGTTGCCGCCGTCGCTCAGCGACCGGCCAGCGCAGCGATGCGGTCTTCCAGCGGCGGATGCGTGGCGAACAGCGCGCCGAAACCGCCCTTGCCACCAGCGATACCCGAAGCCGCCATGTTCTGCGGCAGGCCTTCGGTATGCAGGTTGCCCAGACGACGCAAGGCGTTCTGCATCGGCACCGGCGTTCCCATCAGCGCAGCGGCCGACGCGTCGGCACGGAATTCGCGCTGACGCGAGAACCAGGCAACGATGATGCTGGCCAGGATGCCGAAGACGATTTCGCAGACGATGCTGGTCACCATGTAGCCGATACCCGGACCGCTGCTTTCGGAATCGTTGCGGCGCAGGAAGGAATCGACCAGGTAGCCGATAACCCGCGAGATGAAGATGACGAAGGTGTTGACCACGCCCTGAATCAGCGTCAGCGTGACCATGTCGCCATTGGCAACGTGGGCCACCTCGTGCGCCAGCACCGCCTCGACTTCTTCCTTGGTCATGCTTTGCAACAGGCCGGTGGATACCGCGACCAGCGAACTGCTCTTGCTGGCCCCGGTGGCGAAGGCATTCGGCTCGCCGTCGTAGATGGCGACTTCCGGCATCGGCAGGTTGGCACGCTTGGCCAGGCGGGCGACCGTATCCATCAGCCAGACTTCGGTCGACGACGACGGGTTGGTGATGACCCGGGCGCCGGTACTCCACTTGGCCATCGGCTTGGACATCAGCAGCGAGATGAAGGAACCGCCGAAACCGATCACTGCGGCGAACGCCAGCAGCATGCCGAGATCGAGGCCGTTCTGGGTCAGGAAACGATTGACGCCAAGCAGGCTGGTCACCACGCTGAGCACGAGCATGACCGCCAGGTTGGTCATCAGGAAAAGCACGACGCGTTTCATGTTGAACTCCGTAGGTGATGAAAACTGTGCGATGGTACACCAATTGGATTCCTGAAAAAAACGGAGCAAAATTGAGCCAACCTCCGATTTTTCCTACAGACCATGATCAATTACAAACATCTCCACTATTTCTGGGTCGTCGCCAAGGAAGGCAGCATCACGCGTGCCGCCGAGCGCCTGGGCGTTGCCATCCAGACGATCAGCGGGCAGCTCGGCCTGCTTGAACGGCAACTGGGCAAGACCCTGTTCAACAGCCAGGGACGCGGCCTGGTTCTGAGCGATGCCGGCCGCAAGGCGCTCAGCTACGCCGACCAGATTTTCCAGCTTGGCGAACAGCTCGAAGAATCCATGCAGAATGCCAGCGAGGAAAACACCCTGCGCCTGCGCGTCGGTATTTCCGACGGCATTCCCAAGCTGCTCGCCTACCGGCTACTCAGCCGGGTCACAGCGATGCCGGGCGATGTCCGGCTGATCTGCGACGAAGGCGAATTCGAGAACCTGCTGGCCGAACTTGCCCTGCACCGCCTCGACGTCGTCCTGACCGACCGCGCAGCACCGCAGGGTGGCAACCTCAAGGTTTTCAGCACGCGCCTCGGCGAATTCCCCACCGGCATTTATGCCGCAGCACCGCTGGCCGGACGGTATCAAGACGACTACCCGGCCTGCCTGGAACAGGCGCCGATGCTGCTGCCGACGCGGCACAACGCCTTGCGCGGGCGGATCGACCGCTGGCTGGAGGAACATCAAGTCCACCCCAAGATCGTCGGCGAATTCGAGGACAGTGCCCTGCTGACCACCTTCGGCCGGGGCGGACTGGGCCTGTTCCCGGCCCCGCTGATTCTGGCCGAGCAGCTGTCCGGCGAATACGATGCACACGCCATCGGCGAGATGGAAGGCGTGAACGAGCACATCTACGCCATCTCCAACGAACGCCGCATCCGCCACCCGGCAATCGAGGTGCTTTGTAACATTCCGGCACAGGCCGGCACAGCGACGACTTTATAATAGCCAGTCCCCCAGCTTTCCCAGAATCCCCAGCCCATGTCCGTTCGCCAGTCGTCCCTCTTCCTGTTTGCCCTGTTCCTGTCGTTTTCCGCCCTCGCCCAGCAACGCCCCGTACCGCCTGTACTGGCCGCCAAATCCTGGCTGCTGATCGAGATGTCCTCCGGCCAGGTGCTGGCCGCCGAACAGCCCGAACAGCGCCTTGAACCGGCATCGCTGACCAAGCTGATGACGGCCTATCTGACTTTCTCTGCCCTCCGCCAGCGGACCCTGACGCTCGACCAGCCGCTGCCGGTCTCTGAACGCGCCTGGCGCATGGGCGGTTCGAAAATGTTCGTCAAGGTCGACACCCGGGTCAGCGTCGAAGACCTGATCAAGGGCATGATCGTCCAGTCTGGTAACGACGCCTGCATCGTCCTCGCCGAAGCGATTGCCGGCAGCGAGGAAAACTTCGCCCAGATGATGAACCGCGAGGCCCGCCGCCTGGGCATGACGCAGACCAATTTCCGCAACTCGACCGGCATGCCCGACCCGGAGCACTACACCACCGCCCGCGACCTGGCGATCCTGGCCACTGCGCTGATCAAGGAATTCCCCGAGGAATACCGCAAGTACTACTCGATGAAGGAATTCCGCTACGCCGACATCACCCAGCCGAACCGCAACCGCCTGCTGTGGAACGATCCCTCGGTCGATGGCATGAAGACCGGCCATACCGAAGCCGCCGGCTACTGCCTGGTGTCCTCGGCGATCCGCGACCAGCGCCGCCTGCTCGCCGTCGTTCTTGGCACCACCTCGGACGCCGCCCGCAGCAGCGAATCGCTGAAGCTGCTCAACTGGGGCTTCCTGTCGCACGACGCCGCCGTCCTCTACCGCAAGGACCAGGGGATTTCCGCGCTGCGCGTCTGGAAGGGCAGCCAGAACAAGGTCCAGGCCGGCTTCCCGAACGACTTCATCCTGGCTGTTCCCAAGGGCACGGCAAAGGCGCTGCAGGTCGAACTGGTATCGCAACAGCCGTTGATGGCGCCGATCCAGCGCGGCCAGACGGTTGGCACGCTGAAAGTCAGCCTGGAAGGCAAGCCTTACGGCGAATATCCGATCCAGGCCCTTGAAAATGTCCCGGTCGCCGGCATATTCGGCAGAGCCATCGACGCCGTCAAACTCTGGTTCAACTGATCCCATGACCCCATACGTTGCCGACCCCGTCTATCTCAACGGAGATTTCCTGCCCCTGGCCGACGCCGGCATCTCGCCGCTCGACCGGGGTTTCCTGTACGGCGACGGCGTATACGAAGTGATCCCGGTCTATTCGCGCCGGGCTTTCCGCATCGACGAACACCTGGCGCGCCTGCAGGCCACGCTGGCCGGCATCCAGCTGAGCAACCCGCTGGCAACCGACGACTGGAAAGCGGTGATCGCCAAACTGATTGAGGCTGCCCCCTGGGACGATCAGTCGATCTACCTGCAGGTCACCCGCGGCGCCGACAACAAGCGTGACCACGCCTTCCCGCCGGCCAGCGTGCCGCCGACTGCCTTCGCCTTTGCCTCGCCGCTGGTGACGACACCGGCCGATGTGCGCGCCCGCGGCGTTGCCGCGATCACCGTGCCCGACCTGCGCTGGCGCCGTTGCGACCTCAAGGTCATCTCGCTGCTGGCCAACGTACTCGCCCGCCAGCAGGCAGTCGACCAGGGCTGTGCCGAAGCCCTGCTGATCCGCGACGGCTTCATGAAGGAAGGGGCGGCATCGAACATCTTCATCGTCAAGGACGGCCTGCTGATCGCGCCGCCGAAGACGCAACTGATGCTACCCGGCATCACCTACGACGTGATCCTCGAACTGGCGCAGCAACACCAGCAGCCTCTGGAAGTGCGCGAAATCAGCGAAACGGAACTTCGCGCCGCCGACGAGGTCTGGATGACCTCGTCGACCAAGGAAGTGCTGGCGATCACCACGCTCGACGGCGAAGCTGTCGGCAATGGCAAACCCGGCCCGGTCGGCGAACGGATGTGGCAGTGGTATCAGGATTTCAAGAACACGGTAATGCGCAAAGGCTGAGATGGCTTCGTACAAGGACACCCTCCTCGAATTTCCCTGCGACTTTCCCCTGAAGATCATGGGTAAAGCGCACGATGAGCTCGCCCAGGCGGTGCTGACCATCGTCACCAGACACGCCCCCGATTTCGACGGCGCGACGATGGAAATGCGCGCCAGCTCCGGCGGCAACTACCTGAGCCTGACCTGCACCGTGGTCGCCACCTCGAAACCGCAACTCGACGCGCTGTACATGGACCTGACCGCGCATCCGCTGGTGAAGGTCGTCCTCTAAGGTGAATCCGCTCGTCAAACGCCTGGGCCGCGTCGACTACGCGCCGACCTACCAGGCCATGCTCGACTTCACCGCCAACCGCACGGCCGAAACGCCGGACGAGTTGTGGATCGTCGAGCATCCGCCGGTCTATACCCTCGGCCAGGCCGGCAAACCCGAACACATCCTGCGCGACGTCGGCATCCCAACCGTCAAGATCGACCGCGGCGGCCAGGTCACCTACCACGGCCCCGGCCAGGTGGTGATCTACCTGCTGCTTGACCTGTCGCGGCTGAAGATCAAGGTGCGCGAACTGGTTACCGCCATTGAGCAGGCGGTCATCGACCTGCTCGCCGCTCACGGCGTCACCGCCGAACGCCGCGACGGCGCCCCCGGCGTCTATGTCGGCCCGGCCAAAGTGGCGGCACTCGGCCTGCGCATCCGCAACGGCTGCTCGTATCATGGCGTCTCGCTGAACGTGGACATGGACCTGTCGCCGTTCGCCGCGATCAATCCCTGCGGCTATCCCGGCCTGCAGGTCATCCAGACCAAAGACCTGGGCATTCCGCTCACCGCTCACGAGGCCGGCGAGCAACTCTCGCAGCACCTGCTGCAGCAACTGGACAAACAACATGGCTGAAACCAAGCAAAAAGGCGTCAAGCAAAAGGGCGAACTGAAGACCGCGCGCATCCCGATCAAGATCGTCCCGGTCGCCGAGCCGCTCCGGAAGCCCGATTGGATCCGCGTCAAGGCCGGCAACAGCGCCGGCCGCTTCGGCGAGATCAAGACCATGCTGCGCGAGAAGAAGCTGCACACCGTCTGCGAGGAAGCCACCTGCCCAAACATCGGCGAATGCTTCGGCCGCGGCACCGCAACCTTCATGATCCTTGGCGACATCTGCACCCGCCGCTGCCCGTTCTGCGACGTCGGCCACGGCCAGCCTTTACCGCCCAACCCGGACGAACCGCGCGAACTCGCCGAATCGGTCGCCGCGCTGAAGCTGCGTTATGTCGTGATCACCAGCGTCGACCGCGACGACCTGCGCGACGGCGGCGCCCAGCACTTCGTCGACGTGATCAGCAACGTCCGCGAGCTGTCACCGACGACCACCGTCGAAACCCTGGTCCCTGACTTCCGCGGCCGCATGGACGTGGCCCTCGACGTCCTCGGCGGCGCCCTGCCCGACGTGCTGAACCACAACATGGAAACCGTGCCGCGCCTCTACAAGCAGGCCCGCCCCGGCGCCGACTACCAGCATTCGCTGGAATTCCTCAAGCAGTTCAAGGCGCGCTACCCGAACGTGTCGACCAAGTCCGGCCTGATGGTCGGCCTGGGCGAAACCGACGACGAAATCCTGAAAGTCATGCGCGATCTGCGCGCCCACGACGTCGAGATGCTGACCATCGGCCAGTACCTGGCGCCGTCCGGACACCACCTGCCGGTGACGCGCTATGTCCATCCGGACGTGTTCAAGATGTACGAGGAAGAAGCCAAGAAAATGGGCTTCACCGGCGCCGCCTGCGCACCGATGGTCCGCTCCAGCTATTGGGCCGACCAGCAGGCGCACAGCGCCGGCGTCGCCTGAATCAACGCACGCCCGGCGGCGGTGCGGGTGGTTTTCCCGGCGGCGGCGGCGGAATGCCGGCGTCGACGGCGCGAACCGGCTGGGAATAGGTGACCTTGCCCGAGACCGGGACACGGTGTCCCTTGGCGTACATGCACTGGATGTAAGCGTTGTCGTATTGCTGCTGGGTACCGACGCCAGAACTGCGCCCGGATTCACCACCGGCAGCCGTGCCGGCCAGTAGACCGAAGCCAGCGCCGACGGCTGCACCCCGGCTGTCGCCACCGATTGCAGCACCGGCGACGGCGCCGACTGCCGTACCGACGGCCGCGCTGGTCACCGCCGATTCGCGACGGGCGTCGCTGGCGGTTTTTCCACCGATCTGGCGCAGGGCGTCGTCCTTGCACCAGGCTTCGTCGGCGCGGAAACGCTCTATGCTTTGTCCGGTGCCGGGCAGGACCATCACCGTCGGCCCGGTCGGGATGACGGTGCAGGCGCCAAGTAGCAACGCCAGGGGAAGCAAGGGAAGCAGGCGGGGGGCGTTCATGATCGACCTTTCACTTGGCAGCTTCGGGCAGGACAGGTAGCCAGTCTTCGGCACAGGTCCCGACCGCCGGGTAGTAGGCACCGGCACTACGGCAGAAATACCAGACAGCTTCGGCCTGATTCACCGCAGGTGCCTGCTCGATATAGACCGGCGGCGGGGGCGGTGCGACGACCACCGGCGGCGGATAGGGTGGCCAGGGCTGGGGATACCAGAACGGCCCCCACATCGGGCCAAAGACGATGCCGACACTGGTTCGCGGCGGATGCGCCCAGGCGTCCTGGCCGACCAGTACGGACAAGCAGAGAAAAAGCAGCAGGAAGCGGGAAGTTCGCATGCCGGGAATCACCTTGTTGAGTGATCAGCTTAGACGACAAGCGCCCCGGCCGACAGCACCGGATTGCTACAATTTGTAAGCGACTACATTCCCTCGTCGCGTTCGATCATCTCCGTCCGCTTGCGCCGCAAGCCTTCCGGCATTTTCAGCGTGGTCCGGTCCCAGCCCTCGATCTCCAGGACGCGCTCCATGCACTCTTCCATCAGTGCATGGGCGCGCAGGGTCGCTTCGGCAATGGTTCGATGCACCCTGAGATCGTTACCAGGCTCGATCTCACAGCGACTCTGGTAGCGAAACAGTTCGCGCAGACTGCGCAACTGCACCGCCACCTGCCCCGGGCAAGCGCACATGTAGATCGTCGCTTCTTCGACGATCTGCTCCAGTTCCTGGTCGGAAAAGCGCTTTTGCAGGTGCATCAGCGCCTCACAGCAGGTTCATCTTCTTCGCCGCTTCACGCAATTCCGCACGGAAATTCGGGTGCGCGATGGCAATCAGCGCTTCGCAGCGCTGCTTGGCCGATTTGCCACGCAACTGGGCGACGCCGTGTTCGGTGACGACGTAGTTGATGTCGTTCTTGCTGGTCGACACATGCGTGCCCGGCGTCAGCGTCGGGACGATGCGCGAGATGGTGTCGTCCTTGGCCGTCGACGGCAGCACGATGAAGGCCTTGCCACCGTTCGAGCGGTTGGCGGCGCGGACGAAGTCGGCCTGACCGCCGGTACCCGAGTAGGGCTTGGCGCCGAGGCTTTCGGAACCGCACTGGCCCATGAAGTCGATCTGCATGGTGGCGTTGATGCAGTGCAGGTTGTCGTTCTTGCCGGCCAGATAGGGGTCGTTGGTGGAATCGACCGGGTGCATTTCCAGCGCCGGGTTGCGGTGCATGAAGTCGTACAGCTTCTTCGAGCCGAGCGCGAAGGTCGCCAGCATCTTGCCGCGGTGGTAGTTCTTCTTCAGGTTGTTCACAACGCCGGCTTCGACCAGCGTCATGATGCCGTCACCGACCATTTCGGTATGGATGCCAAGGTCGTGCTTGTTGGTCAACTGCATGACCACGGCGTCGGGAATGCCGCCGTAGCCAATCTGCAGCGTTGCGCCGTCGGGAATCATCTCGGCGACGTAGCTACCGATAGCTTCCTGGACCGGGCCGATCTTGGGCAGGCCGACTTCAAGCAGCGGGTCGCTGCTTTCGGTCAGGGCGGCGACCTGGGAAATGTGGATGTGGCAATCGCCATTGGCGAACGGCACATTGGGATTGACTTCAAGCACGACGGCGCGCGCCTTTTCGATGGCGGCCATGGTGTAGTCCGGCGCCAGCGACAGCGAGAAGAAACCGTGCTCATCCATCGGCGAGGCCATCGAGAACACCACTTCCGACGGCGTCAGGCCACGCTTGATCAGCATCGGCAGTTCCGAGAAGTAAGCCGGAACGAAGTCGACCCAACCTTCCTGGCCGCCCGGACGGGTCGCGCCACCGAAGAAGTAGGCGCTATGGCGGACATGAGCCGTGGTTTCCGGGTCGATGTAGCCATACTTACGCAGCGGCAGAATCTGCGACACCTTGATGTCACGATAGTTGCGGCGCGCATCCGAGAGCGCGGTCAGCAGGCTGGGCGGTTCACCAACACCGGTGGGGACGACGATGGTATCGCCATCCTTGAGCACCTGGATGGCGTCTGCTGCGGACATGCGTTTGGACTGATAGAGGGACTGGACGGACATGCTGTTCTCCTGAGTTTTGTTTTTTGATCTCGACCGAAGTCGATCCGCATTGTCTGCGGAAACCCCGGGAGAATCAAACACCTTCCATGCCGCAGCGCAGCATTCAAACCTTGCGATTGCTCCCTGCCACCATGCGGATCTCGAACAAGCGGCACTCGAGCGGTCCATTGAACAGCGGTGTCTTGCGGCTCGGCTTCAAGCCGACCAGCTTGGGCAGACGCAGGTCGGCAGTGAAGAAGAAACAATTCCAGCCGGCCCAGTTGCGTTTCAGCGCCGTCCCCAGTTGCGGGTAGAAGGCCGCCAGTTCGTCCTGTTCGCCGATGCGTTCGCCGTAGGGCGGATTGGTCACGAGGATGCCGGTCTCGTTGAGCGGGGCGATTTCCAGGATATCGCCCTGGTCAACCGTAACGATGTTGCCGAACCCGGCTTCCTGCAGGTTGCGCCGGGTGGCGCGCACGGCGCGATCGTCGTTGTCCCAGCCGCGGATGTCCATACGCTCGGCGGGCTTGACCCGGGCTTCGGCGGCGGCGCGGATGCCGGCCCAAGCCAGGGCATCGAATTTCTTCAGCAGTTCGAAGGCAAAGCCGCGATCCAGACCCGGCGCGCGGTCGAGCGCGACCTGCACGGCTTCGAGCAGGAAGGTGCCGCTGCCGCACATCGGGTCGATCAGCGGCATGCCCGGCTGCCAGCCGCTCAGCTTGAGGATGCCGGCGGCGAGGTTTTCCTTCAGCGGCGCATCGACGCTGGCCTTGCGGAAACCGCGCTGCCACAGCGGCTGCCCCGAAGTATCGAGGTACAGCGTGCAGGTGTTCTCGGTCAGGAAGACGTGAATGCTGACGTCGGGGTTGCGCGTCTCGATGTTCGGACGCTCGCCGAGATCTTCGCGGAAGCGGTCGCAGACGGCATCCTTGACGCGCAGTGTGACGAAATCGAGCGACTTGAGCGGGCACTTGATCGCTGTCGTCACCACGCGCATCGTCCGCGACACGGCGAAATGATTGGGCCACAACTGGCGCACGGCCAGGCGGTAGATGTCGTCTTCCTTGACGTACGGCCCGGTGACGATATGCCAGAGGATGCGCGTGGCCAGCCGCGATTCGAGATTGGCGCGGTAGCAAACCGACCAGTCACCGGAAAAATGCACGCCGCCGTGCGTCGTCTGCAAGTCTTCGGCGCCGACGCCGCGCAGTTCTTCAAGCAGCAGTTCTTCGAGGCCGCGCGGGCAGATAGCGAAATATTTGTTCATGTCAGAAGGGCTTGAGAACGACGAGGAAGAGGACCACCAGCAGGATCACCACCGGCACTTCATTGAAAAAACGGAACCAGACGTGCGAGCGCGTGTTGCGGCCATGGGCGAATTCCTTGAGCAGCCGGCCGCAATACAGGTGATAAGCCACCAGCACGATAACCAGCGTGGTCTTGGCGTGCAGCCAGGCACCGGTAAAGCCGTAGGCAAACCACAACCACAACCCGGTCGCCACGGCGAGGGCGCCCAAGGGCGTCATGAACTTGTACAGTTTGCCCGCCATCAACAGCAAACGGTCGCGCTCGGCGACGCTGTCGGCCGGCACCATCGCCAGGTTCACATAGATGCGCGGCAGGTAGAACAGGCCGGCGAACCAGGAAATGACCATCCAGATGTGCAGGGTCTTCAGAACAAGCATGCGTTTCTCCTTGAGACGGCCTCGGCAATCCCGACCTCGACGGTCGGGTAGGCGAGACTCGGTTTTAATTCTGTTTTCAGGCGACGATTGCCGATGCGCCGCGATTCGCGCATGAACGACAGCTGCACCGCCGACACCGCAGCGGCCAGTTCCGACCGGGGCAGACGGGGCGGACGCGCCAAGGCGAAGGCATCGGCAACCCGGTCGAAGTAGTCGGCCATTTTCAGGCAGGAATCATCGACCACATTGTAGGCCCGATTGGCGCCACCGCGCCGCATTGCCGCGCGGCAGGCGGCGGCCAGATCGTCGGCGTGGATGTGGTTGGTGTACACATCGTCGGCCTCGATCAGCGCCGGCAGGCGCTTTTCCAGGCGCTCCAGCGGCAGGCGGTCGGCGGCGTAGATCCCGGGCGCACGCAGGATGCTGACGGCGACGCCACGGTGCCGCCCCCAGGCACGCAATTGCCGTTCGGCATCGACACGGCGCCGGGCACGCGGATTGTCGGCGGCAAGGCGCCGGGTCTCGTCGATCAGGGCGCCGGCACAATCACCGTAAACCCCTGTCGTGCTTACGTAAACAAGGCGGCGTGGTAGACTTTGCGCCTTGTCCAGCGCGGCCAGCAGATGGCGGGTGCGGGTGTCGCTTTCGCCAGTCGTTGGCGGCGGCGCCAGATGCAGGACGATGTCGGCCAGGCCGCCCAGGCGATCGAGGCTGTGGCGTGCGTCGAGATCGCCGAACACCGGCACCGCGCCGGCACGGCGCCACTCGGCGGCGCGTCCGGCATCGCGCACCAGGGCGAAAACCCGGTATTGCGGGGCGAGTTGGGCAAGGATGCGGCGGGCGACGTCCCCGCTGCCGACGATCAGGATTTTTTGCACGCCGGCATTGTAGCCGACGACCAAGGGGAACCGATGCGCTACCAAGTCACAGTCCAGCCGAGCGGCCGCCAGTTTGAGGCCGAAGCCGATGAATCCCTGCTCGATGCCGCATTGCGGCAAGGGCTGACCATGCCCTACGGGTGCAAGGACGGGGCCTGCGGCGCCTGTAAAGGCCAGGTCATCGAAGGCAGCGTCGACCACGGCAAATCCCAGCTTTCCGACGAAGATAAAGCCGCTGGCCAGGCGCTCTACTGTTGCACCCGTGCCACCTCCGACCTGGTCATCGAATGCAAGCAGTTGCGCACGGCGCACGACATCCCGGTCAAGACGCTGCCGGCGCGGATCGAGAAGATGAACAAGCTGGCGCCGGACGTGATCGAGATGTTCCTGCGCCTGCCGGCCAACGAGAACCTGCAGTTCCTCGCCGGCCAGTACATCGACATCCTGCTCAAGGACGGCCGCAAACGCAGCTTCTCGCTGGCCAATGCGCCCGGCGACGGCAAGCTGCTCGAACTGCACATTCGCCATGTACCCGGCGGCTTCTTCACCGAGCAGGTATTCACCACCATGAAGGAACGCGACATCATGCGTTTCAGTGGCCCGCACGGCGGCTTCTACCTGCACAACGAAGCCGCCAAGCCGGTCATCCTGCTGGCCGGCGGCACCGGCTTCGCGCCGATCAAGGCCATCGTCGAGCAGGCCATCGCCGACGGCTACCCGCATCCGCTGTTCATCTACTGGGGCGCCAAGGCGCGTGTCGACCTCTACCAGGAAGCCCTGCCCGCCACCTGGGCCAAAGCCCACGCCAACATCCACTATGTGCCGGTGCTCTCGGAACCGGCCGCCGGTGATGACTGGCAGGGCCGCACCGGCTTCGTCCATCGCGCCGTGGTCGCCGATTTCCCCGATCTGTCGGGCTTCCAGGTTTATGCCTGCGGCTCGCCGGTGATGATCGATGTCGCCCGCAAGGATTTCGTCGGCGAATGCGGCCTGCCGGAAGAAGAGTTCTTCTCCGACGCCTTCACCTTCTCGGCGACCTGAGCATGTTCGGTGTCGCCGACTACGGCGCCTTCGTCGCCGCCGTCCTGATCTTCCTGGCCATTCCCGGCCCGGGCAACCTAGCGTTGCTGACCTCGACTGCCAAGGGCGGCGTCCGCGGCGGGCTGGCGGCAACCCTTGGCGTCATCCTTGGCGACCAGGTGCTGATGTGGCTGGCCGTCGCCGGCGTCGCTGCGGCGCTGGCCACCCACCCGGCGGTGTTCACGGCCATCCAGTGGGGCGGCGCCGCCTACCTGGCCTGGCTCGGCGGCCGGATGCTGATGGCCAGACCGGGTGCGGCACCAATCCTCGACATCAAGCCGCGCCACTACCTGCGCCAGGCGATGATGATTACCCTGTTGAACCCGAAGGCCATCGTCTTCTACATGGCCTTCTTTCCGCTCTTCGTCGATCCGGCACGCCACCTCGGCCTGCTCACCTTTGCCTTCATGGCGGCGAGCATCGCCGTGCTGACCTTGCTCTACTGCATCACGGCAATCGCCATCGCGCGCTGGTTCGGCGCTCGCCTGCAGGGCGGCACGCCGGCCGCACGGGTGCTGGAGAAACTCGCCGGCGCCGCGCTGATCGCTTTCGGCGTCAAGTTGCTGAGCGGCCGATAAGCTCTGACTCAGCGCTCCCGCGCATGGCCGGCAGCACCAGTTCGGCCAGCGCCTCGGCAAGCACTTCCGGCGGCAGCTCATCGTCGGGCGAATACCAGTGCACGCTCCAGTTCAAGGCGCCGAAAAGCAGCCGATGCAACAGCGAATCACTGACTGCACCGCGTAGCCGACCGTTGGCAACGGGCACCAGCCCCTGCAGGCAGGCTTTCCAGATGTCTTCGTAAAGCGCCATCAGGCGCATTACTTCCTTTTTGGCCCCGGCCGACAGTGCTCGCGCTTCATAGAGCAGCACCGTCACGAAATCCCGTGACAGGGGATCATGCAGGAAGCCGATGTGCTGGCGGATCAACGCTTTCAGACAATTTTCCGGTGTCAGGTCTTGATTGGCCACCGCCTCGGCACCGGCCAGCACGTGGCGCATGCCCTCAATGGCGACGGCGTCGAGAATCTCGCGCTTGCTGCGAAAATGGCAAAAGGTCGAACCCGAGCCGATGCCGACCGCCGTGGTGATATCGCGGATGGTACTTGCCTCGTACCCCTTGGCCCGGAACAGCGCGGCAGCGGCAACGAGAATCTCGCCACGCCGGCTGCTTTCCAGATACTGGCCATTGCTTTTCTTTTTCATCGGTCCATCTCCCTTGACTGGGGAGTCCCGACGCTTAGTGAAACGCGTCGCATCCAGCTCCACACTAAATGAGAATGCGTTGCATGGCTAACTATTTCATTAATAGGGTTATTGTGCACCCGGCATGAATCCAGCCACCAACCCTGCCGGCATCGGTCTGGCATACAGGAACCCTTGCGCTTTCAGGCAGCCATTGCCGGCCAGAAAGGCCCTTTGCTGAAGGGTTTCCACGCCTTCGGCGACGACTTCCAGGCCCAGCGCCTTGGCCAGGGCGACAACAGCCAGAATGATGGCCGCATTGTTCGGTTTGTTTTCGATATCGCGCATGAACGACCGGTCGATTTTCAGCCGGTCCACGGTGAAGGTGCTCAGATAGGCCAGCGAGGAATAGCCGGTACCGAAATCGTCGAGGGTCAAATGCACGCCCAGCGCCTTGAGATCGCGCAGGGTTTGCTGCACCTTCGGCGTGTTGCTCATCAACGCGCTTTCGGTCAACTCCAGTTCCAGACGTTCCGCTGCCAGCCCGCTTTCGCGCAACACCCTGGCCACCACTTCGGCCAGATCGCCCTGCTCCAGCTGACGCGCTGAAACATTGACCGCCAGACGCTCATTGCCCCGCCGCTGCCCACCCCAGTTGACGGCTTCCCGGCAGGCCGCCGCCAGCACCCATTCCCCGAGCGGGATGATCAGACCGATATCCTCGGCAACCGGGATGAAATCGCACGGCTCGATCCAGCCGTGCACGGGATGCTGCCAGCGCAACAAGGCTTCCCAGGCATGCACTTCGCCCCCGCCGACATCGAACTGCGGCTGGTAATGCAGCTGGAACTCGCCGCGCTCAAGCGCCGTACGCAGATCGCTCTCCAGACGGTGACGGATGCTCACCTCCTCGTTCATCTGGGCCTCGAAGAACATCCAGGCGTTCCTGCCGGCAGCCTTGACCTGATACATGGCGATATCGGCGGCCTGCAGCAGGCTGTCGAGATCTTCCCCATCCCAGGGATACAGGCTGACGCCGATACTCGGCGAGGTATGCAGCAGGTGCAATGGGGTCTGTACCGGCTGCGTCAGTGCGGCCTGTATCTTTTCCGCAACCGGGATCACATCGCGATGCGTCTTGATGCCGGCGAGCAGGACCACGAACTCGTCGCCGCCAAGACGGGCGACCGTGTCCCCGGCACGTATGCTGACGTTGAGGCGACGCGCCACCTCGACCAGCAACTGGTCGCCGACCTGATGACCGAGGCTGTCATTGACCTGCTTGAAGCGGTCCAGATCGATCAGCAGCAAGGCCACGCCCTCATCGCTACGGCGCGCCGCAGCCGCCAGCTTGGCAAAGCGATCGTCAAGCAGGCGGCGGTTGGCCAGGCCGGTCAGCGCATCGTGGCGGGCCAGGTAATCGATCCGGTCCTCGTGCGCCTTGCGTTCGGAAATATCCGCAAACAAGGCGACATAACGGGTATTGCCCTGCGCCATTCGCACCGCGTTGATGCACAACCATTTCGGATAGACCTGCCCGTTCTTGCGCCGATCCCAGATTTCACCGTGCCAGTGATCCTCGTCGGCCAGGCTGCGCCACATCTCGCGATAAAAGGCCTCGTCGTGGCGATCCGAACGGAGAATGCGCGGATTGCGGCCGATGGCGTCTTCCGGCGGATAGCCGGTGATCAAGGTGAAGGCCGGATTGACGCGCAGGATGGTGCCGTCGCCATCGGTCACCAGAATGGCTTCCGGGCTGTACTCGAAAACCTGCTCGGCCAGACGCAGTTGCTCTGCGGCCTCCCAACGGCTGCTGACATCCTGCACCGTCAGGACAACCAGACCGCTGTCGTCGAGCGTGTGCGAGGAGACGAATTGCGCCGGAAACGGCATCTCCCGGCCCGGTGCGGAAATCATGCACTCGAAGGTCTGCCCGTGCACCAGGCGGCTGAGCAGACACTCCGTTTGCCCCGGCGCATCGGGAAAGCGACGAATGACATCGGTCAAGGGCTGGCCGATGACCTCGCCCTCTTCAACACCAAGCAATTCCTGCGCAGCCGGATTGAGAAAGCGGATACGGTGCGGCACGGCGTCATCGACACCAACTACGCCCTCGCCGATGGCGTGCACAATGCTCTGGCTGATTTCGCTGGCTCGGGCCAGTGCTGCCTGGATTTCCAGCGTCTTCTGCGATTCCTTGAGGCGGTCGGCGTTGCTGACGTGCATTTCCCGTTCGAGTTCATGACCGATCCACTGCGCCATCAGCTTGATGAAGAGAAAATCCTCGCGCGGATGCTGACGATCGACACGCTCCCGGCTCGAAAAACTCAGCGTTCCCCAGGGCTTTTCTTCGACCAGGATACGCGCGCCGAGGTAGGCCTCAAGACGGAATTTCTGGAAACAGGGGTGCTTCTCCCAATCCGACCCGGTAGCACGGTCAAAGCCGATCGGTTCGGGGGAAACGATGGTGCGGCTGCAATAGGTTCGCAACAGCGGCAGGCAGTCACCCGACGCGAGCAACCCCGGGGCCGGCGAAGTGGCAATCGCCTCATAGGTGTCATCGGCAATGCGTGCGACACAGGAATAATCCAGTTCGAATGTCTGCCGCCCGAGATCGAGAAGCGCACTGAGCTTTTCGCTCAAGGCGGTCTGGTGATCAGCAGTGATCGCATAGAGCGCGGTAATGCGCTCGTAGGCAAGGGCGTACATATGGGAAATCAGGCCGGACGACAGGGTTCTTGCGTCTGATGAAAAGGGATTTTGTAACTCGCGACGCATTTTGTCGCGTCACACTGTTACCAACAACCGCTCAATCCCTTTTTCCCAGCCTTCAGACATGTATTGTTGCCCGAAGGTAACAAGCACCTGCTTGCCTCGGCACCCCCGCGCGGACCGTCAGTGAAATACTGTCAGCACATTGCACGCCGCCGGGCGGGCGGCGCTGACTCATTCGCCGAGATAGGCGGCCTTGACCTTGGGATCGTGCAGCAGCTCGGCCGAGTCGCCGTTCAGGGTGATTTCGCCGCTTTCCAGCACATAGGCCCGCTGGCTCGATTCCAGCGCCAGCTTGGCATTCTGCTCGATCAGCAGGATGGTCATGCCGGCGGCAGCAACGTTGCGAACGACCTCGAAGATCTTCTGCACCATGATCGGCGCCAGACCCATCGACGGTTCGTCGAGCAGCAGCATCTTCGGCCGGCTCATCAGCGCCCGACCGATGGCCAGCATCTGCTGTTCGCCGCCCGAAAGCGTGCCGGCCAACTGGTCGGCACGTTCCTTCAGGCGGGGGAAATAGGCATACATGCGCTCGATGTCGTCGGCGATGGCCGCCTTGTCGTCACGGACAAAGGCGCCCATGCGCAGGTTTTCCAGCACCGACAGGCGCGGGAAAACGCCGCGGCCCTCGGGCACCAGCGCGATGCCCTTGCGGATGATTTCGTGCGGCGAGATGCCGAGTATCTTCTCGCCGCAGAAATGGACGTCGCCAGTTGCCCCGACCATCCGCGAGATGGCTTTCAGCGTGGTCGTCTTGCCGGCACCGTTGGCCCCGATCAGGGCGACGGTTTCGCCTTCGTTCACGTGAAAGGTGATGCTGCGCACCGCCTGAATGCCGCCATAGGCGACGTGGAGTCCCGTTACTTCAAGCATTCACGCCCCCAGGTAAGCTTCGATGACACGCGGATCCTTCTGCACCACGGCGGGCACATCCTCGATCACCAGCGCGCCGTAGTCGAGCACGGCGACACGGTCGCACAGGCCCATGACCAGTTTCACATCGTGTTCGATCAACAACACCGTCGTCCCGTCCTTGCGGATGCCTTCGATCAGCACGCGCAGTTCCTCGGTCTCGGTGGCATTCATGCCGGCCGCCGGCTCGTCGAGGCACAGGAGCTTGGGCTCGGTGGCCAGCGCGCGGGCGATTTCCAGCCGGCGCTGATCACCGTAGGAAAGATTCTTGGCCAGGTCGTCGGCACGGTCGGCAATATCGACGTAGTGCAGCAGCTCGACAGCTCGCTGGCGGATCGCCGCTTCCTCGTCGCGCGTTGCCCGGTTGAGGAACATCGCGCCGAAGACGCCGGCCTTGGTCCGGACGTGGCGGCCGACCATGACGTTTTCCAGCGCCGTCATGTTGCCGAACAGGCGGATGTTCTGGAAGGTCCGCGCAATGCCGAGTTCGGCCGCGCGATGCGGCGCGTCAGCCTGCAGCGCCACGCCGTCGAAGGTGAAACCGCCGCCATCCGGAATGTAGAGTCCGGTCATGCAGTTGAAGAAGGTCGTCTTGCCGGCACCGTTCGGGCCGATCAGGCCATAGACTTCACCGCGCCGGATCGACAGGCTGACGTCACGCAGGGCCTTGACCCCACCGAAATGCTTGGCCACGGCATTGGCCTGCAGGAGGATGTCGCTCATTTGACGACCTCCACCGGCTTTTCGCTCAATTCCCGGCTACGCTCTGGTGACGGCCACAGGCCGGCCGGCTTGAAGCGCATCACCAGCACCAGCGCCAGCCCGAAGACCAGCATGCGCAGACTTTCCGGATCGACCAGAATCTTGCCGAACAGCGCCATCTGCACCGGCGTCACCGCGTAACGCAGCACTTCGGGCAGGAAGGTCAGCAGCACGGCGCCGAGGATGACCCCGGGAATATGCCCCATGCCGCCGAGCACGACCATCGCCAGGACCATGATCGACTCGATCAGCGAGAAGCTCTCCGGCGAAACGAAGCCCTGCATGGCCGAGAAGATGCCACCGGCGATGCCGCCGAACGAGGCGCCCATGGCAAACGCCAGCAGCTTGATGTTGCGGGTGTTGATGCCGACCGCCTTGGCCGCGATCTCGTCTTCGCGGATCGCCTGCCAGGCGCGGCCGATACGCGAGTGCTGCAGGCGGACGTTGATGATGATGACCAGCAGCGCCAGCGCGACCAGCAGGTAGTAATACTTCTGCGGCCCGGTCATGGTCATGCCGAATATCTGCGAGGTTCCGGCAAAACTGAAATCGCCGACCTTGACCGGATCGATCAGGGTGATGCCCTGCGGCCCGTTGGTGATATTGACCGGCGAATTCAGGTTGTTGAGGAAGATGCGGATGATTTCGCCGAAACCCAGTGTGACGATGGCCAGATAATCGCCGCGCAACTTGAGCGTCGGTGAACCAAGCAGGACGCCGAAAACGCAGGCCATCAGGGCGCCGATCGGCAGGATCGCCCAGACCGGGAAATGCAGGCCGAAGTGCGGACTAGCGAGCAGCGCCCAGGTATAGGCGCCGACCGCGTAGAAGGCGATGTAGCCAAGATCGAGCAGACCGGCAAAACCGACCACGATGTTCAGGCCGAGCGCCAGGAAGACATAGAGGATGGCGAAATTGAGGATGCGCACCCAGGCCTGTCCGCCCATGCCAACCACGTGCGGCAGCACGATCAGGGCGATGGCGATCAGCGCGATGCCGGTCATCGATTTGGGGGAAAGCCAGTTCTTCATGCGCGGTCTCCCGTCTTCTCGCCAAACAAACCGGAAGGCTTGAACATCAGCACGACGATCAGCACGACAAAGGCGAAGATGTCCTGGTAATGGCTGCCGAGGAAGCCGCCGGTGAAGTCGCCGATATAACCGGCCCCGAGCGCCTCGATGATGCCGAGCAGGATACCGCCGGCCATCGCCCCGGCGAGATTGCCAATACCGCCAAGCACGGCCGCAGTGAAGGCCTTGAGGCCGAGCATGAAGCCCATCTGGTAGTGGGCGATTTCGTAGTAGCTGCCAACCATGACGCCGGCGACGGCGGCCAGCGCCGAGCCGATGACGAAGGCCGAGGCGATGACGCGGTTGATATTGACCCCCATCAGGCTGGCCACGGCCGGGTTCTGGGCGGTGGCGCGCATGGCCATGCCGAGCTTGGTGCGATAGACGAGGAAGACCAGACCGGCCATCAGCGCCGCCGACAACAGCACGATGACTACCTGGACCAGCGTGAAATGGGTGCCGGCAAATTCGAAATTGACCTTGGGCAGCAGCGGCGGGAAGGTCATGTAATTGCGCCCCCAGAAGATCATCGCCAGGTTCTGCAGGACGATCGACATACCGATCGCCGTGATCAGGGGCGTTAACCGGGGCGAACCGCGCAGCGGGCGGTAGGCGATACGTTCAAGGCTCCAGCCGAGCGCCATGCAGGTCAGCATGGCGGCGACCAGCCCGAACAGGCCGGCGAGTCCGAGCGGCATGCCGGCGGCGGCCAGGGTACTGGTCACGGTGATGCTGATCAGCGCACCGATCATGACGACTTCGCCGTGGGCGAAATTGATCAGCCCCATGATGCCGTAGACCATGGTGTAGCCCAGCGCGACCAGCGCGTAGATGCTGCCCTGGACCAGGCCGTTGATGATCTGTTGAAGGAAAATATCCATTTTGAATCCGTTGAGACCGGGATATGGAAACGGCACCTTGCGGTGCCGTTTCCTGGTGCAGACTGGCTGCTTACTTCTTCTCTTCGACCGGTGCTGCCGGTGCTGTCGGTGCGGCGGGAGCCTCGGCGGCCGGGGCAACCGGGGCGCCACCCAGGGTCTCGACGTAGTTCAGTGCGCCGCCCTGGTACTGGTACAGGGTAATTGCGCCGCTGGTCAGGTCGCCGAACTGGTCGAATTCGATATTGCCGCTGACCCCTTCCATCTTGGTCTTGGCGATCTCCGGCAGATAAGCGGCCGGCTCGACGGAACCTGCGCGCTTCATCGAATCGGCAATGACCATCACCGCATCGTAGGCGTTCGGTGCGTAGAGCTGGATCTGGTAACCGAACTTGGCTTCGAACTTGCTCTTGAACTCCGGACCCTTGGCCAGTTGCTCCAGCGGCACGCCCGGCAGCGAGCAGTATTCGCCATCGGCAGCCGGACCGCCCAGTTTCATGAATTCCGGCGTACACACGCCGTCGCCGCCGAGGAACTTGGCCTTGATGCCGAGATCCTTCATCTGCTTGACCAGCGGACCGCCCTGGGCGTCCATGCCGCCGTAGAAGACCAGTTCGGCCTTGGTCGACTTGATCTTGGTCAGGATGGCCTTGAAGTCGGTCGCCTTGTCGTTGGTGTATTCATTGGCGACGACCTTCAGGCCGGCGGCCTCGGCAGCCTTGCGGAATTCGTCGGCGAGACCCTGACCGTAGGCGGTACGGTCATCGATGATGGCGACGGTCTTGACGCCCTGCTTGGCGGCGAACTCGCCGAGTACCTTGCCTTGCTGGATGTCGTTGGCCATCACGCGGAAGGCGGTCTTGAAGCCCTGTTGCGTGTACTTCGGATTGGTCGCCGACGGCGAAACCTGCGGCAGGCCGGCGTCGAAGTAGAGCTTGGAAGCCGGGATGGTGGTGCCCGAATTGAGATGGCCGACCACGCCATTGACCTTGGCGTCGATCAGCTTCTGGGCAACGATGGTGCCCTGCTTCGGATCGGCCTGGTCGTCTTCCGAGACCAGCTGGAACTTGACCTTGGCGCCGCCGATTTCCAGGCCTTGTGCATTCAGTTCTTCGACGGCGAGCAAGGCGCCGCTCTCGTTGTCCTTGCCCAGGTGAGCCTGCGGGCCGGTCATCGGCGCGACGTGGCCGAGCTTGACGACGATTTCAGGCTTGGCTTCCGGGGCGGCCGGCGCGGCGACGGGGGCGGGCGCGTCCTTCTGGCCACAGGCGGAAAGAGCGAAGGCTGCTGCAACGGAAAGGGCTACTACGGAAAGCTTGGCTTGCATCGGTAGGTCTCCTGAATGGGGGAAGGGTGTTGGAAACAACAGGTAACGATTCTGCGCATACACATACTCCAACGTCAAGACGAAATTTCGCCCGCCGCGGCGCTTGCACGAACCATCCTCCCGCCCCGATACTCCAAGCTCCAGATTCCGAAAACCACCACCCCCGGTGTTCGGGAATACAGCAACCGGCCCACAAGGCCGCATAAATGGAGACAAACATGGGCAAGCCCGATTTGCCGGCGTCGCTATCCGCGACCCTGGACGACAAATACACCCGCCACAGCGGCCGCGTCTTCCTGACCGGCACCCAGGCACTGATCCGCCTGCCGATGCTGCAGCGCGAACGCGACCTCGCCGCCGGACTCAACACTGCCGGCTTCGTCTCGGGCTACCGCGGCAGCCCGCTCGGCAACCTCGATCTCGGTCTGTGGAAGGCCAAGACCCACCTGGCCGAGCACCACGTCACCTTCCAGCCCGGCGTCAACGAAGACCTCGCCGCCACCGCCGTCTGGGGTAGCCAGCAGGTCGGGTTGTTCCCCGGCGCCAAATACGACGGCGTGTTCGCCATGTGGTACGGCAAGGGGCCGGGCGTGGACCGCTGCGGCGACGTCTTCCGCCACGCCAACGCTGCCGGCACGGCCAGACACGGCGGCGTGCTGGTGATTGCCGGCGACGATCACGCGGCCAAATCCTCGACGCTGCCGCATCAGACCGAACACGTCTTCAAGGCGGTGATGATGCCGGTGCTCTATCCGGCCAACGTGCAGGAATACCTCGACTTCGGCCTGCACGGCTGGGCGATGAGCCGCTACTCCGGTTGCTGGGTGGCGTTCAAGGCGCTGGCCGACACGGTCGAGACCTCGGCCTCGGTGAATATCGACCCGAGCGCGGTCGACATCAGGATTCCGGACGATTTCAGCCTGCCGCCCGACGGCCTCAACATCCGCTGGCCGGACCCGCCGCTGGTCCAGGAAGCCCGCCTGCTCAACCACAAGCTCTACGCGGCGCTGGCCTACTGCCGGGCGAACCGGCTCGACCGCGTGATCATCGATTCGCCGGCGCCCCGGCTCGGCATCCTCACCGCCGGCAAGAGCTACCTCGACGTACGCCAGGCACTCGACGAACTCGGCATCGACGAAACGCTCGCCGCGCAGATCGGCATCCGCCTGTACAAGGTCGGCATGGTCTGGCCGCTGGAGCCGGAAGGCGTGCGCCACTTCGCCGAAGGGCTGGAAGAAATCCTGGTCGTCGAGGAAAAACGCCAGTTGCTCGAATACCAGCTGAAGGAAGAGCTGTACAACTGGCGCGACGACGTGCGCCCGCGCATCGTCGGCAAGTTCGACGAGAAAGGCGAATGGACCGTCGAAGGCGACGGCGGCTACCTGGCGCACAGCGACTGGCTGCTACCGGCTGCCGGCGAATTGCCGGTGGCCAGCATCGCTCGCGTCATCGCCCGGCGCATCGGCCGCTTCTTCACCTCGCCGACCATCGAAGCCCGGCTGAAGCTGATCGAAGACAAGCAGCAGGCAGCGAAAACCCCCATCGTGCTGGCCGAGCGCAAACCGCACTTCTGCTCGGGCTGCCCGCACAACACCTCGACCAAAGTCCCCGAAGGTTCGCGCGCTGTCGCCGGCATCGGCTGCCACTACATGGTGACCTGGATGGACCGGTCGACCTCGACCTTCACCCACATGGGCGGCGAAGGCGTGCCCTGGGTCGGCCAGGCGCCATTCACCGAGGAAAAGCACATCTTCGCCAACCTCGGCGACGGCACCTACTTCCACTCCGGCTTGCTGGCCATCCGGCAATCGATTGCGGCGAAAGTGCCGATCACCTACAAGATCCTCTACAACGACGCCGTCGCCATGACCGGCGGCCAGCCGGTGGACGGCGTCCTGAGCGTCGCCCGGATCACCCGGCAACTGGAGGCCGAGGGCGTCGGCAAGATGGTCATCGTCGCCGCCGAGCCGGAGAAATACGCCGGCATCACCGACCTCGCCCCGAACGTTCCGGTCCGCCACCGTGACGAACTCGACGTCGTCCAGCGCGAGCTGCGCGAGTTTCCCGGCGTCTCCGTTCTCATCTACGACCAGGTCTGCGCCACCGAGGCCCGGCGCCGGCGCAAGCGCGGCAAGATGCCGGCCGCCAGCCGGCGCGTCGTGATCAACGAGGATGTCTGCGAAGGCTGCGGCGACTGTTCGGTGCAATCCAACTGCCTGTCGGTGGTGCCGGTCGAGACCGATTTCGGTACCAAGCGCCAGATCGACCAGTCGGCCTGCAATCAGGACCTGTCCTGCCTCAAGGGCTTCTGTCCGAGTTTCGTCACCGTCGCCGGCGGCCGACCGAAAAAGGCCGCTGCGACCCAGCATGACGGCTGGGCCAGCCTGCCGCTGCCCACCCTGCCGTCGACCGAACAGCCGTACAACCTGCTGATCACCGGGGTCGGCGGCATGGGCGTGATCACCCTCGGCGCCCTGCTCGGCATGGCCGCACACCTCGACGGCAAGGGCGTGTCGACACTGGACATGACCGGACTGGCGCAGAAATACGGCGCCGTCTTCTCGCACCTGCGCATTGCCGACCGCCCCGGGGACATCCACGCCGCCCGCATCGCAACCGGGGAAGCCGACGCCATCCTGGGCGGCGACCTGGTCGTCAGCGCCAGCCCCGAAGCCTGCGCAAAAATGCTGGAAGGCCACACCCGCGCCATCGTCAACTGCACCGCCACGCCGACCGCCGAATTCACCCGCAACCGCGACTGGCGCTTCCCGCAGGCCGGCCTGCAACGGCAACTGGAGGAAACGCTGGGCGCCGACCGCGTCAGTTTCGTCGACGCGCAGCACCTGGCCAGCGTGCTGATGGGCGACGCGCTCTACGCCAACATGCTGCTGCTCGGTTGCGCCTGGCAACAGGGGCTGGTCCCGGTGTCGGCCGGCGCCATCGACCAGGCCATCGCCCTCAACGGTGCCGCCGTCGACGCCAACCGCCAGGCCTTCCTCTGGGGCCGCCGCGTCGCCGCTCACCCCGAGGCCGTCGCGGCCGTGGTCGGCGAGCGCCCGGCGCGCCCCGGCATCGACCAGCAATCGCTGGACGAACTGATTGCCCGCCGCGTCGAACACCTGAGCGCTTACCAGGATGCAGCGCTGGCCGCCCGCTACCGGGCCGGACTGGCGCCCATCCAGGCGCTGGGCGACGACGCCCTGAGCCGGGTCGTCGCCGTCCAGTACGCGCGCCTGCTGGCGCCGAAAGACCCCTGGGAGGTGGCCCGCCTGCTCAGCGCGCAAAGTTTCCTGGCGCAATTTGCCGCCCGCTTCGACGGTAAGCTCAAGCTCGGCTTCCATCTGGCGCCCCCGGGACTTTCCCGTCAAGGCAGCGACGGCCGACCTCGGAAAATCCATTTCGGTCCCTGGCTGCTGCCCCTGCTTCGTCTGCTCGCCCGTGCCCGCCGCTGGCGCGGCAGCTGGCTCGACCCCTGGCGCAACGGCGAGGAGGCCCGCCTGGATCGGCAATTGCTGGCGGATTACGAAGCCGACCTGAAACGTATCGCCACCATGCCGCCCGGCCCCGGACGTCTGGCACTGGCCGCCTGGCCGGAATCGGTACGCGGCTTCGGCCCGGTACGCCAGCAGGCGGCCGCACGAGCGGCCAAAACCCGGGAGGGCTTGCTGCAGGCATCTCGATAGGCAGGAGTCATGTGCTCGCCCGGCAAACCTGGCCGGGCGATTTCCCTTAGAATCCTGCCATGATTTCCACCCCGACCCGCCAACTCGCCCTGCAAGGGGCCGCCGTCATCGTCGTTCTCTCGCTCGCCTGGCCGTATTACGGCTGGCAGGCGGAAGCCATGCCCTGGCAGCAAACCAGCCTGGCCATCGGCGCCGTCGCCCTGGTCTTCGCCACCCTGAGCCGCCAGCCCTGGTGGTGGCGCGTGATGCATGCGCTGTTCATGCCTCTGGTCTGGGTAACCTACCACCTGGCCATCGACCCGGGCTGGTTCCTGCTCGCATTCATCCTGCTGCTGCTCGTCTATCGCGGCGCACTGAGCGGCCAGGTCCCGCTCTATCTGTCCAATCCGGAAACCGTCGCTGCTCTCGACGAACTGCTCGGCAAGGAAGAAGCCGAGAGCTTCCTCGACCTCGGCGCCGGCCTGGGCAGCACCGTCATCCCGCTGGCCGACCGCTGGCCCGACCGCCAATTCACCGGCATCGAGAATGCACCGGCCACCTGGCTGGCCGGCCGACTGCTCAGCGTCGGCCGACCCAATCTGTCATGGCGCTGGGGCGACATGTGGCAGATGCCACTACACGAGCACGCCGTGGTCTATGCCTTCCTGTCGCCGGCACCGATGCCGCAACTCTGGGAGAAGGCCAAGGCGGAGATGAAACCGGGCAGCCTGCTGGTCAGCAACAGCTTCCCCATCCCCGGCGTGGCGCCGGAATGCGTTATCGACGTCGCCTGCACGCCGCCGCGACCGCTGTACTGCTACCGGATCTGACGCATGTTCAAGCGCCAGCCGGAACAGCTCGCCCTGAGCCTGGCCCTGGCCGGGACACTGGCCGTCCTGATCGCCTTCGTGGTCGACCTGACGCTGTCCTACAAGCGCGACATCGACACCGGGGAACAGCGTCTGCAACAGTTTTCGGTGATGATGGCCGAACACACCGCCCGTGCCTTCGAGGCGGTCGACGTGCTGGTCAAGGAAGTCGCCACCGATCTATCCCACAGTCGCAACAACTGGCCCGACTGGGAGCCGGTACGCGGCTGGGAGTACATCGCCCAGCGCCATTCCCGGGCGATGCCGCAACTGCGCGACCTGATCGTCTTCGACCAGCTGGGCAATCAGCGCTTCATCTCGACCTATTTCCCGCCGCCGCCGATCAACGTACGCGACCGCCCCTACTTTGTCGCGCTGGAAAACGGCGCCCCCTGGTCCACGTTCGGTCCCTACGTCGGACGTAATTCCGGACGCTATACCTACGCCATCGCCCATCGCCTGACCGATGCCGAAAACCGCTTTGCCGGTGCCGCCTTCGCCGCCATCGAGCCGGCCTACATGCAGGACTTCTGCTGGTCCAACCGCCTGTCCGACGATTTCGATGCCGTGCTGACCAATGCCCGGGGCGAAATTGTCGCCTCCTGCCGCCCGGCCGACCTGAGCACCTATTCCGGCATCCTCGGCCGGCCGGCCGGCAGCACCCTGTTCGACGGCCGGCCGGCCGGCCTGATTCCGGAAACCGGCCTGGCGCGCGGCAACGGCCTGCTGATCTCGACCTCGCCGGTACCCGGTTTCCCGGATCTGCGCATGGTTGCCATCATTCCCACCGATTCCGTGCTTGCCGGCTGGCGCAACCGGCGCTTTGAAATCGGTACGCTCGGGGCCATGCTGATCGCGCTGATGTTCAGCGGCGCGATGTTCTTGCGCCGTCAGGTCGGCGAACTGCGGGAAATGACCGAAGCCCTTTCCGACAGTCGCGACCAGCTGGAAACCCGGATCGACCAGGCGACCGCCGCACTGGCGGCGGAAAAGGATGCGGCCGAACGCGCCAACGCGGCCAAGAGCCGCTTCCTGGCCGCTGCCAGCCATGACCTGCGACAACCGCTGCACGCCCTCTCCCTGTTCACCACCGACCTGCAGCGCCAGGCGGCGGCAGGCCGTCTGCGCGAGGTCCCGCGCATTGCCGAACAGATCGGCGCGTCGACACAGACGCTGGGCGACATGCTCAATGCGCTGCTCGATATCTCGCGCCTGGACATCGACGGCGTCCGCCCCGAGATCCAGGTGTTTGCGCTCAACGATGTCTTCCGCCAACTGCATGGCGCCTTCCACCGCCAGGCCGAGGCCCATGGCCTGCGCCTACGCTTTCATCCCAATCGCTATTACCTGCGCAGCGACCCGCGCCTGCTGGAGCGGATGATCGGCAACCTGATCGCGAATGCCCTGCGCTACACCCCGGCCGGCGGCAGCGTGCTGGTCGGCGCCCGCATTCGGGAGGACGCCATCCGCATCGAGATTCGCGACAGCGGCATCGGCATTGCCCGCGAGTACCGGGCGGCGATCTTCGCCGAATTTTTCCAGGTCGCCAACGTCGCCCGCGAGCAGGACGGTGGCCTCGGCCTCGGCCTGTCCATCGTCGAGCGCCTGGCCAAAGGCCTGGACATCGAGGTATCGCTCGATTCGGAAATCGGCAACGGCACGACGTTCGGCCTGCTCGTTCAGCGCGCCCGGGCACCCTCCCAGGAAACAGTGGCACAGCAAAACGGCACGGTCGGCCTGGTGCATTTCGTCGGCAATTCGCCGGACCTGCTGGCGTCGCGGGCGCTGGTCGCCAGCTGGAACTACCGGATCAGCGAGGGCGACTGCGCGTCGGTGGCTCAGTTGCGCAGCGACAGCATCGTCATCTGCGATGCGGAAAACATCCCCGACATCGATCCGGACATGCCCTTGATCATACTCGGCAGCCCGCCCGAGATGCCCCTCCCCAAAGGAAGCCACCGCCTGGGCTTGCCGTTGCGTCCGGCCCGCCTGCGCGCCCTGTTGCGGGCCAGCGCACTGCGCCGGCCACAGGCCGGCTAGAAAACGTCGCTGAAATCGATGCCGTAACGCGCCGCGGTAACCAGCGCCTGCGTCCGGCTATTGACGCCCAGCGCCTTGAATACGGCGGTTGCGTGGATCTTGACGGTACCTTCGGAGAGATCGAGTTGCTCGGCGATGTCGCGATTCGACAAGCCACGCACCATCAGGCACAAGACCTGGGCCTGACGTTCGGTCAGGCCGATTTCCTCGGGCCGCACGCTGACGCTCGACGGCGGCACGGGAATGGCATCGTCCATGCGGGCCGGCTGCTGCCCGCTGGGTCGGAAAATGTTCCCGGCCAGCACTTCGCGCACGGCGTTCAGCAGGCATTCGCCGTTCATGGCCTTGGGAATGAACCCCGAAGCCCCCAGGTTGAGCACCCGCGTCACCGTCGGCATGTCGTCGAAGGCCGACACCACGGCAACCGGCATGGCCGGGTAACGACGACGCAGGATGTCCAGCCCGGCAAACCCGTCTATCCCCGGCAGGGCCAGATCGAGCAAGACCAAATCGAAATCCCCCTCACTGTCGAGCATGCCCAGCGCGCTCTCGAAATCGGCGCTTTCGTACACCTCGACGCCATCCTCCATCTGGGATAACAGACCGACCAGACCTTCACGTACCAGGGCGTGATCTTCGACTACCAGCAACTTGAGCATCTATTCCCCTTTCATAACGACGGGTAATTTATCATTTTGCGACACAAAGTGGTTTAAGATCGTCACATGCATTAACTCAGGGAGACGATCATGGCTGACGAACAGGCACACGACCCACTCAATTTCATGCGCAACATGTGGGGCAACATGGGCTTCTCCCTGCCCGGCATGGTCGCTCCGACCTTCGACCTGGAAGAACTCGACAAGCGGATCAAGGACATGAAGGCGGTCGAAGGCTGGCTGCGCATGAACCTGTCGATGCTGCAGATGACCATCCAGGGACTCGAAATGCAGCGGACCACGGTCAGCACGGTCCAGGCCATGGGCCAGATGGCCTCCGATGCCGCCCGCAAGATGAACGAGGAAGCCGCACCGGAGGCGCCGGCAGAAGCGCCCGGCGCACTCTCGGAAGCCGCGCTGTGGCCCTGGCAGATGATGCAGCAGATGCGCGAGCACATGCAGCAGAATGCCGAAGCCGCCACCCAGGCAGCACAGCCGGCACCGGAAAAACCCAAATCCCGTCGCAGCACGGCCAAGAAATAAGCCTCGAAGGAAAGCCCGATGCAGCCCGAATGGTGGCACTGGATTGTCGGCGGCGTGCTGCTGACCCTGGCCGAACTGGCCATTCCCGCTTTCTACATCATCTGGTTCGGTCTCGGCGCGCTGCTGGTCGGCCTCATCGTCCTGCTCGCTCCCGGCTTGTCGGGAACCGCCCAGATCAGCCTGTGGATCATCGCTTCCCTGGCCATGACCGTGCTCTGGTTCCGCGTCTTCCGCCAGGGCTTCGAACGCACCCGCAGCGGCACGGCCGGCGAGGTCATCGGCGAGGCCGGCCTGGTGGTTGCCGCCATCGAACCTTTCGCCAAGGGGCGGGTACGTTTTCAGCGACCGCTGCTGGGATCCGACGAATGGGTATGCCTGGCCGACGAGAGCATTGCCGCCGGCGAGCGGGTGCGTGTCGTTGCCGTTGAAGGCAGTTTCCTCAAAGTCACCAGAACCGGAGTTTAAACATGGAAGCAGGCCTGATCGTCAGTGTCGTCGTACTTGTCTTCGTCGCCGTCACCATCGCCAAGGGGGTGCGCCTGGTGCCGCAGGGCGAGGAGTGGATCGTCGAGCGCCTGGGCAAATATCACGGCACGCTGAAACCCGGCCTCAACGTGGTCATCCCCTATATCGACCGCATCGCCTACCAATTGATCACCAAGGACATCATCCTCGACGTCCAGGAACAGGAAGTGATCACCCGCGACAACGCGGTGATCCTGACCAACGCCATCGCCTTCGTCAAAGTGACCGACCCGGTCAAGGCGGTCTATGGCGTCACCGACTTCTCGGAAGCCATCCGTAACCTGATCATGACCACGCTGCGTTCCATCGTCGGCGAAATGGAACTCGACGAGGCGCTGTCGTCGCGCGACAAGATCAAGGCACGACTGCGCGAAAGCATCGCCGACGAGGCGGTGGACTGGGGCCTGACGGTCAAGTCGGTCGAAATCCAGGACATCAAGCCGTCGCAATCGATGCAGAAGGCCATGGAGATGCAGGCCGCCGCCGAACGCGAGCGCAAGGCCGTGGTCACCCGCGCCGAAGGCGCCAAGCAGTCGGCCATCCTGGAAGCGGAAGCGCGACTGGAATCGGCCAAGCGCGACGCCGACGCCCAGGTCATGCTGGCCGAGGCCTCGGCCGAGGCAATCCGCCGCATTACCGCCGCCATCGGCGACCAGACCGGCCCGATGTCCTACATGCTCGGCGAAAAATACATTGCCGCCATGGAGCGCCTGGGCGAGAAGGACAACGCCAAGCTGGTGGTTCTCCCTGCCGACCTGCAGGAAGCGGTGCGCGGCCTGTTCGGACGCAAGGCCTAGTCGTCGCGCCGGCTTGCCGGCGCCTTGACCTCATCGACGTCGTCGTACTGCCGGCGCAGTCGGTTCAATCCCTGCTGGAAGGCCTCTGCATCCCCATGATCGAAGAACTTGGGGTAGCGGTCATGCGCCGCGCGGATGCGTCGCGCGTGCTTGATCGGGCACCAGTACTGTTCGGTCCGCGCCGCCACTTCCCGGACATAGGCCGCCACACCGTTGCCATAGGAACAATAGAAACAGTTGAATTTCTCGATCAGGTTCAGGTAAGGCAGGTCTTCGCGGTCGAAGACGATGTAGTCGGCCCGGCGGACCTTGGGAATGCGATAGACGGGAAAGCAGATGCTCTGGTAGATCGTGACGAACAGATCGATCACCAGGAAAGGAATCCAGCCGGCGTAGATCACCGGGGCCGTCAGCAGGACCAGAATGCGCGAACGGACGATGAAACGGAACAGTCCGGTCTTGTAGCGTCGCTGCTGGCGGGCCAGCTCATCGGCCAGTTCGGCCTTCTTGCGGGCCCAGTCCTCGCGTGCCCGGCGATATTCGTTATCCAGCTCGTCCTGCAGCGCCGCAATACGTGCCAGCAGCTCATCTATCTTGTCCTTCATCGACCCATCCTCTCTTGAATCCGCGATCATGCCCGAAGCCGCCGGTGCATGCGATACTTGGCCGACATCAACAACGAGAAAATCCACATGGAGACATCAGCAACAAAAGCCACCGGGCCGCTCGCCGGCATCAAGGTCGTCGAATTCGCCGGCATCGGCCCCGGCCCCTTTTGCGGCATGCTGCTCGCCGACATGGGCGCCGAAGTCACGCTGCTCGAACGCGCCGGTGGCACCTTCGCCTCGCAACTGTTCGGCGGCGGTCGCAAGGCCGTGGCCAACCGCGGCAAGAAATCGCTGTGCATCGACCTCAAGAATCCGGCGGTGCGGCCGCTGGTCATGCAGTTGATCGCCGAAGCCGATGTCCTGATCGAAGGCTTCCGACCCGGTGTCATGGAGCGTCTGGGCTTCGGCCCCGAGGTCTGCCTGGCCGCCAATCCGCGCCTGATCTACGGACGCATGACCGGCTGGGGCCAGGACGGCCCGCTGGCACCGCGCGCCGGCCATGACGCCAATTATGCGGCCATCGCCGGCGTTCTCGATACCGGTCGCCGTCACGGCGGCGCCCCGTGGGCGCCACCGACCCTGGTCGGCGACATGGGCGGCGGCGGCCTGCTGCTGGCCTGGGGCATCGCCTGTGCGCTGATCGAAGCCAGGAACAGCGGCCAGGGTCAGGTCATCGATGCCGCCATGTGCGAGGGCGCCGCCCTGCTCGCCCACGGCCTGTTCAACCTCGACGCACTGGGCGAATGGCACGGCCAATGTGCGATCGATTCGAGCGCCCCGTTCTACGACGTCTATTGCTGCGCCGACGGGCGCTGGCTCAGCGTCTGCCCGCTCGAACCGCAGTTCTACGCGACCTTTGTCGCCCGCCTCGGCCTCAACGACGATCCGGATTTCAGCGGCCGGCAGTACGACACGCAAACCTGGCCGCGCATGAAACAGCGGCTGAGCGAAATCTTCAGCCGGCAGCCGCTGGCCCACTGGGAGGCGCTGTTCGCCGACAGCGACGACTGCGTGTGGCCGGTACTGAGCATGCGGGAAGCGACCGAGCACCCGCACAATCAGGCGCGCCAAGCATTTGTGGACATCGCCGGGGTGCGTCAGCCATCGCCGGCACCACGACTCTCAAGAACGCCGGCGACAGTACAGGCTGCCCCGCCGCTGCTCGGCGAGCACAGCCGCGAACGCTTGCAGGCACTGGGGTTGAGTGAGGCGGAGATCGAGCGTCTGGTCAGCCTCGGCGCGGTAACGCTGGGCGGCTGAGGCGAATCAGGAACAGGGGCCGAGCAGGTCGGCCTCGAGTTCGACTTCCATGCCCTTTTTCAGGGGCTGGTCGAGGAACATGCCGCGGTACAAACGCCCGGCATTTTCGGCCTTGCGCATGTGTGGCGTTTCCCAGGACTCGACCCGCAGCCGGACCAGGCCGACCTGTTCCTCACGTTCCGCCTCGCCGGCCGCCAGGCAGGGGGTGGCTCGAACCAGGCGGACATACTCGTCGCGGCTGTATTGTTCGCGGGTCTTGCCCGCGACCGCCGGACACTGCACCAGGCGGCGCGTCGTCACCTCGGAAGAACTGACGGTGCCGCGCAGGTAGTACAGCGGTTCGACCAGGATCCAGCCGGCCCCGCCTTCGCGATAGGCAACGCAACTGCCCGGCCGGACCAGCTCGGGATGTTTGAACAACAAGCCCGCCGATGGCCTCAGGGCGGGCTCTTCAGCCTGCAGGGGCAAGGCCAGCACGGCCAGGACAAGCGCCAGAAAACGCATTGGAAAATTCCGGATCAATAGACCCGCTTATCTTCGATCACCTTTCCATCGTTCGGCAAGCCCCCGGGCGCAAAAAATTCCACGCTGCCGCGCAATTTGGTTTGTTCGCGCAACGCGTTGACCAGACTTTCCGCCAGTGCGGCGTCGCTGGCGCCGGCTTCGCAGCAAAGCACCATCCGGTCCTGAGCGTCGGGATTGTCGACGACCAGGCGCATCCGGGAAATCTGCGGATAGCGCTTGGCCACTTCGGCAATCTGCTCGGGGTGGACAAACATCCCCTTGACCTTGGTCGTCTGGTCGGCCCGTCCCATCCAGCCCTTGAGCCGCATGTTGGTCCGCCCGCAGGGCGAGACGCCGGGCATGACCGCCGACAGGTCGCCGGTGGCAAAGCGGATCAGCGGGTAATCGGCATTGAAGGTGGTGACCACGACTTCGCCGACCTCGCCCTCGGCGACCGGATCACCGGTTCCGGGGCGGACGATCTCGACCAGCGCACCTTCGTCGACCACCAGGCCGGCATCGGGCTCGCTCTCGTAGGCAATCACTCCGATCTCGGCCGTCGCATAACACTGGCGGACGGTGATCCCGCGCTCACCCAGCCACTGGCGGACGACGCCGGGCAAGGCCTCGCCGGAAACACAGGCTTTCTGCAGGCTGCGGATGTCAGCGCCGCTCTCCTCAGCCTTCTCGATCAGGATGCGCAGGAAGGACGGCGTGCCGACGTAAGCATCGGGACGCAGATCGACCATGGCCTGGATCTGCTGTTCGGTCTGCCCGGTGCCGCCGGGGAAAACCGAACAGCCAAGCTGGCGGGCGCCGCCCTCGAAGATGAAGGCACCCGGCGTGAAATGATAGGAGAAGCAGTTATGCACCAGGTCACCCTGGCGGAAGCCGGCTGCGTAAAGGGCGCGTGCCATCCGCCAGTGATCGGTTTCCTGGCTCTGGACTTCGTAAATCGGCCCCGGCGACGAAAACACCCGACGCGCCCGCGAACGCGGCCCGGCATTCAGTCCGCCGAAGGGCGGGCAGGATTTCTGCAGTTCGATGAGGTCGCGCTTGCGGGTCAGCGGCAAACGGCTCAAGGCCTGGCGGCTGACGCAAGCCGCCGGATCGACGTCGGCCAGCAGACGCACGTAATGCGGCGCATGCGCCTTGGCGTGCGCCACCTGACGCGCCAACTGGGCGAACAGTTGCACCTCGCGCTCGGCCGGCGCGCGGGTTTCCAGGGTATCGTAGTAGCTCACGACAGCCACCGCTTGCGCCGACGGTAATGCTTGACCTCGCGGAAGGACTTGCGGCCCGACGACGACAGCCCGAGGTAAAACTCCTTGACGTCCTCGTTGTCGCGCAGCTCGCTCGCTGCCCCTTCCATGACCACCCGGCCGTTTTCCAGGATGTAGCCGAAGTCGGCATAGCGCAGGGCGATATTGGTGTTCTGTTCGGCCAGCAGGAAGGTCGTGCCCTCCTTCTCGTTCAATTCCTTGACGATGGTGAATACTTCCTCGACGATCTGCGGCGCCAGGCCCATCGACGGCTCATCGAGCAGGACCAGCTTGGGCTTGGCCATCAGGGCGCGACCGATCGCGCACATCTGCTGCTCGCCGCCCGAGGTGTAGGCGGCCTGGCTGGTGCGCCGGGTCTTCAGCCGGGGAAAGAAGTTGTAGACCTTTTCCAGGGTTTCCTGGACGGCGGCCTTGCCGTCGGTACGCGTATACGCCCCGGTCAGCAGGTTTTCCTCGATGGTCAGGTGGCCGAAGCAATGCCGCCCCTCCATCACCTGGACGACGCCGCGACGCACCAGATCGCCCGGCGTCATCGCCTGGACCTGTTCGCCCTTGAGCTCGATCGAGCCCTTGGTCACTTCGCCGCGCTCGCCGTGCAGCAGATTGCTGACCGCGCGCAGCGTGGTTGTCTTGCCAGCCCCGTTGCCGCCCAGCAGGGCAACGATCTTCCCTTCCGGCACGCTGAAGGAAACGCCCTTGAGGACTAGGATGACGTGGTTGTAGATGACCTCGATGTTGTTCACATTGAGGAATGTCGCGTTGGCAGCATTCATCGTCGACTCTCTGTTCAGTACGTCCGCGCCCCGAAGGGCGCGGACGTTTGTTTCAGCTTATTGCTTGCACTGTTCCGGCGTACGCGGGGTGATCTTCTTCTCCTCGGCGTAACGCGTCGAAGCAGACATCACCATCGGACGCAGCACCTTCTGGTCGGCCTGGTACCAATCCGAAGAGAAGTTCCACTTGGCGCCGTCCCAGGTATGGATACGCGCCCACGGCGAACCCATGTGGTCGGTACAGGAGGTCTGGATCGGACGCAGCACGCCGGCGAAGCCCAGGTCGGCCAGCGCCTTGTCGTCCAGGTTCAGGTTTTCCAGGCCCCAGCGAGTCTGTTCGCCGGTCATGACCTTGCCCTTGCCATAGCGTTCCTGCGCCTTGCGCACGCCTTCGACGGCGACCATGGCCGAAATCAGGCCGCGCATGTAGAGCACGGAACCGACTTCATCCTTGGGGCCGGTCCCCTGGCCCTTGGCGTGGACCATCGCCAGCATGTCCTTGACCACCTTGGAATTCGGCTCGGCACCGTGTTGCAGCGTGATCGCGCTGTAGCCCTTGGCGCCCATGCCGACGTCCTTGACATCGGGTTCGGCACCGGCCCACCAGATACCCAGCATCTTCTCGCGCGGATAGCCGGTCGCCTGGGCTTCCTTCAGCGAGGTCGAGTTCATCACACCCCAGCCCCACAGCAGGACGTTGTCCGGACGCTCGCGGCGGATCTGCAGCCAGGTCGCCTTCTGCTCGACGCCCGGGTGGGCAACCGGCAGCAACTGGAGGGTGAAGCCGTGCATCTTCGCCCGTTCCTGCAGCAGCGGGATCGGCTCCTTGCCGTACGGGCTGTCGTGGTAAACCAGCGCGATCTTCTTGCCCTTCAACTTGTCCAGACCGCCGTACTGCTTGCCCAGATGCTGGATGGCGACGTCGGCGCCGACCCAGTAGGTTCCGAGCAAGGGGAAGTTCCAGTCGAACACGGCACCGTTCTGCGACTCGCTGCGGCCGTAGCCGGCAGTCACCAGCGGAATCTTGTCGACCGGCGCCTTTTCCGTCAGGGCGAAGGTCACCCCGGTGGACAGCGGCTGGAAGACGGTGGCGCCTTTACCCTTGAGGCGCTCGTAACACTCGACACCACGGTCGGTGGCGTAGGCGAATTCACATTCTTCGAAGCTGATCTTGACGCCGTTGATGCCGCCCTTGGCATTGACCAGCTTCAGATAATCGACGTAACCGTTGGCCCACGGCGTGCCGTTGGGACCGTAGGCACCGGTGCGATAGACGAGCACCGGGAAGAACTGCTCCTTAGCCTGGGCATGAGCACTGGGGCTGACGACAGCGGCACTCAGGCCAACCGAGGCAATGGCGGCCGCAAGGGCCAGGGAACGAAATTTCATGGGTTGTCTCCTCCTGTTATAAGTGAAGCGTGGGTACTGCGCATGCCGCGTCAGTGGGGGAATGGCCACAGACGCAGTTTCTCCTTGGCGATTGCCCACAAGCGGGCAAGGCCATGGGGCTCGACGATCAGGAAGAACACGATCAACGAACCGAAGATGATGAATTCGGCGTGGGCAACGCCCGCCGTCGAGATGGCGATACCGAACAGGCTGCCCAGCGCCGGCAGGGCCTGGTTCAGGAAGATCGGCATGATGACGATGAAGGCGGCACCGAAGAAACTGCCCATGATCGAACCGAGACCGCCGATGATGACCATGAACAGCAACTGGAAGGAGCGGTCGACCGAGAAGGCGGCCGGCTCCCAGGAACCCAGGTGCACGAAGCCCCACAAGGCACCGGCGACGCCGATGAAGAAGGAACTCACGGCGAACGCCGACAGCTTGGCCCACATCGGCCGGATGCCGATGACCTCGGCGGCCACATCCATGTCGCGGATGGCCATCCACTGCCGACCGATGCTGGCGCGCGTCAGGTTCTTGGCAAAGAAGGCGAAGGCGACCAGGAAAAGCAGGCAGAACAGGTATTTCTCGACCGGGCTGTCAATCGCCCAGCCAAACGCACTGAGGTTGGAAATCGACACCGAACCCGACGGCGAATAGTTGGTGAACCAGCCCAGACGCAGGAAGGCCCAGTCGCAGAAGAACTGCGCCGCCAGCGTCGCCACCGCCAGGTAGAGGCCGCGCACACGCAAGCTGGGAATCCCGAAGATGATACCCAGCGCTGCAGTCGTCGCGCCCCCGAGCAGCAAGGCCGCGACCAGCGGCACGCCATCGACGCGGATCATGAAGTTGTACGCCGCGTAGGCGCCGATGGCCATGAAGGCCCCCGCCCCGAGCGTGATCTGGCCGCAGTAACCGACCAGGAGGTTAACCCCCAGCGCCGCCAGCGACAGGATCAGGAAGGGAATCAGGATCGCCCGGAACATGTACTCGTCGGCCAGCATCGGCACGCCGATGAAGGCGAAGGCGATCAGGCCGAGGACGAACCACTTGTCCTGGGCGATGGTGAAGATTTGTTGGTCGGCCGCGTAAGTCGTCTTGAACTGGCCATTTTCGCGATAAATCACTTTGTATTCTCCCGTTTAGCCGTGGTCAGACGCGGTTGATAATTTTCTCGCCGAACAGTCCTTGCGGACGGAACAGCAGGAAAACAAGGGCCAGCGCATAAGCGAACCAGATTTCGATACCGCCGCCGACATAAGGGCCGAGATAGACTTCGGAGAGCTTTTCGCCGACACCGATGATCAGGCCACCGATGATCGCGCCGGGGACCGAAGTCAGGCCGCCGAGGATGACCACCGGCAGCGCGCGCAACGCCACGGTCGCCAGCGAGAACTGAACGCCGAGTTTGGAACCCCAGATGATGCCGGCCACCAAAGCGACGATACCGGCGACACACCAGACGATGACCCAGGTCCGGTTCAACGGAATACCGATCGACTGCGCCGCCTGGTGATCGTCAGCCACCGCGCGCAGGGCACGACCGGTCGGCGTCTTCTGGAAGAACAGCGTCAGCACACCGACCAGCACGGCAGCGATCAGTGCGGCGATGAAGTCTTCCTTGTTGATCATGATGCCGCCCTCGAACAGCGACTCGAACATGATCACCGGGTCCTTCGGCATGCCGACGTCGATCGTGTAGATCTGCCCGCCGAAGATGGTCTGGCCGACGCCTTCGAGCACGTAAGCAATACCGAGGGTGGCCATCAGCAGCGTCGCACCTTCCTGGTTGACCAGGTTGCGCAGCACCAGCCGCTCGATGATCCAGGCAACGATGAACATCACCACGCCGGCACCGAGGAAGGCGATCAGGTTGGCCAGGAACAGGCTGTCACCGCCCAGCGCGATGTTTGCCCATTCGGAGAAGCGCGCCATGGCCAGCGCGGCGAACAGCACCATCGCCCCCTGCGCGAAGTTGAAGACCCCCGAGGCCTTGAAGATGAGCACGAAGCCCAGTGCCACCAGGGAATACAGCATGCCGGCCATGAGGCCGCCGATCAGTGTTTCAACAAAGAATCCCATGTTCCGCTCCGCTTAGTGTCCGGCACCCAGGTAGGCCTTGATGACCTCCGGATTGCTGCGTACTTCATCGGGTACGCCGTCGCCGATCTTCTTGCCGTAGTCGAGTACGACCACCCGGTCCGAAATGTCCATGACCACACCCATGTCATGCTCGATGAGCACGATGGTGGTGCCGAACTGGTCATTGACGTCGAGGATGAAGCGACACATGTCCTGTTTTTCCTCGACGTTCATGCCGGCCATCGGTTCGTCGAGCAGGAGGATCTGCGGCTCCATGGCCAGGGCCCGGCCGAGGTCGACACGCTTCTGCAGGCCATAGGGCAAGCGGCCGACCGGGGTCTTGCGGATATGCTGGATTTCGAGGAAGTCGATGATTTCCTCGACCTTGCGCCGGTGTTCGATTTCCTCCTTCTGCGCCGGACCCAGCCACAGCGCCTGGAGCAGGATGTTGGTCTTCATTTTCAGGTTGCGCCCGGTCATGATGTTGTCGAGCACGCTCATGCCCTTGAACAGCGCAATGTTCTGGAAGGTGCGGGCGATACCGGTGCTGGCCGCCATGTGCGGCTCCATCTTGCGACGTTCTTCGCCGCGATAGAAGATCTTGCCTTCCTGCGGGTGGTAGACGCCGTTGATGACGTTGAGCATCGAGCTCTTGCCGGCCCCGTTCGGGCCGATGATGGCGCGCACTTCGTGCTCGCGGATATCGAAGGAAATGTCGGTCAGTGCCTTGACCCCGCCGAAGCGCAGCGAGATGTTCTGCAGGTCAAGGATGACGTCGCCGATTTTTCTGCTCACGTTCTGTTCTCCTTACGCCGTCTTGCCGGCGACCGGGAAGGTCTTGGCGTCGACGATCTTCAAGTCGGCTGATACCTTGCCGCGGCGTCCGTCCTCGAACTTGACCTCGGTTTCGATGAACTGCGAGGCCTTGCCCTCGTACAGCGCATCGATCAGCACCTTGTATTTTTCCGAGACGAAATTGCGCCGCACCTTGCGCGTGCGCGTCAGCTCGTCGTCATCCGGGTCGAGTTCCTTGTGCAGCACCAGGAAACGATGCACCTGCGAATCGGCAACCATGGCATCGCCGGCCAGCGCTGCGTTCACCTCCTCGACGCATTCGCGGATCAGTTCCAGCACCTGCGGCTTGCCGGCCAGGTCGGTGTAGCCGGCGTAGGCGATGCCGCGCCGTTCGGCCCAGTTGCCGACGGCACCGACGTCGATGTTGACGAAGGCGCAGACCATGTCGCGCTCGTTGCCGAAGCAGACCACTTCCTTGATGAACTGGAAGAACTTCAGCTTGTTCTCGATGTAGTTCGGCGCGAACATGCCGCCATTGGTCAGCTTGCCGACGTCCTTGGCCCGGTCGATGATCTTCAGCTGGCCGTCGGCATCGAGGAAGCCGGCGTCGCCGGTGAGGAAGTAGCCGTCGGCGTTGATCGATTCGGCGGTAGCGTCCGGACGCTGGTAATAGCCCTTGAGCAGCATCGGCCCCTTGACCAGCACCTCGCCGTTGTCGGCAATCTTGATCTCGACACCCGGCGCCGGCGCGCCGACGGTGTCGGACTTGACGTGACCGTCGGGCTGCAGACAGACGTAGGCGCAGGTTTCGGTCTGCCCGTAGAGCTGCTTGAGGTTGATGCCGATCGAACGGTAAAAGCTGAACAGTTCCGGCCCGATCGCCGCCCCGGCGGTATAGGCAACGCGGATGCGGTTCATGCCGAGCACGTTGCGCAGCGGCCCGTAAACCAGCAGGTTGCCGAGTGCGTACTGCAGGCGGTCACCGGCGGAAACCGGCTTGCCGTCGAGAATGTCGGCACCGCAGCGCTTGGCCACATCCATGAAGTGATGAAAAAGCTTCTGCTTGATCTTGCCGGCGTCCTCCATGCGGATCATCACCGAGGTCAGCAGGCCTTCGAAAACGCGCGGCGGGGCGAAGTAATAGGTCGGCCCGATCTCGCGCAGGTCGGTCATCACCGTCTCGCCCGACTCCGGGCAGTTGATCGTGAACCCGGCGACCATCGCCTGGGCAAACGAGAACAGGTGGTCGCCGACCCAGGCCATCGGCAGGTAGGAGAGGATGTCCTCGTCGGCGGTCAGCCGGTCGACTTCGATGCCGCCACGGGCGGCGGCGATGAACGAGGCGTGCGTCTGGCAGACGCCCTTCGGCTTGCCGGTGGTACCGGAGGTGTAGAGCATGACCGAGACATCGTCGAAATGGCCCTGCTCGATCTCGCGGTTGAGGAAATCGGGATGATTGCGGTCGTGGATGCGGCCCATTTCCATCAGTTCATGCACGTCGTGCAGGAAGGTCTGGTTGTAATGGCGCATGCCGCGCGGATCGTCGTAGATGATGTGTTCGAGTGCCGGCAGCTGGTCCTTGATCTCGAGCAGCTTGTCGACCTGTTCCTGGTCCTCGACGATGGCGAAGCGGACACCGGCATCCTGCAGGACGAACAGCATTTCCGCGGCCACCGCATCCTGGTAGAGCGGCACCGGCACGCCACCGAGGCATTGGGCGGCGGCCATCATCATGTACAGGTGAGGACGGTTGTCACCGATGATCGCCAGGTTGTCGCCGCGCTTGAAGCCCAGTTCAGCCAGGCCGCAGGCCAGCGCGCGAGCGCGCTCGGCGACGTCGAACCAGGTCCAGGTCTGCCAGATACCCAGCGATTTCTCGCGGATGGCCGGCGCACCGGGACGAGTGGATGCGTGATGCAACAGCAGGCGCGGGAAGGTGTGCAAACCATCCAGCGCGGCGATTTTCGCCTGCGTGGGCATAAATTGTCTCCTCCGCCGCGACTCGTTGTTCGCGGTCATCTGTCATTTGCTTCATTGTGGCGCCGGCATTCTTACACCAGACTTGCAGGCGCCGGCTTTTCCTGACCTGAGACCCAGTGTAAGCACAGGTGCAGCGTATAATTGTCGTTCGGCAGACAATCCGGAAAAAAAATGAAAAACGCTGAGGAACTGCTACGCGCATCCCAGTGGGGACAGGCACTGAGCGAAGAGGAGATGCAGCGCGCCCTGGCCGGCACGGTCGAGCGCAGCTTTGCGCCGGGCGCCTTCATCTGCATGAAGGGCGAACCGGTCACGCACTGGATGGGCATCGTCAGCGGTCTGGGCAAGATGGCCAGCCACTGGACCACCGGCAAGACCACCTCGCTGACCGGCATCACCACCGGCGGCTGGTTCGGCGAGGGCTCGCTGCTCAAGGAGGAGCCGCGCCGCTACGATGTCATGGCCATCCGCGAGACGCGCGTGGCCTTCATGAACCGCGCCACTTTCCTGTGGCTGCTCGATCACAGCATTCCGTTCAACCGCTACATGATCGCCCAGTTGAACGAGCGCCTGGGCCAGTTCATCGGCATGATGGAAAACGAGCGCATGCTCGACATCGACACGCGGATCGCCCGGGTACTGGCCGCCCTGTTCAATCCTGTGCTCTACCCCGGCACCAACCGCCTGCTGCAGATTTCGCAGGAAGAACTGGGCTATCTGGCGGGCGTTTCCCGCCAGCGTGCCAACCAGGGCCTCAAGGTACTGGAAGAAGCCGGCCTGGTACGCAGCGAATACGGCGGCATCAACGTCATCGACCTCGACGGCCTGCGCCGCTTCGGCGACTGAGGCTTACTTCACGTAACCCCAGCCCTGCAGGCGACTGTAGGCATACTTTGCGGCGTCGCCCTGCTGCTGACGGCGCAGGAAAGCCGCGTAGTGATTCGCCGCTTCCTGACGCTTGCCCATGCCCTCCAGCGACACGCCCTTGAGGAAGGTGATGCCGGCGTCGCCGGGCAGCATGCGGTCGTAGCGATCAAGGTTGGCGAAAGCCGCGGCCGGATCCTTCAAGCCCAGCGCCAGCACGCCGGACAGTTTGTGCGCCTGCGCTTCCTGCGGATAGATTTCCTTGGCCGCCTCGGCGTAACGCATGGCGTCGCCGGTCTTGTTCTGGGCCTGCAGGCACTGGGCCATCAGCACGTTGCCGGCGTAGTCGCGCGGCGTCTTCTGCAGGGCCGAGCGGAACTCGCCTTCGGCCTTGGCGTACTGCTTGCCGGCCATCGCCATTTCACCGTTCTGGCAGGCGGCGATGGTCGGCTTGATCCGGCGCAGGCTGGCCGTGCTGTCCATGAAGCGTTCGCGTCCGGCATCGCGCTTGAGGCTGGCCGCATATTTCTCCTGGGCCAGCCGCTGCGCCGTGTCGCGCCGCTCGACATTCATCGGATGCGTCGAGAACATGGTCTGCAAGAGGCCCGGCGATTCCTTCTGCTGATCAACCAGCAACTGGTGCAGGGCGACCATGCCGCTGGCCGGATAACCGGCGCGGACCATGTATTCCTGGCCGAGGGCATCGGCCTCGCGTTCGTTGTCGCGCGAATAGCTCGACAGCAGGGCGCTGGCCCCCAACTGGCTGCCGATCGAGACCAGCCCGCCCCACTGGCTGTTCGACGCGGCAATGCTGGCGCCGGCCACCGCAACCTGGGCGACCATCGCCTGGCCCTGGCGTTGTGCGGCGTGGCGCGCATTGACGTGGCCCATTTCATGACCGAGCAGGGCCGCCAGTTCGGCTTCGTTCTGCAGATCGACCATGATGCCGCGCGTGATCCCCATCGCCCCGCCCGGGAAGGTATAGGCGTTGACGTAATTGGCGTTGAGCACGCGATACGAGTACGGCATCTGCGGCCGGTGCGTCAGCTTGTCGAGCCGCTGGCCGACCGAACTGACATAACTGTTGATCCGCGCATCCTGCACCGGTCCGAGATCCTGCGAGAACTGCTGCGGCGAGACCTGCTGGTCGATGCTCTTCTCCTGCGCCTCGCTCATGCCGACCAGGATGGACTTGCCGCCGACCGGCGACTGCGCGCACCCGGACACCGCCGCCGCACCGAACAGCCAGAGCACCTGGCGGCGGGTGACGCCGTTGCGCTGAAGATTGCGGGAAAGTTCATCGTGCTTGGACATGGCGGTCTCCTCGGGGCGATCCTTGATGAGCTGAATTGTCCGGCAAAAACGGCAACGATTGCGTAAGGAATTGTTGCTGCCCGCGAGCTCAGGCAGGCGGCCGGACCCGGTACCAGGCAGCGTAGAGCGCCGGCAGGAAGAGCATGGTCAGCAGGGTGGCAACGGTGAGCCCGCCCATGATCGCCACCGCCATCGGCCCGAAGAAGGCCGAGCGCGACAGCGGGATCATTGCCAGAATGGCGGCCGCGGCGGTCAGCACGATGGGCCGGAAACGGCGCACGGTGGATTCGACGATGGCTTCCCAGGCGTGACGGCCGGCGGCCATGTCCTGGCGGATCTGGTCGACCAGGATCACCGAGTTGCGCATGATCATGCCCGACAGGGCGATCGTCCCGAGCATGGCGACAAAACCGAACGGCCGGTTGAAGGCGAGCAGGAAGAGCGTCACGCCGATCATGCCGAGCGGCGCGGTGAGCACGACCATGACGGTACGCGAGAAACTCTGCAGTTGCAGCATGAGCACGGTCAGCACGACCAGGATGAACAGCGGCACCCCGGCCGCCACCGAGCTGCCGCCCTTGGCGCTTTCCTCAACGGCGCCGCCGACCTCGACCCGGTAGCCGAGCGGCAGGGCGCTGCGCACCTGATCGATGGCCGGGGCCAGCTGGCCGACCACCACCGCCGGTTGCACCTTGCCGTACAGCGTGGCGCGGACGGTCACCGTCGGCAGGCGGTTGCGACGCCAGATCACGCCTTCCTCGAAACCGTATTCGGCGGTCGCGATCTGGGCCAGCGGCACGCTGCGCCCGCCGGCGACAGGCACCGCGAGGTTGGGCAACTGGCCGAGATGGACGCGTTCGGAACGGGCACCGCGCAGCACCACGGCCAGGGTTTCGTTGCCCTCGCGATACTGCGTCACCGTCGTCCCCTGCAGCGAGGTCGACAGCAGGCGGGCGATGTCGCTGCTCGACACGCCGAGCAGGCGGGCCTTGTCCTGGTCGATTTTCAGGCGCACGACCTTGGACGGCTCTTCCCAGTCGAGGTGGACGTTCGACAGTTCGGGATGCTCGCGCAACAGCGCCGCCACTTGGTGTGCGATACGCCGCAATTCGCCGGTATCGCTGCCGCTCACCCGGAACTGGACGGGGAAGCCGACCGGCGGCCCGTTTTCCAGACGGTTGATCATGGCCCGTAACGGCCAGGGTTCGTCCTCGAACAGGCGGATCAGTTTGCCGCGCAGGGCTTCGCGCTTTTCGACCCCGGCCGTGAGAATGACGAACTGGGCGAAATTGGTCTGCGCCAGTTGCTGGTCGAGCGGCAGGTAAAAACGCGGGCTGCCGCCGCCCAGCCAGGCAACGTAGTTGTCGATACCTTCCTGCTCGGCCAGGAACTGTTCGAGACGATGAACCGCCGCTTCGGTGGCCTGGTGCGAAGCGCCTTCGGCCAGGCGCAGATCAACCAGCAGTTCCGGACGCGTCGAATCGGGGAAGAACTGCTGCGGCACCAGGCGCACGAAGGCGACCATGGACAGCACGAAGGCCAGCACGGTCAGCCCTATCACCGGCCAGCGGTGGCGCACGCAGCCATCGACCAGGCGGCGGAAGCGCTCGTAGAAAGGCGTGTGATAGATCGCAAACTCGTCATGCACCTGCTCGTGCGCCGCCTCGCGCTCAGCCAGGCGGCGGCCGAGCGACGGGGAAAGGCGGGCCAACAGGCTGACCAGTCGCGATGGCTGGCGGTGCTTTTTACGGAAATCGGGCAGCAGGTGAAAGCCCAGATAAGGCACGAACAACACCGCCGCCACCCAGGACACGAGCAGCGCGATCACCGTCACCTGGAAGATCGAACGTGTGTACTCACCAACCCCGGAAGCCGCGGTAGCAATCGGCAGGAAGCCGGCAGCGGTGACCAGGGTGCCGGACAGCATCGGCATCGCCGTCGAGGTGTAGGCGTAGCTCGCCGCCCGGGCGCGTTCCCAGCCCTGCTCCATTTTGGTCGCCATCATCTCGACGGCGATGATCGCATCGTCGACCAGCAGGCCGAGGGCGATGATCAAGGCGCCGAGCGAAATCTTGTGCAGGCCGACGCCGAGCATGTGCATGAACATGAAGGTGATCGCCAGTACCACCGGAATGATGATCAGGACAACGACCCCAGTACGCAGGCCGAGCGACAGCAGGCTGACCGCCATGACGATGGCCACCGCCTCGACCAGCACCTTGACGAACTCGCTGACCGAATTGCGCACCGCCCGCGGCTGGTCGGCGACCCGCTCGAAACGGATGCCGACCGGCAGTTGCGCCTCGATGCGCTGCACTGCCGTGTCCAGATTGCGCCCCAGAGCGACGATGTCGCCACCGGCGCGCATCGACACGCCGATGCCGAAAGCCTCCTCGCCCATGAAGCGCATGCGTTCGCTCGGCGGATCCTCGACCCCGCGCCGGACCTCGGCGACGTCGCCGAGACGGAAGCTGCGTCCGCCGATGCGGATCAGCGTGTCGGCAATCGCCTCGACCTCGTCGAAAGCGCCGGACGGGCGCAGCCAGATACGCTCCTCGTCGGTCTCGAAAAAGCCAGCGCCGGTGACCGCGTTCTGCGCCGACAGGGCATTGGCGATCTCGGCGATGCCGACGCCCAGGGTGGCCAGCTTGGTATTCGACAGTTCGATGTAGATGCGTTGCGACTGTTCGCCGAAAAAGCTGACCTTGGCCACATCGGGCACCCGCAGCAATTCGCTGCGGATCGCATCGGCGTGGCGCTTCAGGTCGGCTGGCGACACCCCTTCGCCGACCAGGGCAAACAGGTTGCCGTAGGTGTCGCCGAACTCATCGTTGAAGTACGGCCCGCGCACACCGCTGGGCAGCGAACCCTGGATGTCGCCGATCTTCTTGCGCACCTGGTACCACACCGCCGGCATGCGCTGCGAATGGACCGAATCGCGGGCAAGGAAGAAGACCATGCTCTCGCCGGGCTTCGAATAGCTGCGGGCAACATCGATCTCGGGAATTTCCTGCAGCTTCTTCTCGATCTTGTCGGTGACCTGCTCGGCCATTTCGCGCGCGCTGGCGCCCGGCCATTCGGCCCGCACCACCATGACCTTGAAGGTAAACGGCGGGTCTTCGGACTGGCCCAGGCGGGTATAGGAATAGAGCCCGATCACCGTCAGGGCGATCAGGAAATACAGCACCAGCGATTGATGCTGCAAACCCCATTCGGAAATATTGAAGCGCTCCCGCCGGGCTTTCATCGCCGTACATCCAGGGCCGGCGCACTACCCGCTTCCAGCGGACGCACGCTTTCGCCTTCGATCAACCGGTGCACGCCGGCCACCACCACCCGCGAACCGGCCGGCAGGGCTGTCTTCAGGATCGCAGCATCCTCGCGCAAGGCTGCGATCTCGACCGTCTGCGGCACCACCTTCTGCTGCGCGTCGACCAGCCACACCGTGGCCTTGCCCTCGCGCTGGGTCACCGCCGCCAGCGGCAGGGCAAGTTGCGCCGGCCCGCCATCGGCCAGCGCCACGGTCGCCGTCGCGCCCAGCGGCAGATCGTCGGCATCGGCAATCGCCACCCGCACCGCGTAGGTCCGGGTCGCCCGGTCAGCCGACGGCGACACTTCGCGCACCCGGCCCGACAGACTGCGCTCCGGCGCCATCCACAAACGCACTGTGGCCGGCGCGTCGACGACCAGACCGGCCAGGCGGCTTTCCGGCACATGCACCAGCACCTCGCGCTCGCCCGGCCTGGCCAGGCGCAGCACGCGCTGACCCGCTGCCACCACCTGGCCGGCATCGACGCTGACATCGGTGATCACCCCGGCGCTATCGGCCAGCAACTCGGTGTACGCCTGCTGATTGGCGGTGCTGGCGGCCTGTGCCTGCGCCTGCCGCAAGCGCGCCTCGGCGGCGTCAAGCGCGCTGCGCCGCAGGTCGAGCGCCGAAGCGCTGATGAAATTACGCTGCAGCAAAGCTTCGCTGCGCTTGAATTCGGCCCGCGCCAGACCGGCCTCGGCTTCGGCAGCGGCCACCTGGGCAGCCGCCGCACTGGACGACAAACGCGCGTCCTGCGGATCGAGCCGGGCCAGCAATTGCCCGGCCTGCACCTGGGCACCGGCATCGACCTTGCGTTCGAGCACCTTGCCACCAACCCGGAAAGACAGCTCGCTCTCATGGCGAGCCCGCACTTCGCCGGAATAAACCTGCGCCTGCGCCGCATCGGCGGCGGCTCCCAGCGTGCGCACCAGCACCGCCCGAGGCACTGGCGGCGCGGCCGGCGGTGGCGAGCAAGCGCTCACCAACAAGGAGAGGATCAAGGCGGAGTAACTGACTGACAGTTTCATGAATTTGCTCCCAAGGGCGTTGCCGCCAAGCCATTCAGGACCATGTCGATATGCGCCTGAACATAAGCGTCGGGGTCGATGTTGCTACCGCAGCAGGGCGCCAATGAACTGCGCCAGCCGGCCAGATGGATCAGCGGCGAAATCAACAGGACGTCAATCACCGTCGTATCGACCGCCCGGAAAACGTCCTGGTCGATGCCGCGCTGCACGGCACCGCGCAGCAGCGCCAGGCCGCGCTGGATGACGGCATCGTTGTAGTAACGCGCAACCTCGGGGAAATTCGCGGCCTCGGCCATGATCAGCCGGGGAATGCCCCCCAGTTCGGTACTGCCGATGCGCTCCCACCAGGCTTCGAGAAAGGCGCGCAGCAAAGCGCGGGGATCGCTGCCCGGCTCGGCGAACATCGCTTCACCGGCCTCGATCGCCGGCACCACGCCCTCGCGGATGACAGCCTGGAACAAGGCTTCCTTGCTGTCGAAATACAGGTAGAGCGTTCCCTTCGATACACCGGCCCGCGCCGCAACCTCATCCAGGCGCGTGGCCGCATAGCCCTTTTCGACGAACAGGGTCAGGGCGGCAGCGGTCAGTTCCTGCGGCCGGGCTTCCTTGCGCCGGCGGCGCTGCGCGGGAATGGCGGAATCAGACACACGCAGCCCCTTCCATGGAGCGTGCATCAATGCGCGCGAAGCACCGGGAAACAGGAAAAAACATCTGGCACATCCGTTAATGACTGACTGGTCAGTTATTAAATCCCAGCACGTGCATCTTGGCAAGCATCGCAACAGCAACCGGCACTGCAATGAAAAACGGCGAGGTACATCGCCTCGCCGTCTTATTTTCTCCTCCGCCCTGTTCGGGTCCGGAATGCCGTTCCCCTTTCGGGGCCCTGCTTACATGCTTCTGCGGTACTGACCGCCGACTTCATACAGCGCCGAGCTGATCTGGCCGAGCGAGCAGCACTTGACCGCATCGACCAGCACGGCGAAGACATTGCCGTCCTCGATCACCGTCTGCTTGAGCTTCTCCAGCATGGCCGGTGCCTTGTCGGCATTGCGGGCATGGAAGTCGCGCAGGCGCTGGATCTGCGACTGCTTTTCCTCGTCGGTCGAACGGGCCAGCTCGATTTCCTGCTGGGCCATGCCCTTCGGATTGAGGAAGGTATTGACGCCGATGATCGGGTAAGAGCCGTCGTGCTTCTTGTGCTCGTAATACATCGACTCTTCCTGGATCTTGCCGCGCTGGTAGCCGGTTTCCATGGCGCCGAGCACGCCGCCGCGCGAGGCGATGGCTTCGAATTCCTTGAGCACGGCCTCTTCGACCAGATCGGTCAGTTCGTCGATGACGAAGGCGCCCTGGTTCGGGTTCTCGTTCTTGGCAACGCCCCACTCGCGGTTGATGATCAACTGGATGGCCATGGCGCGGCGCACCGACTCTTCCGTCGGCGTCGTGATCGCCTCGTCGTAGGCGTTGGTATGCAGCGAGTTGCAGTTGTCGTAGATCGCGATCAGCGCCTGCAGCGTGGTGCGGATGTCGTTGAAGTCCATCTCCTGCGCGTGCAGTGAGCGCCCACTCGTCTGGATGTGGTACTTGAGCTTCTGGCTGCGCTCGTTGGCGCCGTACTTGTTCTTCATGGCGACGGCCCAGATGCGGCGGGCGACGCGGCCGATGACCGAGTATTCCGGGTCCATGCCGTTGGAGAAGAAGAAGCTCAGGTTGGGCGCGAAATCGTCGATGTGCATGCCACGCGCCAGGTAGCTTTCGACGTAGGTGAAGCCGTTGGACAGCGTGAAGGCGAGCTGGCTGATCGGGTTGGCGCCGGCTTCGGCGATGTGATAGCCGGAGATCGACACCGAGTAGAAGTTCTGCACCTGGTTGTGCACAAAGAATTCCTGGATGTCGCCCATCATCTTCAGCGCGAATTCGGTCGAGAAGATGCAGGTGTTCTGGCCCTGGTCTTCCTTGAGAATGTCGGCCTGGACGGTGCCGCGCACGGTCTTCAACACCCACTCGCGGATTTTTTCGGCTTCGTCCTCGGTCGGCTGGCGGCCATTCTCTTTTTCAAACTTGGCCAGCTGCTGGTCGATGGCGGTATTGAAGAAGCAGGCCAGGATGATCGGCGCCGGGCCGTTGATGGTCATCGACACCGAAGTGGTCGGGCAGACCAGGTCGAAGCCGTCGTAGAGCACCTTCATGTCGTCGAGGGTGGCGATCGACACGCCGGAGTTGCCGATCTTGCCGTAGATGTCCGGACGCTCGTCCGGGTCGCAGCCATACAGCGTCACGGAATCGAAGGCGGTCGACAGGCGATGCGCCGGCATGCCTTCGGAGACTTTCTTGAAGCGGCGGTTGGTGCGGAAGGCGTCACCTTCGCCGGCGAACATCCGGGTCGGGTCCTCGCCCTCGCGCTTGAAGGCAAAAACGCCGGCGGTGTAGGGGAAGGAACCGGGAACGTTTTCCTTCATCAGGAAGCGCAGAATCTCACCGTCGTCGGTGTACTTGGGCAGGATCACCTTGCGGATCTTGGTGCCGGACAGCGATTCGGAAGTCAGCTTGGTGCGGATTTCCTTGTCACGGATCTTCACCACGTATTCGTCACCGGAATAAGCATCGACGGTCTGCGGCCACATGTCGAGCAGCTTCTTCGCCTTCGGGTCCTGCTGGCTGTCCTTGAACGCCTGCAGTTCGTCAAAGTCAGCGACATTCTTGTCGCAGCCGGCGAACACGGTCTTGGCGATGCGCAGCGATTGGCGCTCGCGAGCAACCGTCACCTGTTCGTCGACATGCTTGTGGTAGCCGCGCACCGCATCGGCGATCTCGGCCAGGTAGCGGACCCGGGCGGTCGGCACGATAGCGCGGCTGGCCGACGACTGACGAACGGTGACCAACGGTAGGGCGCCCGGCTTGAGTTTCAGGCCCTTGTCGGTCAGCGCCGGGACCAGCGCCTGGTAAAGCGCGGTGACACCATCGTCGTTGAAGCGCGCGGCCATGGTGCCGAACACCGGCATGTCCTCGGTCGGCGTCGTCCACAACTCGCGGTTGCGCTGGTACTGCTTGCGCACGTCGCGCAACGCGTCCTCGGCGCCCTTGCGGTCGAACTTGTTGATCGCCACGAAATCGGCGAAGTCGAGCATGTCGATCTTCTCCAGCTGCGAGGCGGCACCGAACTCCGGCGTCATCACGTAAAGCGACAGGTCGACGAAGGGGACGATGGCAGCATTGCCCTGACCGATGCCGGAAGTCTCGACGACGACCAGGTCGAAGCCGGCCAACTTGCAGGCGGCGATGACCTCGGGCAGTGCGACCGAGATTTCGCTGCCGGTGTCGCGGGTGGCCAGCGAGCGCATGAAGATGTTCGGATGCTCGATCGCGTTCATCCGGATGCGGTCGCCGAGCAGCGCGCCGCCGGTGCGCTTGCGCGACGGGTCGATGGAGACGATGCCGATGTTCACGCTGTCACCCTGATCGAGGCGGAAGCGGCGGACGATTTCGTCGGTGAGTGAAGACTTACCCGCACCGCCGGTACCGGTAATACCCAATACCGGCGTGCTCAGTTCGGCGGCAGCCTTGAGCAGCGGCTCCTTGAGTTGCGGCGCCGAACCGTTCTCGAGCAGCGTGATGACGCGCGCCAGCAGACGGCGGTCGCCAGCGCGCAGCCCGGCCAGCACCTGTTCGGCGCCCGGCACGCCCTGCTCGGCGACATCGTAGTCGGATTGTTCGACAACTTCGTTGATCATCCCCTGCAGGCCCATCTGCACACCGTCTTCCGGCGCGTAGATGCGGGTCACGCCGTAGGCGTGCAGTTCCTTGATCTCGGACGGCACGATGACGCCGCCGCCACCGCCGAAGACCTTGATGTGCTCGCCACCGTTGGCCTTGAGCAGGTCGATCATGTACTTGAAGAACTCGACGTGGCCACCCTGGTAAGAGGTGATGCAGATGCCCTGCGCGTCTTCCTGCAGCGCGGCATTGACGATCTCCTGCACCGAGCGGTTGTGGCCGAGGTGGATGACTTCGGAACCGGTCGACTGCAGGATGCGGCGCATGATGTTGATCGACGCATCGTGGCCGTCGAACAGCGAGGCGGCAGTGACGAAACGGACCTTGTTCTTCGGCTTGTAGGGGACGAGCTTCTTGGCGACGGATAGATCGGTCATGACATCAACCTCGACAGTGCAGATGGAAAGGCGTCCATCTTAGGCCGCTTTGGCCATCGCACCATTGTGGGGATTGACGTCTATCGTGCAAATTCCGCCAAGATGTTAGTCTATGTTTCAGACCACTCGAAATCGGCCACGATGCTGCATCGCAACAATCCCACCCCCACCAATCGCAGGCAAGCCTCTGTTGCAATGGGCTTTGTTACCGGCATGCTGGCTGGCCTGGCGCGACGCGGCATCGACCCTACGCCGCTCCTGCTCGCCACAGACATCGATATTGCAGACACCGCCAGCCGCATTCCGGTCGAGCGCTACGCCGCCCTGTACAACCGGATCAATCACGAATTCGACGACGAAGGCTTCGGCCTCTTTTCCCAGCCAATGCGTTGCGGCAGTTTTGAATTCCTCTGCCGCGCCTGCCTGACTGCACCAACGCTGGCCGACGCGCTGCAACGGGCCAGCCGCTTCCTGCACATCGTCCTGCCCGATCTCGCCGTGTCCGTACGACGCACGCACGGCCAGGCCGAACTGGTCATCGCCGAGACGCGACGGCTGGCCGAGGCCGGCGACGACCCCGGCCGGGTCTTCGCCTTCGAGTGGCTGCTGCGCCTGCTGCACGGCCTGGCATGCTGGCTGGCCGGGCGCGGCCTGGCGCTCGACCACGTGATCTTCCCTTATCGCCGGCCGACGCACGCCGCCGACTACGCGCTGATCTTCACCGAGGACTCGCGCTTTGCACCGACCCTGCCGGGCGGCAAGGGTAGCCTGATCGCCAGCTTCAACGCCAATCTGCTGGAGCTGCCATTACGTCGCGACGAGGCGGCGCTCAACGCCTTCCTCGACGGCGCGCCGGGCAAGATCACCACGCTCTACCGGCGCGACCGGGAAATGGTCATCCGCGTGCGCGACCTGCTGCGTGCCGCCATGCCGACGCCGCTGGCACTCGATGATGTCGCCGCCCGGCTGCACCTGTCGCCGCGAACGGTGCACCGCCGCCTGGAGGAAGAAGGTTCAAGTTTCCGCAGCATCAAGGACGCGCTGCGGCGCGACATGGCGCTGGCCCGGCTGGTCAAGACCCGCGACCCGGTCGCCCGCATCGCTGCTGATCTCGGCTATAACGACACATCGGCTTTCTATCGCGCCTGTGTTGAATGGACCGGCATGGCACCGGCACATTACCGGCGACGCTGGGCAAGCCGCCAGGACTAAGCAGCAACACTGTCTCGGGAAGTTGCCGCCACCGGCCTTCTGGGCGACAATTCAAGCGCTGCATTCCCGCAGCCGCTTCAGGGATATTCCATGACCCTCCCGTCTCGACTTGCCGGCCTCCTGCGCATTGCCGTTCTGTCTTGCCTGGGTATGATCAACGCCGTCAACGCTGGCGAATTGCCCCCGCTGAAACTGGGCATCATGCCCTTCAACAGCCCGCTGGCCCTGATCAAGACGCACCAGCCGCTGACCGCTCACCTCGAACGCAGCCTTGGCCGCAAGGTCGTCGTATTCACCTCAACGGACTATTTCACGCACATCAACCAATTGCTGGCTGGCGACTTCGATCTGGCGATCACCGGCCCGCACTTCGGCGCCATGGCGGCCAATCGTGACATGCAGTTGCTGTTCCGCTACGCGATCGAGCTGCAACCGGTTTTCGTGGTTCGCGGCGATGGCCCGATCATCAGTGCAGAAGCGCTGCGCGGCAAGACCATCGCCTTGTCGAGCCGGCTGTCGATCTCTTCAATCGGCGGCATCAAGTGGCTGCAGGACAAGGGTTTCGTCCTCAACCGCGACTTCCGGATTGTCGAGTTCAGTTCTCACGGCGCCGCCGTCGCCGCCGTCATCGCCGGCACGGCCGACGCGGCAATCACCACGCACACCCCGCTGCGCCAGATTCCGGAGGACCTCCGGGCGCGTACCCGGCTGCTGGATACCGACATCCACGTCCCGCACGTCATGACCCTGGCGCACCGACGCCTGGGCAGCGCCAACCTTGAGCGCGTCCGGCGCGCCTTCGCTACTTTTCCCGAAACGCCCGAAGGCAAGGCCTTCTTCATCGAAACCGGCTACAAGGCATACATCCCGGTCTCGCAAAGCGATCTCGACAGTTTGCAGGAATTCATCGAACCGACCCGGCAGATGATGAGGTAACCCGCTTGCAGCTTCCAGCCTTCACCCGCAGTTTGCGTTTCCGCTTGCTCCTGGCCGCGCTCGCCATCGAGTTGCTGGTACTCGCAGTACTGATCGCCAACGGCTTGCGCCTGATCGACGACCGGCTCAACACGCAGACGCTTCGCCATCAGGAAACCATACAGCAGGCCTACCGCGTCGCCGTGGTCGTCCCGCTGGCCAGCCGCGATTATGCGACGCTGCGCGACATTCTCGACGGCTGGCAGCAGAACGAAGACATCGACTATCTGGTGCTGACCGATCCTGAAGGGCACCGCCTGGCCAGCAGCCGCTGGCCGGAAAGCGAAGCCCTGCCACCCCCTGGCCGGCAGGGCAACGACCTGATTCACGCCCGCTTCCCCATCGAAATCTACGGCCAGCACTACGGCGACCTGCAATACGGGCTGTCACTGAAATTCCTCAACGAGGCCCGTCGCGAACTCGTCTGGCAAGGCGCGCTGATCGCCATCGTCGGCATCCTGCTGACGACGATGGTACTGGCCGCGGCCGGCTACTGGCTGACCCGTCACCTGGCCATGCTGGCCGCCGCCAGCAGCCGCATCGCTGCCGGTGACTACCGGGCGCCGCTGCCGACCACGGTCACCGACGAAATCGGCGAACTGAGTCAGAACTTCGCGGTCATGGCCAGTGCGGTCGAAACCCGGATCGAGGAACTGGCCGCCCATCTGACCCGCCAGCAATCGATCCTCGAGGCCTTGGGCGAAGGCGTTTTCGGCCTCGATGAGGCACACCGCTGCATCTTCGTCAATCCGGCGGCCTGCGAACTGCTCGGCTACAGCGCCGACGAAATCCTCAACGCCGACACCCACGCGCTGTTCCACCATCACCACGCCGACGGCAGCGTCTATCCGGCCCACGACTGCCCGGTGCACAAGACCGTCACCGACGGCTTGCTGCGCAGCGGCAACGACTGGTTCTGGCGCAAGGATGGCAGCGGTTTTCCGGTCATCCTGACGGTCAACCCCTTGTGGCGCGACGGCCGCCATTGCGGCTCGGTGGTTGCCTTCCGCGACATCACCGACATCGACAACGCCCACGCCGCGCTGCGTGACAGCAACGCCCGCCTGGCCAGCTTCATCGATGCCCTGCCCGATGTCGTCGTGATCAAGGACGGCAACAACCGCTGGCAGCAGATCAACCATGCCGCCGAGGATCTCCTGGCCCTGCACGGCTTCCCCTGGCTGGGCAAAACCAACCGCGAACTGGCGCACGAACGTCCGGCCTTCCGCAAATTCCATGAGCAGGCGGCGAATACCGACGAGGAAGCCTGGGGCGCCGGCGACATTTCCTGCAGCATCGAATACCTGAATGCGGACAATCAACCGCAGCGCATCTGCGAAGTCCGCAAGTTCCCGCTCATGGCCAGGGATGGCAGCCGCCTGGCGCTGATGGTCATCGCCCGCGACATTACCGAAAGCCGGCGCACCGAAGCCGAACTGGCGCACTACCGCCAGCACCTGGAAGAACTGGTGGCGCGGCGTACCGAAGAACTGGAAATCGCCAAGGAAGCCGCGGAGAGTGCGAATGTCGCGAAAAGCGTGTTCCTGGCCAACATGAGCCACGAAATCCGCACTCCGCTCAACGCCATCACCGGCATGGCCCATCTCATCCGTCGCGCCGGCCTGACCGACGAGCAACGGGAACGTCTCGACAAACTGGAGTCGGCCAGCACCCACCTGCTCAACATCATCAACGCCGTACTCGACCTGTCCAAGATCGAAGCCGGGAAATTCACCCTGGAGAGCACCACGGTGAATGTCGCCGCCCTGTTCGGCAACATTGTCTCGATGCTGCAACCGAAGGCCGAAGGCAAGGACATCCGCCTGATCGTCAATGTGCCGGCACTGCCTGATACCCTGATCGGCGACCCGATCCGCCTGCAACAGGCGCTGCTCAACTATGCCGGCAATGCCCTGAAGTTCACCGAACACGGCAGCATCAAGCTGTCGGCCGAAATACTCGAAGACGCCGGCAGTTCCGTGATGCTGCGTTTCTCGGTCGCCGATACCGGTATCGGCATCGAACCCGAAGCGCTGGAACGCTTGTTCTCGGCCTTCGAACAAGCCGATAACTCGACCACCCGCAAATACGGCGGCACCGGCCTCGGCCTGGCAATCACTCGCAAGCTGGCCGAACTGATGGACGGCCAGGTCGGCGCCGACAGCATCCCCGGCCAGGGCAGCACCTTCTGGTTCACTGCCCGCCTGAAACGCGGCCAGGCCGCCGGTGAAGAGCGCTTGCACGAACTCACGGCAATACCCCCGCAATATCTACGCAACCGGAACATCCGCCTGTTGCTGGCCGAGGACGAACCGATCAACCGGGAAATCACGCAGATGCTGCTCGACGAAATCGGCCTGCAGGTCGACTGCGCCGAAGACGGCCAGAAGGCACTGCAAATGGCGTCAGCAACCGCCTACGACCTGATCCTGATGGACATGCAGATGCCGCACATGGACGGCCTGGAAGCCACCCGCCGCATTCGCGAACTCCCAGACTACGCCGATACCCCCATCCTGGCCATGACCGCCAATGCCTTCGTCGAGGACAAAGCCCGCTGCTTCGAGGCCGGCATGAACGACTTCATCGCCAAGCCGGTCAAGCCGGAAGTGCTGTTCGCCATGCTCGACAAGTGGTTAGCCCGGGAATAACCAGCACCGGGAGAAATCCAAGGCAATCAACCGCCCCCGTTTCCGGGTAATCGGATTACCTGAGAGCCGCTCTCAGTGCATCTATCAGTCGAGCCAGACGCTCGGCCAGTAGCGCCAGATCAATTTCGGCCCGTGCCCGATCACCTTGCTTGAGACTGGTATCCAGCAGGGTCGCCAACAGGAAAATCGGTACGGCCCCGACATTCCCTGCCGCGCCCTTGAGCCGGTGGGCCACTCTTTCGGCAGCATCGAGCTGGTTCTGGCCGATCAAGCGCGTCAGTTCTTGCGCATCGTTGCAATGCGCCTCGACAAAGACCTCCAGCAGACGCCGATAGAAAGCCACCTTGCCGCGAGCCAGCCTGAGACCCGCAGCCAGTTCGAGATCGGGTATCTCTGCCAGACGGGTCGTCAGTGCTTCCTCCTCGCCGGATACCTGAACCTCGCCCCGGCCATCCCCTGTTTCGCTTTTCTGAACGACCGGCAACCACTTGCACAGCTTGGCGTATAGCTGCTCTGGATCGACCGGTTTGGCAATGTGATCATTCATGCCCGCCAGGACTGTTGCCTGCCGATCCTCTTCGAAGGCATTGGCCGTCATGGCAACGATCGGAATATCCTGCCACCCCGGCAAAGCGCGAATGGCACGGCAGGCATCCAGGCCATCCATATTGGGCATCTGGATATCCATCAAGACCAGGTGATAGTGCTGCCGACGCGCGAATTCAAGCGCTTCGGCACCGTCGCCGACGACATCAACCGACAGCTTGACCGCACGCAGCAATTCAAAGGCGATTTCCTGATTCACCGGATGATCCTCGGCCAGCAGCACCCGGGCCTGTTCGCCACGGGCTCGCAATTGATGCGCCGCATCGCCCACTCCATCCATCTGCGCCAGGATCGCTTGTCCGCGCTTCAGGCGAGCGGTGAACCAGAAGATGCTGCCTTGTCCGAGGACACTTTCGGCGCCGGCCTCGCCCCCCATCATCTCGGCCAGCCGTCGGGTAATCGCCAAACCCAGGCCGGTACCGCCGTACTGCCTGGTGGTCGAGTTGTCAGCCTGGGAAAACGGCTGGAACAATCCGGCAAGCTTCTCTGCGGCAATACCGGGTCCGCTATCGGTGACCGAGAAGCGAACCAGCAGATCATCCTCGCGTTCTTCAAGCAGTTTGGCGGCCAGGGTGATATGACCTCTTTCGGTAAATTTCAAAGCGTTGCCGGCAAAGTTGAGCAAGCACTGGCGAAGACGCATGACATCCCCACACAACCAGAGCGGCACCGCATCCGGATCGACATGAAACGCCAGTCCTTTCGCGCGAGCCTCGTCCGAGAGCATGGAATGGACGTGGTCGAGCACTGCGGAAAGCGGAAAATTTCCTTGCTCGAGTTGCAATTTTCCGGCCTCGATTTTCGAGATGTCCAGAATGCTGTTGATGATCGACAGGAGGTGCTTGCCGGCAATGCTGACCTTGTCGAGCCGCTCGATCTGCACTGGCGACGCCTCTCCACGCAGCAGGTGAACGAGCCCCAGGATGACGTTCAGCGGCGTCCGGATTTCATGTGACATGTTGGCCAGAAAAGCCCCCTTTGAGCGACTCGCGGCCTCTGCCGTGGCCCTGGCTTCGACAAGTTCGGCAGTTCGGCTTTCAACGACCGCTTCGAGTTGATCGCGGTGGCTTGCGATCTCGGTATTGGACTGGCGCAGTTGCGCCCTGGCCTCCTCAACCTGGCTGATCAGGCTGTTGAAGGTGGCGGTCAATTTCTGGACTTCATAGCTGCTGCCTGCTTCCGGGAAATCGATGTAGGTCAGCTGGCTGGGCTCCAGCGTGGCAATTCGCTCGGTCAGCCGGGTCAGGCCGTTGGTAATGCTTCGCCCCAGCCACCAGATACCGCCGATGCCAAGCAGCAACGCCAACCCCATCCCCAGCAGATAGAAAAACCTGAACCGGCTCACCGGCTCGTAAGCCTCGACTGCCGGCAGGTTGACCCCGACGATCCAGTCATTGACTGTCAAGCGCTGGAACGACGAGATGGCGTGCAGGCCCCGGCTGGTGACGGTCTCACCGCTTCCTTCCCAACCCTCCAGGGCTTGGTCGTACAAGCGGTTGGCGCTGGGCGGTACATCCTGCTTCATGATCCTGGACGAGTCAGGATGAAGAATCATGGTCCTGTCCTGGGCATACAGGAAGAAGTAGCCGGTATGCCCATACTTGACTCGAACCAGGTCCATGAAGAGGCTCCCCTCGGCCAGCAGGTCGATCGCGCCCCCCAGGATCGCCACCAAGCGTTGACGTTCGTCGAATATCGGTGCCGTCAGCATGACCGTCGGGTGACCATGCTTGCTCGAGGCGTACGGCTTGGAAATATAGGGTTTGCCGGTTTCCAGCGTCCGCAGGTAATACTCACGGAAAGATGCATCGAAACCGCGACGCCCCGGCAAATGCGGATTTTCCACCAGCAAGCGGCCGTCGGGCCTGAAGATGAACAAGCCGTTATTGAAGAAACTGCTCACGCCGGCACGGTTGTCCAGCCATACCTGGGCGGCATCCGGATCACGCAGCACCTTATGGGGCAAGACCTGGGCCACGCTAATCAGGGCGCGGTGGGCAGAGAGCAGTTTGTCATCCAGCGCGCGGGCCACGTGGGTCAGGCTGGTAAACTGCTGAGCCATGGCCTGTTCGCGAATCTGCTGCTTGAAGTAGATATAGGTGACCGTGGCGGTAATGGCCAGAACCAGCAGCAGAAACAGGGCAACGCCCACAATCAGGCGTTGCTTGATCGAGTTCGGATTGTGCCTAAGCATGCGCCAGCCTTGGTCTCGACGTAGCGACGCTATTTGCCGCAAAAGCTCAACGGGCGCAAAGCATGGCTTTGAATTGACCTTCCAACGAGATCGCTCGCCCGGAAAGCACCCGTTGGCGCTCTCGATAGCGGCTCATGATCTCCTGCCGGGTAAGCAAAGGCGGTTTCACGGCGTTTGCGCCCGGCCCCGCGCTGTAAAGCGGAGTCTGCCCGCCCTTGCGATTGCGCCGCCAGGCCGAAATATGAACGCGCCCCTGCTTCATCAGCACATCCATGTAGCCACCGTTCTTGATGGTATTGGTCGACAGGCCGGCCAGTTCGGCAATATCCCGGTAGCCAAGATTGGCTGAGCCTTCAAGTGCGGCAACGATTCTTGCCATCCCCACCGAATCGCGATCCCTGGTTTGAAATTTTGGCCGCGGACAATCCGGACCGGCGCCCGCTGCATAGATCGGCGTGGTGAATCCATTGTGGTTCTTTGCCCACCCCTCCACCCGAATCAAGCCCATGGCCTTCATTTTTTTCAGATAGCCCCCACCCTCCAGGGTTTTCGCCGCGACAAAGGCATGCTGCGAGATTTCCTTTGCCGACAACGGGCTTCTGGATTGCAGGAGCGCCAGGATCCTGCGCATCGCCGGAGAAAGCGCACGCTCGGCATCGGGTACAAGCTGCGGACCCGCTGTTTGCGCGAGAGGGGTCAATGAAGGCATGGCGCCAAGACTCAGACGCGGAACCGGGAAACAGCCGACTGCAACTGTCGGGCGGTGGTATCCAGTGTTTCCGCCGCCTTCGACGTCTCATGGGCAATGGCGCTGGCTTCCTCGGCCTGGGTGGCGATCTGCTCAATCCTGACGGCAACGTCATTGGAAGCGGTTGACTGCTCGCGCAGCCCGCTATCGACATCGCGGATGACTTCAGCCACCTGTTGCGCCAGGTCGCGCAACTGAGCAATCGAATCCCCCGCCTGTCCGGCAAGCTTGACGCTGCTGTCGGCCAGTTCCACCCCGTGACTGACACCGCCGACAACCTGCCCGGTCGATTGCTGGATTGCCTTGACCATGGCGCTGATCTCGCCGGTTGACACGGAGGTCCGCTCAGCCAGCTTGCGCACTTCGTCAGCAACAACCGCAAACCCACGCCCGCTTTCACCGGCCCGCGCCGCCTCGATCGCGGCATTGAGCGCCAGCAGATTGGTCTGGTCGGCAATGTCGCGAATGACCAGAACAATGCTCGATATCTTCTCCGACTCGCTCTTGAGTTCCTCGATCTGGGTCGCTGCATCGCGCACCACCGAGGAAACCTGGTTGATGCTGGAAACCAGCCGGTGAATGGCATCGTGCCCCTGTCCGGCCTGATTGTCGGAAGCCGCGGCAAGACGCGCCGCTTCCCCGGTACTGTCGGAGACATGGTTGATCGATACGGTCAGCTCCTCGACATTGGCGGCAATCGCCGATGCTGCGGAACTTTGGATCGACGACGACTCATCGATCATTTCAACCGAGTGCTTGAGCGAACCGGAGGCTTCGAGCACCTTGGCTGCGCCCTGCAGCGATTCGCTGATGGTCTGGCGCAGGGATTCCTGCATGTGGCTGACCGCCTGCAGCAATTTGCCGATCTCGTCGGCTCCGCCCACCGGCACCCGCTCGGTCAGATTGCCCCCGGCAATACGCTCGGTAGCCTCGACCGCCACATTGAGCTGGATCGTCATGCGCTGTGCGATAAGATAAGCGACCAGCAAGGCCATCAGGGAGCCGAAGATCAGCCCGGCAAATGCTGCATTTCGCCCCGTATCAAGCTCATTGCGCGCCTGATCGATGTAGCCCTTGGTGTCCTCGCGCCGGAGTTCGGCAAGCTCGCCAACCCGGTCACGCAACTGGTTGGCGTTGCTGACCCACTCGGTTCGGCGCAACTCCTGGGCGCCGGCTTCGTCGCCACCGGCAGCCAGCGCAATGGCCTTCTCCACACTGGCCTTGTAGGCATCGGCCGCCTTGAGTGCGGCCTGGAAGACCTGGCGCTCGCGCTCGCTGGACAGCAACTTCTCGTAATCGGCGAAAGCCGCCCGCATCGTACCGTCGAGTTTCTCCAGGTCCTTCGCCATCCTGGCTTTTGCCTCAGCCGATCCCGGCAACATGTACTCCAGACTGCGCACACGGTAACGCAGACGCAGCTCACTGATATCGGCCGCGAGTTTCAATGCCGGAACTTCCTTTTCGGCAATCACATCGACATCGTCATGGACCAGATGCAATTCATACACGGCGAAAATGATCGCGGCAATGAGGACACCGCCACTGAGGGCAAAATTGACCATCAGTTTCATGCGGATTGACAGATTATCGAACCAATTCATGGATCCTCCCGGCTTGGCGAATGACAAACATGGCCCGACTCTATAAGTAATCGGGAAAAGGGACTATCCCCATTTCCGGGTAGAAGCCCCTGCCGGGAAGGGGTTTTCAGCCCTTGAGCAGACCCTCGCGCAGCGCGTATTGGGTCAGTTCGGCAATTGAACCAAGCCCCAGCTTGGCCTTGATGTTCTTGCGGTGGGTCTCGACTGTCCCGGTCGATATGCCCAGAAACCCGGCAATCTCAGCGGCCCGCATGCCGCTGGCGACACAACGCAGGACGGATATTTCGCGCGCCGTCAGCGGCGAGCTCCCGCAAGCGGCATTCGGCTTCAGCGCCCGGCAGGCATCGGCACATAGATAAGTACTACCGGCCATGACGGCCCGGATGGCGGCCAGCAGATCTTCCCCGCCTGCCGATTTGACGACGTAAGCACCGGCGCCTGCCTGCAGCATTGCCTCGATGAAAAATCGTTCCGCATAACCTGACAAGGCAACGATCTTCAGGCTGGGCATCAACTGCAGCAACTGGCCGGCAAGATCGACCCCGCCGAGGTCAGGCAAACCGACATCGAGCACCGCAACATCCGGTCGCTGGGTGTCGACCAGCACCAGCGCCTCTGCCGCATTGGCCGCCCCCCCGACAATCACGATGTCGGAAACACGCTGCAATTCAAGCTGCAGGGCTTCACGAAATATCCGGTGATCGTCGATCAAACCGATCCGTATAGGCATCACCCCTCCCCACTCAAGGGCATGCGTAGCGTGATCCGGCTTCCCTGGCCAGGCTGACTCTCAATCTCGAAACTTCCGCCCATATAGACCATGCGCTCCCGGATGCTGGCCAGCCCGAAGCCCGCGCTGGATGAGTCATTCTGAAAACCACGCCCGCTGTCCTCGATGACGAACACAACTTCCGATACGCTTTCGACAACCCCGACATGAGCCTGCCCGGTGACGGCGTGACGCGCCACATTGATCAGCAATTCGCGAATGCAGCGAAACAGCATCGATGCCTGCACCGGCTCAAGCCGAGTGCATGTTGCATTCCCAGACGAGACCTGAACCTCCAGTCCATACGCATCCCCCATTTCCGTGGCCAGCCAGTACAGTGCCGGCAGCAGCCCGAGCTGATCGAGCACCGGAGGAGATAGCTGGCTGGTCAGCGATCGGACCCGGGAACTGGCATCATCCAGAAAGATATCCAGCTGCCGGCATAAGGTCAGTGCCTCGCCTTCCTGGCAATGGCTGGTCAGCGCATCGAATTTCAATCTCACGACATGCAGCAACTGCCCGAGATCATCGTGCAGGTCGCGAGCAATTTCCCGTCGTTCCCTTTCTTCCGCAAGCGCCATTTCGACCGCCAGGCGTCGCAAGGCCTGAGTCCGCTCGACAACACGCTGCTCAAGCTGCTCATTGGCCTCCAGCAAGGCCAGCTTGGCTTGTCTGCGTGCGGTGACATCACGCCCGACTGACTGCACTTCCAGCAATTTCCCGTCGGTATCGAAAAATCCGCGATTGATGAACTGCATCCAATGCAGCGTCCCGTCCCCCGCATACACCCGGTTTTCGATCGTCACCACGGGATTGTCAGGCGACAACTCAGCGAGCTTCGCATTGATCAGCGGCAGATCGTCCGGATGGGCAACCGGATGCCAGCACTGGCCAAGCAGTTCGCTCAATTCCTTGCCAAAAAACCGGCAGTACACATCGTTGGCGTAAAGAAAAACGCCATCGGCCCGCAGACGCGAAATAGCGTCGGTCTGCGCTTCGAGCACCGCCCGGTAGCGCTCTTCACTCTCGCGCAGTTTCTGCTCGACCTCCTTGACGTCCGACATGTCTGTCACCAGGACAAAAAAACCACGCACCTCGCTGCCCAGGCAATCCGGCACGTAGTGTGTCAGCGCATGACGTGGCGGACCACCGTGCGGTCTTGGGATGAGCCGCTCGAAAACCTGTGCTTCCCCGCGAAGGACCGCTTCGATACGCGGCCGGTTGCTCTGGTAAAGCGCCTCGCCGATCACTTCGCTGATGTGCTTTCCTGGCAAGGTTTGCGGATCAATGTCGAACCATTCCCGATAAGCGTGGTTGCCGAAACGGTTGCGCAGTTCCTTATCCCAACAGCCGATCAGGGCCGGCATGTTGTCGATAATGATCTGCAATTCATGCTCGCGTTCATGCAGGGTCCGAGCCAGTAAGGTATCCACGAGAACGTCCGCGATCGGCTAAATCGTGACCAACAAGCTCTCGTCCCAGGCCGGATGCCGGTCGTAGCCAAGCAAGGCGGCGACCGTCGCCGCAATGTTCGACAGGCCGGCAGTTTCCGTCTGACGCAGGGCCAGCCGGCCACCGCTGGCGGCGTCGAACAGGATCAGCGGCACTGGATTGAGCGTATGCGCGGTCTTGGCCTTGAACGAGCCATCCGGGTTTTGCGCCGGCTGCCTGGTTTTCTTGTCGAGTTCGAACATTTCGTCGGCGTTGCCGTGATCGGCGGTGATCAGCGCCACGCCGCCGGCTGCCTCGACCGCTTTCAGCAAACGCCCGAGCGCCAGGTCGACGGCTTCCACGGCCATCGTCGCCGCGCGGAAATTACCGGTATGGCCGACCATGTCGCCGTTAGCGAAATTGCAGCGGAGCACCCGGTACTGGCCGGACTGGATCGCCGCGATCATGGCGTCGGCGATTTCGGCCGCCTTCATCCACGGCCGCTGCTCGAAGGGCACGACATCGCTCGGAACTTCCTGCCAGGTTTCGCCGGCGAACTTGCCGGAACGGTTGCCGTTCCAGAAATAGGTGACATGGCCGAACTTCTGCGTTTCGGAACAGGCGAACTGCGCCAGGCCCAGCTTGCTGAACCACTCACCAGAGGTGTCCTTGATCGCCGGCGGCGCTACTAGAAAACGCTTGGGCAACTGCAGGTCACCGTCGTACTGGAGCATGCCGGCGTAAGTCACCTGCGGGTAGCGGATGCGGTCGAACTTGTCGAAATCCGCCTCGACGAAGGCGCGGGTGATCTCAATCGCGCGGTCGCCACGGAAGTTGAAGAAGACGACGGAGTCGCCGTCCTCGATGGTGCCGATCGGCTGGCCGTCGTCGGCGATGACGAATTCGGGCAAGTCTTGATCGATGGTGCCGGGATGGCTTGCCCGCAGGCCGTTCACCGCCGCCGTTGCATTCGGGAACTGCCGCCCTTCGCCCAGAACATGCGTCTTCCAGCCTTTCTCGACCATCGCCCAGTTGGCGTCGTAGCGGTCCATGGTGATGTACTGGCGCCCGCCACCGGAGGCGATGCGGGCGTCGAACCCTCCGGTCGATTGCTCGGCCAGGAAGGCTTCGAAGGGTACAACGTAGTCGAGCGCGCTGGTTTCCGGCACGTCACGGCCATCGAGCAGGGCGTGGATGCGCACGCTGGCAACGCCTTCCGCCTTGGCGCGCAGGACCATGGCCTTCAGATGATCGATGTGGCTATGCACATTGCCGTCAGAAAATAGCCCGAGGAAGTGGATCACGCCACGCCCGGCCTTGGCGCCGGCAACGATCTGCTGCCAGGCCTCGCCGGCCCAGATGCCGCCGTCGGCTATCGCATTGGCGACCAGCGCCGCCCCCTGAGCATAGACCTGACCGGCACCGATGGCATTGTGGCCGACTTCGGAATTGCCCATGTCGTCGTCGGACGGCATGCCGACTGCCGTCCCGTGTGCCCGCAAGCGGATATTCGGACAGATCGCGAAGAGCCGCTCCAGGTTTGGTTTTCGGGCAGCGGCAATGGCACTGCCCGCATCATTGGCCGGCAAACCGTAGCCATCCATGACGATCACGACGACGGGACCGGCAACGCCGGGAAAAGCAGCGAGTTTTTGCAGCATGAAAGTTTCCTGCGGAAAATTGATCCGACGAACTGGCAAGGCCGTCAGACGCTTGCTCATGACACGTAAAAGTTGCACATTTTAACCTTGACAGCTTGCCTTGACCGAGACAGATGAAATAAGTAACAATAATAACAAAATCACAAGGATGCACCAATGGCAGAACGAGATTCCCTGACAAGCAGGACAGCCCGCCCGGTGGTTTTGGCCGTCGATGATCTACCATCGAATCTCGCGGTGGCCTCGGCCATGCTGGAAGAACTGGATGTGGACATCCGCCTCGCCGAGAACGGCCGAACTGCGCTGCAGTACGCGGAACTCGCTCCGCAACCCGACCTCATCCTGCTCGACGTGATGATGCCCGGCATGGATGGTCACGAGGTGCTGGCGCGCCTGCGTAGCAATCCGGCCACCCAGCACATCCCGGTGATCTTCGTCACCGCCCTCGACAGCCCCGGCGACGAACATTCCGGGCTGCTTGAAGGCGCCGTCGACTACATCGCCAAGCCCCTGCAGGCGCCGGTTTTCCGGGCTCGCGTTCGCAACCACCTGGAGCTCAAGCTGGCCAGGGACCAACTGGCGCGGCAGAACGCCTCGCTGGAGGAGGAGGTTTCCCGGCGCCTGCTGGAAAATCAGCAACTGGCCACCCGCCTGCAACTGACCTTGTCAGCCTCCGGCCTGGGCATCTGGGAATTTCATCGCGACGGCGAGCGCATGGTGTGGAATCCCGACCTTTGCCGGATGCTCGGCCTGAGCGAATCGCCGGAAACATTGAATGCCAGCCTGGCTTATTTGCATCCGGAAGATCGCCCCCGCATCGAACACGCCATCCGGAATCCGCCACCGCCCGGCACCGAAATATCCGTCGAGGAATTCCGTTTGCGCCATGCCGACGGGCACTGGCTGTGGGTCGAGGGGCGCGGTCAGTCCCTGCGCCTCGACGAAGGCGGCGGCTCGCTGCTCAGCGCTGGCACGATCACCGACATCAGCCGGCGCAAGCAGATCGAGAGCGAACGCCAACTCACCTCTGTCGTATTCACGGGAATCAGCGACGGGATCTGCATCACTGACCCGGAGGCCCGCATTCTCACCGTCAACAAAGCTTTCGTTCAGGTCACCGGCTACAGCGCCGAGGAGGCCATCGGCCAGACGCCGGCACTGCTCAAGTCAGGCGTACATGGCCAGGCTTTTTACCAGGGTTTGTGGGACAACCTCCATCACGAAGATAGCTGGCAGGGTGAAATCACCAACCGACGCAAGAATGGCGAACTGGTCACCGAGTGGCTGCACATCTCCGCCGTCCGTGACAGCAATGGCAAGCTGACGCATTACGTTGGCCTGTTCAGCGACTTGTCCGAACGACGCGAGGCCGCCGAACGCATCCAGTACCTGTCGAGCTACGACCCCTTGACCGATCTGCCCAACCGCAATCTGCTGAGCGACCGCCTGGCCCAGGCGCTGATCAACGCTGACCGGTTTGAGCGCCAGACGGCAGCGATCCTGCTCGACCTCGACCATTTCCGCCTGGTCAACGAAAGCTACGGCCCCCCGATCGGCGACGCCCTGCTGCAGGAAGTCGCTCGCCGTCTACAAGGCCTGCTGCGTGAAGGCGACACCCTGGGCCGCCGCTCCGGTGCCGAATTCGGTTTCGTCATGGCCAACCTCAGCCACGAGCGTGACGCCATCGACTTGGCTCAACGCCTGCTCGACGCCATCGCCGAACCTTTCACCGTAGATGATCAGACGCTGTTGCTCACGGCCAGCATCGGCATCAGCCTGGCGCCGCGGGATGGCAACGCTGCCGACGACCTGTTCAAAACAGCCGATATCGCCCTGTCCCGCGCGAAGCAGGCTGGACGCAACACCTTCCGCTTCTATGCGCCGGAAATGGATGCCGACGCAGCCCGCCGACTCGGCCTGGAAAGCGCCCTGCGCGGCGCGCTCAAGAACAATGAACTGGCGGTTCACTACCAGCCCCAGGTCAGCCTGGAAAGCGGCCGGGTGATCGGCATGGAGGCTCTGCTGCGCTGGCAGAACCCGGCTTTCGGCAAGGTCTCCCCGGGCGAGTTCATCCCCCTTGCCGAAGATAACGGGATGATCATTCCAATCGGCGAGTGGGTACTGTCAACGGCCTGTGCACAAGCGCGCCGCTGGCTCGACCTGGGCCTGACCATGCCCCTGCGCCTGGCAGTGAACCTGTCGGCACGTCAGTTCCGCCAATCCGACCTGGACCGGACTGTCGCCCGGGCACTGGCCGAAAGCGGTCTGCCCGCCGACTTGCTCGAACTGGAAATTACCGAAAGCGCCTTCATCGACGACGCAGAAGATGCCATTTCCATGTGCCGCAAGCTCAAGCAGCTTGGGGTCAAACTCTCGCTCGACGACTTCGGCACGGGCTATTCCTCGCTCTCCTACGTTTCGCGTTTTCCCTTCGACAAGATCAAGATTGACCAGAGCTTTGTTGAAGACATCATCGAGAACCCGGTAAACGCTGCCATCGCCACGGCCGCCATCGTCATGGCCCGCAGCCTGAATCTGGCGATACTTGCCGAGGGCGTCGAGACCGAAGCCCAGGCGCGTTTCCTGCGCGGCCGGCGCTGCGACGCGATCCAGGGCTTCCTGTTCAGCCCGGCCCTGCCGGCTGCCGAATTCGAACAACTGCTCGCCGGACGGACCAGCCTGCCGATCGCCGACATCCCGTCGAGCGGCAAGCAGACACTGCTCATCGTCGATGACGAACCGAACATCCTCAACGCCCTGTCGCGTCTGTTGCGCCGAGAAGGTTTCCATATCCTGACCGCAACCTCGCCGCTCGACGCCTTCGAACATCTGGCCAAACAACCGGTCCAGGTGATCCTGTCCGACCAGCGCATGCCCGACATGTCCGGCACCGAGTTCCTGGCTCGGGTTCGCCAGCTTTATCCGGAAACCATCCGCATCGTCCTTACCGGCTACACCGATGTCGACTCGATCACCGGTGCCATCAACCGGGGCGCCATCTACAAGTTCCTGACCAAACCCTGGGACGACGACCAGCTACGTGAGGAGATCCGGGAGGCCTTCCGGCTGGCCAAGGACAAGCAGCGTGACAGCCATGATGGAGAAACCCCTTGACCCTGACCGAGCCCGGTACTGAGTCCCCCCTGATCTGGCTGCTGCTTGCCCTGATCGGCCTGCTCGCCCTGATCTTGCCTGGCTTGTTGCAGAACCGCCTGCAACGCGAAAAGCGTCAATTCCGTGCTTTCTTCGAGCAAGCCATGGTCGGCATGGCGCGCTCGACCATCGACCGTCGCTGGATCGAGGTCAATCCAGCGCTCTGCAGGATACTCGGCTACTCTCAGGACTTCCTGACCCAGTGCGACTGGATAACGCTGACCCATCCCGAGGATCGCGAACACAACCTGCAGTTGTTGAACGCCGCACTGGCTGGCGAACGGGACGAAATATTGCTGGAAAAACGCTTCCTCCGCCCTGATGGCAGCATCGTCTTCGTCAACCTGGCAGCCCGGGCCGTCCGTCTGAACAACGGCCAGGTCGATTATTTTACCGTGGTCATCGAAGACATCACCCAGCGCCAGCTTGCCGAAAGGCAGTTTGCCAACCAGGTCAATCGTTCGCTGGCATTGATCGAGCTCCCGCAGCAAGCAGAAACGCTGAACGAAGAGGAGTTCATGCTGCAAGCGCTGGAACGCGCGGAATCGCTTACCGCCAGTCAGATCGCCCTGTTGCATGTTGTCAACGACGGCGAAAACCAGATCCTTTTGAAAGCGTGCTCCCGCAAGACACCGGAAAGCTATCGCAGCAATCCTGGCGGCCCCTGGAACGACGTTGCGAGCACTGCAAGTCCGCTGCTGATCAATGCATTTGCTGATGAGGAGTTACCCACACTCCATCGCCTGGTCAGCGTACCCGTAATCGAGAACCAGCATGTCCGGATGGTCTTCAGCGTCGGCAACAGCCGCGAGGATTACGACAACTACGATGTCGAAACCGTCCAGTTGCTGGCCAACGAAACCTGGCGCATCGTCCGCCGCCAGCGTGCTGACCGCGACCTGCGGCTGGCCATGCAGGTCGTCAACGCCAGCCCGGTGGTCTGTTTCCGCTGGGCGGCCAGCAACGGCTGGCCGGTGGTTTTCGTTTCGGAGAATGTCAGCCAGTGGGGCTACACGCCGCAACAACTACAATCCAACCAGCCCGCCTTTGCCAGCATCGTGCACCCCGACGACCTGACCCGGGTCGGCGACGAGGTCATGCGCCATACAGCAGCCGGGGCCAGCGGTTACGAACAGGAATACCGCCTGATCACCGCCGACAACCGGGTGATCTGGGTGGTCGACCGGACCAAGGTGACCCGCGACGCGCACGGACTGCCGGTTTTCTACGACGGGGTGCTGACCGACATCACCGAGCGCAAGGAACAGCAGCTCCTGATCGCCGATAACCTGGCCCGCCAGCAGCAACTGAACAAGCGTCTGGAAGAAGCCAACAACCAGTTGCTGCAATCGGAAAAAATGGCTTCGATCGGCCAGCTGGCCGCGGGCATTGCCCACGAGCTGAACAATCCGATCGGCTTCGTTCATTCCAACCTGGGCACACTGAGCGGCTATGTCGACGACCTGATGACCATCCTCGACGCCTACGCCGACGCGGCGGCGCGCCAGGGAGAAAACTGTCCCAACCTGAAAGCCATCGAGCAATTGCGCGAGGAGCGCGACTTCGACTTCCTCCGCGATGACATCTTCAAGTTGCTCGCCGAGTCTAAGGACGGCCTGGGCCGGGTGCGCAAGATCGTGCAGGACCTGAAGACATTTGCCCGCGTCGGCGAGCAGGAGTGGCAGGAGGCCGACCTGCACCAGGGACTCGATTCGACGCTGAACATCGTCTGGAACGAACTCAAGTACAAATGCCAGGTAGTCAAGGAATACAGCGAGCTTCCGCCGGTGTTCTGCCTGATCTCGCAACTCAACCAGGTGTTCATGAACCTGCTGGTCAATGCCGGGCACGCCATCGAGCAGAAGGGAACGATCACCATCCGTACCCGCCGAGTGGACGCGGACAAGGTATGCATCGAGATCGCCGACACCGGCAAGGGCATTCCGCCGGAGAACCTGCGCCGCATCTTCGAACCCTTCTTCACCACCAAGCCGGTCGGCCAGGGTACCGGCCTCGGCCTGTCGGTGTCCTATAACATCGTCCAGCGCCATCAGGGCCAGCTCACCGTAGACAGCGAACCCGGCCGCGGCACGACCTTCCGCATCACCCTGCCCATCCACCCCGACACCAGCGCCGCCCAGGAGAAAACATCATGAGCGAGACCAGCGACGCGCCCACCCTGCTGCTCGTCGACGACGAAGCCAGCATCCTGTCCGCCCTGCGCCGGCTGTTCCGTCCGCAGGGCTATCGCATCCTGACAGCCGAAAGCGGTGCCGCCGGCCTGGAAATTCTCGAACGCGAAACGGTCGATCTGATCATTTCCGACATGCGCATGCCGGAAATGGACGGCGCCACCTTCCTCAAGCAGGTCAGGCAGCGCTGGCCTCAGATCATGCGCATCCTGCTTACCGGTTACGCCGACATCAGTTCGACCGTGGCCGCGATCAACGAAGGCGAAATCTACCGCTACATCGCCAAGCCCTGGGACGACAGCGAGATCCAGACCGTCGTCCGCGAAGCCCTGGCGCGCCAGCGCCTGGAGTCCGAGAACCGCCGGCTGACCGCGCTGACGCAGGCGCAAAACGAGGAACTGAAAACCCTCAATGCCAGCCTGGAACAGAAGGTCGCCGACCGCACGGCGGAATTGCGCCAGGCCCTGACCTTCGTCGAACAGGCACACGGCGAACTGAAGAAATCCTTCATGACCAGCGTCCAGGTCTTTGCCGGCCTGATCGAACTACGCAGCGGCCCGGCCGGCAAGCAACTGGCCGGGCACGGTCGACGCGTCGCCGAAAATGCCCGCAAGCTGGCCAAGCGCCTCGACCTGGGCGAAGCCGAGGTTCAGAACATCATGCTCGCCGGCCTGCTGCACGACATCGGCAAGCTCGGTCTGCCCGACGACTTGCTCGGCAAGCCCTACAACCTGCTCGGTGTCGAACAACGCACGCAGGTAATGAAGCACCCGATCATCGGCCAGAACATCCTGCTCGGCATCGAGCGCTTCCGCGATGCCGCGCTGATCGTCCGCCATCATCACGAATGCTACGACGGCAGCGGCTACCCCGACCGCCTGGCCGGCATCGCCATCCCCCAGGGGGCGCGGCTGCTGGCGGTAGCCAACGATTACGATTCGCTGCAGGTCGGCACACTCGTGCAACGCCCGCTGAAACCCGCCGAAGCGCTCGATTTTCTGGTCGAGAACCGGGGCAAGCGCTACGACCCGGCGGCCGTCGATGCCTTTGTGCCGATGATTGCCGAAACGCTGAAGACCGGGCCGGTCGAAATCCCTTTACGCACCATGCACCTGAAACCCGGCATGGTCGTCAGCCGCGACCTGATGCATCGCGATGGCTACCTGCTGCTGGCCACCGGCAGCCTCCTCAAGGCCGAAATCATCGCCCAGCTGGAACGCATGGAACAGGTCGAACAACACCACCTCACGGTTTACATTCGCCAGGAAGAAAAATGAGCCGCATCCTGATCGTCGACGACGAAATCTCCATCCTGAAAGCCCTGCAGCGCCTGCTCCGGGTCGCCCCCTGCGTTTATGGCAACAAGCAGTTCTCGCTCGAAGTCGTGGCCTGCGAATTTCCCAGCGAAGCGCTGAAGCACGCGCGGCAGGGCGAGTTCGACCTGTTCATCAGCGACTACCGGATGCCGGAAATGGACGGCATCGAGTTCCTCAAGCAGGCGCGAGCCCTCCAGCCCGACGCCGCCCGCCTGATCCTGTCCGGCTACGCCGACCTGAATGCCCTGGTTCGCGCGGTCAACGAAGTCGGCATCGAGCGTTTCATCGGTAAACCGTGGAACGATTACGAGCTGATGTCGGCCATCGCCCAGGCCCTGGCCCATCGCGAACTGCTGCTGGAGAACCGCCAGCTGGCCGACCTGGTGCGCGTGGAAATGGGCGACAAGACCGCCGAACAGATCGAAGCCGAACGCCTGGAAAGGCTGGAACCGGGGATCACGCGCGTCAATTGGGGACCGGACGGATCGGTCGTCCTTGACGACGACAACTGAAGCACACAGCGCCACGAGGAAAACCATGGACGCCTTTGTCTGGGACCAACGCTACATGACCGGTGAAGCACAGGTCGACGGCGAGCATCAGGAACTGGTGCGCATCATCAATGCGCTGATCGACCTGCAATCGAAATATGCCTCGCCCGAGACGGTCACCCAGGTACTCGACCAGCTGGTGAATTACGCCGTCGTGCACTTTGCCCACGAAGAAACCCTGATGGCCGAAAGCCACTGCGATCCGCGTTTCATCGAACGCCATACCGCCGTCCATCGCAGTTTTGCCGAACAGGTCGTGCGCCTGCGCGATTCTTCCGCCGATGGCAGCGATCTTGAGTACCTGCTGAATTTCCTGACCGGCTGGCTGGCCCAGCACATCCTCGGCATGGACAAGGCCATGGTCCGCCAGATCGAGTTGATCCGTGGCGGCAACAGCCCGCAGGCGGCCTACGACGCGGCGGCGAAAATCACCACCGACCCGGCGACGTCGAGCATGCTCGATGCGATGGCCTCGCTCTACCGCATCATCAGCGCCCGCAACGACGCTTTGAGCGAACTCAACCGCGGCCTCGAAGCCAAAGTCGCCGAACGCACCGAAGCCCTCAAGGAGAGCAACCGGCGCCTGCTCGAATCCGAACACCGGCGCTCGACCGAAACCCGGCGCAATCTGGAACTGTTCCTGTCGCAGATCATCGACGGCGATCCGGTACCGACCCTGGTGATCGACGCCTCGCACCGCATCACCCACTGGAACAAGGCCTGCGCCAACATCAGCGGCCTGCCGGCGGAACGCATGGTCGGCACCTGGGATCAATGGATGGCGTTCTATCCTGCGGCACGACCGATCATGGCCGACCTGATCGTCGATGGTAGCCTCGAGGAACGGTTCAACACTTATTATCACAACCTCTTCCGGCGCTCGAAAACCATTGAGGATGCCTTCGAGGCAGAAAGCTTCTTCCCCAACCTCGGCGAGAACGGGCGCTGGCTGTTCTTCACCGCCGCCCCGATCCGTGACGGCGAAGGCCGCATCATCGGTGCCATCGAGACCCTGCAGGATGTCACTGACCGCCATCTGGCTGAGGATGAACTGCTGAAATACCAGGAACAGCTGGAAGCCCAGGTCGAAGCTCGAACCCGGGAGCTGGCCAGCACCAACCGCCAACTGGAACGCGAACACGCAGAATTGACTACCCTCCTCGGCAAGATCGACGAAACCCAGCAGCAGTTGCTGCAGTCGGAAAAAATGGCCGCCATCGGCCAGTTGGCGGCGGGTGTCGCCCACGAAATCAACAACCCGGTCGGCTTCGTCAATTCCAACCTCGGCTCGCTGAAAAGCTATACCGGCAACCTGCTGCGCTTGATCGACGCCTACGAAAGCGGAGAGCCTCAGGCCATTGCTGCCGCCCGCCAGGCGGCCGATCTGGAATTCCTGCGCGAAGACCTGCCATCCCTGCTGGCCGAGTCGCAGGAAGGCCTCGACCGGGTCACCCGCATCGTTCAGGATCTCAAGGACTTCTCCCGCGTGGACCAGGCCGAACACCAGCGGGCCGACCTCAATGCAGCGATGAACAGCACGCTGAACGTGGTCCGCAACGAACTCAAGTACAAGGCCGACGTCATCGTCGAGCTCGGCGATATCCCGGAAATCGACTGCGTGCCGGCGCAACTGAACCAGGTATTCATGAACCTGCTGGTCAATGCCGCCCAGGCCATCCCCGAGCGCGGCAAGATTTTCGTGCGTTCAGGCGTCGAGCGCGATCACGTCTGGTTCGAGATCGAGGACACGGGTTGCGGCATGTCGGCAGAAACCCGGCAACGCATCTTCGAGCCCTTCTTCACGACCAAACCGGTCGGTAAAGGCACCGGCCTCGGCCTGTCGATTTCCTACGACATCATCGTCAAGCGCCACCATGGACGCCTGGATGTGCACAGTGAAACGGGCAAAGGCACGACCTTCCGCATCTGGCTACCGATCGTCCAGTCGGCAGAAACCTAGAACAGTTCGGTCTCGCCGTAGCTGGGGCTGGCGAAGGTGCCGCGTTCGACCAGTTCGCGGAAGTCGTAGATACGGTTACGGCCGTCCTGCTTGGCCTGGTAGAGGCTGCGGTCGGCCCGGCTGAGCACTTCCACCGGCAGGACTTCGGGATCGACTTCGGCGTAGCCGATGCTGACCGTCATCGATTCGATACGCGGGAAGACATGGGCTTCGATCGCCAGGCGGACGCGTTCGAAGACATTGCGGGCAATGGCCTCGTTCTCGGCCGAGATGATGGCGACGAATTCCTCGCCCCCGTAACGGTAAAGCAGGTCCGAGGAACGGAAAGTGGCCTGCATCAGCCGCGTAGCCAGCAACAGGATTTCGTCGCCGACCATGTGGCCGAACGTATCGTTGATGCGTTTGAAGTGATCGACGTCAATGACCGCCAGCCAGAACTTGCCGGACAACTGGCTGCGCCTTCCGTCAGCACGTTCATGGAAGCTGTCCGGTCGTGCCATCGCCGACCAGATGCGCTCGAAATTGTTTTCCAGCGCCTGGCGATTGAGCAGACCGGTCAGGCGGTCACGCTGGCTGACGTCGAGCAGTGCGTAATAATTCGAGAACACTTCGAGAACGCCGCGTATGGTCGCATCCTCATTGGGCGAAGCTTCATGATCGCGCTTGAAAACGAAGTAACCCAGCACTTCATCACCACCAAGCAGAGGATAGGCGGTCAGCATGTCACCGGCGAAGGATCTCGTGCAGGGTTTACCAAGCAGGCGAACATTCTCCATCAAGGCAAGGATCTCGGGCTGCACATCGGAAACCTGGGCGATTTCCTCGATACGCTCCACCATACGGGCCACGCCGTCGGCCTCGACGACCTTGGAACGATGATAGTGGATCACCCGCGCCAGCAACTGCCCATCGTCCAGGCGGTAGAGCGAGGTATCAAGCACGCCAAGCAAAGGACCGAGCGTGCGCAGCAGGCTTTGCTCGAGCAACTCGGTATCGCGGATCGAGGTCATCATGCCCAGCTTGCCGAGCAAACCCGGCACCCGGAACTGATTGGCGTTGGTCAACATACGCATGAGCTTGCTTTTTTTTGGCGAACGGCCTGACATCATACAAAAAAAACGGGGCCTATGGCCCCGTGAAAGGAAAGAGACTCAAGTCGATTGCTGTTCTCCCTGGTCTCTTGCGCAGAGTTCCTATTTCTGGGCGACGCCGTGGCTGTCGCCGGCTTCGATATCAGAGGTATTGTCGCCAAGGATGGACAAGTCCTCCTTGGCCCGCTGCGCCGCGTTCGGGCGCTCGATCAGCCAGTACAGGACGAGGCCGATCACCACGGCGTAGACCGTCGCCTTCGGATCGGGCATCGCCAGCGTTACCGCGACAATGCCGGCAACGCCGCGTTCGGTGGAGTTCTTCAGTTCCTCCATGCCGACCATGATGCAGATGTAGGCGGTCAGCACCAGGGTCAGCGACAAGGCAATCGGTAGCACTGGTTTGAAGATGCTGACCAGCGGCAGGATGAAGATGGCGATCAGGCCGGTGATCCAGAAAGTCCCGCCACCGCTGTAGATTGAATCCATCGCCTTGCGCCCCAGCGCATAGCGCTCGGCCACCGTGGCATGCGCCGCCGTCCACAACGGGCCGGCCAGGCCGGGCCAGGGCGCGAGCAAGGCGTGCAGGCCGTTGCGCAGGGCGGTCACCAGGTGAACACGGGTAACGTCGAGTTCGATCTTCTCGTCCTCGCGCAGGTGATCGACGCGCTTGCACAGCGTGAAACCGACCAGGATGTCGCCGAAGGCAATGACGTAGGCGATGATCGCGGTTGGAATTGCCAGCAGGAACATGTCCATGCTCGGCATGCCGACATTGAAGACGAGGAAGTTCATCATCAGCCCGAAGTCCGGCTGGGTGATTCCCCACTGAACTTCCGGCAGCGGGTACTCACTCACCGCCCAGCCAACCAGCATGGCGAGAATCATCCCGGGAATCATGCCGAAGTTGGAAATCGCCTTGGCCAGCTTGCTGCTTTCGACCACATGCTTGAACGACAGCGAGAACAGGATGTAAGCGGAGACGATGCAACCGATCAGCAGCGAGATCGGCGTGCTGTCGATGCGCCCGCCGGCCTTCAGCTCACCCATCATGGCGGCGATACCGGCGCCGATGATGATGCCCGACTTGAGCGAATTGGGAATCACCTTGACCAGTTTGTTGCCCAGGCCGGTCAGCCCCAGGAAGAGGAAGATGACGAAGACTTCAACCTGCAGCGCAAACATTGCCTTGACCGCTTCCGGCCCCGGCTCGAAGCCCTGCAGATAGAGCAGCACGACGGGAATCGCCGGCGTGATCCAGCCCGGCACCAGCGGCACCCCCATCAGCGCCGGCAGCAGGTAGCCGATGCCGGCGATCACGCAGAAGGCCAGCGCTGCCTCATAAGGCATGCCGAGATACTTCATCAGCAGCGGAATCATTGCCAGGCTGACCACGAACATGATCAGGCCCTGGATCATTTCCGGGAATTCCCAGCGGTAGTGGATGAACGGTAGCCGGATCTTGAACGGACCCAGCGGCCAATAGGGGTGTTCTGCCCCGTGCTCGCGTTGCATTGCCATGCTGTTCTCCTGTGTGTTTTATGTTTTTTTGCTGCGGGTACTGCGCTTACATGTTCGGATAATTCGGCCCACCGCCACCTTCCGGTACCGTCCACACGATGTTCTGGGTCGGGTCCTTGATGTCGCAGGTCTTGCAGTGCAGGCAGTTCTGCGCGTTGATCTGCAGGCGCGGCGCGCCTTCGTCTTCACCGAGGATTTCATAGACACCGGCCGGGCAATAACGGGTTTCCGGCGCGCCGTACTTGGCGTAATTTACCGACAGGGCCACCGAAGCGTCCTTCAGGCGCAGATGGCTCTGCTGGTTTTCCTCGTGATTGGTCGCCGACAGGAAGACCGACGACAGACGGTCGAAGGTCAGCTTGCCGTCCGGCTTCGGATACTCGATCCTGGCGTAAGCCGTCTTGCTGCCCAGCTGGCTGTGATCGTCGTGATGGGCGAAGGTCCACGGCGCCTTGCCACGGAACAGGAAGGTATCGACCGCACCATAGGCCAGGCCGCCCCACAGGCCCCACTTGAACGCCGGGCGGATGTTGCGCACGCGATGGAGTTCGTCCGACAACCAACTCTGCCTGACCTGCGTGCTGTAGCCGGTCGCTTCCATGCCCCAGTCTTCGCGCGCCAGCAGCTCCAGCACGCTGTCGGCAGCCAGGATCGCCGACTGCATGGCCATGTGCGTCCCCTTGATCTTGGGCACGTTGAGGAAGCCGGCGGTGTCGCCGACCAGCAGGCCACCGGGGAAAGTCAGCTTGGGCACCGACTGGAAACCGCCTTCGGACAGTGCCCGGGCGCCGTAGGAAATGCGCCGGCCGCCCTCGAAGAAACCGCGGATCGAGGGATGCGTCTTGTAACGCTGGAATTCCTCGTACGGCGACAGCCAGGGATTCTGGTAGTCGAGGCCAACAACAAAACCGACGGCGACCAGGTTGTCTTCCAGGTGATAGAGGAAGGAACCGCCGTAGGTGTCGTTGCTCAGCGGCCAGCCGACCGAATGCACGATCAGCCCCGGCTGGTGCTTGGCCGGGTCGATTTCCCACAGTTCCTTGATGCCGATGCCGTAGGTCTGCGGATCGGCCCCGTCGCGCAGATTGAAGCGCTCGAACAACTCGCGCGTCAGCGAACCGCGACAGCCTTCGGCAAAAATCGTCTGGCGGGCGATCAGTTCCATGCCCGGCTGGAAGTTGTGGCCGGGCTGGCCATCCTTGCCGATGCCGAGGTCGCCGGTGGCGACACCCTTGACCGAACCGTCCTCGTGATAGAGCACTTCGGCGGCGGCGAAGCCGGGATAGATCTCGACGCCGAGCGCTTCCGCCTGCTCGCCCAGCCAGCGGCAGAAATTGCCCAGGCTGACGATGTAGTTACCGTGGTTGGCCATCTGCGGCGGCGTCGGCAGCTTGAACGAACCGCCTTCGGTGAGGAACAGGAAACGATCCTCGCCGGCCGGCGTGTTCAGCGGCGCACCGCGTTCCTGCCAGTCCGGGAACAGTTCGGCCAGCGCCCGGGTCTCGATGACGGCACCGGACAGGATATGGGCGCCGATTTCCGAGCCCTTCTCGAGCAGGCACACCGACACCTTGCGACCGGCGGCGGCCGCCTGCTGCTTGAGGCGGATCGCCGCCGACAGCCCCGAAGGGCCGCCGCCGACGATCACGACATCGTATTCCATCGCATCGCGATCGCTACGCATGATGGCGCTCAGAACAGGTCTTCGGCCAGGCCGAGTGCGGACGCCGCACCGCCCATGACTTCGGCGGCGTAGGCGGCAGCAAACGGCAGCTGGTGGGCGGCGAAGTAATCGGCCGTCGCCAGCTTGGCGCGATAGAAGGGATCGGCATCGCCGGCCGCGATGCGGGCCGCGGCGACCGCGGCCGACTTGGCCATCAGCCAGCCGCCGGTGACGATGCCGGTCAGCTTGAGGAAGGGCACCGAACCGGCATGCACGGCCTGCGGCTGCTCGGCATAGGTGGCGAGAATCCAGTCGGTGGCGGTGTTCAGCGCGGCGGCAGCCGCCTTGAGGTTGGCGCCGATGCCGGCCAGTTCGCTGCTCGCTGCCAGTTCGTCGGCAGTGGCGTTGATTTCGGCGAGCATGGCCTTCATGCCGGCGCCCGGCACCTTTTCACGGGCCAGCTTGCGGCCGACCAGATCGTTGGCCTGAATTGCGGTCGTGCCTTCGTAGATGGTGGTGATGCGCGAATCGCGGTAATACTGCGCGGCCCCCGTTTCCTCGACGAAGCCGACACCGCCGAAGACCTGCAGCGCGGTCGACGACAGCTCGACGCCCTGCTCGGTGCTCCAGCCCTTGACCACCGGCGTCAGCAGGTCGATGCGCGCCTGCGCGGCGGCATCGCCGGCGTGCGCCTTGTCGATCTGGGCGGCGGCGTAATAGGCCAGCGTGCGCATGGCTTCGGTACGGGCCTTGCATTCCATGAGCAGACGACGAACGTCCGGATGGTGCAGGATGGGCTTTTTCTCGCCCGACTTGTCGCCGATGATGGCGCCCTGGATGCGCTCCTTGGCGTACCACAGCGCGTGCTGGTAGGCGCGCTCGGCAATGCCGACGCCTTCCAGACCGACGTTGACGCGGGCGTGGTTCATCATCGTGAACATGTAGCCGACGCCCTTGTTTTCCTCACCGATCAGGTAGCCGACGGCGCCTTCCTTGTCGCCGTAGGACATCACTGCCGTCGGGCTGCCGTGGATGCCAAGCTTGTGTTCGAGCGACGAACAGATCAGGTCGTTGCGGGCGCCGAGCGAACCGTCGTCATTGACCAGGAACTTCGGCACCAGGAACAGCGAGATGCCCTTCAGTCCCGGCGGCGCGTCCGGCAGACGGGCGAGCACCAGGTGAATGATGTTTTCGGCAACATCGTGTTCGCCCCAGGTGATGAAGATCTTGGTGCCGGTGATGCGGAACGTGCCGTCGGCGGCGCGCGCGGCCTTGGTGCTGATCGCGGCGAGGTCGGAGCCGGCGTTCGGCTCGGTCAGGTTCATGGTCCCGGTCCAGGTACCTTCGACCATCTTCGGCAGATACTTCTGTTTGAGTTCGTCGGACGCGTGATGGGCGATCGCCTCGATGGCACCGCCGGTCAGCATCGGACACAGGGCGAAGGCCATGTTGGCCGACTTCCACATTTCGTTGACCGCCAGGGTCACCGCTGCCGGCAGGCCCTGGCCGCCGAATTCAGGGGCGAACGGCATGGCGTTCCAGCCGGTTTCGCAGAACAGTTGATAGGCGTCCTTGAAGCCCGGCGAGGTGGTGACGACACCGTCCTTGACCACGGCGCCTTGATTGTCGCCATTGCGATTGATCGGGTCGAGCACACCGGAAGCGAACTTGGCGGCTTCCTCGAGAATCGATTCGACCAGGTCGACCGAGCATTCCTCGTTGCCGGGAAGCGCGCAGATCTCCTCCAGACCGGCGATATCCTTGAGCACGAACTGCATGTCACGCAGCGGGGCAATGTAATTACTCATTCACAGCTTCCTTTCAGGGTAGACGGCACCCGTGGCGTACAGGCGCCCGGCAGCCCGCAATGCGGACCTGGCTACGACATCAACTGAAAAGGATGGCCGGACCTGACGGCCCGGCCCATCTCCTCTCGTTACTTGCTTGGAGTGCTGTTCTCCCTTTATGCAAGTCTTATTTTTTGGTGGCAGAAGCATCGCAGAACACTCTTGCGCAAGTATTGGCGCAATGTAACGAATCATTGCAGACTCTGCCAATGATTGCGCCATGTTCTAGAATCCGGCGATGCCATTCACCGCCCCGCCTGCCGAACCCGCCCGCTGCCAGGACATGCTGCAGGCCGGCCTTGACCTGCTCGATCAGGGCATCAGCGTCTTCGACGACCAGTTGCGGCTGGTGGCGTGGAACCGTCCCTTCCTCGACCTGCTCGAGTTTCCCACCGACCTGGCCCGGGTCGGCACACCCTTCGCCGACTTCATCCGCTACAACATCGAGCGTGGCGAATACGATCCCGGCAATGCCGAAGCGCTGCTGGGCGAGCGCCTGGCTGCTGCCGGCGCCTTCGCCGCCCATGTCAGCGAACGCCGTCGCCCCAACGGCCGGCTGCTGTTGCTGCGCGGCGAACCGTTGCCGCACGGCGGTTTCGTCACGCTCTACAGCGACGTCACCGAGCAGCGCTACCTCGAACACCTGAGCGAACACCAGAACCTGCAACTCGACGAGAAGGTTCGCCGGCGCACCGCCCAGCTCGAAAACGCCAACGCCAACCTGCGCCGGGCCAATGCCGAGAAGGAGCAGATCGCCGCCGCCCTCGGTCGCAGCGAGGCGCGCCTACGCCTGATCAACGACACCATCCCGATCCTGATCGGCTACGTCGACCACAACGAGATCTACCAGTACGCCAACAAGGGCTATTCGGACTGGTACGGCCTGCCGGAAGGCCAGGTCACCGGGCGCTCGGTGATCGAGGTGACCGGCCCGGAAGTCTATGCCCAGGTCGGCGATTTCGTGCGCCGGGCGCTGGCCGGCCAGCAGGTCAGTTACGAGTACCACATGCAACGCCAGGGACAGCAGGTCTTCGCCCACAGCACCCTGGTCCCGGAGCGCGGCGCGCAGGGTGAAACCCTCGGCTTCTTCGTTTTCTCGCACGAAATCACCGAACAAAAACGCATGCAGGCGGCGCTGCTGCAGGCGCAGAAGATGGAAGCCATCGGCCAGCTCACCGGCGGCCTGGCCCACGACTTCAACAACCTGCTGACGGTCATCATCGGCAACCTCGCCGCCCTCAGCGACCAACGCCCGAACGACCCGGCTGTGGCCGATTTCGTCGACCCGGCGCTGCAATCGGCACGCCGAGGCGCCCAGTTGATCAAGCGTCTGCTCAGTTTCTCCCGGCAACAACCGCCGGAGCCGCAGGCGGTGGCGATCAGCCGCTTGATCGACGACCTCGGCCGGCTGATCCGTCGTTCGCTGCCGGAAAACATCGGCATCGCCATCCGCTGCGACGATTCCGGACTTTACGCGCGGGTCGATCCAGCGCAACTGGAAAGCGCCCTGCTCAATTTCGCCGTCAATGCCCGCGACGCCATGCCCGACGGCGGCCGGCTGGAAATTGCCGCTCGCGCCGCCAGGCTGGCGGCCGACGCCGCCGGCTACGACTGCCCGCCGGGCGACTACGTGTGCATCGAAGTCAGCGATACCGGCTGCGGCATGGACAGCGACACGCTGGCCCGTGCCTGCGAACCCTTCTTCACCACCAAGCGCCTCGGTCTCGGCAGCGGCCTCGGCCTGTCGATGGCCGCCGGCTTCATCCGTCAGTCGGGCGGTGGCATGCGCCTGTCGAGCACGCCCGGCCATGGCACGCAGGTCAGCGTCGTCCTGCCGGCTACCGCGGCGCCGCTTGCCACTCCTTTACCAGACGACCCCGGTCTGCCGGAAGCCAGCGGCGAGCTGGTCCTGCTCGTCGAGGACGACCCGAACGTCCGCCAGGTCGTTCGCCAGCAGTTGATCGACCTCGGCCACCCGGTCATCGAGGCCGAAAATGCCGACCAGGCGCTGGCCATGGTCGGACAGATTCCCGACATCGGGATTGTCGTCAGCGACATCCTGATGCCCGGCAGTTGCAATGGCCGGCAACTGGCCGAACAGATAAAAAGAGAGCACCCGCAGATGCGCATCGTGCTGATGAGCGGCTACGCCGACGAGGAAGGACCACGCCAGGAGCAGCAGCCCATCCTGGCCAAGCCCTTCGTCCGTCAGGAACTGGCGGAAGCCCTGCGCCACAGCGGCAACAAGGAGAGACAATGAAGGACAGCGTGAAGGACAACGATGGCGGCAAGCTGATTGCCATCGTCGAGGACGACCCGGACGTCGCCCGCATCATCGAACAGGTACTCGCCGATTTCGGCTTTCGCACCGCCTGGTGCCGCAGCGGCGGCGATCTGCTGCGGCGCCTGCGCAACCTGTCGCCGGTGTTGTGCATCATCGACCTCGGCCTGCCCGACATGGACGGCATCGAGGCCATGCAGCGCGTCCGCGCGCAAACCAATTGCGGGATCATGATCCTGACCGGAAGGGCCCACGTAAGCGACCGGGTGATGGGGCTGGAACTGGGCGCCGACGACTACATGCTAAAGCCCTTCGAACCGCGCGAACTGGTCGCCCGGGTACGCAGCATCCTGCGCCGCCGGGAAACGGTCAGCGACACCCCGCCCAGCCAGATCGCCTGCTTCGGCAACTGGCGCTTCAATCTCGGCAACAACACACTGAGCGGCCAGGATGGGGAGGAGCACGTACTGAGCAACGCCGAAGCCGAGTTGCTCCGGGTTTTCGTCAACCACCCCAATCGCATCCTGCAGCGCGAGAAGCTGATGGGCACGCGCGACGTCAGCCCGAGCGACCGCGCCATCGACGTGCGCATCTCGCGCCTGCGGCGCAAGCTCGAGCCGCAAACCGACAGCCCGTCGTTCATCAAGACCGTGTACGGTGCCGGTTACCTGTTCCTGGCCGCCGTCAGCTGGGCCGACACCGGCCAGGCCGACGGCTGAGGACTTACTCGTCCTCGTCGTGCAACTGGAAGCGGCTGGCCAGTTGCTGCTGCAACTGCGGCGGCACCGGCGCATAACGCAGGAAGTCGATGCTGTAGCTCCCCTGGCCGGCGGTCAGCGACTTCAATCGTGACTGATAGTCGTTGAGTTCCGCCAGCGGCACTTCGCCGGTGATCAGCGCCAGTCCGCGCGCCCGGCTTTCGGTACCGGTGACGTGACCGCGGCGGCCAGAAAGATCACCCGAAAGATCGCCGATATTGGCCTCCGGGACGACGATCTCGATACTGACGATGGGCTCCATGACGATAGGCCGGGCGTTGCGGATGGCCTCGATCACCGCCTTGCGGCCGGCGATGGTAAAGGCGACTTCCTTGCCGTCAACAGCGTGGGTCTTGCCATCGAATACGGTGACTTTGAGGTCCTCGACCGGGTAGCCGGCGACGACGCCACCGGCCAGCGCCTGACGCACGCCCTTCTCGACCGCCGGCATGAAGACGCCGGGAATCACCCCGCCCTTGACCGCGTCGACAAACTCGAAGCCCTCGCCGCGCCCTTTGGGCTCGATACGCAGATGCACTTCGCCAAATTGCCCGGCGCCGCCGGATTGCTTTTTATGACGGTGCATCGCCTCGCCCGGTGCGGTGATCGTCTCGCGGTAGGGAATGCTCGGCGGCCGGGTATCGACTTCCAGCTTGTACTGCCCGGCCATACGCGCCAGCTTGGCCTTGAGGTGAATCTCGCCGAGGCCACGGATCACCGTCTCGTTATTGGTCGGATGACGCTCGACGACGAAGGTCGGATCTTCCATCGCCAGCTTGCCGAGGATTTCGAACAGCCGCTGCTCGTCGCCCTTCTTCCGGGTCTCGACGGCCAGACCTGCCATCGGCCGGGGAAAGGCCAGCGGCGTCAGGTGGATGTGATCCTCGTCGTGCGAATCGTGCAACACGCAATCGAAAACAATGTCGTCGACCTTGGCCAGCGCACCGATGTCGCCGGGCTGCAGGCTATCGACCTCGACGCAGTCCTTGCCCTGCAAACGATAGAGATGGGCAACCCGGAAAGCCCGTTTGCCGTCACCGGCAAACAACTGCATATCCTTGCGCAGCGTGCCCTGATGCACGCGAAAAACGCCGATCTTGCCCATGTAGGGATCGGCAATGACCTTGAACACATGGGCCAGCACATGCTTTTCCGGGTCCGGCACGGCGGCGAAAGCTTCGACTTCACCGCCGGGTTCGCCGCGATAAAACAGCGGCGGATTACCCTCAGCCGGGTTCGGCGCCAGGCTGGCCAGTACGTGCAGCAACTCACCGATGCCGGCACCGGTTTTCGCCGAGGTGAACAGCACCGGAATCAGATGCCCCTCGCGCAGGGCCTTCTCGAACGGCGCGTGCAGTTCGGCACCGGCCGGGTCGGCGCCGTCTTCGAGATAACGCGCCAGCAGTTCTTCGTCTTCCTCGACGATCTGGTCAATCAACTCGCGGTGGGCGGCAGCGACCGAAGCAAAATCGGCATCGCCGGCATCGTGCTCGAGCACTTCAACGACATCGGCGCCACCATGCGCCGGCAGGTCGAGCAGCATGCACTCGCGGCCAAAACGTTCGCGGATATCGGCGAGCAGGGCCGGCAGATCGACGTTATCGGCGTCGATCTTGTTGATGACGATCATCCGGCACAACTTGCGCTCAGCGGCGAGCTGCATCATCCGCTCGCTCATGACCTCGATGCCGGCCTGGGCGTTGATCACCAGCACGACAGTATCGACCGCCGCCAGGGCGGCGATGGCCTGACCGGCGAAATCCGGGTAGCCCGGCGTATCGATGGCATGGATGCGGCAGCCTTCATGCTCGAACGAGAAGACCGCGCTGTTCAGGGAATGCCCGGCTTCCTTTTCCTGGGCATCGTGATCGCAGACGGTATTGCCCTTGTCGACGCTGCCGCGCGCCGGAATCGCACCGGCGGCATGCAACAGGGCTTCGGCCAGGCTGGTCTTGCCGGCCGAACCGTGCCCGACCAGGGCAATGCTGCGTAGGGAATCGGGTGTGTAGCTGGACATCGTCTTCTCCCTGAACAAATTGTCAAACGAAGGCTCAGTAGCGCATCTTGGCTGCCTCGGCCATCTCCGCCACCAGTCGTTCCGCAAAATACGGGCCGTAGCCAAGAATCAGGAGCGCCGCCAGCGCCAGCAGGACAAGCGCACCGATCAACTGGTAACGCGCCCGGCGGAATTCCTCACCCCGGGTCCACGCGAACCACAAGGGCCCGGCCACCGGCAGCAGGATCACCGGCACTGCAAAGCGCCAGCCGAAATTCAGCGCCGCCGGCAGGGTATTGATATAGCCGACCAGCAGCAACGCCGCACCGCAGGCCAGCAGCAGCGACGAGACCATGGCAAAGGTCATGAACCAGACATCCATTACTTCTTCTCCTTGACCGGGCGTTGCCAGCCACTCAGGGTGATCTGCTTGGCCCGCGATACGGTCAGCGCATCGGGCGGTGCATCCTTGGTCAACGTCGTTCCGGCGCCCAGCGTTGCCCCGCGACCCACCGTCACCGGCGCCACCAGCTGGGTGTCCGAACCGATGAAGACATCGTCTTCAATGATGGTCTTGAACTTGTTGGCGCCGTCGTAGTTGCAGGTGATCGTGCCGGCACCGACATTGACCCGCTGACCGATCTCGGCGTCGCCGATGTAGGCCAGGTGATTGGCCTTGGACTGGGCGCCGATGCGGCTCTTCTTCACCTCGACGAAATTGCCGATATGGACTTCCGGCCCCAGTTCGGTTCCCGGGCGCAGGCGAGCGTAAGGCCCGAGGATGCCGTCCGGACCAATCACCGCGTCTTCGAAGTGGCAGAAGGCGGCGATCCGCGTTCCGGCACCGACGCGAACGTTCTTGAGCACACAGTAGGGACCGACCTCAACCGCATCGCCCAACTCAACCGCCCCCTCGAAAACGCAACCGACATCGATCGCCACATCGCGACCGTGGGTCAGCGTGCCGCGCACATCGATGCGTGCCGGATCGGCCAGACGGACCCCGGCGACCAGCAGGCGGTCGGCGATGTTGCGCTGATGCTGGCGCTCCAGTTCGGCCAGCTGGACCTTGCTGTTGACCCCGAGCACCTCCCATTCCCCCGCCGGCTGCGCGGTACTGACCGGCAAGCCCTCGGCGACGGCCAGGGCAACGATGTCGGTCAGGTAGTACTCGCCCTGGGCGTTGTCGTTCTTCAAGGCACCCAGCCAGTCGCCCAGCCGCGCCGTCGGCATCGCCATGATGCCGGTATTGACCTCGGCAATGGCCTTCTGCGCGAGCGTCGCATCCTTTTCTTCGACGATGCTGCACACCCGGCCAGCCGCATCGCGGACGATGCGACCGTAGCCGGTCGGATTGGCCAGGTTGACCGTCAGGATAGCCAGGCCGTCACCGGCGGCATGCAGCAGATGCTTCAGGGTTTCCGGCGTGGTCAGTGGCACATCGCCATAGAGCACCAGGGTCTGTCCGGGACCGCCGAGTTGCGGCAGCGCCTGGGCCAGCGCGTGGCCGGTCCCCAGTTGCTGCGCCTGTTCGGCCCAGCCGATGTCCGGTGCCGCCACACTGGCCTGTACCACATCGCCGCCATGGCCACGTACGACGACCAGTTTTTCCGGAGACAACGTACGCGCCGTGTCGATGACGTGGGCGAGCAATGGCTTGCCGGCGACGGTATGCAGGACCTTGGGCAGGTTCGAGTGCATGCGCTTGCCCTGTCCGGCAGCGAGAATGACGATATTCATGAAGCCGTTCTGCTTGTTTGAAATGGTTTTCAGGCGCTCTTGCGGTCGCCCTGGGTGCCCAGCAGTTCATCCAGCACGGCCTTGCCGCGCTGCGAGACGAACCAGTGCAGCACGTTCTTGTCGTTGATCCGGGTCTCGATCACGCCGAGCGACTTCATCACGGTCAGACGCTGACTGACGAATTCGCGCGGCAAGCCGGTACGATCACAGACGCCGGCCAGATTGCCATAGACGAAACTTTCTTCAGCCAGTGCACGGAGGATTTCGACATCGTTGTACGACAGGACTTCGCGCGGATCGACTTCCTTGGCTTTCGGCACTTCCGGTTCGGGCTTCGCGGCCGGCACGAGCAGTGCCTCGTCGCGTTTCTGGCGCAACTGGCCGACATCGCGGCGCACCTGCTCCATCTGGCCGAGCAGACGATGCGCCAGATTCTCGAACAGGCGTCGTGAAGCGACCACATAAATCAGGCAGAAGCCGGCGAAGACGTAGAAATCGACCGGCTTGGTCCGTGCCCCTTCGAGCAGGGTGCTGGAAATCATGTTCAGGAAAAGTGGAACGGTGAGCGCCGCCACCATGCCGAACACCGGGTACTTGATCCAGTCTTTGCCGCCCGACTCCGCCTGACGCTCGGCCAGGAAATAATTCGCCGCGCCGCCCAGAATACCGGCCAGGATCATGATCCCCAGAATCAGCAGCATGTGACCGTCAAGGCCACCTGCCGGCATGGTGATCTGGAATGCCGTTTGTAAATTATTGTTCATGTTGCCCCCTTTGGAACGATTCCACATTTTCACATAAACAAAAACCCCGCGGGTCGAAACCGGCGGGGTTTTGCCATAGTGTCACGGAAAAAATCAGCGGGGCAGGGCGGACGTTCCCATCAGGAAGGCATCGACTTCGCGAGCGGCCTGACGACCTTCGCGAATCGCCCAGACCACCAGCGATTGACCGCGACGCACATCACCGGCAGCATAAACGCCGTCGACGTTGGTGCGATAGCAACCTTCGCCATCGGTCGTCGCCTTGGCGTTGCCACGGCCATCCTTGTCCACGCCGAAGGCGTCGAGCAGGCTGGCGACCGGATTGACGAAGCCCATGGCGAGGAATGCAGCGTCACACGGCAACTCGAATTCCGAACCGGCGATCTCGCTCATCTTGCCGTCCTTCCACTCGACACGCACGGCCTTGAGGGCCTTGACGTTGCCCTGGCCATCGTCGACGAAGGCCTTGGTGGCGACGGCGAACTCGCGCACGGTTTCACCTTCCTTGTGCGACGACGAGGTGCGCATCTTCAGCGGCCAGTACGGCCAGACCAGCGGCTTGTCTTCCTGCTCCGGCGGGGCCGGCATCAGTTCGAACTGGGTCACCGACGCGGCGCCGTGACGATAGCTGGTACCGACGCAGTCGGAGCCGGTATCGCCGCCGCCGATGACGACGACGTGCTTGCCCTTGACGTTGATCGGATTCTTGATGCCCTGCTGGACTTCCTTGTTCTGCGGAATCAGGAATTCGAGCGCGGCGTAAACACCCTTGTACTCGCGGCCCGGCACCGGCAGATCGCGCGGCACTTCGGAACCGGCAGCCAGGATCACCGCGTCGAAATCCTTCTTCAGTTGGGCGGCGGAAACCGTCTCGGTGGCATCGTTGTTGATGCCAGCCGGGATGGCCTTGTCACCGACGATGACCTTGGTCCGGAAGACCACGCCTTCAGCTTCCATCTGCGCGACGCGACGGTCGATCACCGACTTGTTCAACTTGAAGTCGGGGATGCCGAAGCCGAGCAGACCACCGATCCGGCTGGACTTCTCGAACACGGTCACGTCGTGGCCGACGCGTGCCAGTTGCTGGGCAGCGGCCATACCGGCCGGGCCGGAACCGACGATGGCGACCTTCTTGCCGGTCTTGGCCTTGGGCGGCTGCGGCACGACCCAGCCCATTTCCCAGCCCTTGTCGATGATGAAGTGCTCGATCGACTTGATGCCCACCGGCGCTGCGTTGATACCCAGCGTACAGGCAGCTTCGCAGGGGGCCGGACAGATGCGGCCGGTAAAGTCGGGGAAGTTGTTGGTCGAATGCAGCACGTCCAGCGCCTGCTTCCAGTTGCCGCGATAAACCAGATCATTCCAGTCCGGAATGATGTTGTTCACCGGGCAGCCGTTGTTGCAGAACGGAATGCCGCAATCCATGCAGCGCGCACCCTGGGTCTTGGCGTTATCGTCAGACAGGGTCTGGACGAACTCCTTGTAGTGGGTCAGGCGCTTTTCAACCGGTTCGTAGCCCTCTTCCAGGCGCTCGAACTCCATGAAACCCGTCGGCTTGCCCATTATGCGGCCTCCTTGCGTGCTGCGGCGGCCATCTCGGTGAGGGCGCGCTTGTATTCATGCGGATAGACTTTGACGAACTTCTCGCGGCTGGCTTCCCAGTCGGCGAGCAGGCGCTTGGCGGTGGCGCTGCCGGTGTACTCGGCGTGACGGGTGATCAGCTCCTTGAGCTGGACTTCGTCGGCCTGGTCGCGGTGCAGCGGTTCGCCGGCAACATGACGAGCTGCCGGAACCACCTTCTCCAGCGCCACCTGAGCCAGGTTGCAACGGTGCTTGAAGCTACCATCCTCGTCGAGCACGTAGGCAATGCCGCCCGACATGCCGGCAGCGAAGTTGCGCCCGGTCATGCCGAGTACGACGACGGTACCGCCGGTCATGTATTCGCAACCGTGATCGCCAACCCCTTCAACAACCGCCGTGCCGCCGGAATTGCGCACGCAGAAGCGTTCGCCACCGACACCAGCAAAGAAGGACTCACCTTCGGTCGCGCCGTACATGACGGTGTTGCCGACAATGATGTTGTGCTGCGTGTCGCCGCGGAAATCCGGGCTCGGCTTGATGATGATGCGACCGCCCGACAGGCCCTTACCAACGTAGTCGTTACCTTCGCCGGTCAGTTCCAGCGTCACGCCACGCGCCAGGAAGGCGCCGAAAGCCTGGCCGGCGGTGCCGGTCAGCTTGACGTGGATGGTGTCGTCCGGCAGGCCGGCGTTGCCGTAGCGCTTGGCGACCTCGCCCGAGAGCATGGTGCCGCAGGTACGGTTGACGTTGATGATGCTCGTCTCGATCTGGACCTTCTGGCCTTTTTCGAGCGCCTTCTTGGCTTGTTCGATCAGCTTGTGGTCGAGCGCCTTGTCGAGGCCGTGATCCTGGCCTTCGGCATGGCGGCGCGGCACGTCGGCCGGCACCTTGGGCTGATGGAAGACCTTGGTGAAATCCAGGCCCTTGGCCTTCCAGTGCTCGATCCCGGCGCGCATGTCGAGCAGGTCGACCCGGCCGACCAGGTCATCGAACTTGCGGATGCCGAGCATGGCCATGATCTCGCGCACTTCCTCGGCAACGAAGAAGAAGTAGTTCACGACGTGTTCCGGCTGGCCGGAGAAGCGCTTGCGCAGTTCCGGATCCTGGGTGGCGACGCCGACCGGGCAGGTGTTCAGATGGCACTTGCGCATCATGATGCAGCCTTCGACGACCAGCGGCGCGGTGGCGAAGCCGAATTCGTCGGCACCGAGCAGCGCGCCGATGGCGACGTCGCGGCCGGTCTTCATCTGACCGTCGACCTGCAGGCGGATACGCGAACGCAGGCGGTTCAGCACCAGCGTCTGCTGGGTTTCGGACAGACCGAGTTCCCACGGCGTACCGGCGTGCTTGATCGACGACACCGGCGAAGCACCCGTACCACCGTCGAAGCCGGCGATCACGATGTGGTCGGCCTTGGCCTTGGCGACACCGGCAGCAACCGTGCCGACACCGACTTCGGACACCAGCTTGACCGAGATCGAGGCCTGCGAATTGGCGTTCTTCAGGTCATGGATCAGCTGAGCCAGGTCTTCGATCGAGTAGATGTCGTGATGCGGCGGCGGCGAGATCAGGGTCACGCCCGGCACCGAGTGACGCAGCTTGCCGATGTACTCTGACACCTTGGTGCCCGGCAACTGACCACCTTCGCCGGGCTTGGCGCCCTGGGCCATCTTGATCTGGATCTGGTCGGCATTGACCAGGTATTCGGTAGTGACACCGAAACGGCCGGAAGCCACCTGCTTGATCGCAGAGCGCAGCGAATCGCCTTCCTTGAACACGTAATCGCGCTCGATGCGCGAGGCACCGACGATTTCCGACAGGGTCTGACCGGCCTTCAGCGGCAGGAAGCGCTTGGCATCCTCACCACCTTCACCGGTGTTCGACTTGCCGCCGATGCGGTTCATGGCAATCGCCAGCGTGGTGTGCGCTTCGGTCGAGATCGAGCCGAGCGACATGGCGCCGGTGGCGAAACGCTTGACGATTTCCTTGGCCGATTCGACTTCCTCGAGCGGAATGGCTTCGCCCTGCGGCTTGAACTCGAACAGGCCGCGCAGCGTCAGGTGACGCTTGGTCTGGTCGTTGATCAGCTTGGCGTATTCCTTGTACGTTTCGTACTTGCCGGAACGGGTCGAATGTTGCAGCTTGGCGATCGAATCCGGCGTCCACATGTGCTCTTCGCCACGAATGCGGAAGGCGTACTCGCCGCCGGCGTCGAGCATGTTGGCCAGCACCGGGTCGGCGGAGAAGGCTTCGTCGTGCAGGCGGATGGCTTCCTCGGCCACTTCGAACAGGCCGATACCCTCGATGTTCGACGGGGTGCCGGTGAAGTACTTGTCGACCAGGTCCTTCTTCAGGCCGATGGCCTCGAAGATCTGAGCGCCGGTGTAGGACATGTAGGTCGAGATGCCCATCTTGGACATGACCTTGCACAGGCCCTTGCCGACTGCCTTGATGAAGTTCTTGACGTACTTGTCGGCCTTCTCGGCATCGCCCTTGGCCATGCCGCTGATGGTTTCCAGCGCCAGGTAGGGGTGCACGGCTTCGGCACCGAAACCGCCGAGCAGGGCGAAGTGGTGCACTTCGCGTGCCGAACCGGTTTCGACGACCAGGCCGGTGCTGGTGCGCAGGCCCTGCTTGACCAAGTGCTGGTGGATGGCCGAGGTGGCCAGCAGCGCCGGGATGGCGACGTGTTCGGCATCGACCTTGCGGTCGGAGACGATCAGGATGTTGGCACCGGAACGGACGGCATCTTCAGCATCCGCTGCCAGCGAGGCGAGACGGGCTTCGATGCCTTCCTTGCCCCAGGCCACCGGGTAGCAGATGTCGAGTTCGAACGAGCGGAACTTGTTCGAGGTGTATTTTTCGATGTTGCGCAGCTTTTCGATGTCGGTGCAGGTCAGCACCGGCTGCGAGACCTCGAGGCGGATCGGCGGATTGACGTCGACGGTATTGAGCAGGTTCGGCTTCGGCCCGATGAAGGACACCAGCGACATGACCAGTTCCTCGCGGATCGGGTCGATCGGCGGGTTGGTCACCTGGGCGAACAACTGCTTGAAGTAGGCGTACAGCGTCTTGTTCTTCTTCGACAGCACCGGCAGCGCCGAGTCGGTACCCATCGAGCCGGTCGGCTCTTCGCCGTTGGTCGCCATCGGCTCAAGGATGACCTTGGTGTCTTCCTGGGTGTAGCCGAAGGCCTGCTGGCGATCGAGCAGCGACGCCGGCGGCGTGGCGCAGGTTTCGTCGGCGGCCGGCACTTCGTCGAGCTTGATGCGAATTTTCTCGATCCACTCGCGATACGGACGGGCGTTGGCCAGCGAATCCTTGAGTTCCTTGTCGTCGATGATGCGGCCCTGCTCCATGTCGATCAGGAACATCTTGCCCGGCTGCAGGCGCCACTTCTTGACGATCTTCTTCTCGGGAATCGGCAGCACGCCGGATTCCGAGGCCATGACCACGAAGTCGTCGTCGGTGACCAGGTAACGCGCCGGACGCAGGCCGTTACGGTCGAGCGTCGCGCCGATCTGGCGACCGTCGGTGAAGGCCACGGCAGCGGGACCGTCCCACGGCTCCATCATGGCGGCATGGTATTCGTAGAAGGCACGACGGCTCTCGTCCATCAGCGCGTGCTTTTCCCAGGCTTCCGGGATCATCAGCATGACCGCCTGGGCCAGCGAATAGCCGCCACCCATGACCAGCAGTTCGAGCGCGTTGTCGAATGCAGCCGAGTCGGACTGACCGGGGTAATGCAGCGGCCACACCTTCTTCAGGTCGTCGCCGAGGATGGGCGAGGAAATCGCCTGCTCACGCGCCTTGAACCAGTTGACGTTGCCGCGCACGGTGTTGATTTCGCCGTTGTGGGCGATGTAGCGGAACGGATGCGCCAGATCCCAGGTCGGGAAGGTATTGGTCGAGAAGCGCTGGTGCACCAGGGCCAGCGCCGAAACAGTGCGCTTGTCCTGGAGGTCGAGGTAATACTCACCGACTTGATCGGCCAGCAGCAACCCCTTGTAGTTGACGGTGCGCGCAGAGAACGACGGCACGTAGAATTCCTGGCCGTGCTTGAGGTGCAGCGACTTGATCGCGTTGGCGGCGCGACGGCGGATGATGTACAGCTTGCGCTCGAAGGCATCGGTGACGAAGACGTCCGGACCGCGACCGACGAAGACCTGGCGGATCACCGGCTCGGTGGCCTTGACCGTCGGCGACATCGGCATTTCGGCATTGACCGGCACGTCGCGCCAGCCCAGCAGACGCTGGCCTTCGGCAGCGATCGAACGCTCGATCTCTTCCATGCAGGCGTGGCGCGATGCGGCCTCCTGCGGCAGGAAGACCATACCGACACCGTACTCGCCGGCCGGCGGCAGATCCACGCCCTGAGCCGCCATTTCTTCGCGGTAGAACAGGTCCGGAATCTGGATCAACAGACCGGCGCCGTCACCCTGCAGGGGATCGGCACCGACAGCACCGCGATGATCGATATTTTTCAGGATCAGCAGACCCTGCTCGATGATCGCATGGCTCTTCTGGCCCTTGACATGGGCAACGAAGCCCACGCCACAGGCGTCGTGCTCGTTGGCGGGGTCGTAGAGACCCTGCCGCTCAGGTACAGCCGATTCCATCACACGCATTCCTTCAACTAAGCTGGCCGTGACCTTGGCCAATCATGAAAAAGCCGGACGACGCCATACCGTCCGAAGATGCACAAAAATACAGGCAACCGTCGATTGTAGCGGATCAAGGCCTTCTAATTCAAGCAACTGGCCCGCACCAATGCCGTGCCCGCACGGCCGGGCAAACACCAATCAGGTGCCGGCCTTCCGGATGGCCTCGGCAATCTGTTCGTCGCTCGCCACATCGGACAAAACCGCCCGTCCGATCTCCTGCAACAGAACCAGACGCAAGCGTCCGTCCTGCACCTTCTTGTCGTGCCGCATCAACTCGAGATAACGCGCCACCCCCAGGGGCGGCGCGACAACCGGCAAGCCAGCCCGGGAGAATAGTTCCCTGACCCGGCGCACATCCGCCGGCACCAGCCACCCGAGTATTTGCGACAATTCACATGCAACCATCGTGCCCGCAGCCACCGCCTCGCCGTGCAACCAGGTGCCGTAACCGAGCCCGGTCTCGATTGCGTGACCAAAGGTATGCCCCAGATTCAACAACGCCCGCTCGCCACTCTCGCGCTCATCGCGCGCCACCACTTCCGCCTTGTTGGCACAGGAACGCTCAACCGCATGAATCAGGGCCGCCTGATCGCGAGCCAGCACGCGCTCGATATTGGTCTCCAGCCAGACCAGGAATTCCGGATCGCGGATCAGACCGTACTTGATGACCTCGGCCAGACCCGCCTTCAATTCCCGGTCTGGGAGGGTATCGAGCGTTGCAATGTCAGCCAGCACGAGGCGAGGCTGATAGAAGGCGCCGATCATGTTTTTTCCGAGCGGATGATTGATTGCCGTTTTCCCACCGACCGATGAATCCACCTGCGACAACAAGGTCGTCGGCACCTGGATGAACGGCATGCCGCGTTGATAGCAGGCGGCAGCAAAGCCCCCCATGTCGCCGATTACGCCGCCACCCAGCGCAATCAACGGGGTACTTCTTTCGCAATGCGTACCCAGCAAGGCATCGAATATCAGATTCAGGGTTTCCCAGTTCTTGAACGACTCACCATCCGGCAGAATCACCGTCTGAACGACCACACCGCCCTGACGCAAAGTCTTGCTCAGGCGCTCAAGATAGAGCGGCGCCACGGTTTCATTGGTAACAACCACAGCCTTCTTTGCCTTGATCGCAGGCAGCAGCAGATCAGCACGATCAAGCAAGCCTGGGCCAATGTGGATCGGATAGCTGCGCTCAGCCAGCGACACCTCAAGCGTGCGCATCAGGTTTTCGAACATAGGCGACCAAACTCCCTCAATAAATGCTGCACCACCCCGGCGGCCACCAGTTGTCCGCCCTCGACCACCAGACTCGCCGTTTCACGGTACAACGGGTCCCTTTCCGCGTGCAGTGCCTCCAGGCGCGCCAGCGGATCCTCAACCTGCAACAAGGGCCGATTGCGGTCATTTCGCGTGCGTTGATACAGCATCAAGGGCGGCACGTTCAGGTACACCACCCAGCCACTTTCGCGCAGGCAACGGCGATTCTCCGCCGACAATACCGCCCCGCCCCCCGTCGCCATCACGATGTTCGACATCGTCGACAGTTCCGCGATGGTTTGCTGCTCCCGCTTGCGAAAACCATCCTCCCCCTCGATCTCGAAGATGGTGGGGATGGGCACACCGGTACGCGCCACGATTTCGTGGTCGGAATCGTAGAAATTTCTCTCCAGGCGCTTTGCCAACTGGCGCCCGATCGTCGTTTTGCCGGCCCCCATCAGGCCGACCAGATAGATGTTGGTTTGCGTGTTCACGCCGCGATTCTAGCCGACTCGGGCCAATGAACAAAAAAGGCCGGCAAAGCCGGCCTTTTCCCTCTACGCCTGCCAGAAATCAATCCAGACGAAGCTTCTCAGAAATGATGCGCGGCGTGATAAAAATCAGCAGTTCGCGACGATTCCCGAAATCGTTCTTGAACTTGAACAACCAGCCAAAGAAGGGAACATCACCGAGCAGCGGCACTTTTTCAACCTTGGACTGGTTATTGGTGATGAACACACCACCGACAACCACCGTACCGCCGTTGTCGACAACCACATTAGTCTCGACAATGGAGCTTTTAATCGGCGGATTACCCAGCACAGCACGCGTCCAGTCGGCCTCTTCCTTCTTGATTAACAGCGCCATCTTGACGGTCCCCTCAGGCGTAATCTGCGGCGTTGCCTCAAGCGAGAGCTTGGCCGGCTTGAAACTGACCGTCTGTGTAACCACCCCCCCGCTGTTGGAGGTGGTCACGTAGGGAATCTCGGTACCGTCTTCAATCTTGGCGCGCACGTTGTTAGCTGTAATCACACGCGGACTGGAGATCAGCTTGCCCAAGCCGTCAGCCTGAAGTGCAGCAATCTCCATGTTGAGAATTCTCGTTGCACCGGAATTGAACAAAGAGAAAGCCATTGTGCCACCAGTCGATTCGAATGACGGCAGATTGACCCCCCCCATTGGAGTCTGAGTTATCGTTGGCTCTGTCGAGGTGATCTTTGTGACACCATCGGTTGTCGTCGAGCTATAGGTTCCAGGCCTGACACTCCCGCCCACAAAATTAATTCCTGTATTTGTGATGCTGCTCGTCTTCGAATTGATCAAATTCAACTTCGCACCAATCGACTTGTTGAAGTCATCGCTGGCCTCAACGATACGCGCTTCAATGAGCACCTGACGTGCGCCGACATCAATCGTCCTGATGAATGTCCGAATTTCATCCAGCTTGGTGGCAATGTCGTTGACGAACAGGATATTCGATTGCGGATCCGCGACCGCATTACCCCGCTTGCTGAGGATACGCTGCGTTGAGGTCGCCCCACCCTGATCCGAGGAAGTATCTCCTGCCAACAATTTGGCCACATCGACAGCGCGCTGGTAATTCAATACAAACTGTTCCATCTGCAAGGGCTCGAGTTCACTGATTTGCTGGCGCGATTCGAACTCGAGCTTCTCGCGTGTGGCAATCTCATCACGCGGCGCAATCATGACGATGTTGCCGTTTTTGCGCATGTCCAGCCCTTTTTGCTGGAAGATGATATCGATAACCTGATCCGCCGGAACATCCTTGAGAACCAGGGTCGTCGTCCCGGTGACGGTCTCGCTGATCACTGCATTCAGACCCAACTCCTCGGCCATCAGACGCAGCAGAGCCCGAACGTCACCGTTCTGATAATTGATGCTGACGCGTGGTCCCTGATAACCGATCTTGCTTCCCTGAACCAGCTTGTTCGGATCTTCGACGATCTTCTTGACCTCGATCACGAACTGGTTATCGGTTTGATAGGCATTGTGTTCCCACAAACCCTTTGGCGAAATGGTCATGCGCACGTTCTCGCCGATGCTGCGCGTTTCGACACCGACAACAGGTGTCGCAAAATCGGTGACGTCGAGCTTGCGACGCAAGTGATCTGGCAAGCTCGTCTTCATGAAATCAACAATCAGGTTAGGTCCCTGTTTGCGAATATCAATTCCGGTGCCGGCATCACTCAGGTCGACCAGCACCCGCCCTTCACCATCGCGTCCGCGGCGGAACATGACATCACGAACGGCATGACGGGCGCCAACGACACTTTCCTCGGCAAACCGGACCGTTCGCTCGGCAACCGTATCACTGAGACGCTCAATCGGCGAAAGGGTCACATAAAGGGATTTGCCGTCGATACGCGTACGGTAATTCATGTTGCGCACAAGGTTGAGCACCAAGCGCGTACGGTCCGCCACCTGAACGACATTGACGCTGCGTAAATCGCCCTCATTCAGCACCTGCGTGGTTTTTCCCAAGGCGTTTGCCGTAGACGGAAAGTCGAAAGCAATACGTGCCGGATTGGCCACAGCAAACCCGGCCGGAGGCGTCGCCAGTGCTTCGCGCAGATCGATTTTCACCGCCGTCTCATTGCCTTGTTGGGCGACATTGACCGCCTCGATCGCATTTGCTGCCGGCTTTTCCGCCCGGACCGGAGAGGCCGCCACAAGGCAGGTCGCCGCAATCGCCACTGCGTAGTTGAACAATTTCATTTACCGCTCCCCTCCGTGGTCTGCAGGTACAGCGAACTCTGGCGTTCGCTCCACTCCCCGGCAGAATCCTGAATCAATTCCCGCAATTTCAGTTCGTTCTCGGCAATTTCGGTCACCATGCCGAAATCCAGCCCCAAATAGTCGCCGACCTTCACCTGCCTGACGCTATCCTCATACTTGATCACCGCGATCGGACGGTTGTTGATGATCATGTGACCGATCATCGTCAGCGATTCCAGAGGGTACTTTTCCAGTACGCTATTGCGCTGTTCCCTGGCCTCGAAATCCGGCTGATACTGCCCTCCCTTGCCAGCCCCCTGGCGGAATTTCGAATCTGGCTCGATCTTGCTGGCCGTAAATGGCGCCACCAGGTCATTCACTTCGTAAGGTACGGGCTCGTAGGGTGTCACTTCCGGGATCGGAGTCACCCGACCACGCAGGTCACGGGTATTTTCGTCCATCCACTGCCGCAAATCCTCGTGATCGCCGCCAGAGCAGGCTACAAGCATTACACATACTGATACCAGAAGCGGAAGTCTCACTTTCCACCTCCCTTTTCCGGACGTTTCTGCTGGGCAACTTCACTCTCATCAAGGTAGCGGAACGTCTTCACCGTCGCGTCCAGCGTCAAATCGCCACCCTTCAGCGGCATGACCGATATGCCGTTCAGCGTCACGATACGCGGCAACTTGGCAATGTCTGCAGCAAACGCGCCAATATCGTGATACGAACCATTGATTTTCACCGTCACCGGCAATTCGGCGTAGAAATCCTTGGCCACCTCGCTCCCCGGCCGGAATAGTTCAAATTGCAGCCCACGCCCGAGACCTGCCTGGTTGACTTCAATCAACAAAGCCTCGACTTCGGATTTGTTCGGCAGCTGTTTCAGCAAGGCACCGAAGGAGCGATCAATTTCTGCGAGTTGCTGGGTGTAAAGATCCAGATTGATTGCCTGTCGCTTTTTCAGCAGAAACTGATCCTTGAGCGCAAGCTCCTCGCTCTCCCGGCTTTCCAGAGTAGTCAGCTGATCGTTCCAGACGAACCACCAACCCGCCAACAACAATGCAAAAAACAAGCCGACCAGTATCGTGACCTTGGGAACCAAAGGCCAAGCACCCGGATCGTTGGGATTCAGATGGCGAAAATCATCCAGGACCGCCTGGAAATCAACCTGGCGCAGTTTTTCGGGCAAGGCAAGCGACTTGGATTTCATTGCTGTTTCTCCTCGACCGCCGCACGGCTCAAGGTGAAGTCCATGCCAAATTCGTTAACCCGGCGCCCATTGAGTACCACCGCTTTGGTTTCGATCAAACGCGGGTTCTCCATCCATGAGGAGCCTTCGATGTTGCGCATCAACGCGGAAACCCGGGCATTCGACTGGGCATAACCAGTGACATTGACATTGACCCCTTCCTGCTTCAGGGACTTCAGATAGACCCCCTCGGGCACCTGGCGCACCAATTCGCTGAGCAAATGCACGGTTTCCCCGCGATCACGCTGCAGATCCTCAATGACCTGCTTACGCGCCAGCAAGGCCTGGGTTTGTTCGCGAAGCCGCTTGATCTGCTCCAGCTGCTTGTCCAGCAGAGCGATTTCCTGCTTCAGGAAGTCATTCTTTCTGCCCTGCGCTTCGATTTGGGCATCGATCAAGGAATAGATGGCAAAAATCGCGACGATTGCCAGGACGCTGATCAGACCGGCAAGGACATAGAACTGTTCGCGCCTTGCCTTACGCGCCTCTTCCCGATGCGGTAACAGGTTGATGCGTATCATGCTGGATCAAACCTCCGCAACGCCAGGCCACACGCAACCATCAACGAAGACGAATCGGCGAGCAGACTGCGCGCCCTGACCCGATCCGACAGAAGCATGTTGGCAAAAGGATTGGCAATCAGCGTATTGAATTGCGTACGCGTGGCCACGACCTCGTCAATACCCGGAATGACGGCACAACCACCGGCCAGGACGACATGATCCACCTGATTGAACTGGGTCGAAGTGAAGAAGAACTGCAGCGCCCGCGACACTTCCAGCGCCAGGTTTTCCATGAAGGGATTCAACAATTCTGCTTCATAGCCTTCAGGCAGATTTCCCGAACGCTTTGCCGCTTCGGCATCTTCGAGGGACATGCCGTAATGGCGCGAAATATCCAGCGTCAGCTGACTTCCGCCGAAGGCCTGCTCGCGGGCATAGACCTGCACCCCGTTACGCATGACCGTCAGATTCATCAGGTTTGCGCCGGCATCGATCAGGGCCACGACCTGATTCCGCCCACCTTCCGGCAACTGCCGCTCGATCAACTCAAAAGCAGCCAAAGTTGCGTAAGACTCGACATCGACCACTACCGCCTTCAGGCCGGCCGCTTCCGCAACCGCCACCCGGTCCTCGACACGTTCCTTCTTGGAAGCCGCGATCAGGACCTCGACCTCGTCCGGCACAGCCGGCGCCGGACCAAGCACCTGATAGTCGAGATTGACGTCATCGATGGAAAAAGGAATGTATTGATTCGCCTCGGTCTCGACCTGCACCTCGAGGTCCTCTTCCCGCAAACCGGCCGGAACAATGATTTTCTTGGTGATGACCGCAGAGGCAGGCAGCGCCAGGGCCACATTGCGCGTCGAGGTTCCCAGACGTTTCCAGGCTCGCTTGACGACATCGACCACAGCCTCAAGATTGGCAATATTGCCATCCGATACCGCGTCTTTGGGCAACACCTCAATGGCGTAGCGCTCAACGCGATACCCTTCCTTTCCGTTGGCGGTCAGTTCAACCAGCTTGACAGCCGACGAACTGATATCGAGCCCGAGCAAAGGGCGCGCCTTCGGATTCAGCAAAGCGGAGATATCGAAGCCCACCACACCCCCAGAAAAGTCCTTACAGATTACGATCTTAGAAGAAGAACCAATAATTCACTTCAGATGCTAGCAACAAGCCCTCACAGTGTAAAGCACTTTTATACCCGGTGAATTGCCACAGCGTATAATGCCAACACCGTCGCCACACCGCCTGTGCCAATGCCTCCCCTGCTTCGACTGCTCACTTATCCTCTCCTTGCCATCACCGGACTCATCGCCATCGCAGTGGCAGTTGCCGCCATCATTATCGCGCTGGCCTACCCGAACCTGCCCTCTCTTGAGGTACTGACAGACTATCGGCCGAAAGTCCCCTTGCGGGTCTACACGGCAGACGGCCATCTGATCGGCGAGTTCGGTGAAGAACGTCGCGCCGTCGTGACCATCGGCGATGTGCCGGAGATAATGAAACAAGCCATTCTGGCTGCTGAAGACGATAGATTCTATCAGCACATCGGCATCGATTATACCGGCATCATTCGCGCAGCAAGCTCAAATCTGCTGAGCGGAGGAAAAAAGCAGGGAGCATCGACGATCACGCAACAGGTTGCCAGGAATTTTTTCCTGACCACCGAAAAGACCTACACCCGGAAACTCTATGAAGCCCTGCTGTCCTTGAAGATCGAGAGCAATCTCAGCAAGGACCAGATCCTCGAGTTGTACATCAACCAGATTTTCCTGGGCCAGCGTGCTTACGGATTCGGCGCAGCAGCGCAGATTTATTTCGGCAAACCACTCCAGAGCATCTCGATCGCCGAAGCGGCCATGCTGGCCGGTTTGCCCAAGGCGCCCTCGGCATACAACCCGATCGTCAATCCCAGACGCGCCAGAATCCGCCAGGAATATGTCCTGCGGCGGATGCTCGAACTCTCCTACATCACCGAGGCGCAACATGCGCTCGCCCTCAAGGAACCCCTGATCATCAAGCGCGAGCTCTCCGAATACGCCGTCAATGCCGAATTCGTCGCCGAAATGGCTCGCCAGATCGCTGCCGAGCGTTTTCCAGAAGATGTATACACCCGTGGCATGAAGGTCTACACGACATTGATTCGGGACGAACAGGAGGCCGCTTACCGTGCGCTGCGTGAAGGCGTGCTCGCCTACGACAGGCGCAACGGCTACCGCGGTGCCGAAGCCCATGTGGACATGACCAACATCACCTCCGAGCACGACGAAGGCATCGACGTCCTGCTGCAGGACATCAACGACGCCGGCGATCTCCGTCCAGCACTGGTTCTGAAAGCCGACGCCGGCAGCATCCGCGCCTACGTCAAAGGCGGCGAAACGATCACACTGAACGGTGAGTCGATCAAGTTTGCGGCACGCATGCTCGACGACAAGGCGCCCCCCAAAAAGCGCATCATGCGCGGCGCCATCGTCCGGGTAATCAAGGACGCCAAGGGGCACTGGCAGATCAGCCAGTTGCCGGAAGTCGAGTCCGCGTTTGTCGCGATCGAGCCGGGCGACGGGGCCATCCGCGCCCTGGTCGGCGGCTTCGACTTCAACCGCAACAAGTTCAACCACGTCACCCAGGCTTGGCGCCAACCCGGCTCCAGCTTCAAGCCCTTCATCTACTCTGCCGCACTGGAAAAAGGCTTTCACCCGGGCAGCATGATCGAGGACGAACCGATCATGATCTCGGCGGGAGAAACCGGCTCGCAGGCCTGGGCGCCGAAAAACTACGATGGCAAGTACGAAGGACCGATGACCATGCGCGCCGCCCTGGCCAAATCGAAGAACATGGTCTCGATACGCCTGCTGCAGGCGATCAGCCCTCAATACGCGCAGGATTACGTCACCCGTTTTGGCTTCGACGCTGACAAGCACCCGCCTTATCTCACCATGGCCCTCGGCGCCGGATCGGTTACCCCCTGGCAGATGGTTTCCGGCTATGCAGTATTCGCCAACGGCGGCTATCGCGTGACGCCTTACGTCGTGCGCGAAATCCGTGACGAGAAGGATCAGGTCGTTGCCATGGCCAGCCCACTGCAGGCTGGCGACGAATCGATTCGCGCCATCGACGCGCGCAATGCCTACCTGACCGACTCGATGATGCGCGATGTCACCATCTACGGCACCGCTGCCCGCGCGTCGACCCAACTGAAACGACGCGATCTCGCCGGCAAGACCGGCACCACCAACGAGTACGTCGATGCCTGGTTCTGCGGTTACCAGATGACCGTTGCCGGCTGCGCCTGGGTCGGCTTCGACCAGCCGAAAAAGCTCGGCAACCGTGAAACCGGCGGCGTCGCCGCGCTGCCGATCTGGATCGGCTACATGAACACCGCCCTACGCAAGGTTCCGGAGCAACTCCCCATGATGCCTGGCGGACTGAGTGCACTGACCAATGAGGCTGGCGCAGCCACGAGCCACGTCTACACCGAAAATCTGCCGGGAGAAAATGCGACCCAGCCGCAAAGCCCTGCGGGAGCCGCACCAGCCCCCGACGGCCGACCGGCCGAATTGCGTCAACTCATGGGCAACAACTGACTACCCAAGCACGACTGACTCGCCAGCCTGCTGGCTGGCGAGCACAGACAAGCGCGCCATCAACTCGACGCCATCACGGGTATCGCACCAGGTCTGCCCGTTCCAGCGAAAATGAAAACCACCACTGCGCGCGGCAACCCAGATTTCCCGGGCCACCGCATGTCGATTGACGATGATCTTGCTGCCGTCGGCAAACTCGATTTCCATCACACCACCGCTCGCCAACTCAAAATCGATATCTGCCGAACTGGCCTCCAGCGCCGCCTCGATCCTGCTCATGGCCTGCTCGGCCTGGACATTGAATTCGCTGTCATCCATGGTGTGCTAACATCCTCAACTTCGCCGCCCGCGACCCAAACATGTCCAGAATCGCTGCCGTACTGATCATCCTGAGCCTTGCCGCCTGCGGCATGAAGGGCCCGCTCGAATTACCGCCCAAGGGCGGCGCGGCAGATGGTAGCACGGCTCAACGCAGCCCCGCCCGATGACCCACTTTGCCCTCAAGAACGGCGTACTGCACGCCGAATCCGTCGCTCTGCCGACCATCGCCGAACAATTCGGCACGCCGGCCTACGTCTACTCCCGTGCCGCCCTGAGCGAATCGCTGAAGGAGTTTCACGACGTCCTCGGCGCCCATCCGGCCGGTGCCGGCGCGCTTGTCTGCTACGCCGTCAAGGCCAACTCCAACCTTGCCATCCTCAACCTGTTCGCCCGTCTCGGCGCCGGTTTCGACATCGTTTCCGGCGGCGAGTTGCAGCGTGTGCTGGCGGCCGGTGCCGACCCGCAGAAGGTCGTCTTCTCCGGCGTCGGCAAGACGGCGGCGGAAATGAAGCTGGCGCTCGAAGCCGGCATCTTCTGCTTCAACATCGAATCGATCCCGGAAATCGAGCGCCTCAACGAAGTTGCCGGCCAGCTCGGCAAGCAGGCGCCGGTCAGCCTGCGCGTCAATCCGAACGTCGACCCGAAGACCCACCCCTACATCTCGACCGGCCTCAAGGAAGCCAAGTTCGGCGTCGCCTACGACGACGCGCTGGCGCTCTACCGCCGCGCCGCCGCGCTACCGAACATCGCGGTGGCCGGCATCGACTGCCACATCGGCTCGCAACTCCTCGATCCATCGCCATTCGCCGAAGCGCTCGATCGCATCCTGGCGCTGATCGACCAGCTCGCGGCCGAAGGCATTCAGGTCCATCACATCGACCTCGGCGGCGGCCTCGGCATCAAGTACCGCGCCGACCAGGTGCAGCCTACCGTCGCTTCCTACTTGAATCCTCTGCTCGACAAGCTGCAGAACCGCGGCCTCAAGGTCGTGCTCGAACCGGGCCGCCGCCTGGTCGGCAACGCCGGCCTGCTGCTCACCCGCGTCGAATTCCTCAAGGAAGGCGAGGCCAAGAACTTCGCCATCATCGATGCGGCAATGAACGACCTTATGCGCCCGGCACTGTACGAAGCCTGGCACGACATCGACCCGGTGGTGCCGCGCGCCGGTGCCACGCGCGACTACGACGTCGTCGGCCCGGTCTGCGAAACCGGCGATTTCCTCGGCCAGGCACGGCCGCTGAATATCGAGCCGGGCGACCTGCTCGCCGTGATGTCGGCCGGCGCCTACGGCATGGCCATGGCCTCGAACTACAACACCCGGCCGCGCGCCGTTGAAGTCATGGTCGATGGCGAGCAGGTACACGTCATCCGCCGGCGCGAGACCGTCGAACAGCTCTACGCCGGCGAATCCGTCCTGCCGTAGTGGCTGGTATCCGCATCGACAAGTGGCTGTGGGCTGCGCGCTTCTTCAAGACGCGCAGCCTGGCCACCGATGCGGTCGGCGGCGGCAAGGTCAAGCTTAACGGCGCGCCGACCAAGCCGGCGCGTGACGTGAAGGTCGGCGACCGCCTCGACATCTGCAACGGCGACACCCGCTGGACAGTGACGATCCTCGGCCTGTCCGACAAGCGCGGGCCGGCACCGGAAGCGCGCCTGCTCTACGAGGAAACGCCGGAGAGCATCGCCGCGCGCGAAGCCGAGCAGATGCGGCGCAAGTTCACCCAGGAACCCGCGGCCGAAATCCACGGCCGGCCAACCAAACGCGACCGGCGGCAGATGGATCGTCTGGGCTAAAGAACCAGCGCCAGGGCCAGCGGCAGGAAGATCAGCGCAGCCAGGTTACCGACCAGCACGATCGACGCCACCCGCTGCGGCTCCTGCTGGTAACGCTCAGCGAACAGGAAATTGAGCACGGCCGGCGGCAAGGCACCGAACACCAGCAGCATCGCTGCATCACGCCCTTCCAGGCCAAGCAACTGAATCACCCCGTAGGCGATGACCATGCCGGCCAGCGGCCGCAGCAGCGCGCTGCCGACCGACAGTTTCCATTCACCAAAGGAAACATCAGTCATGCGCACGCCGAGCGAGAACAGCAGCAGCGGCACCGAGACGTCACCGAGCATCTTGATGGCGATGACCAGCGGTTGCCAGACGGGAATCTTCAGCACTGCCACGGCCAAGCCGGCAATCGCGGCAAACACCACCGGGATGCGCCAGAGCATCAGGATGCGCGTCTTCGGGTCGAGCAACCTGGCGCCGAAGGAGAAATGCAGGGTGTTCTCGACCATGAACAGGATCACCGCCGCCGGCAGTGCCGCTTCGCCCCAGGCGAGGACAGCCAGCGGCAGGCCGATGTTGCCGGAGTTGTTGAACATCATCGGCGGCGCCAGCGTCTTCGCCTGGACACCGCACAAGCGGGCAATCGGCCAGGCAAGCAGGCCGCAGACGGCAAGCACGATGAAACCACCGAGCGCCAAGGGCGCGTAGGCGGCGAGATCGAAGGACTTGCCGGCCATCGCCGCGAACACCAGCGCCGGCACGAAAACGTCCATGTTCAGCCGGTTGGCCACGGCCATTTCCGGCTTGTGCTTGCGGCCGTAGAAATAGCCGGCGGCGACGATGCCGAAAATCGGAAAGAGGATCGCCAGCAGGCGGAAGGTCAGGCTGCTTTCGTCCACGATTCGGTCTCGGCAAGGAATGGGAAGCCGATTGTGCGGGCAAGGCAGCCGCCCGCCAATCGGGGATAGTCCTTAGAGGACGTAACGCGACAGATCCTCGTCAGCCGCCACTTCGCCAAGTTTTTCATTGACGTAGGCGGCATCGACCGAGATATTGTCCAGGCCGATCCTGCCAGCCTCGAAAGACACCTCTTCCAGCAGTTTTTCCATCACCGTATGCAGGCGACGGGCGCCGATGTTCTCGGTTTTCTCGTTCACCTGGAATGCGATTTCGGCCATGCGCCGGATCCCGTCCGCGCCAAATTCGACACTGACGCCTTCGGTCGCCAGCAACGCCTGGTATTGCTTGGTCAGGCAGGCATCGGTCTGGGTCAGGATGCACTCGAAATCGGCAACCGACAGCGAATCGAGCTCGACGCGGATCGGGAAACGACCCTGCAGTTCCGGAATCAGGTCGGACGGCTTGGACAGGTGAAAGGCGCCGGAAGCGATGAAGAGAATGTGATCTGTCTTGATCATGCCGTACTTGGTCGACACCGTCGTCCCCTCGACCAACGGCAGCAGGTCGCGCTGCACACCCTGACGCGATACGTCGGCCCCCTGCACGTCGGAACGGCTGGCCACCTTGTCGATCTCGTCGATGAAGACGATGCCGTTCTGCTCGACCGCCTTGACCGCCGCCAGCTTGATTTCCTCGTCATTGACCAGCTTCGCCGCTTCCTCGTCGGTCAGCAGCTTGAACGCTTCGCTGATCTTCAGCTTGCGCGACTTCTTCTTGCCGCCGCCCATGTTCTGGAACATGCCCTGAATCTGCTGGGTCAGTTCCTCCATGCCCGGCGGCGCGAAAATTTCGGCCTGCATCGCCGGCGCGGCAAGCTCGATGTCGATCTCCTTGTCGTCGAGTTCGCCCTCGCGCAACTTTTTACGGAATTTCTGGCGCGTCGCGTTATCGCTATTCGCCGCCGAGTCTTCAGCATAGAAACCGGGGCTGCGGGCCGGCGGCAGCAAGGCGTCGAGAATGCGCTCCTCGGCGGCATCCTCGGCGCGATTGCGGTTGGCCTTCATGGCCCGCTCGCGGTGGCCCTTGATCGCCATGTCGACCAGATCGCGGATGATGGTCTCGACGTCGCGGCCGACGTAGCCGACCTCGGTAAACTTGGTCGCCTCGACCTTGATGAAAGGCGCATCGGCCAGCCGCGCCAGACGGCGGGCGATCTCGGTCTTGCCGACACCGGTCGGGCCGATCATCAGGATGTTCTTGGGCGTGATTTCCTGACGCAACGGCTCGGCGACCTGAGCGCGCCGCCAGCGGTTGCGCAGGGCGATAGCCACCGCCTTCTTAGCCGCATTCTGGCCGACGATGTGCTTGTCGAGTTCGGAGACGATCTCCTTCGGGGTCATCGTGGCGCCACTCATTCCAGCGTCTCCAGCGTGAAGTTGCGATTGGTGTAGATGCACAGGTCGCCGGCAATTTCCAGCGACTTGGTGACGATCTCCAGCGGGCTCAGTTCGGTGTTTTCCAGCAGCGCCCGCGCCGCGCTCTGCGCGTAGGCGCCACCGGAACCGATGGCGACGATGCCGTATTCGGGCTCGAGCACGTCACCGTTGCCGGTGATGACCAGCGACGATTCGCGGTCGGCCACCGACAACATCGCTTCCAGGCGACGCAGTGCACGGTCGGTGCGCCAGTCCTTGGCCAGCTCGACCGCCGAACGCACCAAATGCCCCTGATGCTTTTCCAGCTTGGCCTCGAAACGCTCGAACAGCGTGAAGGCATCGGCAGTGCCGCCGGCAAAACCGGCGAGGATCTTGCCCTGATACAAGCGGCGAACCTTTTTCGCCGTACCCTTGATGACGATATTGCCCAGCGTCACCTGACCGTCGCCGCCCATCGTGACGACATTGCCCCGGCGCACCGACAGGATCGTCGTGCCGTGATATTGCTCCATGGAAAACCCTTTTAAGACTTGGGAACGATGATGCGCGCCTGCTTGTTCAGGCCGACCACGGCCATCAACTCGGCAACCAGATGGTTCGGGCTGCGGATGATGATTTCCTTGCCCGCCGCCTTGAACGGCGCCAGGCGGTTGACCAGTTGCCCGGCGGAAAAGAAATCGACGCGGCGCACACAGGAAAAATCGATGACCGGCTGATCGCTGCTTTCCAGCAGCGGGAGCATGTCCTCGAACCGCTCGCTTTTCAGGTCACCACTCAGGTAATGAATCTCGGCGCCGCGGGCGGCTTCCGCCGCCACCGGTTTGCTCTTGCCGGCAACCCGCTGCGGCTCCCAGGAGGGCGGCGACAACTCGAAAGTCACCGCATAATCGACCGCGCGCTCTTCAAAATGCTCCTGCGTCCCGTGGCGTTGCAGCAATTCGAGCAACAGGCGCCAGGACGGCTCATGTGCCGCGTCGCCAACCTTCAGCCGTTCGTCCAGTCGCTTGATCAAGGCATCAGCGCCAGTCAGGGCCAAGGCCTTGCCGCGTCGCCGCGCGTCGATCAGCGCCTCGGCCAGCATGCCGGCCACCAGATCGTCACAGCCAGCCAGCCGGCTGAAATCCAGGCGTAATTCCCCGGCCTGCGCGAGCAACTGGGTCAGTTGCTGGACCTGGCGACAATCGTCGGCGGTCAGCACCCCCTGCAGCGCAAAGGCCTGCCCATTTTCAGTTGGGACTGACTGCAGGCATTGCTCCGCCCGCCAAGCCGGCGGCGACAATTCAAAACGTTCGGCAAACTCCAGCCCGTAACGATCGAAAGCCGCGCGATCGCCAAGAATCTGCAGCAGATCGAAGAGCAAACGCCACAGGCGGATTCCCTCGTCGCCGGGATAGGTGCGCAAGAGACTTTCGAGGATGCTGCGCGCGGCGCTGTCCTGACCATTGGCGAACAACACGGCAACCTGCTCGACATCGGACTGCAGCGGATCGACGTCGTGTTCGACATCGATTGCCATGACGCTGGACTCGGTGAAATCGCTGTCGAAATCATCGATTGCCATGGCGACATCGATCTTGCGTTGCGGTACGGCAGCAGCAACCGGCTTGGCCGGTGCGGCCTTGGCCGCAGCCGGCGCCGGCTTATCAACGCTGAATTCCAGATCTGGCAAGGGTGCCAGCGAGACAGGGGCTTCTTCAACCGGCGGTTTCAGCTTCATTTCCGGCAAAGACGCGCGCGGGCGTGCCGCCGTCCGTTCCGGCATTTTTTGCGGCTGCTTCTTGAAGAAGGAAAAAACCATGACCACTCCACACGCTGAGTGTCTGTTTTAGCACGCACCGCCCATTTATGGCAACGGCAGCGGCTAGGAAAATGTCATCACACTTTCAATCGACCTGGACCAGCAAGCCCTTTAGATACTCACCCTCGGGAAAGTTCAACGCCACCGGATGATCGGCCGCGCCGGCCAGCCGGCGGACGATGCGCGCATCACGGCCGGCGTCGTGGGCAGCGCCGGCGACGATCTTCTGGAATAGTTCTAGGCCGATGCCGCCGGAACAGGAGTAAGTCATCAGCATGCCACCCGGGCGCAACAGGCGACAGCCGAGGACGTTGATGTCCTTGTAGGCGCGGGCGGCACGTTCGGCATGGGCCGCCGACGGGGCGAACTTGGGCGGATCGAGGACGATCAGGTCGAACTTGCGGCCGGCCTGACGGAAATCGCGCAAGGCCTGGAAGACATCCGCCTCCTGCCATTCGGCACGCTCGGCCGGCAATTGCGGATTGAGCGCCAGGTTGGCGCGGGCCTGCGCCAGCGCCGGGCCGGACGAATCGATCGACAGCACGCTCGCGGCGCCGCCGGCCAGCGCCTGCAGCGAGAAGCCGCCGGTGTAGCAGAAGCAGTTGAGGATGTCCTTGCCGGCCGCCAGCTCACCGAGCAGGCGGCGGTTCTCGCGCTGATCGAGGTAGAAGCCGGTCTTGTGCCCAGCGGCGATATCGACCGCCAGGCGCACGCCGTTCTCCATGATCGCCAGCGGCGCCGTCGGCGCCTCGCCGTGCAGCCAGCCGGTGGTCGGTTCCAGCCCTTCAAGGGCGCGCACTTCGGAATCCGAGCGTTCGTAGACGCGGGCGCAGCCGGTGGACTTGACCAGGCCGGCGACGATGGCCTTGCGCCATTTGTCGGCGCCGGCCGAGGTGAGCTGGACGACGACGGTATCGCCGTAGCGATCGGCGATGACGCCGGGCAGACCGTCCGATTCGGCATGAATCAGACGCACACCATCCTGGCCGCGCAACTCCGGCAGCGCATCGCGGCGGGCGACGGCGGCGGCAATGCGGCGCTTGAAGAAGGCGTCGTCGACCGGCTCGTCGGCATCGAAGGTCCAGAAACGGGCGCGGATCTGCGACTGCGGACTGTAGGCGGCGCGCCCGAGCGGCCGCAGGTTGTCGGCCAGCACCTCAACGGTGTCGCCGGGACGGGCACGCCCTTCAAGGCGGCCGACCGAACCGGCAAACAACCATGGGTGGCGCTGCTTCATCGCCGACCGTTCCTTGCCGGGCATCAGGATCAACTGGGCCATATCACTTTCTCGACCGGTAAATGCAAGAAGCCCCGGTTACCTTGCGATAACCGGGGCCGGAAATGCTTGATGCGGCTTAGTTGCCCAGCGGCTTGCGGTTGCGCTGATGGCACTCGACGGCGTACATGGTCTTGAACGTCGTCTTGCCGTCGCCCTTGAACAGGCGCTTGACGGACTTGGAAACACAGCGGCGTTCCAGGATGTTGCGGCGGGTACGGTTGATGGCCATGGATGACTCCGGATTTCGGCGAAATTTTGAAAGACGCGCATTATGCCGGGTTGACGCGCCGATGGTCAATTACCACTTGATTTTTTGGCCGTTTTCGCTGCCGGCCATCACGCTTCAACGTTTCGCGCGCGGGTGCGCCTTGTCGTAAACGCTGGCCAGGTGCTGGAAGTCGAGATGGGTATAGACCTGGGTCGAGGCGATGCTGGCATGGCCGAGCATTTCCTGGACCGCGCGCAGGTCGCCCGAGGACTGCAGCACGTGCGAGGCGAATGAATGCCGCAGCATGTGCGGATGGACGTGCTGCGGCAAACCCAGCCGGAGTGCGCGTTGCGCCAGACGCAGTTCGACCGAGCGCGGACTGATGCGCCGGCCGCGCCGATTGATGAACAAGGCCGGCTCATCGTCCACCGCCAGTTCGTCACGGACCGCCGCCCAAGCCACCAGGGCTCGCCGCGCCTGGGCGCCGACGGGAATCAGACGCGGCTTGCTGCGCTTGCCGAGAACGCGGACTTCACCTTCATGCAGAATGCCGTCGAGCGCGTCGCGGTCGAGACCGACCAGCTCGGCCAGACGCAGGCCAGACGAATAGAGCAACTCGAACATCGCCGCGTCGCGGGCTTCCAGCCGGCTGTCGCCGTCGTCGGCAGGTTCGAGCAGGCGCGCCGCCTCGTCGACCGACAGCGCCTTGGGCAAGCGGCGCGGCGACTTCGGCGCACGCATGCCGTCGCAGGGATTGACCTTGACCAGTCCGCGCTCGCCGAGCCAGGCGAAGAAGCCGCGCCAGGCCGACAGCAGCCGCGCCAGCGAACGCCCGGACAAGCCTTTGGCATGCAGGCTGGCGACAAAACGGCGGATGTGATGGACGAGCAACCGGTCAAGCGGCAGCCCTTCGGCGGCGGTCAGCAGTTGCGCCAGGTCACGCCGGTAATTGGCAACGGTGTGCGGCGACAACCGACGCTGCTCGGCGAGTTCGTCGAGATACGCAGCGACGGCCTCGGCCGGGGTCACAGCGTGCTCTTGGTCACCCGCGCCAGCGCCGCCGAAACCATCTCGCCGATGCGCTCGAGGTAGAGCGTGCCCATGTCGGCGTAGAAGCGCTGGTTTTCCTCGCTGCCGAGGGCGACCATGCCGATGGTGCCGCCGCCATTACGCAGTGCGATCAGCGCCTGCGAGCGGATATGCGAGGCGGCCTCGCCAAACCACGAGGCGGTGCCGAATCCAGCGGTCGATCCACAGTAGGGACGCGCCAACGTCTCGGCGAACACCTGGAGTTCCTCGCTGACCGCAGCAAATTCCGGCAGATCCTCGATGCCGGCCGGTTTGTCCCACAGACGCAGGGCCACGTGTGGCACCGAAAAATCGTCACGCAGGTGGAAATTGAGCAGATGGATCACCGCCTGGAAGGTTTCGGCCGCGATCAGGCCGACCGCCAGACGATGGACCTTTTCGGAAACCCTGTCATTTTCCTCGCCGAAGGCGATCAGTTCGGCCAGCTTGCTCTCGCTGGCCCGGTTCTTCTCGCGCAGGGTCAGCATCTGCCGCTCGGCCAGCGAAACCGCCCGGCCACCGTGCGGATGCGGCACGAAGATCTGCGCCATCAAGTCGGCGTACTGTTCGAAGAAGCCGGGGTTGTTCTTCAGGTAGTCGGCAATTTCGTCGGGAAACATGGCGCTCATAATTCGATTTCTCCGGAGAAGACAGTCACGGCCGGGCCGGTCATCATGACCGGACGGCCTTCGCCGCCCCAGGCAATATTCAGGTCGCCACCGCGCGTCGTCACACGCACCGGGGACTCCAGCAGGCCGCGCCGGATGCCGGCCACCACAGCCGCACAGGCACCGGTGCCGCAAGCCAGGGTTTCGCCGGCACCGCGCTCATAGACCCGCAAGCGGATCGCATGTGGGTCGACGATCTGCATGAAACCGGCGTTGACCCGCTGCGGAAAACGTTCGTGCGACTCGATCAGCGGCCCATGCTCGCCGACCGGCGCCTGATCGACGCAATCGACGACCTGCACGGCATGCGGATTGCCCATCGAGACGACGCTGATTTCCAGCGTCTCGTCGGCCACGTCGAGATTGTAGATAACGACATCGTCGTCGTGCAGGAAGGGAATTTCCTGCGGCGAGAAACGCGGCACGCCCATGTCCACGGTGACGTTGCCGTCGCCTTCGAGACGCGGCGAGATGACGCCGCGCATGGTCTCGACACGAATCTCGCGCTTGTCGGTCAGCCCTTGCTCATGCACGAAACGGACGAAACAGCGGGCGCCGTTGCCGCACTGCTCGACCTCGCCACCGTCGGCGTTAAAGATGCGGTAACGGAAATCGACACCAGCCTGAGTCGGCTGTTCAACCACCAGAATCTGGTCGCAACCGACCCCGAAATGCCGGTCGCCGAGGTAGCGCAACTGCTCCGGGGTCAGGGAAAACTGTTGACGCACGCCGTCGAGAACAACGAAGTCGTTGCCCAGACCGTGCATCTTGGAAAATTTGAGCTTCACGAATCGCTCCGCCGTTGAGTTGAAAAAAGAATAGCAGAGACAGTAAGTTATCTCAAATTCCTAAAGTTTTTTCTCCATCACGAAGTCATCCATGACGTAACCATGGCCGATATCGTCAACGGTCGAGGTACGCACGACGAAACCGTACTTCATGTAGGAGTTGATCGCCTTCTCGTTGCGCTTGTTGACCTGCAGGATCACGCAGGGATGCCCCTGCTTGCGGGCCAGTTCGGCGACATGCTCGATCAATTGCCCCCCGACACCGCGACGCTGGACATCGGGATGGATATAGAGCTTGTCGAGCTTGAACTCGCCCTTGCTCAGTTCGCTGAAGGCAAAGCCGACGCGCCGGCCATCGTGAAAGGCCTGGAACAGCCATTTGTGCAGGTCTTCCAGATCATCATAAAGACGTTCGTGCCCGTAACGCTGCTCGAGCATGAAGTCGATCTGCTCCTGGGTGATGATCCCCGGATAGGTTGCCTGCCAGATTTCGCGGGCCAGTGCGGCAATCGCCGGAACATCCGGCGGGGTGACGGGGCGTATTTCGATATTGAGGCTGCTCATGGTGATAAACCCTTGTTCTCCGTTTGGTCCGGAATTTTTCAAACCCCTGCCGCCCGGCCCTGGCTGACAGACGTCATATCATAGCTCAAGCCGGCGGCGGCTCAGCCCCGCGCGGCTGCTTGTAGCGGTTGTAACCCCACAGGTACTGGGCCGGGCACTGGCGAATCAGCGTCTCGACCTCGTGATTGATCTGCTGCGCCCGCGCAACGGTATCGCCGGTCAGTGGCTGCGTCGGCAACTGGAAATGGATGCGGTAACCGCGCCCGCCCGGCAAGCGCTCGCCCCAGGTCATCAGGGCCGCGGCGCCGGTCTCGGTCAGGCGGGCAGCCAAGGTCATGGTGTAGGCCGGACGACCGAAGAAATCGAGCCACACGCCCTCGCCGGTCTTCGGCGCCTGATCGGGCAGCATGCCGACCATCTGTCCTTTCTTCAGCGCCTTGATCAGCGCCCGGACGCCGGACAGGTCGGCCGGCGCCAGATGCAGTTGAGCCCGCTTGCGCCCCATCAGGATCAGCTCCTGGGCGGCGGCGGATTTCGGCGGCCGGTAAAGCACGGTGATGTCGCCGAACGAAGACAGGTATTGCGCGGTGATTTCGAAGCAACCGAGATGCGGCGTCAGGAAAACGACACCTTTACCGGCCGCCAGGGCGGCTTCAAGATGCCCCCGACCGACCACGTCCACCACCTGCGCATTGGCTTCGTCGAGCGTGCGCATCCAGATGCGCGACAACTCCAGCATCTGCTTGCCGGCCTCGGCCGCCGCCGGCAGGTTCAGCGCCGGGTCGATGCCGGCCTGCGCCATGTTGCCGCGCAGGTTGCGCCGATAGGTCGGCGACAACAGATAGGTCAGGCGCCCGAGCCAGCCACCCAGCCGGTGAATCGCGGACAGCGGCAGATGCGACAGCAGACGGAACAGGAAAACCATGAGACCCCGGGGGTTGAAAGAAATCAGCAAAGGCCTATCATTATGGGATCGCCGAGTTAAACAGACAACTTGCGGGGCGATTCACAAATACTGCTAAAGCGTCGCCAGCTCGTGGTCCGAAGCAGGTAACGCTGGATCAAAGGACCACTGGAGCATTCCATGAGCGATTACCTGTTCACCTCGGAGTCCGTTGGCGAAGGCCATCCGGACAAGGTCGCCGACCAGATTTCCGATGCCATCCTCGACGCCATCCTGGCCCAGGACAAGCATTCCCGCGTTGCCGCCGAAACCCTGTGCAACACCGGCCTGGTTGTGCTGGCCGGTGAAATCACCACCAACGCCAACGTCGATTACATCCAGATCGCCCGCGACACGATCAAGCGCATCGGCTACGACAACACCGACTACGGCATCGACTACAAGGGCTGTGCCGTGCTCGTCGCCTACGACAAGCAGAGCCCGGACATCGCCCAGGGCGTCAATGCTGCCTACGACGACAACCTCGGCCAAGGCGCCGGCGACCAGGGCCTGATGTTCGGCTACGCCTGCGACGAAACGCCGTCGCTGATGCCGCTGCCGATCTACCTGTCGCACCGCCTGGTCGAGCGCCAGGCCATGCTGCGCAAGGACGGCCGCCTGCCGTGGGCACGCCCGGACGCCAAGTCGCAGGTCACCATCCGCTACGTCGACGGCAAGCCGCACTCGATCGACACCGTCGTGCTGTCCACCCAGCATTCGCCGGACATCAGCCTGGAAGACCTGCGCGAAGCGACCATCGAGCAGATCATCAAGCCGGTGCTGCCGAAGGAGCTGATCAAGGGCGACATCAAGTTCCTGGTCAACCCGACCGGCCGCTTCGTCGTCGGCGGCCCGCAGGGTGACTGCGGCCTGACCGGCCGCAAGATCATCGTCGACACCTACGGCGGGGCCGCACCGCACGGTGGCGGCGCATTCTCCGGCAAGGATCCGTCCAAGGTCGACCGCTCGGCCGCCTACGCCACCCGCTACGTCGCCAAGAACATCGTCGCCGCCGGCCTGGCCTCGCGCTGCCTGGTGCAGGTCTCGTACGCCATCGGCGTCGCCGAGCCGACCTCGATCATGGTCGAGACCTACGGCACCGGCAAGGTCAGCAACGAAACGCTGACCGCCCTGGTCCGCAAGCACTTCGATCTGCGTCCGAAGGGCATCGTCAACATGCTCGACCTGCTCCGCCCGATCTACCAGAAGACCGCCGCCTACGGCCACTTCGGCCGCGACGAGCCGGAATTCTCGTGGGAAGCGACCGACCGGGCCAATTTGCTGAAAAGCGACGCCGGCCTGTAATCGGCAACAACAGCAACATAAAAGGGGCTTCGGCCCCTTTTATTTTTGCTAGTATTGCCACATATGCTGAAAAAAATCCCGGTCGAGCATCTACGTCTCGGCATGCACCTTCAGGCCTTCTGTGGCGACTGGCTGGAACACCCGTTCTGGCGGACCCGCTTCGTCCTCAAGGATGCGCAGGACCTGGTCCTGATCAGGGAAAGCAGCATCCGCGAAGTGTGGATCGACATCAACAAGGGCATCGATGTCGAAGCGGACCGCACCCGCAGCGAGGATGAATTCGAGACCATCGAGGAAATTCCCCCGCCGCCCCCCGTCGTTCAGCCCAAGGCCGCCTTTGCCGACGAAGTAAAACGTGCCTCGCGCATCGTCGCCAAAGGCCGTGAAGCCGTGGTCTCGATGTTCCAGGAAGCGCGCATGGGCAAGGCCATCGAAGCCGAAGCCGCAGCGCCGCTGGTCGAGGAAATTTCCAATTCGATGCTGCGCAACCCTGGTGCGCTGGTCAGCATCGCCCGCCTGAAGACGGCGGACGACTACACCTACCTGCATTCCGTTGCTGTCTGCGCCTTGATGATCGCGCTGGCCCGCCAGCTCGGACTCGACGAGCAACAAACGCGCGAAGCCGGTATGGCCGGTCTGCTGCACGACCTGGGCAAGGCGATGATGCCGACCGCCGTGCTCAACAAACCCGGCAAGCTGACCGATGCTGAATTCGCCGTGGTCAAGACCCACCCGGAAGAAGGCCACAAGCTTCTGCTGGCCGGCAACGGCGCCAGCGAAATCGCCCGCGATGTCTGCCTGCACCACCATGAAAAATTTGACGGCAGCGGCTATCCGGCCGGCCTGTCCGGCGAGGCGATCAGTCTTTACGCGCGCATGGGCGCGGTCTGCGACGTGTACGACGCAATCACCTCCAACCGCCCGTACAAGGCCGGCTGGGACCCGGCCGAATCGATCCGGCGGATGGCCGAATGGAAGGGGCATTTCGATCCGGCCATTTTCCAGGCCTTCGTCAAGAGCCTGGGCATCTACCCGGTCGGTTCGCTGGTCCGGCTCGAATCCGGCAAGCTCGGCGTGGTTGTCGAACAGAATGGGCAATCGCTGCTCAAACCGCGGCTCAAGGTATTTTTCTCGACCCGCTCGCAAAGCTACCTGAAGCCGGAAACCATCGATCTGGCGCGCAGCGCCGAAAAGATCGCCGGCCGTGAAGATGCCGAAAAATGGGGAATCAAGGATGTGGACCGCTACTGGGCTGCCGAAACAGTCTGAAAACGGTTTATAATCCGCCACCTACCGAGGAGCGCTGCAAGAGACCCTATCTCTCAGGCTCGGTTCAAAACTGCGCTCACTGTCCAACCCTGCCGGGCGCAGGGGGTTCGGTGAGTTGAACACCGCCCCTCCCCGTCACAGTTATTCAGGAGCTTACTGTGGCTAATACCCAAGACTACGTCATTGCTGACATCAACCTTGCCGACTGGGGTCGCAAGGAAATCCGCATCGCCGAAGGCGAAATGCCGGGCCTGATGGCCATTCGCGAAGAATTCGCCAAGACCCAGCCGCTCAAGGGCGCACGCATCACCGGTTCGCTGCACATGACCATCCAGACCGCCGTGCTGATCGAGACGCTGACCGCGCTCGGCGCCGAAGTCCGCTGGGCCTCGTGCAACATCTTCTCGACCCAGGATCACGCCGCCGCCGCCATCGCTGCCGCCGGCATCCCGGTCTTCGCCGTCAAGGGCGAAACCCTGGTCGATTACTGGGACTACACCCACCGCATCTTCGAATGGGCCGACGGCGGTTACTCGAACATGATCCTCGACGACGGCGGCGACGCCACGCTGCTGCTGCACCTCGGCGCCAAGGCCGAGAAGGATATTTCCGTGCTGGCCAAGCCGGGTTCGGAAGAAGAAACCATCCTGTTCGCCGCGATCAAGGCCAAGCTGGCCGTCGATCCGACCTGGTACTCGGTGCGCCTGGCCCAGATCAAGGGCGTGACCGAAGAAACCACCACCGGCGTCCATCGCCTGTACCAGATGCACCAGCGTGGCGACCTCAAGTTCCCGGCCATCAACGTCAACGACTCGGTCACCAAGTCCAAGTTCGACAACCTCTACGGCTGCCGCGAATCGCTGGTCGATGGCATCAAGCGCGCCACCGACGTCATGGTCGCCGGCAAGATCGCCGTGATCTGCGGCTACGGCGACGTGGGCAAGGGTTCGGCGCAAGCCATGCGCGCCCTGTCGGCACAAGTCTGGGTCACCGAAATCGACCCGATCTGCGCGCTGCAGGCCGCCATGGAAGGCTACCGCGTGGTGACCATGGAATACGCCGCCGACAAGGCCGACATCTTCGTCACCACGACCGGCAACTTCCACGTCATCACCCATGACCACATGGCCGCGATGAAGAACAACGCCATCGTCTGCAACATCGGCCACTTCGACAACGAAATCGATGTCGCGTCGCTGGAAAAGTACCAGTGGGAAGAGATCAAGCCGCAAGTCGACCACGTGATCTTCCCGGACGGCAAGCGCATCATCCTGCTCGCCAAGGGTCGCCTGGTGAACCTCGGTTGCGGCACCGGCCATCCGTCCTACGTGATGTCCTCCTCCTTCGCCAACCAGACCATCGCCCAGATCGAGCTGTTCACCAAGACTGCCGACTACCCGGTGGGTGTCTATACGCTGCCCAAGCACCTCGACGAAAAGGTCGCCCGCCTGCAGTTGAAGACGCTCAACGTGCAACTGTCGACGCTAACGCAGCAACAGGCCGACTACATCGGCGTACCGGTGGAAGGCCCGTACAAGGCCGACCACTACCGCTACTGATCGTCCGCAACTGCCACCGAGGCCGCCCCGATGAGCATGAACTCCTTCCATGCCCGCCAGGGCGGTCGGCAACGTGACGAGAAACCGGTCAAAACACCGGTCGACCGTCACGGTCTGCTACGCGCCGACGCACTGCTGGTCCAGCGCGGACTGGCGGCGTCGCGCACGCAGGCGCAGCGGCTGATCGGCGAAGGCCGGGTACTCGTCGACGGCAAGGCAATCGCCAAGCCGTCGCTGGAACTGCCGGCCGACGCCAGCCTCACCGTTGTCGAAGACGAGAGCGACCGCTACGTTTCGCGCGGCGGCCTCAAGCTGGCCGGCGCCCTGGCGCAAACCGGTCTGGCTGTCGCCGGCAGGACCTGCCTCGATGTCGGGCAATCCACCGGCGGCTTCACCGACTGCCTGCTGCAGGCCGGCGCCGCGCAAGTGGTCGGCGTCGATGTCGGGCATGGTCAACTGCACGCCAAGCTGAAAGACGACGGGCGCATCAGCGCACGCGAAGGCATCAACTGCCGCGCCCTGACCGCCGCCGATCTCGGCGACGCCATGCCGACCGGCGGTTTCGACCTGATCGTCGGCGACGTCTCGTTCATCTCGATGACCCTGGTGCTGCCGCAACTGCCGGCGCTGCTCGCCGCCGACGGCGACCTGCTGCTGCTGGTCAAACCGCAGTTCGAGGTCGGCCCGCACAACATCGGCAAGGGCGGCATCGTGCGCGACCCGACGCTGTACCGCGAAGTCGAAGGACGCTTTCTTGATCTTGCCCGGCAACTCGACCTGACCGCCAAAGCCTGGTTCGACAGCCCCATCACCGGCGGCGACGGCAACCGCGAATTCTTTATCTGGCTGAAAAAATGAACACCAATATCTCGATCGAATTCTTCCCGCCGCAGACGCCCGAAGGCGTGGAAAAGCTGCGCGCCACCCGGGCCGAACTGGCCAAGCTGAAACCCGAGTTCTTCTCGGTCACCTACGGCGCTGGCGGCTCGACCCGCGAGCGCACCTTCGCCATCGTCCGCGAAATCGCCAGCGAAGGCTTCGACGCCGCGCCGCACCTGTCATGCATCGGCTCGACGCGTGAGTCGATCCGCGAAATCCTGGCCGAATTCAAGGCCACCGGCGTCCGTCGCATCGTCGCCCTGCGCGGCGACCTGCCGTCGGGCATGGCCGAGACCGGCGAATTCCGCTACGCCAACGAACTGGTCGAATTCATCCGCGCCGAAACCGGCAGCCACTTCAGCATCGAAGTCGCCGCCTACCCGGAATGGCACCCGCAAGCACGCAGCCCGAAGGACGACCTCGACGCCTTCGCGCGCAAGGTCAAGGCCGGCGCCAACTCGGCGATCACGCAGTATTTCTACAACGCCGACGCCTACTTTCATTTCGTCGACGAAGCGCGCGCACTCGGCGTCGACATCCCCATCGTGCCCGGCATCATGCCCATCGTCGGCTTCACCAAGCTGGCCCGCTTCTCGGACGCCTGCGGCGCCGACCTGCCGCGCTGGATGCGCAAGAAGTTCGAGAGCTTCGGCGACGACAGTGACTCGATCCGCGCCTTCGGCCTCGATCTGGTCACCGAGCTGTGCGAACGCCTGCTCAAGGGCGGCGCCCCAGGGCTGCACTTCTACAGCATGAACCAGTCGGCGCTGACCAGCGAAATCTGCCGTCGCCTGAGCTGAGCAGCACACAGAACGCGGGGCGCAGGGTAAGATTTGCCGATGGATCGCAAACTCGCCCTGCAGGAACTCGCCGACCAAGCCGGTAACGGCGAACTCGTCTTCCCCACCGGGGTCGATGTCTCGCTCAAGTTGCTGCAGCAACTGGACGACCCCGATTGCCACGTCGACCAGGCGGTGCAACTGGTCAAGGGCGCCCCGCTGCTGGCGGCCCGCATCGTCGCGGTCGCCAACAGCGCCGCCTACAGCCGCTCCGGGCAGGCGGTCACCGATCTGCGCACAGCCATCTCGCGGATCGGACTGCGTACCACCCGCACCCTGACCATGGCCATCACCACCCAGCAGATGGCCGGCCAGTCGGCATCGCCGGAAATCGCCAAGCTGACCCGGCAACTGTGGGAGCACACCGCCCACGTCGCCGCCCTGGCGCAGACCATCGCCCGCCGGATCACGCACCAGGACCCGGAAACCGCGTTCTTCGCCGGCATCGTTCATGAAATCGCCGGTTTCTACCTGATCTCCCGGGCCGCCGGGAATCCGGGCCTACTGTCGGGCGACCCGGCCGACTGGACCGAGGAAAGCGAGCCACGCATCGCCCGCGCCATCCTCACCCGCATCGGCACCCCTCAAGCCGTCACCGATTCGCTGGATAACCTCTGGGAAGGCCTGCTCTCGCTGCCGCCGGTGACCCTCGGCGACACCCTGCTGCTGGCCAACGAACTGGCCCCGGTCGCCTCCCCTCTGTACCAGGACCAGCCCCCCCGCGCCCCCGACATGGCGCCGGTCATCGACGCCCTGGTCGACGACGCGATGCTCAGCAGCATCCTCGAAGAATCGGCCAGCGAAGTCGCCTCGCTGGTCGACGCCCTGCGCTTCTAATGCGTTAATTTTCCATCCTGCGTTGACGCCGGCCGGCTGCTTGCCTATAATGCGCGCTTCCCGTGTGGGCCGGGTCGGTAGCTCAGTCGGTAGAGCAGCGGACTTTTAATCCGTTGGTCGCGAGTTCGAATCTCGCCCGACCCACCAAAGTGGAAAAATTCTGGGTCGTTAGCTCAGTTGGTAGAGCAGCGGACTCTTAATCCGTAGGTCGAGTGTTCGAATCACTCACGACCCACCAGAATTCGAAGGCCTGTACTCCAGTACAGGCCTTTTTCATTTGCCCAAAATAAAGCCAGTCCACAGACTGGCTTTTTGTTTTCCGCGGCCGGTCTTACTTGCGACCGAACTTCTCCGTCAGCTGCTGCAGCTTCTGCTGTTTGAGCGCCTCGGCCTTGTTGGCGGCTTCGACGGCCTTGCGCTGTTCGGCCTGCTTCTTGAAGCGTTCCTTGAGCAGTTCGGCGGCGTGCTGGCGGTTTTCGTCGGTGACTTCACCGGCCTGGCTGCCGTCGAGATTCAGGCGGTGGCTGGCCTTTTCCATTTCGCGCAGGTAGCGCGTTGCCATGGTGTGGCTGCGCATCGCCAGGCGGATGGATTTCTTGCTCAGTTCCGGCAGCGCGGCGAACAACTGCTTGTCGATACCGATGGCCAGCGGGCTGTAATTGCGGAAGACATCGAAGCGGGTTTGCAGGTCCTTGAGCAGGACGCGGATGTCGGTCGGCTTCTCGGTAGCGGCGGGGGTGGCGGATTCGGCAGAGGTCATGATGTTGGCGGACTGAATCGAGGCGCGAAGGTTAGCACGGAATGCCCCTTCGCGCCCGCAGAAATGGCGTTCAGACGCCGTTCTGACGGAACCAGGCGAGCATCCGGCGCCAGCCGTCCTCGGCTTCTTCCTTGCGGTAGCTCGGTCGGTAATCGGCGTGGAAGGCATGCGGTGCGTTGTCGTAGAGAACGATCTCCGAGGCCTTGGCGGCCGGGCTGCCGTTTTTCAGGGCCGCTTCCATGGCGTCGACGGTTTCGATCGGGATGCCGGTGTCGACACCGCCGTAGAGGCCGAGCACCGGGGCCTTGAGTTCGCCGACCAGATCGGTCGGATGACGCGGGGTGAATTCGTTGACCGTGCCGACCAAGCGGCCGTACCACGCCACCCCGGCCTTGACGCCGGGATTATGGGCGCTGTACAGCCAGGTGATGCGGCCACCCCAGCAGAAACCGGTGATCGCCAGGCGAGCGGTATCGGCGCCCTGCTTTGCCGCCCAGGCGACGCTGGCGTCGAGATCCTTCATGACCAGTGCGTCCGGCGTGCGGCCGCTGATCTTCTCGATGATTTCGGCGACGCTCTCGATCTTGCGCGGGTCGCCCTGGCGGGCAAACAGTTCCGGAGCAATGACGAAATAGCCGAGTTTGGCCAGGCGACGGGCGGTGTCGCGGATGTATTCATGGACGCCGAAGATTTCCGAGATCAGCAGCACCACCGGCGGCTTGGCCAGACCGGCCGGTGCGGCGCGGTAGGCGACCATCTCGCCGTCGTGCACCGGCACCTTGACCTCGCCTTCGATGAGGCCGGCGGCGTCGGTGTGGATCGCCGTCTGCGCGGCGACCGGCAGCGTCGCCAGGGCGAAACCGGCGCCCAGGCTGGTGACCAGGAAGCTGCGGCGGTTGAAATGTTGCGGGGGTACCAGGCTGTCGAATTCTGCCTTGTTGTCCATGTTTGTCTCCTCGGTGGGTGTTTACATCAGAACGATGTCGTACTGCTCCGGTGAATAACTGGGTTCGGACTGCAGGGAAACCGATTTGCCGATGAAGTCGGAGAGCATCGCCAGCGCCTGCGACTCTTCGTCGAGGAACAGGTCGACCACCGCCGGGCCGGCCAGGATGCGGTACTCGCGGGCGTTGAACTGGCGCGCCTCGCGCAGCAGTTCGCGGAGGATTTCGTAGGCCACGGTACGCGCCGTCTTGACCTCGCCGCGACCGTCGCAGGTCGGGCAGGGTTCGCACAGCACGTGCGCCAGCGATTCGCGGGTGCGCTTGCGGGTCATCTCGACCAGCCCCAACTGGGTAAAGCCATTGACCGTCAGCCGCGTATGGTCGCGCGACAGCGCCTTGTTGAACTCTTCCAGCACCGCCTTCTTGTGCTCCTCGTTCTCCATGTCGATGAAATCGACAATGATGATGCCGCCAAGGTTCCGCAGACGCAGCTGGCGGGCGATGGTGACCGCCGCCTCGAGGTTGGTCTTGAAGATGGTGTCGTCGAAATTGCGCACGCCGACGAAACCGCCGGTGTTGACGTCGATGGTGGTCATCGCTTCGGTCTGGTCGATGATCAGGTAACCGCCAGACTTCAGGTCGACGCGACGGGCCAGCGCCTTCTGGATTTCGTCCTCGACGCCGTGCAGGTCGAACAGCGGCCGCAGGCCGGTGTAATGCTCGAGCATGGACTCGACCGCCGGCGTGTATTCCTGGGCGAAAGCGCTGAGTTTCTGAAAATTTTCCCGCGAGTCGATGACGATGCGTGAGGTTTCCGGATTGACGAAATCGCGCAGCACGCGCTGACCGAGCGACAACTCCTGGTAGAGCAGGCTGGGCGGGGCGCTGGTCCGCGCCTTGTCGCGGATGTCGGCCCAGGTCTTGCGCAAATAGGCGATGTCGGTGGCGAACTCGGCGTCGCTGGCGTTTTCGGCCATGGTCCGGACGATGAAGCCACCCGGCTCGTCGGCCGGCACCAGACGGGTGATCTTCTCGCGCAGCATCTCGCGCTCGGCTTCGGCCTCGATGCGCTGCGAGATGCCGATATGCTTCTCCTGCGGCAGGTGCACCAGCATGCGACCGGCGATGGAAATCTGCGTGGACAGGCGGGCGCCCTTGGTCCCGATCGGGTCCTTGACGACCTGGACGACGATGCTCTGGCCTTCCGCGAGGATTTTCTCGATCGGCCGTTCCTGCGCCGTTTCGCGCGGCTGCCAGATGTCGGCGACGTGGAGGAAGGCGGTACGTTCCAGCCCGACATCGACGAAGGCCGACTGCATGCCGGGCAGGATGCGGACGATGCGTCCGAGATAGACGTTGCCGACCAGACCGCGGCTGGCGGTGCGCTCGATGTGCAACTCCTGGACAACCCCTTGTTGCATGACGGCAACGCGAGTCTCCTGCGGCGTGAAATTGATCAGGATTTCTTCGGACATAGTCTCTACAATTCTCGGTTTTTGCTGGATTCTACTATGCGCAAGGCGCCCGAACTCCTCGCCCCTGCCGGTTCGCTCGACATGATGCGAACCGCCTTCGCCTTCGGCGCCGACGCCATCTACGCCGGCCAGCCGCGCTACAGCCTGCGCGTGCGCAACAACGAGTTCGGCGACCTGGAAAAACTCGGCGGCGCGATTGCCGAGGCACACGCCGCCGGCAAGCATTTTTTCGTCGTCAGCAACATCTTCCCGCACAACGCCAAGCTCAAGACCTACCTCGACGACATGGCGCCGGTCGTCGCACTCAAGCCGGACGCGCTGATCATGTCCGACCCCGGCCTGATCGACATGGTGCGCACGCAATGGCCGGAACAGGTGATCCACCTGTCGGTGCAGTCGAACACCGTGAACTGGGCAGCGGTGCGCTTCTGGCAGAAGGTGGGCGTCAGCCGCGTCATCCTGTCGCGCGAACTGTCGCTCGACGAAGTCGCCGAAATCCGCCAGCAATGCCCGGACATCGAGCTTGAAGTCTTCGTCCATGGTGCGCTGTGCATCGCCTACTCCGGCCGTTGCCTGCTGTCCGGCTACTTCAACCACCGCGACCCGAACCAGGGTACCTGCACCAATTCCTGCCGCTGGGACTACAAGGTGTCGACGTCCGACGGCGCCCCCCTGCCCCCCGGCCAGCCGGTCAACTTCTACAGCAGCCCGGAGCAGGAAATCCTGCTCGAAGAACGCCAGCGCCCCGGCGAACTGATGCCGATCGAGGAAGACGAGCACGGCACCTACATCATGAACTCGAAGGACCTGCGCGCCATCGAGCACGTGCACCGACTGACCGAAATCGGCGTCGATTCGCTGAAGATCGAGGGCCGCACCAAGAGCCCCTACTACGTCGCCCGCACCTGCCAGGCCTACCGCCAGGCCATCGACGACGCCGTCGCCGGCCGCCCGTTCGACCCGCGCCTGCTCGGCGAGCTGGAAAACCTGGCCAGCCGCGGCTACACCGACGGCTTCTACCAGCGCCACCACGACGCCGACTACCAGAACTACCTGCGCGGCCATTCCGAATCGGACAAGAGCCAGTACGTCGGCGACGCCGTCGCCTTCGACGCGGCGCGCGGCCTGATGCAGATCGAGGTCAAGAATCGCTTCGCGCTCGGCGACCGCATCGAATGCGTGCATCCGCAGGGCAACCTGAACGCCACCATCGGCCGCATGGAAAACGCCGACGGTCAGCCGGTCAGCGTCGCACCGGGCAGCGGCCACCGGGTATGGATTGATTTGCCCGAGCGGTACACCGATTCCTTCGTCGCGCGTTACTTCTGAATCGCCAGTAATCCGCGCGCCTATCGGGCGCGTATGCCGCCATGGCCAACGCCGCCCGCATGCCGCTGATCGACGCCCTCAAGGGCGTCGCTTCGCAGATCATCCTGCTTCACCACCTCGCGCTCTACGGGCCGCTGTCGCTGGCCGTCGCCGCCGCGTTTCCGGATCTCGCCGAGTGGCTGGTCGACTACGGGCGGATGGCCGTGCAGGTTTTCCTCGTCATCGGCGGTTTTCTGGCCGCCCGCAGCCTGTCGCCGACTGGCGGCGCGCTGGCCGACAATCCGCTACCGCTGATCGGGCGACGCTACCTGCGCCTGGTGTTGCCCTTCGTCGCGGCGATCAGCCTCGCCGTTGCCACCTCGGTACTGGCCGACCTGTGGCTCGACGACCCGGCGATTCCCGAACTCGCCACCCCGGGCCAGTGGCTGGCGCATGCGCTGCTGCTGCATGGTGTGCTCGGCAGCGAATCCCTGTCGGCCGGCGTCTGGTACGTCGCCATCGACTTCCAGTTGTTCGCCCTGCTGGCCTTGCTGCTCTGGCTGGGCCGCACGGCGACCCTTGCCTGGCTGGCGGCATTCGGCCTGGCCACCGTCTCGCTGTTCTGGTTCAACCGCGACAGCAGCCTCGACAACTGGGCGATCTACTTCTTCGGTGCCTACGGGCTGGGCGCCGCTGCCTGGTGGGCGTCGACGCGCCGTGGCACGCTAGGCTGGCTGCTGCTCGCAGCCGCCGTCGCCGCGACTGCGCTGCTCGTCGATTTCCGCCCGCGCATCGCGATTGCCCTGGCTACCGCCATGCTGCTCGGCTTTGTCCGGTTGTCGGGCTGGCGCGAGCAGTGGCCGGGTAGCCGGATCACCGACTTCCTCGGGCGCATTTCCTACTCGGTCTTCCTGATCCATTTCCCGGTACTGCTGCTGATCAACGCCCTGTTCGCCGCCCACCCGGCCGATGACCCGGCGGCGGTTGCCTGGTGGATGCTGTTCACCTGGGTCAGCTGCCTTTACGCCGGCCTCGTCTTCCATCGCTGGATCGAGCTACCGGCGGGAAAATGGCGCCTGCCGGCTAGTCGGCGAGTTCGGGGCGGGCGCGGAAGCAATCCAGCGCTTCCGGATTAGCCAGCGCCTCGACGTTCTTCACCGGCCGCTCGTGCACCACGTTGCGCACGGCCAGTTCGACGATCTTGCCCGACTTGGTACGCGGAATGTCGGCCACCTGGACGACCTTGGCCGGTACGTGCCGCGGCGTCGTGTTGGCGCGGATCTGCTGCTTGATGCGCGCCACCAGCGCCGTATCAAGCACCGCTCCCTCGGCCAGTTTGACGAAGAGCACGACGCGCACGTCGTCGTTGCGCCCCGGCGGCCAGTCCTGGCCGATCACCAGCGATTCCAGCACTTCCGGCAACTGCTCGACCTGGCGGTAGATCTCGGCCGTGCCGATGCGCACCCCGCCCGGATTGAGCGTCGCGTCCGAACGGCCGTAGATGATCATGCCGTCGTGCGCGGTCAGCTCGGAAAAGTCGCCGTGGCACCAGACATTGTCGAAGCGTTCGAAATAGGCCGCGCGATATTTGCTGCCGTCGGCATCGTTCCAGAAACCGACCGGCATCACCGGGAACGGACGGACGCAGACCAGTTCGCCCTTCTCGCCGCGCACCGGCCGGCCTTCCTCGTCGAACACCTCGACCGCCATGCCCAGCCCGCGACACTGGATTTCGCCGCGATAGACCGGCAACACCGGGTTGCCGAGGACGAAGCAGGAAATGATGTCGGTGCCGCCGGAAATCGACGCCAGCAGCAGGTCGGCCTTGACCTCGCGGTAGACCCAGTCGAAACCTTCCGGAGACAACGGGCTGCCGGTCGAGAACATGGCGCGCAAGGCGGCCAGGTCATGTGTCTTGCCCGGCGTCAGCCCGGCCTTGGCGGCAGCGTCGATGAACTTGGCCGAAGTGCCGAAGTGGGTCATGCGCTCGGCCTCGGCGTAGTCGAACAGCACCGTGCTACCGGCGGCAAACGGCGAGCCGTCATAGAGCAGCAGCGTGGCGCCGGCAGCAAGGCCGGAAACCAGCCAGTTCCACATCATCCAGCCGCAGGTGGTGAAGTAGAACAGGCGGTCACCCGAACGCACGTCGCTGTGCAGCACATGCTCCTTGAGGTGCTGCAGCAGCACGCCGCCGTGGCAATGGACGATGCACTTGGGCACACCGGTGGTGCCGCTGGAGAACATGATGAACAGCGGATGATCGAAAGCAACGCGGCGGAAGGCCGGCGCCGCGTCGGCATCGGTCACCGCTAGCGCCGACCAGTTCACGGCATTGGCAATGCCGCCGATTTCCGGTGCCTCGGCCAGGTAGGGCACGACCACGGTTTTCAGCAGCGACGGCATCTGCGCCACCACATCGGCATTCTTGGCCAGGCAGTCGACCGGCTTGCCGTTGTACCAGTAGCCATCGACACAGACCAGCACCTTGGGTTCGATCTGGCCGAAACGGTCGAGCACGCCCTGGACGCCGAAATCCGGCGAGGCCGAGGACCAGATCGCGCCCAGTGCCGTCGTCGCCAGCATGGCGACCAGCGTCTCCGGCAGGTTGGGCAGGTAACCGGCGACGCGGTCGCCTTCGCCGACCCCGGCATCGACCAGGAAGCGCTGGAAGCGCGCGACTTCGCGCCGCAGTTCGCGCCGACTCATGCGCCGCTTGACCTTGTCCTCGCCCCAGAACACCAGCGCCTCACCGTCATCGTCGTGGCGCAACAGGTTCTCGGCGTAGTTCAGGCGGGCCTGCGGGAACCAGCGCGCACCGGGCATCCTGCCGCCGTCTTCGAGCACGGTCTCGCCGCGCTCGCCGATGGCGCCACAGAAGCGCCAGACCTGCGGCCAGAATTCCTCGGGCCGGTCGACCGACCATTGCCACAGATCGGCGTAGCGCCCGTAACCGGTCGCCTGCATGAATTGCGCCATGCGCGTATCGCCAACGGTGGCGGGATTCGGGGACCACAGCGGGGTGGTATCGATGGCGTAGCTCATCTTGTCTCCTGTTTTTTTCGTTGATGCGAAAGATAACAGGAGTCGGCGGCAACAGATTGTCGCCGACCGGACATTGGTCAGGCCGGCACGTACATTAGCGAATCAGCGTATGCCGAAAGTCATAGAAATTGCTTCTATCCCCCTAGGGTTTTGCCTAGAATGGCGAGTGGAAAATTTTCCGCAAATGAGAACCATCATCAAACCGATAAAGGGGATCGGGAATGAAGATCAACTCGCCGGTGACGAACGTTGAACAAGCCTTCCCGGATGGGAAGTACATCGTTTCGCGCACCGACCTGAAAGGCATCATCACTTACGCCGACGACACCTTCGTCAAGCTCAGCGGCTTCGCGCGCGAGGAGCTGATCGGCACCAGCCACAACATCGTGCGCCATCCCAGCATGCCGCCGGCGGCATTCGCCTGGGCCTGGGAAACGATCAAGGCCGACCGGCCGTGGCGCGGCATGGTCAAGAACCGCTGCAAGAACGGCGACTACTACTGGGTCGATGCGCTGATCGTGCCGGTGCTCAAGGACAACCGCAAGATCGGCTACATGTCGGTACGGACCAAACCCACCCGGCAGCAAATCAGCGATGCCGAAGCGCTGTACGGCAAGCTTGCCGCCGGTCAGGCAAAGACACCGAAAGCGTCGGCCTGGGCGCACATCCCGCTGAAAACCAAACTGAGCGCCCTGGTCATCGGCATGATCGTCGTCCAGGTGCTCGGCGCGGGCCTGCAGGCTTTCACCGGCGAACTCGGGCTGAGCGCCGGCATGACCAATTGGCTGGCCAGCCTGTTCAGCCTGCTTGGCATCGGCGCCGGTGTTGCGCTGATGCTGCTCCAGGGCAGCCTGATGACCATCATTGGCCGGATCACTGGTCGCCTGAGGAACATCGCGCAGGGCGACCTGACCGACGAGATTCCCTTGCACCGGGTCGATGAACTCGGTCGCCTGAACGACGCCCTGGTGACAATGCAGACCCACCTGAAATCGATGATGGCGGAAATTGCCGAGGCCAGCACGGCAGTGACCGGCGACGCCGAATCGCTGACCCGGGAAATCGACGAGACACGCCGCTCGACCGCCGCCCAGTCGGCCGCCGCCAGCAGCATTGCCGCAGCCGTAGAGCAACTGGTGACCTCGGTCAACGAGATCGCCGACAACGCCCAGCAGGCTTCGGGCGCTGTCCTCACCTCGCACGAACTACTGGCCGCTGCCTCGCAACGCATGGAACAGAGCCAGCAGGCGTCGGACAACGTGGTCACCACCGTCCGTTCGGCCGGCAGCACGATGGACGAACTGTTCCAATCGATCTCGGCCATCGAACGGGTCAGCCAGGTCATCCGCGAGATTGCCGACCAGACCAACCTGCTGGCGCTCAATGCCGCCATCGAGGCCGCCCGAGCCGGCGAAGCCGGCCGTGGTTTCGCCGTGGTTGCCGACGAGGTCCGCAAACTGGCCGAGAATTCGAGCAAGCAGACCGGTGAAATCGCCGCCAGCATCCGCCGCATCCAGAGCAGCACGCAGTCCGCCATCGCGACCATGAGCGACGCCGCCGACCATGTCGGCAACGCCAATGCCGCCGCCGGCTCGGCCCGTGAAGGACTCGACGCGGTTGCCACCCAGGGCGGCAAGGTGCAGGAACTGGCCGGCCACATTGCCCAAGGCACCCGGCAGCAATCCGCCGCCGGCAACGAGATCGCCATCCGGATGGAGGACATCGTCAGCGGCGTCAACCAGACCTCGCGCACCATTCAGGAAGTCGGCGCGCGCAGCGAGGACATGAAGCAAACCGCCAGCCGCCTGCGCGAACTGATCGGCTACTTCCGCTTCATCCGCTGAACGACGCAATCCAGGCAGGGAACGCCGGCCGCCACTAGGCCGGCGCGACCGCTATCGCTAATATGTCGGCTCCGCCGTGCGACTGCCGTACGTGCGGACACAACGATAACGAACCTGGAGAACAGCATGAGCAACGTCGTCCTCAACGAAGTCCACGGCAAGGTGGGCCTGATCCGCATCAACCGCCCGGAAGCGATGAATGCGCTGAACAACGAAGTCGTCGACGGCATCGCCGCCGCCATCGACGCCTTCGAAGCCGACGAGAACATCGGCTGCATCGTCCTCACCGGCAACGAAAAGGCCTTCGCCGCCGGCGCCGACATCGGCTTCATGAAGGACTTCGACTACATGCACGCCTATAAAACGGACTTCATCACCCGCAACTGGGAGCGTATCAAGACGACCCGGAAACCGGTGATCGCCGCCGTTTCGGGCTTCGCGCTGGGCGGTGGCTGCGAGATGGCGATGATGTGCGACATGATCTTCGCCGCCGATACGGCCAAGTTCGGCCAGCCGGAAATCCGCCTTGGCACGCTGCCCGGCGCTGGCGGCACGCAGCGCCTGCCGCGCGCCGTCGGCAAGGCCAAGGCGATGGACCTGTGCCTGACTGCGCGCATGATGGACGCCGCCGAAGCCGAAAAGGCCGGCCTGGTCGCCCGCGTGATTCCGGCCGAGCAACTGCTGGACGAAACGCTGAAGGCCGCCACGACCATCGCCGGCTATTCGCTGCCGGTGATCATGATGATCAAGGAATCGGTCAACCGCGCCTTCGAGTCCTCGCTCAACGAAGGCCTGCTGTTCGAACGCCGCGTCTTCCACTCGGCTTTCGCGCTCGAAGACCAGAAGGAAGGCATGGCCGCCTTCGTCGAGAAGCGCAAGCCGGCGTTCAAGAACCGCTGAGTTCCGCGCTCAGAAACGCCAGCCGAACGCTTTGAGCAGCTCGCCGGTCTCGCACACCGGCAAGCCCATGATGCCGGTGTAACTGCCGGCAATATGGGCGACAAACAAGCCGGCCCGGCCCTGGATGCCGTAGGCGCCGGCCTTGTCCATCGGTTCGCCGGAAAGCACGTAATGCCGGATTTCTTCGTCATCGATGGCACGGAAGCGGACTTCGCTGATCGACTGCACGTAGGCACAGCGCTGCTCGTCGCACACCGCCACCCCGGTGATGACGCGATGGACCTGGCCGGACAGGCGTTGCAGGATGGCCTGCGCGTCGGCGGCATCGACCGGCTTGCCGATGATCTCGCCGTTGAATTCAAGGGTGGTGTCGGCTGACAGCACCGGATGCGCGATCAGCCGGCGCTCGTGGATGATCTGCAGGCCCTGCGCCGCCTTGGCTCGGGTCACCCGTTCGACGTAGGCAGCCGGCGCTTCGCCGGCCAGCGGCGTTTCGTCGACTTCGACTTCGCCGATCAGGGTTTCGAAATCGACGCCGATCTGATGCAGCAATTCGCGGCGGCGCGGGCTGCGTGAGGCGAGGTAGATGCGCATCATCCTTCCCGGTGATAAGGGTGGTTCTTCAAGACGCTGACTGCCCGGTACAACTGTTCGCACAACAGCAGGCGCGCCATGCCGTGCGGCAGGGTCAGGCTGGACAGGCGGATCTTCTCGGCGGCGCGCTGCTTGAGCGCCTCGTCGATGCCGTCGGCTCCGCCGATCAGCAGCACGACGTCGCGCCCGTCCTGCATCCAGGCCTCAAGGCGTCGGGACAGCTTGAGCGTGGTCAGGTCGTCGCCCTTCTCGTCGAGCACGACCAACCGGCACGACGACGGCAAGGCCTCGTCAATGCGCGACTTCTCGGCCGCCAGCAACTGTTCGCGGGTTTTCGAGCCGCGCGGCTCGGGCTTGATCTCGATCACGCTGGCCGCGGCTTCGCGCGGCATGCGCTTGAGGTACTCGGCGCAGCCGTCGTCGACCCAGGCCGGCTGACGATGGCCGACGGCGACGACGAGCAGCTTCATTCGCCGGTGGCCTGCTCCGCCAGCTTGCGGCGCTGGGCCGGGGTGGCCTGCCAGAGTTCTTCGAGGTTGTAGTAGGCGCGGACGGTCGGTTGCATGACGTGCACGACCAGGTCACCGATATCGACCAGCACCCATTCGCCCCCGTCTTCCCCTTCGGTCGAGATGATTTCCCCGCCAGCTTCCTTGACCTTCTCGACCACATTGTTGGCCAGTGCCTTGACCTGCCGGTTGGAATCGCCGGTGGCGATCACGACCCGGTCGAACATCGAGGTCAGCTTGGTGGTGTTGATGACTTCGATATCCTTGCCCTTGATATCTTCAAGGGCGGAAACGACGATTTTTTGCAGCTTGCGTATGTCCATCAGGGGTTTCTGTAAAGGGAATGGGACGAAATATAGTCGAGAACGCCATCCGGCAGCAAATAACGCGCCGACAGGTCGTTGGCCAGCAGCTTGCGAATCTGGGTTGCCGAAATCGCCAGCTGGGTCATGGCAAAAGTGACGATTGCCCCACCCGGTGAGGCTTTGAGCGCGGCGACATCGAGCATGCGCCGGCGGGAAAACTGCGCCGATAATGCTTTTGGCAAGCTCGCCGCTTCGACCGGAAAACCCGGGCGATGCGATACCGCGACATGCGCCAGGTCGAAAATTTCAGTCCACCGGTGCCAGCTCGCCAGCCCGGCGAAGGCATCGGCACCGACCAGCAGGACCAGCGACTGCTGCGCGCCCAGTTCCTCACGCAGGCGTTCCAGTGTCTGCACGGTATAGCTCGGCGCCTGACTCTCGACCTCGGCCGGGTCGACCGAGAAACGCGGATTGTCGCGCGTCGCCGTCCGCACCATGGCCAGGCGCTGGGCGGCGGTCACCTGCGGGGTGTCGCGATGCGGCGGATTACCGGCCGGAATCCAGCGCACGCCGCCCAGCCCGAGATGCGCCATCGACTCCTCGGCCAGACGCAGATGCCCGTAATGGACCGGGTCGAAGGTGCCGCCGAAGATCCCGAGCGGGTCAGACAATTTCGGAAATGCCGAAGATGTCGCGATAGCCGACATAGAAACTGGCAAATACGGTCGGCGCCACGACCAGGCCCATGGTCACCATCACCACCAGCGTGGCAAAGCCCTGCAGCGCCGGCAGGGCGATCAGCAACATGCCGAGGATGAGGCCGGGCAGGACCACGGCAACCAGCATCAAGCCGACGGCGTAAACCAGGAAGGGGCGCCAGTTCATCACGCAGGCGACAAAACTGAAGAACAACGCCTTGCCCAGCGGCTGCCGATGCCAGGCCGCCAGCACCGGCGCAAACCACCAGGCCATCAGCACCGGCACCATGAAAATCGCCACCAGCATCGCCGACAGCGTGAAATCCGCTTCTTCGAGCAAGGCCCGTTCGGCGCGGCTGCTGGCCAGCATGTAGCGCAGCAGGTCGCCGCCGTCGGCAATCGTCGACAACCCGAGCACCGCCAGCGTCGCCACCAGATAAAGGACGCCGAGGGCGATCAGCGTGCGCACGTTGTCGCGAAAGCCGCTGAACAAGGTCTGGATGCTGGCCGACTGGCCACGTTCGATGTTGCGCGCCGCCTGCATCAGCCCCACCGACAGGCCGGGAATGACCGCCGAAGCTGCCAGCGCGCCGATGAAGGGAAACAGGTTGAGAAAAACGACGACGAACCAGTAGCTGATGACCAGGATAGAAAGCACGGGCGGATTACGCCGGTAGATGGCGAAACCGCCGCTAACCCATTGCCAGCCGGCACGCGCCGGCAGATTCACTGCGCGCATCGCTCAGGCTCCCGTGAAGATGTCGCGATACGACGCGTAGACCGCCGCCGAGAACACCGGCAGCAACAACAGGAGACCCAGGCCGACCGGCAGCATGGCGAAGAACCCGGCAACCATCAGGAAAATGCCGAAAATGATCATCGGCAGCCAGTTCCTGGCGCCGGCCGCAAAACTGGCCTTCATCGCCGCCAGCGGTTGCATGCCGTGGAAGTACACCAGGGCCGGCGCGAACCAGGTGGCCATGATGACCGGCACCGACAACAGCAGCACCAGCAGGACGGCCAACAGGAAGCCGCCGAAGGCAATGCCGATGCCGCCGACCCGCCCGGTGATGGCACCGCCGAGCATGCCGCCGCCGATCAGCAGGAAAGCCAGCAGGGCAATGCCGAACACCCCGATGGCGAAGAACACGCCGACCATCACCAGTTGCCCGGCGTGCTGGCGGAAACCGGCAAACAACTCGCCGATCTGGGGTTCGCCTTCGTTGGCGACGGTCCGGCAGATCTGCAGCATGCCGGCGCCGAACAGGGGCACCAGCAGGTGGGCGGCGACCTGTCCGAAGATCGGGACGATGGAAATGGCCATCAAAATGACCAGCAGCAACACGCTGCTACCCAGCCAGATGCCGGGATGGGCGATGAACATGGCCCAGCCCTGAGCCAGCCAGTCGAAGCAGGCGCCGGCATCGACTTCGCGGCTTTCGCCGTCGAAGGCTGCGGGGGCCATCGGGAATTGGGGAGTTTCGCTCATGCGCGGATGCTAGCCGGGGAGCGCCGCCGGGGCAAGGCGGAATTTATCCAGCAGGCGGCGGAAATCGCCAGGATCCTTGACCGTGACCACTTCGCCGGCCCGCGGCATGTGCCGCGCTTCCAGGCGCAGCAACCAGAAACGCAGGGCAGCTGCCCGTCGCACCGCCGGCCAGGCGGCGCGCTCGTCGGCAGTCAATGGGCGAACGCCAGTGTAACCATCAACCAAAGCCGCCAGCCGTCCGTCATCCGGGCACCAGTCGTTGGCGACGACGGCCAGATCGAACAGCCAGGCGTCGATCCCGGCAAAGTAGAAATCGAGCAGGCCACCCAGACGCGCGTTGTCCTGCCACAGCACATTGTCGCGGAAAAGATCGGCGTGGATCACGCCCTGCGGCAACGACGCCCCTTCCTGACCGGCCTGGAAGGCCAGTTCGTCGGTCAGCAAGGCGGCCTCATCGGCCGGCAGCAGCGGCAGCAGACGCTCGCCGACCATCTGCCGCCAGGCGGCGCCGCAAGGATTGGCCGGCGCCTCGCTCAGCCCGGCCGCGGCCAGATGTAGGCGGGCCAGCGTCGCACCAACCACCTGGCAATGTTCGGTGCCGGGGTCGTCGACCGATTGTCCGGGCAGGCAGCTGAGCAGGGCCGCCGGCTTTCCGCACAGCGGGCGCCACAAGCGACCGGCGGCATCGACGGCCGGACGTGGACAGGGCAGACCGGCATCGGCCAGATGCGCCTGCAGGCGCAGATAGAAATCGAGCGCAGCCGGATCCGTGGCCTCGAACAGGGTCAGCACGAAACGGCCGCCGTCGGTGGTCACGAAGTAATTTGAGTTCTGCATGCCGGCGGCGATGCCGGCGTGATCAAGCAGTGCGCCCAGCTCCAGCGGCGCCAGCCAGGCGGCGAGTTCGGCGCGCCCGACCGTGGTATAGACGGACAAGGCTTACCAGCTGTGAATGACCCACATCGGCGGGCGCACCGGATTGGGATTGACGTCGCTTTCCAGCATCACCCCGTCGCCCTGACGGTCGACCAGGTAATAGGGTTTGCCGACAGCCGGCGTGACCCGGACCATGTACAGCTTGCCGTTGATGCGGAATTCCTCGCGGGTTTCCTTGGCATTGCGGACGATGGTCACCTGCGGTTCGAGAGCCGCATCGAACGGCTCCATTTCCGGCGGAGGCGGCGGCACGGCGGGCAGGGGCTGCAGATCGCCCTGCTGGGCCCAGGCGGGCAGCGCGGCAAGCAGCAGGATCGGTAAGAGACGGCGCATGATGTTTCCTTTCGGGTTCGCTGCCATTTTATTACAGGTTGAGCATCATCTCCCGCTCGTTCGGCAGCGGGCTGAACGGCCGTGCTTCGTAATGCTTGAAGATGGCCTCGACCACCTTTTCCGGCTCGTCGATGATCTGGATCAGGTGCATGTCCTCGGCGTCGATCATCTTCTCGCGCACCAGGGTGTCCTTGAACCAGTCGACCAGACCCTTCCAGAAGTCGGAACAGACCAGGATGATCGGCATCTTGCGCGCCTTGCCGGTCTGGATCAGGGTCAGCGCTTCCATCAGTTCGTCGAGCGTGCCGAAGCCGCCGGGCATGACGACATAGGCACTGGCAAAGCGGACGAACATGTACTTGCGCGCGAAGAAGTGGCGGAAGGTCTGCGAGATGTCCTGATAGGGATTGCTCGACTGCTCATGCGGCAGTTGGATATTCAGGCCGACCGACGGCGACTTGCCGTGGAAAGCGCCCTTGTTGGCCGCTTCCATGATGCCGGGACCGCCGCCGGAAATCACCGAGAAGCCGGAATCGGACAGCAAACGCGCAACCCGCTCGGTCAATTCGTAGTAAGGCGTGCCTTCCTTGACCCGAGCCGAACCGAAGATGGTCACCGCCGGCCTGATCGCCGCCAGGCGGTCGGTAGCTTCGACGAACTCTGACATAATGCCGAAAATCCGCCAGGATTCGCGGGCTGTCGCGCTTTTCAGCAGCGCCTCGGTCTCGATGCCCATCACCAGTTTTTCGCTTTCGGTCATTGCCATGCCTCTCTTGTTGTTGGTGGACGGTTCGTCCTATCTGTACCGCGCCTATCACGCCCTGCCCGACCTGCGGAATCCGGCCGGCGAGCCGACTGGCGCGCTGTACGGGGTTTTGAACATGCTACGTCGTCTGGAAAGCGACCACAAGGCAGACTACAAGGCCGTCGTCTTCGACGCCAAGGGCAAGACCTTCCGCGACGACTGGTATCCCGAGTACAAGGCGCACCGCCCGGCTATGCCCGACGACCTGCGCGCCCAGATCGAGCCGATCCACGCCGCCATCGCCGCCGCCGGCTGGCCGGTACTGTGTGTCGACGGCGTCGAGGCCGACGACGTGATCGGCACACTGGCGACCAAAGCTGCCACCGACGGCATCGACACGCTGATCTCTACCGGCGACAAGGACCTGACCCAGCTGGTCGGCCCGCATGTCCGCTGGTACAACACGATGAGCGAGGAAATGCTCGACACGGCCGGCGTCGAAGCCAAGTTCGGCGTCCCGCCTTCGCTGATCGTCGATTACCTGGCGCTGGTCGGCGACACCGTCGACGGCGTCCCCGGCGTCGCCAAGTGCGGACCGAAGACCGCCGTCAAATGGCTGACGCAATACGGCTCGCTCGACGCCATCGTCGCCAACGCCGACAAGATCAGCGGCGTGGTCGGCCAGAACCTGCGCGACCACCTCGGTTTCCTGCCGCTCGGCAAGAAGCTCGTCACCGTCGTCTGTGACCTGCCGGATTTGCCGGCGCCGACGGCCTTGACTGCCAGGGCGCGCGACCGCGACACGCTGCGCGAGCTGTACACCCGCTACAACTTCCGCACCTGGACGCGCGAACTCGACAGCGACGCGCCGCCAGCCAGCGAAGAAGCGGCCGCGCCGCCCGCCGCGCCGAGCGAGGTCCGCTACGAGACGGTGTTTTCCTGGGCGGCTTTCGACGCCTGGCTGAAAAAGATCGAAACCGCACCGTTGACCGCGCTCGACACCGAAACCACCAGCCTCGACAGCTTCGCCGCGCGCATCGTCGGCATCTCGCTGTCGGTGACGCCCGGCGAGGCCTGCTACATTCCGCTCGCCCACAACGGCCCCGGCGTCGCCGAGCAGTTGCCGCGCGACGAGGTGCTGGCGAAACTCAAACCCTGGCTGGAAAACGCCGAGCGCCAGAAGGTGCTGCAGAACGCCAAGTACGACCAGCATGTCTTCGCCAACCACGCCATCGCGCTGGCCGGCATCGCCCACGACACGATGCTGCAGAGCTACGTGATCGAATCCGACAAGGGCCACGACCTCGGCCAACTGTGCAGCCGCCACCTCGGCCTCGCCACGATCGCCTACGAAGACCTGTGCGGCAAGGGCGCCAAGCAGATCGGCTTCGACCAGGTCGACATCGAGCGCGCCGCCACCTACGCGGCAGAGGACGCCGACGTCACGCTGCGCGTCCATGAGGTGCTGCACCCGCAGTTCGCCAAGGAGCCGGGACTCTCCCGCATCTACCACGAGATCGAACTGCCGGCCCGCCAGGTGATCTGGCAGATGGAGCGCACCGGCATCCTGATCGACGGCGACACGCTGGCCCGTCAGAGCCACGAAATCGGCCAGAAGATCATGGCGCTGGAAGCGCAGGCTTACGAACTCGCCGGCCAGCCGTTCAACCTGGCGTCGCCCAAGCAACTGGGCGAAATCCTGTTCGGCAAGCTCGGCCTGCCGGTGAAGAAGAAAACCGCGTCCGGCGGCGCGTCGACCGACGAGGAAGTGCTGTCCGAACTGGCACTCGACTATCCGTTGCCCAAGCTCTTGCTCGAACACCGCTCGCTGGCGAAACTGAAAGGCACCTACACCGACAAGCTGCCGCGCATGATCAACCCGGACACCGGCCGCGTGCATACGCATTTCTCGCAGGCTTCGGTGGTCACCGGCCGGCTCGCTTCCAGCGAACCCAACCTGCAGAACATCCCGGTACGCACCGACGAAGGGCGCAAGATCCGCACCGCCTTCGTCGCCCCCGAAGGCAGCAGCATCGTCTCGGCCGACTATTCGCAGATCGAACTGCGCATCATGGCGCACCTTTCCGGCGACGCCCGCCTGCTCGACGCCTTCGCCCACGGCGAGGACGTGCACCGGGCCACCGCCGCCGAGATCTTCGGCGTCACGCCGCTGGAAGTCGGCCCCGATCAACGCCGCGTCGCCAAGAGCATCAACTTCGGCCTGATCTACGGCATGAGCGCCTTCGGCCTCGCCCGCCAGTTGGGCCTCGAACGCAGCGCCGCGCAGACCTACATCGACCGCTACTTCGCCCGTTACCCCGGTGTCGCCCGTTACATGGAAGAAGCGCGGGCGACGGTGCGCGAGCACGGCTACGTCGAGACCGTCTTCGGTCGCCGCCTGTGGCTGCCGGAAATCCGTTCGAGCAACGGCAACCGCCGCCAGGCCGCGGAGCGCGCGGCGATCAATGCGCCGATGCAGGGCACCGCCGCCGACCTGATCAAGCTTGCCATGATCGCCGTCCAGGGCTGGCTGGAACAGACAGCACGCCAGTCGAAACTGGTCCTGCAGGTGCACGATGAACTGGTGCTCGAAGTGCCGGACGCCGAGCTGGTGGAAATCCGCACGCAGCTACCGCGCCTGATGACTCAGGTGGCGCAGCTGAAGGTGCCACTGGTCGTCGAAGTGGGGGTCGGGCCGAATTGGGAAGCCGCCCACTAGCCGATAACGAGCTATTTGATCGCTTCGATATTCAAACTGATCGGATACGCGCGATCCCCCACCTTGAACAGCCGCCTCGACCAGTCATTTACATCGTGTCCGACACCTCCATCGTCGGGCTGCCAAATCCTGACGCTGGTAAAACCCGCCGCCAGCAGCAAATCCGTCAGATAGTCCTGATTGAATATCACCCGGTGATAGTTGTACGCGTATTCCTGCCCACCCATCAACGCATTGATGATGACATCCACACGCTTTCCTGTCTCTTCGTAAATATGCAATATCTTGTCGAAGTCAGGAACAGAGAGGCATAGCCTACCGTCCTTCTTGATCACTCTCCCCCACTCCTTAAGCACATCGGGAACATCCAGGTGACTGAAGTGCTCCAGAACATGACAGGCATAAACCAGATCAACACTGGCATCTGCGAAGGCATTCAAGCGATCGACTTCTTGAATTTTGTGGACGTGGCGACGCAGTATCGCATCAACATTTATGAAACCCGGATGATCGATTTTGCCGCAACCTAAATGCAGCCTTTTCTCCCCATTGGGTAGCGTCGGAATTTTTGGCCCCCAAAATATCCGCAAAATACGTCCCAACAATAACCGCACTGACTGCTCCTTTGATATTAACGACTAGCCACAAAGCACGTTTGATTGCTTCGGTCAAACATACAAACCCAAAAAAAATGGAGCACCATGGATCAGTCGCCAGTTTTATAAAGAAAGATCCCTTTTCCCTCTTGATTCTGGATGATGAACAACTCGCCAGCCCGGGTAAATTCGGTAATCAATTCTGTCCGGTCCAGCTTTCCTTGCCAGTACGTTGAGGAGTACTGATCTTCAAGGCAGATCGGATGCGTTCTGAAACTATCGACGAAAACCTTGTAACCGCGAAACTCGTCGCACAGCCTGCTGGACAAACAAACCTGCTCTAAAGGATTCAGGTCATAGCGACCGATCAAATCACCGTACTTAAGCCCCTTGCAAGACAAGCCTTCGCCCGACGCAGCCCAGGTCACCACGGCTCGCCCCTCCTTCAAGATATCCTTGGTCAAGTGGTAGCTGAACAACGCGACGAAGAATATCGACAGAAACCTGACCAGAAGACCAGCTTTCCTCACCTGCTCCCGATCCAGTCTATATGGCACCGGGCGCAGGAATTCAAAATAACAGAACGCCACGATCAGGAGGACCGTCGGCTGGGCAACATAGCGGAAAGGCATTTTTTCCAGAGAAAGCGAAAAAATGAAATACGCCCCCGTCACTGCCAGGTAAAGCAGCAAGGGCCGCAGCATCTCCCGCCCATGACGGACTGCGATCAGCATGCCGACAAAAATGAACAGGTACACCACCAGGACATTTTTCCCGAACAGCAACCTGATCCGGTTTTTCAGTGCGATGGCCTCTCGTGTATCCCCCTGCAGGAAAGTGTTCAGACCGTCCGCCGGAAATCCAGCCAGCCCATAAACCAGCAACAGCACAAGACACATGCTGAGCAGTGAGATAAACAACACCTTCAGGAAGCCAGCGCGACCAGCAAAGAGAATGAACAAACCGATCACCGCCGAAAACACAACGTAGCGCGGCGACACGAAAGGCAAGAGAAACAACAGGAAAATGCAGAGAAAAAGCAGCCAGTCGCCGCTCTCCAGCACCCGCTTGTCAAAACATGCAAGCAGGTACAGAACCAGCAGTGAAATCAGCGTGGCCAGCATCTCCGGCCGGATGTCCAGCAACCGGTTGTACAACAGCAGATAAAAAACCACGAGGCCGATAAGCGGATAAAAGAAGCCACCCCGGTCAAATATTTTGAAAATCAGGAATACGCTGATCACGCAAGCCAGAATCTTCAGCGCCAAGGCGCCGTAAAGACCCGCACCACCAACCACCATGCCGAAGATCGCCGGAGCGACCGGAAACGGATAGGCGGCATAAGGCGTGGCGCCAAAATGCACCATGCTCCAGGCATGGTGCAGAAAATATACGTCGTCGGCATTCAGGGGCTTGACCGCATAGAGAATGCCGACCAACAGAGCCAGCAAGCCGAAGATAGTGACGATCCACCTGTCCTTGTGCGCGATCATGCGATCCAAAAAATACTCCCCGGTCCACTCAAGGACATAAAGCGATTCTCAGCGACGAACGGCGTTTCCGAGTATCTCCACCACTCGCGCCAGCTCCTGCTCTGTCATACCCAGCCATAAAGGCAACCTGATCAGACGCTCAGCGTGACTGTCGGTAACTTCCAGGCTGCCACTCACACGACCAAGGCGACGGCCGGCCGGGGAGGAATGAAGGGGAATGTAGTGAAATACACAAGCTACACCTTCTCGCTTAACCTCATCGAGAACCCGGCACCGATCAATGCCTGGCGCCAGCAAAATGTAGTACATATGGGCGTTATGCTCACAGTCATTGGGAATCACCGGGCGCCGGATGAGTCCGCTGGCCTCCAGCGGTGCCAGGTGCTCGTGGTAACGATGCCATAGAGCCAGGCGGGCCTTGGTAATCGAATCCGCTTCCTCCAACTGAGCCCAAAGGAATGCTGCCGTCAGCTCTCCCGGCAAGAAGGAGGAACCAACCTCCTGCCAGGTGTATTTATCGACTTCCCCACGGAAGAAACGACTGCGATCGGTTCCCTTTTCTCGAATGATCTCCGCACGCAGGATCAAATCAGGATCATTGACCAGCAATGCCCCTCCCTCGCCGGATATGACATTCTTTGTTTCGTGAAAGCTGTAGGTTCCCAGATTGCCTATACTTCCCAGGGCACGCCCCTTGTATCTCGCCATTACGCCTTGGGCTGCATCTTCGACGACAGCAATTCCGTGGCGCTGGGCAATTTGCAGGATCGTATCCATTTCGCAGGCAACCCCGGCGTAGTGAACCGGTACGATGGCCTTGGTACGCTCGGTAATCGCTGCTTCAATCAGGCGTTCGTCTATATTCAGGGTGTCGTGCCGTACATCGACAAAAACGGGAACTCCGCCACGCAATACGAAAGCATTCGCCGTGGACACGAAGGTATAGGAAGGCATGATGATCTCATCGCCATCCGAGATATCCAGCAAGAGCGCCGCCATTTCCAAAGCAGCGGTGCAGGAATGGGTAAGCAAACCCTTAGAGCTGCCTGTGTTTTGCTGCAGCCAATTGTGACAGCGTTTGGTAAATGGCCCATCCCCTGCCAGCATGTTGCCAAACTTGGCTTCGGCAATGAAATAGAGCTCCTTGCCGGTCATGTAAGGTTTGTTGAAAGGAATATTCACAATTAACAGTCACCAAATGATTGGAATAACGCGACGGGAAACCAACTCGACGGTACTCGCATGCACCTAGCCGCGCGCGGCGACTACGGTCCCGAGAACGATCAGGCTGACGCCAAGGGCTTTCTGAACAGTCAGTTGTTCACCAAGCAACAATCCACTGAGAAATAGCACGACGACAAAGTTGAGACTCATGAACGGATAGGCGTGGCTGAGATCGAACTTCGTCATCGCCGCCATCCAGGCCAAGGAAGCCAGAAATGCAGCAGCAAATCCGGAGAATATTGCCGGATCGAAAACCAGCAGGAGCAGGAATTTTATTTTCTGCAGGAAATCCGCCGGCATCGGCGGAAACTGTGTGATTCTCCACTTCAGGACAAGCTGACCGTAGACTGTAAAAGCTATCGTGGCGAGGATATAGAAGTAATCATGAAATCTGGCTGGCATTTACCAAACAATCCATTAGGCAATCTGGTCGGAGAAAGGGGCCACGTCCGCGAATATCGCATTCTGTAGCGAATCAACTTCGCGTCGCATCTGCTCAACGTCGTCGTATTTCAAAAACACAATGCCATGCTTATGGGTAGAAGGATCAAGAACCAAATCGCCCGTTCTCCACCAATGCAGCCCATCAAAAATCCGTTCTTCGACTTCCGGAGCGATTCGCAGATCACGGAGGCGACCGGCGGAATGCCCCATGACGCAATGCCTGACGAAACACCCCTTGATGTCTTCCTGCCTCAAATCCGGACAGGGTAATCCTGCCGCGGCCCGAACGATCCATTCGGGATAATTGACACCGGTGGCATGCTGAACCAATTTTATGTAAAGATCCCCGGGCGGGCGGCGACAGATTTCAATGATTGTTGGCTCATCATCGTGCAGAATAAACTGAACGTGAAAAATACCATCTTTGAGCGCCAGTAATTCGCAAATGCGCTCACTTTGACGGATCAACTCCTCGACCGCCCTGTCCGGCACAATCGAAGGCGTCGAGGCCGCAGAAACAAGATAGGGGCTAAGGTGATAATGCTCATTATCACAAAAATGGAAAGCCACCCGTCCCTGGCTGATGAATGCGGAAAATCCGTGACGAGTCCCGGTAATGAATTCTTCAACAACAATGCGCTTGCTTTTTGACCTGTCAAAAGCCTGTTTAACGGCCGACATATATTCAGCGCGAGAGTCCACTCGGTTGATCCCTTTACCTCCAGTCAGATCAACCGGCTTCACAATCAGCGGGAAGCGAAGTTTTTCCATCGCGACGGCTGCCTCATCCGGATCAACAAAGCCACACGCCCGCGGAGTAGGAATCCCGCTTCGCTCGGCAAAGCTTCTATACCGGTCCTTGTGGTGCAGTGTTAGCGCGGTCTCGTAGGAATCATGCCCCGGCAAGCCAAGTTTCTCAGCCACATAAGCCGCTGAAATAGCCGAAAAATCGTTACAACAGGCGCAGACGGCATCAATCCGCTGCGCCTTTGCGATCCGAAGCATTTCATCCGGATCGGAAAAATCACCCGGGCAATACAGATCAGACTCACGATGCCCCATATCTTCGGGACGATTACCACTCGTAATCACTCGATAGCCAAGCGACTTTGCCGCGTGGATCAGGGGGATGTCTGCGTATCCACCCCCAGCAATCATAAGTAGAGGGTAATTAGTGCTCATATCAAGAGACCCTTGGCATGAAAAACATTACTGTTTCAACAACCCCCTCCGTGTAATGCCTCAAAAACAAATCATAATCATCACGGATGGCAAAAACCACGTCAGGGATGCGCCAAAAATCATCCGCCCGATGATAAACACTTATCGCCAATCGAGGATGATGGTCAAGAATTGTTTTAGAAGCCCCCCTGATTGCAGCGACCTCTGAACCCTCAACATCCATTTTAATAAAGGTACAAGGCTCATTAATTAGCTCGTCAATACGAGCCCCCTTGACCTTCATATCCCCTTCATCACAACACATCGACGAAGCACCGTCGGATGTGAAGCAAATAACACCTTCTTTATCTGATGCAGCACATTCATAGTAGCTAACACGATCATAGCTCGACAATTTTTTACGAACACGCTCCATGTTTGACAAAATTGGCTCAAAAACATGGACCGCTTTATAATTTTCGCAGCGAGCAATGAATTCCTTTGCCGTACTCCCGTCGTAAGAGCCAACATCAATAAATACCTCACCAGACCTGTTCAAGCAAAGAAAATTCTCAAAATACTGACGATATTGCTCATCCGAGAACCCACTCATCCAATGAATATCTTCTGAAACACGAAAGTTTATTATCTTACTAAAAACGTGCCTTGATTCATGATCAGAGAGCCTAGAAAAAACCGAATCATATCTCTCCCTGTTTGAAAATATATCCTCAGCGCAACCATGAAAATAATCGACCACCCGCAAAGGCAAGCCACTGTATTTTTTGAATGAAAAATAATCAATAACAGCAACCCCAATTTCATTCATTTTAGCGAGAGCAGTTAAAGGCCTTCCCAGAACAACAGCAGAAACAACAAACGCATTAACTGGCAAATCACATGATCGAATTACCTTGCGACCACAAAACAATTCATCATTCGAAAAGTCATCGACAAAACCATCTATATGAATAGCATCAGCAATGCTTTTTCCCCATGCATTACAACCAAAGACATAGCGAGGAACCCCGCCACTCAAGAAGTGTTCACAGAAAGCAATAGCCCGGGGGTCACTCACGGGTTCATCGATCGTCAGAGCATTCACATTGATTCGCATCTCATCCTCCAATTTCAACCCATCGACGCTCATGCGCCGAAATTGTCATTGCTTCCAATATGCGCAAACCTTCCATTGCCTCCTGCGCCGTAAAGGTATAACCGCAGCCTCTTTCGCTTCCGCTCTTGCGATGCATTAAATCATCACCGATATCAGCATATAAATTAGCGAAGGCTTCCAGGAAGCCCGACGGATGCCCAGACTTGAAGCGGTTGTAACGCGATTCATGAGCAAGCAGCAAATCGTTGTGACCCCGGTCAATGTGATGCCTGCATCCCCGATTATCACTGTAAATCAGCACTTCGGGGTCCATCTGAAACCACTCGACCGAACCCTCAGCGCCATATACGCGAACTCTCAGGCCATTTCTGTGACCAAGTGCGGCTTTACTGAACCACACCCCACACTCGATATCGTTCGTATAACGAATGATCGCCATCGTGTTATCAACCACTTGCGTGAACCGTCCTTGGCGACTTTGGGTTGCAACTACCTCAATGGCTTTCTCGCCAGTCAAAAAATCGATCATGTGCAATACATGGACGCCAAGATCAAGCGAAATCGTCGGAATTACCCCATCTTTCAGGCGCCACTGCTGGGGTACCATGGGCTTGCCTTCACGGTTGAGGCGGGCGAAGCCCTCCTGCGGCATTTCGATATGAATCTGTTCGATACGCCCCAACTTGCCCTGGCGTATCATCTCCTTCAACTCCCTGACCATCGGATAGCCGGTGTAGTTGTAAGTCACGCTCAGGTAGCCAGCAACATCCCTGACTACTTTATCAATCGCTCTTGCTTCGTCACTTGTCGACGCCAGCGCTTTCTCGCAAATTACCGGGAAACCATGCGTCAACGCGGCAATCACCGGGGCTTTATGTTCAGGCGTCGGTGTCAGTACAACAACGGCATCAAGGCGCCCGACCTCTCCGGCCAGCATGGATTGCCACGAGGGATAGACCCGCTGTGCTGCGACATTCCATTGTTCGGCCGTTCTGTTATTGATTGCTTCATGCCGGCTGAAACAGCCAGCCTCTACCCGAAATCTGCTGTCCATGCTGACAGCGGTAAAATGCGCAGCACCGACAGCGGAATTCAGGCCGCCACCGATGAATCCCAGTTTCAATTGCGTCACGAGTCCTGCTCCGGATCAAACGTTGTTGACTGAACGATGTACAAGGGACGCCCTTTCACCTCGTTGAATATCTTTCCAATATAGAGCCCCACTACACCGATACAGGTAATCATCAAACCGGCAGTGAAGTAAATCGAAACCATTAGGCTGGTCCACCCGGTAACGCCCCCGCCAGAGATAAAATAACGAACGGCGAGCCATAATGAAAATAAAACAGACCCCACTGCCATCAGAAAGCCGGTTTTAATGGTAAGCATCAGTAGCGCATTAGAATGAGCCACGATGCTATCAATCGCTAGGTTAACAAGCCGTCTGAGGGTATAGCCTGAGCGTCCCTCCTTGCGGGCCGCATGGATAATATCAATCTCCGCCCTTCGGAAACCAACCCAATAAGCAAAAAGACCAAACGACCTGTTCTGCTCTCGCATAGAACGAATACTATTTACAACTCGCTTGGAATACAAACCAAAATTCCCTATTCGATTATCAAGCTGGCTTCCCGTAAAGTAATCAAAAATCAGGTTAAACCACCTAGAGCCAAGTTTTTTGAAATACCCGTCTTGTCTATTTATACGGCGACCAACAACTAAATCGAACCCTTCCTGCGCTTTCCGGTAAAGCTTGATGATTTCTTCCGGTTGATCCTGCAGGTCGCAATCCATTACGACTACCCAATCGCCTCGGGAAAAGTCGAGACCTGCCGTGATTGCATAGTGCTGGCCGAAATTCCTTGAGAGGTTGATGCCCCTGACCCGGGAATCCTGTTTCGACAGTTCGCATATGACTTCCCACGATGCCGTTGGACTGGCGTCATTGACCAGAATGATCTCGTAGTTCTCCGTGATTGTCCGCAGCGATGAACGCAAGCGTTCATGTAATTCATACAGACAGGATGAACAGCCATACACGGGGACTACAACTGAAAAATCCACTTTATCTACTGGTGTTTGCAATTTTTCACCCGATCGCTCGTAGCTTCCATGTTGTCTAGGGATCATTGACGCTCCTGACACTCAATCGCAGAATTGGCTCCCTGAACCTCTTCCCAGCGCTGGAGGATGCTTTCAACCGTTAGATCCTCGACATCTCTGCTTTCCGCCTGGGCAATCCGATGCGGGTTGCCCCAGGGACCCCACCTTTCCGGATCGGAGTCGCCGAACAGGCAGACCATGGGCTTGCCCAGCGCAGCGGCGAGGTGCATCGCGCCGCCATCGGCGCATAGTACGCCATCGCACAGGCTCAGGCCGGCAATGAGTTGTCTGAGATGCCCGGTCGGCAGCGGGACTACCGGGGCCCCATGGGTTGCGGCGATGATCTCGGCGGCTTTGTGGTCATCACCCGGATGTTTCGGATCGTCGCTGGAGCCGGGCGCCCAGAACAGCAGGCAAGCAGTTCCTTCCGGCTCCGTCACCGCGCGAATGAAGGCTGCGAAGCGATCGGCGGGCCAACGCTGGGAGGGCTTGCGAGCACTTACGTGGACCCCGATCAGGCGGGTCGGGGCGAAGCCGAGCCGGGCGCTGCACTGTTCGCGGAAAGCCTGCTGCAAAGCGGGATCGGGAACGACCAGCGGCGCTGGCGTCTCGTACCGCAAGCCCATGCGCGGCAGCAGGTGGCAGCATTGCTCGACCTCGTGGGCACCACCTTGCCGGTCCTGATCGTCCCGAATCAACACCCGCTTGGCGGCGATCATGCGGGCAAAGCGCAACGAACTTGCCTGGGCGCCTCCGGGCAGCAAAACCCAGTCAAAACGTTCCCGGCGCAGGGCGAGAATGGTTTTCAAGCGTTGCCAGTAGATCCCCAGCGTGCCTTCGCCGGGGCCGCGATGCTTGGCTTTCTGATAGGAGTAAACCCGGTCCAGATCAGGATTTCCAGCCAGCACTTCGGCATTGTAATGGGTCACCAGCGCCTGCAAGCTGGCGTTGGGCAACTGCCGGCGCAGGGCGCGGATCAGGGGCGTGGTACAGACCAGATCGCCAATGTTGTCGCGGCGAATGACAAGAATCTTCATGGCTTGGCGCGACCTTCAGCTTGTTTGCCTGGCGGCACGGCAGGCATGAGCCGCATTGATCAGGTTTTGCGCCCGGTGCTCGTAGGTGTGGCAGGCCATGACCTTCTCGTGTGCCGCTTCGGCAATGGCCCGTGTCTGCGCGAAATTGGCCAGCCAGTGCTGGATCTGCCGGATGCAGTCGTCCATCCCTTCGTAGTCCGCCCACTCCCGCGCCAGATCGAAATCGTCGGCGGCATGGCGGCGCCGGTCAGTCAGCAGGAATCCTCCCCGTGCCGGCACGCCATAACAGCGCTCCGGCAGTCCCCAACTCATTTCGCCGCCGTGATCGCAGGACGAGCGGAAACTCAGGTTGATGCACGAGCGCTGGATGACCCGGATCTGTTCCTCCTCGCTGATACCCGACGAATGCTTGATGTAGTGCCGAATGCCGAGCGCATCAAGGCGCTCGCGCAGGGCGGCAAAAAAATGCTGCCGCTCGGCATGTTCCTTGTAGCGCACGCCGTCCATGTTGCCGAGAAAGGAAACATCGTATTCGTAGAACCCCGGATCCCGCATTTCGTCCAGGGTGTGGCCGTGCAGGTTGAAATTGCGCACCCAGACGGCGTTCGGACTGTAGATTTTGGTGGGTGCGAAGTTCCAGGTTGGCTGCATCGTATGGCTGGCATAGATGTCGAGCAGGTTCAGGCAACGGAACAGCAGGATGCGCCGCTTGCGGATACCCATATGCCATGGCGCATCGCGATCCAGGCCGATCAGCGGAATCCCTGCCCGGCTTAACTGGCGTTTGAACGACAGCGCCCGCCAGGGCTGGCGGATCGCTTCATAAAGGTTGACCACCGCCAGTTCGATATCGTCGGCACCCGCCGGCAGATGCCAGGCATTCTTGATCACTTCGTAGCCAAGATTGGCGAATGCCTCCTCAAGCGGCTCAAAACCCTTGCGGTAGTTGATGATGACTTTTTTTCCGCTCACCCTGGGACTCCTTTGTTATTGACCGCCGTACACAGCCGACCGACCCGTTGCGCGAAGGCTTCCGCCGAAAACCTGGCCAGGTGATCCCGGGCGGCTTCCGGATCGATCCGGAAAGCTTGCCGTTCCAGGCGGGTAATCAGTGCGTCGAAACTGGTCCCGCCATCGTGGCGAGGATCCTCGAAAAACAGTCCGCTCACCCCGGCGCACACGGTCTCTGTGAACGGGCTGGCATCGACGGCCAGCACCGGCGTACCGCAGGCCTGAGCTTCGATCACATTCAAGCCCAGCGCTTCCTTCTCCGGCAAACCGGTCAGCAAATAATCGATCTGTCGGTAAACGGCAGCCACATCCGGCTGTTGCCCCCAGAAACGGACCTGCCGTCGGCAAGGACGCAGGGCAGCATCCAGATCGCGCACCGAGGCGTAGCCGCCGGCCCCGAAGATTTCCAGATGGACGTCCGGATGCCGTGCCAACACAGGCGCCAACAGACTGAACAAGAGGGGGAACTGCTTGATCGGGGTCAGTCGCGAAACGATGCCCAGCGTGATGCCCGGCTTTTTCCGATAAGCCTCGGCCCGGGCAAAACTGGCCGCAAGCGGCGCCAGCCAGCTCAGCAGACGGTCCCTGCCCTTGCGCATATCCCAGTCGTAGCGCGAGCGGCGGACAACCCCCGATGCCGCATCGCCGGCTGGCCGTGGCGCCAGATCGGCAATACCGAGCAGCGGCTCGGGATGGACCTGCGATATCCCGGCTGCCTGCAGACTGGCAATGACGTGGGCCGACACGGCAATCACGTAGTCGTGACCGGCAATGCGGCGCGGGTCACGACCATAGAGGGGCATGTGGGCGATGCACGACAACAGGCGCCGGGGATGACGCAAGACCTCCAGCGCAGGCAGATCCAGCGGCGTCTGGCAGACGACCCAGGGCGCCTCGCATGCCTGCAGTGAGGTCAGCATTTCCGCAGCCCCGGCCACCGGAACGATGTCGACGCCGGGCGGCAGTTCGCTCGTCCAGCGCGTATTGTCGCGCAGCACGTACAAGGTCGTCGGCACCCCCTGAGCCAGCAACGCCCGGGTAAAAAAGACGGTATAGATCTCCCCGCCGCCCCAGCCGGGCTGCAGATTGATCTGGATGCAGCGCCGGATCATCTCCGGAATAATCCCTGCAGCCAGTTCCGGGCAATCCGCCGACGCTGCGAAAACAGGGTGGCGCTGCGCCACAGTGTCGAATACAAGCCCAGTTCACGGCACTGGCGGTGAACCTGGCGGCGAATTTCCGGATCGGCAATTTTCCGCAGTTTGTGAAACACCGACAGACCGCCGTCGACCAGCTGCCAGCGGATCAGACCGGCAAGTTCTGCATCCTCGCCAAGCCCGTCGGCCATTTCGGCCAGGCCGAGGGCGTTGCGGATCGAACTGTCGATGATGGTCGCAAACCGCGCATCGGATGCAGCCTGGGAATACCGGCGAATACGCTGGCGATAGAAATAGCCCTGGGCCGGATCATAGGCGACCCGCCGAGCAAGCAGGAAAGCCTGCGTCGTCCACAAAACGTCCTCATGAATGCGCCCCGGGATGAAACGCATCCCGTGCATTTCGATGAACTCGCGGCGGTAGAGATGCATCCACACCATGTGCAGGAAGGTGCGCTCGGCCAGACGCTTGCGCAGCACCTCGCGTCCGTGCATCACCTCGGTAGACAATGCATCCTGATAGATCGGCTGATCCTCGCGCCGGCCTTCGAAGTGGAAAATGGCGTTGCCATGCGCCATGTCCAGATCCTGGCTGATCGCCAGTTCGAGCAAGCGGCGATAGTACGACGGTTCGATCCAGTCGTCCGAATCGACAAACGCCACATACTGGCCGCTCGCCTTGTCGAGCCCCGTGTTCCGTGCCGCGGACAGGCCGGCATTCGGCTGCCGGATGACGGTCAGCGCCCCGGGATGCGCTTCCTGGTAGCTTGCCAGTATCGCTGGGCATTCGTCGGTTGCCCCGTCGTCGACGACAATGATCTCGACACCGTCCAGATCCTGCGCAAGCAGGGAGTCGAGACACTGCGCCAGGTATGGTGCGACGTTATAGACCGGAACGATCAAACTCAGCGTGACAGCCACTTAGATGACTCCCGTGCCGGTCCGGTACAAGTAGAAGACGAATTTGCGCATGTTGCCGACTTCCAGACTGAACCCCCGGGCGAACAACCAGGCCAGTATTTCGCAAACCTTGTCGTTACCCAGGACATGCGGATGGACCTCGATGCAGATTTTAGTGATCGAGGAGAGATCGATGTCCTTGAAGAACTCGTACTCCCCGCCCTCGATATCGACGATCAGAAAGCTGGGGCGAATGCGGGCGAGTTCAGCATTCAGGTCAATCTGCGGAATCTGTATGGGCTGCGCATCGGCTGAGCCCTTGATCAGCGAAGATGCCCAGTAGTCGGTCTCCAGCCAGAACGTACGTTCGCTTTCGCCGCTACCGAGCAGGACGTTGTATACGTGCGGCGACACGCCGTTCCGCTCATGCACGCTGCGAATGATGGGGATCAGCTGGGGATTCGCCTCATACGCATGCACATTGCCGTTGCCGACGACTTTGGCGCACATCGCCGACAGAAAACCGATCCCCGCGCCGACCTCGAAGACGACATCCGACGGCGAAAGATATTTCTGTACGAGTCCGGCTTCCTTGGCTTCATAGCCACCAAAAAATATGTCCTTGCGGATCGGCGGCGTGATCACCGGCAAGTTCAGCGGCAAATCGACGCCGAAATTCGATGCCCAGTCAGGGCGCAGAAATCGCCATTGAATTTTCCGCCACCGTCGCTCCGTCCGTCCACCTGCTTTGAAAAGCATATCCACCCCCCAGTTAATTGATCGATATATCCTTGTTCTCGAGCCACACCAGCAACACGAGCAAGGTATACACCAGTCGCGACGATACATGTCTATCGTCAACCTGCTGCCAGAGCGCGGCCAGGGCCTTCCCGGAGAGGAAGGGGTAAGCCTGTGCCCCGGCAAAGCAGGCATCACCCACTTCACGCCAGCTTCCCTTGAACAATTGCCTGAGCGGCACGGAAAAGCCGTGTTTCGGGCGGTCCCACACACAACTCGGCAAGCGCTGCCGGGCAAGCCCGGTGAGCAGCGACTTCAGACCGCCGCGCAAATGCACGCTGGCCGGCACGGCCAGCGCAAAATCCAGCACTGGCTGGCCCAACAAAGGTACGCGCACTTCAAGCCCGTGCGCCATGCTCGCCCGGTCGGTCTTGGCCAGACAGTTTTCCGACAGATAGGTCCACAGATCGGCGCGCATCAATGCCGTACTATCCATCACCCCTCCCTGAGCATCGATCAGGCGCAACCAGGCGTCCAGCGTATTTTCTATCCGCGCGGCGGGCAGGATGGCAGGATCAAGATAGTGCGCCATCCGCTTGCGACCGACCCAGGGCCCCAGTTCGACACGACGGTAGTGCAGCAGCTCCCGTCCGCTCAGGCTGCGTCGCAGCAGGGCGGATGGCAGCAGACCGGCATCGACTGCGGCACGTAGCGGTCGCTGCCAGAAACGCGCTGGGTGCCGGCTTTCCGTATCCGTGAACCGCGGGTAACCACCGAACAGCTCGTCGCCGCCATCGCCGCTGATGGCAACTGTCACATGTTGACGGGTCAAACCAGCCAGCGCATGCGTCATGACATAGGCGGGGTCGGCCAGCGGCTGGTCGAGATCGCGAATGGCTGCAACGAACCGGTCAGCATCGATCGACGGGGCTTCAAGGACGTGATGCCGACAGCCGAAGCGCTCGGCAACCTGCGCCGCATGCATGCTTTCGTCAAAACCCTGATCGGCGAATTTCAGGCTGAAGGTCTCCACCGGCTGCCGACTTGATTCCGCCAGATAGGAGACCAGCAGACTGGAATCGATCCCGCCGGAAAGAAAGGCGCCGATCGGTACGTCGGCGACTTGCTGACGCGCCATGCTGGTTCGCAGCACCCGCTCCAACTCTGGCAACAGCGCTTCCTCGGGCATGATCAGCGCCGATTCCCGCGGGATCGTCCACCACTGTCGGCAGACTGCCGTTGCCTCGCCAGCCCGGTAACGCATGCAGGCACCTGGCGGCAATTGCCTGACATCGCGCAGGAAGGTCTGCGGCGCCAGCGGTGTCTGGAATGCCAGGTAATCGCGCAACGCTTCGGGATCAAGCCGGCGCGGGAAACCGGTCAAGGTGAAGAACGGCGCCAGCGTCGAGGCAAAGACCAGTTCTCCCTGGTCGATGCCGTACATGAAAGGTTTGATGCCGAGCGCGTCGCGGGCCGCGAACAATTCGCCCGTCCGGGCATCCCAGATGGCGAAGGCAAACATGCCGTCGAGCTTTTCGAGCAATGCTTCGCCCCAGGCGCGGAATCCGAGAAGCAGTACTTCGGTATCGGAATGGTCGGTCCGGAATGATTCGCCATTCGACTGCAATTCGCGGCGCAAATCGGGGGCATTGTAGATTTCCCCGTTGAAGACGATGGTGTAGCGCCCATCCGCCGTCTGCATCGGCTGCTGGCCGCCGGCCAGATCGATCACCGCCAGCCGCGTATGGGCGAACAGCGCTTCGCCCATGGCGAGCACGGTCTGGGCATCCGGCCCTCGGCTGGCAATGCTGGACAGGGCCTGTCCGGCCTGCGCATGCCAACGTTTCCCGACCATGCCGAGAATGCCGCACATCAGCCTGTGCTCCCATTTGCCCGGGCTATCGCCTCGTATGCCTCGGCCGTACGCTCGACGCTGTAGGCCGACAGGTCCAACGCCGCCAGCGACGGCGGAGAGGCAAGAAATGCCTGCATGCGCTGGGCCAGCGACACTGCGTCGCCGCACGGAACCAAGGCCGACGGCAAGGCCGTGCCGAGGATTTCCCGGGGGCCGGAAGGACAATCCGTGGCAACGACAGGCGTACCGCAGATCAGCGACTCGATCAGAACATTGGGCAAACCCTCGTGGTCGGAACACAGCACCAGCAAGCGCGCGCCCGCCATCCACGGGTAGGGATTGGCTTGGAATCCGGCGACCCGGACCCGCGCCGACAAGCCGCGGGCCTCGATCATCGCCTGCAGTGCTGGCTCCGCTGCCGTGAGCAGGACCAGATCCAGGTCCTGCGGCATGGCGAGCCAGGCATCAAGCAGGAGATCGTGGCGCTTCTGCGGCGAAAAACGGCCAACGTGCAGGACGTAATCCCGCGTCGGCAAGTTTGGCAAAGGCTCGGCAGCCTGACGACGGATCGCGGCAAGATCGAAAGGATTCGGAATCGTCACCACCTGCGAAGGCAAACCGAGGTTTTCCCGTAGATCGTCTGCCACTCCGCCGGATACGGCAATCAAGGGACGCCCACCGTAAAGCGAGCGATAGCGCTGCAAACGCCGCGCCGCCTTGCCTGGCGAAGCGGCCCGCAACTTCCCGACCTCCGCCGACAGGGTATTGGCAACCCGGCACCAGTGATTCGGCGCACCGCTCAGCGCGGCGACTTCATCGGCAAACGGCAAGGTGGACACCAGCAGGTCGGGCATCTGCCGACACAGCGCACGGCGCAGACGCCAGGCTGACCAGCGCTTGCCCAACCAGCCTCGATGTAGTTTTTCGGCAAGTACATGGACGGTGACCCGGGGATCCGGGGCATAGCTTGTCCGACGCTCCAGCAGGAAGAGCCTCACCTGATGGCCACGTTCGACCAGCGCCGCCGCCGTTTTCAGGATGGCCTTCTCGGCCCCGCCGCCGGCCAGATTGGGCAGGATGAAGGCAAAATACATGTCAGCGCGCCCGCAGCCCGGCCAAGGCCGGTTCAAGCTTCGTCCACACACTGTCCACGGTCAATCCGGCCATCGGCGCCTCCGGGCCGACCTGGCCGGCCAGCGGGTGATCGACGGCAGCCAGGGCCGGGTGCTGCAGTGGCTGCAACAGATGGGCCGGCGAGGAAGGATGGTAGAACGACATCATCGGTCGGCCGAGAGCGCCCATGATGTGCGTGGGACCGGTATCGACGCCAATGTAGTAGTCGAGGCGGCTCATCAGCGCCGCCGTCTGGCGCAGGCTCAGCGTACCGGCCAGATGCGTCGCCGCCGTGCCCAGCTGCGCAGCCAGGGACATGGTCCGCTCGCGCTCCAGCGGGCCGCCGAATATCAGGAAATGCGCTTGCGGGTAGGCCGCCTGTATCCGCCTGGCCAGGTCCAGGAAATTCTCGACCGGCCAATCGCGATAGCCCTTGGTCGGAAAACTGGCGATCTGCAGGCCGATCAGGGGGAAGGCAGCCAACAAGCCACGTTCGCTCAGGGTAGCGTGCGCCCATTCGGCTTCCGCTTCGGTGACCACGTAGGCCAGGCGCTCGTCGTGGATCGGGAGACCCAGATCGGCGACCAGGGCATGCTGCATATACACCGCATGCCGGGATTTCGGTGCCGGTTCACTGGCGGCATGGAGCAAGCGGCCATTCAGACCGGCATCCTGCTGGCGCATGGCCACCACCCTGCGGGCTACGCGCAGCGCGTAGCGAACCAGTGCCTGGTCATAGCCAAAAACAAAGGCAAGATCGTAGGGCTTGCCAGGCAACCAGCCCTGCCAGAGTGCGGTTTTCTTGGTGATCGAACCGACCGCGTGAACAAAGGGAAGGTTTTTGAACACTTCGGCGCGGTTCGGATGCCCGAGCACGGTCAGGCGCGCCCCGGGAAAGCGCTCGGCGATGGCTCGCAAGGTCGGGGTCGACAGCAAGGTATCGCCGATGCGCGAGACCTGGATCGCCAGAATGGAATGTACCGAAGCCGGCGCGGGCAAGAGGTCCGACATTCCGCCTAAACTCCGGTACGGCCGGCAACGGCAGACTGGAAAATTGACTCCATCCGGTCCAGCATGCTCGCCAGTGAAAAGCGCGCGGCCGCTTCCTGGCGGGCGCGAGTGCCGAGCAGCTGGCGGCGCTCCGGCGCGCCCAGCAGATCCTGCAATGCCTGGTAAAGGGCATCGGCGTCACGGGCTGGCACGATCAGACCGGTTTCGCCATGCGTGATGGCTTCGGTGATGGCACCAACCGGCGTCGAAATGATCGGCAAGCCGCTGAGCATGGCCTGCAGGATGGCTTGCGGCACGCCTTCGTTGGCATACGATGGCAGGCAGAAGACATCAATGGCCTGCATCCAGTGCTCCGGCTGGTCCTGCTGGCCGACCAGCGAAACGCGGTCGGCCAGGCCAAGTTCGGCAATCCTCGCCTCGATGTTCGGGCGCATCGGCCCCTCGCCGACGATCAGCAGGCGACACATCGGCAGTTCCAGGCGAGCAAAAGCTTCCAGAAGATACAAATGTCCTTTCCAGCTTCTTAGCGTCGCCACGATGCCGACATGAAGGCAAGCCGGATCGAGACCAAGACGCACGCATGCGGCCTGACGATCACCTGGCGCGAACCGCTGCGGATCAATACCGGTCGGCACCGAGGTGATGTGCGCGGCAGGAAATCCATTGCCATCGATCAGTTCGCGCCGCAACGCCTCACCCGTGGTGACCACGTGTTGACAGCCCCGGGTGTACAACCAGCGGGTTGCCGGATTGCTCGAGACCGCAGCAGAAATGTGACGTGTACGCACCACTGCCGGCGCATTCGCGCGCAGGCTGCAAGCCAGGGCGACCAGCCAGCTGTCGGTGGAACTGTGGGTATTGATCAGATCAACCGGATGTTCGTTCAGCCAGCGATGCATTGCCAACACACCGGCCAGCCGCTTCTTGCCAATCGGCAGCGGCTGTACCGGTATGCCGCAACGCTGGGCTTCCTGATGAATGCGTGCTTCCGGCGGACACAGCAACAACAACTCGTGGCCGCGCGCCATCATGCCGCGCGATTCCTCGAGAATCCGGATTTCCTGCCCCCCCCAGCCCAGGGAAGCCTCGGTATGGACAATTTTCATGTAGCTTCCGCAAACTGAAGTCGATGGAGTTGGGCATAAGCGCCATTGCTGGCCAGCAGTTCCTGGTGATTTCCGCTTTCGACCAGACGCCCGCCCGCCAGAACAGCAATGCAATCGGCACTTTCTATGGTCGACAGGCGATGTGCGATGACCAGGGTCGTGCGGCCCGTCATCAGGCGCTCCAGCGCTTCCTGGACCAGGCGCTCGGACTCGTTGTCGAGCGCCGACGTGGCTTCATCGAGGATCAGGATGGGTGCGTTCTTCAGGATGGCGCGGGCTATCGCCAGGCGCTGGCGCTGCCCGCCGGAAAGACGATTGCCGTTTTCCCCGATGACCGTGTCGAAGCCCTGCGGCAAGGCCCGGATGAATTCCAGCGCATTGGCCGCCTTGGCCGCTGCTTCAATCTCTTCCATGGTCCGCGTTCTGGCGTCGCCATAGGCAATGTTGGCGGCAACACTGTCGTTGAACAACAGGATATCCTGGCTGACATAGGCGATATGCCCGCGCAGGGAAGCCAGGGTCAGATCCTGAAGATCGTGGCCGTCGAGCAGGATACGGCCGGAATCCGGCGCATAGAAACGTGGCACCAGAGCCGCCAGCGTCGACTTGCCGCCCCCCGACTGCCCGACCAGCGCGAGCGTCTGACCGGCCGGCAAAGTCAGGCTGACAGCATCGAGTGCCGAACGCTCGGCCCCGGGATAACGAAAAGAAACCTTCTCGAAACGCAACTCGCCACGCACTTCGGACAACTGCAACCGCCCCAGGTCCGTCTCTTCCCGCTCGTCGAGCAACTTGAAAACACTCTCGGCAGCGGCCAGTCCACGTTGCAACGGCGCGTTGACGTCGGCCAGACGGCGCAAGGGTGCCAGCAGCATCAGCAAGGCAGTGATGAAGGAAACGAAACCACCGACCGTAACCTGACCTTCGCCGGACTGGACGATCGCCACATAGACCACGATGGCCACGGCAAACGACGCCAGCAGATGCACGATCGGCCCGATCGCCGCCGCCGCGACAGCCTGCCGCATGTTCTGGTTGCGGACCTGGTTGTTGGTCCCGGAAAAACGGGTTGTTTCCTGGGCCTCGCCACCGAAAACCTTGATCACCCGATTGCTGTGCGCGGTCTCCTGCAGTACCTGCACCATGCTCGAAATGGCCTGTTGGGCATTCAGGCTGGCTTTGCGCAAACGTCCGGAAAAGGTCCGCATGACAATCGCAATGGCCGGAATCAGGGCCAAACAGACCAGGGTCAGTTGCCAGTTCAACCAGAGCAGCCAGCCCAGCAGACCCAGCACCGACAAGCCATCGCGAATGACGATGACCACCACCGAGGTCGCCGCCGACGCAACTCCGTTCACGTCATAGGCGATCCTGGTCAGGGGTACGTTCGAGGAATTGGCCTGGAAGTAGCCGATCGGCAAACGTACCATCTTGGCATACATGGCTTCGCGGACATCGGTCACCACCCGGTTGGAAACCCAGGAAAAGCCGTAACTGGAGAAGAAGTTGAAGATCCCGCGCAGGAAAAACACCCCGACAATGCCCAGCGCGATCGCCAGCGGCGACCAACCGTCCTCGCCGGTTTTGAAACCATTGTCGAACATTGGCTTGAGCAAAGCCGGGAACAAGGGATCGGTCGCAGCCAGCACCATGGTCGCCAGCAGCGACAGGACGATGGCCAGCCAGTAAGGGCGGACATACCCGAGAAGACGGAGGTAAAGCTGGCGGCTGTTCGTTGTTTTGTTCATGTATCGCGACCGGGAACGACCCGCGATTATACAACCCGGTCAGGCGAGACCTGCAGGCCGTTGCCGACAATAAGCCGACGATAAAGCGCGATCAGTCGGTCGGCCATGGCTGGCAGGCCAAGCTCGGCAACAGCGGCGCGGGCCAGCAGGCGACTGGCCGGCAATTCAGCCAGCGCGCACAGCCTGAGCAGGCCATCGGACAAGGCGTCGACATCCAGCGCATCGACAAGATAGCCATTCTTGCCAGGGATGACCCAGTCGCGCGCACCACAACTGGTCGAGGTCAGCACCGGCAATCCGCAGGCCATCGCCTCCAGTACCGCATTCGGCCCGGGATCGTACAGCGTCGGCAGGACGAATCCGTCGGCCGCACCGTACCACGGCCGGACATCCGGCAGGGGCCCGGTGAAATGTACCCGCCGGCCGATCCCCAGGCGTTCCGCCGTCGCGCGCAGCGCATTCAGCTTGCGGTCCGCGCCGACAATCGCCAGATGAAATTCGCCCCCGGCACAACGCGCCATGGCCTGCAACAACTGCGGCACCCCTTTGCGCGCAAAGCCGCTGCCGACATGAAGCAGCAGCGGCACCGACTCCGGAATGCCTGACGCGCGCCGGATTCCGGCACGATGGATCGAGACCTGCTCCGGATTGAATACATCGAGATCGACGCCGTTTTCGATCAGTACCAGGCGCTCCCGGTCGACACCGTAGAAGCGGTGGATTTCATCGGCGACCATGCGGGAATTGCAGATCACGGCCCGCAAGGCCGGATGGGCAAACATATTCGCCTCGGCGTCCAGGACATAGCGATGGTAAGGCGAGAGTCTCTGACTCCAACGACCGACGGCACCAAGCACCCGGGCACGCTGCGCCAGCCACGCGGCATGAACACCGTCGCCGGCACGAAAAATCGAACACCCCGGGATACGCTCATGCGACTGGACCAGGTCAAACTGACCCGCCGCCATGAGTTTTGCTGCAGCCAGGGCAAAACCCCGGTCGCGCGCCAGACGGCCGCCGAACACTCCACCCGACGGCGGATCGCAATTGATCCGCTGAAAACCGTTAGCGGCGGCCTGCGTCCATTGCCGGGCGATCAGGAAAACATCGATCCCTTCCGCCGCCAGCGCCGCCAGCGCCCGTTCGACAAAGCGCTCAGCCCCGCCGTAGGGGTTGTAGCGCTGACGGACAATCGCAATTTTCATTTATCGAGAACTTCATCCAGGGCCGCCATCACCTGCTCGACCGGAAGGCTCTCCAGGCAGTCGCTGACCTTGCCGCCACCGCAACCATCGTTGCCGCAGGGCCGACACGGATGATGCATGCTGCTGACCACGCGCGCCTGCGCCGACCAGGGCCCCCATTGTTTCTCACCGGAAGGCCCGAACAAGGCGACGGTCGGCGTGCCCATGGCCGCGGCAATATGCATGGGAGCCGAATCAACCCCGATGAAGGCATCCGCCATCCGGGTCAACGCCGCCAATTCCTTAAGCGACAACTTGCCGCCCAGGGTCGCCACGGGATGCCCCAGTTGCGACTGGATGGCCGCCAGCATCGCCAGTTCGTCCTGGCTGGGCGCAGCCGTCAGCAGCACGCAGTGCCCGGCCTGCTCGAGGCGCGAAATCAGCTCGGCCATGCGCGACACCGGCCAGCACTTGAAGAACCAGCGGGAGGCCGGGTGGATGTGAATGAACCGGCCTTGCACGCCAACTTCCGCCAGATGTTGCCGTACCGAAGACTCTGCGGCCTCTCCCGGCACCAGGACCAGACGCCGCTGCGCCGGCGCCGGCCACACTCCGATACGGCGCAAGGCATCCAGATTCCGCTCGACGGTATGACGGGGCAGACCACCCGAAACCTTGTAAAGATGCGAAAAACTCCGCCGCCAGAGCGCTCCCGCATCGCTCCGGGTGCACCCCACCGCCCAACGCGGCCGCAGGATTCTCGACAACCAGGCACCCCGCCAATGCTCGGTCAGGTGCAGGATCAGGTCATAGGAGCGGGCACGCAAGCCAGCCAGCAAATCCAGTTCCGATTTCAACTGGTGCATGGCCCCCTTCTGCTTCGCCTTCCTGTCGACCTCGAACACGCGGGAAATCGCCGGGTGCAAGCTCAGCATTTCCGCCGTGTCGGCATAGACCAGCGCATCGATCTCGACCTGCGGCGCCGCCAGCTTGAGCGCGGAAAACACCGGCGAAGACAACAACACATCGCCGTGATGGCGCAGCTTGATGACCAGTACACGCTTCACCTCCCGCAAGGGGATAGCATCGCGCAGGGGATTAAATTCATTCATGGCCGGCATTCTACTGGTTCCATTCGATGACCGTACATGAAGCGTAGGGAAGGTCCCGGGTCAGCCAAGATGCAAGCTCACCGCCATCCTGCGCCGCCAGCAGCAAGCGTATCACCCCCGCATGGGTGACCAGCACGGCTGCCGGCAGCGTCAATGTCGAAAGAAATTCCAGCACGCGTGCCCGCACCATCAGCGGCGACTCTCCACCAGGCGGAGCATAGTTCTCTACATCGGCAGCCCAGGCATCGAGTTCGGCACGCGATACCTCATCCCATGGCACGCCCTCCCAGCGACCGAAGTCCATCTCCTGCAAGCGTGCATCGAATAACGGCGCCGGATGCAAGGCTTCAGCCAAGGCCCGGCAACGCTGCAAGGGGCTGCTCCACACCGGCAGCCCGGCAGGCAATTCGCTACGCAGACGGGCAGCGGCAACATCGACCTGCCTGGCCGGAATATCAAGCCGACCGTAGCAAATGCCCGGCGCAATCTCGGGCTCGGGATGGCGCACCAGGTACAGCGTCAGCGCGGCCATTGCGCGAGCAGCCCCAGGTAGAAGGCGATTTCGGCAAGCTGCTGGGTGGCGCCCAGGCAGTCGCCAGTATAACCGCCCAGCCAGCGGCGGAACTTGGCCGCCAGCCAGGCCGTGACCAGCAACGCCAGCACAAGCCCGACCACTGCCTGTTGCCAGGGTAGCCAGAGTAGCGGCGCCAGCGCGACTGCCAAGGCGAACAGCAATGCCCCCGGCGCCAGCCGCTGGGCCAGCGGCCTGGCTTTGGACTGCGCGTCGTCGCGCGCGTAGTCCATGCTCGCCAGCAGCAGCGTCGCACAGCCGCGCGACCCGGCATGACCGGCGAGCAGCGCCGCCGGCACCAGTGCCGGATCGAGCGCCGCGAGCAGCACGAACTTGCCGGTCAGCCCCAGCCACAGCGCAACCACGCCGTAACTGCCGACCCGCGAATCCTTCATGATCGCCAGGATGCGCGACTTGTCCCAGCCGCCGCCAAGACCGTCGGCGGTGTCGGACAGGCCGTCCTCGTGGAAGGCGCCGGTGGCGTACAGCGTTGCCGCCATCGCCAGCAGCACGGCGACCGGCTGCGGCCAGAACTGCAGCGCGGCCAGGTAGACCAGTGCGGCAATGCCGCCGACGACCAGGCCGACCGCCGGAAACCAGCGCGCCGAGTGGTTCAGCGCTTCAGCCGAATGGCCGACCCAGGCCGGCACCGGCAGCCGCGTGAAGAAACGCACGGCGCCGAGGAAGTATTCGAGCTCGCGGCGCAACATGGCTAGCCGGCGACGCCGGCCGACTCGAAGCTGGCCATCTCGTTGAGGAAGGCGACCGCCGCCTGGACCAGCGGGAAAGCCAGCGCGGCGCCGGTCCCCTCACCCAGGCGCAGGCCCAGGTCGAGCAGCGGCTCGGCGCACAGCGCCTGCAACTGCGCGCGGTGGCCGGGCTCGGCCGAACGGTGGCAGAAGACGCAGTAGTCGAGCAAGGCCGGTTCCAGCCGCTCGGCGACCAGCGCTGCCGAACCGACGATGAAGCCGTCGATGAGCAGCACCATCTTCGCCTCCGCCGCCGCCAGCATGGCGCCGACCATGGTCGCGATCTCGAACCCGCCGAACTCGGCGAGCACGGCAAAGGCGTCGTCGGCCCCACCGGCAGTGCGGTAGCGGGTCAGCGCCTGCTCCAGCAGCGCCCGCTTGCGCGCCAGCCCGACGTCGTCGAGACCGGTACCGCGACCGACGCAATCGGCCAGCGGCACACCGGTAAGGCAGTGGGTGATCAAGGATGCCGAAGCGGTGTTGCCGATACCCATTTCGCCGAAACCGACCACCTTGCAGCCGGCTGCCGCCAGGCCGAAGACCACGCCGGCGCCCTGTTCGATCGCCTGCGCGCACTGCGCCGCCGTCATCGCCGGGGATTCGAGGTAATTGGCCGTGCCCGGCGCCACCTTGAGATCGATCAGGCCTTCACGCGGACCACCGAAATCATGGGCGACCCCGGCATCGACCACCGCCAGGCCGAGGCCGTTCTGCCGGCAGAAAACATTGATCGCCGCGCCGCCGGCGAGGAAGTTCTCGACCATCTGCCAGGTCACGTCCTGCGGATAGGCCGAGACGCCGGCCTTGGCCGCGCCGTGATCGCCGGCGAAGACCAGCATCTGCGGCCGGTCGAGCGACGGCGTCAGCGTCTGCTGGATCAGGCCGATGCGCACCGCCAGCGCCTCCAGCTGGCCGAGCGAGCCGGGTGGTTTGGTCTTGCGGTCGACCTTGTGTTTAAGCGAATTTTCCATGCCCCGGTCCGGGGCGCTGATTGCGAACGAATGCATCCGATTCTCCAAAATGAAAAAAGGCTTCGCGACAGCGTTTGGCCAACGCAGCCGCGAAGCCCTGTCCACAGGCTTGCTGTCTTGGTGCTCGATAGGTCTTCTGGCTTTCGGATCGTCCGGATCGCTGCGTCTTCCCGCCGGGTCTGTTTCCCCTTGGCAGTGACATGGTGCAGCGTCCGTCCCCGATTACAGCGGCGGGCCCGCCCCGGAATAGAGTTAGCTCGCACCGGGTTCCGTTTTATCGAACGCAGCGATTATACAATGGCGGCCATGAATGAACTGATCCTTGGCGGCGCCCGTTCAGGCAAGAGCCACCACGCCGAACAACGCGCCCTCGAATCCGGTCTCCGGGTCGTCTATGTCGCCACCGCCGAATCGCGCGATGGCGAGATGGCGCGCCGCATCGCCCACCACCGCGAACGCCGCCCGGCCGACTGGGGCTGCGTCGAGGAGCCGTTGCACCTGGCCGCCTGCCTGCGCGAACTGGCGGCGCCCGACACCTGCATCCTGGTCGACTGCCTGACGCTGTGGCTCTCCAATCTGCTTTTCGCCGGCCGCGCTGCCGCCCAGGCCGAAGCCGGCGAGGCCGTCGACTGCCCGTTGTTCGCCGGTGAAACGGCGGCGCTGATCGAGACGCTGCCGCAACTACCCGGCCGCATCATCCTGGTCTCCAACGAGGTCGGCTGGGGCATCGTGCCGATGCACCCGGTTTCGCGGCTGTTCGCCGATGAACAGGGGCGGCTCAACCAGCGCGTCGCGGCAGTCTGCGATCAGGTGACGCTGGTCGCCGCCGGCCTGCCGCTGACGCTCAAGGCAGCGCCAGCCAGGGCCTGAGCTTTTCCCAGGCGAGCGCCGCCTCGACCGAATCGGCCAGGCGGTCGAGATCGGCTTCGCGGCGGGCGGCAAAGTCGACGTGATCGACCTCGCCGGCACCGGCCCAGCGCAACAATGCAGCCAAGGCCTCGGGATGGTCGAAAACGCCGTGGCAGTAAGTACCGAGAACTTGATCGTCGGCCGAGATAGCACCATCGGCACGGCCGTCGGCCAGCTGTACGGCAGCCCACGTCAAGCCATCGCCCTGGGTGACGCCGAGGTGGATTTCGTAGCCGGTCATCACCGGCCGGCCTTCGAGATGCAAGTGGCCGCTCACATTGCGCAGCTGCTTCTCCGTTTCCAGCGTCGTGTCCACCGCCAGGAAGCCAAGGCCGGGCGTCGTTCCCGGCTTGCCTTCGAGACCGAGCGGATCGGCGATGCTGCGGCCGAGCATCTGGTAGCCACCGCACAGGCCGATCACCTTGCCGCCGTAGCGCAGGTGGCGGGCGATGGCGCGGTCGTGGCCATGGACGCGCAGCCAGTCGAGGTCGGCGCGCACCGCCTTGGAACCGGGCAGGACGATCAGATCGGCCGGCGGCAAAGCTTCGCCCGGCGCGATCCAGCGGAAATCGACCTGCGGGTGCAGGCGCAGTGGATCGAGGTCGTTATGGTTGGAAGTACGCGGGTAGGCCGGCGCGACGACGCGGATTTTTGCTGTTTTCTTGCCGTCGACCGTGGATGTCGCGATTGCGTCCTCGGCGTCGAGCATCAAGCCGTGCAGGTAGGGCAGCACGCCGAGCACCGGCTTGCCGGTGCGCTGCTCCAGCCAGGCCAGACCGGGTTCGAGCAACGCGATGTCACCACGGAAACGGTTGATGACGAAGCCGACGACGCGCGCCTGCTCGGACGCCGACAGCAGCTCCAGCGTGCCGACCAGATGGGCGAAGACGCCGCCGCGGTCGATGTCGGCGACGATGATCACCGGGCAATCGACCGCTTCGGCGAAGCCCATGTTGGCGATGTCGCGGTCACGCAGGTTGATCTCGGCCGGCGAACCGGCGCCCTCGACCAGCACGCAATCGTATTGCGCGGTCAGCCGGCCCCAGGATTCGAGCACCGCGCCCATCGCCCGCGGCTTGTAGTCGTGGTAGGCCTTGGCGTCGAGGTCGGTGGCGACCTTGCCGTGGATGATCACCTGCGCCTTGCGGTCGGTGGTCGGCTTCAACAGCACCGGGTTGAAATCGGTATGCGCTTCGAGACCGCAGGCCAGCGCCTGCAACGCCTGCGCCCGGCCGATCTCGCCACCGTCGACGGTAACCGCCGAATTGAGCGCCATGTTCTGCGGTTTGAACGGCGCCACGCGTACCCCACGCCGCTTCAGAATCCGGCACAGCGCCGCGACCAGCGTCGATTTGCCGGCGTCGGACGTCGTTCCCTGGACCATCAGCGCGTTGCCTATCATGCGTGCAAACCCGTGAAAAAAGGCCGTAATTATGGCACCATCGCTGCCTTCCGATGCGAATCGGAAACTTGTCTCCCGGTGCCTTCCGGCTTTGCCGGCAGGAGAATCGGGAAGGCGGTGCGATTCCGCCACGTGCCCAACGCTGTGAGGATGACGGGCGATGCACAGGCCACTGCTGCGGCGGGAAGGCGCATCGTCCGGGTGAATCCGAGTCAGAAGACCGGCCGGGAGACGTAATTCGGCACCGTGGACGGGTGCCTTCGCGTTTCCAGAAGGGGAATCCATGGAAAACCAGCACGCTTTTTCCGACGCCGAACGGGCCGCCGTCTATCACGCCATTTTCAGCCGCCGCGACGTGCGCGGCCAGTTCCTGCCCAACCCGGTCGCCGACGACCAGCTCGCGCGCATCCTGATGGCGGCGCATCACGCGCCGTCGGTCGGTTTCATGCAGCCGTGGAATTTCCTCGTCGTCCGCTCGGCGGACGTGAAACAGCGGGTGCACGACATCTTCGCGCAGGCCAATGCCGAAGCGGCGACGATGTTTCCGGACGAAAAGCGCGAAATCTACGGCAAGCTGAAACTGCAGGGCATCCTCGACGCGCCGGTGAACCTGTGCATCACCTGCGACCGCTCGCGCAGCGGCCCGGTCGTGCTCGGCCGCACGCACATGCCGACCATGGACCTCTATTCCAGCGTGTGCGCCGTCCAGAACTTGTGGCTGGCTGCCCGCGCCGAGGGCCTCGGCGTCGGCTGGGTCAGCATCTTCCACGAGAAGGCGCTGCAGGACGCGCTCGGCATTCCGCATCACATCGTGCCGATTGCCTATCTGTGCATCGGCCACGTCAGCCATTTCAAGGATCGCCCGGAACTGGAAAGCGCCGGCTGGCTGCCGCGCCTGCCGGTCGAGGAACTGGTCTTCCACGAACAGTGGGGGACGCGCGATTTACCGGAAAATGCCGGGCTGACCGCCGCCCTGTCGGCGCTCGCCGCGGCGGAGCGCGGCGCATGAATGGCACTTTCCCGGCCGACCAGCGCGCCGCGCTGCTCGCCCTGCCCGGCGTCGGGCCGACGGTGATCCGCCGCCTCGAAGAGGCCGGCTACGCGCCGTTGGCCCGGCTGGCCGGCGAGGAAAGCGCCGTCGTCACGCTGCACATCGCCCGCATGATCGGCTCGACCTGCTGGCACAACAATCCACAGGCGCGCGCGGCAATCGACGCCGCCATCGCCCTGGCCCGCCAATGGCCGAATTGAACCTGCTCGCCGGCCCCTACGCCATGCCGCTGGCGGCGCTCGCCGCGGTGCTGCTCGACCGCCTGTTCGGCGAAGTGCGGCGTTTTCACCCGCTGGTCGGCTTCGGCGCGCTGGCGGCGGCGATCGAAAAGCGGCTGAACCGGCGCACGATTGCCGGCGGCGTCCTCGGCTGGGCGCTGGCGGTGCTGCCCTGGGTGGCGCTGGCGCTGGCCTTGCGACCATTGGCGCCATTCGCGGTCGACGTGCTGCTGCTCTATTTTTCGCTCGGCGCGCGCAGCCTGTGCGAGCACGCCGAAGCGGTTGCCCGGCCGCTGCGCGAGGGGCGCCTCGACGAGGCGCGGCAGCGCGTCGGCTGGATCGTTTCCCGCGATACCGCAGCACTCGACGAGTCCGGCGTCGCCAAGGCCGGCGTCGAATCGGTGCTGGAAAACGGCAACGACGCGATCTTCGGTGCGCTGTTCTGGTTCGCCCTGCTCGGCGGCCCCGGCGCCCTGCTGTTCCGGCTGGCCAACACGCTCGACGCGATGTGGGGCTACCGCACCGAGCGCTATAACCTGTACGGCCGCTGGGCCGCCCGCTTTGACGACGCGCTCAACTGGCTGCCGGCGCGGTTGACCGCGCTGAGCTACGCCCTGCTCGGCCGCTGGCGCGACGCACTGGCCTGCTGGCGCACCCAGGCGCCCGGCTGGGAAAGCCCGAACGCCGGCCCGGTGATGGCGGCGGGCGCTGGCAGCCTCGGCGTACAGTGCGGCGGCGCCGCCATCTACCACGGCCGCGAGGAAATCCGCCCACCGCTCGGCTGCGGCCCGGCGCCGGTCGCCGCCGACCTCGGCCGGGCGATCACGCTGATCCGGCGCAGCCTGTGGCTGTGGCTGGCCGTCCTTTTCCTGATCGGAGCCCTGCATGCTTGACCATGGCGGCCGCCTGCGCGAAGCCGCGGCCCACTACGACATCCCGCTCGCCGACTGGCTCGATCTGTCCACCGGCATCAACCCGCAGGGCTGGCCGGTGCCGCCGCTGCCGGCCGCAGTCTGGCAACGCCTGCCGGAAGACAACGACGGCCTGGAGGCCGCCGCTGCCGCCTACTACGGCAATAGCAACCTCCTGCCGGTCGCGGGTTCGCAGGCCGCCATCCAGTGGTTGCCGGCGCTGCTGCCGCGCGCCGCCGTGGCCTGCATCGCGCCGCTCTACAACGAACACCCGCAGGCCTGGCAGCGCGCCGGCCACAAGCTGCGCTTCCTGCAGAACGCGACGCTGCCGCGCGCGCTGGCGGCGGCGACGCCCTACGTGCTGCTGTGCAACCCGAACAACCCGACCGCCGACCGCCACCCGCGCGAACTGGCGGTCGACGCCGCGGCGCAACTGAAAAAGCGCGGCGGCTGGCTGATCGTCGACGAAGCCTTCATCGACGCCACGCCCGAGCACAGCCTGACGCCGCTGGCCGGCACGGCGGACGCGCCGAACCTGATCGTCTTCCGTTCGCTGGGCAAGTTCTTCGGCCTGGCCGGGCTGCGCGTCGGTTTCCTGTTCGCTGCCCCCGAACTGCTGACAAAGATGGCCGAGGCAATCGGCCCGTGGAGCGTCGCCGGCCCGTCGCGCGCCGCGGCAACGCTGGCACTGGCCGACAGCGCCTGGCAGGCGGCGACGCGCCAGCGCCTGCACGCCGACGGCGAACGCCTGCGCCAGTTGCTGGCACCGCTCGGCGAGGTCAAGGCAACGCCGCTGTTCGCGACGCTGAACGCACCGGCCACCGCCGAACTGCACGAATACCTGGCGCGCCGCGCCATCCTCACCCGCCGCTACGAATCGAATCCGCTGCTGCGTGTCGGCCTGCCACCCGACGAGGCCGGCTGGCAGTGTCTGAAGGCAGCCCTTGCCGACTGGAAGCCCGCATGAAAATCCACCTGCTTGCTGTACTGGCAGCCTTCGCCCTGAGCCCGATGGTCCACGCCGAACTGCTGATCAAGGACGATACCGGCCGCGAAGTCAGGCTGACCAAACCCGCGCAGCGCATCGTCGCCCTCGCCCCGCACATTGCCGAAACGCTGTTTGCTGCCGGTGCCGGCGACAAGCTGGTCGGCACCGTCGAGTACAGCGACTATCCCCCCGCCGCCAAGCAGGTCAGACGGGTCGGCGGCTATTCGCGCATCGACCTGGAAGCGGTCGTCGCCCTCAAACCGGACCTGGTGCTGGCCTGGGAAAGCGGCAACAACATGGCGCAGGCCGACAAACTGCGGGCGCTCGGCCTGACCGTTTTCGTTTCCCAGCCCAACCACATGGAAGACATCGCCGGCCAGGTCGAACGCTACGGTCGGCTGGCCGGCACGGAAGCCGTTGCCAATGCCGAGGCGCGGCGTTTCCGCGAACGCATGGCGGCCTTGCGCACGGCCAACGCCGGCAAGCCCAAGGTGCGCACCTTCTACCAGATCTGGAAGGCACCGCTGGTCACCGTCGGCGGCCCGCAGATCATCAGCGACGCGATGCGCATCTGCGGCGGTGAGAACATTTTCGGCCACCTGACGCAGATGGCGCCGCGCGTCGGCATCGAGTCGGTGATCGAGGCCGACCCGGAAGCCATCGTCGCCACCGGCATGGGCGACGCCAAGCCCGAATGGCTGGACGACTGGCATCAGTGGAAACGCATGACCGCGGTCCAGCGCGGCAACCTTTTCCACATCAATCCCGACATCATGCAGCGGCACACGCCGCGCATCCTCGACGGCACGGCGAAACTTTGCGACCACCTCGATGTCGCACGCAGCCGTCGCCCCAAGTGAGAACACCATGCCCCGCCTGCCCCAACGCATCGTCTGCCTGACCACCGAAACCGTCGAAGTCCTCTACGCCCTCGGCGAGCAGGACCGCATCGTCGGCATCAGCGGCTACACCGTTCGGCCGCCGCAGGCGCGCAAGGAAAAACCCAAGGTCTTCGCCTTCACCACCGGCGACATCGAGAAGATCCTCGCCGTCAAACCCGACCTGGTGCTGACTTTCTCCGACCTCCAGGCCGACATCGCCCGTGACCTGATCAAGGCTGGCATTGCGGTCTACGCGCTGAACATGCGCAGCGTCGACGACATCCTGGCGATGATCGAAACCGTCGGCCGCCTGGTCGGCGCCGAGGATCGCGCACAGGCGCTGGTCGCCGGGCTGGAAGCGCAGATCGCCCAGGCCCGGGCACTGGCCGAGAAACACATCGCCCAACATGGCCGCCGGCCGCGCGTTTATTTCGAGGAATGGGACGATCCGCTGATCAGCGGCCTGCGCTGGGCATCCGAGTTGATTGAAATCGCCGGCGGCGAAGATGTTTTCGCCGAACGCGCGCGCTCGCCGCTATCCCGCGACCGTCGACCGACCTCGGAGGAAGTGATCGCGGCAGCGCCGGAGATCATCATCGGCTCCTGGTGCGGCAAACACTTCCGCCCTGAACGCGTCGCTGCCCGGCCGGGTTGGGAGGCCATTCCGGCGGTCAATCAGGGGCGCATGCACGAGATCAAGTCGGCAGTCATCCTGACGCCGGGACCGGTTGCCATCAGCGAAGGCCTGCCTTTGCTGCTCGATATTCTCTGGCCGAGTACAACGTAGGGCAAACGTGTATTGCCCTGGCATGTCGCCAGCCCCTATAGTGACGGCATGTCGCGGCCAGCACTGCTCCTCCTGCTGTTTTTCCTATTCCATGCAAAAGCCTGGGCAGGCGAAATTGCGCTCATCCTGGCCGATGACAGCGCGCCGTACCGAGAATTCGCCAGCAGCCTGCAAAAAAACCTGCAGGCCGGCTGGAAAATTGCCTACACCGATAACAATCTCCGACCAGCCGACCGGCAACCGGTGGACCTCATCGTCACCGCCGGCAGCGGTGCCCTGCGTACTGCCCTCGCAGCCAATCCGAAAACACCGATCCTGGCCACCCTGTTGCCCGAATACAGTTACCAGGCGGCGCTTGTCGAAGCGCGTGCACCGCCCCCGGTTTCGGCTATCTACCTGGATCAGCCGGCCAAACGACAGGCACGGTTGCTACGCTTGCTATTCCCGGAAATGCGCCGCGTCGGCTTGCTGGTCAGCGATCAATCGGCACCGCAGATCGCATCGTTCCGCTCGGCACTGACCCTTCAGCGCATGCAGTTGCACAGCGAGCAGGCAAGCAACGAACAACAAATACTGCCCACGCTCGAAAACCTGCTCGCCCGCAGCGAAGTCCTGCTGGCCGTCCCCGATGCACTGATCTACTCGCGCAGTAGTATCCGCCCCTTGTTGATCACTGCCTACCGCTTCCAGCGGCCGGTCATCGGCTTCTCCGCCTCCCTGGCCAAGGCAGGAGCGCTCGCTGCACTGTATTCGACGCCAGCCCAGATCGGCCGACAGGCCGGTGCACTGATTTCGGTTCATGGCAACCGCCTGCCGCCGCCGCGACCACCTTCCGAATATTCGTTGACCATCAACCAGAGCGTCGCCGATGCCTTTGGCCTGCGCCTGCCGGACGAAACCGATCTCTTGCAGAAACTGCTCACCAGCGGGACTGAAGAATGAACAACCTGACATTACGCCAGCGACTACTGATCCTCACGCTGCTACCCAGCGCCCTGATCACCACGCTGCTCGTGCTCTATTTCTCGATGACCGGCATCAACGCCATCGAAGACCAGTTGCGCGGCAAAGGCCTGGCCACCGTCCGTTACCTCGCGCCGGTCAGCGAGTACGGCATCATTGCCGGGCAGATGGACGGCATTTACGGCCTGGTTCAGGCCGCCATGCAGGAACCCGGCGTCAAGGCGGCCATCATCGTGAACCCGAAGGGGCGCACGCTGGCGGTCAGCGGACGCGTCTCACTGCCCGCCGAAATCATCCGCCAGCACCTCGACAAGCCGGCCCTGGTCGCCGAAACCGAAACCTGGATCGCCTTTGGCGCCCCCGTCATCCGCACGCAAAGCGACAGCGATCCGCTGTTCGATATTGCCGGGCTCGACGAAAACCCGCAGGAAACCATCGGTCATGTCTTCATCGAACTCGACAAGCTGGACCTGATCGAACGTCAGCGCGACCTGATCCTGCAAGGCCTGATCGCCGTCCTGACCGGTCTGGGCCTGATGGGCGCGCTGGCCATTGCCATGGCCGACCAATTGGCCAAACCCCTGCAGCGTCTGACTGCCGCCGTCAGGCAGATGTCGGCAGGCCATTTCGGCACCCGTATTCCTGCCTCATCGAGCGGCGAACTGCGCATCCTTGAGGACGGTTTCAACGACATGGCCAGCCACATCGGGGGCGCTCACCAGTCGATGCAATCGCGGATCGAGGAAGCCACGGCACAGTTGGTCTTCCAGGCCCGTCACGACGCCTTGACCGGACTGGTCAACCGCCGCGAATTCGAACTCCGGCTCGACAAGGCACTGGCCAACGTCCATGCCGGCGGCGACGAATTCAGCGTCCTGTTCATTGACCTCGACCGTTTCAAGGCGGTCAACGACGCCTGCGGCCACCTGGCTGGCGACGAACTCCTGCGCCAGATCGCCCTGCTCCTTCAGGGGCGACTGCGCGAAGAAGACACCCTGGCGCGCCTGGGCGGTGACGAATTCGGCATCATGCTGGCCAATTGCGGCCTGATCAAGGCCCGCCAGGTTGCGCAGGATATCTGTGCCCTGTCGGCGGAGTACCGTTTCGTCTGGCAGGACCGGATTTTCGCCATCGGCGCCAGTATCGGTCTGACCCCGGTAAGTCGAGATGTGCGCGAGATCCAGGAAATATTCGCACTCAGCGATGCAGCCTGTCTGCGCGCCAAGGAACTCGGACGCAATCAGGTTTGCGAAATGGCACCGGCTACCCAGACCGAACGCCGGCGCGATCGCGGCAACTGGGCGGGACGCCTGGCCAATGCCCTCTCGGAAGGCCGCCTGATGATCGAAGCCATTCCGCTCCGCGCCCTGCAGCCAGGTGTTCCCGGCGGGCCAATGGCCGAATTGAGCGCCCGCCTCAACGAACCCGGTCAGGCACCGGTCGCCCTCAGTGCTCTGATCGACGCCGCTGAACGTTACGACATGTCGAGCAGCTTCGACCAGCATTTCCTGGACACCGCGATCCGTGCCCTGGCACGTGCCAGCAAGCAACACATGCCGATGACCTGCATGGTTCCACTTTCCCGTGCGTCCATCAGCACCCCAGAAACCGGCGACTACATTGCGGCACGCCTTGCCGAACACGCCATTCAGGGAGAAGGGCTGTGTCTGATGTTCTCCGAGGATGTCAGCACCCACCAGACCAGTCAGCTGATCGAGTTTTCCCGTCGCATGCGCGAACTGGGTTGCCAGATCGTCCTGACTGAATTCGGCGGCGCGATTTCCTCATTCACCCAACTGCGGACCGTAGCGCCCAGCTATGTCCGCCTGAGCCAGAGCCTGACCCGCGATATCGGCGACGGCATGACCTCGACTGCGCTGCTGCGGGCCATCCTCGAAATCACCGGCGAGCAGCAGATTTTCCCGATTGCCGAAGCGGTCGACGACACCCCCTTGCTGGAGCATCTGCACAGATTGGGGATCGCCTATGCGCACGGCAAGGCTGTAGCCCCCCGCGAGCCCTTTGACGCCTGGTTTGAAGGCGTGGTCATGCGCGGCAGTCGCGGCTGAGGCCGACCTTAGAAATCCACGCTCAAGGAGACCCAGTGGCGCCGATCGACGGTTCGCTGATTTGGCTGCGACCCAGCCTTTCTCTGTTCGACGTGCGCCCCATCCAGCGACTGGACCGTATAGGCAATCTCACCCCGTTTTCCCCCAAGCTTGAAGGTATGGGCCAGGCGGGCATCAGTCCGCGCATATTTGTCGACTGAGGTATTACGCGTCCAGCGCATGCCGCCCACCCAGTAACGCGCCAGCGACAGGTCGAAACCAAGCGGCAATTTCTGCATCAGAAGCACGGACGAACTACGACGGGGCGCCGACTCATCTGCCAAACGAACGTATCTATCAGGGCTAGCACCTATATTGCTGCCAGGCGTCTCCAAAATCCGCTGGCCATTCTCGGAAAACCGACTATCAATCCTAATACTGTAGTGATTGAGCAATACACGAGTCATTTCCAGTGGTTGCCACTTGAATTGAACCTCGTAACCACGCATGGTGATGTCCTGAATCGACTGCTCGGAATCCGGTATCGGGGAAGCGCCTGTGCGAACGATCATCAAACGATCACTGACCCTCTCCCGAAAATGGCGCACATCCAGACTCATCCGCCAGTCGCGCCAGTCACCGAGGTAGGCTAGCTCCCAGCTGTCCAGCCTTTCGGCCGGCAATTGCGGATTGCCGATCCGGATGACCTGATTGGCAGCTGGCCCGCTCAGGTAATTGGCCCGATAGGCAAAAATACTGGAAGTCCGCCAAGCCTGAGCATAGCCGACCCGGACCGTGTTCTCCGTATTGAAATGAAACGCCAGGCTGGCACGCGGCGACAGGTGGTTACCCGCCAGGGTATCGTACTCACTGGATGCCCCAAGATTGGCAGTCACCCAGGACGAAGGCTTCCACTCGCTGTTGGCAAAGGCCCGCCATACCTGACGCGTCTCCGTTCCGCGATCGTGAAGCATGGTTTTTGAACTGACGGCATCGTGGCGCCAGCTAGCCCCCCAAACCAGGCGAACTTTGTCGATCGGCGAAAAGTTGTGCATTGCCTCGATTTCGTGGCGCCGCCCCCAATCGCCGGATTCATTGACTTCGTTGTAACCCGGCGGGCGGCTCGGATGAGTGTAGCTGTCATCGCCCCGGTCTTCGCTGAAGGTGTAACGCAACGAAAAGTCCGCACCATCTTCGAGCGTCCGTAACCAGCGCGTCTGTATCCAGAGCGACGACTCATCGAGCGCACGGAACGGGTTTCTTGTATCGACCACCGGCGGGGTCACGGTATCCAGTCGCCCGCGGGTGAATTCGCCGTCAACCCGGCCAAGATGCAACTCAAGGCTGTCGCTGATGCTCGCAGCGTAGTTGACGCGTAGATCAAGGCGACGATTCCGGTAACTGTCACGCCAGTCGTAATCGTCATCGAGGCCCTCGTCCTTGGTCTCCTGGTAGGTCAGGCGATAACTGCCGTTATCGCCAATGCGCCCGCCGGTACGCAAGGTGTAGTCGCGTACGCCCTGGCTGCCGCTGCTCGCCGAGAGCGAGCTTCCCTGTACCAGCGAGGGATCGATGGTGATGATATTGACCACGCCGAGAAAGGCGTTGGTGCCGTAAGACACTGAATTGGAGCCACGAACCACCTCGATTCGTTCGATATCCTCCAGTGCCACCGGCACCAATGCCCAATTCATGCCATTGCGGAACAAGGGTGAATGCAGCGAACGACCATCGATCAGCACCTGAACCCGTGGCGAAAAATCGTTGTCGTCCGTAATCCCGTGATAATTGACCCTGGCCGCCGTATCGCTGTGAGCGAAGGTCTGGAAGCCCGGCACCAGACGGAAGATGTCGTTCAATGAACGAACACCCGAGGCTCGAATCATTTCACGATCAATCACCGTCACCGATGCGGGAGCATCGGCCAGGCGCTGAGGCAGGCGGCTGACCGAAGCGACAACGGGCAGGTCGGCAAAGAAAAGTTCATCGCTGGCTGAGGCGCCAGATACCAGAAGCGACAGAATTAGCGGCGCAATGCGTGATGACAAGGCAATGCCCTTGTCAGACAGCTGGATGACCCGGCAGCGTCAAGGCAAACTTCCAGGCCTCGGCAAAACACACCGACTGCTCACCGAGTACCGCGCCATGACGCTCTGTCGCCACCACGCACAAGGCCAGGCCGGCCTGTTCGACCTGGGTGACGCCGGCCAGGTCGATTTCGTCGACTCCGACACGGGTCAACGCGTGCATGAAATCATTGCGCAAAGAGCCGTTGAGACCGCCGGCAATGCGCATGATCTTGCGCCCACCCACTTCGTGCACCGACAGGATGGAAGCCTTGCCCGATGCCAGCGCGCCGCGGATCGCATCCTCGATCACCACCTGATTGATCAGACCGGCCTGGAAACGGGCGCCGTAAAGGTCGCCGAGACGGCTGACCACGGTCACCGAGACATCCATCACCGGCGAGCCGAACAACGAGAACTCGCAACCGGCGGATTGTCCGATCTCGAGCGGGATGTCGCAGTGCATCATCAGGCCGGACATCGACAGGTTTTCGATGCAAGCTTCTCCGATCTTGCCACCAAAGCCCACCTTCGCCCGAGGCGGAACCCCGAAGCGGATGCGTTGATGTCGTCGCTGTTCGAGCATGCCTGCCCCTTGATATTGTTCGTTTGACTAGCCCGAATAGTACCAAAGTCCCATTTACATTCGCAGGCTGATGTCACGAATTGACTTTTCAACGACCGCTGGGTATCTTCAAGGCCGTCGGAAACCTCCGGCGGCGCCGATTTATCTCAGATTGCGGGCGCCTTAGAAATGCCGCTAAAGCGGGGACCCCAGTTCGCGTTTTGGCCAACTGGGTTTTTTGTTTCTGGAATCATCATGCCGGGTATTGGCGTCGTCGAATCACAACGCATCCACTTCAGCGAACCGCTCCATCTGCGTAGCGGCGGCATCCTGCCGGCCTACGACCTGGCCGTCGAAACCTACGGTACGCTCAACGCCGCCCGCTCCAACGCCATTCTGGTCTGCCATGCACTGTCCGGCCACCATCACCTGGCCGGACATTACGCCGATGCACCGGACAATGTCGGCTGGTGGGACAACATCATCGGCCCGGGGCGGCCGCTCGACACCGACAAGTTCTTCATCGTCGGCCTGAACAATCCCGGCGGCTGCCACGGTTCGACCGGCCCGTCGTCGATCAACCCGGCCACCGGCAAACCCTGGGGTGCCGATTTCCCGATCATCGCCGTCAGCGACTGGGTCAATGCCCAGGCCCGCCTGGCCGACAAGTTCGGCATAGATAGCTGGGCCGCCGTCATGGGCGGCAGCCTGGGCGGCATGCAGGCGCTGCGCTGGAGCATTTCCTACCCGGAGCGGGTGCGCAACGCGCTGATCATCGCTTCCGCGCCCAAGCTCACGGCGCAGAACATCGCCTTCAACGACGTCGCCCGCCAGGCCATCCTGACTGATCCGGATTTCCACGGCGGCCATTACTACGAACATGGCACGCGGCCGGTGCGCGGCCTGCGCCTGGCCCGCATGCTCGGCCACATCACCTACCTGTCCGACGACCAGATGGGCGAGAAATTCGGCCGCGAGCTGCGCAACAGCTCGTTCGCCTTCGATTACGACGTCGAGTTCGAGGTCGAGTCCTACCTGCGCTACCAGGGCGACAAATTCGCCGGCTATTTCGACGCCAACACCTACCTGCTGATGACCAAGGCCCTCGATTACTTCGACCCGGCCCGGCTCGACGACGGCGATCTGGTCAGGACCATGGCCCGCACGCATCCCGACACCAATTTCTTCGTCGCCTCGTTCACCACCGACTGGCGCTTCTCGCCGGCGCGCTCGCGGGAAATCGTCGCCGCGCTGCTGGCCAACGGACGCAAGGTCTCCTACGCCGAAATCGACCTCAACTTCGGCCACGACTCCTTCCTGATGGAAGACCCGCAATACCACGGCCTGGTTGCCGCCTTCCTGGGGAACATCGCCTTATGACCAATACGCTCGGACGCCCCGATTTCGACGTCATCGCCGGCTGGGTCGAGCCGGGACATCGCGTGCTCGACCTCGGTTGCGGCGACGGCGCGCTGCTCAAGCACCTGATCGAAACCCGCAATGTCCAGGGCTGGGGTGTCGATATCGAGGACGCCAACGTGCTGGCCGCCCTGCGCAACGGCATCAACGTGATCCAGAGCAACCTGGAAAACGGCCTCAAGGACTTCGCTGACGACGCCTTCGACCACGTGGTGCTGTCGCGCACCCTGCAGACGGTGCGCCACACTGAAGGCATCCTGCGCGAGATGCTGCGCGTCGGTCGCGAAGCGGTCGTTTCCTTCCCCAATTTCGCCTACTGGCAGAACCTGCGCTCGGTCCTCGACGGCCGCATGCCGGTGTCGGAAGACCTGCCCTACCAGTGGTACGACTCGCCCAACGTCCGCTTCTTCACGCTGCTCGATTTCGAAGCGCTCTGTGAAAAAATGGGGCTGACCATCGTCGAACGGCGCGTCCTCGACGAGGCCGGTGAAATCATCCAGGCCGAGTCGCCGCGCGACCTGAATTTCCTCGGCAGCCTGGCCGTTTACCGCCTGACCCGTCCGCGCTGATGCCCGCCTGGCTGAACGCGATGTGGAACCGGCGGATGCTGATCTGCATCTTCACCGGTTTCGCCTCGGGATTACCGCTCTACCTGCTGCTCAATCTGGTGCCGGCCTGGCTCAAGACCGAAGGCCTGTCGCTGCGCGCCATCGGCGCCTTCGCGCTGATCCAGTTTCCCTACACCTGGAAATTCCTGTGGGCACCGCTGCTCGACCGCTACGGCATCCTGCCCTGGCTCGGCCGTCGGCGCAGCTGGATGTTCGTCTCGCAGATCGGCCTGGTCGCCGCCATCGGCTGGCTCGGCCAGTTGTCGCCAGTCGATCACCTGTCGCTGGTTGTCGGCCTGACCGCCCTGCTCGCCTTCCTGTCGGCCACCCAGGACATCGCCCTTGACGCCTTCCGCCGCGAGATCCTGCCCGACCACGAGCTCGGCCTGGGCAACGCCATTCACGTCAATGCCTACCGCATCGCCGGCCTGGTGCCCGGCTCTCTATCGCTGATCCTGGCCGACCACCTGCCGTGGAACCAGGTTTTCGTGATCACCGCTGCCTTCATGATTCCCGGCCTGGCGATGACGCTGCTGGTCAAGGAACCGCTGGCCGCAACGGGCAGCCCGCGCACGCTGCGCGATGCCGTGGTCGAACCCTTCCGCGAATTCTTCGGCCGCCACGGCGTGCAATCGGCGCTGCTGGTTCTGGCCTTCCTGTTTTTCTACAAGCTCGGCGACTCGCTGTGCACCGCACTGGCCACCCCCTTCTACCTGGACATGGGCTACAGCAAAACCGAGATCGGCATCATCGCCAAGAATGCCGGCCTCTGGCCGATGGTCATCGGCGGCATCCTCGGCGGCATCTGGATGCTCAAGCTGGGCATCAACCGAGCCTTATGGCTCTTTGGCGTCGCCCAGATCGTGACCATCCTCGGCTTCGTCTGGATGGCCTGGATCGGCCCCGGCGAATCGACGCCGCTCCGTCTGGCGACACTGGCCATCGTCATCGCCGGCGAAGCCGTCGGCGCCGGACTGGGCACCACAGCCTTCGTCGCCTTCATGGCGCGCACCACGCACCCGGCCTACACGGCCACGCAACTGGCATTATTCACCAGCCTGATGGCGGTGCCGCGCACCTTCATCAACGCCACCGCCGGCTGGCTGGTCGAGGCCGTGGGCTGGACGCAGTTCTTCTGGCTGTGTTTTTTCCTTGCCATCCCCGGCATGCTGCTGCTGCTCAAGGTCGCGCCGTGGCGCGAAAATGGCGAACGGACTAGTCCTGTCGCCTGAGGCGGCGGCGATCCAGCCACCAGGCATAGGCCGGCAGGATCAGCACCGAACCGGGTAGCAGCAGGACGATCAGGTAGGGGGAAAGATGGGCGATCCGGCGTAGATGGATCAGCAGCTCGCGCCGCTCTTCGATGGTCCACTGCCCGCCGTTACGGGCTTTCATCAGCAGCGGCATCATGCCGCGCGTGGCCATCACCTCGCCGATCACCCGCTGCACTTCGCGCCGCTGCGACGACAGCAACTGCCGCCACCAGCCGGGCAGGGGCAAGACCAGGCGATCCATGCTAGAGGCGCGACAGGGTGTTGCGCATCGCCCGCCAGCCACGCCAGACGAAGAAGCCGCGCTGGGCCCAACGCAAGGCCCGCCGGGGACGCACAACGACAGCGCCGGCAACGGCGGCGCCAACCGCCAGCGGATGCTGCTTGAGCCAGTCGACGCCGCGCAAGACGACGTCACCGGCGGAGAAAACGCCGCTCAGGGCCTCGGCCTCGCGCGCCAGCGTCTGCCGCTGGCCGGCGATGCGAACGCCGAGCGCACCGCGCCGGGCGGCAAGTTCGAGCAGTTTTTCGTTCATTCGCGCGTACTGCCGCGCAATTGCGCGATGTCGGCGTCCAGTTCGGCCAGACTGCTACGGAACAGACGGCTCGGTGCCTTGGCCTGCTGCCGTAGCGACAGCACCAGCACGGCGGCGCCGACGAAGAACAGCGCAGCGAACAGGCCGAAAACCACTACCCGCTGTTCCCAGAAGGCCAGCGCCAGGCTGAACACGGCCATGATAACCCCGAGCGCGATCAGGAATGCCGCGCCGATGGCCTTGGCCCACATCGCGATCAGGCGATATTTCTCTTCCTCGATCTCGACGGCGAGCAATTCCGCCCGCGTCCTGCCGATCGACAGGAGCGTCGCGAAAATGTTCTTCAGCGCGGCGAAGAGTCCCGGGCGCCCGGCGTCTTCGGGCGGCAACTGGGCCGACATCCGCTTAGCGGCGGCCGATCAGCACACCCAGGGCGACACCGACGATGGCGGCAACGCCGACGGCCTTCCACGGCTCGTCATGGACGAAATCGTCGGTGGCACGGGCGGCAGCCTTGGTCTTGTCGATAACGACATGTTCGAGATCGACGATGCGTTCCTTGGCATCGCGCAAGCGTACCGTCAGGCGTTCGCGCAGTTCGCCGACCTTTTCGCCGGCCACACCGGTGGTGGCACGCAGCAGTTCTTCGGTATCGGCAATCACGACCTTCAGGTCGGAAACCAGCTTGTCCTTGTTGGCGGCGGTCATTTGTTCTGACATTTTGTAACCTCGTCTGCGAGCGGTTGTTCAGGGATTACAGGTTAGCCCTTCCGGCAGCGTAAATCAATTCGCATTGGTCGCCAGAAGATAGTCGTAGTCGATGATCAGCGGGGCATGGTCGGAAAAGCGGCTGTCCTTGTAGATCGACGCCTGCCTGGCCGTCGCCGCCACCCCGGGGGTGGCGATCTGGTAATCGATGCGCCAACCGACGTTGTTCGCCCAGGCCTGCCCGCGATTGCTCCACCAGGTGTAGGCCTCGGCGGTCGCTTCGGGATGAAGCTGGCGATAGACGTCGACCCAGCCCAGCTCGTCGAACACCCGGGTCAGCCAGGCGCGCTCTTCCGGCAGGAAACCCGAGTTTTTCTGATTCGACTTCCAGTTTTTCAGATCGATTTCCTTGTGCGCGATATTCCAGTCGCCACACAGCACGATTTCCCGGCCTTCGGCGCGCAACGCCTGCATCTTGGGCAGGAAGACATCGAGAAAGCGAAACTTCGCTTCCTGGCGCTCCGGCGAGGAAGAACCGGACGGCAGATAAAGCGAGATCACCGACAGATTGCCGAAATCGGCGCGCAGATAACGGCCTTCGGCGTCGAATTCGCCGCCATCGAACCCCTCGATCACACTCACCGGCGCCGACCGACTCCAGACGCCAACACCGCTGTAGCCTTTTTTCTCGGCATGGTGATACGCAGCGTGCATGCCATCAGGCGCCCGCATCTCGGCAATCAGATCAGCCGCCTGGGCTTTCAGTTCCTGCAGACAGACGATGTCGGCCTGCTGCTGTTGCAGCCAGGGCAGCAGGTTTTTGCTCCAGGCCGAGCGGATGCCATTGAGGTTCAGGGAGATGATGCGTAACATTGCATTAATACCGGTCGTTTTCCAGACTGGAACTGGAGATTTATGGATTTTCGTCAGGATTTCATCGAGTTCGCCCTGAAATGCGAGGTGCTGCGTTTCGGCGAATTCAAGACCAAGGCCGGGCGGCTGTCGCCCTACTTCTTCAATGCCGGCCTGTTCAACGATGGCGCGTCCCTCGGGCGTCTCGCCGGATTCTACGCGAAAGCCGCCAAGGCTGGCAGCGTCGACTTCGACATGCTGTTTGGCCCGGCCTACAAGGGCATTCCGCTGGTCGCCGCAATCGCCATCGCCTTGGCCACCGAAGGCAGCAACTATCCTTTCGCCTTCAATCGCAAGGAAGCCAAGGATCATGGAGAGGGCGGCACCATCGTTGGCGCCCCGCTGAGCGGCCGCGTGCTGATTGTCGACGACGTGATTTCGGCCGGCACTTCGGTGCGCGAATCGGTCGAACTGATCCGTGCCGCCGGCGCCACGCCGGCCGGCGTCCTGATTGCCCTAGACCGCCAGGAGCGCGGCCAGGGCGAGTTGTCTGCGGTTCAGGAAGTCCAGCGCGACTACGGCATCCCGGTAGTTGCCGTCGCCGGCCTGCGCGACCTGATGACCTACCTCGAACACCATGCCGAGTTCGCCGGACACCGGGCTGCCGTCGCCGCCTACCGCGAACGCTACGGGGTCGATGTCTAGGGCCGTCGTCGCCCTCCTGTTGAGCTTGCTGGCCGCTCCGGTGTGGGCGGCGGCAGGCGAATTGTTCTGCTGTACCGAACCCGCCAGCGGTCGCCGCATCTGCGCCGACATGTTGCCGCAACAATGTCGCGGCCTGGCCTACCGGGTTTTCGACCGGGCCGGCAACCCGATCCGCGACGTCGCCGCACCGCTGACCCCGGAACAGAAAGCGGCCGCTGCCGCCGAAGCGCAACGCAAGAAAGAAGAAGAGGAAAAACGCCTCGAACAGCGGCGCATCGACCAGGCGCTGCTGACCACCTATGCCACGGCCGAAGACATCGACATGGCCCAGCGCAAAGCGGAAGGCGATGTCCAGCTGACCATCCAGACGGCCACGGCCAAGATCACCGACTTGCAGAAATCGCAACGCAAGCTGGCCGAAGAAGCCGAGTTCTACAAACGCAAGGCGATGCCGCCCGAACTCGACACCAAGCTGCGCACCGTCGGCCACGAAATCCGCCTGCAGCAGGAGCTGATCCAGGTCAAGCGCAAGGAACTGGAAGCCATCCGCAGCAAATACGACAGCGACCGCCAGCGTTACTTCCAGCTGACCGGGCGCTCAAGCGCCCAGCCCGTCGAACCTTAAGCCTCCAGCTTCTTCTTCAGCAGTTCGTTGACCTGCTGCGGATTGGCCTTACCCTTCGCGGCCTTCATCACCTGACCGACCAGCGCGTTGAACGCCTTTTCCTTGCCGGCGCGATATTCGGCGACATTGGCCGCATTAGCCGCGAGCACCTCGTCAACCAACGCTTCGATGGCACCGCTGTCGGTAATCTGCTTCAGGCCCTGCTTGTCGATGACCTCGTCGGCACTCGCGCCCTCGCCATTCCACAGCGCTTCGAAAACCTTCTTGGCGATGTTGTTGGAGATGGTGTTGTCGGCGATGCGCGCCACCAGGCCGCCGAGTTGCTGCGGGGAGACCGGTGACTGGGCAATCTCCAGGCCGTCCTTGTTCAGGCGGGCAGCAAGATCGACCATGACCCAGTTGGCACAGGGCTTGGCCGCGCCCTGCCCGGCAACACCTACGGTCGCCTCGTAGAAATCGGCGATTTCCTGGCTGGCGGTCAGCGTCGTCGCATCGTAGGCGGACAAGCCGAACTGGTCCATGAAACGCTGACGCTTCTGCACCGGCAGTTCGGGCAATTCACCCTTGACCCGCGCGATCCAGTCATCGGTGATGGCCAGCGGCAGCAGATCCGGGTCGGGGAAATAACGGTAGTCGTGTGCGTCTTCCTTGGTCCGCATGGTGCGCGTCTCACCGCTGTCCGGATCGAACAACACGGTTGCCTGCTGGATGGCGCGGCCTTCCTCGATCTCGTTGATCTGCCACTGGACTTCGTAGTCGATGGCCTCCTTGAGGAAACGGAAGGAGTTCAGGTTCTTGATCTCGCGGCGGGTACCGAAGGGCGCACCGGGACGACGCACGGAAACGTTGGCGTCGCAGCGGAACGAACCCTCCTGCATGTTGCCGTCGCAGATGCCGATCCAGCGCACCAGCGCGTGCAGGGCACGGGCGTAGGCGACGGCCTCGTCGGACGAGCGCATGTCGGGCTCGGTGACGATTTCGAGCAGCGGCGTGCCGGCACGATTGAGGTCGATGCCTGACTTGCCGTGGAAATCCTCGTGCAGCGATTTGCCGGCATCTTCTTCAAGATGGGCGCGGGTCAGGTTGACCGTCTTTTCGTAAGCCTTGTCGCCGCTGCCAACCTGGACGGTAATCGCGCCACCCTGCACCACCGGCAGTTCGAACTGGCTGATCTGGTAGCCCTTGGGCAGGTCGGGGTAGAAGTAATTCTTGCGCGCAAACACCGACTTCGGCGCAACGTGGGCGCCGATGGCCAGGCCGAAGCGGATCGCACATTCGACGGCCTGACGGTTGAGCACCGGCAGCACGCCGGGCAGGGCCAAGTCGACCGCGCAGGCCTGGGTGTTCGGTGCAGCGCCGAAGGCAGTCGAAGCGCCCGAGAAAATTTTCGAGACGGTCGCCAGTTGTGCGTGCGTCTCGATGCCGATGACAACTTCCCATTGATTCATGGTTTCATCCGTTCAATGACAGCGCCCGGTCTTCGCGTCGACGACGACCGGCCACAGATAATCGAAAGCCTTGCCTTCGCAGGATTGCTGGCAACTGTTGAAGGCGATGGTGACTTCCTTGCCCTGTTCCCACATGCGCACGGTGCAAGCGCTTTCCTTCTTGTGCCGGAGCAGGACCTGCGGCAGCTTCGCGTCCTGCGCGAAGTCCTTGATGTTGAAGTTGCAGACACCGCGCCCCTTCATGCTGACCTGAGCATCGAAGCTCTTGACCTCGGCCTCCTTGACCAGCAGGTTGAGCCGGGTGACGGTACCTATCGCATCACGGTGAGAGCAGCGCGAGCGGACGTTGAGCGGCCGGGTCGGCTGCGGCTTCAGGTTGCGGTTGGCCAGGTACTTCAAGGTCGAGTTCTTGAATTTCGGCGTCTCCTCGGCCACCGGCGGCGCCGGTTCCGGCACCGGCTCGGGCGCCGGCGGCGGCGAGGCACAAGCTGCCAGCAGGGCGGCGCCGATCAGCGCGAATATGGTGCTGCGCATTTACTCGATGCCCTGAGGACGCCGCTGATGCCAGTCGGTCGCCTGCTGGTAGCGGTGTGCGACGTTGAGCAGGCGGGCCTCGTCGAAGTAATTGCCGATCAGTTGCAGGCCGACCGGCAGGCCGCCGGCGAAACCGCAAGGCAGGGCCATGCCGGGCAGGCCGGCGAGGTTGACGGCGATGGTGTAGATGTCGGAGAGGTACATCTGCACCGGGTCGGCAGACTTTTCGCCAAGCTTGAACGCGGTCGTCGGCGAAGTCGGCCCGAGGATCACGTCGCAGGACTTGAAGGCGTCGACGAAATCGTTGGCGATCAGCCGGCGGATACGCTGCGCCTGCAGGTAGTAGGCGTCGTAGTAGCCGTGCGAGAGGACGTAGGTGCCGATCAGGATGCGGCGCTTGACCTCTTCGCCGAAACCCTGCGCCCGCGTCTTCATGTACATGTCGTCGAGGTTGCCGTAGTCCGGCGCGCGGTAGCCGTAGCGGACGCCGTCGAAACGGCTCAGGTTCGAGCTTGCCTCGGCCGGCGCAATGACGTAGTAGGCCGGCACCGAGAGGTGCGAGTTGGGCAGCGAGACGTCGACGATGGTCGCACCGAGCCGGCGGTATTCGTTGATCGCTTCCTGCACTGCGGCCATCACCCCGGCGTCGCAACCGGCAGCGAAGAACTCCTTGGGCAGGCCGATGCGCAGGCCGGCCAGCGGTTGCTCGAGGCTGCGCGTGTAATCCTCGGCCGGGCGCTCGAGCGAGGTCGAATCGCGCGCGTCGAAACCGGCCATGGTGTTGAGCAGCAGCGCGCAATCCTCGGCGGTGGCGCCCATCGGGCCGCCCTGATCAAGCGACGAGGCGTAGGCGATCATGCCGTAGCGCGAGACGACGCCGTAGGTCGGCTTGAGGCCGGTCAGGTTGCACAGCGCCGCCGGCTGGCGGATCGAGCCGCCGGTGTCGGTACCGGTCGCCGCCGGCGCCAGGCGGGCGGCGATCGCCGCCGCCGAACCGCCGGATGAACCGCCGGGAACGCGCGTACGGTCCCAGGGGTTCTTCACCGGGCCGAAGAACGAGGTCTCGTTCGACGAGCCCATGGCGAACTCGTCCATGTTGGTCTTGCCCAGCGACACCAGACCGGCATCGCGATGCATTTTTTCGATCACCGTCGCGTCGTAGGGCGCAACGAAGTCGGCGAGCATCTTCGAGCCGCAGGTGGTGCGCCAGCCTTCTGCGCAGAAGATGTCCTTCTGGGCGATGGGAATGCCGGTCAGCGGTCCGGCCGTTCCGGCAGCTATGCGGGCATCGGCCGCAGCGGCCATGGCCAGCGTTTTTTCGCGGTCGACGGTGACGAAGGCGTTGATGTCGGGGTTCAGACGCTCGATCCGGTCGAGAAACAGCGTGCTCAGTTCGACGCTGGAGACTTCCTTGGCTGCCAGGGCCTGCGACAGTTGCTTGAGTGTCTTGTCGATCATTCGATCACCTTCGGCACGAGATAGAGACCGGCCTCGGTTTCCGGCGCGACGGCCTGGTAGGCGGCGCGCCGGTCGGCCTCGCTGACGGCGTCGGGACGCAGGCGTTGCGAGACGTCCTGCGCGTGCGCCATCGGCTCGACACCGGTGGTGTCGACGGCCTGCATCTGCTCGATCAGTTCGAAGATGCCGTTGAGATGACCCTGGGTGGTCAGGGCCTCGGATTCGCTGACCTCGATGCGGGCGAGATGGGCAATCCGTTTAACCTGTTCTGGAGTAAGCGACATGGCTTGAAAAAGACTTTTTGCGGCGCACAAAGTCTTAAAAACGAAAGCGTTGTAAGGTATCATAAAAGCTTTACCTACCGCATCCCCCGCGCGGAGCTCAACAGATGTTCGGATTCCTCTCCAAGTATTTTTCCAACGACCTCGCCATCGACCTCGGCACGGCCAATACGCTGATTTACGTGCGTGGCCGCTCGATCGTCCTCGATGAGCCTTCGGTCGTTGCGATCCGCCTCGAAGGCGGCCCCAACGCCAAGAAAACCATCCAGGCCGTCGGCAAGGAGGCCAAGGAAATGCTTGGCAAGGCCCCCGGCAGCATCACCGTCATCCGGCCGATGAAGGATGGCGTGATCGCCGACTTCACCGTCACCGAGCAGATGCTCAAGCAGTTCATCAAGAAGGCGCACGATTCCAAGCTGTTCTCGCCGAGCCCGCGGATCATCATCTGCGTGCCGTCCGGCTCGACCCAGGTCGAACGCCGCGCGATCCGCGAATCGGCCCTCGGCGCCGGCGCCAGCCAGGTGTACCTGATCGAGGAACCGATGGCTGCCGCCATCGGCGCCGGCCTGCCGGTTTCCGACGCGACCGGCTCAATGGTCGTCGACATCGGCGGCGGCACTACCGAAGTCGGTGTCATCTCGCTCGGCGGCATGGTCTATGCCGGTTCGGTGCGCGTCGGCGGCGACAAGCTCGACGAAGCGATCATCAACTACATCAGCCGCAACTACGGCATGATGATCGGCGAAAACACCGCCGAAAATATCAAGAAGACCATCGGCTCGGCCTTCCCCGGCGCCGAAGTCAAGGAAATGGAAGTCTCCGGCATCAACAAGGCCGAAGGCATCCCGCGCAAGTTCACGATCTCGTCGAACGAAATCCTCGAAGCGCTGACCGACCCGCTCAACCAGATCATTTCCGCCGTCAAGTCGGCGCTGGAAAAGACGCCGCCGGAACTCGGCGCCGACATCGCCGAAAAGGGCATGGTCCTGACCGGCGGTGGCGCCCTGTTGCGCGATCTCGACCGCCTGCTGATGGAAGAGACCGGCCTGCCGGTGATCGTCGCCGACGAGCCGCTGACCTGCGTCGCTCGCGGCTGCGGCATGGCGCTGGAAAAGATGGACAAGCTGGGCAGCATTTTTGCCTCGGATTAACGCGTCGACCGCAAGCCTGCAGGATTGATCGCGATGGCTGGCACCGACCACGCTCCACCGCCTTTCTTCAAGCGAGGGCCAGCACCGCTGGCCCTTCTGACTTTCTATGTCGCGATCTCGCTGGCGCTGTTCGTCGTCGACCTGCGACTGAAAAGCCTCGACCTGCTGCGCCAGAGCATTGCCCTGGTCACCGACCCGATCCAGCGCATCGCCCAGACGCCGGGCAGCCTGGTCGACAACGCACTCGGCTACCTGCGCGGGCTGGACGACTTGCTTGAGGAAAACACCGGCCTCAAGCAAACGCAGCTGCAGACCGCACCGAACTTGCAGCGCCTGGAACACCTGGAGAAGGAAAACGAGCGCCTGCGCAAGCTGCTGGCGGTCAAGGAGCGGGAAAAAGCCAAGGGCGAAGTGGCCCAGATCATGTACACGGCCCGCGACCCCTTCTCGCACAAGATCATCGTGGACAAGGGGCAGCAATCCGGCATCGTTGCCGGCCAACCGGCCATCGACGAATCCGGGGTGGTCGGCCAGGTCACCCGGACCTTCCCGTTCTCGTCGGAAATCACTCTGATCACCGACAAGGACCAGACGGTGCCTGTCCAGGTGGTTCGTACCGGCCAGCGCTCGGTGGTTTTCGGCCTGGGCAAAGGACGACTCGAATTGCGCTACATCCCGGCCAACGCCGACATCCAGGAAGGCGACCTGCTGGTCACCTCAGGGCTCGACGGCATCTACCTACCCGGCTTTCCGGTTGCCCGTGTGGTCAGCATCGAGCGCGAACACTCCTACGCCTTCGCCCGCATCCTGTGCGCACCTGTAGCCGCCGTCGAGAATTTCGGCGAAGTCCTGGTCCTCTCGCCACGCCAGCCGCAAGCCCCCCGCCCACCCGACGCAACCGGGCGTAGCGGCAACACGGGCACCCCCGTCAAGGCGGGAGCAAACTGATGCAGCCAACCTTCTCCTCATCGCGCATCCTGCTACCGGTCCGGCCCTGGTTCATCGCCTTCAGCCTGCTCACCGCCCTGCTGCTGAATTTCCTGCCAACCGCTCAATGGCCCGGCATCCCTGATTGGGTTGCACTGGTGCTGTGCTTCTGGAGCATCCGCGAACCGCGTCGCGTCGGCATGGGTTGGGCCTTCGTCCTCGGCCTGATGATGGATGTCGCCGACGGCGCCGCGCTCGGCCAGCATTGCCTGGCTTACGTCCTGCTGGCCTACATCGCCGCCAGCCAGTCCCGGCGTATCCTGTGGTTCCCGCTGGCCCAGCAGGCCTTGCAGGTGCTGCCCATGCTGCTGGCTAGCCAGTTCATCCAGCTCGCCATGCGCATGCTGGCCGGCGCCGATTTCCCGGGGTGGGGGTTCCTGATCGGTCCGCTGATCGCCACCTTCCTGTGGATTCCCGCCACCTTCCTGCTACTGCTGCCGCAATATCAGCCGGTCGAGCGGGACGAAAACCGTCCGCTCTGACCGCCGTCGGCAATGAACGACTTCCATCACAGCGAACAGGACTCGGATCGCTTCCGCAACCGCCTGGTCATCGCCGGCAGCTTCGTGCTGCTGTGTTTTGCCCTGCTCTTCGGCCGCTTTTTCTATCTGCAGGTGCTGCAGCACGAGTACTACGCGACGCGCGCCGAAAGCAATCGCATCTCGCTGGTCCCGGTGATGCCCAACCGTGGCAATATCGAAGACCGTAACGGGGTCATCCTGGCGCGCAACTACTCGGCGTTCACGCTTGAAATCACCCCATCAAAAACCCTGGGCCTCGAAGAAACCATCGACCAGCTGGGCGAGATCGTCGAAATCCAGCTCAAGGACAGGCGACGCTTCAAACGCCTGCTCGAGGAGTCGAAAAACTTCGAATCCATTCCCATCCGTACCCGCCTGACCGACGAGGAAGTCGCCCGCTTTGCCGCCCATCGCTATCGCTTCCCTGGCGTCGAGGTCAAGGCCAGGCTGTTCCGCCAGTATCCGGAAAACTCGCTGGCCGCGCATGCGATCGGCTACATCAGCCGGATCAACACCAAGGACAAGGAGATGATCGAGGCCAGCGGGCATGGCGCGAACTACAAGGGCACCGAGCATATCGGCAAGATCGGCCTGGAAGCGCATTACGAATTCGAACTGCACGGCACCGCCGGTTACGAACAGGTCGAAGTCGATGCCGGCGGCCGTGCCGTGCGCGTCCTCTCGCAAACGCCGCCGACCCCCGGCAACAATCTGAAGCTGACGCTGGATGCCGAGTTGCAGCGGGTTGCCGAGCAGGCCTTTGGTGGTCGCCGCGGCTCGCTGGCCGCCATCGACCCCAGCAACGGCGCCGTGCTTGCCCTGGTTTCCTCGCCCGCCTTCGACCCCAACCTGTTTGTCGACGGCATCCGCTTCGACGACTGGGATGAGCTGAACAATCATCCGGACAAACCCCTGCTCAACCGCGCCATCTACAGTACCTATCCGCCGGGTTCGACCTTCAAGCCGCTGATGGCACTGGGCGCACTGACCACGGGCAAACGCACCCCCGGCCAGGCCATCGCCGACCCCGGCTTCTTCAATTTCGGCAACCGTCGTTTCATGGACGACAAGGTCGGCGGTCACGGCATGGTCGACATGCACAAGTCCATCGTCGTCTCGTGCAATACCTATTACTACGTCCTGGCCAACGATATGGGCATCGACAACATCGCCCGCTTCATGGGCGACCTCGGCCTCGGCCGACGGACGGAAATCGACATTCCCGGCGAGGCGACCGGCATCCTGCCGTCACCCGAATGGAAGCAGCGCCGCTTCAAGAAACGCGAACAGCAGAAATGGTATCCCGGGGAGACCATCTCGATCGGCATCGGCCAGGGATACAACGCCTATTCGACCCTGCACATGGCGCATGCTCTGGCCAACGTACTCAATTATGGCCAGGTTTTCCGGCCGCACCTGGTCCATTCGATCACCAACCCGACCACCGGCGAGGTGCGCATGGTCGAACCGCAGCCGATCCGCCAGATTGCACTCAAGCGCGAACATGTCGACGTAATCAAGCGCGGCATGGCCGGGGTCGTCAAGGAAGGTACCGGTGCCCGCGTCTTCGCCGGCGCCGCCTATGATTCCGGCGGCAAGACCGGAACCGCCCAGGTCTTCAGCCTGAAAAGCGGCCAGAAATATGTTGCCGGCCAGGTTCGCGAACGCCTGCGCGACCACTCCTGGTACGTCGCCTTTGCCCCGGTGGACAACCCGAAGATCGTCGTCGCCGTGATGGTCGAAAACGGCGGTTTCGGTGCCCAATCGGCGGCACCAATCACCCGCCAGTTGTTCGACTACCACCTGACCGGCAAGCGCCCGGGCGGCCCGGCACCGGAAGTCGACAGCCCGGATGAAGAGGAAGCCATCGACCTGATTCAGGAGAGCACCGATGAAGCTCATTAAGCGCATCATCCAGAACATCCTGGCCCACCTCGACATGCCGCTCTTCCTGATCGTCATGGCGCTGATGGGCATCGGCCTGATGACCATCTATTCGGCAACCGCCAGCGACGGCTTCTGGAAACTGGACAAGCAGTTGATCAACATCGCTGCATCGACCGTCGTCATGCTGGTCGTCGCCCGGACGCCACCCCAGACCTTGATGCGCTTTGCCGTCCCGCTCTATGTACTCGGCGTCGTCCTGCTGATCGGTGTCGCCCTGTTCGGCATCGTGGTCAATGGCTCGCGCCGCTGGATTTCGCTCGGCGTGGCGCGCATCCAGCCGTCCGAAATCATGAAGATCGCCATGCCGCTGATGCTGGCCTGGTATTTCCACAAGCATGAGTCGATGCTGCGTGCCCGGCATTTCGCCGTTGCCACGGCGATTCTACTGATCCCTATCGCCCTGGTGCTCAAGCAGCCTGACCTCGGCACCTCGCTGCTGATCGGCGCCGCCGGCTTCTTCGTCATCTTCTTCGCTGGCCTGCCGTGGAAGATCATGCTCGGCCTGGGGGCTGCCGCCGGCGCCGCCATGCCTTTTGCCTGGAACATGCTGCACGACTACCAGCGACGGCGCGTACTGACCTTGCTCGACCCGACCTCGGACCCGCTTGGCGCCGGCTATCACATCATCCAGTCGACCATCGCCATCGGCTCGGGCGGCGGCTTCGGCAAGGGTTACCTGAACGGCACCCAGACCCACCTGGAATTCATCCCGGAAAAACACACGGACTTCATCTTCGCCGTCTTTTCCGAGGAATGGGGCCTGCTCGGCAACGGTATCCTGCTGATCCTGTTCACGCTGCTGATCGGCCGCGGGCTGATGATCGCCGCCGCTGCGCCGACCATGTTCTCGCGCCTGCTGGCTGCGGCCCTGACCCTGGTCTTCTTCATCTACGCCTTCGTCAACATGGGCATGGTCTCGGGTATCCTGCCGGTGGTCGGCGTCCCGCTGCCCTTCATCAGCTACGGCGGCACCGCGCTGCTGACCCTGATGCTCGGCGTCGGCATCCTGATGAGCATCCATACCCACCGCATGCTGGTAAAGAAATGACCGCTTCCCTTCGCCTGCTGGCCCCCCTGACTTTCACCCTGTTGCTCGCCGCCTGCGGCAGTCAGCCGGAGCGGCCGGCCAGCAGCGCGCCGGCGACCCCGAGCGCTGGTACCAGCCGCCCGGCACCCCCGCCGCCGGTTGCCACCCCGCGCGGCGGCGGTTATTACAAGGATGACGGCCCGGCCAGCGAGATTCCGGACAACCTGGACCAGATCCCCGACGCGGTACCGCGCTGGGAGCCGCTGCACCGGCCGGCACTGCGGCCGTACGAAGTATTCGGCAAACGCTACGAGCCAAACACCTCGGTCCGCCCGTACAAGGCCCGTGGCCTGGCCAGCTGGTACGGCAAGAAATTCCACGGTCAGAAAACCTCGATCGGCGAACCCTACGACATGTTCGCCATGACCGCCGCTCACCCGACGCTGGCCCTGCCGTCGTATGCCCGCGTCACCAATCTGCAGAACGGGCGCTCGGTCGTCGTTCGCGTCATCGATCGCGGCCCCTTCCACGCCGGACGCATCATCGACCTCTCCTATACCGCCGCGCACAAACTGGACATCATCCGCAACGGCAGCGCCCAGGTCGAAGTCGAGGCCATCGTCCCGACCGGCAGCAGCACCAGCTACGCCCAGGTGGCACCGCCGCCGCAGCCGGCAGTCAGCCCGCCGGTAGTGGAAAACGCTCTGCCGGCAGGGGTTTACCTGCAGCTCGGCGCCTTCGCCAATGCCGACAACGCCGACAACCTGAAGCGCCATCTGGTCGGCGAACTCGACTGGGTCAGGGAAGAAATGCACATCGTCCGGGCCAACGGCCTGCACCGTCTGCAGCTCGGCCCCTATGCCTCACGCCCGGCAGCCGAAAATATCGCCGAACGCATCCGCAACGCACTCGGCTACAAGCCAACCATCGTCCTGCGCTAAGAACCTCAGGGACGTGGTGACAGAATGACGCGGGCGGTCACGATGTTGCCGCGGCCTTCGTATTCAAGACTGGAAAAACTGGTCAGCCGCGCCATCGCGATACCGCGCCCGTTGGGATCAAAAGCCCGCTCGGGGTCGAAATCGAGGAATTTCTGCCAGTCGAAGCCCTCACCTTCATCGGTGATGCGGAAACTGATCGCCTCGGTACTGCATGTCACCTGGATCGTCGCCCGCCGACCACTGAACGGTGCAATGTTGAGCCGGCGGCGGATTTCTGCCTCCCAGTCGCCATCCCACTTGAGCAGCGATTTTTCACGATAGGTGATACCCAGGTTACCGTGCTCGACGGCGTTGAGCATCAGGTCCGACAGGCCCGGCGCGACGCGGTCCGGATCCGGGCACAGGGCGGCCAGGACCGGCACCAGACAGGAGACTTCCTCCAGCGTGGCAAAACCGTACTCGGCGCCGACCAGCAGCTTCTGCGCTTCCTCGAGGCGGGCCGCCCGGGTGCGCAACGAAGCCCGGGCCCGCCGGTCGTCAAGGGCAGCACGGACGATGGAAATCAGCGCTTCCGGTGCATACGGCTTGGTCAGGTAGTAGTAAGCCCCGGCCTCCAGCCCCTCGCGCACCTGCTCCGGTGCCGAGGCGGCCGTCTGCATGATCACCGGCACGTCTTCGAAACGGTGGTCGGCCTTGATCCGGCGCAACAGTTCGATACCGTCCATGCCGGGCATCATCCGGTCGAGCACGACCAGCGAGAAATCGCTGCCCGGCTCGGCCAGTCGCTGCCAGGCCTGCAGCGGATCGCTGAACAACTCGAGAGCCAGCTTTTCCTGCTCGAGAAAATCCTCGATCAGCATCAGGTTGATGGCTTCGTCGTCGACAACGAGAACGTGATTCTGGGACATGGATGCTGAATGCCGATGCAGGAATGTTGCCGGAATCCTAGCACGAGCCAGGGCTTTGATGAGGATCAATGGCTGGCCCGGCGCACTGGCTATACTTTCCCCCTTCTCCGGAATGAATGTTTCTCATGCCCACCTTGCCCGATCTCGTTTGCCCCGCTGGTAGCCTGCCGGCGCTCAAGGCAGCCGTGGATAATGGCGCCGACGCCGTCTATCTCGGATTCAAGAACGATACCAATGCGCGTAATTTCGCCGGTCTGAACTTCGACCAGAAAGGCATGAGCGACGGTATCCGCTACGCCCACGGCAAAGGCCGCGAAATCCTGCTGGCGATCAACACTTTCCCGCAGGCCGGACGCACCGCCGACTGGCACAAGGCGGTCGATGCCGCCGTCGACCTCGGCGTCGATGCGATCATCCTGGCCGACGTCGGCCTGCTCGATTACGCCACCCGCCGTCATCCGCAACAGCGCCTGCACCTGTCGGTCCAAGGGTCGGCGACCAGTTACGAGGCGATCAATTTCTGCCAGCGCGAATTCAACATCCGGCGCGCCGTCCTGCCGCGCGTGCTGACGCTGGCCCAGGTCGAGCATGTGATCCGGAACACCTCGGTGGAAATCGAAGTCTTCGGTTTTGGCAGCCTGTGCGTGATGAACGAGGGTCGCTGCTGGCTGTCGTCGTACGCCTGCGGCGAGTCGCCGAATACCGTCGGCGCCTGCTCGCCGGCCAAGTACGTCAAATGGGACAAGCAGCCCGGCGCCATGGAGACCCGGCTCAACGGCATCCTCATCGACCGCTTCGGCGACGACGAACCGGCCGGTTATCCGACGCTGTGCAAGGGCCGCTTCGACGTCCAGGGCGAAACCTATTACGCGCTCGAGGAGCCGACCAGCCTCAACGTCCTCTCCATCCTGCCCGACATCCTCAAGATCGGCGTGCGCGCGATCAAGGTCGAAGGCCGGCAGCGCAGCCCGACCTATGTCACCCAGGTGACCCGCACCTTGCGCGCCGCACTTGATGCCCTGCGCGATGGCGACGCGCGCTACCACGTCAAGCCGGCCTGGCAGAGCGAACTGGCCAAGGTTTCCGAAGGCAGCCAGGCGACGCTCGGCGCCTACAACCGGCCGTGGAGATAAGCATGAAACTGTCGCTCGGCCCCCTGCTCTACTTCTGGCCCAAGGCCGAAGTCATGGCCTTTTACGCGGAAATGGCCGAAAACCCGGCCCTCGATGTCATCCATGTCGGTGAAGTGGTCTGTTCCCGGCGCCAGCAGTTGCGCACCAGCGACTGGATCGGCCTGGCCCGCGACCTGACCGACGCCGGCAAGGAAGTCATCGTTTCGGCGCAGGCCCTGCTCGAATCGGAGAGTGACCTGAAGGCCCTCCGCCGCCTGGTCGACGACGCAGGCTGCAAGGTCGAAGCCAACGACCTCGGCGCGGTCAATCTCGTCTGCGGCAAGCCCTTTGTCGCCGGGCCGCACCTCAACATCTACAACGAGGAAACGCTGGCCACCTTCGCCCGCTACGGCATGTGCCGCTGGGTACCGCCGCTGGAAGCCTCGCGCCAGATGATCGAGCACCTGCATCGTTACCGGCCGGCCGGCGTCGAGACTGAGGTCTTCGCCTTCGGCAAACTGCCGCTGGCCTTTTCGGCACGCTGCTTCACCGCCCGTCATTACGACCTGAACAAGGACGATTGCCAGTTCAAGTGCCTCGACCATGAGGAAGGACTGACCCTGCGCACTCGCGAAGGCCAGGAATTCCTGACCATCAACGGGATCCAGACGATGTCGGCGCAGACCTACAGCCTGCTCGGCGACATGCCGGCGCTGCGCGAGATCGGCATCGACATTATCCGCCTCAGCCCACAGAAGAAGCACATGGCCGAAATCATCGCTGCCTTTGCCGCCGCCGGAAGCGGACAAGTCACCGCGCCCGACACCTCGACCTGGAGCGAAAGCGGCCTGGTCAACGGCTACTGGCACGGCGACGCCGGTATTGCGGTACATTCCGCCAACGAACTTCCCGGAGTCACCGCATGAGCCCGAACTTCGTCATTCCCCGTTTCCGCCTGCCGGCCTTCATCGCCCGCTTCGGCCACAAGCTGCCGCAATGGCCGCATACGCTGGCCCTGGTCGGCACACTGAACGCCGCCCTCAAACTCAAACTGCTGCCCGAAAGCGAACTGGCGGCACTGGAAGACAAGCTGTTCCGCGTCCGCGTCCTCGATACCGGCGGCGAAGCCAACTATACCTTCCGCAACGGCATGTTCCGCCCGGTTTTCCAGGCCCAGCGCGAACCCGACCTGGCGTTCGCCGCCAACCTGTCGGCCTTCCTGCAGTTGCTCGCCCGCCAGGAAGACCCGGACACGCTGTTTTTCAACCGCGAACTGGAAATCACCGGCGACACCGAGCTCGGGCTGATCGTCAAGAACATGCTCGACGCCATCGAATTGCCGGCCTTGCCGCAACTCCCCCTGCCCGGACGTTGACAAGCCCGCACTCGGCGGGCTTGGCTGGGGGTAGACGCGGAATCAGTTAGCGCTGGTTTCGGCGATGAAAATCTCGACCCGGCGGTTCATCGCCCGTCCCTGGGCGGTGGCATTGTCGGCAATCGGTTCACGCGAACCACGACCATCGATGGCGATCCGCGACGAGGCGACACCGCGCGGTGCCAAGTAATCGCGCACGGCCGCCGCCCGATTCACCGACAGCGGGTTATTGACCGCATCGGAGCCAACACTGTCGGTATGGCCGATGATGGTCACCCGGGTCACCGGATGCTGGGTCAGCCCCTGAGCCAGCTTGTCGAGGACCGGACGCAAGGACGGCTTGATGTCGTAACGACCGGAATCGAAGGAAACATCGCTGGGAATCTCCAGCTTCAGGCGATTATCGGCCGTCTGCGTGACGTCGATGCCGGTGCCGGCAGTCGCCTGCTCCATCGCTGCTTTCTGTTCCTGCATCCGCTTCGACCACAGGTAACCACCACCGGCGCCGATAGCCGCACCGGCAGCAGCACCGATCAGCGCTCCTTCACCACGATCCGAGCGGTTCGAAGTTGCCGCGCCGAGAACCGCCCCGGCGACGGCTCCTATCGCCGCACCGGTACCGGTGTGGCGCTGGGTTTCATCCATGTTGGCGCAACCCGTGAGGACCAGGCTGGCTGCACTGAGCATCAGTATCGTATTTTTCATTGTTCTCTCCTTGCTTGTTCGACGAGTGACCAGTTCAGATTAGCACGCACCGCAGACAGGCATAACGGAGATATGTAACAAATGGCAAACGCCTTTTCACAATGAAAAAAGGGAGGGCCGCAGCCCTCCCCATGATCTCGGCAGAAATGCCGGTCAGTCCTTCTTCTGGGTGTCCAGACGGAACTTGACGTAGCTGCCCGGGGCCGGTTCGATGACCTTGAGCGCACCGGCTTCCGGCTGACGGGCCGGCACCTTGGCCGAGCCGCCCGGCAGGCTGGTCACCCACTCATGCCAGTGCGTCCACCACGAACCGGCATTCTGGGTGGCACCGGCCAGGAACTCTTCCGGGCTTTCCGGCAGGTTGCCGTCGGTCGCGTCATTGGTCCAGTAGCCGTATTTGTTGGCCGCCGGCGGATTGACGATGCCGGCGATGTGGCCGGAGCCGCCGAGCACGAACTTGGTCTTGCCGGAAGGCAGGCGGGCGCCCATGTAGGTGCTCTTCCAGGGGGCGATGTGGTCTTCGATCGTGGAGATGAAGTAGCACGGGGTCTTGACCTTGGAGAGGTCGATCTTGACGCCGCCCAGGGTGATGCCACCGGGCTCCTTGAGCAGGTTGGCCAGGTACATGTTGCGCAGGTAGAAGCTGTGCATCGCTGCCGGCATGCGCGTCGAATCCGAGTTCCAGTACAGCAGGTCAAACGGGAACGGATCCTTGCCCATCAGGTAGTTATTGACCACGAAGGACCAGATCAGGTCGTTGGCGCGCAGCATGTTGAAGGTGCCGGCCATTTCCGAACCTTCGAGGAAGCCGCGTTCGGCCATCTTCTTTTCCAGTCCGGCAACCGCGCCTTCATCGAGGAAGACACCGAGTTCGCCCGGCTCGGAGAAGTCGAGCATGGTCGTGAAGAAGGTTGCCGAGTTGGCGCGCTTGTCCTTCTTGGCGGTCATGTAGGCCAGCGTGGTCATGGTCAGCGTACCGCCCAGGCAGTAGCCGGCCAGGTTGACGCTGTCTTCGCCGGTGTGGGCGCAGACCTGGTTGATCGCTTCCAGCGAACCTTCGAGCAGGTAGTTCTCGAAGGACTTCTGCGCCAGCTTCTCGTCCGGGTTGACCCAGGACATGATGAAGGTGGTGTGGCCCTGGCTGGTCGCCCAGTTGACCATGGAGTTCTTCTCGCGCAGGTCGAGGATGTAGTACTTATTGATCCACGGCGGCACGATCAGGAAGGGCTTCTTGTACTGGTCCGGGGTCTTCGGATCGTACTGGATCAACTGGAACAGTTCGTTCTGGAAGACCACCTTGCCCGGCGTCGTGGCAACGTTCTTGCCCATTTCGAAGGCCGAGGTGTCGGTCATCCGGATGCGCAGCTGGCCATCGCCGGCCTCGACGTCGTGCAGCAGGTTGTTCAGGCCCTTGATCAGGTTCTGACCGTGGCTCTTGACCGTTTCGCGGAAGACTTCCGGATTGGTCATGGCGAAGTTCGACGGCGACAGCGCGTCGATGTACTGACGGGTGAAGAAATTCACCTTCTGCTGGGTCGCGTCATCCAGGCCATCGGTATCGGCCACCGTGTCATGAATGTGACGAGCGGCGATGAGGTAGGACTGCTTCATGAAGTCGAACAGGAAATGCTGTTCCCATTCCTCGTCCTTGAAGCGATTGTCGCCCTTCTTCGGCGCGGCCACCGGGGCGGCGCCCGGCATGCCCATCATCTTCATCATGGAACCCTGCCACAGCGAGAAGTAGTCCCACATCATGTTCATCTGGGTCTGCGCCAGCTTGTACGGGTTGGCCATCAGCCGCGCCGACAGGTCCATGAAGGCCTTGGCCACGCCGAGTTCGTCGGCCGGCGCCTCGACCCCGTCCTTGGCCTTCTTTTCCATGTACTGGGTGATGATGCGCGAGGCGCGCTGTGCCACCTCGGCATAGGTCTTGGCCATTTCGGCCGGATTGGGCAGGTTCAGGCCCTGGTCTTCGGTTTGCTGCGACATCTTGAAACTCCCTCTGTCAGTGCGCGGCGGGTTGGTGCTGCAACCGCGAATAGCGAATCACCCCGTCGGCGTCGATGCTGCGTGACAGCCGACCGGCTTGTTCCAGATAGTTCAGGTGGGCAATTGCTTCGCCCATCGCGAACATCGTTTGGTGTGTATCGAGCACCCGACCAAACAACACGTCGAGCAACCCGGCTGCGCTCTGCGGCGCGTGTTCACAGCTGTTCTCAAGCGCATGCAATCGTTCTTCGTGGTGCGCATGCAATGCACCCACCCGTGCCTGCACCCCGGTGAAGGGCAGACCGTGTGATGGTAAAACCAGGGTTTGCGGCAGAACTTCCTCAGCCATCCGGTCCAGCGACGCCAGATACCAACGCAGGGCGTCGGCGTCCGGCGTTGCCGCAAAAACGCTGATGTTGGTGGAAATTCTTGGCAACAACATGTCTCCGGAAATTAACACGCCAAGTTCAGCACAGTAAAGCGCCAGATGCTCCGGCGCATGACCATAACCGATGATTGTTTGCCAGGTGTGACAGCCAATCCGGATCGCATCGCCGGCCTTGATCCGCCGATAGTGTTCCGGCAAGCCGGGCACCGCCTTGCGATAGCCCGATCCACGCTTCTCGAAACGGGCCAGATGCTCGCCATCGAGGCCGTGCTGACGGAACTGTTCGACCATGAAACGCGCGCCGTGGCCAGCAACTTCATTCCACACGACATGGGCGGTCAGAAACTCGCCGGAGGTCATCCACAGCTCGGCACCGGTCTCGGCCAGCAGCCAGGTCGCCAGTCCGAGGTGATCGGGATGGAAGTGGGTGACGATCAGGCGTGTCACCGGCCCGTCGAGGCGGTCGAGGATGGCGCGCCAGGTTTCGCGCACGGCATCGTCGGGGAAACCGGTATCGACGATGGTCCAGCCGTCGCCGTCGCGCATCAGCCACAGGTTGATGTGGTCGAGCTGGAACGGGAGCGGCATGCGCAGCCAGAAAATGCCGGGCGCGACTTCGCGCACTTCCCCGGCGGCGGGAATCTCTGTGAAGGGATAATCGAGGGACATGCTGTTCCGTTTCGTTTTTTGTACAAGTTACCATACGGTAGCGGATTGAAAAAAGCCCCGTCATCTGCTTAACTTCGCGGCAATCTTGGAGACATCATGAGCCAGCCGGCCACTTTCAGCATTTCCGACCTTGCCCGGGAATTCGCCATCACCCCGCGCACCATCCGCTTCTGGGAAGACCAGGGCATCCTCGCCCCGCAGCGCGAGGGCCAGAAACGCATCTTCACCCGCCGCGACCGGGCCCGCCTGAAAATGGCCCTGCGCGGCAAACGCCTGGGCCTGAGCCTGGCCGAGATCAAGGACCTGATCGGCATGTACAACTCGACCGAGGACGAGACGCCGCAACTGATGGAATGCCTGCGCGTCATGTCCAAGCGGCGGGAAGCCCTGGAACAGCAGCGCGAGGACATCGAAGCGATGCTCGCCGAAATCGGCCAGTTCGAACAGCAGTGCGAAAAGGAACTGACGCGCAGGAAAAACGCGTGATTTTTTTTGCCGATTGGTTTACGTTAACGTCAACGTAAGATAAATCGACTGCCATGCACAAGCCTACCGACCCCGATTTCGCTGCCCGCGTCCTCGCCAGTTTCCAGCGCCAGAGCGCGATGGCGCTGATCCGCGCGGCGCTGCCGCGAATCGAATACGGCATCACGGAAATCCACGTGCCCCACTGGGACGGGATCGAACAGCAGCACGGCTACGTGCACGGCGGTGTCGTCGGCATGATTGCCGATTCGGCTGCCGGCTATGCGGCAATGACCACGGTACCGGCCAGCGCCTCGGTGCTGACCGTCGAATACAAGATGAACCTGCTCGCCCCGGCCGACGGTGAAAAACTGATCGCCCGCGGCCAGGTCGTCCGTTCCGGCCGCACGCTGATCGTTACCCAGGCCGAAGTCTTCGCCGTCAATGACGGTAAAGAAACCCTGTGTGCGCTGATGCAGCAGACGATCATGGCGATGCACGGCAAAGCGGACAGCAAGACAAGCAACAACAAACTGGAGACAAACCAATGAACATTCCCAGCCTCGACTTCGCCCTCGGCGAAGACATCAACCTGCTGCGCGACGCCGTCAAGGCGTTTGCCGACGCCGAGATTGCCCCGCGCGCAGCGGAAATCGACCGGGTCAACGAATTCCCCGCCGACCTGTGGCGGAAATTCGGCGACATGGGCCTGCTCGGCATGACTGCCGGCGAGGAGTACGGCGGCACCAACATGGGCTACCTGGCGCACATCGTCGCGCTCGAGGAAATCTCGCGCGCCTCGGCCTCGGTCGGCCTGTCCTACGGCGCCCACTCCAACCTGTGCGTCAACCAGATCCGCCGCAACGGCAGCGAAGCGCAGAAGCAGAAATACCTGCCCAAGCTGATTTCCGGCGAACACGTCGGCGCGCTGGCGATGTCCGAGCCGAATGCCGGTTCCGATGTCGTCTCGATGAAACTGCGCGCCGAGAAGAAGGGCGACCGCTACGTGTTGAACGGCGCCAAGATGTGGATCACCAACGGCGGCGACGCCGACACTCTGGTTGTCTACGCCAAGACCGATCCGGCGGCCGGTGCCAAGGGCATGACCGCCTTCATCGTCGAGAAGGGCATGAAGGGCTTTTCCCACGGCACCCATCTCGACAAGCTGGGCATGCGCGGCTCCAACACCTTCCCGCTGTTCTTCGACGACTGCGAAGTACCGGAAGAGAACGTGCTCGGCGGCGTCGGCAACGGCACCAAGGTACTGATGTCCGGTCTCGACTACGAGCGCGCCGTGCTTTGCGGCGGCCCGCTCGGCATCATGGCCGCCTGCATGGACGTGGTCGTGCCCTACCTGCACGAACGCAAGCAATTCGGCCAGCCGATCGGCGACTTCCAGCTGATGCAGGGCAAGGTTGCCGACCTGTACTCGACCTGGCAGGCCACCCGCGCCTACGTTTATGCCGTCGGTCGCGCCTGCGACAGCAGCGATCATTCGCGCACGCTGCGCAAGGACGCCGCCGGCGCCATCCTCTACTCCGCCGAAAAGGCGACCTGGATGGCTGGCGAGGCAATCCAGACGCTGGGCGGGGTCGGCTACACCAACGAGTACCCGACCGGCCGCTTGTGGCGCGATGCGAAACTCTACGAGATCGGTGCCGGCACCTCGGAAATCCGCCGCATGCTGATCGGTCGCGAACTGATGGCGGAGACACGCTGAATTCATAATTACAGGCACAGGTAGAATGCGCGATTGTCCCTGGCCACCCCAGGGACAACGTAAAAATGCGGAGCGGTATCCCGCCTTCGCCTACCAGGAGCCACACAGCATGAAGATCACCCTGCGCACGCTTTCCGCCGCCGACACCGAGGCCATCGAACAGGTCCGCCAGTATTTCCGCAATTACGCGGGCTGGCTGGGCGTCGATCTCTCGTACCAGAATTTCGACCAGGAAATGGCCTCGCTGCCCGGCGCCTACGCGGCCCCGGCAGGCCGCCTGTTCTTCGCCGAAGTCAACGGCCAGCCGGCCGGCTGCGTCGGGGTGCGTCCTTTCTCCGAAGGCGTTTGCGAAATGAAGCGCCTCTACGTCGATCCCGAGCGGCGCGGCCTCGGCGTCGGCCGGGCGCTGGCACTGGCGGCGATCAAGGCAGCCAAGGAAATCGGCTATAAGCGCCTGCTGCTCGACACCATGCCGAACATGCGCATGGCCGTGAAGCTCTACCGCGAACTCGGCTTCAACGAAGTCCCGGCCTATTACCCGACGCCGGTCGAGAACACCATCTTTCTGGCGCTCGACCTCGACAACTGGTCGGAAGAGGAAAACTGCAACGAGAACCTCTGCCACCTGTTCGACTACAACCGCGCCTGGGCCCGCCAGATGCGCGAAATCGATCCCGGCTATTTCGACAAGTTGGCCGACCTGCAGACGCCGGAATTCCTGTGGATCGGCTGTTCCGATTCGCGCGTACCGGCCAACCAGATCGTCGGCCTGCTGCCGGGCGAGGTCTTCGTCCATCGCAACGTCGCCAACGTCGTCGTGCACACCGACCTCAACTGCCTGTCGGTGATCCAGTATGCGGTCGACGTGCTCAAGGTCAAACACATCATGGTCGTCGGCCACTACGGCTGCGGCGGCGTGCTGGCGGCGCTCAACCGCGCCCGTGTCGGCGTCGTCGACCTGTGGCTGCGCCATGTGCACGACGTGCACAACAAGCACCTCGCCGCCGTCGATTCGCTGCCGCCGGAAAAACGCCACGACCGTCTGTGCGAACTCAACGTCCTCGAACAGGTGGTCAACGTCTGCCACAACCCGGTCGTCCAGGATGCCTGGCAGCGCGGCCAGAAACTGACCGTGCACGGCTGGATCTACGGTCTCAAGGACGGTCACATGCACGACCTCGGCATCACCATCGACACCCCGACCGACCTGCCGACCCGTTACGAGGCAGCGTTACTGGCACTCGACGTCTGAGCCCCCTTTTAACCCCATTCCCATAACAATCCGCAAGGAGAAAACAGCATGCAAGACCCGATCGTCATCGTATCCGCCGCCCGCACCGCCATGGGCAGCTTCCAGGGCGGCTTTGCCGGCCTGACCGCCGCCAATCTCGGCGCCGAAGCCATCAAGGCCGCCGTCGCCCGCGCCGGCATCGACGCCAAGCTGATCGAAGAAGTCCTGATGGGCTGCGTGCTCCAGGCCGGCCAGGGCCAGGCGCCGGCCCGTCAAGCCGCGCTGCAGGCAGGCCTGCCGCTGTCGGCCGGCTGCGCCACGATCCACAAGGTCTGCGGTTCGGCAATGAAGGCGACCATGCTCGGTCACGACGGCATCCTCGCCGGCTCCTACGGCGCCGCCGTGGTCGGCGGCATGGAGTCGATGACCAACGCCCCCTACCTGTTGCCCAAGGCACGCGGCGGCTACCGCCTCGGCCACGGCCAGATGTTCGACCACATGTTCATGGACGGTCTCGAAGACGCCTACAGCAAGGAAACCCGTGGCCGCCTGATGGGCACGTTTGCCGAAGAGTGTGCGGCCACTTACGGTTTCACCCGTGAAGCGCAGGACGCCTACGCCGTGCAATCGACGACCCGCGCCATCGAAGCCAGCAACAACGGTTCCTTCGACTGGGAAATCACCCCGGTCACCGTCGCCGGCCGTAAAGGCGATGTCGTCATCGACAAGGACGAAGGCCCGTTCGCAGTCAATGTGGACAAGATTCCGACCCTGAAGCCGGCGTTCAAGAAGGACGGCACGGTCACCGCCGCCAACTCGTCGTCGATTTCCGACGGCGCCGCCGCCATGGTGCTGATGCGCGAATCGCAAGCCGCCAAGCTGGGGCTGGCGCCGGTTGCCCGCATCGTCGCCCACACCACCCATGCCGGCGTGCCGGCACTGTTCCCGTCGGCCCCGGTCGGCGCCATGCAGAAGTTGTTCGCCAAGACCGGCTGGAGCGCCGACAGCGTCGACCTGTTCGAAGTCAATGAAGCCTTCGCCGTCGTCGCCATGGCCGCGCTGCACGACCTCAAGCTCGATCCGGCCAAGGTCAACGTGCATGGCGGCGCCTGCGCACTGGGTCACCCGATCGGCGCTTCCGGTGCCCGCATCGTCGTCACCCTGCTCGGCGCGCTGAAGAAGTACGGCAAGAAGCGCGGCGTCGCCTCGCTGTGCATCGGCGGTGGCGAAGCCACGGCCCTCGCGGTGGAAATGCTCTAAGTGCCGCAACAGGCCCGGACCCTGACCTACGCCAAGCTGGTGGCAGCGATGGCGATGTGGGGCGGCACCTGGATTGCCGGGCGGGTCATCGCCCAGGAACTCAGTGCGCCGCTCGCCGTCGCCTCGCTGCGCTTTGTCATTGCCGGCCTGGTGGTCGGCAGCGTCATGCTGATATCCGGTGGCGGCATCCCGCTGCCCCAGGGTCGGCAGGAATGGGCGCTGGTCTGGGCGCTGGGCTTTTTCGGCATCTTCCTTTACGGCCTGTGCTTCTTTTTCGGGCTGCAGCACATCCCGGCCGGACGCGGCGCGCTGGTCGTCGCGCTCAATCCGGTGGTCATCGTGCTGCTCGCCTGGCTGACCGGCAAGGAAGGCATGAACCCGCGCAAAGCGGTCGGCAGCATCATCGCGCTGGCCGGCTGCCTGACGGTGATCGGCAACGGCGATCCGCTGGCCCTGCTGCAAGGCGAGGTCGGCATCGGCGAATGGCTGATCATCGGCTGCGTGTTGAGCTGGACCGCCTACACCTTCATCGGCTGGCGCGCCACCGGCCGCTTCTCGGCACTGGCAACCACGCTCTACGCCTGCCTGACGGGCGCCATCCTGCTCGGACTGGCAGCGCTGGTGCAGGGCGACATCGATCCGGCCGCCTGGTCGTGGCGGGTGTGGACCGGCATGTTCTTCCTCGCCGTCTTCGGCACCGCCATCGCCTACACCTGGTTCACCGCCGCCGTGCAGCAACTCGGCGCCGGCCACGCCTCGGTCTTCATCAACCTGGTACCGGTCTTCGCCGTGCTGCAGGCCGCCGTCCTGCTCGACGAGCGCCTCGGCCTGCCGGTGCTTTTCGGCGGCCTGCTGGTGATTGCCGGCGTCTGGCTGACCACCCTACAAAAAACAACTCTGGAGAAAACAGCATGATTCTGACGCAAGAACAGGAAATGATCCGCGACACCATGCGCGCCTTCGCGCAGGAGCGCCTCGCGCCCTTCGCCGCCGAATGGGACCGCAACCACACCTTTCCGGCCGACGCCCTGAAGGAACTCGGCGAACTCGGCGCCATGGGCATGTGCGTGCCCGAGGAATGGGACGGCGCCGGCATGGATTACATGTCGCTGGTGCTGACGCTGGAAGAGATCGCCGCCGGCGACGGCGCCACCTCGACCATCGTTTCGGTGCAGAACTCGCTGGCCTGCGGCATCACGCAGAAATACGGTACCGACGCGCAGAAGGAAGAATGGCTGAAGCCGCTCGCCCGTGGCGAAAAACTCGGCTGCTTCTGCCTGACCGAACCGCACACCGGGTCGGACGCCGCCGCCATCACCACGCGCGCCGACAAGGATGGCGACTTCTTCGTGCTCAACGGCGTCAAGCAGTTCATCACCACCGGCAAGCACGCCCACATGGCCATCGTCTTCGCGGTGACCGACAAGGCCGCCGGCAAGAAGGGCATTTCCTGCTTCCTGATTCCTTGCAACACGCCGGGTTTCATCGTCGGCCGCACCGAGGACAAGATGGGCCAGCACGCCTCCGACACCGTGCAGATCATCCTGGAAAACTGCCGCGTGCCGGCTTCCGCATTGCTCGGCAAGGAAGGCGAAGGCTACAAGATCGCCCTCTCCAACCTCGAAGCCGGCCGCATCGGCATCGCCGCCCAGAGCATCGGCATGGCCCGCGCCGCGTTTGAAGCGGCTGTGCGTTACGCCAGGGAGCGCGTCACCTTCGGCCAGCCGATCATTGAGCACCAGGCGGTCAACTTCAAGCTGGCCGACATGAACACCCTGCTCGACGCCGCCCGCCTGATGGTCTGGCGCGCCGCCCAGTTGAAGGACGCCGGCAAGCCCTGCCTCAAGGAAGCGTCGATGGCCAAGATGTTCGCCTCCGAAGCCGCCGAGAAGATCGCTTCCGACGCCATCCAGATCCACGGCGGCGTCGGCTACACCAGCGATTTCCCGGTCGAGCGCATCTACCGTGACGTACGCATCTGCCAGATCTACGAAGGCGCCAACGACATCCAGCGACTGGTGATCGGTCGTTCGATCGCTGCCGAGTAAGCCAACCCGCGGTCGACCGGACAGAGAATTCCGGCGACCGCCCCCAACCCCGAGGAGACAAAGATGAGCGAAACCACCGACAAGAACACTATCGATTTCTGGTTCGATTTTTCCAGCCCCTACGGCTACCTGATGGCCGAGAAGATCGACGATGTCGCCGCCCGCTTCGGTCGCAAGGTGCGCTGGCACCCGATCCTGCTCGGCGTCATCTTCCAGGCCACCGGCTCGCGGCCGCCTGCCGACGGCAGCAGCGCCAGGGCCAGATACGTCTATCGCGATTTCCATCGCTCCGCCCGCCACATGGGGGTTCCCTACAATCCGCCGAGCCGCTTCCCGCTGCCGACGCAGAACGCCGCCCGCGCCTACTACTGGCTGCACGGTCAGGATTGCGCACTGGCCCGCCAGTTCGCCCATGCCGTCTATCGCGGCTTTTTCGTCGACGACCTCGACATTTCCTCGCCCGAGACCGTGCTCGACATTGCCGGAAAACTGGGTGTCGACCGTGAAACCCTGGCCGCCGCGCTGCAAAGCCCGGAAATCAAGGCCCGGCTCAAGGACGAATGCGAGCAGGCGCTGGCTACTGGCGTCTTCGGTTCGCCACACGTGATCATCGACGGCGAGCACTTCTTCGGCGCCGACCGCCTGCCGCAGATCGAGCACTGGCTGGAAAGCGGCGGTTTCTGAATCAAGCCAAGAGAAACATGAAAAGATTCTGCGTCTTCTGCGGCTCGAACGCCGGCAGCCAACCGATCTACCGGGCCGAAGCCGAAAAGCTCGGGCGGCTGCTCGCCGCGCGTGGCATCGAACTGGTCTATGGTGCCGGCAACATCGGCCTCATGGGCGCCGTCGCCGATGCCTGCCTGGAAGCGGGCGGCACGGTCATCGGCATCATTCCGGAAGCGCTGGTGGGCAAGGAAGTCGCCGGTCGTGCGGTCGATCACCGGGCGCTGACCCGGCTCGAAGTCGTCGACTCCATGCACACCCGTAAAGCACGCATGGCCGAGTTGTCCGATGGTTTCATCGCGCTGCCCGGCGGCTTCGGCACCTTCGAGGAATTTTGCGAAATCCTCACCTGGGGGCAGCTCGGGTTCCACGTGAAACCGATGGGCCTGCTCAACGTGAATGGCTTTTACGACCCGCTGCTGGCGATGTTCGACCGCGCCGTCAGCGACGGCTTCCTGCGCCCGCAGAACCGGGCGATGGCGCTGGCCGACACCGATATCGAAAGACTGCTGGCGACGATGGCCGATTACCGGCCTGAACCGGTCAGTAAATGGCTCAAGGAGGAAAGGCAGTTGTAGGGCCTTCCATTTTTCCGTTTTCAGGTAACGCACACACAAAAGAAGCGAGGAGACATGACCATCCTGAAATCCCAATTGAACCCGCGTTCGGCCGACTTCCAGGCCAACGCGGCAGCGATGCAGGCGGTCGTTGCCGACCTGCATGAAAAAGTCGAGAAGATCGCCCTCGGCGGCCCGGAAGCAGCGCGCCAGAAGCACCTTGCGCGCGGCAAGCTGCTGCCGCGCGAGCGGGTCAGCGCCCTGCTCGACCCCGGCACGCCCTTCCTCGAAATCGGCCAGTTCGCAGCGTACGGCATGTACGGCGGCGACGTACCAGCCGCCTCGGTGATCGCCGGCATCGGCCGCGTCGAAGGCGTCGAGTGCATGATCGTCGCCAACGATGCGACGGTGAAGGGCGGCACCTACTACCCGCTGACCGTGAAGAAGCACCTGCGCGCCCAGGAAATCGCGCTGGAAAACCGCCTGCCGTGCATCTATCTGGTCGATTCCGGCGGTGCCTTCCTGCCCATGCAGGACGAGGTCTTCCCGGACAAGGAACACTTCGGCCGCATCTTCTTCAACCAGGCCAACCTGTCGGCCCAGGGCATCCCGCAGATCGCCGCCGTCATGGGTTCGTGCACAGCCGGCGGCGCCTATGTGCCGGCGATGTGCGACGAGTCGATCATCGTCCGCGACCAGGGCACCATCTTTCTCGGCGGCCCGCCACTGGTCAAGGCGGCGACCGGCGAGGTCGTCACCGCCGAAGACCTCGGTGGCGCCGACGTGCATACGCGCATCTCCGGTGTCGCCGACCACCTGGCCGAGAACGACGCCCACGCACTGGCCATCGCCCGGCGCATCGTCCGCGACCTGAACTGGAAAAAGACGCCGCCGGTCACCCTGTCCGCCCCGAGCGCCCCGCTGTTCAGCCCGGAAGAGCTCTACGGCGTCATCCCGACCGACACCAAGAAGCCCTTCGACGTCCGCGAGATCATCGCCCGCATCGTCGACGGCTCCGACTTCGACGAGTTCAAGGCGCGCTACGGCAACACGCTGGTCTGCGGTTTCGCGCGCATCTACGGCTACCCGGTCGGCATCGTCGCCAACAACGGCATCCTGTTCAGCGAGTCGGCGCTGAAGGGTGCGCATTTCATCGAACTCTGCGCCCAGCGCGGCATCCCGCTCGTTTTCCTGCAGAACATCACCGGTTTCATGGTCGGCCGCAAATACGAAAACGGCGGCATCGCCCGCGACGGCGCCAAGATGGTTACGGCCGTCGCCACCGCCAAGGTGCCGAAATTCACCGTCGTCATCGGCGGCTCGTTCGGCGCCGGCAACTACGGCATGTGCGGTCGCGCCTACAGCCCGCGTTTCCTGTGGATGTGGCCGAACGCGCGCATCTCGGTGATGGGCGGCGAGCAGGCGGCCGGTGTGCTGGCCACGGTCAAGCGCGACGGCATCGAGGCCAAGGGCGGCAGCTGGTCGCCAGCCGAGGAAGAAGCCTTCAAGGCACCGATCCGCGAGCAGTACGAATCGCAGGGCCATCCCTACTACGCGTCGGCGCGGCTGTGGGACGACGGCATCATCGATCCGGCCGATACCCGACGCGTGCTCGGCCTGGGACTGTCGGCGGCGATGAACGCGCCGGCAGAGGAAACCAAGTTCGGCATTTTCCGGATGTAAGGAGCCACCATGTTGACTTCCCTGGAAATCGAACTCACCGGCCCGGTCGCCACGATCTGGATGAACCGGCCCGACCTGCATAACGCCTTCGACGAAACCCTGATCGCCGAACTGACCGCCGCCTGCATCGCCCTCGACGGGGATGCCGACGTCCGCGTCGTCGTCCTCGCCGGACGCGGCAAGAGTTTCTCGGCTGGCGCCGACCTCAACTGGATGCGCCGCGCCGCCAACAACGGCATCGATGAAAACCTCAACGACGCCCGCGCCTTGGCCGGCATGCTGCGCACCCTGGCCGAGATGAAGAAGCCGACCATCGCCCGCGTGCAAGGCGCCGCGCTCGGCGGCGGCATGGGCCTGGCCTCGGCCTGCGACATCGCCGTCGCGTCGACCAAGGCGGTGTTCGCCACCTCCGAGGTCAAGTTCGGCATCATTCCCTCGGCGATTTCGCCCTACGTGCTGCGCGCCATCGGCGCCCGCCAGGCGACGCGCTACTTCCAGAGCGCCGAACGCATCGACGCCGTCCGCGCCCGCGAGATCGGGCTGGTGCATGAAGTCGCCGAACCGGAAGCGCTCGACGCCAAGGTCGCCGAGATCGTCGCCGCGCTGCTCGCCGGCGGCCCCAACGCGCAGGCCGCCGCCAAGGACCTGATCCGCGCTGTCGATCACCAGCCGGTCAATCACACCCTGGTCGAGGAAACCGCCCACCGCATCGCCCATTTGCGGGCGACGCCCGAGGCACGCGAGGGTATTGCCGCCTTCCTTGAGAAACGTTCGCCCAACTGGATGGAGGCGTAAAACGATGTTCACCAAGATTCTGATTGCCAATCGCGGCGAGATCGCTTGCCGGGTAATAAAAACCGCCCGCCGCATGGGCATCCGTACCGTCGCCGTCTATTCCGAAGCCGACGCCAACGCCCGCCACGTGCGCCTGGCCGACGAGGCCGTGCTGCTCGGACCGGCGGCGGCGCGGGAGTCCTATCTGGTGGCCGACAAGATCATCGAGGCCTGCCAGCGCACCGGCGCCCAGGCGGTGCATCCGGGCTACGGCTTTCTCTCTGAAAACGAGGAGTTCGCTGAAGCCCTGACCCAGGCCGGACTGGTCTTCATCGGCCCACCGGCCTCGGCGATCCGCGCCATGGGCTCGAAGTCGGAAGCCAAGAAGCTGATGGGCACGGCCAAGGTGCCGCTGACGCCGGGCTACCACGGCGACGACCAGCGCCCGACGCTGCTCCATGCCGAGGCCGAAAAGATCGGCTACCCGGTACTGATCAAGGCGGCGGCCGGTGGCGGCGGCAAGGGCATGCGCCTGGTCGAGAAATCCGAGGACTTCCCCGACGCGCTGGCGTCGTGCAAGCGCGAGGCGCTGTCGAGCTTCGGCGACGACCATGTGCTGATCGAGAAATACATCACCAAGCCGCGCCACGTCGAAATCCAGGTCTTCGCCGACACGCTGGGCAACTGCGTCTATCTGTTCGAACGCGACTGCTCGGTGCAGCGCCGCCACCAGAAGGTGCTCGAAGAAGCCCCGGCGCCAGGCATGACCGAGGCGCGCCGCCGCGAGATGGGCGAGGCGGCGGTCGCCGCGGCCAAGGCCGTCGGCTACGTCGGCGCCGGCACGGTTGAATTCATCGCCAACCAGGACGGCAGCTTCTTCTTCATGGAGATGAACACCCGTCTGCAGGTCGAGCACCCGGTCACCGAAATGATCACCGGCCAGGACCTGGTCGAATGGCAATTGCGCGTCGCCGCCGGCCAGCCGCTGCCGCTCCGTCAGGAACAGCTGGAAATCCGCGGCCACGCGCTGGAAGCGCGCATCTATGCCGAGGACGCGAACAAGGGCTTCCTGCCTGCCACCGGCAAGCTGGTGCGCCTGGTGCCGCCGGCCGAGTCGATCAATGTACGCGTCGATACCGGCGTCGAGGAAGGCGACGAAATCACGCCCTTCTACGACCCGATGATCGCCAAGCTGATCGTCTGGGACGAAACCCGCGACGGCGCCCTGGCGCGCATGCGCAAGGCACTGGCCGACTACCGCGTCGCCGGCCTGACCACCAACATCGATTTCCTCTCCCGCCTGGTCGCCTGCCCGGCCTTCGGCAAGGCCGACCTCGATACCGGCCTGATCGAGCGGCAGAAGGATTTCCTCTTCCCCGCCGCCCAGCCGGTGCCGCGCGACGCGCTGCTGGTCGCCACGGTCGGCGAACTGCTCTGGGAACAGCACGCCGCCAAGCAGGCCGCGCAGCACAGCGGCGACCCGTTCTCGCCCTGGCACGCGCGCGACGGCTGGCGCATGAACCTGTCGGCCGCACGCACGATCAGCTTCATGGACGGCGAGACGCTGGTCGAAGCCCGCGTCCGTTACCTCGGCGAGCGGTGGGAAATCTCGCTCGGCGGCGAAACGACCGTGGCCAGCGGCAGGAAGCTGGAAGGCGACCGCTTTGCCGTCGAACTCGACGACCGCCGGCTGATCGCCAGCGTCGTCGCCGTCGACGACAAGCGCACAGTGTTTTTGCAAGGGAGCACGTACTCACTCCTGCGCGATGACCCGCTGCACCGCGTCGATGCCGGCGACAGCCACGGCGGCGGCCTGACCGCGCCAATGCCCGGCAAGGTCGTCGCCCTGCTCGCCCAGCCCGGCCAGAAGGTGGAAAAAGGCACACCGCTGCTGATCCTCGAAGCGATGAAGATGGAACACACCATCACCGCCCCCGCCGCCGGCACGCTCAAGGCCTTCTGCTACGCCGCCGGCGAACAGGTGACCGACGGCGCGGCGCTGGTCGAGTTCGAAGGAGACGCCTGATGCTGCCAACCAAGGTCAAGATCGTCGAAGTCGGCCCGCGCGACGGACTGCAGAACGAAAAACAGCTTGTCCCGAGTGAAACCAAGATCGAACTGATCGAGCGCCTGGCCGATGCCGGACTGCCGGTGATCGAGGCGACTTCCTTCGTGTCGCCGAAATGGGTGCCGCAGATGGGCGACAACACCGCCGTGCTGGGCGGCATCAAGCGCCGGGCGGGTGTCACCTACGCGGCGCTGACGCCGAACCTGCAGGGTTTCGACGGCGCCGTCGCGGCCCGCGCGGATGAAGTGGCGATTTTCGGCGCCGCCTCGGAGGCCTTCTCGCAGAAGAACATCAACTGTTCGATTGCGGAGAGCCTGAAGCGCTTCGAGCCAGTGGTTTCCGCCGCCTCGGCGCTGGAAATCCCGGTGCGCGGCTATGTGTCGTGCGTCGTCGGCTGCCCGTATTCGGGCGAGGTAGCGCCGGAAAAGGCGGCCGAGATTGCCGGCATCCTCTACGGCATGGGCTGCTACGAGGTCTCGCTCGGCGACACGATCGGCGTCGGCAATCCCCGCTCGATTGCCCGGATGATCGAAGCCTGCGCCCGCGTCGTCCCGATCGAAAAGCTCGCCGGGCATTATCACGACACCTACGGCATGGCGATTGCCAACATTTACGCGTCCCTGATGCAGGGCATGGCGGTTTTCGACGCTTCGGTCGCCGGCCTCGGCGGCTGTCCCTACGCGAAAGGCGCCTCCGGCAACGTCGCCACCGAGGATGTGGTCTATCTGCTCAATGGATTAGGCATTGAAACCGGCATCGATCTGGCTAAACTGGCGGCTACCGGCGACTGGATTTCCCGCGCCCTCAACCGACCGAACGGCGCCCGCGCCGGCCGGGCCTTGTGTACTGCCGACGAGTGAGCTTTCTCAGCGCCATCACCGATCTCCTGAAACCGGCCGCACCACCCGACCCCGCGGTGGCGGCCGCGCTCGACCGGGTGATCGGGATAGTGGACCCGCTGGTCCGCGCAGCGCCCCGGCTGGACAAACATCTGCTGGGCGCCGTCGAACACGCGCTGGGCTACTGCCAGGGACTGGTCGCCGCACTGCCTGGCCCGATCCAGATCAACCGCCAGGCTTTCGGCAGCGATGCGCTGGTCCATGCGCTGTTCGCCACCGCCAACGACATCGACGACATGCTCGGGCGCAGCCAGGCGGTCCGCGACTTTCTCGAGAAGCCGGAATGCTGGCGCAGCGACTGCTTCTGCGCAATGCTGGCGGCCCGTCGCCAGCAGAAGAAGCATTTCGGCATGGCCCAGCAGGGCAACATCATCCGCGCCGACGTGCCACAGGAAGTCCTCTTCTTCTCAGGCCAGACCCTGATCGAACCCTGCTGCGACCTGGACATGACGCGTTCACGGTTGCAGGCGCGGGCACTGGAAAGCCTGCTGCAGACCTTCAACGCCCACGTCGAAACCCTGCGCCGCGAGCGCCAGGGCCTGCGTGCCGACCTGTCGGCAGAACACGCCCAACTGGCGGCCTGGCAGCACAGCCACCCGATGGCCGAACACGAGCAGCACACCCGGCACCTGGTCGAACTGGACATGCAGTTGCGCCGGGACGACGAGGCACTGATGCCGGAAAACCTGGTGGAATTGCTCGCCGATTTCCTGCGCCACCCGGAAAGCGCGCTCAGCCTGACCCCGGTCAGCATCCGGATCGACCGCCTGGGCATCGTGCATGACGCCAACGCCGACGACGATGCGCAAACCATCAGTTTCCCGGAACTTTCCAGCCGCGACCGGCGTCAGCATCTGGCGACCCTGGTTCGCGTCTCACGTGACGAAGCCAGGGCGGCCGTCGAGAAATCCCGCAACAACCAGCAACGCTACATCATCATCTAATGAGCACGCCCCCCGCCTCCCCCTGCATCAACATCTGCCGCATGGATCCGCTCAGCGGACTGTGCATCGGCTGCCAGCGCACACTGGAGGAGATCGCCGGCTGGTCCGCTTTCGACAACGCGACCCGACTGACGGTCCTCGAACGGGTCGCCGAACGCCGGCAGGCGTCCGCCGCTGCAGGAAAGCCATGAACGAGGCAAACGAAACCCGTTACCAGTGCGTCGGCATCTGCATGACCGACCCGGATTCCGGCTACTGCCTCGGCTGCGGCCGCCCACCCGAAAGTGTTCCGGACGTCGTGGTCGAACTCCAGCCAGTCGTTATCGACACCCAGCCGAGCAGCTCGACCGACCCGGATACACCAGCGTGACGGTCCAGCTGCCGGCTAGTCTGCGCGTTCTCGAACGCGGCTGGCTGTCGGCCAACAACGTCCTGTGCATCGATCACGACCGGGCCACGCTGATCGACAGCGGCTACGTCACCCATGCCGAACAAACCCTGGCCCTGGTCCGGCAGGCGCTGGAAGGACGGCAACTGACACGGCTGGTGAACACCCACTCGCATTCCGACCATATCGGCGGCAACGCCGCGCTGAAAACGGCATTCGATTGCGAAATCGTGGTTCCGGCCGGCATGCAGGCGACCATCGCCGAATGGGACGAAGCCGCCCTGCTGCTGTCGCCGCTCGGCCAGCAGGCTGCCATCTTTCGCCACGACGCACTGATCCATGCCGGCGACGAACTCGAACTCGGCGGCCTCAACTGGCGGGCCATCGCCGTTCCTGGGCACGACATGGATGCGCTGGCTTACTACAACCCCGAACGGCGCATCCTGATTTCCGGCGACGCGCTCTGGGAAAACGGCTTCGGCGTGGTCTTCCCGGAATTGCTCGGCACCGCCGACGGACTGGCGGCAACCAGAGCAACGCTGGAAGAGCTGTCGCGGCTGGCGATCGACATCGTCATCCCCGGCCACGGCGCCCCGTTTGCCGATGCGGCCGGCGCCCTGCAACGCGCTTTCGGCCGGCTCGACCATTTCAGCGCCAACATCGACAAACTGGCCTGGCACGCCATCAAGGTGATCACGACCTTTGCCCTGATGGAACGGCAGCCCATGCCGGTCAGGGACTTTGCCGCCTTCGTCGCCAGCCTGCCCATCGTCATCGATCTGAACCAGCGTTACCTGGCCATCGCCGACGATGAGTTATCGTCAAGGCTGCAGCAGGAACTGCTGCACGCCAGCGCCATTCGTCGCGTCGACGACATGCTGGCAAGCCGCTGACAAAAAATAACGACAGCCGATTACAATGAAACCCTTATAGAACAGGGGGAATTCAATGAGCTTTCGTAACCGATTGATGCTGGGCATGGCCCTAATCATCGCCGCCTTCGTCGCAGCCATCGTCGTCGCCTACAGCGGCCTGCGCGCCACCTCGAGCAGCTTTGGCGAGTTTCTCGACGGCACTGGGGCACTGCGCCAAGACTACAGCGAAATGTACGCCCAGGGGCTGCAGATGGGCCAGGCGCTGCGCAACATCACGCTCGACCCGGAAAACCCGCGGGCCTACAAGAACCTCGAAAAAGCGCGCGAGGATTTCGCCACCGCCCGCCAATCGGCGCTGGCCAGCGCCAAAGCGGTAGACGGATTCAGCGCCTCGCTGGCCACCCTGGAAGCCCTGGCCGCCGAACAGTCGGAAGCCCAGAAACTGGTCATGGCCGCACTCAAGGCCGGCAACGTCGAGGAAGCCAAGACGCTGATCAACAGCAAGGAAACCCCGGCCTGGCGCAAGCTCAAGCAGGCGCTGCTCGACGATCTTGAAATCCTCAAGCAGAAGACCCAGGAAGAACGCAGCCGGGTCGCCGCTGCCGCCGACAATCGCCAACTCATCACCCTGCTACTGACCGCCCTCGCCATCCTGATTGGCGGCGTCAGCGTCTTTTCCACGCTCGCCTACGTCCGTCGCGAGCTTGGCGGCGAGCCGGCCTATGCCCGCGAAGTCGCCAGCACCGTAGCCACCGGCGACCTCAGCCAGACCATTCATGTCGATGCCGAGCAACAGAACAGCCTGCTCGCCGCGCTGGCCCGCATGCAGTCGCAACTGCGGCAACTGGTCGGCACCCTGGCCGAACATGCACGCGACGTCGAACGCAGTGCCGACCAGGTCGGCAAGGCCACCCAGCAGGTTGCCGATGGCAGCCGGCAGCAACTGAATTACGCCCAGGACATGGTCGACAACGTACACCAGCTCGCCGCCGGGCTGGGCAGCGTCATGCAGGCCGTCGGCGAAGCCGAACGCATCGTCGGCGAGTCCAGCGAGACTTCCGGCAGCGGGGCCGAGCTGGCCAGCCGTGCGGCGGCCGAAACCGAGGCCATGGCCGGCTCGGTCAAGGCAACGGCGGCCCATATCCAGGATCTGGGTGCGCAGTCGGCGAAGATCAGTTCCATCCTCGGCGTCATTTCCGACATTGCCAGCCAGACCAACCTGCTCGCCCTCAACGCCGCCATCGAAGCGGCTCGCGCTGGCGAACAGGGCCGCGGTTTTGCTGTGGTTGCCGACGAAGTGCGCAAGCTGGCGGAACGGACCGCGCAATCGACGGCCGAAATCTCGGCCATGGTCGAGAGCATCCAGTCCGGTACCCAGCGCGCGGTGCAGGGCATGGAATCCGGCCTGCTGCAGGTTGGCGAGAGCGTCGAATTGTCGAACCAGTCACGCCAAGCCTTCGACCGGATGAATGCCGGTTCGCAGGAGGTCAATGCCGTGGTTCGCCGGATCGCCCAGGCAGTTACCGTCGAGAACGAAAACGAGCGGCTGATCGAATCGCACGTCGAGCAGGTGCGCAACCTGATCGCGCAAAACGATCAGGCACTGAACGACGTGGTCGACAACGCTGCCCGCCTGAACGCCGTTTCGCGGGCGCTCAACGAATCGATTTCCCGCTTCCGGCTATAAGCCTCAGCTTTTCGGCAGGGCGCGCCGGACCAGGTGCGCCCAGTAGGCGACGCCCAGTTTCAACAGTTCATCGTTGAAGTCGTAATGCGGGTTGTGCAGGGTGCAACCGCCCGTCCCCGGGCCGTTGCCCAGCCACACGTAGCAGCCGGGCTTTTCCTTGAGCATGTAGGCAAAGTCCTCGGCGCCCATCGACGGCAGGGTGTCGCGCAAGACCTTGTCCTCGCCGAACACCTCGGCCGCCACCTGCTGACAGAAACGGGCCTCGGCCGGGCTGTTGACCGTCGGCGGATAGCGATGGTCGAAACGCACGCTGATCTGCGCCCCGTTGGCCGAGGCGATGCCGCTGCACAGGCGTTCGATGGCACGCTCGACGGCCTCCTGGACTTCGGGCTTGAAGGTGCGGATGGTGCCGCGCATCACGACTTCTTCCGGGATGATGTTCCAGGCCTCGCCGGCATGGAACTGGGTGACGCTGACCACAGCAGCATCGCAGGGATGCAGCGTGCGGCTGACCACGGTCTGCAGCGCCTGCACCAGTTGCGAACCGGTGACGATGGCGTCGATGCCCTGGTGCGGCATCGCCGCGTGGCAGCCGTGACCGCGCACATGAATCTCGAAACCACAGGTCCCGGCCATCACCGGCCCCGGCATCGCCATCATCTCGCCGACCGGAATTCCCGGCCAGTTGTGCAGGCCGAACACCGCCTCGACCGGGAACTGCTCGAACAGACCGTCCTCAATCATGACTGCCGCGCCGCCCTCGGATTCCTCGGCCGGCTGGAAGATGAAGACGACGGTACCGTCGAAATCGGGATGGCTCGCCAGGTAACGGGCGGCACCGAGCAGCATCGCGGTATGGCCGTCGTGGCCGCAGGCGTGCATCTTGCCCGGGTGCTTCGAGTGATGCGGGAATTCGTTCATCTCGGCCAGCGGCAAGGCGTCCATGTCGGCGCGCAGGCCGATCATCCGCGACGAGTTGCCGGCCTTGAGCACGCCAACCACGCCGGTACGGGCCAGGCCGCGATGCACCACCAGGCCGTAGCGCTCAAGTTCGCGGGCGACGATGTCGGCGGTGCGGTATTCGTCGAAAGCCAGTTCCGGGTGCGCGTGGATGTCGCGGCGCAACGCCGTCAGTTCGGCGAGAAAGGGCAAATCGGGAAGGGGGATGGTGGGGGTCATGCCGCAAGCCCTTCGGTTAGTCGGTTCACAAGAATAAACTCAATCGTCAGATACGATGAAACGGTCAGAAATCGGGAAAGTCGAGTTCCGAAGATAGGTCTCGATATCACGTGCAATGTCTTCAGGTGACTCTGGTCTTGGTCTGCACTTTGCCGCCCAGGCCCGTCCCGGATGAAGGAGATCCCAGCGGGGTCTCATGCCGTTGTATCTCCCACTGCCAGGGTCGTGGTTTCCGAAACCGTCGATAAGCGCATTCCAAACTGGCGAATAACGAGCGATCAGCAAGGACTCGCCCAGGGGAATCCAAATATCGTCAACGACGAGAAAGCGACAATAGAAGTCCTTGACGTCCAGATTTTCGACGGCACGAATGCTTTCCGCGTGTTCGGCCAGGCGATTGAATAGTGGTTTACCGCCATTTGTTCCTGCTCCACCACCTTTTCTGGCCCCCGCAGGAACAGCCTTACCAACATAGATGGGAGCTGTCTTCGAATCCTTGTTCCGCTTTGCAATCTCCGCATACGGAGCAAAGTTGCCTGCGTAGTAAATAGCGTAAATGCCCGCCCCCTTGAATTCAGGCAAATCTCCGAGCGGATGCACCTTGCTTGCGAGCATCGCTTCAGCAACACTTGCCCCTAGATTCCTTTTATCCAGCGGGTTGAAAGGGATGATATCCGCCATCATGCAACACCCTTGGCCTTCACGGGAGTACTCGCAAGTTGCTGCATCTGCGCAAGAGCAAGTTTCTCGGCAACGCTGGCGGCAACGATCCGCCCAAGCATGACGGGAACCGCATTACCTAGTTGCCGCATGGTTTCCGTCCACGAACCATGGAAGCGGTAGCCATCAGGGAAAGTCTGGATACGCGCGGCCTCTCTTACGGTGAAGTAGCGAACGCTTCCGTCTTCACGAACAAGCATGTTTTCGCCGCCGGGAACGCCGTGCCCCCCCGCCTTCAGGGTTTTTGCAGGCAGGTCAAGCGGACTCCCCGTATGACCTGGATAAACCTTGGCACCATCTTGGAAACGATGGTCGGGGAAGATTTTTGCCATCGTTGATTCTGGATCTGGCAAGCCTACTAAGGCATCGCGCACGGTTTTCCAAGGAAGCGTATCTGGCGGAAACATTCCCAGCTTTCTGATGCGCGAGATGTGCTTCTCAGGTATTGGCAGTTGTTTAATACCATGCCGCTTCCAATATTCACCGCTGACGAACTGGTCATAAAGGAGGGCGTCAAAGCTATGTGTTGCCTTCGGAAAAGACCATTCGACCTCCTGATCAGCACGGAATCCGACGACAAAGACCCGCTCCCGCTTTTGTGGGATGCCATAATCGGCAGCGTTCACTAGGGTCGGAACAACATTGTAGGTCAGTCCGTTACCGATTGCCTTGCCCGAGGCCTTTTCCTTTTGCAATCGATGGAAATGGCTCAGCCAATCCTCGCTATTCCGCTTCCCGACTTCGGGGAATGTCAGTTGCAACAAGATGTATTGATAGTAGTTTGCAAACGACGAACGGGTCAGTCCTTTCACATTCTCAACGATGAAGGCTCGTGGGCGCAGTCTGCGCACGATATCTACCGTTGCGGGAAACATGTCGCGGCTGTCGTCATGTGCTTTGTGCTTTCCGCCGACAGAGAAAGGTTGGCACGGCGGGCCACCAGCGAGAAGGTCAATGCCTTCGCCGATACTTTCCCAATCAAAAGCTCTGACATCGCCTTCATGGACATTCCAGCCTGCCACGAGCGGATAACCGCATACCCCGTTCTCGCGGATGGTGTCGCACGCCCATTTATCCCATTCGACGACAGCTTGAGGCTCAAACCCAGCAAGGTGAACGCCCATGGCTAGTCCGCCAGCACCAGCGTATAACTCCACGCACTTCATCTAATCTCTCCCGCGCATAGAAAACACCGCAGCCGTTGCGAAAGCGTCTCCTAATTCCTCAATTCGCTTTTCCTGACGACAGATAGCCGTCATCCTGCATTTTCCAACCTTGCAATTCTGCAGGCGTCGTTTTAGTTTGGAAGTCTACCCTAGCCTCCGGCTGGCGAGCCAGTGAACCGAAGTCCGGAGGCTTTTGTTTGAATCAACCGAGTTCCCGATAGGTTGCCCTGCCTGCACATCCCAAGAGAATAAGCCCCTGGCGTGGATAACGCCAACTCCCGTCGATATAGACAGCACCCCGCAGCTTGCCGGCTGCCGCCCCGTTGATTATGCTCTGCCTCCATGGAACTCATTCTCATCAGCGGCCTGTCCGGTTCAGGCAAGTCCGTCGCCCTGCACCTGCTCGAGGACGCCGGTTATTACTGCGTGGACAACCTGCCGGTGGTGATGCTCACGGTACTCGCCGGCATGTTGCGCGAGGAGAAGGTGCGCAAGGTGGCGGTGGCCATCGATGCCCGTTCCGGCGGCGGCATCAGCCTGCTCCCGGAGAAGCTCAAGAAGCTCACCGAGGACGGCGTTCGGCACAATTTCCTGTTCCTGCACGCCAGCGAGGAAACGCTGCTCAAGCGCTATTCGGAGACCCGCCGGCGCCACCCGCTGGGCGGCGACAACCGCACGCTGGCCGAATCGATCCGCCTGGAAAGCGAGATGCTGGCGCCGATTTCGGACCTCGGCCACCGCATCGACACCAGCAACCTCAAGGCCAATGCGCTGCGCGAATGGGTGCGCCAGTTCATCGAAACCGAGCCCGGCCAGGGCCTGACGCTGATGTTCCAGTCCTTCGGCTTCAAGCACGGGCTGCCGCTCGACGCCGACCTGGTCTACGACGTACGCTGCCTGCCCAACCCGCACTACGATCCCGAGTTGCGCCCGCTGACCGGGCGCGACCGTCCGGTCATCGAATTTCTCGAGGCCCAGCCTGAAGTGGCCCGCATGCGCGACGACATCGCCCGCTTCGTCGGCGACTGGCTGCCCAGCTACGTGCGCGACAACCGCAATTACCTGACCGTCGCCATCGGCTGCACCGGCGGTCAGCACCGTTCGGTCTACCTGGCCGAGACCCTGGCCCGGCAATTCGCCGGCCAGGCCCGCGTCCTGGTCCGTCACCGCACCCTGGCCGGCTGATGCGCTGGCTGGCGCTGCTGCTGCCCGGCGACTGGCTGATCATCGGACTGGCCGCCGTGCTGGTCGGACTGAGCATCCCGATGTTCTGGCAGGGCGGCATGGCCGACCGGGCAATCGTCCGCCAGGAGGGCCAGATTTTTGCCGATATCGACCTCAAAGCCAGGAAGCAGATCGAAGTCCCCGGTCCGCTCGGCAGCACCTTGATCGCCGTCGAACCCGGCCGCGCCCGTGTCGTTTCCGACCCCGGCCCGCGCCAGTACTGCGTCAAGCAAGGCTGGTTGATGCGCCCCGGCGAAATCGCCATCTGCGCCCCCAATCGCGTCAGCCTGCAGATCACCGGCCGGACCCGTGTCTATGACTCGATCAGCTATTGAACTGACCGTCACCGCCGAGGACCGGCGCGTCGCCTGGCTGGCCACCGCCGCCGTCGGTCTGTCGCTGGTCGATGCGGCAATTCCCTCGCCGCTGCCCGGCGTCAAGCCGGGGCTGGCCAATATCGTCACACTGGTCGTGCTGTTGCGCTACGGCTGGGGTACGGCGGTCTGGGTCAGCGTCCTGCGCGTGCTGGCCGGCAGCCTGCTGCTCGGCTACTTCCTCGCCCCCGGCTTCTTCCTGTCGCTGACCGGAACCACGCTCAGCCTGCTCACGCTCGGTCTGGCCCGCCATTTACCGGCCCGCTGGTTCGGTCCGGTCAGCCTGTCGATCCTGGCCGCCTTTGCCCACATCGGCGGCCAGTTGCTGCTTGCCCGCGCCTGGCTGATCCCGCACGACGGCGTCTTCCTGCTCACCCCGGTGTTTGCCGGCGCGGCGCTGGTATTCGGCACCATCAACGGCCTGATCGCGGCTAAACTGCTGGCTGATACGCCTGCCACGGATTTCCCACGATGAGCCAAACCGTCTGCCTTGCCCTGACCGGCGCCTCGGGCATGCCCTACGGCCTGCGCCTGCTCGAATGCCTGCTCGCCGCCGGCTGTCGCGTGCAGTTGCTGTATTCGCAGGCGGCGCAGATCGTGGCCCGTCAGGAAATGGATTTCGAGCTGCCGTCGCGGCCTGCCGAGGCGCGCACTGCCCTGCTCGCCCGCTTCAACGTTGCCCACCCGGAAAACCTGCAGGTATACGGCCGCGAGGAATGGTTTGCGCCGGTCGCCTCCGGTTCCAACCCGCCCGACGCGATGATCGTCTGTCCGTGCACGATGGGCACGCTGGCCTCGATTGCCCAGGGCCTTTCCGACAACCTGATCGAACGCGCCGCCGACGTCGTCCTCAAGGAAGGCCGCAAGCTGGTGCTGGTTCCACGTGAAACCCCGTTCTCGGCGATCCATCTGGAAAACATGCTGCGCCTGTCGCGCGCCGGTGCCGTCATCCTGCCGCCCAGCCCGGGCTTCTACCAGCACCCGCAGAGCGTGCAGGACATCGTCGATTTCGTCGTCGCCCGCGTCCTCGACCAGATAGGCGTCGGTCACACGCTGATGCGGCGCTGGGGCGAGGCCGACTGAGATGGGCTGGTTCGATTTCATGCGTTCGCCCGGCGGCGCCGCCGTCGAAACCCTGCGCATCCCGCTGTTCCCGCTCAACACCGTGCTCTTCCCCGGCGGCGTGCAGCCGCTGAAGATCTTCGAGCAACGCTATCTGGACATGGCCGCCGCCTGCCTCAAGGAAGACACGCCCTTCGGCATCTGCCTGATCGACGCCGGCGCCGAAGTCGGCGAAGCTGCCGTGCCGCACACCGTCGGTACCCTGGCCCGCATTGCCAACTGGGAAATGGAGCAGCTCGGCATCCTGATGATCGATGCCCTCGGCGGCCGGCGTTTCCGCATCCTCGACCACGAGGTCGGCGCCGACAAGCTGCTGATCGCCAGCGTCGAATTGATCGCCGAGCCGGAAGTGCCGCTGCCACAGCATCGCGAGCGCCTGCTGCCTTTACTCCAGCGCGTGATCGGCGATCTCGGCCCGGCGCGCATGCCGGAACCGCACCGTTACGACGACGCGGCCTGGGTCGGCTACCGTCTGACCGAAGTGCTGCCGGTGCAGAACCTGGCCAAGCAGAAGCTGCTGGAACTCGAAGACCCGCTGAGCCGGCTGGAAATCCTCGAAAAATTCCTCGATCAGCGCAAGCTGCTAGGCTAAACCTGCTGGGTTAAAACTTCTCCGCCCGCAACACCTGTACGTCCGACAGGAAGACGACCAGCTGGTAGCTGGTGAAATACTGCGCTTCCAGGTGGCGGATGACGGTTTCCGCCACCGCCTCGTCGCACAGCACCTCGACCCGGATGTTGGCGCTGGCCGGCCAGGCCGCGTCGCGCCGACCGTGGGCGCCGCTGCCGCGGGCGTCGGAAATCGTGTAGCCGTGCGCGCCGAACTGCGGCAGCTCCTTTTCCAGGCGCTTTTCCAGGGCGGCCTCGCAGACGATGGTCAGCAGCTTGCGGGTTTGCAACGGGCGGTTCATGCGAAAACTCCATGCAGGGTGGTGGCCAGCCAATGATAGGCCGGAATGCCCACCAGCAGGTTGAACGGGAAGGTGATGCCGAGCGCGGCGCCAATCGACAGGCCGGGATTGGCTTCCGGCACGGCAATGCGCATCGCTGCCGGCGCCGCGATGTAGGAGGCGCTGGCGTAAAGCGTCGCCAGCAAGGTCGTGCCACCGACCGACAGGCCGAGCAGCAGGCCGGTGGCAATGCCGATGCCGGCCGACACCAGCGGCATGACGATGGCGAAGCCGGCCAGGAACCAGCCGGCCCGGCGCAGATCGCCGATGCGGCTGGCAGCCACCAGGCCCATTTCGAGCAGGAAGATCGCCAGCATGCCCTTGAACAGGTCGAAGAACAGCTTGTCGAGCGGCTTCAAGCCCTCGCTACCGGCAACCCAGCCGATCACCAGGCCACCCAGCAGGAGGACGATGCTCTTGCCGGCAAAGACCTCGTGCAGCACCTTGCCCCAATCACCGCCACCCTCGCCCCGGCGGGCCAGCCAGATACCGATCATCAGCGCCGGGAATTCGAGCAGGACCAGGAAAACCGTCAGGTAGCCCTCAGCCTCGACGCCTTGCCCGGCCAGGAAGGTACTGCCGACGGCGAAGGTGACGACGCTCACCGAACCGTAGTGGGCAGCAATCGACGCCGCGTCGGCACGCGCCATCTTGCCGGCGCGCAGCAGCACCGGAAAAGCAATCAACGGAATCAGCGCCCCGGCCAGCACCACGCAGGCGGCCGCAAATACCAGGTCGCCCAGCGGATAGCGCGCCAGTTCGACGCCACCTTTCAGGCCGATCGCCAGCAGCAGGAAGATGCTCAGCGATTCGTAGAGGACGGCAGGAATGCGCAGGTCGGAGCGGATCAGACCGGCCAGGGCACCGAGCAGGAAGAAAAGGATGACGGGTTCGAAGGGCATGGAAACATTCCGGCAGGCGGCTGGGCCGCGACGGCGCGACTATCCCTTTTTCGATCGATTAAATCCAATTAAACTTTATCGTCAAATCATTTGCTTTTACTTATATGAACCGCCGCCACATTACCCAGCGTCAGCTCGAAACCTTTGCCAGCGTCGCCCGTCTCGGCAGCTTTTCGCGAGCGGCGGAGACGCTGCACCTGACCCAGCCGGCGGTCTCGATCCAGATCAAGCAATTGAGCGAAACGATCGGCCTGCCGCTGTTCGAGCAGATCGGCCGCGACATCCGCCTGACCGCTGCCGGCGAGGAACTGCAGGCAACAGTACGAGCGCTCGACGACGAATGGGCGCGCTTCGATTCGGCCATCGGTGCCCTGCAGGGCATGCACAGCGGTCGTCTGCGCGTCGCCCTGGTGACCACCGCCAAGTACTTCCTGCCGCGCATGCTCGGCGCCTTCTGCCGCCGCTACCCGGAAATCGACGTCCAGCTGGAAATCACCAACCGCGCCGGCGTCGTCGCCCGCATGCGCGGCAACGAGGACGACCTCTACATCATGTCCCTGCCGCCGGCTGACATGGACATCGTCGTCCGCCCCTTCCTCGACAATCCGCTGGTCGTCATCGCCCCACTCGACCACCCCGCCGCCGGCCGGCGCTGCACGGCGGCCGAACTGGCCGGCGCATCCTTCCTGCTGCGTGAACCCGGCTCCGGCTCGCGCGCCGCCGTCGACCGTCACCTGCAGCAACTCGGCCTGACACCGACCGTCCGCCTCACCGTCGCCAGCAACGAAGCCATCCGCGACCTCGTCGCCAGCGGCCTCGGCCTGGCCATCCTGTCGCGACATTCGCTAGCCGCCGACCCCGCCGAACAAGGACTGGCCATCCTCGACGTCGAACACTTCCCGATCCGCCAGCCGTGGTCCATCGTTCATCTGAAAGGGAAAGTGCTGTCGCTACCGGCGCAGGCCTTCATCCGGGAATTGCTGGAAGCCGCCGGCGAATCCCGCGCCCCCGGGCTTCCGGACACAAAAAAGCCCTCCGCAAGACAGGAGGGCTGATTGGACCGGCGACTGGAGCGGGCGAAGGGAATCGAACCCTCCTCATGAGCTTGGGAAGCTCAGGTAATGCCACTATACGACGCCCGCTCGGGCGGTGAAGGCGAGATTCTAGTCCTGGATCACCGGCAATTCAATGCGGGTCCGAGGATTTCCGTCTGTCGCTCGCGCTGCACCAGCCGATTCGGTTTTGTTCTAAATGGTTGCGATATGTAACGATCTGATCACGAATGGTAGCCGATCGTGCCGGGTAAGACATTTTCCCCGGCAGGCACCGCATAATCAGTCGGACCGGAACCCCCGGCAGGATTCAACCATTCCCAGGAGACAAAAATGCGCCATTACCCAAACAACAGCCCCAAGGCCATTGCCCGCATCCTCGCCCTCGGCATGCTGATCGACGGTGTGGCTGAGCCGGAAGAGTACAAACTGATCGAACAGGACGACATCCTGCGCGCGCTGGGTATCGACAGCCCGCTGCTCGACACGGTGATCCGCGAGTTCTACGAAGACCTCGAACTCGGTCAGTCGATGACCCGTACCCTCGACCAGCGCCTGACGGCCGGCGACCTGTCCCGGGTGCTGGAAGAGGTCAGCCATCCCTTCCTGCAACAGACCCTGCTGCGCGGAATGATGCGGATCGCGCTGGCCAACGACGAATTGAGCGCCGGCGAGGCACGGCTGATCAGGGAAGCCCTGATCCAATGGACCAGCGACAACGGCGTGGGCGGCCTGCCCATCTCCGGCAATCATCCCCGCCGACGCCAGTCGGACCGGGCAGGACTGCCTAACTGAACTGCCGGATCAGACCCCGGCCAGTTTGCGGTACCGGCCGGCGTGGAACAACAATGGCGCCAGTTGCGGGGCTTCGCTGAATTTCTCGACGCGGCCGACGAAGATCGTGTGATCGCCGCCCGGCAGCGCGCTCTCGTTGGCGACTTCGAAACTGGCGCAGCAACCGGGGAATACCGGTGCGCCGCCGACGCCGGCGTGCCAGGGCAGTCCGACAAAGCGGTCGGCCGGCCAGGTGGCAAAACGGTTGGAGAGATCCTGCTGTTCGGCTGAGAGGATGTTGATCGCGTGGTGACTTGACTTGCGGAAGGCTTCCAGATTGTGCGAGCCGTTGTCGAGACACCACAGCACCAGCGCCGGCTGCAGGGAAACCGCCGAGAAGGAATTGACCGTCAGCCCGATCGGATGGCCGTCCGGATCGATCGCCGTGACGATGGCGATGCCGGTGGCAAAGCGGCCAAGGGCATTGCGCAGGGCGCGGGTATCGGTTTGCGGCTGGGTCATGGCATTCACTACGGAAAAAACGCCGTATTATCCCGGCTCCCGCTTCCCGCGTCGAGACGAAATTTGCCGAAAGAACAAAGCTTTGCCCAACGACTGATCGCCTGGCAACAGACTGCCGGCCGCCACGACCTGCCCTGGCAGGGTAGCCGCGACCCCTACCGGGTCTGGCTGTCGGAAATCATGCTGCAGCAGACTCAGGTCGCCACGGTGATCCCCTATTACCAGCGTTTCCTGAGCAGCTTTCCCGATATTGTGGCGCTGGCGGCGGCGCCGATCGAGCGCGTCGTCAAACACTGGGCCGGACTCGGTTACTACGCCCGGGCGCGCAACCTGCACCGTTGCGCCCAGCAGATCGTCGCGCAGCATGGCGGGGCTTTCCCGAGAACTGCGGCCGAACTCGCCGAACTTCCCGGCATTGGCCGGTCGACGGCCGCCGCCATCGCTGCCTTCTGTTTCGGCGAGCGGGCCGCAATCCTCGACGGCAACGTCAAGCGAGTGCTATGCCGGGTCTTCGGCATCGCCGGTTTTCCGGGCTCGGCTCCGGTTGAACGCAAACTCTGGCAACTCGCCGAAAGCCTGCTCCCGGAAACCGGCATCGAGGCCTACACGCAGGGCCTGATGGACCTCGGCGCGACCTTGTGCACGCGCGGCACGCCGCACTGTCCGGCCTGTCCCTTTGCCGATGCCTGCGTCGCCCGCCGCGAAGGGCGCCAGAAAACCTTGCCGGAAGCCCGGCCGCGAGCGCCGATGCCGGAACGCAACGCGACCTTCGTGCTGATCACCGACGGCCAGCGCCTGCTACTCGAACGGCGACCGCCGAGCGGCCTGTGGGGTGGCCTGCTGGTGCCACCGGAAGGCGAACCGGAGCAGGTGCTGGCGGCGCGCGGTCTGTGCGCCCTGGCGCAGCGGAAGCTGCCTGACCTGAAACACGCGTTCACGCATTTCCGGCTGACCCTGCAACCGGTGCTCTGCCGTGTCCAGGCGCCTCCGGCAACCGGCGAGACCGGCAGCGCATGGTTGCCGCTGAGCAAAGCCGCTGCGGCTGGCGTACCGACGCCGATTGCCCGCTTGATCAGGCTGGTTGCCAGCGCTCCGGACTGAGCCCCCAACGCTGGAAGCTTTCGGCGCGGACGATCTGCCCGTAGTGGTTACCGACTTTCCTGGCCAGGTCGACCTGCACCGGCGCGCAATACTGGCGCCGCCCGGCGTGGTAGATGACATTGACCACCGGGTTCAACGGTTGCTCGGCATGCACCTGCTCGACCACCGCCAGATGCCCGCTTTCGAGCAGCACCAGGGTACCGACCGGGTAAATGCCAAGGGTGCGGACCAGGCCGGCGACCAGCGCCGGATCGAACTGGCTGCCGCCCTGCTCGTAAAGCTGGCGCAATGCCACCGTCGGCGATAGCGCGGCACGATACGGGCGGTCGGAGGTCATCGCGTCATAGCTATCGACAATCGCCGCCAGCCGGCCGGCCAGTGAAATCCCTTCGCCGGCCATGCGGTAGGGATAGCCGCTGCCGTTGAAACGCTCGTGGTGCTCAAGAACCACCGCCACCGTCGTTTCCGGCAGGCTGGCGGTCGCTTCGAGCACCGCCAGGCCCTCCTCGACATGGCGTTGTACCTGCACATACTCGGCATGCGATAGCTGCCCCGACTTGTCGACCAAACGCGTATCAATGGCCGCCAGCCCGATGTCCTTGAGCAAGGCCCCGAGCGCCATTTTCTCGATTTCGGGCGCGGCCAGCCCCTGCTGACGACCAAGCGCAATGATCAGCGCCGCCGTTGCCACGGCATGGGCATTGTCGTACTCGCCCATCTGCTTGAGCCGGGACAGGGGAACCAGCGCATCGGGATTGCGCGCCACCGATTCGATCATTCGGGCCACCAGCGGCTCCAGACGCAATGCGTCGACCCGCTGCCCGGCCCGGGCCGCATCGGTCAGCTCGTCGAGCAGAACTGCCCCCTCGTTCAACAGGCGGGCCGAACGCCGTCTTTCCTCGCCCAGGGACACCCGTGGCGCAGGCCTGGGCGGCAACATCGGCACCGGCCGACGGGCTTCCTTCGGCGCAGGAACCGGGACATCCTTGCCGCGCCGGGTATCGATGCTGACTTCGACGATACCGTCCTCGCGCAGGCGGTCGATCTGCGCCTGGTCGCGGATCATCAGGCGGTTGCGCCAGAGGCGGTGTTCCAGCCAGGATTTGTGCAGATCAACGACATACATGCCGGGCTGCAAATCGCCGATGGCTATCTTGCGGATCACCGTGAACCGCGCCTGCTCAATCGCCGGCCATCCAGGCCGGAATCAGCCCGGCAACCAGAGCTGAGGATCGATGTTCCATTTTTCGTAGCTTTCGAAACTGGCGACCCGGTCTACCTGGAACTTGGACAGGTCGATGATTTCCGGCGGAATGTAGTGCTTCTGCCCGGTGTGATAGAAGACCCTGATCACGGGTTCAAGCAGATTGCCTTCGTTCTGCTCCAGAACCACGCCGAGGCGCTTGCTTTCGAGCATGACCAGCGAGCCGCTGGGATAGATGCCGATCGAGCGGATGAAGGCCTGGACCAGCTTGGGATCAAAATGATGGCTGCTCCATTCGAGAAGCTTCTTCAGCGCCTGGGTCGGCGCCATACCCTTGTGGTAGACGCGCTCGGAAGTGATCGCATCATAGACATCGACAATTGACGCCATCTGCCCGTACAGCGACACGCCGGCGCCGACCAGGCCACCGGGATAACCCGACCCGTCGAAGCGCTCGTGGTGCTGGGCGGTCACCTGCAAAGCGATGTCGCTGACGCCGCCCGACTCGCGCAACAGGGCAACACCCTCGTCGACATGGTGTTGCATGTGGTCGAATTCGTCGTCGCTCAGCTTGCCCGGCTTGTTCAGGATGCGATCAGGAATACGCGCCTTGCCAACATCGTGCAGCAAGCCACCGAGCGCCAGTTCGCGGATCACCGCCTTGTCGAGTTTCATGCCCCGGCCGAAGGCGACCAGCAGGGCACAGACGCTGACCGAATGCTGGAAGGTATAGTCGTCGTGATTCTTCAGACGATTCAGCGGCAGCAGCGCATCCTGGTTGCGGAAGATCGAATCGACAATGCCCTCGACCAGCGGCTCGACGCGCTCGACCTGAATCTGCTGGCCCAGGCGCACATCGTCCATCATGTTGCGCACGATCTTGTTGGCTTCGCCTTGCAGACGGCGCGCCCGGGCCGCTTCGTCCTTGACGTCGACCTCGATCGGCCGGTCGGATCTTTTCTCGGCAATTTCCTGCAGCCGCCGGTCGAGTTCGGCACTGACCTCGCTGGCACTGCGCGCCTGCCAGACATCGGCACCCTTGACGGTGTCGATGTACACCTCCCGGATACCGAGCTTGACGATCTTGTCCACGGTCGCCATGTCGCGCACGTGGAAAGCGTTGGTCAGGAAGGGATGATCGAGCCAGCCGCAATTGAGGTCATGGATATACATGCCCGGTTTGAGCTGGTCGGTGGTAATCAGCTTGATCATGCGAGGATTCTAGCAGCCCGCCGCTATAATTCGCCCCCTGATGATCGCCCTCCGCCAACTCACCTTCGCCCGCGCCGCCCGCCCCCTGGTGGTCGACGCCAACCTGCAGCTCCACCCCGGCTGGAAAGTCGGCGTGGTCGGCGCCAATGGCTGCGGCAAGTCCAGCCTGTTCGCGCTGCTCGCCGGCGAACTGCACGCCGAAGCCGGCGACTGCGAGATTCCGGCCAGCTGGCAGATCGCCCGCGTCACCCAGGAAACCCCGGCCCTGCCCGACGCCGCGCTCGATTTCGTGCTCGACGGCGACCTCGAACTGCGCCGCGTCGAACGCGAACTGGCCGACGCCGAGGCTCGCGGCGACGGCGAGGCGATCGGTCACCTGCACACCCGCTACGCCGACATCGACGGCTATTCGGCCAAGGCGCGCGCCGCCGAGGTGCTGCACGGGCTTGGCTTCACCGACGCCGATTTCGCCCGGCCGGTCGCCGATTTCTCCGGCGGCTGGCGGGTCCGCCTCAACCTCGCCCGCGCCCTCTCCTGCCGCGCCGACCTCCTGCTGCTCGACGAGCCGACCAACCACCTAGACCTCGACGCCGTGCTCTGGCTGGAACAATGGCTGAAGACGACGCCGGCGACGCTGCTGCTGATCTCGCACGACCGCGACTTCCTCGACGCCGTGGTCGGCCAGATCATCGCCATCGACCAGCAGAAGCTGACGCTGACCACGGGCGGCTACTCCGACTACGAACGTGCCAAGGCCGCCCGCCTGGCCGCCCAGCAATCGGCTTTCGCCGCGCAGCAGCGCGAGATCGCCAAGCTGACCCGCTTCGTCGAGCGCTTCAAGGCCAAGGCGACCAAGGCACGCCAGGCGCAGAGCCGGGTCAAGATGCTCGAACGCATGGAAATCGTCGCCGCCGCGCACGTCGACTCGCCCTTCCATTTCAGCTTCCGCGCGCCGGAAAGCCTGCCCGATCCGCTGCTGGTCATCGAGAATGCCAGTGCCGGTTACGTCGACCGCAAGATTCTCGACAACATCACGCTGACGCTGCGCCCGGGCTGCCGCATCGGCCTGCTCGGCCGCAACGGCGCCGGCAAGTCGACGCTGATCAAGCTGCTCGCCGGTGCCGTCGCGCAACAAGGCGGCGAGGAAAAAGGAAACCGTAGGGAAGCCAAGGCGCTGAATATCGGCTACTTCGCCCAGCACCAGCTCGAACAACTGCGCCCCGACGAATCGCCGCTGCAGCACCTGCAACGCCTTGAGCCGCTGACGCCGGAGCAGGAACTGCGCGATTACCTGGGCGGTTTCGACTTCCGCGGCGACATGGCGACACGCGCCGTCGAACCCTTCTCCGGCGGCGAGAAATCGCGCCTGGCGCTGGCCCTGCTGATCCGCACCAAGCCCAACCTGCTGCTGCTCGACGAACCGACCAACCACCTCGACCTGGAAATGCGCGAGGCGCTGACCTTCGCCATGCAGGAATTCGAGGGCGGCATGGTCGTCGTCTCGCACGACCGCCATCTGCTGCGCACCTGCGCCGACGAACTGCTGCTCGTCGACAACGGCCGGGCAACGCCTTTCGACGGCGACCTCGACGACTACGCCGCCTGGCTGGCAGCGCAGCGCAACGCCGAGAAGGCAGCGGCACCCGACGTCGCTGCCGAGAAAAGCGAACGCCTGCAGCAACGCGCCGACGCCAAGGCCAGCCGGCAGGCCCTGCTCGCCCGGCGGCGCACGCTGAGCAAGGAAATCGAGCAGATCGACCGCAAGCTGGCCAAGTGGCAGGCAGAGAAGGCGGCGCTCGACGCGCAATTCGCCGAGCCCGATTTTTACACCAAGGTAGACCGCGCCAGAAGCGAAGAAATGCATCGCCAGGCCAGTACACTTGGCGAGCAGATCGACGAAGCCGAGCTGCGCTGGCTGGAATTGCACGAAGCACTCGAAGCACTGCCGTCCGCCGATTCCGCATAAACCCTGACGGCCTTACGGTCTATAATCCTGTGCTTATGTGTCCCCGGATTGTCGTATGCGCCACCTGAGCTTGTTCGTCTGCGCCCTGTCGCTGGCCCTTGGCCTTATCCTGCCGCATCCGGCCACAGCCGCCGAAAAGCCGGCCGGCACCCCGCTGACCCTCGGCATCGTTCCCTACATGAGCACCGGCATGCTGCTGCGCACTCATGCGGCGCTGGCCCAGAGCCTGGAAAGCAGCCTGCAGCGCCCGGTCAATCTGCGTACCGCTCCAGATTACAAAAGCTTTTTCCAGCGCCTGCGCGCTGGCGACTACGATATTGCGATCACCCCGCCGCATTACGGCTGGCTGGCGATTCGCGACCATGGTTTTCAGCCGCTGCTGGTTCACCGCGACCCGATTCGCGGCATTCTGGTCAGTGCCGCCGACCAACCAGTCAAGAACATCGCCGACTTGCGCGGCGCCAGCATTGCCGTCACCGACCGCAGCGCACTGATGGCCATCCTGGGCGCACAGACCCTGGCCGACGAGGGACTGGTCGAGAACCGGGACTACCAGTTCGTCAGCGCCGTCTCGCATTCCAGCGCAATCCACAACGCGATTACCGGCAAGACCCGCGCCGCCCTGGTCAATGCCACCAGCCTGGTCCTGTCGCCGCCGGAAATTCGCCAGCGCACCCAGGTCTGGCGCGACCTGGCCGTTTTCCCGGGACAGTTCTACATCGCCCATGCCCGCCTGGGCGAGGATTACAAGGCCGTAATCGCCGCGCTGCAAGCTTTCGAACGCTCGCCTGCTGGCCAGGAATTCTTCACCTCCACGGCCCAGGGCGGTTTCCGCGCGCTCACCGCCGACGACCGCAAGACGCTGGAACGCGCACTGCCCGAAACCCGCCGGCAGCTGCGCGAAGCGGATCAAAAATGACGCTGCTGCCCCGCTCGTTGCGCGGGCGCCTGATCGTCCTGACGGTGATCGTCGAGGTCGTGATGATTTCGGCCATACTGTGGAACAGCCAGCGCCTTGCCGAAACCCACCTGCTCCAGCAATTCGAGCTGCGCCGGGCTGAAACCAGCCGCCTGATGCGGGCCGCGCTGGCGCCGGCCATGGCCCAGCACGACTACGCCGCCATCAGCGAAATCCTGAACGACGCACGCCAGTTGCAGGGGATGAGCTATCTGGTCATGTTCGACGACGAAGACCGGCGCATCGCCTCGGCGTCGGCCAGCGAACTGCCCGGGCAAAGCGCCGTGGAATTCCTCTCGGGACTACCCGAGGACAGCAGCCGCATGGACTTCCACATCGCCATGGAAATCGAAGGCCGGCACTACGGCGAACTGCTGATCGGACTCGACCTGCACTTCCTGAATACCGCCCGGCGCGACATCCTGACCCAGAACATCCTGCTCGCCCTGTTCGGCATCCTGCTGACCACCGGCGTGCTGACCGCCATCGCACTGTGGCTGACCCGCCACCTGAGCGCGCTGTCGAACGCCAGCCGCGCCCTGGCGCAAGGCGAGCGCTTTTCGCCGCTGCCCAGTGGTGACAACGACGATATCGGCCGCGTCGTCACCGCCTTCAACGCCATGGCCACCGCCCTGAATGCCCGCATGGTGGAACTCGAGGCAGCCGAGCTGACCCAGCGCGAACTGGCTGAACGCCTGCTCTACATGGCCGAAAGCGACCCGCTGACCGGGCTGGCCAACCGGGCCCGCTTCTCGGCCGAACTCGAACGCGCACTGGAACACGTGCATCGCGGACCGGAATACCATGGCGCGCTGCTTTACTTCGACATCGACGAATTCAAGACGATCAACGACACCTTTGGCCATCGCGCCGGCGACAACGTCCTGCTGCGCGCTGCCAACACCATCGGCAAGATCGTCCGCGCCGACGAAATGCTCGCCCGCCTGGGTGGCGACGAGTTCGTCATCCTCGCCCCCGGGGCCGACCGGGCCGGCGCCCAGGCGCTGGCCGAACGCATCGTCAATGCCGTGCGCAGCATCGCCTTCGATTTCTCCGGCCATCAGCTCGGCCTGACCATCAGCCTCGGCATCGCGCTTTTCCCGGAACACGGTGACAGCAGCGAGAACATCGTTTCCCACGCCGACGCCGCGATGTACCAGGCCAAGTCCAGCGGCAAGAACTGCTGGCGCATCTACCGGCCCGATCTCGACGACTCCGAGCAGATGCTCCACCAACTGGGCTGGAACGACCGCATCCAGCGCGCGCTCGACGAGCGGCGCCTGGTCCTGCATTTCCAGGGCATCCACTCGGTGCGCACCGGCACCGTCGCCCATTACGAAGCCCTGGTCCGGATGATCGACCCGGACAGCCCCGATTCGCTGCTGATGCCGGGCAAGTTCATCCCCGCCGCCGAGAAGAGCGGGCGCATTCTCGACATCGACCGCTGGGTGATCAGCGACGCCATCCGCGTGCTCGCCGAAGAACCCGATCTGCCGGCCCTGGCCATCAACATTTCCGCGCGCTCCTTCGGCGAACCGGGACTGGCCGAACTGATCCGCAGCAAGCTGGCGGCGTTCGAGGTCGAGCCGCAGCGGCTCATCGTCGAATTGACCGAGACCGCTGCCCTGGCCAACATCCATGACGCCGAGACCTTCATGGACGACTTGCACCGTTTGGGCTGTACCGTCTGCCTCGACGATTTCGGCGTCGGCTTCTCGTCCTTCGCCTATCTGAAGCAGTTGCCCGCCGATGTGCTCAAGATCGACGGCATGTTCATCCGCAACCTGGCCGACGATCCCAGCGACCAGGTCTTCGTCCGCGCCATCGTCGAAGTCGCGCGCGGTCTGGGCAAGAAAACGGTGGCCGAGTTCGTCGGCAGCGCGCGGACGCTGGAAATCCTGCGCGGCCTCGGTGTCGATTACGCACAGGGCTACTACCTTTCCCACCCGGAAGCCGTAATCCAGACGGGTTAATCGGGTAAAATCGCGTTTTTTCGCCGTCTCAGGGAGTTTCGCCGTGCAAATCGTCTGTCTTGACCTCGAAGGGGTACTCGTCCCCGAAATCTGGATCGAATTCGCCGAGCGCACCGGCATTCCCGAACTCAAGCGCACGACGCGCGACGAACCCGATTACGACAAGCTGATGACCTATCGCCTGAACATCCTGCGCGAGAAGAAGCTCGGTCTGCCGGACATCCAGAAGGTGATCGCCGAAATGGGCCCGATGCAGGGCGCCCGCGCCTTCCTCGACCAGCTGCGCGAGGATTACCAGGTCATCATCCTGTCCGACACCTTCTACGAATTCGCCCATCCGCTGATGCGCCAGCTCGGCTGGCCGACGCTGTTCTGCCATTCGCTCGAAGCCGACGCCGACGGCATGCTGGTCAATTACCACCTGCGCATGCCGAACCAGAAGCAGGAGGCGGTCAAGCGTTTCAAGGAACTGAACTTCACCATCGTCGCCGCCGGCGATTCGTACAACGACACGGCGATGCTCGGCGAAGCCCACGGCGGCATCCTCTTCCACCCGCCGGAAAACGTCATCCGCGAATTCCCGCAGTTCCCGGTGGTACGCGACTACGACGCGCTGCGCGCCGAAATCGACAAAGCATTCGCCAAGGCCGCCTGACCATCATGCATCGCGACCGGTTCTACACCCTCTCCGCCTCCTGCCCCGACCGGGTCGGGATCATCGCCCGCGTTTCCGGCTTCATCGCCGAGCACGGCGGCTGGATTCTCGAATCGAGTTTCCACGCGGACGATGTCACCGGTCGCTATTTCATGCGCATCGAGATCAAGGCCGATTCGCTGCCCTTCCTGCTCGCCGAATTCCGCGACCGCTTCCGCCGCGAAATCGGCGAACCGCTGGCGATGGACTGGCGGATCAGCGACAGCGCAGTCAAGAAGCGCGTCGTGGTCATGGTCTCCAAGCAGGAACATTGCTTGTACGACCTGCTGGCGCGCTGGCAGTCGAAAGAGCTGGACATCGAGATTCCCTGCGTCATCTCCAACCACGACACATTCAAGGGTTTCGTCGAGTGGCACGGCATTCCCTTCATCCAGGTGCCGGTGAATCCGGACAACAAGGCCGCCGCCTACGCCGAAATCCAGCGCATCTTCGACGATGTGCGCGGCGACACCATGGTCCTGGCGCGCTACATGCAGATCCTGTCGCCGGAACTGTGCGACGCGCTGACCGGCAAGATCATCAACATCCACCACAGCTTCCTGCCCAGCTTCGTCGGCGCCAAGCCCTACCACCAGGCTTTCCAGCGCGGCGTCAAGCTGATCGGGGCGACCTGCCATTACGTGACCAGCGAGCTCGACGCCGGTCCGATCATCGAGCAGGACGTGATCCGCATCGACCATTCGGACGCGCCGGAAGACATGGTCCGCTACGGAAAAGACATCGAGAAGACAGTTCTCGCCCGCGGCCTGCGCTACCATCTTGAGGACCGTGTACTGGTACACGGCAACAAGACGGTGGTGTTCCGCTAATGCTGATTTCCCGCAAAGACTCGCTCCTCCTCGTCGTCGACATCCAGGAAAAGCTCGCCCCGGCGATCTTCGAAGCCGACGAAATCACCCGCAACAGCGTCAAGCTGCTTGAAGGCGCCCGCCACCTCGGCATCCCGGCCTTCGTTTCCGAGCACTACGTCAAGGGACTCGGCCACAGCGTCGCCGCCATTCGCGACGCAACCAGCGCCGCTACCATTTTCGAGAAAATCCATTTCTCCTGCGCCAGCGAGCCCGGCGTACTCGACATGCTGCGCGCAACCGGCTGCCGCCAGGTCATCCTGACCGGCGCCGAAACCCACGTTTGCGTCCTGCAGACTGCCCTCGGCCTGCTCGCCGCAGGCTTCCAGGTGTTCATGGTTGCCGACGCCGCCTCTTCGCGCACGCCAGCCAACCGCCAGCTCGCTCTGGAACGTCTGCGCGATGCCGGCGGCCATGTGGTCAGCACCGAAATGGTCCTGTTCGAGTGGCTGGAGAAGGGCGGCACCGACGATTTCCGAGCCTTGCTGCCGCTGATCAAGTAAGCCTGATCAATCGCCCAAATAAAAAACCGCCGGTTCGGCGGTTTTTTATTTCCCGTAAAAAATGGGCACCCGAAGGTGCCCAAAGGGAGAGAGACTACGAAACTGCTTAGTGGTGGTAGGCGCTTTCGCCGTGAGCGGTGAGGTCGAGACCTTCGCGCTCTTCTTCTTCCGGCACCCGCAGACCGACCACGATATCGGCGATCTTGTAGGCGATGAAGGCAACCACGGCAGACCAGACGATGGTGATGATCACGCTGTAGGTCTGGATCCAGACCTGGCTGGCGATGCTGAACTCGGCGTCGCCCGTGCCACCCAGCGAGGGGGCGGTGAACACACCGGTCAGGATGGCACCGATGATGCCGCCGACGCCATGCACGCCGAACACGTCGAGCGAATCATCAGCACCAAGCATGCGCTTCAGGCCACTGACACCCCACAGACAGACGAAGCCGGACAGACCACCGATGATGATGGCGCCCATCGGGCCGACCGAACCGCAAGCCGGGGTGATGGCAACCAGACCGGCAACCGCACCGGAAGCAGCACCCAGCATCGAGGCCTTGCCCTTGAACATGGCTTCACCGGCACTCCAGGCCAGCACGGCGGCCGCCGTGGCGATCAGGGTGTTGATGAAGGCCAGCGTCGCACCCGAAGTGGCTTCCAGGTTGGAACCGGCGTTGAAGCCGAACCAGCCCACCCACAGCATCGAGGCACCGACCATGGTCAGCGTCAGCGAGTGCGGAGCCATCGATTCACGACCGTAGCCGATACGCTTGCCAACCATGTAGGCACCGACCAGACCGGCAACACCGGCGTTGATGTGCACCACGGTACCGCCAGCGAAGTCCAGCGCGCCGTCGCCCAGCAGCAGACCACCCGGACCCCAGACCATGTGAGCGATCGGCAGATAGCACAGCGTGAACCAGATGACCGAGAAGATCAGCACGGCGGAGAAGCGCATGCGCTCGGCGAAGGAACCGACGATCAGCGCGCAGGTGATACCGGCGAAGGTGCACTGGAAGGCGATGAAGGCATATTCCGGCAGCTTGACGTTGTCAGTGAAGGTATCGGCCAGCGTATCCGGCGTCACCCCCGACAGGAAGAGCTTGGACAGCGAGCCGATGTACGGCGAGCCTTCAGTGAAAGCCAGGCTGTAACCGTAGAAAACCCACAGGATGGAAATCAGCGAGAAGACGACCATGACCTGCATCAGCACCGACAGCATGTTCTTCGAGCGGACCAGACCGCCGTAGAACAGTGCCAGGCCGGGCAGGGCCATGAACAGGACGAGCAGCGTGGCGGTCATGATCCAGGCAACGTCACCCTTTTCAACAACCGGCGCCGGTGCGGCAGCTTCGGCAACCGCAGCAGCGGCTTCGGCAGCCACTTCAACAACTGCCTCGACGGCAGCCGCAGCAGCGGCCGGCTCTTCGGCCCAGGCCGGTGCCCCGAAGGTCACCGCGCCCAGCAGGGCCAGCATGGAGAGTACGTGTTTCATGTCAGGACTCCTTACAGGGCATCGTCACCGGTTTCACCGGTGCGGATACGGACGACTTGTTCGAGATCGAAGACGAAGATCTTGCCGTCACCGATCTTGCCGGTGCTGGCAGACTTCTCGATGGCTTCGATAACCTGATCGATCTGCTCGGCCTTGACGGCAGCTTCGAGCTTGACCTTGGGCAGGAAATCGACCACATACTCGGCGCCGCGATACAGCTCGGTATGGCCTTTCTGACGACCGAAACCCTTGACCTCGGTCACCGTGATGCCCTGAACGCCAATGGCGGACAGCGCCTCACGCACTTCGTCAAGCTTGAACGGCTTGATGATGGCAGTAACGAATTTCATGAGTGTTCCCCTAAGTGGTAGCGACTTGCGTCTTCCCGGTGTCCGCAGACACCGGGCGAACATCTGAAGTGATTAGAAGGACTTGCTGAAGGACAGGACGACACGAGACTCGCTGACGTCCTTGTCACGAGGCGCGGTACCCCAGCAGTAAGGCTGCGTGTTGACGAACGGGCAACTTCCCTTGGCATTAGAATCGGTGTAGGTCAGGCCGGCAACGCCAAAGCCGAGATCCTTGGTAACGCCGATCTTCCAGTCGGTATAGGAAGCATCACTGTAGTTCTTGATCGTCTGGCGACCCACGTGCGCCACGCCACCCCAGCCATTGCCAAAATCGTGCGTTGCCGTCAGGTCAAGATAGTTGCTACCCCGGCTCTTCTCATTGCTCGTCGGGTTGACCCAGCCGAACAGGTGCGAGGACACTGCGTGCGAATACTTCAGGCTCAGGAACTTCCAGCTGACACCGACATAGACCTCGGTCGAATCCGGGTTCGGGAAGTTGTTAGTGGTGTTGGTATCGCCCGGGTAGTAGTAGTGCAAGGCACCAACGTCATAGCCGAAATCACCGATCGCACCACGATAGCCGCCGTAGACATCCACTTCCAGGCTGCTGTTGTCCTTGAAGCCACCTTCCTTGACCCAGGCAACATTGGATGACCAGATGCCGGCGTAGAAACCGCTGGCATGGCTGTAGTCGAAACCACCCTGGATGGCCGGCTTGTGCTGGGTCTGGCTGATGCCACGGAAGACGTAATCCGAGGCAATGGTGACATTACCGGTAAAGGTATGCGGGCTTGCGGCTTCCTGGGCGATGGCCGGAACGGAAATGGCACCGGCGACAGCCAGGGCGATCAGGGACTTCTTCATGGTTTCTCTCCTGTAAGGAAAAGTTGAAAAGCAAAAACAGTATTTTGTGCAGCACAGCAATGCAGGAGCTGTGCCAGCGAGCTTTTATCCATTAAATTCATATAGATAAACAAATAACCCAAGACTACGCACCGATACAGGGCACCAATCCGGTGCAGTTACACTTCGTCACGCACCAGCGACGAGCGAGACGGCAAATCGCGACAAATTCCACTGTGCTAAACTCGCCGGCCTACGGAGGAAAATCATGCTCGACCCCAAGATCCTGGAAGAATTCGGCAACAAGATGAGCGCCCTTCTGGCCAATTCGCCGGCAAAAGACATCGAAAAGAACGCCAAGGCCGTCATGAGCGGCGTCTTCGGCAAGCTCGACCTGGTCACCCGCGAGGAATTCGACATCCAGGCGCAACTACTGGCCCGCACCCGCGAAAAATTGCAGGCACTGGAAGCACGCGTCGAGGCGCTGGAAAAAGCCCGCGACGGGAAACAGTAAGCAGCGATGGCACTGGCCGTTGCGCTGAGCCGGGGACTGGACGGACTCAACGCGCCGCCGGTCACCGTCGAGGTGCACCTGGCCAACGGCCTGCCCGGACTGACCCTGGTCGGTCTGCCCGATACCGAAGTGCGCGAGGCGCGCGACCGGGTACGCGCCGCCATCGTCAATTCCGGCTTCGAATACCCGGCCCGGCGGATTACCGTGAATCTCGCACCGGCCGACCTGCCCAAGGAGTCCGGACGTTTCGACCTGCCGATCGCACTCGGAATCCTCGCTGCCAGCGGCCAGATTCCGGGTAAAAAACTGGCTGCCCATGAATTTGCCGGCGAGTTGTCACTGTCCGGCGAACTGCGCCCGGTACGCGGCGCCCTGGCCATGGCACTGAACGCTGCCGGCGACGGCAAGACCTTCATCCTGCCCCACGATAGCGCCTGCGAAGCGGTGCTCACCGGCCAGGACAACATTCTGGCCGCCGGCTCGCTGCTCGCCGTCTGCGCCCATCTGGCCGGCGAAAGCCCATTGCAGCCCCCGCCGCTGCCGGAACGCAGCAACCCCATCCACTATCCCGATCTGGCCGAGGTGCGGGGTCAGGTACAGGCGCGGCGGGCGCTGGAAATCGCCGCCGCCGGCAAGCATTCACTGCTGATGCTGGGACCGCCAGGGGCCGGCAAGTCGATGCTCGCCGCCCGCTTGCCGGGCCTGATGCCGCCGCTCGACGACGCCGCCGCGCGCGCTTCGGCGGCCGTCCTGTCGCTGGTCGGCCAGTTCGATCCGACCCGCTACGGCCAGCGCGTCTTCCGCAGCCCGCACCACACCGCCTCGGCGGCAGCGCTGGTCGGCGGCGGCAATCCGCCGCGCCCGGGCGAGATCAGCCTGGCCCACGAGGGCATCCTGTTTCTCGACGAATTGCCCGAATTCGACCGCAAGGTGCTGGAAACCCTGCGCGAACCGCTGGAAACCGGGCGCGTGCACATTTCCCGCGCCGCCCGCCATGCCGATTACCCGGCCGAGTTTCAGTTGATCGCGGCGATGAACCCTTGTCCCTGTGGCTACCACGGCGAAAAACGCTGCTTGTGTACAGCGGAGCAAGTTGCCCGCTACCGCGGCAAACTCTCCGGCCCCTTCGTCGACCGCATCGACCTGGTCATCGAAGTCCCGGCTTTGCCGCCCGAATCGCTGGCCGGACGCCCGGACGGCGAATCCTCGGCCAGTGTGCGTGAGCGCGTCGCACTGGCCTGGGCGCGCCAGCGCGAGCGCCAGGGCAAGGCCAACGCCCGTCTCAACACCCGCGAAATCGATGCCCTGTGCCAGGCCGACACCGCCGGCAGCGCCCTGCTGCAACAGGCCGCCCAGCGCCTCGGCCTGTCGGCGCGCGCCTGGCACCGCGTACTCAAGGTCGCGCGCACCATCGCCGACCTCGGCGATTGCGCTATCATCGGCGCACCCCACATTGCCGAAGCCATCCAGTACCGCCGCTTCGCCCGCGACTGATCCCATGCCCCATACCACCCGCAGCACCCGCGGCATCGCCCTGCTGCTTGCCTGCCTTTCCGCCCTCGGTCCGTTCTCGATCGATACCTACCTGCCGTCGTTCCCGGACATCGCCGCGCAACTCGGGGCAACGCCGCTCGAGGTCCAGCAAACGCTGTCCGCCTACCTGCTGTCCTTCGCCGCGATGACCCTGTGGCATGGCGCAATCGCTGACCGTTTCGGCCGCCGCCGGGTGATCCTCGGCGCGCTGGCGCTGTTCGGCGTCGCCTCGCTCGGCTGCATGCTCGCCACCAGCATCGGGCAATTGTGGTTCTGGCGGGCGATGCAGGGGATCACCGCCGGCGCCGGCATCGTCATCAGCCGGGCCATCGTCCGCGATCTCTACGACGGCGCCGCCGCCCAGCGGCTGATGGCGCAGATCACCATGATGTTCGCGCTCGCCCCGGCGATAGCGCCGGTGATCGGCGGCTGGCTGCAGATTGCCTTCGGCTGGCGGTCGATTTTTGCCTTCCTGGTGCTGGCAACGGCCGCGCTGTGGCTGGCCTGTCTGAAACTGCTGCCGGAAACCCTGCCACCGGAGAAACGCCAGTCACTGCGCCCGACCTACCTGGCCGGCGCCTATCGCGAAGTCATGAGTTCGCCGCGCTTCCTGTTCGCCTGTTCGGCGCTGGCGCTGAATTTCGGCGGCTTCTTCGTCTATGTACTGTCAGCGCCCGCCTTCCTGATGCAGCACCTGGGCCTGCCGGAAACCGCCTTCCTCTGGCTGTTCGGCCCGGCGATGGCCGGCCTGATGTGCGGTTCGTGGATTTCCGGGCGCCTGGCCGGCAAGCTGCCGCCGGGCAAGACCATCGCCGTCGCCTACGCGATCATGGCCACCGCCGCGCTGCTCAATCTCGGCCTCAACCTCAGCCTGCCGCCCGGCCTGCCGTGGAGCGTCGCCCCCCTGTTCGTGTACACCATCGGCATGTCGCTGGCGATGCCCAATCTGACGCTGTTCGCACTCGATCCTTTCCCCGACAAACGCGGACTGGCGGCGTCCTGCCAGACGTTCTTCCAGTCCGGATTCAATGGTTTGTCGGCGGCGCTGATCGCGCCGCTATTGTGGGGATCGACCCTGCACCTGGCGCTGGGCATGGCCGGCCTGCTCACCGCCGGCGGCCTGGCCGCGCTGGCGCACCGGCGGCTACGACTGCTGCCAGGGTAGGCCGCGCAGGCGCCAGCCGCCGAGCGTGCCGCGATGGAAATTGTCGTCGAGCGGCCCTTCGAAACCTTCGGTGATGTTGATCACCTGCTGGAAGCCCGCTGCTTCCAGCGCCTCGCCGGCAAAGATCGAGCGTGTGCCGCTACGGCAGATGAGCAGTACCGGCCGGCTCAGGTCGCCCTTGACCAGGCGGCCGACCTTGCGCGCGAAATCGGGATCGATTTCCCAATCCGGCGCCTCCTGCCAGGCCACGTGCTCGGCACCGACCGGATGGCCGACATACATGTGCTCGATTTCCGTCCGGCAATCGACGAGTACGGCCTCCGGAGTCTGCTGGAGGAAATCATGGGCGGCTTGGGGGTCGAGATGCTGCATGGCATGAACAATAGCTGGATGAGCCGCTATTATGCGAGCAAGGTAGCCAAACGCCCAAACCCATTCCCGCCACAGGAGCCCCCATGAAACTGCCCGCCTGGATCGCCGCACTGCTGACGGCCTTGCTGCCCGCCTGCGACATGGTCAATCTGCCGGAAATCAAGCCGGGCATCACCACCCAGGCCGAAGTGCGCAGCCGCATGGGCGAACCCGGCTTCATCCACCGCAACGACGACGGCACGGTGACCTGGGAATACAGCCGTCAACCAGCCGGCGTGCATTGCTACATGATCCGCTTCGACCGCCAGGAAATCGTTGCCGCGCTCGACCAGGTGTTGACGCCGGCGACCTACGCCCGCGTCACGCCGGGTCTGACGCAGGACGAAGTCCGGCGCCTGCTCGGCCAGCCGGCCAGTCGCCAGACTTTCTCCAATCTGGGCGAATCGGTTTGGGAATGGCGAATCGAAGGCGATTTCCCCACCGAGGAAAGCTACTTTTCGGTGCACTTCGACCTCGCCGACGGCACCGTCAGGAAGGCCGGCCAGCGCATCCAGCCCAAGCCCTAAACCGGCCGGGAAAAACTCGCCAGTTCGGCCACCGTATTGATGTTCTCGAAAGCCGCCGGCTGATCGTCGAAAGCCACTTCCACCGTCGCCAGCGAAGCGTACCAGCCGGTGAACTTGCGCTCGCCGCGCGCCAGGTAATCGCCGAGATGATCGCGCAACTCGCGCCGGCACAGGCAGAACACCGGGTGCACCTGGTCGCCGGTGCGCGCCACCGCCACCCCGGCCGATGCCTGCTCGGCCACCCCGGCCAGGCGCGACACCAGATCTGCCGGCAGGAAGGGCGAATCGCAGGGCACGGTTACCACCCACGGGGTCGATGCGGCTGCCAGCGCCGCATGCAGGCCGGCCAGCGGCCCGGCAAAATCGGGCACGGCATCGGCGACCACCGGACAGCCGAAACGGGCATAGACCTCGGCATTGCGGTTGGCGTTGATCAGCAAGGGGCCGACCTGCGGCTGCAGGCGCTCGATGATGTGCGCCACCAGCGGCCGCCCGGCCAGTTCCTGCAAGCCCTTGTCGACACCGCCCATGCGCCGGCCGAGCCCGCCGGCCAGGACGACGCCGGTAATCTCTCCGCGATCCATCAGTACACCAGCGTCCGCCACGCCGGATCGAGCGTGCGGGCGACGAATGCAGTGGCGCCGGCGGCGCCGGCATCGGCGCGCAGCGTTTCTTCGGCGCCGACCCAGGCAGCGCGAGCCATGCCGCAGGCGTAGAAGCGGACGCCGGCGGTAGCCGCTTCGTCGAGGAAGGCGGCGATGGACTTTTCCCGCGCCGGCGTCGGCCAGGCCGCCTCGGCAACCCCGGCGACCAGCCAGCGCACCGCCGGCCCGGCGAAGTGGATTTCGACCTCGGCATCCAGCGCGCGTGCCGCCAGCGCATGGACCAGCGGCGTCACCGCCTGTTCCGGCTGCGCCGAGCCGATCAGCAGGGCCAGGCGCTCAGTCAAGGCGGGCCTCCGGATCGAGCTTCAGCACCTGCGCCCGGTAGGCGGCGGCATCGACCAGCAGGCCGCGCTCGCCGGCCCACTCGGTCGGCCGCACCCGGGCCATCCAGCCGTCGCCGTAGGGATCGCGGTTGATCCGCCCGGGCCGCTCCTCGGCCGCCTCGTTGCCTTCGAGCAGGACGAAGGACAGCGGCGCATGCAGCGCGAGCAGCGTCTTGCGGCACTCGACCGTCCCCATCCCCCGCCCGCGCGCCACCTCAGCACCGTTCGGCTTGCTGGTGAAAGCGATGATCTCGCCGGCCAGGTGAATGCCGAAAGCGGTCGCGCCGACCAACAACTCGCCGCCCGGCAGCTCGCGCACCCACATGTCGTGCTCGGGGTCGTAGAGGAGATCGTCGGGAATGGTGCCGGTGAAAGGAGAGTGAGCCATTTAGCGGATTTCGCGTGAAACTTATAGCGGCGTATTCGGCGCGCGTGGTGCATTCAGGACGCGAAGACAAGCCGAAGACAGTGCTGCTGCACGGCGAGGCGCAGTCGACAAAGTCATGGATGCGCCACGCGCGATCGATGGCGGAAGGAAGCAGGAGTCGAACCTACCCAAGCCTGTCTGACAGGCCCTGCCGGTTTTGAAGACCGGCCGCCCCACCGGGGAACGATTCCTTCCGTTGTTCATGATCCGAATTGCTCCGGTACACCGCGCAGTACGTGCGTATCGCGCACCCGGCGAGTGTAGCCGATGCGATCGAAGAATTCGAGAATGTGGATAGCGACTTTTCGTCCACCACCGATCACGTCGCGCAGCGGCGCGGCGCGGGCGCAGCCGTCGCGTTCGTTGAGCATGGCGACGTGGCGGGCCAGGTCGGCCACTGCGGCGGCGGTGAAATAATGGTCGTGCGCCACCGGCCAGGCTTCGCCATGCCGGGCGATGCGCTTGAACAGCGCACGCACGGTGTCCTCGGCGATGCCGGTGGCTTTGGCGACATCGCGCACGCGCGGCGGGTTGTACGGCTCGGCGGCGAGCAGCGGCAGCAAGGTCTGCCACAGGTCGCGGTCGGCGGCAGCAAGTTCGACGCGATGGCCGGGCAGGTGCAGCCAGGCGTTGCTCTGGGCGACACGGCCGGCGGCCAGCTGTTCACCAAGCAGTGCGTCGAAGGCAGGACGGGCCAATGTCGGCAGCGTCAGCCGGCGCAGGCGGTCGCGCTCGACGCCGGTGAGGTCGGGCGCCCGCTCGTGTTCCGCGGCAAGCGCCGCGAGCAAGCGCTCACCCAGGCCCTGCCAGCCGGCGGCGGCGAAGGCGATGTCGCCGACCGTGCGCAGGCCAAGCCGCTGGCAGATTTCAGCCAGCGTCGGTGCGTCGAGGTTGCGGTTGAGCGCGTACGCCGCCAGGTCGACACCAGCCGGCTGCTGTTGGGCGGCCAGCGCCAGCGCCACCGCCGGATCGGGATCGGCCAGCGCTGCCAGCATCGCCAGGCGCTCCGGGCTCGACTTGCGCCGTGTCGGCGGCGCGCTGTCGAGGACGCAGCCGCCGGCAATGGTGTGGCGAGCAGCGGCGTCGCGCAGGATGAAACGGTCGCCGGCGAGCGCGCCGATGTCGCGGTCGACGTGGAGTTGCGCCCAGTTTTCGCCGCCCGGCGGGATTTCCTCGGCGCCGAGCAGGGCCACCCGCGCCGGCACGTCAATGGCGCCGAGGTGCAGGTGCACCTGCGTCCAGTGCTTCAGCGCCGGCTGCCCGGCAAGCACCCGCAACTTCGCGTCGAAACGGCGCAACGGCCGGTGCAGCGGCGGCGCCAGCAGCCACTGGCCACGCTCGACTTCGCCTTTGTCGACGCCGGCCAGCGCCAGCGCGATACGCTGTCCGGCCTGGCCGGATTCGGCCGGCGCATCCTGAGCGCGCAGGCTGCGCACGCGCACCGGCTTGCCGCTCGGCGACAGCAGTAGCTGATCGCCGACCCGGACGCAGCCGGCGAAGGCCGTACCGGTGACGACGGTACCGGCGCCAGTGAGCGTGAAGCAGCGATCGACCGCCAGCCGGAAGCCGCCGGCAGCCTCGCGCCGGGCATGCCCGGCGGCGACGGCCTCAAGATGCGCGCGCAGTTCGGCAATGCCGGCACCGCTGACCGCGGCAACCGGAAACACCGGCACCCCGGCGAACGCGGTATCCGCGAGCAGCGCTTCGATTTCACTTTTTGCCGCTTCGACGCGGTCGGCGGCAACCGTATCGATCTTGGTCAGCGCCACCGCCCCCCGGCGGATGCCGAGCAGTTCGACGATCTCCAGGTGCTCGCGGGTCTGCGGCATCGGCCCGTCGTCGGCGGCGATGACCAGCAATGCGAAGTCGATGCCGGTGGCACCGGCGAGCATGTTGTGCACCAATTTCTCGTGCCCCGGCACGTCGATGAAGCCGAGGGTCGGCGTATAGGCGTAGCCAAGATCGACGGTGATGCCGCGCGCCTTCTCTTCCTTCAGGCGGTCGCAGTCGACGCCGGTCAGCGCCTTGACCAGCGTCGTCTTGCCGTGATCGATGTGACCGGCGGTGCCGACGATCATGCCAGGCCTCCGGACGTGTCGACGATCTCCAGCTTATCGCCGGCGCGGATTGGACCATCGCTCAAGACATCGGCACGCAAGCCGCCACGACCCGTCCAGTAATGGATGACGGCTGGCACATCAAAGGTTTCGTCAGCCAGGCGCTGACCAAGGCTACGGCAGGGCTCACAGCGTTCGACACCGTACAGCAAGCAATCGCCAATGCGAAAACGACGACCCACCAGGGAATTGAGACGAACGCCACGAGTGACGATGTTACGGCGTGTCAGCGCCAGATCAATCGGCCGACTGCGGCTCAAACAGTAACTTTCGATCTCTTCGGCCTCGACCAGGGTCAGGTTCTGCCCCGGCCAATCTCGCCGACTGGCATGTCGGTCGCCAACAATCCCCTGCCCCGCACACAAGGAAAGACGCAGCCGCGCCTGCAGGGGTGCGCCCATCGCATCAGCAAGATACAAGCGCTCAACGACGGCAAGAGAAGGCTTGGTACTCATCTTTCCAATCTAGCAGACAAAGCTGGTTCCACGTGGAACCAGCTGATAGCCATCAACCAAACATGTCCTCGACCTTGCCGGCGAACCACTGGAAGTCCTCGGTCACCAGTTCGGGACGGCGCAGGTTGTCGTCGTCCTGGTCCTGGACAATCAGGCCCTTGTCGTTGACCCAGTACTTGAAGCGCACGGCAATCGCTTCCTGCGGCTGGGTCTTGACCATCATGAAGCAGAGGTTGTCGGGCAGCGCCGGCTTCAGTTCGCGGCCCTTGATGCGGTCGGTGATGTATTTGGCGACGATCTTGGCGTGGGCGTTGGCGACGTGGCCGGCCTTCGGGTAGTACTTGAACAGCGGCGAGACGACGCCGACGGCGTCGCCGATCACGTAGGTGTCCGGGTCGTCCTTGAGGTTGAGGAAGAAGGGATCGACGCCGGCCCAGCCGGTCAGCTTGCCATCCGCGTCGCGGCCGATGACGCCGGCCTTCCAGGCCATGTCGCCGGCCTGGTGCGGGGCCATCAGGATGGAATGGTCGAACTTGAAGTCGCCGGCCGTGGTCTTGATCCGCTTGTTGAACGGATCGACTTCCTGGATCTGCGCCTTGGGCACGTAGACGATCTGGTCCTTGTACAGCTCCTCGAAGGCGTCCTTGTAGCCGCCGCCGATCGGCATGATGCTCGGCTTGGGATCGAGGATGATGATCTTGCCCTTGGTCTTGCGCTGCTTGAACAGGTCGGCGATCAGGCAGGCGCGCTCGTAGGGCGACGGCGGGCAGCGGTGCGGTGGCGGCGGCAGCGTCATCACCAGGTCGCCGCCCTTGAAGTTCTGGATGTTCTGCTTCAGCTTGAAGTGCTCGGCGGTCGGGATGTAGGCGGCAGGGAACATCGCCTTGGTGTATTCGGCGGCCTTGCGGTCGTTGCCGAACCAGGCTTCATAGTTGTAGCGGATGCCGGCGCCGACGATCAGGTAGTCGTAATCAATCCAGCCCTGGGCAGTGACGACACGCTTCTTGTCGCGCTCGAAGGCGGTGACTTCGGTCTGGATGAAGTGGTAGCCGTACTTCTGGGCGACGTCGAGGTAGCTGAAGGTGAGGAACTGCGCATCGACGACATCGACCAGCCACTTGTTGCTCATCGGGCAGGCGAAGAAGATGGGGTTGCGTTCGAGCAGCACGACGTCAAGGCTGGGATCGAGCACTTTCAGGTGCTTGGCGGCGGTCACCCCGCCCCAGCCGCCGCCGCAAATGACCACGCGCTTGCCGGTAGCTTTCGGCAGCAACGGGTCGGACTGCATCTGGATCAGGAAAGGTAGCGGGCTGGTCGGCGTGGCGATGGCACCGCTCGTCCCGAGCGCCGCCCCAGCGGCGAGGAATTGTCTTCGATTGAAGCTCATGTTGTCGTCTCCATTGCGTTGAACCACCCGGACACGGAGATGCCCGGATTTACAGGGTGGCGCCGCCAGGCGCCGGGGGTCGGGAATGGCGGGCGGTACGCGGACCGCTGCTCGTGGCCATTTCCGGAAAACTACAGTTTCACTGCCGCCAGCTGCGCGACGAAGCGCGCTTCATCCTTGGTCTCCAGGCAGCGCAGGTCGAGCCGGAAGGCATCGTCGCGGATGTAGCCGATCACCGGCTGCGGCAGCCCGCGAAAGGCGGCTTCGACGGCGGCCAGCGCCTTGCCCGGCTTCTTCGCGGTCGAACGCAGGACCAACGAGGTCGACGCCAGCCGCTCGACCGGCAAGGCACCGCTGCCGATCTGGCTGGCGCAGTCCTCAAGCGCGACCACGAAGCCGGCACCGACGGCAGCCTGCACCGACGGCAGCAAGCGCTCGCCAAGGGCGGCGATCTCGCTCGTCGCCCGGGTCAGCAGGCGCAAGGTCGGCAGGCGCTGGCACAGACGATCCGGATCGCGATACAAGCGCAGCGTCGCTTCCAGCGCGGCGAGCGTCGTCTTGCCGACGCGCAGCGCACGCTTCAACGGGTTCTTCTTGATCTTCGCGATCAGGTCCTTGCGGCCGACGATCAGCCCGGCCTGCGGCCCGCCGAGCAGCTTGTCGCCGGAGAAGGTGACGATGTCGGCACCAGCGGCCAGCGCCTGCTGCGGCGTCGGCTCGGCCGGCAGGCCGAGCGCCGCGAAATCGGTCAGCGTACCGCTGCCCAGGTCGACGACGAAAGGCAGGCCGGCGGCGTGGGCGATGTCGGCCACCGCCTGCTCGTCGACGCTCTTGGTGAAGCCGGTGACGACATAGTTGCTGGTATGCACCTTCATCAGCAGCGCCGTCTTCGGGCCGATGGCATCAAAGTAATCCTTCTCGTGCGTGCGGTTGGTGGTGCCGATCTCGACCAGCTTCACCTGCGCCCGCCGCATCACGTCGGGAACACGGAAGGCACCGCCGATCTCGACCAGCTCGCCGCGCGAGACCACCGCCTCCTTGCCCTGGGCCAGCGCGTTCAGCGTCAGCAGCACGGCAGCGGCGTTGTTGTTGACGATGGTCGCCGCGATGTCGGGCGAGCCGCCGGCGACCAGTTCGGCGAGCAGGCCGGACACCAGATCGTCGCGGTCACCACGGCCACCGGAGGCGAGGTCGTATTCCAGCGCGCAGGGCGAACGCGCGGCTTCGACCATCAGCGCGATGGCTTCTTCGGACAATAGCGCGCGACCGAGGTTGGTATGCAGCACGGTGCCAGTCAGGTTGAACACCGGCCGCAGATTGGCGCGGGCGGCATCAGCGGCGCGGCGGCGGATGGCGGCGAGCAGCGTCGCCTCGTCGGGCAACGGCAGGCCGTGCTTCGCGCCCTCGCGGGCAGCGGCCAACTCGGCACGGACGCAGGCGGTCACCGGCTGGCGACCGTGCGCTTCGATCAGCTCGGGAAGTTGTTTGAGGACGCGGTCAACCGCGGGCAGACGTGGATTTTCGTTCATGGCTTTCACCCGGACCGGGCAGAAAGGTTGAGGGAAAGGCTGGATCAGCCGCTGTAGGCACCGATCAGCAACAGATTCGGGCCGCTGCGCTCGTAGCCGGCTTCGTCGACCAGCATGTCGAGGGCGAGCGTCGCCAGGTCGTCGGCGACCGGGTCCACATTCGGGTCTTTATCCTGATAGACGATCTTCAGGTAGCTCTTGCAGGCGTCGCAGGTTTCGGCACGGACGGCGCCTGCATTTTTCCCTGCTGTGCCTTCGAGTTCATGCAGGGCGATTTCCTTGTCGTCCTCGCAGGTGGTGCAGGTGGCGCGCGGCACGTTCCATTCGGTATTGCACAGGCTGCAGTGCAGGTAGCGCAGGTTGTTGATGGCGGCGCCGAGACGGACCACGCTGGCCACCGCCGGGCTGCCGCAGCACGGGCAGACGGCCGGGGCGTCGAGTTTCTGCAGGCTGGCCGGATCGAGGCGCAGGGCCATGCCGGTGTAGGTGACTTGCAAGGCGGCGGCGATGAAGGGCAGTTCGCCGGCCAGATCGGCGGAAATCTCGCCTTCGAGCAGGGTCGCCGCGAGTTTTTCCAGGCGGCTGTCGTCGGCCGTCTGCAGACCGGTCAAGGTGGCGCGTGCACCCTCGGGCAGGGTCTCGTCGTCGAGGGCGGCGAGCATCTGGCGCAAGGCATCGCGCCAGACCGCGGGGCGCTCGCCCAGATTGAGCGGGGGCATGCCGTGGTTGCGGGCCAGTTCGCGGGCCTGCGCCTCCGGCAGCGGAAATTCGGGGATGGCCTTGAGCGCATCGTGCTGGGCCTGGCTCAGGCGGGCCAAGAAGCGCAGCCACTCAGCCAGGCTGTGATCGCAGGCCAGGTGTTCGAAACGACGGGCGCGGCCGGCAAACACATCGGCCGCCGGCAACAGGTAGGGCGCCGCCTCTTCGCTGGGCGGATGAAAATCTATCGGTTGGCTCTGCATGGGGTCCATCTTGAAAAAAGCGGGGATGCAGGAATATTCCTGCAGAGCCCCGATAACGCAAGGTAAATCGTTTTAGAAACAGGGAACCGGGATTATTTCCCCGTTACCTGACGGTACCAACCACGGTGATGCTGCTTGGCCCAGGCGCGGGTGACCGTGCCGTACCACATGGCGCGGATGGTGCCCTTGACCCAGATGGCGGCATAGACGTGCACCATGATCAGGCCGATCATCACGGCACCGGCGGCGGCATGGACGACGGCGCCGAGGCGGACGATGTCCACCGGCAGGTCGAACCAGGCCCGCCAGATGACGATGCCGGACAGGGTCATCAGCAGCATGCTGATGGCCAGTGCCCAAAACATCACCTTCTGGCCACCGTTGTACTTGCCCTGCTCCGGCATGTTGTGGTCGTCGCCGTCAACCATCTGGTCGACCTTGCTCAGCCACTCCTTGTCCGCCGGTGTCATCTTGTTCAAGTGCTTGAAGCGGAAGAACATGACGACAAAGGCCAGCGCCATGATCACCCCCAGGTAGGGGTGCAGGATGCGCGTCCACACCGGCCCGCCGAACAACTGTGTCAGCGGGAAGAACGCCGGGTGGAAGAAGGCCAGTCCGGAAAGACCGAGGAGGATGAAGCTGATGCCCACCACCCAGTGGTTGGCCCGTTCCGACGCCGTGTAGCGCTTGAGGTCCTTGGGATCGCGGATCATTTTGCTTCCTCCTTGTTAGCCAACGCATCTTCGCGCTCGATCTCGTCCTCGATCTCCTTGGAGACCTCGTTCGGACCCTTGGTCACGTAGTGGAACAGGCTGCCCAGGGCAACACCGGCCAGGGCCAGGGTAGCCAGTGGCTTGGCGAAGCCCTTCCACAGCGAGACCAGCGGGCTGATCGACGGATTGGCCGGCAGACCGGCGTACAGATCGGGCTTGTCGGCATGGTGCAGCACGTACATCACGTGCGTACCGCCGACGCCCTGCGGGTCGTACAGCCCCGCCTGGTCGTAGCCGCGCTCCTTGAGGTCGGCGACGCGCTTGGCGGCGTAGTCCTTCATGTCCTCCTTGCTGCCGAACTGGATCGCACCTGTTGGGCAGGATTTGACGCAGGCCGGTGCCTGGTTGACGGCAACCCGGTCGGAACACAGCGAGCACTTGTAAGCCTTGCTGTCTTCCTTGGAGATGCGCGGGACGTTGAACGGGCAGCCGGTCACGCAGTAGCCGCAGCCGATACAGTTTTCCTGGTGGAAATCGACGATGCCGTTGGCGTACTGGATGATCGCACCCGGAGCCGGACAAGCCTTCAAACAACCCGGATCAGCGCAGTGCATGCAGCCGTCCTTACGGATCAGCCACTCCAGCTTGTTGTTCTGCTCGACCTCGGTATAGCGCATCACCGTCCACGACTTGGCCGACAGATCCATCGGGTTGTCGTAGACGCCGTGGCAGTTGCCGACTTCGTCGCGGATGTCGTTCCACTCCGAGCAGGCTACCTGGCACGCCTTGCAGCCGATGCAGGCGGAAACGTCGATGAGTTTGGCGATCTCCACCGTCTGCCGCACTTGCGTGGACGGCGTCGTGGTGGCGGAGCGCTGTTTGATGTCTAGCGATTGCAATGCCATGTCAGCTCTCCTTTACGCCTTCTCGATGTTGACCAGGAACGCCTTGTATTCCGGCGTCTGCGTGTTGGCGTCACCGACGAACGGGGTCAGGGTGTTGGTGATGAAGCCAGGCCTCGTCGCCCCCTTGAACCCATAGTGGATCGGGATACCCACCGTGTGGACCTTCTTGCCGTCCACATCGAGCGTCTTGATACGCTTGGTCACCACCGCCACCGCCTTGATGAAGCCGCGGTTGGAGCGGATCTTGACCTTGTCGCCGGCCTTGATGCCCTTCTCCTTGGCCAGTTCCTCGCCCAGCTCGACGAACTGCTCGGGCTGCATGATCGCGTTGATCTGCGAGAACTTGGTCCAGTAGTGGAAGTGCTCGACCAGACGATAGGTCGTCGCCACGTACGGGAAGTCCTTGGCCGTGCCGAACGCTTCCATGTCGCCCTTGTACACCCGGGCGGCCGGATTGGACTTGGCCTTGGGGTTGTTCGGGTGCATCGGATTGTTGTCCAGCGGGCTTTCGAACGGCTCGTAGTGCTCCGGCAGCGGGCCTTCCGCCATCAGCTCGCGGCTGAACAGGCGGCCGACACCTTCCGGCGTCATGATGAAGGGCATGACGTTCTCTTCCGGCGCGGCATTCGGACGCATGTCCGGAATGTCGTTGCCGCCCCAGGCCGTGCCCGTCCACTTGAGCACGGTACGCTGGGCATCCCACGGCTTGCCAGCCACGTCGGCGGAAGCGCGGTTGTAGAGGATGCGCCGGTTCACCGGCCAGGCGAAGCCCCAGTTCAGCGTCTGGCCAAGGCCGGACGGATCGCTGTTGTCGCGCCGCGCGGTGTTGTTGCCGGCCTGCGACCAGGAACCGCAGTAGATCCAGTTGCCGCAGGCGGTCGAACCGTCGTCGCGCAACATGGCAAAGCTCGGCAACTGCTCGCCGGCCTTGACCAGGACCTTGGTCGGGTCCTTGGGATCAACCACGTCGGCCAGCGCCTTGCCGTTGATCTCGCGCAGGAGCTCTTCGGGCGACGGCTTGGCCGGCTGGGTGTAGGCCCAGGTCAGGTTGAGGATGGGATCCGGGAAAGCACCGCCGTCCTTGGCATACATGGCCTTCAGACGCAGGAACAAGGCAGCGATGATCTCGGTGTCGTCCTTGGCATCGCCCGGACCGTCCGCCGCCTTCCAGCGCCACTGGATGACGCGGCCGGAGTTGGTGAAGGTGCCCGAGTTTTCGGCGAACAGCGTGGCCGGCAGACGGAACACTTCGGTCGGGATTTCGGCCGGCTTGACGTCGTTGAACTCACCGTGCGGCTTCCAGAACTCGGAGGTGTCGGTGGCCAGCGGATCGATGACGACCATCCACTTCAGCCTGGCCAGCGCATCGCCGACCTTCTTCTTGTTCGGCACCGACGACAGCGGGTTGAAGCCCTGGCAGATGAAGCCGTTGATCTTGCCCTCGAACATTGCGTGGAAGATGGCCAGCGTGTCGCCCGGCCCGCCCAGTTTGGGCAACCAGTCGAAGGCGAAGCCGTTTTCCGGGGTGGCGGCGTTGCCGTACCAGGCCTTGCACAGGCTGGTGAACCACTTCGGGAAGTTCTGCGGGAAGTTCATCTGGTTCGGCCGCAGCGCCTTCGGCGTACGCTTCTCCAGATAGCTGGTGCGATCCTTGTCGGTTTCGTTCGGCGCCGACAGGTAACCCGGCAGGTTCTGCGAGTAGGCGCACATGTCGGTGATGCCCTGGACGTTGGCGTGGCCGCGCAAGGCGCCGATGCCACCGCCGGCCATGCCCATGTTGCCGAGCAGCAACTGGATCATCGCCATGCAGCGGATGTTCTGCGAACCGACCGAGTGCTCGGTCCAGCCCAGCGCGTACAGGCTGGTCATGACCTTGTCCTTGGCGGCGGTCGAGGCAATGTACTCGCACACCTTGAGGAAAGCGTCCTTCGGCGTACCGCAGACCTGCTGCACGACTTCTGGCGTATAGCGGGCGTAGTGGGCCTTCATCAGCTGGAAGACGCAGCGCGGGTCCTGCAGGGTTTCGTCGACCTTGGCAAAGCCGTCCTCGCCCATCTGGTACTTCCAGGTGGACTTGTCGTAGTTGCGCTTCTCCTCGTTGTAGCCGGAGAAGATGCCGTCTTCGAAGCCGTAGCCTTCGTCGATCAGGAAAGCGGCATTGGTGTAGGCCTTGACGTACTCGTGCTGGAGTTTGTCATGGCTGACCAGGTAATTGATGACGCCGCCGAGGAAGGCAATGTCGGAACCCGGCCGGATCGGCGCGTAGTAGTCGGCCACCGATGCCGTGCGGTTGAAGCGCGGATCGACGACGACAAGCTTTGCCTTACGATTCTTCTTGGCCTCGATCGCCCATTTGAAGCCGCAGGGATGCGCTTCGGCGGGATTGCCGCCCATGACGAAAATGAGGTCTGCGTTCTTGATGTCCACCCAATGGTTGGTCATCGCACCACGCCCAAAACTCGGAGCCAGACTGGCCACCGTGGGAGCGTGTCAAATGCGTGCCTGGGTATCGAGCGCAGTGACGCCGAGACCGCGCAGGGTCTTGACGGTCAGGTAACCGGCTTCGTTCGAAGAGGCGGAAGAGACCAGCGCACCCATCGTCGGCCAGCGGTTGACGGTCAGGCCGTCGGCGTTCTGGGCGATGAAATTGGCGTCGCGGTCGGCCTTCATGTGCTTGGCGATGCGATCGAGCGCTTCGTTCCAGGAAATCCGCTTCCATTCGCTGGATCCGGCTTCGCGGACTTCCGGCCACTTCAGGCGGTCCTTGCTCTGGATCATGTCGCGCAGGCCGGCGCCCTTCGGGCACAGCGTACCGCGATTGACCGGATTATCCGGGTCGCCTTCGATGTGGATGATCTCGGACTGGGAATTCTTGGATTTATCCCCGGTCGAGTAGATGAGCACCCCGCAGGACACCGAGCAATACGGGCAGATATTGCGCGTTTCGGTGGCGCGGGCGAGCTTGAAGGTGCGTACTTCCGCCAGAGCTGCGGTCGGGGAGAAGCCCATCACTGCGATGGACGAACCCGTGAGCCCGGCGGAGCAGACCTTGAAGAACTGCCGCCTGTTCATGTTCATTATGTTTTTCCTCCTGAATGCGACTCCCTGTCGCAAGGAAAAACCACTGCAACGACCATGCCATTCAGCGCAAGTCACTGAGGCGAAAGACTTCAGGTTTCGGCACAGCGCGGAAAATGGGACATTTTGTCCAAACCACCCAGCCCAACGGACAAAATGTCCCAACCCATGAATCAGGGCGCCAAGGCCTGGACCTGCTGCGCCACCCGGGCAATTTCCTCTGTCGTCAGCGCGCCGGCCTCGATCTGTCGGCGCGGGCCGCGCAGATGGCCCAGGGCGCGCCCGTACAGCGGATCGTAGTGGAGTTCGAGCAGGGACGCGGTCAGACGGGAAAAATCGCCCTGCCCGGCCAGTTCCAGCCAGTCGTCGATACGCTCGTTGCCGAGCAGTGCACGCAGACCGTTCAGACGCACAGCCAGTTCCCCGATATCGTGCAGAAAATGCGGGTAATCCTGGAGCAGGAAAGCGACGCGGTCGTCGCGGGCAACCCGGATTTCGCTGCACGGCGCCTGCTGCATGGCGAGGAACAGGGCTTCCGGCAGGCGCAGGCGGCCGATCTTGCGCGACTCCGATTCGACGAACACCGGCCGCGCCGGATCGAAGGCGGCCAGCGCGTGCCACAGGCAGGTCTCGAACCATTTCTGCCCCGGCTGCGCCTGGCCGGGCTGCCCGCCGAGCACCGAGCCCTTGTGGCAGGCCAGACCCTCCAGGTCGAGCACCTGGGCGCCCTGCCCGGCCATGGCCTGGAGGATGCGCGTCTTGCCCGAGCCGGTCGGCCCGGCGATGACGTGAAAACGGTACAGGCCGGGCAGGCGCTCCAGTTCGGCCAGCACATGATTACGGAAAGCCTTGTAACCGCCTTCGAGCTGGCAGGCATCCCAGCCGACCGAGCGGAACACCGTGGTCATCGCGCCGGAACGCATGCCGCCACGCCAGCAGACGATCAGCGGCCGCCAGGACTTGTCCCGCTCGAGGAAGCGTTCCTGCAAATGACGGGCGATATTGGCGGAGATGTAGGCGGCGCCGAGTTTCTTGGCGACGAAGGGCGAGACCTGCTTGTACAGCGTGCCAACCTCGGCCCGCTGTGCGTCGTCGAGAACCGGGCAGGAAATCGCGCCGGGAATGTGGTCGTCGGCGAATTCGGCCGGCGAACGGACGTCGATGATCTCGTCGAAACCGGCCAGCGCGTCGAGGCTGGCGATCCCCTTGCGCGAGGACGGTCGTTGATTTGCCGGCGGCCTGTCGTCGCGCATTTTCCTTTATCCTTCGCCCTTTCAAGCCAAAGACGGCATTTTAACGAAGTTCAGGATCAGCTCATGGACAAACCTTCCGAAAACCCGCCCCCCCTGCGCCTGACCCAGTTCGCCCATGGCGGCGGCTGCGGCTGCAAGATCTCGCCGGCCGTTCTGAGCAACATCCTGAAGCACGTCGACCGCGGCCTGATTCCGCCCGAACTGATGGTCGGCATCGAATCCTCGGACGACGCCGCCGTCTACCGCCTCAACGACACGCAGGCGCTGGTCGCCACTACCGACTTCTTCACCCCGGTGGTCGACGACCCGCGCGATTTCGGCCGCATCGCCGCCGCCAATGCCCTGTCCGACGTCTATGCCATGGGCGGTAAGCCGATCCTGGCGCTGGCCCTGGTCGGCATGCCGATCGACAAGCTGCCGCCGGAAATCATCGGCCAGATCATCGAAGGCGGCAGCAGCATCTGCCGCGAAGCCGGCATCCCGGTCGCCGGCGGGCACTCGATCGACGTCGTCGAACCGATCTACGGCCTGGTCGCCCTCGGCCTGGTCCATCCCGACAAGCTCAAGAAGAATCGCGACGCGCAGGCCGGCGATTGCCTGGTGCTGGGCAAGCCGCTCGGCATCGGCGTGCTGTCGGCGGCGCTCAAGCAAGGCAAGCTGTCGGCCGCCGGCTACGCCGAGATGCTGCGCTGGACGACCAAGCTCAACACCCCCGGCCCCAAGCTCGCGGAACTGGCAGGCGTGCACGCGCTGACCGACGTCACCGGCTTCGGCCTGGCCGGCCATCTGCTGGAAATCTGCCGGGGTGCCGGCCTCGGCGCCGACGTCAATTTCGCCGACCTGCCGGTGATCGCCGAAGCGCTGGACTGGCTCGGCCAGGGCGTCGCCACCGGCGCCTCGACCCGCAACTGGGCCAGTTACGGCGACGAAGTCGAACTGCCGGCCGACTTCGCCCCGTGGCAGCAGAAGCTGGTGACCGACCCGCAAACCTCGGGCGGCCTGCTGGTCAGTTGCGCCCCGGACTGCGTGGACGCGGTGCTCGACATCTTCCGCGCCGACGGCTTCAGCGAAGCCCGGGTGATCGGCCAGATGCGCGCAGGCAGCGGCGTCAGCGTTCGCTGACGCCGGCCATCAACGACCGCGTGCCTTGGCCGGCGGTCTTTTGCCGGCCAGCGGCGGGGTCCGGGCCAGCGGCTGGCCGGTACCGCGCCGTACCGGCTTGTCGCCGACCGTATAGTCGTCGTAACCCACCCAGTTGCCCGGGGTGCCGCCGGAGCGACCGAGCTTGGGTTTTTTCGGCCGTTTCGGCGCGGCGACCACGCCGTTGGTTGCCGGCACCCGGTGATCCGGCTCGAAGCCCGGCTCTTCCTCGCGGCTCAGCACCTGCTTGATCAGCACCTCGATGGCCGCCAGCAACGGCGCCTCGTCGGCACAGACCAGCGAGATCGCCTCGCCGGTGGCGCCGGCCCGGCCGGTGCGGCCGATGCGGTGCACATAATCCTCGGCGACGATGGGCAGGTCGATATTGACCACTTGCGGCAGATCGTCGATGTCCAGCCCGCGCGCCGCCACGTCGGTGGCGACGAGGATCTGCACCTCGCCCGCCTTGAAGCTCTCCAGCGCACGCAGGCGCGAGGCCTGCGGCCGGTCGCCGTGAATCGCATCGGCGGCGATCTTTTTCGCCTGCAGGCGGGCAACCAGATCGTCGGCGCTCTTCTTGGTCTTGACGAAGGCCAGCACCTGCCCCCACTTGCGGTCCTTGAGCATGAACAGGAACAGCTCGGTCTTGCGCTTCTTGTCGACCGGCACCACCCACTGCTTGACCGCCTTGACCGTAACGCTGCGCGGGCCGGCCTCGACCGTCTGCGGATCGCGCAGGCGGGCGCGCGCCATGTTGCGGATCTGTTCGGAGAAGGTCGCCGAGAACAGCAACGTCTGACGCTTCTTCGGCAACGCCATGAACAGCGTGTCGAGTTCGGCGGAAAAACCGAGGTCGAGCATGCGGTCGGCTTCGTCGAGCACGAGCACCTGCACATCGCGGAACTTCACGGCGTTCTGCCGGAACAGGTCGAGCAGGCGGCCGGGCGTCGCCACCAGCACATCGACGCCGCGGCGCAGGCGCATCATCTGCGGGTTGATGCTGACGCCGCCGTAGGCCGCGTAGGAACTGACCGACAAGCCCTGACCGTATTCGCGGAAACTGGCGTTGACCTGCTCGGCGAGTTCGCGCGTCGGCACCAGCACCAGCGCCCGGATCGCGTTGCTGCCGACCTTCTTGCCGTCGGCGGCCAGCTTGTGCAGCAGCGGCAAGGCGAAGGCGGCGGTCTTGCCGGTGCCGGTCTGCGCCGCCGCCATCAGGTCGCGGCCGGCCAGCACCGGCGGAATGGCCTGCTGCTGTACCGGCGTCGGCGTCTGGTAACCGAGGGTTTCAAGCGCCTGTAACAGCGGGGCGGCTAGGCCCAGTTCGGCAAAGGTCATGGCATCGCAATCTGTTGAAAAACCGCGATTTTACTCCCATGCCCCGCCTTCCCCGACAATTGGCCGCATCGCGTAGCAATTGCTAGCCAAGGCCCAGGTTTGCGATGATGCCGGAAAAGCGGAGTCAATCATGGATCAAACAAAACCGGGAAACGCTCAGTCAAGCCCGGATCAGGCAGGGGTGGGGCAGCCCCCCTTTTCCATCCTCGTCGTCGACGACGAGCCGGGCATGCTCAGTTTCCTGCAGCGGGCGCTGGCCCAGCGTTACGGCCAGGTGGATACGGCCGGCAGCGTCGAACAGGCGGTGCCGCAACTGCACCGGCGGCTGTACGACCTGATCATCCTCGACATCTCGCTGCCCGGCCGTTCCGGCATCGAATGGCTGCACGACCTGCGCGACGACGGCTTTGCCGGCGACGTCATCCTGATCACCGCCTACGCCGACCTCGATACGGCCATCGACGCGCTGCGCGCCGGCGCCTCCGACTTCCTGCTCAAGCCTTTTTCGGTGGCCCAGATGCTCAACGGCGTCGCCCGCTGTTTCGAACGCTCGCGGCTGCGCCGGGAAAATTTCGTGCTGCGCCGCGAGATCGAGGAAAGATCGACGGCGGTCGATGGCGTCATCTGCCAGTCCGATGCCATGCAGGGCATCTGCGAGCGCCTCAAGCGCATCGCGCCGACCAACGCCACCGTGCTGATCACCGGCGAATCCGGGACCGGCAAGGAAGTCGCCGCCCGCGCCCTGCACCGCATGAGCGCCCGTCACGCCGGCCCCTTCGTGCCGATCAACTGCGCGGCGATTGCCGCCGAACTGATCGAATCGGAGCTGTTCGGCCACGTCAAGGGCGCCTTCACCGGCGCCCAGAGCGCCCGCGAAGGCCTGTTCTACTACGCCCAGGGCGGCACCCTGTTCCTCGACGAAATCGCCGAAATGCCCGCCGCCGCCCAGGCCAAGCTGTTGCGCGTGCTCGAGGAGCGGCGCATCCGGCCGGTCGGCTCGGAACAGGAAATCCCGGTCGACGTGCGCGTCATCGCCGCCACCAACCGCAATCTCAAGGAGGAAGTCGCCCAGCAGCGCTTCCGCCAGGATCTCTACTACCGCCTGCAGGTCGTCGAACTCAATCTGCCCGCCCTGCGCGAGCGCCCCGACGACATCGCCCTGCTCGCCCGCCATTTCATCGCCAGCATGGCGCAGGCGCTGAACGTGCCGCCGCTCGACCTGACGCCGCGTGCCCTCGCCCGCATGGCCGCCTATGACTGGCCGGGCAATGTACGCGAACTGCGTAATTTCATCGAACGCTCGCTGATCCTCGGCTGGTTCGACCTGGGTACCGACGACGACAGCGGCGACGACGGTGAAAGCGCGAGCGGCGAGCGCCTGGAAGCCGTCGAGAAACGGCACATCCTGGCCACGCTGCAGGCCTGCCACGGCAACAAGTCGGAAGCCGCGCGCCGCCTGGGCATCTCGCGCAAGACGCTGGACCGCAAGTGCACCGCCTGGGGCTGCGAGTGAGCGACAAACCCCGGCGGCAGTCGATCCGCCAACGTCTGCTGGCGCTGGCCCTGTTGCCGCTGGGCGTCGTGTTGCCGCTGCTGCTGATCATCCTCACCCAATGGGGCAGCGCCTATCTCGACCGCTTGCTGGTGGCCAAGGTCGGCGCCGATCTGGGCATCGCCAACGGCTACTACGAACGCGTCAGCGCCGGCATCGGTACCGCCGTCGAAGGTCTGGCCGGGTCGACCCGCCTGGCCGCTGCCGCCGCCGACCCGGATGCCTTGCCCCGCTGGCTGGACGCGGAGCGACAGCGCCTGAAGCTGGATTTCCTGCACCTGCTCGACGCCGACGATTGCGCCCCCGCTTATGCCGGCAAGCCCTGCTTCGCCGGCTGGCCGGTCATCGAGCGCGCCCGTTCAGGGCAGGCGCAGACCGATAACGACATCTTCACCCCCGGCTTGCTGGCCGCCATCGACCCCGCCCTGGCCCGCCGCGCGCATACGCCGCTGCTGCCGACCCAGAACGCGACGCCCGACCCGCGTGTGGCCGAAGACCGGGGTCTGGTCGTGCATAGCGCCGCACCGGTCTACGCGCACGACGGCCAGCTGCTCGGCGTGCTGGCCGGCGGCGTGCTGCTCAACGGCAATCTCGAATTCGTCGACCGCCTGAACGAAATCGTCTATCCCGATGGCGAACTGATGCTCGGCAGCGTCGGCACGGCAACGCTTTTCCTCGGCGACGTGCGCATTGCCACCAATGTCCGCCTGTTCGAAGGCGGCCGCGCCATCGGCACCCGCGTCTCGCAGGCGGTACGCGACGCCGTGCTCGGCGCGGGCGAAACCTGGCTCGACCGCGCCTTCGTCGTCCAGGACTGGTACTACTCTGGCTACCGCCCGCTGATCGACAGTCGCGGCGAGCGCATCGGCATGCTTTACGTCGGTTTCCTCGAAACGCCGTTTGCCGAAGCCCGCAATTCGGCGCTGTCCGGTATCGTCGCGCTATTCGCGCTGACCATGCTGCTGGTTGCGGTATTCGGCGTGCTCTGGGCGCGCCAGGTGTTTCATCCGATCGAGCGCATGCACGCGACCATGAACGCCATCCAGAACGGCGATGGCACCGCCCGCGTCGGCCCGGTGCCCAATGTCGACGAGGTCGGCGACCTGGCCCGGCACTTCGACCGCCTGCTCGAAAGCCAGCAGGCGCAGGCGCTCGCCCTGCAACGCTGGGGCGAAGCCCTGGACGGCAAGGTGGCCCAGCGCACTGCCGAATTGCAGGAAGCGCTGGCAACCCTGCGGTCGACGCAGGGCAAGCTGATCACTCAGGAAAAAATGGCCGCCATCGGCCAGTTGACCGCCGGCGTCGCCCACGAAATCAACAATCCGATTGCCGTCATCCAGGGCAATCTGGAAATGGCCCGCGAAGTGCTCGGCGAGCAAGCCAAACCGGTCGAGCCGGAGTTCCGGCTGATCCTCGATCAGGTGCACCGCATCCGCCTGATCGTGACCAAGCTGCTGCAATTCGCCCGACCGCAGGAATACGTCGGCTACCTCGAACCGGTCGGCGCCCAGCAACTGATCCACGACTGCCTGCTGCTGGTCGGTCACCTGTTGCGCAAGGGCAATATCGCCATCGAACAGCAGATCGATTCGGCGCGGCTGGTCACTTGCAACAAGAACGAGCTGCAGCAGGTCGTCATCAATTTGTTGGCCAACGCGATCCAGGCCATGCCCGACGGCGGCACGCTGCGCCTGGCGGTCGAGGACTGGGACGAGGCCGACATGCCGATCGGCCTGCGCCTCAGCGTCGCCGACTCCGGCCCGGGCATCCCGGAAGCCGACCGCGAACACCTGTTCGAGCCCTTCTACACCGCCCACAAACCCGGCGGCCACGGCCTTGGCCTGTGGGTCAGCAAATCGCTGGTCGAACGCTACGACGGCCGCATCACCGTCGACTCGCCAGACGGCAGCGGCGCCGTGTTCACCGTCTGGCTACGCTGCGAGCCGCTGGGCTGAGCGACTGTTTTTGCAGGGAAAACTTGGCTTTCGTGCCGTCGACGGCTACACTTCACCCCCTGCCGAGGAGCGCTGCGACCCTTTGACCACATCGGGGCCAGGCTCGGCAACGATCAACGGCGCTCGCAAACCCTGTTCCACTCGCCGGTTTGCAGCGCCGTTCGCTTTTGCGGCGTCACCGGTGCTTTGCCGAGGTAAGCCATGATCCAGCCCGACCGTACTGCCGAACTCCACGCCCTGCTCGAACAACGCCTGCTCGTCCTCGACGGCGCCATGGGCACGATGATCCAGCGCCACGGCCTGCAGGAGAAGGACTACCGCGGCGAGCGCTTCAAGGATCACCCGCACGACCTAAAGGGCAACAACGACCTGCTGGTGCTGACCCGCCCCGACATCATCGGCGGCATCCACCGCGAGTACCTGGAAGCCGGCGCCGACCTGATCGAGACCTGCACCTTCAACTCGACCGCCGTCTCGCAGGCCGACTACAACCTGACCGAGATCGTCTACGAACTGAACTTCGAAGGCGCGGCGCTCGCCCGCAAGCTGTGCGACGAATTCACCGCGCAGAATCCGGCCAAGCCGCGCTTCGTGGCCGGCGTCCTCGGCCCGACCTCACGCACCGCGTCGATCTCGCCCGACGTCAACGACCCCGGCTACCGCAACGTCACTTTCGACGAACTGGTCGCCAACTACTTCGAAGCGACCACCGGGCTGATCGAAGGCGGCGCCGACATCCTGCTCGTCGAAACCGTGTTCGACACGCTGAATGCCAAGGCCGCGCTGCTCGCCATCGAGAAGTACTTCGACATCGCCGGCCGCCGCTGGCCGGTGATGATCTCGGGCACGATCACCGACGCTTCCGGGCGCACGCTGTCGGGACAGACCGCCGAAGCCTTCTGGAACTCGCTGCGCCACGTCCAGCCGCTCTCCTTCGGTCTCAACTGCGCGCTCGGCGCCAGCGAGCTGCGCCAGTACGTCGAGGAACTGTCGCGCGTCTGCGACTGCTACGTCTCGGCCCACCCCAACGCCGGCCTGCCCAATGCCTTCGGCGGCTACGACGAAACCCCGGAACAACTGGCCGACGAGATCGCCGGCTGGGCCGAGCGCGGCATCGTCAACATCGTCGGCGGCTGCTGCGGCACCTCGCCCGAGCACATCCGCGCCATTGCCGAACGGGTGTCCACGGTCAACCCGCGTAAAACGCCAAAAATCGAACCGGCGCTGCGCCTCTCAGGGCTGGAAGCCTTCAACGTCACCGCCGAGTCGCTCTACGTGAACGTCGGCGAACGGACCAACGTCACCGGTTCGCGCGCCTTCGCGCGGATGATTCTCGAAGGCCGCTTCGACGACGCGCTCGCCGTCGCCCGCCAGCAGGTGGAGAACGGTGCCCAGGTGATCGACATCAACATGGACGAGGCGATGCTCGATTCGCTCGCCGCGATGGACAAGTTCCTCAAGCTGATCGCCTCGGAACCGGACATTTCGCGCGTGCCGATCATGATCGACTCGTCGAAGTGGGAAGTCATCGAGGCCGGCCTCAAGTGCATCCAGGGTAAAGGCATCGTCAATTCGATCTCGATGAAGGAAGGCGAAGCCAAGTTCCTGGAACAGGCGAAACTCGCCCGTCGCTATGGCGCCGCCGTCATCGTCATGGCCTTCGACGAAAAGGGCCAGGCCGACACCTACGCGCGCAAGATCGAGATCTGCGGCAAGGCCTACGAACTGCTCACCGGCATGGGTTTCCCGGCCGAAGACATCATCTTCGACCCGAACATCTTCGCCATCGCCACCGGCATCCCGGAACACGACAACTACGCCGTCGATTTCATCGAATCGGTGCGCTGGATCAAGGAAAACCTGCCGCACGCCCACATTTCCGGCGGCGTTTCCAACGTTTCCTTCAGCTTCCGCGGCAACGACCCGGTACGCGAGGCCATCCACACCGTCTTCCTCTACCACGCGATCAAGAACGGCATGACCATGGGCATCGTCAATGCCGGCATGCTCGGCGTGTACGACGACCTGGAGCCTGAACTGCGGGCCAAGGTCGAAGACGTGGTTTTGAACAAGAACCCCGGCGCCGGCGAGGCACTGGTTGATTTCGCGCAGACGGTCAAGGAAGGCAAGGCCAAGGACGCCGGCCCGGACCTCTCCTGGCGCGAGCAGTCGGTCGAGAAGCGACTGGAACACGCGCTGATCAAAGGCATCACCGATTTCGTCGTCGCCGACACCGAGGAAGTGCGCGTCAAGCTGGAAAGCGAAGGCAAGCCGCCGCTGGCGGTCATCGAAGGGCCGCTGATGAGCGGCATGAACGTCGTCGGCGACTTGTTCGGCGCCGGCAAGATGTTCCTGCCGCAGGTGGTCAAGTCGGCGCGCGTCATGAAGCAGGCGGTCGCCCACCTGCTGCCCTTCATCGAAGCCGAAAAGGCCCGTACCGGTCTCGGCTCCAAGGGCAAGATCCTGATGGCAACCGTTAAAGGCGACGTGCACGACATCGGCAAGAACATCGTCGGCGTGGTGCTGGGCTGCAACGGCTACGACGTCATCGACCTCGGCGTCATGGTGCCTTGCGACAACATCCTCAAGGCGGCGCTCGAACACAAGGTGGACATCATCGGCCTGTCCGGCCTGATCACCCCGTCGCTGGAAGAAATGGCCCACGTCGCCGGCGAGATGAAGCGCCTCGGCATGAACCAGCCGCTGCTGATCGGCGGCGCCACCACCAGCCGCGCCCACACCGCGATCAAGATCGCCACCAACACCGACAGCCCGGTGGTCTACGTGCCGGACGCCTCGCGCGCCGTCGGCGTCGCCACCAAGCTGCTATCGACCGAGCAGAAGGCCGGCTACGTCGCCGAAATCGCCGCCGAGTACGAAACCGTGCGCGCCGAACACGCCGGCCGCAAGGGCGCCACGCTGGCCAGCCTGGCCGACGCCCGGGGCAATCGTTTCACGTGGAACGAAGCGCACACGCCGACCAAACCGGCGCAACTCGGTCGCCAGACGCTCGATATTCCGCTCGCCGACTTGGTCCCGTTCATCGACTGGTCGCCCTTCTTCCAGAGCTGGGACCTGGCCGGCCGCTACCCGGCCATCCTGACCAACGACGTGGTCGGCGAAACCGCCCGCCAGCTCTTCCACGACGCGCAGGCGATGCTGGCGAAAATCGTCGCCGAAAAGTGGCTGACCGCCAGAGCCGTATTCGGCCTCTACCCGGCCCGCGGCGAGAACGAGGACATCGTGCTGTACACCGACGAGTCGCGCAGTGTCGAGGCCACTCGCTGGGTCGGCCTGCGCCAGCAGATCAAGCAACCGGCCGGACGTTTCAACACCGCACTGGCCGATTTCGTCGGTGAACAGGATTACGCTGGCGCCTTCGCCGTCACCGCCGGTCTCGGCATAGCCGACCGCGTCGCCGCTTTCGAAGCCGCCCACGACGACTACTCGGCGATCATGTTGAAAGCGCTGGCCGACCGCTTCGCCGAGGCCGCTGCCGAATGGCTGCACAAGCAAGTACGCACGCACTACTGGGGCTATGCCAAGGACGAAACGCTCGACAACGACGCGCTGATCGCCGAAGCCTACACCGGCATCCGCCCCGCCCCCGGCTACCCGGCCTGCCCGGACCACACCGCCAAGCGCGAGTTGTTCGCCCTGCTCGACGCCCCAGAAATCGGCATGGCGCTGACCGAATCCTGCGCGATGACCCCGGCGGCAGCCGTCTCCGGCTTCTACATCGGCCACCCCGGCGCCAAGTACTTCGCCATCCCGAAGATCGGCCGCGATCAACTGGAAGACTGGGCGCGACGCAAGGGCATGGCGCTCGGCGAAGCCGAACGCTGGCTGGCGCCGCTGCTTTAATCGAGGTGGAGCGATGGCCAAACGCTTCCCGCTCCACCCCAAACACCCCGAGCGCATCTGCTGGGGCTGCGACAAATACTGCCCGGCCCGCGACCTGCAATGCGGCAACGGCTCCGGCCGCACCATGCACCCCGCCGAAATGCTTGGCGACGACTGGTACACCTGGGGCGACTGGGGCATAGAACCAGACGAGAACGATCCGTCAGCGGCGGCAACGCCGCTGGGCTAAACACGCTATCCTTCGCCAACCTCCCCAATGCCCGCCACCATGCCCCGCTATCCGCACATCATTTTCGACCTCGACGGCACGCTGATCGACTCCGCCCCGGCCATCCTCGCCAGTTTTCGCGCGGCTTTCGCGCACACCGGCATCGCACCGGCTGTCACCATCGATGAAAGCGTGATCGGCCCGCCGCTGACCGAGACCCTGCAACTGCTGTCGGGTAGCGCCGATCCCGCGTTGATCGGGCGATTGGCTGAGGCCTTCAAGGCCAGTTACGACGGCGCCGGCTACCGGGAAACCGCCGCCTATGCCGGCGTTGGTGAGTTGCTTGCCGAATTGGCCGGGGCCGGGCTGACGCTGTCGATTGCCACCAACAAGCGCATCCATCCGACCCGGTTGATCCTCGATCACCTCGGCTGGCGCGTGCATTTCGCCCATGTGTACGCGCTCGACCTGATTTCGCCGCGCCTGGCAAACAAGGCGGCGATGATCGCCCGGCTGCTCGCCGACCAGGGCATCGCCAAGGAACAGGCAATCTACATCGGCGACCGCAGCGAGGACGGCGAGTCGGCCGACGCCAACGGCCTGCCCTTCATCGCCGTGACCTGGGGTTACGGCAGCCTGAACGCCGACGAAATGCGTACCGGCTGGCGGGCGGCAGCGCAGCCGGCAGCACTCGGCGCGATGCTGCTGGCGGATTAGGCTTGTGCGGATTTCCGCACTGGCGCCTTGCCTGATTCCGGAGTTCCGCACTGAGCGACCGTCGCCGGTTATCGTCAGCCAGAAAACAACTTCAATAAATCAATGATTTGCCAGCCGGCGCCGCGGCTGGCACAGGTCCTGCGATGTCTTCCTCCGCTGCCGCCTTGCGGCGCGTCCCAATTCCACGGAGGAGATAACATGAAATTGCGTTCCCTGATCCTTGCCGCCTCGCTGGCCGTCGGCGCCACTGCCGCCAATGCATCCGGCTTCATCAACGTCCTGACTGGCGGCACCAGCGGCGTCTATTACCCGCTCGGCGTCTCGCTGACCCAGATCTACGGCAAGGTGCTACCCGATGCCAAGATGTCGGTGCAGGCGACCAAGGCTTCGGCCGAAAACCTCAACCTGCTGCAGGCCGGCAAGGGCGAAATCGCCTTCACGCTCGGCGACACGCTGTCCGAAGCCTGGAAGGGCAACGCCGACGTCGGCTTCAAGGCGCCGCTGAACAAGCTGCGCACGGTCGCCGCGATCTACCCGAACTACATCCACTTCCTGGCTTCCGCCGATTCCGGCATCAAGTCGCTGGCCGACCTCAAGGGCAAGCGCGTTTCGGTCGGCGCCCCGAAGAGCGGCACCGAACTGAACAGCCGCGACATCCTCAAGGCCGTCGGCATGAGCTACCAGGACTTCGCCAAGACCGAATATCTCGGCTACTCGGAGTCGGTCGAACTGATGAAGAACCGCCAGCTCGATGCCACCCTGCTGTCGTCTGGTCTCGGCGTTGCCGCCGTACGTGACCTGGCAACCGCGCTGAAGATCGTCGTCATCCCGATCCCGGCTGACGTGGTCGCCAAGATCGGCGACGCCGCCTACCAGTCCGGCACCATCCCGGCCAACACCTACAACGGCCAGACCACCGACGTGAACACCGTGCTCGTGCCCAACTACCTGATCACCCACGAAGGCGTGCCGGCTGACACCGTCTACAAGATGACCAAGTCGATGGCCGAGAACCTGGATGCCATGGCCACCGCCCACGCTGCTGCCAAGGCGATCAAGAAGGAAAAGCTGGCCGTCGGTTCGCCGGTGCCGCTGCACCCGGGTGCCGAGAAGTACTACCGCGAAGCCGGTCTGCTCAAGTAAGCGATCATGACGGCTCACGTCTCCCCGCCGAACATCGAGCAGGAGACGTTCTCCGAGCACGGCGCCCAGCGCCGTCTCGGGGGCGTCGCGCTCCTCGTGCTGACCGGCATCGCGCTCGGCTTTTCCATCTACCAGCTGGCGATTGCGGCCTTCCATCCGCTCTCCAGCCTGGTCATGCGCGCGCTGCATGTCGGCTTCCTGCTGACCCTGACCTTCATCCTCTTCCCGATCCGCAAGAACGGTCGCCTTGACCGCGTTCCCTTCGGCGACTGGCTGCTGGCCATCCTCGCTTTCGCCCTCACCGCCTATCAATGGGTCTTCGAAGTCGACCTGATCATGCGCGCCGGCGACCCGAGCACCACCGACCTGATCGTCGGCACGGCGATGATCGTCCTCGTTTTCGAGGCTGCCCGCCGCATTCTCGGCCTGGCGCTGCCGACCATCTGCGCACTGTTCCTGCTCTACGGCCTGTTCGGCCAGCACCTGCCGGGCGACCTCGCCCACCGCGGCTACGATTTCGCCCAGATCGTCGACCAGCTGGCTTTCGGCACCGAAGGCATCTTCGGCATCCCGACCATGGTTTCGGCGATGTACATCTTCCTCTTCGTGCTGTTCGGCGCCTTCCTCGAACACGCCGGGATGATCAACCTGTTCAACTCGGTAGCGCTGGGCTTCGTCGGCCACGCCAAGGGCGGCGCGGCCAAGGTTTCAGTCGTTTCCTCGGGGCTGATGGGCTCGATCTCCGGCTCCGGCGTCGCCAACGTGCTGACCACCGGCCAGTTCACCATCCCGCTGATGAAGCGCTTCGGCTATTCCGGCACCTTCGCCGGCGCCGTCGAGGCGACCTCGTCGATGGGCGGCCAGATCATGCCGCCGGTGATGGGCGCGGTCGCCTTCATCATGGCCGAGAACCTCAACGTTCCCTACATCGAGATCGTCAAGGCGGCGCTGGTCCCAGCCCTGCTCTACTACGCGACAGTGTTCTGGATGGTGCATCTGGAAGCCGGCCGCAAGAATCTCGGCGGACTGGCCAAGGAAGACTGCCCGAATCCGTGGCAGGCGATCCGCAGCCAGTGGTACCTGGTGCTGCCGCTGGTCGGCCTGGTCGGCATGCTGTTCAACGGCTTCACGCCGATGTACTCGGGCATGGTGGGCCTCGCCCTGTGCGCCATCCTGATCCTCGGCGCCGCCGTCGCCGCCCGCCTGTCGGCGACCGCTTTCCGCTTCGTCTTCTGGCTCGCGGTCGGTCTGGGCACCTCGGCGCTGATCAAGTGGGGCGTCTATCCGGTGCTGATCGTCATCGCCCTGCTGATCGTCGCCTGCCTGTTCGTCCAGGGCGGCCGCGACACGCTGCGGGTGATGCGCAACAGTCTGGTCGATGGTGCCAAGCAGGCGCTGCCGGTCGGTGTCGCCTGTGCCATCGTCGGCATCATCATCGGCGTCCTGACGCTGACCGGCGCGGCCACGAACTTCGCCGGTTTCATCCTCAAGGTCGGCGAAGACAGCCTGTTCGTCTCGCTGCTGCTGACCATGCTGATCTGCCTGGTGCTGGGCATGGGCATCCCGACCATCCCCAACTACATCATCACCAGCTCGATCGCCGCGCCGGCGCTGCTCGAACTCGGCGTACCGCTGATCGTCAGCCACATGTTCGTCTTCTACTTCGGCATCATGGCCGACCTGACGCCGCCGGTAGCGCTCGCCGCCTTCGCCGCCAGTTCGGTGGCCAAGGAACCGGCGATGAAGATCGGCATCAAGGCGGTGCAGATCGCGATTGCCGGCTTCGTCGTGCCGTTCATGGCGGTGTACGACAATGCGCTGATGCTGCAGGGCGATCCATCGGTCCTGGCAGTCGCCTACATCGTCGGTAAAGCGCTGCTGGCGATCACGCTGTGGGGCGCTGCCAGCATTGGCTACCTGCGCGCACCGCTGGCCGCCTGGGAACGCATCTGGGCTGCTGCCGCCGCCTTCATGCTGGTCGCCGCCATGCCGCTCACCGACGAGCTTGGCTTCGCCGCCTGTGCCGCCTTCATCGGCTGGCACCTGCTGCGCACCCGTCGCCTGCAGCCGGCATGAACGTGATCTGCCTCGTCGCCGGCCTGCTGGTGGCGCCGCTCGGCGAGGCAGTCACGCTGCAATGGACGCACTCGATCCAGAAAACCCTGTGGGCGGAAGACTACCGCCTGCAGGGCGATCGACTCCACCTGACCTCGGCCCGCGTGCGGGGCACCGGCGCCGGCATGGAACCGCCGGCAGACGCCGTCTACCGCGACGGTGCCTGGCACTACACCCCCGCCCTGCCGTTGCTGCCAGCGGTGAGCTTGCGCCATTCACCGCATGTCGCGCCCTATGTGGTGTGTTCGGCCGCTGACTGCCGACCGATGCCGGACTGGCTGCCGACGCTGCCTGCCGACACCGTGGTCGACCTGAAAGCCTGCCCGGCCCCTGCACCGCAACAGGCAAAACTGGTTACGATGCGGCCATGAGCCGTCCTGTCATTCCTACCAAACCGCCCTCCCGCACCTGGCTGCTGACCGTACTGGCAACGCTGGCCTGCCTGTTGATCGGCCTGCTCGGCTATCGCCTGCTGCTCGACCACAACCTGGCCCATGAGCGCCGGCTGGCGACGCAGCGTCTCGACGCCTTCGCCCTGTCGCTCGACGCCACGCTGAACCGGCACGAATCGCTGCCCGGCTTGCTCGCGCTCGAACCTTCGCTGGCCGCGCTGCTGCGCGACCCCGACAACAAACAGCGGATCGACGCGGCCAACGCCTATCTCGAAGCCGCGCAACAGGGGGCGGCGGTGGCCGCCACCTACCTGATCGACGCCAACGGCCTGACGCTGGCTGCCAGCAACTGGCGCCAGCCGCGCAGTTTCATCGGCCACAACTACGCCTTCCGGCCCTACTTCACCGATGCCGTCGCGCAAGGCCTGGGGCGCTTCTACGGCGTCGGCGTGACCACCGGCGAACCCGGTTACTTCATCGCCGCACCAGTCCGCGACGGACAGCAGATCCTCGGTGTCGTCGTCCTCAAGATCGGCCTGGAAGCCATGGAACAGGCCATGGCCGGCGCCGGCGACATCCTGCTGCTGGCCGACGCCGACGGCATCGTCTTCCTGTCGTCGGAACGCCGCCTGCGCTATCGCACGCTGGCGCCGCTGCCGGCGGCAACCACGGCACGCCTGGCGGAGACCCGTCAGTACGGCAACCAGGCCATCGTCGCCCTGGCTGACCGGCCCGTGCCGCTCGAAGCCAGCGCCCCCCTGCGTCTGGCACTGCCCGACGAAACGCCGCGCGAGCACCTGCTGGTGACCCGTCCGGTCGGCAATTTCGGCTGGCAGGTGGTGCAGCTCGGCCGCCTCGACGAAGCTCGGGCGGCGGCGTTTTCCGGCGCCATGGCATTGGCCTTTGCCGCCGCCTTCGCCATTGGCGTCGCCGCCCACCTGCGCCATCGCCGCCGCCGGCGCGAGGAATTGCAGCGCATTCACGGCGAACTGGAACAGCGCATCGCCGAACGCACCGCCGACCTGACCGCCAAGATCGCCGAACTGCAACGCACCGAAGCAATTCTCCACGAAACCCGCGACGCTGCGGTGCAGGCCGGCAAGCTGGCCGTCCTCGGGCAGCTGTCGGCCGGCATCAGCCACGAACTGAACCAGCCGCTGGCGGCGCTGCAGACCTTCGCCGACAACGCCAGCGCCCTGCTTGCCCGCGGCCGCCACGAGGAAGTCGCGGAAAACCTGCAGATGATCGGCGAACTGGTCGGCCGTACCGGACGCATCGTTCGCCAGTTGAAAACCTTCGCCCGTAAAGAAGCGGCGACGCCGCAGCCGGTCAGCGTCGCCAGCGCGATCGAACATGCGCTGTTGCTGGTCGAACCGCGCCGCCGCGACACTGCGGCCAGCATCGAGGTCAGCCAGAACGATGGCGAGCTGCAGGTCGTCGCCGAAGCCGGTCGCCTCGAACAGGTGCTGGTCAACCTGATGCTCAACGGCCTCGACGCCATGCACGGCCAGCCCGCACCCCGCCTGGAAATCACCGTCGCCCGCAGCGCCGGCCAGGTCCGCCTGAGCGTGCGCGACCACGGCCCGGGGATTGCCGACGAAGTACGCAGCCACCTGTTCGAACCCTTCTACACCACCAAGCCCGCCGGCGAAGGCCTCGGCCTCGGCCTGGCGATCTCGCTGGCCATCGTCGAAAGCTACGGTGGCACACTACGCACCGACAACGCGGCCGACGGCGGCGCCGTGTTCGTGCTGACGCTGCCCGCCGCCGGAGACGACCATGCCGCACCTGACGCTTGAATACACCGCCAACCTCGCCATTGACCCAGCCGCCGCGCTGACGGCGATCAACGCCGCCGCCTTCGACTCGGGCCTGTTTGGCGAAGCCGATATCAAGAGCCGCGCGCTCTGCCTCGGCGATTTCCGCACCGGCGTCCAAACAGGCGCCCGTGCCTTCGCCCATCTGCGTATCGCGCTGCTCAGCGGACGCAGCGCTGACGAACGCAAACAACTGGCCAACGCCGCACTCGCCGCCCTAATGGCGACGCTGGTTCCACCTGCGGGACACGAACTGCAGCTCAGCGTCGAAACCGTTGAACTCGACCGTGCCAGCTACGCCAAGGCCGTCGTCCATGGCTGAACTCACGGTCTTTCTGGTTGAAGACGACAGCGCCGTGCGCAAGGGTTGCGCGCAGGCGCTGACCATCGCCGACATCCCGGTGCGCGCCTTCGCCGACGCCGAAAGCATGCTTGCCGCGCTGGCGACGACACGGCCCGCGCTGGTCGTCAGCGACATCCGCCTGCCCGGCCGCGACGGCCTGACGCTGTTGCGCGAACTGCGCCAGTTTGACCGCGAACTGCCGGTGCTGCTGATGACCGGCCACGGCGACGTGGCCATGGCCGTCGAGGCGATGCGCGACGGCGCCTACGACTTCATCGAAAAACCCTTTCCCTCCGAACGCCTGATCGCTGCGGTCAGGAGCGCCCTCGACAAACGCGCCCTGCTGGTCGAGAACCGCCAGCTCAAGGAGCAACTGCACGCCGCCGGCCTGAGCGCGGTGATCGGCCAGACCCCGGCGATGCAGGACATCCGCCGGCTGATCGGCGCCCTCGCGCCGACCGGCGTGGACATCCTGATCAACGGCGAAACCGGTTGCGGCAAGGAAGTCGTCGCCCGCGCCATCCACGACGCCAGCGGCCGGCGCGGCCCCTTCGTCGCGGTCAATTGCTCGGCGCTGCCGGAAACGGTCTTCGAAAGCGAACTCTTCGGCCACGAGGCGGGCGCCTTCACCGGCGCCGGCAAGCGGCGCATCGGCCGCATCGAACACGCCAGCGGCGGCACGCTGTTCCTCGACGAAATCGAATCGATGCCGCTCAACCTGCAGGTCAAGCTGCTGCGCGTGCTTCAGGAGCGCTGCATCGAACGCCTGGGCAGCAACCACAGCATCGCCGTCGATTGCCGCGTCGTCGCCGCCAGCAAGGCCGACCTCAAGACGCTGGCCGACGCCGGCCAGTTCCGCGCCGACATCTACTACCGACTCAACGTCGTCAGCATCGACCTGCCGCCGCTGCGCGAACGCCGCGACGACATTCCGCTGTTGATGGCCGCCTTCCTCCAGGAAGCCGCCCAGCGCTACCAGCGCCCGCCAGCCAACTGGACGCCGGCCGACCTCGCCCGCTGGCAGGCACACGACTGGCCGGGCAATGTCCGTGAGCTCAAGAACGTCGCCAACCGCTGGGCCCTCGGCCTGTCCGACGCCCTCAGCGGCGCCCCCGAGGCCCCGCCCGCTTCACTCGGCGCCCAGGTCGACGCCGCCGAACGCCGCGCCATCGAAAGCGCCCTCCAGCAATGTGCCGGCAACGTCGCCCAGGCGGCCGAACTGCTGCAGGTGCCGAAAAAGACGCTATACGACAAACTGACCCGGCACGGCATCAGTGCCGACAACTTCCGGACGCACTGAGGAGCGGTTCCCAGCCACCGGGTGATCGGCGACAATGGCGCCATGACCGTACAGACCGCCATCGACCTCACCCCCTTCAACACCCTCGCGCTGCCCGGCAAGGCCGCCCGTTATCAGCGAATCACCGATCCCGGGCAACTGGCGGCAGTCGCTCCCGGCGAGCGCCGTTTCGTTTTGGGTGGCGGCAGCAACCTGGTGCTGACTGGCGATTTTGACGGTCTGGTGCTGCACATGGCGATTGCCGGCAAGCGCGTTCTGCGCGAGGACGACGAGGTCGTCTACATCGAGGGCGGCGCCGGCGAGAACTGGCATGAATTCGTCCAATGGACGCTGGCGCAAGGCTGTCCCGGACTGGAAAACCTGTCGCTGATCCCGGGTACCGTCGGTGCCGCGCCGGTGCAGAACATCGGTGCCTACGGGCTGGAAGTCGGCGAGCGCCTGCATTCGGTGACGGCCTGGGATTTCGCCAGGCAAACCTTGTTTACCCTCGACCGCGCCGCCTGCCATTTCGCTTACCGCGACAGCCTGTTCAAACAGGAAGGCTGGCACCTCGACGGCCGTGTCGCCATCGTCTCGGTCGTTTTCCGTTTACCCAGGAACTACCGACCGAACATCGGCTACGCCGATCTGCGCCAGGAACTGGCCGAGCGCGGCATCGCCGAACCCGGCGCGCGCGATGTCGCCGACGCGGTCATCGCCGTACGCCAGCGCAAGTTACCGGATCCGGCGGTGACGCCGAATGCCGGCAGTTTCTTCCACAACCCGGTGGTCGAGCGGACGCAGGCCGACGCCCTGCTCGCCGCCTACCCCAAGTTGCCGCACTATCCGCAAGCCGACGGGCGCGTCAAACTGGCCGCCGGCTGGCTGATCGAACAAGCCGGCTGGAAGGGCAAGGATCTCGGCCCGGTCGGCATGTACGAGAAGCAAGCGCTGGTGCTGGTCAATCGCGGCGGCGCCAGCGGCGCCGATGTGCGCAACACGATGGCTGCCGTCCAGGCGGCCGTGCACGAGAAGTTCGCCGTCGTCCTCAGTCCGGAACCGGTTTTCCTGTGACCTGCAGGCAGGCGGCCAGCCCGGTCGCCAGCGCATCGGCCATGCGCGCCTGACGCGCCGGGTCGAGCAGTTCGAGTTCCTCGTCCTTGTGCTTGATCACGCCGGCCTCGAATAGCACGGCCGGCAGCGTCGTGCGGTAGAGGACGACCAGGTTGTCGAAGTACCAGACGCCGTTTTTCGCATCGGCCGGCGCGTGCTTGCGCCCGTGCCAGTCGCTCGGCACGAAGCCGGCGCGGCGCAGCATGGCGCCCATCGCCGACGCACAGAGCAGGCTGGTCGCGGGGTCGGGATTATTGGCCGATACGAAGATGCCGTAGCCGCGCTTGACCTCGGTATGCGTGCGCTCGACGCCTTCCCAGAGCCACGGCAGCAACCAGGCCTCACCCACCGAATCGTGATGGATGGAAATGAAGAAGTCGCTGCCGACCGCGGCCTCGGGCCGCGCGGCCAGGCTGCCGATGTTGCCGTCGAAATTGACAGGCCGTACGCGCCGGCCGCGCTCGGCCAAGGTCTGCGCCAGTTGCCCGGCCAAATCCCGGTTGAACTCGAATTCGCTGCGCCCGCGCGCCGAAATGGCGCCGCTATCGCGACCGCCGTGGCCGACATCGATGGCGATTTCGGGGGCGGCCTGCAGCGACGTTATCGGCAGGAGCAGCATCAAGCATGCGGCGAGCAGGGAAAACAGAGCGGGCATGCGCGGATTATCCGGTGAAAACGCACTGCGGGTGCCAATTGCCCCGGGTGCGCCGTAAAATTGCGCCCTGACCCATCAAGATCACGTCATGCCGAAATTGACCGTCTTTGCCCGTCAGTCGCCAGCGGCGGCTTACGATCATCCGCGTCCCGACCGTCTGGTCGCGGGCAACCCGCTGCGTACCACGCACGAACATTTCGCGGCGCCGCAGGGCGATCTGGTTGCTGGCATCTGGGCCTGCGAACCGGGCGCCTGGCGCATCGCCTTTGCCGAGGGCAAGGACGAGTTCTTCTGCATCATCGAAGGCCGTATCCGCATCACCGACAGCGACGGCGAGGCGACCGAATTCGGTCCTGGCGAGGCCGGCGTGATCCCGGCCGGATTCACCGGCACCTTCGCCGTGCTCGAGGCCGTCCGCAAGCATTACGTGGTGCTGGAACGGGCAGCCGGAAGTGGGTTATAGTCGCCGACCAGAACAGGACACCACCATGACCGACAAGATCGTTCCGCCGCGCGGCTCCACCGCGCACGCCCCGGACCTCAACTGGAGCCAGGTCCGCGAAACCGTATTGATGCTCGAGCTCGCCGCCGTGCAGATCGAGCACGCGATGAAGGACAGCAATGCCTCCGTCGATGTGCTGACGCAATCCTTCACCACGATGGCCGGTTGCATGCAGGAAATCGTCGGCAAGGTCGAAGCGCTACCCGACGACGGCGCCGCCGGTGCGGCCCGGGCCGAACTGCTCGGCGCTGCCGGCAACGTCTCCGGCATGGTGCACCAGGCGATCATTGCCTTCCAGTTCTACGACAAGCTGGTGCAGCGCCTTGCCCACGTCGGCCTGAGTCTGGGCGAACTCAGCGATCTGGTCGCCGAACCTGGCCGCATCTACAACCCGGGCGAATGGGTTGGACTGCAAACGCGGATCAAGGGCAAATACACGACGCGCGAGGAAATCGCGATGTTCGACGCGGTCATGCAGGGCATCCCGGTCCAGGAAGCGGTCGAACGCTTCATGGCCGAGATGAAGGAAAAGAGCGACGATATCGAACTGTTCTGAGCCGGGCGCTCAGAAGTCGGCCGCCGCTTCCCAGACGATGTGCGCTTCCGGGCCGCTGTTCGCGGTCCGCTCGAGCATGTCGATCATCGGCCAGGCGCGTTGCGGCAGGCCTACCGGCGGCGGTTTCTGCCGCTCTTCCTCATCATCCGGTTCCGGCGCGCCCGCCATCTGACGACGCGCCTCATCGACGGCACGCTGCAGCTTGGCAGCCGCCGGCAACATTTCGGGCTGGGTGAATACACCGCGCGCACCGGTTTCCTTGCCGACAATTTCCAGCAGGGTTTTCGCCGTTTCGGCGTACATCAGCAATTCACCGGTTTCGCTGGATTGGAAGGTAACGATCATCGCATCTGTCCGTTCGCGTCATCTCTCTCAAGGGAGAGGCACTATAGCAGACCGTATTTCTTCAATTTGTCGTGCAGGGTCGTGCGGGCTGTCCTCAAGACATCGGCGGTACGCTGGATATTGCCTTCCTGACGCGAAAACTCGTCGGCAATCAGCAGCCGCTCGTAATTCTCGACCGCCTCGGCCAGCGACGGTTTGACGGTCGGATCGATCCCGCTGCAGGCCTTGCCGATGCCGAGAACGTGGCAATCGGCGGCATTCTTCAGTTCGCGGATATTGCCCGGCCAGTCCTGGACCATCAGCCGCTGCAGAACCTCCGGCGTCAATGCCGGCAGTGGCCGGTTGTAGCGTTTGGCCGCCTGCAGCAGGAATGCGTCGTAAAGCGCCGGGATGTCCTCGCGCCGCTCGCGTAACGGCGGCAGTTCGATACGTACGACATTGAGGCGGTAATAGAAGTCGGCGCGGAATTTTCCCTGTTCCGACCAGATTTTAAGATCTTCCTTGCTCGCCGCGACGACACGGCAATTGACCGGCACCTGATGGTTCGAGCCCAGCCGCTCGATGACGCGCTCCTGCAACACGCGCAGCAACTTGATCTGCATGCTCATCGGCATGCTCTCGACCTCGTCGAGGAAGAGCGTACCGCCGCTGGCGTATTCGATCTTGCCGATGCGCCGTTTCTGCGCCCCGGTAAAGGCCCCGGCCTCGTGGCCGAACAATTCGCTGTCGAGGATGTTGTCGGCCATGCCGCCGCAATTGAGGGCGACATAGTTTTCCTGGCCGGCGCGCGACAGGTCGTGCAGGCAGCGGGCAACCATTTCCTTGCCGGTACCGGTTTCGCCGTAGATCAGCACATCGACGCCGGCATCGGCGATGTCGAGGATCAGCCGGCGCACCTGCTGCATCTGCGGCGAACGGCCGATCAAGCGGGATTCAAGGTCGTCGCGCTGATCCAGGCGCCGGCGCAGGGCCTCGACTTCCAGCACCAGCGCCCGCTTCTCCAGCGCCCGGCGGACGACATCGACCAGATCGTCGGTCGAGAACGGCTTCTGCATGAAATCGTAGGCACCGTTGCGCATCGCCTCGACCGCCAGCGTGACGTCGCCGTGGCCGGTGATGATGATCACCGGCAGATCGGGATCGCGTTCCCTGACCAGGCGCAGCAGGTCCATGCCGCTAGCGCCCGGCAGCCGCATGTCGGTGACGACGATGCCGGCAAAATCGGGCTTCAGGTACTTTTCCGCAGCTTCCGCGGAAGCCACCGAGAGCACGGGAATTCCCGCCAGTTGCATGGCCTGTTCGCACCCCAGACGGACATTGGGGTCGTCTTCGACGAGCAGGACCTGCAAGGATGTTTTCATCAAGCGCTTCCCGACGACAGCGGCGGCAGCAGGACGACGAAGCGGGCACCACCACCGGGTGCCGGGCCGGCCATCAGATCACCGCCGAAATCGCGGAGTATATCCCGCGAGATGGTCAGGCCAAGCCCCAGGCCTTCACCGGGCTGCTTGGTGGTGAAGAAGGGTTCGAACAGATGCGCCACCGCCTCCTCGGAAAAACCGTGACCGCTGTCTACGACGGACAAGGCAATCTTGCCGGTACTGCTTGCTTCGCTGCTGAAACTCAAACGGCGGACAGGCTCGTCATGCATCGCGTCGAGGGCGTTGCCGACCAGGTTGACCAGGACCTGCTGCAAGCGGTTGCGGTCACACCAGGCGGTCGTGGCACCGGGGGCAAAATGGCGCTCGACAATCACCGCATCCTTCTTCAGTCGCGACTCGAACAGGAACAGTGCGCTATCGACCGCCTGCCCGATATCGACCGCGCTTGAAACCGCCGGCGATTTACGCGCAAAGGTCTTCAAGGGGCCGATGATGTTGCCCATCTGCTCGGTCAACTGCTCGACGATGGCAAGATTGCGTTCGGCGGTCGCCGCCTCGCCACGACGCATGAATTCGGCGGCGTTGGCCGACAGGGTACGAATGGCGCCGAGCGGCTGGCTCAGTTCGTGGGTAATCCCCGTCGCCATCTGGCCGAGCACGGCCAGCTTGGCCGCCTGGACCAGTTCATTCTGGGCGGCACGCAAGGTCTGTTCGGCGCGCTGGCGTTCCTGGACCTCGCGCTGCAGACCGGAGACCGCCTCGGACAAGTCGACGGTGCGCGCCTCGACCTTGCGTTCCAGTTCCTGGTTCGCCAGTTCGAGCATCGCCCGCGCCTCTTCGCGCCCACGCGCCAGACGCCGTCGCTGGCGGGCGTACAAGACGCCAAGCAGCAGGCAGCCGAGGGCCGCCACGCTGAGCGCGGCATGCGTCGCCGCCTGGACACCGACCGCGCGCAAATCCGAGAAGACGACGATGCGCCACGCCGTACCGGGCAGATTCCTGGCCATCGCCAGGTAGGGACGCGCGCCCTGCGCCGGGGCCACATCGTCGCGCAGGTGCTTGGGCAGGCGCACCACGCGCCCTTCATCCGCCCCTGCCAGGTCGATGTCGAGGCTGATCGCCCCCAGCGCCTGACCGGCAAACTGCTGCCGGCCAAGGCGTTCGAGCACCGCTGTCGGCTGCCGGCCGAGCGTGGCGTAGCGCCACTCCGGCGGCGAGGCGAGCAATACCACGTCGTTGCGGTCGACGATCAGGGCCGGCGCTTCCTGCGCCAGCCAGCGCCGCTCGACTTCACGGATGCCCGATTTGACGACGGCAACACCGATGATTGCCCACTCACGACTCTCGTCGCGAATCGGCAGGGCGAAGTAATACCCCGGTTCATGCCGGATATGATCGACCGCGTAATGCCGGGCTGGCGTACCGCGCACCGCATCGCGAAAGAAGGGCATGTAGGAGAGATCGGAACCAAGCAGGTTGTCCGAGAAAATCCAGTCGCTCGACGCCACCACGCGGCCGCTCAGATCCAGGACAAAAATCGCCGGGCCGCCCAGATGATCGTTCAGTTTCTGCAGGAAACGGTTGGCCTCGGCCTGGCGGATGTCCGCCTCTTCGCTCGGCGCGCGCAGCAAGGTCACGACATCGGGGTTCAGCTCGACCGCGCTGGGCACCGAGGCATGGCGGGTTACCTCGCTGTCGATCGCCGCCCCGAGGATGTCGAGTTGATGCGACGCTGCCTGGCGCATGCTTTCGACCCCATAGTTTTCGGAGACCCGGTAGGACGCCAGACCGAGCAGCAGGAACGCCACAAACAAGCCAGCCACGCCAAGCACGCGATGCGGATTGGGCAAGGAGTAGGGAGAAATGATGTCGGATTCCGGCATGACGGGCGGGCTCATTGATGGGTCATTGTAGGGTCAAACCCCTGCCGCCCGGGAACACCATGGCCCGCCATCGCCGCTCAACCCGGCCGGCGCGGCGCGGTCAGCACTTCCGGCGCCAGCACGGCGGCCAGTTGAGCCTTGTCCATCAATCCCATTTCCTCGACCAACTCGGCAACACCGCGGCCGCTGCGCAACGCCTCCTGGGCAACCCGCGTGGCGTTCTCGTAGCCGATATGCGGATTCAGCGCCGTTGCCAGCCCGGCCGACGTGCGCACGCGCTCGGCCAGCAGCTCGCGGTTGGCGGTGATGCCGCGCACGCAATGGGCGGTCAGCGTGCGGCAGCCGGCGGTCAGATGCTCGATGCTCTTGAACAGGCTGTGGGCGATGATCGGTTCGAAGGCGTTCAACTGCAACTGGCCGCCCTCGGCCGCCATCGTGATGGTGACGTCGTTGCCGATGACCTCGAAGGCGATCTGGTTGACCACTTCCGGAATCACCGGATTGACCTTGCCCGGCATGATCGACGAACCGGCAGCGCGCGGCGGCAGGTTGATTTCATTGAGCCCGGCCTGCGGACCGGACGACAACAGGCGCAGGTCGTTGCAGGTTTTCGACAGTTTGGTGGCAACGCGCTTGAGCACGCCCGATAGCTGCACGAAGGCGCCGCAATCCTGGGTCGCCTCGATCAGATTCGGCGCCGCTTCCAGGCTGAAGCCGGAGAGCCGCGACAAGTGGTCGATGGCCAGCTTGGAATAGCGCATGTCGGTGTTGATGCCGGTGCCGATGGCGGTGGCGCCGAGGTTGATCTCGCGGATCAGGGCAATCGCCTCGCCCAGGCGCAGCTCATCCTCCTGCAGCATCACCGCGTAGGTCGAGAACTCCTGACCGAGCGTCATCGGCACGGCATCCTGCAACTGGGTGCGGCCGATCTTCAGCACGTCCTTGAATTCCTCGGCCTTGGCGGCGAAGGCCTCGCGCAGCCCGGCCATCGCCGACAGCAGGCCGCGGATGGCAAAACAGGCAGCGACGCGCAGCGCCGTCGGATAGACGTCGTTGGTGCTCTGCGACATGTTGACGTGGTTGAGCGGATGCAGATGGGCATAGTCGCCCTTCTTGTGGCCGATGATTTCCAGCGCCCGGTTGGCGATGACTTCGTTGGCGTTCATGTTGGTCGAGGTACCGGCGCCGCCCTGGATGACGTCGACGACGAACTGCTCGTGCAACTTGCCGCCGGCAATTTCCTGGCAGGCGGCGACGATGGCATCGGCGCGTGTACGGTCGAGCTGCCCGAGTTCGGTATTGGCCAATGCCGCCGCCTGCTTGGTCAGCGCCAGGGCGCGCACCAGTTCGCTGTAGCTGCCGATGGTCTTGCCGGTAATCGGGTAGTTCTCGATGGCGCGCAGCGTATGCACGCCCCAGTAGGCGCCGGCGGGTACCTCGGCGTCGCCGAGCAGATCGTGTTCGAGTCGTGTGGTCATGTTGTCTCCATTGATAGTTGTGGTCTTCATTGATTGGCTAGATAACAATAAACTGACCAGAAGTTTGGCCAGGTTGGCTTCGCTGCCCATCCTCAAGCTGTCCTGAAACGGGTAATTCCGGATTCGAGACTGCTCGCCAGATTGTCCAGTTGTCGCGCCGTGGTCGCCATGCTGGCGGTGGCACGGTTGTTTTCGTGGATCATCCGGACGATGTGTTCGACCCGGGCAGCGATCTCCTCGCCGCCGGACGACTGCTGGCGCAGGCTGGCCGAGACCTCTTCGATGACCCGGGCGACGTGGCGGTTGCTGCTTTCTATGGCGCTCATCGATTCGCCGGCCGCGCAGGCCATGCGCAGGCCTTCGTCGACGCGGCTGACCGAGCGCTGCATGTGTTCGGCCATCGAGCGCGCGCCGTTCTGGATGGCGCTGACCATGGCGGCGATCTGGCTGGCCGAAGCGGTCGTCTTTTCGGCCAGCTTGCGCACCTCGTCGGCGACCACGGCAAAGCCCCGGCCGCTGTCGCCGGCCCGCGCCGCCTCGATCGCGGCATTGAGCGCCAGCAGGTTGGTCTGGTCGGCCAGATCGTGGATCACCGAGGTAATCGCCGAGATGCGCTCCGACTCCTGCCCCAGCGTCGTTGCCGTCGCCGCCGAATCGGTGACCAGCCCGGCAATCTGACGAATCTCGTCGACCATGGTCTGGATCGTCTGGCAACCACCGGCCGCCTGCTGCCCGGCCTTGCCGGACAGATCCTGGGCCTCCTGACCGAGGTTGGCGATATGCGTGATGCAGACCGACATGGTCTGCAGCGTTTCGGCCATGGCGGCACTGGCCGCTGCCTGCGCTTCCGAACTGCCGCGCATTTCGTCGGCAGAACCGGAAAGCGCGGTGACGGCATGCTTGAGTTGCCCGGCTTCCAGGCGGATGGCGCCCAGAATGTCGGCCAGCGACTGGGTGGTCTTCATCGCCGCCGCCTGGACGCGGCGGATTTCAGCAAAGCCGTTCGGCTCAATGCGCTGCGTCAGGTCGCCAGCGGCGATGCTTTCCATCAGGCGAGCCGTCGTTTCCAGCGGACGACGCACGCCCCCGGTCAGCAGATAACCGAGCACGGCGGCGATCAGGACGGCAACGACCACCAGGATCAGCGTCAGCCGACGGGTATTCGCCGACTCGGCCACGATGTCGCCGGCCCGTTCGCGGCTTTGCGCCTGCACCAGCTGGCGCGCTTCGGCGATGCTGGCTTCGAGCACCTGCATGCGCGGCTCGGCTTCCTGCTGCAGGATGCCCATGGCCACCGTCGACAGGAACTGCATGGCCTCGGCCATCGCCTTGTCCTGGATATCGATGGCCGCCGTCGCCTGTTGCCTGACCCGTTGCAGCAACGCGCCTTCACCGGTGACGGCATGGTCGACCGCAATATTCTCCAGCGCCCCGAGGGCGGCGAAGAAGCGCGCCTTCTCACGCTCGTAGCGTGCGGCTTCCGCCTTCATCACCTCGGCATCGGTGAAGATGATGTTATTGCGCACGCTTTCGCGCATGCCGGCGTAGGCGTAGCCCAATTCGGCAATCTGGCTGTCCTTGGTCAACGACACCGTGGCGATGCGCTCGGCTGCGGCATCGACGCGCCCCAGGCTGAACGTCGTCCAGCCAGCCACGACGACAAACAGGCCGACGATGACGGTAAACGCCATCGCCAGTTGCGGACCAATTCCCAGACGGAACAAGGCTTTCATGACATGCTTTCCTTAGCGCCCAGGCTGGCCATCAGTGGTGCAGGATCTTGGCCAGGAACTGCTGCGCCCGTTCCGAACGCGGATTGGCGAAGAAGGCTTCCTTGCTGTCGTCCTCGACGATGCGGCCGTGGTCCATGAAGATGACGCGGTTGGCAACCCGCTTGGCGAAGCCCATTTCGTGCGTGACGCACATCATGGTCATGCCTTCCTGGGCCAGCTCGGTCATCACGTCGAGCACTTCGTTGACCATTTCCGGATCAAGCGCCGAGGTCGGCTCGTCGAACAGCATGCAGATCGGGTCCATCGCCAGCGCCCGGGCGATCGCCACGCGCTGCTGCTGGCCGCCGGACAACTGGCCGGGGAACTTGTGCGCATGCGCCTTGAGGCCAACCCGGTCGAGCAGCTTGAGGCCCTTGTCGATGGCTTCGTCCTGCTGGCGGCCGAGCACCTTGACCTGGGCGATGGCCAGGTTCTGGGTGATGCTCATGTGCGGGAACAGCTCGAAGTTCTGGAAAACCATGCCGACGTGGGCGCGCAGCTTGGACAGATTGGTTTTCGGATCGCCGACCGAGGTGCCGTTGACGATGATTTCGCCCGACTGGAAGGGTTCGAGGCCATTGACGCACTTGATCAGCGTCGACTTGCCGGAACCCGAAGGGCCGCAAACGACGATCACCTCGCCCTTGCTGACCGTGGTGCTGCAATCCTTGAGCACGTCGAAACTGCCGTAGTTCTTGCTGACATGGGAAATCTGGATCATGACTATCTCCTGGAAACGCGGCCTCAGGCCGGTTGGTATTTTTTCTGCAAATGCTTGACCAGCATCGACGCGGCAAAGCAGAGGACGAAATAGACGAGGCCGGCAAACAGCAGCAACTCGACCAGGCGGCCGTCACGGTCGCCGACCTTGTAGGCGGAACCGAAGAAGTCGGCCAGCGCGGAGACATAGACCAGCGAGGTATCCTGGAACAGGATGATGGCCTGGGTCAGCAGCAGCGGAACCATGTTGCGGAAGGCCTGCGGCAGGATCACCAGGCGCATCGCCTGACCATAGGTCATGCCCAGCGCCTGGCAGGCGGCCATCTGGCCCTTGGGCACCGACTGAATGCCGGCACGGATGATTTCCGAGTAGTAGGCCGACTCGAACAAAGCGAAACCGATCATCGCCGAAGCGAGGCGCAGGTCGGTATTGGGCGGCAGGCCGAAGAGGTCGGCGATGAAGCGCGGCACGATCAGGAAGAACCAGAGCAGCACCATGACCAACGGCACGGCGCGGAACAGGTTCACATAGCCGGCGGCAAACAGCGACAGCGGCTTGATCGACGACAGCCGCATCATCGCCAGCAGGGTGCCCCAGACGATGCCGACAACGATGGCGATCAGGGTGATTTCCAGCGATACCGCCATGCCGTCCCAGAGTATCGGCAAGGCGCCGGGGATCGAAGACCAGTCAAATTCGTAAACCATTTACTTGCCCCCCATGTAGCCCGGCACGCGGACCTTGTCTTCCAGCTTCTTCATCAGCGTCATGACGACGACGTTGATCGCCACATAGGCAATGGTGACGGCGATGAAGGATTCGTAAGGCTGCGCCGTGTAGTCCACCAATTGGCGCCCCTGGGCAGCCAGTTCGAGCAGGCCGATGGTCGAGCAGACGGCAGAGTTCTTGAAGATGTTGAGGAACTCCGAAGTCAGCGGCGGCATGATCAGGCGGAAAGCCATCGGCAGCAGCACGTGGCGATACACCTGTGGCAGCGTGAAACCGAGCGCCAGGCCGGCGTTCTTCTGGCCCTTGGGCAAGGAATTGATACCCGAACGCACCTGCTCGGCCACCCGGGCGCTGGTGAACAGCGCCAGACAGACCATCGCCGCCAGGAACTGCTGCAACACCGGATGCGACTGCTTGTAGGCATCGCCCAGGCTCTGCGGTACGAGCTCCGGCATCACGAAATACCAGATGAACAACTGGACAAGCAGGGGGATGTTGCGGAACAGCTCGACGTAGGCAGTCGCCAGCCCGCTCAGCACTTTGTTCGGGACAGTGCGCAGGACACCGACGACGGCGCCGAGCAGCAGGGCGAGCACCCAGGCGCAAAGCGACAGCATCAGCGTCATCTGCAGGCCAGCGAACATCCAGCCGAGATAGGTCGTATCGCCAACGGCTGTCGGCTGCAGGAAGATGGACCAGTTCCATTGGTAATTCATGCGGAACTCCTGAAAGGGAAAATAAGGGCGGCCTTGCTCGGCCGCCCGCGGGCCGGGATCAGTATTCCCAGAAAATGCGCTGCAGTTCCTTGCTGTCGCCGGTCTTGGTCAGGGCGACGGTGGCCAGGATGCGGGCCTTCTGCGGATTCAGATCGTGGGCGACGACCCAGTCATACTGGTCATCCGGCTGCTCGGCGTTGCGCAGGACGAAGCCGCCGGCATTGACGTGCGAAGAACGGATGATCTGGACACCCTGGCCACGCAGTTCGCGCAGGCCGGCGACAACGTTCTTGGCGACCGAACCGTTACCAGTGCCGGCGTGGATGATCGCCTTGGCACCGCTGGCCGCCAGCGCCTTGTAGGCCGTGTCGGCAACGTTGCCGTGACCGTAGGCAATGCCAACCGCCGGCAGGCTGTCGATCTTGTCGATGTCGAACTCGGAATTGACGGTGTGGCGCTTGGCCGGCAGGCGGAACCAGTAGTTCTTGCCCTCGACGATCATGCCGAGCGGGCCCCAGGGGCTCTTGAAGGCGCCGGTCTGGATGTTGATCATCTTGGACACGTCACGGCCGCTGTTCAGTTCGTCGTTCATCGCCACCAGGACGCCCTTGCCGCGAGCATCCTTGGCCGCGGCGGCGGCAACAGCGTTGTACAGGTTGAGCATGCCGTCGGCCGACATCGCGGTACCCGGACGCATCGAACCGACCAGGACGATGGGCTTGTCGCTCTTGATCACCAGATTCAGGAAGTAGGCGGTTTCTTCCAGCGTATCGGTGCCGTGGGTGATGACGATGCCGTCGACGTCGGCCTGCTTGACCAGCGCCGAGACACGCTTGCCGAGCGTCAGCAGGTGCTCGTTGGTGAAGCTTTCGGAGGCGATCTGGAAGACCTGCTCGCCGCGCACAGCGGCGACCTTGGCCAGTTCCGGCACACCGGCGATCAGTTTGTCGACCGGCACCTTGGCAGCCTGGTAGGTGGCGCTGTTGGTGGCTTCGGCGCCAGCGCCAGCGATGGTGCCGCCGGTGGCCAGGATGACGACATTGGGCTGGGCAGCCATGACCGCCAGCGAGGCGGCGCAACCGGCGGCGAAGACCGCACAGCGGGTGAAAATTCGCTTGAACATGATGAACTCCTCTGTTTTTTGGGATGAGCCGGGCCTGGCACCTCACTCGGGAGGCGCCGGCAGCACAGCAAATGATTGGGGGGATTACTCGAACGCTTTGTCGTTCGGCGCCTTGTACAAGGCCTTCATTTCAGCCGACAGCGGCATGTTCAGGTTCAGGCTCTTGGGCGGGATCGGGTTCATGAACCACTTGTTGTAGATCTTCTCGGCATCGCCGGAAGTCATCGCCTTGGTCAGCGCGGCATCGACGACCTTCTTGAACTCGGCGTCATCCTTGCGCAGCATGCAGCCATAGGCTTCCTTGGACTGGGCGGTACCGACCACGGTCCAGTCAGCCGGCTTCTTGGCCTTGGCCATTTCGCCGTAAAGCAGCGCGTCATCCATCATGAAGGCGACGGCACGGCCGGTTTCCAGGGTCAGGAAGGCTTCGCCGTGATCCTTGGCCGAGATGATGTTCATCTTCATCTGCTTTTCTTCGTTCATCCGGCGGATCAGGCGCTCGGAAGTGGTCCCGGCGGTGGTGACCACGTTCTTGCCGGCGAGATCGGCGAAATCGTTGATGCCCGAGCCCTTCCTGGTCATCAGGCGGGTGCCGATGACGAAAATGGTGGTCGAGAAGCCGACCTGCTTCTGGCGCTCCAGGTTATTCGTCGTCGAGCCGCATTCGATATCGACCGTGCCGTTCTGCAGCAGGGTGATGCGGTTGGCCGAGGTCACCGGCATCAGGCGGGTGTCCAGTTTGGCCAGCTTGAGTTCGTTCTTGATCGCATCGACCACCTTGAGCATCAGCTCATGCGAGTAGCCGATGACCTGCTGCTTGTCGTCGTAATAAGAGAAGGGAATCGAGGATTCACGGTGACCGAGGGTGATGCTGCCGGTGTCCTTGATCTTCTTCAGCGTCGAAGCTTCCTGGGCAAAAGCCGGCGTCATGGCGGCACTGGAAAACACGGCGGCGAGGGCGGCGGCGAGGGCGATACGTTTCATGTCTTCTCCTGAAGGTAAGGAAGCCGCGAGCGGGCTTCGGCAGCCTATACATCGCAAGCCATGTGCCAGCGTTTCCAAGCGCCGACAAAAATAACAAGCCATTGATTTTCTGGCAATTTGACTCTAGAAAGAATAGGCCGACTCACGGAAAACCGACGTCCCTCGCCGCCCCGCCCTCGGAATTCCGACGGCAACGGCGATTCTGCCCTGTGCTGCAGCGAGGTCAATCGCGGTTTTCCCGGAGCGGCCGTGTTGCCAGGAGCATCGACGCTCATGCACAATGTCCGCAAGGGGGAGACGCCAGTGCACAAAAATACCAATGCCAATCCTTGGTCCGAGGACAACGACGCCATCCAGCAACTGGCGCTGGAGGAATGCGCCAAGCGCCAGCGTATCGATCACAGTGTTTCCGTGCTCGTGCTGCCAGCTGGCCAGTGCAAGCTGGCCGTGCGTTTTGCCCAGCTCGACGCCCAGGTGACGGTCGCCGACCTGGCCGACCGGCAACGTGAAATCGAAGGACGCATCCTGGCCTCCGGTCTGACCGGCAGCATCCATTTCACACCGACCGAACTGCCGGCACCGCCCGCAACCGACAGCGGCGCCCCCTTCGACATCATCGTGTTGCGCCGCGGCCTGTGCAGCCTGCCCTACGCGCAAGGCAAGCAGTTGATCCGCCAGTTGATGCAAAAGCTGAAGATCGGCGGCAAGCTCTACATTTCCATCCTCGGCCTGCATTCTGAGCTGGGCGACGGCTATCCGGGACGCGAGCAGTCGATCTACGAGCGCTACAGCAAGCTGTCCCCGGCCATGGCCCGCAAGTACGATATCCGCAACGAAGTCTGCCTCTATTCCGAGCGCGACCTCTTCCTCCTGCTGCTCGAATCCGGCGCCAGCGTCCTGCGCACGATGACCACCACCTGGGGCAACGTCAAGGCGGTCGCTGTCCGCGTCTGATGCGGCTGGGCATTGACCTTGGCGGCACCAAGATCGAGATTGCCGCCCTCGCCGACGACGGCCGCGAACTGTTGCGACGACGCGTCGCCACGCCGCAGGGCGACTACCCCGCCACCCTGCAGGCCATCGCCGGTCTGGTCACCGATGCCGAGATAGAACTGGGCCGGCGCGGCAGCGTCGGCATCGGCATTCCCGGGGCCGAATCGCTGGTCGACGGGCGGATCAAGAACGCCAACTCGACCTGCCTGATCGGCCAGCCGCTGCGCGCCGACCTGCAGCACCTGCTGCAGCGGGAAATCCGCCTGGCCAACGACGCCAACTGTTTTGCGCTGTCGGAAGCCATCGACGGTGCCGGACGCGGTGCCGCCTGCGTGTTCGGGGTCATACTCGGTACCGGCGTCGGTGGCGGCATCGTCATCGATGGCCGGGTACTGGTCGGCGCCAATGCCATTGCCGGTGAGTGGGGGCACAATCCCTTGCCCGCCGACCCGGCCGATCCGCTGCCACCCCAGCGCTGCTATTGCGGCCGCGACGGCTGCAACGAAACCTGGCTGTCGGGTCCTGGCCTGGCGGCCGACCATCAGCGCCATACCGGAATCGCCCTCACTGCCGCCGACATCGCCCACCAGGCAGCCGCCGGCGATGCCGCCAGTGCGGCCACCCTTGACCGCCACGCGCGCCGTCTCGGGCGGGCGCTGGCCAGCGTCATCAATCTGCTCGACCCCGACGTCGTCGTCCTCGGCGGCGGACTGTCGCAGATGGCGCAACTCTACGAAAAGCTCCCGGGCTATTGCCGCCCCCACGTCTTCTCCGACGACCTGCGCACCCGCATCCTGCCGCCCGCCCACGGGGATTCCTCGGGGGTGCGCGGCGCTGCATGGCTGTGGAATTGATGGCACAATCGCCGTCCCATGGCACAGATCTCCCTTTTTGTCGGCGGCATCCGCCTGCTTCCCGAATCCGGGCGACCGACCGGCATCTACAAACAACCGGCGACCGGCCCACTGGCGCTCGGCCCGGAAGGCTTTCTCGCCGACAGCCAGGCTGACCGGCGCGTTCACGGCGGCCCGGAAAAGGCCGTCCATCTCTACCCGGCCGCACATTACGCCCGACTCGCCGCCCGTTTTCCCGAAATTGCCGGGCAACTGGTACCGGGAAGTCTGGGCGAAAACCTGTCGACCGCAGAACTCGACGAAAGCAGCGTGCGCATCGGCGACATCTGGCAACTCGGCGACGCCCGCCTGCAGGTCTGCCAGCCGCGCAATCCCTGCTGGAAGATCGACGAGCGCTTCGCCACCGAGGGCATGGCGCAGTTCATCGCCGAACAGCGCCTGACCGGCTGGTACTGGCGCGTCCTGACGCCGGGCACGGTCGCCCCCGGCAACGCCTTGCTGCTGGAACAACCCGGTACCGGTCCGACCCTGGCAGCCGCCATGCAGCTCTGGCAAGATCATCGCCCGGCCATCGACGAACTCGAGCGGCTGACCGCCACCCCGGGCATCGCCGAGCACTGGCGGCAGAAAATCGAACAACGGCTCGCCTGGCTGAAGCGCAGTCCCGACACCCCGGCCGCAGCGCCGGCAACGTTCCACGTGAAACCGGAGCAGGCATGAGCCACCCCGATCCGCGCAGCCTGATGCTGCGCCTGTTCCTGCCTTTTGCCGCAGGCTACTTCCTGTCCTACCTCTACCGCACGGTCAACGCCGTGCTCGGCCCGGTCATCGCCGGCGAGCTGGCCTTGCCGGACAACGCGCTCGGTCTGCTGACCAGCACCTATTTCCTCGCCTTCGGCGCCGCCCAGTTGCCGCTCGGCATGCTGCTCGACCGCTTCGGTCCGCGCCGCGTCGAGGCGGCGTTGTTGTGCATTGCCGCCGCCGGGGCCGCCGTCTTCGCGCTGGCTGACGGCCTGAGCGGGCTGACGCTGGGCCGTGCCCTGATCGGGCTCGGCGTCTCGGCCTGCCTGATGGCCTCGTTCAAGGCCTTTACCCAGTGGTTTCCGCCCGAGCGCCAGGCGTCGCTGACCGGCTGGATCATGGCTTCCGGCGGGCTCGGTGCGCTGGCCGCCGCCAAGCCGCTGGAAATCGCCCTCGGTTTTACCGGCTGGCGGGAAATCGTCCTGGCGCTGGCCGTCGTCACCCTGCTCGTCGCCACCCTGCTGTGGCGGCTGGTTCCGGACAAACCGAGCACAGGCAGCAGCGCCAGCTTCGCCGAACAGATGGCCGGCGTCCGCCAGATTTTCGCCAGCGCCCATTTCTGGCGCTACGCGCCGATGGGTTTCTGCTTCACCGGCGGGTTCATGGCCGTCCAGGGGCTATGGGCCTCGCGCTGGATGAACGTGCTCGAACAACTCGACGCCACCGCCGTCGCCGCCCGCCTGACCTGGATGGGCGTGGCCATGCTCGGCGGCTTCCTGTTCATGGGCTTTTTCGCCACCGCGCTGGTGCATCGCGGCGTGCCGCTGGACAAGCTGTTCCGCTGGGCGATGCTCACCGCTTTTGCCGCCTTCGCCGTCATCTGCCTGCAACCGGGCTGGGCCGGCGACTGGCTGTGGCCCCTGCTCGGCGCCTGCTTCTCGCTGTCCAACATCGCCTATTCGCTGGTCGCCCAGGCCTTTCCGCCGACCATGTCGGGGCGCGCCAATACCGCGCTGAACCTGCTCGTCTTCTTCGGCGCCTTCGGCCTGCAATGGGGCATCGGCGGTTTTGTCGATGCCCTGCAGGCCGCCGGTCAGGATACGGCTGAAGCTTACCGGACGGCCTTCTACTGCCTGCTCGGTCTACAGGCGCTGTCGCTGATCTGGTTCCTGCGTCCCCGGCGAGCGCTCTGAGGTCGCCAGGTCGACCTGCTGCATCAGCCCGGCGCTGCCGCTCTCCATCAGGTACACGCCGGCCGCCCGGATCTGCCCGAGCAGTTCGTTGTCGGCGTTCTTGAGCGAGAACGGCGCATCGACCGCCCGGGTATAAAGCGCCCCAACCCCAGCCTCGGCCAGCGAGCGGAAGCTGTCGCCCGACCACAGGGCCAGTCTGGCGAAGGCGCTGTCGCCCTCATCGATCCAGCCATTGCCATCTTCGTCGAGCGTGGCCAGATCGGCGAAGCCGTTACCGCTACGGGTGCCGAACAATTCGCTGCCATCGTCGGCCCGGCCGTTGCCGTTGCGGTCGAAGACCAGGAAACAACTGCCGTCGGCCAATTCAGGCAGCCATTCAGGTGTGCCGTCGGCATCCAGATCGAACGAGAAGCGGCTGTCCACCAACTGGCAGTAAGTGCCATCAAAATTGAGCACCAGCGGATCGCGCAACTCGACACTGCCCGATTCCTCGGCGTAGCTTTCCCGGCTGTAGGCGCGCGCCATGTCCACCTTGAAATTGAAGGCGATTTCCCGGCCGTCACAGGTTTTGACCAGTCCGCTGCCACACACCTGGGTCGTTTCGGATTCGCTGACCCGCTCATACACCGTGCGCCGCCAGTGCATCTGCCTGGCCGGACTGCGCGCCGGAGTGCCGCCTTCGGCATCGGCGGGCAGGTCGGCGGCAATTTCCTTCCGGTATTGCCGGCCATCCATTGCCGCCAGGATGGACTCGAGCAACGATTCGAGCATCTTCTGCACCCGCTCGCGCAGCTTGTCACCCTTGTCGGCTTCGTCGCTGGCCAGACGCTGGAAAAGCTGGTCAAAGCGCAGTTCGCTGTCGATCACCTCAGCGCGGCTGCTGGTCGCGGTATGGCTGGCCGTCATGTCGACGGCCGATTCCTGGATTCTCATGATGCACTCCTTGCAGTCATTGGGCTCAAGCCATTGCAAGGGACATGCCCGTCACAGTTCGAGCGGATCGACTTCCAGGTGCCAGCGCAACTTGTTCGAGGTTTTCAGGCCTTCGATGGCTTCCCGCCAACGCGGCAGGAAGGCCTGCAAGGCCGGTCGGGAAAAGGCCTCGGCCAGCAGCTGCCCGCGTTCGAGGTTGGCCAGCCGGGCCATCTTCATCGGCACCGGGTCGTAGAGCATGACCTGATCGTGCGCTTTTACCACCGGCAGCGCCGCCGCCAGTTCGAGGAAGGCCACGGCGTCGGCCATCGCCGGCGCTTCGGCACGCAGGACGGCCTGGAAGGCGTAAGGCGGAAAGCCGGCCTGCTCGCGTTCCTGCAACTGGCTCGCGGCAAAACCCGGGTAATCGTGGCTGGCCACCGCCGCAAACAGCGGATGATCGGGATACTGCGTCTGGACCAGGACTTCGCCGCGCAATTCGGCCCGCCCGGCGCGACCTGCGACCTGCATCAGTTGCGCGAACAGACGCTCCGGGGCGCGCCAGTCGGCGGCGTACAGCGCAGCGTCGGCGCCGAGCACGCCGACCAGCGTCAGCTTGGGGAAATCGTGCCCCTTGGCCAGCATCTGCGTACCGACCAGGATGTCGGCCTCGCCGCCGTGGATGCGTTCGAGCATGGTCTCCCATTGCGTCCGGCTTTTCACCGAATCGCGGTCGACGCGCAGGATGCGCGCGTCGGGAAATTCGCCCTGCAACCATTCCTCGACCCGTTGCGTGCCGCGGCCGTAGGGATGGATGTCCTGGTTGCCGCAAGTCGGGCAGGCGCGCGGTACGCCGTTCTCGAAGCCGCAGTGGTGGCAGCGCAGGCGGCGATCGGCCAGGTGCAGCACCAGGTTGGCGGCGCAGCGCTGGCAGCGCGACACCCAGCCGCAAGCCGGGCACGCCAGCACCGGCGCGTAACCGCGACGATTCAGGAAGACCAGGCTCTGCTCGCCGCGCGCCAGACGTTCGCGAATCGCCGCCAGCAAGGGTTCGCTGACGCCTTCCTTGAGCGTCATCCGGCGGGTATCGAGCACATGCACAGCCGGCAGGCGAGCCGCCGGACTGGCCCGTTCCTTCAAGGTCAGTAGCTTGTAGCGCCCGCCCTGGGCGTTGGCCCAGCTTTCCAGCGACGGCGTCGCCGAGCCGAGCAGCACCGGGACGGCCAACTGACGGGCACGGACCACGGCGACGTCGCGTGCCGAATAGCGCATGCCGTCCTGCTGCTTGAACGACGGGTCGTGTTCCTCATCGACGATGATCAGCCCCAGGCGCGGCAGCGGCGTGAACACCGACAGGCGGGTGCCGAGCACCAGATCAGCCTCGCCGGCAAAGGCGCTACGCCAGTTGCGCTCGCGCGCGGCTTCCGCCAGTTCGCTGTGCAGCGAGACCACGCAACGGTCCGGGAAACGCCCGCGAACGCGGTCTTCCAGTTGCGGCGTCAGGTTGATTTCCGGCACCAGCAGCAGCACCTGGCGACCAAGTTGCAGCGCCTGGTCGATCAGGCGCAGATAAACCTCGGTCTTGCCGCTGCCGGTGACGCCGAACAGCAAGTGGGCAGAATAGCCACCGTCGATGTCGACCTGCCCGATGGCTGAAGCCTGCTCTTCGGTCAGCGCTGGCTCCGGCAAAGCCGGCGGCGGCTTACGCGGGCGTCCGGCGCGGCGTTCCGGCGGCGACAGGCGCTTGAGACCGGCGGGTAGAGCCTGCAGGACGACTTCGCCGAGCGGCGCTTGATAGTAAGTACTCGCAAATTCGCACAAGGCGAAGAAATCGTCGGGCAAGGGCCCGGGATCGCGCAGGATTTCCCTGGCCGTTTTCAACTGGCCGGCCGGCCATTCACTCTGCCCGACCACGGCGACGATGACGCCGATCCGCTCGCCCCGCCCGAACGGCACGCGCACGCGCAGGCCGACATCGGCAGGCGTGGCATCGTCGGCCCGGTAGTCGAACAGGCGATGCAGGGGCAGATCGAGGGCGACGCGCAGAACAGGCATGATCGGTCCGGAAAAACGCTTGGCGGTCGGCGCGTTTCAGTTGTCCACAAAAGCTGTGGATAACTTTGTGGATTGCCAAGGGGGAAAAAAGCTAAGTGGGCGTTTCGTAAGGATTTTGTTACCTTGCCGAAATATTGTGCAAATCACAAAAAGCTTTTATAACAACAACTTACACAATAACCCGCTTGTCAAGCAGGTTTCAGGACTTTTTTATTCCGGGGCAGGAAATTCTGTGAATAAGTCAAGCCCTGCCCCGGAAAATGAGTCCTCACTTACGCAGCGAACGGCTGTGGCTGTGGACCGTATCGACCAGCACCGAAACATTTTCCGGCGGGGTGTATTGGGAAATGCCGTGGCCCAGGTTGAAGACGTGGCCGGTATTGCCCGGACCGTAGCTGTCGAGCACCTTGCGGGTTTCGGCAGCGATGGTTTCCGGGGTGCCGAACAGCACGTTCGGGTCGATGTTGCCCTGCAGCGCGACCTGGTCGCCAACGCGGCGACGAGCTTCGCCGATATCGATGGTCCAGTCCAGGCCGACGCCGTCGCAGCCGATGGCCGCGATCTTTTCCAGCCACAGGCCGCCGTTCTTGGTGAACACGATGCTCGGAATGCGCTGCCCGTCCTTTTCCTTCTTCAGGCCGGCGACGATGCGCTGCATGTAGGCCAGCGAGAATTCCTGGTAAGCCGCCGCCGACAGCGAACCGCCCCAGGTATCGAAAATCATCACCGCCTGGGCGCCGGAATCGATCTGCGCGTTCAGGTAGCTGGTCACCGCATCGGCGGTCACCGACAGGATCTTGTGCAGCAGATCCGGGCGGCTGTACATCATGCCCTTGATGTGGCGGAAGTCGGACGAGCCCTGGCCTTCGATCATGTAGCAGGCGAGCGTATAGGGGCTACCGGAGAAGCCGATCAGCGGCACCGAGTTGTCGAGTGCGCGACGGATTTCCGCGACCGCGTCCATGACGTAGCCGAGGTGGTCGTAGGGATCGGGCGCGGTCAGGTTGTTGATCGCCCATTCCTCGCGCAGCGGACGCTCGAACTTCGGGCCCTCGCCTTCGGCGAAATACAGGCCCAGGCCCATCGCGTCGGGCACGGTGAGGATGTCGGAGAACAGAATGGCGGCGTCGAGGTCGTAACGGGCCAGCGGCTGCAGCGTCACTTCGCAGGCCAGCGACGGGGTCTTGCACAGGTTCAGGAAGTTACCGGCCCGCTTGCGGGTGGCGCAGTACTCCGGCAGGTAGCGACCGGCCTGGCGCATCAGCCACAGCGGGGTGTAGTCGGTCGGCTCCTTCAACAGGGCACGCAGGAAGGTATCGTTCTTGGGTCGGCTCACGCTTTACTCCGCCAGAAAATCAGGAAACAGCGATTATCCGCCTTTACGCCCGGCTGGTCACGCGGCGCCGCATCGTCATCCAGTACAGCAGCGGAATGACGAACACCGTCAGCAGGCTGGAGAAGGCCAGTCCCCAGACGATGGATTGCGCCACCGGCCCCCACAGCAGCGACTCGCCGGCCAGTCCGAAGGCCAGCGAGAACAGGCCGCCGATGGTCGTCACCGAGGTGATCAGGATGGGCACGATACGTCGCCGGGCGGCATAGACCGCTGCATGCAGCACGCCCATGCCCTCCTGCAGGCGCTGGTTGGCGGCGTCGATCAGGACGATGGCCGAATTGACGGCGATCCCGGTCAGCGCGATCACACCGTAGAGCGTGTACAGGGATAAGGGATTGCCGGACACCAGCAGGCCGAGGACGACGCCGGTAAAGGCCAGCGGCACGGTGACCAGGATCAGCATGGGCTGGAAATAGCTGCGGAACTGGGTGGCCAGAATCAGGTAAATCAGGCCGACACCGAGCGCGAACAGCGCCAGCATGGCATCGAGGCTTTCGTTGATGTCGTCGAGTTCGCCGGAGAAATCGAGATTGACGCCCGGGTACTGGGCGGCGATCTTCTGCCATTCCTCGCGCAGGATGCGGTTGGCCGCAACGGTATCGGTGATTTCCTTGTCCAGGTCCGCTTCGACGGTGATCGCGCGCATCAGGTTGTAGCGCTTGATGACGCCCTTGCCGGTACGCGTCTCGGCCTGCACCAGCGCGCCCAGCGAGGTGGTCTGACGACGACCGTCGGGCAAGGCCAGGGCAATCGGCGTCGCCAGCAGGTCGCCGATGTCCTGGCCGACCAGACCGCCGTGATTGGCGCGTACGCGCAATTCGATCTTCTCGCCCTGGTCGCGGGTCTGGGCGATGATTTCGCCGTCGACATGCAGACGCATCAGGCGCGCCACCCGGCCGGCGTCGAGACCGGCGGCGGCCAGGGCCTCGCGGTCGAGCGTCAGCACCAGTTGCGGGCGGCCGGGGATGTCGTCATCGACCACGTCCTTGCTGCCGGGAATGGCCCGCGCGACCGCCAGCACGGCATCGGCTGCAGCGCGCAATTCGAGCGGATCGTCGCCGCGCACGCGGACCTTGACCGGTTTCTCCAGCGGCGGCCCGCCCGAGATCATGGTGAAGCTGATCTTGCCCGGCCCCGGCAGGGCCTCGACGGTCGGCCGCATGGCGGCGACGATGTCCTGGACGTCGCGGGCATCGCTGCCCAGCTGATCGCGCGGGTTCAGGGAAACGATCACCTGCCCGTAGATGTCGCCGTAGAGCGGCTCGGTATCGGTAAATTTGACCCCGGCGTAGGCAGCAACGTTACGTGCTTCGTCGTCGCGCAGGTGCTTGCGCACCTCGGCCTCGACCCGGCTGGCCTGGGCCATGGTCTCCTCGATCGGCGCACCGGCCGGCATGTCCACGTTGACGTAGAACAGGCGCAGCGGATCGAAAGCAAAGAACTGCATGCGCACCGCGCCACCGGCGACGGCGCCGACCGCCAGCACGAAGACCAGCCCGGCCGCGCCCAGCGACAAACGCGGCCGGCGAAGCAGCGCCAGCAGCAAGCGCGAATACCTGACCCGCAAGCGATGATTGAAGCGCGCCCGCCAGTCGTCGGCCGGCGGACGCCGGCCCACCGTCGCAACGTGCACAGGCAGCATCCAGTATGCTTCGAACAGGCTGATCGCCAGCGCCAGCGTGATGATGAAGGGAATCACGAACATGAACTTGCCGACGATGCCGGGCAACAGCATCAGCGGCAGGAAGGCTGCCATCGTCGTCAGTACCGACGAGGTCACCGGCGCCACCACTTCGCGCATTGCCTCGATCGAGGCATCGATGGCCGCCAGCCCGCGCTGCATCTTGTAGTAGATGGTCTCGACCACGACCACCGCGTCGTCGACGACCATGCCGAGCACGATTACGACACCGAGCAGCACCGAGATGTTGACCGTGTAGCCGAGCGCCGCCAGCACGGCGAAGGTACCGGCCAGCGAAAACGGCAGGCCGATGCCGACCAGCAAGGCGATGCGGGCGCCGAGGAACAGCCAGCAGATGATCAAGACCACCGCCAGGCCGACGACGGCGTTGGCTTCCATGATGCCGATCGATTCGCGGGTCGGGATGGTCTGGTCGTCGAGCAGTTCGAGGCGGATGCCGTCGGCGGCCAGCAGCGGATTCTTTTCGGCGATGAAGCCGTTGATGCGCTCTATCATGTCCAGCGTATTGACCCGACTCTTCTTGGTGATCGACAGCATCACCGCCGGTTTGCCCTCGTGCGTCGCCAGGCTGCCAGCCTTGGCCCGGCCGCGCGACACCTCGGCCACCGAAGCGAGCGGCACCTGGGCGCTGCCCACCGGAATATCGGCCAGCTTTGCCGGATCGACATGCTCGCCGAGGATGCGCACCAGCCAGGCATTGCGCTCGTCGCCGGATTGCGTCTCGACCTTGCCGGCAAAAACGTCACGGAACCAGGCCTGCGTTGCGTCGGCCACCTGGGTCGCCGACAGGCCGCGATTGGCCAGCGCCACGGGATCGAACTCGACCAGCAGTTCCGGGTCCTGCAGGCCGGTGGCGAACACCTGGTCCACCCCGTTCATGCGCTCGAATTCGTTCTTCAGCAGGCGTGCGCGCTGGCGCAGAACCTCGTCGGCCGCCTGCCCGGTGACCAGCACCAGCGCCGTCGGAAAACCGTTCGAGGTGGTGATTTCCATGACCCGCGGATCCTTGGCCACGGCGGGCAACTCGCTGCTGGCCTTGTTCTGGATGTCGCGCCGCAGGTCGTTGATGCGCTTGTCGAAGACGCTGGTCGAAATGTCGCGGAAACGGACCAGGATGTTGGACACGTTCTCGCGCGACGACGACAGCACGAAACGGATGTCGGCGACGCCCTTGATCGCGTCCTCGAGCGGCTCGGTGACGCGTTTTTCCACGTCTTCGGCGGAAGCACCGGGCAGCACGGTGGTGATCACCACCCAGTTGAAGTTGATTTCCGGGTCCTGCTCGCGCGGCATGGTCAGGTAGGCAAGCACCCCGAGCATCAGCACCACCGCGAAGGCGATGTTCGCCAGCGGATGGTTTTCCAGCAGCTTGCGGTACAGGCTCACGGCAGCGCCGCCCCGTCCTGCAGGGCATGACGGCCCTGGACGACGATCCGGGTGTCGTCGGGCAGGTCGACCAGCGCCGGCCGGCCTTCGCTGGCACCGGGCAGCACGTGGAAACGCGCCTTGCCATCAACCGCCGTGAACACGCCGTAGCGGCCATCGCGGCGGACCAGCAGGTCAGCCGGTAACCAGGGCCGGGATTCGCGCCAGAGCAGACGACCGGACTGGCCGATGGCCGGCGCCGCCGCCGCAAAGGCAAAACGCGCCTCGACGCTGCGCGACTCGGGATTCATTGCCGGCGACACGCGGATCAGGCGTAAAGGATGGCGGACACCCGCCGCTTCGAACTGCCACTCGCCGGCCTGGGCGACCACCTCGACATCCTGCGGCTGCAGTTGTGCCGCCACTTCCGGATCACCCGCAGCAACCAGCGTCAGCAGCACGCTGCCCGGCGCGGCCAGTTCGCCGAGCTGGGCCGGGCGTTCGCGCACGACACCGGCAAACGGCGCGCGCAGGCTGTGCTTGTCGAGCGCCCGCCGGGCCGTATCGCGGCTGGCCCGGGCCGCCCGCGCATCGGCCACGGCAGCGGCCCGCTCGGTCTCGCGCAGCGTCAATGCTTCCGGGGAATAGAAATTACGCTCGCGCAAGGTCTGCGCCCGCTGCAACTGGGCATCGGCTTGCGCCAGCCGGGCCTCGGCCTGGGCCAGCGCGGCCTCGGCGCGCTCCAGCGCAAGTGCCGCGTCACGCGGATCAAGACGGACGATCAGCGCACCGGCCGCAACCGATTGCCCGACCTCGACCGGCAGGGCCTGGATGGTGGCGGCGACCTCGGCCGAAATACGGGCTTCGTGGCGGCCGATCACGGCGGCCGGCGCGTTGCGCTCGGGGCGCAAAGCCAACTCGCCGAGCGTGGCCAGCGTCAGCGCCGGCTGGGCCGGCGCAACGGCTGCCGGTTCGGCAGCCTTGTCGCCACAGGCCGCCAGCAGCGCTGTGGCCAGAAGAAGACCGGAAACAACGGAAATTCTCATCGCAACTCCGCAAACCCCGAAGGCAGCGCCTTTACTTGCGCCAGAATGCTGGCGTCAACACGACCAGCAAGGTGAATATTTCAAGACGACCGAGCAACATGGCGAAAATGCAGACCCAGGTCTGGAAGTCCTCGAGCCCGGCAAAAGTCGTTGCCGGCCCGACCGCACCGAGACCCGGGCCGGTGTTGTTCACGCTGGCAACAACGGCGCTGAAGGCGGTCACGGTATCGAGCCCGGTGAACGCCAGCAACAAGGTCATCGAAACGATACTGACCATGTAAACGAAGGCGAAGGCAAGCACGGCGAACAACACCGACTGCGGCGCCGTCGCCCCACCCAGGCGGACGTTATACACGGCCGCCGGATGCATGGCGCGGACCAGTTCGCGATAGACCTGCTTGTACAGCAGCAGCGCCCGCATCATCTTGATGCCGCCGCCAGTAGACCCGGCACTGGTCGAGAAGCTGCACAGGAACAACATCCACAGGCCAACGAACATCGGCCACTGGCCGTAGTCCATGGTCGAGTAACCGGTCGTCGTCGCTACCGAGATGACGTTGAACATGGCGTAGCGGAAGGCCGTGTCCATGTCATGAAAGGAGCCCTCCTTCCATAGGTAGTTGGCGAGCACAAAGACGCTGACCAGCAATACGCCGACGAACCAGCCGGCTTCGGGGTCACGACCATAGATGAACACCGAGCGTCCGGTCAGGGCGAGGAAGTGGGTGGCGTAGTTGATCCCGGAAAAGAGCATGAAGGCGATGCAGATCCACTCGATGGCCGGCGAATTGAAATAGCCCAGGCTGGCGTCGTGGGTCGAGAAACCACCGAGCGAAACGGTCGAGAAGCTGTGACAGATGGCGTCGAACCAACTCATGCCGGCCCAGCGATAGGCCACGGCGCAGGCGATGGTGATGAACACGTAGATCAGCCACAGCCCCTTGGCCGTCTCGGTCACCCGCGGTGTCATCCGGTTGTCCTTCATCGGCCCGGGAATTTCCGCCTGCAACATCTGCCGGCCACCGATGCCGAGCATGGGCAGGATGGCGACCACCAGAACGATCAGGCCCATGCCGCCCAGCCATTGCATCAGGTGACGCCACAGGTTGATCGACGCCGGCAGGCTGTCCAGGCCGGACATCACCGTCGCCCCGGTCGCCGTCAGCGCCGATACGGCTTCGAAATAGGCGTCGGTATGCGACATGCCGAGGTGGATCATGAACGGCAAGGCCGAGAAAGCCGGCAGCACCGTCCACACCAGCACGACCAGCAGGAAGCCGTCGCGTACGTTGAGATCGCGCGGCGTATTGCGGTAGCGGTACCAGAGGAAGCTGCCGCACAGCATGGTCAGCAGGAATACCTCGTCGTAGACGCGCTGCGCGCCGTCATCCATGACGTGGGAGACGGTCAGCGGCACCAGCATGGCCAGACCGAACAGCATCAGGATCATGCCGAGCGCGCGATGGACGGGAGCGAAACGGGTCACGAAGCCATCCTCAGACGAAGTGGAAGCCGACCTGGAACAGCTTTTCCACCTTTTTCACCAGCTTCTTTCGGGTACAGAAGATGATCACGTGGTCGCCCGGCTCGATCACCGTGTCGTGGTGCGCGATGACCACCTCGCCGTAGCGGGTGATTGCCGTCCAGTCGTCGGTCTGGCCGACAACGATGGGTTGCTCGAAATTGCGCACCAGGGCGGCGACGGTGACGCCCTTGGGCCACTGCACTTCGTCGATGCGCCGGCCAACCACCTTGGACGTGTTGCGATCACCGTGGGCGACGATTTCCAGGGCTTCGGCAGCCCCCCGGCGCAGCGAGTGCACCTCGGCGACATCGCCCTGGCGGACATAGGCGAGCAAGGTGCCGATCGACACCTGGGCCGGCGAGATACCGATGTCGATCGGTCCGCCCTCGATCATTTCGGCGTAGGCGCGACGATTGACCAGAGCGACGACGCGCTTGCAGCCCAGACGCTTGGCCAGGCTGCCGGCCATGATGTTGTCTTCGTCGTCGTTGGTCATCGCCAGGAACAGGTCCATCTCGGCGATGTTTTCCTGTTCCAGCAGGTCTTCGTCGGTGGCGTCGCCGTAGAGCACCAGGGTGTCGTTCAGTTCGTTGGCCAGCAGCTCGGCGCGCGGCCGGCGACCTTCGATCAGCTTGACCTCGTAGCGCTCTTCGAGCGACTTGGCCAGGCGCAGGCCGATGTTGCCGCCGCCGGCGATCATGATGCGCTCGACCCGCGCCGTCTGCCGGCGCAACTGGTTGAGCACCGGGTGGATGTTCTCGGCAGCAGCCAGCAGGAAGACCTCATCGCCGGCCTTGACCACGGTATCGCCCTCGGGGAAAACCGGCTGGTTATCGCGGAAGATGGCGGCGATGCGGGCATCGATTTCCGGCGGCAGATGCTCGCGCATGGCCTTGATCGGCTTGCCGACCAGCAGGCCGCCTTCATAGGCGCGCACGGCGACCAGACAGACGCGACCACGGGCGAAGTTGAGCACCTGCAGCGCGCGTGGAAACTCGATCAGGCGGCGGATGTAGTCGGTAATGACCTGTTCCGGGCAGAGCGCGAAATCGACGGCGAAATTGTCGCTGGCCAGCAGCGACTCGTCTTCGAGGAAGTCGCGCGAGCGCAGGCGGGCGATGCGGGTCGGAATGTTGAACACCGACTGTCCGAGCTTGCAGGCCACCAGATTGGCCTGGTCGCTCTGGGTCACCGCGATGACCATGTCGGCATCCTCGGCACCGGCGCTGCGCAGCACCGTCGGCGTTGCCGCATCGCCGACCACAGTGCGCAGGTCAAGGCGGTCCTGCAACTGCGCCAGCCGCGCCGGATCCTGGTCAACGACGGTGATGTCGTTTTCCTCGGAAACCAGGCCCTCGGCCACGCTGGCGCCAACCTGACCGGCACCGAGAATGATGATTTTCATGCTTAGTCCTCGCCGCGCTTGCCCAGCCGGATGTCGAGCTGCTTGAGCTTGCGGTACAGGTGGGTCCGCTCCAGCCCGGAACGCTCGGCCAGGCGCGTCATGTTGCCGCCTTCCTGGCGCAGGTGGTGTTCGAAATACAACTTCTCGAAGGCATCACGGGCTTCGCGCAGAGGCTGCTCGAACAGCGGCAGGAAGGATTGCGCCGGCGCGTCCTCCTCGATTTCCTGCGGCATCACCCGGGCCACGTCGTCGGCGCCGATTTCCTCGTCCAGCGCTGTCAGCGCGAGGTTGCGCACCAGCCCGTAAAGCACGTTCCAGCTGGCTTCCGGGTGCTTCTTCCAGGGCAGCGTGCGCAAGGCATTGAGCGCCGCAGTCGAAAAACGCCGCGGCGGCACTTCGCCGCGTTCGACGAAATTAGTCAGCAACAGTGCGGCGATTTCCGGCAGGTCGTCGGCATGCGCCGCCAGCGCCGGCAGCGCCACCCAGATTTCGCCCAGCCGGGCCAGCAGCTTGGCATCCCAGCCGGACAGCGCCGACAGCGGCGTGGTACTGGCCACCACCAGCTGCAGATGCAGTTTTTCGGCACGATCCAGCGCAAACGCCAGGTTCATCTGCTGCATCTTGCCCAACGCCGCCAGATCGGGGACGAACAGGATGCCGCCACCGACTTTCTCCAGTGTCTCCTGACTGAGCGCGCTGCTCACCGTAGACAGGTCGAGCCAGGGCGCGCGCGGCGCCAGCAGGGTGCGCGCAGCGATTTCGCCCATGCCGCCGGTGGCGCCCTTGATCAACACCACCGAAGCCTTGGCCGCAGCCTGTTCCAGGCGCCGGCGGAATTCCTTGACGAAGGGCAGGCGGGCGAAGGCCTCCAGGGTCAGCGGCGGACGCTGCGGCGGCGCGTCGTGCTTGAGCGCCTTCTGCACGGTAGCCAGCAGCTTCTGCAGGCCGATCGGCTTTTCCAGGAAATCGAAGGCACCGAAACGCGTCGCCTCGACGGCCGTGTCGATGGTGCCGTGACCGGACATCATGACTACCGGCATGTTCAGGTGACCGCCGGCATGCCATTCCTTGAGCAGCGAAATGCCGTCGGTGTCGGGCATCCAGATGTCGAGCAGGACCAGGTCCGGGCGCAACTCCTGACGCACGCGGCGGGCGGCGCCAGCGTTCTCGGCGAGGCGAACATCGTAGCCCTCGTCGATGAGGATTTCGGAAAGCAGTTCGCGGATGCCGACTTCGTCATCAACGACCAGAATGATTGCCATGCTTGGCCTCCTTGTCCCGGACCAGCGGCAGGCGGATATCGATCCGCGCCCCGCCATCCGGTGCATTGCTGATTTCTATACTACCTTGATGTTCATCGACAATCTTCTTGACGATGGGCAATCCCAGCCCGGTTCCCCGGGCCTTGGTGGTGACATACGGTTCAAAGATACGCGGCAGCAACTCGACCGGGAACCCCGGCCCGTTGTCGGTGATGCGCAGACGGGCGCAACGGCCGGCCAGTTCGGTGACCACTTCGACCCGGCCGTCACCGCGACCTTCCAACGCATCCTCAGCATTGCGCAGCAGGTTGTGGATGATCTGACGCAACTGGGTGGCGTCGCCAAGCACCGGCGGCAGTCCCTCTCCCAGCACGACCGAGAACTGCGCGGCGGAACTCTCGTACAAGCCCATGACCTCGCCGAGCAAGCCGTTGAGATCGAGCGGCGCGACTTCCGGCGCCGGCATCCGCGCGTAATCACGGAAATCATCGACCATGCGCTTCATCGCCTGGACCTGGCCGATGATGGTCTGCGTGCCGCGCGCCAGCATTTCGGCGTCGCCGTTGCTCAACTTGCTGGCCAGCTTGTGCTGCAGACGTTCGGCCGATAGCTGGATCGGCGTCAGCGGGTTCTTGATCTCGTGTGCCAGGCGCCGGGCCACCTCGCCCCAGGCGGCGCTACGCTGGGCGGCGATCAGCCGGGTGACGTCGTCGAACACGACCACGTCACCGCCGCCGCTGGCCTCGGGCAGGCGCGAAGCCCGCAGCAGCAACACCTGCGGCATGCCGTTCGGCCGCTCCAGCTCCAGCTGGGCCTGCCATTCCGGTTCGCCAGTCGCGGCGAAGTTCTGGCGGATGAAGCCACCCAGCATTTCCTGGCGCGGCCAGCTTTCCGGTGCCAGACCGATCAGGCCGGAAAAATCATCGTCGAGGATGGTCAACGCCCCTTCATTGACCGTGCGCAGGCGGAAATCGCGGTCGAACACCAGCACGCCGGCCGACAGGTTGGCCAGGATCGACTCCAGGTAGCCGCGCGCCGATTCGAGTTCGCCGCGATGGCGGTCGGTTTCGCGGCGCGCATCGTCAAGCTGCCGGGTCATGCGGTTGAACGACTGGGTCAGCACCCCGAGTTCGTCGCCGCTATACACCGCCTGACGCTGCGAGAAGTCACCCTGGGCAACGGCTTGCGTGCCTTCGGCCAGGATGTACAGCGGCGCCACCAGCCGCCGGGCCATCCAGTAAGCCAGGGCAAAGGCGCTGAACAGCGCGACCAGCACGGTCAGGGTCAGGGTCAGGGCATAGATCCGGGTCAGCCCGGCGCGCGCCAGTTGCAGCTCCTGATAGTCGCGATAAACCGCCTGTACGGCCTCGGCATCGAGTGCCAGATTGGCCGGTACGGCCTGCGTCAGTTGCAGGATGCGCGGTTCCTCGAACATCTCGCGCGGCGAGACCGGCAGCAGCACGCGCAGGAACATCGATTCTTCCTCCCCCTCGATGCCGCTCAATCCCTGCTGGGTCCGTGCCTCCCTGAGCTGGGACTGACCGGGCAGCGCCGGCAGCAACACGAGATCGCCGGTCGCACTGGCGAGCAATTTGCCGCTGACCGAAAACAGCGCTGCCGTCTGCACGCCCTTGTCCTCGCGCAGCCGGAACAGTGCCGAACGCCGCGACGGCTCAGGAATCACCGACAGTTCGTCGGCCATGTCGCGCGCCTTGACGTTGAGTTCGGCGAGCAATGAATCGAGTGCCGAACGTCCGAGGTGCAGGCCCGATTCCAGTGCCTTCTCGACGCGCACGTCGAACCAGCTTTCGATCGAACGGGTCATGAACTGCACCGACACGCCGTAGACCAGCGCCCCGGGCAACACCGCGATGACGCCGAACATCAGCATCAGGCGCAGCTTGAGGCGGGCGCCAAAGACCTGGGCCTTGTAATCGCGCCACAGGCTGCGCAACTGCCAGCCGACCAGCGTCACCATGCCGAGCGCCAGGACGACGTTAAGCGCGATCAGCAGCGGATAGTTGCGCGAGAAGACGACGGTGTCAGCCGCCGTCGCCATCAGCAACAGGAACCACAGGATCCCGCCGATGGCGGCAGCCAGGGCACCGGCAGCAGCGACAAATCGCTTCACTTGTCCTCCACGACAGGCGGCAGCGGCAACTTGGTCGCCCAAGTCTTCCAGTCGCTGGCGAGCGTCCAGTCCTTGTTGCCGAGCGCGCTGATCTGGAAGGGGCGCGGCAACTGGCGGACGTCGAGTTGCAGGCGTACGGCAGCCTGATAATTTCCGCCGGCAACGATGCGCGCATCGTCGCGGGGAATGACCAGCCAGTTACGCAGGCGGCGCAACACGGCCAGTGCCTCGCCCAGCGTCTCGAAGGATTGATGCAGGCCGCCGGTACTCAGGCGGTACTGACGGGTCAGCGCGTGATACGAGAGGCGATAGGTCAGACTGCGGCTGAGCAGTTTCTCGTCGAGCCAGTACCAGCGCTCGCGGGTCAGTTCGAAATCGGCAACGAAATACAGCACGACGCCGCGATTGACCGCCTCTTCCAGGCTGGGACTCAGTTCGAAGCGAAAATCCGCGGACAGCAAATGGCCTTCCTCGGTCACCGTCAGCCCGGGATTGTGGACTTCGATTTCCGCCGCCCAGGCCAGCGCCGGCAGGAAAGCCAGCAACAGCAACAGGCCGCGCAGGCGCTCAAGCACGCTTTTCGAGCAGGCAGTAGTAGAAGCCATCGCGTTCCGCATCGGGAAGAAGCTGTTCCTCGTGAACGATCCCCGCCGCCGTCTGGCGTCCGAGGAAATTCCTGACCTGCACCGAGTTTTCCTCCAGGAAGACCGAACAGGTTGCATAAAGCAGTCTACCGCCCGGCCGCAACACCTGCCACAGGGCATCGAGGATGCGCGCCTGGGTGCCGGCAAAGCTGGCGACATCCTCGGGCCGGCGCAGCCATTTGGCGTCGGGATTGCGGCGCACGACGCCGCTGGCGGTACAGGGCACGTCGGCCAGCACCGCATCGAAGGGACGACCGTCCCACCAGACATCGAGTTTGGCACAATCGGCAGCTTCGACCCGGGCCGACAGGTGCAAACGTCCCAGCCCCTCCTCGACCCGCCGGCAGCGGGCCGGTTTGAGATCGAGCGCAAGCAGGTCGAGGTCGGCACGCTCAAGCAGGTGCGCGGTCTTGCCGCCCGGCGCCGCGCAGGCATCGAGGACGCGACTGCCGGCAGCCGGTGCGAGGATTTCCGCAGCGCGCTGGGCACCCGGGTCCTGGACCGAAACCAGGCCGTCGAAGAAACCGGGCAGACGATCGACCGGCTGCGGTTTGAGCAGCGCCAGTCCATCCTCGCCAACCGGGTGAGCGGCAATATCGACCGCCGTCAGTTGCCGCAGATAGTCATCACGGCTGATCCGGCGCCGATTCACGCGCAAACCCATCGGCGGCGCCTGGTTGCCGGCATCGACGATGCGCTGCCAGTCGTCCGGCCAGGCGGCCTGCAGCTGCGCCAGCCACCAGCCGGGATGCTGGGCCAGGGCGACCGGGTCGGCGGCGACATCGGCGGTCAAGCTCGCCTGCTGGCGCAAGAAGCTGCGCAATACGGCATTGACCAGGCCACGGAATTTTCCGTGCAGGATTTCGCCAGCCGCCGACACCGCCTGGTCGACCACGGTATGCGCTGCATCCGGGCGGGTTTCCAGGCGATACAGGGCAACCAGCAGCAGCGCCCGGACTTCATCGACGGCCAGCGGCTTTTCCAGCAGTCGCGACAGGAAGAAATCGCCCCGACCGAAGGCACGCAGACTGCCGTAAACAAGATCCTGGACGGCCGGCCGGGCAACGACATCGACGCGACCGAGCAGGTTGTCGGCCAGGCTCTGACCGGCGAATACCGCCGCATCGATGCGGGCGGCCTCGCGCAAGGCATAGGCAAGTGAGGTGAAGGGCAATCGCGACATAGGTGGCGATTATCGCACGGGGCATAATTCCGGCATGCGCCCTTTGCTCATCCTGCTCATTTTCCTGCTCACCAGCCCCACTGCTCTTGCCTGGAACGGTGCCGGGCACCGGCTCGGCATCCTGATCGCCTGGCAGCAGATGGCGCCGGATACCAGCGAATTCGTCAGCCAGGCACTGGCCCGGCACCCGGATCACGGCCGTTGGCGGGAGAAAGCCGGCGCCGACGATGCCGCGCTGATTTTCGCCGAGGCCAGCACCTGGCCGGATGCCATCCGTCACGATCCGCGCTTTGCCGACCAGCCGTCAGACAACCCGCCCCTGCCCGGCTTTCCCGACATGGGCCGGCATGGCGACTGGCATTACGTCGATTTCGACCGCCACGGCAAACGCGGCCGGGGGCAGATCGACCGCAAGATCGTCGAATTGAGCGAGCTGCTCGCCACCAGCACGCAGCCGGCCGAGCTTGCCTGGGCCTTACCCTGGCTCGCCCACCTGGTCGCCGACCTGCACCAGCCCTTCCATGCCGGATACAGCGAAGACCGTGGCGGCAACACGGTACTGATCGAAGACCCGTCGGCCCGCCAGCCTTTCGTCAAGCTGCACGCCTGGTGGGACGATCTACCCGGCCCGAGCGGCCTGCGCGGCAAGCGCCTGCGCTTGCGGGCCGAGGCACTGCAGGCCAACTGGCCAACCCCCAGGCAGGGCGACGTGCGGCAATGGCTGAATGAAAGCCGGCAGCTCCTGAAGCGGGCTTATCCGAAAACCATGGGCAGCGTCAGTCTGCTGATAGACGACGATTACCGGCAATGGGCACAAGCGACGGGCGAACGCCGGGTCGCCGAAGCCGGCTACCGGCTCGGCCGCCTGCTGGAGGAAATTCACCGTCAGCGCGTTTCACGTGAAACGCCAGCGGCGATCAATCCCGGCCGCTGAAACGATCGCCCGGCTGCAGCGGATGACCGGCCAGGAACTGCTGGACCGGCAGGCGCTTGCCGCCGGCCTTCTGCAGTTCACTCACAGCCAACGCGCCTTCGCCGCAGGCGATGACCACCGCATGACGGTCGACCGTCAGCACACTACCGGGCTCGCCCTGACCGGCAACCGGCCGCGCCGCCCACAGTTTGACGGTCTGCCCGGCAAACTGCGCCTGCGCACCGGGAAAAGGATTGAAGGCACGAATATGGCGATCGAGCTCGGCGGCGCTGCGCGTCCAGTCGATCGCGGCTTCCACCTTCTCGATCTTGTGCGCATAGGTCACACCCTCGCCCGGCTGAACTTCGGCCGGTAACGGCAGGTCCGCCAGGGCATCGACGATCAGCTTCGCGCCACAGGCGGCGAGCTTGTCGTGCAGGGTCGCCGTGGTGTCGTCGCCGGCAATCGGGAAGGCCTCGCGCAAGAGCACCGGACCGGTATCGAGGCCGGCTTCCATCTGCATGATGCAGACGCCGGTCTCGCTGTCACCGGCGAGCAGTGCCCGCTGGATCGGCGCCGCACCGCGCCAGCGCGGCAACAGCGAAGCGTGGATGTTCAGACAGCCGAAACGCGGCAGGTCGAGCACCGCCTGCGGCAGGATCAGCCCATACGCGGCAACGACCATGACCTCGGCGTCAACGGCAGCCACTTTTGCCTGCGCCTCGGCATCCTTCAAGGTCAGCGGCTGGAAAACCTCGATCCTGTGCGCCAGCGCCACCTGCTTGACCGCCGACGGTTGCAGGCTCATGCCGCGCCCCGCCGGCCGATCCGGCTGGGTCAGCACCAGCGCCACCTGGTGACCGGCGGCAACGATGGCCGACAGCGCCTGCGCCGCGAACTCCGGCGTACCCGCGAAAATCACCCTCATGCGGTGACCCGAGCCTGCTTGGCCAGCTTGTTGCGGATACGTGTCTGTTTCAGTTGCGACAGGTGATCGACGAAGACCTTGCCGTTCAGGTGATCGATCTCGTGCTGTATACATACCGCCAGCAGGCCGTCGGCTTCGAGCACCCGGGCCTTGCCGTCGAGATCGAGATAACGGACGGTGACGCGCTCGGCACGCTCGACCTTGTCGTAAATGCCGGGCACCGACAGACAACCCTCCTCGCCGACAGCCAGACCGAGGCAGTTGTCGAGCTCCGGATTGACGAAGACCCGCAGTTCGCTCTTGTCTTCGGAGACATCGATCACCACCACCCGCTTGTGTACATCGACCTGGGTCGCGGCCAGCCCGATCCCGGGCGCCTCGTACATGGTCTCGGCCATATCGGCCGCCAACCGGCGAATGCTATCGTCAATTTTTGTCACGGGAGCCGCGACTTTCGTCAACCGGGGATCGGGAAAACGCAAAATGGGTAATAAGGCCATGGCAAATAGGGAATAAATGCTTGCTTGCTTAGAGGATTACATGCAGAATCTAAAGCAATTCTCGAGATAAGAACGCGAATTGCAGACGCCGGTAAGACCACACAAGCTGCTGCGCGTTCCACCGGTATGTGAGGGGTTACCCATGGTTCGCATTATATCCGCGCTCATCCTGGCTGCGACAGCCGCCTGCGCTTCTGCGGCCGAGCCGCTTGAACTGGTCAGCAATCCACCGGACCGGCACGTCGTCGTCAAGGGCGACACGCTGTGGGACATCTCCGGAAAATTCCTGAAAAAGCCGTGGCGCTGGCCGGAAATCTGGCGCCTGAACAAGGAACAGATCAAGAATCCCCACCTGATCTATCCTGGCGACATCGTCTGGCTTGACCTGTCCGATGGCAATCCCCGCCTGCGCCTGGGCAAGCCGGTACAAGGCCGACTGCAGCCGCAGGCCTATGCCACGGCCATCGATCAGGTGATCCCGAGCATCCCGCCGAATGTCATCGAACCCTTCATTTCGCAGCCCTTGATTGTCGAGGCCGGCATCGAGAAAACGTCGGCGCGCATCGTCGCCACCCAGGAAGAACGCATCCTGCTCGGTAGCGGCGACACGGCCTACGCCAGCGGAATTCCCGACGCCAGCGTCGAAAAATGGCATGTCTTCCGCCCCGGCAAGCCGCTGAAGGATCCCGAAACCGGCGAGGTGCTCGCCCACGAAGCCTTCTTCCTCGGCAACGCCCGACTGACCCGCCCCGGCGAGCCGGCCACCCTGCGCATCACCCTGGCCAAGGAAGAAATTTCCCGCGGCGACTGGCTGAAGCCGGCACCGCAACCGACCATCATGGCCTATGTCCCGCGCTCGCCCGAGCAGAAGATCGACGCCCGCATCATGTCGATCTACGGCGGCGTCAGCGAGGGCGGCGCCAGCTCGGTGGTGACCCTGAACAAGGGGGCCGACGACGGTATTGAGGTCGGCCATGTCGTGGCCTTCTACCGCAAGCGCGTCGCCCTGCACCTCGACGACGACGTGAAGCGCGAATCGACCACCATCCCGGATGAGCGCTATGCACTGGCCTTCGTCTTCCGCACCTTTAACCGCGTTTCCTACGCACTGGTAATCGATGCTTCCAAATCGGTGCTGATCGGGGACGCCGTCGGCAATCCGTGAGCCCGCCCCGGGGTCTGGCAGCCTGGCTGCACCTGACCCTGGCTCCGGGCATCGGCGGCGAGACGCAGCGCAAGCTGCTCGCCGCCTTCGGACTGCCCGACCACATCTTCTCCGCCGGCCTGTCGGCCGTGCGCAGCGTAATCGGCAACAAGGCCGACCTGCTGCTCGATTTCGACCCCGCTGAAAATATCGCCCAGGCACTGAACTGGGCCGAGCAGCCGGACCAGCACATCCTGACCCTGGCCGATACGGCTTATCCGGCCAGCCTGCTGGAAATCCCCGATCCACCGAGCGTCATCTACGTGCGCGGCAATCCTGCGCTGCTGCAGGGACCAGCGATTGGCGTCGTCGGCAGCCGCAACGCCACGCCACAAGGGCTGCGCAACGCCGAACAATTCTCACGCACCCTGGCCGGCCAGGGCTGGTGCATCGTCAGCGGCCTGGCCCTGGGCATCGACGCGGCGGCGCATCGCGGTGCGCTGGCCGCCGATGGGGCCACCGTCGCGGTCATCGGTACCGGCGCCAACCGCATCTACCCGGCCCGCAACCGTGAACTGGCGCTGACAATTGCCGAACGCGGCGCCATCGTTTCCGAATTTCCGCTTGGCACACCGGCCAATGCCGCCAATTTCCCCCGCCGCAACCGCCTCATTGCCGGCTTGTCTCGCGGTGTGCTGGTGGTGGAAGCGGCCACCGAAAGCGGCTCGCTGATCACCGCCCGGCTGGCCGGCGAACAGGGGCGAGAAGTTTTCGCCATTCCCGGTTCCATCCACTCGCCCCTGGCCCGAGGCTGTCACAAGCTGATCCGCCAAGGCGCGAAACTGGTCGAGACCGCCGACGACATCCTCGAAGAACTGAACGGCCAGGCGCCCGCCCGACACGCGCCGATTCCGGATGATGCAAATGAGCATCCCTTACTCGACACGCTCGGCCACGATCCCTGCGGACTCGACGAGCTGGTCGAGCGCAGCGGGCTGGGCGCCGACAGCCTGCTGAGCGAATTGCTCAGCCTGGAACTCGCTGGCAAGATCGCCGTCCTGCCCGGCAATCGCTACCAGCGCGTCGATTGATCGAGAAATCAATTGTGTCCGCCCTTGCCAATCCGTCGGGCGCCCACTTATCATGCCCGGCACCTGACAGGCAGACCCCATGAGCAAAAAACTGATCATCGCCGAGAAACCCTCCGTCGCCAGCGACATCGCCAAGGCGCTCGGTGGTTTCACCAAGCACGACGAATACTTCGAGTCCGACGAATACGTCGTCTCGTCGGCCGTCGGCCATTTGCTCGAACTGGCCTGTCCGGAAGAATTCGAGGTCAAGCGCGGCAAGTGGTCCTTCGCGCACCTGCCAGTGATCCCGCCGCATTTCGCGCTGAATCCGATCGAAAAGAGCGCGCCGCGCCTGCGTGTGCTCAACAAGCTGATCAAGCGCAAGGATGTGACCGGCCTGGTCAACGCCTGTGACGCGGGGCGCGAAGGTGAGCTGATCTTCAATTACATCGCCCAGCACGCCAAAGCCGGCAAACCGGTGCAGCGGCTGTGGCTGCAGTCGATGACGCCGCAAGCCATCCGCGACGGCTTCGCCCGCCTGCGCCCGGGCAGCGAAATGCAGGGTCTGGCCGACGCCGCCGTCTGCCGTTCCGAATCCGACTGGCTGGTCGGCATCAACGGCACCCGGGCAATGACCGCCTTCAACTCGAAGACCGGCGGCTTCCACCTGACCACGGTCGGTCGCGTGCAGACGCCGACGCTGGCCATCGTGGTCGAGCGCGAACGCAAGATTCGCGACTTCAAGCCGCGCGATTACTGGGAAGTCGAAGCCGAATTCGCCGCCAAGGCCGGCAATTACACCGGCAAATGGTTTGACGAAGGTTTCAAGGGCAAGCAGGAAGACGAGCACGCCCGTGCCGACCGCCTGTGGGAAGTGGCCCGCGCCGAAGCGATCCAGGCCGCCACCTCGGGCAAGCCCGGCATCGTCAGCGAGGAAGCCAAGCCGGAAACCCGCCTGTCGCCGCTGCTGTTCGACCTGACCAGCCTGCAGCGCGAGGCCAACAGCCGTTTCGGTTTCTCGGCCAAAACGACGCTCGGCCTGGCTCAGGCACTCTACGAAAAACACAAGGTCCTGACCTACCCGCGAACCGACTCGCGCTGCCTGCCCGAGGACTACATCGCCACGGTCAAGGAAACGATGCGCGTACTTACCGGCGAAGGCGCCGGCAAGGGGCACGACGAAGTCCTGCTCGCCCGTTACTCGCCGTTTGCGCACCAGGTCCTGGCGCGCAACTGGGTGCTGCCGAACAAGCGCATCTTCAATAACGCGAAGGTGAGCGATCACTTCGCCATCATCCCCACACCGCAGGCGCCGAAGAACCTCAACGAAGCCGAGCAGAAGCTGTACGACTTCGTCGTCCGCCGCTTCCTGTCGGTGTTCTTCCCGGCCGCCGAGTATATGGTGACCACCCGCATCACCCGGGTCGAGGGTCATCCGTTCAAGACTGAAGGCAAGGTCCTGGTCAATCCGGGCTGGCTTGCCGTCCATGGCAAGGAAGGCCAGAGCGGCGACGAAGGCAATCTGGTCGCGGTCGACAAGGACGAAAAGGTCAAGACCGAGGAAGTCACGGTCAAGGCCAACGCCACCAAGCCGCCGCCGCGCTATTCGGAAGCCACCCTGCTGTCGGCCATGGAAGGCGCCGGCAAGATGGTCGACGACGAAGAACTGAAGGCGGCAATGGCCGGCCGCGGCCTCGGCACCCCGGCGACGCGCGCCCAGATCATCGAAAACCTGATCGGTGAGCAGTACATGCTGCGCGAAGGCCGCGAACTGATCCCGACGGCCAAGGCCTTCAACCTGATGACGTTGTTGAACGGCCTGGGCATCAAGGAACTGACCCAGCCGGAACTGACCGGCGATTGGGAATGGAAGCTGGGCCGCATCGAGAAGGGCGATTTCACGCGCGACGAATTCATGCGCGAGATCGCCGAGATGACGCGGCACATCGTCGAGCGCGCCAAGACCTACGACAGCGACACGATTCCGGGCGATTTCGGCATCCTCAGCGCCCCCTGTCCCAAGTGCGGCGGCCTGATCCGCGAGACCTACAAGAAATTCCAGTGCAGCGACTGCGATTATTCGCTGTGGAAGATCGTCGCCGGCCGCCAGTACGAACCGGCCGAAATCGAGACGCTGCTGACCGAACGCCACGTCGGCCCGCTGACCGGCTTCCGCAACAAGATGGGCCGCAGTTTTGCTGCGGCGATCAAGCTCAACGACGAGCATCTGCCGGAATTCGACTTCGGCCAGGACAAAGCCGACGAAGCCAACGCCGAGCCGGTCGATTTCTCCGGCCAGGAAAGCCTGGGCAAATGTCCGAAGTGCGCGGCCAATGTCTACGACCATGGCAGCTCCTATGTCTGCGAGAAATCGGTCGGCCCGGACAAGACCTGCGATTTCCGTTCCGGCAAGATCATCCTGCAGCAGCCGGTCGACACCGCCCAGATGAAGAAGATGCTGGAAACCGGCAAGACCGACCTGCTCAGGGAGTTCGTCTCCAACCGGACCAAGCGCAAGTTCTCGGCTTATCTGGTCGTCGCCGAAGGCAAGGTCGGTTTCGAGTTCGAGAAGAAGGCTCCGGCAGCCAAGAAGCCTGCGGCAAAGAAGAAGGCGGAAGCCTGATACACCGCGCCGGCTGCTTGCAGCCGGCATGCCGCTCGGCTAAGCTGGGCCGATGCGCAACTTCCTTCGCCATCTCGGCGCCCTGTTCCTGATCCTGTACTGCGCTTCGACTGCAGCAGAAGTCACGCTAGACCCAGCCGCGCAAATCTGGCTTTCAGGAAAGCCCGTCGTCCGCATCGGCATAATTGCCGACAACGCCCCCTATTCCACGGTTCATGCCGGCCGACTCGAAGGCTTCTCGATCGACGTTCTCGAAGAAATTTCGGGGCGGACCGGGCTGCGCTTCGACTACAAGGCCGGTAGCTGGCCGGAAATCTACGCCGCCTTCGTCCGTGGCGAAATCGACGCCATCGACGAGATTTCGCTGCGCGAGGACCGCAAACCCTTCACGCTGTTCACCGAGCCCTACCATCACCGGCAAACGGTCGTCATGCAGGACATGAACCGCCGCCTGCCACCGATCACCAGCCTTGAGGACCTGAAACCCCATCGCGTCGGCATCGTCAAGAACATCTTCTACAAGAGCACGCTTGAGCGCCACGGCCTGCAACTGAGCGAATACGACGCGCTACCCAACCTGATCCGCGCCCTGGCCTTCGGCTGGGTGGACGCCATTGTCGGGCCGGAAGTCACCCTGGCCTACCTGGCACGCGGCGAAGGCTTCAACCAGATCGGCGTGGCCGGGCGCGTGGCCATGGACGGCTTCGAGCTGGAAGACTTCCGTATCGGTGTGCGCCGCGAAAAGCCCGAGGCCCATCAGGTCATCGCCGCCGGCCTGGCAGCCATTCCGCCGGCCCGCATGCAGGAAATGCTGGCCGTCTGGCAGGAATTCGGCGGGCGTCGCAACCGCGAAACCCAGCATTTCCAGCTCAGCCGCGAACAGACCGATTACCTCCGCCGTCTCGGCCCGGTGCGAGTCGGCATCATGCGCGACTACGCCCCGTTCAGCTTCGCCGACGGCGGCAAGACGCAGGGACTGGCGATCGACATCCTCGAGCGCATCCAGGATCTGACCGGACTGACGGTCACCCCTGTCGTCGACCGCTGGCCAGTCCTGATCGAATTGCTTCGCCGCGGCGAAATCGATGTCCTGACCAACATCTCCCGGCAGCCGGACCGGCTGGCCTTCACCCGTTTCACCGATCCTTACCACGTCATCCCCAACGTCGCCTTCACCCGCGACCACAGCTTCCGGCTGACCGACCCACCGGATTTCGGCCAGCGGAAAATCGGCATCGGCGAAGGCATTTTTTACGAAAAGGCCCTGCGCGAGCGCTTCGGCAAGCAAGTCGTCACCTACGGTGCGCAGGATGCGATGTTCCGGGCACTGGCCGATGGCAGCGTCGATGTCGTGATCGCCTCGCTGCACAACGGCAATCACTGGGTGCGCGAACTGGGCCTGGCCAACGTCACGATTGCCGGCGAACTGATCCTGCCCGATTTCTCCGGCGAAGACCTGCGCTTCGGCATGCGCCCGGGGCTGGCTCCGCTGGTCGGGATTTTCGACAGCGCACTGGCGGCGATCACGCCAACTGAACGACGCAGCATCGAGAATCGCTGGCTGGGCGCCAGCTATCGCGATAATTCGGGGGCCCCGCAAGCGCTCAGCGAAGGCGAAAAATTGTGGTTACGCCAGCATGGCCCGTTGAAAGTATGTACCGACCCCGACTGGATGCCGATCGAAGCACTCGATGGCGGCCGCCACGCCGGCATTGCCGCGGACTATCTCGAGCGGATGAGCCAGCAGTTCGACCTCGCCTACGAGATTGTCCCGACCAACACCTGGCTTGCCTCGCTGCAGGCCGTGCAGGCACGTCGCTGCGACCTGCTGACGATGGCCGTGCAGACCCCGCAACAGAGCATTCACCTCAATTTCACCGCGCCCTACTACACAACACCGAACGTCCTTCTGGCGCGGATCGAAACGCCGTTTGTCGAAGGCCTTGATGCCTTTGCCGGACGCCAGGTCGGCATCGTGCGCGGCCATGCGATTGCCGACCAGCTACGCAGTCGCTACCCGCAACTGGAACTGGTCGAGGTCGACAACGAGAAGGAGGGCTTGCGCGAACTCCAACGGGGCAGGCTGGAGGGGTATATCGGCACGCTGAGCACGGTGAATTACCATCTGCGCGAACTGGGTTTTGCCGATATCAAGGTGGTCAGCCGTATTCCCGTCGACAGCAAGCTGTCGCTGGCCACGCGCAACGATCTCCCCGAACTGTTTTCGATTGCCGAAAAAATGGTGGCCAGCCTGAGTGATGCCGATCGCCAACGCATCGAAAGCCGCTGGCAAACCATACGCATCGAACCGGGGATCGATACCGCCCTGCTGTGGCGCTGGGGCAGCATCATCTTCGTCGCGCTGGCCCTGTTGATACTGTGGAACCGCAAGCTTGGCAGCCTCAACCGTCAACTTGCCGAAGCCAACCAGAAGCTGGCACAACTCAACATCACCGACCCGCTGACCGGGATCGGCAACCGGCAGTTCTTCGAGCAGGAGTTTGCCCGGGAATTTTCGCGTTGCCAGCGCAACGCCCAGACCTTTACCACGGCGATGATCGACATCGATCACTTCAAGAAGATCAACGACAGCCTCGGCCACGCTGCTGGCGATCACTGCCTGGTCGAACTGGCCCGCTGCCTGCAGCAGCACCTGCGACGCCAGACCGACAACATCGCCCGGATCGGCGGCGAGGAATTCGTCGCCTTCATGAGCGGTGACACCCGAGAGGAAGTCCTCGCCCATTTCGAAGCCTTGCGCAGCGATATTTCGGCCCTGCAGATCACCTGGGAAGGACAGCCGATCACCTTCACCATCAGCATCGGCCTGGTGCATGGCATCCCCGAGCAGCCGGACAATCCGGCAGCCTGGCTGAGGCAGGCCGATCAGGCCCTGTACCGGGCCAAGGCAGCCGGACGGAACCGGCTGGATACCGAACCGCCGGCAAACGCATAAGCCCTCAGCCGGTCGCTCTCCCCTGGCGTAGCCACTCGAGAACGGTCTCGTAGAGCAGGACCGGATCGACCGGCTTGGCGATGAAATCGACCATGCCGGCGTCCCGGCAGCGTTGCTGGTCTTCGATGAAGGCGTTGGCGGTCATCGCGACCACCGGTGTCGAGAATCCCGGCATCTGCTGCAGGCGCGCCAGCGTTTCCAGGCCGCCCAGACGCGGCATCTGCAGATCCATCAGGATCAGGGCAAACGGCCGGCGGGCCTGGCTCACCTTGTCCAAAGCCAGCAAGCCGTCGTCGGCCACGTCGACCTCGAGACCCACCATCTGCAGCAGTTCGACGGCAACTTCCTGATTGATCGGGTCGTCTTCCACCACCAGAACGCGACTACCGAGGAATTCGGCCCGCAGCACCTGATCGGCCCGTAAGGCACCGCCGGCCGGCTTGGGCAGCGGCGGTGCCGCCTCGCCCACAGCCAGACGGGCAGTAAACCAGAAACGGCTGCCCCGTCCAATCTCGCTCTCTACCCCGGCATCACCGCCCATCAGGCGGGCCAGACGGCGAGTGATCGCCAGGCCCAGGCCGGTACCGCCAAAACGCCGGGCAGTCGAATTGTCAGCCTGATGGAAGGATTGGAACAACTCGGGCAGGACTTCCGGGACGATCCCGATCCCCGTGTCAGCCACCGTGAACCGCAGGACGGCGCTACCGTCTTCAACGCGCTCGCAATCGATCGACAGTTCGACGCTGCCGTGATCGGTGAATTTGACGGCATTACTGGCCAGGTTCAGGAAGGCCTGGATCAGGCGTCCGCCGTCACCCTGCAAGCCGGCCGGCATGTCACCGACCCGGTACCGCAACTCGATGCCCTTGGCGTTCGCCTGCACCGCCAGCATGGACACGATATTGTCCATGATGCCGGCCGGCTCGACTGGCCGCTGCTCCAGTTGCAGCTTGTCGGCGTCGATCTTGGAAAGGTCGAGCAGGTCGTTGATGATTGCCAGCAGGTGCCGCGCCGCCTCGTCGATCTTGTCCAGCCGGTCGATCAGCTCGGGATCGGCAAGCTTGCGGTGCAGCACATGCGACATGCCGATAATCGCATTCATCGGCGTGCGGATTTCGTGACTCATGTTGGCCAGAAATGCGCTCTTGGCCCGATTGGCGCTCTCGGCGGCGTCCCGGGCCTGCGCCAGTTGCCGGGTGCGTTCGTCGACCAGATCCTCGAGCTGTTCGCGGTAGCGACGCAGTTTTTCCTCGCTGGCCCTCAGTTCGTTTTCCGTTTCACGGTGATGCGTGATATCACGGGCGATACCAAGCACTCCGATCAGTTTCCCTTGGCGATCAAGCATCGGTGTTTTTATCGTCTCGAACAACAGACGCTCCCCGCCCTCGGCAAAAGTCAGCCACTCTTCATTGAGCGACGGATAACCAGCAGCCATTGCCTTGCGATCGTTTTCGCGGAAGAAATCGGCCAGTTCCTGGCCAACGAAATCGTAATCGGTTCGCCCCACAATCTCGGCTTCGGTCGCCCCGAACAACTGCTCGAAGCGACGATTGCAGGCCAGATAGGTCCCCTCGACATCCTTCAGCCAGACCAGGTCGGGAATCGTGCTGACGACGGTATTCAGTTGCGCCCGCCGCATCTCCAGTTCCGCCGTGCGCTGGTTGACCACGCGGCGCAACAGGAAAACCCACAACGCCAGAACAGCGCCGAGCAAGAGCAGGATGGACAGGCCAAGACCGATGAAACGGGCATACGGCGCCAGCAACAACGGCTTGCCCATCCATTTCTCATGGAGCGCCGCCAGCTCCTCCTTGCTGATCGACGCCATGCCGGCTTCGACGATGGCCAGCAGTTCGCCATTGCCCTTGCGCACGGCACGGCGCATTTCCCCGCGATACAACTCGAAAGCCTGGCGGAACTGATCCTGGGCCTTGAACCGGTACAGGTAATAGGCGGCGGGCGCTTCATCGAGGCAGAACAACTTGATTTCCTGGTCGATCGCCGCCTGGATCATCTGCGAGTAATCGCGGTAGTACTGCAAGGTCGTGATGCCCCGGGCAGCCAGCACCTCGCCACAGGCATCGCCCTCCTCGACCCCGATCAGGAAACCCTTGAGCGTCGCCGGGCTACCCACGCCGCTGATGCTCTCGTGCTTGTAAATGAAGCTACGCTGGGTCGAATAGGGTAGGGAAAACTCATACAGCGGTTCGCGCCCCGGCGTCCGGTAGATGTTCTCGATCACGTCGGCGTCGCCCCCCAGGAGGCTGGCCTGGGCATCGGCCCAGTCCATCGCCTTGAGCTCGACGGGAATGCCGGTCTTGCGTTCCCACAGGCGCCACAGATCGACGATATAGCCTTCCGGGTGACCGTCGGCACTGAGAAATAGATAGGGCGGGAAATTCTTGTCGCCGACCACGCGTACGCGCTCCGGCACCGCCTGCGCCACACCCGACAAGACCATCCCCAGCAGTAAAGTCAGCAGGAGGACGGTCGGGCGTTTCACGTGAAACCTCAGCGGTGCGGCGTGGCGCCGGGTAGCTGACAGGACAGGACTGCAGCCCGCAGCACGTCGATGGCCTGCGGTCGCGGATAGGTCACCCGCCAGACCAGGCCGACCGTGCGTTCGGGCGGCGAGCCGGCAAACGGCAGCACGCGCACCATCGGCTCCTTGTCGATCAGCGGGTCGGCGGCGGTACTCGGCATCACGGCGACGCCGGCACCACTGGCAACCATGTAGCGGATGGTTTCCAGCGAACTGCCTTCCAGCGAGTGATCCAGCGCATCCTGACCGCTCAGGCGCGGGCAGGATTCCAGCACCTGGTCGCGGAAGCAATTGCCCTGACCGAGCAGCAACAGGTTCTGGCCGTCGAGTTCGTCGGCCGGAATGTTTTCGCGTCCGACCCAGTCGTGCCCGGCCGGGACGACGACGCGGAAGGGCTCGTCATAGACTGGCTGGGCGACCAGCCCCGGTTCGGCAAAGGGCAGCGCGATGACGATCACGTCGAGCTCGCCAGACTTCAGCGCCGGGATCAGGTTGGCCGTGAAATCCTCCTTGAGGAACAGCGGCATCTTCGGCGCCAGCCGGCTCAACGCCGGAATCAGCTGCGGCAGAAGATACGGCGCGATGGTGTAGATGATACCGACGCGCAACTGGCCGCTCATCGGATCGCCGGTGGCTTCGGCGATTTCCTCGAGCTTGACCGCTTCGTCGAGGACGCGCTTGGCCTGCTCGACGATGCGTTCGCCGAGCGCGGTGATGCGCACGTCGCTGGCGGTGCGCTCGAACAACGCGGTACCGATCTGTCCTTCGACCTTCTTCAGTGCCACCGACAGCGTCGGCTGGCTGACATGGCAGGCTTCCGCCGCCCGCCCGAAATGGCGCTCACGCGCCAGGGCGACGATGTAACGCATTTCGGTCAGGGTCATGGCGACACCCCCAGTTGTTTCATGTCCTCGGCGTCCAGCCAGCGCCATTCGCCCGGCTTGAGGCCGGCAGGCAGGCGCAGATCGGCCAGTGCCTCGCGATGCAGGGCTTCGACCCGGTTACCGACGGCGGCGACCATGCGCTTGACCTGATGGTATTTGCCTTCGGTCACGGTCAGGCGCAGCTGATGATCGTCGACGATCTCGGCGGCGGCGGCGGCAATCGGCGCCGGCTCGTCGTGGAGCAGCACGCCGGCGAGCAATTGTTGGATCTGGGCGGCGTCGAGCGCGTGCTTGACCGTCGCCAGATAAACCTTGGGCACCTTGCGCTTGCCCGAGGACAGTTGGTGATTGAGCTGCCCGTCGTCGGTGATCAGCAGCAGCCCGGTGGTGTCTTCGTCGAGCCGGCCGATCGGCTGGACGCCACGCTCGCGCAGCGGCAGGGGCAGCAGTTCGAGCACCGAGGGATGATGCTGCGGCTTGCGCGAGCATTCGTAACCGGCGGGTTTGTAGAGCAGCAGGCTGGCCTGCTCGCGGAACGGCCAATCGGTCCCGTCGACGGAAAAGACCAGCCCGTCGGTGGCGAGATCGGCAAAGGGGTCGTCGACAATCTGCCCGGCGACGCTCACCCGTTCGCGCCGGATCATGGCGCGGCAGGCCTTGCGGGTGCCGAAGCCGTGGCTTTGGAGGATACGTTCAAGTTGCATGTGAGGATGCTACCATCGGCGCATGAACTTCGAACATCTGATTGCCATAAACGACCCCGGCAACCCGCTGGTCATGCAACTGACGCGCCGCCAGCTCTGGCTCGGCCTGCTCCATCGCGTCGACAATCCGCTGCTGTTCCTGCCGGGACTGGCCGACTTCACCATGCTTGAGCGGCAAGCCGACAGCGCCTTGCGCGAACTCGATTTCGGCGCCGTCCGCATCCGCGACCGCGTCACCCTGACCGAGGAACAGGCGGTCTGTTTCGACATCGAACCGAGCGCGGAACAACCCGGCGGCAGCCTGACCATCCGCATCGAGGAACCGCACGACGGCCACCTTTTCCTGCGCTTCAGCTACGTCACCGGACTGGCGATCGAGGCCGGCAGCGAGGAAGCGGCCTACATCGAGTACGTCAAATCCGCTTACCACCAGTCCGACCTCGACTGCGTCCGCATCATCCGCACCCTTGCCGCCGAGGGTACCTGCCAATAAGCATTTCCGGAGACCTCGTGAATCAGCCACGCCGTACCCCGCCCCATGCCCAGCGCAGCGATCAGGTTCTTGAAGTACTTCAGTCGGACAGCCACGGCCTGACGACCCAGGAAGCCGCCCGCCGGCTCGCCGAAACCGGTCCCAACCGCCTTCCCGCGCCGCCGCGAGACAGCCTGCTCAAGCGCTTCTTCAAGCACTTCCACGACATCCTCATCTACATCCTGCTGATCGCTGCCGGCATCACCGCGCTGCTCGGTCACTGGATCGACACCGGCGTCATTGTCGGCGTCGTCGTCATCAACGCAATCATCGGCTTCATCCAGGAAGGCAAGGCCGAGGAAGCCCTGGCCGGCATCCGCAAGATGCTGTCAGCCAGCGCCCAGGTCCGGCGCCAGGGCGAATGGACGCAGATCGACGCCGACGGACTGGTGCCCGGCGACATCGTCCGCCTGAAATCGGGCGACCGCGTGCCGGCCGACCTGCGCCTGCTCGAAGCGACCAACCTGCGCATCGAGGAATCGGCGCTGACCGGCGAATCGGTGCCCAGCGACAAGAGCGCCGACCCGGTCGCGGCCGACGCCGGCATCGGCGACCGCTTCTGCATGGCCTATTCCGGCACCCTGGTCGCCGCCGGCCGGGGCCTGGGCGTGATCACCGCCACCGGCCCGAACACCGAGATCGGCCGCATCAACCGCCTGATCGCCGAAGTCGAAACCCTGCAGACGCCGCTGACCCGGCAGATGGCGCAGTTCAGCAAGCAGTTGTCGGTGGTCATCGTCGGCCTCGCTGCACTGATGGTCGCGGTCGGCATCGGGCTGCATGCCTTCCCGCTCGGCGAAGTCTTCCTCGCCGCCATCGGCTTCGCCGTCGCCGCCATTCCCGAAGGCCTGCCGGCCATCCTGACCATCACGCTGGCCCTTGGCGTGCAGCGCATGGCCCGCTGCAACGCCATCACCCGCAAGCTGACCGCTGTCGAGACGCTGGGTTCGGTGACCGTCGTCTGCTCCGACAAGACCGGCACGCTGACCAAGAACGAAATGACCGCCCGCCACGTCATCACCCGCGCCGGTAGCTACCTGGTCAGCGGCACCGGCTACGCGCCGCAGGGCCAGATCACGCTCGACGGGCAACTGATCGAACTGGCCGAACACGCGCACCTGCACGCGCTGATCGAAGTCGTCGCCGTTGCCAACGACACCCACGTCGCTGAAGACGCTGGCCAGTGGCGGGTCACCGGCGAACCGACCGAAGGCGCGCTGCGCACGCTGGCGCACAAGGCCGGATTCTCTGCCGAGCGGCACACCCGGCATGCAACCATCCCCTTCGAGTCGGTGAACAAGTTCATGGCGACGCTGGCCGACACCCCGGCCGGCCTGCGCCGCATCCTGCTGAAGGGCGCGCCCGACCGCCTGCTCGACCGCTGCGCCGAAGAACTGGGCGCCGACGGCACGCCGCAGGCGCTCGACCGCGCCTACTGGGAGCGCGAGATCGACCGCCTCAGCCAGGAAGGCCTGCGCGTGCTCGCCGCCGCTGCCCGCCCGATCGACGACGGCCGCCAGCATCTGGGCATCGACGACCTCGACAGCGGCATGATCTTCATCGGCCTGGTCGGCATCATCGACCCGCCGCGACCGGAGGCCATCCAGGCCATCGCCTCGTGTCACGGCGCCGGCATCCGGGTCAAGATGATCACCGGCGACCACGCCGGCACCGCCCGCGCCATCGGCATCGAGATGGGCATCGGCACGGCGGATACGCTCAAGGTCGTCACCGGTACCGAACTGGAAGCCGCCGACGACGAAGCGCTGCGCCACCTCGTCCGCGACTGCGACATCTTTGCCCGCACCAGCCCCGAGCACAAGCTGCGCATCGTCACCGCGCTGCAGGCCAACGGCGAGGTCGTCGCCATGACCGGCGACGGCGTCAACGACGCGCCGGCGCTGAAGCGCGCCGACGTTGGCGTGGCGATGGGCATCAAGGGCACCGAGGCAACCAAGGAAGCCGCCGAAATCGTCCTCGCCGACGACAACTTCTCGTCGATCGAACGCGCCGTCGAAGAAGGCCGGACCATCTACGACAACCTGAAGAAAGCCATCCTGTTCATCCTGCCGACCAACGGCGGCCAGGGTTTCGTGATGCTGGCGGCGGTCCTGTTCGGACTGACCCTGCCGCTGACCCCGGTGCAGATCCTGTGGGTGAACATGGTCGTCGCCATCACCCTGGCCATGGCCCTGGCCTTCGAACCGGCCGAACCGGGCATCATGCGGCGCCCGCCGCGCAAGCCGGGCACGCCGATCCTCGACCGCACGTTCATCATCCGTCTGGCCATCGTCTCGCTGCTCATCGGCGGCGCTACCATCGCCATGTTCGAAGTCGAGCTGGCACTCGGCATGCCGATTGATCTAGCCCGCACCATGGCCGTCAACACGCTGGTCGTCGCCCAAGCTTTCTATCTCTTCAACGCCCGCTTCCTGACCACCTCCAGCCTGCGTCTCGACCTCCTGTTCACCAACCGAGCGGTCTGGCTCGCTGTCGGCGTGCTGTTCCTGCTGCAACTGGCCTTCGTCTACCTGCCGCTGATGAACAGCGCCTTCGGCACGACGCCGCTGGCGCTGCGCCACTGGCTGGTACCGCTGGCGATCGGCGGCGTCATCTTCCTGATCATGGAAATGGAAAAGCGCTGGCTGGTGGGAACAGGCTGAGCTGCCGCCGGTCTGTTCTAGAAACTATGAGGATGCTTGCCGAACCATGCCCCACCGCCAACAGACAAGCCATGCCACGACAAGCCGCAGCGCCCTGCGCCGGGGCGCCATCTTCGCGCTGCTCTGGTTGGCAGCCGCCGAAGGCAACCTGAACGCCTGGCCGCTGGCACTGGCCGGCGTTGCCGGTGCCACCGCCGCCAGCCTGTGGCTGCTGCCGGCGAAGACCCTGCTGCCGATCTCGGCCGGCGGACTGCTCCGTTTTCTCGTCTGGTTCGTCCGCCAGTCGCTGGCCGGCGGCATCCAGGTCGCCGGACTGGCATTGCAGCGGCAACCGGCCCTGCGACCGGCGCTGATCGAAGTACCGCTGACCCTGCCCCCGGGGCTGCCCCGCCTGCTATTCACCGCCGCCCTTAGCCTGATGCCGGGCACGCTCGGCGTGCGCCTGCAGGGCGACACGCTGCTCGTCCATGTCCTCGACCGGCGGCAACCGCTCGCCGACGATGCCGCCCGCCTAGCCAATCGCGTCGCCGCCGTCTTCAGGGAGGCACGATGAACCTCGACATCGCTACGCTCAGCCTGGGACTGGCCATCTTCCTGCTGCTCAACCTGATCGCCGCGTTGTGGCGGGCAGCGCGCGGCCCGACCCCGGCCGACCGCATGTTGGCGGCGCTGCTGTTCGGCAGCACCGGCGTCGGCATCCTCGTCCTGCTGGCCTTTGCCGGCGGTCATCCGGCACTGGTCGACGTCGCCCTGACGCTGGCCCTGCTCGCCGCCATCAGCGGCATCGCCTTCGCCCAACGCGCCTGGCAGAAACCGGGAGAGGAAGACGATGCTCCTTGACCTGCTCTCCGCCCTGCTCCTCCTCGCCGGCGCCGCGTTCTTCTTCGCCGGCACCGTCGGCCTGCTGCGTTTTCCCGACATCTACACCCGCCTGCACGCGCTGGCCAAGGCCGACAACCTCGGGCTCGGCTGCGTGCTCGCCGGGCTGGCACTACAGGCTGACAGCCTGGCCGTGGCGCTCAAGCTGCTGGCGATCTGGCCGCTGGCACTGATCGCCAGTGCCGCCGTCGGCTACAGCATCGCCCGCCGCGCCGAACGCCTGGGCGTCGCGCCCTGGCAGGAGCGGCAACCATGAGCACCGCCTTCGACCTGTTGCTCGCCGCCGCGCTGCTGTGGAGCGCCTGGCGCACGCTGGCGACGCCGCAGATCGGCCGGGCGGTGATCCTGTTCATCGTCTTCGGCCTCTTGCTGACGCTGGCCTGGGCGCGTCTCGACGCCCCCGACATCGCGCTCGCCGAAGCCGCCATCGGCGCCGGCCTGACCGGCGCCCTGCTGCTCGACGCGGTCGCCGCGCTGCGCGCCCGCCGCCCGGACGACGAGGAAGGCCAATCATGAAAGCCCTGTGGCGCAGCCTGACCGTTGTCGCCCTGCTCGGCCTCGCCGCCGCGCTGCTGGTCGCCGTCCTTGGCCTACCGCCGGCACCGGTCAAGCTGGCCGGAGAAGTCGCCACCAACCTCGGCGCCAGCGGCGTCAGTCACCCGGTCACCGCCGTACTGCTCAACTTTCGCGGCTACGACACCTTCCTAGAAGTCGCCGTCCTGATCATCGCCTTGCTCGGCATGCTCGCCGCCGGCCTGCCGCCGCCACCACCGACCGGCAGCCGCAACGCCATGCTGCCGACCCTGGCCCGCCTGGCCGTGCCGCTGATGGTGCTGGCCGCCGTCTATCTGCTGTGGGCCGGCGCCTTCCGCCCCGGCGGCGCCTTCCAGGCCGCCGCCGTGCTCGCCGCTGCGGCCGTGCTGCTGCACCTGGCCGAAATCCTCGCCCCCTGGCCACGCGACCGGCGCGGCCCCCGGCTGGCAATCGCCGGCGGCTTCCTGCTCTTTCTCGCCATCGCCGCCGCGCTGCTGGCTAACGGCGGCCTGCTGCGCTATCCGCCGGAACACGCCGGCCTGCTGATCGTGTTGATCGAGAGCGGATTGACCGTCTCGCTGGCGGTCAACCTGGCGGCCTTCTTCCTGCTCCGGGCGGACAAGACATGAGCGCCGGCCTGATCTACGCCGCCACCGGCTGCCTGCTGTTCGTCCTCGGACTCGGCGGCGTGCTGCTACTCAAGGCCTTGTTGCGCCGCATCCTCGCCTTCAACCTGATGGGCAGCGGCGCCTTCCTGGTCCTGGTCGGGCTGGCCCAGCGCGACGGCACGCCGGACCCGGTGCCGCAGGCCATGGTGCTGACCGGCATCGTCGTCGCCGTGGCCGCCACGGCACTGGCGCTGACCCTGGCCCGGCGCTGGCACGCGCTGACCGGACGCGAGGACATCGCCCGCGTCGGCGACGCCGGCAGCCGGGCGCGGCGCATGGCCAACGACAGACGGAAGGTCGGCCGATGACCCCGTTGCTCGATCCGCTCGCCTGGCTGATCCTGCTGCCGTTGTTGTGGGCAACGCTGGCCTTCCTCGCCGCCGACCGCCATGGACCGATGCTGGCACTGGCCGGCATCGGCGGCCAGCTGCTGTGCGTCATCGCGCTGGCTGGCGACGTTGCCAGTCACGGCAGCATCGGCCACCTAGCCGGCGGCTGGGCCGAGCCGCTGGGCATCCGCCTGGTTGCCGACGGCCTGTCGCTGGTCATGCTGCTGCTCACCCAAGGCGTCGCGCTGACGCTGGCGCTCTACGCCCGCAGCTATTTCAGCCAAGCCACGCCGCCCGCCTTCTGGCCGCTGACCGGCTTCCTGCTGGCCGGCATGAACGCGCTCTTCCTCTCCGGCGACCTGTTCAACCTCTACGTGACGCTGGAACTGGTCGGCCTGGCCGCCGTCGGTCTGGTCGCTGCCGGCGGCGGCGCGGCGCAGATCGCCGCCGCCTTGCGCTACCTGCTGGCGACGCTGGTCGGCTCGGGCGCCTACCTGTTCGGCGTGGCGCTGATCTACGGCAGTTACGGCACCGTCTCGGCCAGCCTGCTCGGCAGCCTGATCACCAGTGAGGCGCCGCTCGCCGTGTGGCTGGCCGGCGGCCTGATGCTGACCGGGCTGCTGCTGAAAACCGCCCTGCTGCCCTTCCACTTCTGGCTGCCGCCGGCCCACGGCGGCGCCCCGGCGCCGGTGTCGGCGCTGCTCTCGGCGCTGGTGGTCAAGGCCTCGTTCTACCTCTTCCTGCGTCTCTGGCTCGGCCCCTTCGCCGCGCTGAGCGAGGCCCTGCCGGCGCTCGCCCAGGTGCCGGCCGCGCTCGGCGCCACCGCCATCCTCTGGGGGTCGTGGCGGGCCATCCGCGCCGACCGGCTGAAGATGCTGGTCGCCTATTCGACGGTCGCCCAGCTGGGCTACCTGTTCCTCATCTTCCCGCTGCTCGGCACCGGCGCCCTGGCGCTGCAGGCCGGCATCCTGCAGGCGACGGCGCATGGCCTGGCGAAGGCGGCGATGTTCGTCGCCGCCGGCACGCTGATCAAGGTCGGCGGCAGCGACCGTGTGCTCGGCGTCGCCGGTGCCGCCGCGCATCTGCCGGTGAGCTTGTTCGCTTTCGCGCTAGCCGGGGTGACGCTGATGGGTCTGCCACCGTCGGGCGGTTTCCTGGCCAAGTGGCTGCTGATCGACGCGGCGCTCGCCGCCGGTCAACCGTGGATTGTCGTCGTCGCGCTCAGCGGCGGGCTGCTTGCCGGCATCTACGTCTTCCGCGTGCTGCGCCTGGCTTTCCGCCGCCCGACCACGCACGATGACGTGCCGCTGCCGCAGCGGCCGGCAGCGCTGCTCGAATGGACGGCGTTCGCGCTGGCCGCCGGCAGCGTGCTGATCGGCCTGGGCGCGGCGCCGCTGCTCGCCCTGATCGCCGGAGTCCAGCCATGACCAGCAACCAGTGGCTGCCGCTGGCGGTGATCGCCTCGTCGCTGTTACCGGGGCTGATCATCTTCGCCCTGCCGGAAAAGCGCGTCGCCCTGCGCACCGCGCTCAACCTCGCCGGCGCGCTGGCCAAGGCCGGGCTGGTCGGGCTGCTCATTGCCGGCGTCGCCGCCGGAGAGGAATACGGCCTGCGCCATGCCATCGCCCCCGGCATCGAAATCGTCTTCAAGGCCGACGCCCTGGCCCTGCTCTTCGTCACGCTGTCGGCGGTGCTGTGGCTGTTCACCACGCTGTACGCCATCGGCTACCTCGAACACGCGCCGCATCGCAGCCGTTTCTTCGGTTTCTTCAGCCTGTGCGTCACCGCAACCATGGGCATCGCCATGGCCGGCAACCTGTTCACCTTCTTCGTCTTCTACGAGTTGCTGACGCTGGCCACCTTCCCGCTGGTCGTCCATCGCGGCACGCCGCAGGCCATGCGCGGCGGCAGCATCTACCTTGCCTACACCCTGGCCGGCGGCGCCGCGCTGCTCGCCGGCATCGTCTGGCTCGACCACCTGGCCGGCCCCGGCGAATTCACCCAGGGCGGCCTGCTCGCCGCCATCCCGGGGCTGGACCCGCTGACCCTTCAGCTGATTTTCGCGCTGCTGATCGCCGGGGTCGGCGTCAAGGCCGCCATCGTCCCGCTGCACGGCTGGTTGCCGCAGGCGATGGTCGCGCCGGCGCCGGTCTCGGCGTTGTTGCATGCGGTCGCCGTGGTCAAGGCCGGCGCCTTCGGTATCGTCCGCATCGTCTATGAAATCTACGGCATCGAGTTCGCCCAGTCGCTTGGCCTGCTCCTGCCGCTGGCCGTTATCGCTGCCGTCACCATCCTCTGGGGCAGTAGCCGGGCGCTGTTCCAGAACGACCTCAAGAAGCGGCTGGCCTTCTCGACCGTCAGCCAGGTTTCCTACATCGTCCTCGGCGTCGCGCTGTTCGGGCCACTCGGCACCATCGGCGGCCTGGTCCACCTGGTCCATCAAGGCATCATGAAGATCACCCTGTTCTTCTGCGCCGGCAATTACGCCGAGACCCTGGGCATCCACAAGGTCAGCGAAATGGACGGGGTCGGCCGGCGCATGCCGCTGACCACGCTGGCCTTCAGCATCGGCGCCCTGGGCATGATGGGTGCGCCGCTGACCGCTGGCGCGGTGAGCAAGGCCTGGCTGTCCGACGGCGCCAGCGCCGCCGGCATGGACTGGGCGATCTGGGTGCTGTGGGGGTCTAGCCTGCTCAACGCCGCCTATTTCCTGCCCATCCTCCACCGGGCCTGGCTCAAGCTGCCGCCGCCCGACTGGCCGCACGAGGAAATCCACCCGGTCGGCCGGCGCGAAACCGCCTGGCTGCTGCTTCTGCCGCCGCTGTTCACGGCCGTGTTGACGGTCGCCGTCGCCCTGTTCGCCGATAGCAGTTTCAGCCCGCTGGCCTGGGTACGCTTGATTGCCGAGCGGGAATACCCGAACATCTCGCCATGAACCTGAATTCCCTCTTCGCCGCACGCCCCAAACCGCTGGCCCAGATCGGTATCTGGGCAGCCGCCATCGTCGTCACCGGCCTGGTCGGTTACCTGCGCATGAACAGCCCGGCCAGCCATGAATTCCACCTCTTTTTCCTGCTGCCGATCGCCGCCGTCGCCTGGTTCATCAGCCTGCCGCGAGCTGCCATGCTGGCCGTGCTGGCTGCCGTGCTGTGGTACCTCGCCGAACGGCAACTGAGCGCCGGCGGACTAGAACGCGGTCCGCTGCTGTTCAACACGCTGCAGCGCCTCGTCCTGCTGGTCGGCTTTGCCTGGCTGCTCGACCGCCTGCGCAAAGGGCTGGGCCAATAAGCGTGAATCCCTTCCGCAACCTTGCCGCCGGCACCTGGTTGCAACTGCTGGCCATCGCCATCGGCGGCTGGTTACTGGCCATTGTCCTGACCCATGTTGATCGGCAACAAGTCGAAGCACTTGACCTGCAACAGACCGAGACGCAGTTGCGCTCCGCTGCCCTGCGGCTTGAGCGCGACCTGCAGAACCACAAGCAGATTCACTACGATTTCGCCGCGACCCTGCCGCCCGACCTCAACTTCGACGAAGCCCGCCTGCGCGAACTCTCCGACAAGCTGATCAACGAACACCGCAACATCATCAACCTGACGCTGTCGCGCCATTACGAAGTGGTTTTCGTCCATCCCTTCGCCGGTAACGAAGCTGTCCAGGGGATGAATTACGCCAACCGGCCCTACATCATGACCGGCATCGAGCGCATGCTGGCCGTCCGCGACACGGTGCTGACCGGGCCTATCGACCTGGTACAGAGCGGCCGCCCCGGCCTGGTCAGCCGCACACCGATCTATTTTTCCGTCGGCGAGGGGCAGGCAGAGGAATTCCGGGGCGTCGTCTCCTCGGCCATCGATCTCGACGGGGTGCTCGCCGATGCCGGCCTGATCGGCCGCGACAGCAGCTTCACCCTGGCCATCCGCGGTCGCGACGGCGCCGGTGCGAGCGGGGAAGTATTTTATGGAGACCCGGCGCTGTTCAAGCAGGCGCATGTTGCCATCGACGTCCATCTGCCCGGCGGCGAATGGCGCCTGGCCGCCAAGCCACTGGCCGGCGACCCCTACAACACGCTGCGCCAGTGGCTGACCCGCGGCGTGATTGCCTTGCTGACCCTGGCCCTGATGCTGCGTCAGTTGTTCCGCCACCACAACGACAACCCGGTGACTCGAGTCGGCCGCATCGGCCTGCGCACCTTCCTGATCGGTTCCCTGCTGCTCGTCCTGTTGCCCATTGTCGTCGTCAGCGGCTGGATTTCCTACGTCAATGCCCGCCAGGCCGCCGACCGCTTCGCCCAGAACATGGCCGACGCACTCGGCGAACGCATCCATGACCGGGTTGCGGCCTTTTTCGAAGTACCCAGACGGGTTGTCGCCTTCAATGTCGAGCAAGCCCGCGCCGGCTTGCTTGATCCCGATCAGCGCGAGCGGATGATGCAGGACTTCCTCCTGCAGATCCGCCAGCAACCCCTGCTGACCTTCATCTCCGCCGGCATGACCGACGGCGAATACTATGCCGGCAGCCGGCCACCACTCGGTGCCGACCGCGGCCTGCGCCTGCTGCATGCCCGCATTGCCGACAACCGGAGCATGCACATTTACCGGGTGGACGATGCAGCCCGGCCAACCACACTGGTAACCCAGACCAACAACGCCTTCGATGCGCGCACCCGTCCATGGTTCGTTGCCGCCCGCGAAAACGGCCGCATCGCCTGGTACCCCGCCTACCGCTACGCCATCAACGACGCCCAGGGCGCTTACGACACCATGGGCATCGGCATGTCGTCGCCGCTCCACGATCCGGCCGGTCGCTTCATCGGCGTCACTACCGCCGACGTCGCCCTGTCCCAACTATCGACCCTGCTTGCCGAAATGAGCGAGGACTCCGGGGGAATCGCCTTCCTCGCCGAAAGCGACGGCAAGCTGCTGGCCAGTTCCAGCAGGCACCCGATCTACCGGACCAACGGAGAAACGATCCGGATCACCCTGGCCGGCAGCGACGATCCCCTGCTGCGCGCCGCCGGAGAGACCATGCGCGACGACGGCAAGCCCGAGGGCAGCGCCTTCGTGCTGGTCGACGAAAAGCGCTATCTGGTCGACTGGCGCCGACACCAGCTGGAACAGGGACAAGTCCTGAACATCGGCCTGATCCTGCCGCAATCGCATTTCGACACGCTGGCCAGCAGCATGCTGCAGAACGTCATCTACCTCGGCCTGCTGGTCACCGGTTTCGGCATATTCATCGGCCTGCTCGCCAGCGACTGGATCTCGCGCCCGCTGATCCGCCTGTCCGGCGCCGCTGCCGGCATCGCCGCCGGCAACTGGCGCCCGACCGGCGGTGACAGCACGCCCTTGCGCGAAGTCTCCAGCCTCTACGAAGCCATCGACGACATGGCCCGGCAACTGCGCGACCACACCGACAGCCTCGAACGCCAGGCCGCCGAACTGCGCAGCGGCAACGAGCGCATGGAAATCGAAATCGCCGAGCGGATGCGCTCGGAAGCACGCATCCAGGCACTCAACGTCGACCTGGAGATTGCCAACCAGACCCTGCAGCAAGCCAAGGAGGCTGCCGAGTCGGCGAACAAGGCGAAATCCGCCTTCCTCGCCAACATGAGCCACGAGCTGCGCACCCCGATGCACGGCATCATGGGCATGGTTTCGCTGGTCCGCGCCCGGGTGGCCGACCAGAAGATGCAGCACCAGCTGGACCGGGCCATGGAGGCAGCCAATCGCCTGCTGCTGATCCTCAACGACATCCTCGACCTGTCGAAGATCGAAGCCGAGCACCTTGGCCTGGAAAATGCGGAATTCCGTCTCGAGCAGGTACTCGACAACCTGGCTGACCTGCTAGGTCACAAGGCTGCCGAAAAACGCCTCGAATTCCGCATCGACCCGCTGCCATCCGACGCTACCGGCAACTTCAGCGGCGATGCCCTGCGGCTCGGCCAGGTACTCACCAACCTGGCCGGCAATGCCGTCAAATTCACCGAACGCGGCGAAGTCGTCGTCAGCGTCTCGGTCCTCGAATCGACCGCCGACGACAGCCTGCTGCGTTTCGCCATCCGCGATACCGGCATCGGCATCGACGCCGAGCACGTGCGCCGGCTGTTCAATGCCTTCGAGCAGGCCGACAGCTCGACCACGCGCAAGTATGGCGGCACCGGCCTCGGGCTGGCGATCAGCAAGAAGCTGGTGCACCTGATGGGCGGTGAAATCGGGGTGGACAGCGCACCCGGCCGGGGTAGCTGCTTCTGGTTCACCATCCGCCTGCGCAAGGCGGCCGCCCATGCGCCGCAGCCCGCCACCATCGTGCCCGAGGAATCGGCCGAAGCCCAACTCAGCCGGCGCCACCGTGGCTGCCGCATCCTGCTCGCCGAAGACGAGCCGATCAACCAGGAAGTCACGCTCGGCTTGCTGGAAGAAACGGGGATACGCATCGACCTCGCCAACAACGGCCAGGAAGCTGTCGATCTCGCCCACCAGACGCACTACGCATTGATCCTGATGGACATGCAAATGCCGCTGATGAACGGCATCGAAGCCAGCCGCGCCATCCGCGCCGACAGCCTGAACCGCGACACCCCGATCCTGGCCATGACCGCCAACGCCTTCGCCGAAGACCGGCAACGCTGCCTCGACGCCGGCATGAACGACCACATCGGCAAACCGGTCATCCCGGAACAACTGTTCGCCAGCCTGCTGCACTGGCTGGATGCCAACAACGGAAGCACGGCGTGAGTCCGAACAGGTTTTGATAACACGTCGGTAGAGAAGTCGAAGCTGATAAAGTACCCTTAGAAAAAAAAGACCAGACCCACCAAAGGAGCCATGAATGTCGGGAAGCGGAATACCAGCCTGGCGGCATTGGCTAGTTGCCAGCCTGTTGCAATTCGTTCTGACAAGCGGACTGTTTGCGGCCCAGGAAGTCCCCCGGGTGCTCGTTTTGATGTCTTACCACCACGGCTACACTTGGGAGGACCGCATCCTCGATGGTTTCGAGGAGTGGGGTGGTGTCATGGCAGCTCGCCCAACGCTGCATATCGAGTGGATGGACACCAAGCGCCGCCCCGATCAAGACGCACGCCGACACTTCGCACGCTACCTGAGCGAAAAATATGCCGGGCAAGATTTCGACCTGGTGGTAACGGTTGACGACAATGCGCTGGAATTCGCCGTTCATCAGGAAAGATTTGCCGGCATACCCATCGTGTTTTCCGGCATCAACAACGACCCAGGCCAGATCATAGGTAGTCGGTCCGGTGTCACCGGCATCGCCGAACGATTCGATTTCACACGAACTCTCGACTTGGCCCTGCGCCTGCACCCGGAGGTCAAGCGACTGGTATTCCTGACCGCAGAGGACGAGTCGGGAGCTGGCATACGACAGCATGTCACCGAAGCGCTGACGCAACTAGGAACTGGAATTGCGGTGGAACACTGGGTAACGCGCAACCTTGCCGAAGTCGAGGGGCGCCTGCCGCTCCTCGGCGAGGACACCCTGTTGTTCGCCCTGGGAGCTCAACCTCGTATCGACGGCGGACGACCTTATGGCCCAGAGGAATTGGTCGCCCACGTGCATGCTCGCACCACCCGACCGGTCTACTCCGATCTAGACGCCACCGTCGGCCTCGGTGCGTTGGGCGGCTACATGAACAGTGGACTGGAAAACGGTCGGTTGATGGCGCGCATGGCGCAGCGAATACTTGCAGGCGAAGCGCCGGAATCAATTCCCATCGTCTATGAAACGCCCCTGGCAAAGCTGTTCGATTACCGGGAACTGCACCGGTTCGGCATCTCCGAACGAGCCTTGCCGCCGGGAAGCCAGATAATTAACCGACCGCCTTCAATGTTCGATCCGGAATACCGCAGCACCTTGCTCGGCTTTCTTGCCGTCATTGTCGCACTTATTCTGGTGATCGCTGGGGTGCTGATCCGTAGCCGCATTCTCGCTTCGCGCCACGCAGCCCTGCACTACCAGGCAACCCATGACGATCTGACCGGATTGCCGAACCGTGCTTGGCTCAGCGAGCAACTCGCCCAGGGGAAATGGGGTTCAGGACACACCATTGCGCTGGTGATGGCGGACGTCAACCGCTTCCAGCTTATCAACGATACCTATGGCCACTCCTTCGGAGACGAGGTGGTTTCCTCTGTTGCGGAACGATTGTCCAGCCTTCTCGATGGACGGAGCCAGCTTATCCGCTTCAGCGGTGACGCCTTCGTCATCCTGCGGCAATTAGATGAAACGAACGATCTGGCAACACTTTGTCACCAGTGCGAGCGCGTACTGAGCGAACCTTTTCACGTCGCAGGACACCGTTTGTCGGTAACGGCAGCGTTTGGTGTGGCCCGGTGCACTACAGGAGAAGTGGATCGAGACCGTCTGTTGCGCGAAGCGGATACCGCCATGCACGAAGCCAAACGGGAACGCGGCAACCAAGTGGTGGTGTTTGACCGAAATATTCACGAACGCGCGCTACGCCAATTCCGTCTCGAAGCCTGGCTGCCCAATGCCGTGGCCAATGGCGACATCCAGGTGTATTTCCAGCCCATCGTCGAAAGTAACACGCAGGGGATAGCAGGCTTTGAAGCCCTGGCTCGCTGGCAGCACCCGGAATTGGGCTGGGTTCCGCCGCCAGAATTCATTCATGCGGCCATCGAAACCGGTTGCATCCGCGAGCTGACGCTGAGCATGCTGCGTTCAGCCAGCAGGGCTTTCATCCCCTATCTGGCAGCACCCTCAGCCCCCTACCTGGGGGTGAATGTCTCGGTCAGCGACATCAATGCCGAAGATTTTCCCGAGCGCGTCGCTGCCATCCTGGCCGAAGAAGGCATGCCGGCTGAGCGACTGATTCTGGAGGTGACCGAGGACATGCTGCTTGGCGACAGCGGTGGCGTCACCGAAGTATTGAGGCGCCTGCGGGAACTCGGCTTGCGGATCGCCATTGACGATTTCGGCACCGGTTATTCGTCGATGAGCTACCTGTCCAGCTTCATGGTGAACATCATCAAGATCGACCAGTCCTTCATCCGCAACCTGACCGTAAGTTCATCGGACCAGAAGATCGTGCGTGCGATCGTGTCGATGGCGGCGGATCTGGATTTGAGGGTGGTCACCGAAGGCGTTGAAACGCCCGAGCAACTAGCATTGCTACAACAGATGGGCTGCCGGCTGCTGCAGGGTTACCTGTTTGGACGACCACAGCCGGCGCATAGCTGGATCAACGAGAAAGGCCTGACCGAAAAACCGTATCAGCCTCCCCCGAGATAAGAAAACGCTTACTCGACGCCCTGCGAGGCCAGATAGTCCTCGTAGCCGCCCAGGTAATCGACGATGCGGCCGTCGCCCTTGACTTCGAGCACGCGAGTGGCGAGCGAGGAGACGAATTCGCGGTCGTGCGAGACGAAGATCAAGGTCCCCGGGAATTTCTCCAGGCCGCTGTTGAGCGCTTCGATCGATTCCATGTCGAGGTGGTTGGTCGGTTCGTCGAGCACCAGTACGTTCGGCTTCTGCAGCATCAGCTTGCCGAACAGCATGCGACCCTGTTCGCCGCCGGAGATGACGTTGACAGCCTTCTTCTGCTCGTCGCCGGAAAACAGCAGGCGACCGAGGGTGCCGCGCACCAGAGTTTCCAGATCGCCACCTTCCTCGACCGAGGCGCGGGCGTAGCCGACGATCCATTCGGTCAGGCTCTGGGTGCCGGCGAACTCGGCGCTGTGGTCCTGGGCGTAGTAACCGGTCTTGGCCTTTTCCGCCCACTTCAGCGTGCCGTATTGCGGCTGCAGTTCGCCCATCAGCAACTTCAGGAAAGTCGTCTTGCCGACGCCGTTCTCGCCGATCACGGCGATCTTCTCACCGCCGTTGATGGTCAGCGTCAGGTTGTCGAATATCTTGCGCTCGCCGCCTTCGTAGGCAAAAGTCAGGTTCTCGATCTCGACGGCCTGGCGGTGCAGCTTCAGCTTCTCGTCGTATTCGAAGCGGATCCACGGATACTGGCGCGACGACGGCTTCACGTCTTCCGGCTTGAGCTTGTCGATCAGCTTCAGACGGCTGGTTGCCTGCTTGGCCTTGGAGGCGTTGGCCGAGAAGCGGCGGACGAAGGTCTGCAGTTCGGCGATCCGCTCCTTGGCCTTGGCATTGGCCTGCGACTGGCGCTCGCGGGCCTGCTGCGCGGCTTCCATGAAGTCGTCGTAGTTGCCGGCGTAGGTGGTGATCTTGCCGTAGTCGAGGTCGGCCATGTGGGTGCAGACCTGGTTCAGGAAGTGGCGATCGTGAGAGATGATGATCATCGTCGAATCGCGGTTGTTGAGCACCTCTTCCAGCCAGCGGATGGTGTTGATGTCGAGGTTGTTGGTCGGTTCGTCGAGCAGCAGGATGTCCGGGTTGGCGAACAGCGCCTGGCAGAGCAGTACGCGCAGCTTCCAGCCCGGGGCGACTTCGCTCATCGGGCCGTTGTGCTGGCTGGTCGGGATGCCGACGCCGAGCAGCAACTCGCCGGCGCGCGATTCGGCGGTATAGCCGTCGTACTCGCCGACCTTGCCTTCGAGCTCGGCGGCGCGCATGTAGTCATCTTCGGTCGCTTCCGGCTTGGCGTAGATGGCGTCGCGTTCCTGGATCGCGCTCCACAGTTCTTCGTGGCCCATCATGACCACGTCGAGGACGCGCATGTCCTCATAGGCGAACTGGTCCTGGCGCAGGTAGGCCATGCGCTCGTGCACGTCCTTGGAGACGTTGCCGGCTGAAGGCTCCAGCGCCCCGCACAGGATCTTCATGAAGGTCGACTTGCCGGCGCCGTTGGCGCCGATCAGGCCGTAACGATAGCCCTCGCCAAACTTGACATTGACGTTTTCAAAGAGGGGCTTGGCCCCGAATTGCATGGTAATGTTGGCAGCAACGAGCACGACGATTCCGATCCGGCAAGTATTTCAAAAGAGACGGGATTTTACCCTTTTTGCGCGCCGGACCGCGGCCGGCGGCCCCATTTTTGTGCACCGCGGTGTAACATCGCGGCCGACAATAACGCGCAAAAAACCCTGGAGACAGCACCATGGTCCCCCATCTCACCACGGCCCTGACCGGCCCGCTACTCGAACTCGAACGGCGCTTCCTCGAAGCCAGTCCGCAGATCGAACACTGGCTGCGCGGACAGTGGCTGGAACACACCCCGCCCTTCTACTCCTCGGTCGACCTGCGCAATTCCGGCTTCAAGCTGGCGCCGGTCGATACCAACCTGTTCCCCGGCGGCTTCAACAACCTCAACCCGGCCTTCCTGCCCCTGTGCGTGCAGGCCGCGATGAGCGCGATCGAGAAGTTCTGCCCGGAAGCCCGGCGTCTGCTGCTCATTCCCGAGAACCACACGCGCAACCAGTTCTACCTGCAGAACGTTGCCCAGATCGCCGCCGTGCTCAAGCAGACCGGGCTGGAAGTGCGGATCGGCTCGCTGATTCCCGACCTCACCGGACCGACCCCGGTAGACCTGCCGAACGGCCAGCAGCTGCTGCTCGAACCGCTGGTGCGCAACGGCAACCGCGTCGGCGTCGCCGGCTTCGAGCCCTGCGCCATCCTGCTCAACAACGACCTGTCGGCCGGCATCCCGGAAGTCCTCGGCAATCTCGACGAACAGTACGTGCTGCCGCCGCTGCACGCTGGCTGGGCGGTGCGCCGCAAATCGAATCACTTCGCCGCCTACGACCAGGTCGCCAACGACTTCGCCCGCGAAATCGGCATCGACCCGTGGCGCATCAACCCGGCTTTTTCGGTCTGCCGCTCGATCAACTTCCACGAACGTCAGGGCGAGGAATGCCTAGCCGCCAATGTCCAGGCCGTGCTCGACATCGTCGCCGAGAAGTATCGCGAATACGGCATCGCCGAAACCCCCTACGTGGTCGTCAAGGCCGACGCCGGCACCTACGGCATGGGCGTGATGACGGTGCGCAACGTCGATGAAGTGATCGCCCTCAACCGCAAGCAGCGCAACAAGATGAGCGTGGTCAAGGAAGGCCTGGAAGTCTCCGAAGTGCTGATTCAGGAAGGCGTGCACTCCTTCGAGACGGTCAATGAGGCGGTCGCCGAGCCGGTCATCTACATGATCGACCGCTACGTCGTCGGCGGCTTCTACCGCGTCCATACCGGCCGCGGCAAGGACGAGAACCTCAACGCGCCGGGCATGCACTTCGAGCCGCTGGCCTTCGAGACCGGCTGCAACCTGCCCGACTACCGCTGCGGCAACCCCGATTCGCCGCCCAACCGTTTCTACGCCTACGGCGTCGTCGCCCGCCTGGCCTGCCTGGCAGCGGCGGTCGAGCTGGACAATACGCAGCCGGGGTCATGATCCAGGTCGAGATTGCCGCCGACTGGCGGGAAAACCCGCCCCCCGACACCTTCGTCGCTACCGGTGCCGACGCCTGGACGATCTCGCTCCCGGAAACCGATGCCGCCTCGCGGCTGGCCGCAGAACTGGCCCGGGTTCCCAACGCCCGGCTATTGTCACTGTCGGGCACCACCCTGGCAGTACTCGTCCTGCTCGTCCCGATCAGCCTGTTCGCCGTCCTCGGCAACGGGATCTATGACCTGATCCTGGACGAACAACCCTCGGCCCGGCTGATCCTGGTCGTACTTGCCTCGCTCCTGGCCTACGTCGTCCTCGCCGCCATCGCTGCCCGTTCCAAGCGCATGTCCCTGTTGTCACAGGAACTGGGAGAAATGGTCGACGGGTTCCGCGACATGACTCACCGTTTCCACCTGCGGCCCGCCAGAATCATGCGCCAGGCTCGGGCCTGGGCCCGCCTGCGGCAACTCGACAAAGTCCGCCGGATCGATGTCTGGAATCCCGGCCTCGCGTCGACTGTCGATCAGGCAGAAGTTTTCTGGGACATTCTGCTGCCGCTTTTCCGCGAGCATCTGACCTCCGGGAGCCGGCTCCGGCTGCATGTCCGCAACGATGAAATGACAGGCGTCTGCCGGGCGCTGGAAGCGCAATCCGGGATCAAGCTTCAGGTGATCGAATCAGCTTCCCGAAGCGCTGGCGAAACCGCACCCATCACAGTCCTGAATGCAGGCGAATTGCGCCTGCTGCACTTGATGCGTGTCGCTTCCTTCCCGCTGCAGCAGCTCATGCGCTGTCCACTCAGCGCCGACAGCGGTCCGGCATGCTTTTCGGAAAATGCCTTCCTGCGCCTGACGCAGCACTTTGCCACCGATCTGCCGCAAGATTTCGTTTATCGTTTCCTCGCTCGCTGCCGCAACGATTACGCCTATCTCGACCCGCACCCGGACCAGATCGAAATCCTCTGCCTGTCGCCCGCGCTCGCTGCTGCCATCGCTCCCGAAGCCTCGCAACTGGCGGCACAGGCCCGACAGCTACTGCTCAGCGACCCACGCCGCTTTGTCCATGACGGCGACCCGACCACCCTGCTCTACACGATCAATGGCCTGGCCGTACTCCATGACCAAGCCGCCGACTCCACGCAAGTGCAGCAATCGCTCAGGCAGCAGATGCGCCTGCTGGTCGGGGAAACAATCACCGGCCTGGATCGAGGCGAACACTACCCGCTGTTTGCCCACCTTGCCCGCCAGGAATTTGCCGATGGCCCCGGCGCAGGTCAGATCGCCCGGCGACTGCCGCGCGTAATCGCCGACCACACACCCCTTCGTCCTGTTGCCGAGGAAGTGCAAGCACTGACCCGGTTCAACGCATTTTCCCCGGACATCCTTGCCCGGCTTGCCCGCCTGCTCGAAGTCAGTGGCTATTACGCCGCTGCCAGCGCCATCTGGGACAAACTCAGGAATCTCGATCCGTTGCCCGCCGGTATACGTCTGGCCCGTCTACGGGAACGCCAGGGCGATGCTCGCGGCGGCCTCGCCATCATCCGCCCGATCCTGGCATGCAACAGTCTGGCGCAACGTCCGGACATTCATGTCGCGGCATTGCTTGAAGCCGCATGGCTGAACTATTCGACGGGAGACAGCAGCCTGCTCGCGCAAGGTTTCGCCTGGCTCGATACCGTCGGCCAGCTGATGGAACGTCACCCGGGCGAAGCAGAGGCGTGCTGGCGCTATCACAACTACCGCGCCCTCTATCTCGATGCCGATGGCCGACAGGCCGAAGCCATCGCGGAAAACCGCATGGCGCTCGCCATTCCCGGAATACAGCTCAAATGGTATAGCGGCTCGCTGACCAATCTTGCCTACGTCAGCCGCAAGTACGGACTCAAACAACGCCAAGCCGACACCAAGCACGCCCTGACCCTGATCGCCGAATCAATCGAATACGCAACGCTGGCTGTCGACCTCAAGCGACGCATCGCCGACATCGATGAATTGCCGGTCGCCCTGCACAACCTGGCCCTCGCCCACCTGTGCCGGGCACTGCTCACCGACCCACAGTCGACAAACGAAACCGCGCAGCAGGCACGCACGATCATCGACGAAGGACTGAGCCTGCTGGAACGTACCGGTTCGAGCAAGAAACGCTTTGCCCTGCAACTGGAAAATGCCCTGGCCTGCGGTCTGCTCGATCAGGACTGGCGCACCGCCCTGGCACGTGCCCGCGAGGCACCGGCCAGCGAACGGGAACTGGCCTGCGCGGCAGGCATCGAACAGCACGAAGATGGCTTTGCCGCGCTGTGTGCTGCGGTCCTTGACCTGGAAATCCTTGATTGAGTGGCGCATGAAACTCTTCGTTTACGGCTCCCTGCTCGACCCTGTCAGCGCCGAACGCGCCCTGCACCGGTACACCTCAGCCGCCGATCTGTTGCCGGTACGCTTGCCAGGGTATTGCCTCAGCTGGGATTCGATCCACACCATTCATGTCGACAGCCTTGGCCGGGAAACACCGGCCAGTTTCCTGAATCTTCAAGTGGATGGCAGCGGGCAATGCCTGGGGGCGCTGATCGAGATCAACCCGGAAGAACTGGCCAGACTGATTCAGCGTGAAAAGGGCTACGCCCTGACCGCAGTGTGTTGCAGCACCGCCGCCGGACAAGCTGTCGACGCCATCACCTTCATTGACGAAAGACGCCCCCCTCCACCGCTGCCGCCAGCCCCGGCCGGCTATCTGGAAAAAATCCGACGTGGCCTCGCGACGATGGCAACGGAATTCGCCACCGCCTACCTGGCCGAATTACCGCCTCCCCCACAACCCCTGCTGACCGGCAACTATCACTTCGTTGATAGCGGCCAGCGGGCGAGCACCTGACCGGAGAGCGCGATGCAACTGAGTTTCGCCAAGGAAATCTCGGGCAAGGGGGCCAGCCTGTCGCTGGCCTTTGTCGTCGATCCGCTGAGCACCCGAAAAGCTTTCAACGACCCCGGCGTGGCCTTGATGCGCGCGGCGCAGAGCCACGGTCACGAGGTCTTCGCCATCGAAGCCGCCTCGCTTGGCTGGCGCAAGCCGGAAGCCGGCCATCCGGGCGGCGTCTTCGGCGAGTTGATCCACCTCCACCTGCGGCCGGACGACCACGACTGGTACCGCGAAACCGGCCGCGAATGGCGGCCGCTGAAAGGCCTGGACGCGGTCATCGTCCGTCTTGACCCGCCGCTCGACCGCGAATTCCTCGCCGCCACCTGGCTGCTGGAGCGGGCCGAAGCCGACGGCGTGCGCGTCATCAACCGGCCGCGTGCGCTGCGCGAGCATGCGGAAAAGGTGGCCATCACCGAGTTTCCGCAATTCGCGCCGAGCAGCCTGATCAGCCGCGACATGGGGCAGATCCAGCATTTCATCGACGAACAGCGCGATGTCGTCCTCAAACCGCTGGACGGCTGCGGCAAGGTGCCGGTTTTCCGCGTGCACCGCAACGATCCCAACCGTAACGTCATCGTCGAGACGCTGACCGACCACGGCAGCCGCACGATCATGGCGCAGATCCACCTGCCCGAGATCGGCCAGGGCGACAAACGCATCCTGCTGATTGCCGGCAAGGTCGTGCCCTGGTGCCTGGCGCGCATTCCCAAGGCCGGCGAGACGCGCGGCAGCCTGGCCGCCGGCGGCACCGGCGTCGCCCAGGAAGTCAGCGCCCACGACCGCCACCTTGGCGAAACCCTCGGCCCGCTACTGCTCAAGCGCGGTCTGCTGATCGTCGGTCTCGACGTCATCGGCAACGCGCTGACCGGCATCAACGTCACCCACCCGGCCGGCATGGTCGAAATCCGCCAGCAAAGCGGTTTCGATTCCGCCGGCGCCTGCATCACTGCCATTGAACACGCATGCGGACTCTCCTGATCGCCCTCCTTTCGCTGACCCTCGCCGCCTGCGGCAAGGCGCCCCTGCAGGAACAGCAGGCCTTCGTCTTCGGCACCCGGGTCGAGGTCATCGTCGTCGACGCCGACCCCGAACAGGGCCGCAAAGCCATCGCCACGGTGCTGCGCGAATTCGACCGCATGCACCGCGCCTATCACGCCTGGCAACCGTCCGAACTCACCGAGGTCAATGCCGCTTTCGCCGCCGGCCGTTCGCACCCGGTCAGCCCGGAGATGGCCGAATTCATGACCGAGGCGCAGGCGCTCGCGGCGCAGGGCGATTACCTGTTCGACCCGGGCATTGGCGGGCTGATCAAGCTGTGGGGCTTTCACGCCGACGAATTCGAGGCGCGCCTGCCCGATCCCACCGCCATCGAGGCCTGGCGCGGCCAGCGCCCGTCGCTGGCCGACCTGATCATTACCGGAACCACGGTATCCACCCGCAACCCGGCGCTGGCCCTCGATTTCGGCGGCTACCTCAAGGGCGTCGCCCTCGACCGCGCCGCCGCCATCCTGCGCGAACAGGGGATCCGCAATGCACTGATCAACATCGGCGGCAATGTCCTCGCCCTGGGCAGCAAGGAAGGCCGCAAATGGCGCATCGGCATCCAGCACCCGCGCCAGCCCGGCCCGCTGGCCACGGTCATGCTCGACGACGGCGAGGCCATCGGCACTTCCGGCGACTACCAGCGCTACTTCGAACTCGACGGTAAGCGCTACGCCCACCTGATCGACCCGCGCACCGGCTGGCCGGTCGATCACACCCAGGCGCTAACCGTGCTCATCCCGGCCAGCGCCAAGGCCGGCACCCTGTCCGATGCGGCGTCCAAGCCCATTTTCGTCGCCGGCCCCGATGGCTGGCGGGCGATGGCCGACAAGATGCAGACGCCGCTGGTCATGCGCGTCGACCGTGACAACCGCATCTTCGTCACCGAGGCCCTGAACAAGCGCCTGGAATACATCGGCAAGCCGCCGGAAATCACCGTGGTGCCCTGATCTTTCCTTGAAAGGCCAATGCCGCTCCGTTATGCTGGCGTAGCAACGAAAAACAATAAAACTCACTGGCAGGCGGGATAAGGCAGCACGGAGGAAGCGCCTTGCGCGGCATTTCATTCAGAAAACCGGGGTTCGCCTATAGCCTGGTGCTGCGCATCGGGCTGCTGACGTTGCTCGCCCTCGCCGCTTTCGCCGTCGGCATCATCAAGCTGATCGGCCAACCGACCGTCGAGCGCCTGGCCGAATCGCAGATGCGCCTGGCGACCGAACAGCTCGAATCGCGCTACGAGCGCCTGCTGCATTCGGTCGAGATCACCCTGCGCACCAGCCACGGCTGGGGCCGCGCCGGCAGTGTCGACCACGCCGACCTGCTGCGCTTCAACGAATTCTTCTTCCCGGTCCTGGCCAACCACGACGAGATCAACTCGATCATCCTGGCCCATGAATCGGGCCGCGAATTCTTCCTGCTGCTGACCCCGGAAGGCGGCTGGATCAACCGCATCAGCAACCCGGCCGAATGGGGCCGGCTGAGTTTCTGGATCACCTGGAACAGCCAACGTCAGATCGAGCGCATCGAGATCCGCGAGAGCGATTACGACCCGCGCCAGCGTCCCTGGTTCAAGGGCGCCATGGCGCTCGACAGCGATACCGGCGTGCACTGGACCCAGCCCTACATTTTCTTCACCACGCAGGAACCCGGGCTGACCGCCGGCATGCGCTGGCAGGATGCCGGCGGCGAACGCTACGTCATCGCCCACGACGTGCGCCTCGGCGACATCGCCGAATTCACCACCAGTCTGGCCCTCGGCAGCGCCGGCCAGGCGGCACTGCTGCTCGGTGACGGCCGCCTGATCGCGCCGCCGCGCGACGAGCGTTTCACCGACAGCGAAGCGATCAATCAGGCCCTGCTGAAAACCCCCGAAGAAGCCGGCTTCGGCGAGCTCGCCCAGGCTTACCGGCTGTGGCAGCAGGAATCCCCGCCAGCCGGCAGCGTACGCGCCTTCGAACGGCCGGACGGACGCTGGCTAGGGCTGTTCACGCGGCTCGACGCGAACCGGACCGGCGTCTGGCTCGGTGTCGTCGCCCCGCAACGCGATTTCGTGCCGATCACCGGCAGCGATCTGGCCGTCCTCGGCCTCATTCTGCTCTGCGCTCTCGGCCTGGGCATCGCCGTCGCCATCCGCATCGCCGGCCGCTTCGGCGAACCGCTCAGCGAACTGACCGCGGAAAGCGAGCGCATCGGCCGCCAGGAACTGGACCAACCGGTCACCACCACCGCCCCCTGGCAGGAAGTGGCGCAGCTTGCCGACGCGCTGGAGAACATGCGCCAGCAACTGCAATCCGGCCGCCAGGCGCTGCAAAGCATCAATGCCGACCTCGAAATGACGGTCGCCCTGCGTACCAGCGCCCTGCGCCAGAGCCAGGAACACCTGCAACAGCGCGAAGCCTTCTTCCGCGCCATCTTCGACAACGCCGCCGTTGGCATCGTCAGCCTCGATCCCGAATTACGGGCCACCGAAAGCAACCGGGCCTTTGCCGATTTCGTCGCCCGGACCCAGGACAGCCTGCGTGAATTGCACGATCTGTCGCTGACACCGGCCGAAACCGAACGCCTGCAGAACGCACTGCAGGTCATCCTGACCGGTGAGGAAAATGGCCTGCGCAGCGAATTCGAGTTCATCGACGCCCACGGCGCGACGCGCTGGGGCGATATCCAGGTGGCCGCGGTCCGCGACGAGGCCGGCACGATATCGTCGCTGCTGGTCAGCGTGCTCGACATCTCCGACCGCCACGAAATGCAGATCGAACTGATCCGCCAATTCGCCTTCCAGCGTGCTCTGCTCGACACCATTCCCAATCCCATCTTCTACAAGGGCGAGCACAGCCGCTTCCTTGGCTGCAACCGCGCCTACGAGGAATTCTTCGGCATCGACCGCGGCCAGTTCATCGGCAAGCGCGTGCTCGATCTGGAATTCCTGCCCGCCGACGCACGTGCTGCCTTCCAGGCCGAGGATGAAAAACTGATCGCCGAATGCGGCCGGGTCAGCCGGGTGGTCAGCATGCAGCGCGCCGATGGCGAGATCCGCGACACCCTGTACGCAGTCAGCGGCTTCCGTTCGCCGGACGGGGCGCCGGGCGGGCTGATCGGCGTCATCGTCGACATCACCGCCCAGAAGGAAGCCGAGCGCGAAGCCGAGAAGGCCCGCGCCGCTGCCGAATCTGCGGCCGCCGCCAAGGCCGACTTCCTGGCCAACATGAGCCACGAGATCCGCACTCCGATGAACGCCATCATCGGCATGACCCACCTGGCGCTGCAGACCGAACTCAACCCGCGCCAGAAAAACTATCTGAACAAGGTCGATGCCGCCGCCAAGGGCCTGCTCGGCATCATCAACGACATCCTCGACCTGTCCAAGATCGAGGCCGGCATGATGCGCTTCGAACGCACCGTCTTCAGCATCGACGCGGCCCTGCAGCATCTCGGCGACCTGTGCGCGATCAAGGCCCGCGAACGCGGGATCGAACTGCTGTTCGACCTGTCGGCCAACGTCCCCGACCGGCTGATCGGCGATCCGCTGCGCCTCGGTCAGGTCCTGCTCAATCTGGTCGGCAACGCCGTCAAATTCACCGAACAGGGCGAGGTCACGGTCACCGTGACGCTCGCCGAACAACGCGATCACGACGTCCTGCTGCGCTTCGCCGTACGCGACACCGGCATCGGCATGAGCCAGGAACAACAGGAGCGGCTGTTCAGCGCCTTCTCCCAGGCCGACAGTTCGACCACCCGCAAATACGGCGGCACCGGCCTCGGCCTGTCGATCTGCAAACGCATCGTGGACCTGCTCGGCGGACAGATTTCGGTCACCAGCCAGCCCGGCGAAGGCAGTTGCTTCACCTTCGAACTGCCTTTCGAACCGGCCGGCAGCGAGCCCGACGAGCCGCGCCGGCTGGGCATCCCGTCTGACCTGCGGACCCTGGTCATCGACGACAGCCCAGGCGCCCGCGAAGTATTCGCCCACATGTTCGCGGCGCTCGGCATCGATTGCCGGGTGGCGGCCAGCGGCGCCGAAGCCCTGGTCGAAATGGCCGCCGCCCGTCAGGCCGGCCGCCCCTACCAGTTGCTGCTGCTCGACTGGAAGATGCCGGGCATGGACGGCGTCGAACTGGTCGCCTCGATCCGCCAGGACGCGCCCGGCGACGATGCGCCGGCGGTGATCATGACCACCGCACACGACCACGACGAATTGCGCGACGCGCTGCATCCGCACAAGGTCAGCGCCATCCTCGGCAAGCCGGCGACGCCGTCCGGCCTGTTCGACAGCATCATGCTGGCCCTGCACCGGGCGCCGGGCGTGCCCGAAGCCCCGCGTGACGCCCAGGACAACAGCAAGCTGGCCGGGCACCGCGTGCTGCTGGTCGAGGACAACGAAGTCAATCGCGAACTGGCCGAAGAAATGCTGGCCGGCTTCGGCCTGCGCGTCGCCACCGCAGCCAACGGCGCACTCGCCGTCGACGCCGTCCGCACCGGCCGCTTCGACCTGGTGCTGATGGATTGCCAGATGCCGGTGATGGACGGCTACGAAGCCACCCGGCGCATCCGCGCGGATCTCGGCCGGGATGAACTGCCGATCATCGCCATGACCGCCAATGCCCTGGCCGCCGACCGCGAACACTGTCTGGCCTGCGGCATGAACGACCACATCGCCAAACCGATCGACATCGCCAACCTGCGCAGCACGCTCGACCACTGGCTGGGCCAGCTGCCACCGGTCGCCGCGGTCGAGACCACCGATCCAACCCCATTCACCGACGACGAACCTATCGACAGCGCCACCGCCATCGCCCGCCTGGGCGGTAATCAGGGGCTGCATACCCGCCTGTTGGGACGCTTCGTCGAGGATCAGGGCAATTTCATCGCCCGCCTGCAATCCGCCCAGGCGCACGGCGCGGTCGACGAAATGATCCTGCTCAGCCACACCATGCGCGGGCTGGCCGGCAATATTGGCGCCGACAAGCTCGGCCGCCTGGCCGGCGAACTGGAACAGACACTGAAGCAGCAGCCCGGCAATGGCGAACGCATCGAGCAGCTCTGCCAGGCCCTGAGCGTCTCCCTCGACGGCGTACTCGCCACCATTGCCCGGCACACCGGAACGGCAATCCCGAAACCCGCTGCCGGAGCCGAACTCGACCCCGCCGAACTGGCCCGCCTGCGCGAACTGCTCGGGGACGACGACGCCAGCGCCGTTCAGGTCTTCGAAGACCTGGCCGAGGCCCTGCGCAGCCGCCTCGATCCACAGGCCATCAACGATCTGACGCGCGCCATTGGCAGTTACGATTTCGAAACCGCCATAACCCTCCTCGACACGCTTGTCGCAACACTCCCGACCCGAGCGCAACAAACATGACTCCACTGCTGCCCAAGCAAAGCATCCTGGTCGTCGACGACAGTCCGGAAAACATCACCATCCTCAGCGACGTACTCTCCCACGACTACCGCATCCGCGTCGCCACCTCCGGCGAGAAGGCGCTGAAGATCGTCTATTCCGACGAGCCGCCCGACCTGATCCTGCTCGACATCATGATGCCCGGCCTGTCCGGCCTGGAAATCTGCCGCCGGCTCAAGGCCAACCCCGACCGTCGGCGCATCCCGATCATCTTCGTCACCGCCATGAGCAGCACCGAGGACGAGCAGCGCGGCCTCGAACTGGGCGCCGTCGACTACATCACCAAGCCGATCAGCCCGCCCATCGTCAAAGCCCGCGTGCGCACCCACCTGGCGCTCTACGACCAGTCGCGCGAACTCGAACGCATGGTCCGCCAGCGCACCGCCGAACTGATGACCACCCGCCAGCAGATCATCCGCCGGCTGGGCCGCGCCGCCGAGTTCAAGGACAACGAAACCGGCAACCATGTGCTGCGCATGAGCCACTACGCCCGCCTGATCGCCGAAGCCCACGGCCTGGGCGACGAAGCCGCCAGCATCATCTTCAACACGGCGCCGATGCACGACATCGGCAAGATCGGCATTCCCGACGCGATCCTGCTCAAACCCGGCAAACTCAACGCCGAGGAATGGAAGATCATGCACCAGCACCCGATCATGGGTGCCGAAATCATCGGCAAGCACGACAACGAACTGCTCGAAACCGCCCGTATCATCGCCCTCTCCCACCACGAGAAATGGGACGGCAGCGGCTATCCGCGCCAGCTCAAGGGCGAGGAAATCCCGCTGGAAGGCCGCATCGTCGCCATCGCCGACGTTTTCGACGCCCTGGTCTCGGTCCGTCCGTACAAGCCGGCATTCGCGCTCGACGACGCGCTGCACTTGATGGACGAGCAGACCGGCAAGCACTTCGATCCAGCGTTGATGGAAGCCTTCCGCAAAACGCTGCCCGAAGTCCTGCGCATCCGGGAAATTTACGCCGACGAAAACGGTGCCCTCACCGATCTCGAATTCCAGATCCGCGAGATTTACGACCACCGGAACGATCCGGCCGGTTATCCGGGCGTCCTGACCAGCCAGAAGGAAGGCGACTGATCAGCTATTCCGGCTGGCGCGAATCGATGCTCAGCGTCACCGGTCCGTCATTGACCAGCGCAACCTGCATGTCGGCGCCGAACACGCCAGTCGGCACCGGCTTGCCCAGCGCTGCCGCCAGTTTGTCGACAAAGGCGGCGAACAGTGGCCCGGACACATCGCCGCGCGCGGCCCGCCCCCACGACGGCCGGTTGCCCTTCTTCACCGACGCGTAAAGCGTGAATTGCGAGACCGCCAGGATCTCGCCGCCGGCCTCGACGACGCTGTGGTTCATCACCCCTTCTTCATCGGCAAACAGGCGCAGGCGCACCAGCTTGCCGGCCATCCAGTCGAGGTCGGCCGCGCCGTCCCCCTCCTCGAAGCCGGCCAGCACCAGCAGACCCGGCCCGATGCGGCCGGTGACGGCACCATCGACGGTCACGTCGGCCGACTTCACACGTTGAACAACGACCCGCATCGCCTCACTCCGCGGCGATGGCGGCGCGCAACTGCGCCGCGTACTGTTCCAGCACCTCGCGTGCCGGGTCCTTGCGCGGCCACGACAGGCCGATGCCGTCATCGCCCCAGCGCGGCAGCACGTGCATGTGGAAATGGAACACCGTCTGGTCGCCCTCCTTGCCGTTGCACTGCAGCAGCGTCAGCCCGGGCGGGTTGTACGCCTTGCGGATCGCGTGCGCCACCCGGTGCGCCGTGCGCATCGCCGCAGCGGCCTCGTCCGGCGTCAGTTCGAGCAGGTTGTCGGCGTGGCGCTTGACGGCGACCAGCGTGTGCCCCGGGTTCAACTGGCCGAGATCGAGGAAGGCAATCGTCTGCTCGTCCTCGTACACCTTCGACGAGGGAATCTCGCCAGCCACCAGTTTGCAGAAAATGCACTGTCCCGGCGGGGAGGTATCGACGAACATGGGCATGGCGGTCTCCTGAAGCAAAAGGACCGATTGTATGCGAGCCACTGGCGTCCGCCGCCCATTCGGACTACCTTCGTCACCTGTCGAGAATTCAACCCCCGCAAATGAAGACGCTCATCCTTCACACCGGCGGCACCATCGGCATGGTCGCTGCCGCCGACGGCTACCGGCCAACGCCCGGTTTCCCCGCCCGCCTGCGCGCCGCGCTCGCCGCCCGCGACGGCAAGCGCCTGCCCGATTACGACATCGTCGAACTGCCGCCGATCGATAGCGCCGACCTGCGCCCCGGCCACTGGCCGACCATCGCCCGCGCCCTGCTCGACCGCTGGGACGACTACACCGGCTTCGTCATCCTGCACGGCACCGACACCATGGCCTGGAGCGCCTCGGCGCTGTCCTTCATGCTGCGCGGCACCGACAAGCCGCTGATCCTGACCGGCGCCCAGATTCCGCTGGGCGAGGCCGGCAGCGATGCGCTGGCCAACGTCGACGGCGCGCTACACTTTGCCGCCGTCGACCCGGTGCCCGAGGTCGCCATCCACTTCGGTGGCCGGCTGCTGCGCGGCAACCGCAGCCGCAAGCTCGCCGCCACCGAATTCGCCGCCTTCGACTCACCCAACTCCCCCCCCCTGGCCGAAGCCGGCGGCCCCGCCCACCGCGACCGCATCCTCAGCCCCGGCGAAAAATGCTTCGTCGTGCCCGAATTCGACGACCAGGCCGTCGCCGTCCTCACACTCCACCCCGGCATCGCCGCCGGTACAGTCGATGCCGTCACCGCCAATCCCCGCGTCCGCGGCCTGATCCTGCAAACCTACGGCGTCGGCAACGCGCCGCAAGGCGACCGCGAGCTGATGGCCGCGCTCGAACGCGCCGCCGCCCGCGGCATCGTCCTGGTCAACACCACCCAATGCCTGGTCGGCGGCGTCAGCCAGGAAACCTACGCCACCGGCGCCGCCCTCGCCCGCATCGGCGTCGTTGCCGTCGGCGACATGACACTGGAAGCCGCTTTCGCCAAGCTGCATTGCCTGCTCGCCAGCGAAAACGACGCCGCCAAGGTGCGCCAGGGGCTGAGTCAGTGCTGGTGCGGCGAGAAAAGCTGAGGTTTCACGTGGAACCTGAGGTCTGGCCTCAATCGCCCCGCCAGGCAATCAGGCGCTCCCTGAATGCCTGGTCGGCCCCCTGGTAGTAGGTAATCGCCGTCGCGCAGCATGTCGCGGCCGTAGAAGGTCGAGGTGTAGTCGAAGCCGAGCCGGCCAAGCTTCTGATTGTCGTCGGGCATGAAGAAATGGCGCAGATGCGGGCGAATCCCGCGAACGGGCGCCATTCTTCAGCTTCCGGGTTAACCGGAGATTAACGGTCTCACCAGCCTATCGACGCTTGCCTGGCAAATACCTCGTCAGGCGGATTTCTTCAGCGTCCCAAGCAGCCAGTGACCCAGCGCTGCGGCGATCAGCAGCACCAGCACACCCAGGCCCCAGATGCCCCAGATCAACGGGCTGAGCCAACTGATCGCGGAAGCCAGGAAAGGCGCGCTCTGCGAAACAACCTCGATGAAATTGCCGAACCCGGCCTGGAAAATTTGCGCCCAGGCAGGATCAACCCAGACCGCCAACCAGGCCGGCAAAGGAATGGCTTCGGCGACTGCGCCAAGTTCCTGGGCGGTCGGCAAGGTGTTGCCGAAAGTCTGGACCGTCCAATCGACAAAGTGCACCGCAATCAGTGCCGTACCTGTCCAGAGAAGCATGGCTAGGGCAAACAGGGACCAGATGATCATTCTCATTTTTGGGTTTCCTTTTCTAGACGACGGGAAAATGTGGATCGTTTTTTTCCGTGCAGGATAGAGGGAAAGCCGCGCGCCTCCTTCCGGAAAAACCGGATACATGGCCCCTGAAATCAAGAAGGCCACTCTTTCGAGCGGCCTTCTTGTTCTGAGCACTGAGCAGGAATCAGGACATCGTCAGCGGGAAATGTCGGGTGACACAGAAAGTGAACTCACCACCTAGGCAGCATCTAGGATATTTCACATACCTTGGCATGGCTACCAAGCAGTGTGCCAAAGAAACTGAAGATTTCCTGCAATTCTGCCACTGTTAATGGAGAGTTCTATCAAAGGGGCCATCGCATAGAGCATGCCTACAACATGCGTACGCTGGGCAATGGACAACCGTCAGCATGCCACGCTAAGACAGCTCGCAGAACGCGGCCCTGGATTGCTGAAATGTCGTGCTCCGCGATCGATAGAGACATCAGGTAGTAATGGTAATCGCCATCCGGGCCACAAACTGCGAGACCAATTGCTTCAGCACCATTTTTCCTCAGTTCTTTCCCGATCCGCTGTGCATTGGTTCGCAACGTATCCAAGTAAGCGAAACCATAACATCGAATGTCCCGGAGCAAGACTTCCTGGTCGATTGGATCAGAATGGAAAGCAATGTGCATAGACGACACCTAGGTGTGGGCTTGGGCAACGTCGTTGGCACGGTCAGACGACTCGTTCAACCAGTTTTCTCGGTCATAACTGGTATCGGGGAACAACTCGTTTAGCGTGACCTGGCGCTTGATGAGACGTTTTGCCATCGAGGCCAGACTACGAGCCTCTTCAATATTCCGGACCTCCTGCGGAGTGCAAAGCTCAACGCCTATCCCCCAACTGTACCGACGCACAGTCATGCTCGGTCGAACCGAATATTCAATCCCACCAAGCCTCAACTGATCTTCCTTGGCTGTAATCGTGTCGAAATAGCTTCTCTCTTCAGCCGAACTGGATTGTGTTCGGTAGCCAACTGTTTTCTTTCTGGATCGACCGACGCGCTTCCAGCATTTCTCTTCGCTCTTGAACATCGACAGCTCGGGGCAAGGACCAGCCTGATCACAGGCATGTCTGTGAATCGCGTCCGCGTACTTTGTCCGAAGATGCTCCCACCAGACCACCACACGGTATCCATTAACGATGAATCCAACCTCATCCCACCAGGAAAGTATCCGAGCCTCAAGGTATGTGTGAGGCATGTGAACCCCATCGTCCAGTTGCCAAGGGTGGTTCCTGTGAAACAGCCGCATTAACCGACGGTACCGTTCATAACGAGATTTCTGCATGTTCGTTAATCTTTCTGGGCACTACATATCTACAACTGAAGCGGCTTCGGGCAAGATCAGATAATTCGTCCAACCAGTTTTCTCGGTCATAATTGGTGCGGGGGAACAACTCGTTGATGGTCTTCAAAAATCGCTTCCACTACCATTCATCAACACGAGCGGAGAAGCATTAGCTCAATGGCGAGGCCTAACCACCATGGTGTACGACTGCCATCTCCACGTATCGATCAGCGAAGGCGCGAACGTTGGCACTCCTGATCGCTACATCACCGGCTTCCTGGAGGGCTTTGCGCCTAGGTATGTAGAAATCCAATTGTGTTCCGAGTTGTTCCTTCAGCAAGCTCCCATCACTTGGCGCCCAGAGGCCATTTGCGCGCCCATCGTCACCAGCCACCACCATGGCGCATGAAACCTGGCTCAGTAGTAGCTGACAAAGCCTGTCCCGAGTCGCAGCGTAAGGGAATACAAGCCCTCCAGGCCCAAGCCCCGCAGAAAATAGGGAAAGGGCAGGAAATGCCAAATCGTTAGTGAGGTTTCGGACTTTGACCCAATGCTCATCGACGCTCTTAGCAACCTTCATGTCCCTTCTGACCTTTTTTACATCCGCTTGATCGAATAGTTCCGCACGCTCACCGACCAAGAACACCAGTGCTGCAAAGTAGAAGTGCAATTGAAATACCGGAAGATTGTTCGCGCAGACCAATCCAGCCAGCGTCTCGAGCTTCTTTTCAATTGGCCAGTTCTGGTGGTAGAGGTAAATGGTCAGTGAAAGATACCCCGCTAGCGTCTCAATATTAGATATCAGCGCTGCCTTCTCGTCTTCAAGTGACTTCTCAAATGCTGCCAGGTTTTGATCTGAAATATGGTGACCAAAGGCTCGTGCTAAATAGTCACGGTAATCAGCCAACGCTTTCGTAGCCCCAGAGAACTTCTGACGCTGCTCCAAAAAAGCCACCACTGGATTCAGTTCGATTGGTCGGCTCTTGAGCAACCGCTCAAGAAACTCATTGTTGGCTGGCCTGCGCGACTCGATGAGGTCGGCGAGAACATTGTTGTCTAGCACTAACGAGTGGCGGACTACATCTGTTCCCGATAGTCCCAGGCTCTGGAGAAGTGGTTTGATATACAGCGAGTCAACTTTAGGGCGAGTAGCGCTTGCTACGCCATCGACAATCCATTGCTCTTCTAGGAAAGGTTCTACCAGCTGCATTTAGAACACCTGCGCTTCAGCTAGGCTCTTGCGAATAAAGTCTTGGCTGTCGAGATAGATGGGCTTCAGCTCACGCACTAGATTCGTGGCCAACTCGTCGACCTCCGCCTTCAAATGTCGCAAGGCCGACATCTTGTCATCGGAATCGAGAATCTTACGGGACATATCCGGCACATCGAGTGTTCGCGCATAACCCGGGTTGTTGAGCATAAACTGCAGACAGTTCTGTGTTTCCGCGACTAGGGAGAGCTCAAGATAGTATGGCTTGTTCAGTGCTTGATCACTGAAGTGCCAAACCAAGGCCGCGATATCGTAACTGCTGAGCTTTATGTCTTTGCTCGAGTCCCTTTTGAGGTTTTTCAGTAGCCGTATGACTTTCTTGGTACAACCATTGGTACGACCGTCTTTCTCCTCGATGCGCCGCATATGGAGAAAAGGACGATTAGTTATCAACGTCCGTTCGTGCTTATCAAGTACCTTTACCTCACGATCATGCTTTTCCTTCGACACCTGATATGCCGCAGTGTCATGCCAATGGCTAGGGACAACATCGATCTTTCGCTGCAATGAGCCACCAGATAGCGAAATCGATTTTGCACCCGACGTATCGACAGTTACCGCAGGAAACTTCTGGGTGAGAATGGATTCGCATTGGGATCGTAGCTTCAACATCTCGTCCAGAACAGACAATGGAAGCGTGAAATAGGTCTGTGCTCGGGGTCCCGTATGGTCAACAGTTACAAAACGGTCATGGAGCACGAGCAGGTCAATATCACTGGCTCGCCGAATATGAATATCCAACGGCACAGAGCCTTGGTACTCAAATGTTGCCGAAATTCCTACGCTTTGGAGGCATGGACCAAGTTGGTTCTTCACCCGGTCGCCTTCTTGGAAGCTAATCGCAGTGTACTTCGCATCCAGCGCCTGCATAGCTCCTAATGCGTATTTGATTGCGTCGGTTTTTGCGCGCTTCTCGTATGCCTCGCTGAATTCCTCACTTATCGAGTCAAGTGCGACAGCCTCACGGAAATTAGCTGAAAGCGCAGCGTTGCCTAACCCCATGCGCCGACTACGCATGTTGGCGAGTTTTTGAGTGTAATTAGCCACCAGTCTTCTCCTTCCGAACCAATTTCATACGGCCGAAAGTAATCCGACCCTTGTTGTTGAAATAGTCACCTTCAGCAGTTGTCAGCTCTTCGTTGAGTAACAACTCGCAATACCCAACATGGGAACGCAGCTCCGGCTCGCCGATCTTGGGCTCGTTTTGATAGCTGTACATCAAGACGTAGCCACGTCCCGGCTCCTTCACCAAAGAGGCGGACTTACTGCGGGAACTGGATTGCCCCGTGTTTAGATAGACCCGGATTTTTTCCCAAGTCTGGCTGATGGTTACCGTTGCATGCCAGCAATGAATCGCGTTCCCGTCCTGATCTCTTGTTTCCCCCTGACAATCCCACTCACCGTTCAAATCCGGGACTCCTAAGAGCGTTTGCACGAACTTTCGGCGCCACACCCACTTCTCGAATGCCAAGTGTCCAATTAAATAAAAAGTGGTTGCGTTCACCGGAAAGAGAACCACTTTGGCTGCTTCATTCGAGACGCCAAATTTTTGGACCAAATCTAGCCCCAAGGTAACCAATACCGCCGTAATCGATGCCAGAAGCCCGGCGGCGACCCCCAGGTAGCGGCCGATTGAGGCTCGACTATGCCCAATGACTGAATATTCGTGTGGCTGCATTTATGCCCTTAGATCTTGCCAATGAGAGGTAGTGATTTGGGCGAGCAGGCATCCAACGCGAGGTGGATCAGGTAGCCGGCAGCACCAACCAACAATACGAGACGGATTGCTTTGTCGACCGGGTGCTCGGCCTCCCACTCATACACCTTGTAGGCCCCCCAACCCAGAATTCCTGCGAAAGCAACACTATGAAAAAACTGGCGATGATTAGGGTGTAATGCTGGTTCAATTAAGTCGGGGAGATTGGTTGTAGCTGCAGCCAACACAGCGCCCACAACAGGCCGCAACGTCTTTTCATTGCGGTTGTACTCCGCGTGCGCTAACGCAGTCCCTACAGCAACAGCCGCAGCCAAACGATGAGTTGCGCCATTGGACATAGCAGTTACTCCTAGCCAGATAGCGAGTTAGTAGCGCAAATAGCGCTCAAATTGCTTACCGGTGTGTTTGAGCCATAGCCCCAACGATAGGATCAGGGCTGTAAGCACCAACCCAATAGCACTTTCGGGAACCCAGGCCGTCGGTAACGAAGGATAGATATCGGCCAGTGTCCCTACACTCGCGCTGCTATTAGCCATGCTCGTCATAGCTCCCACTGCTGTTGTAGCCACTTTGCCCACCAATCCGACAATACCAAGCCAGTAACCCAAAGTGATCAAAAAATCGCCTAGCGCAACCAGGCGTTTCGGATTGTCCAAGAATGCATTGAAGATTTTTTCAAACACCTGCATATCCTCCCAATAAGACGAGAAAGTGAAGCGGCTCGTAGTGCTTCCTGCTACCCACGTTTAGCCCTTTGGAGGAAAAGGGTCGTTGCCGTGGCTATCGCGCTCGCGGATACGCCCATCACGGCCATGAATGAACAATTCGGTACCCTGGTTCCTAGCAATATCACGAGCACGGTCAATTGCTTCCTTCTGTGTATCGACAACCACAGTGGCACGCGCAGAGCCGGCCCCCTTAACCGCCCAAGCATCATCATGCGGAACTACGTGTTGATTTCTCTTCGTCATTTCAATCTCCAGAACATGTAGATGGATGTCCGTATCGGCCACCCCATATTCGTAAGATAAATCTAACTATCGAAAAATACAACCCTTGCACAACATTTTTGTTCGGGTGTATCTTACGAGGTACGCTCCCGGCTAGCGGGTTTCAGTTCGAGCACAGAAAATTTGGAGGATAATGTCATGTCCCTAGGAGCTAAGCTCAATGAGCTTCGCATGAGAAAGGGAGAGTCGCTGCAACAAACAGCAGACATCGTGGGCGTAACAAAAACACACATATGGGAGCTTGAGAAAGGCAAGAGTTCGAACCCTTCAGCGGATCTGTTACGAAAATTAGCAGACCACTTCAAAGTTACCGTGGACTACCTCATTGACCCAAGCCGTGAAGGTATAACAGCCGATGATGAGGCGATGGTGTTCTACAGAGACCTGAAGTCGCTCGACCCTCGAGACCAAGAAACGCTCAAGCAAATGATGGAAGTACTGAAGGGCAAAAAATAGTGACTTCAAGCATTTCCCTCGACTTGATAGAGTTGGATGGCAAGGTCCGTCCAGTCGAAATCGTTGATGAAATCCTGCGCCAGAATCCAAACATGCCGTATCCGATTCCTCTGGAGGAATTGGCGGCGGTTGTTGGTATCCAGAGCATCGGTGAGTTAGTCACCGAGGGATTCGAGGGAATGCTCATGACTAACCCTGAGAAATCTCAGGGGGTCATTTTGGTGAAAGCAAATGCAAATCCCCAACGTCGGCGCTTCACCATTGGGCATGAGCTAGGCCACTACCTACTCCCATGGCATCGCCAACTCGAGTTCTCCTGCACTTCAGAAAATATAAAGGACTCATCTTCCGCTCCTAACTCCAACAGAGGCATTGAAATGGAGGTAGAGGCTAATGCTTTTGCTTCAGAGTTATTGATGCCTACGGTCGCATTCAAGAAGTTGCAGCGTGCGGCCGGGGAGCCGGACATTGCGCAGGTGGTTAGGCTTGCTGCCCACTTTGATTCAAGTATTGAAGCTACTGCACGGAGGTTTATGAACCTCTCTGACTATCCGGTAGCCTTCGTTTTCTCCCATAACGACACCATCAGATATTGGGCGAAGGGCCCAGAATTTCCTTACCTGCTGAGCGTCAGAAAGGGACAACAGCTTCCAAAACAGTCGTCTTCAAGAGATAACGGCGATGGGATCGGAGAGATGGCTGAGCTCGACGGGATAGTTTGGCTGTCTGATGAACGAGGGCCGCATTTACCCAACAACATTCTGGAGCAAACCCTATTTCAAAATGACGGTTACAAGGTAACCATGCTTTATGTCGACGACATCCCTGAAGAGAATGATGAATAAGTAATTCGCAGTTTTTGTCAACGCCAGCTGCGAGCTTTTCGGCAACATCCTCGCCGATGCGTTTTACCCGAGAGAAGCTAACCTCGCTGGCTCAGCTTCTCAATTTCTATAGTGCTCTCTTTTTTAGGGACACTACCTTCACGGTCTAAGCCTTCAATTAACTGATGACCTCGCCGGATGCTTTCCAAGCACCCGTAAGTATTGCCACTCATAAGGTCGATCCGAGGAACAGCCACAATAAAAATGCTCCGGGAGTTCTTCAGCGTATGCACTGGTTGACCGCTTGACGTACCACGCTATGACAGCACCAAAAACCGCTCACCATCACCTGGAAAAACGTAGAGCTAGCTGACTAGCCAAAATGCAGCACTGGCTAGTCCAGCGACCGAAGGGAGCATGGTTGAGCGCTACTCAATTCCGGAGGGACGTCGCCAGCACCCTTGAATACGCAGCTAAGGGTGGTCCGGATTAGTCTGGGTGGCCGTATGCTTGGATTAAATCTTTTTTCATCATTTCAATTTTATTGCGCTGGGCATCAAGCCATTGCCCCACCTTATGGAAATCTCGACGTGGGTCTCCTTCCATAAAGAACTCGGCCGTTGTCTTTGCTGCTGTGGCTCTAGCGCCTCGCTTCTGCGATCCCCCATTTTTTATCATCGTGTCGTACGCCTGAAGTCCTGCAAGCACCGGTCCGATCTGTGTAATAGCTGAGATTACGCCTTGATCGGCCTCCAGGGCTGAGCCCCTGGCCCATTCCTTAAACACCCTGTCCACGAAGCTATTTCGAAGCCCATTTTTCCATTGGGCTTCGGCTATGTGGAAACGAAAATCATCAATTGCGGCCTCAATGTCACGCTCAGACATACTCAATTCGAGCAAGAGACCAATGTGTGGGGTGTGGAAAGCCTCAGCCCGCTGAACTTGATAAGCCCCTGGGATTACGGGAATTGGGCGCCGAAGAAGGATGTACTTCTTAAGAGGCACTGTTTTATAAGAGTCCCAGCAGTCTGGAGGGTCTGCGAGTTGAGAACCCTTTTCAATGAATTTACGCAGCGTTTTTTCAACATCAATGGGATGTACGAGATCAGCGAATCTGTACCGTGCTGCAAAGGGATATCTACTTGGATCGAAGTTGGCAAAGACTAAGTCGGAAATAGGCTTAATGCCATCCTCAATCATTTTCAAGACAGGTAATCTAAAAACTTCAAGGGGACTTCGCCTCTCCGACCAGCCTAGTTGCATTAGATCCCATGAGAGAGCCGTCAGACCATTGTGCTCCACCTCCGCCGCAGTAAAGCCTCGATCAATCCAAGCCTGGCGAAGTTGCGATTCTATGTTCTCTAGTTCTTCAAGACGCCCAAGCCAAGTCAACCTGATTGCACGGGCAGTGTAAGCCAACTTAAGCGCAGCATTCAGATCGTTGAAGAACAAATTGTACTGAGTCGTACTGATTTTTCTCTTGGTCATCGATGCTCTCGTGCGTATAGGGGGAATTAGGCTGTACCAAGTCACCCTATTACGAAACATAACATGAGCATAGCATCCAATCCAGTTGGTGGACGTGCTGCCAACAAAACCCAAAGGAGCTTCAAATGTTTGAAATACCTAACGATTCCCAAAAGAAAACTGACTATCGGCTTAGCAAGGTCGAGCGGCAGTTGAGGGGAGTTCAACGGGAGCTGACTTACCAGCGCGCCGTGTACGAAAAGGAAATGAAAATAGTGCAGCGACGTGTTCGCGACCTTGAGCTTCGAGATGCGCGTAACCGTGGGGTGCCTGTCGACGTTATATCACAGCAAACTGGGCTATCCCGGTCTAACATTTACAAGATCACAGGAGTGAAACGAGCGGCGTAATGCCGTACCCCCTTCCTAAAAGAGTGGCATGAAGCATCTATCCTTTATGCCCTCATGAAAATCGGGCGATTCAATCTCCAAGCGGCCTGGAACGGCCGTTCAAGAAAACACCTTGAGCGGCTACTCCTATGCGAATGGCGCTAAATCGTAGCTGGTCAGAATTTCAATAATCTGCGCTCAGGTTTGATAATTTCAGTTCTCACGTCGGGTTAGATTTCGCAGCTATCGCTCGCAGCGTCAAGCATGATTTCCCATTGCGACTCAGAAGAAGAGCCGAGGGACACCCACAATGAAAATTTTCCGGGAGTTCTTCAGCGTACGCCTACCGACTGACTGCATGGCATGCCATAACATCACTCCGCCAAAAGAAATACTGCCGGCCACCATCGACCTCCGGGCCACTTACAGGCGGGGCCGCGATGAATGACATCAGATGACGCGGTGAAGTACGTTTTTCACGAGCCAGTTCAGTAAGCGCAACATACTTCTCCCGAAAATCTAGAAGTGCTTGCTGATCAACCTTCCAGCCGGTAGATGCGTGTTGTGCCTCAAGTAACCCCCTCCTGATCAGGTGATAAACCACCTCTTGTTTGAGGCCCAGTTCGATTGCAGCTTCAGGGATAGACAACGGGGCTCCATGCTGTTGTCGCCAGTTCTTACGCCAGCAAGCGACTTCGTCTTGGCCGAGGATCACCTGACCAACAGGCGCCATGCCGCCCGATTCGGAAAATCCGCTGACCTCTCGAGCGAGGATAGCGGCGATGAATGCTCCCCCCTCCTCTCTTGCCAGTCGCCCCGATTTCAATAGAGAAGCCAGGGCCACCATCGGACGATCTCCCGTTTCAAGCACATCCGTTGGCACGAGCATTTGTCTGAAATCGTCAGCAGAGAACAACCAGCTACTCCCACCCGCCCTGCAAATGATCGGTTTGAGCACGCCGAGTTTCACGAGATCCCGGATGCGGCGCTCAGCGATATTTGCTTGGAGCGCCAACTCGCTCAGATTGCCTGCCCCCTGAACCACTTCAGCGGCGGCAGCTACATCAGCTTGTCGGAAAGTCTGTGCCTTGCGACCCGAGGGAAGTGGTACATCCTGGATCGGCAATAGCTCCTGTTGGGCCAGGTGCTGGAGTACGGATAGTCGAATACCTGTTGCCTGGCATGCCTGCTTCTTGGTCATACGCGCCTGCTTTTCCAGCGTGCTGGGTTTCAGGCGGCGATTACGCCGGCACACGACACCCCACCAATTTGTTTTCAGGTGATCTTCGAAGCAATCGCGGAGGAACTGATAGGCGGGATGATCAAGTTCTACATACAACAGGCGATACAAAACGCCGAATGATGTTTTCAGGCTGATCGACGGCCCTGCTGCAGCCTGGATATCTTCCAGCAAGCGGACAAACCGAGTCGGCCACTCGTGGAAAATAGCCGCTGCATTTTCGATGATGGCGCGGGCAGTCCCCAGATCATCCAGTCGGGCAAGCTGGCCGGGTCTGCTTGGTTGAGTTCCACGGGAAAACTGTCCAAGCTGGCACACTAGGCGCTGCCATTGAATGCGGGAAAGCTGCGTTCCGGCCGGAAGCCCCACATCCGGGCCGGCAGTAGGTATCGATTCAGGTAGTAGCGCCCTCGTCAGTCCAAATGGGAGGTCCCCTGCAGGCTCGGCACTTCCATCTGAAAAACAATAACCGCAAGTGCAGTAAAGCAGACTTGAACCGTTCCAGCCCTGCTTTGCACCGCATTGGGGACATCGGTCCTGTAGCCAGACCTGGTGCAGTGTGCAGAGGGTCACCAGCTTCAAATCCCAATACCCCTGCTGATATGCCTGCTTGGATAAGCATAGGGGACACCAGCGACGGTAGGAGTGAATGAAGTCCTGGACGGATAACTCTTCCGGTAGCTCGTTTTTCCCCCAACGGGATGGCAGAGGCCCGAACAGTTGTAGGACCTCCTCATCCTCAAGCCCCAGAAGCTTTCTCAGCGCTTCAAACGGGAACAGGCTGCCCCAATCACAGCAGGCCCGAAAGAGCGCCGGGATTGAGGACAACCCGTTTGCCATGGCGACCCTCAGCAAATAGCCAGGCGTTGATTCTTGCGTCAGCGGTCGCGGGCGCATGACAAGATGTGCTCCAAGCATCCTAGGCGACCTCCCCAATACAATTCTCGCCAGGGTCATCCTGGTCAAAGGTGCCCGCAATGCAGAAGCGGAGCAGATCCCCGAGGTAAGCACGCTCACTTGGCCAAAGGGAGATGAGGTAAGTCGTGACGGATTCGAGCGTGGCAGAGCGGGTGCGAAGTGCCGGTGGTAAGCGCCAACGTTCTTGGAGCGGGATGAACTTCTCCTGCGGTAAGCGATGGTGGGACGCGTAAAGCAGAAGATTGAGCAAATCGACGACTTCCTCTTCCGTTGTTACCCAGATTTCCGCATCCTCTATGTCCGGACACTCATCACAGGGAAACTGCGAATGTGCGTTCAGTGGCGGGATCGTGCTGGACAGCCTGGCCCACCAAGCCCCCAGTTGCCGGCGCAAGGTGGCCATGTGCCGCTGGGTATAGCGTGGATGAAAACAGGTATGAGGCAATGCAGCAGGCCCATTGGAAAGCTCGTTGATGGCATGGACTACTGCATGTGCAATTGCCCGGGGTATCGCCTGATCACTGGATGCCCAGTCTGACTGAAACTCAATGAGTTTCTTGATGATGTGGTGCTTCCCCCAGAGGACCAACGGACCCGGTTCATGTCGACATATCCATCGCCTCAACCTTCTTGCTTTGCTTGGGATTGAGTCGGGCAGGCTGGTAAGCAATCTGACCGCAGAGGGATTGAGGGCGCCTGCTTCTTTGATTTTCGTCGATGAGGAGAAATGCGGTTCTGACGGGTATTTCCTTGGGTAGGGACGCCTGCAGACGTCTTGCACCGACTGAACCCAGCTCAAGACGCGGTACAGATCGCCAGATGAATACTCGAAACCGGTTATTGGTACTTGGGGCGCCGGGACTAGGGCATGGTCTGTGGCGCCGGCAACCAGCTGCGCAATCATCAACTGGATTGGATCGGCTTTGCCCGTGATGGCCTTGGTGAGATCAGAGCCGCATTCGCAAAGGAACCCATGGCGGAGCCTGTGCCATGTCTGTGGTCGGTTACACGCTGGGCACCTAGTTAAAAGCTTACAACCATGAATTGGACAGACCGAAACGAAAGGCAGGTCGAGCGCGGCATAGTGAATACCCTTCTCTGCTGCACATTGTGGACAGTGATGAGGCCATAGTGGCGGTTGGTAAAACGTCTGGTCCCACCAATGGGTATCCCTTTCCCAAAGCTGTTTCGAAAGCTCCATGCCCAGCAGTTGCGAAATAGGGGAGGTAGCGCCAGGACAACCTTGATCAGCTAGAACGGTGGCTGTGATATCGGGTGGTAGTGTTAAGCCGTTGCTCGCAGAGAGCCGCCAGCAATAGGCGGCCAGCCCTTCATTCGGGTGCGGCTTCGGGTGCAGTGGCAGGTGATCAATCCATGGGCTCATGCTCGTCCCCGCCTTCTAGCACCCGTATGAGCCCTTTCGAAGGGTTCTCCACCACGATCCAAGGAACGGAAAACGAACTGCTCATTGAACGGATTGAGTTTGCCAATACCTTCGCGCCAGATTTCCTCGGTGAAGGCCTGCGCCAGAAGAGGGATGTCGATAGCCTGCAAGTCCTGGAGAAGCGCTTTTCGGAAGGCAGCAAAAAGCAGCTTTTTTATGTAGGCGATTCGGCCATCCGTCGCATAGTGCAGCCGACAACCAAAGTCAGTGTTGTTGAATGGGCCGCGCCTGACCGGCAGGTTCAGGGGCAAGGCTAGGCTGGTAAACAGCTGCAGGCACTCCCTTTCAACAGACCCTGCATCGTCTTGTCCGAGCGTCAAAAAAACCCGCCGGGAGAAGCGTCGACGTAGCTGCTCATTGGTTTGCAGCAATTCCTCAAGCCGGGGCAGGCCCAACATCACGGTAGGAAGCGCCAGCTCGTCCAGCAGGAACTTGAGCCAGTCGGCAATCAGGTACTGACTCTTTGTATCGCCTCGGTCTTTGAGATGCTGCGCTTCATCCAGCAGGATCAGTTCCACCCCACATTTGCGGCACAAGAGGATGATCTGCTTGGTTTTGGCGGGGACGCTACTCCGCTGCGCCCAGAAACTGCCCAGCGCGTTGAGAAATGCCTCCGCAATGCCGCCGACGCTGACCGCTGGCGGTACCCGGACGATCAACACCCGAATCTGGTCGCGCTCCTCGTGATGGATTGGTGGATTGATCCTTTCCACCCAATCGCAGAGGCTGGTTTTCCCGGTCCCCGATTCGCCGAGAATAAGCATGTGTCGGGCAACCCCGGTTTCCCTGAAGAGCTGCAGGTTTTCCTCAATCGCGTCCTTGGCGGCCACGAATGGGGCAAAGGCGACCAAATCCTCATCAAAAAGCTTGAGCCGTTCGGCAATTTCCGGAGTCATCCTTGCCCCCGCTTCTTCTTGACCCCTTCAATCCTGGGTAAAGGTGGTGGCAACTCAGTGTCCGTCGATGACGGCCTCCCTTGCGCTTTCTTTGCGGCCTTGCGGTTCTGTTGGGTTGCAGGCGGGCCGATCTTGGCTGGGGGTTCGGCGCTGCCAAGCCCCTGAATGCGTGCTGCACGTTTGCGAGCCGATAGCTTGCGGCTAAGCATCAACTCCTGGACTTGCTGGGCGATTTCGGCCCGGGCCCGGTAAACCGCGTGACGGTCGGATGCGGCGGCCCCGTATTCACGGACCTGCTGTTGAATGAGCGAATTCTGTAACTCGGTCAGCCCCTTGGCGTATTCAAGATCCAAAGCCGGTACGACAACAGGTTCCTCGTCATCGGGCCCCCAGACCAGTACCTCGCCCAAGTCCTCCGGGTCGTAAAGGACCCGCACCAGCACCCCTTCTCCGTAGCGCCTGATAATGGGGGCAACAGAAATGGCGTTGTATCGGATGCCATTGAGTTCAATACCGGGACGGCGCAGTTTGCGTTCAGCACTTTTCCCGATCCGGCGCTGCAGGGTAGAGATACTGCCGGGTAACCTGGGCTCGAAAGACATTGCGCCTTCTTGCCAGCGTTTTCGTGGCGTTGTCTTGATGCCACGATGAACGCTTTCGGCGTAGACATCGAGCAGCCACTTCTCCAGGATTTGCTTGAGCTCGTCGAGGGAAATCAGTGCATGTTTCAGGGGGTCATAGTCGCCGCGCAGATGGAACTTGGCCAGGCTCGTACCAGGGAGCTGGTGCGTGAATGAATAATTCACGGTTTTGAGAAAGCGCTCAACGACACCTTTGAAACGGGGTTCCCGCTTTGGGCAGAACTGGATCGTGATGCCTAAATCCAGGGCGATACCTTCCAGGTCCACACCGTGGAATTCCAGGCCGTTATCAACGACCAGTACATCGGGAATGCCATGGCAAGGCCAATTTCCCGATGTTTTCAGGTTCGATAGGCCACCGTCGACCAGGGTTTTGGGGAGGATTGCGTGGCGTAGGGCGCCGACCAACGCAGCAGCCGATGGCGCCCCAAAACTCAGGTAATAGCCCAAGGGAAACCGGCTGAAGACATCAATCAGGATGGTGAATGTGGGCCGCCCCAGCGGGAGCCAGGTATTCGGATCGATGCAGAACACATCCAGGGGCGTGTGATCGGCTTCAACGCGTTCAAGAGGACGTTCCGCTTTGGCATTTAGGGCAGAGAAGCGGAATTTCCTTTCTGCCACCTGCTTCCCCTCGCGTAGGGTGGTTTTTGTGTAGGCCGTTATGTCACTGACCAAGCGGTAGGTGGTTCGTAGGCTTGGTGCGCGAATCTGGTCTATGGAAAGCCGACCTCGGTTTTCTGCCTCGATTTTCTCCAGCAAACGGGCGTAGATATTTCCTACCGAGGTCATCGGCGACGTTCTGTAGGCCTCTTCCACGACTGTTTCGAGCAGAAGCAGTGCCTCCTTGCTCGCGTGTCGTTGCCGAGAGCCACGGAGGTCGTAGCGGGGAACCAGCGCCCGGGCGTCCTGAGTATGGATGAGCTGATAGTGCCACCTGCAGATTGACGTGATGCTAGGTGGCTTGGGGTCACCCATTTCGCTCGCAACGCGGCGGATGATTGGTTCGATGTTTCGTTTGGTAAAGCGAGGCGATCCAGCTTCATAGATAGCGCGGAGATATTGCTGACGCCGAGCAGCAGCGGCGCGAAGCTGCTCTGGCAGCTCGTCGAGCGGTCTGGAAAACGCAAGGGTTTGAGCTGGATTTTTCGGCGAGCTATCCAGAAACGTGATGGCCCCCTGTCGATACGCTTCCAACAGCTCATTTTTCGTATGAAGCGATAGTCCGCCAGTAGCAATGGCTTCGAGTAGCACTTTGCCATCCGGAGGGAGCGCCTGGATGCGATACCCGACCCCGGCCCACTCAAAAGCCGTGTTCTTCTGCAAGGTGAAACCACGCATGAGCGTTCTCCGTGACAAGTTCAATTTCGATGGAAGGATTGAGCGGCTTGGTCAAATCCAGGCGCAGAGCGCCTGCGATCATCAAGCTGTAGGGATTGAGTCCAAGCGGCCTGAGCGCCGCTGTGACATCCCCAAGCGGAGTGGGAAGGGAGATAACGCCACGCGACAGCGCGGAATGCAGCTTTGTTAAGGACGCACTGTTGCGTTCAACCTGGTGACAAATCTGGCGTGCGTTGCTGCGAAGAGGCTCCTGGCGCAAGGTTTCGTCGGTCAGGATTGCAAAGGCCTTACCCGTACGCTGGAGGTGGCTACTGACGCAATCCAGGGTTCTACGAACTTCGGGTTTGGCAAGTGAGCGAAGTGGTTTGACCTCTACCCAGACGACCTCGCCCGATTTGAGCGTTACCTCAAAGTCCGGGGTGTAGCGTCGCGTGCGGCCACCATCTGGATAGTGGAAGGGCTCCGGTTGTTCGCTATAGCGGGTAACTTCCTGGTTCACTTCAAGCAGGTAGGCTGCGTCGAGTTCGAGCAGCCCCTCGCAATGCACCAGGCGGCCATTTTTCTGGCTAGGGAACTTGGCGCGCATGATGCCGCCTGATGGACTGATGACTTCTCGTGACCGGGAATGGGTATCCCCGGCGGCCGTACGACCTCGCCAGGTTCCGCTCCAAAGGGAGATAGGCATGGGGTGACTCCTCCTGGCGGAAGGGCGAACAAGCCCCTCCGCGACATGAGTTACGGATACAGCTGCCCGATTTCAGGCAAAAAGGTTCTCTGCGCTTGGTGAAAACACCAGGCGAAAATCGGGCAACAAAGTGGAGTCGGGCTTGACGCTGACCAGGACGGTCGCGATACTGAAGGTGTTCAGACTTCTCGGTATCGCAAGATGCTCGGGTCAGCGGGACGCCCGAAAGGTGCGTCCCGTTTTACATTTTGGCCTCCTGTTTTTGATTGACGGCGCGGCCGCAAGAAAGAAAAGGAGAAGCCCGCCGGCTGGAATCGGTCATTCCGATCACCTCGGTCATGATTCGAATCTGGGACGGGTTCAATGCTGGCCATGCTTCACGCAGTGCTTGAAGTAGGCAAAACATTTCGGGGGAAGCGCTGTGCGGGATCGTCAGGGAACGATTGGAAGCTTCAACTGCGGCATGCATTTCGGCTTTACCTTGCTCATCCAGTTCGAAGAACTGAGCAATGCACTCCAGGAACGCAGGGGATGGCGGTCCCTTCTGCCCGCTTTCCAGGGCAGAGATATAGCTCTTCGCGTAGCCTAATCGCTTCGCAAGCTCAGCTTGCTTGACGTTGTGACGCGACCGGAGCGTGAGAAGGAAATGCGAAAACGGGCTCATGATCACCGATCATTTTGGCCCGTTTTTTATAGAAAATAAACAGAGATTCGTTATATATCAAAGTGATACGTTGATATGCACCATATCAAATCATTAAGATTGGATTTTTCGATGCCGCGTTCTAAGTAATCCAATCCAAGGGTGGCGGTGGGCTAATTCTAGTTTGGATATAACCATGCCAACAGGGCAATAGAACCTTCGTGCGGTTCCGGAAGTGAACCTCCTTTGTATCGGCCAGCATGGAAATCAGCTACCCGTTTTGGCCATGCGCCACCATGATGTTCAGTAGGATCAACATGGAGCCGCTGAAGCGTATGGACAAGGTGAGCAAAAAATGTGGGAGAGCTATCATGAACAAGGTTGAGCACGCTGACTGGATTCGAATAACGCGTTCCAATTGGCTGCCAAAAACGCGCACTTTCAATAGCACAGACCAGTGAGGCCCAGGACATTACTGTTGCATAAGGAATACTGGCTTTTCGCTGGATGATGTTTCGAATGTCTACTTCAAGTTCTTGCCAGTTTGTCTTTGAGGCTTGAACTCTGCTGCACAAGACCTTGTGCATTACCCTGCGCTGTTCATCATTTACATCGAATTGCTTGGCAGTTTGAGCACTAGCGTCAAGCTGCAGTTGTGAAAACTCTACTAGGCCTTGTTCCTCAACATGAGCTGCAGTAAGACATGTATATCCGTCACCACTCGCTGGATCAACAACGACTTCCGGACGCAGTCGATAGGACCGGAAAATAGCGCTACCATTTTCTTCGGCAGCGCATGCGCAAGCTTCATCAACCAGAAAAAGCTGCTGGTGGTTAGCGCAAAAGATATCAGCATGAAGAGTGCGCCAGTGCTGATCTGGTAACTGATCAAAAATCCAGATTAGCAGGGCACCCTGCCGGCGATAGAAATCTGTGCGTTCCGCCACTATGGCGGGGTAGGTATTCGAAACCTGCGCCTCGAATACCACTGGGAAGCCATGCCAAGAGGTGGCGACATCAGGCTTACGCCAACCATCATCGAAAGTACGCCAGATAGTCTCTACTTCTGGTTTCGAGAAGCGGGCATCGGCAGCAACGATCCGGCGAATCCACTCCTTTGTTTGACGATGCCGTGGCCCTTCACGCTGCCCTTGATAACGTAGACGGTCGATATCTTCCAGGGACAGGCTAGATTTCTCTAGAAATACGCAGTTGGCCTGTCGAGCAGCAGTCTTATCCTTGTGGGCAAAGTAATGACCTCCATGGGCATGCTTTTTTAGGATTACCGGGTGACCACAACTAAAGCAGGTAAAGGGCTGAGCTGCTCCTGATTGCCGAAGAGACGGCCGCAGAGCATGGAGTTGTCCCTCCGCCTGGGTGGGGAACCAACGACGGCTCTCTAGTACTTTTCCGCTAATAGGATGGCGAACGTACTCCACCTGCAAATCATTCGTTGCGGTAGCGGGTCGATTAGGATCGAATGCCAAAGTCATGGTTCTGGGTGAATCTGCTGTACCACTAAGGGGCTACAAACACCTGGCGAATATCCCAAACATTGCTCGATTCAGATTCGAGCAAAATCGCATCGAACACACGGTCCACTTCCGAAAATTTTACTAGGGGAAATTTCGCTGCATTTGCGCGGTCGGGATGGCACCAATGCGCCGTTTTTGTAATCGCAATGTGCCTTCGACATGCAAACGGCCGAGATGGGTAGATACTACAAGCGTTGTTCCGCAGGAAGGGACAAGGAATGCCATGGTAATTTTCGATATTTTGGAGGTGCTTGGCACGCGGTATGCCGGTTTTCTTTTCAATGAGCTTGATCTCTACATCTCTAATTGACACGGGATAGTGACAGCAAGATGTGCAGCCCTTCTTACAGGGAGTGAACTTGTGAATGGAACCGTAAATCTGCTCCATGAAATCATACAAGGCGTACAGCTTCGTCATGGGGTTACCCTTCAGGCGGCTGTACCAATCAACTAAATGCTTTTCCTTCTCTTCCAACCGCTTCGGTATAGAGGCTGCTACAACCGAGAATATCGCACGGGCGCTTTCGATGGCAAAGTCAAGATCATGGTCCGCCAGGACAGGCCCTTCATATTCCCCTCGACATTCTTTCTTAACTTTCATGCTTGCTAATTTCTCCTCAAGGTTTCAGATCTTTCTTTGCGCTACGACTCAACCTGAGTTGCCAGTTTTACTGGTCGTCTATGTTTTTGGCTAATTAGAAATGCTATGACAAAAGAAGAAAATATTGCAGACCTTCGCCTAGACCGACCTCTTCTGCCAGGAAAGGCTCTTGCTGGCGATCTGTTGGATCGTAAAGGATTTGTTGCCCGAGTAACGGATGTTTTATGGCGTATTTCTCCCGAAGCGGGACTTGTCGTGTCCCTTGAGGGGACGTGGGGAAGTGGCAAAACGTCGTTGCTGGCAATGCTTGAAGAACTATTGAATGCAGAACCCGAACAACAACGGGCGGTAGTTGTTCATTTCAATCCATGGCTAATCGGTGATCGCGATGCCTTGCTGCGACAGTTCTTGGCAAGCATTGCCAAAGCCGTCAGATTGACCGATCACGCAAAAGAGGGAAAGCGAGTCGCCAAAGAGCTCAAAACTTATTCAAAGGCATTCGACGTCCTGAAGTTAATTCCCGGAGCAGAGCCGTGGGCCAGCATCATCAAATCGGTGGTGGAATCTGTTGGTAATACCAGCGAGGCGGTCTTTGATTACAAGACTCCAGACATTGAAGCGAGGAAGCTGGCGTTGGAAAACGCCCTACGCAAATTTCCTCGGCGTATCGTAGTTCTGCTCGACGACCTTGATCGTCTATACCCAGCAGAAGCCTATGAGATGGTTCGCATCATCAAAGCGGTAGGAGATTTGCCAAACGTGGGCTATGTACTGGCCTGGGACGAAAAGTACGTCAGCGCCGCATTAGACAAGTTGAGCGTGCCTTTTGCTGCAACCTACCTAGACAAGGTGGTACAGGTGAGATTGCCTGTGCCTCCACTGTCATTCCCTCAACGTGTTGCGCTCATGAATAAGTCACTAGTTAGGCTAGCAAAGGGGGCTCTCGCGCAACATTTCAAGGGCGGAGAAGAGCGCCTGGGGTTGTTATTCCATCATGGATTGAGCGAGTTGATTGAGCAGCCGCGGGATGTCGTTCGACTATTCGACGTCGTTTGCTCAATCGAACCAGGTTTGCGTGGCGAAATCCACCTGGCTGACATCCTCGGTATGGCAATCCTGATGATCAAGGCCCCCCCCGTTTTCGAACTGCTCAGCCGGATGCCACAGGCGTTTGTCGGAAGACGGCCAGGGTCTCGAACGGAGTTCCGCGATGTCAAAGAAGTAGTTGAACACTACGCCTTGGAACGTAATCACGCTATCGACAGTTGCACACATGCCAAGGCCGTTCGGGATGTGGTTCACTGGCTATTTCCGCAGACAGCGAAAGTAGATGATGCGTTCACCTTCGGTCGAATCGAATCTGACGAGGGACATTTGGCTGCCCCAGATCGCTTGCTTATTGCGTTGCAGCTTAGTACCCGATCGGGTGATCTTAGTCTTGTACGAGTGAGGCAATATCTCCTCAACCCTACCGAGCGCGCCGCGATTGCCGCGTCACTTCAACCAGATAACTGCATTGATTTCGTCGCCCAACTGGGCAACATGGCAGAAAGCCTAGGTAGTGATGTAGCTATTGATGTCGAAAATCTCGCAATAGCCATTGCTCGGCTTATTGAAGAAGAGGTATTCGTACGTAGGGCACGAGATCGCGATGATGTCTTCTCGATAAGAGCCGAACGCGCTGCAGTGCAAGCGATTGGGCAACTGGTCAAGCGCTCGCATGAACCGGCCGCCATAGATCTGGCAGTACAAATTTTAAGCGATGAGAAGGCTTTGTCAGTGGCATCAAGAGTCGCCATCATGAATTTCATTTCTGATGACCGCGACGAACTGAATTACCTCAAAGTGCCAGCAGAGAGACGTGAACTAGCCTTGGAAGCCTTTGCCAACAATGTGAAAAGCGCAGCACAGAACGGCGATCTGTTTGCAAAGTCCACCCCTGACCTTGTTCTATGGGTCCTGACGCGCTTAAAACCCGAACACTGCAAACTTGTGTTTGATGCAATTCAGAAAACAGACCCAAATTTGGATAATTTCGTCGAAGCCATGTTGAAAGGGACATTCGACAGCCACAAAGGCCAGAGCTATCAATTGCCAAAAAACATCGAAGAGCTTGAGAATTTTATCGCCATCGACCTATTGAAGCTGCTCGCAGCGGAACGACTAAAAGATGAGTTGTTGGGTTATCCCATCAGAGCGGCTTGGCAAGCATTAGTTGAAGGAAAATGTATTTATGGGAAAGACGGATCAGAAAACCGCAAATAACTTCAAAGTGGTGGATGTTAATCACCTATTGGTCGTTTCTGCCAAGGCTGTAAGCGGCTGTTAAAGCCGAGGTGCTATCTGTTCCTGACGCCATGAGACCGGAAATCGACCTTCGCCGACGTTCGATCCCACTCAGAGAGACTATCTTCTCTGAATGTTAAAGCTGTCCATCCTAATTTCTAGGCTAGCTACTAACGCCCATAACTCACGATATGCTTGGGTCTGTTTGACATAAAAAAAGGCCCCGAATAAGGGGCCTTTTCAATACATAGGACGCGGAGCCAGTCTGCATACACCACAAGTGTGTATATCATTGTGGGTCGTTGTCCTTTAGACGGATGGCCGATACGCAGGCCTTGACACGTATAATAAACACCATGCTACAGCTAGTCAACCCCTACGATGGTCAAGCCGCCTATAGGCTGATGGAACTCTTCCAACCCAATCTTCCCTGGGAGCGCTCACTATGGGGATTCGGTTTTGAGCTATCCAACCTCGAATTGCTAGAGGCTTGTGATGCCCTGCGACTAGGGCATCTTAGCGAGGCTTCTCTTAGGAATCTTTTGAGTACTATAAAAGCTCAAATAGGCCCAGATCCTGCGTTAGAAAATCGTCAGAAACAAACACTGCAAGACCGACTTAAAGAACCGCCTAGATCCGGAGGCGAGGCTTACCACTCGATTCGTCAGCTAACCGAAAGCATCGCCAGCACCTACGTCCTACAGTGGGCTCACGTAGTAAGTAACGGCACTAACAAACCTTATCAACCTGAGCGCTTTGCTAAGAGCGTTGCCGCCTTTATTCTCGACAAAGGGTTTTCAAGTGCCTTCGTCTTCAATGAATGGTTTAAGCCCTATCTAACCAACGAAACAGTCACCATCGCACTGCCGAATTTCCTCGAAGAGCTCCATCGACTTGTTGCGGCAAATCCCTCGCGTAATTTTGAAGTTCTAGTGGCTTTTCAGAGGACACCGAGTGTGCGGCCGCCAGGTTGGTTAACGCCCGCCCAGGTAATAACTTGGCTTACTGAGCAACACCATTCAATTTCAGGGGTTCGTCCATCTGGAGGGATGCTACTAGAAGTCGAAGCACGAGACCCCTATGCCGCAGCAGAAGCAGCGAGAACGATACTTCGGCGGTATTCAGCTCGAGCAGAGTTAGGCGCTAAAGATCCTATCAACTTATTGAACGAACTTTGGGTTAAAGATTTTCCGACAGTCCATCCTCTGAATCACGCACCTCGTGGCGTCCGAGTTGAAGCTCTGTCCCGCGAGCAGCAGATTTTTTCGAAAGAAAGTGAGACGCCAATTGGGCGACGCGTCGATGCTGCCATTGAACTGCTGGCACATATGGAGGACAAATCGCCGGCTGCAGCTATTGCAGGAGGTTGGGGGGCAATTGAGGGACTTTTGGCGGATCCAAGTAACAGATCTAGTGCAGCAGAATATCTAGCCCCACTCGTGGCGTGCTCTCTCCCACGTGCAGAGCTAACTGCTCTGTCATACAAAATCCAGAAGGAACATCCGGAACTGATCTCCGAGCTTCCTGGCTGCACGGTAAACCGCGAGCGTGCACTAATGGTAGCTCGAGCGATAGCTAACGGAAATCCGATGCCTCTTCGCCGAGATGCCGACCAGGCAGCAATAAGACGAATTCAAAGAATTCTCTCCAACCCAACCCCGGAACTGAAAGCTATTCGGGAACTTATTGCATCTGCATTCCAACGTCTTTACCGACAACGCAATCTAATCCTCCATGGAGGATTCACCAGTAGCATCGCTCTTGCAGGTAGTCTTCGCACTGCATCGAAGCTGGCCGGTGCAGGAATGGATCGTATCGTTCATGGCCTCTACGTTAACAACGTGGAACCACTTGAACTGGTTGCACGAGCAAATCTCGGCATAGATCTCATTGACCCCAATCATCCAGAGCGTTGTGTCGATCTGTTGGGAGCCTAACCGTCTGCCTGCTTACATGCTGCATAGGACAGAGCAGCCCGATGCGCGCTAATGGATCAAATGGCCGCTTGTTTTTCTGGAGTGTCTGGTCTCCTAAGCTTGACCGAATGCCGGCAAAGATCGATAGGAGGGCTTTCTAGGCCAACATCTCTCTGGAAATATCCAAGTTCATCGGGTAATAAATCCCAAAAAAATCCTATAGAAAATGACGAAAGCTCCCGAAGGAGCTTTTCGTCAGTTTCTGTGACATTTTTTCTGCACTAACTTGGCAGAAAATTCACTTTCTGTGGCATCCGACAGGAAAATTCCCTTAAATGTCGATCCTGGCATTCAGCGCATTGGTCTCGATGAATGCCCGTCTCGGCTCGACCAGCTCACCCATCAGCGTGGTGAAGATCTCGTCAGCGGCAATCGCGTCGTCGATCTGCACGCGCAGCAGGCGGCGAACCTTCGGGTCCATGGTGGTTTCCCAGAGTTGTTCCGGGTTCATTTCACCAAGGCCTTTGTAGCGCTGTTTGGCGATGCCGCGTTCGACTTCGTTGAGCAGCCACTTCATGGCTTCGCCGAAGTTGGCGGCGACCTGTTTCTTTTCGCCGCGGGCCATGATACCGCCGTTGCCGAACAGGTCGGCGAGGGTTTCGGCGGTGCGCTTGAGTTGCAGGAAGTCGCCGGAGAGCAGCAGGTCTTCGTCGATCAGGCCAACCTTGAGGTTGCCGTGGTGCATGCGTTCGACGCGCAGCGTCCAGCGTTCCTGGATGTCGTCGAACTTGGGCACCATGCGGGTGCCGGCCGGGATGTGGCGGGCGATCAAGTCGGCGCTGGTGCGGGCCTGGTCTTCGCTGGAGAGATCGACGGCCAGGTTGTGGCGGACGATGGCCTGCAAGACTTCCGGGTTGATCAGGTGCGACAGGCGCTCGATGATCGCTTCAGTGGCCAGCCAGGAACGGGCGAGGCCTTCCAGGGCCGGGCCGGTGATCGGCGTGCCGCCGGTCGGGGACAGAACGGCTTCGTCGAGGGCCATGTTGAGCAGGAACTGGTGGAATTCCTGGTCGTCCTTGAGGTAACGCTCGGTCTTGCCGTGCTTGACCTTGTACAGCGGCGGTTGGGCGATGTAGACGTAGCCACGGTCAATCAGCTCGGGCATCTGGCGGTAGAGCAAGGTCAGCAGCAGGGTGCGGATGTGAGCGCCGTCGACGTCCGCGTCGGTCATGATGATGACGCGGTGGTAGCGCAGCTTCTCGACGTTGAAATCGTCCTTGCCGATGCCGGTGCCGAGTGCGGTGATCAGGGTAACGATCTGCTCGGAGGAAATCAGCTTGTCGAAGCGCGCCTTCTCGACGTTGAGTACCTTGCCGCGCAGCGGCAGGATCGCCTGGAACTTGCGGTCGCGGCCCTGCTTGGCGGAGCCGCCGGCGGAGTCACCCTCGACGATGTAGATTTCGCACTGGGCCGGGTCTTTTTCCTGACAATCGGCGAGCTTGCCGGGCAGGCCGACGCCGTCGAGCACACCTTTACGGCGCGTCATTTCGCGGGCCTTGCGGGCCGCTTCGCGGGCGCGTGAGGCTTCGACGATCTTGCCGCAGATGGTCTTGGCGTCGATCGGGTTCTCGAGCAGGAAGTCAGCCAGTTTCTGGGCAACAACTTCCTCGACCGCCGGGCGGGCTTCGCTGGAGACCAGCTTCATCTTGGTCTGCGACGCGAATTTGGGATCGGGCATCTTCACCGACAGCACGCAGGCCAGGCCTTCGCGCATGTCGTCACCGGAAATCTCGACCTTGGCTTTCTTGGCGATCTCGTTTTCGTCGATGTACTTGTTGATGACCCGGGTCATCGCGGCGCGCAGGCCGGTCAGGTGGGTACCGCCGTCGGACTGCGGAATGTTGTTGGTGAAGCAGAGCACCTGTTCCTGGTAGGAATCGTTCCACTGCATCGCCACTTCGACGCCGATGGTGACGCCGTCACCGCCGACCTTGGCTTCACCGGTCGAATAGAAAATCTTCGGGTGCAGGACGCTCTTGGTGCGATTGACGTACTCGACGAAGCTCTGCACACCGCCGGCGAAAGCGAACAGTTCTTCCTTGCCGGAACGCTGGTCGACCAGCTTGATGCTGACGCCGTTGTTCAGGAAAGACAGTTCGCGCAGGCGCTTGGCCAGGATTTCGTAGTGGAATTCGACGTGGCCGAAGATTTCCTCGTCGGCGAGAAAATGGACTTCGGTACCGCGCTTTTCGGTGTCGCCGAGGATTTTCAGCGGCGAGATTTCAAAACCATCGCGGGTTTCGATGCAGCGATCGACCGGCACGCCACGGCAGAATTCCATGAAGTGCTTCTTGCCGTCGCGGCGGATGGTCAGACGCAGGAACTTCGACAGCGCATTGACGCAGGAGACGCCGACGCCGTGCAGACCGCCCGAGACCTTGTACGAGTTCTGGTTGAACTTGCCGCCGGCGTGCAGTTCGGTCAGCGCGATTTCGGCAGCCGAGCGCTTGGGCTCGTGCTTGTCGTCCATCTTGACGCCGGTCGGGATGCCGCGACCGTTGTCGATAACCGAAATCGAGTTGTCGGTGTGAATGGTGACGATGATGTCGTCGCAGTGACCGGCCAGCGCTTCGTCGATGGAGTTGTCGACGACTTCGAAAACCAGGTGGTGCAGGCCGGTGCCGTCGGAGGTATCGCCGATGTACATGCCCGGCCGCTTGCGCACGGCCTCCAGGCCTTCAAGGATCTGGATGCTGGATTCGCCATAGGCTGGCGCCGCACTTTGCGGGACGTTCTCTTCACTCATTGTTCTTGGTTCCACGTGAAACTTGGCCCGTCCGCGTGGACGGGCCTGAAGCGGTGCTTAAACTACGATTCAGATGCGCATCGGCATGACGACGTATTTGAAGCGGTCGTTGCCGGGTACGGTAATCAATGCGCTCGAATTGGCGTCGTTGAAGCTCCACTGGATTTCGTCCGAGTGCACGTTGTTGAGCACGTCGAGCAGATATCCGACATTGAAGCCGACATCGATGGGTTCGCCCGTGTACTGTACCTCGATTTCTTCCTGGGCTTCTTCCTGTTCGGCATTGGCGGCAATCAGCTTGAGGCTGTTTTCGCCGAGCACGACGCGGACGCCGCGGAATTTTTCGTTGGTCAGGATGGCGGCGCGCTGCATGGCCTGCATCAGCATCTGGCGGCCGACGGTCATGTGGTTGCGCAGGCTGGGCGGGATCACCCGTTCGTAATCCGGGAACTTGCCGTCGATCAGTTTGGACACCAGGACGATGTTGCCGAAGGCGAAACGCACCTGGTTGGACGACAGGGTGATGTTCAGCGCGTCGTCGCTGTCGACCAGCAGACGGTTCAGTTCGAGCACGGTCTTGCGCGGCAGGATCATTTCCTGGCGCGGCAGTTCGGTTTCGATCTCGACGCTGGCGTAGGCCAGACGGTGACCGTCGGTGGCCACGGCGCGCAGTTCCTTGCCTTCGACCAGCAGCAGCAGACCGTTCAGGTAGTAGCGCACGTCCTGGGCAGCCATACCGTACTGGGTCTTGGCGATCAGCTGGCGGAAAGCCTTTTGCGTGATCGTGAACTGCTTGGTATCGCCTTCGCTCAGCGTCATCCGCGGGAAGTCGTCGGCCGGCAGGGTTTGCAGGTTGAAACGGCTCTTGCCGCCCTTGACCTGCAGACGCTTGTCTTCGAGGTTGACGGTGATTTCGGTGCTGTCCGGCAGCGAGCGCAGGATTTCCTGCAGCTTGCGCGCGCCGACGGTCACCGCGCCATCGCCTTCACCGCCGGTACAGGTGGTGCTGGTGGTGATCTGAATTTCGATGTCGGTGGCCAGCAGGGTCAGTTGATCGCCCTTCTTTTCCAGCAGCACGTTCGACAGGATGGGCAGGGTATGGCGACGCTCGACGATTCCCGACACTGACTGCAACGGGGCCAGAAGCGTGTCTCTTTGGCTTTTAATAAGAACCATAAATTAAATTCCTTAATAGACTATATCGGGAACAGTTCTGTGGATAAAAGAATATTTATTTTTTATTTCAACAACTTGAAGCAGATTTTTGCATCCTCGAAAGTCTCTGAATTGCCTGTGGATGAAAACTGGACAATTTTCCCACAAAGCGGAAAAGCACAGCATGTCCACATTCGACCGACAATTTATACACAGACTTGTCTACAGCATCATCCTTTCAGCACCTGAAGCAGGACGTGCAGATCGTGATTGAGCTCACTTTCCTTGGCCCGCAGCGAATCGATGGTCTTGACCGCATGGATCACCGTGGTGTGATCGCGGCCGCCGAAAGCGTCGCCGATTTCCGGGAAGCTGTGCGAGGTGACTTCGCGGCATAGCCACATCGCCACCTGGCGCGGCCGGGCGATGGCCCGCGTTCGCTTCTTGGAGAAGAATTCAGCAACCTTGATCTTGTAATAGTCGGCAACGGTCTTCTGGATATTGTCGATGCCGACGTTGCGCACCGAACCGATCAGGTCCTTGAGCGCTTCCTTGGCCAGGTCGAGCGCGATGGCGCGACCGTGGAAGGACGAATAGGCGAGCACCTTCTTCAACGCGCCTTCGAGTTCGCGGACGTTGGAGCGCAGATGCTTGGCAATGAAGAAAGCGACTTCGTCGTCGAGGCGGATGCCTTCGGCTTCGGCCTTCTTCTGCAGGATGGCGACGCGCATTTCCAGTTCGGGCGGTTCGATCTGTACCGTCAGACCCCAGTCGAAACGGGTCACCAAGCGGTCGTCGAGGCCGTTGATGTCCTTCGGATAGGTATCGCAGGTGATGATGATCTGCTTGCGCGCTTCGATCAGCGCGTTGAACAGGAAAAAGAACTCTTCCTGCGAGCGGTTCTTGCCATTGAAGAACTGGACGTCGTCGAGCAGCAGCACGTCGAGCGAGCGATAGGTGCGCTTGAAGGTGTCGAAGGACTTCTGCTGGTAGGCGCGGACCACGTCGGAGTAGTAATCCTCGGCATGGACGTAGCGGACGATCTTGTCCGGGTTGTCCTTGACGATGTGATTGCCGATGGCGTGGATCAGGTGAGTCTTGCCCAGGCCGGCGCCGCCGTAGATGAACAGCGGGTTGTAGGCACCACCGGGATTGCTGCCGACCTGCAGCGCGGCCGCACGGGCCAGGTCGTTGGCCTTGCCGACGACAAGGTTGTCGAAGGTGAAGTTCGAAAACAGGCGCGACTTTTCATAGACCGAGGCGGTTTTGGCCCGCGGTTTTTCCTGGGCGGGCGTCGGGGCCGGCTTGTTGTCCGGGCTGGCTTCACTGGCAACGGGCTTGGCGGCTTCGCTGCGCGGACTGCTGGCCTTGCCGCTGCCGATGACCAGGGCGATGCTGACCGGGGCGGCAAAGAAGGTGTTGCCGTAGTCCTCGATGCGGGACAGGTAGCGGTCGCGTACCCATTTCAGGATGAAGCCGTTCGGCGCGACCAGACGCAGGCCCTCTTCCAGTGCCTTGCTTTCACCTTCCAGGCGCAGCGGCTTGATCCAGGTGTTGAACTGCTGCGCGGGCAGCTCCTGTTCGAATCTTTGCAAACAGGATTCCCAAAAACCGGTCATTGAAACTTTGGCTCCATACCGTACCATCGCCAACAGCGATGGAGGATTTATTATTTCTCTGATTTGAAAACGAATTTTCAATGAAATCGGCGGCTTCGCGGCCGCCGACCAAAGCGCAATTCTACCCTGCGACACACAAGTTATCCACAGCTTGTAGAAATAATTCAGGTTGACAGCAGGGGGGCAAACAAGGTGTAATCACGCGTTTTTCTCCGCTCACTCAAGGAATTACGACATGAAACGCACGTATCAACCGTCGGTCGTGCGCCGCAAGCGCACCCATGGCTTCCTGGTCCGTTCGCGCACCAAGGGCGGCCGTGCCGTCCTCGCTGCTCGCCGCGCCAAGGGTCGCAAGCGTCTGGCCGTTTAAGCCGGACGCCTGGCGAAGTGGAAGCAAGCTTCGCCCGACGCTATCGCCTGACCAAAACGGATGAATTTTCATCCGTTTTTGGTTTCCGGAAGGCCATTCGCGGCACCTGGCTGATGTTGCATTATCAGCCGCGTGCTGAAGGTCATACCGATGCCAGGCTGGGCTTGGTCGTCGGGAAGAAACTGCTCAAGCGCGCCGTTGATCGCAACCGGCTCAAGCGCATTGTGCGCGAACGATTCCGGCTTCGGCGCGCGGGTCTGCCGGCTTACGATCTGATCGTCAGGCTGGCAGTCAAGCAAAAGCCCTTTGATGGCAGGGTGATCGGCGAGGATTTCGGCAATTTGCTGGATCGCCTGTCACGTCCCCGTCCGAAAAGGGAAGCACAATGAAGCATCTGCTGATTGCCCTGGTGCGTTTCTACCAGTACGCCATCAGTCCGATGCTCGGGAGGCGTTGCCGCTATTTTCCGACCTGTTCGGAGTATACGGTCGACGCCATTCACAAGTACGGCGCCCTCAAGGGCGGCTGGCTGGGGGCAAAACGCATTTGCCGCTGTCACCCATGGCACCCGGGCGGGTATGATCCCGTTCCCTGAACACCATTAACTACGTAGGCAGCTCATGGATACTCGTCGCCTGATTCTGGTCATGATTTTCGCTTTCTCCAGCTTCATGCTGTGGGAAAACTGGCAGGAGTACAACCGGCCCAAGCCCGTCGCCGACGTGGCGACCAATACGCCGCAGGCAGTCGCCGACGGCAGCACACCGACGCCTTCGGTCAGCCTGCAGGCTGCAGGTTCCGCGATTGCCGCGGTCACCGAAACGCCGGTTGCCACGGCCGAAACCTTCAGCGTCGAAACCGACCTGATGAAGGTCACGATTTCCACCCAGGGTGGCGATCTGGTCGGTCTGGAACTGCTGAATTACAAGGAAAGCGACGACAAGGATCACAACTTCGTCCTGTTCGACGCCAAGCACCAGTATTTCGCCCAGAGCGGCCTGATCGGTGACGGTCTGCCGACGCACCGTTCGCTGTTCCGCCGTGTCGATGGCCCGCTGCAATTGCAGGACGGTAGCGACGAACTGAAGGTTCGCCTGGAAGCCGACGGTCCGGAAGGCGTACGCATTGCCCGCATCCTGACTTTCAAGCGTTCTTCGTATGTGGTCGACGTGGCCTGGGAAATCGTCAACGGTTCTGACAAGCCGCTGGCGCCGCATGCCTACTTCCAGGTTCAGCGCGACGATGGCGAACCGGCTGGTGGCAACTTCATGATGCACACCTTCACCGGCCCGGCCGTCTATACCGAGGCCGAGAAGTATCAGAAGATCAGCTTCGGCGATGTCGCCGACAAGAGCGCCAAGTTCGTCAAGACGGCCGACAATGGCTGGCTGGCCATGGTCCAGCACTATTTCGTCGCTGCCTGGGTGCCGGAACAAGGTGTTCAGCGCGAGTACTACATGCGCAAGCTGGACAACAGCAAGCTCTACCAGATGGGCGTGATCGTTCCGGTGGCCGAAGTCGGCCCGGGCACCAGCGCGGTGAGCTCGGTTTCGCTGTTTGCCGGTCCGCAGGAACAGGCAGCATTGAAGGCACTGGCACCGGGGCTGGATCTGGTTGTCGACTACGGCTGGCTGACCGTCATCGCCGCCCCGATCTTCTGGGCGCTGCAGTTCATCCACGGCCTGGTGGGTAACTGGGGCTGGGCCATCGTTGTCCTGACCATCGCCATCAAGCTCGCCTTCTTCCCGCTGTCTGCCGCTTCGTACAAGTCGATGGCCAAGATGCGCCTGGTCACGCCGCGCCTGGTACAGCTGAAGGAGCGCTACGGTGACGACAAGGCCCGTCTGAACCAGGAAATGATGAAGCTGTACCAGACCGAGAAAATCAACCCGCTCGGTGGCTGCCTGCCCATCCTGATCCAGATTCCGGTCTTCATCGCCCTCTACTGGGTGCTGCTCGGCGCCGTCGAAATGCGCGACGCACCGTGGATCCTGTGGATCACCGACCTGGCCGCACCCGATCCCTGGTACATCCTGCCGGTGATCATGGTTGTCTCGATGTTCATCCAGATCAAGCTCAACCCGACGCCGCCGGACCCGATCCAGGCCAAGGTGATGATGGCCATGCCTTTCGTCTTCGGCATCATGTTCTTCTTCTTCCCGGCCGGTCTGGTGCTCTACTGGGTGGTGAACAACATCCTGTCGATCGCCCAGCAATGGCAGATCACCCGCATGATGGAAGCTGGCGGCAAGGCTGCCAACGATGCGAAAGCCTGAGGTGTGAAGAACGACACCATCGCCGCCATCGCCACGGCTCCCGGCCGTGGCGGGGTCGGCGTGATCCGGGTCTCGGGCAGCAATTTGCTGCCCTTTGCTTTTGCACTGACCGGCAAAACACCGCAGCCGCGCTACGCCACGCTCGCCGATTTTCGTGCCGCCGACGGAACAGCCATCGATACCGGCCTGCTGCTGTATTTTCCCGGCCCCAATTCCTTTACCGGCGAGGACGTACTCGAACTGCAGGGCCATGGTGGTCCGGTGGTCATGCAGATGCTGCTGGCCCGCTGTCTCGATCTCGGTGCGCGCCTGGCCGAACCGGGTGAGTTTTCCCGCCGCGCCTTCCTCAACGGCAAGATGGACCTGGCCCAGGCCGAGGCCGTGGCCGACCTGATCGATGCTGCTACCGCCAGCGCCGCCCGTTCGGCGGTGCGTTCGCTGCAGGGCGAATTCTCGCGGGCCATCGGCGAACTCAACGAGGAACTGATCAACCTGCGCATGCTGGTCGAGGCGACGCTGGATTTTCCCGAGGAAGACATCGATTTCCTGCAGGCGGCCAATGCCTTCGGCCGCCTGGAACGCCTGCAACTGAAGCTGGCCGAGATCTTCGACCGCGCCGGCCAGGGCAAACTGCTGCAATCCGGCCTGCACGTGGTTCTTGCCGGCCAGCCTAACGTCGGCAAATCATCCCTGCTCAACCGTCTGGCCGGCGACGATCTGGCCATCGTCACGCCGATTGCCGGCACCACCCGCGATGCCTTGCGCTCGACCATACAGATCGAGGGCATTCCCCTGCACATCATCGATACCGCCGGCCTGCGCGATACCGAGGATGTGGTCGAGAAGATCGGCATAGCCCGCAGCTGGCAGGAAATCGAGCGCGCCGACGTAGTCGTCCTGCTGGTCGATGCGAATACCGGCGTGTCGGCGCTGGACCGCGACATTCTCGAACGCATGCCCGAGCGTCTGCAGCGCATCACCGTCTATAACAAGATCGACCTCGCCGGCCGCGAGCCGGAGCGTCATGACGAAGCCGACGGCGTCGCCATCTCGCTGTCGGCCAAGGCCAATCGCGGAATCGAGCTGCTGCGCCAGGAATTGCTGCGGATCGCCGGCTGGCATCAGGCGGAAGATGTATTCATCGCCCGCGAACGGCATCTGCGGGCGCTGGCGGCGGCCCAGGAACACATTGCGGCGGCCCGCAATGTCGTCGAAGGGGTAATGCCGGCACTTGAACTGTTTGCCGAAGAACTGCGTCTGGCCCAGCAGTCACTGGGTCAGATCACCGGCGAATTCACTGCCGACGACCTGCTTGGCGTCATTTTCAGCCGCTTCTGCATTGGCAAGTAAGGCCTGTGCATAACACCCACGAAGACCTGTTCGCAGTTTGTGGATGAATCTGCGTTTACGTGATCGTGGAAAAACTGTCCCCATTCGATCAACAGGTACTTCAGGCACTTGCCAAGACGGTTAACTGGCTTTTATATCGCTGATTTTGATGATTTTTTATTAGTTATCCACAAAACTGTTGTTCAGGTAGTTAACATAGTTCTTTTATTTAAGGTTCTATATAAAACCGTAAACAAATTCAGCGGCCGGCGCCAAGTACCCGTTCGATGCGACGCCTGATCGCTTCGCTGCCGCTCGGGTCACCTGCCCGTTCCAGTCTTTCCCGCTCCAGACTCAGCCAGGCCAGCAGCGGCCGGCGCCAGCCCTGGCCGGCAGCAGTATCGATGGCCAGGGTGATACCCTCGGGTGGCAAACGGCCGGCTTCGAGCAAGGCTGCTGCTGCCACCAGGCGGGCCAGCGGATCGTTGATGTTGTTCAAGGCTAGTGGGTTCTGCCAGGCCAGGCGCTGGCTTTCCGGCAATAACTGGCGGTCGGCGGCGGGCAACGCACCGGACAGATAGGCGGCGTAGGCGTTCTCGGCCCGGCCGGCATCGCTGGCCAGGGTATCGAAAGCCGGACATTGACCGCCCTGCAGGCTGGCCAGGCGTACCGCGCAGGCGTGCAGTTCAACGCGTGCCTGCTGGTCGGCGTCGCCGGTACGGGAAACCGCTTCGCGCGCCGCATTGAGCTGGATTTCGGCCAGTTTGTCGCGTCCTTCCAGCCACAGACGGGCATGGTTGCCGGTAGCGCTCTCGGCAGTCAGCAGCCAGTCGGGCGGTGGCGGATGATTGGCACAAGCAGCCAGCACCAGGGCAATCAGCGGGGTGAAGTATTTCATGGCAGTTTCAACTCGCGTTCGCGGGCAAACGGCCATTTGCGATTGAGGTCATCGACCAGGCCGGAAACCTTGCGCAGGTTGAGATCGAATTCAGCGCGCAGCGCGTCGAGATCTTCGGTTGCCGCGCGCGTATTGCCGGTGATGGCTTTGACGTCGACCAGCGCTGCATCGACCTTGGCCAGGCTGGCCCGGGCTTCGGTCAGCAACAGCCGGGTCTGTTCGAGTGAATCGATCACTTTGGCCACATCCCCGTCGTTGCCAAGCAAGGCGCCGAGCGCGCCGTGGCGACCGTTGAGGGTGGCGGTGAATTGGCGCATGTTGTTCAGGCTGCCGGCCAGCGCCGACTGTTCGGCGGTCATCCGCTGCAGGTTGTCCATGCTGGCCACCAGGGCCGATTGTTCGCTGGTCAGGCGTTCCAGATTGCCGACCAGACGGGTGACCGTCGATACCAGTTCCGGCACGCCGGAGGTCGCGTCGCCCATCAGCACTTCGCGGCGGGCACCGTCTTCAAGGGGCTCGTCATCGAGCATGCCGGTGAAGGCCCGCAACCGGCTGCCGCCGACCACGCCCTTTTCCAGCGTGAATACCGACGACGCCCGCAGCCAGCGCGCGTCCTTGAGCGGTACCGAGACATGGAGATGGGCCTTGCCGTCGTCGCCGAGTTCGATGCGGCTGACCCGGCCAATGGGAAAACCGGAGAAGGTCATGTCCATGCCGACCGCGACACCTTCCGAATTTTCCGCGACCAGCAGCAATTGCTGGTTTTCCTCGAACACGCCGCGGGCAGTCATGACGAAGATCACGAAGGCGACGATCAGCGCCAGCGTGACCAGCAGCAACGCGGCGGCCTTGCTTTCCGGGTGCTTGATGTTCGGCAGGTGGTTCGGGGATTCGTTCATGGTTCTCAGAAGCGTCGCAACATCAGGAAACTACCTTCGATCAGTACCAGGATCAACAGCAGGCGGACCATCACGCGCATTTCGCGCTGGCCGGTATCGTATTTGCGCGGGTCGAGTACGACGGTGGCCGGCGCAATGCCGACGGCAATGCCGAAGAACAGGATCTTGGCCGAGAAGGCAATGGCCAGGATGGGATCGAAGACCTGGCCGATCAGCCGGGTGTACGCTGGCAAGCCCCACTGGTTGAAGCCATGGACCACGGGATAGGCGACCAGTAGCGAGACGATGCCGCCGACAATGGCCAGGATGACCACGGCCGCCGCGTTGCCGACCGCGTACGGCAAGGCATCGCGCAGGCCGGCACCGGGCTGGCCGGGTAGCGCCGCCAGATGCAGCATGGCCATGGGCACGGCGCGCATGGCGACGAACAGCGTCGAGGCCAGCGGCAGCAGTTCGACGACAAAGACCCGCAGGATGGCTTCCAGCGCCAGATGCGACAGACCATAGCTGTCGGCACTGACGGCGACAATGCGGGTGAGGATGGCGCTGAGCAGTACGCAGGCCAGCAGGTAGCCGGGCAAGGTCTGCCAGGCGGCGCAACAGAGGATGCTGGCCGAGCGCCGGCGAGTCGCCTGGTCGTGGATGCTTGGCGAGACACTGGCGATCAGCAGCAAGGCGGCAAAACTGAGGTAACGGTATTGTCCGGCCAGCCAGCCAGTTAGTCCGCTGCGCCGGATCAGCGGGAAAAGCTGTTGCAGTGGCTGGGCCATGCGCCGGGCCGCTTAGCTGCGTTCCGCCTCCAGCCGGTTGCGGCGCAGGATGGCGTCGGCAATTTCACGGCTGATGGTGTCGGCGTCGGGCAGCTTGTTCGGCCGGAAGACGATCATCGGAATCCCCAGACTCTGCAGGGCGACGCGTTTGACATCCTCGGCGTTGTCGATTTCCTGGCCGGTCGTCGGCCAGGCCAGTTCGATCGCGGCGACAATCGAAAAATCGGCGTCGCAGACGACGAAATCGACACCACGGCCGGCCATCCGGCTCAGCCGCATGGCTTCCTGGCGACCGCGAGCCAAGGCCAGCTGGGAGACGCCGACCTGGGTAAACACCCGCATGTTGGGCATGGCCTCGCACAGACGGTGGTAAAGTTCCTGCTCGCTGCTGTTGAGCAGCCGGTATTGCTTGGGTTTGCTGGTTTCGACGAAACGTGTCTGAGGGTCGGCATCGGCCGCCGGTCGGGCTTGTTCCCTATGGGCCCCGGCATAGCGCCGGTGGCTGACGGTTTCGACGGCAGTCTGCCGCGCCGGGCGCCGATTGATGAAAAACAGGATGCCGGCGACGGCCACTGCGGCGAGCGCGATAACCAGGGTCAGATTGTCCATTTCACTACCTCGCTCAGCACCTCGTCTTGAATCCACATTATAGCGACATGAATTACCGCCTTATTCCCCTTTGTCCGACCAGCGGTCAGTCCTGAGGCATCGATGGAAATCATTGCCCCTTTCGGCTGGCTGATCCTGGCTGCCTTCATCGCCGGTCTGGTCGATGCCGTCGTCGGCGGCGGCGGCCTGGTCCAGATTCCCGCACTGTTCGCCGCCCAGCCGGGCGCCGCGCCGGCGACCCTGTTCGGCACCAACAAGTTCGCCAGCGTCTTCGGTACCGCCAACGCCGCCTGGCGTTATGCCCGCCGGGTCGAGATGCCGTGGCGCACCATCCTGCCGGCTGCCCTCGCCGCCTTCGCCCTGTCCTACGCCGGTGCGGCGGCGGTGGCCTGGCTGCCCAAGGACGCGGTACGCCCGCTGATCCTCTTCCTGCTCATTTTCGCCGCCGGCTATACCTTGCTGAAGAAGGATTTCGGCCAATTGCACCGGCCTGCCCACAGCGGTCGGCGCGAACTGGCCTACGCCGTCCTGCTCGGCGGCGTGATCGGCTTCTACGACGGCTTCTTCGGCCCGGGCACCGGCAGCTTCCTGATCTTCCTGTTCATCCGCTTCTTCGGATTCGATTTCCTGCATGCCTCGGCCGGGTCCAAGGTCGTCAATGTCGCCACCAACCTGGCGGCGCTGGCCTTCTTCCTGCCTGCCGGTCACATCATCGCCGCACTCGCCGGCGCCATGGCCGTTGCCAATATCGCCGGCTCGGTGGCCGGGACCTGGCTGGCCTTGAGGCACGGCAGCGGCTTCATCCGCATCGTCTTCCTGGTGGTGGTCGGCGTACTGATCGTCAAATTCGCCTGGGATACCTTTGCCGGCGTCTGAAGCCGGTTTTTCGCCTAAAATCGGGCGACTTCCCCGAGGTTTCCGATGCGCGTCACGCTAGTCCATCCCGCCGGTTTCAATTTCGTCCCCGGCCAGCCCGACTTTTCGGTGCTGGCCAACCGCATGCCGCCGATCGGCATCATGCAACTGGCGTCGTGGCTGGAAAAATTCGGCCACCAGGTGGCCCTGCATGACTGCCTCGGACCCCATGCGCCGCCGGGAATCGCCGCCAACGCCGAAATCGTCCTGGCCAGCGAGCCGGAAATGGTCGGTTTTTCGGCGACCACCTCGGGTTTCATGGACGCCGTGGACATGGCGCTGTACATCCGCGAGAAGCGGCCGGACATCCGCATCGTCTTCGGCAATGTCCATGTTTCCTCGCTCGGCGCGCCGATTCTCGAACACTTCCCGGAAATCGATTACCTGGTCATCGGCGAGGGTGAAGGCGCCCTGCTCGACCTGGCCGACGGCAAGCCGCTGACCGACATCGGCAACCTGATCTGGCGCGACCCGGCCGGGCGCATCGTCGTCAATCCGCGCCGCGACCGCATCCTCGACCTCGACGAATTGCCCTTCCCGGCTTACGAGAAGCTGGCCGGTTTTCCGCACGCCTACCACCTGCCGCTGTTTGCCTACGAAAAGCGTTACGGGGCGACCATGATCACCTCGCGCGGTTGTCCCTATACCTGTTCGTTCTGCGACCGCACGGTGTTCGAGCGCTTGTACAAGACCAATTCGGCGCAATACACCTACGACCACATGAAGTACCTGCGGGACAACTTCGGGGTCTACCACATCAACATGTACGACGACTTGTTCACCGCCAAGAAGCAGCGCGTGATGGACCTGTGCGAGCTGTTGATCGAGAAGCCGCTGGGCGTGCAGTGGAATTGCGCGATCCGCACCGGCCATACCTCGGACGAAATGCTGGCCAAGCTCAAGCAGGCCGGCGCGCTGATGGTGTCGATGGGTGTCGAATCGGCCGACCCGGGCATGATGGAGCGGCACAAGGCCGGGGTCACGCTCGACGCGGTGCGCGATACGGTGCGCCAGATCCACGCCGCCGGCCTGCGCGCCAAGGGCCTGTTCATTTTCGGCATGCCCGGCGAGACGCCGGAAACGGTGAAGGTGACCAGCGACTTCATTTTGTCGCTCGATCTCGACGAGATGAACATGACCAAGTTCAGCCCGCTGCATGGCGCGCCGATCTGGGAGGAATGCGTCAGCGGCGAGTCCGGCAATTTCATCGAGGACTGGCGGCTGATGAACTGCCTGAACTTCGTCTTCCTGCCCAAGGGCTTTTCCTCGCGTGACGAGATGGACGCGCTGTACAACTGGCATGTCAAGCGCTTCTACGACAGCAAGGCTTACCGCCGCCGTTTCGCCGGCCGCCTGTGGCAGCACCGCTGGAGCCTGTGGCATGTGTTGAAGCACTTGCCGGAAACCATCGCCGCGGCGCGTTACTTCAGCGCCAACAAGGCGCAGATCGAGCAGGCGCGGCGCGACTTTGCCCTGCACCCGCGCCAGCCGCTCGGGCTCAAGCCGATGTTGTCCACCGACCTGCAGGTGGACAACATCGTTGCCATGTCGCCGGTGAAACTGTCGCGGCGCGAGGCGATGAAACAGATCATTCCATTGGTTTACGAAGCCCAGGCGACCTGTTCATCCCCGGCGCCGGCGGCAGCGCTATAATCTCCCCCCTGCCCGCGGGGGCTTGCGCACGCCGGCCCGGCACAAAAAGATAATTTCTGCCGCCACAGAGAACAGGGGAAAGTCCGATGGAACAGCAAACACAGCAGCCTGAACGCAGCCAGTGCGACGTGCTGGTGATCGGTGGCGGCCCGGCCGGAACGACGGTAGCGCCGCTACTGGCGGAAAAGGGTTACAAGGTGGTGATCCTGGAGAAGGCGCACCATCCGCGCTTTCATATCGGCGAGTCGCTGCTGCCGGCCAACCTGCCGTTGTTCGAGCAACTCGGCGTAGCCGACGAAATCCGTGCCATCGGCATGGAAAAGCGTGGTGCCGAGTTTGTTTCGCCTTGCCACGATACGCCGCAGGTCTTCAATTTCGCGGAGGCCTGGGACAAATCCATGCCCTACGCCTATCAAGTTCGGCGCGCCGAGTTCGACACCATCTTGATCCGCAACGCGGCAAACAAGGGCGTCGAGGTCCATGAGGGCTGTCGCGCCCGCACGGTCGACTTCCAGGCCGACGACAGCGTGGTGGTCAGCGCGGTCCACGACGACGGTCGTGAACAGGTGTGGCAGGCGCGCTTCGTGGTCGATGCTTCCGGCCGTGATACTTTCCTTGCCAACCGCTTCCAGATCAAGCACCGCAACCCCAAGCACAACAGCTCGGCGGTCTATGGGCACTTCTCGCAGGCGCGTCGGCATCCCGGCAGCGAGGCCGGCAATATCACCATCTACTGGTTCGAGCACGGCTGGTTCTGGTTCATTCCGATGGTCAACGACGTCACCAGCGTCGGCATGGTCACCTGGCCCTACTACATGAAGACGCGCGGCGAGCGCAGCCTGGAACAGTTCCTGCGCGACGGCATCGCCATGTGTCCGCCGCTGGCCGAGCGCTTGAAGGATTCGACCCTGGTGCACGAGGTCGAGGCGACCGGTAATTTTTCCTACGTGTCCGAGCGTAACCACGGGCGCAATTACCTGCTGCTCGGCGATGCCTATGCCTTCATCGACCCGGTGTTTTCCTCCGGGGTCTGGCTGGCGATGAACAGCGGCGTGATCGGTGCCGAGGCCATCGATGCCTGCCTGAAGAACCCGGCAGCGGCACCGGCGGCGCTGAAGCGTTTCGATCGCCTGATGAAGCACGGGCCAAAGGAATTCTCGTGGTTCATCTACCGGGTGACCAATCCGATCATGCGTGATTTTTTCATGCATCCGAAGAACGTTTTCCGCGTCAAGGAAGCCCTGTTGTCGGTGCTGGCCGGCGATGTCTTCGGCAAGACGCCGATCTGGCGTTCGATCTGGATTTTCAAGGCGATCTACTACGGCGCCAATTTGTTCCAACCGAAGCGTGCTTTCCTGGGCTGGAAGCGGCGACGTTTCAATATCCGGCGGGTGGAAGACCCGGCGATGAATACGCTCTGACGTGGCGGGCCTGGTATTCCTGACGACCGCCGACGATGCTGGCGTTCCACGTGAAACCGCGCGCATCCTCGGTGGCGCCCGCCTGGGGGCCGGTCTGCCGGCGGCCGACTGGCCGGAACAGGGTATTGCAGCCGCCCTGCCCGGCGTTGCACCGACGGCGCTGCGCGAACTCTGGCTGAGTCCGGTGGACTGCCAGCAGGGCGTTGACGAAGGCATCGCCTGGCGACGCACCGGTGATGTCCTGTACGGCGTCATCGAACTGGACGAGGCCGATTTTGCCGGCGATGCGCGGACGCCCCTGCAGGCAGCCAGCGAGACGGCCTACCGGCGCATCTTCCGCCTGCTCGATGCGCAGGGCTTGCCCGAGTTGTGGCGGGTCTGGAACTACCTCGCCGCGATCAACGAGGAAAGCCACGGGCTGGAGCGTTACCGTCAGTTCAACCTGGGCCGCCAGGACGCCTTCCTCGCCTGCCACCGCGGGGCCACCGGCAACGTGCCGGCGGCCTGTGCCCTCGGCCTGCGCGATGGTCCGCTGTCGATCGCCTTCCTGGCCGGCAAGCTGCCGGCGGTGGCGGTGGAAAACCCGCGCCAGGTCAGTGCCTACCATTACCCCACCGATTACGGCCCGCGCAGCCCGACCTTCTCGCGAGCGGTGCTGGCTTATCCGCCGGGCCAGGAAATCCTGTTCATTTCCGGCACGGCCAGCATCGTCGGCCATCGCAGCATGCATGTCGACGATGTGGCCGCGCAGACGCGGGAAACGCTGACCAACATCCTGGCGGTCCTCGGCGAAGCCAATCGCCAGTCGCAGCAGGCCGGTTTCCGGCCCGATCAATTGCTGTGCCGCGCCTACCTGCGCCATGCCGATGACTGGCCGACCGTGGCTGCGGTGATCGAGGAAATGCTCGGGCCGGTCGAGGTCTGTCCGGTCGTCGCCGATGTCTGCCGCGCCGATCTGCTGGTCGAGATCGAGGCCATGGCGATGGCGGCCCGATGAGCGGCACGCGTCCGGGCCTGCTCTGGCGGACCTATGAATTCCTGGCCATGTTGCTGGGGTTGGGCGCCCTGGCCCTGATCTGCCTGCTCTGGCTGCCCTTTGCCCTGTTGCTGCTGCCGCTGTTGCCGCGCCGTTTTGGGCAGCGCCTGGGGCGCTTTGCCATCCGCAACGGTTTTCGCGTCTATCTCACTTTCCTTGAATCGGTGTGCGCCTGTCGGTTCGACCTGCGCGAACTCGATCAACTGCGCGATGCCGGTCCGCTGATCGTGGTTGCCAACCACCCTTCCCTGCTCGATGCGGTGATGATCCTGTCGCGCCTGCCGAACGCCGTCTGCGTGATGAAGGCGGCCTTGCTCGACAACATCCTGTTCGGTGCCGCTGCGCGGCTGGCGCGCTACATCCGCAACGATGCGCCGCTCAAGATGATCATCGATGCCCGCGAGGAACTGCAGGCCGGCGCCCAGTTGGTGATTTTTCCCGAAGGCAGCCGCACCTTGGCTTTTCCGCTCGATTCCTGCATGCCGACCGCCGGATTGATCGCCCAGCGTGCCGGGGTGCCGGTGCAGGCGCTGCTGATCGAATTTTCCACGCCCTATCTCGGCAAAGCCTGGCCGTTGTTCCGCCGGCCGCAGTTACCGCTGCATTGCCGTATCCGCCTTGGCCAGCGCTTTGCGCCGCCGGGCAGCGTCACCGCCTTCACCGGCGAACTCGAAGCCTCGTTGCGCCAGGCGCTGGCCGCATCGCCGTCTCCGCAACCCAGTGCCTGAATGCCCATGCCCAGCCCCTCGACCAGCCACCTCGTCCTGATCCCGAGTTACAACCCCGGCCCCACCGTGGTCGATACGGTGCGTGCCGCCCGCGCCCAATGGACGCCGGTTTGGGTCGTGGTGGATGGCAGTACCGACGGTTCGGCCGAACGTCTGCAGGCGCTGGCGGCGGACGATCCTGGCCTGCGCGTGATCGTCCTGCCGGAAAACCGCGGCAAGGGCGCGGCGGTGCTCGAAGGCATCACGCTGGCCGCGGCCGAGGGCTACACCCACGCCTTGACCATGGATTCCGACGGCCAGCATCCGGCGGCGCTGATCCCCGATTTCATGGCCGCATCGCAGGCCGAGCCGGCGGCGATGGTGCTCGGCCGGCCGGTGTTCGACGCCGACGCGCCGGCACTGCGGGTCAACGGGCGCAAGGTGTCGAACGGGTGGGCCAATCTGGAAACCTTGTGGATGGGCATCGGTGACTCGCTCTACGGTTTCCGCGTCTATCCGGTGCAGCCGCTGATCCGTGTCATGCGCGCCAACCGCTGGATGCGCCGTTTCGATTTCGATCCCGAGGCGGTGGTCCGCCTGTGCTGGGCCGGTGTCGTTCCGCGCAACCTGGATGCGCCGGTCCGTTACTTCCGTGCCGACGAAGGCGGTGTCTCGCATTTCCGTTACCTGCGCGACAACGTGCTGCTGACCTGGATGCACAGCCGTCTCTTCCTCGGTTTTTTGTGGCGCCTGCCGGCTCTGGCCTGGCGTCGTTTGAATACTCGCTGAATACAAGACCATGCCCAAGAACTCCGCCCTCAAGGATGACCGCCGCCTCGACACCTACTTTGCCGGGGAGGAAGAACGTCGTGCAGTGACCCGCGACATGTTCAACGAGGCGGCACCGGGTTACGACAACGCCGAACGCATCACCGCGCTGGGCAGCGGCAGCTGGTACCGCCGCGAGGTCCTGCGCCGCTGCGGCGTAAAGACCGGCATGGAAGTGCTCGACGTCGCCGCCGGCACCGGCCTGGTCACGGCCGAGGCACAGGCGCTGGTCGGGCCCGGCGGCCGGGTGGTGGCGCTCGATCCGTCGCCGGGCATGCTCGCCGAACTGCAGAAGAAGCTGGCTGTGGAAACCCTGGTGGCCTACGCCGAGTCGATTCCCTTGCCCGAAGCCTGTGTCGATTTCGTCTCCATGGGTTATGCCCTGCGTCACGTCGGCGACATGGATGCGGCCTTTGCCGAATACTTCCGTGTGCTGCGTCCGGGTGGCCGCGCCTGCATCATGGAAATCAGCCGCCCGGCCGGACGTTTCGGCCGCCTCGCGCTGCGCGCCTACATCGGCGGCGTGGTGCCGCTGCTCGCCCGGCTGTCCGGTCGTCATGCCGATGTCCGCCGCCTGTGGGCCTACTACGGTGACACCATCGAGGCGGCCATCGATCCGGCAACCATCCTCGCAGCCATGCGCCGCGCCGGTTTCGTCGATGTCGATTGCGCGGTGACCTTTGGCGTCTTCCGCGAGTACGTCGGTCGCAAACCGTGAATACCACCGAGCTTTTCCTGATCGCGATGATGCTGATCTTCGCGCTGCCCTGGCTGATCTGGCGTCTTGGCCGTACCGAGTATTACGCGCCGCTGGTGGTCGTCCAGATACTGACCGGCATCCTGCTCGGCCCCGGGGTGCTCGGCCAGGCTTTCCCCGACTACTACAGTTTCGTGTTCACGCCCGGTGTCATCCAGTCGCTCAATGGCATTGCCTGGTGGGCAGTGATGATCTTCGTCATGATCGCCGGGGTCGAACTCGACCTCAAGCAGGCCTGGCAGCATCGCCGGGAAAGCGGCATCACCGCCGGGTTGGCGCTGGGTACGCCGCTGTTGTTCGGCGCTGCCGCCGCCGGTGTGATGTTGCTCAGCGACGGCTGGTTGGGTAGCCAGGGCCAGTCCTGGCAATTCGTCCTCGGCGTCGGCATGGCCTGCGCGGTGACGGCCCTGCCGATTCTGATCCTGTTCATGGAAAAGCTGGCCGTGCTGCGTCAGCCCATCGGCCAGCGCATCCTGCGTTACGCCAGCCTCGACGACATCGCCATCTGGGGCGTGCTGGCGCTGATCCTGATGGACTGGACCCGGGTCGGCCGGCAGTTGTTCTTCCTGCTGGCGTTCGCCTTGATCGCCTGGCTGTTCCGCAAGCTGATGGCCCGCCTGAGCGAAGGCGACCGCTGGTACGTGGCGCTGATCTGGCTGGCGGCCTGCGGTTTCGGCGCCGACTGGGCCGGCCTGCACTTCATGGTCGGTGCTTTCCTGGCCGGCGCGGTGATGGAAGCCGAGTGGTTCGACCAGGAGAAGATGGACCAGTTGCGCCATCATGTCCTGCTCGTGGTGATGCCTGTTTTCTTCCTGTCCACCGGCCTGCGCACGACCTGGACGATGGGCGGCGAAGCGGTGTTCTTCGCAGCCGGCCTGCTGCTCGTCGCGTCGGTTGCCGGCAAGCTGATCGGTGTGCGCATCGCCGGCCGCGTGCTCGGCTGGGCCCCCGGCGAAGCCAGCATCATCGGCTGGCTGCTGCAGACCAAGGCGCTGATCATGATCATCTTCGCCAACATCCTGCTCGACCGCGAGATCATCAGCAGTGGTGCTTTCACCGCCCTGCTGCTGATGGCGGTGGCCAGCACCATGCTGACGGTGCCGATGGTGGCGCCCAAGCTGGCGCGCCTGCGCGAACTGATCGGGCGCTCGGCCTAGCGGATCACCAGCCGGCCGTTCTCGCGTTGCACCGGCATGGCGAAGTCGAAAAGATCGACTTGCGCGCACAGGTCGAGATCGGCCGCTGGCAGGTTGGGCCAGGTGCCGGTGCTGAAGCGGCGGCCGAAATCGGAATCGCGAACCCGCTGTGCGTAATGCTCGGCAGCAGGCTGTTCGCCGAGCAGCAGCGCTTCCAGGTAATCGGCGCAGGCGATGTCCTCGTCGCCGTCACGATCCACCCATTCGCCGGTGATCACGAAGCAGACCTCGTCCGGCTTGTCGGCGCGGATTGCCGCGGCTGTGGTGCGGGCACAGACCAGCGCGCAGGCGTACAAACGGCGGGCATGGTGAAAGCGCTGCAGGCCGCGCACGCCGGCGGCGGTGCTCATGACCAGATTGCGGCCGCTCAGGTCTAGGCCGGCCAGTTGCGCCGGCGAATTGCCGAAATCGAAACCGGGTACCGGATCGCCACCGCCGACGGCGCCGACCGACAGGGCATTTTCCATCTGTCCGGCCAGGCCGGCAGCGCTGCTGACGTTCTCGACCGGGTAGATGGCGCTGGCCCCGCGCGCCAGCGCGACGGCGGCAGTGGTGAAGGAGCGCAACACGTCGATGACGACGACCGTGTCGGCATCGGTCGGGCGAGCCTGGACGCGGTTCAGGAAGACCCGGGAAAAGCGCATCGCCGCCTCAGAGCATGGCGCCGTTGATCGAAATGATCTGGCCCGAAATGTAGGCCGCCTTGTCGGAAGCGAGGAAGGCGACCAGTTCGGCGACCTCATCCGGCCGGCCGGCGCGTTGCATGGGCACCAGCTTGCGCACGGCCTCGGCGTCGAAGGCACCGGCACTCATGTCGGTATCGATGATCCCCGGCGCCACGGCATTGACCGTGATGCCTCGGCTGGCGACTTCAAGCGCCAGCGACTTGGTCGCCGCGTGTAGCGCGCCCTTGGCCGCCGAGTAATTGACCTGGCCGCGATTGCCGGCCAGCCCGGCGACCGAGGTGATGTTGATGATGCGGCCCCAGCGGGTGCGGATCATCGGCAGGCTGAGCGGCTGGGTGACGTTGAAAAAGCCGTTGAGCGAGACGTCGAGCACGCTTTGCCACTGCTCGCCGCTCATCCCGGGAAAGACTGCATCGGCGTGGATGCCGGCGTTGTTGACCAGGATCTGGATGCTGCCGGCTTCGAGCAGGCGCTCAATGGCAGCGGCGCTGGCAGCGCGTTCGCTGACGTCGAAGGCGATCGCTTCGGCGCTGCCGCCAGCAGCGACGATCTCGGCGACCAGGGTTTCGGCGCGGTCGACGTGGCGGTTGGCGTGGACGATGACGTGGTGGCCGTCGGCGGCCAGGCGACGGCAGATGGCGGCGCCGATGCCGCCGCTGCCGCCAGTGACGAGGGCGCGTTTCATGGGGCTGACTCCGTGGCCAGACGGCCGGCGTCGAGGATCACCGCGGCGCGCCCGGCGAGCAGGGCTTGCCCGCGATGGGCGACGGCGAACTGGTAGAGGATGGTGTTGCCGTCGCCGGACAGGCGCTCGGCGTGGATGTCGAGATCGTCCGGCAGGTCGTCGAGCCGGGCGACATGCAGGTGCACGCCGCGCACGCTGGTCAGATAACCCTGGCGCGGCGTGTCGTCGGCGCCAGCCAGCAAGGCGCCATGGACGGCCATCGCCTGGGCGGCGTACTCGATGCCGGCAGCGGAACCGAGCCGCTCATCGGCGCGCAGGGGATTATCGGCGGCACGGTGGCTGCTGGCCCGGCAGCGGATTTCGCCGGGCGACCAGTCGGTCACCGCGTCGAGCAGGCACATGCTGCCCTGATGCGGAATGTGCGCGGCGATCCAGGCGCGGTCTAGCATGGCTGGACTTCGACCGCGAGCTGCATCGGCGCCAGGTAGTCGAGGCAGACGCGGCCGCCTTCGCCGCGCGCCAGCGCCTGCAGCATGGGCAGTGAACGCAGGGCGGGAATGCTGGTGCGCAGGCTTTCCAGCGCAGCGTCGGCGAGGTGTTCGGCGGGTTCGTCGGTCGGGCTGACGGTGATCCTGCTCAGCGAGCGCTCACTCTGCTGTGGGCTGAGCAACAGCGCCACCCCGCCGCAATCCGGCGTGTCGCGCTTGGCGTGCAGCGGTGCCGGGTACTCACTGTCGTAGGCGATCAGCAGCACCGGCTGGCCGTCGACCAGCAACTGGCCGAGGGCGTCGAGCAGGCCGGCGCCGAAACTGGCGTCGTAGGCGCAGATGACCTGGCACGGCGCCATCGCGTGGGTGGCGATGCCCCAGTAGCCGGCGGCGGCGTTGTGCACCGAATTGTGGAACCGGGTCGGCGAGATCTGCCGGTCGTCGGTCGCCAGTTGCTCGCACAGCGCGTGACAGTTGTGGCCGTCGGCGCCGGAGGCGGCAAAGACCGTGGTCAGCGTGGCCACGTCGGCGGCGGCATGGACGGCGGCTTCGAGACCGATGGCCAGGGTCAGCTTGACCACCCGGCTGGCCCGGCGGCGCTCGGCCGGCGGCAGGATGGCCGGTGCCGGCAACAGCGACGGGGCGGCGATCAGCGCCTGTTCGCCACGCAGCACGGCGCTTGCGGTCGGCCAATCGGGCAGGCCGGGGGCGAGGAAGCCGATGCCGTCGATCCAGGCGTTCAGGGTCGGGTTCATGCGGCGGCTCCGAAAATCAGGCTGCAGTTGCTGCCGCCGAAACCGAAGGAATTGGACAGCGCGTGCCGGACCTTGCCCGGGCGGGCCTGCAGCAGGTAGTCGATGGCAATTGCCGGATCGAGGTTTTCCGTTCCCGGACTGCCCGGCAACAGGTTGTCGCCGATGGCCAGCGCGCAGATCACCGATTCGACCGCGCCGGCGGCGCCGAGCGTGTGGCCGGTGGCGCCCTTGGTCGAACTGCCGGGAACGCGCCGGCCGAACAGGGCGGCCACGGCCTTGCCCTCGGCGGCGTCGTTGGCCGGCGTCGCCGTGCCGTGCAGGTTGATGTAGTCGATCTCGTCGCCGCTCAGGCCGGCCGAGCGCAGCGCTGCTTCCATTGCCAGGCGGGCGCCGAGGCCTTCGGGATGTGGCGACGACATGTGGTAGGCATCGCTCGATTCACCGGTGCCGAGCAGCAGGATGTCGCCGCGTTGCGCCTGCTCGGCGCGTTCGAGCAGGGCGAAGGCGGCAGCCTCGCCGATCGAGATGCCGTCGCGGCCGGCATCGTAGGGACGGCAGGCCTGGGTCGAGGTCAGTTGCAAGGAAGCGAAGCCGTACAGGGTGGTAAGGCACAGGCTGTCCACGCCGCCGACGACGGCCGCGTCGATGCTGCCCAGCGCCAGTTGGCGGGCGGCAGCGGCAAAGACCTTGGCGCTCGACGAGCAGGCGGTGGAAATGGCCATCGCCATGCCGCTGAGGCCGAAGTAGTCGCGGGTGAATTCGGCCAGCGAAAACGAGTTGTGCGTGGTCCGGTAGATGAAATCGTCGGGCAGCGCGCCGCTGTCGGGGTCGCGTCGGCGGTAGGCGAGTTCGGTCTGCAGGATGCCGGCGGTGCTGGTGCCCAGGAAAACGCCGACCCGTGCCGGGCCGTAGCGGGCGACGGCGGCACGGACCTGATCGGCGAAGCCATCGGCTTCCAGGCCCATCTGCGTCAGCCGGTTGTTGCGGCAGTCGTAAGCGGCCAGCGCCGGCGGCAGCACCTGGGCGTCGACCCCGGGCACTTCGCCGATCCAGGTCGGCAGGTCCACGCTTTCGAAACGGCAGGGCTGCAGGCCGCTGCTGCCGTTGGCCAGTGCTGCCCGGGTGGCGGCAAGGCCGCAGCCGAGGGCGGTGGTGGCAGTGAAGGAGGAAAGCAGCAGTGGCGTCACGTCAGCATCCGGTACGGGGTGGCGGGAATTCTAGCAGAGCCCTATTCCGCTGCTGCGGATTGCTCCAGTTCGGCGATCACCTGGGCGCCGAGCAGGAGCAGCACGGCGGCCAGTTCCATGAAGAACAGCAGGACCACGGCGGTGGCCAGCGAACCGTAGACGACGCCGATCTTTGAAATGGTCGCGAAATACCAGATCAGGCCGTGGCGCACTACCTCCCATAGCAGGGCGCCGGCCAGCCCGCCGAGCAGGGCGTGGCGCAGACGGGTGCGGCCGACCGGCACGATCAGGTAGATGGCGGCCAGCACCAGGCTGATCAGGGCGACGCCGAGAAAGGGGAAGAGAAAGCCGGCAACACCACTTAGCGACCAGCGCTGACCGAGCAGCACCAGGTTTTCGCCGGCCAGGGTTTGCAGTGCGAGCGTGCCCAGGGTGAGCAGCAGCAAGGCGATACCCAGCACGATGACCAGGCAATAAGGCAGGATCGCCGAAACCAGCGCATGTCGTTCCTGGTCCTTGCCGCGATGGGCGAAGATCACCGCCATCGCTTTTTCCAGCACCGAGAAAGCCAGCGAACTGAAAAACAGCAGCGTGCCGAGCATGACCAGGCTGATCGTTGTCCGCCGGTCGAGAAAGCCGGCGATGTCGGCGACCAGGCCATCGGCGAGACTGGGCAGCAGCCAGTCCAGATAGAGGGCAATGGTGTCGAGCAGGACGCTGCGCTCGACCAGATGCGACAGCCCGACCACTGAAAGGATCAGCAGTGGCAACAGCGACAGCAGCGCGTAATAAGCGATGGCACCGGCCAGCAACAGCCCCTGGTTACGGTGAAAACCGCGCCCGGTACGCAGGGCGAAGGCCAGCAGCGGGAGGGGTGTCAGCCGGCTGTCGATCATTCGGCTTGGCTGGCTGGCGGCACGCGGCAGACCAGCATGACGTTGGCGAAAGGCTTGCCCTCGTTCATTTCCATGGTGCTGACCGAAAAGCCGAGGTTTTCGAGCAGCGCTACCCATTCGCCGAGCGGCCGGCAATACAGCCGTGGCAGGCGGTGTCCGCGGACGAAGGTGACCGCGTGATCCACCCAGTTGCACAGATGGTAAGGCAGACCGGCCGAGGCGTCGCCGATGCGGGTCAGGAACAGACCGCCCGGCGGCAGTGCGGCGCGGATGCGGGTGAGCACGTCCTGCTGACCGGCGTGATCGAAGTAATGCAGGGCGTCGAGGATGGTGACGACGTCGGCGTGGCCGAAATCGACCCGGCACATGTCGCCCTGGCGGATGTCGACCAGCGGATGGTCGCGGCCGAAAGCCAGTGCGGCGCGGTCGACGTCCTTCTGCATCAGTTCGTAGCCGCGCAGGCTGAGCGCCTTCGGTGCCGGCGCCCAGTCGGTCGGCCAGTTGCCCTGTTCGTACAGCTTGCGGGCAGCGAGCAGCCAGCCGAACAGGCTGCCCTGGCCGCAGCCAAGGTCGAGGTAATGGCCTTCGGCCGGGAAAATGTCCTGGCGCAGCAGTTCGCGGAAGATGCAGTCGGACGACAGTTTGCCACGGGCGTAGTGGTAGGCGAATTTGCCGCCGCCGCGAAAGGGCAGCGTGGCTTCGTCGAGCAGGGTGTTGAGGAAGTTTGCGTGGTTCATCGGCAGGCTTCGTCGAGGGTGACGGGGGTGAGTTTCTGTTCGGCAAGCGTGCCCAGCAAGCGCGGCAGCACAGCGAGAATAACTGGCTGGCCAGCGCTCGTGCGGGCGGCGTTGCCGTCGTGCAGCAGCAGGATGTCGCCGGCGGCGAGTTGATGGCTCAGTCGGCGCAGCACGGTGTCCGGGTCGCTGCAGCGGGTGTCGTAGGGGCGCCGGGTCCACGCTGCCAGGTGCAGGTCGAGGCTGGCCAGCACCGGTTCCAGGAAAGGATTGCGCAGGCCGGCGGTGGCGCGGAAGTAGCGCGGGTGCCGGCCGCAGACTTCGCCCAGCGTTGCCTGGGCAGCGGCGATGTCGGCGCGCATGCGGCCTGGGCCAAACGTGGCGAAGGCTTTGGCGTGGGCATCGCCGTGATTCTCGACCTGATGGCCGCGGGCGACGATTTCCCGGCACAGCGCCGGGTTCACACGCACTCGCCAGCCGATACAGAAAAAGGTGGCACGAGCCCCGGCAGTGTCGAGCAGGTCGAGTACCTGCGGCGTCACCTCGGGGTCGGGCCCGTCGTCGATGGTCAGGGCCACTTCCCGGCGGGCGGCGGCCGCAGCTGGTAGCCGGGTCAGATTGGGACCGAGCAGGGTCGAGCGCGGCAACAGGCCGGCGACGGTGAGCACGGCATGGTTGGCGACCAGCAGCGCCAGCGCCCACGGCCAGCTTGTCGGCGCTAAGATGACCGCGAGCAGCGCCCCGGCGTGCAGGACGAAGCTGGCTTTCAGCGCGGGAGACGGCTTCCAGGGACGGGGCATGGTTCAGGCGGGGAAATGGCCGGCGGCCAGGAAATCTTCCCACAGATGCTGCCAGGCCGGCCAGTCGTGGCCGCCTGGGGCGGTATGACGGCAAGCCGGGGGAAAGCGTTCGGCAAGCTGCTGCATGCCGGCGGCGAAACGGTCGTCGCGGCCGTGGCCGATGAAGGCCGGCAGCGATGGCGGTGTCTTCAGCCAGTGCCAGACCCGGAATTCCGGGTCAGTCAGTTGTTCCGGCGTGGCTTGCCAGGCGTCGATGCCGCCGGCTGCCTGAATCGCATTGGTGGTCAGTCGGCTGCCCGGATAGGGCGCGAGCAGGCACAGGCCGTCGATGCTGTCGGGGTGATCGGCAGCCTGGCACAGGGCCAGCAGGCCGCCGAGCGAGATACCGCCGAGCCAGACCCGGCGGTAATCGCGGCGGGCTGGCCTGAGTATCTCCCGGTGCACCGCCGGTAGCGCTTCACCGCCGGAAATGCGTTCCAGGTCGAGGTCGACGGCGCACAGGTCGAGCCCGGGCTGGCGAGTTTCGGCACGGCTGAAGAAGCCGGCGGTGATGAAATCCTCGGGCCGCATGTAGGCACCGGGCAGCAGCACCAGCAGGTCGCTGCCACCCTGTTCGAGTTTCAGGGTACGCAGTGTGTCGGTCATCTGTTCGTTCCACGTGGAACGAACATCGCCGCCAGGAGCAGCGCCAGGATGGCGCCGGGGCCGACGGTCAGGCCGATGGCCTTGAGCACCGGGACGGAGGACAGCGACAGGGTGCCGAAGCCGATGGCGGTGGTCAGGTTGGCGACGCCCATCGAGCTGAGCGTTTCCGGGTCGGGCTTGCCCTGCCTGGCGCTGCGGTCGAAGAACAAGGCGTAATTGGAGCCGACGGCGACGATCAGCAGCAGGCCGACCAGATGCAACAGGTGCAGCCGCTGACCCAGCAGGTGCAGGCCGGCGACGACGAAGACGACGGCGATCAGCAGCGGCAGCAGGACGCCGGTCAGGCGCTGGGGCGAACGCAGGCTGACGGCGAGCAGCAAGATGACCGCACCGACCCCGGCCAGCGACAGGCGGATCGCTTCGCTCAGGTAGTCGCTGTAGAGGGCATCGAATTCGGCCTTCATGTCGATGAACAGGCCGTCGCTGCCGGCCAGTGCGGCACGGACCTGATCGGCCGGAATCGACAGTTCGTCGCCGTCGATGCGGGGATGCAGTGGCAACAGCACGCTCCAGCCGTCGGCGCGTTGCAGCATCAGGCTGTCGACGGCCAGTGCCAGACTGCTGCCGGCCAGATTCTCGCGGCTGAGCGGCGGGGCTTTGCGGGCCGCTTCGACATCGGCGACGAAAGCGTCCAGCCGCTGGGCGGAAAGCGGCAGGTCGGCCAGGGCGACGGTCAGGCGTTGGCGCAGGACGGCGGATTCAGGCAGGGCGGCGCGGCGCTGATCCTGGCTGGCCCGGCTGGGCAGGAAGCGGGCCGGACTGTCGTAGCCGCCGATGACGCCGGCGTCGACCAGGCGGTCGAGATGGCGGCCGGTGCGCTCGGCGGCCTGTAGCGCGGCCTCCTGGTCGGCGCCGTTGACGACGACCAGGTAGCGCGAGTCCGGGGCACCGAGGTCGGCGCGCAACTCGCCGTCGATCTGCGCATCGGCTTCGCTGACCGTACTCAGGGCCGACAGGTCGGGATGCCAGAGCTGGTCGCGCTGGTTGATCAGCCAGCCGGCGGCGACGACGGCCAGCAACAATACCGGCAGGCGCAGCCGGGACAGGCCGTCGAGGCCGCTTTCCATGAATTTCAGCAGCGGCTGCGGGGTGTTCGTGACGGCGACCGGGCCGGCCAGATGGGGCAGGACGAAGCGGGTCACTAGGGCGGCGGTGAGGACGCCGGCCAGCGAATACAGGCCGAGCTGGGCCAGGCCGGGGAAGCCGGAGAACAGCAGGGCGCCGAAACCGCAGAGCGAAGTGGCGACACCGAGGCGGATCGTCGGCCAGAAGCGTTGGCGCCAGCCGTTCAGGCCGAGACGCCCGGATTGCATGAAATAGTAGGTCGAGTAATCGACGGCCTCGCCGATCAAGGCAGCGCCGAAGCCGACCGTGATGCCGAAGACCGTGTCGTAGGTCAGGCTGACGGCGACGATGCCGGCCAGCGCGCCGCTGAGCACCGGCAACATGCCCAGGCCGATCAGTCTCGGCGAGCGGTAGATGAAGAACAGGACGGCGATGATCGCCAGGCTGCTGATCGAAGTCAGCAGCAGGACTTCCTGTTTGATCTGGGCGCGGGCTGCGACGGCGAAATGACCGGGACCGGAGAGTTGCAGGCTCAGCCCGTCGGCGCCCAGCGCTTGCCGGGTTTCGGCGAAAGCGCTGCGGATGCTGCGGATGGCGGCTTCCTGGCCGTCGGTGTCGGCGCCGTGAGCGCGGGTCTGCACCAGCAGCATGGCGCGTTCGCCGTCACGCGATGCCCACACCCCGTCGCGGCTGGCCGGCTGGCTGGCACTGCCGAGTCCGGCCAGCATGGTGGCCAGTTCGCCGGTGGGATCGCGGGTCAGGAAGGGTTTGAACAACATGCCGGCCGGCGAGGCCAGCAGGTCGATGCTGTCGCCGATGGCCGCGTGCAGTCCGGCGACCGTGAAGCGTTCCGGGGTGACCGCCGGGCTGAGCAGGTAGCGATGGGCCAACAATAAATCGCGGTCCTGGTCGAGATGGCTGGTTTCGCCGTTCTGGATCGAGACGAATGCGTCCTGGGTCGCCAGGCGCTGGCGCAGATCGCGCGATGCGGCAGCGCGCTTCTCAGCGTCGCCGCCACCGATGGCCAGCATCAGCAGGCGCGAGACCGCGCCCTCCTTGATCTGTTCGATCAATACCTGCTGCTCGGCGCTGGGCTCGGCCGGCAGGAAGAAACTCATGTCGGCGGAAAAGCGACTGTTCCAGGCAATCAGGCCGCCGACCAGCATGGCCAGCAGCCACAGCAACAGGACGCGCAGCGGGCTGGATTTCATCGTCCGTCAACCGGCTCGATGGTCAGCAGCGAACGGTCGCCGTCGGCCTGCAGGTATTCGATGCTGCGCATCTGGCTGCCACTGCCGCTGACCACGATGCGCAGGACGAAACTGGCCATCTGCTGGTCACGCGGCAGCATGGTGAGTACCCACTTGTCCGGGGTTCCCGCCAGGTGCAGCAGGTAGTTGCGTTCCAGCGCGGCCCGGTTGCCGGCCAGCGTGCCGCGGATGCTGTCCACGAAAGCCAGCGCCTGCGGCTGGCTGGCCAGGTTGATCGACAATTTCTGCTTGTCGCGTTCCAGCGTCAGCAGATCCTTGTCGAGGATCATCAGCTCGGGTTTTGGCGTCAGCGTGCGTTTTTCCAGGCGATCGGGGGCGATGTAGGTCATCTCGCCGGTGGCCTTGAGCGGCTTGTCGAGCACGGCTAGAAAGCGGGTTTCGACGAATTTCGCCTTGCCGCCGGGGTGCCGGGCCAGGTCAGCCATCAGGCTACCGACGTCGAAGGCGGCCCAGGCGCTTTGGCCCAGCAGGGCGAGAAAGAGGCCGGCAGTGAGGAGGTTTTTCATTTTTTCTGCCAGAAATCGAAGAAGTTGAACCAGTTGTAAGGGGTGTTGCGACAGTGGGCTTCCAGCCGTCCGGCGTAGGCGCGGATCGCATCGTCGATGGCCTGGGCGCGATCGGCGCGGGTGACGTGTGAAAAATCAGCCAGCGGTTCGAAGTGTATGCGATAGCGGTTGCCGCCGAGATACAGACCGGCCATGAAGAAGACCGGCCGTTGCAACATCGCTGCCATGCGCCAGGGGCCGAGCGGAAAGGCAGCGGGCTGGCCGAGAAAATCACAGTCCAGGGTCGGATCGTTACCCAGCCCACGGTCGGCCAGCATGCCGACCAGGTAGCCCTGGGCCAGCCGGTCGCGAGCGGCGAGCATCGAGTCGACCCGGCCGAGTGGCAGGATGTCGTCGGCCGCGCGCGGGTTGATCGCCTGCAGGGTGGCGTTGATCTTGCGGGCGTTTTCCTCGTACATCAGCATTGCCACCTGCAGTCCCGCCCTGCCCCGGCCGACCGCCCGCAACACCTCGAAACTGCCGAGGTGGGCGCCGATCAACAGGGCGCCCGGTTGCCGTGCCAGCGCTTCGTTGAGGGCCTCGGCGCCGATCACCTCGATATCGAACAGGTCGAAGCGGTCGTTGAGCAGGTAGATGCGGTCGTGGATGGTGCTGGCAAAGCTGAAAACGTGGCGGTAGCCGTCGGTCCATTGCGCCCAGCGTCCGAGCGCCCGGTGCAGGTAGGCACGGCTGGCGCGCCGTGCACGCGGGGCGAACAACACGTAGTAGGCGGCGATGCCGTAAAGCACCAGCCGGCCGACGGCGCGGCCGAAGGTCAGCGAAATCCAGACCATCAGTTTGAGGATCGCCAGGTTGCTGCGCTCCTGCTGCTGGCGCCAGTCGTTTTCCGGTTTCATGGGCTGGGTGTCAGGTTGCCGCTGGCGACCAGGCGTTCGCCCGCGTGCACGCTGAAGCTGACGCCCGCGCCGGTGGTGCTGCCGAGGGTGAAGACCAGGGTTTCCCCGGGACCGACCGGACTCAGGAACTTGGCGTTGCCGACTTGCCAGCCACCGACACGCCGGCCCAGCCAGGTTTCGGCGCAGGCCATGGCGCGGTCGAGCAGGACGACGCCGGGAACGATCGGCCGGCCGGGAAAATGACCGGCAAAGGCCGGGTGGTCGACGGGCACTTGCCAGGTGAATGCTTGGCGCTCAGTCATGGGGTTTGCGTGCCTCGTGGAGCGCCAGCAGGGCCTGCCGGGGCAGCTTGCCGGTACTGTTGCGCGGCAGCGAGTCGACGAAGCTCAGCGGTCGCGGCAGAAAAACCGGGTCGATGCGCTGGCGCAGGGCCTGCAGCAGTTGCGCGCGGTCCAGTGAAGGCGCGACGACAAAGGCAGTCAGGCGGGTCACGCCATCGATACTGTCGTCGTCGGGCAGGAAAAAGGCGGCATCGACGACGCCGGCGATGCTGGTGATCTGGTGATCGAGCCAAGCCAGCGAGGTGCGTTTGCCGGCGATGTTGATCAGGTCGCTGTGCCGGCCGAGCAAGCTGAAACTGCCGTCGTCGTGGCAGTCGATGCGGTCGCCGAGTGGCACCCTGCCCTCGACATGACCGCCTTCGGCACAGGTCTGGTCGCCGTCGCTGCTCAGCCTGACCCCCGGCAGCAGTTGCCAGCGCGGGCCGGCCAGGGTGCGCCGGCTGGCCAGCTGGCCGCTTTCGGTCGACCCGTAGATTTCCCGGACCGGTGCGCCGCAACGGGCTTCGGCCCGGCCGGCGAGATCGGCCGATAGCGGTGCGGTGGCCGACAGCAGCAGGTCGAGCGGCGGCAGCGGAATGTCGGCAGCGAGCAGCGTGGACAGGTGAAAGGGCGTGGTCACCAGCAGGCGGGGTGGCGGCACCACGGCCAGCGCGGCGGCGATGTCCTGCGGGTAGAAGGGCTTGCCGGCCCAGAAACGGCAGCCGCCATGCAGCGCCAGCAGGAAGGTCGATTCGAAGCCGAAACTGTGCTGTGCCGGCACGGTGCCGACGATGTTCATCGGTGTTTCCACCAAGCCGAGCGCGCGGGCGCCAGCCTCGGCGTTGTCGACCAGCTTGCCCCAGGTCTTGCGGTGCGCCTGCGGCAGGCCGGTGGAGCCGGAGGTGAACAGGATGGCGACGACGCGTTCGGCGGCGATGCCCGGGATCTCGCGGATTTCTTCGGGAGTAACTGCCGACAGGTCGGGGAAATCGACGCAGGGCAGCGTGCCGGCGGCGAACGGGGCATCGCGCAGGCAAACGGTGCCGGGATGCGCGGCTTCGATCTGCGCCAGGGTTTCGGCCGATTGCGAGGCCGGTTGCAGGCTGGTCTTGCCGGCCAGCAGGCCGGCGACGAAGCCGACGGCGAAACGGTAGCGGTCGGTGCAGACATTGAGCAGGCAGTCGCCGGCCGGAAGTTGGCGGGCCAGCGCGCTGGACTCGGCCAGGAAGCGGCGGACGCTGACCGGCCCGTCGGCCCGCCAGGCCAGCGTGTCGTCGAGCCCGTGGCGCGAGATCAGGGGGCGCAGGCTCATGGCGTGCGCTCCGTCGGGCGGGTGCCGGCCCGGTAGGCCTGGATCACCGTGAGAAAGCTCGGGCGCTCCTCCGGCGGCAGGACACGCAGCCGGACCAGGTGTTCGGCCAGGAACATCAGGCCGATCAGCGGGCCGGTCAGCAGATTGGCGTGGATCGACCAGATCTCGGCCGGTGCAAACAGGAACAGCAGGGTCGATACGCCGGCGTTGCCGAAGAAGAAGGCAGTCCAGGCGACGGTCACCTGGCGCGTGTAACGCGCTTTGCGTTGGGAAATGCCGTCCCGGAAAACGGTCCGGGCAATGCGCGTGATCAGGGCTTCGCCGGGACCGAACAGCGTGCGGCCGAACAGGATGCCGAGCGCAATGTGGGTGCCGAGATGCTGCAGGTAGTACAACAGGGCGACGTTCTGCCGCAGTTGCGGCCACAGCCAGGCAAGCAGCAGGACGCCGGCCAACACACCGGCGATACGCAGCCAGAGGGCGCTCTGGCGCCACAGCAGCAAACCGGCGACGAAGACCAGGGGCAGGACGCCGAGCGTGGTATTGATGTCGGGATGGCCGCCGCCGGCGCTGCCGAAGTGGGCGGCCACGGCCCAGGCTGCGAACAGCAGGAGCACGGCCAGGCCGCGCAGCAGCGGGACCGGGCCGGTCGGCATTACTGGCTACGCTGGCTGGCGATATGCGCGGTCAGGGCGCGCAGCGAGGAGAAGATGCGGACGTTGTCCTCGTTGTCCGAACGCAACTGGAAGCCATAGCGCTTGGAGACGACCAGCGAAATTTCCAGGACATCGATCGAATCCAGGCCCAGGCCTTCGCCGAACAGCGGCGCGTCGGCGTCGATTTCGGCCGGCGTCATTTCGAGATTGAGGGCGGAGACGATCAGTTCGGCGATTTCCGGCAGCAGCGCGGCGACGGTTTCCGGGGGGGGCGTGGTGGTCATGAGGTGTTCCTGGCTTCAGGAGGCGACGGCGCGGAACGCGAGCACGGCGTTGCTGCCGCCAAAGGCAAAGGAGTTGGAAAGGGCGGCCCGCAGCGGCTGCTGGCGGGCGACGGTGACATGGTCGACGCCGGCGCAGGCCGGATCAAGCTCGGTCAGGTGGGCGGTCGGCGGCAGGTGCTGTTCGCGCAGGGCGAGGACGGTGGCAATTGCCTCGATTGCGCCGGCGGCGCCGAGCAGGTGACCGTGCATCGACTTGGTGGCGCTGACCGCCAGGCGGCCGGCGGCGTCGCCGAAAACCGTTTTCAGGGCGGCAATTTCGACCGGGTCGCCTTCGGCGGTGGCGGTGCCGTGGGCATTGACGTAATCGATGTCGCTGCTGTCGAGGCCGGCGTCGTCCAGCGTGTCGCGCAGGGCGCGGACCTGTCCGGCGGCGTCCGGCTTGACCAGGTGGCTGTGGTCGCAACTGCTGCCGTAGCCGACGATCTCGCCGTGAATGTGGGCGCCCCGAGCGACGGCGTGGTCCCAGTCCTCAAGGATCAGCGCGGCGCCGCCCTCACCCAGCACCAGGCCGCGGCGGTCGGCTGAAAACGGCCGGCAGGCGCGCGGGGCGCTGTCGGCATCGCCGGGAGCAAGCACGCGCAGGGCTTCCCAGGCACGGGCAACACCGTATGCCTGCGGGACATCGGAGCCGCCGGTGACCATGATCGTCGCCTCGCCCGAACGGACGCGGCGGAAAGCTTCGCCGATGGCGATCGACGACGAGGCACAGGCAACGGTATGGCTCATGCTGACGCCGCCCAGCCCGAGCTGGATGGAAATGTGGGCGTTGGCCGCGTTGTTCATGCCGAGCACCACGGCCAGTGGCGACAGGCGTTCGCGACCCTTCTGCCAGAGTTCACGGTAGCCCTTCTCGTAGGCCAGCGTGCCGCCGAGTGCGGTGCCCCAGGCGCAGCCCCAGCGGTCACGCGTGTTGCCTTCCTCGTGCCGGGCCAGGCCGGCATCGTCCCAGGCGGCAAAGGCTGCGGCCATGCCGAGCTGGGCGAAACGGTCCATCATCGAGGCCAGCGGCTTGCCGAGAGCGGTATCAGGATCAAAGTCGGGGCAACTGACGAAGGGCATCGACAAGGGGCGCGGCGCGTCGTCGGTCAGCAGATGACGAACTGCCGATTCCCCCGCACAGAGCCGCTGGAAGAAATCCGCCGGATCGCCACCGTAGGGACTGACCAGCCCGAGGCCAGTAATTGCCACCCGCCGCCGGTTCATCGCTCAGGACTTCTGTTGGGCGATCAAGCGGTCCATCAGCTCGACCAGCTCGCCAACGGTGCCCGGGGTCTTGAGGTCGGACGCCAGCTTGATGCCGAAGTGATCTTCGAACTCGAACATCAGTTCGAGCATCATCAGCGAATCGACACCGAGGTCGGCCAGCAGGGCACCCGGCACCACTGCCTCCGGGTCAGCGCCCAGGCGGTCCTTGAGAAATTCGCGTATCAGTCCAATGCAATCCATAGGCGCGGATTCTAGCCGAAAGCCCCTGTTTTCCAAAGATTTGTCCCCGGTTTGATGTCATGACGGGCGGCTGTCCGGGATTTGATACCATGTGCCCGCCATTAATTCCTTTTTCCGCATGCGCCTAAACCTTTCCGATTGCTCCTGCAGTTTGCCCTGGCACCGGCAGGTGATCAGTCGCATTGCCTTGCTTTGGCCGCTCAAGGCGGTGGGGACCATGACTTTCATGGCCCTGTTTTTCTGGGGGTATTTCGCCGTCCTGCAGTATCCCCTGCGGCCGGCGGTGACCATGCCCGAGATATTCATTGATCGCTGGATTCCGTTTACCCCGCTGGCCTACCCTTTTTATGTCTCGCTCTGGGTCTATGTGTCGCTAGCGCCGGCACTGCTCGGCAGCCTGCGTTCGTTGCTTGGCTTCGGTGCCTGGATTGCTGCCCTCTGCCTGTTCTGCCTCGGCCTTTTCTGGTTTTGGCCGACTGCCGTTCCGCTGGCCGACATCGACTGGCGGCAGTATCCGCAGATGGCGTTGATCAAGGGTATGGACGCCGGCGGCAATGCCTGTCCCTCATTGCATGTAGGCTCGGCCGTTTTCGCAGCTTGCTGGCTGGCTCGGGTGTTACGGAATATTGCCGCGCCCGCTCTGCTGATCTGGGTCAATTGGGCCTGCTGCCTGCTGATCATCTGGTCTACGGTGGCTACGCGTCAGCATGTCGTACTCGATGTATTGGCCGGGGGCGTGGTCGGTCTGGCATTCGCGCTGATCTCGCTACGCCATGTCGGCCACCGCTGTGGAATATCCCGCTTATGAACGACGGGACTGCTTAGCCAGTCGCTTGTTGCAGGCTGGCCAGGAATTTCTCGGCATTCTGGAAACCGACCACGCGCACGCCCTGGACTTCCTCGCCCTTTGGGGTGAAGAAGATGATGCCGGGTGGGCCGTAGAGACCGAAACGGGCGAGCAAGGCCTTGTCGTCGGCGGTGTTGCCGGTGACGTCGGCCTTGAGCAGGATGAAGCCGGACATTTTGGCGCGCACGGCCGGGTCGGTGAAGGTGAGTTTCTCCATTTCCTTGCACGATACGCACCAGTCGGCGTAGAAGTCGAGCATCACCGGCCGGTCGGCGGCGGCCAGGCGGGCGTCGAGTTCGGCCACCGAGCGTACCGGCTCGAACGGCAACTTCTGTGCTTCGGCGGCAATCGCGCCACCGCGCAGGCCGGCCAGCGGCTGCAGCGGGTCGCGGCTGCCGGCCAGGGCGCCGACCAGCAGCGCGGCGCCGGTCAGCAGCAAGACGATGCCGATGCCCTTCCAGAATTTCTGCCAGTTCTTCGCGTGCGGCGGTAGCGGGTCGAGCGCGTGCAGGTAGATCGCCGGGACGATGAACAGCAGCGCCCAGCCGATCATCTCGACGACTGCCGGAATCACCGGCGACAGCAGCCACAGCGCAGTGGCCAGCAGCAGCACGCCGAAAGTCTTCTTGACGCCTTCCATCCACGGGCCGGTTTTCGGCAGCAGCGAGCCGCCGGCCACGCCGACGGCGATCAGCGGCGCGCCCATACCCAGGGCCATGACGAACAGCGCCGTGCCGCCGAGCAGCGCGTCGCCGGTCTGGCCGATGTAGAGCAGCGCGCCAGCGAGCGGGGCGGCGACGCAGGGGCCGACGATCAGCGCCGACAGCGCGCCCATCAGGAACACCGAAATGCCGCGCCCGCCCTGCAGGTGACCGCTTTCTTCCGACAGCTTGCTCTGCAGCGCGGTCGGCAACTGGAGTTCGTAGAAGCCGAACATCGACAGCGACAGGACGACGAAGACCAGCGCAAAGGCGCCCAGTACCCAGGCGTTCTGCAGCGCCGCCGTGAGCAGCGTGCCGGTCAGGCCGGCGGCGACGCCGACAGCGGCGTAGGTGACGGCCATGCCGAGGACGTAGGCGAGGCTGAGCGCCAGCGCCCTGCCCCGCGTTGCCCGATGCCCCTGACCGGCGATGATGCCGGAGAGGATGGGAATCATCGGGAAAACGCAGGGGGTCAGCGACAGGCCGAGGCCGGCCAGGAAGAAGATGCCGAGGATGGACCAGAAACCGGCGTCCCTCAGCGTCTGGGCAATCAAGCCGCTTTCGTCGCCGGATGATGCGGTGCTGGCCATCGGCGCCGCCCTGGGTGTGCTCGCCGGGTCGGGCAGGACGACGGCAACGCTCTGGGTCTGCGGTGGATAGCAAACGCCGGCGTCGGCACAGCCCTGCGAGATGACGTCCAGACGCAGCGGCAATTCGCCGGAGCTGCTGCGCTCGACCGGCACCCGGAAGACTGCTTCCTTGTAGAAAACCTCGACCAGCCCGAAATTCTCGTCGTTCTTTTCTTTACCCTTGGGCACCTGCAGCGGCCCGAGGACGATGCTGTCGTCGACCGGATGGACGCGGAACTTGTCGCCATAGAGGTAGTAATCCTTGGCGATCTCGTAGCGAATCTCGACCGTTTCCCCGTCAAGTGCCCGGGCACTCGGCTTGAAGGCAACCAGCGGATCGAGGAATTCCTGGGCATGGACCAGCGAGGCCAGGAAGGCGAAGAGGAGGAAGAGCGTGCGCATGATCATTGGCGTGTCTCGGCGGCCAGCCAGTTCAGGTAAGCCGGCAGGCCGTGGGTGATCGGCAGGGCGATGATTTCCGGCACCGCGTAGGGGTGCAGTTCGGCAATCCGCTGTTCCAAGGCCGGATAAGCGGCCGCCGTGGTCTTGATCAGCAGCGGGATTTCCGACGCCGATTCGACCGTGCCCTGCCAGCGATAGACCGACTGCACACGCGGCAGGATATTGACGCAGGCGGCCAGTTTTTCCTCGACGACCGCCAGCGCGATGGCATTGGCGACTTCTTCGTCGGGGCAGTTGGTGAGGACGAGCAGGTTTTCCATTGGTCGATTTTACTTGAGCAGGCGGCGCCGGGTCAGGCGCAAAGCGATGGTGAAGGCGATGGCCGTGGTCGCCAGCAGTACGCCGACGTGCAGCGCGATGTCGGCCGGCACCTCGCCGGCGAGCAGCGGCCGTACCAGCGCAACGCCCTGGGCCAGCGGCAGCCAGGCGCCGATCAGCGCGAGCCAGCCGGGCAACTGGTCGGTCGGGAAGAACACCCCGGAAATCAGCGTCATCGGCGTGATGAACAGCGTGAAGTAGTACATGAAGAAATCGTAGGACGGCGCCAGCGCGTTCCAGATCAGCCCGAGCGCGGCAAAGGCCAGGCCGGTGAGGACGATGGCCGGCAGGATGAACAGCGCCAGCGGCCCGTTGGTCAGGCCCATGGCGGTGACGACGACGAGGATGGCGCAGCCGGAGAAGAAGGACTTGGTCGCCGCCCAGAACAGCTCGCCGGCGACGACATCGGTCAGCCCGAGCGGCGTGTTGAGGATGGCGTCCCAGGTTTTCTGCACGTGCATGCGCGAGAAAGACGAGTACAAGGCCTCGAAGGTCGCCGCGTTCATCGTCGAGGCGCAGATGGTGCCGGCTGCCAGGAAGGCGATGTAGGGCTGGCCGCCGATCTCCGGCAGCATGGCGCCGAGGCCGTAGCCGAGGCCGAGCATGTAGATCAGCGGGTCGGCCAGGTTGCCGAGGATGGACGGCAGCGCAAGTTTCTTCCAGACGAGGAAGTTGCGCTGCCAGACGGGGAAGAAGCCGGGGCGGTTCATCAGTCTCTCAACTCCCGCCCGGTCAGCTTGATGAACACGTCTTCCAGGTTGGAAGCGCGATGCACGTAGCGCAGGCCGTCGGCGCCGGCCAGCGCGGCCAGCAGCGCTTGCGGGTCGCGGCAGTAGAAGAAGGCGGTTTCGCCGCTCTGCTCGACCCGATCGGCCAGTTGGCGATGCGCGTCGACAAAGGCGGGCAGCGTGCCGGCGGCTTCGTCAAAGACTTCGACGACCTGCGGTTCGATGTGCGTGGCGATCAGTTCGCGCGGGCTGCCTTCGGCGATCTTGCGGCCGTGGTCGATGACGATCAGGCGGTCACAGAGGCGCTCGGCCTCGTCCATGAAATGCGTGGTCAGGATCAGGGTCTTGCCGGCCGATTTCAGTTTCTTCAGGCGTTCCCAGATCAGGTGGCGGGCCTGCGGGTCGAGGCCGGTGGTCGGCTCGTCGAGGAAGACGATGTCCGGGTCGGCCACCAGCGCGCGGGCCAGGGTCAGGCGCCGCTTCATGCCGCCCGACAGCGTGGCGATGCGGGCGTCGGCCTTGCTGGTCAGGCTGGCGAATTCCAGCAGCGCGGGGATGCGTTGGCGGACGTCGGCATCCTTGAGCCCGAAATAGCGGCCGAAGACGAGCAAGTTCTCGGCGCAGGTGAAATCCGGGTCGAGATTGTCGAACTGCGGCACGACGCCGACCTTGGCCCGGGCGACTTGCGCGTCGGCCGGGATGGCGCGGCCGGCCAGGGTGATGTCGCCAGCGTCCGGCGCCGTCAGGCCGAGGCACAGGCGCAGCGTCGTCGTCTTGCCGGCACCGTTGGGGCCGAGCAGGCCGAAACAGGTACCGGGTTCGACGGCGAACGACAGCCCGGCGACGACGTCACTGTCGCCGTAGCGCTTCTTCAGGCCGGAAACGTCTAGTGCCGCCATGCGCGGGTGACGATGTCGCGGATCAGGTGCAGGCGGCGGTGGAAGAAGTGATCGGCGCCGGGAACGACGACGACCGGCAGGTCGTTCGGCTGCGCCCAGGCGAGGACGTTGTCCAGCGGCACGGTTTCGTCGCTTGATCCGTGGATGACGATGGTGTCGTGCGGCACCTTCTCGGTGTCGTACTGGCGCGTGCCTTCGACAAAACCGGCGGCGGTGCCGACCAGCACCAGGCGCTGGGCCGGATGCCCGGCTTCTTCCAGGCGTTTGCCGACGCGCGTCTGGCAGTAGGCGCCGAAGGAGAAACCGGCCAGTGCCACCGGGATGTCGCCGCAGCGCAGCTTGGCGTCGTGCAGCACGGCGAGCAGGTCGTCGGTTTCGCCGATGCCTTCATCGTGCACGCCCTCGGTGCCGCCGACGCCGCGGAAATTCGGGCGGAAGGCGGCGTAGCCCAGACTGACGAAGGTCTTGGCCAGCGTGTAGGCAACCTTGTTGGTGTTGGCGCCGCCGCCGATCGGGTGCGGATGGGCGATCAGCGCGATGCCGCGCGGCGCATCCGGGCGCTCCATGATGACGTCGATGTTGCCGACCGGGCCGGCGACAGTGATTTTTTCTTCGAGAACTTTCATAGTTTCAGGCGTTCGACGACGCGACCATTGATCAGGTGTTCCTGGACGATTTCCTCGACATCCTCGTTATCGACGAAGCTGTACCAGGTTTCTTCGGGGTAGACGACCATCACCGGGCCGTTGTCGCAGCGGCCAAGGCAGCCGGCTTTGTTGATGCGCACGGCACCGGCGCCATTGCGCTTGAGGGCGCCGATGCGGTCTTTGGCGTAGGCGAAGGCATCGCTGCCGCCGACGTTGTTGCAGCAGGCTTCACCGCCCTCGCGCTGGTTGGTGCAGATGAATACGTGGTGCTGGAAATAGCTCATTGTTGATCTCCGTTAGAGCCAGCCATTATAGGCGGCGCCGTTTCACGTGGAACGCCAGCGCATGCCCCTGACGGTCAGCCACAGGAAAGGCAGCGCCAGGAAGGGCCAGAGGCTGGCGACCAGCCGGGTTAGACCGTTGAAATTGAGAAAGTGCCCTTGCCGCCAGGCGGCCAGTGCGGCGGCGGAGTACGGATTGGCCGGCGCCAGGTTGACCAGCAGGGTGCCGGCGATCAGCGCCAGGGCGGCCAGCAGCAGGCTGGCGCGGGCCGGTAACCACAGGCTCAACAGCAGTACGGCGGCGGCGGCGAGCAGGCCCTGGCGGGCGCCCGGCGTCAGCCAGGCCATGGCCTCGGCCGGGCTGACCAGGATGGCAGCACCGAGCATGCGTACCGCCAGTCCGCAGAGCAGGAACATCGGCACGATCAGGTAGGCGAAACGCCGCCTGGCCAGCAGCCCGCGCAGGATCAGGCCGACGGCGACGGCATTGCAGGCAGTGATGCCGGCTTCGATCAGCGCATAGCTGTCGGCCGAAAACGGAATCGGCGGCGTGTAGGACAGTAGCTGGCGCAAGTCGCCGGCGCCAAACAGCAGGGTTTCCGGCGACAGCGGCACCATCATCCACAGGCCCAGCAAGGTCAGGCCGAGCTCGCCGTGCGGCAGCGGCGCCAGCAGGCGGTGGGCCGTCGATTCGAGACGGGAAAACACCCGTGGTCCGAGATGCTGCGCCCAGATGGCGCCGATCAGCCCGCCCAGGGTATTGCAGGCCAGGTCGAGGTTCGACGGAATGCGGGTCGGCAGCCAGTTCTGCAGGACTTCCATGCCCAGGCTCAGCCCGCCGGCCAGCAGCGTGGCCAGGCACAAGGCGGTGAAACGCCCGGGCAAGCGGCTCAACGCAAGGACCAGGAAGAAGCCGAGCGGCAGATAGACGGCGACATTGGCGGCCAGGTCGAAGGCGGTCCAGTATTTGGGCCAGCCGGCCTCAAGGAAGGCCAGCAGCGGGACGCCCAGATCCTGCCAGCCGCTGAACGGGTGCAGGCTGCCGTAGACGATCAGCCCGCACCAGGCCAGTGCCAGGTAACGGGCGAGAACGAGGGGGCGCCGACCATGTTGGGACATGGTGGAATTCTAGGCCCTGCGCACGTTCGCGTCAGCTTGCCGTGGCGACGTCGCGGGCTGGGCGCAGGTAGGCGCCGATCAGCATGCCGATGGCGCTGGCGATCAGGCCGTAGAGTTGCGGCTCGATGTCGCCCTCGGGAACGAAGAGTTCGCAGAACAGCCAGGTGCCGATGCCGAAGGTGATCGCCAGCGCGGCGCCGAGGTTGTTGGCGCGGCGCCAGAACAGGCCGGCGACCAGCGGCACGAAGGCGCCGGACAGGGTGATCCGGTAGGCGCTTTCGACCATGTGATGGATGGTGGCATTGGTCGACACCGCGTAGGTGGCGACCAGGCAGGTAAAGACGACGACTGCGCCGCGCGTGGCGAGCAGCAACTGGCGGTCGCTCATGTCGCGGATGTAGCCGCGCAGGATGTTTTCCGAGAAGGTCACCGCCGGCGCCAGCAAGGTACCCGAGGCGGTACTCATGATCACCGACAGCAAGGCGCCGAAGAAAATGATCTGCGCCGCCATCGGCATGTAATTGACGATCAGTTGCGGCAGGATCAGTTGCGAATCCTCGGCCATGAAACGCTCGACCATGGCCGGGTCGATGATTGTTGCCGAATAGGCCAGGAACAGCGGCACGGCGGCGAAGAAGAAGTAGGACAGGCCGCCGATGGTGGTGCCCCAGACGGCAACCCACTCGTTTTTCGAGGCGTTGACGCGCTGGAACACGTCCTGTTGCGGGATCGAGCCCAGCGCCATGGTCAGCAGCGCGGCAATCCACGACAGGATGTCGATCAGGTCGGCGGTCGGCAGGAAGTTGAGTTTGCCCTCGCTGCTGGCCTTGTCGAGCACCACCGTGAAACCGCCGGCCATGTCACCGGCCAGCCAGGTGACGTAGATCAGGCCGAGGACGATGACGATCATCTGGACGAAGGTGGTCATTGCCACCGACCACATGCCGCCGAACAGGGTGTAGACGAGGACGATGCCGGCGCCGATGAGGATGCCGTGGTTGACAGCGATGGCGCCGTCAGAGAGAACGTTGAAGACCAGGCCGAGTGCAGCCATCTGGGCGCCGACCCAACCCAGGTAGGAAATGATGATGGCGGTGGATAGTGCGACTTCGGTGTTGCGGTTGTAGCGGACCCGGAAGAAGTCGCCCAGTGTCAGCAGGTTGAGGCGATACAGCGGGCGGGCGAAGACCAGGCCGAACAGCACCAGGCAGACCGAGGCGCCGAGCGGGTCGGAGATCAGCCCGCGAAAGCCCTCGTCAATGAAGGTGGCGGAAATGCCGAGTACCGTTTCGGCGCCGAACCAGGTGGCGAAAACCATGGCCAGGACGATGGGAAACGGCAGATTGCGGCCGGCGACGATGTAGTCACGGGCGCTATGAACCCGGGTCGCGGCGTACAGGCCGATGCCGATGGAAATGACGAGATAGATGACGACGAACCAGATCAGCATGGCGTGGGGTCGACGATGGCAAGGGGTTGAAAACGCGAGGGATTATAAGGTTATTGCGGCGTCGGCGAAGGGAAAAAACGGTGCCGGACTGACAAATTTCACCGGCTTGCCGCTTTGCGGATGGACGAAGGCAATTTCTGCCGCATGCAACAACAGGCGCGGCGCCCGTTCGGCGGCAGCGCCGGCGTAGAGTTCGTCGCCCAGGATGGGGTGGCCGAGCGCGGCCAGATGGACGCGCAACTGGTGCGAACGGCCGGTCACGGGTTCAAGTTCGACCCGCGTCAGCTGTTCGGCCGGGCAGCGTTCGATGACGCGGAAGCGGGTCAGCGAAGGCTTGCCCAGTTCATGGCTGACCATCTGCCGGGGGCGGTTCGGCCAGTCGCAGATCAGCGGCAGGTCGATCTCGCCGGCGTTCATTTTGACCACGCCAGCGACCGTGGCCAGATAGCGCTTGTCCACGGCACGGTCGCGGAACAGTTTGTACATCGCCTTCTGCATGGCTTCGCCACGCGCCACGACGAGCAGTCCTGAGGTCGACATGTCGAGTCGGTGGGCGATCATCGCTTCCGGGAAATCGCGCTGCAGGCGGCTGATCACGCAATCCTGCTTGTCCTCGCCGCGGCCGGGGACTGAGAGCAGCCCGGACGGCTTGTCCACGACCACCAGCCCGTCATCGACGTGGATGATCGTCAGCGGCTCGGCTGGCGGCAGATAGCGGCTCATTCAGCGACGGGCCGGCAGTGTGCACCGGGCATCGCGGTAAGGGCCGCGACTGTAGGCCCAGCCCTCGCCCGGCGGGGTCTGCATGCAGATGCGCGCACCGTCCGCCTTGCTCACCCACCAGTGCCAGGGCGCGGGTGCGGCCTGGGTCGCGGTGGTCAGCAGCAAGGCGCTGAAGACAAATAAGCGAAGTGATGGTTTTTTCATTGAATACTGTATAGTTGTACAGTGTTTGGTGAACCGGAATTCCGGCGGCTTGCGCAAGGGGCGAAGAATATACCGCGCCTGTCGTCATCTTCCCTAAAATCCGTGATTGCCATTGTCATTTCGGCAAAACGGCTTTCGATGTATCCATTGAGCAATTTTTGTTCCATCCATGGCCCTGTGCCATAATCCACATAACGTTTCGAGGTATGAACATGGACGACAACAAGGCAAAGGCGCTCGCCGCAGCGCTGCAACAGATCGAAAAGCAGTTCGGCAAGGGCTCCATCATGAAGATGGGTGATGCCGAAATCGACGAGGGCATCCAGGTCGTGTCGACCGGTTCGCTCGGCCTCGACATCGCACTCGGCGTCGGCGGCCTGCCGCGCGGCCGGGTGGTCGAAATCTACGGCCCGGAATCGTCGGGCAAGACCACGCTCTGTCTGCAGGTCGTTGCCGAAATGCAGAAGCTTGGCGGTACCGCTGCCTTCATCGATGCCGAACATGCGCTCGATCCGCAATACGCCCAGAAACTCGGCGTCAATGTCGGCGAACTGCTGATCTCGCAGCCCGATACCGGCGAACAGGCGCTGGAAATCGCCGACATGCTGGTCCGTTCCGGCTCGGTCGACATCATCGTCGTCGACTCCGTGGCCGCGCTGACCCCGCGTGCCGAAATCGAGGGCGAGATGGGCGACCAGATGGTCGGCCTGCACGCCCGCCTGATGTCGCAGGCGTTGCGCAAGCTGACCGCCAACATCAAGAAAACCAACACGCTGGTCATCTTCATCAACCAGATCCGGATGAAGATCGGCGTCATGTTCGGCTCGCCGGAAACCACCACCGGCGGCAACGCGCTCAAGTTCTACGCTTCGGTCCGTCTCGACATCCGCCGCATCGGCGGGATCAAGAAGGGCGACGAGGTGGTCGGCAGCGAAACCCGCGTCAAGGTGGTCAAGAACAAGGTATCGCCGCCATTCCGCGAGGCCATCTTCGACATCCTCTACGGTGAGGGGATTTCCCGCGAGGGCGAGATCGTCGAAATGGGCGTTGCCCACAAGCTGGTCGACAAATCCGGTGCCTGGTATTCGTACAAGGGCGAGAAGATCGGCCAGGGTAAAGACAATTCCCGCGAGTTCCTCAAGTCGCACCCGGAAATCGCCCAGGAAATCGAAGCCGGCATCCGCGAAGCGGCGAGCACCACCGTGATCAAGCCGAGCAAGGCCGCCAATGGCTGATCTGCGGGTGCGTGCCTTGCAGTGCCTGACCCGGCGAGATCATAGCCGGGCCGAACTGCATGCCAAACTCGCGGCGCATGCCGACAGTGAAGAAGCCCTGACGGCGGTGCTCGATGCCTTGCAGGCCGAGCACCTGCTGTCGGATACCCGTTATGCCAGCCAGCGAGTTTCGGCGCGTGCCAATCGCTACGGCAATGGCCGCCTGCGCCAGGAATTGCGGCACAAGGGCGTCAGCGATGGCGACATCGAAGCCGCCCTGCCCGAGGCCGGCGACGAGGGTGAACGTTGCCGGGCGATCTGGGCGAAAAAATTCGGGCAGCCCCCCCAATCTGCAGAAGAACGTGCCAAACAGATGCGTTTCCTGCAATATCGCGGCTTTTCTGCAGAAGCGATCCGCCAGACCCTGCGCGGAGCCAGTGAAGAATGAGCCAGCCAACCGCCACTCTGTCCGCGCACAACCTGAAAAAGCGTTACAAGGCGCGCACCGTCGTCGAGGACGTGTCCTTCTCGGTGCGCTCCGGCGAAGTGGTCGGTCTGCTCGGGCCGAACGGTGCCGGCAAGACCACCTGTTTCTACATGATCGTCGGCCTGGTGGCCGCCGATGGCGGCGAAGTCTATATCGACGACGAGCGCCTCACCCACCAGCCGATGCATACACGCGCCCGCACCGGTCTGTCCTACCTGCCGCAGGAAGCCTCGGTGTTCCGCAAGCTCAACGTCGAGGAAAACATCCTCGCCGTGCTCGAACTGCAGAAGTTGCCGGCCGAAGAATGCAGCCAGCGGCTGGAAAGCCTGCTCAACGAACTGCACATCACCCATGTCCGCCACGTGAATGCAGCGGCACTGTCCGGTGGCGAGCGGCGGCGCGTTGAAATTGCCCGGGCGCTGGCGACCAATCCGCGCTTCATCCTGCTCGACGAGCCGTTTGCCGGGGTCGATCCGATCGCCGTGCTGGAAATCCAGAAAATCATCCGCTTCCTCAAGGAACGCGGCATCGGGGTCCTGATCACCGATCACAATGTGCGCGAGACGCTCGGCATCTGCGATCACGCGGTGATCATCAACGCCGGTCATGTACTTTCCTCTGGACGTCCGGAGGAAATTGTCGACAATGAGAGTGTACGCAAGGTTTACCTCGGCGAGCATTTCCGCCTCTGATCTCGCCAAACCAAGATTGCATCAATGAAACCGGCACTTCAGCTCAAGCTTTCGCAGCATCTGGCCCTGACGCCGCAATTACAGCAGTCGATCAAGCTGCTGCAGTTGTCGACCGTCGAGATGCAGCAGGAAATAGAACGCTACCTGCTGGAAAACCCGATGCTCGAGCGCGACGACGACGGACCGGGCGAGTCCTTCGCCGGTGCCCAGCAGTTCGATTCGCCCGACAAGCCGGTCAGCGAACCCGCACCGGCGAGCGAGTCGCGTGAGGATGCCCAGGGTGAGCCGCCGATGACGCCCGGTGACGTCGACGACGATCGCTGGTCCAGCGATGCCGGCACCTTCACCGGCGCCGGCCGCGACGAGGAAGACGACAACGATCCGCAGGACGCCCACGCTTCCAGCGTCAGCCTGCGCGAGCACCTCGGCTGGCAACTGGGGATGACCCAGTTGAGCGATCGCGATCGCAGTCTGGTCCGTTTCCTGATCGAAGCACTCAGCGACGACGGCTATCTCGCCACGCCGCTGGCAGAACTGCTGGAAACCCTGCCGCCCGAGTACGAGGTCGAGCTCGAGGAGCTCGAAATCGCCCTGCGCCATATCCAGAATTTCGATCCGACCGGGATCGGTGCCCGCGACCTGCGCGAATGTCTGCTGCTGCAACTGCAGGTCGAAGAGGATTGCGCCGAGCGCACGCTGGCCCTGACCATTGCCGACAAGCACCTGGAATTGCTGGCTGCCCGCGATTTCGTCAAGATCCGCCGCCTGACCGGCTGCGACGACGAAATCCTGCGTGGTGCGCACGAACTGATCACCAGCCTCAATCCGCGGCCGGCCGCCGGTTATGCGCAGGACGAAGCGCGCTACATCACGCCCGACGTGATCGTGAAGAAGCTCAAGGGTAAATGGACCGCCTACATCAACCCGGATGCTTACCCGCGCCTGCGCGTCAATCGCCTGTACGCCGACATCCTCGCCCGCCAGCGTCGCGGCAATGGCAACCTGAGCGGCCAGTTGCAGGAAGCCCGCTGGCTGATCAAGAACATCCAGCAGCGTTTCGATACCATCCACCGCGTCACCCAGGCCATCGTGGACCGCCAGCGCCAGTTCTTCGAACATGGCGAAGTGGCGATGCGGCCACTGGTGCTGCGCGAGATCGCCGACTTGCTCGGCCTGCACGAATCGACGATTTCCCGCGTTACCAGCCAGAAATACATGGCCACGCCGCGCGGCATCTTCGAACTGAAATACTTCTTCGGCAGCCATGTGTCCACCGATACTGGTGGTGCCTGTTCTGCCACGGCCATTCGTGCCCTGATCAAGCAATTGATTTCGGCGGAAGATGGCAAGAAGCCCTTGTCGGATAGTCAATTATCCGAAATACTAGGCCAGCAGGGAATTGTCGTTGCCCGACGCACGGTTGCCAAATACCGTGAATCGCTCAACATCCCACCGGTCAATTTACGCAAGACCCTGTAGAGAGAGGAGAAAAAATGAATCTGCAAATCAGCGGTCACCATATCGAAGTCACTCCGGCACTGCGCGAATACGTCGAGAACAAGCTCGATCCCGTGCTCCGTCATTTCGACAAGGTTACCGGCGCCAGCGTCGTGCTTTCCGTTGAAAAGCTGAAGCAGAAGGCCGAAGTCACCGTTCACGTTCCGGGCAAGGACATGCATGTCGAGGAAGCCGGGGACGATCTCTACGCCGCCATCGACGCCATGTTCGACAAGCTCGATCGCCAGGTCCAGAAGTACAAGCAGAAGCTGCAGGACCACCATCGTGGCGAAAAGCCGTCGATGCACATCGACGACTAAGCCTGACCGACCGCACCCCTCGGGGTGCGGTTTCTTTGCTGCAAAGTTCTCATGAACCCTCTAGACAACATTCTGACTGCCGACCAGGTCCTGCTTGACCTGGATGCGAGCAGCAAGAAACGTGTTTTCGAACAGGCCGGCATGCTGTTCGAAAGCCGGCTCGACATGTCGCGTTCGTTGATTTTCGACAGCCTGTTCGCACGCGAAAAACTCGGCTCCACGGGCCTTGGCCAGGGTGTAGCCATTCCCCACGGCCGGATCAAGGGCCTCCAGCAGGCCGCCGGCGCGCTGATCCGTCTGGCGACGCCGATCCCCTTCGATTCCCCGGACGGCCGTCCGGTCACCCTGCTGTTCGTGTTGCTGGTACCGGAACAGGCGACCGAAGAGCATCTGCAGATCCTGTCCGAACTGGCCCAGCGCTTTTCCGACCGCGCCTTCCGCGAAGCCTTGCAGGCCGCCCCGGACGCCGAAGCGGTGCTGGCACTGTTCAAGAAGTCCTGACCGGCGCCGTGCGGCACATCAGCCTGGAGCAGTTGTACCAGGACAACCGCGAAAAGCTGTTGTTCAACTGGCTGGCCGGTCAGCGCAACGACCGGCGCATCGAGCTCAAGGCCGCCAGCAATTACGGCGCCGACGTCGTCGGCCACATCAACATCATCCACCCGGAACGCCTGCAGGTCATGGGGCAGGCCGAGTACGACTGGGCCATGCGCATCGGCGAGCGGCGTTTCGGCCAGATGTTCATCGACTTGTTGTCGGCCCGCACGCCGGCGATGATCGTCGCCGACGGCCTGAAGCCCCCCGAATTCATCGTCGATGCCTGCAAGGCCGCCGACGTGCCGCTGATCCTGTCGCCCAAGCACTGTTCGGCGGTCATCGATCACCTGCGCATCTACCTGTCGGCGCGCCTGGCCGACACCATCAGCCTGCACGGCGTGTTCATGGACGTGCTCGGCATGGGCGTGCTGATTACCGGCGATTCCGGGGTTGGCAAATCCGAACTGGCGCTGGAGCTGATCTCGCGCGGCCATGGCCTGGTCGCCGATGATGTGGTCGAGATGGCCCGGATTGCGCCGACCACCATCGAAGGCCGCTGCCCAGGCATGTTGCGCGATTTCCTCGAAGTCCGCGGCCTCGGCCTGCTCAATATCCGCACCATCTTCGGCGAGACCGCCTCGCGCCGCAAGATGAAATTGAAGCTGATCGTGCACCTGCAGCGCACGATTGCCATGGAAGACGCGCCGCGTCTGCCGCTCGACGCACAAAGCCAGGATGTGCTTGGCGTGCCGATCCGCAAGGTGGTGATTCCGGTGGCTGCCGGGCGCAACCTGGCGGTGTTGATGGAAGCCGCGGTACGCAACACCATCCTGCAATATCGCGGCATCGACAGCATGCAGGACTTCGTCGAGCGGCAGAGCCGCATGATGAACGACGACGACGTCTGAGCCGCGTTAGCGGCGAGTCGCTCAGAGGTGTTCGAATTCGACCCGGTCAGCTGCCGGATCGTTGAGCGAACTGCCAAAACACACGACACCGCTGCCTTCGAGCAGGATTTCATGCTTGCGCAGGGTGATTTCCTGGCGCCCCTGCATGCTCAGGAAACTGCCGTTGGTGCTGGTGTCGATCAGGTAATAACCATCGCGGCGCCGTTCGATGCGGGCGTGCATGCGTGACACCTTGCGGTTCTGGATCAACATGGCACAGGATGGATCGCGTCCCAGGCTGAGGACCGGCGTGTTGTCGTCGATCAGGTAGGCCTTGCCCCGATAGCGCAGGCACAGGCGCTCGGCCAGCTTGTGGCTGAGTGGGCCGAACATCGAGTGCTGCGGCGCCGGCGCGCCATTCTGTGCGGGCCAGTGAATCTGGAACACCGGAACGACGGCATCCTGTTCGAACAGATTGTCGATGTCCGGGCGCGGGTTGGCCTGAACGACGGCGCTGGCCGGCAGGGTCTGAACGACCGGCCCGCTGCACAGGATCTGATCGGTGGTGGCCAGCGCCGCCATGCGCATGATGCTGGTCAGCTTGCCGGCCGATGGCGCCTCGGCGCCGTCGCTATCGTGCAGGGCGATGCGGATGCCCAGCTTGTGACCAGAGATTGGCGGCAGGTCGGCGACCCGTTGGTGCATGTCGATGGCCGACTGACAGGCCGATTCGGCACTCGGGAAAATGGCCAGGATTTCGTCGCCGGCGGTTTGCAGGAGTTTGCCCTGATAGCCCTCGACCGAGCGGCTCATGCGCTTGATGCAGCGGTCAATGGCCCGATCCGCCTCTTGCGCGTTCAAACGCTGGTGAAGCGAAGCACTGCCGGAAATGTCGGCAACCATGATGACAGGAATCGGGTGCTGCGCGTTCATGGGCAAGATCGGATGTTGGACGGCTGATTATATGACGAAGTCCGCCGGTTGACAGCGGGCCGTCATGCAGCAGGATTGATCGGTATGCTGCCGCTGATGGGCATTTCCTCGCTGTCGAACGCGATATCGCCCTGTTCGACCGGGGTGTCCAGCGTCAGATTGCGGAAATCGAACAGATTGTTGTCGCCCAGGTGGGACGGTACGACGTTCTGGATCGCGGTGAACACGGCCTCGGTACGCCCGGGGTAGCGCTTGTCCCAGTCGTGCATCATTTCCTTGATCTTCTGCCGCTGCAGGTTCTCCTGCGAACCGCACAGATTGCAGGGAATGATCGGGAATTCCATGCCGCGGGCGAACTTGGCGATATCGGCCTCCGAGCAGTAGGCCAGCGGCCGGATCACCACATGCGCCTTGTCGTCGGTGACCAGCTTGGGCGGCATGGCCTTCATCTTGCCGCCGAACAGCATGTTCAGGAACAGCGTATGCACCATGTCGTCGCGGTGGTGGCCAAGGGCGATCTTGTTGGCGCCAAGTTCCTTGGCGGTACGGTAGATGATCCCCCGGCGCAGGCGCGAGCACAGCGAACAGGTGGTCTTGCCCTCGGGAATCTTGTCCTTGACGATCGAATAGGTGTCGGCTTCGACGATGCGGTGTTCGATACCCAGCGATTCGAAATAGCGCGGCAGGACATCTTCCGGGAAACCCGGCTGCTTCTGGTCGAGGTTCATGGCGATCAGGCGGAACTTGACCGGCGCCCGCTGCTGCAGCGCCATCAGCATCGCCAGCAGGGTGTAGGAATCCTTGCCGCCGGAACAGCAGACCAGAATGGTGTCGCCGTCCTCGATCATGTTGTAGTCCATGATGGCCTTGCCGGTGCGGCCTTCAAGGAATTTGCGGAGTTTTTGCAGATTGGCGGATACGGGCGTGTTCATGGTCGGGAAGTCTTCGCGATGGGCCTGGCTGAATTGCAGCAACCCGCAAGTTTACACGCTTCCTTCGGCAAACCGGCCCGGCGAATTAGAATGGAGCCTTTGCCCGCCGATGAGCCAACTGCCCGCGCCCTCTCCTGATGCCCTTGCCCACAGCAGGCAGGTGCATGAAGCGATTGCCAATACCGTGGTCGCCGAAGGCGGCTTCCTGTCCTTTGCCCGCTATATGGAAATGGCGCTTTACGCGCCGGGGCTGGGTTATTACGCAGCCGGGGCACGCAAATTCGGGGCGGCGGGGGATTTCGTCACGGCGCCGGAAATGACGCCGCTGTTCGGTCAGGCCCTGGCGGCCCAGATCGCCCAAGTCATGGCGCTTTCTGCCCGGACCGTGATCGAAGTTGGCGCGGGTTCCGGGCGACTTGCTGCCGACCTGCTGCTGGCGTTCGAGCAGCTTGGCTGTCTGCCCGACAGCTATGCCATCCTGGATCTGTCGCCCGACCTGCGCGAACGCCAGCGCGAGACGATCGCCGCCGCTGCGCCGCATCTGCTGTCGCGAGTGGTCTGGCTGGACCGGCTGCCGGAAACATTCTCCGGCGTGGTGGTGGCCAATGAACTGCTCGACGCCCTGCCCGCCCATCTGGTGGTCTGGGACGAGGATGTCATCCGCGAACGCGGTGTGGCCCTCGATGCCGACGGCCGTTTCACGTGGAACGAGCGCCCGGCCACCGGCGCGCTGCTGGCCGCGGCTCGCGAAATCGCCGATGAAACCGGTACCGGCGGCGCCTATCTGTCCGAGATTTCACTGGCGGCGCGGGCCTGGTCGGCGGAATGGGGGAAGATACTGCAGCAGGGCATGCTGCTGCTGATCGATTACGGCTTTCCGCGCCACGAGTTCTACCACCCGCAGCGCCGCCAGGGCACCCTGATGTGCCACTACCGCCACCACGCCCATCCCGACCCCTTCTATCTGCCGGGTTTGCAGGATCTGACCGTGCACGTCGACTTCACGGCAATCATCGCTGCCGCCCACGGCGCCGGCCTCGATTTGCTGGGCTATACCAACCAGGGCCAGTTCCTGCTGAATTGCGGCGTGCTCGACCACCTGGCCAGGATTCCGGCCGATACCGCAGACTATTTCCGGGCGTCGGCAGCCACGGCGAAACTGACCATGCCGCACGAGATGGGCGAACTGTTCAAGGTCATCGCCATTAGTCGGGGCATCGACGAAGCCTTGATCGGTTTTTCCCGGGGCGACCAGAGTCGCCGTTTATAGAAATTGCGACTACACTGAAACCATCAGCCGTTAACCGGGAGTTCTGCTATGGATGTATCCGCAATCGTTGGTGCCAGTGGCGCACTGACCCAGCAGCAGACTGCCATGCAGGCGAGCATGCTGGTGCTCAAGAAAGCCATCGATATCGAAGCCGCCAACGCCCTGCAGCTATTGCAGACCTTGCCGCAGGTGGCCAGCAACCCGGCCAACCTCGGCAACAGCATCGATATCAGGGCCTGAGACCGTCCAGCCAGGTCTGAATGATGGCCGCCGCGCGCGGCCATTCCTTTTCATGGGTAATGGCGTGACCCATGTTGTGTAGGATGTGCGAAGGCTGGCCGTAGGTGTGGGCGGTGGTCTGGACCAGGAAGGCTGGCACCAGCGCATCCTGGTCGGCGCCGACGATCAGCATCGGTGGCCGGTGCATGTGGTAGAGGTTGGGCAGGTTGAACATCGACATGTCCCAGATGGCCCGTTGCGACTCGTTCTGCATCTTGCCCAGCCAGATGGCGAGCATGGCCGGGTCGGCCTCACCGGCGAACAGCGCATCGCGCAAGGTGTCGGTATCGGTGTAGTTGCCGGCGAGGATACGGTTGATTTCCAGGAACAGTTCCGGCTTCTGCAGCATCAGGTGAAACTGGGCGGCAATCAGGCCTTGTGGCGGCACCGAGCAAAGCAGTGCTGCGGCCGGGGCCGGGTAGCGTTCGAGGTATTTCTGCACGACGAAGCCGCCCATCGAGTGGCCGAGCAGTACCGGGTCGATGGCCAGCGTATCGATCACGCTGCGGACATCGTCGACGTAATCGGCAATCGATAGCCAGTTGATCTGCTCGTGCCCCTGGCTACCGCCATGGCCCCGGAGCGACAGGGCATAACAGGGATGGCCGGCCGCCGCGAAATACGGCATGAAGGTTTCGGTCCACATCCAGCCGCCGGCAAAGGCGCCGTGGATGAAGAGAAGCGCTGGTTTGTCGGTGTTGCCGTTGGGCAGGCAGGAAAATACTTCCAGTCCGCCAATGTCTTGGGTTGCTATCATGGGGTTTCAGGCTGTCGCCGTGGTTAAATGCGGGCTTTCGCACGCTGGGTGAATACATGTTGAAGTGGATACTGACGCTGGTGGTGGCGATCTTCCTGCTCGGACTGGTCACGCCTCACCTCGCCCGCTTCATCCGCTTTGGCCAACTGCCGGGCGACGTCGCCTTCCGCTGGCGCGGTCGTGTTTACCATTTCCCCTTTGTCAGCATCATCATCCTGTCACTGCTGCTCTGGCTCATCTCCCGCCTCATTTAGCAGGGCGCGGACGGCTTTGATGCGGGCCAGGCGGATGCGTTCCGGAATCTTGCCGTGTTCCTTGGTATCGGCGGCAATGCGCCCGGCGTCGACGGTATTGACCGCTGCCAAAACCTTGTACAGCAGGTCCGGGCTGTCGTAGCTGCGGTTTTCCCAGCCGGCACGGCCGGTGTAGTCGCAGCGGCAGGTGTCGAGTAGTTCGCCGAAGCGCGCCGGTCGGCGCAGGGCATCGCATTTTTCCAGCAAGTCGACCAGGGTTGCCGCACGCATCTCGCCGGCGCGGTGGATGGTGCCGTGGTGTCGCGCCATCAGCAGCGCCAGGTCGCGGCATTCGTTGGGGACGCGCAGGCGCTCGCTCATTGTCTGGCAGAGTTGCAGGCTGCGCATCTCGTGGCCGATATGCCGGGGCAGGATGTCGGCCGGCGTCGTCGCCTTGCCGAGGTCGTGGCACAGCGCGGCGTAGCGGACGGTGAGCGGGAAACCGTAGTGGGCGGCCTGGTCGATGACCATCAGCGTGTGGATGCCGGCGTCGATCTCGGGATGGTAATCGGCCCGCTGCGGTACGCCGAACAGGGCGTCGACCTCGGGCAGCAAACGGACCAGCGCGCCGCACTCGCGCAGTACCTCGAACATCCGTGACGGCTTCGCTTCCATCAGCCCCTTGGCCAGCTCCTGCCAGACGCGTTCGGCGACCAGGTGATCGACCTCGCCGTCGGCGACCATGGCGCGCATCAGCGTCAGGGTTTCCGGGGCGATGGTGAAGTCGTGGAAGCGGGCGGCGAAGCGGGCGATGCGCAGGATGCGCACCGGGTCCTCGGCAAAGGCCGGGCCGACGTGGCGCAGGATTTTTGCCTGCAGGTCGCCCTGGCCGTTGAAGGGGTCGATCACCCTGCCCTCGTTGTCGCGCGCCATGGCGTTGATGGTCAGGTCGCGGCGGGCCAGGTCCTGTTCCAGCGTGACGTCGGCGGCGGCGTGAAAGGTGAAGCCGTGGTAGCCCCGCCCGCTCTTGCGTTCGGTGCGAGCGAGCGCATACTCCTCGTGGCTGTCGGGGTGCAGGAAGACCGGGAAGTCCTTGCCGACCGGGCGGAAGCCGGCGGCCAGCATGGCTTCCGGGGTGGCACCGACGACCACATAGTCGCGGTCGTCGCAGGGCCGGCCGAGCAGTTCGTCCCGGACGGCGCCGCCGACGATGTAAACCTGCACGGCGGGCGTTACGCGCTCAGCGGCCGGCGCGGAAGCGGAAGCTGTCGAGCTTGCCCTTCGGCGTCCGGTGCGCGATGTAGGTCGGCGCCACGGCTTCGACGGCGGTCGGCTGCCAGCCGGCCGGTGCATTGCAGTTGCCGTCGCCGACACTGTCGACCTGCATCGAACGCAGGTTGTCGGGCGACATCAGCGGATTCGGTGCCAGCCACATCAGGCCGGCCTGCAGGTAGGCCCAGCCTTCGGACAGGGCGATGACGCGGGCCTTGCTGCCGGTCAGCGCGGCGGTGTAATCGACCAGCTGGCGCAGCGTGTACACCTGCGGGCCGACCAGGTCGTAGGCCTGGCCGAAAGTGGCGGCATCGCTCAGCGAATCGACGAAGGCATCGGCGACATCGGCAACCCACACCGGCTGGAAGCGGGCATGGCCGAAACCGAGCGGGAAGATCGGCGCCGACTTGAGCACCTTGGCGAACATCGACAGGAAGGAGTCGCCGAGGCCGAAGATCACCGACGGGCGGAACACGGTCACGTCGAGTTCGCCGGCGGCAGCCATCACCACGGCTTCGCCGTCGCCCTTGGAGGCGAGGTATTCCGACGGACCTTTGGGGTCGGCCTTGAGCGCGCTCATGTGCACCAGACGGCGGACGCCGGCGGCCTTGCAGGCGGCGACGATCTTCTTCGGCAATTCGACGTGGGCGCGGGCGAAATCGTCGCTGTACGGGAACTTGACGTCGCGGCTGTGCAGGATGCCGACGAGGTTGATCACCGCATCGTGGCCGCGGACCAGTTCGGTCAGCGTTTCCGGGCAGTGGATGTTGGCTTCCGGCATGTCGACGCCGGGCTGCATGATTAGCGCCTTGGTCCGCTCGCGGCGACGCGTCGGTACGGTGACCTCGATGCCACGCTGGGCCAGGCGATTGACGATGTAGGTACCGACAAAACCGCTACCCCCCAGCAGCAAGACCTTTTTGATACTCATCCGTAACCCCGCGAAAACGTTTTCGTGAAACCGCGATTTTACGGTAAATACGGGCGCGGCGTCAGGGTCTGACCGTCAGCCAGCCGCTGCCAGTGCCCGCGCCAGCAGGCGGGCAAACAGCGGCGGCTCGCCGAACTGGCGAATGCTGCCATCGCGTAGCCGCAGGTCCAGCAGTTGTGGGTGGATAGCAAGCGCCAGACGGGGGGCGGGGCTGAACAGCAGGCTACGGCCGCTGGCCGGGCTGCGATGGCACAGGCAGAGGATGTGGTCTACGCCTTCCAGATTGACGCTCAGCCAGGTGCCCTGGCCGGGAAGCGATCCGGGCGGTTCGCCGCTGGCCGGGTCGGGCAGATCCAGCGTATGCAGGATCAGGTCGCCGGCTTCGACCCGGCCCTGGGTCATCTGCCGGTTGCGGCCCGGCCGAGGCAAAGACATGGCGGGTTCGAGTCCGTCTTCTGCCGGGCCAGCGCTTGCCCGCATGGCTCGCGTCTGCAATTCGAAACAGGCGTCGAGAATGCCGGCCTGAGTTTCGGCCGGCAGTTGCAACTGCTCCATACCGGCCTTGAGCGATTTCAGGACGACAGGGAGTTCGCGCGCCAGGGCCTGGCGTTCTTCGCCAACAGCCTTTGGCCGGAAAGACCAGAGCAGCGTCGACAGCGTCCGGGCATTGGCCTGCCAGCTGGGGCCGCTGATGCCTTCCTCGAACCAGGCCTTTTCCAGCAGGCGTTTCCAGTGCTGGCGGAAGAAGTCCTGCAAAATCGGCGGCAGGCCGTCGATTTCCCGTGTTTCGAGCAGGCGACGAATGTCGCCGGCGGCCTGGTCGCGGCGGTCGAGCTGGTGCAGCAAGGGCAGATAGGCCGCAGCCTGGCCGTAAATTTCGTGCAGTTGCTCGGTGAGTAACTCGTCGACCGCATCGGCCGCGATGGCAATGCCTTCGCTATGGCCGCCGAATCCGCCTTTCAACTGGGCGATCACCTCGGCGATTTTTTTGAACGTGGGATGCTGACGGTCGGCGTTGGCTGGCAGGGGAATGCAGAGGGCGCCGATGCGGTCGATCAGTCGGCGCAGCGGGTGATCGGCACGCGAGAAGAGGGTCTTGTCCTTGAGTGCCAGCCTGACCGTGATGACCTGAAGCTCGGCGAGCTGGAGTTTCAGTGTGTCGGGGAGCCCGGGATCGGCGAAGGCCGCCGAATAGAACTGGCCGACGGCGTCGATGGCCTGGCCTTCGGCGGTTGCTGCCGGAACGCCCAGTTCCTGGGCGCGCACGGCTTCCATGGCCGGTGCGGGGTGCTCCGTGGTTTCGGCGAACAGGCCCGGAATCAGTGTTTCCAGCTTGGGTGAGGTCGCGGTCAGGAAGTCCGTGCTGTTGCGCTGGTTACGTTCGAGCTGTTCCAGGCGGAACATCAGGTTGTCCAGCGCGGCCTGGCTGAGCAGGCGCTGGCTGGCGACAGGTGTGCCGGTCTTGCTCGCCCGGCCGGCCAGTTGCGCGATCACGCCTTGCGTTGCCGGCTCGCTGGCGACCGGGGGTGGTACTGGCTGGCTGGGGGCGCTGACAGTCGGGCGGGGTGTTTCGCCGGAGCCGATGATGGCGGGTTGGGCGGCTTCGGCGCCAACCCGGTCGAGCAAGCTGTCGATGTTGGTGTAAATGACTGGCAAACCCTCGCGCAGCAAGGCTTCGATGCGGTCGAGCAGATCGAACTTCTCGTCGAGCGAGCTGGCGCCGGCGGCCGCAAACAGCGAATGCAGGCCGGCAACGATGGCTTGCGGCCCGACCGGGTTGTGCGTCTTGGGCAGATCCGGGCGGCCAAGCAGGGTGACGAAGCGCAGATGCGTCTTCCACAGCTGGACGCTGGTCGATTCGCTCAGGCGTTTGCACAGGTTGTCGAGCCGGATGTCGAGTTCGAGGTCGTCATCACCGACCAGCGAGATTTTCGATGAGGTCAGCCCTTTTGCTTCTTCCTCGAAGCTGCCCGTGCGCTGGCTGGTCTGCATGGCGTCGAAGTGGCGGCCGGTACCACCCAGCATTGCCGAAATGGCGGCTTCGGACACCAGTCGGCTATCGCGCAGCAGCGTCGACAACTGGTCAAGGAAAGCGCTTCGACAGGCCTTGAGTACCTGAAAGCGATCAAAGCGGCCGGCTGAGCTGGGCAGGGTCACGGTTGGACTTTGGCGTGGTCATGAGGGCCGTTGATGGCCAAGGCGCCATTGTGACATCAACGACAAATTATGGCAGCACTGTCAGGGCAGATCGCGTTCCTTGGGTGGTGCATCCGAGGCCGGGGTGACGACGCCGAGGCGGGTTTTCAGCGAATCCGGGCGACCGTTGAACAGGGCGGAGTAATAGACGGCGTTACTCATCACCTTTTTCACGTAATCGCGGGTTTCGGTGAAGGGAATGGTCTCGGCGTAGATGGCGCCTTCGATGGTCTGCTCGGCCCGCCAGCGGCGGGCCCGTCCGGGGCCGGCGTTGTAGGCGGCGGAAGCCAGGACCGGATGATTGTCGAGGTTTTCCATGACCATGCGCATGTAGGAGGTGCCCAGCAGGATGTTCACATCGGTGTCGTTGACCCGGCTCGGGTGGAAGTCCTCGAGGCCGATCTTCTTGGCCACCCAGCGGGCGGTTGCCGGCATCAACTGCATCAGGCCGGAGGCGCCGACGCTGGAGCGGGCATTGGTGATGAAGCGGCTTTCCTGGCGCATCAGCCCGTATACCCAGGCGTCGTCGACGGATTGCTGGCGGGCGACCGGACGGATCTGCTCGGCAAACGGCGACAGGAAACGCAGGGTGTAGTCATGTTCGTTGCGGGTCCGTTCGGCGGTGTTGATGGCGCGGTCCCAGATCTGTTGCTGGCGGGCAAGCTCGGCGGCGGCCAGCAGCTCGCGGTCGCTCATGCCGCGCAGGGCCCAGTTCCATTCGCGTACGGCCTCTGTGCGCATGTCCAGCCGGAACAGGGTCAGTGCCCGTTGCAGGCCGGCGTGGCGCCGTGCAGCCTGCATCTCGTCGTTGCTCGGCGGCGTGGTCCGCGGCGGCGGCAGAACCACGCGACCCAGTTCCTCGTCGGCCAGGTTGCCGTAGAAATGCGCTTCACCGGCAATCCGGGCAAACAGGGCGTCGGCTTCGCTCAGGCGGCCGCCGGCCTTGTAGGCGCGACCCAGCCAGTAAACCCACTCGGGCCGGTTGGCCAGGGTCGGTGGCATGGCCTCGATGGCGGTGCGGACGGCACCCCAGTCGGTGGCGCGCAAGGCGCTGCGCACCTTCCATTGGTGATTTTCTTCGCTCAGCGTGCTGCGCCCTGCCCGGCCGTACCATTTCAGGGTTTCCGGATGGTGCTTGCGGGCTGCCTGGAGGGCGATCTGGCTCCAGGCCCAATGGGCCTCGCCAGCCTGCAACTGGCTCTCCCGGCGCTCGAGTTCGCGGGCGGCGGCCGAGGGATCGTTGGCTGCGACGTAGCGAATGGCGATCGCCGTCAGCTCCCGACCGTTACGCGTGCCATGCCAGTCGCCGGTCTGCCGGGCCAGGTAGGACATGGCGTTGTTCACCGCGTTGTCGTACTGCTTGGCATCCGGTGCCCGACCGGCCGGTAGCAGGTCAAGGGTACGCCGGGCCCATTGCGGGCGGTTGGCTTCGATCTGCAGGCGGGCACGGTTCCAGGCGTCGTCGGTACTGATCCGGCCGCTGTTGACCAGGCTGACGAGCAGCGGCTGGCAGCCTTCCGGCGGTTCGAGCATGGTCAGCCACAAGGGGCTGGCTTCATCCAGCGCGCTGCGCTCGCCGCGCGCCCAGCGGGCTTGCTGGAAGAGGCAGGTGACTTCCGCTTCCGGGGCGAGCAGCCGGGGGTATTCGCTCTCGATCAGGTTCCACGTGGAACGCCGGGCCAGCCAGCGCAGCCAGTCGGCACGCAGCCGCTCGGCAGCGTGGGTGCCGTCGTGCGTGATCAGGAAAGCAGGGATGCCGCTGTCGTCGTTGCGGGCGAGAAGATTGCGCAAGCGGTAGTTTTCCGCATAGATCGCCAGCGGGTGGTCACCGATACGGGCGACTGCCGACTGCAGGCGATTGGCGTCGCCTTGCCGGAAGGCTTCGCGCGCGGCGATGAAAACGCTGTCGTCGATGGTCTGGGCGGATGCGGTGCTGGCGATAGCCAGGGCGGCGAGTAATGCGCGAAACTTCATGCTAGATTGGCCGGATGAACGATGATTTCGAGGATAGCACGGCCTGGCGTAAGGCCTTGCGACGAGAGATGGTGACCCGGCGCAGCCTGCTTTCCGGGGCGGAGCATGGTTGTTTGTCGGCGCGCATTGGCGAGCACCTGCGGTCGACGTTCGCGGTGCCGGAAAGTTTCGCTTTTTGCTGGCCGATCAAGCACGAACCGGATCTGCGCGAGCTTGCCGAATCCTGGCGTCAGGCCGGTGCTCGGGCCGCTTTGCCGGTGGTGGTCGAGACAGACGCGCCGTTGCGCTTTCGCGCGTGGACGGCAACGAGTCGTCTGCTGGAAGACCGCTACGGCATTCCGACCCCGGTCGACGGCGAGTGGCTGGTCCCGGCGCTGATCCTGCTGCCGCTCAACGGTTTCGATCCGGCCGGCTACCGGCTGGGCTACGGCGGCGGCTATTTCGACCGTACGCTGGCCGCCCTGGCACCTCGCCCGCTGACCGTCGGGGTCGGTTTCGAGATCAACCGCGTCGACAGCATCCGTCCGGAATCGCATGATCAACGGCTCGACTGGATCGTGACCGAAGCCGGTGCCTTCAGGCCCGGCGACTGAGTCCGACCAGCGCGACGGCGCAGCAGATGCCGGCCAGCGTAGCCAGCAGCGCCTGACGTAGGTCAAACAGGCCGGTTTTCATCGCCAGTTCCAGCGTGTACCCGTGATGCAGGCCGAGCAGCAGGCTGCCACAGCCGAGGACGAACCACAGGCCACGGCTGCCGGACGGCAGGCGACGCAGCAGCGCGCATTCGAAAGCGACGCCGCCGGCGACGGCCTGGGCGAGGATGCCGGTTACCAGTAGCAGCAGGGTGATCTGGTAGGCCGTCATGCTGCCGAACAGGCGGTCGCCAGGCGACGCAGGGCTTCGTCCAGGGTCGCCGGCGGGCAGCCGAAATTCAGGCGCAACCAGCCGGGGGCGCCAAAATCGCGACCGTCCGATAGGCCAAGACCGTGCGCCTCGAAATGGGCATGCGGGTTTTCGAGTCCCAGTCCGCGCACGTCGATCCAGGCCAGATAGGTGGCTTCGACGTGTTGCATGCGCAGGCCGGCTTGACTGCGCACGGCAGCTTCGACGCGGTCGCGGTTGGTCCGCAGCACGGCGAGCAGTTCGCGGTGCCAGTCGGCGCAGTCGCGGTAGGCTGCTTCGCAGGCCACCAGGCCGAGCACGTTCACATGTGGCACGATGCCGTCCATCGCCCGCAGGAAGCGGCGGCGCAGCGCGGCGTCGGGAATGACCGCGAAGGCGCAGCCGAGTCCGGGAATGTTGAAGGTCTTGGACGGCGCCATCAGCGTGATGCTGCGCCTCGCCGCTGCGGGCGACAGGCTGGCGAACGGGATGTGCTTCTTGTCGGTGTCGAGGATCAGGCCGCAATGGATTTCGTCGGAACAGACGATCAGGTCGTTGCGTTCGGCGTAGTCGGCCAGGTCGAGCAATTCCGCGTGGGTCCAGCAACGGCCGACCGGGTTGTGTGGGTGGCAGAGCAGGAACAGGCGGCTGGTTTCGGTGGTCGCCGCCTGCAGGGTATCCTGGTCCCAGCGCCAGCCGTCAACGATTTCGGCCAGGTCGACGCAGTGCAGATTGCGTCCGGACAAGCGCGGTGCCGACAGGAAAGGCGGGTAGATTGGGGTCGCCGTCAGGACGTCGCCGTCGACGGCATGGCAGGCGATGTTCAGGCCGCTGACCAGCCCCGGCAACCAGACGATCGACTCGGCGTCGATGCACCAGTTGTATTCGCTTTCAAGGTGAGCAAGCACTGACTCCGTCAGCGACGGCCAAGGGTGGGCGTAACCGAAAACCGGGTGGGCGATGCGTTGCTGCAAGGCGCTGACGACGGCCGGTGGCGCCGCGAAATCCATGTCGGCGACCCACAGCGGCAGGATGTCACGGCTGGCGTAGCGGCGCCACTTGATCGAGTCGGAGCCGCGCCGGTCGATGACGGTGCTGAAATCGTTCAAACGTCGAGGTGTTCGTAAAGGGCCGTGGACAGGTAGCGTTCGCCGCAAGACGGAATGAGGACGACGATCAGCTTGCCGGCGTTTTCCGGCCGGCGGGCCAGTTCGAGTGCGGCCCAGGTGGCGGCGCCGGACGAGATGCCGACCAGCAGCCCCTCCTCGGTTGCCATCTGGCGTGCGGTGGCAAAGGCGTCGTCGTTACGGACCCGGATGACTTCGTCGTAGACGCCGGTGTTGAGCACGCCCGGGACGAAACCGGCGCCGATGCCCTGGATCGGGTGCGGGCCCTTCTGGCCGCCGGACAGCACCGGCGAAGCATCGGGTTCGACGGCGACGACGCGGACGCCGGGTTTCTTTGCCTTGAGCACCTCGCCGACCCCGGTGACGGTGCCGCCGGTGCCGACGCCGGCAACGAAGATGTCGACCTGGCCGTCGGTGTCGCGCCAGATTTCCTCGGCGGTCGTCTGACGGTGGACTTCGGGGTTGGCCGGATTTTCGAACTGCTGCGGAATGAAATACTTCGCATCGGCTTCAGCCAGCGCACTGGCCTTGGCGATGGCACCGCCCATGCCTTCCGGTCCCGGGGTCAGGATCAGTTCGGCACCGTAGGCCTTGAGCAGCAGCTTGCGTTCGCGGCTCATCGTCTCGGGCATGGTGAACGCGCACTTGATGCCGCGCGCCGCGCAGACCATCGCCAGGCCGATGCCGGTATTGCCCGAAGTTGGTTCGAGCACGACGCTGTCCGGGCCGATCTTGCCGGCGGCAATGGCGGCGTCGAGCATGGCGACGGCGATGCGATCCTTGACGCTGTGGCCGGGGTTGAAGAACTCCAGCTTGGCGACGACGGTCGCGCCGCTGCCGCCGTCCAGTCGATTGATCTGGACCAGCGGCGTGTTGCCGACCAGTGCGCTGATGTCCTTGGCGATGTTCATCGATGTTCTCCGGGAAGTATTTGCGGCAGTCTAGCGGGGGCGACGATCATGGCAAAGACGGAAATCGCAATTTCTTATGCGCTTTCTTGCTTAGCCGAGGAAGAGCTTGTACGCCGGGTTCTCGCTTTCGTCCCAGTGCGCGTAGCCGAGGTTCTTCAGGAACTCGCGGAACTGCTTCATTTCCGCTGGCGGCACCTGCATGCCGACCAGCACGCGCCCGTAGTCGGCGCCGTGGTTGCGGTAATGGAACAGGCTGATGTTCCAGCCGGCGCTCATCTGGCTCAGGAAATTCATCAAGGCACCCGGCCGTTCGGGAAACTCGAAGCGGTACAGCAGTTCGCGCATGCCCTGCTCGCAAACCGCCGGGGCGTGCCCGCCGACCAAGTGCCGGACATGATTCTTGGCCATTTCGTCGTCGCTCAAATCGAGCGTCGGATAGCCGTGCTTCTGCAGGCTGTCGACCAGTTTCAGCGATTCCTTGCGGTCAGTGACCTGCACGCCGACGAAAACATGCGCTTCGCTTGCCGTGTGGTAGCGGTAGTTGAACTCGGTGATGCTGCGCTTGCCGATCAGTGACAGGAATTTCTTGTAGGCGCCCGGTTTCTCCGGCAGCGTCACGGCAAACACTGCTTCGCGCTGCTCGCCGAATTCGGCACGCTCGGCGACGAAGCGCAGGCGGTCGAAGTTCATGTTGGCGCCGGAAGTCACGGCGACCAGGTTCTTGTCCTTGAGCTTGTTCTGGCGGGCGTATTCCTTGGCCCCGGCGACAGCCAGCGCGCCAGAGGGTTCGAGAATCGAGCGCGTATCCTCGAAGACATCCTTGATCGCCGCACAGATGGCGTCGGTGTCGACCAGGATGACCTCGTCAAGGTATTCCTTGCACAGGCGGAACGTTTCCTCGCCGACGAACTTGACCGCGGTACCGTCGGCGAACAGCCCAACCTGGGGCAGGCGCACGCGATGGCCCTTCTCGATCGACTGCTTCATCGCGTCAGCGTCGAAGGTCTCGACGCCGATGACCTTGATTTCCGGGCGCAAGCGCTTGATGTAGGCGGCCACGCCTGCGGCCAGCCCGCCACCGCCGATGGCGCAGAAAACGGCGTGGATCGGGCCGTTGTGCCGTGAATGCTGGCGCAGGATTTCCATCGCCGTGGTGCCCTGGCCGGCGATGACTTCCGGGTCGTCGAAGGGATGGACGAAGGTCAGCTTTTCCGATTTTTCCAGTTCCAGCGCGTGGGCGTAGGCTTCGTCGTAGGAATCGCCGTGCAGCACGACCTCGCCGCCGCGCCGCTTGACCGCCTCGATCTTGATCCCCGGCGTCGACACCGGCATGACGATGACCGCCCGGCAGCCGACCTTGGCTGCCGACAGCGCTACGCCCTGGGCGTGGTTGCCGGCCGACGCGCAGATCACGCCGCGCTTGAGTTTTTCCGCCGACAGGCTGGCGATCTTGTTATAGGCGCCGCGCAGCTTGAACGAAAATACCGGTTGCATGTCCTCGCGCTTGAGCCAGATTCGGTTGTGTACCCGGGTCGACAGGTTGCCGGCCAGGTCCAGCGGTGTTTCCACTGCGACATCGTAAACCTGGGCGTTGAGGACTTTTTCGAGATAATCCGGGTGCATGATCTGATTCGGGCTGGGCAAAAGGGAGATTCTACGGGTGGAGTGGATAAACGTCACGGCGGAACAAGGGCTTGCCGGCCTTTTCTTGAGCAGTTTTCTCGCCGCAACGCTCTTGCCCGGCGGTTCGGAAGCCGTGTTGTGGGGCTTCCTGCAACTGCATCCGGAACAGAAATCGACCGCGCTGGCCCTGGCCACACTCGGCAACACGCTCGGCGGCATGACCTCGTGGGCCTGCGGCCGCTTCCTGCCGCGCTGGCAGCAGCTCGACCGTCTGCCGCAGATGCATCACCTGCAACGCTGGGGCAGCCCCGCCCTGTTCTTCTCCTGGCTGCCGCTGGTCGGCGATGCGCTGTGCGTCGCCGCCGGCTGGCTGCGCCTGCACTGGCTACCCTGCTGCCTGTTCATGGCGCTCGGCAAGTTCGCGCGTTACTGGCTGGTGGCGCAGGCGGCGTAAAGGCCAAGCACCGCGGAGGATAAGGGTTCAAGCTTCATGAAGATCATTCAGGCTTACCGCCAGCGCTTCTGCAATTGCTCGCAAGGTCTTGAGCGCACCAACCCGCTTTCGGGTTTCTATCTGGCAAAGATAGGGCTTGCTGATCCCGGCCCTGGCAGCCAGCGCGTCTTGGGTCAGGCCGCGCTGCTCGCGCCAGACCTTCACCGGCTGTTCTCCATCCAGAATTGCATTCGCGACTGCGGCGGGAATGCGAAAACCGTCGTCGGCTGCGCGCACCGCGTCAAACAGCGCGGCATCCTGGGCGTCTTCCATGGCTGCCGAAAGCCTTTCGAACAGTTCAATAGGAATGACTGCAAACTCGCGTTTGCCATCCCGCTCGATAAATTGAATGCCGGTCATTGATAAGCACCTCCTCGCGGCGCCACCGTCAGTACATGAATGATCAGTTGCCCGCCTTCGATTTCATAAATCACTCGCCAGTCGCCGACACGCAAACGATAGGCCTCGCGGCCAACCAGCTTGCGGACGTTGTTGTTTGCCACGAAAGGATCTGCTGCCAGCAACTCGATCTTGTTGCGTATCTGCAGCGATGCGTTGCGCGGCATCGCCTTCAAGGACTTCAGCGCATCACGGGTGTAGACAATCTGGTACATGGGATTTTATTAGCAAATTGCTAACTATTGTTTAACTTTTCTGCGATGAATTTTTGGCCTAGCCCATTACATATGGCTGTCAGTGTATTCCATTGTCGTAAATCAAGGTGCTGTCAGCGAGCAATCGTGCTGTTGTCGGCAAAATCAATGAACCCGAGCTTCCCACTCGGGTCTACCGGCCCCGCGTGTTGCGCCGCAATACGCTAAAATCCTTCTTTTGACAGATCACGGCTGCTTCCATGACCGCCCGCCTGCGCGAAATCCCCTATAACTACACCTCGTTCTCTGACCGCGAAATCGTCATCCGCCTGCTCGGTGCCGACAACTGGGCGATCCTCGACGAACTGCGCGGCGAGCGCGTCACCGGCCGTTCGGCGCGGATGCTCTACGAGGTGCTGGGCGACATCTGGGTGGTCCAGCGCAACCCTTACCTGGAAGACGACCTGCTCGACAACCGCGAGCGTCGCGACGCGCTGGTCAGCGCCCTGCGCCATCGCCTGAAGGAAGTCGAGAAACGCCGTGCCGAGAGCGAGGCCGAGGATCCCGAGCGTTCGGAAAAGGTCCGCCGCCTGGTCGTCGCCGCGCAGCAGGCCGTGGACCGTTTCGAGGCGCGTTTCGGCGAGGCCATCGACCTGCGCCGCAAGGTGCTCAAGGTGCTGGGCAAGCATACCCGCCGCGACAACATCGCTTTCGACGGCCTGGCCCGCGTCTCGCACGTCACCGACGCCACCGACTGGCGCGTCGAGTATCCCTTCGTTGTCCTCTACCCGGATACCGAAGAAGAAATTGCCCATCTCGTCCGTGGCTGTTTCGAAGCCGGCCTGACCATCATCCCGCGTGGCGGTGGTACCGGCTACACCGGTGGCGCCGTGCCGCTGACGCCCCATTCGGCGGTGATCAATACCGAGAAATTGATCGACCTCGGTCCGGTCGAGGAACTGGTGCTGGCCGGCCATGAAACGCCCTATGCGACCATCCGCACCGGCGCTGGCGTGGTCACCGACCGCGTATCCGAAGCCGCCAGCGCGGCCGGTCGCGTCTTTGCCGTCGACCCGACTTCGGCTTCCGCTTCGTGCATCGGCGGCAACATCGCCATGAACGCCGGCGGCAAGAAAGCCGTGCTGTGGGGCACCGCGCTCGACAACCTGGCCTGGTGGAAGATGGTCGATCCGGACGGCAACTGGCTGGAAGTCGAACGCGTCAATCACAATTACGGCAAGATCCACGAGCAGGAAAACGTCGAATTCCGCGTCAAGCGCTTCGATCCTTCCGGCAAGAAGCCGCTCGGCGAGGAAGTGCTGGTCATGCCCGGTGCCGCCTGCCGCAAGACCGGCCTGGGCAAGGACGTCACCGACAAGTTCCTCGGCGGCATTCCCGGCGTGCAGAAGGAAGGCACCGACGGCATCATCGTCGCCGCCCGCTGGGTACTGCACAAGATGCCGCCGGTGACGCGCACCGTCTGTCTGGAGTTCTTCGGCCAGGTCCGCGAAGCGGTGCCGGCCATCGTCGAGATCACCGACTACTTCAAGCCGGGCGGCGCCGGCCATGCGGCTGGCGTGCAGCTGGCCGGCCTCGAACACCTCGACGAGCGCTATGTGAAGGCCGTCGGCTACGCGACCAAGGCCAAGCGCCACGGTCGGCCAAAGATGGTGCTGATCGGCGACATCGTCGGCCACGACGAGAGGGCAGTGATGGCCGCCGCCTCGGAGGTCGTTCGCATGTGCAATCTGCGCGCCGCTGAAGGCTTCATTGCGGTCGACGCCGAGACGCGCAAGAAATTCTGGCTCGACCGTTCGCGCACTGCCGCCATCTCGCGCCACACCAACGCCTTCAAGGTCAACGAGGATGTGGTCATCCCGCTGCCGCGCATGGGTGAATACTGCGACGGCATCGAGCGCATCAACATCGAGCTGTCGACGCAGAACAAGCTGGCGCTGTGCGATGCGCTGGCCGATTTCCTCAAGGGCGACCTGCCGCTGCACTCGGGCGACGCCAACCTCGACAAGGATGTGCTCATCGGCGACCGCCGGCAGGCTGCCCTGGACTATGTCGAGGCCGTCCGCCTGCGCTGGGAATGGCTGCTGGAGAACCTCGACCTGCCGCTGGCCGAAGCCGAGTCGCGCTTCGCCTCGTATGGCGTGGTCGCCGGCGAACTGAGCAACAAGGCCGCCAACCCCACCCTCTTCCACCGGCTGCAGGATTATTCCGTGCGCACCTCGTGGAAGCAGGAGCTGAAGGCGCGCCTGGCCAAGATCTTCGATGGTGCGCTGTACCGGCCGATCCTCGAACGGATCGAGGCGATTCACAAGGAAGTCCTGCGCGGCCGCGTTTTCGTCGCGCTGCACATGCACGCCGGTGACGGCAACGTGCACACCAACATTCCGGTCAATTCCGACAACTACGCGATGCTGCAGACGGCCAACAAGGCGGTCGAGCGCATCATGCACCTGGCGCGTGGGCTCGACGGTGTCATTTCCGGCGAGCACGGGATCGGCATCACCAAACTGGAGTTCCTGACCGAGGAAGAAATCGGCCCCTTCCGTGCCTACAAGCAGAAGGTCGATCCGGAAGGGCGTTTCAACAAGGGCAAGCTGATGCACGGCGGCGACCTGACCAACGCCTACACGCCGTCGTTCAGCCTGCTCGGCACCGAATCGCTGATCATGGAGCAATCCGAGATCGGCAAGATATCCGACATGGTCAAGGACTGCCTGCGCTGCGGCAAGTGCAAACCGGTCTGTTCGACCCATGTGCCGCGCGCCAACCTTCTGTATTCACCGCGCAACAAGATTCTCGCCACCTCGCTGCTGGTTGAAGCCTTCCTTTATGAAGAGCAGACCCGGCGCGGCATCTCGTTGAAGCACTTCGATGAGTTCAACGACGTCGCCGACCATTGCACGGTCTGCCACCGCTGCGAGAAGCCCTGCCCGGTCGACATCGATTTCGGCGATGTTTCGGTGGCCATGCGCAACTTCCTGCGCAAGCAGGACAAGAAGCGTTTCAGCCCCGGCACCGCGGCGGCGATGACCTACCTGAACCTGAAAGACCCGGCGACGATCAAGCTGATGCGCGGCGTCATGATGGACTTCGGCTTCAAGGCCCAGCGCCTGGCGCACAAGGCGGCCAAGGCGCTCGGCCTGGTTCAGGAGACGCGCAAGCATCCGCCGGCCTCGCTCGGCGCGCCAACGGTCAAGACCCAGGTCATCCACTTCCTCAACCGGCCGATGCCGGGCAACCTGCCCAAGCGTACTTCGCGCGCCCTGCTCGACATCGAGGACGACAAGGTCATCCCGGTGATCCGCAACCCGAAGAAGACGACCGAGGATTCGGACGCCGTCTTCTACTTCCCGGGCTGCGGTTCCGAGCGCCTGTTCTCGCAGGTCGGCCTGGCGACCCAGGCCATGCTCTACGAAGTCGGCGCGACCACCGTGCTGCCGCCCGGTTACCTGTGCTGCGGCTATCCGCAGACCTCGTCCGGCGATGACGACAAGGGCCAGAAGATCACCACCGACAACCGCGTGCTCTTCCACCGTGTCGCCAATACGCTGAACTATCTCGACATCAAGACGGTGATCGTCTCCTGCGGCACCTGCATGGATCAGTTGCAGAAATACCAGTTCGAGAAGATCTTCCCGGGTTGCCGCCTGCTCGACATCCACGAGTACCTGATGGAAAAGGGCCTGAAGCTGGACGGTGTCGAAGGGACGCGCTACATGTACCACGATCCCTGCCACACGCCGATGAAAGCCTACAACCCACTGGCCGTGACCAAGACGCTGATGGGCCAGGATGTGCCGCTGACCGACCGCTGTTGCGGCGATTCCGGCTCCTTTGCCTACTCGCGTCCGGATATCGCCACCCAGGTGAAGTTCCGCAAGCAGCAGGAGATTGAAAAGGGCGCCGAGAAGTTGCGTGCCGACGGTTTCCAGGGCGAGGTCAAGATCCTGACTTCCTGCCCGGCCTGCCTGCAGGGTCTGAGTCGTTACGACGACGATGCCGGCACGAAGGCCGACTACATCGTCGTCGAGATGGCCAAGCACCTGCTCGGCGACAACTGGATGGCGGAATACGTCGGCAAGGCCAATTCCGGTGGCATCGAACGCGTTTTGCTCTGAGTCGGCAGCCGCCCACCTTCAGTAGAATCCCGGGACATCTTGCACCAGCCACTTGCAGTTCGCATTGGCTGGTGCAATGCTATGCAAAACAACGGGAATTTATCGTGACTGACAGCACTTGCGAACTGTGTTCCGGACCAGGCGGAGATGTCCTATGGACATCCGATGACTGCCGCGTGATCCGTGTCGATGACCCGGTCCTGCCCGGGTTTTGCCGGGTGATCTGGAACGAACATGTGCGCGAGATGAGCGATTTGCCGGTAGCCGCGCGCAATCGGCTGATGCAGGTCGTATTCGCCGTCGAGGCAGCGCTGCGCGAGTGCTGGAATCCGGACAAGATCAATCTGGCCAGTTTCGGCAACGTCGTTCCCCATGTGCACTGGCATGTCATTCCCCGCTGGCGTGACGACCGTTTCTTCCCCGAGCCGGTCTGGGGCAAGGCTCAGCGTGAAGGGACGACGCAACGTTGCGGACCTGACGACGCCCGGCTGATCGCCGCCATCGTTCGTCACTTGGGGCAGGGAGAACAATAATGAGCAACAGGCAGCAAACTGATCTGGGCCAGGTTGTCGATCTGGTGACCGGCATGGATTACCTGTCGAGCCTGATGCTGGCCAATCCAGCGGTGGCCGAACGGCAGTTGATCGATTTCCTCGATGCCTTGCTGGCCTCGCCACCCGACCCCGGTGTGTTCTTCCAGTTGCTGGAACAGGCTCGGGCACCGCTGTGCTTTGTCGAAGAGGAAATGGCCCGCAGTTATCACAACAAGGCTGTGCCACTGTCGCTCGACGAGGAACAGGCTTTCCTGATGGTCGTCCAGGCGTGGCGCAAGATGGGGCGTGCCTACGCCTTGTGCGCCAGTCTGGAGGAACCGGCCACCGAAGAGCCCAACTACCAGGCCTTGATGGCGACCATCCTGCACCGTTGCATCTACTACAACGGAATGGTGATTCTCGAGCACTACCGCGCCCGCCGCGAATTGCCGCCGGGTGTCTGGCTCGATCTTCATGGGTTTTTCGAAACGGCCGAGGAATGGGGCATCGCTTTCATGCCGGTCAGCGACCCCCTGGAAAACAGTGTCCAGGCGACGCATTGTGCGGCGGCCTATGTCACCCTGCTGCTGATCGACGTTGCCAGTCCTTACAGCAACAGCGTGCGCAATCTCAACCTGATCCGCCGCTGGGCGTCGATGTGGGCGCCCCTGGTCGGCATTGGCGCGCTGGAAAACGATCTCGAACTGCCGCCCTACGTCGTCGAACTGATGAAGGATTTGCCCCTGCATCCCAGCGCTGCCATCGAAGGCTCGGCGCAGGACGTGCGCCGACTGGATACCGGCCGCCTGGGTCTGCAAATCGATCATGCCCTGGGCCAGTTGCGCATGCGCTTCACGCCCTCGCAACTCGGCCTGGGCGAAGAGAGCAGCAGCCATGTCGCCAGATTGCTCGAACATCTGGTCAAGCCCTGGTCACAATCGACCTCGGCAAGGCGTTTCCGGCGTTTCGCCAGCGAGGGTATCGCCCGTGTGGTGACCGGGTTCGAGGCCATTTACTTCCATGTCACAGGCGAGCCGTTCGAGCAACCCGATTCCGCCCTTGCCTATTCCCGCGGGGATTTCGAGCAACTATTCACTTTCCGGGATCGTGCCGATCCGGGTCAGGCACTGCTGATCCGGCCGCGTGCGGATTTCCCCGTCGAGCGATGGTCGGTGATCAATCATTCGGCCAATGGTTTCCGTCTGGGACGCAGCGAAAGTGGACAGCGTGTCCTGCATGGACAACTGATGGCTGTTTGTCCGCACGATGGTGAACGTTTCCTGCTGGCTTACGCCACCTGGCTGATGCAGGAGTCCGCTGGCGGCTTGATTGTCGGTCTGGCCACGCTACCCGGGATCCCCCGTGGAATTGGTTTCCGGCCGCTGGATCAGGTCGGGGTTCCGACCATCGAGCGTTTTGCCCCGGCGTTCATCCTGCCACCGATGCCCGCGATTGGCGAAGAGGTGTCGCTGGTTTTGCCGCCCGGTTTCTACCACGCTGGCCGCGAGCTGGAGGTGATGGATGGGAATGGCCACCGACGTATCCGGATGAATCACGTGCTCAACCGTCAGGCCGATTTCGAACGGATCAGCATCGTCGAACTGTGAAGCACCGCAGTCCGCTTGCTTCAGGGTAAACTAGCCGGTCTGGCATGGAGGAAATTATGGCCGGCATGGAAAAGGACACCCCGATCCCGGATGTCATCCGTTTGCACAAGCTTAGCCGTGTGCTCGAACTGGGCTACGGCGAGCAGTCGTATCGTCTCGATTTCGAATACCTGCGGGTGTTCACCCCGTCTGCCGAAGCGCGGGGGCATGGGCCGGGCCAGGAAACCCTGCAGGTCGGCAAGCGCAACGTCGACTTGCTGGCGATCGAACCCAGCGGTACCTATGCCTTGAAGCTGGTTTTCTCCGACGGTCACGACAGTGGCCTCTACACCTGGGACCTGCTCTATAACCTCGCCGTCCATCACGACGAGTTGTGGGCAGAGTACCTGCGCTTGCTCGAAGTCCAGGGCGCGTCCCGCGATATCGACACCACGCCGAAGTCCGGCGGTTCATCCTGCAGCCATCACCACTGATCGCCATGAACAAAGAAACAACGCATTTCGGCTACGAATCGGTCGCCGAACAGGAAAAAGCCCGCCGCGTCCGTGGCGTTTTCGATTCGGTCGCCAGCCGTTACGACCTGATGAACGACCTGATGTCGGGGGGCATGCACCGTCTGTGGAAAGCCTTTGCCATCCAGCGCAGCGGTGTCCGCGAAGGCTCGCGCGTACTTGACGTGGCCGGTGGCACCGGCGACCTGTCGCTGGCCTTCGCCAAGCGGGTTGGTAAAACCGGTCAGGTCTGGCTCACCGACATCAACAACGCGATGCTGGCACGCGGTCGCGACCGCCTGGCCGACAAGGGCTACATGTTGCCGGTGGCGCAATGCGATGCCGAGAAGCTGCCCTTCCCCGACGACTGGTTCGATTGCGTCACCGTGGCCTTTGGCTTGCGCAACATGACCCACAAGGACCAGGCGCTGGCGGAAATGCGCCGTGTGTTGCGTCCCGGTGGCCGTCTGCTGGTGCTGGAATTTTCACAAGTCTGGAAGCCGCTGGCCCCGGCTTACGATTTCTACTCCTTCCAGGTGATCCCGCGCATAGGCCAGATGGTTACCAAGGACGCCGACAGCTATCGCTATCTCTCCGAGTCGATCCGCATGCACCCCGACCAGGAGACCCTGAAGGGCATGATGGAAGGCGTCGGTTTCGAGAAGGTCGAGTATTTCAACATGGCGCTGGGCGTCGTTGCCCTGCATCGGGGTTTCAAGTTCTGATCCGGGTCAGCAATGAGTCAGCTTGAAGCCTTGATCGTCAAGCCGCTGAACCATGTGCTGGAGGCTTCGCCCTGGGCGGTGGAACGGCTGCGGCGTCACGCCGGTGCGCATGTCTGCCTGCGTGCCGGGCCGCTGGCGCTGACGCTGTGCATCGACGGCCGGGGCCTGTTGCAGGCGGCCGAGCAGAGCGGCGATCCCGATGTGACCATAGAATTGAACGAAGACTTTCCGGCCAAACTGCTGCTGGAACGGGAAAGCGTGATGTCATCGGCGCGCCTTAGCGGTTCGGCCGACGTTGCCGAGACCCTGGCTTTCGTGTTCCGCAATCTTCGCTGGGATATCGAAGGCGATCTGGCGGCGCTGGTCGGCGATATTCCGGCCCGTCGGCTGTCGCTGGCCGGCAGCCGGCTGATGCATGAAATGCGTAGCGGCGCCGGACGCCTGTCCGGCAATCTGGTCGAATATGCGACCGAAGAAGCGGGGCTGCTCGTCTCGCCGGCCGCCGCCGGTGAATTCATCCGCGATGTTGATGGCCTGCGCGATGAAATGGCCCGCCTGGAAAAGCGTATCGCCCGACTTGGGGGCTGATCAAAGCACACAGGAAAAGAAAAAAGGCAGCCGAGGCTGCCTTTTTTTGACTGGGAAGGGAATTCTCAGTGGGTATGCTTGCGCAGACGCTGGATTGCCTGCAACTGGGCGATTGCCTGGGCCAGTTCGGCTTCGGCGGCCGCGTAGTCCATTTCGGCCTGGCGGTTGGCCAGCGCTTCTTCGGCGTGACGCTTGGCCTCGAGGGCCTTGGCTTCGTCCAGGTCGTGGGCGCGAATCGCGGTGTCCGCCAACACAGTAATCGTGTCGGGCTGGACTTCCAGCATGCCACCGGAGACATACACCAGCTCAAACTCGCTTTGGTCCGGCACCTTGAGACGGATGGTGCCGGGCTTGATGCGGGTCAGCAACGGGGTATGTTGCGGCAGGATGCCGAGTTCCCCGGCTTCGCCGGGGAACACTGCGATTTCCACCAGGCCGGAGAAAATCGATTCTTCGGCACTGACGACATCACAATGAACGGTCATAACCATTACTGGCTCCTATGCTGAAGCTGCATTACTGCAGCGTCTTCGCCTTTTCGACAGCTTCTTCGATGCCGCCGACCATGTAGAAGGCCTGTTCCGGCAGGTGATCGTACTCGCCGCTGACGATGCCCTTGAAGCCCTTGATGGTTTCCTTGAGCGGAACGAACTTGCCCGGGGAACCGGTGAACACTTCGGCAACGTGGAAGGGCTGCGACAGGAAGCGCTGGATCTTACGGGCGCGGCTGACGGCCAGCTTGTCTTCCGGCGACAGTTCGTCCATACCCAGAATCGCGATGATGTCGCGCAGTTCCTTGTAGCGCTGCAGGTTCATCTGCACGGCACGAGCCACTGCGTAGTGCTCTTCACCGACGACCTGCGGGTCGAGCTGGCGGGAGGTGGAGTCGAGCGGATCGACGGCCGGGTAGATACCCAGCGAGGCGATGTCACGCGACAGCACGACCGTGGAGTCCAAGTGCAGGAAGGTGGTGGCCGGGGACGGGTCGGTCAAGTCATCGGCAGGCACGTAAACGGCCTGGATGGAGGTGATCGAGCCAACCTTGGTCGAGGTGATACGCTCTTGCAGACGACCCATTTCTTCAGCCAGCGTCGGCTGGTAGCCCACGGCGGAAGGCATACGGCCGAGCAGTGCGGACACTTCGGTACCGGCCAGGGTGTAGCGGTAGATGTTGTCGACGAAGAACAGGATGTCACGACCGTCGTCACGGAAACGCTCGGCCATGGTCAGACCGGTCAGCGCAACGCGCAGACGGTTGCCCGGGGGTTCGTTCATCTGACCGAACACCATCGCGACCTTGTCGAGAACGTTGGAGTCCTTCATTTCATGATAGAAGTCGTTACCTTCGCGGGTACGCTCACCAACACCGGCAAACACGGACAGACCCGAGTGTTGCTTGGCGATGTTGTTGATCAGCTCCATCATGTTGACGGTCTTGCCGACCCCGGCGCCGCCGAACAGGCCGACCTTGCCGCCCTTGGCGAACGGGCAGATCAGGTCGATAACCTTGATGCCGGTTTCGAGCAGATCGACGGAGGACGACAGTTCGTCGAACTTCGGCGCGGCGGCGTGGATTTCACGCAGTTCGTCGCTTTCGATCGGACCGGCTTCGTCGATCGGACGGCCGAGCACGTCCATGATGCGACCCAGCGTGCCCATACCGACCGGCACGGAAATGCCGGCACCGGTGTTGTTGATTTTCATGCCGCGGCGCAGGCCGTCGGATGAACCCATGGCGATGGTACGGACGACGCCGTCACCCAGTTGCTGCTGCACTTCGAAGGTCAGGCCGGCTTCAACCATGCCATTTTCTTCGGAGGCGTCGAGCTTGAGTGCGTCGTAGACCTTCGGCATCGCGTCGCGCGGGAAGTGGATGTCCACAACTGCGCCGATACACTGAACGATGGAACCTTGACTCATATTCAAATCCCCAATAATTAAAAGCTTCGCGCTTGCGTCAGACTGCGGCGGCGCCGCTGACGATTTCCGAGAGTTCCTTGGTAATCGCGGCCTGACGGGCCTTGTTATAGACCAGCTTCAATTCACCGATGACGTTCTTGGCGTTATCGGAAGCAGACTTCATGGCGACCATCCGGGCAGATTGCTCGGAGGCCATGTTTTCAGCCACGGCCTGATAAATCAAAGCTTCGACATAGCGGATCAACAGATCGTCGATAACTGGCTGGGCTTCCGGCTCGTAGACATAGTCCCAACCCGGCTGATGATCGGTCTTGACGACGTCGTCAGCCAGCGGGAGCAGCTTTTCGAAAACCGGTTCCTGCTTCATCGTGTTGATGAAGCGGGTGTAGCCGATGTACAGCGCGTCGATTTCGCCCTTCATGTAGGCGTCGAGCTGGATCTTGAGCGGGCCGATCAGCTTTTCCAGGTGCGGGGTGTCACCCAGCGCGATGACGTGCGAGACAACCTTCGCACCGGCGCGCTGCATGAAACCCAGACCCTTGTTACCAATACAGGTCGCCTGGAAATTGATCTTCTGGCTGTCGAGTTCCTTCATCTTGCCCAGAACCAGGCGCAGGACGTTGGAGTTCAGACCACCGCAGAGGCCCTTGTCGGAAGTGACGAGGACGATACCAATGGCCTTCTGCTCGCGCTTTTCGAGGAACGGATGCTTGTACTCGGTCAGCGCGTGCGACAGGTTGCTGGCCACACGCCGGATCTTCTCGCCATAGGGGCGGGCAGCCCGCATCCGGTCCTGCGCCTTGCGCATTTTGGATGCGGCCACCATCTCCATGGCCTTGGTGATCTTGCGCGTGTTTTCTACGCTCTTGATCTTGTTGCGAATTTCCTTGCCGCTAGGCATGGCGTTCTCCTAAGATCAGGCCCAGGTGCTCTTGAAAGCCTGGATGCCGGCAGCCAGTGCCTTTTCGGTATCACCGCTCAGGTCGGCCGACGATTCCATGGTGTTCATGACTTCGGCGTGGTTCGACTTGAGGTAGCTGATCATGGCCTTTTCGCATTCGAGTGCGCGCTTGACTTCGACATCATCGAAGTAGCCCTTGTCAGCTGCGTACAGCGTGACGGCCATTTCGGAGATGCTCATCGGAGCGTACTGCGGCTGCTTCATCAGTTCGGTCACCAGACGGCCGCGCTCGAGCTGCTTGCGGGTGGCTTCGTCCAGATCGGAAGCAAACTGCGCGAAGGCAGCCAGTTCGCGGTACTGGGCCAGGGCCAGACGGACACCGCCGCCGAGCTTCTTGATCAGCTTGGTCTGGGCAGCGCCACCGACGCGGGACACCGAGATACCGGCGTTGATCGCGGGACGGATACCGGCGTTGAAGAGGTCGGTTTCCAGGAAGATCTGACCGTCGGTGATGGAGATCACGTTGGTCGGAACGAAAGCGGAAACGTCACCAGCCTGGGTTTCGATCACCGGCAGGGCGGTCAGCGAACCGCTCTTGCCCTTGACTTCGCCGTTGGTGAACTTCTCGACCCATTCTTCGGAGACGCGGGCAGCGCGTTCCAGCAGGCGGGAGTGGAGATAGAAGACGTCGCCCGGATAGGCTTCGCGGCCCGGCGGACGGCGCAGCAGCAGGGAAACCTGACGGTAGCCCCAGGCCTGCTTGGTCAGATCGTCATAAACGATCAGTGCGTCTTGACCACGGTCACGGAAGTATTCGCCCATCGTGCAGCCGGCGTACGGTGCCAGGTACTGCAGTGCGGCCGATTCCGAAGCGGAAGCAGCAACGACGATTGTGTATTCCATGGCGCCGTGCTCTTCGAGCTTGCGAACGACGTTGGCGATGGTGGAAGCCTTCTGGCCGACGGCGACATAAACGCAGAACAGGTTCTTGCCCTTCTGGTTGATGATCGCATCGACAGCAACGGCGGTCTTGCCGGTCTGGCGGTCGCCGATGATCAGTTCGCGCTGGCCACGGCCAACCGGAACCATCGAGTCGACGCACTTCAGACCGGTCTGCACCGGCTGCGAAACGGACTTACGCCAGATGACGCCCGGGGCGACCTTTTCCAGCTTGTCGGTTTCCTTGGCGTTGATCGGGCCCTTGCCGTCGATCGGCTGACCGAGGGTGTTGACCACGCGGCCAAGCAGTTCCGGACCAACCGGCACTTCCAGAATGCGACCGGTCGTCTTGACGACGTCGCCTTCGGAGATGTGCTCGTATTCGCCCAGGATAACGGCGCCGACGGAGTCGCGCTCGAGGTTGAGTGCCATGCCGATGGTGTTGCCGGGGAACTCCAGCATTTCACCTTGCATGACGTCCTGCAAGCCATGCACGCGGCAGATACCGTCAGTGACGGAAACCACGGTGCCCTGCGTACGCACTTCCGATGCGCCTTGCAGGTTCTGGATCTTGCTCTTGATCAGTTCAGAAATTTCGGAAGGATTCAACTGCATGAAAATCTCCTAGTTGTTCAGTGCCACGGCCATCGCGTCGAGTTTGCCGCGGACTGAAGCATCCAGCATCTGGTCACCGACGGTGACCCGCACACCACCGATCAGACTCGCGTCGATTTCGACGCGGGCGGTCAGGCGGGTTCCGAAACGGGGTTCCAGTTGCTGCAGCAGAGCAGCGACCTGAGCATCGTCAATCGGGAATGCGGAGTACACCACCGCCTCCTGGACCCCTTCTTCCTGGCTGCGGGCCAGATCGAAAAGCCGGGAAATCTCCGGCAGGAGTGCGAGACGCCGGTTTTCTGCGAGGGTACGAACGAAATTGGCGAGAATCGGGTCGTTGTCGTCGGACAACGAAATGAACAATTCTGCTATCTGTTCAGCGGAGAGCCGGGGATTGCCCATGACCTGAGCCATGTCCCCGTCCTGGGCGATCAGCGCCAGCCTTTGCAGGCGCTGCGACCAGATGCCCTGGGCCCCGCTTTCCTTGGCCAGCTTGAAAGCGGCGTCGGCGTAGGGGCGAGCGATGGTGACGGATTCAGCCATAAGCTTTACAGATCCTGTTTGATCGTGGCCAGAATGTCGGAATGAGCCTGTGCATTGATCTCGCGGCGCAGAATTTGCTCGGCGCCGGTGACCACCAGGGCAGCGACCTGTTCGCGAAGCTGTTCCTTGGCACGGACGGCCTCCTGTTCGATTTCAGCCTTGGCACCGGCGACGATGCGGTCGGCTTCGGCCTTGGCGTTAGCCTTGGCTTCCTCGATCAGTTGGGCGCCGCGCTTTTCAGCGTTGGCGATCAGTTCAGCAGCCTTTTCCTTGCCTTCACGGAGGGCATCCGTGGAGCGCTTGGTGGCCAGTTCGAGATCTTGCTTGCCGCGTTCAGCAGCAGCCAGACCATCCGCGATCTTCTTCGCACGCTCGTCGAGCGCCTTCACAATGGGCGGCCACACGAATTGCATCGTGAACCACGCCAGAATGAAGAACACAACGAGCTGTGCAAACAACGTTGCGTTCAGATTCACGGTTCTAGTCCTCTTCTAAAGGGTTGATCGAAGAGGATCAATTAAACCAGTTGGAACGGGTTGGCGAAGGCAAACATCATGGCGATACCGACGCCGATCAGGAAGGCGGCATCGATCAGACCGGCCAGCAGGAACATCTTGGTCTGCAGGGCGTTCATCAGCTCCGGCTGGCGAGCCGATGCTTCAATGTATTTGCCGCCCATGAGGCCGATACCGATACAGGCACCGATAGCACCCAGACCAATGATCAGGCCGGCAGCCAGAGCAACAAAACCGAGAACGTGTTCCATGACAACTCCTTGCTAAGTTTAAGTAATGAAAAGGTAAAGCGAAAACAGGGTTACTACGTTAAATCTGTTGGGTACTGCAAAAACGGTACTGCTTAGTGCGCTTCGTGGGCCTGACCGACATAGACCAGCGTCAGCATCATGAAGATGAAGGCTTGCAGCGTGATGATCATGATGTGGAAGATGGCCCAGATCGAACCGGCAATGACGTGACCGACGAAACCGAAGACGGTGGCGGTGCCGCCGAGCAGCGCGATCAGCATGAATACCAGTTCGCCGGCGTACATGTTGCCGAACAGTCGCATGCCGTGGGAAACGGTCTTGGCGACGAATTCGATCATCTGCATGACGAAATTGACCGGATAGAGCAGCGGATGGCTACCGAACGGGGCGGTGAAGAGCTCATGAATCCAGCCGCCGATGCCCTTGATCTTGATGTTGTAGTAGATGCAGATCAGCAGCACGCCGATCGACATGCCCAGTGCGGCGTTCAGATCGGCGGTGGCGACCACGCGCTGGTAGTGGATGCCGAACATTTCACCGATACGCGGCAGCAGATCGACCGGCACCAAGTCCATGGCGTTCATGAAGAAGATCCAGACGAAGACCGTCAGCGCCAGCGGCGAGACGAACTTGCGCGATTCGGCGCTGTGCACGATGCCCTTGGCCTGCTCGGAAACCATGTCGACCAGGATTTCAATCGCAGCCTGGAAGCGGCCAGGAACACCGGAAGTGGCCTTGCGGGCGGCCAGCCAGAGAATGAAGATGGTGGCCAGACCGAGCACGACGGAGTAAAACAGCGTGTCGATGTTGAGCACGGACCAGTCTACGACGGCTTTTTGCGCGTGACCAGTGGTGTTGAGGTGGGTCAAGTGGTGGACGATGTACTCGCCAGATGTCGGTGCTGCGCTACCTGCGGCCATGTTATCTCTTCCAAAAAGCTAAAAAACCTGCATGCAGGACAATCGCCAGGCCGATCAGCAAGCTCGGCCAGTGCATCTCGGGATACCCCTTGATGGCGATTGCCAGAATTCCGATGGTGGCCGCAATCTTGAGGAACTCACCGATGAAGAAATTTGCCGCGTAGGATGCCCCGGGGCGGTTTTTCAACATCGTCAGCCGGACGGCAAAGAACAAGTTGGGCAGTATCGCGGCCACTGCCGCAAACCCAACTGAAACAAGCCCCCGCGTACCCACGATCACACCGGCCAGAACTGCTGTTATCAATGCTGCACCAAGTTGCAGATATATCGCTCTCAACATGGTGTCATGCAATCCTTAGCCGGCTGTGCCACACAGACCTAAATGATACAAGACTTCAAAAATTACCGTCAATGAAAATTAAGGGTTTACCGCAATGCAGCATCCCGCCAAAACCGCTTAACGAAGCCGTCCGAGGATGCCTTCGAGTTGCTCGAGGTCGCCAAATTCGATGGTGATCTTGCCGGCTCCCTTCTTGTTGCTGCGAATGGCGACGGCGGCACCGACGGCATCGGAAATTTCTTCCTGCAGACGCAGGAGGTCACGGTCGACCGGCGGCGCGGCAGTCTGCTTCGGCGGATTGACGATTTGCTGGACCAGGCGTTCGGCTTCGCGCACCGACAAACCCTTCTGGACGATGCGCTGGGCCACCGCGACCTGCTGGGCGCCGGGCAGCGGCAGCAGCGCGCGGGCGTGGCCCATGTCGAGCTTGCCGGTCATCAGCAGTTCCTGCACCGGCGCGGCCAGTTGCAGCAGGCGCAGCAGGTTGGACGCGGCCGGGCGCGAACGGCCGACGGCGTCGGCGGCCTGCTGGTGGGTCAGGCCGAATTCGTCGATCAGGCGCTGCAGGCCCTGGGCTTCTTCGAGCGGGTTGAGATTCTCGCGCTGGATGTTCTCGATCAGCGCCATCGCCAGCGCCTGCTCGTCGGGAATGCTGCGCACCAGCACCGGCACTTCGCTCAGGCCGGCCTGCTGGGCGGCGCGCCAGCGGCGTTCACCGGCGACGATCTCGTAGCGCTCGGCGCCCGGCGTCTTGTCGACGGCGCGCACCAGGATCGGCTGCATCACGCCCTGGGCCTTGATCGAGCTGGCCAGCTCGGCCAGCGACGCCGGGTCCATCTGCGTGCGCGGCTGGTATTTGCCGGGCTTGAGGCGGTCCACCGGCAGATTGCGCAGTTCGTCTTCGGGTTTGGCATCGCTGCCGGCGAGCAGCGCGTCGAGGCCGCGGCCGAGTCCCTTCATCTTGATCATTTGGCGACCCTTTCGAGAATTTCCTGGGCGAGTGCGCTGTAGGCCAGCGCACCCTTCGAATTTTTGTCAAAGGCGATGACCGGCTTGCCGTACGACGGCGCTTCGGCCAGGCGGACGTTACGCGGCACGATGGTCTTGTAGACCTTGTCGCCGAAGTGGCTCTCGAGCTCGTTCGAGACCTGCTGGGTGAGCGTGCTCTGGCCGTTGTACATGGTCCGCAGCAGGCCTTCGACCTCGAGCCGCGAATTCAGGTGGTGACGCACCTTGCGCAGCGTCTCGACGAGGTCGGACAGGCCTTCGAGTGCGTAGTACTCGCACTGCATCGGGATCAGCACCGAATCGGCAGCGACCAGCGCATTGACGGTCAGCATGTTGAGTGCCGGCGGGCAATCGATGAGGACGAAATCGTACTCGTCGTGATTCTGCGCCAGCGCTTCCTTGAGCCGGTATTCGCGGCGGTCGAGCTCGATCAGTTCGACTTCGGCGCCGGCCAGTTCGCGGTTGGCCGGCAGCACGTCGAATCCGAACTCGGTCTTGATGCAGACCTCGACCAGGGAGGCGGCGCCGATCAGCAACTGATAGACGGTCGGCAGCGCTTCCTTCTTGGTGATGCCGGCACCGGTGGTCGCGTTGCCCTGCGGATCCATGTCGATCAGCAGCACGCGTTGACCTTCGGCACCGAGCGAGGCGGCGAGGTTGACGGCGGTGGTCGTCTTGCCGACGCCGCCCTTCTGGTTGGTGATGGCGAGTACTTTCATGAGCCCGCTTTCAGGAGGATGAGATGTCTTTCGGCGTCGAGGCCGGGTACGTGCAGGCGGATCACCTGGTCAACGACGATGTCCGCCGGCAGCGCAGCGATTTCGTCGTCCGGGCGGACGCCCTTCATGGCCAGCCAGCGGCCGCCGGGGGCCAGCAGATGACGCGTCAGTTCGACGAAAAGCTTGAGTTCGGCGAAGGCGCGCGAACTGATCTGGGCATACTGGCCGGTCAATTCCTCGACCCGGGCGTGGTCGACGGCGACGTTCTTCAGCCCGAGCTGGATCGCTGCCTGCTGCAGGAAGGTCGCCTTCTTCTGCACGGTATCGACCATGCGCACCGACAGTTGCGGCCGGGCGATGGCCAGCGGGATGCCCGGCAGGCCGCCGCCGGAACCGACGTCGAGCAGCGCCCCGTCGCCGACGTGCGGCAGGATGGCCAGCGAATCGAGCAGATGATGCGAGATCGCTTGTTCCGGATCGCGTAGCGCGGTCAGGTTGTAGGTCTTGTTCCACTTGAGCAGCAGGTCGCGGAAGGCGAGCAGTTGCTGCTGGGTGGTGTCGGGCAGGTCGAGGCCGAGTTCAGCCAGGCCGCTGGCGAGGGTGATCGTGCTCATGCGGCTTGCGACAGCTTGAAACGTTTCAGGTGGATCAGCAGCAGCGAGATCGCCGCCGGCGTCACGCCCTGGATCCGCGAGGCCTGGCCGATGGTCTGCGGCTGATGCAGCTTGAGCTTCTGCTTCACTTCGTTCGACAGGCCGGCCACCGTCGAGTAGTCGAGATCGGCCGGCAGTGGCGTGTTCTCGTAGCTGGCCGATTTGGCGACTTCCTCGGCCTGGCGGTCGATGTAGCCCTGGTATTTGGCGGAAATCTCGAGTTGCTCGACGACCTGCGGGTTGCTCTGCCCCTCACCGGCGCCGGGCAGGGTCAGCAGGCTGGCGTAAGTGACTTCCGGACGGCGCAGCAGGTCGAACAGATTGTATTCATGCTCGATGGCCTTGCCGAGCACGCGGATGCTGTCCTCGGCCGGAACGATCTTGGGATTGACCCAGGTCGCCTTCAAGCGCTCCTGTTCGGCGGCGATGGCGTCACGTTTGCGGCAGAAGGCGTCCCAGCGCGCATCGTCGACCAGGCCGAGCGTCCGGCCCTGTTCGGTCAGGCGAAGGTCGGCGTTGTCCTCGCGCAGGCTCAGCCGGTATTCGGCTCGGCTGGTGAACATCCGGTAGGGGTCGGAGACGCCGCGCGTGATCAGGTCGTCGACCAGTACGCCAAGGTAGGCCTCATTGCGCTTCGGGCACCAGCCGTCGCGGCCACGCACGTAATTCACCGCGTTGATGCCGGCCAACAAGCCCTGCGCTGCCGCTTCCTCGTAGCCGGTGGTGCCGTTGATCTGGCCGGCGAAGAAGAGGCCGTTGATGGCCTTGGTTTCCAGCGTGTCCTTGAGGCCGCGCGGGTCGTAGAAGTCGTATTCGATGGCGTAGCCGGGGCGCAGGATATGCACGTTCTCCATGCCGCGGATCGAGCGCACCAGCGCCAGCTGGATGTCGAAAGGCAGGCTGGTGGACACGCCGTTCGGGTAAATCTCGTGCGTGGTCAGGCCTTCCGGTTCGAGGAAGACGTTGTGCTGGGTCTTGTCGGCGAAGCGGTGGATCTTGTCCTCGATCGACGGGCAATAACGCGGGCCGACGCCCTCGATGACGCCGGTGTACATCGGCGAGCGGTCCAGCCCGCTGCGGATGATGTCGTGCGTCTTCTCGTTGGTCTCGGTGATCCAGCACGGCAACTGCTGCGGGTGCTGCGCCGCGTTGCCGAGGAAGGAAAACACCGGCAGCGGATCGTCCGAGTGCTGCTCTTCCATCACTGTGAAGTCGATGGTCTTGCCGTCCAGGCGCGGCGGCGTGCCGGTCTTCAGGCGGCCTTGCGGCAGGTTCAATTCTTTCAGACGCGCGGCCAGCGACACCGATGGCGGATCGCCCATGCGCCCGCCGGTGTAGTTTTCCAGGCCGACGTGGATCTTGCCGTTGAGGAAGGTGCCGGCGGTGAGCACGACGGCCTCGGCCAGGAAGCGGATGCCCAGTTGGGTGACGGCGCCGCAGACCTTGTCGCCTTCGACGATGAGGTCATCGCAGGCCTGGGCGAAGATGGTCAGGTTCGGCTGGTTTTCCAGGCGCGTGCGGATCGCCTGCTTGTACAGCACGCGGTCGGCCTGGGCGCGGGTGGCGCGGACGGCCGGACCCTTCGAGGCATTGAGGATGCGGAACTGGATGCCGGACTCGTCGGTCGCTGCCGCCATCGCGCCGCCCAGGGCATCGACTTCGCGTACCAGATGGCCCTTGCCGATGCCGCCGATCGACGGGTTGCAGCTCATCGCCCCGAGCGTGTCGAGGTTATGCGTCAGCAGCAGCGTGTTCGCCCCCGACCGGGCTGCGGCGAGCGCAGCTTCGGTGCCGGCATGGCCGCCGCCGACAACGATGACATCGAAACGGGTGGGGTAGAGCATCGGAATGGGAATGTTGCGGCGCAGTATGGGACCGGCGATTTTACGTCAGCTTGCTGAAAAATCACAGGCTTAGCCCGGCAACAGGCGGAAGGCCTCGGGCGCGTCTTGCCCTGCATGATGAACTCAAGTAATTTGCCGAAATGAACACACCAGCAGGCAACAGCCTTGGCGCGCTTGACGATGAGGAGATGCTCCTTGTCCTGCAGCAGTCGCTGACCAAAAAGCGCGTCCTGATCGTCGACCGGCACTCGCCGGCACGCGATTCGCTGCGCCTGATGCTCGGTGCGCTCGGCGTCACCGCGGTGCACGGTGCGGGCAGTTCGGCCGAGGTGATCCGCCAGGTCAAGGGCAACCGCTTCGACATCATCCTGTCCGATTTCGTGCTCGATGACGGCCGTGACGGCCAGCAGTTGCTCGAGGAACTGCGCCATGCCCACCTGATTCCGCTGGCAACGGTGTACATGATCATTACCAGCGAGCGCAGCTACACCAACGTGGTGGCGCTGGCCGAATTGTCGCCGGACGACTACCTGATCAAGCCGTTTACCTCGGAGCAGTTGCAGGCGCGGCTGGTGCGGTCGATCTACAAGAAACATGTATTGCGCAAGATCTACGAGCAGATCGAGCGCGGCGAATTGCACGAGGCCATCGCCGCCTGCGACCGGGTCATCCAGCAACAACCGATGTATCAGTACGACGCCCTGCGCTTCAAGGGGGAGTTGCTGCATCAACTGGGCCAGACTGGCGAGGCCGAAGCCGTTTACCGGCGTGTGCTCGAAGGACGCATCGCGCCCTGGGCAAAGATGGGCCTGGCCACCGCGCTGCGCGACCGCAACGCGCTCGACGAAGCCGAGCAACTGGCCGAGCAGGTCTTGCAGGAAGCGCCGGATTTTCTCTCGACTTACGACTTCCTGGCCTCGGTGCACGAAGCCCAGGGCAAGCTGAAGGAAGCCCAGACTGTACTGCAGCGTGCCGCCGATGTGTCGCCGCACAATACCGTGCGGCAACGCTTGGTCGGCGATGTGGCCGCCCGCAACAAGGATCTGCTGGCGGCGGAGAAGGCCTACAGCAAGGTCATTGCCCGCAGCAAGGGCTCCAGTCTGCGCACCGTGGACGATTTCGCCAACCTGTCGCGGGTTCTGGTCGAACGCGGCGATGTCGAGGCATCGCGCAAGGTGACGGCCGAGATGAAGCGCGAACTGCGCGGCGACAAGCAGGCCGAACTGGCTGCCCTGGTCAGCGAAAGCCTCTGCCTGGAAGCCGAGGGTGCCCCGGAGAAGGCCAAGCAACTGGTCGATCACGCCTTGTCGCTGCAGGGCGAGGTCGAAGCCGAAAGCCACAGCAAGGGCCGCGGCGTTTCACAGCGCTTGGCCATCGATCTGGCGCACGCCTGCTATGCGACCGGCAAGCCGGCGGACGCGGAAAAAATCATGCGCCAGGTCGCTGCCGAAAACCACGAAGACACCCACCTGATCGGTCACATCACCGATGTCTTCGCCAAGACCGGCCGTCCGGATGCCGGCAAGGCGCTGCTCGAACAGGTCGGTCGCGAGATCGTCGAGCTCAACAACAAGGGCGTCATGGCGGCGCGCGCCGGCGATTTCGAAGGCTCGGTACACCTCCTGATGCAGGCTGCCGACCAGGTGCCCAATCTGCAATTCCTGGTCAATGCGGCCAAGGCCATCTATACCCTGATGGACCAGAAGGGCTGGAGTCCCACGCTCGCCGAACGGGCTTTCGACTACCTGCAGCGGGCGCAGCGCAAGGACCGCAAAAGTCCGAAGGTGGTCTCGGCACGCCAGCTCTACGTCACCGTGGCGAAAAAATACGGTATCGAAACCACACTCTAGTCAGGGGATTGGCCTGGCTGGCGTGATAAAGTCGCCATTTTTCCCACCCCGGATCCTGCCATGTTCTCTGGAATTGTCGCGGCGGTTGGCCGCATCACCAAACTCACGCCGCGCGAAGTCGGTTACCGCCTGACGGTCGAAGCCGGCCGCCTCAACATCGACGATGTCGCCCTCGGCGACTCGATTGCCCACAACGGCGTCTGTCTGACCGTGGTCGGCAGGGAAGGCAGTGCCTTCCAGGTCGACGTGTCGCCCGAGACCTTGTCCTGCACCGTCGGACTCGATGCCCCGGGGCCGGTCAACCTGGAAAAGGCCCTGCGCCTCAACGACGTGATCGGCGGTCACCTGGTTTCCGGCCATGTCGACGGCGTCGGCGAAGTCCTGCGTTTCGACCCGGTCGGCGACAACCGCCTGCTGGAAATCCGTGCGCCGAAGGAAATTGCCAAGTTCATCGCGCGCAAGGGTTCTATCGTCGTCGACGGTACCAGCCTGACGACCAACGAGGTCAAGGGCACCGACTTCACCATCAACCTGATCCCGCACACGCTGGAAAACACCACGCTGAACCGTCTGCAGCCGGGCAGCAAGGTCAATCTCGAAGTCGACCTGATCGCCCGCTACTGCGAGCGTCTGCTGGCTGCCGAGCGCGAGGCCTGAGCGCCAGCCGACGAACGGCGGTTGAAAAACCGCCCCCCTGCCCCCATAATGGTTTCCATGGTTGTAATTCCAGCAATCTGGAGGCGTTCTGGACAGGGGTTCGATTCCCCTCACCTCCACCCAAGGGCATTGGCTGCAGTGCGTTTGGTTGGGGGTGTACTGGTTTCGACAGGGCGGGCAAAGGTGCGCAGGCAACTCGTCAGGCGATCGACGTTAATGAAGCAAATCCATAATTGCCAATGATGAGCAATTCGCTATTGCCGCCTAAAAACGGTTAGCCGGGGCTGCTAGAGCCTTGTTACCAAAGATAGCCGGCGGGGACTTCGGTCCCCGTCGTCAATTCCGGATTCCCTTTTTCAGTGATCGGCCACGTAGCGGAAGCTGCGCGTCGCGTGGACGCCGGCAATCCGTTCCGGCACCAGGATGCCGCTGCGTTCAAGCTGTTTGACGATGCGCGAGATGGTCTCGAAGCGCAGGTCGGTGATGTCGGCGATGGCCTGTCGCGTCGGCAGCACCACGCCGCCATCCTGGCCGGCCAGCAGGCGGACCAGGCCGAGCACCCGGTCGACCGCCTGACCGCCGCGCAGGGCAACGATCTCGGCGGCCCGCTGCTGGGCGCGGGCGAGCGAGGCGAGCAGCGATTCGCCGGCCAGTGCCTGGTCGCCTTCGGGCCAGGGGCTGAGTTCGCAATCGGTCAAGGCGCTGGCCGAGAAGGTGTACACCCCGAACAACAGTGTTTCGCAGCCGACGATGTCGCCGCCAATCGCCAGGCTGGCAAAGCGTTCGCCGCCGGGCTGCTGGCTGTCCAGGCGCAGCACGCCGCGTTGCAGTCGCCAGGCCAGGCCTTCCTCGCCGGCCTGATGTAGGCGCTCGCCGCAGGCCAGCTGCCGCCGCCGGACGGGCTGCTCAGTCGCCTTGCGATCGATCGTGAAAAAAGCCATTGTCCCCTCCTCTGCAAACGCAAAAAGCCCCGGTCGCCGACGACCGGGGCTGCCTTCAGGCGGCCGGATCAGAACTTGACGTTGATGCCGGCATACAGCGAACGGCCCATGCCCGGAACCGGGGTGCCCCACAGCGGGACGACGCCGTTCGGTACATTGTTGGCAGAGGCCGACATCGTCGTCCCTTGACCCAGGTAGGCCCCGCCCAGCGGCATTTCGTAATAGCGGTCGAACAGGTTCTCGACGCCGAAATCGAAGCGGACCTGCTTCCAGGCATGGCTGAAGCGCAGGTTGACCAGGCTGTAGCCCGACGTCTTCATTTCGTTGCGGGCATCCGAGACCTTGTTTTTCCCGGCCACGCCGATCACTTCCAGGGCATTGTCCCAGGCGCCGGTCTTTTGCGTCAGCGTCAGTTTGGCGTTCAGCGGCATGATGTTGTACAGGTCGTCGCCGGTTTTGCGGTTCTTGCCGCGGGTGTAGCTGAGCATCCCGTTCAGGCCGAGTGCGCCGATGCCGGATTGTGCCAGCGGCATCTTGCCGGACAGGTCGAAGCCATACAGGCGGGCCGAGTGATTGGCGTAACGCAGCACCGTGAATTGGTCGCGCAACGGGACCGCCCGGGGGGCATTGGCAGTGGCATCCCATTGCACGGCATCAATGTAGTCGGTGACGTGGGTGTAGTACGGCGTCAGCTTCAACTCGCGGCTGCGGTCGGCGTCGTGCCAGTCGAAGGTGGCCGAGAGTTTGTGCGCTTTCTCCGGCTTCAGGTCGGGGTTGCCGACGTAGCCATTGCCGTCGCCGACGAAATTGTTCATCAGGGCAGCCATCTGCCAGGTCGACCAGGGGTAGGCTTCGTACAGGCTGGGCGAACGCGTCTTGCGGGCGAAGCCGAATTCGATGTCCAGACCGGCGTGCGCGGTGTAGCGGGCGAGTGCGGTCAGGTTCCAGTTGTTGTCGCTGCGCGAGCGGTCGCGGGCGTTGAACAGGTTGGCATCGCGGCCCTGGTTGCTACCCATGCCGCCCGGGTTGGCGTAGCCGGCGACATCGCCAGCGTCCATGGTCACGCGTTCATAGCGCAGGCCGAGCAGTGTCATCCAGTTGGCGCTGGCCCGGCTTTCCCACTCGCCGAACAGGGCCTGGCGGTCGCGCTCGCCGTTGTTGATGTTTTCGAAGGTGCCCGGCCACATGCCGCTGCCGGAGGCCGGCCACCAGTCGTCGAGGCGATAGCGCTGGAACTCGCTACCGACCCGCAGCAGATCCTGGTCGCTCAGTTTGACATCGGCTTTCAGACTCGCGCCGGTGGTCCGGCTTGCGGTGTACATCGGCATGCCTTGGGCGCAGGAGCCAGAGATCGCGCCGCAAGCGACCGGATCAATCGTGGCGGGAGCGGTTAGTGGCGGCGTCCGAGAATCGTTGCCATACCACCAGCGCTTGTCCCGGCCGAAATCCATGAAATGGTCGACGGTCTCGTGATAGGCCCGGGCTTCCAGCTTGCCCCAGTCGTATTCGCCCAGCCAGCGCAGGTTGATGCGCTTCTGTTCGTTGTCGAGCAGGTCCATGCGCTGGTTCGGGTAAAGCTGTTCCGGCATGTCCTGGTAGCCGAGTTTCACCTCGAACAGGTGATTGGCGTTCTTCATCGCCATACCGAGGATGTGGTTGCCGGTCTGGTAAGCGGTCGAGCCGACTTCGTCGCGCGACATCCGTTCGCCGGCGCGGCCGGTGGCGGTGTAATTCTTGAAGTTGCGGCCGGCGCTGTAGTTGTTGGCTTCGCTGTAGGCGCCGGTATAGCTCAGGCTGATGTTTTCGGTGGCAGCGGTGGCGCTGGCGTTGGCGCCACGCGCATCGTTATTGCTGCGGTAGAAGGCGCCGACTTCGCCCTTGAATAGGCGTTCGCCGGGGGCGGCGAATTCCGGCGCGCGGGTTTCGGCGACGATGCTGCCACCGATGCTGTCACCCCCCTGGCTGACCGGGCTGATCCCGGCATAGACGGTGAGTGTGCCGACCTGGCTGGGGTCGAGGTAGGACAGCGCCGGGTTCATGTGGTTGGGGCAGCTGGCGATCAGGTCCATGCCGTCGATCTTGATCCGCAGCCGGTCGTCGGCCAGGCCGTGGATGGCCGGCAGGCTGGAGACGGCACCGGCGCCGTAGAAACTGACCCCGGGGACATCCTGGAGCAGGCCGGCAACGTCGCTGCTGCGCGCACCCTGGCGGCGCAGTTTGTCGCCTTCCAGCTGGGTGGTGCTGCCGGCAGTCTGGTCGCGCTCGGCGCTGACGACGATTTCCGCCATGGCTGCACTGTCCTGGGCCTGGGCGGGAATGGCAAAGGCCAGCGCCATGGCGAGCGCCAGCGGCCGGATGCGGTGATCCATGAATACCCCTTCGTTTTTTATTGATTACGAAAGGGCGGATTGTCGGCAATGGTGCCTGTTCCGGGAATGTGACAAATCGTCGCACCCCCAGTGCCGGCGGGTTCAGGAAGCGTTGAGCTTTTCCAGCGCTTCGCGCAGTTTGGCCGGTTCGTCCAGGCGCAGCATCTTGCGCACGTTGGGGGCGATTTCCGAAACGTCGCTCTTGAGGATGCGGTTCTTGACCTTGAGGATCTGCGACGGATGCATCGAGAAGATGCGCAGCCCCATGCCAAGCAGCAGGCGGGTCAGTTTCGGGTCGCCGGCGGTTTCGCCGCAGACCGAGACCGGGATGCCGGCCTTTTCGGCATTCGAGATGGTGTGTGCGAGCAGCATCAGCACCGCCGGATGCAGCGGGTCGTAGAGGCTGGCGACCTGCTCGTCGGCGCGGTCGATGGCCAGCGTGTACTGGATCAGGTCGTTGGTGCCGATCGACAGGAAGTCGAGCCGGCGCAGGAAGATCCCGACCGCCAGCGCCGCCGCCGGAATCTCGATCATGCCGCCGACCTGGGTGTTCTCGTCGAAGGGAATCTTCTCGCCGCGCAGGCTGGACTTGGCCTGCTCGACGGCGGCCAGGGTCTGGTCGATCTCGTGCGCGTGGGCGAGCATCGGGATCAGCAGCTTGATCGGTCCGTAGCGCGAGGCGCGCAGGATGGCGCGCAACTGCGTCTGGAACATCTTCGGCTCGGACAATGACAGGCGAATCGCCCGGCGACCGAGTGCCGGATTGGTCTTGACCCGGTCGCCGGCCGTGCCTTCCGGATGCAGGTCCTTGTCGGCGCCGAGGTCGAAGGTGCGGATGGTCACCGGTCGCCCGGCCATGCCCTTGACCACCTTCTTGTAGGCCTCGAACTGTTCCTGCTCGTCGGGCATGTCGCCGCGGTTGAGGAAGAGGAATTCGGTGCGGAACAGGCCGATGCCTTCGGCGCCGCCTTCGAGCGCGTCGGGAACGTCGCCCGGCAGTTCGATGTTGGCGTGGAGTGCGATGTCGATGCCGTCGAGCGAGACCGTACGCGAGGTCTTCAGGCGCTTGAGCTGGTTCTTCTCCAGCTCGATCTGCTCCATGCGTAGCCGGTATTCCTCGAGCACGCGCGGGTCGGGATTGACGATGACGACGCCGCGCATGCCGTCGACGATCAACTGTTCGCCGTCGCGGATCAGCGCGCGCCCGTTCTCCAGGCCGAGCACGGCTGGAATCGCCATGCTGCGGGCAAGGATCGCCGTGTGCGAGGTGGCGCCGCCGACATCGGTGATGAAGGACGCGAAGCGGTGATCCTTGAAGGCGATGGTGTCGGCCGGCGAGAGGTCGTGGGCGACGACGATCAGCGATTCTTCCTTGGTGTGCTTGGCCGCCTTCAGCGAAGCCTTGCCCGGATGGCCGAGCAATTCCTTGATCACCCGCTCGACGACCTGAATCACGTCGTACTTGCGTTCGCGCAGGTAGGGATCGTCGAACTGCTCGAACTGCCCGACCAGGTGTTCCATCTGCTGGACCAGCGCCCATTCGGCGTTGCAGCGGCGTTCGCGGATGATCTCGCGTGGTTTTTCGACCAGTTCGGTGTCTTCGAGGAACATCGTGTGGATGTCGATGAAGGCCGAGAGCTCCGCCGGGGCGTGCTCGGTATTTTCCTTCATCGTCAGCAGTTCGCTCTTGACTGCGGCGATGGCTGCATCGAAACGGGCGATTTCCTTCTCCACCAGCCGTGGGGCCAGCGTCAGGTGCGACACTTCCAGCGTCGCATGCGACATCAGCATTGCCCTGCCGATGGCGATGCCGGCGGAAACGCCCAGTCCGTGCAGGGTAAAGCTCATGGGCCTTATTCTCCTTCGCCGAAATAGTCGGCGATCAATGCCAGCAAGGCGTCCATGGCTTCGCTTTCGTCCTTGCCGTCGGTCTCGATGGTCACCGTCGAACCCTTGCCGGCCGCCAGCATCATCACGCCCATGATGCTCTTGGCGTTGATTCGGCGGCTGCCCTTGCTCATCCACACCTCGCACGCGAACTTGCCGGCGAGCTGGGTGAGTTTGGCGGAGGCGCGGGCGTGGAGGCCGAGCTTGTTGATGATCTGGGTTTCCCGGGTGAGCATGGGTCAGTGGTCCTGCAGGTTGAGAATGCCGCTCCGGCCGGCATCGCGGGCATGGGTCAGCACGGTTTTGAGGTCCTTGTCACGGTGCGTCAGCGCCGACAGCAGCATCGGCAGATTGACCCCGGTCAGCCCGGCAATACGGCCGCGCTCGCGCAGTTTCATCGCCAGATTGGCCGGCGTCGCCCCGTACAGGTCGGTCAGCAACAGCACCCCGTTACCGTTGTCCACCGAGGCGCACAGCGCCCGGGCCCCCGGCAACAGGTCGAGCGGATCGTCCTGCGGCGCAACGCCAAGCTGCACCAAGCCGGCCGGACGCCGGTTGAGTACATGGCAGGCATTCTGGACGAGGGTCTCGCCGTAGCAGCCGTGGGTAATCAGGAAGATGCCGATCATGCGCAGGATTCTAACCTGCGAGCGCTACTTTCGGCTGACCACGAGAATGCCGGCGACGACCAGCACGGCGCCGCCCAGTTGCGCCAGCGACACCGGTTCGTCGAGCAGCCACCAGCCGAAACCGATGGTCAGCATCGGCCCGACCATGCCGTACAGCGAGGTCCGTTCCGGCCCCAGGCGGCGGATCGCCGCGCCGAGCGCGAACACCGGGATGACCGTCGAAAACACCGCCATCGCCAGGCTCCAGCCATAGACCGGCAGCGGCTGCACGATGGCGGTGAGCGGTTCGCTCAGGCCGAAATGCAGCAAGGTGACGGCCGTCGACACCAGCATCGCCAGCGCCGAAAAACGCATCGCGCCGAGCCGGGCGATCATCGGCCCGCTGCCCGACAGGTAGATCGCATAAGCGACGCTGGAAGCGAACACCAGCGCGCCGCCGACCAGCACGTCGCGCGCATCGCCCAGGCCCAGGTCGTGGATGAAGGCGGCGCCGATGCCGGTGTAGCACAGCACCAGCGCCAGCAACTCGCGGCGGGTGAAGGCCTTGCCCTGGAAAAGCACGCCGATGAGCAGGGTCAGCGTCGGGTAGGTGAACAGGATCAACCGCTCCAGGCCGGCCGAAATGTACTGCAAACCCCAGAAATCGAGGATGCTGGCGCCGTAATAGCCGAGGCAGCCGAGGGCGATCACGCGCAGCCAGTCGCCGCCGCTCAGCGCCGCGCCGTCCTGCTGCCGGCGCAGACCGACCCACAGGAAGACCGGCAGCGCGAAAGCCATGCGCAGCATCAGCAGGGTGATCGCATCGACGCCGTAGGGATAGGCGAGCTTGATGAAAATCGCCTTCAGCGAAAAGCCGAGTGCCGCGATCAGGGCGAGGCCGAGCCCGCCGGAAAGGGTATTCATGTCGGCGCCTTCAGTCGGCCGGCAGGCGCCGCAGGATCAGCGCGAGGCCGCAGACGGCCAGCGCGCAGCCGAGCATGGCGGCGATCACGCCGGGCCAGCCGGCATGGCTCCAGGCCCAGCCGGTGGCCGACCCGATCACGCTGCCGCCGAGGTAGTAGCTCGACAGGTAAAGCGCCGAGACAAATCCGCGCCGCGCCCCGGCGCGATGGCCGACCCAGGCGCTGGCGACCGTATGCACGGCAAAGAAGCCGAAGGTGTACAGCGCCAGGCCGGCGATGATCAGCCACAGCGGCGGCGCCAGCGTGATGGCGATGCCGGCGGTCATCAGCACCGCCATCGCCAGCATGATGCGCGGCCGGCCGTGGCGCGCCACCTGCCGCCCGGCCCAGGCCGACGAATAGCTGCCGACCGCGTAGAGCAGGAAAACGCTGCCGATCAGGCTGGGCGACAGTTCGTACGGCGCCTGGCTGAGCAGGAAGGGCAGGAAGTTGTAGAGACCGACCAGCGTTCCCATGCCGACGAAAGCCGTGCAGAACAGCCAGGGCAGGCCAGGGTCGGCGTAAATGCGGCGAATGTCGGCGAATAGCGGGCCAATTTGCAGCGAACGCGGTTCGAAATTGCGCGCCGGCAGCAGCAGGCGCCAGCACACCAGCGCCCCCAGCAGGCCGATCAGGCTGACCGCGCTCAGGCCGACATGCCAGGAGCCACACCAGTCGCTGACGGTCGCGGCGACCAGTCGGCCGGCCATGCCGCCGAGCGCATTGGCGCCGATGTACAGGCCCATGGCCCGCGCCCGCTCGCCGGCCGGCAATTCCTCGCCGAGGTAGGCCATCGCCGCCGCCGGCACGCCGGCAACGCAAATGCCCAGCCCGGCGCGGGCCAGCACCAGCAGCCAGAAATCCGGCGCCCAGGCCGACGCCAGCGAGAACAGCCCGGCGCCGAGCAGGCCGACGCGGATCAGTTGCTCGCGCCCGTAGCGGTCGGCGATCAGGCTCAGCGGAATCAGCAGCAGCGCCACCAGACCGGTGCCGGCGGTCACGCTCAGGCTGGCCTGCCCCGGCGTCACGGCGAAGGCGGCAGTCAGCTGCGGCAGCAGCGGTTGCGTGCCGTAAAGCAGCATGAAACAGGCGAAGCCGGCCAGCGACAGGGCCAGGGTGATGCGGGCATCGTGCGTGAGGGAGAAGCGGCGAGCGAACAAGGCGGTTTCCGTAACCAGGGGCGTGGCAGTGATTGAACGCCCTGGCGCTGCCGCTGGCAATTGGTATTATCGCAAGCAAGCATTCGATCAGGACGAAACCTTGCACTACGACCTTCCCGACTTGCGGCTCGTTGCCGCGATTGCCGACAGCGGCGCCCTGACCCGTGCCGCCGAGCGTGTGCACCTCGCTCCGTCGTCGGCCAGCCATCGGCTGAGCCAGCTCGAAGCCAGCCTCGGCGTGGCCCTCTTCGAACGCCATGCGCGCGGCCTGACGCCGACCGTCGCCGGCGAATCGCTGCTCCGTCACGCCCGCCAGGTGTTCGCCCAGCTCGAACAGATGCACGCCGACCTCGCCCCCTACGCCAGCGGGCTGAACGCCCAGGTCACGGTGTTCGCCAACACCAATGCGATCAACTGCTTCCTGCCCGAAGACCTCGGCGACTTCCTGCGCGAGCATCCGCAAATCCGTGTCAGCCTGGAAGAACAGCCGAGCCCGGCCATCGTCGGCGCAGTTGCCGCCGGCCAGGTCGATATCGGCGTCGTTGCCGCCGAGGGCGATTTCGGCGGGCTGGCCGTCACGCCCTACCGGCGCGACCGCCTGGTGCTGATCGTCGCCGCCGAGCATCCACTGGCCGGCCAGCGGGAAATCGCCTTCGCCGACGTGCTCAACGAAGCCTTCGTCTGCCTGCACGCCGGCAGCGCCATCCACACCTTCATGATGAACCACGCGGCACGCCTCGGCGGCCGGCTCGACGTGCGCATCCAGGTGCGCAGCTTCGCCGCCGTCTGCCGCATGGTTGGCGCCGGGGTCGGCATCGGCATGGTGCCGCGCTCGTCGGTCGCCGCCGACGAACGCCTGAAGACGGTGGAGATCGCCGACGCCTGGGCGCCGCGCGACCTTCACCTGTGCGTCCGCGAACGCGCCGCGCTCAGTCCGGCCGCGCGCGCGCTGTTCGACCATCTGGCGACGATGGGCGGCGGCTGAGGCCTCAGGCCGGCGTCAGCCAGTCGGCGTGGCGCGCATCCTCGCCGCGCACGCAGGCGAAAAAGGCCTGCTGCAACTGGCGGGTCAGCGGACCGGGCCGGCCGCTGCCGATCTTCCGGCGGTCGACCTCGATCACCGGCGTGATTTCGGCGGCGGTGCCGGTCAGGAAAACCTCGTCGGCGCAGTACAGTTCGTCGCGGGTGATGCGCTTGCTGCGCACCGGCAGGCCGAGTTCGCCGGCCAGCGTGCACACCGTGCGGCGGGTGATGCCGTCGAGCGCCGAGGTGGTTTCCGGCTGCAGCAGCTCGCCGTCGCGGACCAGGAAAAGGTTCTCGCTGGCACCTTCGGCGACGTAGCCCTCGGTGTCGAGCAGCAGCGCCTCGTCGTAACCGTCGCGGCGCGCTTCGCGCACGGCGAGGATGGAGTTGGCGTACATCGAAATGGCCTTGGCCCGGCACATCTGTACGTTCGGATGGTGCCGCGCATACGACGAGACGCGCACGCGGATGCCGTTGTCCAGCGCCGACTGGCCGAGGTAGGCGCCCCAGTCCCAGGCGGCGACCACGGCGTGGGTCGCGGCGCCGGCCGGATCGACGCCGATCTTCTCGGCGCCGAGAAAGAGCAGCGGCCGGATGTAGCCGCTGTTGAGGCCGTTGCGCGTCACCGCCTCGCGGCAGGCGGCGGCCAGCGTCGCCCGGTCGAACGGCAGGTCGATGGACAGGATGTGTGCCGATTCCTCGAGCCGTTTGAGATGCTCGGCCAGCCGGAAGATCGCCGGGCCGGTCGGCGTCGCGTAGGCGCGCAGGCCCTCGAAGCAGCCGTAGCCGTAATGCAGGGTGTGGGTGAGTACGTGCACCTTGGCGTCGCGCCAGGGCAACCAGTGGCCGTCAAGCCAGATGAATCCGTCCTTGTCTTGCATGATGATGTTCCTCGAATATGGGGCAGTCGTTCGAAGAGCGCGGGGGTGGGCGCAACGGAGTCCGGGCGGCCGGTGCCGGGTAGGCGGGGCGTGGCGGAGGAAGGCGGTGCATGCAGGATGCAATCACCAAAAGGTGAATTCAAACGAATTAATTGCTTTACGAGTGAACTGAATTCAGTCGTGTGCCTCGCGCACCAGCCAGCGGATGAAAGCCATCGCCGCCGGGCGTTCCTGGATGGCCGGCGGCGCCACCACATAAAAGCTGCGGTCCGGGCAGGCCGTGGCAAACGGCTGGCACAGCCGTCCGTCGCTCAGGTAGGGCGCGGCCAGGCTGCCGGCCATCAAGGCCACGCCATGGCCGGCAGCAGCGCCTTCGAGCATCAGCAGCGCATCTTCGTAACGCGGTCCATGCGTCGGCTCGTTGCGCTTCAGCCCGGCGGCGGCGAACCAGCGCTGCCAGGACAGCAGCGGGTGGCGCAGCAGGCGGCAGTGGTCGAGATCGGCCGGTTGCTTCAGGTTGGCCGCCAGTGCCGGGCTGCACACCGGGAAAATGCGCTCCTCGAACAGCTTCCAGGCCAGCAGGCCGGGCCATTCCTCTTCGCCGTAGCGCAGCCCGATATCGGCCTCGCCGGCGAGCAGCGGACCCAGGCCGGTAGCCGTGGACAAGGTGAATTCCAGATTGGGGTGTTGCGCCTGGTAGGCGGCAACGCGCGCCACCAGCCAGCGGCTGCCGAGCGCCGGTGCCGCCGAGATGCGCAGGCGTTCCTGCTGCGGCGCACGGAGCTGGGCGCTGGCTTCGTCCAGGCGCAGCAGCGCATCGCGGACGACGACCAGGTAGCGCCGGCCGGCCGGCGTCAGCGTGACCGTTCGGTGGCGGCGTTCGAACAAGGCCTGGCCAAGGTGTTCCTCAAGCAACCGGATGCGGTGGCTGATCGCCGACGGTGTCAGGTGCAGCGCCTGCGCCGCCGCCAGGAAACTGCCCAGGCGGGCCGCTGCCTCGAAGGCGGGCAGCGTATGCAGCGGCGGCAGGTCGTTCATTGCCGGATCATTCGCCCGCGGCCTTCATCTCGGCCATGAATTCGCGCTGGACCTGCTGCATCTTCGGCATCGCCGAGGCCATCAGGCCCTGAATTTCCGGCGTGATCTTCTGCATCATCACCGGCATCTTGCGGATCAGCGCCTGGCCGGCCGGCGTGCGGTAGAAATCGAGCATGCCGGCGACTTCGTCCTCGCTCAGCGAGTCGCGGTAGATGCGGATGTACAGTGGCTCCATCCGCTCCCAGGCGAGTTCGTCGCGCATCACCACGAGCATCTTCTTTTTCATGTTGTCGATCGCCTGCTGCTGCTTCGGCGTCGGCTTGCGCTCGCCGAGCGCCATGCGGACGCCGGCGTTCATCGATTCCTCGAGCTGGCCGTTCATGCTGTCGACCAGCTGGCGCGCCTGGGTGACCGAGAGCAGCGCCCGGATCGAGGCTTCGCTGGCTGGTTCGGCGGCGCCGGCAGCAGTGGCGGAAAGAAGCAGGACGGTGATCAGCAGGCGGAGTCGGGTCATCGGATTCTCACAGACTATGACGAAGGATTGGTTCGCCATTGTATTGCGGCCGATTGCCCAAGGGGGCGAAAAATGGCTGCGGGTAAGATTCAGCGCCGCCCGCCGAGAATCGACCCGAGCACGCCGCGCAGGATCTGCCGGCCGATTTCCCGGCCGACCGTCCCGGCAACCCCACGCGCCGCACTCTTGGCGGCAGCTTCGATCACGCCCTCGCGGCGTCCGCCGCGCGGTCCGGTGCTGCCGCCGAGGATGCTGCCCAGGCTGCCGAACAGGCCGCCGTCGCTTTCGGCCGGGGCCGGTTCTGGGGCGGCGGCAGGTTGCGGACGCGGCGCGCTGGCCGGTCGGGCCGGTGCGCCGGGGGCGGCCGGTGCCGGAATTGCGCCCGGGCCCGTCTTCTTGGCGGCCGCCGGTTGGCCGCGCAGGATTTCGTAGGCCGACTCACGATCGACCGTCTCGCCGTAGGTGGCGAGCAGCGGCGAGGCTTCGATGTTGGCGCGCCGTTCGGCTTCGGTCAGCGGGCCGAGGCGCGACGCCGGCGGGAAGATGAACGCACGCTCGACGATGTTCGGCCGCCCCTTCTCGTCGAGGAAGGAGACCAGCGCCTCGCCGACGCCGAGTTCGGTGATGACCTCGGCGGCATTGAATTTCGGATTGGCGCGCATGGTCTGCGCGGCCGACTGCACCGCCTTCTGGTCGCGCGGCGTGAACGCGCGCAGCGCATGCTGGACGCGGTTGCCGAGCTGGCCGAGGATTTTTTCCGGGACGTCGAGCGGGTTCTGGGTCACGAAAAACACGCCGACGCCCTTCGAGCGGATCAGCCGCACCACCTGCTCGACCTTGTCCACCAGCGCCGCCGGCGCACCGTCGAACAGCAGGTGCGCCTCGTCGAAGAAGAACACCAGCTTCGGTTTGTCGAGGTCGCCGGCTTCCGGCAACTGCTCGAACAGTTCGGCCAGCAGCCAGAGCAGGAAGGTCGAATACAGCGCCGGGGCGTGGATCAGCTTCTCGGCGGCGAGCACGTTGATGACGCCGCGGCCGTTGCTGTCGACCTGCATCAGGTCGTTGATGTCGAGCATCGGTTCGCCGAAGAAGACATCGCCGCCCTGCTCTTCCAGCGTCAGCAGGCCGCGCTGGATGGCGCCGATCGACGCCGTCGACACGTTGCCGTACTCGGTCTTGAACTGCGCCGCGTTATCGCCGACATGCTGGACCATCGCCCGCAGATCCTTGAGATCGAGCAGCAGCAGGCCCTGGTCGTCGGCGATCTTGAACACCATCTGCAGCACGCCGGCCTGGGTGTCGTTGAGGTTGAGCAGGCGCGCCAGCAGCAGCGGCCCCATGTCGGAAATGGTCGCCCGCACCGGAATGCCGTTCTCGCCGAACACATCCCAGAAGGCCACGGTGTTAGCGTAATTGGCATAGCCCTCCAGGCCCAGTTCGTCGATGCGCTTCTGCAGCTTCGGCGACACCGTACCGGCCGCGCCCATACCCGACAGGTCGCCCTTCACGTCAGCCATGAACACCGGCACGCCGATGTACGACAGGCGCTCGGCCAGCGTCTGCAGCGTCACCGTCTTGCCGGTCCCGGTCGCCCCGGTGATCAGGCCGTGGCGATTAGTCATCTGCGGCAGCAGCGCGGGAAAATCATCGGCAGACTTGGCCAGGTAGAGCGGTTCGGACATGGTACGGTGACTCCGGAAAGGATCAGATGGCGGCATTCTAGCGCTGCGGCGGCGGGCTGGTGTTAAGGAGGGTAAAGCGGGGCTGGACAATAGGTGGTGAGGTATGTACATTAAAACGTACATGTACGGAGGCTTGAAATGGATGCAATGACCTACACCACGCTGCGCGCGAATCTCGCCAGCACCATGGATCGCGTTTGTGACGACCACGAAGCCCTGATCATCACCCGAAACGGCGACCAAGCCGTGGTCATGCTGTCGCTCGAAGACTACAAGGCGCTGGAGGAAACCGCCTACCTCCTGCGCACCCCGGCCAACGCCAAACGACTGCTCTCGGCTGCCGCGCAACTGAATGCCGGCAAAGGCACGGAACGGGAACTCGCCGCGTGAAGCTGGTCTTCGCCGACGAGGCATGGGAGGACTATCTCTACTGGCAGAAGCAGGACAGACGCATGGTCGAACGGATCAATAAACTGATCCGCGAAACGCAGCGCGACCCCTTTGCCGGAGTGGGAAAACCGGAAGCGCTGAAACATGCGCTGTCCGGGTTCTGGTCACGACGGATAACCGATGAACATCGGATGGTTTATCGGGTGGAAGGGGATGCGCTGTTGATTGCGCAGTTGCGGTTTCATTATTGAGTGTTGGCAAATTTTCTGAATAAATCCGTCAAGTATGAATCCAAGCGTCTGGATCTTTTGTACAGGGATTCCAACTGCTTTGTGCCGTAACGTTTGCCGCTTTCGGTGATGATTGTTGTTGCTTCGCTCAATCGATGATGCTTTACGGCATTATTGACTTGTCGAAATTCTTCCATTGTCTTATGGCAAAGTACTTTTTCATGGTTGATTCCCTTTGCCTTTAGGAAAGGGTCAAGCTTTTTCAAATTTGCGAATTTTTGGCCAACGATTTCGTTTCTATTGTTTTCCAACGTCGCGTAGCAATTGATTATTGCTAGGCAATAGAGACAGAACTTGGTTTTGGCGGCTTCAGCAATATCTGCAAATGAACTCGAGCAATCGCCCTTTTCGAGCGATTCGAGTACTTTCGTAGATATGCTGGAGGCGAACTCGTTTGCAAGATTGATCAATCGATCTGTTCCCTGTCGATCTATTCGGGTGACTCGAAGCTTGAGCGTAGTGCGGTCCAGTTGCGAGAGTTCCATTGATGTTCTCCCTGATTTAGTTGCTGATTTTCCGGTGAGTATTGTTGATGTTGCGTTCAACCCCACCCCGACGGCAGCGCCGGCGGCATCAGCCGTTGGGCGCAGCCATCGCCGACTGGCCCGAAGCGCGGATCGCCGTTTTCCCACTGTCGTTGTGCCTCAGCGATGCTGGCGCGGTCGCCGGCGACGAAGTTCCACCACATCTGGAGCGGTGCCGTGAACGGTTTGCCGCCGAGCAGCAGGATTTTGCTGCCGGCGGGCAGCTTGAGTTGCAGGTGGTTACGGCCGGGTTCGAGGTAGAGGAATTCGCCGCTGCCCAGGGTTTCGCCGGCGGCGGTGATTTGGCCGAGCAGGGGGAGCAGGCCGTATTCGAATTCGGTTTTCAGCGGCAGGTCGAGCGTGACGTCGGCGGTGGTGGCGATGTCCAGGCCGAGTAGGGGGGTGTGGATGCGGGTGGGGGCGTGCTTGTTCTGGTAATCGCCGGCGAGCAGCGTGAACTGGGCGCCGTCGGCGGTCCAGGTTGGCAGGTCGGGGTAGTGGGCGAAGTCGGGCGGGCAGTCGCGTTGTTCGGGCGGCAGGGCGATCCACAGTTGGGCGGCGTGCAGGTGCTGGCCGGGTTGCGGAGAATCTTCGGTGTGGGCGATGCCGTGGCCGGCGGTCATCAGGTTGACCTGGCCGGGGCGGATCAGTTGTTCGTTGCCCAGGCTGTCGCGGTGCAGGATTTCGCCGGCCACCGGCCAGGTGAAGGTCTGCAGGCCGATGTGCGGGTGGGCGCCGACATGCAGGCCGGCGTCCGGGGCGAAGTCGATCGGGCCGATGTGGTCGAGGAAGCACCAGGCGCCGACCATGCGCCGGTGGCGGGTGGGCAGGGCGCGGCGGATGCTCAGGCCGGCGCCGAGTTCGGTTTCGCGGGTGGCGATGCGCTGGATGGCGGACATGGTTTCCCTTTCTGGCGGATGCTGGCGTCAGCCTGCCACAGGTGGCGGCGAAAGGGGAATCGGCGATTGCCGGGGACGCCGGCTTGTCTGCTTTGCGACAAGCCGGCGCGTTTTCAGTCCGCCTTGTTGTGGGCGGCGCTGAGCACTTCGGAGACGTATTCGCCGCGCGCCGTCGAGTTGTTTTCCTGCTGGTTGGCGGTGCACCAGGCGGCGAAGGCGGCAGGGTCGATCTGGCATTCCAGGGCCATCACGCCGGAGCGCTGGAAATTGCGGCGGGCCGCCACGGCCATGGTTTTCCATTTATCGAAGCTGTCTTCGAAGCATTCCGGATCGGTGGCCGTGGCCTTGACTGCGGCCCAGCTTTCCGGGGTGTACCAGGTGACGCCGATGACCAGTTGCTGGCTGCGCCGTTTGGCTTTCAGGCTTTGGTAGAGGGTGGGTTTTCGCATCGGGCTTGTCGTTTCGGGCGGGAAAAAAGGGTTTCGAAGCAACAAGCAGACCCGGCAGGTGGGTCAATGCACGCCGGCCTGACGGGAAAACGCCGGACGGGTAAAATCTCGCCTTCTTCGTTATTCGCATTCAGGAAAAGAGCATGGCAGGTCATTCCAAGTGGGCCAACATCCAGCACCGTAAAGGTCGTCAGGACGAAAAGCGTGGTGCGGCTTTCTCCAAGATCGCCAAGGAAATCACCGTGGCGGCCAAGATGGGCGGGGGTGATCCCGGCTTCAATCCGCGTCTGCGCGTTGCGGTCGACAAGGCCAAGGGCGTGAACATGCCCAAGGACAAGATCGACACTGCCATCAAGAAAGGTACCGGCGAGCTCGAAGGCGTCGATTACGTCGAGGTCCGCTACGAGGGCTACGGCATCGGCGGCGCGGCGATCATGGTCGACTGCCTGACCGACAACAAGACCCGCACCGTGGCCGAAGTGCGCCATGCCTTCAACAAGTACGGCGGCAACATGGGCACCGACGGGTGCGTGGCCTTCCAGTTCAAGCACTGCGGCCAGATGCTGTTCGCCCCGGGCACCGACGAAGCGGCGCTGATGGATGCCGCCATCGAAGCCGGTGCCGAGGACGTGGCAACCAACGACGACGGTTCGATCGAAGTCATCACCGCCGCTGCCGACTACGTTGCCGTCAAGGACGCGCTCGAAGCTGCCGGGTTCACGCCGGAGTTTGGCGAAGTGACGATGAAGCCGGAAGGCGAGAACGTGTTCACGGGCGACGACGCGGTGAAGATGCAGAAGCTGCTCGATGCGCTCGAAGGCCTGGACGACGTCCAGGAAATCTACACCACGGCGGTCATCGAGGAGTGACCGCCAGCCGGCCACCGGAGCTGCCCGCGATCATCGACATCGAAGCCTCGGGTTTCGGTGCGGGCAGCTACCCGATCGAGGTCGGCTATTACCTGCCGGGCGGCGAGATGTATTGCTCGCTGATCCGGCCGGAACCTGGCTGGACCCACTGGGACAGCGGCGCCGAGAAGGTGCACGGCGTCAGCCGGGAAATCCTGCAGCAGCATGGCAAGCCGGCCGCCGAGGTGGCCGGGCACCTTAACCAGAAATTTCGCGGCCAGACGCTCTACAGCGACGCCTGGGGCGCCGACTACGCCTGGCTCGGCCGGCTCTACGACGCGGTCGATCTGGTGCCCAGCTTCCGCCTCAAGGACCTGCGCGAAATCCTTGGCGACTGCGAAATGACCAACTGGCACGCCACCCGCGCGGCCGTCGAACTGCGCCTGCAGTTGCGCCGCCACCGCGCCAGCGGCGATGCGCGCACCCTGTTCGAAACCTTTGCCGAAACGCGCAAGCGCTGCCGGCCTGACTGGAACATCTGAGCCGCGATGCAGCGCGCCTATCCCCTGCTCTTCGTCTTCCTGTGGAGTACCGGTTTCATCGGTGCCAAGTTCGGCCTGCCTTACGCCGAACCGCTGTCCTTCCTGCTCACCCGCTACGGGCTGGTGATCGGCCTGATGCTGGCGATTGCGCTGATCATGCGCGCGCCGTGGCCGAAAGACCCGGCGCAGTGGCTGCACATCGGCGTTTCCGGCGTGCTCGTGCATGCCTTCTATCTCGGCGGCGTCTTCGTCGCCATCGCCCACGGCCTGCCGGCCGGGATCACCGCGCTGGTCGTTGGCATGCAGCCCTTGCTGACGGCGTGCAGTGCCGGCTGGCTGCTTGGTGAGAAAGTGAGTGCTCGCCAGTGGGGCGGGCTGGCGCTCGGTTTCGTCGGCGTCGGCCTGGTCGTTTCCGGCAAGTTCGGCGATGCCGCGCTCGGGCCGATGCTGTGGCCGGCCGTCGTCGCGCTGCTGGCGATCACCGCCGGCACGCTCTACCAGAAACGTTTCTGCGCCCGCTTCGACCTGCGCACCGGTTCGGTCATCCAGTTCGTGCCGACGGCCATCGTGACGGCCATCGCCGTTGCGCTGTTCGAGGATTACCGCATCGACTGGACCGGCGAATTCCTGTTCGCGCTCGGCTGGCTGGTGCTGGTCCTGTCGCTCGGGGCGATCAGCCTGCTCAACCTGCTGATCCGCAGCGGCAGCGCGGTCAATGTCGCCAGCCTGTTCTACCTGACGCCGCCGACCACGGCACTGATCGCCTGGGCGGTGTTCGGCGAGACGCTGGCGCCGGTCGCGGTGGTCGGCATGGCCGTCGCGGTGGCCGGTGTCTGGCTGGTGGCGAGGCCGGCGAAATGAGCGGCGTGCGCATCCTCGGCATCGACCCCGGCCTGCGCGTGACCGGCTTTGGCGTCATCGAGAAGCACGGCAACCAGCTGATCTATGTCGCCAGCGGCTGCATCAAGTCGAACGACAAGCAGTCGCTGCCGGAGCGCATCGGCACGCTGTTCGCCGGCATCGGCGAGGTGATCGCGACCTACCGGCCGGACCAGTCGGCGATCGAGAAGGTGTTCGTGAACGTCAATCCGCAGTCCACGCTGCTGCTCGGCCAGGCGCGCGGCGCGGCGATGTCGGCGCTGGTGCATGGCGGCCTGCCGGTCGCCGAATACACCGCCTTGCAGGTCAAGCAGGCGGTGGTCGGGCACGGCAAGGCGGCCAAGGAGCAGGTGCAGGAGATGGTCGTCCGCCTCTTGAGCCTGCCCGGCGCACCGACGGCGGATGCCGCCGACGCGCTCGCCTGCGCGATTGCCCACGCGCACGGCGGCCAGGGGCTGGGGGCGCTGGCGACGGCGGGGTATCGCGTTCGCGGCGGGCGGCTGATAGGATGAGAACCTGTTTGGACATACAGTATCGGATTGCCCCATGATTGGAAGACTCACCGGATTCGTCGTCGAAAAGAACCCGCCGCAGATCGTGCTTGACGTAAACGGCGTCGGCTACGAGCTGGACGTGCCGATGAGCACTTTCTACAACCTGCCCTCGGTCGGCGAAAAGGTGACGCTGCTCACCCATTTCGCGGTGCGCGAGGACGGGCATTTCCTCTACGGCTTCCTCGGCGAGGCCGAGCGCTTCGCCTTCCGCCAGTTGCTCAAGGTCTCCGGGATCGGCGCCCGGACGGCGTTGTCGGTGCTCTCCGGGCTGTCGGTCAATGACTTGGCGGCGGCCGTCGCGCAGCAGGAGCTGGGGCGCCTGATCAAGGTGCCCGGGATCGGCAAGAAGACCGCCGAGCGCCTGCTGCTTGAACTCAAGGGCAAGCTGGCCGACGCCACCGGGATGACGCTGAACATTGCCGCCGCCGATGATCCCCGCGCCGACATTTCCAACGCGCTGCTGGCGCTCGGCTACAACGAGAAGGAAGCCGCCGCCGCGATGAAGCAGTTGCCGGCCGACGTCGGAACCTCCGACGGCATCCGCCAGGCACTCAAGCTGTTGTCCAAGGCCTGATGCTCAACGATTGCGATACCCGGCGACTGGCGCAGATTGCGCTGGTGGTGCTGCTGATTGTCGGCAGCATCGCCGTGCTGCTGCCTTTTGTCGGGGCGCTGTTGTTTGCCCTGGTGATCTGGGTGTGCACCTGGGATATTTACCGTGAGCGCGTGCTGCCACGGCTGGGGGGGCGCGACGCGCTCGGCGCTTCGCTGATGGTCGTGTTGCTGGTGCTGATCCTGCTGGTGCCGACGGTTTTCCTGGCCGGCGCCTTGGCCAGTGGTGCCGACCGGGTCATTGATCTGGTCAAGCCTTACTTCGACCAGGGCTTGCCGGCCGAGCCACCCGGCTGGATCGCCGCAATTCCGCTGTTCGGCCAGCAACTCGTCGATTTCTGGCATGAGGTGGCGAGTAGCCGCGAAGCACTCAACACCCTGCTCGCCCAGGGCGTCGCGCCGGCCCGGCAGTTCCTGCTGGCGGCTGGTGGTGTTGCCGCCAACGGCTTGCTGCAACTGGCGCTGGTGCTGTTCGTCGTCTTCTTCCTCTACCGTGACGGCGAAGTCGTCGCCGCGGCGCTCTACGGCGGTGCCCGAAAGCTCGGCGGTGAACTCGGCGAAGGCCTGGTCGACAAGGCGCGCGGCACCGTCCTCGGGGTCATGCTTGGCATCGTCGGCACCGCCGCCGCGCAAAGCTCGGTGGCGATGATCGGCTTCTTCATCGCCGGTGCGCCGGCGCCGGTGCTGCTCGCCTTCGCGACCTTCTTCCTGTCGATGATTCCGGTCGGTCCGCCGCTGATCTGGGGCGGCGCCGCGCTCTGGCTCTACGGCCAGGGCGAGCTCGGCTGGGCGATTTTCCTGGCACTCTACGGTTTACTCATCATCAGCAGCATCGACAACGTCGTCAAACCCATCCTGATGGCGCGCGGCGCCGGACTGTCGGTACTCATCGTCGCGCTCGGCGTGTTCGGCGGCGTGCTGGTGTTCGGCTTTATCGGCATCTTTCTTGGGCCGGTGCTGCTGGCGCTCGGCCACATGCTCCTGATACGCTGGTTGCGCGAGGAATCCCCAACATGATCGAAACCGACAAGCTGGCGCCGCTGGAGCGCATCATCGCGCCGCAGAGCAAATCGGCGCAGGAAGAGGCACTGGAACGCGCGCTGCGGCCGAAGCGGCTGGCCGATTACACCGGCCAGCAGAAAATCCGCGAGCAACTGGAAATCTTCATCCAGGCCGCCCGCAATCGCAGCGAATCGCTCGACCACGTGCTGCTGTTCGGCCCGCCTGGCCTGGGCAAGACGACGCTGGCGCACATCGTTGCCGCCGAAATGGGCGTCAACCTGCGCCAGACTTCCGGCCCAGTGCTCGAACGCGCTGGCGACCTGGCGGCGATCCTGACCAACCTCGAGCCGCACGACGTGCTGTTCATCGACGAAATCCACCGCCTGTCGCCCGTGGTCGAGGAAATCCTCTACCCGGCGCTGGAGGACTTCCAGATCGACATCATGATCGGCGAAGGCCCGGCGGCGCGCTCGGTCAAGCTCGATCTGCCGCCGTTCACGCTGGTTGGCGCGACCACCCGTGCCGGCATGCTGACCAATCCGCTGCGCGACCGTTTCGGTATCGTCGCCCGGCTGGAGTTCTACAATGCCGAGGAATTGCAGAGCATCGTCACCCGCTCGGCGACGCTCCTGAACGCGCCGATCGATCCGGCCGGTGCGCTGGAAATCGCCAAACGTTCGCGCGGCACACCGCGTATTGCCAACCGCCTGTTACGCCGGGTGCGCGACTACGCCGAAGTGAAGGGCGACGGCAGCATCGGCCGCGACATTGCCGACCGGGCGCTGCACATGCTCGACGTCGACCCGGCAGGTCTCGACCTGATGGACCGCAAGCTGCTGCATGCCGTCATCGACAAGTTCGGCGGCGGGCCGGTCGGCGTGGATAACTTGGCGGCAGCCATCGGCGAAGCGCGCGACACGATCGAGGATGTGCTCGAACCCTACCTGATCCAGCAGGGTTACCTGCAGCGGACCTTGCGCGGGCGCATTGCCACGCCGGCCATCTATCGCCATCTCGGCCTCGCCGAACCGCCTGGCGCGGCGGCGCGCGACCTGCTCTCCGACGTTTGATCAGCCCAGCGGCGGGGCTGCCGATACTTGGTTGCGGCCAGCCCGCTTGGCAGCGTACAGCGCATCGTCTGCCCGACTGATGGCGTGGTCGGCGGTTTCGCTGTCGTCAAGTTCGCTGACGCCCAGGCTCAGGGTGACGCGGATGGTTGGTTCGCCCGGCGCCAGTTGGGCGCTGGCAATGGCGTGTCGCAATTTCTCGGCGACGACGAGCGCTTCGTTGAGCGGGCAGCCTGGCAGGACCATCAGGAACTCTTCCCCTCCCCAGCGAACGGCAAAATCGGCCTCGCGCAGCGTTGATTTGAGCTGCTGCGCAATGTTGCTCAGCACCTCGTCGCCGATGCGGTGGCCGTGGCGATCGTTGATGTCCTTGAAATGGTCGATGTCGGCGAGCAGGAAGCTGATCGGGCGTGGCGCCCGGCGATTTCCGGCCAGCAGCTTCTCGATCAGGATGCCGAAGGCGTGGCGGTTGAGCAGGCCGGTCAGCTTGTCGGTCGATGCCATCTTCTCGATCCGCGACTGGTAGGCACCTAGCGTCAGGTAGGCGAGGAAGGTGACGATCAGCGTCACCACCAGACTGATGATCAGATTGACGTAGAGGGTCTGGCGGATGCCGGCCAGCGCGACATCCTCGTTCTGCTCGACGAACAGGTACCACTTCAGCTCGGGCAGGTAATTGACGTTGAGGATGTGGTTGTCTCCGTTGTCCTCGAACTGATAGAAGCCAGTGCGCTCAAGCAGGATGCGATCGAGTTGCTGGGCCAGTCCGGGGCGCTGGCGCAGGTCGGGGGCCGTTTCGCCGCCGTGGACGATGACTTTGCCGGTGGCATCGGTGAAATAGATGGTGCGCTGGAACCGGGCCTGGTAGTCGCGGATCAGCCGGCGCACCGAGTCCACGGTCAGGCCGATGCCGGTGGCGCCGATGTAGCGCTGGTCGAAATCGAACACCCGGTAGTTGATGAAGATGGTCAGGGCGTCGAGATTGGCGAGATCGGGGTCGACGTTGATCTCGTACTCATCGCGCATGTCGCGCACCCGGAAATACCAGGCGTCGCGCGGCTCGTCCTCGCGCACTTGCTTGAGCACGCCTTCGCCGGTGTAGTAATTGCCGCTGTGTTCGGAAACGAAGAAGCTGCTGAAGGCGCCGTGACGCTGCCTGATTTCGGCCAGGTAGCGCGACATCTCGCTGACCTTGTCTTCACCGCGCAGGACCCAGTCGCGCAGGAAGGTGTCGTGGGCCATGGTCGAGGAAATCAGTACCGGCCGGACCAGATCTTTCTGGATTTCCGAGTAGATGTTGCTTGAGGTCAGCGGCAGGTCCTGACCGATGATGGCGCTGCGGATCGCTTCCTTGGAAACGAAATAGCCGAACAGTGTGGTCGCGAAGAAACCGCCGCTGAGCAGCAGGCCGAGCAGCAGGATCAGGCTGCGGCGATCGAAGATGCGGATGGACCGGGACATGGCGGGATTATGCGGTAGCCCGGCAGCGAACGCCAGTCACCCAATTTGGCAAAAGGAAACAGGCCGTTACACATCGTTGTTGCGGCGCAAGGTAAAATCCCGGGATGACTGAGATTGCCCGTGCCAACGCCTTTTCCATTCCGGTCCGCGTCTATTACGAGGATACGGATGCCGGTGGCGTCGTTTACTACGCCAATTACCTGCGTTTTTTCGAGCGCTGCCGCACCGAATGGATGCGTCACGCCGGGTACGGCCAGGCGCAACTGGCTGCCGAAGCCGGCATCGGCTTCGTCGCCCGCAAGGCGGCTTGCGAATATCTGAAGCCGGCCCGTCTCGACGACGTGCTGAGCATCGGGCTCGAAGTCGAGAAACTGACCCGGGTGCGGGTGATCTTCCGCCAGTGGGCGCGTCGCGGCGACGATCTCCTGGTCACCGGCAACGTCGAGATTGCCTGCGTGAACATGGCGACGATGAGCCCCGCATCGATTCCCGATTACCTCCATGCCAAGCTGGAAGCATTGAAATGAACGTCACCCAGGACATGTCCATCCTCCACCTCATCCTCGAGGCCAGCGCCGTCGTGCAACTGGTCATGGCGCTGCTCGCCGGCGTCTCGCTGATGTCGTGGTACTACATCGCGATGAAGTGGTTCGCGGTCAAGCAGTCGCAGCGCAAGACCGAGGAATTCGAGCGCGATTTCTGGTCTGGCGGCGATCTCAACAACCTCTACCAGAGCGCGATCAACGACCGTCACAACGCCGGTTCGATGGAACGCATCTTCGAATCCGGTTTCCGCGAATTCACCAAGCTGCGCGGCCAGAAGAACCTCGATTCCAAGGACATCGTCGACGGTTCGCGCCGCGCCATGCGCGCCACCTATCAGCGCGAGATGGACGCGCTGGAAGCCCACCTCGCCTTCCTTGCCTCGGTCGGTTCGGTGTCGCCTTACATCGGCCTGTTCGGTACCGTCTGGGGCATCATGCATGCCTTCCGGGCGCTCGGTAACGTCGGCCAGGCAACGCTCGCCTCGGTTGCCCCGGGTATCGCCGAAGCCCTGGTTGCCACCGCCATCGGCCTGTTCGCGGCGATTCCGGCGGTACTCGCCTACAACCGCTTCTCGCACGATATCGACCGCATCGCCGTGCGCTACGAGTCGTTCATGGAGGAGTTCTCGAACATCCTCCAGCGCCAGATGAGGTAAGGCCATGCGCCAGCGCCGCCTGAAAAACGAGATCAACGTCGTCCCCTACATCGACGTGATGCTGGTGCTGCTCGTCATCTTCATGGTGGCGACGCCAATGATGAGTACCGGAGAGGTCAAATTGCCCTCAAGCGGTACAGCGCCGCAGAAGCCAGACAAATTTTTGCGGGTGGAGGTTGCCAAGGATGGCGGGCTATCCCTGTTTGATGTCGAGAACAAGGAGCAGAAACTTGATGGCTTGCCCTCGTTGAGTGGTGCGCTGGCTGGCCAACGTCAACGAAATCCTGATATCGCTGTGCTGGTCTCAGCCGATGAGGAAGTACCCTATCGTAGCGTGATGCAGGCGCTCGAAGAGGTCAGGAAGCAGGGGTTCTCGTCGGTTGGCCTGGAAACCTCGGTGAAATGATCCGATGATCCCCGACCGCCCAACCGAACCTGGCAAAAAGAAGGCCATGCTGTTCACGCTGGCCGTGCACCTGCTGTTGATCGGCGGCCTGTTCCTGGGCGTCCAGTGGAAGCGTAGCGAGCCCGAGGCGATGCAGGTCGAATTGTGGTCGCCGACGCCGGTCAAGGCGACCCGGGTGGCGCCGCCGGTGGAACCGCCGAAGCCGGTCGAAGCGCCGCCGAAACCGCCGGAGCCGGTGCCGGTGAAGGTCGAGGTGCAGAAAAAGCCGGATATCGTCGTCAAGCAGGAAAAAAAGGCGCCGGAGCCGAAAAAGCCTGAACCGCCGAAACCCGAGCCCAAGAAGCCCGAGCCGGTGAAGCCGGAGCCGAAACCTGCGCCCAAGGTCGATCCGTTCAAGGAAATGCTCGAACGCGAAACCCGCGAGCGCCAGGCCGTGGCCGAACAGAACCGGCTGGCGGCGCTGGCCGAGAAGGAGCAGCGGGCCGCGGCCAGCCGGCGCGGGCTGGAGAGCTACGCGAGCAAGATCCGTATCGCCATCCGCAACAAGATCGTCCTGCCGCCTGGCATCCAGGGTAATCCGGAGGCGGTTTTCGAGGTCAACCAATTGCCCGGGGGCGACGTTCTATCCGTACGCATGAAACGTTCGAGCGGCGTGCCGGCGCTCGATGCGGCGATCGAGCGGGCGATCCGCAGCGCATCGCCCTTGCCGGAACCGGACAATCCGGCCTTGTTCCAGCGGGTCCTCGAAATCAAATACAAGCCGTTTGAAGAGTAAAATCGCGCCAATTTCACCGAAGATGAACGCCATGTCCAGAATTTCCCGCCGTATTTTCCTGCTCTGCGGCCTGCTGACCGCAGGTCTGGCCCAGGCGCAGTTGTCGATCGAGATCACCGGCGCCGGCGCCAGCCGCATTCCGGTGGCGATTGCCGACTTTGCCGGCGATCCGACGCTGTCGCGCATCGTGGTCGGGACCGTGCGCGCTGACCTGGAGCGCAGCGGCCTGTTCCGGCTGGTCGATCCGGCCGGTGCCGCGCTCGACGAAAACACCCCGGTCGATCTGCCGGCCTGGAAGGCACGCGGCGCTGACGCGCTGGCGGCCGGCAGCATTACCCGCGCCGCCGACGGCCGCATCGAGGCGCGTTTCCGCTTGTACGACGCACAGAAATCCGAAACCCTGGGCGGCGCGGCCTTTGTGACCCAGAGTGCCCAGTTGCGTATGGCCGGCCATCGGATTGCCGATTACATCTACGAGAAGCTGACTGGCGAGAAGGGCGTCTTCTCGACGCGCATCGCCTATGTCGTCAAGTCGCGCGGCCAGTTCCTGTTGCAGATTGCCGATGCTGACGGCCAGGGCGCGGCGACGGCGCTGACCTCGACCGAGCCGATCATTTCGCCGGTTTGGTCGCCGGACGGTTCGCGTCTGGCCTATGTCTCCTTCGAGAAGAAGAAGCCTGTGATCTACGTGCATTCGCTGGCTTCCGGGCAGCGCCACATCGTCGCCAATTTCAAGGGTTCCAATTCGGCACCGGCGTGGTCGCCGGACGGCCGCAAGCTGGCCGTGGTCCTGTCCAAGGACGGCAACTCCCAGCTTTACACGGTCAATGCCGACGGCAGTGGCCTGCAGCGCCTTGCCTCGTCGCCCGGCATCGACACCGAGCCGCGTTATTCGGCCGACGGTGCGCACATCTACTTCACTTCGGATCGGGGCGGCAGCCCGCAGATCTATCGCGTTGATGCCAGCGGCGGTGCCGCCCAGCGCGTGACTTTCGACGGCAGCTACAACGTTTCCCCGCGGCCGTCGCCGGATGGCCGCAGCCTGGCTTTCATCACCCGCCGCGAAGGCCGTTTTCAGCTGGCAGTCATGGATATTGCCTCCCGCCAGGTGCAGGTGCTGACCGACTCGCACCGTGATGAATCCCCCAGTTTTGCACCCAACAGCCGGATGATCCTGTTCGCCACCGAAATTGGCGGACGCGGCGTGCTTTCAGCCGTTTCAGTTGACGGCCGGATCAAACAACGACTATCCATTGCCGCGGGCGATGTTCGCGAACCGGCATGGGGCCCCTTCCTCAAGTAATTCCCTCTCGGAGAAAACCCATCATGAAAAAAATCCTGTCCCTCAGCCTGTTCCTTGCCGTACTCGCCGGTTGCAGCACCACCCCGGTGCCCGATGAAAATGCCGGCGCCCCGGTGGAAAGCCGCAGCGGCAGCACCGACGTCAAGCCGGTGGTTGCCGGCGACCTCGACGCCAGCGGCCTGCCGCGTGAATTGACCGACCCGAAGAGCCAGCTGTCGCAGCGCAGCATCTACTTCGACGTCGACAAGTACGAGGTCAAGGGCGAATACCAGGCACTGGTTGCCGCGCACGCCAAGTTCCTGGTCGCCAACCGTGGCTTCAAGGTCCTGATCCAGGGCAACACCGACGAAACCGGTTCGCGTGAATACAACCTGTCGCTGGGCCAGAAGCGTGCCGATGCGGTCAAGCGCGCCTTGATCCTGCTCGGTGCCCAGGAAAACCAGGTCGAATCGGTCAGCCTCGGCGAGGAAAAGCCGCGCAATACCGGCCGTGACGAAGCGGCCTTTGCCGAAAACCGTCGCGCCGACGTTCTCTATCGCGCTGCTGACGGCCGCGGCGAGTTCTGAGCATGCGTCGCCTGCCGCTGGTTTTCCTGATCGCCAGCCTGGGTAGTGGTTCTGCCTGGGCTTTCCTCGACGACAAGGAAGCGCGCCGCCAGATCGCGGATCAGAAGATCCAGACCGAGGCACGCTTCGATCAGCAGGCGCGCGCCCAGCTCGAACTGTCGGCATTGATCCAGCGCCAGGCGGAAGAGATTGCACGTTTGCGCGGTCAGATCGAGACCTTGACCTGGGAACTGGAGCAGGCAAAAAAGCGCCAGCAGGACTTCTACCTCGATCTCGACAGCCGGCTCCGGCGGTTTGAGCCGCAAGTCGCCGAACAGCCTGCGGCGGCTGCCGATCCGGCAGCTGGCCCGGCGGCGGCGATTGGCGGCACCGCCAATCCGGCCCAGGAAACGGCGGCCTACGATGCCGCGCTCGAATTGTTCAAGGCGACCAAGTACAAGGAAGCTGCCGCGGCCTTTGCCGGTTTCGTCGAGAAATACCCGAACGGTTCGCTGGCCGCCAATGCCCAGTACTGGTTGGGTAATGCCTGGTATGCGCAGCGCAATTGCGCCAAGGCGATCGAGGCGCAGAGCCAGGTGGTCAGTCGTTATCCGGCGAGCGACAAGGTGCCGGATGCCATGCTGTCGATCGCCACCTGCCAGCAGGAAATGGGTAATCGCAAGGCTGCCAGTCAGACGATGGCCAGCCTGATCGAGAAACACCCCAGTTCGCCGGCTGCCGACAAGGCCCGCGAACGCCTGAAGAAGAAGTAGGAATTGGATCTCCGCATCACCGAAATCTTTCACTCCTTGCAGGGTGAAGCATCGCGCGTCGGCTTGCCGACGGTTTTCATCCGTCTGACCGGCTGCCCCTTACGCTGTACCTGGTGCGATACCACCTACAGTTTTACCGGCGGCGAGATGCGCACGCAGGCCGAGGTGCTGGCCGAAGTTGCCAAGTATCCGGTCCGTCAGGTGTGCGTCACCGGTGGCGAGCCGCTGGCCCAGAAAGCCTGCCTGCCGCTGCTGACGGCACTGTGCGACGCCGGTTACGACGTCTCGCTGGAAACCTCGGGAGCGTTCGACATCGCCCCGGTCGACCCGCGCGTTGCCTGCATCATGGACCTGAAGGCGCCGGATTCCGGCGAGTCGGGCAAGAACCTGTGGGCCAACCTGGCGCACCTCAAGCCCAAGGACGAGATCAAGATCGTCACCGCTTCGCGTGAGGACTACGAGTGGGCGCGCGAGGTACTCCAGGCGCATCAACTGGACAGCCGCTGCGCGGTACTGTTTTCGCCGGCGCAGGGCAGTATCGAACCGGCGGCGCTGGCCGGCTGGATACTCGAAGACGGCCTGCCGGTGCGCTTCCAGTTGCAGTTGCACAAGCTGCTTTGGGGTAACATGCAAGGCAAATGAGTCCGAGGAGACGACCATGAGCGAAAATCGCCGGCAATTTACCCGTATCAGCTTCCAGAGCCCGGGCCGACTGTTCCTTGCCGACGGCGAGCACGCGGTCGAAATCCTCGATATTTCGCTCAAGGGCGCACTGATTCGTCCAATCCAGCCGATGTTCGTCAAGGTCGGCAGCAACGGGGTGCTCCATCTAACGCTGGATAACGGCGGCACGGACATTCGTACCGGGGTCACCGTCGTTCACCACCAGGGCGACAGCTATGGGCTGGCCAACCACGAAATCGATCTCGACAGTGCCACCCATCTGCGCCGCCTGGTCGAACTGAATCTCGGCGACGAAAACCTGCTCGAGCGTGAAATCAGCCTGCTCTCCCACGGCTGAAAAATACGACGGACGGTGTTGAAATCGGCATATGCCTTGGGGCATACTGCCGATAACCATGCCTCAGACATGGATACTGGCGTAACGATAGCTGGCATGTGGGAGTGTCATGTCAAATCACTTGAATCCGGCGGCTGGCCACCAGGGCGTCGATGGCGACAGGTGGAATCAGGCGTTCGTACTTGATCACGTTGGCGCAGCGGTACTGCTGACCGACGCGCAGCAGTGCATCCGTCGGGTTAATGCGGCCTTTTGCCGGTTGACGGGTTATCGCCCGGAAGAGGTCATCGGCAAAACGCCAAGAGTTCTTGCTTCCGGTCGGCAAGGTCCGGGGTTTTATACCCGGATGTGGGAGTCGCTGCGCGAGCACGATACCTGGGAAGGCGAGATCTGGAATCGTCGGAAGTCCGGCGAAATCTACCCGGAATGGTTGATCATTAATGTGCTGCGCAATGACACCGGCGAGGTCAGCGGTTACGTGGCGACTTTCGCCGATATCAGCAAGCTCAAGCATGCCGAGTCGGAGGTTCAGCACCTGGCCTTCTACGACCCGCTGACCGCGCTCCCCAACCGTCGTCTGCTGCTTGATCGCCTGGAACAGGCGCGGATGTCCGGTAAGCGCAAGGCCGAGCACGGGGCCTTGCTGATCATCGATGTCGATAATTTCAAGATTCTCAACGACACGCTTGGGCACGATATCGGTGACCATCTGCTGATCGAGGTCGCCTGCCGCCTCAAAGCGTGCATCCGTGACTGCGATACGGCGGCTCGTCAGGGGGGCGACGAGTTCGCGGTGATGATCGGGGCGCTGGACCCCCATCCTCAGATGGCCGCGATCAGTGCCGAGAGCATCGCCGAGAAATTGCGTCTGGAATTGGCGCGCCCGGTGATGCTGGCCCAGGGGCAGGAGTATTACTGTACTGCCAGCATCGGCGTCACGCTCTTCCACGGGCAGGACAAGACCGTGGATACCCTGCTCAAGCAGGCGGATATCGCGCTGTACAAGGCCAAGGAGGCCGGGCGGAATGCGATTCGCTTCTTCGACCAGGCGATGCAGACCACGCTTGATCGACGGGCGCGACTGGAAGCGGGGTTACGCCATGCCCTGGTGCGCGATGAGTTTGTCCTGCATGCCCAGCCGCTGGTCGACCGGGACAGCGGCCTGGTTGGTGCCGAACTGTTGCTGCGCTGGCTGCCGGACGGGCAGAAACTGGTGCCGCCCGACGATTTCATTCCCCTGGCCGAGGAGAGTGGCCTGATCGTTCCGATCGGCTTGTGGGTGCTCGACCAGGCGTGCGCCACCCTGCGTCGCTGGGACGACGATCCACGATTGCGCGAACTGTACCTGGCGGTCAATGTCAGCGCACGCCAGTTCCGTCAGCCGGATTTCGTCGACCAGGTTTGCGCCGCGCTGGCCCGGCACGGAGCCGATCCCCGCCGGCTCAAGCTGGAGCTGACGGAAAGCCTGCTGCTCGACAAGGTGGACGAAGTCGTGTTCAAGATGCGGGCGCTGCGCCTGCTCGGCGTGCGCTTTTCACTGGATGATTTCGGGACTGGTTACGCTTCGCTGTCCTACCTGAAGAAGTTTCCGTTCGACCAGCTCAAGGTTGATCGCTCCTTCGTCCGCGACATCATGAGCGATCCCGATGATGCGGCGATCATTCGGGCGATCATCGCCATGGGGCGTTCGCTGCGCCTGAGCGTGGTCGCCGAGGGGGTCGAGACCGAGGGACAGTACGCTTACCTGATCGAGCACGGCTGTACTCTGTTCCAGGGGTACATGTTCGGCCGCCCGCAAGCTCTGTCGCAGTTCGAGGCGATGCTCGACGGATGTTCAGATGCCCAGATAGCGATGCCAGATGCCGTGATCGGCATCGAGTTCGGCTGAACTGCCACGCCACACGACCTGGCCGCGTTCGATCACGGTATGCCGGTCGGCCAAGGCGATCAGTTTTTCCACGTATTTGTCGACCACCAGCACGCTCTGTCCGGCCGCCCGTAAAGCTGACAGGCAGGCCCAGATCTCGTCACGGATCAGCGGCGCGAGGCCTTCGGTCGCTTCGTCGAGCACCAGCAGGCGCGGATTGGTGACCAGCGCCCGGCCGATGGCGAGCATCTGCTGTTCGCCGCCGGAGAGCTGGTTGCCGAGATTGCGTTTGCGCTCGGCCAGGCGCGGAAACAGCGCATAGACGCGGGCCGGCGTCCAGGGCTCGGCGACCTGGCGGCGGTTGGCGAAGAAGGCGACCAGGTGTTCGTCGACCGTCAGGTTGGGGAAGCACTGCCGGCCTTCCGGCACCAGCGCGATGCCGGCGCGGCCGATGCGGTCGGGGCGCCAGCCGGTGATGTCCTCGCCCAGGAAGCGGATGCTGCCGGCGCGTACCGGTTCCAGCCCGCACAGCGCGCGCAGCGTGGTGGTCTTGCCCATGCCGTTGCGCCCGAGCAGGGTGGCGGCTTCGCCTTCGGCCATCGCCAGGTCGATGCCGAACAGCACCTGGCTGGCGCCGTAGGCGACTTCCAGGCCGCGGATTTCGAGCAGGCTGCTCACAGGTGGTCTCCCAGGTAGGCGCGGCGCACTTCGGCGTCCTGGCGGACCTCGTCGGGCAGACCGGTACAGATCAGGCGACCGTTGACCAGCACCGAAATGCGGTCGGCCAGGCGGAACACCGCGTCCATGTCGTGCTCGACCAGCAGGATGGTGACGTGGCGCGCCAGGTGTTCGATCAGCTCGACCATGCGCGCCGACTCCTCCGGGCCGGTGCCGGCCATCGGTTCGTCGAGCAGTAGCAATTGCGGTTTAGTGGCCAGCGCCATCGCCAGTTCCAGCGCCCGCTGTTCGCCATGCGACAGGTGACCGGCCAGTTGCCCGGCTTTATCGCCCAGGCCGACTTGTTCAAGGAAAGCGACGGCCTCGTCGAACAGGCGCCGCTCGGCTGCCACCGGGCGCCAGAAGCGGAAGCTGCTGCCGGCATCGGGGCGGCCCTGGACGGCCAGCGCGACATTGTCGAGCGCGCTCTGGCCGGTGAAAACATTGGTGATCTGGTAGGAGCGCGCCATGCCGGCGCGGACCCGCTCGTGCATCGACAGGCGCGTGGCCTCGCGGCCGGCGAAGTGGATGCTGCCGCTGTCCGGCCGCAAAGCGCCCGAGACATGGTGGATGAAGGTCGTCTTGCCGGCGCCGTTGGGGCCAATCAGCGCGTGCACTTCGCCAGCCGTCACCGAAAAATTGACGCCCTGCAGCGCATCGACGGCGGCGAAACGGCGCGATAGTGCGCGGACTTCGAGCAGTGCGTCAGCCATGGTGTTTCCCGAACAGGGCGGCGACACCGCGCGGGGCGAAGAGGACGATGCCGATCAGCAGCAGGCCGAGCGCGATGTGCCAGTGCTCGAACCAGGCGAGCAGGAATTCTTCGAGCAGGAGCAGGACGACGGCACCGACCAGGCCGCCCCACAGATAGCCGACGCCGCCGATGATGACCATCACCAGCAGGGTGCCCGATTGCGTCCATTGCAGCAGGTTGGGGCTGGCCATCCCGGTCAGGTTGGCGAGCAGGGCGCCGGCCAGTCCGGCGACGGCGCCACCGAGGGCGAAGCAGACCAGGCGGTAGCGGAAGACCGGGTAACCGAGCGCTTCCATGCGTGTCTCGTTTTCCCGGATCGCCTGCACGGTACGCCCGAAGCGGGCCTGGGCCTGGCGGGCGAAAAGCAGCATGCACAGCGCGAGCACGCCGAGCGCCAAGTAGTACAACGCCTCATCTGCGAGCAGGCTGAAGCCGGCGAACTGCATGCGTTCGTAGATTGGCATGCCGTCGTCGCCGCCCCAGGCGCTGGAGGAAATGAACAGGTAGTAGGTCATCTGGGCGAAGGCCAGCGTGATCATGATGAAATAGACGCCGCGCGTACGCAGGCTGATGGCGCCGACCAGCAGCGCGAACAGGCCGGCGACCAGTGCCGCCAGCGGCAGCACCAGCAGGCCTTCGTGGATGCCGGCGTCGTAGCAGATCGCCGCGACATAGGCGCCGATGCCGAAGAAAGCGGCATGACCGAGCGAAACCATGCCGCCGAAGCCGAGTACCAGATTGAGGCTGCTCGCCGCCAGCGCGAAGATCAGGACACGGGTGGCGAAGCCGGTGTAATAGCTTTGGTCGAGCGCCGTCAGCAGTTCGGGCAGGGCGATCAACATTGCCAAGCTGACGCTGACGGCAGCGTTCTGCCAGCGGGCGGGTCGGTAGAACGCCATCACGCCCTCGCCGGGAACAGGCCTTGCGGCTTGAAGAAGAGGATCGCCGCCATCAGCAGGTAGATGAGGATGGACGCCAGCGCCGGGCCGAGCGTGGCGGCGGCGTCCGCCGGCAGCGTGGCGCGCAGCAAGGTCGGCAGCAGCGCCCGGCCGAGCGTATCGACCGTGCCGACGATCAGCGCGCCGACCAGGGCGCCTCGGATCGAGCCGATGCCGCCGATGATGATGACGACGAAAGCCAGGATCAGCACGCTTTCACCCATGCCGACCTGAACCGCCAGCAGCGGCCCGAGCAGGCCGCCGGCCAGCGCACACAAGGCGGCGCCGAACACGAACACGGCGGTGAACAAGCCGCGCACGTTGATACCCAGTGCTTCGGTCATCTCGCGATTGGCGGCGCCGGCGCGAACCCACATGCCGACCCGGCTCTTCGCGACGAGCAGGTAGAGCAATGCGGCGACGACCAGACCGACGCCGATGATCACCAACCGGTAGGCCGGGTAGAAGAAGCCGGCAATCTCCACCGGCCCGGCCAGCGATTCGGGCGGGTTGAGCATCAGCGGCGCCGGCCCCCAGATCACGCGTACGCTTTCGTTGGCGATCAGGATCAGGGCGAACGTGGCAAGCACCTGCGACAGGTGGTCGCGCCGGTACAACTGCCGGAAAAGCGACAGTTCGAGCAGCAGCCCGAGCAGGGCCGCGCCGGCGATGCCGGCGCCCAGCCCGATCCAGAACGAATCGGCCGCTTGGGCGGCGGCAGCGACGAAATAGGCGCCGACCATGTACAGCGAACCATGGGCCAGGTTGATGCAGTCCATGATGCCGAAGACGAGCGTCAACCCGGCGGCCAGCAGGAACAGCATGAGGCCGAACTGCAGGCCGTTGAGGGCCTGCTCGAGAACCAGCTGGGTCACTTCATCTTGCACTGAGCCACGTAGGCGTCAGCATGATTGGTGAAGATAGTGCCCATGGTCTTGTTGGTGACGCGGCCCTGGGCATCCTTGCCGATGGCGCGCAGGTAGTAGTTCTGTACCGGATAGTGGTTGCTGTTGAACTTGAATTCGCCACGTACCGACTTGAAGCGCTTGGCTTCCAGCGCCTTCTGCAGCGCCTTCTTGTCGGCGACATTGCCCTTCACGTCACGCACTGCGGCGTCCATCATCAGCGCCGCGTCGTAGCCCTGCGAGGCGTACAGCGACGGCAGGCGGCCGTAGGCCTTCTGGAAATCGGCGACGAAACGCTTGTTCTCGGCGTTGTCCATGTCGTGCGCCCAGTGCGATGAGTTGAACATGCCCATCATCGGCTCGCCGACAGCCTTGATCACGTCCTCGTCGGCCGAGAAGCCGGGGGCGAACAACTGGGTGTCGCGCGACAGGCCGGCGGCGACGAACTGCTTGACGAAGTTGATGCCCATGCCGCCCGGCAGGAAGAAGAACAGCGCGTCCGGCTTGGCGGCGCGGATCTGCGCCAGTTCGGCGGCGTAATCGAGCTGGCCGAGCTTGGTGTACATCTCCTCGGTCTTGCCCTTGTAGAAGCGCTTGAAGCCCGACACTGCGTCCTTGCCACCGGGGTAGTTGGGGGTGACGATCATCACGTTCTTGAAACCCTTGTCCTGAACCACCTTGCCAACGGCTTCGTGCAGGTTGTCGTTCTGCCAGGCGACGTTGAAGAAGAAGGGATTGCACTGTGCGCCAGCGTATTGCGAGGGGCCTGCGTTGGCCGAGATGTAGAAGGTCTGGTTCTGGAACACCGCCGGGCCGACGGCCAGCATGATGTTGGAGAAGACGATGCCGGTCATGAAATCGACCTTGTCGCGCTTGAGGAAGCGGTCGGTTGCCTGCTTGGCGATGTCCGGGTTCTGCTGGTCGTCGGCGATCAGGACTTCGGCCGGCAGGCCGCCGAGTTTGCCGCCCAGGTGCTGCATGCCGAGGTTGAAGCCGTCGCGGATGTCGACGCCGAGGCCGGCGCCAGGGCCGGACAGGGTGGAGACGAAGCCGACCTTGATCGGGTCGGCAGCGTGGACGGAACCGGCGAGCATCAAGGCAGCGGCGAGGGCGGTCAGGCGGATCGACATCTTGTTCTCCAAGAAAATGGGGTCAAGCGGCAAATTGTAGCGCAGGAACAAGCAGATACCGTCGCGGAGATGGGGCAAATTCGGGTATATTCGCGCCCCATGAATGAAAAAGCCGTGGTTCTTCTCTCCGGCGGGCTCGATTCCGCGACCTGCCTGGCCATTGCCCGCAATCGGGGGTTCGACTGCTACTGCCTGTCCTTCGATTACGGTCAGCGGCACAGCGCCGAATTGCAGGCTGCCGACCGCGTCGTCAAGGCGCTGGGGGCGGTCGAACATCGGGTGATCAACTTCGGTCTGGCGCAGTTCGGCGGTTCGGCGCTCACCGATACCTCGATTGCCGTGCCGGTCGACGGTGTGCAGGCCGGCATCCCGGTTACCTATGTGCCGGCGCGCAACACCATCATGCTGTCGCTGGCCCTGGCCTGGGCGGAAGTGCTCGGCAGCCGCGACATCTTCGTTGGCGTCAATGCCGTCGATTACTCCGGCTACCCGGATTGCCGCCCGGAATACATCACCGCCTTCGAAACCATGGCCAACCTCGCCACCAAGGCCGGGGTCGAGGGGCAGAAACTGCACATCCACGCGCCGCTGATCAATTTGTCCAAGGCCGAAATCATCCGCACCGGCCATGCACTCGGCGTCGATTACGGCCTGACCGTTTCCTGTTATCAGGCCGATGAACTTGGGCGCGCCTGCGCTGTCTGTGACTCCTGCCGTTTGCGCGCCGAGGGTTTCGCCGCCGCCGGCATCCCCGACCCCACGCCTTACCGGACCTGACATGGAAGCTGACGTCTCCCCCAACCTCGTGCTCTGGCTGACCTTCGCGCTGGCCTTCGTCTTTGGCGCCATCGGCCAGAAGACCCATTTCTGCACCATGGGTGCGGTGTCCGACATCCTCAACATGGGCGACTGGAGCCGCATGCGCATGTGGCTGCTGGCCATGGGCGTCGCCATCCTCGGCGCTGGCGCACTGCACGGTGCCGGGCTGATCGATCTCGACAAGTCGATCTACCGGACCACCAGCCTGACTTGGCTGTCCTACATCCTCGGCGGTTTCAGCTTTGGCGTCGGCATGGTGCTGGCGTCCGGCTGCGGCTCGAAGACGCTGATCCGCATCGGCGCCGGCAACCTCAAGTCGCTGGTCGTCTTCCTCGTCCTCGGCCTGTTCGCCTACATGACCATGCGCGGTGTCTTCGGCGTCTTCCGCGTCAGCTACATCGACCCGGTTGCCGTTGCCATGCCGGAAGGACAGGACATTCCCTCGCTGCTCGCCGGTTTCGGTCTCGATGAGGCAACGGCTTCCACCCTGGCCGTCATCGCCATCGGCGGCGGCCTGACTGCCTTCTGCCTGCTGCGCCGTGACTTCTGGACCCTGGACAATCTGCTCGGCGGCATCGGTACCGGCCTGCTGGTCGTGCTCGCCTGGTATGTGAGCGGTCACCTCGGTTACATCGCCGAACATCCGGACACGCTGGAAGAAGCTTTCCTGAGAACGAACAGCGGGCGCATGGAATCGCTGACCTTCGTCGCGCCGGTTGCCTACACGCTGGAGTTGTTCATGCTCTGGTCGGACAGCAGCCGTGTGGTCACCGTCGCCATTGCCGCCGTGTTCGGTGTCATCGCCGGTTCGGCAGCCTGGTCGCTGGCGACCCGCTCGTTCCGCTGGGAAGGTTTTGCCAATGTCGAAGACACGGCGACCCACCTGATCGGCGCTGCGCTGATGGGCTTTGGCGGCGTGCTCGCCTTCGGCTGTACGGTCGGCCAGGGCATTACCGGCATCTCGACGCTGGCGCTGGGTTCCTTCATCACCCTGGCGGCCATCCTGGTCGGCTCGGTCGTGGCCATGAAGGTCCAGTACTGGCGGATGATGCGCGAGGCCTAAGCGTCCTCGCCGGCCTTCAGCCTGGCAATCACCAGCGGGAAGGCGCCGGAACCGATCAGCGCCACCGCCGAGACAATGAAGGCCAGCCCGGCCATCGGATCGTCGAGTACCGGGTGGATTAGTGCGCCGAAGCCAAACAGGCTGACCAGTCCGGGAATGGCACAGAGGATGCCGAGGGCGGTAAGAATCAGGAAGGAAAGCGGATAGCGGTGCATGGCGGGAGTGTAGACGAACGGCCGGTTCGGCGCGAAGATAGGCACCTATTTTAATAAACAAGGAGACACTGATGAACCGCCGCCACTTCCTTCGTTCGCTGGCTGCTGCAGGAGTCGTCGGTGCTGCCGAATTCGCACCCTGGCATGCGGTCAGCGCCTTTGCCAACGATCTCGACAATTTCGTCCGTGGCCCGGCGGTCAAGGATCACCCGCTGCGCCAGTTGTCGAAACATGTGTGGATGATCTTCTCGCCCGATGGTTTCCCGACCCCGGAAAACCAGGGGATGATGTGCAACCTGACCTTCATCGACACGCCCAAGGGGCTGGTTGCGGTGGACACCGGCGCTTCGGTGCAGATCGGCGAAATGGCCATCCGCCAGTTGAAGCAGAAACTGAACAAGCCGGTCGTGGCGATCATCAACACCCACTATCACGGCGACCATTTCCTGGGTAACCAGGCCTTTGTCGAAGCCTACGGCGACATGCCGATCCACGCCCACGCCGGCACCATCGAGCAGATCAAGGGCATGGAAGGCAACACCTGGCGGCGCCTGATGGAGCAATGGACCAATCAGGCGACGATGGGCACCAAGGTCGTGGCGCCGACTGTCGCGGTCGATCACGGCCAGGAACTGAAATTCGGCGACGTCGTGCTCCGCCTGCACCACTACGGCAAGGCGCACACGCCGTCCGACATCTGCGTCGAGGTCGTCGGCGACGGCCTGACCTGTGTCGGCGATGTCGCCATGAACGGTCGCATCGCCAACATGGACGACGGCTCCTACGTCGGCACGCTGAAAACCTACGCGGCGCTGGAAAAGAACGCGCCGTCGAAAATCTGGCTGCCCGGCCACGGCGAACCCGGGGCCAATGTTCTGGCCTGGAATCGCAGCCTGTTCGAGGGCATTTACGAAAGCTGCGTCAAGGCGGTGGAGGCTGGTCAGCCGATGGAAGAAGCCAAGGAACTGGTTCTGCGCGACCCGCGTGTCGCCAGCCAGGCACGCACGACCAAGGGCTTCGACAGCAACATCGGCAAGTACGTCAGCCTGGCCTACCTGGAAGCCGAAGCCGCTGCCTTCTGAAACGGAAAACGCATGAAAAAGCTCGATCATCAACGCCTCGACCAGGTCGTCGCCGCCGCCCGCAAGGCCGCAGACGAACGCGAGAAGGGCTACCGCGAACGGGCGCTGAAGCTTTACCCGTGGATATGTGGTCGCTGCGCCCGCGAATTCACGCACACCAACCTGCGCGAACTGACCGTGCATCACCGCGACCACAATCACGACAACAATCCGGCCGACGGCAGCAACTGGGAGTTGTTGTGTCTGTACTGCCACGACAACGAACACCAGAAGCAGATCGAGGCCGACCGCGGCTATACCGACAGCCGCAACAACGCCTCGATGGCCACGCACTCGCCCTTCGCCGCGCTGAAATCACTGCTCAAAAAAGACCAATAGCCGATGCAGCGCCCGAAAAGCCCGGTATCGGCAGGCACCGACCGGGGAACCCGCATCGCCCTGCTGTTCGCGCTGGTCGCCCAGCGTCTCGACAGCTACTACGAACACGGCCAGGAACTCACCCCGGCCCAGGGTGCCACCCTCGCCGCCGACTGGCTCGCCCGCAGCTGGCGCAGTCTGGCCCAGGAAGATCGCCTCCATCTCTCCCGCCTGAGCGACGACATGGCGCGCGCCATGCGCAGCACGCTCTCCCGCGAAGCCGGCCTGTTCACCGCCCACGAAATGATGCAGGCGCTCGACCCCAACTATCATTCGGAACTGGCCCAGCAGCTGATGATCGAATGCGAGCGGCTGCTCGACAGCGACTGAAGCACGCTAAGCTGCCAAGGAGCGCCGAAGAACGGCACCAATTCACGGACAGGCTGGTCCGAGCTTTCGTTGCCGAATGGAGAAACGCATGAACAATGAAAACCCCCTGCTCATCGAAGTTGTCTCGGATGTCGTCTGTCCCTGGTGCTTCATCGGCCAGCGCCGGCTGGCGCGCGCCATCGATATCGTGCGCGCCGAGGTGCCCGATTTCCGGCATGAAATCCGCTGGCGCCCCTTCTTCCTCAACCCGGACACGCCGCCGGCAGGCGAACCCTACCTGCCCTTCCTGGTGCAGAAATTCGGCAGCCGGGCGCAAGTCGAAGGCATCTGGCAGCGGGTCCGCGAAATTGGCGCCCCGCTCGGCATCGACTACCGCTTCGAGAAAATCGAGGTGCGCGCCAACACGCTAGCGGCACACCGCCTGATCCACTGGGCGCAACAACAAGGCGATGCCGCCGGGCTGGTCGAAGGCTTGTTCAAGGCCCAGTTCGAACAGGGCGAAAACGTCGGCGACCCAGAAGTCCTCGCCCGGGTCGCCGCCGCCTGCGGTCACGACCCGGCCACCATGCTCGCCTACCTCGAATCCGGCGAGGACGCCGCCACCGTCCAGCAAATGGAACGCGAATCCCGAAGCTGGGGCGTCAGCTCCGTACCGACCTTCGTCTTCGCCCGCCAGTCCGGTATTCAGGGGGCGGAGGAAGCGCGAGTGCTGGCGGATGGGATTCGTCAGGCGTGGGCAGCGATGGCGGGGTGAAGCGCTTCGAAGACCGGCCGACGGGCAACAAAAAGGCCGGCGGGGTTGCCCCGGCCGGCCTTGGCGTGATGTTTTACGCTTACTGAACTTGCTGGATACCGGCGATCACCCAGCCACGGCTGCCGTCGGTCGGCTTCATCATGTGCCAGATTTCCGAGAAGTTCTCGACCGGGCCGTTGCGTTCTTCGCGGATCTGGCCGCTGAAATGCACGCTGACGACGTAACGGCTGGCTTCCTCGGCGACGTCGATGACCTGGGCGTCGAGCTGGACGACATCGGTTTCCTGCGTCGCGCCGTTGCGCTCGGCGATGGCCATCTTGATCTCGGCGAACATTTCCGGCGAAGTGAATTCGCGGATGTCGTCGAGGTTGCCGGCGTCGTTGGCGGCCTGCAGGCGGATGAAGTTGACCTTGGCGTTGCGCACGAAGCCCTCGGCGTCGAAATCGGCCGGGATGTTGCCGCTACCCGTCGACTCAAGCGCTTCGGCTGCCGGCGTGAAGCCAGAAGAACCGCCGGCCGGAGTGAAGTCCGGACGGGTGACATTGCCCGGCTGGCTGCCGTAGTTGGCGCCGGCAGCGGCGTACTGCATGCCGCCTTGTGCCTGGGCGCCGGCCTTCTTGCGCATGAAGAAGGCGATGGCGCCAATGACGACCATGGCGAGCAGGGCGATCATCATGAAATTGGCCAGCTCTTCGCCGAAACCGAGGTGCGAGGCCAGCGCGGCCAGGCCAAGACCGGCAGCCAGACCGGCGACCGGGCCCATCCAGGAACGCTTCGGCTGGGCTTGCGGGGCTGCGGCCGGTTGCTGGCGCTGGGCCTGGTTGAAATTGTTGCTCGGCGGCGTGGCCTGGCGTTGCATGCCGGTCGAGCCACCGCCCCCGAGGCGCTTGGCTTCCGCATCGTTGATGTTCAGCGTGAAGCCGAGAACGACGGCTGCCGCCATTGCAATGAACTTGTTCATGTTTGTCTCCTTCGGACAGTGATGTTCCGCGATTGTACGCAGCCGAAGCATCTAGTAAAAACAGCGTGTCGCTGCAGTATGTTTCGAAAAAAATTGACGGTCAGGCTTGCAGCAGGGCCGCTGCCACCGCCGGATCGGCGGGGAAATAGAAATGCACGTAGGAGGCGGTCAGCCGTTGCCGGCGGTAGATGGCCTCGCCCTCACGGCCGTCGGCAGTGACGGCGCGGCACAGTGGCGGCAGCGGTGTTTCGCTCTTCGAGTAATGGAAGGTATGGCCGGCCAGCCGGCCTTCGGGCAGTTCGGCGAATTGCGTGTCGAGCGCTGCCAGCCGCTGCTGCATGACCGCCCGCCCGGGCAGCAGGCCGGCGAAGCGGTGGGCTTGGCCGGTTTTGTCGACGACTTCCTCGAACAGGCTCATCATGCCGCCGCATTCGGCGAGTAGCGGTTTGCCGGCGTCGACGTGGGCGTGCAATGCCTGCCACAGGCCGGCGTTGGCGCTCAGTGCGGCGGCGTGCAGTTCCGGGTAGCCGCCGGGCAGCCAGACAGCGTCGCACTCAGGCAGCGCATCGCCGGCGACTGGCGAAAAGAAGCGCAGCTCGGCGCCAAGCGCCTGCAGGGTTTCCAGGTTGGCCGGGTAGATGAAGCCGTAGGCGGCGTCGCGGGCGATGGCGATGCGCCGGCCGGCAAGTAGCGGCGGCACGGTCGGCGGTGGTGCGTCGCCGAAAGATACCGGTTCAGGCAGGTCGACGGTGGCACTTTCAGCCAGCGCGTCGGCCAGCCGGTCGAGGCGGGCTTCGAGATCGTCGATCTCGGCTGCCTGGAGCAGGCCGAGGTGGCGTTCGGGCAGGCTGTCGCCGCTTTTCGGCAAGGCGCCGAACCAGCCCACGCCGGGCGCCAGGCATTCCTTGAGCATCTCGGCGTGGCGGGCGCCGGCAACGCGGTTGGCCAGCACCCCGGCAAACGGCAGGCCGGGCCGGTAGGTGGCCAGCCCGTGAGCCACCGCGCCGAAGGTCTGGGCCATGGAGCCGGCGTCGATCAGCGCCAGCACGGGGATGCCGAAGCGTTCAGCGATATCGGCCGCCGACGGTTTGCCATCGAACAAACCCATCACGCCTTCAATCAGGATCAGGTCCGACTCGGCCGCCGCCCGCGCCAGCCGCCAGCGCGCATCAGCCTCGCCGCACATGCCGAGGTCGAGGTTCTGGCACGGCCGGCCGCTGGCGAAGGCATGAATCTGCGGATCGAGGAAATCCGGACCGCATTTGAAAACGGTGACGCGCCGTCCCTGGCGCGCATGCAGCCGCGCCAGCGCGGCGGTAACGGTAGTCTTGCCCTGGCCGGAGGCAGGGGCGGCGATGAGCAGGGCGGGGCAGGCGGGCATCAGTGATTAGCAGACAGTTGTGTTGATAGCCGGCGGGATTCTCGCACGCGAGACCAGATTCAGGCTGCCCTTCGGCGGTGTGCCTGATCGCGGTTGCTCAATCGAGCAGTTCGATTTCGCCGTAGTGCAGGCGGACTAGGTCTTTTGCCGCCAGTTGCTTGAGCGCCTGGTTGACGCTTTGGCGGCTGATGCCCAGCATCCGCCCCAGAACTTCCTGACCGATACGAATGCGCTGGCGGGCGATATCACGACTGCCATAGCCCTGCGCCAGCAGGCGCAACCGCCGCAGTACGCGCTCCTCAAGGGGGAGTTGCGCCAGCTCCTCGAGCACGGCAAAGCTCACCCGCAGTTTGCGACAGGTCAGGCGGGCGATGTCGCGCCAGTATTGCGGACGGGTTTCCAGCCATCGTTCCAGTCCGGCCCCGGGTATCACCAGGACTTCGCCGGGGAGATCGGCGATGGCGTCGTGGGTGCGTGGCTGGCCATCGATCACCGAGATTTCCCCAAACCACTGGTAGGGCTCCAGGTGAGCAAGGACTGCGGCCCGACCATCGGCATCATGGGCGCCAATGTGCACGGCGCCGGCGATCACGCAGTACATGCCGCTGGCCGGGCTGCCCCGGGTGAACAGTGCTTCGCCCACCTCCAGGCGGCGCACAACGGCCATGCTCAGCAAGGCCTGCTGCAACGGCGGTGGGCAACTCGCAAACCAGTCGTCGCTCTGCAGCGCGGCCTGCAAAGTCTTCGGGGCGGAGGGCAACGGGTCCATCGTCGGCATTGTCAAAATTCTGACAGACTCTGGCCGGCCCGTGGTGCATCCTGCGTACAAACAACACGGAGACCATGATGACCCCTTCGACCACCCTGCTGGTGAGCTACGCGCGTTATCACCGCGACCCCCGCAATATTGCCACCCACTACGCGGGCATCCCCCTGATCATCTTTGCCATTGGCGTTCTGCTGGGGCGCCTGCAGTTTTCCCTGCTCGGATTACCCCTGAACGGCGCCGTGACGGTCTGGGCATTGGCTGCCGCCTGGTACCTCTACCAAGGCGTGAGCGTGGTGACCATGGCGACCATCGCCGTGACCGGCCTGCTGGTGATGTTTGCGCAGCCGTTCGCTCAGGCCGCGCTGCTTCCCTGGCTGGCCGTTGGCCTGGGTAGCTTCGTCGTCGGCTGGGCATTCCAGCTCGTCGGGCATGTTTGGGAGGGGCGCAAGCCTGCTTTTGTCGATGACATCCGCGGTCTGCTCGTCGGCCCCATGTTTGTGACGGCCGAAGTCTGGTTTGCGCTGGGGGGCGGCAAGTCGTTGCGCGATCAGATCGACGCCGAAGCCGGCCCGGTGGCGCGCCAGACCCCTCGTCCGACCGGGCAGGCATGAAACCAGCGCCACGCTTTCTGGTCATGGGCGCCGGCAGCGTTGGCTGCTACCTGGGGGGCTGCCTGCAGCATGCGGGCGCGCAGGTCGATTTCGTCGGTCGGCCCCTTGTGCTGCAGACCTTGCGCACGCACGGCCTGCGCCTGAGCGACCGCGATGGTCGGAACCAGTTCCTGGCGCCGGCGCAATTGCGGCTTCACGAGCAGGTTCCCACTGCTTGTCATCCCGATCTGGTGTTGCTGTGTGTCAAAAGCCGTGCCACTGAAGCGGCTGCGCAGGAGCTTGAACGCCATCTGGCAGCAGGCACCCCGGTGCTGTCGCTGCAGAATGGCCTGCACAACGTGACGCTGGCGCAAGCCGTGGCGCCAGGTCTGAATTGGCTGGCTGGCATGGTGCCGTTCAATATTGCCGAAATCGGCCCGGGCTGTTTTCACCGTGGCAGCGATGGCCAGTTGGCAGCCGAGGAGCATGCCCCGCTAGCTCGCAGTGCCGATTGGTTTGCCCAAGCCGGTGTGCCGCTGGCCCTGCACGCCGACCTGAAACCGATCCAACGGGGCAAGCTGCTGCTCAACCTCAACAATCCGGTCAATGCGCTTTCCGGTCAGCCGTTACGTGCCCAATTGCTGGACGCGGGGCACCGCCGGCAGTTTGCCGGCTTGATGCGCGAGGCGCTGGCGCTGATGCGGCTGGACGGGGCAGAGCCGGCCGCGCTGACGCCCCTGCCCTGGAATCTGTTGATCCGTATCCTGTGCTTGCCGACGCCGCTGTTTCGCCTGATTGCCGCTCGCTTGCTGCGTATTGATCCGCAGGCCCGTTCCAGCATGGCGGATGATCTGGCTGCCGGGCGGCCGACCGAGATCGACGTGCTCTGCGGCGAGATCGTGCGTCTGGCCGAGCGGCTAGGTCGCCGCGCCCCACTGAACGAGGCCATGGTCGCCCGTATCCAGACCCTGAGTACCCGAACAACGACTACACCATGATCACGACGACCCAACGCGATGCCGGTCTGAGCCTGCTGCTGGCTTGCCTTTTTCTCGCCCTCTGTTTTGGTGCTGCCGAATCGACGGCGGGAACGCCTTTGTTCTCCCTCTCGCCGCCGGGCGGCGGTCCCGCCGATATGGCCGAGTCCTTGCGCCAGGACCTGCACCTGACCTTTTTCACCATCTGGGCCGCGTTGCTGCTGGCCGCGCCAGCGCTGGCGCTGTTGCCCAGCATCAACCGCTCGCGCCAGGCCTGGCGTTGGTGGCGCATCAGCTGGAGTGCTTCCCTGGTGGTGTTCGCCGTGCACTTCTACTGGGCCGTGGTCATCATTTTCGACAACGACTGGTCGCGCATCCTGAACACTCCCCGGGTCACCGTGCCGCGTCTGGACACCGTATTCGCCGTCTGGTGGGTGATTGACGTCTGCCTGGCCTGGACCTGGCAGACCAGGGCGTACTGGATGCTCTGCCAACGCTGGGCGTTGCATCTGCTGGCCTTTGTCCTCTTCTTCGTGGGGGCGGCGCGCGAGGGTGAGTTGCCGATTTCCCGTGTGCTCGGCTGGACCATGGCGGTACTTGTGTTCATCGGTTTGCTGAGCCGACTGTTCCGCCGGAATTCGGGCGCGTTCCGGCCGTAGTCGAAACGCCTCGCTTAGTCCCGGGGAATCACCACTCCAGCCCCGGCATCGCCTTGACCCCGGCCTGGAAGGCGTGTTTTTCCATGCCGATGTCGCTGACCGTATCGGCCGCGTCGCGCAGTGCCTGCGGTGCGGCGCGACCGGTGACGATGACGTGCTGCATGGCCGGGCGCGAGAGCAGCTTGGCGATGACGGCATCGAGGTCGAGCCAGCCGTACTTGAAGGCGTAGGTCATTTCGTCGAGGACGACCAGGCTGATCTCGGGGTCGGCCAGGTGCTGGCAGGCAACGTCCCAGGCAGCCTGGGCGGCCTTGGCGTCGCGTTCCTTGTCCTGGGTCTCCCAGGTGAAGCCTTCGCCGCCAACATGCCAGGCGACGTTCGGCTGCTGGCGGAAAAAGGCTTCCTCGCCGGTATCCGAGCGGCCCTTGACGAACTGGACGACGCCCACCTTGAGGCCGTGGCCGAGCGCCCGGGCGACGACGCCAAAAGCGGCCGACGACTTGCCTTTGCCGTTGCCGGTGTTGATCACCAGCACGCCGCGTTCCTGCTGGGCGGCGTCGATCTTGCCGTCGATCACGGCCTTCTTTTTCTGCATGCGTTGTTCGTGGCTGATCGTCATCAGGCTTACTCCGGGATGAAACAGCGCTGGCCGCGGTCTTCGATCTGCCGCAGGCCGTGGCCGTAGAGTTCGGACAGCGTTGCCGCGGTCAGGATGTCGTCGACTGCGCCCTGTGCGCAACGACCGTCGCCGTAGACCAGCAATGCCCGGTCGCAGAAGCGGTGGGCCAGTGCCGGATCGTGCAGGACCATGACGACGGCGGCGCCGCAGTCGCGGGCGGTGCCGGCGAACAGTTCGAGGACGGCCATCTGGTGGTTGAGGTCGAGGTGCGACAAGGGTTCGTCGAGCAGGTAGAGCGTCGCCGCCTGGGTCAGCAGGGTGGCGATGGACAGGCGCTGGCGTTCACCGCCGGACAGTGTGTGCACCTGGCGGGCTTCCATGCCGGCCAGGCCGAGGGCTTTCAGGGCACCCCTCGCCAGTTCGGCATCGCGCGTCGATTCCCAGTCCCAACGGCCGAGATGGGGATGACGGCCGGTGAGCGCGGTTTCGAGCACGGTCGAGCCGAACGGATCGTTCTGGAACTGACCGAGCCAGGCCCGGCGCAGTGCCGCCTGGCGCGGCGGCAGCAAGGCGCAGTCCTCGCCGTCGAGCAGCACGGCTCCGGCCTGCGGTGGGCGCAGGCCGGCCAGCGTGGACAACAATGTCGACTTGCCGGCCCCGTTGCGGCCGAGGATGGCCAGCCGTTCGCCCGGCTGCAGGCTGAGGTTGAGGCAGTCGACGACGGTCTTGCCGCCGATTTCGACGCTGAGCTGGCGGGCTTCGAGCAAGGGGGCGCTCATTTCGGCTGCCTTGACAGCAGGAACAGGAAAACCGGCACGCCGATCAGCGCGGTCAGCACGCCGACCGGCAGTTGCATTGGCGCGATGACTGTGCGGGCGGCGGTGTCGGCCAGCACCAGCAGCGAGCCGCCGGCGAGTACGGTGGCTGGCAGCAGCAGGCGTTGGTCGTTGCCGGTGGCGAGCCGGACCAGGTGCGGGACGACCAGGCCGACGAAGCCGATCGAGCCGGCGGTGGTCACCGAAGCGGCGGTGGCCACCGAAGCCAGCAGATAGACGGTGTAGCGCAGCCGCCCGACCGCCACGCCCAGTGCCTGGGCCTGCATCAGGCCGCGCGACAGCAGGTTGAGTTCGCGGGCAAACGGCATGGCGCAGGCCAGTGCGACCACCAGCGCCAGTGCTGCCGGCCACCAGGTGAAGGTCTGGCCGAGATCGCCCATCAGCCAGAACAGCATGCCGTGCAGCTTGCCTTCGTCGGCAATCGACAGCATCAGCGCGATCAGCGCGCCGCAACCGGCGGCGACGATGACGCCGGTGAGCAGCAGGCGGGTCTGCGTCCAGCTACCGTCGCCATGCGCCAGTCCGAAGACCAGGAACATGGCACCGAGCGCGCCGGCAAAGGCGAGTCCGTCGATAGCCAGCAGCGGCAGCCCGATCAGGATGCCGAACATGGCGCCGACGCCGGCCCCGCCCGAGATACCGAGCACGTAAGGATCGGCCAGCGGATTGCGCAGCAGCACCTGCATCAGCGCCCCGGCCAGCGCCAGCAAGCCGCCGCAGGCGAAGCCGGCGAGTGCTCGTGGCAGGCGCAATTGCACGACCATGTCAGCCGCCCCGTCGCCGTGCCCGAACAACGCGGCGACGATGTCGGGCAGCGGCACCTTGAGGCTGCCCGCCGACAGGGCCAAGGCGAAACTCGCCAGCGCCAGCAGGCTGAGCGCGGAGAGAATCAGGAAGGCACGGCGGCGGGTGGGCATGGATTATTTCGGACTGTAGCGGATGCCGATGAAGGCGTTGCGCCCCGGGGTGGCGTAGGTGTTGACGAGTATATAGTCCCGGTCAAAGAGGTTGTTGACGCGGGCAAATACGCTCCAGGCCGGGGCAAAGCGGTAGGCGGCGTAGAGGTTGACCAGTGTATAGCTGCCCATATCCACTTTCGGGCCGGTGGACGGATACTCATGACGTTTGCCAGTGAACTGGAATTCGGTTCGCCAGTTCCATGGACCAATCTCCTGCCCAGCTGAAGCGTTGGCCGAATGCCGGGCGCGCCTGGGCAATTGCCTGCTGTTCTTCTGGTCTTTTGCGTCTAGCCAGTCGTAATTGAAGGCCAGATCGAAGCCGCGCAGTCTGCCTTGCCAGTTCAAAGTGGCGCCTTCAATTCTGGCGGTGTCGATATTGGTCGGGGTGGTGACTGCGCCGACCTGGGTCCAGGAGATCATGTCCTTGATGTGGTTGAGATACCAGGTCAGTGACAGAGCGTGATTTCCGGCTTCATGGTGAATCGTTATTTCGCGGTTTACTGCTGATTCTGGACGTACGTCCGGGTTCCCGATGTTGCCGTTTTTCAGGGGGTAATAGAGATCGTTGAACGTAGGCGCTTTGAACGCCGTGCCAATACTGGCACTGGCTCGCCAATTGGGCGTTAGACGATAGCCATAAGCAAGGGAGCCGGTGGTCTTGTCACCGAAAAGCGAGTCGTCATCATGGCGAATGCTTCCCTGCAGGCGATGTTGGCCAAAGCCGCGGTTCCAGCCCAGTTGAACGGAATCGTTTTGGCGTGTTTTTTCCGCGTACTTGTCCGACGTCGTGATGGATTGTCGCGTGCTTTCCAGTCCGACCAGAAGATTGCCCCAGCGAGTATTCAGGTCGTGTTGCCACGAATACAGATTCTGATCGGTGTTGAACCGGCTATCGAACAAACCGTTACGCAGGTTGTCGGAATAATCGTTGCTGCGCCCGAATGTGAGTGTGCTGTTCCAGTTCGGGTTGATCTTGTTTTTCAATACCAAGGAGCCGTTGCCGTTCCGGGTCTTGCTCACCCAGTCGTTGGTAGCGCCACTGCCGTCATAACGGCTCATTCCGTCCGCATGAAGTGCCGACAGCAGCACTTCATGGCCCGGAGCGAAGGTATAACCCAGACGCGCCGATGCCGCGAGGTTGTGAAAACCATCCTTGTCCGGGTTGGCTGTAGTTGTCCAGGGGCGACTGTTGAAGCCCTTGGTGCTCTCGTGAGACACGGTTGCGCCATAGTTCCAGCCATTCTGTTTGCCAGACATGCTCACACTGCCATTTTGCGTACCGTAGTTACCGGCACCGGCTTCGGCGGAGAAATGAAAGGTTTCTTCGCTGCGTCGGGTGAAGATCTGGACCACGCCGCCGATGGCGTCACTGCCGTACATTGCGGAGGCTGGACCGCGGATGATCTCGATGCGTTCAATCTGCGCAACGGGAATGCGAGACCAGGAAACGTTCCCGTTAGTTGCCGAGCCCATTCGCATGCCATCGACAAGAAGCAGGGCGTGTTTGCCGTTAGTGCCTCGGATGAGCAGCGATGATTCGGCGCCCCAGCTGCCGTTGGCAACGATCTGTATGCCCGGCTGGGCAGCCAGGATCTGTTCGAGATTGGTGTGGCCGGCGGCTTCAATCTCGTTGCGCTCGATCACGCTGACATCGGTCAACACTTCGCTGACCCGCATCGGCTGGCGTGTCGCGGTGACCACCATGGTGTCGAGGCTGGCAAGCTGCTCCGTGGCCTGCAGTGGTTGGCAAAAAGCGAGCGGTAACAATACCGCCAGCGGCTTCAAACGTGAGTTCATGGATTTCCCCTTTCCGGCAGGCGTCCCCGCATGCCGGAATGCATTGACAAGGAAGTGCGCAGGGGAGAGGGCTGGTCAGGAACCGGCACCACCACCCCGTGGTACTTCCGCTAGGTGTGCAAGGCCGGTATCCGGGCTCACAAGTCTTGACGTATCGCCTTCCCAGGTTTCCCCAGTGGCTTCGTGATACGCCCGCACTTGCTTACCGTTGCGGGGGCAGCAGCGGCTTGGTCTCGTTGGAGACGCACCGCTTTCCCGTTTAACTGCGCTTGGTGAAAACCGCGCGCAGCACCTGACACGGCGCGCATTCTAGCGCGCCTGGCCGGGAGATGCGAATGCCAATGGCGTCGACAGCCGATAAAACACTTTGAAAATAGCTGCTTAGTCCTTGACCGGGCAGCATTTGTCCCTCTATAGTGCGCGCCATGAATAGCGAATTCGAAGCGCTCGAAGCCAAGATCGATCAGGTCGTCGCCCTGGTGCACCAGTTGCGTGCCGAGAACGAGGTCCTGAAGAACCAGATAGCCACGGCCGAGGCCGAGCGTCTGCACTTGCGCTCGACGATGACGGCTGCCCGCGAGCGGCTGGAAGGCCTGATGGACAAGCTGCCCGAGGATGCCTGAGATGAGTGCCGAGCAGAATTTCCTCGACGTCAAGATCATGGGCCGCGAATACCGCGTTGCCTGCCGGCCGGAGGAGCGCGATGCGCTGCTGGCGGCGGTCGATCTGGTCGACAACAAGATGCGCGAAATCGCCCAGAAGACCAAGAGCACCATTGCCGAACGCGTGGCGGTGATGGCCGCGCTGAACATCGCCCACGAACGCCTGGCAGCGCCGGCTGGCGAGGCTGCCGAAGAAGCGCTTGCGTCGACCGACACGAAGCGTAGAATCGAAGACATGGGAGCACGGCTCGATGCCGTGCTGGCACCCCAGCAGCAACTGGACCTCTGAGTCGCTGCGGGATTGCCCGCCGAGTGTTCCCTGCGGTGTTTGTTAAGGCCATATATTCCTTGAACCAATGCTGATTGGCATCGGTTGCGGACCAAGACTTCGCTGTTGTGCGCGTTCTTCGTCGAATGTGCCTGATGCGGAAGGAAAGCAGCCACTCTGAACCCAGGTTCAGGATGCCGGCCTGACGGCACTCGCGGGGACTTTTACCAAACAGGTGGCAGCTTCTGCCACCTGTTTTCATTTGCAGGGTGGTGATGGAAATCGAGTGGCTGCTGGCCTATCTGCTGTTGGGCGCGTTTGTCGGGTTTTTTGCCGGTCTACTCGGTGTGGGCGGCGGCGGCATCATGGTCCCCGTATTGACCACGCTGTTCGCTGCGCAAGGCTTTCCCCGCGAGCATCTGGTTCATGTCGCGCTGGGAACGTCGATGGCAGCCATCGTGATGACCTCGATTTCCAGTCTGCGTGCGCATCATGCCCATGGCGCGGTGCGCTGGGACATCGTGCGCGGCATCACGCCGGGTGTGCTGCTCGGCACTTTCGGCGGCACTTTCATCGCCTCGCGTGTGGATAGCGCGCCGCTGGCGATCTTCTTCGGCTGCTTCATGGCCTATGTGTCGCTACAGATGATCCTCAACGTCAAACCCAAGCCGACCCGGGAACTGCCCGGTCAGGCTGGCATGGTCGGCGTCGGTGGCGGCATCGGGCTGGTCTCGGCGCTGGTGGCGATCGGCGGCGGCTCGCTGTCGGTGCCGTTCATGACCTGGTGCAACGTCAAGATGCAGCACGCCATCGGTACTTCGGCGGCGATCGGCTTGCCGATTGCGCTGGCCGGGGCGCTCGGTTACCTGATCAACGGCTGGGGCAGCAGCGGCCTGCCCGACTGGTCCATCGGTTACGTCTATCTGCCGGCACTGGTGCTGGTCAGCGCCGTGTCGACCTTCACTGCGCCGCTCGGCGCCCGTCTGGCGCATCGGTTGCCGGTGGCAACCCTGAAGAAGGTCTTTGCCGGTGTGCTGATCCTGCTCTCGGCGAAGATGCTGCACACCGTTTTCGGCAGCTGATCAGCGCGCCTTGAACACCGGTTTGCGCTTTTCCAGGAAAGCCGCCAGCCCTTCCCGATAGTCCTCGGTGTCAAGGAAGGCGAAGGACGCGGCTTTTTCTTCGTCGCTCAGCGGGCGGCCGTCGAGCAGGCGGTGGATCCATTGCTTGTGCCAGGCCGCGACCAGCGGGGCGCCGTGGCCGATGCGGCGGGCCGTGGCATAGGCTTCGTCGATGACCTGCGGGTCGGCAACGACGCGCGTCAGCAGGCCTTTTTCATAGGCTTCGCGGGCGTTCAGGATGCGGCCCTCGAGCAGGATTTCCTTGACCACCGCCGGCCCGGCAAGACGCAGCAGGCCTTCCATTTCGCCCGGGTACATCGAGAAGCCGAGCTTGTTGATCGGTGCGCCGAAGCGCGCGCTTTCGCCGGCGATGCGCAGGTCGCAGGCGCCGGCGATTTCCAGGCCGCCGCCGATGCAGGCGCCCTGGATCAGGGCCACGGTCGGATGCGGGCAGTCGGCAATGGCATTCAGGGCGGCGGCAACCTCGCCGTGGTAGTGGAGCGCCTGTGCCAGCGTTGCCCGGGCGGTGACGAACTCTTCCAGGTCGCCGCCGGCGGCGAAGGCCTCGTTGCCGGCACCGCGGATGACCACGCAGCGGATGCCCGGATCGGCGGCCAGCTCGCGCATGTACTGGCTCAGCGTCTGCCACATCGACAAGTCGATGGCGTTGAGTTTCCCCGGATTGTCCAGGGTCAGGGTGGCGATTTCCCCTTCGTTTGTCCGATTGATCTTGCCCATCATGGTTCTCCGTTTTTGCGGCATTTAGTGCAAAAGTCTTACATGCCGTCAGGTTGTTAAGTCTTATATAAGATACAATGCTGCGGCCGATTTACATCGGTAATTATTAATTAATAAGGAGAACAGAATGAGCAGCGTTATGTATGAGCGGATGCGGGAAAATCCCAAATTCCGTGAGCTGGTCGCCAAGAGGGGACGTTTCGCCTGGACCTTGGCAGCCATCGTCCTGACCATGTTCTACGGCTTCGTGATGGTCGTGGCCTTCGCGCCCGAATCGCTGGGCCAGCCGATTGCCGAAGGGTCCCGCTGGACCGTCGGCCTGGTCGCCGAACTTTTCATGTTTATCTTCTTCTGGGTGCTGACGGCCGTTTATGTCCGCAAGGCCAACACCGAGTTCGACGCGCTCTCGCAAGAGATCGTTCGTGAAGCCTGGAAGGAGAACAAGTAATGCGCAAGATCGTTTCCGCACTCGGGCTGCTGAGCCTGTGCACCCTCGCCATCGCCGCCGACGCGGTTGGTGCGACCGAAAAGCAGGCGACCAACTGGCACGCCATCATCATGTTCTGCATCTTCGTGACGCTGACCATGGGCATCACCTACTGGGCGGCCAGCCGCACCAAGTCGACGTCGGACTTCTACACGGCCGGCGGCGGTATCACCGGTTTCCAGAACGGTCTGGCGATTGCCGGTGACTACATGTCGGCCGCCACGCTGCTCGGTCTGACCGCCATGGTCTACATGCAGGGTTACGACGGCTACATCTACATGCTGTGCTTCTTCGCCGGCTGGCCGATCATCCTGTTCCTGATGGCTGAACGCCTGCGCAACCTGGGCAAGTTCACCTTCTCCGACATCACTGCCTATCGCCTCGACCAGGGCAAGGTGCGCACGATGGCCGCGATCTCCTCGCTGACCGTCGTCTGCTTCTACCTGATCGCCCAGATGGTCGGTGCCGGTCAGCTGATCAAGCTGCTCTTCGGTCTGGACTACAACGTCGCCATCTTCGCCGTCGGCATCCTGATGATGGTTTACGTCACGTTCGGTGGCATGGTCGCGACGACCTGGGTGCAGATCATCAAGGCCGTCATGCTGCTGTCCGGCGGTACGCTGGTCATGTTCCTGGCGATGTCCTACTTCAACTTCTCCTTTACCAATGTGATGGACCAGGCGATGTCGGTGCACAAGCTGGGTGAGAAGCTGATGCATCCGGGCAGCCTGCTCGCCGATCCGATTACCGCCATCTCGCTGGGTCTCGGCCTGATGTTCGGTACTGCCGGCCTGCCGCACATCCTGATGCGTTTCTTCACCGTGACCGACGCCAAGGAAGCCCGCAAGTCGGTGCTCTACGCTTCCGGTTTCGTGGCTTACTTCTTCAACGTCATCTTCCTGATGGGTCTGACCGCGATCATCATCGTCGGCCAGAACCCGGATTTCTTCGAAGGCGGCGAAATCGGCAAGAAGCTGATCGGTGGCGGCAACATGGTTGCCATGCACCTGGCCAAGGCGGTCGGCGGCGACATGCTGCTCGGCTTCCTGGCTGCCGTGGCCTTCGCCACCATCCTGGCCGTCGTTTCGGGTCTGGCGCTGGCTGGTGCTTCGGCGATCTCGCACGACATCTACGCCCGCGTGATCAAGAAGGGTACGGCTTCGGAAGCGGCTGAAATCCGCGTTTCCAAGATCGCCACGATCTGCCTCGGCTTCGTTGCCATCGTTCTCGGCATCGCCTTTGAAAAGCAGAACATCGCCTTCATGGTCGGCCTGGCCTTCGGTGTTGCCGCAGCTGCCAACTTCCCGGTGCTGATCCTGTCGATGTACTGGAAGGGCCTGACCACCCGCGGCGCGCTGTGGGGCGGTTACGGCGGTCTGGTTTCCGCCGTGCTGTTCGTGCTCTTCTCGAAGTCGGTGTGGGTCGACGTGCTGGGCAATGCCGCCCCGCTGTTCCCCTACACCCAGCCGGCCCTGTTCGCCATGCCGATCGCCTTCCTGCTGGCCTGGATCGGTTCGACGAGCGACGCCAGCGTTCGCGCGCAGGCCGAGAAGGAAGCCTTCGGCGACCAGTATGTGCGTGCCCAGACCGGTTTCGGTGCAGCCTCTGCATCCAACCACTAAGCGGTACTGAAAGTAGAAACCCCCTGACGAGTTGCCTCGTCAGGGGGTTTTGTTTTTGTATCAGGTGTTTTTCAGGTCAAGCGCTTTTCAGGTTCTGCGCATCCATGCGCGCCAGCGCTTCGCGGCCGGACAGCAGGTGATCGTGCATTTCGCGCTCGGCCTTGGCGGCGTCGCCGGAGAGCATGCTGGCCAGGATGGCCCGGTGCTCGTCGAGCGACTGCTGCAGGCGACCTTCCAGCGACAGCGAGTGCAGGCGCGACAGTTTCAGCACCTTGCGCAGGTCCTGGATGACCGAGAGCAGCCAGCGGTTGCCGGACAATTCCTGGATTTTCTTGTGAAATTCCTGGTTGGCTTCGAAAAAGGCGTCGATGCGACCGTCGCGAGCAGCCGACTCCAGCTTTTCGTGAATCGCCTTGAGTGCCGCCAGATCGGCGGTCTTGGCCCGCTTCACGGCCTCGAAGGCACAGCGGCCTTCAAGCATGGCCATCAGGGGGAAGATGTCGTCGAGGTCGCGGCGGGAAATTTCCGTGACGTAGCAGCCGCGGCGCGGCTTGAGCTCGACCAGCCCTTCCGAGGCCAGGACTTTCAGTGCCTCGCGTAGCGGGGTGCGTGAAATGCCATATTGTTCGGCGAGCTTCTGCTCATCGATCCACATGCCGGGTGTCAGTTCGTGCGCGAAGATGCGTTGCCGCAGTCGTTCGGCGACTTCCTGGTAAAGCGCGGTGGGTGCAATGCGATTCATGGTGATGGTGTGGTCTCGGTGGGCAAGCTCGGTGCGTTGCCGACTTGCTTCCATAATTATGGATACAGTATTATGTAGGGCTGACCATGTCAAGCCGGGTGCGAAAGCGTAGAATTTTGAATTCTGCATCATCGGCCCGAAAAAATCGAATCGGCGAGAGGTGTTTCATGTCTGAAAAGTTCTTTGATTCCAATAACCTGGATGTCTGGGAAAAGGCTGCGGCCAAGCAGTCCCCGGGTGGTGACGTCAACAACCTGGTGTGGAATACCCCCGAAGGCCTTGCGGTCAAGGCCTTGTACACGAAGAAGGATGTCGAGAGCCTCGAATTCGCCGACACCCTGCCGGGCGTCGCGCCCTTCCTGCGCGGCCCGCAGCCGACCATGTATGCGGTCAAGCCGTGGACCATCCGCCAGTACGCCGGCTTCTCCACGGCCGAAGCCTCCAACGCCTTCTACCGCAAGGCGTTGGCTGCTGGCGGTCAGGGGGTGTCGGTGGCCTTCGACCTAGCCACGCACCGCGGCTACGACTCGGATAACGTCCGCGTCACCGGTGACGTCGGCAAGGCCGGCGTGGCGATCGACTCGGTCGAGGACATGAAGATCCTGTTCGACGGCATTCCGCTCGACAAGGTCTCGGTGTCGATGACGATGAACGGCGCCGTGCTGCCCATCCTCGCCGGCTACATCGTTGCCGCCGAAGAGCAGGGTGTCAGCCAGGACAAGCTGTCCGGCACGATCCAGAACGACATCCTCAAAGAATTCATGGTGCGGAACACCTACATCTATCCGCCCAAGCCGTCGATGAAGATCATCGCCGACATCTTCGGCTACACCGCGCAGCACATGCCGAAGTTCAACTCGATCTCGATTTCCGGGTATCACATCCAGGAAGCCGGCGCCAACCAGGCCATCGAGCTGGCCTTCACGCTGGCTGACGGCATGGAATACGTGCGCACCGGCATCGCCTCGGGCATGGATGTCGACACCTTCGCCGGCCGCCTGTCCTTCTTCTGGGCCGTCGGCATGAATTTCTACCTGGAAATCGCCAAGATGCGCGCCGCCCGTCTGCTGTGGCACCGCATCATGACCAAGTTCGAGGCCAAGAGCCCGAAGTCGATGATGCTGCGCACGCACAGCCAGACTTCCGGCTGGTCGCTGACCGAGCAGGACCCGTACAACAACGTCGTCCGCACCACCATCGAAGCGATGGCGGCGGTCTTCGGCGGCACCCAGTCGCTGCACACCAACGCGCTCGACGAAGCGATCGCGCTGCCGACCGAGTTCTCGGCGCGCATCGCCCGCAACACGCAGTTGATCATCCAGGAAGAGACGCACATCACCAACGTCATCGATCCGTGGGCCGGTTCCTACATGATGGAAAAGCTGACCCAGGACATGGCTGACAAGGCCTGGGGCATCATCCAGGAAATCGAGGCGATGGGCGGCATGACCAAAGCCGTCGAATCCGGCTGGGCCAAGATGCAGGTCGAGACCTGCGCCGCCGACAAGCAGGCGCGCATCGACTCGGGCAAGGACGTGATCGTCGGCGTCAACAAGTACAAGCTGGCCAAGGAAGACGCGATCGACATCCTCGATATCGACAACCACGCCGTCCGCGAAGCGCAGATTGCCCGCCTCAAGAGCATTCGCGCCAGCCGTGACAGCGCCGCCGTCAATGCTGCGCTCGACGCGCTGACGAAAGCCGCTGAAAGCGGAGAAGGCAACCTGCTCGACCTGACCGTCAAGGCGATCCGCCTGCGCGCCACGGTCGGCGAAGTGTCGGATGCGCTGGAAAAGGTTTTCGGCCGTTTCCGCGCCAATAACCAGACCATTTCCGGAGTTTACGGAGGCGTTGTCGAAGGTATGGAAAGCTGGGAAGAAATCAAGGCCGATGTCGCCAAGTTCGCCGAAGAAGAAGGCCGTCGCCCGCGCATCATGATCGCCAAGCTCGGCCAGGACGGCCACGACCGTGGCGCCAAGGTCGTCGCCACGGCCTACGCTGACCTCGGCTTCGACATCGACATGGGCCCGCTCTTCCAGACGCCGGAAGAAGCTGCCCGCCAGGCCATCGAGAACGACGTCCATGCCATCGGCTGCTCCTCGCTGGCCGCCGGCCACAAGACGCTGGTGCCGCAGATCATCCAGTCGCTGAAAGCCCAGGGCGCCGACGACATCATCGTCTTCGCCGGCGGCGTGATTCCGGCGCAGGACTACGATGCGCTGTACGCGGCCGGCGCCAAGGCGATCTTCGGCCCGGGCACCCGGATCGAGGATTCGGCCAAGCGCGTGCTCGAAGAAATCCGCAAGGCGCGCGGCTAAGGCCGGGATGAAACTGGACGAGGCGCCGGTGAAGGCGAATCTCCTCTCGGATGCCGACCGGCAGCTGGTCGATGGCGTGAGCCAGGGTCAGCGTCGGGCGCTGGCCAAGGCGATCACGCTGATCGAATCGACCCGTGTCGATCATCAGCAGCGCGCCCAACAGGTGCTGACCGCGCTGCTGCCGAAGACCGGCAACGCGATCCGGGTCGGCATCTCGGGCGTGCCCGGGGCCGGCAAGTCGACCTTCATCGAGGCGCTCGGTGTCTGGTTGATCGAGCAGGGCAAGAAACTCGCCGTGCTCGCCGTCGATCCGTCGTCGTCAGTCTCTGGCGGTTCCATCCTCGGCGACAAGACGCGCATGGAGTTGTTGAGCCAGCGCGAGGAAGCCTTCATCCGTCCGAGCCCGTCGGCCGGTTCGCTCGGCGGCGTTGCCGAGAAGACACGCGAAGCCATGCTGCTCTGCGAAGCGGCGGGCTACGACGTGATCATCATCGAGACGGTCGGCGTCGGCCAGTCGGAAACGACCGTCGCCGGCATGGTCGACATGTTCTGCCTGTTGCAGTTGCCGAACGCCGGCGACGACTTGCAGGCGATCAAGAAAGGCATTGTCGAGATCGCCGACATGGTGGTCATCAACAAGGCCGACATCGACAAGCAGGCGACCGCCGTCGTTCGTGCCCAGTGGCGTAACGCGCTGCACATGCTGCGCCCGGCCTCGCCCAACTGGGCGCCGCCGGTGATCGCGCTGTCGGCGCTGCATAAGCAGGGCATCGCCGAGTTCTGGGCCGAAGTCGAAAAATACCAGGCCGCGCTCAAGCCGACCGGCGAGTTCGACGCCAAGCGCCAGCACCAGTCGCTGGCCTGGATGTGGCAACTGATCGACGCCGGCCTGCGCCAACATTTCCGCAATCATCCGCGCGTGCAGGAAAATCTGCCCGCGCTGACCCGTTCCGTCGAGTCGGGGCATACGACGCCGGCTGCCGCCGCGTATGCGCTGCTCGACTATCTGAAACACTGATCACCCGTTCCATTTTGGGAGTTTTCTATGCATGACATCATCCGCCAGCTGGAAAAAAAGCGTGAAATGGCCCGCCTCGGCGGTGGCCAGAAGCGCATCGACAGCCAGCACAAGAAGGGCAAGCTGACTGCCCGCGAACGCATCGAGCTGCTGCTCGATCCGGGTTCCTTCGAAGAATGGGACATGTTCAAGGAACACCGCTGCGTCGATTTCGGCATGGATCAGGCCGAAAAGACCCCGGGTGACGGTGTCGTCATCGGCTATGGCACGATCAACGGCCGTCTGGTCTTCGTCTTCTCGCAGGACTTCACCGTTTTCGGTGGCTCGCTGTCGGAAACCCACGCCGAGAAGATCTGCAAGGTCATGGATCAGGCAATGAAGGTCGGCGCCCCGGTGATCGGCCTCAACGATTCGGGCGGCGCCCGCATCCAGGAAGGTGTTGCCTCGCTCGGCGGCTACGCCGACGTCTTCCAGCGCAACGTCATGGCCTCCGGCGTCGTGCCGCAGATTTCGATGATCATGGGCCCCTGCGCCGGCGGCGCGGTGTATTCGCCTTCGATGACCGACTTCATCTTCATGGTCAAGGACTCGTCCTACATGTTCGTGACCGGTCCGGAAGTGGTCAAGACCGTGACCCACGAAGACGTGACCGCCGAGGAACTGGGCGGTGCCGTGACCCACACCAGCAAGTCCGGTGTCGCCGACCTGGCCTTCGAGAACGACGTCGAAGCGCTGTCGATGCTGCGTCGTTTCATGAATTTCGTGCCGTCGAACAACAAGGAAAAGCCGCCGGTCACGCCGACCAACGATCCGGTCGACCGCTTCGACTATTCGCTCGATACCCTGGTGCCGGACAACGCCAACAAGCCGTACGACATGAAGGAGCTGATCATCAAGGTCGTCGATGACAACGACTTCTTCGAGATCCAGCCCGACTACGCGAAGAACATCATCATCGGTTTCGGGCGCATGGATGGCCATCCGGTCGGCATCGTCGCCAACCAGCCGCTGGTCCTGGCCGGCTGCCTGGACATCAAGTCGTCGATCAAGGCTGCCCGCTTCGTCCGCTTCTGCGACGCCTTCAACATTCCGGTCGTCACCTTCGTCGACGTCCCGGGCTTCATGCCGGGCACCACGCAGGAATACGGCGGCATCATCAAGCACGGCGCCAAGCTGCTCTACGCCTACGCCGAATGCACCGTGCCCAAGGTCACCATCATCACCCGCAAGGCCTACGGCGGCGCCTACGACGTGATGTCGTCCAAGCACCTGCGCGGCGACGTCAACCTCGCCTGGCCGTCGGCTGAAATCGCCGTCATGGGCCCGAAGGGCGCGGTCGAGATCATCTTCCGCGAGGAAAAGAACGATCCGGCCAAGCTCGCCCAGCGCGAAGCCGAGTACAAGGAAAAGTTCGCCAATCCGTTCGTCGCCGGCGCCCGTGGCTTCATCGACGACGTGATCATGCCGCACGCCACCCGCAAGCGGATCGCCCGCTCGCTGGCCATGCTGCGCGACAAGAAACTCGAAAATCCCTGGCGCAAGCACGGCAACATCCCCCTCTGAGCAATTTGGCATCGCGCATGGCTTCGTTGGCTTCCTCGTCTGCTCCTCGCCGTACTGGCGTACTGTCTCGTCGCAGCCAGCGTCGCCGCCTCGCCCTGCGCGCCCCAAATTACTCAGTAACTCCGAATTGAGGGTCTCTCATGTTTAAAAAGATTCTGATTGCCAACCGCGGTGAAATCGCCTGCCGCGTCATCAAGACCGCCCGCAAGATGGGCATCGCCACCGTCGCCGTCTATTCCGAGGCCGACAAGGACGCCCTGTTCGTCGACCTGGCTGACGAAGCCGTCTGCATCGGTCCGGCGGCCTCGAAAGAGTCCTATCTGGTCGCCGACAAGATCATCGCCGCCTGCAAGCAGACCGGCGCTGAAGCGGTGCACCCGGGTTACGGCTTCCTGTCGGAAAACGCCGAGTTCTCGCGCCGCCTGGAAGAACAAGGCATCAAGTTCATCGGGCCGAAGCACTACTCGATCGCCAAGATGGGCGACAAGATCGAATCGAAGAAGCTGGCCATCGAAGCCAAGGTCAACACCATCCCCGGCCACAACGATGCCATCGACGGCCCTGACGCCGCCGTGGAAATCGCCAAGAAGATCGGTTATCCGGTGATGATCAAGGCCTCCGCCGGCGGCGGCGGTAAAGGTCTGCGCGTGGCCTACAACGACGCCGAAGCGCACGAAGGCTTCTCGTCCTGCGTCAACGAAGCGCGCAACTCTTTCGGCGACGACCGCGTCTTCATCGAGAAATACGTGCTCGAGCCGCGCCACATCGAAATCCAGGTGCTCGGCGACAGCCACGGCAACTACGTGTACCTGAACGAGCGTGACTGCTCGATCCAGCGTCGTCACCAGAAAGTCATCGAAGAAGCGCCGTCCCCGTTCGTCGATCCGGAAATGCGCAAGGCGATGGGCGAACAGGCCGTGGCCCTGGCCCGTGCGGTGAACTACGAATCGGCCGGTACGGTCGAATTCGTCGTCTCCGGCGCGACCAAGGAGTTCTACTTCCTGGAAATGAACACCCGCCTGCAGGTCGAGCACCCGGTTACCGAACTGATCACCGGCCTCGACCTGGTCGAGCAGATGATCCGCGTTGCCTACGGCGAGAAGCTGCCGCTGACCCAGGCCGACGTCAAGATCAACGGCTGGTCGATGGAATGCCGGATCAACGCGGAAGACCCGTTCCGTGGCTTCCTGCCCTCCACCGGCCGTCTGGTCAAGTTCCTGCCGCCGGCCGAGACGACCGACGCCCAGGGCACGACCCGCGTCGATACCGGCGTCTACGACGGCGGCGAAATCTCGATGTTCTACGATTCGATGATCGCCAAGCTGATCGTGCACGGCAAGGATCGCAACGCCGCCATCGCCCGCATGCGCGATGCGCTGAACGCCTTCGTGATCCGCGGCATTTCCTCGAACATTCCGTTCCAGGCCGCGCTCATGCAGCACCCGGTGTTCCACTCCGGCATCTTCGACACCGGTTTCATCCCCAAGCACTACCCGACCGGCTTCGACGCCTCGATGGTGCCGCACGACGATCCGGCGCTGCTGGTCTCGGTTGCTGCCTACGTGTACCGTGCCTTCACCGACCGCTCCGCCTCGATCAGCGGCCAGCTGCAAGGCCATGAGCGCATCGTCGGCGATCAGTGGATGGTCGTCCGCCTGAACGGTGACCAGAAGGAAAACCACCCGGTGACGGCCCGTCCGATCCCCGGTGGCTACCACGTCGAGTACAACGGCCAGCCCTACGAAATCCTGTCGGACTGGAAGCTGGGCGAGTCGCTGTTCGTCGGTACCTGCAACGGTCAGGAATTCACGCTGCAGGTCGAGCGTCACAAGACCAAGTACTCGCTGTTCCACTGGGGTACGCGCGCCGACTTCATGGTCATGAGCGCCCGTGCTGCCGAACTGCTGGCACTGATGCCGGAGAAGCCGGCGCCCGACCTGTCGAAGTTCCTGCTGTCGCCGATGCCCGGCCTGCTGCGCGACATCGCGGTCAAGGTCGGTCAGGAAGTGAAGGCCGGCGAGAAGCTGGCAGTCATCGAAGCGATGAAGATGGAGAACATCCTCAAGGCCGAGCAGGATTGCAAGGTCAAGAAGATCTCCGCCGCCGTTGGCGAAAGCCTGTCGGTTGACCAGATCATCATCGAGTTCGAATAAACTTCTGCTCACGACAAACAGCAAAAAAGGCCTGTTCCCGGACAGGCCTTTTTTTACGAGAGCGCATCATGAGCGGTTTTGAGCACTATCAGCAGGAAATTGCCGATCTTGATCACGAAATTCACAAATACGCGATGATTTGTGGCGTCGACTTGGCCAATCGCCACGAAATCGATGCCTGTCTGCGCGATCATCATGCCAGTTGGGCCGATGACAAGGCCCGGGAGTCACTTCAGGGGCTGTTGGTGCTGCGCATCAAGGTGGAGACGGAAATGATCGAGCAGGGGATGAAGCCACCCCCGCTCGTTCCGACTATGGGCTGATTTTCAGCCGTCGGCGTTGATCCGGGCGATCAGGGCCTGCAAGGTCGTTTCTGCCTGGTCGTTGGCGACCTGACAGGTGCCGGCCGCCTGATGCCCGCCGCCGCCGTACTGCAGCATCAGTTCGCCGACATTGGTCTTGCTGCTGCGGTCGAGGATGGATTTGCCGGTGGCGAATACCGTGTTCTGCTTCTGCATGCCCCACATCACGTGGATCGAGATGTTGGTCTGCGGGAACATGGCGTAGATGGTGAAACGGTTGGTGGCGTAGATCGTTTCCTCGTCGCGCAAGTCGAGCACGACCAGGTTGCCGTACACCTTGGCGCAGCGCTGGATCTGTTCCTTGGCCTGGGCAGCATGCTCGAAATACAGATCAACCCGCTCACGCACGTCGGGCAGCGCCAGGATATCGGCGATGTCGTGGTCGCGGCAGTACTTGATCAGGTCCATCATCAGCGCGTAGTTGCTGATGCGGAATTCGCGGAAACGGCCGAGGCCGGTGCGTGCATCCATCAGGTAGTTGAGCAGCACCCACTCGGTCGGTTCAAGGATTTCCTCGCGCGAGAACTGCGCGGCGTCGGCCTTGTCGACGGCTTCCATCATTGCATCGCTGATCCGCGGGAAGGCTTGCTTGCCGCCGTAGTAGTCGTAGACAACGCGGGCTGCCGACGGGGCTTCCGGATGGATGATGTGGTTCTTGCGCTCGCCGGTGTTGCGGATGGTTTCCGACAGGTGATGGTCGAAAGCCAGATGCGCGGCGGCGACGTAGGGCAGGTTGGTGGTGATGTCGCGGCCGGTGATGTCCACCTTGCCGTCCTGCATGTCCTTCGGGTGGACGAACTTGATGTCGTCGATCAGATCGAGTTCATTCAGCAGGACGGCGCAGACGAGGCCGTCAAAGTCGCTGCGGGTGACGAGGCGGAATTTTTCCTGGGTCATGCGTGAGTCTCCGGTGGTTTGGGCGGTAAGCTTTTCCTGCAAGCATACCGCCTTCCCGGCACGGAGACATCACTTCGCCTGTTTCATCTGCTCGATACCGGCACGCAGCATCTGGTCCAGCTCGGAGCCCGGCTCAACCTGGGGCAGCAGCGCTTCCCAGTAGGCGATGGCGTTTTTCGCATCGCCCGCTTCCATGGCGGCGGCGCCGGCCAGGAACAGGGTGTGAGCATGCTTGGGATCGAGTTTGAGGGCCTTGTCGATCTGCTCCTTGGCCTTGCCGGTCAGGCCTTGACCGCTGGCCATGGCCAGGGTTTCCGCATAGCTGGCGAGCAGTTCCGGATCCTTGTCGATCAGGGTTTCGGCCTTGCCGTAGGCAGCGACGGCGTCGTCGTAACGGCCCAGCATCTTGTAGGAGCGGCCGAGCATGACCCAGCCGTTCAGGTCGTCCGGGTTGGTTTCCATGCGGGCCGCCAGTCTGGCCACCATGGCATTGATGTCGTCCGCAGTCATCTGCTTCTGCGGCGCGGTATTGGCCGGGTCCAGCGCCTTCGGATTACCGAGCAGCAGGTAGCCGAGCAGCGCCGCCAAGGGCAGCAGCAGTATCAGCGCGATGGCGGTCGGGCGGCTGGTCGGACGGGCGGTACCAGCTTGATCGTCGTTGTCCGATTCGACTTCCTCGAGCAGGCGGCGCTTGAGTTCGGTGTGCGCCTGTTCGAATTCCTCGCGGGTGATGATTTCTTCCTGGTGCTCGCGCTCGAGATCGGCGAGCTGGTCGCGGAAGATGGCCAGGTTGGCCTCCTTGCGATCGGCGGCGGTGGTTTTGTTGCGCTTGCCGAACCAGAGCACGGGCAGCAGCAGCGCGAGGCCCGCCAGGACGACCAGGGCAGCGTAGATGGCAAACTGGGTCATTTGTCGTTCATTTCCTTGAGCAGTGCTTCGGCGCGCCGGGCTTCATCGGCGGAAAGTGGGCGGCTGGCGCTGGCCACCTGGCTGCTGCGCCGCTTGAGATAGCTGCGCATGGCGATGATGCCGATCAGCAGCAGCGCCAGCGGGCCGACCCAGAGCAGTAGCGTGATGCCCTTGACCGGCGGTCGGTAGAGCACGAAATCGCCGTAGCGGGTGACCATGAAATCGAGGATTTCCCGGTCGGAACGCCCGTCGCGGATCATGCCGCGAATTTCCCGGCGCAGGTCGACGGCCAGTTCGGCGTTCGAGCCGGCGATGGTTTCGTTCTGGCAGACCAGGCAGCGCAATTCCTTCGATAGCTCCTGGAGGCGCTTTTCGGCGACCGGATCGTCGGCGAGTGCCGCTTCATTGGTTGCCGAGGCGAAGACCGGACCGGAGATCAGACCGAGAACGAGCAACAGGCTAGAGAAAAAAGGCTTCATTTGTTCAGCTCCGCGACCAGGGGCAGGATCTTCTCATTGAGGATCTGCGGGCTGATCGGTCCGGTGTGCTTCATGCGGATGATCCCGGTCTTGTCGATGACATAGGTTTCCGGCACGCCATAAACGCCGTAGTCGATGCCGACCCGACCATCGATGTCCATGACCGTCAGCAGGTAGGGGTCGCCGTGCGTCTTCAGCCAGCCGCTGGCACGTTCCAGGGCGAGCGGTACTTCCTGTTCGGCCGGAACGCGGCGCATGTCGATGGCGCCGTCGCCGCGCAGTTCCTTGTAGTTCAGGCCGACGATCGGCGTACCGTTGCCGCGTCGGGCGAAGTCGACCAGTACCGGGTGTTCCTGGCGGCAGGAGACGCACCACGAGGCCCATACATTGAACAACCAGACCTTGCCCTTGAGGTCTTCCGGACCCATGGTCTGGCCTTCCTGGCCGAGAACGGCCAGACGGAAGGCCGGTGCGGGCTTGCCGACCAGCGGCGAGGGCACGTCGCGGGGATTCAGATTCAGGCCGACGGCGAGCAAGACGACCAGTGCGATGAAGGCGCCGAGTACCCAGAAATAACGATTCATGCCTGCTTGCCTCCCGTCTTGCGCCGGTTGCGATAGCGCCGGTCGAACATGGCGATCAGGCCGCCCAGCGACATGATCACGCAGCCGCCCCAGATCCAGTCGACAAAGGGTTTGTAATAGACGCGGACGGCCCATTCGCCTTCCGGTTGGTCGGGGTTGATCGGCTCACCCAGCGAGACGTAGACGTCGCGCCACAGGCCGGCATCGATGGCGGCTTCGGTCATCGGCATCGACGACGAGAAATAGTTGCGCTTCTCCGGATTCAGCTTGCGGATGAAGCGGCCGTCCATGGACAGGTCGAATTCGCCTTGCGCGGCCTGGTAATTCGGCCCCTGGACTGCCTGCACGCCGTTGAAGGTGAAGCTGTAGCCGCTGACCTCGACGGTTTCACCCGGGGCCATCTTGACGTCCTTTTCCTCTTCATAGGACGAGACCATGGCGACCCCGACGACGAAGACGGCGACCCCGATGTGCGCCAGATGCATGCCGGCGAAGCTGGCCGGCTGGCTGAAGACCGACGCCAGCAGGCTGCGCTCGCCGCGAGTGGCGCTGACTCGCTGGAAGAAATTCAAGCCGGCGGTGAACAGGATCCAGCCGGCGAGCAGGATGCCGAGTGCGGTCAGGGTCTTCCATTCGCCGTAGATCAGCGGCAGGGCAATGGCGACGACGGCAGCGGCAGCCAGCGCCCAGCGCACCGCGCGCTGGATTTCCGGCAGCGAGGCTTCCTTCCAGCGGGCAAAGGGCGCGATCCCCATCAGGAACAGGACCGGCACCATGACCGGGACGAAGACCGCGTCGAAGTACGGTGGGCCGACCGAAATCTTGCCCAGGCCGAGCGCGTCGATCAGCAGCGGGTAGAGCGTGCCGAGCAGGACGGTGGCGCAGGAAACGACGAGCAGGACGTTGTTGGTCAGCAGCAGCGATTCGCGGGAGACCAGGCCGAACTTGCCGCCCAGGCCGACCGACGGCGCGCGCCAGGCGAACAGGGCGAGCGAGGTACCGACGACGGCGACCAGGAAGATCAGGATGAAGATGCCGCGGGTCGGGTCGGTGGCGAAGGCATGCACCGAGGTCAGCACGCCGGAACGGACCAGGAAGGTGCCGAGCAGCGACAGCGAGAAGGCGGAAATGGCCAGCAGTACGGTCCAGTTCTTGAAGCTGCCGCGCTTTTCGGTGGCCGCCAGCGAGTGCATCAGGGCGGTGCCGATCAGCCAGGGCATGAACGAGGCGTTTTCGACCGGATCCCAGAACCACCAGCCGCCCCAGCCCAGTTCGTAATACGCCCACCACGAACCCATGGCGATACCCAGGGTCAGGAACACCCAGGCGGCTGTCGTCCATGGCCGCGACCAGCGTGCCCAGGCGGCGTCGAGTTTGCCCGAGAGCAGCGCGGCGATGGCGAAGGCGTAGGCGACCGAGAAGCCGACGTAACCCATGTACAGCAGCGGCGGGTGGATGATCAGGCCGGGATCCTGCAGCAGCGGGTTGAGGTCGCGCCCTTCGGCGACGCCGGGTAGCAGACGCTCGAAGGGATTGGAGGTAAACAGGATGAACAGCAGGAAGCCGAAGCAGACCAGGCCGAGCGTGCCAAGCACGCGAGCCAGCATGACGTCGGGCAGTTGCCTGGAGAACAGGCGGACCGCCAGCGCCCACCAGGACATCATCAGCATCCACAGCAGCAGTGACCCTTCATGGCCGCCCCAGACGGCCGAGATGCGGTATTCGATCGGCAGCAGCGAATTCGAATGCTGGGCGACATAGACCACCGAGAAGTCATTGGCGATGAAGGCCCAGGTCAGGCACAGGAAGGAGAAGGTGACCAGCAGCGCGAATACGTCGGTGGCCGGGCGGGCCAGCGCAATCCAGGCCGGACGGCCCTGATGGGCGCCGATCAGCGGCAGGGTGCCGAGCAGCAGGGCAACGATGGCGGAAAAGATCAGGGCGAAATGGCCAAGTTCGGGAATCATGCTCAGTAGCTCGCTTTCGGTTGTGCTGCCTTGGCCGCTTCTTCTTCGGCCTGACGTTGGACGCCGCGGACATGGGCGTCGTTGAGCGCCTTGGCGGCTTCCGGCGGCATGTAGTTTTCGTCGTGCTTGGCCAGCACTTCCTGGGCCTTGAAGGTGCCATCCGGCAGCAGGCGGCCCTGAGCGACGGCGCCCTTGCCTTCCAGGAACAGGTCGGGAAGGATGCCGACGTAGTCGACGCTGATGTCGGATTCGGAATCGGTGATGATGAAGCGGATGGTCACGCCGTCAGCCTGGCGCTGGATGCTGCCTTCCTTGACCAGGCCGCCGATGCGGAACAGCTTCTCCTGCGGGGCTTTACCCTGGGCGACGTCGGTTGGCGAAATGTACAGCGCGATGTTGCTGTTCAGGGCGTTCAGCACCAGCGCGGCAATGATGCCGACGAGCGCGATCGCCCCGCCGATCAGGGCGAGTTTCTTGTGGCGTGACTTCATGCTTCGGTACTCCGGGATTCTGCGCGCAACTGGCGCTTCAGGCGGGCGATGGTGGTCTTGCGCTGGCGCGCGACGGCGATCGGCTCGATCACCATGATCAGTGCCGTGACGCCAAAGGAGCCCCAGACGTAGAGTCCGTAGCCGCCCATGGCGAGGAAATCGGAAAAACTGTTCCAGTGGATCATGACTTGCCTCCCGTCAGTTCGGCGCGGACCCAGTCGGTATGGCATTCCCGTTCAAGAATGATGGTGCGCACCCGGGCCAGGGCCACGGCAATCGAATACATCCAGAAGGCCAGGGCCATCAGCAGCATGCCCCAGAGCATGATTTCGGCCATCGACGATTTGGTCAGATTGACGCTGGAGCCCTGGTGCAGGGTGTTCCACCACTTCACCGAGAAATAGATGATCGGGATATTGACCACGCCGACCAGCAGCAGGATGCCACCGGCCTTGTCGGCGCGGCGGGCGTCGTCGATGGCGGCGACCAGCGCCATGTAGCCGATGTAGAGGAAGAGCAGGATCAGTTCGGAGGTCAGTCGGGCATCCCAGACCCACCAGGTGCCCCACATCGGCTTGCCCCAGAGCGCGCCGGTCCATAGCGAGAGGAAGGCCATCAGCGCGCCGGTCGGGGCCAGGGCCTGCGCCATCATGCCCGACAGGCGGGTGTTGAAGGCCAGCCCGATGGCGGCCCAGAAGGCCATCACCAGATAGATGAACATGCTCATCCATGAGGTCGGGACGTGGATGAAGATGATCCGGTAGCCCTCGCCCTGCTGGAAGTCGGTCGGCGCGACAAGCATGCCGATATACAGGCCGACCAGCCCGAGCAGGGTGCCGGCGGCGATGAACCAGGGGATCATTTTCCCGGCCAGCGGGTAGAAGGTGGCCGGAGACGAGAAGCGGTAGAGGTTGAAGCGGTCGTTCATTCGAGGGCGATCTTCAGGGCCGCAGCCGACGCCCAGGGGGCGAAACCGATTGCAGCGATGGTCATTGCAGCGAGCAGTGATAGATGTCCTTCCCCCCCGAGACCGGACACCGTCGCGTCAACTGCGCCAGCCCCGAATATTAGCACCGGAATGTAGAGCGGGAGAACAAGTAGGGACAAAAGTACACCGCCGCCGCGCAAGCCGAGCGTCAGCGCTGCGCCGATGGCGCCGATACCGGACAGCGCCGGCGTGCCGAGCAGGATGGCGCCGGTGAGCACCAGCAGGGCTTCACCGGAGAGGTCGAACTGGATGCCGAGGACGGGTGCGATCAAGGCCAGCGGCAGGCCGGAAACCAGCCAGTGAGCAATCACTTTTCCGGTAACCACCAGGCCTAGCGGGTGCGGTGACAGCGCCAGTTGTTCGAGCGTGCCGTCGCGATGGTCGTCGGCGAACAGCCGGGGCAGCGACAGCATGGTCGCCAGCAAGGCCGCCACCCACAGCACGCCGGGCGCGAGCTGGCGCAGCAGGTCGAGTTCGGGGCCGATGCCGAGCGGGAACAGGCTGACGACGATGATGAAGAAGAACAGCGCCGAGACGATGTCGGCCTGACGGCGCATGGCCAGTTTCAGGTCGCGGGCGATGACGGAGAAGACGATGTTGGACATGGATTCCGTTCTCAGCCGATGCGTAGTTCGCGGACCGTGCCGGCGGGAATGGCAACCGGCTGGTGGGTGGTCATCACGGCCATGCCGCCGCGTTGCAGGTGGCCGGAGATGATGCCGGCCAGCCAGTCGACGGCGGCGACATCGAGGGCGACGAAGGGTTCGTCGAGAATCCACAGCGGACGCCGGTCGATTACCAGGCGGGCCAGTGCCACCCGGCGTTTCTGGCCTTGTGAAAGGTATTTGCAGGCCAGGTCCTCGCGTCCGGCAAGGCCGACCTGTTCGAGTGCGTCGATGGCGTCGTCCTCGGACAAGGCTTCGCCAGCCAGGCGGGCAGCGGCCAGCAGGTTCTCGAGCGGCGTCAGTTCTTCCTTGATGGCGTTCAGGTGGCCGAGGTAACAGAGGGCGGCGTGGTACTCGTCGGCCTGTTTGCGGATGGGTTTGCCGTGCCAGCGGATTTCGCCGGTTTCGGGGGGCAGCAGCCCGATCAGCATGCGCAGCAGGCTGGTCTTGCCGGCACCGTTGCGGCCCTGCAGGTAAAGCAGTTCGCCTGCGTCCAGCGTGAAGCCGAGGCCTGAGAACAGGCGGCGCTCGCCGCGCACGCATTCCAGATTGTCAGCTTCCAGCATGTTGGATACCCGGGAAAATCAGGTGCAGATTATGGACGCGCAAGTGTACCGACAGATTGAGGTGAATCAAACAGGAAAAAAATGGGGGCCGAAGCCCCCGAAAATTGAGAGGTAGGACTGTGCCGCTTACTTGAACGGCGTCGGACGCGGGGTCGAATCCGAAGACGGCGGCAGGATCGGCAGCATGAAGGTCGGTTGGTCGCCGGTCAGAGTCTTCAGGAAGGCGACGATCTTGGCGTTTTCGTCCTTGGTGAACTTCTTGCCCAGTTGCAGGCGGCCCATGACGTCGACGGCTTCGGTCAGCGTGTTGGCGGCACCGTCGTGGAAGTACGGATAGGTCATTTCAACGTTGCGCAGGGTCGGGACCTTGTAGTTGAAGCGGTCTTCGTCCTTGCCGGTCACAGCGGCGCGGCCGTCAGGCATGTTGCCCTTGTACGGCGCAACGACGCCCATCTTCTGGAAGGAGTTGCCGCCGACGGCTTCACCGTTGTGGCAGGCAACGCAGCCGCTGTCCTTGAACAGCTTGTAGCCTTCCTGCTCGTCCTTGGTCAGTGCCGTCTTGTTGCCGAGCAGCCACTGGTCGAAGCGGGAGTTCGGCGTGACCAGGGTCTTCTCGAATTCGGCGATGGCGGTGGTGACCTGATCGATATCGATCTTGTCCTTGCCGAAGACCAGCTTGAACTCGCGGACATAGGCCGGGATCGATTCGAGGACGTTGATGGCCAGGGTGTGCGTGAAGGCCATTTCGCCCGGATTGGCGATCGGGCCGCCGGCCTGGGCCTTGAGGTCGGCTGCGCGGCCGTCCCAGAACTGGGCCAGGTTCAGGCTGGAGTTGAGCACGGTCGGTGCATTGATCGGACCTTGCTGCCACTTGTCGCCGACCGAGGTCGGGATGTTGTCGGTGCCGCCCATCGACAGGTTGTGGCAGGTGTTGCAGGACATGATCCCGGACTTGGACAGGCGCGGATCGAAATAGAGCTTCTTGCCCAGTTCGACCATGCCGATGTTGATGCTGGCCGGCGGCTTGATCGGCTGGATCGGTTCGTCGGCAGCAGCCAGTGCGGCGGACTGAATGGCGATGCCGGATACCAGGGCGACGGCGGTCGACAGAATGGTATGTTTCATCGTGTTTCTCCCTCGTTGATAAAATGTGTCAGGCCATTGTCCCTGTCGTCGATATGCCGGGTTTGATCCAAGTCAATGTTTTTCATGGGTTTCAACTATAGTAGTCATAGGTAGACCCTATAAGTGTTGAGGGTATGATCCATGCCCGGAGGATGTGAAACGGATGACCCTGACCGAATTACGCTACATCGTGGCCCTTGCCCAGGAAAAGAATTTCAGCCGTGCTGCCGAACGTTGTTCGGTCAGTCAGCCGACGCTCAGTGTGGCCATTGCCCGCCTTGAAGATGAGCTCGGTGTACAGCTGTTCGAACGCGGCAAAGGCTTCGTCAGCCCCAGTCTGGTCGGTGCCCGGGTCGTCGAACAGGCGCAGCTGGCGCTGGAGGAAGCCGAGAAGGTGCGGCAGATCGCCCAGCGTGGTCGCGACCAGCTCGACGGTACGCTGCGGCTTGGCGTCATCCACACCATCGGCCCCTACTTGCTGCCGCAGTTGATCCACTCGCTCAAGGCGGTGGCGCCCAACATGCCGCTGGTGATCGAGGAAAACATGACGGCCAATCTGGCCGACATGCTGCGCGACAACGACATCGACGTGGCCATCCTGGCCCTGCCCTTCGATTTGCCCGGTGTGCTCACCCGGCCGCTCTACGATGAGGTGTTCAAGGTCATCGTGCCGCGCGGTCATGCCTGGGAAGGCCGCAAGGCAATCGCGCCGGAAGAAGTGGCCGGCGACGAGGTGCTGTTGCTCAAGGCCGGCAACTGCTTCCGCGATCAGGTGTTGGGTGCCTGTCCGCAGGTCAGTAGCCCGGAAACCGACATCCGCCTCGGTCATTCGATCGGTACCATCCGCTGCATGGTGGCGTCGGGCTTGGGGGTGTCGGTGTTGCCCGACGGTGCGCTCCAGCATCCGTACAGCAACGACATGATCAGCGTCATCCCGTTTACGCCGCCCGAGCCGTCGCGCCGGGTGGCCCTGGCCTGGCGCAGTTGCTTTGTCCGGCCGAAGGCCATCGATGCCCTGCTGGCCGCCGTTCGCGGGCTGGATTCGCCGGCTTACCGCCTTTTGGTCTGAGCGCCGAGCAGGATTTCCGCCTGCAGTTCCTGCAGGAGGTGCGCCAGTTCGCCGCTGGCTTCCCTGAGTTTTTCCAGCAGTTCCGGAATGGCTTCGGGCAGGCCGGCCTGTCTGGCGTTGAGGATGTGCCTGGCCATTTCGTGCAGACGATGATGTGTTGCATCGATCTGCTCGAAGACCGGGATGTGTCCGTAGCGTCGCGCACCGGCGCCGTGATACCAGCGTCCGAAACCGCAGGCGCGTTCGTCCAGTTCCGGAATCGGCAGCAGGCCGCTGTCGTCGGCCAGGTGACTGTCCAGGGTTTTCAACCAGCGGCGGTGGTCGACTTCGGCGATCAGGAGCGGCAGGTCTTCGCGTGACCAGGCAAAGGACGAGGCTGAACTCCACAGGTCGTCGGGTCGGAAATCCCTGATCCAGTCCGGCAGTTCGCATGCAGGCATGGGGCGGGCGATGCCGAAGCCCTGGGCCAGATCGCAACCGAGCAGCAGCAGGACCAGCCCGTGTTCGACGCTTTCGACGCCTTCGGCGATCACCTGGCGGCGGAAGGCCCGGGTCAGGCCGATGACGCCTTCGACGATGGCCAGATCCTCCGGATCGTCAAGCATGTCACGGACGAATGACTGGTCGATCTTGAGCATTTCGGCCGGCAGGCGGCGGAAATAGGTTAGCGAGGAGTAACCGGTGCCGAAGTCGTCGAGGGCGAAGCTGACGCCGAGTTTGCGGCAGGTTTCGAACAGTTCGGCGGCACGGCTGACATCTTCGATGGCGGCAGTTTCGAGGACTTCCAGCTCGAGGCGTTCGGGGAGCACCTCGGGGTGGGCGGCGAGTTCGGCGGCCAGCATGTCGGCAAATTCCGGGTGTTGCAGATGCTCGCCGGCAATATTGATGCTCAGCGCCAGATCGAGGCCGGCCTGCGCCCAATGGGCAAGCTGATCGAGCGCGGTGCGGATGACCCAGTTGCCGAGATCGATCGCCAGCTCGCTGCCTTCGATCGTCGGCAGGAAGTTCTGCGGTAGCAGCAGGCCACGTTCCGGGTGTTGCCAGCGGATCAGGGCCTCGGCGCCGATCACCCGGCCCTGGCGCATGTCGACCTTGGGCTGGTAGTGCAGGGTGAATTCGCCGCCGCTGAGCGCTTCGCCGATACGGGTGATGTCTTCCCGCCGTTGTTTGGCGCGCCGGTCGTTTTCCGGGTCGAACAGGTGGTGGCGGTTGCGTCCCGCCTGCTTGGCCACGTACATCGCCTGGTCGGCGTGGCGCAGCAGGGTGTCGGCATCGGAGCCGTCGTTGGGGTAGAGCGTGACGCCGATGCTGGCGGAAATGCTCGCCTCGCCGCCGGGGACGGCAAAGGGGCGGGTCAAGGTCGTGGCGACGCGGTTCAGGGCCTGGTCGCATTCGTGGATGTCGCCGAGCCCGGCCAGCAGCAGCACGAATTCGTCGCCACCCAGGCGGGCCACCGTGTCGCCGCCGCGCACGCAACTCTTGAGCCGTTGCCCGACCTCGATCAGCAGGCGGTCGCCGGCGGCATGGCCGTACTGGTCATTGACCGGCTTGAAACCGTCGAGATCGAGATAGCAGACTGCCAGCAGTCCGTGCGTGCGTGCCGCGTGGGCCATGGCCAGTTGCAGTCGGTCGGCGAGCAGCATGCGATTGGGCAACTGGGTCAGGGCATCGAAATGCGCCAGGTGTTCGAGCCGCTGCTGATGTTCCTTGAGCACGGTGATGTCGGAAAAAATGCCGACAAAGTGCGTGATCGTCGAATCCGGGCTGCGCACGGCGGAGATGGTCAGCAGTTCGACGAAGATCTCGCCGGATTTCTTGCGGTTCCAGACTTCGCCGCGCCAGTGTCCGTGCTGGTGGATGGCCTGCCACATCTCGCGGTAGAAACTGCTGTCGTGGTGGCCGGAATTGAGCAGGCCGGCATTCTGGCCGATGGCTTCGGCCCGGCTGAAACCGGTCAGCTCGCTGAAGGTGGGGTTGACCTCGACAATGCGGCCGCTGACGTCAGTGATCATGATGCCTTCGTGGGCGTTGGCGAAAACGCTGGCGGCCAGGCGCTGGCGTTCCTCCAGGACCTGGCGTTCGAGGGCCAGCGCGAATTGCCGGGCCATGTTCTGGACGGCCTGGCAATTGGCCTCGGAGATCTGCTCGGTATGGCGGCCGGCCAAATTCAGGCAGGCGACCGCCTGGCCGTCGACGACGATGGGCTGGATCAGCAGGCAGCGCAGGCCTTCGGCGTTGATGTGCGGCAGCGCCAGCAGGCTGCAGTCCTCGTGCTGGCTGCAGCAGTGCTGGCAACTGCAGATGACCCGGTGTTCCTGGATCAGGCGTGCCTGACGGGAGTCAGCCGGGTAATAGCGGACCTGTTCGATGAAGTGCTCGGACAGCCCGCGCTGGGCAAGCAATTCGTAACCGCCGCCCGGTGCCTGCCAGTAGATGCCGCCGCAATCGAATTCGGGAATGCGCAGCGACAGGTCGAGCATGGTGGCGAGCAGCCCGGTATGGTCGCTGCCACCGGTCAGGGCGTTGGCCAGATCGCGCTCGATGCCCAGGCGCAGTTCTTCGGCGCGACTGGCGCCGATGTCGATGGCACTGGCGATCACGGCCGGCTGCCCGGCATAGCTGGTGGCGGTCATCTGGACGCGGATCAGGGTGATTTCTCCGCTGCGGGTACGGCCCCAGTATTCGATGGATTGTGGTTTTCCCGCGGCGGCGGCGCGGATGGCCGCAGCCACTTCGCCGGGCTTGTTCATGCCGGCGACGGCCATGTCGTCCGGCTTGCGGCCGCGGAGTTCGTCGCGGCTGTAGCCGCACATTTGCTCGGCGGACTGGTTGGCGTCGAGGAAATGGCTGTCGGCATCGAGCACGAACAGGGCGTTGGCGACGGTTTCGAAGAGCTGGTGGAAAGTATTCCGGCTGTTCTGCAATTCTGCCGACTGGCGTTGCTGCGAAATCAGCAGGGTGGCCAGCTGGCTGGCCTGGTGGACGGTGGCGCGGATGCTTTCGGGCAGGCGGCCAGTGTTTTCGCGGTAGGCCGCGAAGGTGCCGAGCAAGGTCTGGTCTGCACCGATCAGGGCTTCGGCCCAGCCCGAGCGGCCGCCCAGCAACCGGGCGAAGTCGTGGTAACGCTCGCCTTCGGCCTGGGTATACACATCTTCGATGAAGGCTTCACCGCGCCGCCAGGCTGCGGTGCCGGAAACACCAACGCCTTCGCCGATTTCCGCCGTTGCCAGGATTTGCTGTGCAGCTTCCGGCAGGCTGGGGGCGGCTGCTAGGCGCAAGGTTCTGCCATCCGGATTGGCCAGCATGATCGTGCATTTGATGCCGGGCACCTCGTGTTCGGCCGACAGGACCACCAGTTCGAGCAGGTTTTCCAGGCGCTCGCCGCGCAGCATGCCGGCCATGGCCGCGTTGCGGATCAGCAGGGCTTCGTCGTAGCGCGTCTGCAGGCCGCGTTGCTCGCTGACCGCTTCATCGAGCAGATCCATTTCCAGTGGTCGTATCAAGCTGTGCTCTGTGAGCAGGCCGATCAGGCGGTTGTCGCGGTCGACTACGGTCAGGTGGCGGATGCGGGCTTCCAGCATCATCGCTGCCGCGTCCGCTGCCGAAGTGTCAGGATAGACGCTGGTCAGCGGCTGGGTCATCACTGCTTCAAGCAGTGGATTTCCCTCTTCGTTCAGGTACAGCCGGACCACGTCGCGTTCAGTGACGATGCCGCAGGCCCGGGGGCCGTCCATGACGACGACGCTGGTCGCCTTGGCTGTTTCCATGGCTGTTAGCGCCTGGTCCAGGGTCGCGGTCCGCGGCAGCCGGGGAAAGACCCGTTCCATCAGACCTTCGACAGTGTTCAGATGGCGATAGAAGTCGAGTCCGAAGAAACGCCGGAAATCGGTTTCGCTGATGATGCCGAGCAGGCCGTCGTCGTTGCCGGTGACGACCAGATGGCGGATGCCCAGGCGCGTGGTTTGGCGAAAAGCGGCACGGACATCGGTGTCATGCCTGACTGTGTGTACCGGTGTGGTCATGAATTCGCGCACCGAGCGGCTGGAGTCGTCGTGCTGGCGCATGGCGTGCAGCATGTCGCGCTCGGTCAGGATGCCGGCGACGCGGCCCTGGTCGACCACCACGACCGAGGAGATCCGGGACCGGATCATCATGGCGGCAGCAGTCGCCAGCGTGGCATCGGGGGCTACGCTGTCAGCGTGCAGCGTCATCAGGTCGGCAACGGTGGGCATGGCCGCGATTGTAGTCAAGACAACCGCCCCTGTCTTGATCCAGCACAAGTCTAGTGAATGCGTTGCTGTACGGGAAATCCGGTATGGGTGGAATTTATGTATCCACTTGTGGACTTTTTATTTCCATACAACTATGCCGATGAGCGGTTGTTTGTCTTGATGCTATTGTCAATTCCATGAATTTAAATGGTAAATCCAGTTTTCTTTCGGATGGCACAGGCCTTGCGAAGTGATCGCCACGCAAGTTCTGACCAACGGGGGGAAGCGCTGTGACCGAAACCTTTTATGATGTGCTGCGCCGCCAGGGAATTTCCCGGCGCAGCTTCCTGAAATTCTGCAGCCTGACCGCGACTTCGCTCGGCTTGGGCAGTGCCGCCGCGCCGCGCATCGCGCAGGCCATGGAAACCAAGCCGCGCACGCCGGTCCTGTGGTTGCACGGGCTGGAATGCACCTGCTGTACCGAATCCTTCATCCGCTCGGCGCATCCGCTGACCAAGGACGTCGTGCTGTCGATGCTGTCGCTCGATTACGACGACACGCTGATGGCCGCCGCCGGCCACCAGGCCGAGGAAATCCTCGAAGAGGTCAAGCGCAAGTACAAGGGCCAGTACATCGTCGCCGTCGAGGGCAATCCGCCGCTCAACGAAGACGGCATGTTCTGCATCCAGGGCGGTCGCCCCTTCATCGAGAAGCTGCGCGAGACCTGTGCCGACGCCAAGGCCATCATTTCCTGGGGCGCCTGCGCTTCCTACGGCTGCGTGCAGGCCGCCAAGCCGAACCCGACGCGTGCCACGCCGGTGCACAAGGTGATTTCCGGCAAGCCGATCATCAATGTCCCGGGCTGCCCGCCGATTCCCGAAGTGATGACCGGTGTCGTCACCTACATGCTGACCTTCGACCGCATTCCCGAGCTTGATCGCCAGGGTCGGCCGAAGATGTTCTATGGTCAGCGCATCCACGACAAGTGCTACCGCCGCGGCCACTTCGACGCCGGCCAGTTCGCCGAAGCCTGGGACGACGAGGGTTCGCGCAAGGGCTACTGCCTGTACAAGATGGGCTGTAAAGGCCCGACCACCTATAACGCCTGCTCGTCGATGCGCTGGAACGGCGGCGTCTCCTGGCCGGTGCAATCCGGTCACGGCTGTATCGGCTGCTCCGAGGACGGCTTCTGGGACAAAGGCAGCTTCTACGACCGCGTCACCGACATCAAGGCTTTCGGCGTCGAATCGAATGCCGACACCATCGGCAAGGCGGCGGCCGGCACCGTTGGTGCGGCGATCGCCGCCCATGCGGCCGTGACCGCGCTGGCCCGCGCCCGCCAGAAGGCTGGCGAGACCGAAGAACAGAAGGGGGAATAACCAGATGGCCGCTTACGAAACCCAGGGCTTCAAGCTCGACAACTCCGGCAAGCGCGTCGTCGTCGACCCGGTCTGCCGCATCGAGGGCCACCTGCGCGTGGAAGTGAACCTCGATTCCAACAACGTGATCCGCAACGCGGTGTCCACCGGCACCATGTGGCGCGGTCTCGAAGTCATCCTCAAGGGGCGCGATCCGCGCGACGCCTGGGCCTTCACCGAGCGCATCTGCGGCGTGTGTACCGGCACCCATGCGCTGACTTCGGTGCGGGCGGTCGAGGATGCGCTGAACATCCAGATTCCCGAGAACGCCAACATCATCCGCAACCTGATGCAGTTGAATCTCTACATTCACGACCATCTGGTGCACTTCTATCACCTGCATGCCCTTGACTGGGTCGATGTCGTGTCGTCGCTGAAGGCTGACCCGAAGAAGACCTCGGAACTGGCACAGAGCATTTCCTCGTGGCCGCTGTCGTCGCCGGGCTATTTCCGCGACATCCAGAACCGCCTGAAGAAGTTCGTCGATTCCGGCCAGCTCGGCCCCTTCGCCAACGCCTACTGGGGCAATCCGGCGTACAAGCTGCCGCCGGAAGCCAACCTGATGGCCGTCGCCCACTACCTCGAAGCGCTCGATTTCCAGAAGGAAATCGTCAAGGTGCACACCATCTTCGGCGGCAAGAACCCGCACCCGAACTGGCTGGTCGGCGGCGTCCCCTGCGCGATCAATCTGGAGGGCGCCGGTGCTGTCGGCGCCATCAACATGGAGCGCCTGAACCTGGTCAAGAGCATCATCGACCGTTGCACCGAGTTCGTCGAACAGGTCTACATCCCCGACCTGCTCGCCATCGGCTCCTTCTACAAGGGCTGGCTGTACGGCGGCGGCCTGTCGTCGAAGAACCTGCTGTCCTACGGCGACCTGCCGCTCAAGGCCAACGACTACTCGGCCGGCAACCTGATGCTGCCGCGCGGCGCGATCATCAATGGCAAGCTTGACGAAATCCACCCGGTCGACCTGCGCGATCCGGAGCAGGTTCAGGAGTATGTCGCCCACAGCTGGTACAAGTACCCGGACGAGAACCTCGGCCTGCATCCGTGGGACGGTGTCACCGAGCCGAATTTCGTGCTCGGCCCGAATACCAAGGGGACCAAGACCAACATCAAGGAACTCGACGAAGGCGCCAAGTATTCGTGGATCAAGGCCCCGCGCTGGCGCGGCCACGCCATGGAAGTCGGCTGCCTGCCGCGGATGGTGCTCGGCTACCTGCAGCCCAAGCAGTACCCGGAAATCCACGGCCTGGTCGAAGGCGCGCTCAAGCACCTCGACGTGCCGGTCACCGCGCTGTTCTCGACACTCGGCCGAACCGCCGCGCGCGGTCTGGAAACGGCTTACTGCGTCAAGCTGCAGGCGCGCGAATTCGACCGCCTGATGGCCAATCTCAAGGCTGGCGACCTGAACACCGCGAACATCGACAAGTGGGAACCGAAGACCTGGCCGACGGAAGCCAAGGGCGTCGGTTTCACCGAAGCCCCGCGCGGCGCCCTCGGTCACTGGATCAAGATCAAGGACACCAGGATCGACAACTACCAGTGCGTCGTGCCGACCACCTGGAACGGCGGTCCGCGTGACCACAAGGGTCAGATCGGTGCCTTCGAGGCCTCTCTGATGGACACCCCGGTGGCCAAGGCCGACGAGCCGCTGGAAATCCTGCGCACGCTGCATTCCTTCGATCCCTGCCTGGCCTGCTCGACGCACGTGATGAGCCCGGACGGACAGGAAATGACGACGGTCAAGGTCCGCTGAGCGGTCCGGAAAGGAGGCAATCATGCTTTCACAACAGGACATGCTGGAGGCCGAACGGCACGGCCGGCAAGTACGCTCGATCTATGTCTACGAGGCGCCGGTGCGTCTGTGGCACTGGATCAACGCGCTGTGCATGGTGGTGCTGGCGGTGACCGGTTACTTCATCGGCAAACCCTTGCCGACCGTACCCGGTGATTCGACCGAAAACTTCGTCATGGGCTACATCCGTTTCGCCCATTTCGCGGCCGCCTACATCTTCGCCATCGGGCTGCTCGGTCGCATCTACTGGGCGCTGGTCGGCAACCACCACGCGCGCCAGATCTTCATGCTGCCGATCACCAACAAGCACTGGTGGAGCGAAGTCTTCTTCGAACTGCGCTGGTATCTCTTCCTTGAGAAGACCCCGAAGAAATACGTCGGCCACAACCCGATGGCGCAGTTGATGATGTTCTTCTTCTTCACTGTGCTGGCGGTTGGCATGGTCCTCACCGGCTTCGCGCTGTACAGCGAAGGCACCGGGCTGGGCAGCTGGGCCGATACGCTGTTCGGCTGGGTCATCCCGGCGCTCGGCGGCTCGCTGCAGGTGCATAACCTGCACCGGCTGGGCATGTGGATCATGATGACCTTCGCCGTCATCCACATCTACGCGGCGATTCGTGAAGACATCATGAGCCGGCAGTCGCTGATCTCGACCATGATCTCCGGCTGGCGCATGTTCAAGGACTAGGAGGCGGCTTGCCGGAGCGGCGTTGGCCTGCGCTTGCCGTGCTCACGCACTGTCTGCGCGCAGGCCGCCTTGCTCCGGCGGCGCTTTTCCGTAAGAGGTAGCTGGAACCCATGAACCCCAAAAAAATTCTCGTACTCGGCATCGGCAACCTGCTGTGGGCCGACGAAGGTTTCGGCGTGCGTTGCGTCGAGGCGCTCAACGCCGGCTGGTGCTTCCCGGACAACGTCACGGTCATGGACGGCGGCACGCAGGGGCTCTACCTGCTGCCCTACGTACAGGAGGCCGACTGCCTGCTGGTTTTCGACGCGGTCGATTACGGCGACACGCCGGGCGACCTGCGCGAGGTGGTTGGCGACCAGGTGCCGCGTTTCATGGGCGCCAAGAAGATGAGCCTGCACCAGACCGGTTTCCAGGAAGTGCTGGCGGCCGCAGCGTTGACCGGCAAGCTGCCGGCCGAACTGGTGCTGATCGGCGTCCAGCCTGAAGAACTCGAGGACTACGGCGGCAGCCTGCGCGACGTGGTCAAGGCGCAGATGGTGCCGGCGCTGAACCTGGCGCTCGACTGGCTGGAACGCTGGGGCGTCGTCGGCAGCATCCGCGAAGGCGCGGCCGAGGCGATCACCGACCGGGCGCTGGCCATGGACGTCTACGAAGCCGGCCGGCCGCCGGCCGACCAGGCCTATCGCCTGGGCGACGCCCGGTTCCTGAACGCGGAAGCCGCCTGATGTGTCTCGGCATACCCGTCGAGGTGCTGGCCTGCGGCGAGCATTTCGCCCGCTGCCGGGGGCGTGACGGCGAGGTCAGCATCGACATCCGCCTGGTCGGCGCGCAGCCGCCGGGCACCTGGCTGCTCTGCTTTCTCGACGCCGCCCGCGAGGTCATTCCGGCCGAGCGTGCCGCCGCCGTCAATGCCGCACTGTCGGCGCTGAGCGCGGTCAATGCCGGCGAGACCGATCTGTCCGCCTTCTTCGCCGACCTCGACCGCGAACCCCAACTCCCCGAATTCCTGAGGACATCCCGCCCATGATGCTCGAACTGAAAGCCGGCGCCACCTCGCTCGAACGCCTCGAAGGCGCCATTGCCCGGATGCAGCAGAAACACGGATTCGTCCGCGTCGCTGCCGACGCTCCGCAATTTCCCGCCGGCCTGGCCGCCCTGCTGCTCACCGACGATCCGCAGCGCAACTTGGAAGTGCTCGACGCCTGCGTGATCTTGCCCGAAGCGCTGAACGGCCTCGGCGCCGACGTCGCCCGCCTGGTCGCCGGTCCGGAAGCCAGTGCCGCGCTGATGCAGCGCTTCGCCGTGGCGCGTGCGCCGGCGGTCGTTTTCCTGCGCGATGGCGATTATCTCGGCAGCCTCAACGGCATCCGCGACTGGCAGGAATACCGCGACGAAGTCGCCCGCCTCGCCGCCGGCCCGGCCCGGCCGCGCCCGATTCCCATCCCGGTGCGTGACGCCGGAACCTCTGGAGCCTGCGCATGAATCCCGCGTCCCTGCGTTCCTTCCCGATTCCCGTCGTTGCCCTCGGCCCCGGTTCGCAGGACGATGACGGCCCGGCCTACCTGGCCATGCCGCAAGGCATGCAGACCTTTTCGGCGCCCTATCTGCCCGACGGCGCCGCCCCCGATGCCGTTGCCGCCGTGCTCGGCCTGCTCGGCGATTTCGTCGACCAGGCGGCAGCGCGCGGTCTCGACGGTGCGGCCAGCATCGACCTGCTCGGCCTGGACCCGGCGGTCCGTGACCTGATTAATCAGTCGCTCGGTTTCGGCGAAGTCAGCGCCTTCACCACCGCGCCGCGTCACTGGCGCGTCCAGGAAACCGCCTTCGCCGGCTTCTGGCGCGTGCTCGAAATCGCCGACGACGGCCGTTTCCTCAGCGATCGCCTGCAGACCGGCGCCATTCCCGACGTCCTCGCGGCGACCATGGACGCCTGCGCCGGCAGCGAACTGCCCGCGCCCGACTACCCGGCCGGCTGCATGAACGCACCGGCGCTGGTCGAGGAAATCCGCATGCAGGCCGCTGCCTGGCAACCGGGACAGGCAGCGCACGTGATCAACCTGAGCCTGCTGCCGGTCAGCGAGGCCGACCTCGACACGCTCTACGGCTGGCTCGGCCACCGCGAGGTGTCGATCCTGTCGCGCGGCTACGGCAACTGCCGGATCACCAGCACGCGGCTGAAGAACGTCTGGTGGGTGCAGTACTTCAACAGCATGGACGTGCTCATTCTCAACTCGATCGAGGTCGGCGGCATGCCCGAAGTGGCGCTGGCAGCGCCCGAAGATTTCGCCGATTCGCTGCAGCGGCTGCAGGAATACCTCGATATGATGGCCGAAAACGCGTGAGTGCAGCCATGAACGAGCGCATCTTCGAAGGCAGCTTCCGCGCCGTGCAAGCCGACGACCGTCTCGAATGCGGCATTTGCTGGTGGGTGTACGACCCGGCCGAGGGTGACGACGTGCGCGGTATTCCGGGTGGCACGCCCTTCGCCGAACTGCCCGACGACTGGTGCTGCCCCGGTTGCGACGCGCCCAAGCACAAGTTCATGGTCATCGCTGCGTGAAATTCTGGCCAGACGATCCGGCGGCCGACATCGAAGCCGTCTTTGCCGACATCGCGGCGACGCGCATGGCCGGCCTGCCGATCTGCAATCCGGCGCTGCAGGTCGAGGCCGTCGGCTTTCGCCTGGCCGGGCACGGTCATTGGACCGGCGCCCTGGTCACGCCGTGGGCGATCAACCTGCTCTGCCTGCCCGGCCACGCCGACTGGCCGGCGGTTGCTGCCGGCAGCCATTACGACTGGGCCTTTCCGTCCGGCGTCTATGAATTCATCGTCGCCGACGAGGCCCGGCTCGGCCGCTACCACCTCTGTTCGCTGTTCTCGCCGGCTGGCGAATTCGCCAGCCACGAGCAGGCCCGGCTGACCGCGCTGGCGGCGATCACCGCGCTGTTCAACGATCCGCTCGCGGCGCCGCCGGACCCGCCGGTGGACGCGCCACCGCCCAGCCGGCGCGCCTTTCTGGGATTGCGCGGATGAATCCGGCCGGCTCGCTGATCATCCGCGCCGCCTTCGCCGAAGGCGGCGTACACATCGAGGCGGTCATTCTCGAACGGCCGGCGATGACGCGGCTGTTCGTCGGTCAGAACCCGGACGCCGCGGTCCGCCTGATCCCGCATCTCTACGCGCTGTGCGCCGAGGCCCAGCGTGTCACCGCACGTGCCGCCCTGGCCGCCGCCGAAGGGCGCAGCATGGTCTGCGATGCCACCGATAACCGCCTGCTGTGGCTGGAAGTGCTGCATGAAAACCTGTGGCGGCTGCTGCTCGACTGGCCGGTGGCCTGCGGCCTGCCGGCCGCGCGCGATGCCTTCATCGCCTGGCGCAGCGACCGTCTCGGTGTCGATGGCACGCTGGCGACCCGGCGGTTGATCGACGAAACCCTGTGCCCGCTGGTCGACCGCTGCCGGCGCATTCTTGATGATCGCGGCGTCGCGCCGACCTGGCCGCAAGCCGATCCCGCCGCCTGGCTCGCCTGGTGGCAGGGCGGCGTGGCGACTCGGCCCAGGACGCCGCCGCCGCATGACATCGCCGCCACCTACCTGGCCCGCGTCGCCGACGTCGCGCGGGCCGCCGCTGCGCTCGACGCCGGCCAGCCGTTCCCGTTGCTCGCCGCCGGCGGCGACGGGCTGGGCGTGGCGCAGAGCGTCACCGCCCGGGGCATCCTGACGCATGCAATTGCCGTCGAGCAGGGGCGGGTGAAGCGGTATCATCTCGAAGCGCCGACCGACGCCTGTTTTGCCGGTCGCGAGGCGTTGGCGGCACTGCTCGCCGGGCGTCGCTTCGACGCCGCGGCGGCAGCCCGGATCGGCCTGGAAACGGCAATCCTGGCGCTCGATCCGTGCCTGCCCTACGAAGTGGAGTGGAAAGATGCATGAAATGTCGCTGGCCGAAGGCATCATCGAACTGGTCGAGGACACCGCGCGGCGCGAGAACGCCGCCCGGGTCGGCTTGGTCGTGCTCGAAATCGGCCAGTTGTCGTCGGTCGAACCGGAAGCGCTGCGTTTCTGCTTCGACGTTGTCACCAAGGGCGGCATCGCCGACGGCGCGGCGCTGGAAATCGTCGCCGTGCCCGGCGCCGGCTGGTGCATGCCGTGCGGGGCAACGGTGCCGATCAGCGAGCGTTACGGCGCCTGCCCGATCTGCGGCAGCCACCAGGTGCAACCCACGGCCGGCACCGAGATGCGGGTGCGGGAAATCGCCATCGAATAAGAATCAGGAGACCCATCATGTGTACAGTTTGTGGCTGCGGTGACGGCGAAGTGAAAATCGAAGGCGGGGCGCACGCGCACCGCCATGTCCATGCCGACGGCACGGTGCATGAGCACGGCCATGCGCACGATCACGAGCATGCGCACAGCCACGACGGCGAAATCGCCGATGCCCACGGCCACCCGCATACGCACGCCGACGGCACGACACATGTGCACGAGCACGTCCATCACGGCGAGCACGCCCACGCACACGGTCATGACCACGATCACCACCACCACGGCGACCTTGACTACGGCAGCGGCCCGGCGCGCGCCCACGTGCCCGGCATGAGCCAGGCGCGCATGGTGCAGATCGAGCGCGACATCCTGTCCAAGAACGACGGCTACGCCGCCAAGAACCGCGCCTGGTTTGACGAACACGGCGTCTTCGCGCTCAACCTGGTGTCCAGTCCGGGCTCGGGCAAGACGACGCTGCTGGTCAAGACCATCGAGGCGCTGCAGGCGCGGCTCGCCATCGCCGTCGTCGAGGGCGACCAGCAGACCACCAACGACGCCGAGCGCATCCGCGCCACCGGCGCCCCGGCGCTACAGATCAACACCGGCAAGGGCTGCCACCTCGACGCGCACATGGTCGGCCATGCGATGGAACGCCTGCAGCCGGCGGACGGCTCGCTGTTCCTGATCGAGAATGTCGGCAACCTCGTCTGCCCGGCTGCCTTCGACCTCGGCGAGCAGCACAAGGTGGCGATCCTCTCGGTCACCGAGGGCGAGGACAAGCCGCTCAAGTACCCGGACATGTTCGCCGCCGCCGACGTGATGCTGCTCAACAAGTGCGACCTGCTGCCCTACCTGCAGTTCGACGCCGACCTCGCCGAAGCCAACGCCCGCCGCGTCAATCCGAAGCTGACGGTGTTCCGCGTCTCGGCGACCAGCGGTGAGGGCATGGCCGACTGGCTGGCCTGGATCGAAGCCGGCGTCGCCGGCCAGCGCGCCCGTCTGGCCGACAACGTCGCCGCGCTGAAGGCGCGCATCGCCGACCTGGAGCGACAGCTGGCGGCCAAGTGAGCGCTCGCCTGCTGCACATCCGCGGCCTCGTCCAGGGCGTCGGCTTTCGCCCCTACGTCTGGCGGCTGGCCGGCGAACTCGGCATCGCCGGCTGGGTGCGCAACGACGGCGACGGCGTCACGCTGCTCGCCGCCGGCACGCACCTGGACGATTTCCTCGCCCGCCTGCCGCGCGAGATCCCGCCGCTCGCCCGCATCGACGCCATCGATAGCACGGCCAGCGACGAACGACCGGCGCCCGGCTTCGTCATCCGCGACAGCGTCGCCGGCGCGGTGCGCACGGCCATCGGCCCGGACGCGGCGATCTGCCCGGACTGCATCGCCGACCTCTGCGACCCGACCAACCGCCGCTGGCGCTACGCCTTCACCACCTGCACCCACTGCGGCCCGCGCTATACCGTCAGCGCCGGCATTCCCTACGACCGCGCCCGCACCAGCCTGGCCGGTTTTCCGCTGTGCGCGCCGTGCATCGCCGAATACACCGACCCCGCTGACCGCCGCTTCCACGCCGAAACCACCTGCTGCCCCGATTGCGGTCCGCAGTTGCGGCTGCTCGATGAAAACGGCGCCGATCTCGCGGCCGGCGGTGACGATCCCATCGCCGCCACGCTGGCCCTGCTGCGCGCCGGCCGTATCGTCGCGATCAAGGGGCTGGGCGGCTTCCACCTCGCCTGCGACGCACGTAACCGGGCGGCGGTGGCTGCCCTGCGCCGACGCAAGGCGCGCGAGGCCAAGCCTTTCGCGGTGATGGGCCTCAATCCCGGCGCGCTCGCCGCTTTTGCCGAGTTCGGTGACGGCGAGCGGGCGCTGTTCGCCGATGTCGCCGCGCCCATCGTTCTCTGTCGCAAGGGCGCCGCCGAACTGGCCGGCGTCGCTCCCGGCTTGCCCTGGCTCGGCGTCATGCGCCCGGCGACGCCGCTGCACCTGCTGCTCTGGCATGAAGCCGCCGGCCGTCCCGCGGGCACCGACTGGCTCGCCGCCCCCTGCGACCTGCTGCTGGTGATGACCAGCGCCAACCCGCAGGGCGAACCGCTGGTCACCGGCAACGCCGAAGCGTTGCAGCGCCTGAACGGCATCGCCGACGCCTTTCTGGTGCACGACCGCGACATCGTCGTCCGCTGCGACGATTCGGTGGTCCGCGTGGCCGATGGCGCGCCAGCCTTCCTGCGCCGGGCTCGCGGTTACGTGCCGCTGCCCATTCCGCTCGCCGACAACGGCCCGCCGGTGCTGGCGCTCGGTGCCCACCTGAAGAACGCCGTCTGCGTGCTGCGCGGGCGCGAGGCCTTCGTCTCCCAGCACATCGGCAGCCTCGACAACGCGGCGACGCTGGCTTTCCTCGAAGAAAGCGTCGCCCACCTGCTCGCCGTGCTCGACGTCAAACCGGCGCTGATCGCCCACGATTTACACCCGGACTACGCGTCGACCGCGCTGGCCCTGCGTCTGGCCGGCGAACTCGGCGTGCCGGCACTCGCCGTCGGCCATCATCACGCGCACATTGGCGCGATCTGCGCCGAACACGGCGTCAGCGGCCCGCTATTGGGGCTGGCGCTCGACGGCGTCGGCCTCGGCCCGGACGGCGGCGCTTGGGGCGGCGAACTGCTGCGCGCCGACGGCGCCGCCTGCCGTCGCCTCGGCCACTTGCGCCCGCTGGCGCTGCCCGGCGGCGACCGCGCGGCGCGCGAGCCGTGGCGGATGGCGATTGCCGCGCTGCACGGCGCCGGCCTCGGCGACCAGGTCGCCGGCTGGCTGGCACGCACCTGGCCGGAACGCGAGGCCGGCCCGCTGCTGACGCTGCTCGACCGCCAGTTGCGCTGCCCGCCGACTTCCAGTCTCGGCCGCTGGTTCGACGCCGCCGCCGGCCTGCTCGGCGTGCGCGATGTTTCGTATTACGAAGGCCAGGCGGCGATGGAACTCGAAGGCCGGGCGGCGGCGCACGGCCCGGTCGAGCCGCTGGCCGGCGGCTGGCGGATAGCCGGCGATATCCTCGACTTCTCGCCGCTGCTGCCGGCGCTGCTCGACTGCACGGATGCCGGGCAAGGCGCCGCGCTGTTCCACGCCACCATCGCCGCCGGCCTCGCCGAGTGGGCGATGTTTGCGGTCGACCGCGAAAAACTTGCGAAAATGGCGGTCGGCGGCGGCTGCGCGGCGAACGCGATGCTCCTCGACGCGCTGCGCCGCCGTTTGACGGCGGCCGGCATCGAAGTCCTCGAAGCGCGCGCCGTCCCCGCCGGCGACGGCGGTCTGGCGCTGGGCCAGGCCTGGATCGCGCGGCAAATGCACGGAGACAAGGCATGAACGCACCGGCCAGCGCCGCCATCCACACCGACAATCCGGCGCCGCGCGTGCTCGCCCGCTATCGGCGCTGGCAGGCGGCGCTGGGCGGCGGCCACCCCGGCCTCTCGGTCGACATCGCCGGTTTCCGGCGCTATCGCGGCGACTGGATCGGCGCCGTCGTCACGCCGTGGTTCATCCACCTGCTGCTGCTCCCCGGCGGCGGCGAACTGTGGCGCGAGCTGCCGGTCGAACAGACCCTGCGCGTCGGTTTCCCGGCCGGCGATCTCGACCTGATCAGCGAACGCAGCGACGACGCCGACCTGCCAGCGAGCTTCTTCGTCCCCATCCTGGCGCCGGTCGACGAACTCGCCGACCAGGACGCCGCATTGCGCACCGCGATGGACGCGCTGCACCTGCTTTTCGAACCGCCGGCCGCCGCGCCGACGCCCACGAACCCCGAGCCGCAACCGGTCGACCGGCGCGGCTTCTTCCGCCGCCTGGCCGGGCGCGGTTGAACTCCCCCGAAAGGAAGCCCCATGTGTCTCGCGATTCCCGCCCAGGTCGTCGAACTGCGTGACGGCGACAATGCCGTCGTCGATCTTGCCGGCGTGCGCAAGGAAATCTCGCTGTCGCTGGTCGACGGCGTCGCCGTCGGCGACTACGTCATCGTCCATGTCGGCTACGCGCTGAACAAGCTCGACCCGGAAGAAGCCGAGCAGACGCTCAAGCTGTTTGCCGAAATGGGACAGCTGACCGCCGACGGCGACGGCCTGACGCTGCACTGATGAAATACATCGACGAATTCCGCGACGGCGACGTGGCGCAGAAGATCGCCGCCAGCATCCGCGCCGAGGCCGACCCGAACCGCAACTACCATTTCATGGAATTCTGCGGCGGCCACACCCACGCCATCTCGCGCTACGGCGTCTCCGACCTGCTGCCGGCCAACGTGCGCATGATCCACGGCCCCGGCTGCCCGGTCTGTGTGTTGCCGATCGGCCGCGTCGACCAGGCCATCCGCCTGGCGCTCGACGAGGGCGTGACCTTGTGCACCTACGGCGACTGCCTGCGCGTGCCGGCCTCCGACAGCCTGTCGCTGCTGAAGGCGAAAGCGAAGGGCGGAGACATCCGCATGGTCTATTCGAGCGCCGACGCCGTCACGCTGGCGCAGAAGAACCCGGACAAACAGGTCGTCTTCTTCGCCATCGGCTTCGAAACGACGACGCCGCCCACCGCGGTGGCGATCAAGCAGGCCGCCGCGCTCGGCCTGAAGAACTTCTCGGTGCTCTGCTGCCACGTGCTGACGCCGTCGGCGATCTCCAGCATCCTCGAATCGCCGGAAGTGCGTCAGTGGGGCACCGTACCGCTCGACGGCTTCGTCGGCCCGGCGCACGTGTCGACGATCATCGGCAGCCGGCCCTACGAATTCTTCGCCGAGGAGTACCGCAAGCCCGTGGTCATCGCCGGTTTTGAGCCGCTTGACGTGATGCAGGCGATCCGCATGCTCATCCGCCAGGTCAACGAAGGCCGCGCCGAAGTCGAAAACGAGTTCTCGCGCGCCGTTGACCGCGACGGCAACCTGAAAGCGCAGGCCTTGGTCGCCGAGGTCTTCGAGATGCGCAAGCACTTCGAATGGCGGGGGTTGAACGTTTTACCGTACTCGGCGCTGCGCATTCGCGGCGCGTTCGCCGAATTTGACGCCGAAAGGCGTTTTTCCGTGAGCTATGCCTCGGTGCCGGATCACAAGGCCTGCGAATGCGGGGCGATCCTGCGCGGGGTCAAGCGGCCGCAGGACTGCAAGATCTTCGGAACGGTGTGCACGCCGGAGAATCCGGTGGGCTCGTGCATGGTCAGTTCGGAAGGCGCCTGTGCGGCGCATTACACCTATGGACGGTACAAGGATGTCTGAAACCCGCAAACCCTACATCCGCCCTCTCGACCTCAAGCACGGCCAGGTCGACCTGGCCCACGGTTCGGGCGGCCGGGCAATGGCGCAACTGATCGACGAGCTGTTCGCCCGCCATCTCGGCAACGAATACCTCGGCCAGGGCGACGACGGCGCCGTGCTGCCACTGCCGGGCGAGGGCCGGCTGGTGATGGCGACCGACGCTCACGTCGTCTCGCCGCTGTTCTTCCCGGGCGGCGACATCGGCTGCCTGTCGGTGCATGGCACGGTCAACGACGTCGCGGTGATGGGCGCCAGGCCGCTTTATCTGGCGGCCAGCTTCATCCTCGAGGAGGGCTTCCCGCTTGGCGACCTCGCCCGCATCGTGCAGAGCATGGCGGCGGCGGCGAGCGCCGCCGGGGTGCCGGTGGTGACCGGCGACACCAAGGTGGTCGAGCGCGGCAAGGGCGACGGGGTGTTCATCACCACCACCGGCGTCGGCGTCGTGCCGCCGGGGCGCGAGCTGTCCGGGCGGCGGGCGCGGCCGGGCGATGTGATTCTGGTTTCCGGTACGCTCGGCGACCACGGCATGGCGATCATGGCCGAGCGCGAGAGCCTGGGTTTCGAGTCGCCCATCGTCTCCGACACCGCCGCGCTGCATGGGCTGATCGAAACGCTGCTGGGCAGCGGCGTCGACTTGCGCGTGCTGCGCGACCCGACGCGCGGTGGGCTGGCCACGACCTTGAACGAGATTGCCCGCCAGTCGGGCGTCGGCATGATGCTGCAGGAAAAGGCGCTGCCGGTAAAACCGGCGGTCAACGCGGCCTGCGAACTGCTCGGGCTGGATCCGCTTTATGTCGCGAACGAGGGGAAACTGGTCGCCATCTGTGGAGAAAAAGACGCAGAAATGCTGTTATCGGTCATGCGGGCTCACCCGCTTGGGCAGGCGGCAGCCATCATTGGTCAGGTCGTCGCCGACGATCATCATTTTGTCCAGATGACCACGGCTTTCGGTGGGCGGCGAATGGTGGACTGGTTGTCCGGCGAGCAGCTGCCGCGGATCTGCTGAGGTGCTTTCAGTGTCGCTCGGCAAGCACCAGGCTGCGCACTTCGCCAACTTCGAGCAGCACCATCTCGCGGGCATCGGCAAGGTTGTCGGCGTTGCGGACATAGAAGAGGTCGCTGCGGCCATCGGGATAGCGGACGGCGGCGACATAGTCCACGCGGGGCCGGGGGGCGACGCGGGGGCGGGACGATTTGCGCTGAGTGGCGGCCATGTTGATGAACTCCCTGAGACAATTTTTCGCATCCTAGCGAAATGCAAGTGATTGAAAAATATAGCGAAGGTCATAGCTGTGCCCAGAATGAATAGGCGCCTGCCGGCAATCCCCGTGGTAGCGCGATTCACGCTTTTTGCCTCTTTGAAAAAAACCTACATAACATGCGGATATTATTCATAACGCACAGCTTCAACAGCCTGACGCAGCGCCTGTTCTGCGAATTGGCCGCGCGCGGACACGAGCTCAGCGTCGAGTTCGACATTGCCGACTCGGTGACCGAAGAGGCGGTGGCGCGCTTTCGGCCCGATCTTTTGCTGGCGCCGTTCCTCAAGCGGGCGATTCCGGCGTCGGTCTGGTCGGCGCTGCCCTGTTTCGTGGTGCATCCGGGCGTTCCCGGCGATCGCGGTCCGTCGGCGCTGGACTGGGCGATACAGCGCGGTGAACCGCACTGGGGCGTGACCGTGCTGCAGGCCGAGGCCGAAATGGATGCCGGTCCGGTCTGGGCCAGCGCGAGCTTTGCCATGCGCCTGGCGGCCAAGGCTTCGCTGTACCGCAACGAAGTCACCGAAGCGGCGGTGCGCGCCGTACTGCAGGCGATCGAGCGTTTCGCCGCCGGCGACTTCGTTGCCCAACGTGTGCCCGGCGCCGCGCATCCCCCGATGCGCCAGGCCGACCGGAGAATCGACTGGAACACGCAGTCGACCGCCGATATCCTCGCCCGCCTGCACGCAGCCGACGGCTTTCCCGGCGTTGCCGACGAATTGTTCGGCGCGCCCTGTCACCTGTTCGATGCGCACCCGGAAAGCGAATTGCGCGGCGCGACGGGCGAGTTGCTGGCGCGGCGCGAAACGGCCGTCTGCCGGGCAACCGTCGACGGCGCGGTGTGGATCGGCCACGTCAAGCGCCCGGGCGGGATCAAGTTGCCGGCGACGCTGGCTTTTCCGGAAGCCGCCGGCTTGCCGGAAGTGCCGCTGGCCGGCTGGCAGCGCGCGGTGCAGCCGACTTGGCAGGACATCGCCTGGTCGGCGGCCGACGGCGTCGGCTTCCTGTCCTTCGATTTCTACAATGGCGCGATGAGTACGGCACAGTGCCGGCGTCTGACCGAGGCTTTCCGCTGGGCGACGACGCAGCCGGTGCGCGTCATCGTACTGACCGGCGGCAGCGATTTCTGGTCGAACGGCATTCATCTGAACGTGATCGAATCCGCCGACAGTCCGCCGGACGAATCCTGGGCCAACATCAACGCCATCGACGATCTGGCCGAGGCCATCCTGCGCTGCACGACGCAATTGACCGTCGCCGCCGTCGGCGGCAACACCGGGGCCGGTGGCTGTTTCCTGGCGCGCGCCTGCGACCGGGTGTGGGTGCGCGACGGGGTCATGCTCAATCCGCACTACAAGAACATGGGCAACCTGTTCGGTTCGGAGTTCTGGACCTATTTGCTGCCACCGCGCGTCGGTGCCGACGGCGCCGCGGCGATCATGCGCCATCGCCTGCCGATGGCGGCGGCCGAGGCCGTGCGTCTGGGCTTCTACGATGCCTGTCTGCCGGCGCCGGGCTATGCCGTCGATGTCGCCCGCCGGGCCGTCGAACTGGCGCACGCACCCGATTTCTCCAACCAGTTGGCGGACAAGAATGCCCGCCGCGCCGCCGACGAGGCGGTCAAGCCGCTGGCGCAATACCGCGACGAGGAACTGGCGGCGATGCGCCGCAATTTCTACGGCTTCGACCCGGCCTATCACGTCGCGCGTTATCATTTCGTCCAGAAAAGCCCGCATTCGTGGACGCCGCGTCATCTGGCGCGGCACCGCGATCTCGACTGGAAGATTCCCGCATGAGCTTGCCCGTGTTGCGCCGCCTGCCCGCCGTCCTCGTCGTCGATGACGAGTTGCGCTCGCAGGAAGCCCTGCGGCGCACGCTGGAAGAGGATTTCGAGGTGTTCTGCGCGTCCAGCGCCGACGAGGGAATGGCGATCCTCGAAATGGAGGAAGGCACCGCCGGCATCCGCGTCATCCTCTGCGACCAGCGCATGCCCGGCACCACCGGCGTCCAGTTCCTCAAGGAAGTGCGCCAGCGCTGGCCGGACATCGTGCGCATCATCCTGTCCGGCTATACCGACGCCGAGGACATCATCAGCGGCGTGAACGAAGCCGGCATCTGGCAATACCTGCTCAAGCCCTGGCAGCCCGAACAATTGTTGCTGACCTTGCAGCGCGCCGCCGAGGTATGGCGTCTGCAGCAGGAAAACCAGCGCCTCAGCCTCGACCTGCGTACCGCCGAGCCGGTCCTGCGCCGTCGCGTCGACAGCAAGCAGGACAAGGCGCGCAAGGTCTTCGGCCTGGCCGCGCTGGTGCGCGGGCCGGGCAGCCCACTCGATCCGGTCTGCGATCTGGTCGGTCGCATCGCCCCGTACGATCTGTCGGTGATGGTCACCGGCGAATCCGGCACCGGCAAGGAAATGGTCGCCCGCGCCATCCACTACGAGAGCAATCGCGCCGACAAGCCCTTCATTACCGAGAACTGCGGTGCGGTACCGGATACCCTGCTCGAATCGGAATTGTTCGGCTACAAGCGCGGCGCCTTCACCGGCGCCGTCGATGACCGCATCGGCCTGTTCCAGCAGGCCGACGGCGGCACCCTGTTCCTCGACGAGATCGGCGAAACCAGCCCGGCCTTCCAGGTCAAGTTGCTGCGCGCGCTGCAGGAAGGCGAGTTTCGCCCGCTCGGCAGCAACAAGTCGGTATCGGTCGATGTCCGGGTGATTGCCGCCACCAACCGCGACCTCGACGAGGATGTGCGGACCGGCCGCTTCCGCGAGGATCTCTACTACCGGCTGGCGACCATCCCGGTACATGTGCCGCCTTTGCGGCAGCGGCCGATGGATCTGCCGCTGCTGGCTGCGCGTATCCTGGAACAAAGCTGTGCCGCGCTGGGCAAGCCGGTGGCCGGGTTTGCCGCCGAGGTGCTAGCGGTGTTCGCGGCGTATTCCTGGCCGGGCAATGTGCGCGAACTGCAGAACGAAATCCTGCGCATGGTGGCGCTGGCCGATGGCCCGACCCTGGGCGCGGGATTGCTGTCGCCGCGCTTGCGCCAGGCGCCGGCAGTCGATGGCGGCAGCGTCGGCGCAAGCTGGACCGACGGCTTGTCCGGCAATCTGCGCGAGCGCATGGAACAACTCGAATTGCGCGTGCTGCAGGCTGCCATGCAGCGGCATCACGGCAACAAGTCGCGCGCCGCGCGTGAGCTCGGCCTGTCGCGCGTCGGCCTGCGCGCCAAGCTGGCGCGCTACGGTCTGGCTGACGAAGGGCAGGGGGACGAATGAAAGTCCTCTGGTTGCAAAGCGGCGGTTGCGGCGGCTGCACCCAGTCGCTGCTGTGCCACGAACCGCGGCCGCTCTTCGACGAGTTGCGCGACGCCGGCATCGACTTCGTCTGGCATCCGGCGCTGTCGGAAGCCAGCGGCGAAGAGGCATTGGCGGTACTGGAAGATTGCGCGGCCGGCCGGCGCGAATTCGATGTGCTTTGCGTCGAGGGCGCGATGCTGCGCGGGCCGAACGGTACCGGCAAGTTCCACCTGATGGCTGGCAGCGGCCGACCGTTGACCGAGTGGGTGCAGCGCCTGGCCGAGCAGGCGAAGTGGGTGTTCGCCATCGGTTCCTGCACCGCCTGGGGTGGGTTTTCGGCGAGCACGCCGGGTAATCCGCTGGAGGCCTGCGGCCTGCAGTACGACACCGACACGCCGGGCGGATTGCTCGGCAAGGGATTCATCTCCCGGGGCGGTCTGCCGGTGGTCAATATTGCCGGCTGTCCGACGCATCCGGGCTGGGTGGTCGATACCCTGGAAAAGCTGGCCATCGACGGCCTGCGCACCAGCGATCTCGACGAAATCGGCCGCCCGCTGTTGTACGCCGAGCAACTGGTCCATCACGGCTGCCCGCGCAACGAGTTCTACGAATTCAAGGCCAGCGCCGAAAAGCATTCCGACCTCGGCTGTCTGATGGAAAACCTCGGTTGCAAAGGTACGCAGGCGCACGCCGACTGCAACACGCGGGCCTGGAATGGCGCCGGTTCCTGCCTGAAGGGCGGCTACGCCTGCATCGCCTGTACCGAGCCAGGGTTCGAATCGCCCGGCCATGCTTTCCAGGAAACGCCCAAGCTGGCCGGCATCCCGGTCGGCCTGCCGGTCGACATGCCGAAAGCCTGGTTCGTTGCACTCGCCGCGCTGTCCAAGTCGGCAACGCCAAAACGGGTGCGCGACAACGCCGTCGTCGACCACACCGTGGTCCGGCCGGGCGTGAAAAAGGGCGGCAAATGAAGCGCATCCAGGTTGGTCCGTTCAACCGTGTCGAAGGCGATCTGGAAATCGGTCTCGATATCGACGCCGGCCGGGTTGTCGCCGCGCGCGTCAATTCGCCGCTGTTCCGGGGCTTCGAGCAGATCCTCGTCGGCCGCGACCCGGCCGATGCCCTGGCCGTCGTGCCGCGCATCTGCGGCATCTGCTCGGTCGCCCAGTCGGCGGCGGCGGCCTCGGCACTGGCCGCGCTGGCCGGCGTGACGCCGCCGCCGAACGGGCAACTGGCGAGCCGGCTGGTGCTGGCGACGGAAAACCTGGCCGACCACCTGACGCATTTCCACCTGTTCTTCATGCCCGATTTTGCCCGTGCCGCCTACGCCGGGCGCCATTGGCACGACGATGTCGCCCGGCGCTTCACCGCCCAGCACGGCAGCGCTGTCGCGCCCTGGCTGCAGGCCCGTGCCCGCTTCTTCAACCTGACCGGTTTCCTGGCCGGCCGCTGGCCGCACACGCTGGCGCTGCAGCCGGGTGGCAGCAGCAAGGCGATGACCGCTGCCGAACGCATCCGCATCCTGGCGCTGCTGCGCGAGTTCCGCGCTTTCCTCGAAGGCAGGCTGTTCGCCGATTCGCTTGAAGCCTTTGCCGGCCTCGCCGCCTTCGACGAACTGCAGGCGTGGGCCGCGACTCGCGACGGCGACTTCGCCCTGTTCCTGCGTGCCGCCGGCGATCTCGGGTTGGAGCGCTGCGGTCGCGCCGCCGACCGTTTCCTGTCCTACGGCGCCTACGAACTGTTTCCGGCCGGCCTGTGGCAAGCCGATACGGGCGCTCAGCCGCTCGATATGACCAGGATTGCCGAAGATGTCAGCCATTCCTGGCTATATGGCGACACGCCCTTGCCGCCGGCGCAGGGTGAAACCCGTGTCGATGCCGACAAGGCCGAGGCCTACACCTGGTGCAAGGCCCCGCGCTACGGCGGTCAGGTAGTCGAAACCGGCGCATTATCCCGGCAACTCGTCGCCGGCCACCCTCTGCTGCGCGATCTGGTCGCCCGCCATGGCGGCAGCGTCACCGCCCGCATCGTCGCCCGCATGCTCGAAGTCGCCCAAGTCGTTCCGGCGATGGAAAACTGGCTGCGTGCGATCGAGCCGGGCGAACCTTTCTGTCTGCCGGCGCCGCTACCCGACAGCGGCCAGGCCGTCGGTCTGGTCGAAGCCGCCCGCGGTGGCCTGGGCCACTGGCTGAGCGTCAAGCGCGGCCGGATCGAGCGCTACCAGATCATCGCCCCGACCACCTGGAATTTCTCCCCGCGCGACGCCGCCGGCACACCCGGCGCTCTCGAACAGGCCCTGGTCGGCCTGCCTGCCGGCGATGACGCGCCGCCGACCGTGCAGCATGTGGTGCGCAGCTTCGATCCGTGCATGGTGTGTACCGTGCATTAGCCCAGAAAGCCCCATTTGGCGGGCTTCTCGGGATTGTTCACCAAAAGTTCACCAAATGTTTACCAAATCCGGCTTGGAATCAGGCGGTTTTGACCTCGATCCACTCAGCGCCGCGAGTATCCCGATAGATGGCCGTCATGTCGGCCGACTTGTGCCCAAGTAGGGCTTGAGCGTTGATTCCCTGTTCTGCATAGAGGCGAGCCGACAGGGAGCGCAGTTCGTGAAAGCTGGGCGGCGTTTTCTCTTCAGGCCACTGTATGCCGGTCAGGTCGCGGGCTTCAGCAAAGAAGGCGCTCAGTGTGTGGCCTCGGATGGCATCGCCGGGCTTGGCGCGGCCAACGTGGCGAATGTGATGCAGGAAGCAGGGACTTATAACCGCATCCCGACAGCGTTCAATCACCTGGCCGACTGTCAGACCGATGGCTTCAAGCTTCAGATCAAGGGGAATGCACACCTTGGCGCCGGTCTTCTCCTGAGTGATCCATAGCTTTCCATCTTTGACGTTGCGCGGCCCTAGCTTTGCCAGGTCGGCCCGGCGCTGGCCGGTGACGATTGCCAGTTCCATGCTGTGCTGCACCCAGGGTGGCATGCTGGCGGCTGCCTTGTGGATGGCTTGGTAATCGGCGAGTGTAAGGCGTGCCCTGGCGACTTCATGGCGCGGCGCTCTTGTCGGTTCAACCGGGTTACTGTCGGTCCAGCCTGCTGCCATGGCTTCCCGGAACAGATCGAGCAACAGAGAGCGCACCGCCTGTCCCATGCGCGAATGCCTCTTCCATTGCGCGAGGAATTCGGCAATGTGCCGGGTGGTTATTGTTCCGATCAGGTCGCCGCCGTGCTTCTCACGCAGTGCCTTTAGGCGCTGTCGATAGGTACTCAGGGTTCCGGTGGAAAGCTTGCGATCTTGCAGAATTGTTTCGTACCGGTCACACCAGGCGTCCAAGGTGTTGCCTTGCTCGCCATCGAGGCGATTTACCAATCGAGGCTGAGCAAGGCTTTCCGTTAATGACAGGTTCGCTTCCACCGCTTCATTGACGGCCTTTCGCTTGTCTTTCCCCAACGAATAGACTTTGCCGTCTCTTGGGTCGGTCCAGGCGTAATACCCCCGCCGAACATAGAGGTTCGGCGGCAAGTCTCGGGTGGCAGCGGATCGGCGACGGCCCATGTGATCAACGGGCGATGCGATCCACCAAGCGGCCGGAGCCCTGCAGCCTGGCTGCAGGCACTGCAGGTGTCTGGCTGCGATAGTCGCAATATCGGGCGCTTGGGCTGACGTAGTAGGTGCGCCCGTGTTTTTCGGGTGCTGGCACAATCAGCGCATCCCGCGCCCAGCGGCGCAGGGTGTTGATGTGGGGCGAATGTTTGCCATAGGTGGCAACTGCCCAGGCTTCGAGGGTAATGAGGCGGGCGGACATTATTTGATCCTTTTCAGCAGAGCGCGTTCGTTGGCTTTTGCCAGCAGTTTGGGCGCAGGCTTATGCCCGGGGGAAATAGTCCGGATATAGGCTTGCAGGCGGCGAATGTTGGTTCCTGCATCGAGTTCGCGGCGAAGGTGGAAAACACGTTCTTTCATGATGAGGCCCCTTATCCTGTGGCGCGGCTGAGTTCAGCGGCCGGGTGGTTGAATTCAATGATTTCGGCAGTGCGGACGCTTGCCAGCAGGCCGGCGATTCTTTCCTGCATTGACTCCAGTTCGGCGGCAATCTGGCGAGATTTCGCGTTACCACGCAGTGATGCGTTTTCAACTTCCAGGGCATCTACCTGGCTTTCCAGCTTTTCCACATGCAACATGAGGATTGAAAGCCGGTGGTAGAGCGCTGGCAGTCCGTTTATCTCTTCCGGCTTAACAGACAAGCGGCCAACATCCGGTGAAACCAGTTCGCCCGTTTGGCTGTTGATGAACCAGCCATCCCAGTGCTTATGGGAGAGTCGCTGAGTTGCTGACGCACACAGCAGGCGCAATGCCTCGAATGCAGCCCGTGGCGTTTCAATTTCCCCAGACTCCCAGCGGCAGATTGTTGTTCTATGAATGCCCAGGTATGCGGCGCATTGCTCCGTTGTGAGCCTGAGTATTGTTGCGCGCATGAGTCGGAATCGCGCCCCGGTAACAGGGCGCCAAGGCTCCGATTCGATAAGCCAAGCTGGAAAATGGCCGTCGAATACTTGAGCAAGTTCTCGGGCTTGCCTGCTGTGCAACCATTCGGGGTCGGCGCCTCTCATGCCGGCGGCCCAATCCGAACGCTTGCTTGAGCTTTTGACCTTGTTGCGTAGTTTTCTGGAATTGCTATGCTGTTTGGTAGCCATGCTCGAATGCTCCAATCATTCGGTTGTGGTCGGGCGGCAACCTGGCTGGCGCGCTGGCGTTGCTGCCCATTCTTTTCCCCGCCTCTTTCGTGCCGTGCTGGCGCACAGAATCTGTCCTTTTCCACAGAGGGCCGGTGAAAACCCCAATCAGAAAACCATCGGCATCTTTGGCCGTGGATTCCCATTCGTTTTCGGGCTTCCACCACGGCGGGTTCTTCGTAACTGCTTGATCTGTAGAGCGCGTACAGTTATTTACACAAGTCCAAGGGGGCAAAGCATCGGCCGCTTTTGCTCGGCGAAACGGTGTCCAGACGCGACGATTTGAGCGAAAAATTCGCTCCCGGCAGTGGGTGAGGGCAACACCAACCGGCCGCGCTGTAACGCTCAGTCCGTAGCGCCCCTGAATCTGTTTATCTTCAGTTGCCACCGTCAGCAGGTAATCGGATCGCTTGAGGCCAACGCCACCGCAGGCCCGCAGGAAGCTGGCAAAATCGGCCTGGTGTTCTTCGGTCTTTTGGGCCGCTTCGTGTGCTTCCTTGATGGCTGCCGGGGCGCCGGCTATGCCTTCGCGTGGAATCCGGCGAAGTTCTCGCCAGATCGAAACCGGGGGCACGCCGAACGACTGAAACTGCCTGATGCTGTGCGATCTTGCCCAGGCTTCGGCCCTGGCTGCGCTCTCGTTGGCGGCTACGCCCTCAAGGTCTGATTCGAGCCCTTCACCGTCAATGTTCTTGCAGACGTACTTGACCAGGTAGCCCACTGCTGAACCACGCTCCCGGCGAATCTCTTCCACCTTGAAGCGGTATTTGTTGGCGCCCGGCTCATTGGGCGAGTCTTGCAGTGCGTAATCGCGCATGATGGCGATGACCTCTGCCTTGCGCTCTTGATCGACAAACACCAGCATGTGCCAGTGGGGCGTGCCGTCGTGGTGTGGTTCGGCGATGCGCAAGCCATACGGCCGGATGCCTAGGCGCTCGAACTTCGCCCGCATACGCCCCCAGTTCGTTTGCAGGTAGGCATGACCGTCACGCGGCTTGCTGCCGTCGTGTGTTGGATTGGTCTGGCTGCTCCTGTGCAGGCGGGCGTGCATGCGTGCTGGGCAGGTCAAAGTGACGAATAGGCCGACGTGACCAAGATCAAGGGCAATTTCCTCATAGCCCTTGGCTCGGGTCATCAGTTCGGCCCGGCGTAGCGCTTTGTTTGCCAGCCCGCTATCGGCGATATCGGCAAGGCTCATGATTTCGCCGTCTTCACTGACAAGTTCGGTTGCTTCCAGGGTGTTGCGGTTGCGGCGGTTCTGTTGCTGCCGGCGGGAAAGCGCTTCGTTGGAGCAATAGGGGCCAGCCTTGGCGTGGACGTAGCCAAGCGCAATGGCGAGGTTTTCTGACTGCTCGCTGTGAATCCGGCGTAGCTGCCGGCGCCACCAGTGCTCATCAGTCATGCGGGCAATCGCCTGACCATCATCGAACTTTGCCGGCGGCTGTTCGATATCATTCCGGCGGCAGTAGCGCTCCAGGGCGGCGCGGCCGTTTTTACGTTTGATGGTTTGCAGCAGGGAACTTGCTTCCTTGGCCTTTTGCTGGGCAAGGTCACAAATATCCCGGTCACTGGCATCTGCTGGAATTAGGCACTTGGCTGCCAGGTCTCCTATTTCCAGTAGCCAAAGATTGGCACCGGTCTCCCCGATGTTGCGGAGCAGCGATTCCCATTCGCTGACAGCCCTGATCGCCATGCGCTTGGGCAAGGTGGCAACCATCCGGTTCTTGAATTCTTCGGATAGCGCTGACTGCTCGCGCTCAATCTGCCGAATCATGGCACCGTGTTGCCGGCGCTTGATTTCGGCGACTGTCAGTTGATTTTGATTCACGGCGTTATCCATGGCGGCGCATCTCAAAATCCAGCGCAGCAAGGAACAGGGAAGACTTCCCGCCGTTGTGCTTTTCGGCATACCGCATTGCCGCCCAATACCCCCATTTGCGGGCGTTCTTTGCGGCATATACCGCTGCGACGGATGGAGTCATTCGCAGTCCCTCAGGGCTTCGGCCCGCAGGACTTGAAAGCGGGCGCCGGGGTAGGCCTGCTCGGCACGGCTGGCAACGCCTTTGGCGATGTGCGGCGCAACGTAGCCAGCGGCTCTCTCGCTCTTGGTGCATGGTGTGAAATATCCACCCAGCCAGCCCAGAAACATGCCGGCTAGGTGTGGATCATGTCGGGAGCCGCGTTCAAAGCGGATGACGTAACTTGCCCCTTGGGGCTGCTGCTGGCGCGCAGTCATGGCGGTTACCTCAGTGCGTTGCTTTAGGGAGTGGGCTTTGCTGCCGGGCAAACATGGTCAGGCCAACCAGGGCCGCAATGACCATAATCGCGGTTCCGGAACCTTTTCCAGTCAGCATGGAAACCGGGGCTATGGGATTCATTCCTCACCCCCTTCCGAATTGTTGGCGCCGACCGTCTCAGCAGGCATTGCTTTGGCCGCTGGGGGCGGGCTACCGACGATGGCAATAGGAGACGTTGCAAAGAACGTAGCCAGCAGATCGGCATGCGTTGTCGGTTCAACACCGGCTGGCAGGGCGGAAACGATGTTGCGGCCTTGCAGGATGCGGAAGAGCAGATAGTTTTCAGCCATGGCGCCGAACAGTTCGCGCTGTTTGGCTTCGGTCTCTTCGTCATAGGTGCTGAGGAATCCACCCTTGAGCGGCGATTGAAGAATGGTGGCGATACGATCATCGTTTCCATCCATGCGCTCGAGAATTTGATCGACTGCCGCCGGTTCCACCTGGTCGCTGACGTAGAAGCACATACGGGAGACAGGTCGAACCATCGCGCCGCCATGGGCCGGCGTCTTCTGCTGCCCGGCCTGGTCTTGGTCGGTTGCCTGATTGGTGGCCGTCACTGTTTCGGTGAAGTCGATACCTTTCAGGGTGTAATAGTCGCGCAGGCCTTCGAGGAAAGGCATGTCCGGCACGAAGCGGCCGGTTTCGAAGTTCTTCAGCTTGTGGCCGGGAAGGTTGCTCTCTTCGATTACGTTGGCTTGGGTCAGACCCAACTGGAAGCGGGAGGCGCGTGACTGCTCCGCAGTGATTGGCAGAGTGGTAGGGATTTTCATGTTCGTGTTTAACTCCATGTGTAGTGATGTGCGATCAGAATAGCGCTGTTCGCAAAAAAATACAACTGTAGTGAAACTCGAATTTTCGGGCAAAAAAAACCGGCATTTCTGCCGGTAATTTTCCGTCTCTGCTTTAGCTCATGGCTTCAGCTTTAGCCGCAATTTTTCGTTGAATTTCGGCCATGAATTCGGGGTCTTTGGATTTTTCTGACCACCCCGTGAACTCAGCCGGGCTGCCTGTTCCTAGTAGCTCTGCAAAGACCTCTGCCATTGCCGATATTTGCCGATAAGTTCCTTTGTCCTTAGCTTCAACCATTGATGCAATAAGGGTAAGCAGTGCCTCCAATTCATCTTCGCTCAATGACTGCATTACGACGGGCAGAACGAGCATTGAAACCATCATCATCAGCGGGCTATTTCGCAGCTTGATTAGGGCGGCCAATCCCTCTCGCTTTTTTAATGGCTCCTCTGTTCCGCAAAGTAGCCAATTGGGGGTCGCTTCCAGAACCTCTGTCAGTAGCAACAGTTCCCGTGATCCTGGCTTCGTCCTTCCTGATTCATAGTCATGAAGTGAGGTGCGTGATATTCCAGTTGCCTTGTGAATGTCCGAAAGGGATAGATTTTTTCTTTCCCTAGCCTGGCGAATTCGCACCGCCAGGCCGTCTGGCCGGCTGCTTTGTTCAGGTCCGTTTTCTTTTTTTGGTGCTGGAGACAAGGCGCATTCCCAATGGTTAAACCGCCCGGTAGCCCTTTAGTTATGCGGCTTCCAGACAGTTGCGGTAGGCCCGAACTATAGCCCCCGACTCCCCTTGCCGTCAAAGTGACGAATGGGCCGAAAAAAAACCCGCCGAGTGGCGGGCTTGCTACATTTTAAGCGCTCATGCGGCTTTTCGTTGCTTGGATGTTTGGCGAGTTTTTTGGGCTGCCGCTTGCTCTTTCTGCTCTTCTTGCTTGGCCGCAACCAATTCGTTGAGGAGGCGCTTTTTCTCGCAGTCGACAAAACGCTTGAGAATCTGGCGCATCAAAGTTTGATAGCCAATTCCATTGTTGAGCGCGGCAATCGCTTTGAAGTCATCGATCAGCGACTTATTCAGCCGAATTGAAATCAATTGCAATCCTGCTGACTCGTCGATCATCGCTTCGATATCGTCATCCGCTTTTTTTACAAAGGCTGCGTCTGCTCCGAGCGATCTGTCGTCCCAAGCTTCATCCGACGCGCGAATGAGTTCCTTGTTCATGGTAATCCCCAATTTGATGTTGCTAATTTGGCCTACAAGCCGTACTTCGTGTATATACGCTTTTCATCAGCGTTCGGGTCGTAGGCGGTACGAATAATAATGTTGCCTTCTTTAGCGATGAAGGCGATTTTTAGCAATCGGCCGTAGTCCGTTTCTGCTATGAACCATCGTGTTGGCGGGTCTGAGTCATGATCTTCCCTTTCGTCTAACAAGTAGCTGCCGGTGCGATTTGTGAAACATTGAGCAATCTCCTCCTGCGTCACAGGGGGTTTCTTGTTTGCCAGTTTTTCACGAACTTTTGCTGAAATCGTCAGAGGCATAGACAGCAATACGGATAGGATGGTTCATGTATTGTATATACAACACGCAGCTTGTGCCAACATTTTCACACGCTTCCCCACTCTTTCCGACATAGATTTCGATATGTCTATAGGCAGCGATGTTCAATAAGTTTGTTTACCAAATTGTCTGCTAAGTCTTTGATTCTTAGCGTGCGAAATGGTGCGTGTTTGGGGGTTTTCGAGTCGTTTAAAAGTCCACTAAGTCACTGGTAAGCCTACAGAAAATCAAATTGTTCCTACTGCGCATGGTGTGCACCGTTCATTGATCACAGGCCGGGTTGGCGTCCTTTCCTCAGCCACTTCAGCAACTTGGCGAAAAGTTCCTCCGGGGTGACCGGTTTCGGGATGAAATCGTCCATGCCGGCCGCCAGGCAGAGTGCGCGGTCCTCGGCGAAGGCGTTGGCGGTCATGGCCAGGATGGGGATGTCGGCGCACGCAGGGTCCTGGCGGATCGCCTGGGTGGCTTCGAGGCCGTTCATGCCGGGCATCTGGACGTCCATCAGGATCAAGGCGTAATGCTGGCGGCCGCAGGCAGCTAGCGCCTGGTAGCCGTCTTCGGCGACGTCGACGATCAGGCCGGTGTCGCCGAGCAGCATGACGCTGATTTCTCGATTGATCGGCTCATCTTCGACGAGCAGTATGCGCTGGCCGGCGAAACTGCTGCCCAACTCCTGTTCCGCAGCATTGTCCGGGAGCGCCGCCGATGATTCACGGGATGTCTGCTGGATGCGCAGGCGGGCCGTCAGCCAGAAGGTACTGCCTTGGCCAGGTACGCTGTCCACTCCGGTTTCGCCACCCATCATCGCGGCCAGTTTGCGGGTGATGGCCAGACCCAGTCCGGTGCCGCCATAACGTCGGGTGGCCGAGTTGTCGGCCTGCTCGAAAGCGGTGAACAGGCGTGGCAGGGTGTCGGCAGGAATCCCGATGCCGGTGTCGCTGACCGAGAAGCGCAGCAGGATGTCCTGGCAGGTTTGCTCGAGGATTTCGATACGGATGGTGATGCTGCCGGCCTCGGTGAATTTGGCCGCGTTGGCTGCGTAATTGAGCAGCGCCTGCTGCAGTCGGGTCTGGTCGCCGAGCAGCGGGGGCAGTGCCGGTGGCAGGCTGATTTCCAGGTGCAGGCTTTTTTCCTGGAGCTTGTCCTGCAGGATGCCGGTGATGCTGTTGAGTATTGCCGGAATATCCAGCCGGTTCTCTTCCAGAGCAAATTTGCCGGCCTCGATTTTCGACAGGTCGAGTACCGCATTGATGATTTCCAGCAGGTGCCGGCTGGCGTTCTCGAGTTTGTCCAGCCGCTCGCTTTGCGGTTCGCTCAGTCCGGCCCGGCGGATCATGTAGGCCATGCCGGTGATTGCATTGAGCGGCGTGCGGATTTCATGCGACATGTTGGCGAGGAAGGCACTTTTGGCCACGTTGGCGGCTTCGGCGGCGTCCTTGGCGTGTTGCAGGTCGCGGGTGCGCTGTTCAACCTGTTCTTCGAGATGCTGGCGATAACGCGCGAGCTCTTCGGCCGTGGCCTTTTCGCGGGTGATGTCGTAGCAGAAGCCGATGAAGCCGATGAACTCGCCTTGGCTGTCGTAGCGTGGCGTGCCGTCATCGCGTATCCAGCGGTATTCGCCGTCGGCGTGACGCAGGCGATATTCCATCGAGAATGCCTGCCGGCGATCGAAGTGATCGACATAGATGGACAGGCAGTGCGTGAAGTCGTCCGGATGCACGCCTTTCGCCCAACCATTGCCCAGTTCGTGTTCCAGTGGCTGGCCGGTGAATTGCAGCCAAGTCGTATTGAAATAATTACAGCCCTTGTCCAGGCCGGAGGTCCAGATCAGCGCAGAGCCTGAGTTGGCCAGCGTGCGGAAGTGCTGCTCGCTCTCACGCAAGGCGGCCTCGGCCTGCTTGCGTTCGTTGATGTCGGCGATGATGCCGACCAGGCCAAGCACGCTGCCATCCGGTGCATAGAGGCGACGGCCGGTCAGATGGCCCCAGAATTCGCTGTGATCGCTGCGCCAGTAGAGGCGTTCCAGATCGACTGCGTCGATGGCGCTGGCCAGCAGCGCGAGCATCCGTTCTCTGCCGGCTTCCCTTTCGTCCGGGTGGATCAGCGAGACATACTCACTGCCGATCAGTTGGTGCAGCGGAATGCCGAACATTTCGGCCATGCGCTGGTTGGCATGGGTCAGGCGGCCCTGCTGATCGACCAGCAGGATGGCGACGCTGGATGCCTGGAAAATCTGTTCGAGCAGTGCCTCGCGTGCTGCCAGTTCGGCCTCGGCCGCCTTGCGTGCCCGCATGTCGGTACAGAAGCCCATGACCTGACCACCGGGCAGGATGGTGGTGCGCATGGCAACCGGGATTTCGTGGCCGTCACGGTGACGAATGCTCATCTCGGTGTCGTGGCGGCCGCCTTGTTTGATGATTTCGAACAGTTCGTCGTGCTGTTCGGCTTGCTGGTCCGGCGCCAGGTCGGTAATCGACATTTCGAGCAGGCGTTCGCGCGGATAGCCGGTCAATTCGCAGGCCGCTGGGTTGACCTCGCGGTAATGGCCATCGGGATCGGCAATGAAAATGCCGACCGGCGCCGTTTCGACGTAATTCCGGAAGCGCGACTGGCTGTGCAGCAAGCGCTCGGTATCGCGCAGGTGCTGCCGCCAGAAGCGGTCAACCAGCCAGGCGGCAAGCAGGGTGACGAGTAGGAAGACGGCGCCGAAGGCACCGAGCTTACGGGCTTCGTCATTCCAGCTTTCCAGATAGTCCTGCGGGGCCATGCCGACGGTGAGGATGAACGGCATGTTGCGCACTCGCCGGAAGGCATAGGAGCGTTCATAGCCATCCGGTGCACGGGCGGTATGGAAGCTGCCGCTACTGACCCCGGAATTGAGGAGGTCGAGGAATTGCGGCGAGACGAGCTTGTGGCCAATTTGTCCGGCTTCGCCATCGACCTTCGGGTAGCGGGTGATCAGTCCCAGATTTTCATGCCGGATGACGGCGGAACCGTGGGGGCCAAGATTCAGCTGCGCCAGTTGTGCGGTCAGGTGCGCAATCGGGACGGCGGCGGCAATTACGCCGGCAAAGCTGCCATCCGGGTGGCGATAGGAGCGGGTAAAGGCGATCACCGGTATGCCCGAAACACGGCCGATGATCGGGGGGCTGAGCAGCATGAACTGGCCGGGGACCGCCTTGTGTTCGGCGAAGAAAGTTCGATCGGCATAGCTCGCCGGGGCTTGGCGATTGACGCCCTTACCCCACAGAACCCGCCCTTGTTGGTCGGTGATCCGGAAGGCATCGACTTCGGGAACCCGTTCGGCCTGTACGCGCAGCATCTCGGCGATACGGGCATCGTCGAGGCGATGATTGCGCAGGTCGGCCTCCATGCTATCGACCATAGCCAGCAGGGCGAGATCGATGTGCCTGGCAGTTTCGGCGATATTCGTCTCAAGCAGGTTGGCCAGGTTGCCGGTGGTGTCGTAGACCGCCTGGGTATTTCGTTCCCGACTGTATTGCAGGCTCTGGATGCCAACGGCGAAAACGATGGTGTTGATCAGCAGGACGAATGCCAACAGCCAGCCCCGGAGGTGCGGGTGGGTGGTCATGGCGTCGGTGCTTGTGGGAGACAGGATCGTGTTCCGTGGTGGCGTGACAATTCGGTGACAGATTACACCTTCTGCCGGCGTTAGAATCGGGTTTGCATCTGTTGAAGGAGGCGCCATGCCTGAATCATTGATCCTGCGACCCCTGGAGCGCGAAGACCTGCGCTTCGTCCACGAACTGGACAACAACGAAACGGTCATGCACTACTGGTTCGAGGAGCCTTACGAGGCTTTCGTCGAACTGGCCGATCTTTACGACCGCCACATCCACGACCAGAGCGAGCGCCGCTTCATCGCCGAGACGGCGGGTGAGCGGGTTGGCCTGGTCGAGCTGGTCGAGATCAACCACATCCATCGTCGGGCGGAATTCCAGATCATCATCGCGCCGGCGCATCAGGGTAAAGGATATGCGACCGTCGCCACGCGGCTGGCGATGGATTACGCCTTCACCGTGCTCAACCTGTACAAGCTCTACCTGATCGTCGATTGCGACAACGAACGCGCCGTGAATGTCTATGCCAAGCTTGGCTTCACCGAGGAAGGGCGTTTGCGCGAGGAATTCTTCGTTGACGGCGAATACCGCGACGTCTTGCGCATGGCCATGTTTCAGCCGGAATACCTGCGCCGGCGCAAGGAGCTGGCGGCGACCACCTGAGGTCGCCGCCAGCCGTCGTCAGAAGCCGATCTTGCGGCTGCGCCCCATGCGGGCCTGGTCGAAGTCTCGGCTTTCCAGCCAGTTGCGGCCTTCCAGCTTGGCCGTGCCGAATGCCGACAGCAGGCGCTTCTTCATGTCGCGCGGCGGCAGCGAGGCCAGGCGTTCCAGGACGCCGTCGTCGGCCTCGGGCGGGAAGCCCCAGTCGTGCTCGTTGATGCAGTCGCGGTAGAGCGCGCGGGCGATGCTCAACGAAGCATCGTAGTCGGGGCGCGGCACTTCGTAGACGTTCATCCGGTTGAGGATGGGCTCCGGGATGCTGCGTTCGTCGTTGGCCGTGGTCACCCACAGGATGTGCGAGGCGTCGATGTCGATATCGACGAACTCGTCCTTGAAGGCGCGGGCGGTGTCGTGTTCGAGCAGGCTGTAGAGCGCGCCCATCGGGTCGTAGCGCGAATCGCCGCCGGCCTTGTCGATCTCGTCGAGGACCACGATGGGGTTGGCGTAGTCGCCATGCACCAAAGTGTGCGCCACCTTGCCGGGTTTGGCGTTGTTCCACTGCGCCGAGGCACCGGAGAGGATCCAGCCGGCGGTGAGCGAACTCATCGACACGAATTCGTGGCCGGTACCCAGACGAGCCGCCAGTTCGCGGGCGAAGTGAGTCTTGCCGATGCCGGGTTCGCCAAGCAGCAGGATGGGCGTGAAGTGCATCGGCTCGCTACCGGCGACGGCCAGCGCCAGATGCTTCTTGATGTCGTCGATGACTTCGCCGAAGTTGGGGCAGGTGTCGTACAGGTCGTCGACCATGTCGGTGCCACTGGGGCGGATCAGGAAGCGGCCACCGCCGCGCTGCTTCATCTTTTCGTAGAGCGCGCCCAGGGCTTCGTTACGGTTGCCGGTGGCCTCGTCGAGGGCGCGGTCGATGGCCGCGACGTCGTAGATGGTGCGCTCTTCGGCGACGGTGAGTCGGATGTCGGTGTGTGCCATGATGACTTCCTCCTGGACGGCTTGCCTGATTTAACGGAGCCAGGACGACCCGGCTTGAGTCGTCTCGGCGACACCGTCAACGAAGCATTTCCCGTGCCGGTTCACGGCATCCAGAACGAAGCCTTCTGGTCGACGTGGATTTCCGGGTTGTCGACGTCGCTGATGCGGAAGCTGATCGGGTGCGAGCCGGCGTCGGCGCTGCCGGGCTCGACCCGCACCGACAGGGCGATTTCCTGCATGCCGGCGGCCGGGACGCTGGCCCGGTCGGCGCCGTTGATGGCGATCCCGGGCAGGCCGCTGACCTCGATGCGGAAGTTGCGCGGCTGTTCGCTGGCGTTGGTCAGATGCATGCGGAAGGCGTTTTCGATGTCGCCATTGTCGCTTTCCCGATAAAGCGCCGCGCGTTCCTTCTCGATGCCGACCTTGAGCGGGGCACGGGTCGCCAGCGACCAGGCGCTGACGCCGCCGATGAGCAGGAATGCACCAAGATAGAGCATCGGCCGCAGGCGCCAGGTGCGGCGGATGATTTCCTGGCGGCCGAAACCCTGCTCGACGGCGTTTTCGGTCGAGTAACGGATCAGCCCGCGCGGATAGTTCATCTTGTCCATGACCTGGTCGCAGGCGTCGATGCAGGCGGCGCAGCCGATGCATTCGAGTTGCAGGCCGTCGCGGATGTCGATACCGGTCGGGCAGACCTGGACGCAGATGCTGCAGTCGATGCAGTCACCCAGGCCGATGGCTTTGGGATCGGCATTTTTTGCCCGGCTGCCGCGCGCTTCGCCGCGTTGCGCGTCGTAGGCGACGATCAGTGTGTCGCGGTCGAACATCACGAACTGGAACTGGGCATACGGGCAGATGTACTTGCACATGTGCTCGCGCAGGAAGCCGGCCATGCCGTAGGTGGCGCCGCCGTAGAACAGGATCCAGAAGATTTCCCAGGGGCCGGTGGCGCCGCTGGCGAAGCCGCCGAGCAGATCGCGGATCGGCGTGAAGTAGCCGACGAAGGTGATCCCGGTCCACAGCGCAATTGCCAGCCAGATGGCGTGCTTGAGCGATTTCTTCAGCAACTTGTCGCGGCTGTTTGGCGCCGCGTCGAGCTTGATGCGTTGCGGCCGGTCGCCCTCGATCCACTTCTCCACCCACAGGAACATCTCCGTGTACACCGTCTGCGGGCAACTGTAGCCGCACCACAGGCGCCCGGCGACGGCGGTGAACAGGAACAGCGCCAGCGCCGACAGGAGTAGCAGGATGGTCAGGTAGATGGTGTCCTGCGGCCACAGCACCAGGTCGAACAGGTAGAAGCGGCGCTGTTCCAGGTCGAAGAGCACGGCCTGCCGGCCGTTCCAGGGAAGCCAGCACAGTCCGTAGAAGACGATCTGGGTGAGCCAGACGAAGGCCATGCGCCAGTTGTTGAACAGGCCGCTGACCGAGCGCGGGTAGACCTTGACGTTGGGGTCGGGCACCGGTTTGATTTCGATGGTCCGCTTGCCGGGGGATTGCTTTACCATGGGGTCCGAAGGGTTTTGTATAACATGTATAATTTTTGCATCTTATCATCCGGAGGGTGCCGGTGCGACTGAGCAGCTTCTCCGACTACAGCCTGCGCGTACTGATGTACCTCGGCATCCATGCCGAGCGGCTGGCAACCATCGGTGAAATCGCCGAGGCCTACGACATTTCCGCCAACCACCTGACCAAGGTGGTGAATCACCTTGGTCGGCTGGCCTATATCGAAACGGTGCGCGGCAAAGGCGGCGGCATCCGGCTGGCGCGGCCGGCGGCCGGGATCCGGCTCGGCGAACTGATCCGGCAGACGGAAAACGACTGGGCGCTGGTCGAGTGCTTCGCCAGCGACGGCCATTGCCGGATCATGCCGGCCTGCCGCCTGCCGGCCATCCTCGACGAAGCGCTGGCGGCGATGCTGGCGGTGCTCGACCGCTATACGCTGGCTGACCTGCTGCACCACCCTGCCGAACTGGGCCGGATGATTCCGCTGCCCGAGCCAGCGCCCTGATCTTGCCAGCGCCAGCGAATGGCGGCATTGTGGCAGGCGTGTTTTCAAGGAGCCTGATTGATGGAACGCTTCACCATTTCGCTGGATGACTCGCTCGCCCGGCAGTTCGACGAACTGATTGCTGCCCGCGGCTACGTCAATCGTTCCGAAGCCGTCCGCGACCTGATTCGTGGCGCGATCGAGCACGATCGCCAGCGCGGCAAGCCGGCCGGTCAGTGCGTGGCCAATCTGTCCTATGTCTACGATCACCACGAGCGCGAGCTGTCGGAGCGCCTGACCCGCCTGCAGCATGACCACCACGACCTGACCGTGGCGGCCATGCACGCCCACCTGGACCACGACAACTGCCTGGAAACGGTCATTCTCAAGGGGGCGACGGCCGACGTCCGGCAATTTGCCGATGCCCTGATCGCCGAGCGCGGCGTGCGCCACGGCCATCTCAACCTGGTGGCGCTGGAGGCCGAATACCACCACGCCCACGACGCCCATGGCAGCGACCATGTCCACTACCGCCCCACCCGCTGAATTCGCCGGCGGCGGCGAGCAGGCCTGGATCGAAGTGATCCAGAAGATGGACGAGGTCTATAACGACCTCCTCCAGTATGAAGTTGCCCTCGAAGAAAAGAATGCCGCGCTCGAAGAGTCGCACCAGTTCATCGAGAGCGTGCTCGCCTCGATGTCCGACATCCTGATCGTCTGCGATCGCAACGGCGGTATCGAAGAGGTCAATCCCTCGCTCTGCCACTTCGCCGGCAAAAGCATGGAAGAGCTGGCGCATACGCCGGTCTTCGACCTGTTCGCCGATGAGGTCGAGCGCGCCCGCGCCCGCGACCTGTTTGCCCGCTACGCCCGCGAAGGCGTGCACGATTGCGAATTCTTCCTGCGTGCCGGTGACGGTTCGACGGTGCCGGTGTCGATGAACTGCACGCCGCGCGTGTCGCAGACCGGCAAGCTGATGGGCGTGGTGGTTACCGGCCGGCCAGTCGGCGAACTGCGCAAGGCCTACCATGCCTTGCGTCAGGCGCACGACGATCTGAAGCGCACGCAAAGCCAACTGCTGCATGCTGAGAAGATGGTTTCGCTGGGCCGGCTGGTGGCCGGCGTCGCCCACGAACTGAACAATCCGATCAGCTTCGTGCTTGGTAACGTGCTCTCGCTGCAACGCTACGCCGGCCGTCTCGGCAGCTATATCGATGCAGTGCACGCCGGCGAACTCGCCAGCCTGCCCGAACTGCGCCGGGAACTCCGCATCGACCGCATCCTGGCCGACATGCCGCACTTGATCGACGGCATGATCGAAGGCGCCGAGCGCACCCGCGACATCGTCGACGCACTCAAGCGCTTTTCTGCCGTCGACCGTGCGGCACCCGAGGAAGTCGACGTCAACGAGGTGGTCGAGCGCGCCGTCCGCTGGGTCAGCCAGAGCGCGGCCGGCAAGTTCGCGGTCGACATCGACCTGCCGCCCGGCCTGCGCTGTCGCGGCTCGTCCGGTCAACTGCAGCAGGTGGCGATGAACCTCGTCCAGAACGCCTGTGACGCCACCGCCGGCCAGGCCGATGCGCAGTTGCTGGTCACCGGGCAGGTCGCCGACGGGAAACTGGAGCTGCGTTTCCTCGACAATGGTCCCGGCATCCCCGAGGCCAACCTGGCGCAGTTGTTCGAACCCTTCTTCACCACCAAGCCGGTCGGCCAGGGCACCGGCCTTGGCCTGTCGATCAGCTACGGCATCGCCGAACGCCACGGTGGCCACCTGCGCGCCGCCAACCGCCCGGAAGGTGGGGCGGAATTCACGCTGACACTGCCAGTGGAAAGTTGCTGACCACTTGGCGTCCAGCGTAGAAGCGTAAATCGAATACGCACAATGACTTATGGCGCGGGCACGGATTTTGTATGAAGATAGTAAATATTTTCATACAAGGCTTGCCCGGTCATGCGTGCTCCGCTGCTTTTCCTGTTGTTGTGTTGCTCCTCGTTCGCCTGGGCGCATGATCTCTGGCTGGAACCCGATGGCAACGAACTGGTGTTGCTCCAGGGCCACCGTCATTCCGCCCATGCCGGCGCCGAGACCGTCCCCTACGATGCGGCGCGGGTGGTCGGCGCGCGTTGCCTTGACGGCGAAGGCCGACAGCGGGCGCTGACCGTTCCGCCAAGCTCGCCGGTGCGCCTGCCGGGTGGCTGCGCCGTGCTGCAGGCACAGTATGTTTCCGGCTACTGGACGAAGACGGCCTGGGAAACCAAGAACGTGCCGAAAACCGGGATGAGCGGCGTGCTCCGTAGCTGGCATGCGGCCGAGTCGGTGAAGCGTATCGGCCGCTGGCTGCCGGCGGCCGGCCAGCCGCTCGGGCAGGGCCTGGAAATCACGCCGCTGCGCGATCCGCTGACGCTGGCCAGTGGCGACAAATTGAGCTTGCTGGTCACCGACGACGGCCAGCCGGTCGCCGCTCTGCCGGTCGCCTATGGCGACGATACGCGCGGCGTCACCGGTGCCGATGGGCGGATTGCGATCCGTCTGCGCCATGCTGGCGTGCAACTGATTTCGACGACGCTGGAGACGCCGCTCACCGACGGCAAGGCCGACCGCTCGCTACGCAGCGCGACGCTGCAGTTCGAGATTGCCCGATGAGGCGCCTACTTGTGGTTTGGCTGCTGCTTGCTGGCACGGCGACGGCGCATGAGGTCCAGGTCAATACCGCTGGCGCGACGGCCACCGTGGTCACGCTGCGCTACGCCGACGCTCAGCCCTTTGCCTTCGAGGCCTACGAGCTTTATCCGGCCGGTAGCGAGACGCCCGCGCAGGTTGGCCGGACCGATGTCGCCGGTCGGGTGGTGTTCATTGCCGATACACCGGGTGAGTGGCGACTGAAAGCCTGGTCGGAAGACGGTCATGGGGTCGACCGGCAGATTTCGGCAATTTCCGGCGAACTCGCGGTGACACCGCCGCTTGCCGAAACGCCGCGGACGGCACTGTGGCTCGGCGGTCTGGGAACGATTTTCGGCCTGTTCGGGCTGTGGCAGCTTTACCTGGGGAGGAAAAAACGATGAACACAGCCGTCTTGCGCGCCGGGGCCTTGCTGGCGGCCGCTTTTGCCCAGCCGGCACTGGCGCACCACGGTGTTGCCGGCGTGGGGGCCGCCGGTCTGCAAGGGCCGGGGGCACCGATCGAGTCGGCGTCTTCGTCGCTGTTGCCGGCAGGGGCGATGCTGGCTTACCTGAAAGTGGATGAGGCACGCTTCAAGCAATACGATTGGGCGGCGCCGAATGCCGACTACGCCCGCTTTTCCATGCTCGGGCTGGGTTACGGCGTAACCCCGTGGTTTTCGGCCTACCTGTTCGTGCCGCATCATGCCAAGGTCGAGGCGTCGGGCGGGCTCGATTCGCGCGGTTGGGCCGATGCCTCGGTGATGGGACAGATCGGTTTTCGCTACGACCAGGACGGCTGGCAGCTGACGCCGGCCAATGAAAGCCTTGATGATCTGGAGGACTGGCATTTCAGCGTTTTTGCCGGCAGTACCTTGCCGACCGGCAGTGCCAATCACCGTCTGGCCGACGGCAGCATCGATGCAGGCAAATCGCTGGGCTTCGGCAAGCCGGCGTGGTCGCTTGGCGTGACTGCGAGCAAGATGCTCAGCCAGACGCTGACCCTGAATCTGGAAGCATCAACCTTTCGCTTTCAGCCTTATACCTACGCCAATGGCGAGCGGGTGCAGTTCGGTGCCGAGAACCGCCTCAACGCGGCGTTGTCCTGGCGGGCGCTGACCATGCCGGACAAGGCTTTCCGCCTTGATCCCGTGCTTGAAGTGCAATACCTGGCGCTCGGTCGCGACCGTGTCGATGGTGTCGGCGAGGCAGGTACCGGTGGACGCATGCTATATGTGATGCCCGGGGTGCGTGCCTACTGGCACAATGCCAGCTTCGCGCTTGGCATCAAGAAGCCGGTGTGGACCCGGCTCAACGAATCGAATACGCAGCAGGGTGCCGAGGGTAAGGAAAAATACCGTCTGATCTTCTCCACTTCGCTGACGTTCTGACCCTGATCGATGCATATTCCCGACGGATTCCTGTCGCCGCAGACCTGGTTGCCCGCCTGGGGCGTGGCGGCGGCTGCCTGGGCCTGGGCCGGCCGCGGGCTGGTCGGACGGCTCGACGAGACGCTGGTGCCGCGTCTGGCCATGCTGACGGCGCTGGCCTACGCGCTTGGCCTGATCATGCTGCCGCTGCCCGGCGGGACCTCCGGGCATGCGCTCGGGGTGGCGGTGCTGGCGCTGGTGTTCGGTGTGCGCCTTGCGTTTCTCGCTTACAGCGGCGTGCTGCTGCTGCAGGCGCTGCTGTTCGGCGCCGGCGGCATTACCGCGCTGGGTGTTAATGCGCTGGCCCTGGGCCTGGTCGGGGCCTTGGTGGCGGTTGGTTTGTATCGCTCGCTGGCGCGTTTCAATGAGGACGTCGCGGTGGTGGTGGCCGCTTTCGTTTCGCTGCAGGTCTCTGCCTTGATCGTTGCCCTGGTACTCGGCCTGCAGCCGACCATAGCCCGGCGCGACGACGGCACCCCGCTGTTCTTCCCGCTCGGCCCGGAAATCACCGTGCCGGCCGTGCTCTTGCCGCATCTGCTGATCGGTGTCGGCGAGGCGGCGCTGACCTTGTTCGTCTGGCGTCTGGCACGGCGCAAAGGCTGGGTCGCCGCATGAATCGCGCCCGCCTCTGGCTCGCCGGTTATGCCGGTGCCGTGCTGGCAATCAGCTTCATCCACGAGCCGTCGTGGCTGGCGTTCGGGCTGCTGGCCGCCCTGCTGGCGGCGGGGGCGTCACGCTGGTCGCTGCTGAAACGCGCGGTGTTTGCCTTGCTGCTGTTCAACGCCAGCGTCAGCCTGGCCTATGCGCTGCTCGCCGCCTGGCGGGCGCAGCCGGTGTGGGCGCCCTTGCTGTTGATCAACCTGCGGGTGCTGCTGCTGGTCTATCTGGGGTTCTGGGTGGTCGAGCGCGTGCGCCTGCTCGATGCCCTGCGCGGTTGGCCGTTGTTGTCCATGGTGGCGACACTGACGCTCGGCCAGGTGGTTGTTTACCGGCGCCTGCTCGACGATTTCCGGGCGGCGTTTCGCAGCCGCAATCCGCTGCCGCCAAAGCCGACGACCTTGCTCCGCCATGCCGGAGTGCAGGGTGGCGCCTTGATGGAAAAGGCTTTGCACGGCGCCGAACAATCGGCGCAGGCGATGCGCTCACGCGGGAGTTTCGATGGCTGACCCATTGCTGGAATTTAATGGGGTCGCCTACGCCTGGCCCGACGGCCGGTCGGTCTTCGCCGACCTGAGTTTCCGTATCGAAGTCGGTGAGAAGGTGGTGCTGCTCGGGCCGAACGGAGCCGGCAAGTCGACGCTGCTGCGCCTGGTCAACGGACTGCTGCAGCCGACACAGGGCACGATTGCCTGGCAGGGGCGCATGCTGTCCAAGGATCTGCTGAGGCAACGCGATTTTGCCCGCCGTTTCCGTCAGGACAACGTGCTCTTGTTCCAGCACCCGGAGGCGATGCTGTTCAATCCGACGGTGCGCGAGGAAATTGCCTACGGGCCCCGGCAACTCGGCTTGTCCGATGGCGATCAGCGGGTGGCACGCTGGGCCGCTGAACTGGGCCTGTCGGCCTTGCTTGACGAGGCGCCGTTCGCCTTGTCCGGCGGCCAGAAGCAGAAAGTCGCGCTGGCCTGCTTGCTGGCGCTCGATCCTTCCTTCCTGGCGCTCGACGAGCCGAGCGCATCGCTGGATCCGGCGACGGTCGGCTGGTTGATCGATACCCTGCTCGAATCGGGACGCACCGTGCTGGTCAGCACGCACAACCTCAGTCTGGCGGCCGAGCTGGGCGAGCGTGCGCTGATCCTGAATGGCGAAGGCCGCCTGTGTTACGACGGGCCGCTGACGGCTGCGCTGCAGGACCTTGAACTACTGAAGGCGGCCGGACTGGCGCATCGTCACCGGCATCGGCACGGGGGGCAGGCACATGCCCATCTGCACGTACACGACTGGGAGTCGTCCTGAGTTTTGCTGACGAGTGGAAAAATCCACCGGTCTAAGCAATAATTCATAATTACGAAACCCGTGCGGGGTTTTTTGGAGTAACCTGCAGGGTTTTCCCTAACACGTTTGCCGAGGAATTTCCGTGGAAAAGGATTTGCGCGAAGCCGCACTGGAATATCACCGCTGGCCCACCCCGGGCAAGATTTCCGTTCGCCCGACCAAGGGCCTGACCAACCAGCGCGATCTGGCGCTGGCCTACTCGCCAGGCGTCGCTGCTGCCTGTGACGCCATCGTCGAGGACGAATCGACTGCCGCGTTGTACACCTCGCGCGCCAATCTGGTCGGTGTCGTCACCAACGGTACCGCCGTGCTCGGCTTGGGCAACATCGGCCCGCTGGCCTCGAAGCCGGTCATGGAAGGCAAGGGCTGCCTGTTCAAGAAGTTCGCCGGTATCGACGTGTTCGACATCGAGCTGGCCGAGAACGACCCGGACAAGCTGATCGACATGATCGCCGCGCTTGAGCCAACGCTCGGCGGCATCAACCTCGAAGACATCAAGGCGCCGGAGTGCTTCTACATCGAGCAGAAGCTGAAGGAGCGGATGAATATCCCCGTCTTCCACGACGACCAGCACGGCACCGCGATCATTTCCGCCGCCGCCATGCTCAACGGTCTCAAGGTGGTCGGCAAGAAGATCGAAGAGATCAAGGTGGTCGTTTCCGGCGCCGGCGCCGCCGCCATCTCCTGCGTGAACCTGTGGTGCGATCTTGGCGTCAAGCGCGAGAACATCACCATCTGCGACTCCAAGGGCGTCATCTACGTCGGCCGTCCGGGCGGCATGGACGAAACCAAGGCCCGCTACGCCCAGGAGACCGACAAGCGCACGCTGGCCGATGCCATGGTCGGCGCCGACGTCTTCCTCGGTCTGTCGGCGGCCGGTGTGGTCAACCAGGACATGGTCAAGAGCATGGCCGAGAAGCCCATGGTCTTCGCGCTGGCCAATCCGACCCCGGAAATCATGCCGGAGCTGGTCAAGGAAGTCCGCCCGGAGGCGATCATCGCCACCGGCCGTTCCGACTATGTGAACCAGGTCAACAACGTCCTCTGCTTCCCCTTCATCTTCCGCGGTGCGCTCGACGTCGGCGCCACCCGCATCACCGAAGAAATGAAGATGGCCTCGGTGCGTGCCATCGCCGAACTGGCCGAAGCCGAAGTCACCGATGAAGTGGCCATGGCCTACCCCGGCCACGACCTGACCTTCGGCCCGGAATACCTGATTCCCAAGCCTTTCGACCCGCGCCTGATCGTCAAGATCGCGCCGGCCGTCGCCCAGGCCGCCATCGACTCCGGCGTCGCCACCCGGCCGATCACCGACTGGGCCGCTTATCGTGCCAAGCTGTCGGAATTCGTTTATCACACCGGCGTCGGCATGCGCGCCATCTTCCAGGCCGCACGGCAGGCCCAGGGCAAGCGCATCATCTACGCCGAGGGCGAAGATGAGCGCGTGTTGCGTGCCGTTCAAGTGGTGATCGAGGAAAAATTCGCCCGTCCGATCCTGATCGGTCGCCCCGACATCATTGCGCTGCGCCTCGAGAAGGCCAATCTGCGGATCAAGCCGGGTGTCGATTTCGACGTCGTCAATCCGGAATCCGACGAGCGTTACCGTGAGTGCTGGACCGCCTATCACAAGCTGATGGTGCGTCGTGGCGTCACTCCGGCGATCGCCAAGGAAACCCTGCGCCGCAAGCCGACGGTGATCGGCGCCATGCTGCTCAAGCTCGGCTACGCCGACGGCCTGATCTGCGGCATGACCGGCCAGTACAGCCATCACCTCGGCGTGATCAGCCAGATCATCGGCAAGCGCAGCGGCGTCAATACGCTGGCAGCGATGAACTACCTGATGTTGCCGGGGCGCTCGCTGTTCATCTGCGATACCCACGTTAACGAAAATCCGACGGCCGAGGAAATCGCCGAGATGACGCTGATGGCCGCCGAGCAGGTCAAGCGCTTCGGTAGTCACCCGAAGGCGGCTCTGTTGTCGCACTCCAACTTCGGTTCTGGCAGTTCGGAATCGGCGCGCAAGATGAGCGTTGCCGCCGGGTTGGTGTCGGCGATGTCGGCCGGCGAACTGGAAGTCGACGGCGAAATGCACGGCGATTCGGCGCTGAGCGAAGACGTCCGCCGCGAGGCCAACCCGGATTCGCCGCTCAAGGGCGAAGCCAACCTGCTGGTCATGCCCAACATCGACGCCGCCAACATCTCCTACAATCTGTTGAAGATGACCGCCGGCGAAGGCGTGACCATCGGCCCCATCCTGCTCGGCGCAGCCCGTCCGGTGCATGTGCTGACCTCGACGGCGACCGTTCGCCGCCTGGTCAACATGACGGCGCTGGCCGTCGTCGAATCGATGGAGCGCTGAGCCTTTTCTGGCCCAGCCAAGCAAAAGCCCCGCTCAGGCGGGGCTTTTTTCATTTTCCGTCGAGCAGTTTGAGCAAGTCGGTGACTACCGGTTCGATCGCGGCATTTTCCGGAATCGCCAGGCGCAACTGACCCTTGGGGTCGATCAGGTAGGCGCCGGCGCTGTGGTCGATGACATAGCCCATGCCGCCTTCGACTTCCTTCTTGCTGTAAATCACCTTGAACTGGGTGGCAACTTCGGCGATCTGCTGTTCCGTGCCGGAAAGGCCAAGGAAGGCTGGGTTGAACCATTTGACGTAGGTGTCGGTGCGCTCGGGGGTGTCGCGTTCCGGATCGACCGAGATGAACACCAGTTGCAGGCGTTCGGCGTCCTTGCTGCGCAGGTTGCGGATCAGGCTGGCGTACTTGCGCAGGGTGCTCGGGCAGATGTCCGGGCAACTGGTGTAGCCGAAGAAAACCAGCACGGCCTTGCCATGAAAGTCCTGCAGGCTGCGCGCCTGGCCGGTGCCGTCGAACAGCGTGCCGGCCGGGAAGATGTTGCCTGCCGACAGATCGGTGTGATTGAAACGGGTGTCGCCGCCGCCACAGGCAGCGAGGGCGGTTGCGGCGAGCAGGCCGATGAAGGTGCGTCTAATCATGAGGATAGGCTTTCCAGCAGTTTGTCGTGAATGCCACCGAAACCACCGTTGCTCATGATGAGCACATGGTCGCCGGGGCGGGCGGCGGCAGCGATGGCGCTGACCAGGGTGTCGAGTTGATCGTGAACGCAGGCGCGTTTACCCATCGGGGCGAGCGCGGCACGGGCATCCCAGCCCAGGTTGCCAGCGTAACAGAAGGCGGCGTCGACTTCGCGCAGGCTGTCGGGCAACTGCGATTTCATGGTGCCCAGCTTCATGGTGTTGGAGCGTGGTTCGAGTACAGCCAGGATGCGCGCGGCGCCAACCTTGCGGCGCAGCCCGGCAACGGTGGTGGCGATGGCTGTCGGGTGGTGGGCGAAATCGTCGTAAACGGTGATGCCCCGGACCACGCCGCGAACCTCCATGCGACGTTTGACGTTGCCGAAGCGGCTGAGCGCTTCCAGGCCCTTGGCGAACGGCACGCCGACATGACGCGCGGCAAGCAACGCGGCGCAGGCGTTGGCGCGATTGTGTTCGCCGGTCAGTTGCCAGGCGGTACGGCCAATCTCGCCATCGCGGCCGAGCAGGATCAATTCGCCGTCGGCGTCATTGCCGGCCGTGCGGTAGCCCTGGCTGTCGTTGAAACCTTCGACCGGCGTCCAGCAGCCGCGTGCCAGCACGCGTTCGAGGCTGGCTTCGGCGGCATTGGCAACGATTAGCCCGGATTGCGGCAGGGTGCGCACCAGATGATGGAATTGTGTTTCGATGGCGGCAAGATCGGCGAAGATGTCTGCGTGATCGTATTCCAGGTTGTTCAGGATGGCGGTCCGGGGGCGGTAGTGGATGAATTTCGACCGCTTGTCGCAGAAAGCGGTGTCGTATTCGTCGGCCTCGATGACGAAGAACGGGGTGTCGCCGAGGCGGGCCGAGACGCCGAAGTTCAGCGGCACGCCGCCGATCAGGAAGCCCGGGCTCATGCCGGCGTCCTCGAGTATCCAGGCCAGCATCGCGCTGGTCGTCGTTTTGCCGTGGGTGCCGGCGACGCCCAGCACCCAGCGTCCCTGCAGGACGTTCTCGGCCAGCCACTGCGGGCCGGAAACGTAAGGCAGGCCGCGATCGAGGATGGCTTCGAGCAGCGGATTGCCGCGCGAGATGGCGTTGCCGATCACGAAAATATCCGGGTTCAGTGCCAGTTGGTCGGCCGAGAAACCTTCGGTGAGGGCGATGCCGGCCTGCTGCAACTGGTCGCTCATGGGCGGGTACACGTTGGCGTCGCAGCCGGTGACGCGGTGCCCCGAGGCTGCTGCCAGCTGGGCGATCCCGCCCATGAAGGTGCCGCAGATGCCGAGAATGTGAATGTGCATGTCACGTACTGTGGTTAGAATGAAAGCGATTTTACCCTGAGCGAGACATCATGCCCCGCCATGAAAGGCTGAAAACCGGGTCCAGTACCCGGGCCAGCATTGCCGCAGCCGCTGCCCGCCTGATGGCCGAGGACGGAATCAGCGATTTTCATCACGCCAAGAAAAAGGCGGCGCGCCAGTTGGGGCTTCCCGAGCATGTCGCGTTTCCCGACAATGCCGAGGTCGAGGCCGAATTGCGCGCCTATCGCAGTCTCTACCAGGGCGAGCAACACGCCGAGATGCTGCAGGCCATGCGCCAGACGGCGCTGGAATTGCTCGAGCTGCTGCACGCCTTCAATCCCTTCCTGACCGGCTCGGTGCTCGACGGCACGGCTGGCGAACATTCGCACATCGACATCCTGCTGTTTGCCGATAGCGCCAAGGAGGTCGAGATCTTCCTGCTCAACCGCGGGGTCGATGTCAGCCATGTGGAGCCGCGCAGCGATAAGGTCGAGGCCGTGCTGCGCATCGAGACCGATACGGTGGATGCCAATCTGGTGATCCTGCCGCCGCATCTCGAGCGGGTCAGTCTCAAGCACCGCGACGGGCGGCCGCGCGAGCGCATCCGGGCGGCCGAGCTGGCTGATCTGCTGAGCGAGTAGACTGGACAAATTGCGGCGATTTGCGGCAAACTTGCCGCCATGACGAAGCGAAAAACTGCTTCCAAGCCGGCGGAAAAGGCTCGCATCCTGGTGGTGCATGGGCCCAATCTCAACCTGCTTGGGACGCGCGAACCCGAGCACTACGGTCGCATCACCCTGGCCGACATCAACCTGACACTGGCGTGTCTGGCGGATAGTGTCGGGGTCGAGCTGGAAGCCTTCCAGAGCAATCACGAAGGCGCGCTGATCGAGCGCATCCACGCGGCCCGCGAGCAGGGCGTCCGCGCCATCATCATCAACCCGGCTGCCTATACGCACACCAGCGTCGCCCTGCGCGACGCGCTGGCGGCAGTCGCCATCCCCTTTGTCGAGGTGCATCTGTCGAACGTGCATGCCCGCGAACCTTTCCGGCATCACTCGTATTTCTCCGACCTGGCCGTCGGCGTCATCTGCGGCCTCGGCCACGAGGGCTATCGCCTGGCCCTCGAATACCTTCTCAACAAGATCAATCTGGATCAATAGCGACAATTGTCGTGATCATGCGCCCAAAATGCGCGAAAAATTAGGGAGTCATCATGGATCTGCGCAAGCTGAAGAAACTTATCGACCTCGTCCAGGAGTCCGGCATCTCCGAACTGGAAGTCACCGAAGGTGAGGAGAAGGTCCGTATCGCCAAGCATTTCGGCGCCGTTGCTGCGCCGATGCAATACGCCATGCCGGCCGCCATGCCCGCGGCAGCCGCGGCGCCGGCTGTTTCCTCGGTCAACCTCGATGACGAAGATGACGTGCCGGAAGGCCACGTCGTCAAGTCGCCCATGGTTGGTACCTTCTACCGCTCGCCGTCGCCCGGCGCCGACGCTTTTGTCCAGGTCGGCAGCGTCGTCAAGAAGGGCGATACGCTGTGCATCATCGAAGCGATGAAGCTGCTCAACGAAATCGAGTCCGACGCCGATGGCACGGTCAAGGCCATCCTGCTCGACAACGGCGAGCCGGTCGAATTTGGCGAGCCCCTGTTTGTGATCGGCTGATCATGGCAATGTTCGAAAAAATCCTGATCGCGAACCGCGGGGAAATTGCCCTGCGGATTCAGCGCGCCTGTCGCGAGCTGGGCATCAAGACCGTGGTCGTGCACTCCGAGGCCGACCGCGAGGCCAAGTACGTCAAGCTGGCCGACGAGTCGGTGTGCATTGGTCCGGCAGCGTCGGCGCAAAGCTATCTGAACGTGCCGGCGATCATCTCGGCGGCTGAAGTGACCGATGCCCAGGCGATCCACCCGGGCTACGGTTTCCTTTCCGAGAATGCCGACTTCGCCGAGCGGGTCGAGACTTCGGGTTTCGTCTTCATCGGCCCGCGCGCCGAAACCATCCGTCTGATGGGCGACAAGGTGTCGGCCAAGGACGCCATGAAGGCTGCTGGCGTGCCCTGTGTGCCTGGCTCCGAAGGCGCGTTGCCGGACGATCCCAAGGAAGTCGTCAAGATCGCCCGCGAGATCGGCTACCCGGTAATCATCAAGGCGGCTGGTGGCGGCGGCGGTCGCGGCATGCGCGTGGTGCATACCGAGGCGGCGCTGGTCAATGCGGTGGCGATGACCCGTCAGGAAGCCGGCCAGTTCTTCGGCAATCCCGCGGTGTACATGGAAAAATTCCTGGAAAATCCGCGCCACGTCGAAATTCAGGTGTTGGCCGACGAATACAAGAACGCCATCTATCTCGGCGAGCGTGACTGCTCGATGCAGCGTCGCCACCAGAAGGTGATCGAAGAGGCGCCGGCGCCGCATATTCCGGCTCGCCTGATCAGCCGCATCGGTGAGCGTTGCGCCGAAGCCTGCCGCAAGATCGGTTACCGCGGTGCGGGTACCTTCGAGTTCCTCTACGAGGACGGCGAGTTCTACTTCATCGAGATGAACACCCGCGTCCAGGTCGAGCATCCGGTCACCGAAATGATCACTGGCGTCGATATTGTTCAGGAACAGATCCGCGTCGCTGCGGGTGAGAAGCTGCGTTATCGCCAGAAGGACATCGAGTTCCGCGGGCATGCGATCGAATGCCGCATCAACGCCGAAGATCCCTTCACGTTCGTGCCATCTCCCGGCAAGATCGAGTTTTATCACCCGCCTGGCGGTCCCGGCATCCGCGTCGATTCGCACATCTACCAAGGCTATCGCGTGCCGTCGCACTACGATTCCATGGTCGCCAAGGTCATTGCTTATGGCGATACCCGCGAGCAGGCCATCCGCCGCATGCGCATCGCGCTGTCCGAGATGAGCATCCAGGGCATCAAGACCAACATCGCCCTGCACCAGGAACTGATGCTTGACGCCCGTTTCAACGAGGGCGGCACCAGCATCCATTACCTGGAGCACAAGCTGGCCGACAAGAGCGAGGTCAAGCAGTAAGCATGGCCTGGCAAAACGTCAGTTTCCTGACCGATGCGGCCAGTGCCGAGCCGGTCTGCGACGCCCTGCTCGAGCTCGGCGCGCTGTCGGCGAGCATCGAGGATGCCGATGCCGGCACGCCCGACGAGCAGCCGCAGTTCGGCGAACCCGGTTCGGTGACCACGCCGGGCTGGGCGCATTCGCGTGTCGTCGCCTTGTTCGAGCCGGACGCCGATGTTGCTGCGATGCTTGCCGAGGCCGCTGATCAGGCCGGCCTGGAAGCTGTCCCGGCATTCACTGCTGAGCCGGTCGAGGAACAGAACTGGGTGCAGTTGACCCAGGCGCAGTTCGATCCGATCCGTGTTTCCGGTCGCCTGTGGATCGTCCCGTCCTGGCATGAATCGCCGGACCCGTCGGCGATCAACCTGGTGCTCGACCCGGGCATGGCCTTCGGCACCGGTTCGCACCCGACCACCCGGCTGTGTCTGGAGTGGCTGGAGCGCACCATCACCGGCGGCGAATCGCTGCTCGACTACGGCTGCGGTTCCGGCATCCTCGCCATTGCCGCTGCCAAGCTTGGTGCGGCGGCGGTCGCCGGCGTCGATATCGACCCACAGGCGGTCGAGGCAGCCAATGCCAACGCGGCCAGCAATGATGTCGTTGCCCGTTTCGCCGACTCGGCAGAGGCGCTGGCAGGCGAGTATGATGTCGTCGTGGCCAATATCCTCTCGAATCCGCTGCGTGTCCTGGCGCCCGCCATCTGTGCACATGTCCGTGCCGGTGGCCGGCTGGCCCTGTCCGGCATCCTGCGCGAACAGGCCGAGGAAATCATCGCCGTCTACGCGCCGTGGATTCCGCTGCAGGTGGCCGATATGCGCGAGGACTGGGTATGTCTGGCCGGGGTCAAGCCCTGACCCGCACCCGTTGCCCGGCGTGTGGCACGGTTTTCCGTGTCACCTCCGAGCAATTACGCCTGAAGGCCGGCAAGGTTCGTTGCGGTCATTGTCAGACCGTTTTCAACGCCTTCGATCATTTGCAGATGGAGGAACCGCAGCCAGCGGAAGCGGTGGCGGCGGTTCCCGAGCCGGAATTCAGCGCAGCCAGCTTGCCGGAGACGGTAACGGCGCCGGTCGAGGCTATCCCCGAGGATCTGCCGCTGCCCGCCCGCGAGCCGGAAACGTCGTCCGTCATTCCGGAGATGCCAGAGATTTCCGAAACCGCCGAGGAATCCCCGCTGCCGCCCGAAGAAGTTGCCGCTGCCGAGCCGGAGCCGGTCGAGGCCCTGCCCGAACCTGTGCCGGAGACTCCTGAAGAAACCACCCAGGCTGCGCGTGAGGCCGGTCTGGTAGCGGTTCGTGAGCTGGCTGACAGCAATGCCTATAACCGCTGGTCGGCCGGCCCCCTGGCCAGCGATGGCCTGGGTGGCTTCGACGATGCCGCCCAGAAATCGCCTGCCTGGCCCTATGTTGTGGTTTTCCTGCTTGCCCTGCTGGCGCTGTGCGTCCAGCTGGCCCTGCATTACCGGACCGAAATCGTCCAGCGCGTGCCGGCCGTGGCCGATGGCTATGCCGCCTTGGGGATCGATGTGCCGCTACCGCGCGATGTTGCGCTGGTCTCGATCGAGACCTCCGATCTGCAGGCCGATGCGGCCCGCGGCCTGTTCGTGCTGAACGCCACCCTGAAGAACCGGGCGCTGCATGCCCAGGCCTGGCCCAGTCTTGAACTGACGCTGACCGACATCAACGACCGGGTCGTTGCCCGACGGGTCATCGACGCCCCGGACTACCTCCCCGCCGGGGTATCCGCCGACGCCTTCCCGGCCAATGCCGAAACCGCCGTTCGCCTGTGGATCGAGGCTTCGGACATCGGCGCCACCGGCTATCGCCTCTACATTTTCTATCCCTGACCGACAACATGACGACACTGATCTGCGGCTCGCTGGCCTTCGACAACATCATGGTCTTCCCGGACCGCTTCAAGAATCACATCCTGCCCGAGCAGATCCACATCCTCAACGTCGCCTTCCTGGTCCCGGAAATGCGTCGCGAGTACGGCGGTTGTGCCGGCAACATCGCCTACAACCTGATGCTGCTCGGCGGCGACGCGAGCATCATGGCCACCGTCGGTGACGACGCCGCGCCCTATCTTGCCCGCCTCGACCAACTCGGTCTGACGCGCCGCCATGTGCGTCAGGTGCCGGGGAGTTTCACCGCCCAGGCCTTCATCACCACCGATCTCGACGACAACCAGATCACCGCCTTCCACCCTGGCGCGATGGCTTTCTCGCACCTGAACAAGGTCGAGCAGGCTGGCGCCAAGCTTGGTATCGTTGCTCCCGATGGCCGTGAAGGCATGCTCCAGCACGCCCGTGATTTCGCCGCCGCCGGGGTGCCCTTCATCTTCGATCCGGGCCAGGGTCTGCCGATGTTCGACGGCGACGACCTGATGGATTTCCTGCGCCTGGCCGATTACGCCTGCTTCAACGATTACGAGGCTAGGCTGGCGTGCGACCGCACTGGCCGCAGCCTCGAACAGCTGGCACAGGAGGTCAAGGCACTGATCGTCACCCGTGGCGGTGAAGGTTCGGAAATCCATGCCGACGGTCAGCGCTACGAGATTCCCTGTGTGGCACCAGACGCCATCGTCGATCCGACGGGCTGTGGCGACGCCTACCGCGCCGGTCTGCTGTACGGCATCGCCAATGGTTGGGACTGGCCGACGACCGGTCGTCTGGCATCGGTCATGGGCTCGATCAAGATCGCCCATCGTGGCGGCCAGAATCACCAGCCAAGCCGTGAGGAAATTGGTGAACGCTATCGCCAGGCCTTCGGTTGCGCCCTGCCCGGACAAGGCTGAAACCCTGCTGTAATGCAAGAGCAATAGGCGTGTAACACGCCTGTTCCATCCTGTTCTCCAGAAACACAAGGAGAACAAGATGGAACTCATGCACAAGTCGGCGGCCCGCGTCCGCCCGGAAAAACGCAACCTGGCGGTGGGTTTTGCCCGCAGCGCCAGCGACATTCTCGAAGCCCAGCGCCTGCGTTACCGTGTTTTCGCCGGTGAAATGGGCGCCAATCTGCCCAGCCGCACGCCGGGCGTCGATCACGACATCTACGACCCGTACTGCGAGCACCTGGTCGTGCGCGATACGCAGAACGGCGACATCGTCGGCACCTACCGCATCCTGCCGCCGGAAAACGCTCGCCTGGTCGGTTACTACTCGGAAAACGAATTCGACCTGACCCGTCTCCAGCACCTGCGTTCGCGCATGGTCGAGATCGGTCGTTCCTGCGTCCATCCCGACTACCGCACCGGCGCCACGATCACCCTGCTGTGGTCCGGGCTGGCGCAGTACATGCTGGAACACGGCCACGACTACCTGATCGGTTGCGCCTCGATCAGCATGGCCGACGGCGGTCATGCCGCGGCCAGTCTGTATAATCGTCTCGCTGCCGACCACCTCGGACCGCAGGAGTATCGCGTCTTCCCGCGCTGCCCGCTGCCGCTGGCGGCCCTGCAGCAGGATCGCCCGGCCGAAGTGCCGCCACTGATCAAGGGCTACCTGCGCGCCGGGGCCTGGATCTGCGGTGAACCGGCCTGGGATCCCGATTTCAATACCGCCGATCTGCCCATCCTGATGCCGATGGCCAAGGTCGCCGGTCGTTACGCCAAGCATTACCTGGGGCAGGCAGACTGAAAGAAACTACGACCATCGTCCGCGCCTTCCGGCTGTTCCGGCTTTTTCTGCTGGTGCTCACCGGGGCGCTGGTTGCACTGACCGTTTTCCGCATCTGCGGCGACCGGCGCCGGCTGCTGCTCAAGCAAAGCTGGTCGGCGGCCGTGCTCGACGCGCTGGGCATCGAACTGGAAGCCGACCTGACGCATCTGGCGCCGGGGGTATTGCTGGTTGCCAATCACGTTTCCTGGGTCGATATCTTCGTCATCAATGCGGCCGTGCCGGCGGCCTTCGTGTCCAAGGAAGAAGTGCGGCGCTGGCCGGTGATCGGCTGGCTGGCCTGGAAAAACGACACCGTTTTCCTGCGTCGTGGCAGCCGTGGCCACGCCCGCGTCATCAACGAGGAAATCGCCGGCATTCTCGGTCAGGGCAAGGTCGTTGCGGTATTCCCCGAAGGAACGACGACCGACGGCCGTAGTCTGCTGCATTTCCACGCGGCCTTGCTGCAACCGGCGCTGGCAGCCGGGCGGCCGGTGTTGCCGGCGGCGATTTCCTACTGGGAGCTGAACGGCGAACGCAGCCTGGCGCCACGTTACGACGGCGATATCTCACTGGGTGAGTGCACGACCGCCATGCTCAAGCGTCGGCGCATCATCGCCCGCCTGGTGACGACGCCGCTGCGTGGCCTGCAGGGCGAGGAGCGCAAGCAGGTCGCAGCCGAGGCGCGCGAGGCTATCGCTTTAGCGGCTGGACTTCCGCTGGCGAACAATCCACCTGAAATACCCGCCGGTCTTCGAGGCGAACTGCCGTCAGGTGTCCGCCCCACAGACAGCCTGAATCAAGCGCCAGCTGATTCTGCGTGATGCGCAGGCCCAGCGCCGACCAATGGCCGGTGACGAGAATGCTGCCGGCGCTCTTGCGATCGGGCACATCGAACCACGGTAAATAGCCGGCCGGCGCATTGGCCAGCTTGCCCTTGACCTTGAATTCCATCAGCCCTTTCTTGGTGCAGAAGCGCATCCGGGTCATCGCGTTGACGATCACGCGCAGCCGCGCCCAGCCCTTCAGGTCGTCGTCCCAGGCGGCCGGTTCGCTGCCCCAGAGATTGCGGACAAACTCCGGATAATCCTTGCCCTGCAGTTTGGCTTCGACTTCGCGGGCCAGTTCGCGGGCGTATTTTGCCGACCATTGCGGCAGCAGGCCGGCATGGACCAGGCAGTAATCGCCTTCGACATGGCACAGGGGCTGACGGCGCAGCCAGTCCAGCAATTCGTCGCGGTCCGGCGCGTTGAGCACATCGTCGAGGGTGTCGTCCTTGCCCCGGAACTTGGCGCCACCCTCGGCGACCATCAGCAGGTAGAGATCGTGATTGCCGAGGACGGTGATCGCCGAGTCGCCGAAGGACTTGATCAGACGCAGGGTTTCCAGCGACTTCGGGCCGCGATTGACCAGGTCGCCGACCAGCCACAGGCGGTCCTTGGTCGGGTCGAAGGCGCAGGCTGCGAGCAGATTCTGTAGCGAATCGAAACAGCCCTGGATATCGCCGATGGCGTAAGTGGCCATTTACTCCACCGTCACCGATTTGGCCAGGTTGCGCGGTTTGTCCACATCCGTTCCCTTGACCAGAGCCGCGTGGTAGGACAGCAGTTGCAGCGGAATGACGTGCAGGATGGGCGACAGCAGGCCGTAATGTTCCGGCAGGCGCAGCATGTGCACGCCTTCCGACTCGGGGATTTCCGAGTCGGCGTCGGCAAACACATAGAGTTCGCCGCCACGGGCGCGGACTTCCTGCAGGTTGGACTTGAGCTTTTCCAGCAGGTCGTCGGCCGGCGCTACCGAAATCACCGGCATGTTGGCATCGACCAGCGCCAGCGGGCCATGCTTGAGTTCTCCAGCCGGGTAGGCTTCGGCGTGGATGTAGGAAATTTCCTTGAGTTTCAGTGCACCTTCGAGGGCGATCGGGTAGTGGCGGCCGCGTCCGAGGAAGAGTGCGTGCTGCTTGTCGGCAAACCGGCGGGCCCAGACGGTGATCTCATCCTCCAGCGTCAGCACTTTATTGACTGCGACCGGCAGGTGGCGCAACTGGTCGATATAGGCGCTTTCCTGATCGGCGCCGAGCTGGCCGCGCACCTTGGCGACCACCAGGGTGAGCAGGAACAGTGCCGCCAGCTGGGTGGTGAAGGCCTTGGTCGAGGCGACGCCGATTTCCGGGCCGGCGCGGGTAATGAAACGCAGCGCCGATTCGCGGACGATGGCCGATTCCGGTACGTTGCAGATGGCCAGGGTTTTGGTCTGGCCGAGCGACTTGGCGTGGCGCAGTGCGGCCAGCGTGTCGGCGGTCTCGCCGGATTGCGAGATGGCGACGATCAGTTGCCGCGGATTGGGCACGGAGGTGCGATAACGGTATTCGCTGGCGATTTCGACGGTACAGGGAACGCCGGCGACCGCTTCCAGCCAGTAGCGGGCGGTCATCCCGGAATGGGCGCTGGTGCCGCAGGCAAGAATCAGAATGTGGTCGACATCGTTCAATAAAGTGGCGGCTTCGGCGCCGAAAATGCCGGGTTGTATGGTTTTGCTGCCACCGACGATTTCCAGGGTGTTGGCCAGCGCTTCCGGTTGCTCGAAGATTTCCTTCTGCATGTAGTGGCGGAAGTTGCCGAGTTCGACGGCTGCGGCGGAAAGTTCGGAAACATGCACCGGGCGCTCGACCGGGGTGCCGTCAAGGCGCTCGATGCGGACGCCGTCGCGGCTCAGTTCGGCGATGTCGCCGTTTTCCAGATAGACCATCTTGCGGGTGACCTGGAGCAGTGCCGAGGCGTCGGATGCCGCGTAGTTGCCGTCGTCGCCGAGGCCGAGCAGGAGCGGCGAGCCTTCGCGGGAGACGATGACGCGGCCGGGCTGACTATGGTCAATGACGGCGATGGCGTAGGCGCCGACCAGTCTCCTGCAGGCGGCCTGTACCGCGCGGAACAGGTCGCGGTCGCTCTTGAGCAGTTGGTCGACCAGGTGGGCGATGGTCTCGGTATCGGTATCCGAAGTGAACACGTAGCCTTGCGCCGTCAGTTCGCTGCGCAGGCTTTCGTAATTCTCGATGATGCCGTTATGGACGACGGCGATGCTGCCGGAAACATGCGGGTGGGCGTTGCGTTCCGAGGGCACGCCGTGGGTCGCCCAGCGGGTATGGGCAATGCCGGTCGGCGATGCGGTATCGGCCGAGGCGCTTTCCAGTTCGGCAACGCGCCCGACCGAACGCACCCGCTCGATCCGGTCGGCGCCGATGACGGCCAGGCCGGCCGAGTCGTAGCCGCGGTATTCGAGTTTTTTCAGCCCCTCGACGAGGATGGGAACGATGTTCTTGTCGGCGGCTGCCGCGACGATGCCACACATGGTTGATGGTTTCTTGACCTGAAGCGCATATTTTAACGCAAGCCTTCTCCTTGCCGTCCGGAAAGGCAAGGCTGGCGTTGCGATCTATAATCCTGCCTTCGATTTCGAGTTCATGCTGCCGATGCGCATCCTGCTGGTCAAAACCTCTTCGCTCGGCGACGTCATACATAACCTGCCGGTGGCGACCGACATCCACCGTCAATTCCCGCAGGCGAAGCTTGACTGGTGCGTCGAGGAGAGTTTTGCCGCCGTGCCGCGCCTGCATCCGGCGGTCGGCCGGATCATTCCGGTGGCGGTCCGGCGCTGGCGCAAGGCCTTGCTCAAGGCCGAGACCTGGCGGGAAATCGGCGAATTCCGGCAGCGCATGCGCGAGGTCGACTACGACCTGGTGCTCGATACTCAAGGGTTGTTCAAGAGCGCCCTGCTCGCATCCCGGGCCAACGGACCGTTGGCCGGTTACGACAGCGAGTCGGCCAGGGAGCCGCTGGCCGCCCGTTTCTACGACCGGCATTTCGGGGTTGCGCGCGACTTGCACGCCGTCGTGCGCAACCGCATGCTGGCAGCGGCGGCGCTCGATTATCCCGTTGCCGATGCGGTCGATTACGGCATCCAGGCGCCGGCCATCGCCCTCGACTGGCTGCCGGCAGGGCCGTATGCCGTCCTGCTCAGCGCCACCAGCCGCGACGACAAGCTGTGGCCGGAGGCGCACTGGATTGCGCTGGGGCAGGCGTTGCGCGCGCAGGGTCTGGGGGTCGTGCTGCCGGCAGGCAATCCGCAGGAGCGTGCCCGTGCCGCGCGTCTTGCCGCCGCCATCCCCGGTGCGCTGGCGGCACCGCCGCTGCGCATCGATGCCCTGGCTACCCTGCTCGCCGGCGCGCGGGCGGTGGTCGGCGTCGATACCGGCCTGACGCATCTCGCCGTTGCCCTGAAAACCCCGACCATTGCCCTCTATACGGCGACCGAGCCGGGACTGACCGGCGTTTACGGTGCCGGTTTCCATCGCAATCTCGGCGGTAAGGGGCAATGTCCGGCGGTCGCAGCGGTGCTGGCAGAATTGATGGCGGTTCCCGGCTGATGGCCCGTTTCGTCTACGCGCTGCTGCTCTACCTGCTGCTGCCGGCGATCCTGCTGCGATTGTTCCTGCGCGGGCGGAAACAGCCGGCTTACCGGGCGCATGTCGGCGAACGCTTCGGCATCCATGGTCGGCCGCCAGTTGCCCGGCACGGCCCGCTGATCTGGGTGCATGCGGTCTCGGTCGGCGAAACGCGTGCCGCCCAGCCCTTGATCGAGGCGCTGCAGGCGCGTTGGCCGGACGCCCGCATCCTGCTGACCGGCATGACCCCGACCGGTCGCGCCGCCGGTGCCGAGGTGTATGGCGAGCGGGTGATCCAGGCCTATCTGCCCTACGATCTGCCGGACGCTGTCGGGCGTTTTCTCGATCATTTCTCACCGAATTTCGGCGTGCTCATGGAAACCGAGATCTGGCCCAATCTGCTGGCAGCCTGTGCCCGGCGCAAGCTGCCGGTGGCGCTGGTCAATGCCCGCCTGTCGGCGCGTTCGGCCAGGGGTTATGGGCGCTTTGCGGCACTGACCCGGCCGGCTTTCGCCCGCTTGTCCGCAGTTGCCGCCCAGACGGCTGCCGATGCCGGGCGGCTGGCGGCCCTGGGGGCACCGTCGGTCGAGGTGTGCGGCAACCTGAAATTCGATGTCGAGCCGGCCGCCGAGCGTCGCCAGTTGGGCGAAAGCTGGCGTCAGGCGCTGGCTGGACGGGCAGTCTGGCTGGCCGCCAGCACCCGTGAGGGCGAAGAAGCCCTGCTGCTCGATGCTTGGCGCAGTGCGCCGGGCGATGCCTTGCTCGTCCTGGTGCCGCGCCACCCGCAGCGCTTCGATGAAGTGGCCGGTCTGCTGGCTGCGCGTGGCATCGCCAGCCGGCGGCGCAGCGAGGGGTTGCCGACGGCGGATACCCGGGTCTGGCTCGGCGACAGCATGGGCGAGATGGCAGCTTATTACACGCTGGCCGATGTCGCGTTCATTGGCGGCAGCCTGTTGCCACTGGGCGGGCAGAACCTGATCGAGTCGGCGGCGTGTGGCTGTCCGGTGCTGGTGGGTCCGCACACCTTCAATTTCCTGAGTGCGACCGAGGATGCCATCGCCGCCGGTGCGGCCCGGCGGGTCGCCGATGCGCCAGCCCTCGTCGACCAGGTTCAGTATCTGTTACAGGATGCCCGGCAACTCGCTGCCATGCGCCAGGCCTGCGCTGAGTTCGCTGCCGCCCACCGGGGCGCGACGGCGCGTACCTTGCGTCTTATTGAACGCTGCGCGGCTCAAGCAGGCTGTTGATCCGGGCCAGGTCGTCCTCGCCCAGCGCGCCGACAGCGGCCTTCAGCCGCAGTTGCGCCATCAGCGTGTCGAAGGTGGCCTTGGCCAGGTCGCGACGGGTGACGTAGAGCTGGTTCTCGGCATTGAGCACGTCGATGTTGATGCGCACGCCGACTTCGTAGCCCAGCTTGTTCGATTCCAGGGCCGACTGCGACGAGATCAGCGCGGCCTTGAGGGCATTGACCTGGGCCAGGCCGTTGGTCACGCCGAGGTAATACTGACGGGCGGCCAGTGTTGCGTTGCGGCGCGCGGATTCCAGTCCGGCACGGGCGGCTTCGCGGTTGGCCCCGGCTTCGCGCTGGCGGGAGGTGGTCAGCCCGCCCTGGAACAGGGGGATGTTCAGTTGCAGGCCGATATTGCTGTATTCGGAGTCGATGGCCGTATTGTTGAAGGTCTTGGCCTTGCCACGGTTGGCGACGATATCGACGGTCGGATAGTGGCCGGCGCGTTGCTTGTCCACCTCGCGGGCGGCGATTTCGGCCTGGGCGAGCTGGATCTGCACTGGCAGCGCATCCTTTTCCGCAGCACTGATCCAGTCCTGCAGCCGGTTCGGCTCCGGCGGATTCAGCACGGCGTCCTTGCGCGGCGCGGCGAGGTTTTCCGGCATGCGGCCGAGCAGGATCTGCAGGCTCTGGCGGCGGATTTCGAGTTCGCTTTCGGCGGCGATCTCCTGCGCCGTGACCAAGTCGAAACGCGCCTGCGCTTCATGCGTATCGGTGATCGTTGCCGTGCCGACCTCGAAGGTTTTTTTGGCCAGTTCCAATTGTTGTGCCGTGGCTTCCTTGTTGGCGCGGACGGCGCTCAGGTTTTCGCTGGCGTAGAGCACGTCGAAATAGGCCTGGGCGACGCGCAGGATCAGATCCTGGCGGGCCTGGACAAAATTGGCTTCAGCCTGGGCTACCTGCAGTTTGGCCTGGTCGTAGGCGACCCAGTTCTGCCAGCGGAACAAGGGTTGCGACAGGGTCAGCTGATAGCCGTTGGTGTTGTACTGGTTCTTGACCCGGGTCCCGCCCTGCGGTTCGACTTCGCTGTCGTTCCATACCGTGTTGCCCGACAGTGACAGGCTGGGTAACAGTCCGGCACGTCCTTGCGGAGCCTTTTCGCGGCCGGCTTCCACGGTGGCGCGGGCAGCAGCGAAAACGGGATCGTTGTCGCGGGCTTCCTGATAGGCCTGCATCAGGTCGGCGGCGGACAGCGGCGAGGCAAACAACGGGAAGGCTAGCAGCCAGGCAATCTTTTTCATGCGATTCCTCAATAGCGGCTCATGCGGGTATCGACTTCGCAGGCCCAGGCTTCGACGCCGCCAAGTAGATTGAAGACCGATGCGCAGCCTTTGCGTTCGAGAAACATGGCGACTTGCATGCTGCGCCCGCCATGGTGGCAGATGACGACGATGTCGCGATCGGGGTCAAGTTCCTCGCAGCGGACCGGGACCAGGTGCATCGGCATGTGCTCGCTGCCATCGATCCGGCAGAGCGCGACTTCCCACGGCTCACGGACATCGAGCAACAGGGGCGGCGGCCGCTGCTCGTCGGCCAGCCACTCCGCCAGTTGCTTTGCCCGTATCTGCTGCATCAGAGGCTGAATTCCTGCTTGGGCTGACCGCCATCGAGTGCCGGAACCACGGTTTCGAACAGGTTGATGGTATTGAATACGCCATCGGCGATGCAGGTGATCAATTGGGCTTCCATGACCGGGGCCTCGCCGACGACTGCGGCCAGACGGCCACCGACGCGCAGTTGCTTTAGCACGGCGGGCGGAATCTGTGCCACCGAGCCGGAAAACACGATCACGTCGAACGGCGCGCGTTGCGGCCAGCCGGCAATGCCGTCGGCGCATTCGACGTTGAGGTTGTCGATGCCGGCGCGCTGGAGGTTTTCGCGGGCGGTGGCAGCGATTTCCGGGCGGATTTCCAGGCTGACCACGTGTTCGGCACGGGCTGCCAGAAGTGCGGCCATGTAACCGCTGCCGGTGCCGATTTCCAGCACCTTGTCGCCCTTGCGTACGCCCAGTTCCTGCAGCAGGCGGGCTTCCACGCGCGGGGCCAGCATCACCTGACCGTCAGCCAGCGGAATTTCCAGGTCGGCAAATGCCAGGTTGCGGTAGGCGGCGGGTACGAAATCCTCGCGCTTGACGACGAAAAGCAGATCGAGCACCTGGGGGTCGAGAACCTCCCAGGGCCGGATCTGTTGTTCGATCATGTTGAAGCGCGCTTGTTCGATGTTCATGAAAATCTCCGCAGGCGTCATATTAGCATGAGCTAATATTTTGGTTCGGACAAAAGCCGATTATACCCGAGCCGCGGATGCGCGCCGTACCTGCCGTGTCAGCGACTTTCCTTGATCAGGCGGTCGCCGGTGGCCTGAACCGGGCGCGCGTTGTTACGGTACAGGCGGCTGAAGATGCGGACCTGATCGTCGGAAACCTGGATCGGCTGCTTCATCACGATCCACAGGACGCCCTCGGTGCAGGGCGGCGTGCTCAGGGAGCCCATGAAGGTGTAGTAATGCCCCGATTCCGGCAGCAGGCGGGCGGGTTCCAGCACAGCCTTGGGCGGCTGGACAGGCGCCTGCTTTTCCAGCGGCAGATGGTTCCACAGCGTCTGGATCTGCGGGTGCTCGGTACCGCGCTCAAAGAGGATTTCGACGACGGCTTGGCTGCCGTCCGTAGCCCGGTGCATCAACTGCGCCGACATCTCGTAGCGCTGACCGTTGACCCGAGTTTCCCCGGGGCGGCGGAAGACGATCTGTTCAAGGTCGTAGGTCTTGCCGGTCAGCGAGAAACTGCTGTCGCCGACGGTGACGTTGACCGAATGGCCGTCGTCCACGATGCGGAAGGTCGACGCGCGGTAATCGAAGCGGATCGGCTCGAGATCGACCTTGATGCCATCGCGGATGTCGATCGGCGATTGACGTTGCCCACTCGCGCACAGCGCGTTGCGGGGGTCGATACGGGCCCAGTTCTCGGGGGCGCCAGCACCTTCGTAGCTCCATTTAACCGGTGGCTTGGTCGCTGGCTCGGCGCGAACCAGCTCAAGCATGTAACCACCCTGAGCCGGGGCCGGGGCCTTGGCGGCGGGCCTGGGGGTGGGGCGTGGTGCAGGTGCGTTGTTGCGCACCACCTGAGTGGTGCCGCTGGGCACATTGATCGTGGGCGGCGCCTTGCTGGCGGCGGGCGGCGGGGCTTCCACTGGCGCCGGCGCTTGCTGCTCGGCGGCAGGCTTGCCTTCCATGGCCGCCTTGAGATTGGGGCGGATCGACGGCAGGGGGGCGCTACTCGATGTTTCTGCTGTTTTCACCGCTGGCGGCTTTTCAGTCTTGGCCAGTTCCTTCTTGAGCAGGGCCTCGTTGGCTTGCTGCAACTGGGTGGCGGCTTCATTGGCCTTCTCGGCGAGTTCGGCGGCGCCTTCCTTGGGCGGGCGGCAGACCTCGCGCAGCACCCGGTCGTCCAGGGTGCCGCTGCGTACCGGCAGTTCGGCGCCGGCAATGTCTTCCTCGCGGATGGTGTCCTTGTCGGTCTGGCGATAGATGCGCTTGATGGTTCGGGCGCTGCGGGTCGAGCAGTCGTAGCGGGTGATCGCCTCGATGATCTTGTAGGGCGTGCCGGTGCGGTTGTCGATCAGCTCGCGGTCGAGCGTGACCCGGCTCTGTGCCTCGACGACATTGCCGGTACGCTTCAGCGTGCTGCGGTCGAGTTCGATGCGGCGACCGGATTCGGCAGAAATGTTCTGCCAGCTCGGCGCAGCCGTAGCGACCCAGGGCAGGGTGGCCAGGGCGATGGCAATGGTCATCAGGCGCATGCTTTTTCCTTCTGTTTTTCTTGAAATACGGGCACTTGTCGAACTTATTTCGACCGAATTCTGGAAATCTTGAGGCGTGCTGCGCATTTCTTGCATTTTGCCTGTGTTTCCAGTAACTTGCAGCCCAGTCGTTAGGGGTGCCGATCGCGCTGCATCATGCCGGTCCGGCTGAGACATACCCTTCGAACCTGACCGGGTCATGCCGTCGTAGGGAAACGAACTCTGCTGTTGGAACCAGATCGCTCCTTGCTCGTCTTACCCTGCTGAATCCCCGCATGGAGCACTCATGAACGCCAAAGACACCTTCCTCGCCGCCAACGCCCACGTCGACGAGGCCGCCATCCAGCCGCTGCCCAATTCCCGCAAGATCTATGTCGAAGGCTCGCGGCCGGACATCCGGGTGCCGATGCGCGAAATCTCGCAAGCCGATACGCCGACCGGCTTCGGTGGCGAGAAGAATCCGCCGATCTATGTCTATGACTGTTCCGGCCCCTACTCCGACCCGGCGGCGCAGATCGACATTCGCTCCGGCCTGCCGGCCATGCGTGCGCAGTGGATCGCCGAGCGCGGCGACACCGAGGAACTGCCCGACCTGTCTTCCGAATTCGGCCGCCAGCGCGCTGCCGACAAGGCGCTCGACGAACTGCGCTTCCCCGGCCTGCACCGCAAGCCGCGCCGCGCCAAGGCCGGTGCCAACGTGTCGCAGATGCATTACGCCCGTAAAGGCATCATCACGCCGGAAATGGAATACGTGGCGATCCGCGAAAACCTCAATCGTGCTGCGTACATTGAATCGCTGAAAGCCACCGGCCCGACCGGCGAGAAAATGGCCAAGCTGCTGACCCGCCAGCATCCGGGGCAGAATTTCGGCGCCAGCATCCCGGCCGAAATCACGCCGGAATTCGTGCGCAGCGAAGTGGCCCGCGGCCGCGCCATCATCCCGAACAACATCAATCACCCGGAATCCGAGCCGATGATCATCGGCCGCAACTTCCTGACCAAGATCAACGCCAATATCGGCAACTCGGCGCTCGGCTCGTCCATTCAGGAAGAAGTCGAGAAGATGACCTGGTCGATCCGCTGGGGCGGCGACACGGTGATGGATTTGTCCACCGGCAAGAACATCCACGAAACGCGCGAGTGGATCATCCGCAATTCGCCGGTGCCGATCGGTACCGTGCCCATCTACCAGGCCCTGGAAAAGGTGAACGGCAAGGCCGAAGACCTGACCTGGGAAATCTTCCGCGACACGCTGATCGAGCAGGCCGAGCAGGGCGTCGACTACTTCACCATTCACGCCGGTGTGTTGCTGCGCTACATCCCGATGACCGCCAACCGCATGACCGGCATCGTCAGCCGCGGCGGCTCGATCATGGCCAAGTGGTGCCTGGCGCATCATAAGGAAAGTTTCCTCTACACGCACTTCGAGGAAATCTGCGAAATCATGAAGGCCTATGACGTTGCCTTCAGCCTCGGCGACGGCCTGCGTCCCGGCTCGATCTACGACGCCAACGACGAAGCGCAGCTGGGCGAACTGAAGACCTTGGGCGAACTCACCGAGATCGCCTGGAAGCACGACGTGCAGACCATCATCGAAGGCCCGGGCCACGTGCCCATGCACCTGATCAAGGAGAACATGGACCTGCAGCTCGAATACTGCAAGGAAGCCCCGTTCTACACGCTTGGTCCCTTGACCACCGACATCGCGCCGGGCTACGACCACATCACCAGCGGCATCGGCGCCGCGATGATCGGCTGGTACGGTACGGCCATGCTCTGCTACGTGACGCCGAAGGAACACCTCGGTCTCCCGGACAAGAATGACGTCAAGGAAGGCATCATCACCTACAAGCTGGCCGCCCACGCCGCCGACCTGGCCAAGGGCCATCCCGGCGCACAGATCCGCGACAACGCCTTGAGCAAAGCGCGCTACGAGTTCCGCTGGGACGATCAGTTCAACCTCGGCCTCGATCCGGACAAGGCCAAGTCCTTCCACGACGAGACCCTGCCCAAGGAATCGGCCAAGGTTGCTCACTTCTGCTCGATGTGCGGGCCGCACTTCTGTTCGATGAAGATCACGCAAGATGTGCGCGATTTCGCTGCAAAACAGGGCCTGAACGAGGAAGATGCCTTGCAGAAGGGGATGGAAACCAAGGCTGTCGAGTTCGTCAAGACCGGCGCCGAGATCTATCACAAGCTGTAAGCCGGAGTTCTTCCGGAAATCAGGCAAAAAGGCGGCTTCGGTCGCCTTTTTGCCTGAACGATGGGCGCAAATCCTGTCAAAATGCGGGGCATGAATATCTTTGCCAGCCTGTCGCCGTTTGGCGGCGTCCAGTGTCAATGGAAGTGTCGTCGTGACGCCTGATTCAGGCTGGCTTGCGATCCTGCGCCAGCGACTGGAAAGCCGCCTGCGCCAGGCACAGGTCTATGTCCGCGCCAACCAGTATCACCTGCTCGCGCGTCTGCGCATCTGGGGCGGGCGCCTGGTGTTCTGGGGCTGCGGGATCGTCGTCGGTCTGGCGGCGGTCCTCTTCGCCCTGTTGAGCGATGGGGCGGCCGAACGTTTTGCCCATGCGGCCGCGCTCTACCCGTGGATGCCCTTCATTGTCACGCCGCTGGCCGGGGCGGCCTTGCTGTGGGCGACCCGGACGTGGTTCCCGGGCGCGCAGGGCAGTGGTATTCCGCAGGTGATCGCCGAGATGAAGCGACCGCCCTCCGGTCCGTGGCGACCGCTGGTTTCGCTGCGCATCGCTTTCGGCAAGATCATGCTGGGCGTGGCGGCGGTTGGCGCCGGCTTTTCCTTCGGTCGCGAGGGACCGACCGTGCAGGTCGGTGCCAGTCTGATGGCGGCGGCCGGCCGTTTCATGCCGGCGACGCTGCGCATTCATCGCCAGCACTTGCTGGTCGCCGGTGGCGCGGCGGGGATCGCGGCCGCGTTCAATGCGCCGCTGGCCGGGATCGTTTTTGCCATCGAGGAATTGTCGCGCAGCGTCGAATCGCGGATGAGCGGCGTGGTCATCACGGCCATCGTGCTGGCCGGGGTGATTGCCCAGTATTTCCTCGGCAACGACAATTATTTTGGCCGGGTCGTGGTCTTCGGCGAGAGTTCGGAACTGATGTACACCATCCTCGTCTGCGCCGTCGTCACCGGTTTTGCCGGTGGTCTGTTTGCGCGCATGCTGCTCATCTCGGTGATTGGCTGGCACGGCCGGCTGGCGCGTTTTCGCGGCGCGCATCCCTATTGGTTCGTGGTCTTCTGTGGCCTCTTGCTGGCGTCTCTGGGCTGGGTCACCGGCGGCGTGATCTGGGGCAGCGGCTTTGCCGAGACCAAATCGCTGCTGAGTGGCCAGGCCGATCTGCCCTGGTACTACGGCCCGGCCAAGTTTGTGGCGACCGTGGTTTCCTACCTGACCGGCCTGCCCGGCGGCATCTTTGCGCCATCGCTGTCGATCGGCGCCGGCATCGGCCAGGATCTTGTGCCTTTGCTGGCCGGCCAGGCTTTTCCGACCACCATCGTCGTCCTGTGCATGGTCGGTTTCCTGGCGGCGGCTACGCAGGCGCCGATCACCGCCTTCATCATCGTCATGGAAATGGTCGACGGCTATTCGCTGGTCATCGGCCTGATGGCGACGGCGCTGATCGCGTCGGCGGTATCGCGCATGGTTTCCAAACCGCTCTATGCGACGCTGGCCGAACACATGATCCGCCAGCAATCACCGGCCGACAGCAAGTGAGTCTGGCGTGCCGGCCGGGTTGTGGTGCCTGCTGCATCGCGCCGTCGATCAGTTCCCTGGCCAAGCCGGCCGGTGTGCCTTGCCGGCATCTCGACGCCGAGCTGTGTTGCCGTTTGTTTGGTCAGCCCGAGCGCCCGGGCTGCTGTTCCGGTCTGCAGCCCTCGGCGGAAATGTGTGGAGAAAGTCGGGACGAGGCCTTGCGCTGGCTGGCCGATCTCGAAGCCATGACACGTCCATGAGGGTAAAATGCGCGCTCTTGTCATGGAACGCCCCGCATGGACCCGATTCTCCTTCTCAAAGCCCTGATCCTCGGTATCGTCGAGGGGCTGACCGAATTCCTGCCGATCTCGTCGACCGGCCACCTGATCATCGTCGGCAGCCTGCTCGACTACACCGACGAGCAGAGCAAGGTATTCAAGATCGTCATCCAGTTGGCCGCCATCCTGGCGGTGTGCTGGCTGTATCGCGAGCGGATCGTCAAGGTTGCCGGCGGCTTGCGTTCCGATCCGGTGCAGCAGCGTTTCGTCGGTCTGCTGGTGGTCGGTTTTCTGCCGGCGGCGGTGCTCGGGCTGATGTTCCACAGCACCATCAAGACCTACCTGTTCAATCCGCTGACCGTGGCCGGGGCGCTGATTGTCGGCGGCTTCCTGATCCTGTACATCGAACGCAAGGTCTACCAGCCGCGCATCAACAGCGTCGACGAAATGCGCTGGCCGGATGCGCTCAAGGTCGGTTTCGCCCAGGCGGTGGCGATGTTCCCCGGGACATCGCGGTCGGGGGCGACGATCATGGGCGGACTGATTTTCGGCCTGTCGCGCAAGACGGCAACCGAGTTCTCTTTCTTCCTGGCCATTCCGACCATGTTCGCGGCGACCATCTACGACGTGTACAAAAACTGGGACATCCTGCGCCTGGAAGACCTGCCAGTGTTCGCCGTCGGTTTCGTTGCCTCCTTTGTCGCCGCCATGCTCAGCGTCAGGGCGCTGGTCCGCTACATTTCCAACCATGACTTCACCGTGTTCGCCTGGTACCGCATCGTCTTCGGCGTGATCGTGCTGCTCACCGCGCAGATGGGCTGGGTGGAGTGGACGGCTTGATCCTCTACCTGCACGGCTTCTGTTCCTCGCCGGCTTCGTGGAAGGCGCGCCTCTTGGCTGAGGCGATGGCCGAGCGCGGCCTGGCCGAGAAGTTCCATTGCCCGCAACTGTCGCCGGTGCCGGCACAGGCAATGGCCGACATGGGGCGCTGGATCGAAGCGGCCGCTGAGCCGGTGACCCTGGTTGGCTCCTCGCTCGGCGGTCATTACGCCAGTTTCCTGGCTGAGCGGTACGGATTGCCGGCGCTGCTGATCAACCCGGCTGCCGTTGCCCGCATTGATGTCGGCAAGTTCGTCGGCGATCACGTCAATTACCACAGCGGCGAGCGCTTCAGCTTCACCAACGAACATGCCGCCCAGTTGTCGGCCCAGGCCGTGCTACCGACGCCGTCGCGCTACTGGCTGTGGCTGGAAACCGGCGACGAAGTGCTCGACTACCACGACGCCCAGACCTTCTGGTTCGGCTGCCGGCAGAGCGTCTTCGAGGGCGGCGACCACAGCTTCACGCGCTTTCCCGAGATGTTGCCGCAACTCATTGAATTTGCCGGGCTATAATCCGTCGATGAATGTATTGTTTGAAGAAGACGGCGGCTTCAAGGCCGGCACCATCATGGCCGACAACGACAGCTCGTTGCAGGTCGAATTGCCGACCGGCAAGCGCAGCAAGATCAAGGCCGCTACCGTGTTGTTGCGTTTCGCGACTCCCTCCGCCGCCCACCTGCTCGAACAGGCGACGCCGCTGGCCGGGGAGATCGAAGCCGATTTCCTGTGGGAGTGCGTCAGCGATGGTGAATTTTCGTTTCTGGATTTTGCCCGTGATTACTACGGACACGACCCCGCGTCGGTTGAAGCGACGGCGGTCCTGCTTGCCCTGCACGCCGCGCCCGTCTATTTCCACCGCAAAGGCAAGGGCCGCTTCCGCAAGGCGCCTGCCGACATTCTCGCAGCTGCTCTGGCCAATCTTGAAAAAAAGCGTCAGCAAGCGCTGGCGATGGAAGGCTGGCTTGCCGAGCTGAAGGAATTCCGCCTGCCGCCGGAAATCGGCGCCTTGACCGATGCCCTGCTCTACGCGCCGGACCGCAACAAGCCGGAAACCAAGGCCTTCGAGAGCGCCTGCGCCGAAACCGGCTTGTCCGCCGCGCAACTGCTGTTCAAGTGCGGCGCGATCAAGTCGGCCTACCATCTGCACTACAAGCGTTTCCTGCACGAGCAGTTTCCCAGGGGCACCGGCTTCCCGGCGCTTGAGGCGCCCGGCCTGCCGTCCGATCTGCCGAAAGCCGGCGTGCGCGCCTTCTCGATCGACGACGCCAACACCACCGAGATCGACGACGCGCTGTCGGTGACCTGGCTGCCCGGCATCGGCACCCGCATCGGCATCCACATCGCCGCGCCGGGGCTGGCCATCGAACACGGTTCGCCGCTCGACGGCGTTGCCCGCGCGCGGCTGTCGACGGTGTACATGCCCGGCAACAAGATCACCATGCTGCCCGATGCCGTGGTCCAGAACTACACGCTGGCCGGTGGCGTCGATTGTCCGGCGGTGTCGCTGTATCTGACGGTCAACGACGTGTTCGAGGTGCTTTCCCACGAATCCTGCGTCGAACTGGTGCATATCGCCGACAACCTGCGTCACCATGACGTCGAACCCTGGTTCAACGCCGAGACGGTCGGCGGCGCCCTGCCGGACAAGCCCTTTGCCCGCGAACTGCTGCACCTGTGGCACTTCGCCAACGCCTGCGAAGGCCGCCGCGGCAAGCCGTCGGCAACGCAGGGCATCAATGACTACAACTTCGCCATCGTCGGCGATCTTGCCGACCCGGAAAGCTGTTCGGTCGAGGTTTCCGAGCGCAAGCGCGGCAGTCCGCTCGACAAGCTGGTCGCCGAGCTGATGATCGTCGCCAATTCGACCTGGGGCGGCCTGCTCGCCGAGAAGAACATTGCCTGCCTGTACCGCGCCCAGACCCAGGGCAAGGTGCGCATGACCACCTCGCCGCTGCCGCACGAAGGCCTGGGCGTACCGCAATACGCCTGGATGACCTCGCCGTTGCGCCGCTACTGCGACCTGGTCAACCAGTGGCAGTTGATCGCCTGCCTGCGCGGCAATCCGCCGCCTTTTCCGCAGAAGTCGGCCGAGCTGTTTGGGGCGATGCGCGATTTCGAACTGACCTACGCCGCCTACGCCGAATTCCAGCGTCTGATGGAGCGTTACTGGTGCCTGCGCTGGCTGCAGCAGCATCAGGTCGCCGAGATCGAAGCGACCGTGCGCCGCGAGCAACTGTGCAAGCTTGATCATCTGCCGCTGCTGGTGCGGGTGCCGTCGGCGCCGCCCGATCTGCTGCCGGGGCAGCGTCTGCGCCTGTCGGTCGAGCACATCGACCTGCTCGGTCCGGAAGTCGACATGCGTTTCCTGAACCTGCTTGATGCGGCCGATCCGGTGGAGGCTGAGGAGGACGTGTCGCAGTGAGCGGGAAAGTGCACCTGAGACCTTATCGTGTGCCGGGCAACGACCGGCGCCTGTGGTTGGCCATCGGGGTCTCGCTGCTGGTTCACGCGCTGCTGCTCAGTCTGCATTTCGCTTTTCCTGAAGCCTCGCAAGTGGCGCGCGAGAAGGCGCTCGACATCATCCTGGTCAATGCCTGGTCGCAACGGCCGCCGAGCGACGCCCAGGCGCTGGCGCAAGCCAACCTCGACGGCGGCGGCAACACCGACGCCGATCGCCGGGCCAGGACGCCGCTACCGCCGACCCGCCAGCAAGTCGACGGCAGCGATCTGCAGCAGATGCGCAAGCGGGTGCAGGAGCTTGAGGCCGCGCAACAGAAGATGCTGACCCAGGCCGCCAGTCTGGCCAAGGTGGCGACTGCCGAGACGCGCAGCGACCAGCCCGTGCCTTCGCCGCTGAGCGGGCGCGACCTTGCCGATGCAGCGCGGGCGATGGCCCGGCTTGAGGGCGAGATTGCCAAGATGGCCGACGAGTACAACAAGCGGCCACAGAAGAAGTTTGTCGGCGCGCGTGCCCAGGAATACACGCTGGCGCCGTATTTCGACGCCTGGAAACAGAAGGTCGAGCGCATCGGCACCCTGAATTATCCGGATGAGGCGCGCGGCAAGCTTTACGGGCGCGTCGTCATCTTCGTTGAATTGCGGGTCGAGGACGGCAGCCTGTTCAACGCCGAAATTTCCCGCTCGTCGGGGCACAAGGTTCTCGACCAGGCGGCCATGCGCATTCTCCGGATGGCCGCGCCGTTCGGCCCGATCCCGCGCGAGGCGATGGGCGGGGCGACCATCCTGTCCTTTGCCCGGGAATGGAATTTCGTCCCGGGCGATACGCTCGACTCAAGCAGCCGCTGAACCATGACCGACCTTTACTGCGTTTTCGGCAACCCGATTGCCCATTCCAAGTCTCCGTTCATTCACGCTGCCTTCGCCCGGGAGACCGGTGAGTCGGTGATTTACGAGGCACGGTTGGCGCCGGTCGATGGTTTTGCCGAGGCGGTGCGAGCCTTCGTCGCGGCCGGTGGTCGAGGTGCCAATGTGACGGTGCCGTTCAAGGAAGAGGCCTTCCGCATGTGCGCGGCGTTGACGCCGCGGGCCAAGGGGGCCGGCGCGGTCAATACGCTGAGTTTCGTCGATGGGCAATGCTGCGGCGACAATACCGACGGTGCCGGCCTAGTTGCCGATATCGTCGACAACCTCGGCTTCTCGCCGGCCGGTCGGCGCATCCTGTTGCTTGGCGCCGGCGGTGCCGCACGCGGCGTCGTCGAACCGCTGCTGGCGACCCGCCCGGCGACGCTGGTGATCGCCAATCGCAGTAGCGACAAGGCGCAATTGCTGGCCGATGTTTTTGCCGATCTGGGTCCGGTCCGGGCGTCGAATTTCGCTGATCTTGCGGGAAATTCCTTTGATCTGGTCATTAACGCCACCTCGGCCAGCCTGAGCGGCGCCACCCTGCCCCTGCCGGCCGGCTTGTTCGCTCCAGCCTCGCTGGCTTACGACATGATGTACGGCAAGGGGGAAACGCCTTTTCTCGCCCAGGCCAGGATGCAAGGGGCTGGGCGCTGTGCCGATGGCCTGGGCATGCTGGTGGGGCAGGCGGCCGAAGCCTTTTTTGTCTGGCGCGGCGTGCGCCCGGCGACGGCACTCGTGCTGGCCGAACTGCGGGCGGCGCTGGGCGGATGAAAGCCGTCGGCCGCTGGCTGAAGTGGGGGCTGCTGGCCCTGCTGGCGCTGGCTTTCGCCTGGCTGCTCTGGCTGTTCCTGTGGGTGATGTTCTGGGGGAGTTTCAATCCCGGCATGACCCGCTTCATGGAAATTCGCCTGGCCGAGTTGCGGCAGAAGAACCCGCAGGCCCAGTTGCGTCAGCAGTGGGTGCCGTACGAGAAGATTTCCGTGCATCTGAAGCGGGCGATCATCGCTGCCGAAGACGCCAAGTTCGTCGATCATGAAGGCTTCGATTGGGAAGGTATCCAGAAAGCCATTGAAAAGAACCAGAAGAAGGGGCGTTTCGTCGCCGGCGGCTCGACCATTAGCCAGCAACTGGCGAAAAACCTCTTCCTGTCGCCGAGCAAATCGTATTTCCGTAAGGCCAACGAGGCCGTGATCACCCTGATGCTGGAAAACCTGTGGAGCAAGCAGCGGATTTTCGAGGTTTATCTCAACGTGATCGAATGGGGTAACGGGGTTTTCGGTGCCGAGGCGGCGGCCCGTCACTATTACGGCGTCAGCGCCGCTCAGCTGGGGCCGGCCCAGGCCGCCCGGCTGGCCGGGATGGTGCCCAATCCGCGCTTTTACGACCGCAACCGCAATGCGCCGGGCCTCGGGCGTAAAACGGCGATCATCCTGGCGCGCATGCCGTCGGCGGTGCTTCCCTAGGGGAAATCCGCAGTAATTCGCCAAGTGGCAGCCTGCCTGGCGGTGCTAAAATGGTCCATCTTTTGCGGCACTGCACCATGAGCGAAGACAACCAACTGACCGATAGTGACGACCTGCAGGAGCGCCTGGCCGAGGTGCAGACCCTGCTCGCCCGGCACAAGCTGGTCGAGGATCTCGTTCACCGTCAGGAAGGGCCGCGTCACGAACTGGTCGAAGACCTGGTGCACAAGCAGCATCTGCACGAACTCCAGCACAAGCTGGAGCCCATGCACCCGGCTGACATTGCCTACATCCTCGAAGCCTTGCCGCCCGACGAGCGTCTGATCGTCTGGGATCTGGTCAAGGCCGAGCACGATGGCGAAATCCTGCTCGAAGTCTCGGATGCGGTACGTGAGAGCCTGATCGAGACGATGGCCCGCAACGAACTCGTTGCCGCCGCCGAGACCCTCGACGCTGACGAACTCGCCGACCTTGCCCCCGATCTGCCGCAGGGCGTCATCGACGACGTTTTCCGCAGCCTGCCGGCCGAGGAGCGCGAGCACCTGCGGGCGGCGATGTCCTACGCGGAAGACTCGGTCGGTTCGATCATGGACTTCGACATGGTCACCGTGCGCGAGGATGTGACGCTGGAAGTCGTGCTGCGCTACCTGCGCCGTTTCGAGGAGTTGCCCGATCACACCGATCAGTTGTTCGTGATCGATCGCGAGGAACACCTGAAAGGTGTATTGCCGCTGAACATCCTGCTGGTCAACGAGGTTGATGTCGAAGTCGGCGCGCTGATGAAATCCGAATTCGTCGAGTTCGAGCCGGACGACGATGCCGAGGATGCCGCCAAGGCCTTCGAGCGCTATGACCTGGTGTCGGCGCCGGTGGTTGATCCGGAAGGCAGGTTGCTCGGCCGCGTCACCGTCAACGACGTGGTTGACTTCATCCGCGAGGAAGCCGAACAGGAGCAACTGGCGCACGCCGGTCTGCGCGAGGAAGAAGACATCTTCGCCTCGGTCTGGGACTCGGTGAAGAACCGTTGGGCCTGGCTGGCGATCAACCTGGTTACGGCCTTCCTGGCGTCGCGCGTGATCGGCGCTTTCGAGGACTCGATCGAGAAGTTGGTGGCGCTGGCCGCGCTGATGCCGATTGTCGCTGGCATCGGCGGCAATTCCGGCAACCAGACAATCACCATGATCGTGCGCGCGATCGCCATGGGTCAGGTCCAGCCGGACGCGATGCGCCGCCTGCTGCGCAAGGAACTCGGGGTGGCCAGCATCAACGGTCTGCTCTGGGGCAGCCTGCTTGGCGTCGCCGCCTGGTGGCTGTACGACAGCTACCAGCTCGGACTGGTGATGACCGCGGCGATGACGCTCAACCTGCTGCTTGCTGCGTCGGCCGGCGTCGGCATTCCGCTGATGCGCCAGAAATTCGGCGCCGACCCGGCCATCGGTGGCTCGGTGATGATCACCGCGCTCACCGATTCCGGCGGCTTCTTCATCTTCCTCGGCCTGGCGACGCTGTTCCTGATGTGATCAGTGGCTGTCGGGCGTCAGCAGCTTGAGCCCGACGATGCCGGCAACGATCAGGGCGATGCTGGCCAGGCGCAGCGCTTCGCGCGATTCACCGAACAGGACCATGCCGCAGATGGCCGTGCCGACCGCGCCGATGCCGGTCCACACCGCGTAGGCAGTGCCCAGCGGCAGGGTCTTCAGCGACCAGCCGAGGAGGACGACGCTGACGATCATGGCGATGACTGTCGCCACGCTCGGCCACAGGCGCGAAAACCCTTCGGTGTACTTCAGGCCAACCGCCCAGCCGATTTCGCACAGGCCGGCGAAGAAGAGGACGATCCAGGCAGTCGCGGTACTCATTGCGCTTGTCCGAACCAGGCATCCGCAGCGGCGATGGTGCCGGCGATGTCGGCATCGCTGTGGGCGGCCGAGACGAAACCGGCTTCAAACGCCGACGGGGCGAAGTAGTGGCCGGCAGCGATCATGGCGTGGAAGAAGCGGTTGAAGGCTTCCTTGTCGCAGGCCAGGACTTCGTCGTAGGTGCCCGGGCAGCGCTCGGCAAAATAGAGGCCGAACATGCCGCCGACGTTCTGCGCGGCGAAGGCGACACCGTGTTTCTTGGCGGCGCTAACGAGGCCGTCGCACAGGGCCTGGGTTTTTGCCGTCAGCGTTTCGTAGAAGCCCGGCGCCTGGATCAGCTTCAGCGTGGCCAGGCCGGCCGCCGTGGCGATCGGGTTGCCGGACAAGGTGCCTGCTTGGTAAACCGGGCCGAGCGGGGCAATCTTTTCCATGATCTCGCGGCGGCCGCCGAAGGCGCCCATCGGCATGCCGCCGCCGACCACCTTGCCGAAGGTGGACAGGTCGGGGGTGATGCCGAACAGGCCCTGCGCGCTTTTCAGGCCGACGCGGAAGCCAGTCATCACTTCGTCGAAAATGAGCACGGCGCCGTATTGCGCGGTCAGGTCGCGCATGGCCTTGAGGAATTCCGGCGTCGGTGCGATCAGGTTCATGTTGCCGACCACCGGCTCGACGATCACGGCGGCGATCTTGTCGCCGTGCGCCTTGAACGCTTCGGCTAGGCCCTGCGGATCGTTGTAGGTCAGGACCATGGTCGTTTCGGCGGTGCCGGCGGGAACGCCGCCGGAAGACGGGTTGCCGAAGGTGAGCAGGCCGGAGCCGGCCTTGACCAGCAGGTGATCGGCGTGGCCGTGATAGCAGCCTTCGAACTTGACCAGGATGTCGCGGCCGGTAAAGCCGCGCGCCAGGCGGATCGCGCTCATGGTCGCTTCGGTGCCCGAAGACACCAGGCGGACCATGTCGAGCGACGGCACCATCTCGCACAGCAGGTCGGCGATCTCAACCTCGCGCTCGGTCGGCGCGCCGAACGACAGGCCGTCGACGACGGCTTCCTGGACCGCGGCAATGACCTGCGGGTGGGCGTGGCCGAGAATCATCGGGCCCCAGGAGCCAACGTAGTCGGTGTACCACTTGCCGTCGGCGTCCTGGACCTGGCTGCCGACGCCCTTCTTGAAGAACAGTGGCGTGCCGCCGACCGAGCGGAAGGCGCGCACCGGCGAATTGACGCCGCCGGGGATGTGTTTCTGGGCACGGGCAAAGAGTTCTTCGTTACGTGAGGTCATGGTCGGGCTTTCGCAAAAAGACGTTGATACTGGTTGGCGCGGGCTTCGATGTCCGGCGCCGAGAAAAGGTCGGTGATGACGGCCAGCAGGTCAACGCCGGCATCGATCAGCGGCGCCGCGTTGGCGACGGTGATGCCGCCGATGGCGCAGACCGGCGCGTCGAGTTCGGCGCTGGCCCGGGTGTACAGCGCCAGTGGGGCGGACGCGGCGTCGGGTTTGGTCGGCGAGGCAAAGGCGGCGCCGAAGGCGACGTAGTCGGCACCTGCCGCAATCGCGCTACGGGCTGCGTCGAGGTCGGCGTAGCAGGAGGCGCCGAGGATGCGCCCGGGGCCGAGGATGGCGCGGGCGATGTGCAGGTCGCCGTCGTCGCGACCGAGGTGCACGCCGTCGGCATCGACCAGTTGGCACAGCGCCAGATCGTCGTTGATCAGCAGCAGCGCACCGTGGCGCCGGGTGGCGGCACGCAGCGCGTGGGCGCGGGCGAGACGTTCGCTCATCCGGCTTTCTTTGTCGCGCAACTGGACGATGCGGCAGCCGCCGGCCAGTGCCGCTTCGACCTGGCGCAGCAGCGCGGCGCCGTCAGTGCTTTCCGGCGTCACCGCGTAGAGACCGCGCAGTTCAGGCCGGCGCATCGCCTTTGTCCTTCTCTTGCTCTTCGCTGTCCTCGCGGGCCCAGAACATGCGGTCGGGAATGAACTGCCCCATGCCGGCGCGGAAGCCTTTGTCCAGGGCCTGCCAGGTGTAATCCTGGGCATCGCGCACGGCTTCCTCGATACTGGCGCCGCCGGCAATGCAACCGGCAATCGCCGAGGCCAGCGTGCAGCCCGAACCGTGATAGCTGCCGGGCAGGCGTTCCCAGCGGTCGTGGCGGAGCACGCCCTGGTCGTTGTAGAGGGTATTGACCACCAGCGGCGTGTTTTCGTGGGTGCCGGTGATCAGCACGTACTGGGCGCCCATCTCGATCAGGCGGGCGGCGCAGACGTCGAGCGACGGCTCGTTTTCATCCTCGTCGCTTTCGGCCAGGCGGCGGGCTTCCGGCGCATTGGGCGTGATGATGGTGGTCTGCGGCAGCAGCATCTCGCGCATCGCGGCGATGATTTCCTCGCCGGACAGTTCGTCGCCGCGACCGGACGCCAGCACGGGATCGAAAATCAGCGGGATGTCGGGGTAATCGGAAACGATCTCGGCAACGGCCAGGACGTTTTCGACGCTGCCGAGCAGGCCGATCTTGAAGGCGGCAACCGGCATGTCTTCCAGCACCGCGCGTGCCTGCTGTTCGAGCAGTTCGGCGCTGAGCGGCTGCAGGCTGCTGACGCCGGTGGTGTCCTGCACGGTGACGGCCGTCAGGGCGGTCAGCGGGTGGCAACCCAGGCTGGCCAGGGTCAGGATGTCGGCCTGGATGCCGGCGCCGCAGGTCGGATCGCTGGCGGCAAAGACAAGAACCTGCGGTGGCGTGGCCGGGGTGGTGCGCGTTTTCTGCATCGGGAAAGGCACCGTAGTGCGGTGCGGTACTTTCTGGTTGAATGCCCGGATTCTATCCGAATCCCGTTCTCTCCGAGTTCTGTCCGAAAGCCCGAAACAATGTACAGGCATTGCGGCCCCCCCCGAGTTCCGTAGTAAGATGACAGCTATATGCCAAGTGCGCCAAGAAACACTCAGGGGGCAGGGAATTGACTGATTTATCGAGACTGCGCGGCGTTCGCGTCATGGTCATCGACGACAGCAACACGATACGCCGGAGCGCCGAGATATTTCTCGTCCAGGCCGGCTGTCAGGTCGTGCTCGCCGAGGATGGCTTCGACGCCCTGGCCAAGATTGCCGACCACCAGCCGGCCGTGGTGTTTTGCGACATCATGATGCCCCGGCTTGACGGTTATCAGACCTGCGCATTGATCAAGAAAAACCCCCGCTTCAAGACCACGCCGGTGATCATGCTGTCGTCCAAGGACGGCCTGTTCGACCGGGCGCGCGGGCGCATGGTCGGGTCCGATCAGTACCTGACCAAACCCTTCACCAAGGACAGCCTGCTGCAAACGGTCGCGACCTTTGCACTGCCGGCGGAAACACAAACCACACAGTCGTAGTTCAGGGAGCACGCATGCCCGTCAAGAATATTCTCGTCATCGACGATTCGCCCACCGAACGCTTTTTTGCCGTCGATCTGCTCAGCAAGGCCGGTTATCTCGTGTCCACTGCCGAGAATGGCGAGGAAGGCATTGCCAAGGCCAAGGCCACCAAACCCGACCTGATCCTGATGGACGTGGTCATGCCCGGTCTGAACGGTTATCAGGCGACCCGGACGCTGACCCGCGACGAGGAAACCAAGCATATCCCGGTCATTGTCTGTACCTCCAAGGGGCAGGAAACCGACAAGATCTGGGGGCTGCGTCAGGGGGCGGTCGATTATCTGGTCAAGCCGCTCAATCCCCAGGAATTGCTGCAACGTATTGCTGCCTTGCCCTGACCGTCATGGCCCGCAAGAGCAGTCTCCGGGATTTTCAGGCTTACCTGGCCGGCCGCCTCAGTGAGGCGGCGCAGGGGCATGGGGGCGCTTCCTGGCTGGGGCTCGATGTCGCTGGCGAAGGCTGGCTGATCGACCTCTCGGACGGCGGCGAGATCGTGCAGGCGCCGCAGTTGGCTGGTGTGCCACTGGTGCACCCCTGGTTCTCGGGCATCGCCAACGTGCGCGGCAATCTTTATGCGGTGACCGATTTCGCGGCTTTCCTCGGCGCGCCGCCGACGCCGCGCAACGTCAATACCCGCTTGCTGCTGATCGGCGTCCGTCATGGTTCGAATGCCGCCCTGCTGGTGTCGCGGATGCTCGGTCTGAAGAAGCCCGAAAATTTTCAGCCGATGGCGGCCGACGAAGCATTTCCGGTCTGGGGCCGGCAGCGCTTCACCGATACTGACGGCAAGGTCTGGCGCAAGCTGGCGGTGCGCGAACTGCTCGCCGATCGCGGGTTCATGAATATTGGAATTTAAGCGCGGGCTCCATTGACGGAGCCCAAGTGGAGGGTAGAAATGGCTTTGAGCTTCAAACTCCCGAAATTCGGGGCATCGAAGAAGGACGTGTCGCCGCTGACCGTCACCGGGGACGAATTGCCGGCTGCGCCGGCCAAGAAGGCTGCCGGTCCGGGTTTCCTGGCCGGCAAGTCGGCCACCCAGCAGATGAAGATCCTGGGCGGCGTGTTCTTCGCCGTCCTGCTGGTCATTGGTGTGCTGGTTGCCCGCGACAACCGTGACTCCGCCCAGGCGACCGCCTATGTGGCGGCTGCCGGTGAAATGCGGATGCTCTCGCAGCGTCTGGCCAAGGCCTCCTCGCTGGCCCTGCAGGGCGACCCGGTGGCTTTTGCCCAACTCAAGGAGTCGCGCGCCACCTTCGCCGACCTGATGGAAAAGCTCACGCGCGGCGGCGAACTCGGCAACGTCAGCGTCGGTGCTTCGCCGCTGGCCGTGCAGGCGCAGCTTGATGCGCTGAGCGAGCGCTGGACCCAGTCCGAAAAAGATGCCGCGACCGTGATCGGCCAGGAGAAGAACCTGATCGAGTTGGGTCGCAACGTGGCAACCATCGACGACAACAACGCCATCATGCTTGAACTGACCGAGCAGGTCGCCGCCCTCAAGCTGCAGTCGGGCGCCGGCGCCCGCGACATCGCTGCGGCCAACCAGCTGGTGATGTTGACGCAACGGATTGCCAAGAACGCTTCGGCACTGCTGGTCGGTGCTGAAATCAATCCCGAAGTGGCCTTCCTGCTGGGTAAGGACACCAACAACTTCCGTGAATTGATGCAGGGACTGGGTCGCGGTGTGACCGATGCCGATACCCGGGCCAAGGTCGAGGCGCTGGAAACCGCCTTCAAGGATTACGAAACGGCCATTTCCGGCATTCTCGGCAACATGCAGCCGCTGGTCCTGTCCAAGCAGGCCGGTTCGCGCATCTTCCGCGACAGCGAGGAACTGCTCAAGGCAACCGACGAACTGGCGCGCGGTTATCAAGAGGCGCTCAGCGGACGTGGCGGTTTCATCGTCTCGGTGCTGGTTCTCGTTCTGGTGGCCCTGGCCGCCCTGGCCAAGCTGGTGCAGGTCTATCGCGACGACGCTGAACGGCGTACCCAGGAAGTTGAAAAGCAGCGTCTCGGTTCCGAACAGGTCAACCGCGAGAATCAGGACGCCATTCTGCGCCTGATGAACGAACTCGGCGACCTCGCCGACGGCGACCTGACCGTGACGGCAACCGTCAGCGAGAACATCACCGGCGCCATCGCCGACTCGATCAACTACACGATTGAAGAACTGCGCGTGCTGGTCGGCCGCATCAACGATGCGGCGAACCGGGTGACGGCGGCGACCGAAATCGCCCGCCAGACGTCGGCCGAGCTGCTCACCGCTGCCGAACGTCAGTCGGTCGAAATTCAGGAAGCCGGTCAGTCGGCGCTGGACATGGCCCGTTCGATGACCGAGGTGTCGAGCAACGCCGCCCAGTCGGCACAGGTGGCAAACCAGTCGCTGCAGGCCGCCGAAAAGGGGACGCAGGCGGTACAGGACTCGATCAAGGGCATGAACGAAATTCGCAATCAGATCCAGGAAACCTCGAAGCGGATCAAGCGTCTCGGCGAAAGCTCGCAGGAGATCGGCGAAATCGTTGAACTGATTTCCGACATTACCGAACAGACCAACGTGCTCGCGCTGAACGCCGCCATCCAGGCTGCATCGGCCGGCGATGCCGGGCGCGGCTTCACCGTCGTTGCCGAGGAAGTGCAGCGGCTGGCTGAACGTTCCGGCGAGGCGACCAAGCAGATCGCGGCCATCGTCAAGACCATTCAGACCGACACGCAGGACGCCGTATCCGCCATGGAACAATCGACCCAGGGTGTGGTCGAGGGCGCCAAACTGTCCGATGCGGCCGGCCAGGCACTGTCCGAAATCGGTCAGGTGTCCCGTGATCTGGCTAGCCTGATTCAGCGAATTTCCAGCTCCACCCAGAGCCAGGCCGACTCGGCCACCCAGGTGGCGCGTCTGATGCAGGATATCCTGCGCGTCACCGAACAGACCACGGCGGGTACGCAGCGTACCGCCGAGGCCGTTGATGAACTGTCCGCGCTGGCTTCCGAACTCAAGGGCTCGGTCGCCGGTTTCAAGGTCGATTGAGCCACCCACGCGAGAGAGCATGAACGCGGCAACTGAATTCGATTTGGGCCCGCTGACGTGGGTCAAGGGCGAGATCGACCAGGCGCTGCTACGCGCCGAGGAAGCGCTCGACCAGTTCGTGGCGAATGCCGATGCGACGCAGTTGAAATTCTGCCGCACCCATGTGCACCAGGTTCATGGTGCGCTCGACATCGTCGGTCTGAACGGCATCACGGAGTTGACCGAGTCGCTCGAAGCCCTGCTGCTGGCGCTGGAGGAGGAACGCCTGCCGGCCAGTGAAGCGGCGCAGTCGGTCGCCCACGAGGCGCTGGCCGGGTTGCGCCAGTATCTCGACGACCTCGTGGCAGGTGAACCGCACCAGCCGCTGCGCATGATGCCGCTCTGTTCCCGTCTGGCCGAAGTCCGCGGCTTGCCGCCGGTGCATCCGGGCGACCTGTTCTATCCCGACCTGAGCCTGCGCCCGCCGCGCTCGACCCTGACCCCGCCGGCGCTGACGCCGGAGGAAATGCACAAGGTCCTGCGCAAGCAACGGACCCGCTTCCAGAAGGGCCTGCTCAAGTGGCTGACCCAGCCGGAGCAGAAGGCCAGCGGCCGGCAGGCGATGAGCGAAGCGCTGGCGGCGATCGAAGCCATCCAGCCGACCTCCGGTGCGCGTTCGTTCTGGTGGGTCTCGCAAGCTTTCCTCGAAGCCCTGGACAATCCCGATATCTCGGTCGAACCGCTGGCCAGGCAACTGTGCGCGCGCATCGACCTGCAGATCCGTCGTCTGCTCGATGGTTCCGGCAAACTGGCCGAACGCGTGATGCGCGAGGCGCTGTACTACGTTGCCCGAACCCCGGCTGGAGCGGACTCGCTGGTTGCCCAGGCGCAGCATATTTTCGACCTGCCCGCGCATTTGCCGGCAGTGGCTTCGCTGCAGACTCTGCCCGATGCCCAGGAGCAGGCACTGCGACGCCTGCGCGAAATTCTCGTCAGCATCGAGGAAGTCTGGAATAAATACTGTTCGGGCAGTCCGGGCAGCCTGGTCAACTTCGGCGAGTTGGCCCAGGCGGCGGCTCATGTCACCGGAGAACTCGGCCATACCGACCTGAAGCGGCTCGGTCAGGCGCTGGCGGCGATTGCCGGCTGGTTGCAGGACGATGTCAAACGTTTCAACGATGGTGTGGCCATGGAAGTGGCAACGGCCATCCTGCTGCTGCAGAATGCCCACGAAAACTTCCTGCGCCTTGGTGCCGATTTCGCCCAGCAAGTCGACCTGATGGTCGACCGCATCCACGCCTGCATCGCCGGGCGTGCGGCCACGGCCAGCGATATTCCACTGCTCGACGAGATGACTCGGCGGGCACAGGAAAAATTGCTGATCGCCCATGTCGGCCGGGAAATCCAGAGCAACCTGGCGCAGATCGAGCAGACGCTCGACGCCTTCTTCCGTTCCCCGGCCAAGGGCTTCGAGATGGCTGCGCTGGACGCGCCGCTCAAGCAGGTTGGCGGGGCGCTGGCCATGCTCGGGCATTTCTCCGCCGTCGCCAGCCTGAAGCGCACGACGGCGCACATCGAGGCCTTTGCGGCGCCTGGTTACCAGCCGCAGGATGTCGACTTCCAGCAGGTCGCCGACGAACTGTCGGCGCTCGGTTTCTTCATCGACGCGCTGCAGCACGGTGAGACCAGTTATGACACCTTCGTCCGTCGTCTGCATGGTGATGAGCTGGTGGTCGATACCGATGCCGCGGCCGAGGCGGCTCTGACCGTCGAAGCCGAACTGGCGCAACAGGCGCGCGAAGCCAAGGCGCTTGCCAGCGCATTGCGCGAAACTCCAGACGACCAGCGTCTGCAGGAACTCAAGCAGAATCTCGAAGCCATCCAGAAAGACGCTGACCTGGTCGCCGACCGCGAACTGGGCGAATCCGCCAAGGCGGTGCTGGCTGCGCTGGAGTCGGGCGAGCAGGTCGATGTCGCCCTGTCCGGCCTGCGTGTCTCCCAGGTCGATGCGCCGCAACCGTCGGCGGAAACCCTGCAGCTGGCCAGTTCCAGCCACGAGGAAATCGACGCCGAGTTGCTGGCCATCTTCATCGAGGAAGGCCACGAAGTGCTGGCCGACATGGCTACCCAGAAGTCGCTGCTGGCGGCCGACGTACACGACCGCGAGGCATTGACGACGATCCGCCGGTGCACCCATACCCTGAAGGGGTCCGGGCGCATGGTCGGCCTGGTCGAACTCGGCGAAACGGCCTGGGCTGTCGAGCAGACCCTGAACCTGTGGTTGCGTCAGGATATTGCCGTGACCCCCGAGTTGCTGGCTTTGATCGACGAAGAACACCGGGTGTTCAGCGAATGGGTTGCCCTGCTTGAAAGCGGCACCGGCCAGATGCCGGATGCCGCCCATTTGGTCGCGCTTGCCGCCGCCATGCGTGGCACCACCGAGCAGCCGGCCGAGCCAACGCCGGCCGCAGTGCCGCCGGTCGTCGAAGCGGCGCCGGTTGCTGAGCCCTTGCCGAAGGACGTGCCACCGGCAGTGGAGGTGACACCCGCAATCGACATCGACGAGCCCGCTGCCGATGTGACATTCCCTGAACTCGAAGGCGGGTTCGAGCTGGAACTGGAAGAGCCCGAGGCGCTGTTTGCCGAAACCGAAGCGGAAACCGACGCAGAAGCGCCGGCTCAGGGCACGGCACAGACCTTGTACGACATCTTCCGTGAGGAAGCACGCGGTCATCTGCAAACCCTGGTCGACAGCTTCGCCGCACTGGAAGCCGAGCCGGCCGCGCCGACGACCTTCGAAATGACGCGGGCCGCCCATACGCTCGGCGGCATCGCCGCCACCGTTGGCCTGATGCCGCTGCATCACCTGGCCTATGCGCTGGAACATGCCCTGTTGCGCCGCGATACCTCGGCCCAGCCGGACAGTATCGAAGGTCTGGAAACCGTGCGTCAGGCCATCCTGACGCTGGAAGAAATGTTCGCCGGACTGGCCGCGCAGCAGGCGCCGGAAGAACAGCCGCAACTGCTGGCGGCCCTGGAAGACATCTTTCACCCCGGGGCGTTAGCCGAAGCAGCCGCGGCGGTCGACGAGTCAGGCAATGGCGCACAGATCATTCCGCTACCGGGGTTGCGTCAGGACGCCGTGGAGCAGCAGGTGCCGACGGTGGACGAATTGCTGCCGCCGGTCGAGCCGGTCCGTCAGCTGACCGACGAACTGGACGAGCAGCTACTGCCGATCTTCCTCGAGGAAGCCGCGGATCAACTGCGTGAGCTGACCGAACAACTGCGCGCCTGGCGCATCGGCCCGGGCGAAGAAGCGCCACCACGGGCGATTGCCCGCCTGCTCCACACCTTCAAGGGCAATGCCCGGATGGCCGGGGCGATGAATCTGGGCGAAGCGACACATTTGCTCGAAGCCCGGGTCCAGGATGCAATCAAGGCCGGTACGGCCAACACCGCCCTGATCGACGAAATCGAAGCGGGTTGCGATGCTCTGGCCTTGGCCACCGAGCGGCTGCGCAGCGGCCCGGTCGAGGAAAGCCACGGCGAAGCACCGGCGGGCGGCGAAATGGCGCCGGCCGAGGTCGCACCGGTACTGGCAAGCGATCCCGAGACCGACAGCGAAGGCAGCGGCCAGCGCGCGATGCTGCGGGTGCGCGCCGATCTGGTCGACCGTCTGGTCAACGAGGCCGGCGAATTGTCGATCGCCCGGGCGCGGATCGAAGGCGAAATGCGCAGCCTCAAGGGCTCGCTGCTCGATCTCACGGAAAACGTCATCCGTTTGCGCCGCCAGTTGCGCGAAATCGAAATCCAGGCAGAAACCCAGATCCAGGCGCGCGTTGCCCAGGCGCATGAAGGCCAGGCTGATTTCGACCCGCTCGAACTCGACCGCTTCACCCGCTTCCAGGAACTGACGCGCTTCATGGCCGAGTCGGTCAACGACGTGGCGACCGTCCAGCAGAACCTGTTGAAGAACCTCGACGACGCCAACGCGGCGATCCTGGCGCAGGCCCGCCTGAACCGCGGTTTGCAGCAGGAACTGATGGGCGTGCGCATGCTGCCCTTCGTCAGCCAGGCGGAGCGTCTGTACCGCATCGTCCGGCAGACGGCGAAGGAGGTCGGCAAGCGCGCCAACTTCGATATCGTCGGCGGCCATGTCGAAGTCGACCGCTCGGTCCTCGAAAAGATGATGGGGCCGATCGAGCACATGCTGCGCAATGCCGTGACCCACGGCATCGAAGCGCGCGAGCAGCGGCAGGCGGCAGACAAGCCGGAAACCGGTGAAATCACCCTCAAGCTGGCCCAGGAAGCCAACGAAATCATCCTGTCGCTGGCCGACGATGGCCGGGGGCTGGACCGCAGCCGTATCCGCGAACGCGCCGAAGCGCTTGGCCTGCTCCATTCGGGGCAGGAAATCAGCGATGCCGCCTTGCTCGATTTCATCTTCCAGCCGGGTTTCTCGACCGCCACCGAACTGACCCAGGTTGCTGGCCGCGGTGTGGGTATGGACGTGGTGAAGACGGCGGTCGCTGCGCTGGGTGGACGGATCGAGATCATCTCCGAGTCGGGCCGGGGAACGGTTTTCAATCTCTACCTGCCGCTGACGCTGGCCGTCACTCAGACCCTGCTGGTTCGTGCTGGCAGCCAGATCTACGCCGTGCCGTCGACGATGATCGAACAGGTGCTGGAGTTGAAGGAAAAGGGCCTGGGCGCGATCCGCGATGCCGGCGAGGCCGAGTGGCAAGGCAATCGCTATCCCTTCCATTTCCTGCCGCATCTGCTCGGTGACGCCGTCGCCCTGCCCGAAGCGCATCGCCAGTACTGGGTGCTGCTGCTGCGTTCCGGTTCGCAACGCGTCGCGGTACTGGTCGACGAACTGCGTGGCAACCAGGAAGTGGTGGTCAAGAACATCGGCGCCCAGCTTGCCCGCGTGGTCGGGATTGCCGGCGCAACCGTGCTTGGCGACGGCCAGGTGGTGCTGATCCTGAATCCGGTGGCACTGGCCAGCCGGGGGGGGCAGGCAGTGGTCGGCGAGTTCGCCCCGGTCGAGCCGCACGCCGCGCCGGTGCAGCAGCATCTGCCGACCATCATGGTGGTCGATGACTCGTTGACCGTGCGCAAGATCACCAGTCGCCTGCTGTTGCGCGAAGGCTATCAGGTCATCCTTGCCAAGGATGGTGTCGACGCGCTTGAGCACCTGCTTGACGCGCCGCCCGACGTGATCCTCTCGGACATTGAAATGCCGCGCATGGACGGCTTCGACTTCGTCCGCAACCTGCGCGCCGACGAGCGCCTGCGCAACATTCCGGTGATCATGATCACCTCGCGCACGGCCGACAAGCACCGCAACTACGCGCTGGAAATCGGGGCCAATCACTACCTCGGCAAACCCTACGACGAAGACGAACTGCTCGGCCTGCTGGCGACCTACTGCGGCCGGAGTCGCTGATCTCCTTGATGACGCGGAAAGTACCGCGTCATCAAGGAAGCTCCCTATAATGAGAGTCCATCTCATTTGGAGTTGATTGCAACTAGCGATGGACAAGGAACAGGAAATACTCGCTATCAGCCGTCTGGTCTTCGACCTGACCCGTCTCGATGGTGGTGATCTTGACGGTATGCTGGCCAGATTGAACGATCTGCTGACCAGCCTGCCCGGTATCAGGGTGCTGCCGCACAGCCTGGTCTTGCTCCGCAATTCCCGAGGCTTGCTGCTCCAGGTGGCGCAGTTCGGTTTACCGCCACCGTGGGTGTGTATCGACGGTGACAGTTCGCCCTACCATTTGACCGGCGACGATGACGAGCGGGTGACGCTGGTTGCCGATGCCAGCGCCAGCCTGCCCCCCCTGATGCAACGGGAACTTCCTGCAGATGCCGCCTGTTTCATGTTGCCCTTGCGCGACAATGCCGCGCTGATCGGCAAGGCGCTGATGTTCGTCGATCCCGGCTGGCAGCCTGATCCGGTTGAGTACGAATTCATGGAAGATCTGGCGCAGGCCCTGTCGGTCCTGGTGTCGCGCCTGATCATCAATGAAACCCTGCGCGTCCGCGAGGTCGAGCTTGAAGATGCCCGTACCGACGCCATTCGTCGGCTGGGCACGGCCTCCGAGTATCGCGACAACGAAACCGGCATGCACATCATGCGCATGACCCACATCGCAACGGCGATTGCCAAAGCGATGGACCTGCCGCCCGAACAGCGCGAACTGCTCGCCATCTGCGCACCGATGCACGATGTCGGCAAGATCGGTATTCCGGATGCGATCCTGCTCAAGCCGGGGCGCCTGCTGCCGGATGAATATGAGGTGATGAAGGGGCACACCAGTATCGGTAAACGCCTGCTCGAAGGCGACGACATGCTGATCCAGGCCGCTCGCGATATTGCCGCTTCGCACCACGAACATTGGGATGGCAATGGTTATCCGGAAGGTCTGGCCGGTGAGGACATCCCGTTGCTGGCGCGTATCTGCGCCGTGTCCGATGTCTTTGATGCACTGACCTCACGTCGCCCGTACAAGGATCCCTGGCCGGTGGATGAAGCGATTGCCTGGGTGGCGGACAATGCCGGCAAGCAATTCGATCCCCAGGTCGTCGCTGGATTCATGAAGGCGATACCGGAAGTCCGGCGGATCCGCGAGTTGTACCGGGACGACATCATCGATCCGAATCAGGTACTGGATCTGCCAGAACTGCCGCCGCATGAATGCGAGTGGGTGCGCTGGGACGACAGTCTGCGTATCGGCATCGACGTCATCGACGAACATCACCGCTACCTGTTCGACCTGACCAACGACCTCTACGAGGTGGTGTCGACCCGGCGTGGCTCGCGTGAAGTGGCGCGGGTGATCAAGGCGCTCGACCTCTATGCGCAGGTCCATTTCCGGGCCGAAGAGCGCATGATGGATCATCACCGCTACGCCGCCTTTGACCGTCAGAAACACCAGCACGGTGAATTCGAGAAACGGCTGAGCGAGTTCTACGCCGAATTGCACGACAATCCACTGACCGCCCAGTTCGATGTGCTGGTCTACCTGCGCACCTGGCTGGTCCGCCATATCGTGCACGAAGACGCCAGGCTGCGCGAACTGGTAGCCTGAGTCCGGCCGTTCAGGTTTTCTTTACCACCGCATAGCGCGCCAGCGTCTTTTCCCGCGCCGTCGCGTGGTCGACAATCGGTCCCGGATAGTCGCGGCCGATGACGACGCCGAGCGCCTCCTGCTCCAGGCGGCCCATGGTCCACGGTGCGTGGATGTATTTGTTCGGCAGCTTGGCCAGTTCGGGCAGGTAGCGCCGGATGAACTTGCCTTCCGGGTCGAATTTTTCCGATTGCGTGATCGGGTTGAAGATGCGGAAATAGGGCTGCGCATCGCAGCCGCTCGACGCCGCCCACTGCCAGCCGCCGTTGTTGGCCGAGAGATCGAAGTCGTTGAGCTGTTCGGCAAAGTAGCGTTCGCCGAGCCGCCAGTCTATGCCCAGATCCTTGCACAGGAACGACGCGACGACCATGCGCAGGCGGTTGTGCATCCAGCCGCTGTGATTGAGTTGGCGCATCGCCGCATCGACCAGCGGGTAGCCGGTGCGTCCCTGCTGCCAGGCAGCCAGCCCCGCCGGCCAGTCGTCCCAGCGGATGGCGTCGTATTCGGACTTGAAGGCGCGCTCGGCCGCATGCGGGAAGCGGTCGAGGATCATGAAATAGAAATCGCGCCAGATCAGCTCGTTGAGCCAGCTGCCGGCTTGTTCGGCCAGCGCGGCGCTGACCAGTTCGCGGATCGAGAGGGTGCCGAAACGCAGGTGCACCGACAGGTAGCTGACCCCCTTGATCGCGGGGAAGTCGCGCAAGGCGCCGTAGCGCTGGATGCGGCCGGCGCGGAATTCGTCCCACAACTTGCGGGCGCCGGCCATCCCGGGTTCGATACCGAGTTCGCCAAGATTGCCTGGGCGAAAACCGAGATCGTCCAGCGTCGGCAGCGCTTCTGCCGGTGCCGGGGCAAACTGTCCGCTGCCGGTGCAGGCGGCGTGATCGGCGCTGCTCAGGCGCTTCAGCCAGGCGTTCTTGTACGGGGTGAACACCGTGTACGGGCGGCCGGCGCCGGTCAGCAGTTCGTCGCGTTCGAAGATGGCCTGGTCCTTGAACTCATGCAGGGCAATCCCTTGTTCGCCGAGCAAGCGTCCGACTTCGGCGTCGCGGCGTTTGGCCGCCGGTTCGTAATCGCGATTGACGAATACTGCCCGCGCGCCGATCTCACGGGCCAAGTGGGGAATTTCCTCGACTGCGCGGCCGTGAAGAACGATCAGTCCGCCGCCGCGGGCCCGCAAGGCGCTGTCGAGTTGGTACAGGCTGCCGAGGATGAATTCGACGCGGCGGTCGGTCCGCGACGGCAAGGCGTCGAGAATGTCGGTATCGAAAACAAAGACGCAATGAACCGGCAGACCGCTGGTCAGTGCAGCGGCCAGAGCCGCGTGATCGTGGTCGCGCAGGTCGCGTCGGAACCAGACCAGTACGGCATTTCCGGGAGTTCGCATGAACTGATTATAAGGCCTCCCTGTGCGCCAAGGAAAAAGGGGCGCCCCTTTCGGTGGCGCCCCTCTGGTGGATCCGTTTGCAGTGGTTCAGGAACCGATCAGGCCACCATCATTTTTGGTGATGACGACGGTGGTCGAACGTGGGCGGGCAGTCCCGCCGTCCGGCCAGTGGCTCTCGAAGTTGGCTGGAATACCGATGTTGGCGGCGCTGGTGTTTTCACCCGGGTGCTGGATGTTGACGAAGATCGCCTTGCCATCCGGCGTTTCGGTGATGCCGGTAATTTCGCATCCCTTGGGGCCGACCAGGAAGCGACGCAGCGTTGCCGGTGTTGCTGCCTTGCCGGCGTAGGTCGTCACCGTCTGGTCTGCTCCTGCGTTGCTCGGAACGGCAAGGTTGGTGACGTTGACTGCGCCACCGTCGCCATAATTGCCCGGCAGGGCAGCGAGCATCATGCAGTTGGTCACATCGGTATAGGCACCATCGTCGGTCTGAATCCACATCAGGCCGGGTACCGCCTGGCTGAACCAGAGGCCGTCCGGGCTGGAGAAATCGTTGTCGTTGGTCAGCGACGAGATGTTGATCGAAGGATTGCCGAACTGGTCGTTCTCGGCACCAAACAGGTAGACGTCCCAGTTGAAGGTGGTTGCTGCCGGGTTGCTGCCGGTTTCGCGGAAACGGACGATGTGGCCGTTCGGGTTGCCGAGGCGACCTTCGCCGTCGTCGTAGTAGCGCGGGTTGGCAGCGTCCAAGCCCTTGGATTTTCCGCCAGTCGATAGACCGGTGGTGCCGCGCGAGGAGTTGTTGGTCAAGGTGACATAGATGTCGCCGTTGACCGGATTCACGTCGGCCCATTCCGGGCGGTCCATCGGTGTTGCGCCGACGGCGTCGGCAGCGATGCGGCAATTGATCAGGACGTCGGCCTGGTCGGCGAAGCCGTAGGCGGCCGCGGCGATCAGCGGATTGGTGATGGTCAGCTCGGTCCAGGTGCCGCTGCCGTCGGCGTTCAGGGTGGCGACGTAGAGCTTGCCGTCGTCGAGATACTTGTTGCCGGCAGTCAGACCGCCATTGGCGTCGGCCGGATCCCAGTTGGCGTTTGAAACGTACTTGAAGATATATTCGTTCTGCGCGTCGTCGCCCATGTAATAAACGATGGGACGGCCAGCAACCGCCTTGGCCGGCATTGCGCCTTCATGACCGAAGCGGCCCATGGCGGTGCGCTTGCGCGGCAGATCGCCCGGTGCGAAAGGATCAATCTCGACCACCCAGCCCATGGTGTTGGCGGCGTTGCGGTAGTCGGCGGTGGAGTCAGCACCGCTCTGCGAGATGTCCCAGCGATCATAGAGACCGACGCCGCTGGTGTCGCCACCCACCGGATTGGCCCAGCCGTAGCTGCCGTTGCTCGCGCCAGAGCCGATGTAGCGGTTCTGGGCGGCGGTTTCCTTGGCCGTGGCCAAGGAGGCGCTGGTCTGGCGCTTGAAATAGCCGGCCCAGTTTTCTTCGCAAGTCAGGTAGGTACCCCAGGGCGTGACACCGTTGGCACAATTGTTCAGCGTACCACGGGTGGCCGTGCCAGCGTTCGAGTAAGGGGTGACCATCAGGTCGTCGCCGGCCGCCGGGCCGCTGATCGTCATTTCGCTGGCGGCGGTATAGCGACGGTTGAAGCCGGAGAGCTTGTTGACCGAGAAGCTCGCACCCTTGACCACTTCAATGACCGATACGCCGTGTGCATTGACTTCCTTGTCGATCTGGGAAACGACGCGCGCCCCCGACGGGAAACCGGCACCGACTTCGGCTGCGGTGTGCAGGAAGATGCGCGTGATGTTTTCGTGGTTCATGCACAGCAGGCCACGCGAGGTGTTGCTCAGGTCCTTGCTCAGACCACTGCTGCTCAGCCCGAAGTAAGCCATGCCATCGTGATGGTCACCGGCGCGGAACTGGTAACTGGCGGCGCTGTCGGTGCCGTCGTTCACAAAGGCCGGGGTGGTCGTGTTGAGCGGGTCGCCGAGGCGGTACAACACAGTCGTGGTATAGCCGGCCGGGACGCGAAGCAGATCTTCGGTGCCCTTGGCGACGGCGGTGAAGCCGAGTTTGAAGCTGTTGTCGGGCGAAGTGCCATCGCTGTTGGTCAGGCAACCGCTCAGGTTGATGCTCATGAAACTGCCGGCAGCCAGGCCGAAGCTGCCCTTGAGCAGATTGCGGCGCGACAGGCGGGCGTCGAGGATGCTGGCGAAAGGCGTATTGCCGGATTCGTTCTTGGAAACGTCATCGCAGCCGTTCGGCGAATCGGGGTGATGCTTGGTCAGATGTTCGGACATGGCTTGTTCTCGAAGGAGTAATTGGTTGAAGAGCCGCGATTATGAGAAAGGAAGATGACCCGCCAATGACCGGAGTATTTCAGTCGAGACGAAACAGGAGTGTCCAGGAGCCATCCCGGTCCGGCAGCGGACGGGCAATCAGGCTGAGGTAGCGTTCCAGTCTGAGCCGGGCCTCTCCCTGCAGATCGATTCTGGCATTCGCCTGTCCTGCATCGAACTGTCCTTCGACCAGGATCAGCGATGGGCGCCCGCCGGAAAAACTGCCGTGGGGGGCGGATCTTTCCTCCCATCGCCAGTTGATTTGATAGTTGCCCAGCGGGTAATCGGTGACTAGAGGAGTGGCTGCCTGACGCCATTCGATCTGTCCATGACCGCTGATTCCCGGTGTGTTGCCGGGGGCCAGACGCAGTTGAGTCGTGCCCACGGTCAAACTGCCGCGCCAGTCACCGGCCGGCAGTTGGAGTGCAGGGTGGCCGAGGATGGCTGCCGCAGGCAGGCTTATGCCGTCGACTTCGAGCTGATGCAGCGTCCGCCAGATGATCTTTCCGTGACCGAGGCCGAGCACGAAATAGGCATCGCTAGCGGGAAAGCGCCAATGCACGGGGCCAAGATCGAACCAGCGTTGGTTGCTGTTCAGGAACAGTCGGCCTTGACCGTTCCAGGCACTGCCACTGCTGTCGCTGATCCGGCACTGTCCGCTGCAGGCCTGCTCGACCAGCAGAGCGACAAAGCGGGCGGGCATGTTGACCAGCAAGGCGAGCATGACGAGCAGCAGAATCAATGAAAGCCCCGGAAGCGCCGGGGCTTTCATTGGCGGCTGCTCGCGTTTTGATAGACCGCATTGAGGCGAACCAGACGACCATCGCCAGAGAGGCGGCAACTATCCAGGCGCATTCGATACTCCTTCTGCATTGCGGCGCTCCAGCGCAGCCACGGGGCGAGTTCGACCTTGCCGCTCAGGTGCAGTCGGTCGCCGTTCCACTTAGCCTCGACCTCCGGACCGAGTTCGCCAAGACGCGGGGCGATGGCTCGCTCGATGACGGCGGAGGTGCCAGGCAGCGGAGGCGCGGCAGTCAGTTGTTGCCAAGCTTCGCCCAGAACAGCACTCCGCAGCGCCTCACCGGCAACGCGGGGTAGCTGCTGCAATTGGGTGCGTCGAGCCTGTTCCAGCGACCATATCGCCTGAGCAGCGATTGCCAGTACCAGGCTCCAGAAAAGCAGGTGCAAGGCGGCCCGATCTCGCGGCGACAGGCGATCCAGGAGCTTGTTCAGGCGCTGCCGGAGCCGCAGCAAGGCGTCTGCTTTCATTGTCTTCCTCCCGGTGCCAGGGTGAATTCGACGTTCTCGCCCTGGCGCGTCGCGTGCAGGACCTGGTTGCGTTTGGCCGCGGCGGCAGCCAGGGTCTCGACGACACTCTCGGGCAGAACGGCAACGCCCCGCAGGCGCTCATTCTCGTAGACCAGCTCCCGTAGCTGGGCGGTTTCCGGCATCTCTCCCAGGGTAGCGGCCAGCATCAGGAAGTCGCTGTCAGAAAGTTGTCCGTTGTTACGCCGGGCTGAGGCAAGTGCCTGTTCCATCTGTCGCAATGGGTCGACCAAGGGGGTTTGCGGCAGGACTGTCCGGAAGTGAAGGGCAATCTGCTGGTGCAGACTGCGCAGTTGCAAGGCATTCCATGACCACTGGGCGCCGATCATCAAACCCAGGGCAATGGCGAAGCCGGCGGCCAGGCGCAGCGCCGGCCGGAAATGGCGGCCAATCGGCGTGGCTTGCCGGGGCGGTGCCAGGTCGCCGTCCAGAAAGCCGGTTCCCGGTGGCAGCCGAAGTTGTGGCAAGCGCAGGGCGGTCACGACCTGGTCGCCGATCAGCGATTGCAGATGACGGTCGCGCTCGGGGTTGTCGTCGAGGCTTGTCAGCGGCAGTGTTGGCGCCTGGGTGACGGCAAGCCAGGCGATCAGGCTTTCATTGATCGATGTGGCAATGTAGCCCTCGGGGCCGATCAGGTTGATTTCCTCTCCGCACAACCATGCGCTTGGGGCGTCGGCGGCCATGCCGAGCGGCCAGGCGGCTTGCGGCGACCAGCCGAGTTCGCGCAACAGCTTGACCAGCGCCGTCAAGCGCGCACGGGAGATGATGCCGATCGGTGTCAGGCCGCTGTCCGTCGCGGTTTCGCCGACGGCGAAGCTGAGTTGCTCGGGGGCGTCGAGCAGACTTTCTTCGAGGACACTACCGACAACCTCGCGTCGCCGCCCGCCTTGACCGGCTGGCAAGCGGGCACGCTGCCCGGCAAGCTGATGGCCAGTGAGCAGTAGTTGGCAAGGCTGTGGGCCTTCGCCATCTCCGCTCGGCCAGTCCTTGGGTTCGCTACAGCCACGCTGTGCTACATGCCCTGTGGCATCCAGCAGGGCCCAGGGGCAGTCTCGGCGATGTTGCGGCCAGTCGGGAGGAATGATCAGGGTCAGGGGCGGGTTCACAGGATGCTCTGCCAGAGGATGCGAGGAAGGGAGGTGTCGTTTTGGCGCTTGACCAGACTGAGTACGCGACTGCGGGCCCGGCCGCGGTCTACCGTGACCTGGATCAGGAAGTGGGCGCTGGCAGCGCTGATCGGGATCAGACTGTTGGGTAAGGAGGGGTCGTTGAGGCGCGTGCGAAAATCTGCGGCATCCCGGAATGGCAAGGTCCGGCGCGTGTCGGCCAGAGCCCTGGCGGCACTCAGGCTGAGCCCTGGTTGCAAGGCTGACAGCACTTCGGGTGTCGCGGTGTTGATATTGACGGCTTGAATGCCGCTCAGGGCGCTGACGTGTTCCTGCAGACGCGCGACGATGGCCGGCGTGTACCCGCGAATTCGGGCGAGTTCGCCAGTGTTGGTCAAGGGGCGACCGATACCGTTGCTGTTCTGCCTGGTTTCGGCATAGTCGGCAGCTTCGGCGCCGTGGGCGCGCCGGCTGTCGTCGGCATCAAGCCAGTCGGCGAGGGTGTCGGCAAGTTCTGGGGAGAGGCCGAGTACGGTGAGCAGGCGCAGGTATGCGTCATAGGCCTGTTCGTCGATGACACCGCTGGCGTGACGCAGATTGTTCAGATTGAAGCGGCCCTGCAGGTCGGCGATGCGTCCCTTGATCTCGGCACCTTCGTGGCGCAATGGCGGCAATTCGCGCGCCCAGTCCTCAAGCAGCGTATCGCTGGCGCTATTCCGGGCGTCGGTGGCCAGCAGCAAGCGGGCGTAGGTGATGGCGTTGCGCCCCAGTTCGGTGGCCTGCGCCTTGTCGCGTGCCAACTCGGTGTGTTCGATCCAGGCGTCCATGCTGACCAGCAGACTGCTGGCGCTGGCCGCGACGATGGCGACCAGCAGCATCGCCGTGATCACGGCGGCGCCGCTTTGTCTATCACATCCGGCGCGGTCGGGTGATTTCGGTCGGCGGTCACTCGGCGGCGGCGACATCGAATATCCGTTCAATCATGCCGCCCTCGCTCAAGCTCAGGCGTACGCGCAAGGCGCGCGGAAGTCCTTGTTGCCCTGCCGGTGGCCAGTCGGCGTGCCAGCGTGCCGCCTGATCCAGTGCCGCGAACTCCAGGCCGGTGATACCGACGAGCAAAAGATGGCCGGATGTCGGGGGGGGACCATCAACGCCTGGCCAGAGCAGCAGTTCAAGGCCTGCACGGGACCAGCGGTAGGTGATTCGGCGTTCGCTGCTGCCGCCATGGGCGGCGCTGTTCAGCGTCAATTCGGCTTTGTCCGGTGGCTGTTGCCAGCTAGAAACCCCTCGTTCACGGGCGGGCGTGGCTTGGCGGACGTCACTGCCCAGGCGGGCGAGTGCCAGATCGATATCCTGCCAGCGCCCGGCGGTGTCGGTGAGGTGGCCGGCGGTGCTTGTCGCCGCTTCCAGGCCGCGGTAGCCGAGTACGCCAAGGACCGCCAGCAGGCTGACGGCGACCAGGATTTCGATCAGTGTAAAGCCCCGTTGCGCTGGCGTCATGGCCGCTCCAGGTAGCCGACGAAACGGTTCAGTACTGCACCTTCCGCCGGCCCGGCTGGGTAGACGCTGATTTCGAAGCGGCGGAAGTAGCCCTGAGCGGCAGGCGATATCTGCACCCGCCAGGCGAAATCGTGACCGCCCATGCGCGTGTTGCCCGTGCTACTGCCCGGGTCTGGCCAGGCGCGTGTCGCGTGCAACCAGGCGGCGTGATTCTCGGCCACCCAGCCAGCCAGTAATCGGTCGCGCAGGCTGTAGGCGGTTTCGCCGGCAGTCATGCCGACCCGGCTGGCTGCAGCCAGTCCGAGCGCCAGTATGCTCAGCGCGACGAGGATTTCAAGAAGCGTAAAACCCTGTTCCCGGGCGCTCATTGCAGTCGCTCCAGAACAATCCGGCCGTTGGCCCGACCCGCGATCTGCCAACGCTGGCCGGCACCAGCCAGCTCAACGACGAACAGCGGCGGGATTGCCGCGAAAACGATGCGCCGCACGCCGTCCTGAATCTGTCCTTCGAGGTCGACCCGGTCGACTTGCAGATCGGGCGGCAAAGGCAAGACTTGGCCTGCGTCGCCCCGGACGGCTTGCCAACGCTCGTCATCGCCAATCAGCAGGCGCGCGCCGTCCTTGCTGATTTCCCAGGCCCACGGACGGGCCTCGGCCCTTGCCCTGCGGGCAGCGGTTGCCGCCTGCATCTGCCATGCCTGGAGCAGGGAACGACGCTCGGCTTCGTGGGGCTCGGGCAGCGTCAGCGCAATGCCGCCAGCGACGATGGCAATGATGGCCAGCGTGACCAGTATTTCTATCAGCGTGAAGCCGCTGTGTCGCTTACAGGGCCCAGTTGCCGATATCCGCATCTTGACCCTCGCCGCCGGCGATGCCGTCTGCGCCGAAACTGAAAACGTCGATTTCGCCGCGCAAGCCCGGGCTCAGGTACTGATAGGGTTTGCCCCACGGGTCGAGTGGCAGGCGTTCAACGTAGCCGCCAGCCTTCCAGCCGTCGGGCAAGGGCGCCAGCGTCGGTTTTTCGACCAGTGCCTGCAATCCCTGTTCGGTGGTTGGGTAGCGGCGGTTGTCCAGGCGGTACAGCTTGAGGGCCTGCATCAGTCCGCCGATGTCCTGACGGGCGGCGACGATGCGCGCTTCGTCAGGCCGGCTCATGACCTTGGGAACGACCAGTGCGGCAAGGATGCCCAGAATGACGACAACGACCATGACTTCGATCAAGGTGAATCCGGTTTGGCGTGGGCGGTGGTTTGGCATGGCTTCAGTGCAGTAGTTGATTGACTTCGATGATCGGTTGCAGGATCGCCAGGACGATGATCAGCACGATGCCGCCCATGCCCAGGATCAACAGCGGCTCCAGCAGGCTGGTGGCGGTGCCCAGGCGGGCGGCGACTTCGTCGTTTTGCTGGCGGGCGGCTTTGTCGAGCATGTCGCCGAGTTGTCCGGAAGATTCGCCGCTGCCGATCATGTGCACCAGCAGCGGTGGAAATTGTCGGGAGCGGCCAAGCGCGCGCTGCAGACTCGCGCCTTCGCGGACCTCGGTGGTGGCGGTCGCCAGGGCCTGGCGCAAGGGCAGCAACCAGATGACGGCGCCCGCCGCCTGCAATGCCGTCAGTAGCGGAACGCCGCTGCCAACCAGGATCGCCAGGGTCTGCGCCAGCCGCGCGCTGTCGAAGGCGACCGCCAGTTTGCCGACCACCGGCAGGCGGATCAGCCGTCCTTGCAGGGCCTGGCGGAAGCTGTCGCGACGCCAGGCGCCGCGCGCGCTCCAGGCAGCGATGACGGCGCCGACGAGGAGCCCGGGCCAGGTCAGGCGGAGCAGATCGCTGGTCGCGATCAACAGCCGGGTGAGGAGCGGCAGGGTTTGTTTGCCGCTCTGAAAGACGGCGACTACCTGCGGCACGACATACAGCATCAAGGCCGCGACGACGGCGCTGGCAACCAGTACCACCAGCGCCGGGTAGATCGTCGCCTGCAGCACTTTCTGGCGCAGGGCGCCGCTGCTTTCCAGGTTGTCGGCCAGACGCAGCATGACGCGGTCGAGCTGGCCGCTCTGTTCGCCGGCCGCCACCAGCGCGCAATAGAGGCTGCCGAAACTGCGCGGATGCTTGGCCAGCGCCCGGTGCAGCGGGTGGCCGGCGCGCAGTTCGTCGCGAATCGACGTCAGCAGGGTTCGCGTGGCGACTTCCTCGCTTTGTTCGATCAGCGCCGCCAGCGCTTGTTCAACCGGGATGCCGGCCGCCAGCAGCGTTGCCCACTGGCGGGTGAGCAGCATCAATGCGGTATTGCCCAGGCGCGGGCTGGGCAATCTGACGCCGGTGCTGGTTTCGCTGCCGGCGGCCACGACTTCGTAGGCGGCCAGGCCCTGCTGGCGCAGGTTGCCGCGTGCCTGGCGGGCGCTGTCGGCGTCGATGACGCCGGCGACTTCGCGCCCGTCGGGGGTGATTGCACGATAGCGGAAGCTGCTCATCGGAATCGCCCTCAGCTGGCGCGGGTGACGCGCAGCAATTCCTCGAGCGAGGTCTCGCCGGTCCGCAGCCAACGCCATCCGTCTTCGCCGAGCAGGCGCAGGCGACGGTCGCCACGTTCGCTCGCTTGTGCCACCGTACGTAACGCGGCTTCGCCGTGGGCCTGGTGGATCAAGGGACGTAGTTCATCGTCGACTTCGAGCAATTCGTAGACGCCGAGGCGGCCGAGGTAGCCGGTGTGAGCGCAGGCCGGGCAGCCGACCGGGTGCCACAGGCGTTCGATATCCGGCGGTAGATCAACATCGACCGTCAGCGGCCCGGCCTGTCGGCAGTGCGGGCAGAGGCGGCGAACCAGGCGCTGGGCGAGCACGCCGAGCAGCGAAGACGACAGCAGGAAGGGCTCGATGCCCATGTCGGTCAGCCGGGTCGCGGCACTGGCCGCATCGTTGGTATGCAGCGTGGCCAGCACCAGGTGACCGGTCAGACTGGCCTGGACAGCGATCTGTGCAGTTTCGGCGTCGCGGATCTCGCCGATCATGACGACGTCCGGGTCCTGGCGCAGGATCGCCCGCAGGGCCTTGGCAAAACCCATGTCGATGCGGGCGTTGACCTGGACCTGGCCGATGCCGCCGAGGTCGTACTCGACCGGATCCTCGACCGTCATGATATTCAGCCGACGGGCATCAAGGCGCGATAGCGCGGCGTACAGCGTCGTTGTCTTGCCCGAACCGGTCGGCCCGGTGACCAGCAGGATGCCGTGCGGCTGCCGGATCAGCCGGTCGACGCGGGCCAGCGTGTCGTCGGCCATGCCCAGCCGGGCCAGGTCAAGGCGAGCCGGGTCCTTATCGAGCAGGCGCATGACCACGCGCTCGCCGTGGTTGGCCGGTAGCGTCGAGACGCGAACGTCGACCCCGCGCCCGGCAATGCGCACGCCGATGCGGCCATCCTGCGGCAGGCGTTTTTCGGCGATGTCGAGGCCGGCCATGATCTTGATCCGCGAGACCATGGCCGCGTGCAGCGCGCGCTTTGGCGAGACCACGTCGTGGAGTACGCCGTCCAGTCGGAAGCGCACCACCGATTGGCGTTCATAGGGTTCGATGTGGATGTCGGAGGCGTTTTCGCGGGCTGCCTGGGTGAGCAGCGCATTGATCATGCGGATGATCGGGGCGTCGTGCTGACTGTCGAGCAGATCCTCGACTGGCGGCAGTTCTTCGACCAGGCGGGCGATGTCCAGATCCTGGCCGATGTCGCTGGCGACTTCGGCGGCACTCTGTTCCCCTCCAGCGTAAGCGGTGCCCAGGCGCTGGTCGAATTCCTCGGCAGCGAGCGCCTGCAGGCGCAGCGGCTGGCCACTGCGGCGGGCGATTTCCGATAGTGCGGCCAGCGGCATTGGATTTCCTGCCTCTGAACGGTACCAGACCTCGATTCCGGCCGGCCCCGCCGGACCGATCAGAACGCCGTTGCTGCGGGCAAATGCGTAGGGCAGGCGAAATACCGGAGGAGCGATCATGGTTGGCTTCTTGCCGGGGGCAGATCGGGAAGGCGCGGTGCGTCGGCATCTCCCCAGCCCGGTACGCGCTTTGCCTGATGGCGCTTCTGGGCATCGAGCAATTGGCTGTAGCGGTCTTCGGTCAGGCTTTCATAGTCGCGCTCATCACGAACGATGGTCGGGCGCAGGAAAATCATCAGATTGGTTTTCTTGCGGTTGCGATTCTCGTAGCGGAAAAAATTGCGAAGCACCGGGACATCACCGAGTAACGGCACCTTTTCCTCGTCGTTGCCGAGGCTGTCTTCGATCAATCCACCGAGGACGATCAGCCGGCCATCGTCAACCAGCACACTGGATTCCAGTGAGCGTTTGTTGGTCACGGGTCCGGCAGCACTGCCAGCAGTGCCGGACTGTACCGATGAGGCTTCCTGGTAGATCTGGATATGGACGACGCCGCCTTCGGTGATCTTCGGCTTGACCTTCAGCGTCAGACCGACGTCCCGCCGTTCGTAGGTCTGGAAAGGCGTGACCGAACTGTTGCCCGACGTCGTGCTGTACGAACCGGTCACGAAAGGCAGGTTCTGGCCGATCACGATCTTGGCTTCCTCATTGTCCAGGGTCATGATGCTGGGCGTGGACAGAATGTTGGCATTCACCTCGCTTTCGAGGAAACGGGCAAGCAATCCGAGATTGGTGATGGTGCCCAGGCCGGGGACATTGATGGTGCCGTTGACCAGGCCGAAGTTGAGGCCGCGCCCGGTATTGCCGATGTTCCTGGCTGCCGAGATGATGTTCTGGCTGTTGTCGCCGAAATTTGTGCCGCCGATGACGCTGAGTTTGTTGCTAGCCAGGCCGCTCAGATCCTGCCATTGAATGCCGAACTCGGCGGCGCGCTCGGCCGAGAGTTCAACGATCAAGGCCTCGATATGTACCTGGGCGCGACGTCGGTCGAGCATGCCGATGACGTTCTGCAAGTTGGCAAATATGCCCTCGGGGGCCGTGATGATCAGTGAGTTGCTTGCTGCGTCGGCCTGGATCATGCTGCCTGTTGCCAGCGCATTTCCAGCCTGAGGCGGGCTGCTGACCGGCTTGTTTTCGCTGACGGCAGTCGTCGTGCCATTTCCGCCCGGACTGGCTGATATGCCGGTGTTGCTGTTCGTGTTGCCTTGAGAATTGCCTTCGGCGCCGAGCAAGGTGCGCAGCATTTCGGCCATCCGTGTCGCATCGGCATGTCTCAGATGGACGACACGGATATTGCCCAGGCCGGCTTCCGGCTTGTCCATGGTGGCAGCAATCCCGGCGGCACGCAGTAGCAGGCCGGGGTTGTCCGCACGCAGGAAGAGGCGGTTGCCGCGCAGGTCGGTGGTGATGTTGAGGCCGCCAGCGGTGCCGCCAGAAAACAGGCCTTGCAGGCTACGGGCAACCTCCAGGGCGGAGACATGACGCAACGTCAGCACCTGGGGGTCGTTGCCCTGGGGTACGTCGATTGCGGCAAGTATGCGTTCGATCCGGCGCAGATTGTCGGCCGATTCGGAGATCAGCAGCGTATTGCTGGCAGCGTTGGCAGTGATCGACTGGTTGGCGCCGATCAGTGGCTTGAGTGCGTTGACCAATTGCGGCGCGGATTCATGGCGGACCTGGAATACCCGGGTGATGATCTGCTCGCCGGCGCTGCCCGGGTCGCTGACCGGACCGGATTGCATGCGGGCATCGGCTTCCGGCAGAACCCGGGTGACGTTGCGCCCTTCGACGACGGCGAAGCCTTGCAGGCGCAGTGCGGCGACCAATGTCTGGTAAGCGACTTCAGGCGTCACCGGACTGCCCGATACGATATTGATGGTGCCTTTGACGCGTGGGTCGATGACGAAGTTGCGGCCGGTCATCTGGCCGATTGCCTTGATCGCCGACTCGATGTCGGCGCCGGCAAAATCGATGACCATGGGTTCGCGGGGCGCTGCATTGGCAAGCGGCACGAGCAATCCGAGCAACAGGCAGAAGCAGAATGAGGCGCGAGCAAGCTTGCTTTGCCCGAACGGCAGAGGATCAGTCATTGATGGGGTTTTCGGTGAATTGAGGGGGCGATTGCGGGAGCGTCAGGCGTTGTTCGCCGCCGCTCCCGGAAAGCACGATCTGCCGTCTTTCGATGCGCTGGACCCGTAATCCGTGGGTGACTTCGTCGCCCACGGAAAGGATCAGGAGGCGGTTCTCGCCTTCGCGTCGTATCAATGCACGGGCCAGACGGGGGTCGGCGGATGCCGTGGTGCCGATGAGTAGCAGGCTGCCGGGGGTTGTCGCCGATGTTGGCGTGAGATTGGCAAATGTCAGGTGGTCGGCAAAGCCCTCGACCTGCGCCAGCGGATCGCGTTCGATTTCGACGGCCGGTGCCAGGGGTGGCGGCAGGAAGCCCCAGGCGATCACGGCCAGTAACCAGCTGCCGCCGAGCAATACGGCGAATACCGCCAATTGGCCGAGACGGCGAATTGGTGTCTCCGGTATTCCGGCAAGGCGGGCGGTGAAGGCGGGGAGCATGCGGACTGTTTGAGTCTTAAGGTCGTCAGACAGAAGAGGTTAATGCGCGAGCGTTACGCTTCTGTGACGATGGCGCCCGGGGGCTGATGATGGTCAGCGGTGCGGCGCTGTTTTCCATTAAAATCCGGGCATGGACAACGTCAACCTGACCGACAACTTTCTGATCGCCATGCCGGCGCTGGAAGACCCCTATTTTTCCAATGCGCTGGTCTATATCTGCGAGCACAACGAGAACGGCGCGCTGGGGATCATCGTCAACCGGCCGATCGACATGGATCTGGCTGGCCTGTTCGAGAAGATCGACATCAAGCTGGAACAAGCCGCTTTGTCTGGCCTGCCGGTCTATTTCGGTGGTCCGGTCCAGCTCGACCGGGGGTTCGTGCTGCATCGCCCGCTCGGTCACTGGCAATCGACGATGGCGATCAACGCCGAAGTCGGCCTGACCAGCTCGCGCGATGTGCTCGCCGCCGTTGCCAAGGACGGACTGCCGTCAGAGATCATCGTGTCGCTGGGCTATTCGGGCTGGGATGCCGGCCAGCTCGAAGAAGAGCTGGCGCAGAATTCCTGGCTGACGGTGCCGGCCAGATCCGACATCCTGTTCGATCTGCCGCCCGAGGAACGTTTGCCGGCGGCGATGCAGAAACTCGGCATCAGCTTTTCCCAACTTTCGGACGTTGCCGGGCACGCATAGTGGGCACGGTGCTGGCCTTCGACTTCGGCGAAAAGCGCATTGGTGTGGCGACCGGCGAGACGCTGCTGGCGTCGGCGCATCCGCTGACGGTGATCCGCGCCGAGTCGAACGATGCGCGCTTTGCCGAAATCGGCAAGCTGATCGCCGAATGGCAGCCGGAGCAGCTGGTCGTCGGCCTGCCCACGCATGTTGACGGAACACCGCATGAAATGACCCGTCTGGCGACAAAATTCGCCGAACGTCTGCAAAAACGGTTCAATCTTCCGGTTTCCATGGCCGACGAGCGGCTCAGCTCGCTCGACGCCGAGGCGCGGCTGCGCGAGACCGGACGCAACGCCAAGTCGGCCAAGCCGCTGCTCGATGCGGTTGCCGCCCAACTGATTCTTCAAACCTGGTTCGAAAGTTCGCTGCATGCACCCCAATGACACCCTGCCCGACGCCGAAGCCCAGTGCCGGCAACTGGCCGAACTGATACGCCCGCTGCTGGCGCAAGATCCTGCACTGGTCGGCATCTACAGTGGCGGCGCCTGGATCGCCGAGCGCCTCAGTGAATTGCTCGGCCTCGATCGGGAAACCGGTTTGATCGACGTTTCCTTCTACCGCGACGATTTCGCCGAGAAGGGCTTGCATCCGCAGGTCAAGCCGACGCTGATCCCGTTCGACGTCGAGGGCCGCCACATCATCCTGGTCGACGACGTGCTGTACACCGGCCGGACGACGCGGGCGGCGATCAACGAACTGTTCGATTACGGACGCCCGGCCTCGGTGTCGCTGGCAGTGCTCGCCGACCGGGGCGGTCGGGAACTGCCGGTGGCGGCGACCTGGAAGGTCTGGGATGTCGCCCTCGAAACGAAGCAGAGCCTGGTGCTGGAAAAGCAGGATGACGGTCAACTCGCCTGGAGACTGGAAAATGCATAATCCGCAGTTGAACGACAACGGAGAGCTGACACATCTGTTGTCAACGGAGGGGCTGCCGCGCGCAATCCTGACGCAGATCCTCGACACCGCCGAGTCGTTCATGGAAGTCTCGGCGCGTGAAGTGAAAAAGGTACCGCTGCTGCGCGGCAAGAGCGTGTTCAACCTGTTCTTCGAGAACTCGACGCGCACCCGCACGACTTTCGAGATCGCCGCCAAGCGCTTGTCGGCCGACGTCATCAACCTCGACATCGGGCGTTCGTCGACGGCCAAGGGCGAGACCCTGCTCGACACCATCGACAACCTCTGCGCGATGCACGCCAACCTGTTCGTCGTCCGCCATGCCTCTTCCGGCGCGCCCTACCTGATTGCCGAGCATCTGCGCCGCATCGGCCGTGACGACATCCACGTCGTCAATGCCGGCGACGGTCGCCATGCACACCCGACGCAGGGGCTGCTCGACATGTACACCATCCGCCACTACAAGAAGGATTTTTCCAACCTGCGCGTGGCCATCGTCGGCGACATCCTGCATTCGCGCGTCGCCCGTTCCGACATCCACGCGCTGACCACGCTGGGCGTCCCGGAAGTCCGCGCCATCGGCCCGGAAACGCTGCTGCCCAAGCACCTCGACAAGCTCGGCGTGCATGTCTTCCACGACATGGAAGCGGGCCTGAAGGATTGCGACGTGGTGATCATGCTGCGCCTGCAGAACGAACGCATGAACGGCGCGCTGCTGCCGTCGGCCGGCGAGTACTTCCGCCACTACGGCCTGACCCCGCAGAAGCTGGCGTTGGCCAAGCCGGATGCCATCGTGATGCATCCAGGGCCGATGAACCGTGGCGTCGAAATCCACTCGGCGGTCGCTGACGGGCCGCAGGCGGTGATCCTGCCGCAGGTCACCTTCGGCATCGCCGTGCGCATGGCGGTCATGAGTATTGTTGCGGGGAATTGAGATGAACATCCTGATTGAAAACGGCCGTGTCATCGATCCGGGCCAGGCAGTCGACCGCGAAGCCACTTCGCTGTTCGTCGTGGCCGGCAGGATTGCCGCGATCGGCGAAGCGCCGGCCGGCTTTGTCGCCGACGAGGTTGTCGACGCTGCCGGTTGCGTGGTCTGTCCCGGCTTGATCGACCTTGGTGCCCGCCTGAACTCGATCGAGGCCGAACTGGCGGCGGCGGTCGCCGGCGGCGTGACCAGCGTCGTCGTTCCGCCCGATGCCGATCCGCCGCTCGACGAGCCGGAACTGGCCGACCGCCTCGTGCATCGCGGCCGGGAAATCGGCAAGGCCCGCGTCCTGCCGCTCGGCGCCCTGACGCTCGGCCTGCAGGGCGAGCGCCTGTCCGAACTGGCCGGGCTGAAGAAGGCCGGCTGTGTTGCCTTCTCGCAAGCCAAGGTGCCGGTGGTCGATACCGAGGCGCTGCTGCGTGCGCTCGAATACGCGGCCAGCTTCGCTTTCCCGGTTTTCCTGCATCCGCAGGATCACTGGCTGTCGCGCAACGGCATCGCGCACGACGGCGAGGTCGCGGCCCGTCTCGGTCTGGCCGGCATCCCGGTCGCCGCCGAGACCATCGCCATCGCCACCATCGTGCAACTGGTGCGCGATACCGGCTGCCGCGTGCACCTGACCCGCCTGTCGTCGGCGGCTGGCGTGACGCTGGCCAAGGCGGCAATGGCCGAGGGGTTGCCGCTCAGCTTCGATGTCGGTGTCCATCACCTGTTGCTGACCGAAAACGACATCGGCTTCTTCAATACTCATGCCCGCTTCCAGCCGCCGCTACGCACCCAGGCTGACCGGGCTGCGCTGTCGGCCGCCGCGGCCGCAGGGTTTGCCGCGATCTGCTCGGACCACACGCCGGTCGGTGCCGACGACAAGCTGGTGCCCTTTGCCGAGGCCAAACCGGGCGCCACCGGTCTTGAAGTGCTGTTGCCGCTGACCCTGAAATGGGCGGAACAGGAAGGCGTGGCACTGAGCGCGGCGCTGGCCAGGATCACCAGTGCGCCGGCGGCCATTCTCGGTCTGAGCGGCGGCTCGCTGGCCATCGGCGCAGCGGCCGACATCTGCATCTTCGATCCGGCAGCCGAGTGGCAACTGACGCCCGAGGCGCTCAAGAGTCGTGGCAAGAATTCGCCTTGGCTGGGTTGCCAGATGAGCGGCAAGGTCCGCCGGACGCTGGTTGGCGGGCGCGTCGTGTATTGATCCCCTAGCCCAAGAAGAAGCGGCCATCAGGCCGCTTTATTTTGTTGACGAATACATTGTCATATTCATATAGAATATTCCGGTGCAGCGGAAGGCCGCTGTGCAATCTCACCAATCAGGAATATTCAGGAGGAGGCATCGATGAAACGCATTACCACCCTGTTGTTCGGCATGCTGGCAGGCATCGGCATGGCGATGGCCGCCGTCAATATCAATACGGCGACCGAGGCGGAACTGGACGCGGTCAAGGGCATCGGCCCGGGCAAGGCGCGGGCGATTGTCGAACACCGGGACAAGAACGGCCCGTTCAAGTCGGTTGACGATCTGACGAACGTCAAAGGCTTCGGCAAGAAGAGTATCGACAAGCTGCGGTCGGAATTGACGACCGGCGCGGCAAGCAGCCCGGCCAAGAAATAGCCTTCAGGCGGTACCGGGGTCCGTTCAGCCGGCGAAAGCGGCGATGCGGGCCTCGGTGCTGCCGCAGATTTCCACGACCTTGTGGCGTGAGGTCTGACCGCTCTTGAGCGTGACCGCAGATCGGGGCAGGTCAAGCTGCTCGGCCACGAAACGGAGCAGCGCATCATTGGCCTTGCCGTCGACTGGTGGCGCCGCCAGGCGGATTTTCAGTGCCTCGCCGTGCAGGCCGGCGACTTCGGTTTTTTTGGCACCCGGCTGGATGTGCAGCGTCAGCGTCGCGCTGCCATCCTTGCCGAAGCGGTACCAGACGGACATCAGACGATCATCAGCACGACCTGCAGCAGCAGGATGACGACCAGCGGCGACAGGTCGACGCCGGCGATCAGCGGGACGAAACGGCGGATTGGATCGAGGATCGGCCGCGCCAGTTGATTGACGGTCGGGGCAATCGGCGAATAGGGGTTGATCCAGGACAGAACCGCCTGCAGGATGACGACGCCGATGGTGATGTAGATGGCCAGGCGGATCAGGCCGCGGATGGCCAGCATCAGGATCATCAGGACGGTGCCGAAGGCGTCGGCGCTGAGTTCGACCGGCGTCACCGACAACAGCAGGCCGGCGTACATCAGTTGCAGCCACAGCGCGGCCACCAGGCTGGCCCAGTCCACGCCGCCGACGCCGGGGACGATGCGACGCAGGGGCTTGACCGCCCAGTTGGTGAGCTTGACGACGAAATCGCCGAGTTGTCCGGCGAACGACACTCGCGCCATCTGCATGATGAAGCGCAGCAGCAACAGGGTGCAGAAAAAACTGACGACCGCGTTGATCAGGAAAAAGAAAGCCTGCATCACGCATCTCCTCCGAGCAGCTTGCCGAGTTCGCGGCCACGCGTTTCAGCGGCCAGACAACCGGCGACGATGCCATCCTTGACGCCGCGTTCGAGCATCACCTTGAGTGCCGCCTCGGTGGTGCCGCCCTTCGAGGTGACGCGCTCGCGCAGCAGCGAAGCCGGTTCGTCGGAGGCAGCGGCCAGTGCGGCGGCACCCTGAACGGTTTCGATGGCCAGCTGGCGACCCTGGGCCGGCGTGAAGCCGAGTTCGGCGGCGGCCTGCTGCAGGGCTTCGATGAACAGGAAGACATAGGCCGGGCCGCTGCCGGAAATGGCGGTAACGGCATCCATCTGCGCTTCATCGTCGATCCAGACGGTGCTGCCGACGGCGCGCAGGACGCGTTCGGCCAGTGCCTTGCCGGCGCTGTCGACGTCGGGCAGTGCGCACAGGCCGGTGATGCCGGCACCGATCAGGGCCGGCGTATTCGGCATGCTGCGCACGATCTGCCGGTGGCCGCCGAGCCAGCGCGACAGCGCGCTCATGTCGAGGCCGGCGGCGATGCTGACGACGATGGCCTGGCCGAGACGACCGACCAATGGCGCCACCGCTTCGCGCATCTGCTGCGGCTTGACGGCAAGGACGAGGACGTCGGGCGCGTCGGGGGCATCGCCGGCAGTGGCGTGGCAATGGACGCCGTAGCTGGCGGCCAGGCGTGCTCGGGCATCGGCACCCGGATCAATGACGTGGATGTCGGCTGCGGCAAAGCCCTGCTTCACCATGCCGCCGATCAGCGCGTTGGCCATGTTGCCGCCGCCCAGGAAGAGAATCTTCATGCGTAGTTTCTTTCACCAAAAATGGCCGTGCCGATGCGCACCAGGGTGGCGCCTTCGGCAATGGCTGCTTCAAGATCGTGGGACATGCCCATGGACAGCGTATCCAGCGCCAGGCCGGTGCGCTGCAGTTGTTCGAAAATCCCGCGCAATTGCCGGAACGGCAGGCGTTGCGCGGCAATGTCGTCGGTCGGTTCGGGAATCGCCATCAGGCCGCGCAGGCGCAAGCCGGGCAGCCGGGCTACCGCCTGGCACAGGGCAGCCGCTTCGGCGGGCGCGCAACCGCTCTTGCTGGCTTCGCCCGAGACGTTGACCTGGACACACACATTGAGCGGCGGCAGCGTCAATGGCCGCTGCGCCGACAGGCGTTCGGCAATCTTCAGCCGGTCCACCGAATGCACCCAGTCGAAATGTTCGGCGACCAGGCGCGTCTTGTTGCTCTGCAAGGGGCCGATGAAATGCCAGGTGAGTGAATTGCCGGCGGCGCTCGCCAAAAGCTTGTCCACGCCCTCCTGGACGTAGTTTTCGCCAAAGTCGGTTTGTCCGGCGGCGGCCGCGGCCAGCACGTCGGCCAGCGGCTTGGTCTTGCTGACGGCCAGCAGGCTGATGCTGTCCGTCGGCCGCCCGGCCGCCCGCGCCGCTTGTGCGATGCGGTTTCGTACGGCTTGCAGGTTGTCGGCGATTGCGCTCATAATCCATTGGCAATTTCGATCGACCAAGTATACACGGGCTCCAAGGACCAATCGCATGGACATCACCGAACTGCTGGCCTTCAGCGTCAAGAACAAGGCATCCGACCTTCACCTGTCGTCCGGCTTGCCGCCGATGATTCGCGTCCATGGTGACGTGCGCCGCATCAACCTGCCGCCGATGGAGCACAAGGACGTGCACGGCATGGTGTACGACATCATGAACGACAGCCAGCGCAAGATTTTCGAGGAAACGCTGGAATGCGATTTCTCCTTCGAGATTCCCAACCTGGCCCGCTTCCGGGTTAACGCCTTCAACCAGCAACGCGGTGCCGCCGCCGTCTTCCGGACGATTCCGACCAAGGTGCTGACGCTGGAAGAGCTGAACTGCCCGAAGATATTCAAGGATATTTCCGAGTATCCGCGCGGCATCGTGCTGGTCACCGGCCCGACCGGTTCCGGCAAGTCGACGACGCTGGCGGCGATGGTCAACCACGTCAATGAAAACGACTACGCGCACATCCTGACCATCGAGGACCCGATCGAATTCGTCCATGAGTCGAAGAAGTGCCTGATCAACCAGCGCGAAGTCGGTCCGCAGACCCTGTCTTTCTCGAACGCCTTGCGTTCGGCGCTGCGTGAAGACCCGGATGTGATCCTGGTCGGCGAATTGCGCGACCTGGAAACCATCCGCTTGGCGCTGACTGCGGCCGAGACCGGCCACCTGGTGTTCGGCACCTTGCATACCTCGTCGGCCGCCAAGACCATCGACCGGGTGGTCGACGTCTTCCCCGCTGACGAAAAGGAAATGGTCCGCGCCATGCTGTCCGAATCGCTGCGTGCCGTCATCTCGCAGACCCTGCTCAAGACCAAGGACGGTCAAGGCCGCGTAGCAGCCCACGAGATCATGATCGGCACGCCGGCGATCCGCAACCTGATCCGCGAGAACAAGGTCGCACAGATGTATTCGGCGATCCAGACCGGTCAGGCCCAGGGCATGCAGACGCTCGACCAGTGTCTGATCGATCTGGTCCGCCGCAACGTCGTGGCCAGCGGCGAAGCACGCCTGCGCGCCGCCAACAAGGACGCCTTCCCGGCCTGATGCCGGCCAGTTGATTCGGGGGAATAAATGGAACGCGATCAGGCAATGAAATTCATGCACGATCTTCTGCGCCTGATGGCGCAGAAGCGTGGTTCGGACTTGTTCATCACCTCCGGCTTTCCGCCGGCCATCAAGATCGACGGCAAGATCACGCCGGTCTCCAACCAGGTGCTGACATCGCAGCACACGGCCGAACTCGCCCGTTCGATCATGAACGACCGGCAGGCCGCCGAATTCGAGTCGACGCGCGAATGCAACTTCGCCATCTCGCCGACCGGCATCGGCCGTTTCCGCGTCAATGCGCTGGTTCAGCAGGGGCGCGTCGCGGTTGTCTGCCGGACCATCAACATGACCATCCCGACCTTGGACGATCTTGGCCTGCCAGCGGTGGTCAAGGACCTGGCGATGACCAAGCGCGGCCTGATCATCTTTGTCGGCGGTACCGGTACCGGCAAGACGACCTCGTTGGCGGCGTTGGTCGATTACCGCAACGAGAACAGCTACGGCCACATCATCACGATCGAGGACCCGATCGAATACGTGCATGAGCACAAGAACTGCATCGTCACCCAGCGCGAAGTCGGCGTGGATACCGACGACTGGGGCCCGGCGCTGAAGAACACCCTGCGCCAGGCGCCGGACGTCATCCTGATGGGCGAAATCCGCGACCGCGACACCATGGACTACGCCATCGCCTTCGCCGAGACCGGCCATCTGGCGCTGGCGACACTGCACGCCAACAGCACCAACCAGGCGATCGACCGGATCATCAACTTCTTCCCCGAAGAGCGCCGTCAGCAACTGCTGATGGACCTGTCGCTGAATGTGCGGGCAATGGTTTCGCAGCGCCTGCTGCCGAAGAAGGACGGCAAAGGCCGGGTTGCCGCGGTCGAGGTGATGCTCAACTCGCCGCTGATTTCCGACCTGATCTTCCGCGGCGAGGTCCAGGAGATCAAGGAAATCATGAAGAAGTCGCGCGAACTCGGCATGCAGACCTTCGACCAGGCCTTGTTCGACCTCTACGACGCCGGCAAGATCAGCTACGAGGATGCCCTGCGCAACGCCGACTCGCTCAACGACCTGCGCCTCCAGATCAAGTTGCACGGCAAGGAATCCAAGGATCGCGACCTGACCCAGGGCATCGGGCATCTCGATATCGTCTGACCTGCTGGAGATTCATCATGTCCCCCATCGTTCGCCGTCTTGCCTTTGCACTCGGTTTTTTCCTGTCGACCGGGCTGGTGCAGGCCGCCGGCCTCGACAGCATTTCCAATGCCGATGCCGGTACCGGGGTGCGTCAGGCGCTGGCCAAGGGGGCCGAGTATGCGGTTGGCTCGCTGGGCCAGAAAAATGGTTTTCTGGCCAACAGCAAGGTCAAGATTCCCCTGCCGGGCTACCTGGAAAAGGCCGAATCCGGGCTGCGCATGTTCGGCATGGGCAAGCAGGCCGACCAACTGGTCGAGACCATGAACCACGCCGCAGAAAATGCCGTGGCCCAGGCCATGCCCATCCTCTCCGATTCCATCAAGCGGATGACCCTGCAGGACGCCAAGGCCATCCTGACCGGCGGTGACGACAGCGTGACCGAATATTTCCGCCGCTCGTCGAGCGAGCAACTGGCGGTCAAGTTCCTGCCGATCGTCAAGTCGGCGACCAGCAAGCTGCAGCTGGCCGACCAGTACAACAAGTTCGCCGGCAAGGCGGCGAGTTTCGGCCTGGTCGACAAGAAGGACGCCGATATCGACAACTACGTCACGCAGAAGGCCATGGATGGTCTCTTCCTGATGATCGCCGAAGAAGAACGCAAACTGCGCGCCAACCCGGTCGCGGCGGGCAGCGCGATCCTGAAGAAGGTGTTTGGCGCACTCTAAGTTGCTGTCGAGATTCAAGTTTCCGGCCAGGATGCCGTAGATCGGGTCAGGAGCCCGATCATGAAAACCTCACGCCTGATTTCGACCACGCAGCGCCATTCGCCGGAAGCGGCGGAACGGGCATTGCTGGCCCAGGCGCATGCAGTCCGCCGGGTCGAGGCGATGGAAGGTGCCAGCAACGACCGCGAACGCTCCCTGCAGCAGGACATGGCCGAGGTTGATCCGCGCAGTGTCGGTCCCTATCAGGGCGTCGAACGGCGTCGTCAGGACGCGGAAAGACTGGCCGGGCAACTGGCTGGCCTGGGTCCGCTGGGCCTGTTGCTGCTGAACATGAACACCCGCGGCAAGCGTCCGGGAAAAATCGACGAGACGGTCTGAGCCGGCCCTGCCGGTGCATGCGGTAAAATGCGCAGCCGCGTCGAAGCTTGCCTGTCCGGCACGACTTCGACCCCTTGTCATCCCGTACCAGGAGTCCTGGCGCCATGTCCGGCCTCAATCCCCAGCAACGCGAAGCGATCCATTACCTCGACGGTCCCCTGCTTGTCCTCGCCGGCGCCGGTTCGGGCAAGACGCGCGTGATCACGCAGAAAATCGCCTACCTGGTCCAGGACTGCGGCTTCCAGCCGCGCAACATTGCCGCCATCACCTTCACCAACAAGGCGGCGAAGGAAATGCAGGAGCGCGTCGGCAAGCTGATGTCGTCGTCGATCGCCAACGAATTGCAGATTTCGACCTTTCACTCGCTGGGCGTGCGCATCCTGCGCGAGGAAGCGAAGGCGCTCGGCTACAAGCCGCGCTTTTCCATTTTTGATTCCGCCGATTGCGCCGGCATCATCGGCGATTGCGCCAAGACGGTGGACAAGGCGACGCTGCGCCGGCTGCAGTCGATCATTTCCAACTGGAAGAATGCGCTGATCACGCCCGAGGCCGCCCGCCTCCTCGTCGCCAACGAGCACGAAGCGCTCGCCGCCGCTGCCTACCTGAGCTACGAGGCGACGCTGAAAGCCTACCAGGCGGTCGATTTCGACGATCTGATCGGCCTGCCGGTCAAACTGTTCAGCGAGCATCCGCAGATCGCCGAGAAGTGGCAGAACCGCCTGCGCTACCTGCTGGTCGATGAATACCAGGACACCAATGCCTGCCAGTACCAGTTGCTCAAGCTGCTGACCGGCGTCCGCGCCCAATTCACCGCGGTGGGCGACGACGACCAGGCGATCTACGGCTGGCGCGGCGCCGACATCGACAACCTGAAGAAACTGCCCAACGAATTCCCGGCGCTCAAGGTGATCAAGCTCGAGCAGAATTACCGCTCGACCGTCCGTATCCTGAAGGCCGCCAACAACGTCATCTCGCACAACGAGAAACTGTTCGACAAGACCCTGTGGTCGGAACTCGGTCACGGCGACCCAATCTACGTCACTGCCAGCAAGGATAATGAGGCCGAGGCCGAGAGCGTGGTCATGAAGCTGCAGGCCCATCGCTTCGAGCATCGCGGCAAATTCCGCGACTACGCCATCCTCTACCGCTCGAATCACCAGGCCCGCCTGCTCGAAACGCAACTGCGCAACCAGAAGATTCCCTATCTGCTGTCCGGCGGCCAATCCTTCTTCGACAAGGCCGAAATCAAGGATCTGACCAGCTATCTGCGCCTGCTGTCCAACGAGGACGACGATCCGGCCTTCATTCGTGCGGCGACCACGCCCCGGCGCGGCATCGGCGCGGCGACCCTGCAGGTGCTCGGACAATACGCCGGCGAGCGCCACGTTTCGCTGTTTCATGCGGCCTTCGAGGAAGGCTTTGCCCACCGCGTGCAGGCCCGGCAACTCGAACCCCTGCTCGAATTCTGCCAGTTCATCAACCGCATGCAGGCGCGGGCAAGCCGCGAGCCGGCGCAGCAGGTACTGCCCGACCTGCTCAAGGCGATCGATTACGAGACCTATCTCTACGACACCGAAGAGCAGCGCACGGCGCAATCGCGCTGGGCCAATGTCGGCGAATTCGCCGAGTGGATCAACAAGAAGGGCGAGGAAGACGGCAAGACGCTGATCGACCTGGTGCAGAGCATCGCCCTGATCAACATGCTGGAAAAGCAGAACAGCGACGAGGTCGACGCCGTTCAGCTATCGACGCTGCATGCCGCCAAGGGGCTGGAGTACAAGCATGTCTTCCTGGTCGGCGTCGAGGAAGGCATCCTGCCCCACCGCGAGTCGCTGGACCCGGCCAAACTGCAGGAAGAGCGTCGGCTGATGTACGTCGGCATCACGCGCGCCCAGCGCTCGCTGCACATCAGTTACTGCGAGAAGCGCAAACAGGCGCGTGAAATGATTCCCTGCGAGCCGTCGCGCTTCATCGCCGAGATGGGCCAGGAAGACGTGAGGTTTTCCGGTGGCAAGCAGGCGGCGATACCCGACAGGGCGACCGGCAGCGCCCGCCTCGACGCGATGAAGGCCTTGCTGGCCGCCAAGAAATGAAAAAGGGAGGCTGTGGCCTCCCTTTTTCGAAATTGCTGGTCTTGCGGCTTACTTGACCTTGCTCAGGATGTAATCGACGGCACCCTTGATTTCGTCCTCGGACAGCTTGGCCGCACCACCCTTCGGCGGCATCGCGCCCTTGCCGTTGATCACGGAAGCGTAGAGGGCGGCATTGCCGGCGCCGAGGCGGGCAGTCCAGTCACCCTTGGCGTCGATCTTCGGTGCGCCGGCAGCGCCGGTGTTGTGGCAGGCGCCGCAGACGCTGTTGTACACGGTCGGGCCATCCTTCGGCGCGCCGCCAGCTTCGGCGACTTCAGCCTTGGCCAGTTGGAAACGGGCAACCGGCTGGATGCGCAGTTCGGCTTCGTCAGCGCCAGCGTTGTTGTTCGCGGCAGATTCGAAGGACTTGTTGGTCAGCGGATAGATGATCGCGATCAGGACTGCGGCGACGATGATGATCGCCCACATGATGCTTTTGGAAGAATGTTGCTCGGCCATGCTGAAGACCCCGTTTGCAAAAAGGACAAAGCCGAAATTATAACGGCTGACGTATGATTACGCGCAAAAAAAACCCCGCCATCGGCGGGGTGCAAATTCTCGAATGGGGGGAATTCGAGAGGAGGGGTTCAATGCCCTTGCAGTTTATGATTTTGCAGCCACCGGGTCTGTCGCCCTTTGGTAGCGCTTCTGTAACCAATTGTTAGGATTGAGCCATGAATGAACTCGAAGCCATTGCCGCTCGCCTGGGCCGTCTTCTGGAAAGCCGGGGCGAATGCCTGGCGGTGGCTGAGTCGTGTACCGGTGGCTGGGTGGCGCAGACGCTGACGGCGGTGGCTGGTAGTTCCGCCTGGTTCGATCGCGGTTTCGTCACTTATTCGAACGCCGCCAAGCGCGACATGCTGGGCGTGCCTGAAACGACGCTGGTCCGCCATGGTGCAGTTTCCGAAGCGGTCGCCCGGGCAATGGCCCAGGGCGTGCTGGCCCACAGTCTGGGCGACTGGTCGGTGTCGATCACCGGCATTGCCGGCCCGAGCGGCGGCTCGCCGGAGAAGCCGGTGGGTATAGTCTGTTTTGCCTGGGCCGGACGGCAAGCCGGCTGTATTGCCACGACCTGTCAATTTAGCGGCGATCGGGCTGCCGTGCGCGAGCAATCGGTGCGTCATGCGCTGGCCGGGCTGATCTCCCTGATCGAAGGGCAGCCGGCACTGGCGTAAGGGCGTTCAGCCCGGCAGCGGCTCGAACAGGGCGGCCAGGTCGTCGTCGCCGAACTTGACGTCGACCTGATGATCCTCGGACAGGATGCCGGCCGCCAGTTCGGCTTTGCGCTCCTGCAGGGCCAGTATCTTTTCCTCGATACTGCCGCTGACGATCAGCTTGTAGACGAATACCGGCTTGTCCTGGCCGAGGCGGTGGGCACGGTCGGTGGCCTGGTTCTCGACGGCCGGGTTCCACCACGGGTCGTAGTGGATCACGGTGTCGGCGGCGGTCAGGTTGAGACCGACGCCGCCCGCCTTCAGACTGATCAGGAAGATCGGGACTTCGCCTTCCTGGAAACGCCGGATCGGCGTTTCGCGGTCGACGGTGTCGCCGGTCAGCTTGGCGTAGCCCAGGCCGGCGGCGTCGAGTTCCTGTTCGATCAGGGTGAGCATGCTGGTGAATTGCGAGAAGACCAGGATGCGCCGGCCTTCGTCCACCAGTTCGGGGAGCATGGCCATGAGCAGGTCGAGCTTGGCCCGTTCGCTGACCTTGCGTGCCGAGCTGGCCTTGACCAGGCGCGGGTCGCAGCAGACCTGGCGGAGCTTGAGCAGGGCGTCGAGGATGACGATCTGGCTGCGCGCGAAGCCGCGCTGGGCGATCTCGTCGCGAACCTTGGCGTCCATCGCCGCACGCACCGTTTCGTAAAGGTCGCGCTGGCCGCCTTCCAGTTCGACGCTGCGCACGATGACCGTCTTCGGCGGCAATTCGCGGGCGACGTCTTCCTTCTTGCGGCGCAGGATGAAGGGGCGGATGCGGCGGGCCAGCAGGTCGCGGCGGTCGGTGTCAGCCTGCTTCTCGATCGGCGTGCGCCAGTGGCGGGTGAACTGCTTGCTGCTGCCGAGGAAGCCCGGGAGCAGGAAATCGAACTGGCTCCACAATTCGCCGAGGTGGTTTTCCAGCGGCGTGCCGGTCAGGCACAGGCGATGCCGCGCGTCGATCTTGCGTACCGCTTCGGCGCTGCGGCTCTGGGCGTTCTTGACCGTCTGCGCTTCGTCGAGGATGAGCAGGTGGTAGCTGTGCTGCATCAGTTCGTCGGCGTCGCGCCAGAGCAGCGGGTAGGTGGTCAGGACGACGTCGTGGCTGTCGATCTCGGCGAAGCGCTGCTTGCGTTCCGGACCATGCAGCGAGAGCACGCGCAGACTGGGCGCGAAACGCGCGGCTTCGCTCTTCCAGTTGAAGATCAGCGAGGTCGGCAGGATCACCAGGGCCGGTTTGTCGAGACGCCCCTGTTCCTTTTCCAGCAGCAGGTGGGCCAGGGTCTGTGCAGTCTTGCCCAGACCCATGTCGTCGGCCAGGATGCCGCACAATTTCTGCTCGCGCAGGAACTGCAGCCAGGCCAGGCCTTCCTTCTGGTAGGGGCGCAAGTCCAGGCACAGGCCGGCCGGCGGCTGGATGTCGACGATGCCCTGGGCGGCCTGCAGACGCTCGGCCAGGGCCATGACGTCATTCTGGCCGCGGAATTCCCAGCGGCTGGTGTCGCTCAACTCGGCCAGGCGCGGCGCGTCGAAACGCGACAGGCGCAAGGTCGGGCCACCGCTGAAACCGTCGAACAGGTCGATCAGCGTCGATGCCAGCGGTTTGATGCGGCCGGCCGGGACGCGCAGGCGCTTGCCAGCCGGGGTCAGCAGTTCGATCCTTTCGCTGTCCGGGATGCGCGACAGTTCGTAGCTTTCCAGCCAGCGCGGGTCGCGCCGGAACAGCGTGGACAGCAGGGGCGCCAGCGGCAGGCGCTCGCCTTCGACGAGGATACCCATGTCGAGGTTGAACCAGCCGTCGTCGGCTTCGATCAGTTCGGCATCCCAGGCGTCGACTTCGACCACGTGGTGGCGGAAATCGTCGGGGAATTCGATCTGCCAGCCGGCTTCGCGCAGCAGCGGCAGCTGGTGCTGCATGAAGTCCGGCCAGGCGGCTTCGTCGGCCAGGCCGTGAATGCCTTCGGGTGGGCTGCCGAAAGTGTTGAGCGTGTTCGCCGGAATCTTCTGCAGGCCGCTTTGCGCGAGGCTGGCCATGACCCGGGCTTCGTCTTCCGGGCGGCGTTTGACGCGGACGGTTTCGCCTTCGGGCAGGGTGACGAACTCGTTCTTTTCGTCGGGGCGCAGATCGGCGTCGCCGTAGCGGAAGATCACGTGGGCCACGTCGAAGGGGCCGCCGCTGAAGCTGTAGGGGTAGTGGCGCCAGGGGCGGTGGCCGTGCGTGTGCAGGGTTTCCAGTTGCAGGACCGGCTGTAGCGGGGTTTCGATCAGGCGCAGGCGGGCGCTGGCATCTTCGGCCGGCAGCGGCAATTCGGGCGCCAGTTCCGACAGTGCGTCGGCGACAACTGCAGCTTCCTTGGCCGACAGCGGCGGCAGGCTGAACAGGCGATTGACCACCCCGGGGTTGCCGGTCACCGTCAGCGGCCCGGTTTCGCCCTCGGTCAGGTCCACGTACCACGGCGGATCGACGGCGATGATCAGTTCGGTCGGTGGCTCGGGCTTCAGGTAGGGGCGCTGGAAACCCTGGCTGTCGATCTGCCAGCCGACGCTGGCCGGGCGGCTGTCGCCAGCGTGCAGCGGCAGTGCCAGATCAGCCTCCGGGTAGAGGCGGTTGGTAGCGGCCATCCGTTCGAGGATTTCAGCGCCGTGCTTGGGCCCCAGCCCGTAGGCGCGCAGGCCGCTGTCGTGGCCGCGTTCGGCCCAGATCAGGCGGAGGATGCCGAGATCTTCTTCAGTGACGAACTGCGGCGGGGTGATCAGCGCGCGGTCGACCTTCCACCATTCCTCGGCGTTTTCCGGGTATTTGCCTTTACGCAACTCGATGCCGAAGCGTCGGCGGTCAGGCGTCCATTTGAGGATGTAATACAGTTGCTGGCGGGCGCTGGCCGGACGAGCCTTTTTCTTGGCCACGGCGATCGACGCCCGGCGCAGGTCTTCGACCCAGGAGAGCACGCTGCCGCTGACCCGGGTTTTCGGGTTGCGCGTTTCGATCACCTTGAGCAGGGTCGCGGCGATGTGCTTGCAGTGGTGGCCGACCGGGCAGGTGCAACTGGCGACCAGCTGCATGTCGTCCCCCTGGGCGCGGATCAGTGCTTCAACGCGGTAGGGGCGGCGGGCCGATCCAGGCACTTCGGCGTGGATTTCGCCGTGCTCGACATTGAGGTCGCGAACCAGGTCGACATAGGGGCGTCCCTTGGCGATCTCGGCGTCGCCCAGCCAGTCGGCGATGTCCGCCTCGCTGAAGCTGTCGGTCAGTTCGTCGTAGTTCTGCATCACAGGTGCTGGCTGCCGAGCAGCAAGGCCAGCAGCAGGGCGATCAGCGCCAGCCAGACGTTTTGCCAGCGCCGGGCGCGGACCAGTTGTTCCATCTGCGGCTGCAGGCTGGGTTGTGCCGGCGTGCTGAGTGCCTGGTGCACCAGGCGCGGCAACTGCGGCAGGGTGCGGGCCAGATACGGCGCTTCCTGTTTGAAGGTCTTGATCAGGCCGCGCCAGCCGACCTGCTCGCTCATCCAGCGTTCAAGGAAGGGCTTGGCGGTTTTCCACAGGTCGAGTTCCGGATCGAGCTGGCGGCCGAGGCCTTCGATGTTGAGCAGGGTTTTCTGCAGCATCACCAGTTGCGGCTGGATCTCGACGTTGAAGCGGCGCGAGGTCTGGAACAGGCGCAGCAGCACCTTGCCGAAGGAAATGTCCTTGAGCGGCCGGTCGAAGATCGGTTCGCAGACGGCGCGGATGGCGGCTTCGAATTCATCGACCCGTGTTTCCTTGGGCGCCCAGCCGGATTCGATGTGGGCTTCGGCGACACGCTTGTAATCGCGGCGGAAGAAGGCGAGGAAGTTCTGCGCCAGGTAGTTCTTGTCGGAATCGGTCAAGGTGCCGACGATGCCGAAATCAAGCGCGATGTAACGGCCGTCGGCATGGACGAAGATGTTGCCGGGGTGCATGTCGGCGTGGAAAAAGCCGTCGCGGAAGACCTGGGTGAAGAAAATCTCGACGCCGGCAGCGGAGAGTTTCGAGAGGTCGATGCCGTCGGCGCGCAGCTTGTCGATCTGCGAGATCGGCGTGCCGCGCATGCGTTCCATGACCATCACCGTCGACGTGCAGAAATCCCAGTGCACTTCGGGAACGATCAGCAATTCGGAGTCGGTGAAGTTGCGGCGCAGCTGCGAGGCATTGGCGGCTTCGCGCATCAGGTCGAGTTCGTCGCGCAGGTACTTGGCGAATTCGGCGACCACTTCGCGCGGCTTGAGGCGCTTGCCGTCGGACCACAGTTTTTCCAGCAGCAGGGCGCCGCTGTCCATCAGCGCCAGGTCGTGTTCGATGACCGAGAGCATGTTCGGGCGCAGGATCTTGACGGCGACTTCGTGGCCGCCGTCGCAGTCGTGCAGGCGCGCAAAATGGACCTGGGCGATCGACGCCGAGGCCACCGGCACCGGGTCGAATTCGGCGAATACCTCGCTGGCCGGGCGGCCGTAGGCTTTTTCGATTTCCTTCAGGGCCAGCGCCGAGTCGAAAGGCGGCACGCGATCCTGCAGCCTGGCCAGTTCGTCGGCGATGTCGGTTGGCATCAGATCGCGCCGGGTCGACAACACCTGGCCGAACTTGACGAAAATCGGCCCGAGCGCTTCCAGCGCTAGGCGCAGGCGTTCGGCGCGCGGTGCCGACAGGTTGCGCCAGAACTGCAGCGCGTTGGCCAGGCGGACCAGACGGCCGGAGGGCTCGTGCTCGAGCACCATTTCATCCAGCCCGAAACGGCTGGCGACAGTGGCGATCTTGAGCAGGCGGAAAAGGCGCATGGGGATAGGCCGGGATGCAGGCCGGAATTCGGTCAAACGAGGATGTTAACATGCCTGCACATATTGCGCTGCCGCTGGCGGTACAAGTGATGATTCACTGGCAAATTGGCAGCCAGTTTCAGCTAAACTGGCTGCAAGTTCATGGCGGATACAAACGGCGTCCGTCGCCCCAAGCACACAACGGCCCATGTCAGATCAACGCAATCCTTCCGTCATTGCTCGCGAAGCCCTGAAACGGCTGGCATCGCGCCATCTGGCGCCGACGCCTGCCAATTTCCAGGCGTGCTACAACGAGATTGCCAATCTACCCAATGTCTCGCCGTTTCCCGAGCCCCCCCTGCGCCAGCTGGCCGCGGCCCTTACCCCGCGTGGTGATGCGCAGATCGCTCAACTGAGCCGGCTCGATTCGGCGATTTCCGGGCGGAGCTGGCAAGGCGTGCAGGACGCCCTGCAGGGCTTCATCGCAGCCGGCGCCGCCAATGCGTCAGCCACGCATCTGCCGCACGAGACGACGCAGGCCCTGTTGCACCTGTTCGAGACGATGTTGCCGGCCTTCGGGCGTGATGATGTCCGTTTTGCCGAGGCCGTCGATGCCTTGCTCGCGGTGTTGCGCATCTCGCCCTGCGAATTCTCGCGGCTGGATACGGTCCTGCGCGAATTTGCCGTGCTGGTTCCCTGTGCGGTCGAAGAGCAGATCGAAATCCGCGAGTCGCTGCTCAAGCTTCTGCAATTGATCATCCAGAACATCGGCGAACTCAGTGTTGACGATACCTGGTTCAAGGGCCAGATCGACGGTCTGCTGGCGGCGGTCGAGCCGCCGCTGACCCTGCGTCACCTCGACGAGATGGAGCGGCGCCTGCGCGATGTCATGGAGAAGCAGAGCCGGGCGCGGGCGCGTTCGGTTGAGGCGCAGGAGGAAATGCGCCAGATGCTGGCGGCCTTCATCGAGCGTCTGGGGACGATGAATTCCTCCAGTGCACAATTTCAGGAGCGCATCGAGAACAGCGCCCGACAGATCGAGCAGATATCGCGGATCGAGGATCTGGCGCCCCTGCTCAAGGATGTCGTGTCGGCGACCCAGGCCATGGCCGAGGAAACGGCAGTTTCCCGGGAGCAGTTGCGCGGTCTGCAGGACAAGGTGCTGGCGACCGAGGCCGAACTGATCCAGTTGCACCGCGAACTCGACAGCGCGAGCTCGCTCGCCCGTCACGACCCGCTGACCGACACGCTCAACCGCAAAGGCCTGGACGAAGCGCTGGAGCGCGAGATTGCCGCGATGCGCCGGCGCAATTCGGCGCTATCGCTGAGCCTGCTCGACATCGACAACTTCAAGCGGCTCAACGACCGTCTCGGCCATGAAGCCGGCGACAACGCGCTGATTCACCTGGCCAAGGTCGCCCGTGCCTGCATGCGTCCGACCGACACGCTGGCGCGTTACGGCGGCGAGGAATTCGTCATCCTGATGCCCGATACCTCGCTGGAGCAGGGCGTCGAGGCCATGGTCCGGCTGCAGCGCGAGCTGACCAAGGCCTTCTTCCTGTCTGGTAAGGACAAGGTGCTGATCACCTTCAGTGCCGGCGTCGCCCAGCTTGATGAAGGCGAATCCGGCAGCGATGCGATCCGCCGTGCCGACCTGGCGATGTACCAGGCCAAGCGCGCCGGCAAGAACCGCGTCATCGGCGCCTGAGTCGGCCGCGATGGCCGACGTCTGCTGTTTCCCGCCGGTGGCCTCGCCCGGCGCCCGCATCCTGATCCTCGGCAGCATGCCCGGTCGCGCCTCGCTCGATGCCGGCCGCTATTACGCGCATCCGCACAACGCCTTCTGGCCCATCGTCGGCGAACTGTTCGGTTTCTCGCCGGAATTGCCCTATCCGGCCCGCTTGCAGGCCCTGCAGGCCGCCGGGGTGGCCCTGTGGGACGTGATCGCCGCCTGCGAGCGTGAAGGTAGCCTGGACGCCGACATCGTTGCCGGCAGTGTGCGTGCCAACGATTTCCCGGGTTTTTTCGCCGCACACCCCAGGGTGCGCGATGTGTTCTTCAACGGCGCCGCTGCCGAACAGGCGTTTCGCCGTCACGTTCTGCCCGCGCTGGCGGCGACCGGCCTGCGCCTGCAGCGCCTGCCGTCGACCAGTCCGGCGCATGCCGCACTCAACCGGGCGGCCAAGCTCGCTGCCTGGTCGGCGATCCTCAAGCCGTTGACGGGCGGCGAGGGCGTATAATCGCGCTTTTGCTATTTTCAGCCGCAGATCAATGGCCCAAGACGTCAAGACCCAACTGACCGCCCTGTTGCAACAGGCGCTGGCCAGCGTAGCCCCGACCGCAACCGATACGCCGATTCAGCTCGAACGCCCGCGCGACCCGTCGCACGGCGATTTCGCCACCAACCTAGCGATGCAGCTGGCCAAGGCCCTGAAGAAGAATCCGCGTGAAATCGCCCAGCAACTGGTCAACGAACTGCCGCCGTCGCGGCTGGTCACGGCCGCCGAAGTGGCCGGCGCCGGCTTCATCAATTTCCGTCTCGATGCCGGCACCAAGACCGATGTGGTCAAGGCCGTGCTCGCCGAAAAGGAAAACTTCGGCCGCTCGACCGCCGGCGGCTGGCAGAAGGTCCAGGTCGAGTTCGTCTCGGCCAACCCGACCGGCCCGCTGCACGTCGGCCACGGTCGCGGTGCCGCCTACGGCGCCTCGCTGTCCAGCCTGCTGACCTTCGCCGGCTGGGACGTGACCCGCGAATACTACGTCAATGACGCCGGCCGGCAGATGGACATCCTCGGCCTGTCGACCTGGCTGCGCTATCTCGAACAGCACGACATGGTCGTGCCCTTCCCGCCGAACGCCTACCAGGGCAGCTATGTGCGCGACATGGCGGCGCAGTTGAAGAATGCCCACGGCGACACGTACGTGCGCACCGCCGACGCGGTACTGGCCGGCACCCCGGGCCTGCCCGAAGCCGGGCGCAGCGACGACGAAGCCAAGCAGCAGCGCGAACTGCATCTCGACGCGCTGATCGCCAAGGCCAAGGAATTGCTCGGTGCCGACTGGGAATACGTGCACCAGCACGCGCTCAATGAACAACTGGCCGACTGCCGCGACGATCTCGAACAGTTCGGCGTGCATTTCGACGTCTGGTTCTCCGAGAAGGCGCTCTACGACACCGGCCTGGTCGCGCGCTGCGTCGACCTGCTGGAAAAGAAGGGTCACCTCTACGTGCAGAACGGCGCCCGCTGGTTCAAGTCGACCACCTTCGGCGACGAGAAGGACCGCGTCGTCCAGCGCGAAAACGGCCTGTACACCTACTTCGCCTCCGACATCGCCTATCACCTGAACAAGTTCGAACGCGGTTTCGACAAGGTCATCAACATCTGGGGTGCCGATCACCACGGCTACATCCCGCGCGTGACCGGCGCCGTCAAGGCGCTCGACCTCGACAGCGACAAACTGCAGGTGGCGCTGGTCCAGTTCGCCGTGCTCTATCGCAATGGCCAGAAAGCCTCGATGTCGACGCGTTCCGGCGAATTCGTCACCCTGCGCGAATTGCGCGGCGAAGTCGGCAACGACGCCTGCCGCTTCTTCTACGCGCTGCGCAAGTCCGACCAGCACCTCGACTTCGACCTCGACCTGGCCAAGAGCCAGACCAACGAGAATCCGGTGTACTACATCCAGTACGCCCACGCTCGCGTCTGCTCGGTGATCAACCAGTGGGCCGGCGATCTGGCCAGCCTGGCCGATGCCGACCTGGCCTTGCTGAACAACCCGCGCGAACTGGCGATTGCCAACCAGCTCGGCCAGTTCCGCGAAGTGATCGAGACTGCGGCCCGCGATCTGGCGCCACACATGATTGCCTTCTACCTCAAGGATCTGGCCGGCGAATTCCATGGCTGGTACAACGCCGAGCGCATGCTGGTCGACGATGCCGCCCTGCGCGATGCCCGCGTCGCCCTGGCTGCCGCCGTCCGCCAGGTGATCCGCAACGGCCTGGCGATTCTCGGCGTCAGCGCGCCTGAATCGATGTAAGGAAAACCATGACCCGCGACATGAAATCCACGAAACGCCCGCCGGCGAAGAAAAAATCCGGCGGCGGCACCCTGATCGGCATGTTCATCGGCCTGGTCCTCGGCGTTTGCCTGGCCGCCGGGGTCGTCTGGTACATCAACAAGGCGCCGTTGCCGTTCAACAACCAGGTGCAGGGCGGCGAGCGTCCGGCGCTGGCGCAGCCCGGCCAGCCGCTGGCCTTGCCTGGGAAGCCCGGCGATCCGGTGCCGGAAAAGCGTTTCCAGTTTTACGACATCCTCCAGGGCAAGGCCGATGCCGTGCCCGACAAGGTCGAGCCGGCGCCAGTGGTTCCCGAAACCGCCAAGCCCGAAGCGGCCAAGGAAGGCAGCAAGGAAAGCCGGGTTCCCCTGTTTCTGCAGGCCGGTTCGTTCAGCACGGCGCAGGATGCCGACAACCAGAAGGCCAAGCTGGCCTTCATGGGCATCCAGTCGTCGGTGCAGCAGGTCATGATCGAGGACAAGACGCTCTACCGTGTCCGCATCGGTCCCTATTACAAGCTCGATGAATTGAACAAAGTACGCTCCGATCTTGCCAAATCCGGCATCGAAGCCCAATTGTCCAAATAAAGGAGTCAGGTATGGAATTCAGCCGTCGACGTTTCGTCACTTCCGCCATCGCCATGGGCGCCACCCTCAGTGTTGCCGGCCCGCTGGCCGCGCAGACTGCGGGTCGCGACTTCGTCATGATCAATCCGGTGCAGCCCACCGACGATGCCGCCAAGATCGAAGTCGTCGAATTCTTCAGCTATGGCTGCCCGCACTGTGCCGATTTCAACCCGCTGCTCAATCTCTGGGCCGCCGGTCTGCCGGCTGATGTAGTGCTCAAGAAAGTGCCGGTCAGCTTTGGCCGTGCCGCCTGGGGTAACGCCGCCAAGCTCTACTACGCACTCGAGATCACCGGTGATCTGAAGCGCCTGGAAGCCGACGTGTTCAAGGCCATTCACCAGGAACGCACCAACCTGTTTGACGAAAAGACCGCAGCCGGATGGGTGGCTGCGCGCGGTGTCGATCGCAAGAAATTCACCGATGCCTTCGGTTCCTTCGGTGTCCAGAGCAAGGTGCGCCGTGGCGACCAGATGGCAGCTGGCTTCAAGATCGAAGGCGTGCCGGCGATGGCTGTCGATGGCAAGTTCCTGATCGCGACCCTGCAGTTCGAGCAGCAACTGGCCGTGGCCGACAAGCTGATCGCCCGGGTGCGCAGCGAGAAAGCCGGCAAGAAGTAATTGACGCTGAAAGTCTTCATTACGGGCGCCTCGTCGGGTATCGGCGAGGCGCTTGCCGTTTACTATGCGGAAAACGGCGCCCAGCTCGGCCTCGCCGCGCGCCGCCCGGATTGTCTGTCGGCGCTGAATGAACGCCTCGGCGGCGGACACGCCTGCTATCCGCTTGACGTCACCGATGCGGCGGCGCTGCACGCAGCGGCCAGCGATTTCATCGCCCGTTTCGGCGCGCCCGACATCGTCATCGCCAACGCCGGCGTGTCGGCCGGTACGCTGACCGAGTGCGAGGAAGACCTGGCGGTTTTCCGCCGGGTCATGGACATCAACGTCTTCGGCATGGCTGCCACCTTTGCGCCGTTCATCCCGGCCATGAAGGCCGCCGGTGGCGAGCGGCGGCTGTGCGGCATTGCCTCGGTCGCCGGCATTCGTGGTCTGCCGGGGGCGGAAGCCTACTCGGCGTCGAAGGCGGCGGCAATTGCCTACCTCGAGAGCCTGCGCCTGGAAATGCGCCCGCAGGGCATCAAGGTCGTGACCATTGCGCCCGGCTACATCGAGACGCCGATGACGGCGGTCAATCCCTATCAGATGCCCTTCCTGCTGCCGGCGCCGGAAGCGGCCCGGCGCTTCGCCGCGGCCATCGCACGCGGCGTCTCGTACACGGTGATTCCGTGGCCGATGGGTGTCGTCGCCAAGCTGCTGCGCCTGCTGCCGAATTGGCTGTATGACCGTCTTTTCGTCGCTGCCCCGCGCAAGCCGCGCGGCTTGCTGCGTGACTGATTCAGTGCGCAGTCCGCTGCAGCAGGGTGTCGCTCGCTGCCTCGCTGACCCCGCTCTGTGTGGCGAAGCAGCCGTCGAGCGGACAGTCGCGACCGGGCGGGCATTCGTGTTCGCGTGCGCATTCAATTTGGGTTTCGTCGGTCAGCACCATTTCACGAACGGCTTCGCAACGGGCGATGGGGGCGTCAAAGATGGACATGGCAGTCTCCGGGTTGGTGTTATGAAATCAGTATAGACAATTTGCCGCCGAATCCCAGTCAGACAGTCCTGTTAAAATGCCCGCCATGCTCGAACTCAAAATCAATGGCGAAAACCGCCAATTTCCCGACCCGCTGACCGTTGCCGGCCTGATCGAGCAACTGGGCTACGCGGGCAAGCGCATCGCCGTCGAGAGAAACGGCGAAATCGTTCCCAAGAGCCAGCATGCGGCAACGCCGCTGGTGTCGGGCGATCAACTCGAAATCGTCGTCGCCGTCGGTGGCGGCTGAAAGGGAGTATTCCATGCATCAACTGACCATCGCCGGCAAGGCGTACCGTTCCCGTTTACTGGTCGGCACCGGCAAGTACAAGGATTTCGCCGAGACCCGCGCGGCCATTGACGCTTCCGGCGCCGAGATCGTCACCGTCGCCGTGCGCCGCGTGAATATCGGCCAGGACGCCAGCCAGCCCAGCCTGCTCGACGCCGTGCCGCCATCGCAATTCACCATCCTGCCCAATACCGCCGGCTGCTACACGGCCGACGATGCCGTGCGCACGCTGCGCCTGGCGCGCGAACTGCTCGACGGGCATCCGCTGTGCAAGCTGGAAGTCCTCGGCGACCCGACCAACCTCTTCCCGAACATGCCGGAAACGCTGAAGGCCGCCGAGACGCTGGTCAAGGAAGGTTTCGAAGTCATGGTCTACTGCGCCGACGATCCGATCCAGTGCAAGATGCTCGAAGAGATCGGCTGCGTTGCGGTGATGCCGCTGGCCTCGCTGATCGGTTCCGGCATGGGTATCGTGAACCCGTGGAACCTGCGCCTGATCATCGACAACGCCAAGGTGCCGATCATCGTCGATGCCGGTGTCGGCACCGCCTCGGACGCGACCATTGCCATGGAACTCGGCTGCGACGGCGTGCTGATGAACACCGCCATCGCCCACGCCAAGAACCCGGTGCTGATGGCCAGCGCCATGAAGAAGGGCATCGAAGCCGGCCGCGAGGCTTTCCTGGCCGGCCGCATGGCCCGCAAATACTACTCGGCCGACCCCTCGTCGCCGACCACCGGACTGATCGGTTCATGAGCGACGACCTGCTGATCCACCCCGCCGCCGAAGGCGAGGAAGGCGAATACACCGCCGGCCGCCACGGCCACATCAAGAGCTTCGTCCGCCGCGCCGGCCGCATGTCGGAAGCGCAGCAGCGCTACTACGAGACGATGCTGCCCAAGATCGGCATTGCCTACCAGCCGGAAAACATCGACCTGACGGCGGTGTTCGGCCGCAACGCGTCGAAGATCCTGGAAATCGGCTGCGGCATGGGCGAAACCACGGCGCGCATCGCCGAGGCCCACCCGGAAAACGATTACTTCGGTCTGGAAGTCCATGTTCCCGGCGTCGGCGCGCTGTGCAAGCTGATTGCCGAGAAGAACCTGAGCAACCTGCGCATCGGCAACCACGACGCGGTCGAAGTGGTGCGCGACATGCTCGCCGAAGGTTCGCTCGACGGCATCCACATCTTCTTCCCCGATCCCTGGCACAAGACGCGGCACAAGAAGCGCCGGCTGATCCAGCCGCCTTTCGTCGCGCTGCTCGCCTCGCGCCTGAAGCCGGGCGGTTACATCCACTGCGCCACCGACTGGGAAAACTACGCGCTGCAGATGCTCGACGTGCTCGGTCGCGAGCCCAGCCTGGACAACAGCGTCGCCAATCCCGCGCCCGAGGCGCTGGCGGCCGCGCTGGAAGCCGATTCCGCCGCCGGCCTGGCCGGCTTCGCCCCGCGTCCGGAATACCGGCCGCTGACCAAATTCGAGAACCGCGGCCTGCGTTTGGGCCACGGTGTCTGGGATCTCGTATTCAGGAAACGCTGACATGTGGTTCAAGAACCTGCAGATCTACCGCCTGCCGACGCCGTGGGCGGTCGACCTGGCCAAGCTCGACGAGCAACTGGCGCGCGGTGAATTCACCCGCTGCCCATCCAACCAGCCGATGTCGCGTGGCTGGGTGTCGCCGCGCAAGGACGGCGCGCTGATTTACGCCAACAACCGCCAGTGGCTGATCGCGCTGGCCGTCGAGCAGCGGCTGCTGCCGTCGTCGGTGGTCAATGAAACGGCGCAGGAGCGCGCCGAGCAGATCACCGACCAGCAGGGCTACCCGCCCGGCCGCAAACAGATGAAGGAAATCAAGGAGCGCGTCACCGAGGAGCTGATGCCGCGCGCCTTCACCCGCAAGCGCTCGACCTTCGTCTGGATCGACCCGCAGAACGGCTGGTTTGTCGTCGACGCCGGCAGCCCGGCCAAGGCCGAAGAAGTCATCGAACACCTGCGCCACTGCCTCGACGAATTCCCGCTGAAGGCGCTGCACACGCAGCTCTCGCCGCAGTCGGCGATGGCCGACTGGCTGGCCGGCGGCGATGCACCGGCCGGTTTCACGGTCGACCGCGATTGCGAGCTGAAATCGGTCGCCGAGGAAAAGGCTGCCGTGCGCTACGTCCGCCATCCGCTGGGCGACGAAGTCGGCGCCGAGATCAAGGCCCACCTCGCTGCCGGCAAGCTGCCGACGCGCCTGGCATTGACCTGGGACGACCGAATCAGCTTCGTCCTCACCGAAAAGCTGGAGATCAAGCGCCTGGCTTTCCTCGACCTGCTCAAGGAAGAGGCCGAGAAGAGTGCCGAGCACGCCGACGAGCAGTTCGACGCCGATTTCGCGCTGATGACCGGCGAGCTGGTGCGCTTCCTGCCGCAACTGATCGAAGCCCTGGGCGGTGAACAGGTCGAAGCCGAGGCGCCCGCTGCGGCCCCGGCCGCCGCCGGCACCCCGCCGTGGGAAGCCTGAAACCCAACGCAGCCTGTCCCTGCGGCAGCGGCAAGCCCTACGCCGCCTGCTGCGGGCCGCTGCACGCCGGCGAAAAACCGGCGCCGACGGCCGAAGCACTGATGCGCTCGCGCTACGCCGCCTACGTGCTCAAGCTCGAAGATTACCTGCGCGCTACCTGGCATGCGTCGACGCGGCCGAGCGAACTCGATCTTGCTGCCGACGACAGCAAATGGCTGGGGCTGGAAGTGCGTGCTCACCGACAGCAGGATGAAACGCACGCGACGGTCGAATTCGTCGCCCGCTACCGCATCGCCGGCCGCGGCTATCGCTTGCACGAACTGAGCCGATTCATCAAGGAAAATGGCATCTGGATGTATATTGACGGCATGATCAACCCCTGATCGATGCCGTGCGCCTTGCCGCCCTGATCCTCGCCTGCCTGTTTGCGTGCAGCCCCGCTGTTGCCGAGCCGCGGGAGTTGCGCGTCGGTGTTTATCAGAACAGTCCCAAGATATTCATCGGCGAGAACGGGAAGCCGCAGGGGATCTTCATCGAGTTGCTGGACGCCGTGGCGCTCGCCGAGGGCTGGGAACTGCGCTACCAGCCGTGTGCCTGGCAGGACTGCCTGGAAATGCTGGCCACCGGCAAGCTGGACCTGATGCCGGATGTGGCCTATACCGAAGCCCGCGCGAAAATCTACGACTTCCATACGACGCCGGCGCTGTTGAGCTGGTCGCAGCTTTACCGGCGGCCGGGTGTGCACATCCTCAGCTACGCGGACCTGGACGGAAAACGCATCGCCGTGCTCGACGGCTCGGTGCAGCAGCGTTTCCTCAGCGAACTGCTGCAGGCCTCCGGGCTGGCGGCAACCCTGCTGCCAGCGGCGTCGCTCGATGACGCCTTTGCCATGACGGCGCGTGGCGAAGCCGACGTCGTCGCCGCCAACCAGCATTTCGGCGACCGGCACATGGATCGCCTCGGACTGCACGACACGACCATCCTGTTCAATCCGGCCCGTCTGTATTTTGCTGCCCCCAAGGGCAGCGATCCCACGGTGCTGCAGGGCATCGATCGCTGGCTGCGCGCCAATCGCCTCGGCGAGGATTCGCCGTACAAGAAGATCCTGCTCAAATGGGGGCGCGGCGATGCGGCGACCCGGCTGTCGCCGGTAGTCTGGTGGGTCGGCGGCGGCCTGCTGGCACTGCTCTTGTTATTCATCGGCGGCAATTTCTGGTTGCGGCGCGAGGTGGCCCGCAAGGTCGCCTCGCTCCAGGCCAGCGAAGCCGAACTGGCGCGCCATCGCGACCGGCTCGAAGAAATGGTCACGCAGCGCACGGCGGAGCTCGACAAGGCCCGGCACGAGGCCGAGCGTCTGGCCAAGGTGAAGAGCGAGTTCCTGGCCAACATGAGTCATGAAATCCGGACGCCGCTCAACGGGGTGCTCGGCCTGGCCCAGGTCGCCTTGCGCCGTTTCGAGCAGGCCGAGGTGCAGCAGGCGTTTGCCCGCATCATCGAATCGGGAAAGCTGCTGCAGCGGGTGATCGACGACATTCTCGACTTGTCCAAGATCGAAGCCGGGAAACTGCACATCGAGGCCCGCGAATTCTCTTTGGACGAGATGCTGGCCCATGTCTTGTTGCTGGTCCGCGAACGCGCCGAAGACAAGGGGCTGCGTCTCGAACTGGAGCGCCAGCCCGATCTGCCCAGGCGCTGCGTTGGTGACGCGCTGCGGATCGCCCAGGTTCTGCTCAACCTGTTGTCGAATGCGGTGAAATTCACCGATACCGGTTCGGTCAGGTTACGGGCCGGCACGGGCGACGGCATGCTGGTTTTCTCGGTCGCCGATACCGGGATCGGGATCAGCGAGGCCGAGCAGGCCAAGCTGTTCCAGCCGTTTGCCCAGGCAGATTCGTCGATCACCCGGCGCTTCGGCGGTACCGGCCTGGGCCTGGTGATCAGCCACCATCTGGTGCAACTGATGAATGGCCGTCTGGAATTGAGCAGCACGGCCGGCAAGGGCTCGCTGTTCACCATCCGCCTGCCTTATGTTCCGGCGACTTCGCCGGCAGCCGAACCGCCCGCGCCGCTAGTCGCTCATCCCGGCGCAGCCCTGGCAGGCGTGGCGGTACTGGTGGTCGACGACAATGAAATCAACCGCCTGGTGCTCGAAGAAATCCTCACCCAGGAAGGCGCCGTCGTCAGCCTGGCGAGCGACGGGGCAAGTGCGGTCGACATGGTGCGCGCAGCCGGGGATGGCGCATTCGACGTAGTACTGATGGACATCATGATGCCGGGGATGGACGGTTTCGAGACGACCCGCATGCTGCACCAACTCTCACCCGCCTTGCCGGTGATCGCCCAGACGGCCTACGCGGAAGAGAGCGACCGCACCCGGTGTATCGAGGCCGGCATGCTCGACCGGGTCACCAAACCCATCGACCCGGTCGGCCTGCTGGCGCTGTTGCAACGCCACGTGCGGCGCGAATCCAGGCGCTGACGGCGACGATGCACCGCTGCGCCCGGCCGGCGAATGCCGCTTACGCCAGCGCCGGATAGTCGGTGTAACCCTCGGCGCCGCCACCGTACAGCTTGTCCGCGCGCAGCTCGTTCCACGGCGCACCTTCGCGCAGGCGGCGGACGAGGTCCGGGTTGGCGATGAAACCGCGGCCGAAGGCGATCAGATCGGCGCCGCCGTCGGCGATCACCTGTTCGGCCAGTTCCTTGCTGTAGCCGTTGTTCACCAGCCACGGCCCCTTGAAGGCGCGGCGGGCGGCGGCGTAGTCGAAGCTGGCCGCCGGCGTGCGCGTGCCGCCGGTTTCACCCTCGATGATGTGCAGGAAGGCCAGGCCATAGGTCGCCAGCTTGTCGATCACATAGCCGTAGAGCGCCTGCGGGTTGCTGTCGAGCGGCGCGGTGAAGGTGGTCAGCGGGCTCAGGCGGATGCCGGTGCGGCCGGCGCCGATCTCGCCGACGATGGCGTCGACCACCTCGAACAACAGGCGGGCGCGGTTCTCGATGCTGCCGCCGTAGGGGCCGCTGCGATCATTGACGCTGTCGCGCAGGAACTGTTCGAGCAGGTAGGTGTTGGCGGCGTGAATCTCGACGCCGTCGAAGCCGGCGGCAATGGCGTTGCGCGCCGCCAGCCGGTAATCATTAACCAGGCCGGGCAGTTCGTCGTCGCGCAGGGCGCGCGGTGCCGACACCGGCACGAAACCGTCGCGGGTGAAGGTGCTGGCTTCGGCGGTGCGGGCGGTGGAGGATACCGGCGCGGCGCCGTCCGGCAGCAGCGACACATGCGAAATGCGGCCGACGTGCCACAACTGCAGCACGATCTTGCCGCCCTCGGCATGTACCGCGTCGGTCACGGTGCGCCAGGCGGCGACCTGTTCGGCCGACCAGATGCCCGGCGTGTCGAGGTAGCCCTGCGCCATCGGCGAAATCGGGCTGGCCTCGGCGATGATCAGGCCGGCGGTGGCGCGCTGGCGGTAATACTCGACGGTCAGCGGGCCGGGGCAGTTGCCGGCGACGGCGCGATTGCGCGTCAGCGGCGCCATCACGATGCGGTTGGCGAGGGCGATGTCGCCGATCTGGATCGGGTCGAACAAAGTGGTCATGTCGATTCTCCTGAGGGTTGATTAGACCGGTCGTCTAGTTTCTTACGTCAAAAAATGGCCGTCGACGGACGGCCCGGAAATCAATCAGCGGCTCAGCAACTGCCGGGTGAACTGCAAGGCATTCTCCAGCGGCTGCGCCTGGCGCTGCAGCTTGGCCAGCAGGCTGGCGCCCAGCCACAACTGGTACAGCGTCTGTGCCGTCGCGGCGGCATCGAGCGGCGGGATCGAACCATCGGCCATGCCGGTTTCGAGCAGCCGGGCAATACGGCTGACGATCTGCCCGGTGCCGTCGCGCAGCGTCTCGCGCATCGGATCGGACAAATCCGCCACCTCGCCGCCCAGCTTGACCACCAGGCACTGCTGCTCGGCGCACGCCGCCTGCTTGTCCAGCCAGCGCTGCCAGTAACACGCCAGCCGCTCCTGCGCACTCAGCGCCTCGGCCGCGAACAGCGCATCGAGATCGGCCAGGTAGCGCGCGAAGTAATCCTCCAGCAGCGCCTGCCCGTACTGCTCCTTGGACTCGAAGTAATGGTAGAACGACCCCTTGGGCACCCCGGCCGCGGTCAGAATCTCGTTCAACCCGACACTGGCAAAGCCCTTGCCGGCAATGATGCGCTGACCGGTTTCAAGGACATGCTGGCGGGTGTTGTCGTGACGGGTTTTCATGGAGTGGGATTGTGCGCTTGATTAGACCGGTCGTCTAGTGTTTTTGATGGCTTCATTTCGCCCGAACTGTCATTCGCTTCATAGCTCCCGAACGAATGGATTGCCCCTTCAAGTTGCCGCACAAGTAATGAGGGTCAATCGCTTATCATAGACGGCGCGCATATGACTCTGGGCGCGGCGCTAAACTATTTGACTTAGGGAGGCTTGAGATTGCTGAAGCCGGCTTTGCACCATTTCGAACGTGCTGCGCGCGAAATTGCCGCACACGGCGACAACGACACCCTTCCGTTTGACTTGGACGTGCGGTTCTGCGGCGATCAGGCCAATGCGCTGGCGGCCATTGCATTTGGCTTCTTCGAAGAGCTGCGCGACGGGCCTGCTAAGGAAAATCATGAGCGAATCGCGGCCATGCACGTGTGCAGCGAACGGCTTATCGCGCCTTCTGGTCCGGCCGGCTTCCGCGTGGTCACGAAGATTCATCCCTTCTGGAACATCTACCTCAATGGCTTGGCCATTGCGATTGCTGAGACACTGGAGCCACTGCGCGCACCCGAAGCGCACTCGTACCGGTTTTTACCTAATGGAGGCGAACAACTTTTTGATCCGAACCGCTCTTGGCGAGCATTCAAGGAGGCGACCGTAATTAATGCAGACTCCATAGGGCCAGGCGCGGTTGTCGTTCAAACCGACATTTCTAGCTACTACGAGCACGTCTCGCACCACTACATCGAGAATTTCATCAACGACCTTGGCGGAGACAGCAAGCAAGTTTCGAAGCAGGTTAACGCGCTGTTGGGTAAGCTTTCCGCCGGGAGGTCCTTCGGACTTCCCGTAGGGGGGCAGGGGGCCCGCGTTCTGTCAGAACTTTTCCTCAATCAAGTTGATTCCGCACTCACAGCGGCTGGCGTCAATTGGAGCCGCTACGTCGATGACTACATATTGATCGCAGCGAACACAGCCGAAGCCTACCGAGCCCTGGGCGTGTCGGCTCAATGCTTGATGGACTATGGTTTGAGCCTGAACAAGTCCAAGACCGTTCTCCTGTCATCGAAGCACTATCGAGACTATGTCAACTCTCAGTTAGGCGGTGATGATGGCGAGGCGGTCAAGCTTCGAACCATAGACCTGAAGTTTGACCCTTACTCAGACAATCCGGATGAAGACTATGAGTCGCTGAAGGAGACCGTTGAGACGCTCGAGGTTCGGCGCCTGCTCAATCGAGAGCTCGAGAAGGCTCTGCCTGACACCTTCTTGGTGGCGCAGATCGGTCGTACGATGCGACTCCACGATCCAATCATCGCACTAGAAATTGCGTCCACTCTGTTGGATGGTAAGAATCTGCACGCGTTCCGCTCGTCATTCTCCACCATCATGCGCGGCATCGCGAACCTGCGTGCCGACGAACGATTTGCCTTGATTCACAGTTCTATCGACTTGCTACTTGATGCCGTTCCCGTTCATTCTGCTCACCTTCTTAAGGTCGACACAAGTCTCTTGCATTACATGCGTTGCCTAAGATTCCGCAGCACGCCAGAGCGTGCTTTGTATGTTCGGAATCTCTACGAAACCACCCAGCTCGACACCTTACGGCGTGCGTGCTTGGACTGCTGGCGGAATTGGGGTGACAGGGCTGGGTTCAACTATCTACGTAATCGTTGGCACCAGATGACAGCAGAGGGACAGCGCCTTTTCTGGCTTGCAACCTATAAGTTTGGTGATGAAGGGGAGGCTGCACGGCGGCAATTCCGCCATGCTACGCCTCAAGCATGGGCGCTAGGGGTAGAGGTGCCGCTCGACGAGAAGAAGGACAAAGAGAAGCTAAGAAGGCACCCGCGCGGTGCTGAACCTCGGTTCGCGGCGGTTTTTGAAACTTGGGCGGAAGAGGTCGAGAGTGCAGATTGACCCACGCACCGTCGCCCGTGACATACCGGGAATTTTCGATGAAATATTTCCGCAACTAACACCTGGAATCGTTGCACACTTCAATTCGTGCGCCGAGACCTTCCCTATAGAGGCGCTTCCTCCTGCCTTACTTTCTCAGTCCACTCTGCAGCGGGCGATGCTGTTTGAGCTCGGCTACACGGTTGGGGAACGCCTTCTAGTCGGTGCCAAAATCGACTGGGCCGAATGTTTTGAGGCGACGCTGAAGCGGCAGAGGGTCTACTTCGATGCAGTGCTCCCAGAAAAACTCGATGCAGGCGATCAGGTGCTCGCCGAAATTATTGGACGGAATCTATCAACTGGACTCGCAGGGATGGGCTGCCAGCGTGGCCTGCCCATTGTTCTGCGCCCAAATATTCCGGGTTTGGAGTGGATATCTAGCGGATTCGGCGATTTTTCTATTGAGCGTACCCTTATCGAGGTTAAGTGCACAGCCAAACGCTTTTCATCGTCTGACTACCGCCAGGTAGCGATCTACTGGCTTTTAAGTTTTGCTGCAGCCGTTGAGGGCCGAGGCGAAGAGTGGCAGGACTTTGTTTTGCTGAATCCGCGCAGTGGCGATAAGGTCTCAATGCACTTTGACGCGTTTCTTGCGGTCATCAGTAGCGGAAGAACAAAGATAGATATCCTTCAGTTATTTCAATCGCTGGTCGGCTCCCGCCATACGCGGTAGTACGATCATCACAATTCTTAACCCGCCATCCCTTCCACCCCGGTACGATGACCTTTTCCCCTCAGGAGCGAATCATGGGTCTTCTCGATCAGGTAGTCGGCGGGCTGGCCGCCAATGCACTCGGTGGCAAGGGTAATGGGCTGGCCGAGATGGCCATGCAGTTGGTCAATCAGTATCCGGGCGGCCTCGGCGGGCTTGTGCAGGCTTTCCAGCAGGGTGGGTTGGGCGAAATCGTCAATTCCTGGGTGTCGACCGGCAAGAATCTGCCGATCTCGGGCGATCAGCTGAGTTCGGTGCTCGGCAGCGACTTCATCGGCAAGCTGGCCGGGCAGGCTGGGGTGGCGCCGCAGGAGGTGTCGAACGGGCTGGCTGATTTCCTGCCCGGGCTGGTCGATCAATTGACGCCGGGCGGCAAGCTGCCGGAAGGCGGCGACCTGCTGGCGCAGGGGCTGGGCATGCTGAAGAAGGGCGGGCTGTTCGGCTGAGGCCTTTTCGGCGGTAGCGCCTGTCGGTTTCGTTCAAGACGCGGGCGGCGGGCGCTGCGACAATGCCATCTCCATCCTTTCGCGGAGTACGGCAAGATGAAATTCGGCTACACCATCCTTTACGTCGACGATGTCCGCCGGACGCTCGACTTCTACGTCGCCGCCTTCGGGCTGAGCGTGCGCTTCCTGCATGAGAGCGGAGATTTCGGCGAGCTGGAGACCGGCGGCACGGCGCTCGCCTTTTCGTCGCGGGCGTTGATGCGCCAGCTGGGCAAGCAGCCGTCTGCGCCCGATAGCGGCGCGCCCTGTTTCGAGATTGCTTTCGTCTGCGACGATGTCGCGGCGGCGGTCGACCGCGCGCTGGCGGCCGGGGCACGCCTGGTGCAGGCGCCGGAGGCGATGCCCTGGGGGCAGACGGTGGCTTACGTGGCCGACCACGAGGGCTACCTCGTCGAGCTGTGTACGGCGGTCGGCGGCTAGATCGGGTCGGTGGCGAAGCCGCTGGCGTGGGCTAGCGCAAGGAGTTGCGGCGAGCGGCGGAATTGCGCGGGCGAGGCGGCGAACCAGCGGCGGAAGGCGCGGTTCAGGTGGGCCTGGTCGGCGTAGCCGCAGAGGCCGGCGATGTCGGCCAGCGGCAGTTCGCTGTCGATGGCGACAGCGGCGCGGCGCACGCGCGCCAGCGCAATCCAGAAGCCGGCGGTTTGCCCGGTGTCGCGCCGACACAGTCTTTCCAGCGTGCGTTCGCGGATGCCCAGGCGCTGCCGCGCGGCGGCCGGTGTGGCGACTTCGGCCAGGGTGGCGAGGATTTCCTGCGTTGCCGGGTCGCGGTGGGTGAAGTCGGCGAGCAGATTGCCGATTTCGCTGCGTGCGTCGGGCGCACGGCTGGCGACTGCAGCGAGCAGGCTGGTGGTGTCGACGCGGGTGCCGGGGTGCAGGCGAAAGCCCAGGTAACGGCAGCCGCCTGGGCTGGCGACCTGTTCGGTGGCGGTGGCCAATGGGCTGACGAACCAGTGCGGCGGCTGGCCGGCGTCGATTCGGCAGATCAGGTCCTGGCAGCCGTCGGGTAGCACCGGCGACAGTTCCGCCGCCGCGACTTCGTGCTGCCAGGCGGCGAGGACGGTGTCGGGCAGGCGGCCGGCCGCGTCATTGGCCATCGTCGAGGAAGCGTTCCAGCAGCACGTTGAGGAAACGCCGGCCCTTCATGGTCGGCGCGATCTTTTCCGGGCCGATATCGAGCAGGCCGTCGGCCTGCGCCGCCTTGAGTTGCGGCAGGATCGCGGCGAGCGGCCGTGAAGTGCGCAATTCGAACAGGCTGGGGGCGAAGCCGTCGGCCAGGCGCAGCGCGTTCATCATGAATTCGAAGGGCAGTTCGGCGGCGGCGACCGCGTGTTCTTCCTGGTTAGTCCGGCCGGCGCGGACGTTTTCCAGGTAGGCCTTGGGGTGCTTGTGGCGCATCTGGCGCAGCACGCGGTCGTGCAGCGTCAGCTTGGAATGGGCGCCGGCGCCGATGCCGAGGTAGTCGCCGAAATGCCAGTAGTTGAGGTTGTGCAGGCACTGCCGGCCGGGCTGGGCGAAGGCCGAGGTCTCGTAGTTGGCGTAGCCGGCGGCGGCCAGCCGGGCTTCGATGGCTTCCTGCATGTCGGCGCACAGGTCGCCTTCGGGCAGGTCGGGCGGGAAGGCGGCGAAGTGCGTGTTCGGCTCCAGCGTCAGCTGGTAGCAGGAGAGGTGCGGCGGCGCGAAGGACAGCGCGGTGTCGATGTCGGCGAGCGCTTGCGCCTGCGTTTGATAAGGCAGGCCGTACATCAGGTCGAGGTTGAAGCGTTCGAAGTGCTCGCCAGCCAGTTGCGCCGCGCGCTTCGCTTCGGCGCTGCCGTGGATGCGGCCGAGTGCCTTGAGGTGTTCGTCGTTGAAGCTCTGGATGCCGAGCGACAGCCGATTGACCCCGGCAGCGCGAAAGCCGGCGAACTTGCCGGCCTCGACCGTGCCGGGATTGGCTTCGAGCGTGATTTCGGCCTCCGGCGACAACATCGCCAGCGCCCGGAAGGCGCCGATCAGTTCGTCGATGGCGCCCGCCGACAGCAGGCTGGGCGTGCCACCGCCGAAGAACACGGTCTGCACCGGCCGGCCCCAGATCAGCGGCAGCGCCGATTGCAGGTCGGCGATCAGCGCATCGACGTACTCCCGCTCGGGAATCTCGCCGCCGTTCTCGTGCGAGTTGAAGTCGCAGTACGGACACTTGCGCACGCACCACGGGATATGGACGTAGAGCGAGAGAACCGGGGATTTGCGGAATTCGAGGGGGCTGTCGGGGGATGCTGCGGGCGACCGGGGGGACGCTGGAATAATAGGGATGGTGGGGCGCATCAGGCGAATTATGGCGCAAGTCTGGCCAGTTCTGCCTCGATCTGCTCAATGCTAGGCAGGCTGGTCTTCAATTCCTCGGGCAGGGATTCCAGCAGCTTGTATTCGGCGATGCCCATCGGCTGGCCTTTGTCGCCCAGTGCGTATTCCGCTACCACCTTGTTCTTGCTCTTGCACAGCAGCAGGCCGATGGTCGGGTTGTCCTGGGCGTGCTTGATCTGGCGATCAATGGCGGTCATGTAGAAACCGAGTTGTCCCAGGTGTTCCGGCTTGAACTTGCCGCCTTTCAGTTCGATCACGACGTAGCTGCGCAACTTGAGGTGATAAAAGAGCAGGTCAATGAAGAATTCCTCACCGCCGACGTTCAGCAACACCTGCCGGCCGACGAAGGCAAAGCCGGCGCCCAGTTCGAGCAGGAAGTCGGTGACGTGCTGCATCAGGGCGTTTTCGATTTCGCGTTCGTGCGCCGCTTCGGTCAGGCCGAGGAAATCGAAACGGTAAGGATCTTTCAGCGCCTCGCGGGCGAGGTCGGATTGTGGTGCGGGCAGGGTGTCGGGAAAATTCGAAACCAGATTGCCGCTGCGCTCCAGTAGCCGGGCTTCGATCTGCATCACCAGGACATTGCGCGACCAGTTGTGCTCGATGGCCTTGGCGGCGTACCAGCGGCGGGTTTCGGGGCCGGGAAGTTTGTCCAGCAGCGCGATCTGGTGGTACCAAGGCAATTGTGCAAGCACCCCTTGCACAATTGCCTCGTCCGGCCAGGCCTCGGCGAAGGTGCGCATGTACTTGAGGTTGCGCGGCGAGAAGCCTTTCATGGTGGGGAAGGCCTGGCGCAAATCCTCGGCCAGTCGGTCAATGACCTTGGTGCCCCAGCCCTGTTCGCCTTGCCGGGCCAGGATGTCGCGGCCGATCTGCCAGTAGAGCAGCACCAGTTCGCGGTTGACCGCCAGCGTTGCGCGTTGCTGGGCGGTGTGGATGCGGGTTTTCAGGTCGGCCAGCCAGTCGGTATAGCCAACAGGCTGTTCCGTGAAGCGTATGGGCTGATCGCTCATGGCTGAATTCCGGATGACATTTGAATTAAATGTACTGGGCGACCAGCATACCGGAAACACGTGGAAAGTGGTGCGTCAGAGTTCCGGCAGCCGCTCGATCAGTTTCTGCATGGCCCGGCCGCGATGCGAGACGCGGTTTTTGGTGTCGGCGTCGAGTTCGGCGGCAGTTCTCCCGAATTCCGGGACAAAGAACAGCGGGTCGTAGCCGAAGCCGCCGTCGCCGCGGTATTGGTCGACGATTTCGCCGTGCCATTCGCCTTCGGCGATGATCGGCTGCGGGTCGTCGGCGCTGCGGCAGAGGACCAGGCAGCTGACGAAGTGGGCGCGGCGGTCGGCGTTTCCGGCGAGGTCGGCGAGCAGTTTTTCGTTGTTGCGGGCGTCGGATTTCGGTTCGCCGGCATAGCGCGCGGAAATCACGCCGGGGGCGCCGCCGAGCGCCTTGACGCACAGGCCGGAGTCGTCGGCGAGCGCCGACAGGCCGCTGTGCTGGGCGGCGTGGCGGGCCTTGGCCAGCGCGTTCTCGACGAAGGTGCAGTGCGGTTCTTCGGCTTCCGGAATGCCGAGCTGGCCTTGCGGGATGACTTCGAAGCCGAGCGGCGCCAGCAGCGCGTTCAGCTCCTTCATCTTCTTGGCGTTGTTCGAGGCGAGGACGAGCTTTTTCATGCGGCCAGCGCGCTTTGCTGTTCGGCGACGAGTTGGCGGATGCCCATCTGGGCGAGGTCCATCAGTACGTTCATCTGTTCGCGGGTGAAGGGTTCGCCTTCGGCCGTACCCTGGACTTCGACGATGCCGCCTTTGCCGGTCATGATCACGTTCATGTCGGTGTCGCAGTTCGAGTCTTCCGGGTAGTCGAGGTCGAGCACCGCGCTGCCTTCATAGATGCCGACCGAGATCGCGGCGACGTGGTCCTTGACCGGGTTGGCCGGCAGCTTGCCGGCCTGCACCAGCTTCTCGCAGGCTTCGTAGAGGGCGATCCAGGCGCCGGTGATCGAGGCGCAGCGGGTGCCGCCGTCGGCTTGCAGGACGTCGCAGTCGAGGGTGATCTGGCGTTCGCCGAGGGCCTTGAGGTCGGTCACGGCGCGCAGGCTGCGGCCGATCAGGCGCTGGATTTCCTGGGTGCGGCCGGTCTGCTTGCCCTTGGCCGCTTCGCGCGCGCTGCGCGTGTGCGTTGAGCGCGGCAGCATGCCGTATTCGGCGGTGACCCAGCCCTGGCCCTTGCCGCGCAGGAAGGGCGGCAGGCTTTCCTCGACCGAGGCGGTGCACAGCACGCGGGTGTCGCCCATTTCGATCAGCACCGAGCCTTCGGCATGGCGGGTGAAATTGCGGGTGATGCGGACGGCACGGAGCTGATCCGGCTGGCGCTGGCTGGGACGCATGGGGATTCCTTTACTTCTTCGGGTTGAACTTGTCGATGGCAGCGCGGATTTCCTCGATCGCTGCCTCGATCTCGTCGTCGGAGAGATCGCTCTTGTAGCTCGGGTTGCGGCCGAACTCTTCGAGTTTGGTGGTGACCTCGTCGACCGGCATGGTCTGCGTCGAAATGGCGCTGCTCAGGGCTTCGACGTAATTGTCTTCCCAATGCACGGCGACCACCGACAGGTTGTCGCCATGCAGCCCGCCGCGTGCCTCGGCCTGATTCATCAGTAGTGGCGCCGCTTGCAGCAGGTTGTTGCCGGGCAGTACCAGCGCGATCTTCTCGCCGGGCATCACGCCCCACAGTCCGTCGCTGCAGAGCAGGATGATGTCGCCATGTTCGAGCGGCGTCTTGCGCGAGAAGTCGATTTCCGGCGCCGACGGGCTGCCCAGGCAACTGTAGATCTTGTTGCGATCCGGGTGGCGTTCGGCCTGGGCTTCGGTGATCAGGCCCTCTTCGAGCAGCAGGCGGATGCGCGAGTGATCCTTGGTCTGGGCGATGACCCGGCCGGCACGGATCAGGAACAGCCGCGAGTCGCCGGCATGCGCCCAGTAGGCGACGTTGTCCTGGATGATGCAGGCGACGCAGGTGGTGCGCGGCGAGTCCGGCAGGCGATGGCGGGCGGTGTAGTCGAGAATGGCATGGTGGGCATTGGTCATGCCCCGCTGCAGGAAGCGGAAAGGGTCGTCGAGGTGCGGCCGGGCTTCGTGCTGGAAGGCGCTGGCCAGCGTCTGGACGGCGATCTGGGCGGCAATCTCACCATGATGATGCCCGCCCATGCCGTCGGCGACGACCATCAGCAGGGCGTCGCGGGAATAGCAGTAAGTGGTGCGGTCTTCATTGTTGTTGCGGCCACCCTGGCGGCTGTCCTGGTAGATGGTGAATCTCATCTCGGGGAACTCCGGAATTTGCCGACGAAACGTCCGAGCCAGTTACCCGGCTGACGGATGTGCGGCGGATGGACGTCGGCCACCAGGGCCTTTTGCAGCGCAAAGACGCTTTGCGGGCGATACAGGTGGTTGAGGTTGAGGCACCAGTCGATGATTTCCAGCAGGCGGTCGGAGAACTGGCCTTCCCAGCGCACCATGGCCGGCGTCAGGGTGTCTTTCTTCAGGCGTTCGTCGGCCGCTTGCGGTGCCGAACCGGCCAGGCAGGCGTACATCGAGGCGCCGACGCTGTAGATGTCGCTCCACGGGCCGAGATTCTTGCGTTCGCCGTAGTGTTCGGGCGAGGCAAAGCCCGGGGTGTACATCGGCTTGAGCATGGGCTGGTCGCTGGCCAGGGTCTGTCGGGCGGCGCCGAAGTCGATCAGGACCGGGGAATTGTCGCCGCGCAGGTAGATGTTCGAGGGCTTGAGATCGAGGTGCAGCAGCTTGTGCGAGTGCACTTCGCGCAAGCCGTTGAGCATGCGCGTGAACACGCCGCGGATGAAACGTTCGGAAACATGGCCCTGATGCTTGTGGATGAATTCCTGCAGCGTGCGGCCGTGCTCGTACTCCATGACCATGTAGACCGTTTCGTTGGCGCGGAAGAAGTTCAGCACGCGGATCACGTTCGGGTGCGAGAGTCGGGCCAGTGCCCGGCCTTCCTCGAAGAAACATTTCATGCCGTAGCGGAAAGGACCGAGATGGTCTTCGCTGATGATCGGCTTGATGTCGCCCTTGGCCCGCAGCGCCAGGCTGTTGGGCAGGTATTCCTTGATCGCGACTTGCGTTCCTTCGGGATCACGGGCCAGGTACACGATGGAAAAACCGCCCAGCGACAACTGGCGGTCGATCGTGTACTCCTCCAGCTGGTGGCCGCTAGGTAGCGGGTGGTTGGCTTGTTGCGCCATCGATCTCGCGGTTATGATGCAATCAACAGGCATTGTCGGGCGTGTTGTCCGACCTGTAAAGCTGGAGAGCAAGCCCCGATGATTTGTAGCATGACCGGATATGCAGTGAAAACCCGCGATCTTGAGCGTGGAACGCTGCAATTGGAACTAAAAAGCGTCAATTCCCGCTATCTGGATTTTCACTTTCGCGTTGCCGAAGACCTGCGCGCGATGGAAATGCCGCTGCGCGAGCTGCTCGCCAAGCGGCTGAACCGGGGCAAGGTCGAGTGCCGCCTGAATTTCAACGCCACCGCCGCCCGTGGCGAACAGTTGCAGATCAATGTCGATTTGCTCGACGCGCTGAGCGCGCTGGGTGCCCAAGTGCGCAGCCGCTTGCCGGATGCGGCGCCGCTGTCGGTCAACGAAGCCTTGCGCTGGCCGGGCATGTTCGGCGAGCAGGGCGTCGATTTTGCCGCCCTGGGGCCGGTCGTGCTCGCGCTGGCCAACGAGGTGCTCGAGGAATTCACGGCGAGCCGGGGGCGCGAGGGGGCCAAGCTGGCGCAGACGATCGTTGATCGAGTGGGCGCCATGCGCCGGATCGTCAGCGATGTTGCCCCGTGCATTCCCGAAGCACAGGCCTTGTTTACCGAAAAACTGCGCCAGCGTCTGCAGGAAGCGCTCGGCAACGCGAGCGACGACCGCATCCTGCAGGAAGTCGCCGTGTTCGCCACGCGCATCGACGTGGCCGAGGAACTGTCCCGGCTGACCACTCACCTCGACGAGGTCGAGCGGGTGCTCAAGGCCGGCGGCGCCTGCGGCAAGCGTCTCGATTTCCTGATGCAGGAACTCAATCGCGAAGCCAATACGCTGGCCTCCAAATCCGCCATCACCGAAGTCTCGCAGGCGGCGATGGAGCTCAAGCTGCTGATCGAGCAGATGCGCGAACAGATCCAGAACCTCGAATGACGCCAGGGGAGCACTGACCATGTCCGGGAATCTCTATGTCGTCGCGGCACCGTCGGGTACCGGCAAGACCACGCTGGTGCGCATGCTGCTGGCCGAGGAAACCAGTGTCCATCTGTCCATCTCGTTCACCACGCGCGCACCGCGGCCGGGTGAGCAGGATGGGCGGGAATATCACTTCGTCAGCGTCGACCGCTTCCGCAGCATGATCGCCGGCGACGAGTTCCTGGAGTGGGCGGAGGTGCACGGCAATTTCTACGGCACCTCGAAGAAGTGGATCGGCGACCAGCTGGCGGCCGGCCACGACGTGCTGCTCGAGATCGACTGGCAGGGTGCGCAGCAGGTCAGGAAGCTGTTCCCGGCGGCGATCGGCGTCTTCATCCTGCCGCCGTCGATGGACGAACTGAGCCGGCGGCTGACTGGGCGCGGCACCGATGCGCAGGACGTCATCGATCGTCGTCTTGCCGCGGCAGAAGCGGAGATGCGCCATGTCGGGGAGTTCGACTATGCTATCATTAACGACCAACTGGATCAGGCTTTGCAGGATTTGCGTGCCATCGTGCGCAGTTCGCGCCTGAGTCCGGGCAAGCAGCGCCTGCAGCATCCCGCGTTGTTTTCCCGTTTGCTTTGAAAAATTGAATAGAGGTTAGACCATGGCTCGCGTTACCGTCGATGATTGCCTGAAGAGGATTCCGAACCGTTTCCAGATGACCCTGGCCGCCGCCCATCGCGCTCGCCAGATCGCCAATGGCGCGACGCCGCTGGTCGAGGTCGACAAGGACAAGCCGACCGTCATCGCCTTGCGCGAAATGGCGCTGGGCAAGGTCGGCGTGGAAGTCCTCAATCGCGGCCAAGCCTGATCGTCCGGGGCGGTGAAGCCTGATGGAGCCCGCGCCCACGCTTCCGCCCGATTACCAGGAGGACGCTTACCGCGTCTTCCTCGATAGCCTCGATTACCTGCCGCCGGCTGATGTTGAACGCATCAAGTCGGCGTACGCCTTCGCCGCCAAGGCGCATGCGCATCAGAAGCGCATGTCGGGCGAGCCCTACATCACCCATCCGCTTGCCGTAGCCGGCGCCGTCGTCGAATGGTGCATGGACGCCGATGCGATCTGTGCCGCCTTGCTGCACGACACGATGGAGGATACCGGGGCGACCAAGCAGGAACTGGCGGAGAAGTTCGGCAAGGAAGTCGCCGATCTGGTTGATGGCCTGTCCAAGCTCGACAAGATGGAGTTCGCTTCCTATCAGGAAGCGCAGGCCGAGAATTTCCGCAAGATGCTGATGGCCATGGCGCGCGATCTGCGCGTCGTGCTGATCAAGCTGGCCGACCGGCATCACAATATCCAGACCATGTCGGCGATGCGCGCCGACAAGCGCATCCGCATCGCCCGCGAAACGCTGGAAATCTACGCGCCGATTGCGTTACGCCTGGGCCTGAACAAGCTTTACCGCGAGTTGCAGGACACCTCCTTCCGCCTGATCTACCCGCATCGGGCCGAGGTGCTGGCCAAGGCGCTGCGCATTGCCAAGGGCAATCGCAAGGAACTGCTGGCGCGTATCCAGGAAGGCATCTGCGACAAGCTGGCGCATGCCGGGCTGACTGCCGAAGTGTTCGGTCGCGAGAAGAGCCTGTATTCGATTTTCTGCAAGATGAAGGACAAGCAACTGTCCTTCTCGCAGGTGCTCGACATCTACGGTTTCCGCGTCGTGGTCGATAACGTGCCCAGCTGCTATCTGGCATTGGGTGCCCTGCACAGCCTGTTCAAGCCGGTGCCCGGCAAGTTCAAGGATTACATCGCGATCCCCAAGGCCAACGGGTACCAGTCGCTGCACACGACGCTGATCGGCCCCTACGGGACGCCGGTGGAAGTGCAGATTCGCACCCGCGACATGCACCATGTTGCCCAGGACGGCGTTGCCTCGCACTGGCTGTACAAGGATGGCAACGAGAGCAGCGCCGAGTTGCAGATCAAGACCCACAAGTGGCTGCAGTCGCTGCTTGAGTCGCAGTCGGGCAATTCCGCCGAGTTCTTCGAGGACGTCAAGATCGACCTGTTCCCCGACGAGGTCTATATCTTCACGCCCAAGGGCAAGATCATGGCGCTGCCGCAAGGCGCCACCGTCGTCGATTTTGCCTACGCCGTGCATACCGACGTCGGCAATCATTGCTCGGCGGCGCGCATCAATCATGAACTGGCGCCGCTGCGCACCGAACTGAAGAACGGTGACCTGGTCGAGATCATCACCGCGCAGGAGGCCAGCCCGAATCCGGTGTGGCTGAGTTACGTCAAGACCGGCCGGGCGCGCAGCAAGATCCGCCATTTCCTGCGCACGACGCAGAACGAAGAATCGGCGCGGCTGGGCGAGCGTCTGCTGCGCCAGGAGTTGCTGTCGCTGGGCGTGGTGCCGATCTCGATTCCGGCGACGGCCTGGGATTCGCTGGTCAAGGCCAGCGGCCAGCATTCGCTGGACGAGGTCTATGCCGATATCGGCCTGGGCAAGCGTCTGCCGTCGGTGGTTGCCCGTCGCCTGCTGGCGCGCGAGGACATGGCGGCGGTCGTGCCCGGCGGCCTGACGCTGGCCATCCACGGCAACGAAGGCATGGCCATCCAGTTGGCGCCCTGTTGCCAGCCGATTCCCGGCGATCCGATCATCGGTTCGATCCGCAAGGGCAGCGGCATGGTCATCCATACCCACGATTGCCCGGTAATCCGCAAATCGCGTTCGAGCGAGCCGCAGAAGTGGATCGACGTCGAGTGGGAGCCGGAAGAGGGCAAGCTGTTCGAGTTGCGCATCAAGGTCGAGGTCAAGAACAAGCGTGGTGTGCTGGCACAGGTTGCGGCGGCCATTTCCGAGGCCGGTTCGAATATCGAGCACGTCGCCATGGAAGCCGATCCCGAGCGCTTGTTCACGACGCTGAACTTCACCATCCAGGTCGCCAACCGCAGTCATCTGGCCGCCGTCATGCGTGGCATCCGCCATTTGCCGGAAGTCACCCGCATCGCCCGTGAAAGGGGAGGCGAGGCTTGAAAATCCTGGTGCTGGGGGCTGGCGTTGTCGGAACCTGCAGTGCCTGGTACCTGCAGGCCGCCGGTCACGAAGTCACGGTGGTCGACCGCCAGCCGGCTGCCGGCATGGAGACCAGCTTTGCCAATGGCGGGCAGATTTCCGTCTCTCACGCCGAGCCCTGGGCCAATCCTCATGTCCTGCCGCGCCTGCTGAAATGGCTGGGACGGCGCGATGCGCCACTGTTGTGGCACTGGCGGGCGGACCCGCAGCAATGGCTGTGGGGGCTGCGCTTCCTGCGTGAATGCCTGCCCGGCCGCGTCCAGGCCAATGTCGCCGCGATCCTGGCGTTGGCGCTCGATAGCCGGCGCCGGCTGCAGACCTTGCGCGAGGAACTGGCGCTCGACTATGACCAGTTGCAACGCGGCATCCTGCACGTCTATACCGACCGTAGCGAACTGGCGGCGGCCATGTCGGCCGCACGGCTGATGGCCCGCCACGGTCTCGAGCGCGAGATGCTCGACGCCGCCGCTTGCGTGGCGATCGAACCGGCGCTGGCCGGTGCAGCCGATATCCTGGTCGGGGGCGACTACACGGCCAGCGACGAATCGGGCGATGCTCACCGGTTTACCCAGGCCCTGGCCGAGCGCGCGCGCCAGGCCGGGGTGACTTTCCAGTACGGTGTCGAGGTCGAGCGTATCGCCAGCGCCGGTGGCCAGGTGGCCGCCGTGGTCGTCAATGGTGAGGGCGGCCCGCGATTACTGACTGCCGATGCCTACGTGCTGGCGCTGGGCAGCTATTCGCCGCTGCTGCTGCGCCCGCTCGGTATCGGCTTGCCGGTCTATCCGGCCAAGGGCTATTCGGCAACCCTGACCCTGGCCGACGACAGCCATGCGCCGAGTGTCAGCATCACCGATGACGAACGCAAACTGGTCTTCTCCCGCCTCGGCAATCGTCTTCGGGTGGCCGGAACAGCCGAGTTCAACGGCTATGATCTGAGCGCAGACCCGGTGCGTTGCCAGGCCCTGATCGATCGTACCCGGCAGATTTTCCCCAAGCTGGCGGTGGAGGGCGAGCCGGTGTTCTGGTGCGGCCTGCGTCCGGCGACGCCATCGAATGTGCCGCTGATCGGCCGCAGCCGCCTGAGCAACCTGTGGCTCAACACCGGCCACGGTACCCTGGGCTGGACCATGGCCTGCGGTTCCGGCGCGGCCCTGGCCGATCTGGTCGGTGGGCGCCGTCCGGCACCGGAGTTTCCCTTCCTGCGCGGATGATCGACACCCACTGTCACCTGGACGCAGCCGAATTCGCCGCCGACCGGGGCGCGGTGTACGCCGCCGCCCGGGCCGCCGGTGTCAGCGGCATCGTCGTGCCGGGTGTGGCGGTGTCGGCTTTTCCCGCACAGAAACAGGCTCTGGCCGGATTGCCCGGTTGCGTGGCGGCCTACGGCATTCACCCGCTTTATGTGGACCAGGCCGGACCACAGGATCTGGCTGTGCTGCGCGAGTGGCTGGCAGCCGAGCAGCCGGTGGCCGTCGGTGAAATCGGTCTGGATTTCTTCGTGCCGGGCTGCGATGTGGCGCGGCAGACCGAGCTTTTCGTGGCCCAGTTGAAGCTGGCGCAAGAGTTCGACCTGCCGGTCATCCTGCATGCCCGCCGTGCCGTCGATGCCGTTCTGCATGAATTGCGCCGCATCGGTGTCCGTGGTGGCATCGCCCATGCCTTCAACGGCAGCCGGCAGCAAGCCGATGCCTTCATCAAGCTGGGCTTCAAACTCGGGTTTGGCGGCGCCGCGACTTTTTCAGGCTCGCGCCGCATCCGCGAACTGGCGGCCACCCTGCCGGACGACAGTATCGTGCTGGAAACCGATGCGCCGGATATCCCGCCGGCCTGGCTCGGCCGGGGGCGCAACGCGCCGGGTGAATTGCCACGCATTGCCGCAGAAATCGCCGCGCTGCGCGGTATCCCGGTCGCGGCACTGGTCGCCCGGGCTGACGACAATGCCCGGGCGGTATTCGGCGATGTTTTCAGAGATCGACCTTCAGATTCGCCTTGAGCAGTTCGCTGATGATCTGGGCGTCGGTGGCGCCGGCACCGGCCAGGCTGTTCAGGGTGACACCATGCAGCAGGATTTCCTGGTCGGTCATCGCCGCATGGTTGCTGCCGGAAAACTGCCCCTGGCTGCTGATCTGAAGCAGGGTGTTGTTGCCGACTGCCGAGAAGTGCAGGTATTCGGTCAGATTGTCGGCATTTTCGCCTTGCAGCAGGTCGCGTAGGTCGAGCACATCGCCGCCGCTGCCCAGTGTGAAATCGGTGATCCGGTCCTGCGCCGGCGAGCCGACGTTGCCCTGATCACCGAAGGACCACTGGAAGGTATCCGAACCCGCGCCACCCTTCAGGACGTCGGCGCCTGCCCCGCCGATGATCAGGTCGTTGCCGGCGCCACCGTCGATGTAATCGTCGCCTGCCGTGCCCACGAGTGTGTCGTTGCCGGTGCCCCCCATGATCTTCTCCGGTGGCGGCTGAACCGTCAGGGCCAGGGTCGACGAGGCGCTGTCGCCATCGTTGTCGATGATGCTGAAATCAATAGTCTCGGTCGTGGCCTGATCCTTGATTGGCGGGGTGTAGCTGTAATCGCCGCTGTCCATGTCAATGACCAGTTTGCCGCCGGCTTGCGTGAAGACGGTCCATTTCCGGGTCGCCGCCTCGAAACTGCCGGCGCTGCTGCCATTGACGCTACCGTCGATGAAGTAGCTGGTGCCGTCGATCGAGAAGGCGTTCAGCTGGCCGCCATCGGCCCCGGCGCCTGTGCCCTGGTGCAGGCTGCCGTCGAGGAAATTGCCCTGGAAGTTGGCGTTGACGGTGTCGCGCAGGATGGGTGCGAGGTCGTGCTCGTTGCTGACGACGATGGCCGAGGTCGGCGTTTTGTCGATGCCGTTGTAGGCTACCGGTGCCATGCTGTTCTGCTGGACCTCGGTGCCCATGCCGAAAGCAAAGGAATTGATCTGGTTGCTTTCAAGGAAAGCCTGCCAGATGGCGGCTTCGGCCGGCTGGATGCCGACCTGGTTGGCAATCGGGCCGCTGCCGTCCCAGTCGCTGCGGGCATTGGGGTCGCCGTCTGACAGGAAATAGGAAACATTGGTCGCGCCGGGAATCTTGCCGGCGGACTGGAAAGCCTGCATGGCGGTGAGCAAGGCTGCGTCGTAATTGGTGGCGCCGCCAGTGCCCAGGGTGCTGACATAGGCGATGGCAGTCGATGCGCTGACCCAGCCGGCGGTATAGGCACTCGCCGAACTGTTGTAGACGACGATGCGGACGGCGACGTCGCCGAGCATGTCGTAGCTTTCGATCAGTTGTTTGACCGAGTCGCGCAGGATCTGGATCCGGCTACCCGCCATGCTGCCCGAGTTGTCGATGATCAGCAGGATATTGGTGTCCTGATGACGCATCGCGCCGCCTTCGGCTTCGGGAACGGCCTTGGGGGAATCGTCTTCGATGGCGAGCGTGAGTACGGCGTTGGCCGTTGTCCGGCCATCGCTGACGCTGAGGTTGAAGTTCAGCGTGGCGACGTTTTCGTCCTGGCCGTTGGCATGGTCGATTGGCTTGGCCAGCGTCACCCGGTAGTTGCCATCGCTATCGATGCTCAGGCGGATGACTTCGCTGCCGCCGGCGTACCCGATCAGCGGCGACGCCGTGGTGCCGGCGCCGGACCAACTCAGTGCCTGGCCGCCCGAGGTGATGGCTTCCGGCGGTGCCGAAATGCTGACCTCGAGCGGGACACCACCGCTACCCGAGACGCCGATGTTGCCGGTGGCGAAGGCGTCGTCGGTATTGTCCGAGGGGTTGCCGGTGGGATCGGGAATGCCCCCGGCCAAGCCTTCTTCGGAGACGGTCACCTGGATGTTGTCGAGCTTGACCAGCGAGAACAGCGCCGATTGCCAGCCTTCGTCGCTGCGGTTGCCGGCCGGATCCTCGATCAGCGCGCGTAGGGTGATCGTCTGTCCGGCGGCGAGCGGCGGAAAGTCGGTGGTGACGAAACCGTTGGCCTTGTCGATGTCATTGATCTCGATGTTGCGCGTCGATGTGCCGTCGGTGACACGGACGATGTCGCCGACGTCGACCTTGCTGCCGTCGAATTCGATGCGCACATCGACATTGCCTTGAAGCTCGCTGGCGCTGATCAGGCCGTCGCTGTTGGAATCTTCGGCAATGACGACGACTGGCGCGTGCCCGTCGTTGGGAATGCGGGTGTCGATCTGTGCCGAATCGCTGCCGATGGCGCCGAGATTGCCGGCACTGTCGCGGACCTGGGCGGTGACGGTGAGGGTGGTGCCTTCGCCGGGATTGGCGATGCCGGGCAGGGCGATCGAGCCCTTGTTGATGTCGGCCTGGCTGATCAGGATTTCGGGCTGGACGACGCCGTTGACCGTGGTGACGAGTACGGCACCGGCGACGGCGGTGGCCGGCAGGGTGACGCTGACGTCGATGTCGCCCTGGAGTTCGGCGGCGTTGATCCAGCCGTCGTTGTTGGCATCTTCGGTGATGGTGACGATGGGCAGGCCGGGGGCGGAGAGCTGGATGCGCGCCTGGTCGCTGACGGGGCCGGCGCTGTTGCCGGCGGCGTCAGCGATGCTGGCGGTGGCGACGAAGTCGGTGTTGTTGGCGGTGGGGTTGAACTTGACGTCGATGAAGCCGGCGGCGAGCTGAGCGGCGGTCAGGGTGAACACCTGGTTGATGTTGCCGGAGGCGGTCACGGTGAGGGTATCGCCGACGGCGGCGCCGTTGGGCAGGGTGACGCGGACGTCGATATCGTCGTCCTGGAGTTCGCTGCGGTTGATGAAGCCGTCGTTGTTGGCGTCTTCGCTGATGGTCACGGCCAGGCCGGTGAATCGGGTGATGTCGATCAGCGCGGAGCCGGAGCCGCTCGGGCCGAAATTGCCGGCGAAGTCTTCAACCCGGGCATTGACGACGATCTGCTGTCCATCGCCCGGATTGGGCAGGGCGATATCGACATTGCCACGGTCGATGTCGTCCTGGCTCAGGGTGATGGGAGCGATCGGTGTGCCATTGGCCGAGACGTGGAGAAGGTCGCCCGCCTGGGCCGTGGCGGGCAGACCGATGCGCACGTCGATGTCGCCGGACAGTTCGGCGGCACTGATGTAACCGTCGTTATTGGCATCCTCGACGATGGTGACACTCGGGGCGCCGGGCGGGTCGATGGCGATCACGGCGGCGTCGGTGGCGACGTTGGATTTGTTGCCGGCGGCGTCGGTGACCTGGGCGGAGACTTCGAGACGGGTGCCGTTGGCCGGTGGGGTGATTTCGATGGACAGCTTGCCGGCGTCGATCTGCGGCTGGATCAGGGTGATGGTCCGGGTGGGGTTGCCGGTGGCGGTGATGGTGATGAGGTCGCCGGCGATGGCATCGACCGGGAGGGTAATGTCGACGCCGACCGAGCCCTTGAGTTCGCTGGCGTTGATGAAGCCGTCGTTGTTTTCGTCCTCGGTGATGACGAGCTGGAGGTTGAGCAGGGCGCTGAGGTCGACCTTGGCGAAGTCGGTGCCGGTGGCGGAGCGGTTGCCGGCGGGGTCGAAGAGGTAGGCGGAAACGCTCAGGGTGGTGCCATCGGGCGGCAGGGGGAAGTCGGTGTCGACGTAGCCCTTGCTCTGGTCGGCGGGGGTGATGACGATATCCCGGCTGGTGGTGCCGTCGGTGACGCGGACGGTGTCGCCGGCCTTGACGAGGGCGGGGTTGAAGGCGATGCGGACATCGGCGTTGCCGCTGGCTTCGGCGCGGTTGATGAAGCCGTCGTTGTTGATGTCTTCGAGGATGGTGACGGCGGGCGCTTCGCCATTGTTGGGAATGGCCAGGTCGATGGTGGCGCTGTCGCTGCCGGGGTTGCCGATATTCCCGGCAGCGTCCTTGACGCGGGCTTCGACGGTCAGGGTGATCCCGTCGCCAGGATTGGGGATGCCGGGCAAGGCGATCGAGCCCTTGAGGATATCGGCGTGGGTGATCGTGATGCCGGCTTGTGCCACACCGTTGATGCTGGTCAGCAGCGTATCACCGGCGACGGCAGTGGCCGGCAGGGTGACGCTGACGTCGATGTTGCCCTGAAGTTCGGCGGCGTTGATCCAGCCGTCGTTGTTGATGTCTTCGAGAATGGTGACGATCGGTTCGCTCGGCGGCGAAATCACGATGCGGGCCGTGTCTTCGACCGGGCCGGCGGCATTTCCGGCAACGTCGACAATTGATGCGGTGACCCGGAAGTCGGTGTTGTTGGCGGTGGGGTTGAACTTGACGTCGATGAAGCCGGCGGCGAGTTGGGCGGCGGTCAGTGTGAACACCTTGTCGACATTGCCGACGGCAGTGATGGTCAGCGTGTCGCCGATGGCGGCGCCGTTGGGCAAGGTCACACGGACATCGATATCGTTGTCCTGGAGTTCGCTGCGGTTGATGAAGCCGTCGTTGTTGGCGTCTTCGGTGATTTCGATGGACAAACCCTGGTAATCGGTGATGTCTACGATCGCACTGGCCTGGCCGGTGTCGCTGGTATTGCCGGCCCTGTCCACGATGAAGGCGGAGACTGTCAGGGTGGCGCCATTGGCCGGCATCGGGAAATCGGTGCTGACGTAGCCATTGTTCCGGTCGCTGCTGCTGATGGCGATCTCGCGGCTGATGCCGCCAGCGGAGACCACGACCACATCGCCAACCTCGACCAGATCGGCAGTGAAGGCAACACGGACGTCGGCATTGCCGATTGCCTCGGCACGGTTGATGTAGCCGTCGCCGTTGGCGTCTTCGGTAATGATCACCGTCGGCGCCAGGCGGTTGTTCGGGATATGGGTGTCGATGTGCAGGGCGACGGTGGCGGTGCTCGAATTGCCGGCGGCGTCGGTGGCACCGACCTGGGCCAGATGGGCACCATCGGCCAGCGGCTGCGTCGGTGTGACGGTCCAGGTGCCGCCGGCGCTGACGGTCGTCTTCAGGACTTCGCCGGTGCCGGGCAGGGTGACGGTGATGGCGGCGCCGGGTTCGCCGGTGCCGCTGAGGGTCGGCGTATTGTCGTTGGTGATGCCGTCGCCTTGGATGCCGCTGTCGGAAGTCGGGTCGAGCCAGGCTGCCAGGGCCGGCGGCGTGGTGTCGATACGTGCCTGACTGTCGCCGATGCTGCCGAAGTTGCCGGCGCTGTCACGGACCTGCGCAGTGACGGTGAAGGTGCTGCCTTCACCGGGATTGGCGATGCCGGGCAGGGCGATGGAACCCTGGTCGATATCGGCCTGGGTGATCAGGATTTCCGCCCGGGCGATGCCATTGACGGTGGTCAGCAAGCGGTCGCCGGCCTGAACATTGCCGGGGAGTTCGATGCGGACGTCGATGTCGCCCTGGAGTTCGGCAGCGTTGATCCAGCCATCGTTGTTGGCATCCTCGAGGATGGTGACGATGGGCTCGGCGGGTGCCGACAGCTGGAGTCGTGCGCTGTCCTCGACCGGGCCGGCAGTGTTGCCGGCGGGGTCGGTGATGGCGGCGGTGACCTTGAAGTCGGTGTTGTTGGAAGTCGGGTTGAACTTGGTGTCGATGAAGCCGGTGGCGAGTTGGGCGGCGCTCAGCGTAAATACCTGGGCGATGTTGCCGGAAGCCCCGACGGTGAGGGTATCGCCGACGGCGGCACCGTCGGGCAGGGTGACGCGGACGTCGATGTCGCCATCCTTGAGTTCGCTGAGATTGATGAAACCGTCGTTGTTCTCATCCTCGCGGATGCTGACGGTGAGCCCGGTGAATTGCGTGGTGTCGATGGTCAGCGGCAGGCTGGTCGTGCTGGTGTTGCCGATGGCATCGGTTGCCGTTGCCACAACCGGGGTCGTGCCGTCCGGCATGGCGTGGGTGGGGGTGATCTGCCAGTTGCCGTTGCTGTCGGCGGTGGTTTGCAGTTGCTCGCCGGTGCTCGGGATGTTGACCGTGACCCGGGCGCCCGGGGTGGTGACGCCGATGAGCGTCGGCGTAGCGTCATTGGTGATGTTGTCGCCCTTGGTTCCGCTGTCGGAGGACGGAGCCAGTTGTACGGTCAACGTGGGCGGCGTGGTGTTGATCACGGCGGCGTCGGTGGCGATGTTGGACTTGTTGCCGGCGGCGTCGGTGACCTGGGCGGAGACTTCGAGACGGGTGCCGTTGGCCGGTGGGGTGATTTCGATGGACAGCTTGCCGGCGTCGATCTGCGGCTGGATCAGGGTGATGGTCCGGGTGGGGTTGCCGGTGGCGGTGATGGTGATGAGGTCACCGGCGATGGCATCGGTGGGGAGGGTGATATCGACGCCGACCGAGCCCTTGAGTTCACTGGCGTTGATGAAGCCGTCGTTGTTCTCGTCCTCGGTGATGACGAGTTGCAGATCGAGCAGGGTGCTGAGGTCGACCTTGGCGAAGTCGGTGCCGGTGGCGGAACGATTGCCGGCGGGGTCGAAGATGTGGGCGGTGACGGTGAGCGTGCTGCCATTGCTGGGCAGCGGGAAGTCGGTGGTGACGAAGCCATTGGCCTTGTCGGTGGCGCTGACGACGAAATCCTTGCTGGTGGTGCCGTCGGAAATGCGGACGGTGTCGCCGACATCGACCTTGTCCTTGTTGAAGGAGACTCTGACGTCGGCCGAGCCGCTGGCCTCGACACGGTTGATGAAACCGTCGTTGTTGGCGTCTTCGGTGATCTCGACCTCGGGCGGCAGGCCGTTGTTGGGGATGTCGGTATCGATGATGGCCGAGTCGCTACCCGGCTGCGTGGTATTGCCGGCAGCGTCGAAGATGTGCGCGGTGACCGTGATGGTCTGCCCGGAGGCCGGCGGCACGAAGTCGGTAAGGACGTGATTGGCGGTTTTGTCGGCGGCGGTGATGCTGATATCGCGTGAGGTGGTGCCGTCGGTGATGCGAACGATGTCGCCGATATCGACCTTGGTGCCGTCGAACTCGATGCGGACATCGACCTTGCCGTTGAGTTCGGCGGCACTGATGCGCCCGTCGTTGTCGGCGTCTTCGGTGATGACGACGATCGGCGCGACGCCATCGTTGGGGATGCGGGTATCGATGGTGGCGGAGTCGCTGGCGATATTGCCGAGGTTGCCGGCGGCGTCACGGATTTGGGCGGTGACAGTGAGGGTGGTGCCTTCGCC
>NZ_KE386925.1:337208-801111 GCF_000429605.1 Azonexus hydrophilus DSM 23864 | reverse complement strand
CGCGACGCTGGGCAGCGACCTGTCGAACGACCTGTATGTGACGTTTGACAACGGTGCGACGTGGACGCCGGTGGTGGGTGGTCAGGTTCAGGTACCGGCCAACACGACGACGTTCTACGTGTCGGTGCAGACGACGGCCGACGAACCGACGCAAGTGTACGAAGGCCCGGAAACCTTCACGCTGACGGCAACGACGGTGACCAACAGCGCCACGGGCGTGGGCACGATCACGGACGACGGCACGCCGGGTACGCCGCTGCCGCCGACGGTGACGCCGCCGACGATCCAACCGCCGCCGCTGGACGACCGTCCGGCAGTGATTGCAGTCTCCAGTCCGACGACTGTCGAAGGGATGGCGCTTGATTTCGTGGTGACCCTGAGTAACGAAAGTCTGTTCTCGACGACTGTCAATCTGGATTTCGACGACGACACGGCGAGCCTTGCGCTCGATACCACGACGCCGATCGAGGTTTCCTTCGACGGTGGCAACAACTTCACCACGGTTACGGTGGCTGCGGATGGTACTTTCAGCGTCTCGGTGCCTCCTTCGACGACCTCGTTCATCGTTCGCTTGCCGACCATCGATGATGGAGAAGTCGAGCAACCTGAACAGCTTTTCCTTTCTGCTGCGACCGCACAGAATGCCGTCCCAGTTGCTGGAACCGGTACGATCAACGACAACAGCATCGATGATGGCAATGAGGCGGTTTCCACGCAGGAGGATGTCTCCATCGTTTCCGGTACGCTGATTGCGAATACGGTTACTGCTGCTGGTAGCGTCTCGATCCTGAATTTCTCGGTGGCCGGTGATCCGACTGTGCATGCCGCGGGCAGCAGCGTGACCATCGCGGGGCGCGGTGAGTTGACCATCAATGTTGATGGCAGCTATTCCTTCGTGCCGCATCAGGATTACAGTGGCCCGGTGCCGACGGTGACCTACACGGTCAGCAACGGTATGCGCACCGATACCTCGACGCTGGATATCACGGTGACGCCGGTTGCCGATACGCCGAATGTGACGATCCAGATCGGCAACCCGGTGACCAACAACCTGTCCATCAATAACACCAACGCAGGCATTGCCGGCCAAGGGTATACGGTCACCGCATACAACCTGGATGGTTCTCCGGGTACGGTCAGTATTGTTAACGGTGCGGGCGCGGGCAATGTCAGTGGCTTTGGGGTTGCTCAGGCATCCTCCGGAAACGATAGCGAAATCGGCCATCTGAACGGAAATTCCGAGAAGATTGCCGTCGCTTTCGATGATCCGGTGTCCAGCGCCACCATCCAATTCGCCTGGTTGCACTCTGGCGAGCGGGCGACCTACACACTGTTCGACGATCAGGGTAACCAGATTGGCCAGGGCACCGTTGCCGGCGTCACCGATGTGGTCGATTCGCCTTTCACGGTGGTCAGTGACAACGGCGCGCAAATCGCACGCATCGAGTTCACGGCTCCGCGTGCGGGTGACGATTACCTGATCCATTCGGTGACTTTCGCGCAAACCAAGACGCATCCGCTGACGATCACGGCAACGCCGACCGATATCGATTATTCCGAGGAAATCGCCACGATTACGGTCAGTGTTCCGGCTGGGGTGACGTTGTCGCATGGCACGCAGAATCCGGACGGCACCTGGACCCTGCCACTGACCAGTGACGGTCCATATGTGGTGGCGGTTGATCCGGTGACCAAGGCTGTCACGATCACCGGGCTGACGATGACCACGCCGGTCGACATGACCGGTTCGATGAACATCACGGTGACGGCAACGGCCCGGGATGGTTCGGATCTGGCTGATGGCTCTGCTTCGATCGCCACGCTGGGCATCCAGCCAACTATCGCGGTGGTTTCGGAAGAAGGTTTGCCTGGTGGTAGCCCGGATTCGGTCGGGGTTCCCGATACGACCAATTCGGCTAGCTTCAATGGAACGATGCTCATTGGAGGCGATGGTGACAGGATAATTTCCTTCACTCCGCCATCCGGCCTGACTTCAGGTGGTCAAGCCCTGTCCTGGACTACCACTCTCGTGGGTACGGCCACTGTACTCTCTGGCTCGGCGAATGGCCGGGAAATCCTCACGCTCACGATGCAGAGTAACGGTCAGTATTCCCTGGTGTTGAAGGGAGGTCTGGATCATCCAGTGGCAAACATCGAGGACATGCTGCGTCTGGACTTTGGTGTGACGGTGAGCAATGCGACCAACAGCAACACCTCTACCCTGACGCTCCTTGTTGAGGATGATGCGCCGACGGTCAATGGGCTTGCATCGATTGCCGGTGCCAATCAGGCAGGGCAAACCGTGCTTGGTAGCCTCCCCGTTTCGCTGTCCGCCGATGGTACGGATTTCACCTGGCGCCCGGGGGCATCGTCGATGCCGACTTTGTTCGCCGATGGTCAACTGGTTCAGACCGAGTTCAACGATGCCGGTGATGTGATGACTGGCTTCATAATGCGCGCGGGGGTTCGCGAGAACGTCTTCACGCTCAATATCGATCTGGATTCCGGTGGTACTCAGTTCCGTACCTATACTGAACTGCTTGGGGTCTCCTCTCAGTCGAGCAGCTTCAAGAATACTGGAGGAAATTCCGGCAATCTGCTGCTGAGTGATTCCGCCTCCGGCCTGGTGTTGATTGATATTACCGGGGAACGTAATGGTCAGCCGGCCAATGTCAATTACTCAACCCAAGGGATTTCTGTAAATGGTGGTGCGGGGAACTGGATCGATACCGCAGGTAATGAAAAGCTCACCCTGAATTTCGGGGTGGACGTCACCTCGGCAGGTTTTACACTTGAGGCTCAGGGGCAGACAGCAACGATGTCGTGGGTTGCCTATCGGGATGGCGTCGAAGTGGCGCGTGGAAATAATGTTGCGATCACGACGAACGAGCAGCCGCTGACCATTTCCGTAGCGAATACGGGCGGCTTGGCTTTCGATCAGGTCGTCTTTACCTCGAATAGCGGTTCGTGGCGTCCCGAGGTATCCAGCCTCAGCTATATCAACTATCGTGCCGATATCAGCATGAATCTCGGCTATCAGCTCACTGATTCCGACCTGGATACCGCCAGCGGCAGCATTAATGTCACGCTGCTGGGCCGTCCGGCACCGACGGTTGGCGGTGCTAGCGCTACGCTCTCTGAAGAGGGCTTGGTCGGCGGTAACATCGATAACCTTGGCGTGCCGCAGGATACGACGAATGCCACTGTCTTCAGCGGAACCATGGCGGTTTCCGGTAGTGGAACCTTGTCCCTCGCCCTCTATCCGCCTTCGACGACGGTGACTTCTGGTGGCGAGCCGCTGCAGTGGAGCGGTGTCGGTACCACGAATCTGGTGGGCTCGGCCGCCGGTTCGCCTGTCGTCAGTGTGACGATTGCCAGCAATGGAAGTTACACAGTAACCTTGCTGGGTCCTGTCGATCATGCTCAAGCAGGCGTCGAAGATGTCTTGTCTTTCGACATTGGTGTGACGGTCAGCGACGGTACGGTTGCGAGTAGCGCAACGCTGACGGTCAACGTTGAGGATGACTCGCCGGTAGCAGGTGCTCAGACCAGGCAATTGGATGTCGGACAGATCGATACCAACCTGATGGTAATCCTTGATGTGTCCGGCAGCATGACCAGCACATCGGTCGACCGGCTGGCGGCTGCGCGGACAGCAATTACCAATCTGATCAACTCGTATGACGGATATGGCGATGTTGCAGTCAAGATCGTCACGTTCTCGACCACGGCTGCAGATCGGACCAGCTTCTGGATGACGGCGGATGATGCCAAGGCCATGTTGAGTTCGATCACGGCCAATGGCTGGACCAATTACGATGCGGCGCTGGCGCAGGCGATTCAGTCCTGGACTTCTGCCGGGCGGATTCTGGAAGCCCCGGCCGGAGGTTCGCTGCAGAATGTGGCCTATTTCATTTCCGATGGACAGCCAAACGCCAGTGATGGAAACGGCTCGACCTTGGCCAATAACAGTAATGGTGGTACCAATGTCACCGCTGATTCCGGAATTCAGCCGGATGAAGCAGCAATCTGGGCAAATTTCCTTGCCACCAATGAGATCAAGGCCTTTGCGCTGGGGATTGGTACCGGATTGACCGCAACGGACAAGGCCTACCTTGATCCAATTGCCTACGACGGTACGACGGGTAGCAGCACCGAGGCACTGATGGTGCCGAACGTGAATACCCTGTCGGCGGTGCTTCAGTCGACCGTTGCGCCGATTGCGCAGGGCAATGTCCTCTTGGGTAATACGCCGGGCAATGTGGGTGCGGATCAGGGCTATTTGTCGGTAATCCAGATCGACGGGCGAGTATTCAGTTGGGACCGTACGGCGAATACCGTCAGTGTCTCAGGCAGCGGTACAGCGTCCGCTACATTTGACGCTGTCACGCACCAGCTGAACGTAAGCACCGCAGCCGGCGGGTTGTTGATCATTGACCTGGATAATGGCGATTACAGCTATCGTCCTCCGTTCTCCGGTACCGGTTCCCTGTCCGAAACCTTCGGCTTCACGCTGCGGGATTTCGATGGCGATACTGCGAATGGATCAGTGCAACTGAATGTGACCTACAGCCAGGGTGCGGTGACCAGTGTTGGCACTGCCAGCGGCAATACCATCAACGGTACTGCGGGGAATGACATTCTCAGCGGGCTGGCCGGCAACGATACACTCAGTGGCGGTGATGGAAATGACTGGCTGTCTGGTGGCGATGGTGATGACATCCTGAACGGCGGTAATGGCAACGATAAGCTGGTCGGTGGCAATGGTAACGACACGCTTAATGGCGGTGCCGGTAACGACCTGTTGATTGGTGGTGCTGGCAGCGACACGATGACCGGTGGTATGGGGGCTGACACCTTCCAGTGGAGTTTGGCTGATCGTGGGAACAAAGGCTCGCCAGCCCTCGATACCATTACCGACTTCAACCGTAACGAGGATATCCTTGATCTGCGGGATTTGCTGGTCGGCGAAAACCACAGCACGGGTATCGGTAACCTTGCCAACTATATCGACATCACGACGACGACCTCCGGTGGCGTTACCAGTACGATACTGCGCATCAGTCATGATGGAGGCTTTGCTGGAGGAACCTATAGTTCTGGACAGGAAAGCCAGCGCATTACGCTGACCGGGGTCAATCTGTACAGTGAGTACGGTGTGGCGAACAACAACGATGCTGCGCTGATCCAGCAGTTGTTGAATAACGGAAAGCTGATCGTCGATTGATCCTGGTAGTCAGCTAGCAAAGTAAAAGGGGCGGAATTTCCGCCCCTTTTTTTGTCAGCCTCGACTTGCGCTGAGGCGTTTGGGGTCCGGGATTTCAATCTGCCGGCCGCGGACGACGATCAGGCCTTCCTCGACCAGTTCGTGCAGGATGCGGGAGAAGTGTTCCTGGGTCAGGTTGAGGCGCGAGGCGACGATGCCCTTGGTGGTGCTCAGGCTGACCGTGGCGGTCTGGCCTGGCGTGGTGCTGGCCGGAAGCTCGCGTAGCAGGTAGGTGATGATGCGTTCCTTGCCGGAATGCAGCGAGTTGGCTTCGAGGTCGGCCATCAACTGGTGCAGGCGGACGGCCATGCTGGCGAGCATCTTGCGCGCCAGTTTGGGGTCGCGGTCGAGTTCGGCGAAAACGGTTGCCTTGGCAATGTGGATCATCTGCGCATCGGCGAGTGCCTGGGCGTAGACGATGTAGGGCGTGTCCATGAACATGATCGCCTCGCCGAAAGTCTGGCCTGGCTGAATGATTTCGACGACTTTCTCGTTGCCCTGAGCCGAGGTGAAGGCGAGCTTGATCTGGCCGCTGAGCAGCAGGTGGAAACCGTGATTGGGGTCGCCCTTGTGGAACAGGATGTCGCCCTTGGCCGCCCGGACTTCGCGGGCGCCGGCGGCGATGCGGCCGACTTCTTCGACCGACATGCTGGAAAACAGCGGCAGGCGGCCGATCAGGTTGGCGATGTCGGGGAGGGAAGCAGTCATGGCAGGCTCGTCGGGACGGAGCGTCCGATCATGTCACCGCCATCGGCTGCGCACAATACCTCCTAATGCTTACTGCCCGGCGCCGGTTTTCAGCTTGCGGTACAGCGTCTGCCGGCTGATCCCGAGTTGCCGGGCGGCGGCGCTGAGATTGCCCTGGTGGTCGACGATGGCCTGCTGGATGGCGGCCAGCGACAGCGTGGCAAGATCCTGCGCCGGCAGCACGGTACTTGTCGTCGACGGCCGCTCCGTACCGGCCTGGAGCGCGGCCAGGATATCGTCCGGCAGGTGTTGCCAGTCGATGCGGGTATCGCCCGGGTCGAGCATGGCGCAGGCGGTGCGCAGCACGCTGGCCAGCTGGCGCAGGTTGCCCGGCCAGTGGTAGGCCGCCAGGCGCTGGCGCAGTCCCGGCGCAATGTCTACCGGCAGATCTGGGAAAAGTTCGGCCAGCAGCTTGTCGCACAGCGCCGCGAAATCGCTGCGCTCGCGCAGGGCGGGCAAATTCAGGCTGAGGCCGTTGATCCGGTAGTAGAGGTCGCTGCGGAAGCGGCCGCTGGCGCAGGCGGCCGGCAAGTCGCAATGGGTGGCGCAGATCAGGGCGAAATTGACCTTGACTGGGGTGCCGCCGCCGAGCGGCGTCACCTGGCGCTCCTGCAGGACGCGCAACAGGCGGGTCTGCATGGTCAGCGGCATGTCGCCGATTTCGTCGAGGAACAGGGTGCCGCCGTCGGCTTCGCGCAGGCGGCCGATGTAGCCTTCCTTGCGGGCGCCGGTGAAGGCACCGGAGACATAGCCGAACAGTTCGGCCTCGATCAGGTTTTCCGGCAGTGCGGCGCAATTGATGGCGACGAAGGGGCCATCGCGTTGCGGCGAGGATTCGTGCGCGGCGCGGGCGAACATCTCCTTGCCGACCCCGGATTCGCCGCCGATCAGCAGCGGAATGTCCTTGCCGACGATACGCCGGGCCTTGTCGGCGGCGGTGCGCCAGCGGCCGTCGCCGGTATCCAGCGCACTCAGCGCGTCGTCTTTCTTCGGTGCCGGCGTGGCCGGAACCGACAGGATGCGCGGCTCGTGTCCATCGAGCCGGGCGTACAGGCTCATCCCGTCGTGGCGACGCAGCGCCAGGCCTTGCCCGGAACGGCGGCGGGCCTGTTCGAGCAGGTCGGCCAGGCGCGTGTCGAGCGCACGAAACAGCGGTGTGGCGCCGATGTCGGCACTGGCCAGGCCGAGCATCTGTAGCGCATTGCGATTGGCGCCAACGATCCAGCCGTCCTCGGAGAGAGCAACGATACCCTCGGCGACCGTGCCGATGCCGGCCGGGTCCGGGTGGAGATGCAGGCGCAGGTGGCGCTGGCAGGCATCGACGACCAGGCGGTTCTCGATCATCCGCGCCGCAGTGTTGACCAGGCCGAGGGTGTGCGGATGACGGCTGCGCCGGTCGCCGGAAATGTCGAGGATGCCGAGCAGTTCGCCGGTTGCGGAGACGATGGGCGCGGCGGCACAGGTGAGAAAGGTGTTGCGCTCCAGGAAATGCTCGTCGCCGTGGATTTCGACCCCGGCCGCTTCGGCCAGCGCGGTGCCGATGGCATTGGTGCCGCGCTGGCGCTCGTCCCAGCAGGCGCCCGACATCAGGGCGACGCGCTCGGCCTTGCCGAGAAAGTCGGCATCGCCGAGGGTGTGCATGAGCACGCCCCGGTTGTCGGCGAGGATGACCATGCTGTGGCTGTGGCGCACCTGTTCGAACAGGTATTCCATGATCGGCCGCGAATGGCTGAGCAGTTCGTGATTGCGGCCCAGTGCCCGGCCTAGCTCCTTGCCGCTGAGATTGTCCGGGATGGCCAGACGGCCGGTCGGCGTCAGGCCGGCAGCCAGGCTGCGCCGCCATGAACGGGCCAGGCGCTCGTCGACGGCGGCATCGGTGAAGTCGCTGCCTTCGAGCAGCTTCAGGCGGGCTTGTCGCAACTGCGGGGCCGGCACGGGGGAATGAGTGCGCATCGTGTTTGTCTCCTCGCCCGTTCGTCGCCGGACTTTATCGGGAGTATAGGGGGCCGGGCCGGGCATGCAAGCCCTGGCGAACGAATTGCCGGACACTGTTCCAGAATGTGACAGTTGTTTCCTTGTGCGACGTTCCAGTCGTCGCCTGGCTGCTGGTCGATTTCTGGAAATTCTTTTTGAATCAATGATGTGTTGTTCTGGCACGGCCCTTGATATGGGTTGCTGGCCATCAGGCAACTGATTCACTCATTCGTAAAAGACAGGAGACAAGATGATCTACGCAGCCCCCGGCGCCGCTGGCGCAAAAATCGCCTACAAGGCCAAGTACGACAACTTCATCAACGGCCAATGGACCGCCCCGGTCAAAGGCCAGTACTTCGACGTGGTGACCCCGGTCAATGGCAAGGTCTATACCCAGGTTGCCCGCTCCACCGCCGAAGACATCGAGCTGGCGCTCGACGCCGCCCACGCCGCCTTCCCGAAGTGGGGCAAGACCGATGCCGCGACCCGCTCGAACATCCTGCTCAAGATCGCCGACCGCCTCGAACAGAACCTCGAACTGCTCGCCTACGCCGAGACCGTCGACAACGGCAAGCCGATCCGCGAAACGCTGAACGCCGACATCCCGCTGGCCGTCGACCACTTCCGTTACTTCGCCGGCTGCCTGCGCTCGCAGGAAGGCGGCATCTCGGAAATCGACGAGAACACCATGGCCTACCACATTCATGAGCCGCTCGGCGTCGTCGGTCAGATCATCCCCTGGAACTTCCCCATCCTGATGGCCGCCTGGAAGCTGGCCCCGGCGCTCGGCGCCGGCAACTGCGTGGTCTTGAAGCCGGCCGAATCGACGCCGATCTCGATCCTGATCCTGGTCGACCTGATCGCCGACCTGCTGCCGCCGGGCGTGCTCAACATCGTCAATGGTCTGGGTCGTGAAGCCGGCATGCCGCTGGCCACCTCCAAGCGCATCGCCAAGATCGCCTTCACCGGCTCCACCGCCACCGGCCGCGTCATCGCCCAGGCTGCCGCCAACAACCTGATCCCGGCGACGCTGGAACTGGGCGGCAAGTCGCCCAACATCTTCTTCGCCGACGTCATGGACAAGGACGACGGCTTCCTCGACAAGGCGATCGAAGGCCTGGTCCTGTTCGCCTTCAACCAGGGCGAAGTGTGCACCTGCCCGAGCCGCGCGCTGATCCAGGAATCGATCTACGATGCCTTCATGGAGCGCTGCCTGAAGCGCGTCGCCGCGATCAAGCAGGGTTCGCCGCTCGACACCGAGACGATGATGGGCGCGCAGGCCTCGCAGATCCAGATGGACAAGATCGAGTCCTACCTCAAGCTGGGCAAGGAAGAGGGCGCCCAGGTGCTGATCGGTGGTGAGCGCGCCCACCTCGGCGGCGACATCGAAGGCGGCTACTACATCCAGCCGACGCTGTTCAAGGGCCACAACAAGATGCGCATCTTCCAGGAAGAAATCTTCGGGCCGGTGCTCGCGGTGACCACCTTCAAGGACGAAGCCGAAGCCCTGGCGATCGCCAACGACACGCTCTACGGCCTCGGTGCCGGCGTCTGGAGCCGCAACGGCAATGTCGCCTACCGCATGGGCCGCGCCATCCAGGCCGGTCGCGTATGGACCAACTGCTACCACGCCTACCCGGCGCACGCCGCCTTTGGCGGCTACAAGGAATCGGGCATCGGTCGCGAAACGCACAAGGTCATGCTTGATCATTACCAGCAGACCAAGAATCTGCTCGTCTCCTACGCCGAGCAGAAGCTGGGTTTCTTCTAAGCGGATTTCTTCTCCGACTCTGCGTGCCCTTGTGGGCTTTGACGGGGGCCGATGGCCCCCGTATTTTTTTTGGAGGATGACATGGTCGAACGCGTTATTGCCACACCCGCCGCCCTGGCCCTGATCGAGCATTTGCAGCACACGCACGGAACGGCGTTGTTCTTCTACCAGTCGGGCGGCTGCTGCGACAACAGCAGCCCGAATTGCTACCTCGACGGCGAACTGACGCTGGGGGCCCAGGACATCCGGCTCGGCGAGATCGGCGGCGTGCCGTTCTACATCAGCGCGGCCCAGTACGAATATTGGCAGCACACCCAACTGATCATCGACGCCGTGCCGGGGCAGGGCGGAACCTTCTCGCTCGAATGCGGCAGCGGGGAATGTTTCATCACACGCTCCCGGTTGTTCACCGACGAGGAAACGGCGGATTTGCGGAGCGGCTGATCGTGCTGGCGGTATACTGCGGCCTTCATCAAAACGGATCGACTCCATGGCCGCCAACGACACCGCCAGCATGGCGCTTTTCTGCGACTTCGAGAACATTGCGCTGGGCGTACGCGACGCGCAATACGAGAAATTCGACATCCGCCCGGTGCTGGAGCGTCTGCTCGCCAAGGGCAGCATCGTGGTCAAGAAGGCCTACTGCGACTGGGATCGTTACAAGAGCTTCAAGGCCGCCATGCACGAGGCCAATTTCGAGCTGATCGAAATTCCCCATGTGCGCCAGTCGGGCAAGAATTCGGCCGACATCCGCATGGTCGTCGATGCGCTCGACCTGTGTTACACCAAGTCGCACGTCGATACCTTCGTGATCATTTCCGGCGATTCCGACTTCTCGCCGCTGGTCTCCAAGCTGCGCGAGAATGCCAAGAAGGTCATCGGTGTCGGCGTCAAGCAATCCTGCTCCGACCTGCTGGTCACCAATTGCGACGAATTCATCTATTACGACGATCTGGTCCGCGACCGCGAGGCACAGCGTGGCGGGCAGCGACGCGAACGCGAGAAGCGTTCGCCGGAAGAGGAAGCCAAGCGGCGCGAGAAGATGGAAGAGCGCAAGGCCAAGGCGGTCGATCTGGTCTGTGCCACCTTTTCCGACCTCATGGCCGATCGCGGCGAAGCCGAACGCATCTGGGCTTCGGTGCTCAAGGAAGTGGTCAAGCGGCGCAATCCCGGCTTCAGCGAGAGCTATTACGGCTACCGAACCTTCGGCAACCTGCTCGAAGAGGCGGCTAGCCGTGGCCTGCTGCTGGTCGGGCGCGACGACAAGTCCGGCACCTACGTGACGCGTGCACGGCCGCAGGATAGCGAGCCGGTCGTCGCCGACGCAGCGCCTGAAGTGCAACTGGAAGCTCCGGAAACGCCGGCTGCCGGCGAAACGGAAGCTGTGGCGGCACCTGTCGAGGAAAAATCGGGCGGTCGTCGTCGCGGTGGCCGGCGTACGCGCAAGGATAGCCGGCCGGAAGAGCCAGCGCAGGTGTCCGTTGAGAGCGTTTCGCCAGTGGCCGAGCCTGTCTCGTCCGAGCCGCCTCAGCCAGCGCCGGTGGTGATCGCTGAAACCACGGACAAACCCAAGCGCGGCGCTCGACGCCCGCGCAAGGCGGCCGAGGCCGTCGTCGAAACGACGGAAGCGCCGGCGGCGACGCCGCTCGAAACAGTCGCCGTGGCGGAAGAGAAGAAGCCGGCCAGAAAAACGACGCGCAGCCGCAAGCCGAAAAAGGCCGATGGCGCCAAGAAGTCCGACGAATCGGCCGGCTAGATCACTTTCAGCAACATCGTCCGCAGTTCCTCGGCCCGTCGGCGACCCTCACGGGTCTGCACGACGGCATGGAACCAGGGATCGAACTGCAACCGCAACTCCTCATGCGTTTGCGCGGCGAAGGCGGCTTCGACGATGTGCAGATGGGCGAACGGGCCGCAGAAGGTCTTCAAGGTGTTCTGGATGAAGTTGCGCGCCTGCTCCATATCCTTGGAATTGGCCGGTTGCGGTGCCGGACGGAAGGCCGTGATCGACGGTAGCGGTTCGGCTGGTGCAGGTTGGGTGGCGCCGGTTGCGGCATCCTTGACGGCACCGATTTCGATGAAGCCGGATTCCTCAAGCAGTCCCAATGTGTGCTGGAGGTCGTCGGCCTGCAGCATCTCCCGCAATTCATCGACGGTACGTTTGCCGTCGACCATGATCAGTACTCGTCGCTGACGCGGGGTCAGCCCGCCGGACTTGGCGGTGAGCTCTTCATGCCCTTTCTGTGTCTTGGCGAATACCACGCCCATGTTTGTCTCCGTTGGTTTTTTTAAAAATAGTGCAACGGATTGTACAGAAAAAGAAAAGCCCGCCAAGAGGCGGGCTTCGTCATCGACGGTGCAGGTCGTCAGTTCAGGCGGCGGCCTGAACCGGAATCTTGTGGCCGCGACGGACGATACGGTTCTGCGAATCGACGTAGATCAGGTCCGGCTCGTGGCGGGCCAGTTCAACCTCGGTATAGGCGGCGAAGGTGGCAATGATCAGGATGTCACCCGGTGCGGCGCGGCGGGCAGCCGAGCCATTGACCGAGATCACGCCTGAACCGCGTTCGGCACGAATCGCGTAGGTGGTGAAACGCTCGCCGTTGTTGACGTTCCAGATGTCGATCTGCTCGTATTCCTTGATATTGGCGGCTTCCAGCAGATCTTCATCGATCGCGCAGGAGCCTTCGTAATGCAGGTCGGCGTGGGTTGCCGTCACGCGATGCAGCTTGGATTTCAACATGGTTCTCTGCATGGTTTTTCACTCATCCAGAAAGTTGGGGGAAGCGAATTTTAACGGCATTGGACTCGCTGTCAACGATCTTTTTCGAGTGAAATCAGTCCTCGCGGAATGTTCTGGCCAGCGCATTGCTGATCGGTTGGGCAAGATACTGGAGTAGCGTGCGTTCACCGGTGTTGATGATGACTTCGGCGGGAATGCCGGGTTGTATCCGCAGATTCAAACGCTTCAGGTGTTGCAGGCCTTCGGCGGTCAGATGGATGTGACTGGTGAAGTAGGGGGTACCGGTCATCTCGTCGATCAGGCGGTCGCCGGCCAGGTGCACCAGGCGCCCTTCGACCACCGGTGTGGTGGTGGCCTTGAAGCCGGTGAAACGGATGTCGGCGAGCTGGTCGATGCGTACGCTGTCGACGTCGGCCGGTGAAATACGCGCCTCGATCACCAGATCGGCGCCGGCCGGGACGATATCGAGAATATGGGTGCCGGGCTGCAGCACGGCGCCGGGTGAATTGGTGCGCAGGCCGATCACCTGGCCAGCCACCGGGGCCCGTATGCTGGCACGCTTGACGCGATCTTCCAGCGACATCGATTTTTTCAGCAACTCGTCGAGTTTCTTCTGGGTTTCGGTCAGTGCATCGATGTCGGCAGTGCGGAATTCGGCCTTGCGGAAGTCGATGAGCAGTCGGGTTTCCCGTTGCTGGACGCGAAGGTTGGCGATGTTGGCATCGTTTTCGGCAATATCGCCGCGCAATTCGGAAATCTGTCGATCGATCTGGCTGAGTTTGTGCCGGCTGATGAAATTGCCAGCGACCAGTCGTTGCAAGTCGCTGAGTTCGGATTGCAGGGACTGCAGTATTTCCTGTTTGCGGGCATTGATCTGCTGCAAGCCGGCAATCTGGGATTCGGATTGCTGGATGCGCCCCTGCAAGACCTTGATCTCGCCCTGGCGGGATCCCTTGCGTGCCTGGAAGAGTGCGCTTTCACTGTCGATGAATTGGGCGAGATGCGGGATCTCGCCGGCGAAATCGTCGGGAAAGACAATTGCCGGTAAACCGTCACGCTCGGCTTTCAGCCTGGCCTCGGTGGCGCGCAGGGCATGCACCTGGCTGTCGCCGACTTCCATGTCGGCCTGGAATTGCGTCTGGTCGAGCGTGATCAGCAATTGCCCCGGCTCGACATGCTGTCCCTCGCGGACATGAATCTCGCGAACGATACCGCCTTCAAGATGCTGGATGCTCTTGCGTTCAAGTTCGACCTTGACCACGCCGGCGGCAACCACGGCGCTGGCAATCGGGGCGAAAAAGGCCCAGCCGCCGAAGAGAACGAAGGCCGACAGGATGACGCCCAGGCCGATCCGGCGCGCCCGCCCCGTGTCGACAATGGCCGCCAGTTCGTCAGATACGGGGGGCAGTTCGGTGCCGACGGGGTTCATGCCCAGGCCTCCTTGATCTGTCGAACCGGCGCCAGTTTGTTCAGTTCGGCGAGTACGCGGTCGCGGGGGCCGAACATCGACAGGCTGCCATCGGCCAGCACCAGCAGTTTGTCGGTGGCGGAAAGAATCCGGGTCTTGTGGGTGATCAGGAACACGGTCGAGGCGTTTTCCCGAAGGATATCCAGCGTTTCCAGAAGCGCCTCTTCGCCGACGTGATCGAGGTTGGCGTTGGGTTCGTCGAGGACGATCAGGCACGGCCGGCCGTAAATTGCCCTGGCAATGCCCAGGCGCTGGCGCTGGCCGCCGGAAAGCTTGCTGCCGCCGTTGCCCAGTTGCGTATCGTAGCCTTGCGGAAGGCGCAGGATCATGTCGTGGATGCCGGCGTCGCGTGCTGCCTGGACGACCTTCTCCGGATCGGCCGGACCGAATCGGGCAATATTGTCGCTGACGCTGCCTTCGAACAGTTCGATGTCCTGGGGCAGATAGCCGATGTGACTGCCCAGCTCATCCTTGTTCCAGCCGTGGATTTCGGCACCGTCCAGTCTGACGCTACCTTTGACGCAGGGCCAGATGCCGAGGAGGGCACGGGCCAGCGTCGACTTGCCGGCGGCGCTGGGGCCGATCACGCCGACGATGGTCCCCGGGGCGCAGTGGAAGGAAACATCGCTGAGCAAGGGGCTGTTGCCGCCGGGTGCAGTCACGACGATGTCTTCGACGCGCACTTCGCCGCGCGGCGTCGGCAGTGTCATCCGGGTTTCTGGGGCGGGATCGGCGTGCAGACTGGCGTTCAGTCGCTGGTATTGTTCGCGGGCGGTGGCAAATTGCTTCCAGCTGCCAAGCATCTGATCGATCGGGGCCAGCGCGCGGCCAAGCAGGATCGAGCCGGCGATCATCATGCCCGGCGATATTTCCTGACGAATGGCCAGATAGGCGCCCAGGCCGAGGATCAGTGACTGGATGATGATGCGCAGGCTTTTCGAGACGGCGGTCAGGATCGACGAAATTTCCGCGGCGGCGTTCTGCTTGACCAGAGCACCCCGGCCTTCCGATAGCCAGCGCTGGCGGAGCCGGGACAGCATGCCCATGGCGCTCATGACTTCGCTGTTGCGCAGCACTTGCGTGAGCATCCGGCCGGCCTCGTGGTAAGCCTGTTCGGCCGCCTTCTGGTGCTGGCCGGTCAGGCGTTCGTTGGCCAGGGTGATGCCGAGTAGGAGCAGGGCGCTGAGCAGGCCGATCAAACCGATCCACGGATGGAAGGCAAACATCACCAGCAGATAGACGGGTACCCAGGGCGTATCGAAAAAGGCAAACAGGCCGTGCGATGAGACGAACTGGCGTATGCCCTTGAGATCCTGCAGCGGTTGCGTGCCTGCGGCCATGCCGGCGGAGAGCCAGGCCTGACGGTAACCGACATCGAACAGCAAGGGGGCAAGCTGCAGGTCGAGACGATTGCTGACCCGGCGCATGATGTCCTGGCGTGCCCATTCGAGCACCCCCATGGCGATCAGGAAAACCAGCATCAGCAGGGTCAGCATGTACAGCGTCGGCATGCTGGCGCCGACGACTACCCGGTCATAGACCTGCAGCATGTAGATGGCCGGAACGAGCATGGCAATGTTGATGCACATGCTGAACAGGCCCACGTTGATGAAGCTGTCCCGGCAGGCGCGCAGGGACAGCCGTATCGTCTGATGCGGAACGGTCAGCATCGAATGCGGGCCGGGCGCCGGGGCTTACTGGAAGCAGGGGATGGAATAGACATCGTCGACGAAATTGAGATCGACGATATCCGCTTCCGGGGTATCCGCGACGAACTTGATTTCCTCGAACCACCAGGCCGTCATCTTGTTGCCGTTGCTGATGTCGGTGATGTCCGTGTAGCCGCCGTACTTGTTCTTCTGGATGATGAACTGGCTGGCGTCACCGACCAGGGTCAGTGTGTCGTTACCGCAACCGCCATCGACCACGGTCTTGTTGGCAAAACTGCCAAGGATCAGTTGATCGTCGCCCGAACCCATGTGAATGAGCTTCTTGTTGGTCCCGACATAGACCGTGTCGTTGCCACAGGAGGCATCGAGGTAGCCTTCATTCACGCCAATCCAGGCCTGGTCGTGGCCGGCGCCGAGTTGAACGGTGTCGATGCTGCCGAGAACCACCAGCTTGTCGTCCCCCCAGCCGAGCGAGGCGTGTTTCAGGTTGCCGGCGACATGAATGCTGTCATTGTTCGATCCCCCATTGATCGAGCAGGTGACGTTACCGGCGACGTACACCTGATCGTTGCCATTGCCCAGGCTGGCGTAGCGCAGGTCGCCCTCGACCACGATGCGGTCATTGCCGCTGCCGGTGTGCAGGTTGTCGGCGTTACCCTCGGCGAGGATGACGTTGTCGCCGTCGTGCAGGCAAGCCGTCTTCAGGTCGCCACCGGCGCGGACGTAATCCTTGCCGCTGTAGCCGATGATGGTGTCGATGTTCTTTTCAACCACGGTACAGTTGTCGCCGTGGCCGAGGTTGGCGTGCCTCAGGTCGCCGCCGACCAGCAGTTTGTCATTGTTCTTGCCGGTGAATACGCAATCGGCGTTGCCGCCGACAGTGATCTGGTTATTGCCGTCGCCGAGGTGGGCGTAGCGGAGGTTGCCGCCGACAGTGACGATGTCGTCGCCAGCCCCGCAGGCCGCATTGACATGATCGAGATTGCCGCCAACTTCCAGTTGGTCGTTGCCTGCGCCAAGATCAACGTGGCGGGCGTTGCCCATGATCTTGACCGTGTCGTCGCCGCGGCCGGCGTTCACATGGTCGACATTGCCGCCAATGGTGATGCTGTCATTGCCGTCGCCGGTGTCGATGCTACGGACGTGCCCGGAAATCTTGAAGACATCGTTGCCCTTGCCGAGGCTGACATTACGGATATCCCCGGTGATGTCGTAAGTGGCGTTGATCGAGCGGTCGTGAATATCGGTTCTGGAATTGCTGCTCATGGTTTGCTCCTGGATTATGGCGCGCTTCACCGCAGGCTGCGGCTAGTGAAGTGGCATATTCTAAATGCAAACCGGTGCTTCGTGTATACCGTCGGTATATGTTATTGGATTAGATTTCCAGGTTGTCGATCAGCCGGGTCTTGCCCAGGCGGCTGGCGGCAAGGATCACCAGCGCCTGCTTGTCGTCGCCGGCCGGGGACAGGTCGTGCTGGCGACGGATGGCGATGTAATCGGTGGTCCAGCCCTTGGCATTCAGTTCGGCGATGGCGGCTTGTTCCAATACCGCGAAATCGCGGTTGCCATTGCGGACGGCGTCGCGGATTTCGTTGAGCAGCCGGTACAGGCGCGGTGCTTCGGCGCGTTCGTCGGCGCTCAGGTAGCCGTTGCGCGAGGACAGCGCCAGGCCGTCGTCGGCGCGCACGGTTTCGCCGCCGATGATGTCGATCGGCAGCAGCAGTTGCCGGGTCATGTTGCGGATGACCATCAACTGCTGGTAGTCCTTCTTGCCGAACAATGCCGCCTGCGGCTGGACGCAGTTGAACAGCTTGGTGACGACGGTGGCAACGCCGCGGAAGTGGCCGGGGCGGAACTCGCCGTCGAGGATGTTCTGGATGCCCGGCGGTTCGACGAAGTATTCCTGCGGCTCGGGGTAGAGGTCGGCTTCGGTCGGTGCGAACAGGACGTCGACGCCGGCGGCGGTGAGCTTGTCGCAGTCGGCCTGGAAGGTGCGCGGGTACTTGTCGAAATCCTCGTTCGGGCCGAACTGCAGGCGATTGACGAAGATCGACGCGACCACGGTGTCACCGTGCGCACGGGCCTGTTCCATCAGGCTGATGTGGCCGGCGTGCAGGTTGCCCATGGTCGGCACGAAAACGATGCGGCCACGCTTGGCCAGCGCGCCGCGCAGGTCGGCGATGCGGGAATGGATGTGCATGATCTCAGGCAGCGTAGGTGTGTTCCGGGCCGGGGTAGCTGCCGTCCTTGACGGCGGCAACGGCGCGGCAGGCAGCGTCGTGCAGGCTGCTGGCGCCGTCCATGAAATTGCGGACAAACTTGGCCTTCTTGCCCGGCGGGATGTCGAAAGCGTCGTGCAGCACCATGACCTGGCCCGAACAATCCTTGCCGGCACCGATGCCGATGGTGATGATGTGCAGCGCAGCCGTGACTTCGGTCGCAAGCGCGGCGGGAATCGCTTCGAGCACGATCATCGTGGCGCCGGCATGCTGTACTGCGACGGCGTCGTCGAGCAGCTTGCGGGCGGCGCTGTCGCCTTTACCCTGGACCTTGTAGCCGCCGAGCGCATGCACCGACTGCGGCGTCAGGCCGACGTGGGCGCAGACCGGGATGCCGCGGCTGACCAGGAATTGAATGGTCGGGGCCATCTCGGCACCGCCTTCGAGCTTGACCATCTGTGCCCCTGCGGCCATCAGCGTGACGGCGTTGCGGAAGGCGGCTTCCGGGGATTCCTGGAAACTGCCGAACGGCATGTCGGCAATGATGAAGGCGCGTTCGGCACCGCGCTTGACGGCGGCGGTGTGGTAGGCGACGTCGGCGACGGTGACCGGCAGCGTGGTGTCGTGGCCCTGGATGACGTTGCCGAGCGAATCGCCGATCAGCAGGCAGTCGACGCCGGCGCCGTCGAGCAGGCGGGCGAAGCTGGCGTCGTAGCAGGTGAACATGGCGACCTTCTCGCCGGCAGCATAGAGCTTGGCGAGGTCGGCCTGGGTCAGGCGGCGGGTGATGCTTTGAGCAGACATGGGCGTCCCGTGGCGTTGTTGACGGCGCCAAGGATACACAGCGGCGCCGAAGTGGCAAGGGTTAAATCAAAGGCGGCAGATACCCTGGTTGGCAACCGCCGGCAGCCAGGCGGCCAGACGGCCGCGACCGGGGATGGCCAAGTCCGGCGCCAGGTCGGCCAGCGGCTGCAGGACGAAGGCACGCAGGTGCAGGCGCGGGTGCGGCAGCGTCAGGCGCGGCGTCGCCAGCATCAGGTCGTCGTAGAGCAGGATGTCGAGGTCGAGCGTGCGCGGGCCGTTGCGTTCGGCACGGACGCGCCCGAAGGCTTGTTCGATGCCGAGCAGCGCGTCGAGCAAGGCTTCCGGCGCCAGCGTGGTGTCGATCAGGGCGGCGGCATTGACGAATTCCGGCTGGTCGGCGATGCCGACCGGCGCCGTGCGGTAAAGCGCCGATTTGGCCAGCAGACGGCTTTGCGGCAACTGGTCGAGCGCGGCAAAAGCGGCGTTGACGGTGGCCGCCGGGTCGCCAAGATTGGCGCCCAGGGCAATGTAGGCGAGACTCATGCGTCGCTGGCTTGGGGCGTGGCGTTGGCCGGTTTTTTCCGGCGCCGGCGCTTCTTCTTGTCGCCGGCGGCTTCCGGCAGCAGCATTTCGGCGCGCTTGTCGCCTTCGGCGTTCTGGAAGCGCGTCCACCATTCGACCAGTTCCATGTCGATTTCGCCGGCCTGCGCGCGCAGCAGCAGGAAGTCGTAACCGGCACGGAAGCGCGGTTGTTCGAGCAGGGCGTAGGGGCGCTTGCCGGCGCGCTGTTCGAAACGCGGTTGCAGCGCCCAGATGTCCTTGATGTCGCCGGCAATGCGGCGGGTGATGGCGAGTTTTTCGCCCTGCACGTCGAGGACCGTGTCCATGGCCTGGAACAGCGCCGGAATCTTGGCTTCGCCCTTGGCCTTCATCTTGTCCCAGTGCGCCAGCACTTCGTGCCAGAGCAGGGTCGCGAACAGGAAGCCGGGCGAGGTGCCCTTGCCGCGACGGACGCGTTCGTCGGTGCTGGCCAGCGCCAGCATGACGAACTTCTCGCCGAGCGGCTGTTCGAGGATCACGTCGAGCAGCGGCAGCAGGCCGTGGTGCAGGCCCTCGTCGCGCAGTTGCGTGATGCACTTGACCGAGTGACCCGAGGTCAGCAGCTTGAGCATCTCGTCGAACAGGCGGGCAGCGGGAACGTTTTCCAGCAGTTCGGCCATCTCGCGGATCGGCTTTTTCGCCTCGGGGTCGATCGACAGGCCGAGCTTGGCCGCCAGGCGCACGGCGCGCAACATGCGCACCGGGTCCTCGCGGTAGCGGGCACGCGGTTCGCCGATCATGCGCAGCGTCCTGGCCTTGAGGTCGCCGACGCCGTGGTGGTAGTCGATGACGGTTTCGGTCGTCGGATCGTAATACAGTGCGTTGGCGGTGAAGTCGCGGCGGGCGGCGTCTTCCGCCTGCGAGCCGAAGACGTTGTCGTGCAGCACGCGGCCGTGTTCGTCCTTCTTCGTCGTCTCGTCGAGCGTGCCGCGGAAGGTGGTCACTTCGATGACTTCCTGGCCCATCATCACATGGACGATCTGGAAGCGGCGGCCGATGATGCGCGAGCGGCGGAAGCAGCGGCGCACTTCTTCCGGCGTGGCATTGGTGGCGACGTCGAAATCCTTGGGGTCGGCGCCGATCAGCAGATCGCGCACGGCGCCGCCGACGACGTAGGCCTTGAAGCCTTCGGCCTGCAGCGTCTCGCAGGTACGCCGGCTGCCGCTGGACAGGCGGTCGCGGGTGATGCCGTGGCTGGAGACGGGAATCACGGCCGGCTCATGCCGGTTGCCCTTGTTCTTGTTGCCGCGGAAGACGCGGGAAATGAGTTTGCGGATCACGGGTGCCTGAGGGTCAAGCGCATGTTGCGCTGCGAAAAGCGGGAATTTTACCGCAATGTGATGATTTTCCAGCCCATTTCAGTGGCGTGATGACACAGTTTGTCATCCGGATCGACGGCGACCGGGGTGCGGACGTGCTTCATCAGCGGCAGATCGTTGTGCGAATCGCTGTAGAAATAGCTGTTGTCGAAGCTGCCCCACCACAGGCCGTGCGCTTCCAGCCACTGCTCGACGCGGACGATCTTGCCGGCCTGGAACGACGGCGTGCCGGTCGACGTGCCGAAGAAAGCGCCGTCCTTGACGTCGACCGCCGGAATCGTGCCGATCAGGTGATGGATGCCGAATTCGCGGGCAATCGGGCCGGTGACGAAACTGTTGGTGGCGGTGACGATCACGCACAGGTCGCCGGCATCGAGGTGGCTGCGCACCAGCGCCCGCGCCTGGTCGCCGATCAGCGGGCGGATGTGGCGGTCCATGTACTCGCGGTGCCAGGCGTCGAGTTCGGCGCGCGGGTGGCGGGTCAGCGGCGCCAGCTGGAATTCGAGGAAGGCGTCGATGTCGAGCGTGCCGGCCTTGTAGTGCTCGTAGAACTCGACGTTCTTGGCTTCCTGGACTTCGCGATCGACGACGCCCTTGGAAATAAGGAACTGCGCCCATTCGAAGTCGGAATCGCCGGCGAGCAGGGTGTTGTCGAGATCAAAAAGGGCGAGGTTCATACGGTGGCTTCCTGAGTGAGTAGTTCGCGCAGCAACGGCAGCGTCACCGCGCGCTTGTGTTCTAGGGTGTAACGGTCGAGGGCGACGATCAGCGCCGACAGCGCGCGCATGTTGCGCGGCGCGTGGCGCATCAGGTAGTCGATGGCTTCGGGCGTCAGCTTGAGCGCCCGTTCCCTGGCCTGGGCGGCGAGCGCGGCGGCCTTTTCGGCGTCGGACAGCGGCTGCAGCCGGTAGATCAGGCCGGCGCCGAGGCGGGTGCGCAGGTCCTCGCGCAGTGCCAGGTGCGAGGGCGGCTGGCCGGCGGCGGTGAGCAGGCGTTCGCCACTGGCGCGGAGCTGGTTGAACAGCGCGAACAGGGCAATCTGGCCGCTGGCGTCGAGTGCTTCGACATTGTCCACGGCCAGCGGGCCGTCGGCGGTGACGCCGTCGAGGCCGGGATTGGCGGCGGCGTCGATGTAGTTGAAACCGCAGGCGAGCAGCACGTGGGTCTTGCCGCAACCGGCCTCACCGTGCAGGCAGAAGGCGGTCGCTTCCAGCGTGCCGGCCAGCCAGCCGGTCAATGCCGCCAACGTCTCGTCGTTGCCGCCGGCAACGAAATTGTCCAGCGACGGCGGGCTTTCCGGCAGCAGGTCGAGGATCAGCTGGCGCATTGTCGGCTTATTGCCAGCGCAGCATCGCGTACTGCTTCTTACCCCGGCGCAGGATGGTGAAGCGGCCGTAGAGGCGGTCGTCGCCGACGAGGCGGTGGTCGAGCGAATCGGCCTTGTTGCCGTTGATCGTCACGCTGCCGCCCTGGATAAAGGTGCGCGCTTCCGACTTCGACTTGGCCAGGCCGCTGGCTGCCAGCGCGTCGATCAGGCCGTCGGCGGCGCTGTCGAGCGCAATGCCGGGCATGCCGTCCTGGGCCAGTTGTTCGAGGTCGTTTTCGGTCAGATCGGCCAGTTGGCCGGAGAACAGGCATTCGGTGATGCGCCGCGCCGCCATCAGCGCGACTTCGCCATGCACCAGGCGGGTCGCCTCTTCGGCCAGGATGCGCTGGGCTTCGGGCTTGCCGCCGCTGGCCTGGTCGGCCGCTTCGATCTCGTTGATGCGTTCGATCGGCAGGAAGGTGAAGAACTTGAGGAACTTGTAGACGTCGGCGTCGGCCGTGTTCAGCCAGAACTGGTAGAAGGCGTAGGGCGAGGTCTTCTTCGGGTCGAGCCAGATGGCGCCCGATTCGGTCTTGCCGAACTTGGTGCCGTCGGCCTTGGTGATAAGCGGCACGGTCATGCCATAGACCTGCGTCTGGTGCAGGCGACGGGTCAGGTCGGTACCGGCGACGATATTACCCCACTGGTCGGAACCGCCGACCTGCAGCTTGCAGCCGAATTGCTTGAACAGTTCGGCGAAATCGTAGCCCTGCAGCAGGCTGTAGGAGAACTCGGTGTAGGAAATCCCCTGGTCCTCGCGCACCAGTCGCTGCTGCACGGATTCCTTCTTGATCATGGCATTGACCGAGAAGTGCTTGCCGATGTCGCGCAGGAATTCCAGGCAGTTCATGGCGCCGAACCAGTCGTGGTTGTTCGCCATCAGCGCCGCGTTGTCGCCCTCGAAACTCAGGAAGGGCTCGACCTGGCCGCGAATCTTGCCGACCCAGGAAGCGATCACCTCCGGCGTGTTGAGCTTGCGCTCGGTCGCCTTGAAGCTCGGGTCGCCGATCATGCCGGTGGCACCGCCGACCAGCGCGATCGGCCGGTGCCCGGCCTGCTGGAAGCGCTTGAGGATGAGTACCGGCACCAGGTGGCCGAGATGCAGGCTGTCGGCGGTCGGATCGAAGCCGCAATACAGCGTGATCTTCTCCTCCTGCAGCATTTTGTCGAGCGTTTCCGCGTCGGTGAGCTGGGCGATCAGACCGCGCTCATGCAGATCCTGAAGCAGGGGGGACTGGTACATCGGTGAAATCTCCACGGGATGGGCGCCATGCCGGGCGCCGGAAAGACGGACCCGCGATTTTAGCAGACCCGGCGCCATGGGTTAGGGGCTCGGCCGGCTTTCGGGTAAAATCGCAGTTTTTTCCAGCGGCCCTTGGGCTGCTTCCGGCGAGCTTTCAAGATCATGACCCAGAATACCTCCCTCTCCTACCGTGATGCCGGTGTCGACATCGATGCCGGCGATGCCCTCGTCGAGCGCATCAAGCCCCTGGCCAAGAAGACGCTGCGCGACGGCGTGCTCGGCGGCATTGGCGGCTTCGGCGCCCTGTTCGAAGTGCCCAAGCGTTACAAGGAGCCGGTGCTGGTGTCCGGGACCGACGGTGTCGGGACCAAGCTGAAGCTGGCGTTCGACCTTAATCGTCACGACACCGTCGGCCAGGATCTGGTCGCGATGAGCGTCAATGACATTCTGGTGCTTGGCGCCGAATCGCTGTTCTTCCTCGATTACTTTGCCTGCGGCAAGCTCGATGTCGATACCGCCGCTGCCGTCGTCGGCGGCATCGCCAAGGGCTGCGAACTGGCCGGTTGCGCGCTGATCGGTGGCGAAACCGCCGAAATGCCGGGCATGTACCCGGCCGGCGAATACGATCTCGCCGGTTTCGCGGTCGGCGTCGTTGAAAAATCCAAGGCCATCGACGGCAAGTCGATTGCCCCGGGCGACGTCGTGCTCGGCCTGGCGTCTTCCGGCGCCCACTCCAACGGCTACTCGCTGGTGCGCAAGATCATCGACCGTTCCAAGCCGGACATGAACGCGCCGTTCGACGGCGATCGTTCGCTGGCCGACGTGGTCATGGCGCCGACCCGCATCTACGTCAAGCAGGTGCTGGCGACGATGGAAAAGGTCGCGATCAAGGGCATGGCCCACATCACCGGTGGCGGCCTGCTCGAAAACGTGCCGCGCGTGCTCCCGGAAAACACCGTCGCCGAACTGGAAAAGGCCGCCTGGCCGCGTCCCAAGCTGTTTGACTGGATGCAGGCCGAAGGCAATGTCGCCGAGAGCGAGATGCACCGCACCTTCAACTGCGGTATCGGCCTGGTCGTTGTCGTCGCTGCGGCCGACGCCGATGCGGCGATGGCCGAGCTGAAGGCGCAGGGCGAAGCGGTTTACCGCATCGGCACGATCCGGGCCCGTCAGGGTGACGAGGCGCAGACCGTCGTCATCTGATCTTGTCAGGCGGGTCGCGGCGCTCTGCTGCGGCCTGGGCCTGACCCTGGCGGCGGTTGCCGAGGCGCCGTCGCCGGTCGCCGTGGTCGAAGGGCTGGCCAGTTACTACGGCAGCAAGTTCCATGGCCGCAAGACGGCCAGCGGTGAGGTTTTCGACAAGACCGTCTTCAGCGCCGCCAGCAACCGCTTCCCGCTCGGCAGCCACGTTGCCGTGCTGCGTCCGTCCAATGGCCTGTGCGTCGTGGTCCGCATCAATGACCGCATGCATCGCCGGCATCGGACGCGGGTCATCGATATTTCGAAATCTGCCGCCGATTACCTGGAAATGCTCCAGGCCGGTGTCGTCAAGGTCAAGGTTGCCTTGCTCGACGAGTCCCTGCAGGCCCGTGGCCATCTCGCCTGCGCCGACGCCTTCGCTTCTCCCGCAAGGGAAAACGCTGACGCGGTCGGTGTCGGAGGCGATGTTGGGTACAATCCGTCTGGAATGATCAATCTCGGGCCAAGCCCAGGAATCTCCCCACCATGAACAAGATGAAACGTCGTGGCGTTCTTGCGCTTTCCTTTACCGGTCTGCTGGGACTTGGTTTCTATGCCTGGTCGGCCAACCGCAGCGAAGCGCCGGCGCCCGCGCCGGCCCAGAAGGCCGCCGCACCGGCAGCTCAGGCGGCACCGGCACGGCCGGTGGCGGTCGAAGTCGCCACCGTGCTGGCGGTTGATTTCGCCGATGACACCACCGCCGTCGGCACGCTGAAGGCTGCCGAATCGGTCGTGCTGCGTCCGGAAGTCAGCGGGCGCATCACCCGGATCGGCTTTCGCGATGGTGCGCTGGTCAACAAGGGCGATCTGCTGATCGCCTTCGATGCCACCATTCCCGACGCCGAACTGGCGCAGGCCCGGGCCAATCGCGACCTGGCGCTGGCCAGCTTCAAGCGCAACCAGGAACTACTGGAAAAGAAATTCATCAGCCCGCAGGCGCTCGATGCTTCGGCAGCGACGTTGAAGGTGCAGGAAGCGGCGGTCCAGCTGGCGGCGGCCAAGGCAGCGAAGATGCGCATCCAGGCGCCGTTCCGCGGCATCGTCGGGTTGCGTGACGTGAGCGTCGGCAGCTATATCAAGGAAGGCGAGGCGCTGGTCAATATCGAGGACGTCAGCAGCCTGCGCGTCGATTTCCGTCTGGCTGAAACCTGGCTGGAGCGGGTCAAGGCTGGGCAGTCGCTGGAGCTGGGCAGCGATGCGCTGCCGGGGCAGCGATTCGTCGCCAAGGTCGAGGCCATCGATCCGCAGATCGATCCGAACGGCCGCTCGATCGCCGTGCGTGCGCGGCTGGACAATGCCGCCGGTCAGTTGCGGCCGGGCATGTTCGTCCGTCTGCGGCTGGCCTTCGGCGAGCGCAAGGGCGTGCTGATGGTGCCGGAAGAAGCCATCATGCCGGGCGCCAAGCCGGCCGTGTTCAAGGTGGTCGATGGCAAGGCCGAGCGGGTTGTGGTCCGTACCGGCATCCGCCGCGATGCCCAGGTCGAGATTGTCGACGGACTGGCGGCGGGCGATGTCGTGGTCAGTGCTGGCCAGCTGAAGCTGCGCCCGGGGGCGCCGGTGACGGTGCCGGGAGCGAAGGCGGCTGAAGGCGCCCAGGGCAAGCCATGAGAATTTCGGAAATCTGCATCGAACGGCCGGTCTTCGCGACCGTGCTGTCGCTGGTCGTGATGCTGATCGGTATCGTTTCCTACGATCGCCTGTCGGTGCGCGAGTACCCGAAGATCGACGAGCCGGTGGTCACGGTGACCAGCGATTACCGTGGCGCCTCGGCCGACATCATCGAGTCGCAGGTGACCAAGCCGCTCGAGGATTCGCTGGCCGGCATCGAGGGCGTCGAGGTGATCACCTCGATCTCACGCGCCGAGCGCAGCCAGATTTCGGTGCGCTTCAAGCTCGAACGCGAGCCGGATTCGGCCGCTGCCGACGTCCGCGACCGCGTTTCGCGAGTGCGTAACCGCCTGCCCGACGAAGTCGACGAGCCGGTCATCGCCAAGGTCGAGGCCGACGCCAACCCGATCATCTGGCTGGCGTTCTCGTCCGAGAAACATTCGCCGCTGGAAGTCACCGACGTCGCCAACCGTATCGTCAAGCCCAAGCTGCAGACGCTGACCGGTGCTGCCGACGTGCGCGTGTTCGGCGAGCGCAAGTTCGCCATGCGCATCTGGCTGGACAAGCAGCGGCTGGCGGCCTATCGGCTGACGCCGGCCGATGTTGAGGATGCTTTGCGCCGGCAGAATGTCGAAGTGCCGGCCGGGCGTATCGAGAGCGTCGAGCGCGAGTTTTCCGTGGTGTCGACCACTGACTTGCGTACGCCGGAAGAATTCAGCGCGGTCATCCTGCGCAATGTCGATGGTTACCCGGTGCGTATCGGCGATGTCGCGCGGGTCGAGATCGGCGCTGCCGCCGAACGGACTTCGGTGCGCTTCAAGGGGCGCTCGGCGGTGTCGCTGGGCGTGATCAAGCAGGCCACGGCCAACCCGCTCGAACTGTCGAAGGCCCTGCGCGCCGAACTGCCGCGTATCACCGAAGAGCTGCCCGAGGGCATGCGCGTCGATATTTCCTACGATTCGTCGGTGTTCATCGACCGCTCGATCAAGTCGGTGTTCACCACCATCGCCGAAGCCATCGTGCTGGTGCTGGCGATCATCTTCTTCTTCCTGCGCAACCTGCGGGCGACGCTGATTCCGCTGGTCACCATCCCGGTCTCGCTGATCGGTGCCTTCGCCATCATGTTCGTGCTTGGCTTCACCATCAACACGCTGACGCTGCTGGCGCTGGTGCTGGCCATCGGCCTGGTCGTCGACGACGCCATCGTGATGCTGGAGAACATCTACCGCCACATCGAGGAAGGCATGTCGCGGCGCGAGGCGGCGTTCAAGGGGGCGAAGGAAATCGGCTTTGCCGTGGTCGCGATGACGTTGACGCTGGCCGCCGTGTACGCGCCGGTCGCGTTCATGACCGGGCGCACCGGCAAGCTGTTCATCGAGTTCGCGCTGACCCTGGCCGGCGCCGTGCTGGTGTCCGGTTTCGTTGCGCTGACGCTGTCGCCGATGATGTGCTCGGTGCTGCTCAAGCACGAGGAAAAGCATTCGAAGGGCTTCATGCTGATCGAGTCCTTCCTCAACTGGCTCAACACCGGCTATCGTCGCGTGCTGACGCAGGCGCTGGCCCATCGCTGGATCGTCTTCGTCGCTTTCGTCGCCGTCGCCGTCGCCTGCGGCGTCCTGCTCAAGGCGCTGAAATCCGAACTGGCGCCGATCGAGGATCGCGGCGTGATCATCGGCGTGTTCAACGGGCCGGATGGCGCCACGCTGGACTACACCGAGAAGTACGCGCAGCAACTGGAAAACATCTACAGCCAGACCCGGGATATCGAGCGCTATTTCGTCGTTTCCGGCAACCCGACCGTGAACCAGGGCATTTCCTTCGTCGGCCTGAGCGACTGGAGCGAGCGCTCGCGCAGTTCGTCCGACATCGCCAAGGAACTGTTCCCCAAGTTCGCCGCCGTGCCCGGCGTCATGGCTTTCCCGGTGACGCCGCCGTCGCTCGGCCAGAGTCCGCGCGAGCGGCCGATCAATTTCGTCATCGTCACCTCGGCGCCTTATGAGGAACTGCAGCAGGTGACCCAGCAATTCCTCGGCGAACTGGCGAAGAATCCGGGGCTGACCAACGTCGATACCGACCTCAAGCTGAACAAGCCGGAGCTGTCGGTGGTGGTGCGGCGCGACAAGGCGGCCGACGTGGGCGTACCGGTCGAGACCATCGGCCGGACGCTGGAAACCTTCCTCGGTGGCCGCCAGGTGACCCGCTTCAAGCGCGACGGCGAGCAGTACGACGTGATCGTCCAGGTCGCCGACAGCGACCGCCGGTCGCCCGACGACATCCGCGACATCTACGTGCGCGGCGGCGATGGCAGCATGATTTCGCTCGACAACCTGCTCGACGTCCAGGAAACCGTGGCGCCCCGGGAGCTCAACCACTTCGGCCAGCGCCGGGCGGTGACCATCACCGCCAACCTGGCGCCGGGCTACACCATGGGTGAGGCGCTGACCTACATGGACGGGGTCGCCGGGCAGATGCTCAAACCGGGCTACGCCGTCGATTACAACGGGCAGACGCGCGAGTTCCGCCAGTCGTCGGCGTCGCTGGCGATCACTTTCGTGCTGGCGCTGGCTTTCATCTACCTGGTCCTGGCGGCGCAGTTCGAGAGTTTCCGCGATCCGCTGATCATCATGCTAACCGTGCCGCTGTCGATGGCCGGCGCGCTGTTCGCGCTCTGGGCGACCGACGGCACGCTCAATGTTTACAGCCAGATCGGCCTGGTCACGCTGGTCGGCCTGATTACCAAGCACGGCATCCTGATCGTCGAATTCGCCAACCAGCTGCAGGAAAAGGGCCGGGAACTGCGCGAAGCGGTGATTGAAGCCGCCGAACTGCGCTTGCGTCCGATCCTGATGACTACCGGGGCCATGGTCCTCGGCGCCGTGCCGCTGGCGCTGGCCACCGGCGCCGGGGCCGAATCGCGTCAGCAGATCGGTTGGGTCATCGTCGGCGGTCTGCTGCTCGGTACCTTCCTGACGCTGTTCGTGGTGCCGGCGGTCTATACCCTGCTGGCCACCCGGATCCAGCCGCATCCTGCTGAAACCCCGCTTTCCGAAGAAGCTCATTGATGAAACTCTTTTCTCCCCTCTATCGCCGGGCCATGGACTGGTCGCGTCATCCACGCGCGCCCTGGTATCTGGGCGGTCTGAGTTTTGCCGAATCGTCCTTTTTTCCGGTGCCGCCCGATGTCATGCTGGCGCCGATGGCGCTGGCCAACCCGCCGCGCTGGTGGCGGCTGGCGCTGATCACCACCTTGGCATCGGTGCTTGGCGGTCTGGCCGGCTACCTGATCGGTTATTTCGCCCTCGATGCGATCCAGCCCTGGCTGCAGGAAAGCCGTTACTGGCCGGCTTACCAGACGGCGGTCGAGTGGTTCGGGAAATGGGGCTTCTGGGCGGTCTTCGTCGCTGGCTTCTCGCCCATTCCCTACAAGGTATTCACCATCGCCGCTGGTGCCTTGTCGATGGCGCTGTTGCCGTTTACGCTGGCTTCCATCGTCGGCCGCGGCCTGCGCTTTTTCCTGGTTGCCGGCCTGATGGCCTGGGGTGGGGCACGGATGGAGGAAGCACTGCATCGCTATATCGACAGGCTGGGCTGGGCAGTGGTGCTTGTCGTGGTGATCGTGGGCTTGTGGATCGGCCTGCGCTGAACCGGGATACGGGGAGAAAATAAATGGACAATAAACTCAAGGTGTTCATCGTCGACGACGATCCGATTCTGCTGGAGGTGCTCGGCGCCGTGCTTGAGGCGGATTTCGACCGGGAATTCTTCGGCTCGGGCGAGGATTGCCTGGCGCGGATTGCCGAGTGCAAGCCGGATATCGTCATCCTCGACCTGACCCTGCCGGGCATCAGCGGTTTCGAGGTCTGCCAGCGTTTGAAGGAGGATTGGGATACGCAGGATATTCCCATCCTGTTCGTTTCGGCCAGTGACGATATCGACACCCGGCTGCAATGCTACGAAGCCGGCGGCGAGGATTTCATCACCAAGCCTTTCGACCCGGACGAGCTTCTGCGCAAGGTCAAGGTGGCGGCGCGCATCCTGGGCGAGAAGCGCAACCTGCACGAGCAGGCCGGTTATGCGCAGCGCACGGCGATGTCGGCGATGGTCAGTATGGGCGAACTGGGCGTCGTCCTGCAGTTCCTGAGCAAGTCCTTCGCTTGCGGGACTTCGGAAGAACTGGCGGTGGCCTTGCTCGACAGCATGCGCCAGTATGATCTGAATGCCGCCGTCCAGCTGCGCATGGACGACCGTAGCCAGTCGTTCAGCGAAAATGGCCACGACCTGCCGCTGGAAGTCTCGGTACTCAATCATGTCCGGCATTCCGGGCGGATTTTTCAGTTCAAGACGCGCTGCGTGTTCAATTACGGACACGTCACCTTGCTGGTCAACAACATGCCGCTGGACGATCCGGACCGCTGCGGTCGTATCCGCGACAACGGGGCCTTGCTGGCCGAAGGCGCCGATGCCCGGATGCGGGCGATTGAGGCCGAGGAACTGGCGCGCCACCGGCGGGCGGGCATCGAGGCGGCCTTGCCGCGGGTGCAGTCCACGCTCGATTCAGTGCAGGCCAACTACCGCCGGAATTCGATGGAGCTGACCGAGATCATGATCGAATTCCAGGAAGCGCTGGGCCGCTCGATGATGTCGCTGGGGCTCACCGAAAGCCAGGAGGAGTCGATGACCACCTTGGCCGCGGATTACATGCAGCGCATGGTCGCCAGCCAGGATGCCAGTTTGCAGACCATCGGCCAGTTGCAGGAACTGGCGCAAAGCCTGGCGCAGGTGCTCAGGCGTTGAGGAAGCGGGCGACGCGCTCGCTGACGCGTTCGCTCAAGCCGGCGTCGATGCAGTCGAAAGTCTCGGCGGCAAAGGAATTGCCCAGCCAGGTGATTTGCCGCTTGGCCAGTTGCCGGGTGGCGAAGACACCGCGATCGCGCATTTCCTGGCGCGGAATCAGGCCATCCTGGGCCTCCCAGACCTGGCGGTAACCGACGCAGCGCATCGCCGGCAGTTCGGGGTCGAGCCGGTATTTCTGCCGCAGCATCGCCACTTCTTCGTCCAGGCCGGCGAGCAGCATTTCGTCGAAGCGGCGGGCGATGCGTTCGTGCAGGACGGCACGGTCCGACGGCAGCAAGGCCAGTTGCAGGAAATCCCAGAGCGGTTTTTCCTGTTCGCTTTCAGCGAGTTGCACCGACATCGGCCGGCCGCCGGCGAGGCAGACTTCGAGCGCCCGCTGGATGCGCTGACTATCGTTGGGCGGCAGTCGGGCGGCAGTCACCGGGTCGAGTTCGGCCAGGCGGGCATGCATCGCCGGCCAGCCCAGGCGGGCGGCGTCGGCGTCGATGCTGGCGCGCAGGGCATCGTCGGCCTGCGGCAGCTCGGCCAGTCCGTGCAGCAGGGCGCGGAAATAGAGCATGGTGCCGCCGACCAGCACGGGGACGCGTCCGTCAGCGTGGATTTCGTTCATCGCCGCCAGCGCATCGGCGCGGAAGCGGGCCGCTGAATAACGCTGTTCCGGCGTGATCAGGTCAATCAGGTAGTGCGGATAGCGGGCCAGCGTTTCCCGGTCCGGCTTGGCGGTACCGATGTCCATGTCGATGAAGACCTGCGCCGAATCGACGCTGATCAGGCCGACCGGCAAACGGTCGGCCAGCGCCATGGCGGCAGCGGTCTTGCCCGAGGCAGTCGGGCCCATGATGAGGATGGCTGGCGGTAATTTCATGGCGGGCAATGCTAGCACGGGGCGGGCTATAATCCGCTGACCATGACTGTCATTCTCCGTCGTCGTCGCCTGCTTTCCGCCGGCCTGCTCGCGCCGGTTGCCGGTCTGCAGCCATCGTTTGCTGATGCGGCTACTGAGCGCTTGCCGGGCTTGAGCGCGCGTCATGCCTATGTCGGTAACCTGGATCAAACCCTGCTGGCAATCGACGCCGACCGCCCGGTACAGATTGCCTCGATCAGCAAGCTGATTTCCGCCTGGGTGGTGCTGAGCGCCGAACTACCCCTGAACGAGACGATACGCATCGAGCAGGTGGATGTGGTGAGCTCGGAACATACCCGTTCCAGCCTGCCCGTCGGCTCGCGCTGGCGCCGTGAGCAGTTGCTCGAATGGCTGGTGGTGACCTCTGACAACCGGGCAGCGGCAGCGCTCGCCCGGACTTTTCCGGGTGGTTGGGATGCGTTCCGCTACGCGATGCGGGCGCTGATGACGCAGATGCAGCTATTCAGCTTCGATTTCGGCGATGCCGCCGGCTTGTCGCCAGTCAATCAGGCCAGCGCCCGCGACCTTGGCGTCCTCCTGGTGACCCTGGCGCAGATTCCCTATTTTCAATCACTGTCACGCAAGACGACGGTTGGCGGCAAGCTCAACGTGAATCGCTTTGCCCATGACCGCTCGGTCTCATTGCTCGCCGGCAAGACCGGGTTTACCTCGCTGGCCGGCTTCTGCCTGGCCGAAGCCGAGCAGTTCGACGGCCGGGTGGTCGCCATGGTCGTGCTCAACGCCAGCGACCGTGAAGCCCGGGCGCGCGACATGAACCGCCTGCGCAGTTTTGCTCGGGAAAACCTGGCTAAAGCCTGAATCGGTGTCGGTTTACCGGCGCATGGTGCGCAACATGGCTTCGGCGCTGGCCGCGTCGGCCGGCCGGCCGAAATGGTAGCCCTGCATCAGGTCGCAGCCCAGATTCAGAAGGAATTCGCGCTGTATGTCCTGCTCGACGCCTTCGGCAATGACTTCCTTTTGCAGGCTGGCGGCGATGGCGATGATGGCGCGGACGATGGCGATATCGTCCGCATCGTCCGGCAGATCGCGGACGAAGGATTGGTCGATCTTGATCCGGTCGAAAGGCAGGCGCTTGAGGTAACCGAGACTGGAGTAACCGGTGCCGAAGTCATCGACCGACAGCTTGATGCCGATCGCCTGCAGTTCCTGGAGGACATCGATGATCCGGTCGGTGTCGTGGATGAACGCGCTCTCGGTGATTTCCAGCTCCAGCCAGCGCGCATCGAGACCGGTTTCGGTGAGGATGGCGCCGACCCGTTGCGCCAGGTCGGGCTGACGTAACTGCACGGCTGACAGATTCACCGCCATCACCACCGGTGGTAATCCCATGTCCTGCCAGCGACGGTTCTGCTGACAGGCTTCGCGCAGCACGCGCTCGCCGATCTGGGAGATCAGGCAGCTTTCCTCGGCCACCGGGATGAAGCGTGTCGGCGGGATGATGCCGAGTTCGGGATGTTGCCAGCGGACCAGGGCTTCGAAGCCGACCAGGCGTTGTTTCCTGGCGTCGGTCTGGGGCTGGTAGTGGACAAAGATCTCGTCGCTGTCGAGTGCCCGGCGCAGATTGTTTTCGAGCGTGACGCGTTCCGAAATGCGCAGGTTCATTTCCTGCGTGAAGAAGCGATAGGTATTTCCGCCGCTTGCCTTGGCCTGATACATCGCCGTATCGGCGTTCTTCAGCAGGCTGCCGATGTCCTTGCCGTCCTGTGGATACAGGCTGATGCCGATGCTGGCGCCGACGCGCAATTCGTGGCCGCTGACGAAGAAGGTCTGGCCGAGGACGTTGATCAGGCGCTGGGCGATGCTTGCCAGTCGGGCCGGCGCACCATGGTGACGGATCAGGATGGCAAATTCGTCGCCGCCCTGGCGACTGATCGTATCGCGTTCGTCGAGACTGGCGCTGAGCCGCTGGGCAACCTGCAGCAGCAACTGGTCGCCGATGTCGTGGCCAAGGGTGTCGTTGATGTTCTTGAAATGGTCGAGGTCGAGGAAGATCAGTGCCAGTTCGGCCTGATCGCCGAGCGTTTCGGCCAGGGCGCTGGCCATGTGCTCGGCCAGCAGGAAGCGGTTGGGCAGATCGGTGAGTAGGTCGTGTTCGGCCAGATGGCGGATGCGTTGCTGGTCTTTGTGTAGTTGCGTGATGTCGCGAGCGACGCCGGCCACCCCGGCGAGTACGCCGCGATCGTCGAAGACCGGTGTGGCGATGTATTCATAATGGCGCTGGCCGCCCCGCTCGGTTGACTGGCTGCCGGTCTGTTTTTGTTGACATTGTTGCGACAGTGCCTCGCTGGAGAGTGTCGTCAGGGCCTCGGCGAGAGTCGGCGGGAGCACGGCTTCGGCGGGTTGCCCGAGAATGGCTTCGACCGGTTTGCCAGACAGTTCGGCGTAGGCGTCGTTGACCGCAATCAGCAAGCCCTGGCGGTCGCTCAGCCAGGCCGGGTCGGGCAGGCTGTCGAGCAGGGCGCGGGTGCGGCGGAAGGTGGTTTCGTAGGCCCGGGTCATGCCCTGGGCGATTTCCCGGGCGCGGTCGTAGGTGCGTAGCCAGACGATGATCCAGCCGGCCAGGACAAGGGCGAGCAGGCCGGTGCTCAGCGTCGCCCAGAAGGCTTGCTGGCGCCAGTTGCTGAGGAAGTGCTCCGGCGTGTGGCCGACGACCACGTAGAAGGGCAAGTCGCCCACCTGGCGGACGACGTAGAGGCGTTCGATGCCGTCGAGTGCCGAATGGGTAGTGAAATTGGTGTAGCTGCCTTGCTGCCGGATCAGTTCGGCGATTTTCGGATGGCTGACCGTCTGACCGATCTTGTCCGTTGCGGCCGGGTAGCGGGCAATGAGTTGCTCCTGGGCATTCACCAGGGCGATGCTCTGGCCGTCACCCAGGTTCAGGCTGGCGAAGAAATCCTGGAAGTGTTCGGCGCGAATCGCCGCCTGGATCAGGCCGGCGAAGTTTCCCTGCGGGTCGTCAATGCGGCGGCTGAGGGTGATGACCCAGTTGTGCGTGATGCGGGCGAACAGGGGTTCTGAAATGACCAGTGCGCCCGACTTGTCGTCGCGGTTGCGCTGGAAATAGGCGCGGTCGGCAATGCGTGCTGTCGCCGCTTTTCCAGCCGCGTCGAAGATGAAGCGGCCATTCTTGTCGGCAACGCGCAGGCTTTGCGATTCATCGTCAATCAGCCGCAAATAGCGGGCCAGGGTGGCGTTGATATCGACCTGATACTTGTCGCGCAGCGGCGAGAGATAGACCTTGCTGCCGAGCAGGATGGTGTCGATCTTGGCGATCGTGTTGCGGGCGTGGTCGTCGAGAACGTGCGCAAGATTCTCCAGGTTGCGCAGGGCGAAGCTGCTTTCGCGCTCGTGAGCGATGATCAGGCCGATTGCCAGCAGGCTGGCATAGGTGATGAACGCCAGCGTTCCCAGTCCGAGCAGGGCATAGCGGCGCCAATTGTCCTGCTGCGGCGAAACCAGTTGCTGGAATCGCGAAATAAGAGACTTCATCGAGGCTCCGGGCGTGATGAACCCGGATTATCGACCGCGAAGAAACAATTTGTCGAGTTCGTCAAGCGATAGCGCGGTCCACGTCGGCCGGCCGTGGTTGCACTGGCCGGCGCGTTCGGTCTCTTCCATCTGGCGCAGCAGGGCATTCATCTCCGGAATCGTCAGCTGACGGCGGGCGCGTACCGCACCGTGGCAGGCCATGGTTGCCAGCAGTTCGTTGCGGCGGGCGGTGGCCAGCTGGGTGATGCCGTGTTCGCGCAGATCGGCGATCAGCGAGCGCGCCAGCGCTGCCGGATCACCCGACTGGAGCAGGGCCGGCACGGCGCGCACGCCGAGTTGGCCGGGACCGAGCGGGGCGATCTGGAAACCGAGGTCGGCCAGCGCGTCGGCGTGCTCCTCGACCGCCGCAACGTCGACCGGATCGGCCGAAAAGACCGCCGGGATGAGCAGGTTCTGGGTCGCCACCTGGCGGCTGTCGAAGGCGGTCTTGAGCTTTTCGTAGAGGATGCGCTCGTGCGCCGCGTGCATGTCGACGACGATCAGCCCGCCCGCGTTCTGCGCCAGGATGTAGATGCCGTGCAGTTGCGCCAGGGCGTAGCCGAGCGGCGGCCCGTCACGGTCGACCGGCACCTCCGGACGGAATTGCGGCGCATCGGCTGCGCCCATGCTGGTCGTTACTGGGCGTTGGGCGGCCTGGGCGAAAGCCAAGTAAGCCGTGGCGGCGGGTTCGGCAACACCGAGGCTGCCCTGATGGCGCAGTGGCGGCGGGAAAGTGGGGGCCGTGGAGGCTGGGGATGTCCACGGCTTTTTCTCCGCGAAAACCGTGGTTTGTTCCCTGTTTTCATTGACCGGCGCCGGTTCGGTAGCCTGGATCGGCGTCGCCAAGGTGCGCTGTATGGCGTGATAAACGAACTGATGCACGGCGCGCGAGTCGCGGAAGCGGACTTCGGTCTTGGCCGGATGGACGTTGACGTCGACCAGCCCGGGGTCGATCTCGAGGAACAGGCAGACGGCCGGCTGGCGGGCACCGTGGAGGACATCACGGTAGGCCTCGCGCAGCGCGTGGCCGATGATCTTGTCGCGCACGAAGCGGCCGTTGACGAAGACGTTCTGGCCGTCCTTGGCCTCGCTGGCGCGGGTCGGGTCGATGGCGAAGCCGGTCAGCGAAATCGGACCGGCGGCAGCGTCGACCGTACGTGATGCCGTGACAAAATCGTCGCCGACCACTTCGGCGATGCGCCGGGCGCGGTCGGCCGGCGCCAGCTGGAACAGGCTGCGGCCGTTGTGCGTCAGGCTGATGGCGACATCGGGCCGGGTCAGCGCCAGGCGGCGGACGGCGTCGGCGCAGTGGGCGAACTCGGTGCTCTCCGACTTGAGGAATTTGCGCCGCGCCGGGGTGTTGTAATAGAGGTCGCGCATCTCGACCACGGTGCCGGCCATCAGCGCCGCCGGTTCGGGTTCTGCGCCATTTTCGCCGCGCAGCTTCCAGGCGTGCGCCGCGCCGCGTTCGCGGCTGGTGATGGCGAGCCGGGCGACGGCGGCGACCGAGGCCAGTGCCTCGCCGCGAAAGCCGAAGCTGGCGACGCGTTCGAGGTCGTCGAGGCTGGCGATCTTCGAGGTGGCATGCCGGGTCAGCGCCAGCGCCAGCTCGTCCCTGGCAATCCCGCAGCCGTCGTCGGTGATGCGGATCAGCTTGACGCCGCCTTCCTCCAGGTGCACCTGGATCGCCGTGCTGCCGGCGTCGAGGCTGTTTTCGAGAAGCTCCTTCAATACGGAGGCGGGTCTTTCAACGACCTCGCCGGCGGCAATCTGGCTGATCAGGAGGTCGGGGAGGCGGGCGATGGTCGGCATGCCCGGATTATAATGCGGCCTCCTTCATTCCCCGGAACGTTCGCATGAGACGTTTGAGCCTTGGCGCGAATCTCCTTGCCGGCCTTTTGCTGGCGGGTTTTTTGGGTGCCTGCTCAACCCGCATGGGCAGTGACGGTCGTACCGAAACCCGGGTTGATGCCCGGTATCTGCTGAAAACCGAGGTTGATCGCATTGCCGATACGACGCGGCGCGAGATTGTCGATGGTTTGCTGCTGATTGCCGACAAACTCTACAAGCGCAACCCGCGCGAGTGGCGCCAGGCCGGACTGCCCAGCCGGGAGGCTGCCGTCGATCGGCTGCGCCGGAGACTCCATCATGACTGGCCTGAACTCCTTGGTCAGCGCGAGCGCTTTGCCGCGCAGTTGGCGTTTTCCGAAGGCTTTTCCGGTGATCGTGTGGCGGCGCTGGTGTTCGGCCTGCTGACCATGGTCGATGCTGCCTTCGAGCACAAGGACGACTTCTACGTCCTCGACAGCCTGAACGAAACCAAGTTATACAATGCGGCGCGCAATATGGAAGTCGCCATCTGGAAGCTCGGCCAGGACCGGCGTGCCGGCGGCGAGCTTTTCCTGCTGTCCAATGAACTTGATCCGGCCAATCGCAATCTCTCGTTCGAACGGGAGTTCGGTCGTGTCATTGGCTTGCTTGACCTGATTGCCCAGGTTGTTGCCGACCGTAACGGCCGCACCTTGTCGCGGATGACGCAATCCGTGGCCACGGCCATCTTTCTTCCTGTAGGTTTCTGAACATGAAAAACATCGTCATCCTGATTTCTGGCCGGGGCAGCAACATGGAGGCACTGATCGCCGAGCGCGATGCGGGGCGTCTCCCCGTCAATATTGCCGCCGTGATCAGCAACCGCGCGGATGCCAAGGGACTGGAAACGGCCGCCGCTGCCGGAATCGCGACGCGTTGCCTGGATCACAAGGCCTTCGCCGGCCGTGAGGCCTTCGATGCGGCGCTCGCTGCCTGCATTGACGAATTTTCCCCGGACCTGGTCGTTCTCGCCGGCTTCATGCGCATTCTGACGCCGGATTTCGTCCGCCACTATGCGGGCCGTCTGCTCAATATCCATCCTTCCTTGCTGCCGTCCTTCCCCGGTTTGCACACGCACCAGCGGGCACTGGACGAAGGGGTGCGCATTCATGGCTGCACCGTGCATTTCGTCACTGCTGAACTCGATCATGGCCCGGTGGTCGTTCAGGCGGCAGTCGCCGTGCTTGACGACGACGACGAGGCGAGCCTGGCGGCTCGTGTCCTGCGTCAGGAGCATCGCGTTTATCCGCAGGCCGTGCGCTGGTTTGCCGAAGGCCGGTTGACCCTGGTTGACGGGCGTGTCCGGGTTGCTGGCGAGGTGTTCGAACAGGACGCGTTACTGGCGCCAGCCTTGCGCTGAACCCGATGCGGAAGCTGTTCATCGCAGCCTTGCTGCTTTCCTTGCTGGTCCATGCCTTCGCCTTGTTCGGCATCGACTACGGGATGTTCGGGGAGCCGCCGGAGAGCGTCCCCCTGAAGGCCGAGTTGCGAGCCTTGCCGCCGTTGCCGGTTCCCGAACCATCGCCACCCCCCCGGCCGAAGCCGCCGGTCGAGCCAATCCCCGCGCCTGCGCCGGTGCCGCCGGTTGATACCGCTGCTGGCTTGGAAGCGATGCCAGCCCGGGATGATGCCGCGGCGAACGATGCTTTGGCGACTGCCGTGGCAGACGAGGCGGTCAGTCCGCCCCGGCCGCCTGCCGTTGAGCCGGTCTTGTCGGGTAGCGGCCGACTGGCCTTTGTGGTGGTCAAGGAGTCTCTTGGCATGCAGATCGGGCGGGCCCTGCATCAATGGGACTTTCCGGGTGATGGCAGTTATCACCTGAGCAGCATGATCGAGACCAGCGGCCTGGTCGCCTTGCTCAAGCCCTTGCGCCAGGAGCATGAAAGCTTCGGTCGGCTGGTGGCGCATGGCCTGCAGCCGGAGGGCTTCCGCATTCTGCGCAATGGCAAGCCGCGCGGAGATAACGCCGATTTCGACTGGGCGACCGGAGAGGTGAGGCTGGAGCGCGACGGCAGTGTGCTCAAGATTGCGCCGGGTACGCAGGATCTGTTGTCGCTGATTTATCAACTGGCTTATCTCCGGTCGCCGGAAAATGGATCGACGATAGGTGTGGTTGCCGGTCGCAGCTACGAGCGCTACCAACTGGATTCGCTTGGCGAGGAAGAGATCGAGACGCCGGCCGGCCGTTTTCGTACCTTGCACCTGCGCGCTGCGGGTGAAACACTGACCGAGATCTGGATTGCGCTGGATCGGCAGCGTCTGCCGGTTAAAATCCGCTTTACCGATAAAAAAGGTGACAGTTACACCCAGCTTGCCATCACGCTAGATATTTCCGGCACCGGGCCGGAAATGCCGTCAGGAAAACCATGAAAGTCCGCTTCACGCCCGCCCTCTTTGCCCACGCCGAAATCCTGCTGGGGCAGTTGCTGAATTTCGATCATCCGGCCGACGCCGTGGTCTCGCGTTATTTCCGTGAGCATCGCCAGCTGGGTCACGCCGATCGCGGTTTCGTCGCCGAAACGGTGTTCGCGGTCCTGCGCCGGGGGCGCAGTATCGAAGCGCGTTGTGCCGACAATCTGTCCGACCGGCGGCGTCTGCTGGTTGCCTTGCTGGTCGTGCGTGGCTGGAATCTGCGCGAGCTGGCCCCGGTGCTGAAAGCCGGCGAGGAAGCCTGGCTGGCCGGTGTGGCGGCGTTCGACGAGTCGGCCTTGTCGCCAGCGGTGCGCTGCGACCTGCCGGACTGGCTCTACGAGCGCCTGCTGACGAGTTTTACCGCGGATGAAATTCCGGTCCTGGCGGAAGCGCTGAACCGACCGGCGCCGCTGGACCTGCGGGTCAATACCCTGAAAACCGACCGTCAGGCCCTGCTCGCCCAACTGGCCGAAGCCGGCATTGCCGCCCAACCCGGTGCCTGGTCGCCGCTGGCGGTCCGCCTGCGCGACAAGCCGGCGCTGGCCAAGCATCCCTTGTTCCTGGGCGGGGCTTTCGAGGTGCAGGACGAAGGCAGTCAGTTGCTGGGGCTGCTGGTCGAAGCCAAACGCGGCGAGATGGTCGTCGATTTCTGCGCTGGCGCCGGCGGCAAGACGCTGCTGCTCGGTGCGCAGATGCGCAATACCGGCCGCCTTTACGCGCTCGACGTTTCCGAGCGCCGCCTGAGCAAACTCAAGCCGCGTCTGGCGCGTTCGGGGCTGTCCAATGTCCATCCGGTGCGCATCGAGCACGAGCGTGACCAGAAGGTGAAACGCATGGCCGGCAAGGTCGATCGCGTGCTGGTCGATGCGCCGTGTTCGGGGCTGGGCACGCTGCGGCGCAACCCCGACCTGAAATGGCGCCAGGACGCGGCGTCGATTGCCGAACTGACCGCCAAGCAGACCAGCATCCTGGCTGCGGCGGCGACCCTGCTGCGCCCGGGCGGACGGCTGGTCTATGCCACCTGCAGCCTGCTGGCCGAGGAAAACGAGCGCATCGTCGACGCTTTCCTGGCCGCCCATCCGGCGTTCCGCCTGGTGCCGGCCGAACAGGTGCTGGCCCGCCAGGGCGTGGCCGTGAGCGGCGACATGCTGCATCTGCTGCCGCATCTTCACGATACGGACGGCTTCTTCGCCGCCGTGCTGGAGAAGCAGAATGGATGAGTCGACGCGTCAGGCGCTGAGCCTGATCGGCAAATTACTGGCGGACTTCGGCGATCCGCTGTTCGTCTGGCAGTTGGTCGCACTGGGCAGTTGTCTGGTGCTGGCCTGGGGGATCGCCCACTGGTGGCAACGGACGCATCGTGAAGATGCCGGCGGACGCTTCCGCCAGCTCGGCGGGCGCCTGGCTTTCCCGGTGTCGGGGATGGTGTTGACCGGCGCGACTCAGATGGCGCTCAAATCCTTCATGCCGGTGACCGTGCTGCAGGTGGCGATGCCCTTGCTGGCGTCGATGGCGCTGGTCCGCAGTGTCGTCTATGTGCTGCGCCAGGCCTTTCCCGGGGCCAGTTGGCTGACTTCCTGGGAAAAGCTGATCGCCACGCTGGTCTGGGGCTGGCTGGCGCTGTACATCACCGATCTGGCACCGTTCGTGATCGAGGCGATGACCCAGGTCGGTTTCAGCATCGGCAAGCAGCAACTGAACCTGTGGCTGATTTTCAGTGGTCTGGTGACCATATTCCTGACCGTGGTCTTTGCGCTGTGGATCTCCGGCGTCATCGAGGCCCGCCTGATGGGCATGCGCTCGCTCGACGGCAATCTGCGTATCGTCGGCGTCCGGGTTGCCCGGGCCGTGCTGACGGTGCTGGCCGTGCTGGTCAGCCTGTCGATGGTCGGCATCGACATGACTGCCCTGTCGGTGTTTACCGGGGCGCTTGGTGTCGGTCTCGGTTTCGGCTTGCAGAAGATCGCCAGCAATTACGTGTCCGGTTTCATCATCCTGCTCGAGCGTTCGATCCGCATCGGCAATATCGTTCAGATTGGCGCTGACAGCGGGGTGGTCAGCCAGATCACCACGCGCTATACCGTCATCCGTAATCCGGGCGGCATTGAATTCATCGTGCCCAATGAAATGCTGATCGGCACGGTGGTCCAGAACCAGACCTATTCCGACAACAGCCTGCGTCTGAGTACGACGGTCGGTGTGGCTTACGACAGCGATCTCGAACTGGCGATGCGCCTGATGGTCGAGTCGGCCCGGCGCCAGCCGCGGGTGCTGCCTGACCCGCCGCCTCGGGTGCTGCTCACCCAGTTTGCCGACAGCAGCATCAATCTCGAACTGGGTTTCTGGGTGGCCGATCCGGAAAACGGCAAGATGAACGTCGTTTCGGACATCAATCTGGCCATCTGGCAGGCCTTCCGCGAGCATGGTGTGCAGATTCCCTTCCCGCAGCGCGAGGTCAGGTTGCTGGCGGATCGCTGAACAACAAATTTTTACCACATTGTGGCGACACAGGCAGGTGAATTCGTTGTGTTTCTCGAAACGACTGCATATACTCCTCATACAGCTTTGATCTGTTGAGGTTTTTATGCTCGCTGGGACGATAAGCAAGTACCTTTTCCGGATACGGACGCGTAATGGCGTTATCGTTGAGCATCTCTCTTTCTACGGTCGGGATGAGGAAGAGGCTCGCCGCAAGGTCGCGCAGATCTACAACTACTGCGAAATTCTGGAGTGCAAGCACCATCAGGTCAGCATGAACGGCCGCCTGGGGTCGATCAACTACGAAGACGTGGTCGATCTGATCAGCGCGTCGTGACTGGCAGGCTGCCGCGTTCCAGCAGTTCGTTGAACAGTTTCCGGTAATCGTGGGCGCCCGTGCTGCTGGCGTTGTGCCGGAACACGTCCTGATTCAGTGAGGGGCTTTCGGCCACCGTCACATTCTCGGAAATCACCGTATCGATGACTTCGTCGCCATAGCGTTCGCGCAGGCGGTTGCGTACGTCCTCGCTCATCCGGCGGCGGCGGTCGAAGCGTGTCAGCAGGTAGTAACGCGGGACACGGCGCTTCATCACCGGTTCCAGAACCTGCAGCGTTCGCGTGATGTGGTCGGCGGCCTGTAGCGACAGGTAATCGGTGGATACCGGGATGACCAGACAGTCGCAGGCGAAAATCGCGTTCAGCGCCAGCACGCCGATGTAGGGACAGCAGTCGATCAGGCAATGCCGTTCCGGATTGGCTTCCTCGAGGACGTCCAGGCCATGGCGCAACTTGTTGAGAATGGCCGGTCCTTTACCGAAGATCGAATCGACCTTGATCAGTTGCTGGTGAGCGGGGATCAGGCGGCCGATATGCTCCCACTCAACCTCGAGTTCCTGCAGGGTGCGCAAATCCTGGAAAAAGGCGAACAGGCTCTGTCCGGCATCGAGTGGCGCCTGGCCGTGGATGCTCGACAGGTGACCCTGAGGATCGAGGTCGATCAACAGCGGCGGGTTGCCCGAGCGGTTCAGGGCTGCGCCGAGATTGAGCGTGGTGGTCGTCTTTCCGACGCCGCCTTTCTGGTTGAATATGGCGATTCGCATGGTTTGACCGTTCTATACAAGGCGCTATTTTTCACTTAACATTCAGCTTTCTGCAACTCTTTCCGGATTTATTTGCCGGTACGGGTTGTGATCGTTCCGGCGGCGGTAGCCGCCGTTTTCGTTTTATGGGGTTGCCTCATGTCGCATGTCATGAATACCTACGCCCGCTTGCCGGTGGCTTTCAGCCATGGCGCCGGCAGCCGGATCACGGATACCGAGGGGCGGGAATACCTGGATGCCTTGTCCGGCATCGCCGTCAATACCCTGGGTCACGCCCATCCCAAGCTGATCGCTGCGATCGCGGCGCAGGCCGGGCGGATGCTGCACACCTCGAATCTCTACGGGGTGACCGGCCAGGAACAACTGGCTGACAAGCTGTGCGCGCTGTCGGGCATGGACGAAGTTTTCTTCGCCAATTCCGGTTGTGAAGCCAACGAAGCAGCGATCAAGCTGGCACGCTACTACGGTCACAAGAAGGGCATCGAACTGCCGACCATCATCGTCATGGAAAAGGCCTTCCACGGCCGCACCATGGCGACCCTGTCGGCGACCGGCAACCGCAAGGTGCAGGCCGGTTTCGAGCCGCTGGTCGCCGGCTTCATCCGCGTCCCTTACGGCGATCTCGAGGCGGTCCGCGCCGTCGCCGAACACCACAACAACATCGTCGCCGTGATGCTGGAAATCATTCAGGGCGAGGGCGGCATTCATCTGTGCGATGCGGCCTACTATCAAGGCGTGCGCCAGCTGTGCGACGCCCACGAGTGGCTGATGATCTGCGACGAAGTCCAGTGCGGCATGGCGCGCACCGGCAAATGGTTCGGTTACCAGCAGGTCGGCGTCCAGCCGGATGTGGCGACGCTGGCCAAGGGGCTGGGTTCCGGCGTACCGATCGGTGCCTGCATGACCGGCGGGCGGGCCACCGGCCTGTTCGGGCCGGGCAACCATGGTTCGACCTTCGGCGGCAACCCGCTCGCCTGCACGGCAGCGCTGACCACCATCGCATGTATCGAGGAAGAAGGCCTGCTCGACAACGCCGCCCGGATCGGTGCGCTGATCCGTCAGGGTTTTGCCGAGGGGCTGGCCGGGGTCGCCGGTCTGGTCGATATCCGCGGCCACGGCCTGATGATCGGTATCGAACTCGATCGCCCTTGCGGCGATCTGGTCAAGCGGGGCCTGGCTGCCGGCCTGCTGATCAACGTCACCGGCGACACCGTGATCCGCCTGCTGCCGCCGCTCAACTTCAGCGAGGCTGACGCCCGCGAGCTGGTCGAGCGGATGCTGCCGCTGATCAAGGCCTTCCTGGCGGAGTGAGGCAATGACGATCAAGCATTTCCTGCAGTTCAAGGATTTCAGCCGTGACGAACACCAGTACGTGTTCGAACGTACGCGCTGGATCAAGGACCAGTTCAAGTCCTACCAGAAGTACTGGCCGCTCAGCGACCGTACGCTGGTGATGATTTTCGAGAAGGCCAGCACGCGCACCCGCCTGTCGTTCGAGGCCGGCATGCACCAGCTCGGCGGTTCGGCAATCTACCTGAACACCCGCGATTCCCAGCTCGGGCGCGGCGAGCCGGTCGAGGATGCCGCCCAGGTCATCTCGCGCATGAGCGACATCGTGATGATCCGCACCTTCGAGCAGGACATCATCGAGCGCTTTGCCGCCAATTCGCGCGTGCCGGTGATCAACGGCCTGACCAACGAATACCATCCCTGCCAGATCCTCGCCGACATCTTCACCTACATCGAGCATCGCGGTTGCATCCAGGGCAAGACCGTGGCCTGGGTCGGTGACGCCAACAACATGTGCAACACCTGGCTGCAGGCTGCCGACGTCCTTGATTTCAAGGTCCATGTGTCGACGCCGCCGGGTTACGAACTGAATCCGGCCCTGATCGCCGGCGTCGATCCGTCGCGCTACGCAGTCTTTGCCGACCCGATGGACGCCTGTCGCGGTGCCGACCTGGTCACCACCGACGTGTGGACCTCGATGGGCTTCGAAGCCGAAAACGAGGAACGCATGAAAGCCTTCGCCGACTGGTGCGTCGACGCCGAGATGATGGCGGTGGCCGATGCCAAGGCCGTGTTCATGCACTGCCTGCCGGCGCATCGCGGCGAGGAAGTGACGGCTGACGTCATCGACGGTCCGCAATCGGTGGTCTGGGACGAGGCGGAAAACCGCCTGCACGTCCAGAAGGCCCTCATGGAATACCTGCTGCTCGGCCGCCTCAAGGTCTGATCGGCATTGTCAAAACGCAACTGGAAAAGCAAATGAGCGACGTCAAGAAAGTGGTTCTCGCCTACTCGGGCGGTCTGGATACCTCGGTCATCCTCAAGTGGCTGCAGGATACCTATCAATGCGAGGTGGTGACCTTCACCGCCGACCTCGGTCAGGGCGAAGAGCTCGAGCCGGCGCGCGCCAAGGCGCTGAAGTTCGGCATCAAGCCGGAAAACATCTTCATCGACGACCTGCGCGAGGAGTTCGTGCGCGACTTCGTCTTCCCGATGTTCCGCGCCAACACCGTCTATGAAGGCGAATACCTGCTCGGCACCTCGATCGCCCGCCCGCTGATCGCCAAGCGCTTGATCGACATCACCAACCTGACCGGTGCCGACGCCATTTCGCACGGCGCCACCGGCAAGGGCAACGACCAGGTCCGCTTCGAGCTCGGCGCCTACGCGCTCAAGCCGGGCGTCAAGGTCATCGCCCCGTGGCGTGAGTGGGACCTGCTGTCGCGCGAAAAGCTGCTCGCCTACGCCGAACAGCACGGCATCCCGGTCGAGATGAAGCACAAGCAGGGCGGCTCGCCGTACTCGATGGACGCCAACCTGCTGCACATCTCCTACGAAGGCCGTCACCTGGAAGACCCGGCGGCCGAAGCCGAGGAAAGCATGTGGCGGTGGACGGTGTCGCCGGAAGCGGCACCCGATGCGGCCGAATACCTCGACATCGAATACGAGAAGGGCGACATCGTTGCGCTGAACGGCGAACGCCTGAGCCCGGCCCAGGTGCTGACCAAGCTCAACCAGCTCGGCGGCAAGCACGGCATCGGCCGCCTCGACCTGGTCGAGAACCGCTACGTCGGCATGAAGTCGCGCGGCTGCTACGAAACCCCGGGCGGCACGATCATGCTGCGCGCCCACCGCGCCATCGAGTCGGTCACCCTCGACCGCGAAGTCGCCCACCTCAAGGACGACCTGATGCCGCGTTACGCCAGCCTGGTGTACAACGGCTACTGGTGGAGCCCGGAACGCGTCGCGCTGCAGACCCTGATCGACCACACCCAACAGAACGTCAACGGCTTCGTCCGCGTCAAGCTGTACAAGGGCAATGTGATCGTCGTCGGCCGCGATTCCAAGACCGATTCGCTGTTCGACTCGACCATCGCCACCTTCGAGGACGACGCTGGCGCCTACGACCAGAAGGATGCCGGTGGCTTCATCAAGCTCAATGCGCTGCGCATGCGCATTGCCGCTAATCTCAAGGCACGCAAGGGCGGTTGATCGGTGGAAGGTACTGTATTCGGCTTCAACGAGGAGCAGATCGCCGACTTTTTCTCGACCTGGGGCGTCGGCGCCTTCATCCTGTTCATGCTGTTCATCATCGGCGAAATCGCCTGGAAGTCGAAAGCCGGCAAGACCGGGACCTTCGTCCTGTTCTTCGTGCTGGCTTTCGGCATGGTCGGTTTCATCGCCAAATCCATTATTGAAAAACTCTGGGGTATCTGATGTCTCAATTCGACAACGTTTCCGTGGTCAAGGCTGCCAACGTCTATTTCGACGGCAAGTGCGTCAGCCACACCGTCATCCTCGCCGATGGCACCAAGAAGACCGTCGGCGTGATCCTGCCGTCGTCGCTGACCTTCAACACCGGCGCACCGGAAGTCATGGAAGGCGTCGGGGGTTCCTGCCGCGTCAAGCTCAAGGGCGAGAGCGAGTGGAAGACCTACGGCGCCGGTGAGTCGTTCAACGTGCCGGGCAATTCCAGCTTCGAGATCGCCTGCGACGCGCCTTACCACTACGTCTGCCATTTCGAGTAATCGCCATGCCGAGCTTTGACTTCACCTCCGAAGCGGACATGGTGGCGTTGAAGAATGCCGTCGACGTCACCTCGCGCCAGATCGATAACCGCTACGACTTCAAGGGCACCTCGGCCAAGGTCGAGTTGAACGAGAAGGACAAGCTGATCACCTTGTGGGGCGACTCCGACTTTCAGCTCGACCAGATCAAGGACCTGCTTTTCCCGGCACTGGAAAAGAAGGAAAAGGACAGCGTCAAGCGGCTCGATGCGCAGAAGGTGCAGAGCGTTTCCGGCAACAAGGCCAAGCAGGAACTGAAGATCCGCGATGGCATCGACAGCGAGCTGGCCAAGAAGATCGTCAAGCTGATCAAGGACGCCAAGCTCAAGGCGCAAGCCTCGATCCAGGGCGACGCGGTGCGGGTGTCGGGCAAGAAGATCGACGAACTGCGCGAAGCGATTGCGCTGGTCCGCTCGAAAATCACCGATTTCCCGATCAAGGACGGCAACTACCGCGATTGATCGCAGGAGAATCGCTCAGGAAAGGCGGCTGCGGCCGCCTTTTTCCATTCAGTGGCGCAGGCCCTTGATCCAGACCGAGTAGAGCTGTTCCGACAACTGGCGCATCACCGGCAGCTGGGCGGCAATGTCGGCCTGCATTTCAGCCGGCGTCTGGGCGCTGGGCTGGTCGGCCACCGACAGCGCTTCGTCGGCCCATTGCTCGCACCAGGTGGCGATCATTTCCGGCGTCATCTCGACGTGGCACTGCATGCCCAGGTGCGGACCGAGCACGTACATCTGGTTGGTGCAGTAGGCATTGCCGAACAGCCGGGTGGCGCCGGGCGGGATGCTGAAGGTTTCGCCGTGCCACTGGAACACCGTGCCCGTCCGGCCGGCCAGTTCGCCCAGCCAGTGGCGGGCGGTTGCGTCGTCCTGCGCGTCGGCCGTGCCCCAGCCGATTTCCTTGACCGGGTTCCGGGTCACCTGACCGCCGAGGGCCTTGCTGATCAGCTGGCCGCCCAGACAGTGACCGATCACCGGGATGTCGCGGGCGACCGCGTCGCGGATCAGCGCGCAGACCAGGGCGATCCAGGGCAGTGGGTCGTTCACGCTCATCGGCCCGCCCATGAAGCACAGGCCGGCGTAATCTTCGGCGCTGACGGGGACGGTTTCACCCTCGTCGATGGCGATCAATGTCCATGGAATCCCTTGCTGCTCAAGGAATATGGCAAAATAGCCCGGACCTTCGGTAGGGGAGTGACGAAAGATGGCGACCGGTTTCATGGCTGTGCTGCGCTTGGCGGGAAAGGGCGTTCATTTTACGCTCGCCGCGTTTTGTCTGTTGCTGTCCTCCGCGCTGACCGCGCAGGAAGTCGGCCTGGCCGGCATCATTGGCAGCAAGGCGCTGCTCAAGATCAACGGCGGGGCGCCGCGCGCGGTTCCCGTCGGGGCGACGGTCGATGGCGTCAAGGTCGTTTCGGTCCAGGGCGAGCAGGTGGTGGTCGAGATCAACGGTCGCAAGCGTCCGCTGAAGGTCGGGCAGAACGCAGTCGGCGTGGCTGCCAGCAGTGATTCCGACCGTCTGGTATTGCAGGCCGACGGGCAGGGACATTTCTTCACGACCGGGACGATCAACGGCGTGTCGGTACGCTTTCTGGTTGATACCGGGGCCAGCATGATTTCCCTGGGCGCCAGCGACGCGCGGCGCATGGGGCTGGATTTCAACCGTGGCCAGAAGGGCATTTCGCAGACCGCGAACGGCCAGGTCGTGGTCAGCAAGATACAACTTGATAATGTGCGGATCGGCGGCATGACACTGCATCAGGTCGATGCGGTGATCCACCAGACCGATCTGCCGATTGCGCTGCTGGGAATGAGTGTGCTCAACCGCATGGAGATGCAGCGTGACGGCAGCACGATGACGCTGAAAAGGCGCTTTTAGGAGAGAGAATATGCCGCAAAAAGATCAGGAAATCGCGCTCTTGCGTACCGAACTGGAAATGCTGATGCGCGAGCGCCAGTCGCTGTTGCGCGTGGTCGGCGCCAGCGCTGCGCTGATCGCCTCGCTCGACAGCAAGCGCCTGCCGGTCGGCGCCGTCGAGGCGGCCGACGTGGTGGCGACGGCGATCAACGGACTGCCGGAAGAAACGCTACAGGATGCACTGAACGCCGTGCATGCGGAAATCGAGGAAGGGCCGGTGGCTTGACCGAAGACGAACTGGTCCGTTTGCGCCGCAGCCTGCTGCCGGCGCCGGCAGCAGGGGAGGCAGTGATCGAGGATGGCGCTCGCAGCAGCGAGCTGACGCCGGCCGCCGTCCTGTTTCCCATCGTCCGGCGCGAACCGGGTTTCACTGTGCTGCTGACCCAGCGCACCGCGCACCTGCGCGATCATGCCGGGCAGGTGAGTTTTCCCGGCGGCCGGGTCGAGGCCGAGGACGCTTCGCCGCTGGAGACGGCCTTGCGCGAGACCGAGGAGGAAATCGGGCTGGCGCGCCGCCACGTCGATATCCTCGGTTACCTGCCGGAATATCGTACCGGTACCGGTTTTTGCGTGGTGCCCGTGGTCGGGCTGGTGACGCCGCCGTTCTCGTTGGCCCTCGATCCTTTCGAAGTGGCCGAGGTTTTCGAGGTGCCGCTGGCCTTCCTGCTCGATGAGGCCAATCACCAGCGCCATTCGGTTCATCTGCGCGGTGCCTTGCGTCATTATTATGCAATGCCCTACGGCGATCATTTCATCTGGGGAGCGACGGCTGGCATGATCCGCTCGCTGACCGAAAGGCTTGTGGTATCTTGATGCCTTGGCCTGGAACAAACCGCTGCGCAGGGTAATACACCGCCCATGAGTCTTTTTTCGTTGATCGCCGTCTTCCTGATCGAGCAATTCAAGCCGCTGGACTATCGGCGCATCGTCGCCGAGCCGCTGGGCTTGTGGGCCGGCTTCGTCGAGTCGAAGTTCAATGCCGGCAGCCGCCACCATGGCGTGGCCGCCTGGTTGATCGCCGTTCTCCTGCCGGTGGTGCTGGTCGGCCTGCTCTACGTCCTGCTGTATTCGCTGAACCCGCTGCTCGGCTGGCTGCTCAACGTCGGCGTCCTCTATCTGACCATGGGTTTTCGCCAGTTCAGCCACCATTACACGGAAATCCAGCTGGCGCTGCGTCTCGGCGACCTGGAACGGGCGCGTCAGTTGCTCGCCGATTGGCAGGGCATCGCCACCCAGGGCCTGAGTGCCCGCGATGTGTCCCGGCTGTCCATCGAGGGCGCGCTCGGTGCCTCGCATCGCCACGTCTTTGCTGTGCTGCTGTGGTTCATCCTGCTGCCCGGTCCTTGTGGCGCCTTGCTCTACCGTCTGGCGCTGATCGTGCGCGACCGTTGGACAGCCGATGCCCCGACGGCGCATAATGAATTTCCGATATTCTCCCGCCGGGCTTTCGGTATCATCGACTGGCTGCCTTTGCGGACTACGGCTGCGGCATTTGCCGTGGTCGGCGATTTCGAGGATGCGGTGCACTGCTGGCGAACCCAGCCGGCGCTGTGGCCAGACCGCGATCTCGGGATCGTGCTGGCCAGCGGCGCCGGCGCTCTTGGCGTGCAACTGGGCGGTTCGGTGATCGAAGAGGGCGAGGTCTCCGACCGCGCCGAACTCGGGATCGGCGATCCGGCCGATGTGGATTTCATGCAAAGTGCCGTCGGCCTGGTCTGGCGCGCTACTGTGCTATGGATGTTGTTGCTCTTTTTGTTGGGGCTTGCCAGTCTGGCGGGCTGAAAATAATTTTTAAGAGGAGTTCTACATGAGCAGAGAAGTTGTCGTTCTGAGCGCGGTCCGTTCCCCCATCGGTTCCTTTGGCGGCTCCCTGGCTGATTTCGATACCAGCGAACTGGCCGGTATCGTGATGAAGGAAGCGATTGCCCGCTCCGGCGTCGATCCCCAGCAGATCAATTACGTCACGGTGGGCACCACGATGCCGACCGATTCCCGTTATGCCTACGCCTCGCGCGTCGCCTCGATCCAGGCCGGCCTGCCGATGGAATCGGTGTCCATGCAGGTTTCCCGCCTGTGCGCCTCCGGTCTGCAGGGCATCGTCACCACCGCCCAGAACATCATGCTGAACGATGCCGACTACGGTATCGGCGGCGGTGTCGAAGTCATGTCCAAGGCTGCCTACCTGCTGCCGGCACTGCGTTCCGGTGCGCGCATGGGTGATACCAAGGCAATCGACTCGATGGTTGCCGTCCTGACCGACCCGTTCGGCGTCGGCCACATGGGCATCACTGCCGAAAACCTGGCTGCCAAGCACGGCATCAGCCGCGAAGAGCAGGATGCCTTCGCCGTTGAGTCGCAGCGTCGTGCCGCTGCTGCCCAGGATGCCGGTTACTTCCAGTCGCAGATCGTCCCCATCGTCAAGCAGACGCGCAAGGGTGACGTGGTTTTCGATGCCGACGAGTACATCAAGCGCGGCACCACGATGGAAACCCTGGCCAAGATGAAGCCGGCGTTCAAGAAGGACGGTACCGTTACCGCCGGTAACGCTTCCGGCATCAACGACGGCGCTGCCTTCTTCGTGCTGGCCGCCGCCGATGTCGCCGCCAAGGCTGGTTACAAGGCCCGTGCCCGTATCGCCGGTTACGCCGTTGCCGGCGTGCCGAACGACGTCATGGGCGAAGGTCCGATCCCGGCGACCAAGCTGGCGCTCAAGAAGGCCGGCCTGACGCTGGACCAGATGGACGTCATCGAATCGAACGAAGCCTTCGCCGCGCAAGCCCTGTCGGTGTCCAAGGTGCTCGGTCTCGATCCGGCCAAGACCAACCCGAACGGCGGCGCCATCGCCCTCGGCCACCCGGTTGGCTGTTCCGGTGCCTTCATTGCCACCAAGGCGTTGTACGAACTGGAACGCGTTGCCGGCAAGTACGCACTGGTCACCATGTGTATCGGTGGCGGTCAGGGTATCGCAGTCATCCTCGAGCGCGCCTGATCTCTTGCCTGCTTTGCCAAAAACCCGCCGGATCGCTCCGGCGGGTTTTTTTATTGGTGCGCACCATGTTGTCACTTCGCACCAGCATGGGGCGTGCATATTCATCGGAATTTCCTAATCCGCTGTTTCAATGAGGTTTTGGGTCGTGGCACGGTTTCTGCTGAATTGAAAACGAGAGCATCCTCATAAAAGAGTCGGACATGAACTTCTATAACGAGATGTACGACGCCGACGGTGGCGTCCGGGAGCACTACAAACGCTACGAAGCGTGGTTGAAGGAGACGCCGCCCGAGCGCATCGAGCGCAAGCGCGCCGAAGCCGATCTGGCTTTCCACCGCGTCGGCATCACCTTCGCCGTCTATGGCGAGGAGGCCGGCAAGGAGCGCCTGATTCCCTTCGACATCATTCCGCGCGTCATTCCGTCGAAGGAATGGAAGGCGATGGAACGCGGCATGCGCCAGCGGGTCAAGGCGCTGAACATGTTCCTGTGGGATATCTACCACGATCAGGAAATCCTCAAGGCGGGCAAGATCCCGGCCGAACAGGTACTGGACAACGCCCAGTACCGTGCGGTGATGAAGGGCGTCGACGTGCCGGCCGGCATCTACGCCCATATCGCCGGGGTCGACCTGGTCCGCGCCGGCGCCGGTGAGTTCTACGTGCTCGAAGACAACCTGCGCGTGCCGTCGGGTGTGTCGTACATGCTCGAAGACCGCAAGATGATGATGCGCCTGTTCCCGGAGCTGTTTGCCCGGCACAAGGTGGCACCGGTCCAGCACTACCCCGACATGCTGCTGGAAAAGCTGCGCGCCGTTGCGCCGCAGGGCATCACCGATCCGACCGTGGTCGTGCTGACGCCGGGGGCTTACAACAGCGCCTATTTCGAACACAGCTTCCTGGCCCAGCAAATGGGCGTCGAACTGGTTGAAGGCCGCGACCTTTTCGTCAAGGACGAGACGGTGTACATGCGCACGACGCAGGGTCCGCAACGCGTCGACGTGATCTATCGCCGGATCGATGACGACTTCCTCGATCCGCTCGCTTTCCGCGCCGATTCGGCGCTCGGCGTGCCCGGCATCCTCAAGGCCTACCAGGCCGGCAACGTGACCCTGTCGAACGCCATCGGCACCGGCGTCGCCGACGACAAGTCGATCTACCCCTATGTGCCGGAGATGATCCGTTTCTACCTCGGCGAGGAGCCCATCCTCAACAACGTGCCGACCTACATGTGCCGCAAGAAGGACGATCTGGCTTACGTGCTCGATCACCTGGGCGAACTGGTGGTCAAGGAAGTGCATGGCGCCGGCGGTTACGGCATGCTGGTCGGTCCGGCCTCGACCAGGGAGCAGATCGATAAATTCCGCCAGTTGCTGCTGGCCAAGCCGGACGGTTACATTGCCCAGCCGACGCTGGCCTTGTCCAACTGTCCGACCTTTGTCGAGGAAGGCATTGCGCCGCGCCACCTCGATTTGCGCCCCTTCGTGCTGTCGTCGGGCAAGTGCGTGAACATGGTGCCCGGCGGGCTGACCCGCGTCGCCCTGACCAAGGGCTCGCTCGTCGTCAATTCGTCGCAGGGCGGCGGTACCAAGGACACCTGGGTTCTGGAGGATTAATCATGCTGAGCCGAACTGCCGATCACCTGTTCTGGATGTCGCGCTACATCGAGCGCGCCGAAAACCTTGCCCGCCTGCTCGACGTCACCTGGCAGATGTCGCTGGTGCCCCAATCCGAAGAAGCCGCCAACCAGAGCTGGGCCGCGATCATCGCGTTGAACAGCCTGGAGGAGGCCTACGCCGCCAAGTACGACACGGTCAATGGCGAGAACGTGCTGCGTTTCATGGTCAGCGACCACGACAATTTCTCGTCGATCTACAGCTGCCTGCGCATGGCCCGCGAGAACGCGCATGCGGTGCGCGGCACGCTGACCACCGAGATGTGGGAAACGATGAACTCGACCTGGCTGGAAGCCCGTGAAAAGAGCTTCGAGCAGATCGTCAATGCCGGCGTCGGCGATTTCTTCGAGTGGGTCAAGCTGCGTTCCTCGCTGTCGCGCGGGACCACGCTGGGGACGTTGCTGCAGGACGAGGCCTTCCACTTCATCCGCCTTGGCACCTTGCTCGAACGTGCCGACAACACGGCGCGCATCCTCGACGTGAAATACCACGTCCTGCGTCCGCACGGGGAGGAAGAGGAAGCCACCGATTTCTACCAGTGGGGCGCCTTGCTCCGTTCGGTGTCGGCCTTCGAGGTCTATCGCAAGGTGTACCGCGATGTGATCACGCCGGAGCGGGTCGCCGAGCTGCTGATCCTCAACAGCGACATGCCGCGTTCGCTGCGCTTCTGCCTGAACGGCGTGGTCAAGAATCTCGAACTGCTGTCGAACAACCATTCCGGCGAAACCCTGCGCCAGGCCGGTCAGCTCTACTCGCAACTGCGTTACGGCCGGATCGAGGACATCCTCAAGGACGGCCTGCACGAGTGGCTGACCGACTTCATGGACCGCATCTACCTGATCGGCAACGGCATCAGCAAGGACTTCCTGGTGCCGATGGACGAAGCGGCCTAGGCGCTTTCCAGCGAGACGGGTGCGCTGCCGGCCACCGGGTCCAGGGTTTCCAGCATGCGGGCTGCCTTGTTCGCCTGTTCGACCAGGCGGCGCAGGGCGCTGAAACCGCTCATCAGTTCGTCCATCTGCTCGATCGGGATGCTGCCGGCAGCGCCCGCTTCGAGCAGTTTTGCTTTCAGCGCGTGGTAGGCCAGTTCGAAACCGCCCAGTTGTTCGGCTTCGGGCAGGGTCTGACCGGCGAGCAGGGGATCGACCCGTTCGAGCAGCCCGACGGCCTGGGCGGCCAGGCTGCGGCTTTCATCGACCAGGTCGTGAACGGCGATCAGCGGCAGCGTCGAATGAATCCGCCCGAGTTCGGCGCACAGTTCGTGGCAGGTATCGTAGTAGCGGTGCACGCGCAGCAGCGTCGCCAGGTTGTGCGCCGTGTCCTGGGGCATCGGATGCCGGTTGACCTCGGCAACGAAGTCGAGGATCGCCCGCGATAGCGGCGGGAAAGGATTGACCCGAGGCCAGGCGGCCGGGCCGGCACCATCCGGCGTGCTGCGCAGGCGGGCCATGTCGAGGACGATGTTGCCCAGCCGCGAGACTTCGCGGTGCAGGGCATCGACCGCCAGTGAAGGTACCGAGCCGACGTTGCGGTCGATGTAGTGCGGCCGGCCGATTTCCTCTTCCTCGGTCCGGAAGCGGCCTTCCAGGAAACGCGCCAGACGGCCGGTCAGCGGCCACATCAGGATCACCCCGAGCAGGTTGAAGACGGTATGGAACAGGGCCAGGCTGACGGCGGGCTGGGCACCGAGTTCGAGCCAGTCGCGCAGCATGCCGATCAGCGAGAGCAGCGCCGGCAGCATGAACAGGGCGACAATGCCAGTCAGGAAATTGAACATGACGTGGGCGGCGGCGGCCCGGCGTGCGTTCGGCGTGGCGCCGATGGCGGCGAGCAGGGCGGTGGCGGTGGTGCCGATGTTGGCGCCGATGACCGCGGCGGCGGCTTCATTCATCGGCAGGACGCCGGCTTCGGCCAGTGTGAGCACGATTGCCAGGACTGCGGCGGAGGCCTGCATGACCACGGTCAACAGCACCCCGGCCAGTACGAAGGCCAGGATCGACCAGATGCCGTGTCCGGAAAGGGCGCTCAGATCGAGCCCGCTGCCGCCGGCGGCAAAGGCCTGCTGCAGAAAACCGATGCCCAGGAACAGCACGCCGAAGCCGCCAATGGCGTTACCGACGGCGCCACGCCGGGTTTCCGCACCGGAAATGCGCAACATGATGCCGATGCCGATCAAGGGCAGCGCGGCCGCCTCGATTTTCAGCTTGAAGCCGATCACGGCGACCAGCCAGCCGGTGAAGGTGGTGCCGACATTCGAACCAAAGAACACCCACAGCGATTGTCCCAGCGGCAGCAGGCCGGCATTGACGAAGCCGATGGTGGCGACGGTGATCGCCGTCGATGACTGCACCAGGGCGGTCGAGAAAATGCCGAACAGCAGGCCGCGCAGCCGGGTCGCCGTCCAGGTGTGCAACAGGCTGGCCAGCGAGGGGCCCAGCGCCAGCTTCAGCCCGTCGGTCATCATCGTCATCCCGAGCAGGAAGAGGCCGATGCCGCCGAGCATGGCAGGCAGGTTGATTCCGTCCATAACGCACCATACTGTTTGTGTGTGCATAGCGTGGCGCCAGACGCCCGCGCCGTCAAGCATTGCGCCGATGTTAGAATGCGCCGCCTGATGCCGAGCGAAGCGATGTGCCATGCAATTTGACGTGATCATCATCGGTGCCGGTGCCGCCGGCATGATGTGTGCCGCCCAGGCCGGGGCCCGCGGGCGGCGCGTGCTGCTGGTCGACCATGCCGAAAAGCTCGGCGAGCGCATCCGGATTTCCGGCGGTGGCCGCTGCAATTTCACCAACCGCAGCGTCAGCGCCGACAACTACCTGTCGCAGAACCCGCATTTCTGCCGCTCGGCGCTGGCCCGTTTCACCCAGCACGATTTCATCGCGATGCTCGACAAGCGCCGCATCGCCTACCACGAGCGCGAACACGGCCAGTTGTTCTGCAACGATTCAGCCGAGGAAATCATCGCCATGCTGCGCGACGCCTGCGCGGATGCCGGCGTGCGCTGGGCGATGCCGTGCGCGGTGCAGGGCGTCGAGCGCCTGAGCAATGACGCGGCGCTGCCGTGGCGGGTGCTTAGCGATCAAGGAACATTCCGTAGCCAGTCGCTGGTCGTTGCCACCGGCGGCCTGGCGATCCCGAAAATCGGCGCTTCGCCCTTCGGTTATCAACTGGCCGAACAGTTTGCCATTCCCGTGGTGCCGCCGCGACCGGCATTGGTGCCGCTGGCGCTGGCACCGGAACTGCTCGAACCGCTGAAGCCGATGGCCGGCGCCACGCTCGATGCCAGTGCCAGCTTTTCCACGGCAGCCTTCCGCGAAAACGTGCTGATCACCCACCGCGGCCTGTCCGGCCCGGCCATCCTGCAGATTTCCAGCTACTGGCAGATGCAGGAATACGGCAGCGGCAAGAAACGGCCACTGGAAATCGACCTGCTGCCGGGCATCGACGCCGGCGACTGGCTGGAAGGACAGCGCCAGGGTCGGGTGCATCTGCCCAACTTGCTCGCCGAACGCCTGCCCCGGCGCTTCGCCCACGAGTGGTGTGCGCTGGTCGGTGGCGACAAGGCAGTCAGCCGGCCTATCGGTGAACTCGGCCGGCGCGACCTCGAACATATCGCCAGCCAGCTCAATGCCTGGTCGCTGATGCCGGCGGGCACGCTGGGTTTCGCCAAGGCCGAAGTCACGCTCGGCGGCGTGTCGACCGCGGCATTGTCGTCAAAAACCATGGCGGCGCGCGACGTGCCCGGCCTTTACTTCATCGGCGAAGTGGTCGATGTCACCGGCTGGCTGGGCGGCTACAACTTCCAGTGGGCCTGGTCGTCGGGCTGGGTGGCCGGTCAGTTCGCCTGATCAGGTTTGCGTCATTGCCCGGGCCACGGCTTCCGCCACCTTGATGCCATCGACGCCGGCCGACAGGATGCCGCCGGCGTAGCCGGCGCCTTCGCCGGCCGGGTAGAGGCCGCGGGTGTTGATGCTCTGGAAGTCGTCGCCGCGTTTGATGCGGATCGGTGACGAGGTGCGCGTCTCGACGCCGGTGAGTACCGCGTCGGCCATGGCGAAGCCGTGGATCTGGCGGTCGAAGGCGGGGATGGCTTCGCGCAGCGCGTCGATGACGAAGGCCGGTGCGCAAGTGCTGAGGTCGGTCATGTGCACGCCGGGCTGGTAGGACGGATCGACCTTGCCGAGTGCGGTCGACGGCCGGCCGGCGAGGAAGTCGCCGACGCGTTGCGCCGGCGCGTCGTAGTTGCTGCCGCCGGCGATGAAGGCCTGGCTCTCCCAGTGGCGCTGAAAATCGACGCCGGCCAGCGGGTTTTTACGGTAGTCGCCGGGGAAATCCTCGGGTTCGACATTGACCACCAGCGCCGAATTGGCGTTGCGCTCGGCGCGCGAGTACTGGCTCATGCCGTTGGTGACGACGCGGCCGGGTTCCGAGGTGGCGGCGACCACCTGGCCGCCCGGGCACATGCAGAAACTGTAGGCGGCGCGGCCGTTGGCGCAGTGGTGCACCAGCTTGTAGTCGGCGGCGCCGAGCAACTCGTTGCCGGCGTTGGGGCCGAAGCGGGCCTTGTCGATCAGCGTTTGCGGGTGCTCGATGCGGAAGCCGATGGCGAAGGGCTTGGCTTCGACATAGACGCCGCTGTCGTGAATCATCTGGAAGGTATCGCGGGCACTGTGGCCGATCGCCAGCACGACATGGCGGCTGGCGATGCGCTCGCCGCCGGCGAGCTCGACGCCTTCGATCTGGCCGTTGGCGATCTGCAGGCGCTCGACGCGGGCGCCGAAGCGAATTTCGCCGCCCAGCTCGCGGATCGTCGCGCGCATGTTCTCGACCATCTTGACCAGCCGGAAGGTGCCGATGTGCGGCTTGCTCACGAACATGATCTCTTCCGGCGCGCCGGCCTTGACGAACTCGGCCATGACCTTGCGTCCGAGGAAGTTCGGGTCCTTGATCTGGCTGTACAGCTTGCCGTCGGAGAAGGTACCGGCGCCGCCTTCGCCGAACTGGACGTTCGATTCCGGGTCGAGCACGTGCTTGCGCCACAGGCCCCAGGTGTCCTTGGTCCGCTCGCGCACGGCCTTGCCGCGTTCGAGGATGATCGGCCGGAAACCCATCTGCGCCAGCAGCAGCCCGGCCATCAGGCCACAGGGGCCCATGCCGATGACCACCGGGCGCTCGTTCAGGCCTTCGGGCGCGCGGGCGACGAAGTGGTAGTCCATGTCCGGCGTCGGCACGATGTGGCGGTCGTCCTTCAGGCGGGCAGCGACGCGGGCCTCATCGCGCAGTTCGACGTCGATCTGGTAGAGCAGGACGATGGCCGATTTCTTGCGCGCATCGTGGCTGCGCTTGAAGATCGTGTAGCCGATCAGTTCGTCGTCGGCGATGCCGAGCCGCGTACACAGCGCCGGGCGCAGGGCCTCCGGCGGGTGATCGAGCGGCAGCTTGAGTTCGGTCAGGCGCAACATGCCGGGTCAGCGCGCCTTGAACGGGTTGTGGCAGCTCTTGCAGCTGTCGTAGACCGCCTGGTAGGCGGGCTCGATGCGCTTGAGGTCCTTGCTCTGTGCGGCGGCCAGCAGTTCGTCGGTGGTCGTGAAGAAGCGCTTGCGCTCTTCCTCGAAGCGCGCCGGTTCTTCCCAGACGCGTGGCGTCGATTTGGTCGGCGGGTAGTTGGTGTCGGGGCCGAAGTGTGCCCAGGGCAGCTCGCGTTTCTCGACCAGCACGGTGGCCATGCGCAGGAAGCGGTCTTCCTCGTAGCGCTTTTCGCGCAGCATCACGCCCATCGGCTCGAACACCCGCAGCATTTCCTTGAACGCATCCTGGCGGGTTTTCACTGGCTGGCCGGGGCGGGTGTCCTCGACTTCGCCGCAGGCGGGCAGCAGCAGGGCAGGGATCAGGGCAAGGAGGGCGGTTCTGGCGATCTTGTGCATGGATATCAAGCGGCGGATGAAGCAAAGGCCGGATTATAACCGGCGCCACCTGCATCCACCGCCTTACCAGGCGCGCGCACCCCGCATGTAGCTGCGTGTTTCGGCGGTGCGCTGCACCGCTTCGACCGGCTTCGCTTCGGGCGCGGCAATGACTTCGGTGTCGCGGGCAACCGGCAGCAGCAGGTCGCGCAGGCGCAGGACCATGATCAGCAAATCCTCGTCGTCGGCGGCATCTTCGACTTCGTTGAGGCGCTGGCGGGCGTAGGCGGGTTCGCGGGTCAGTCGTTCCAGGTCAACGGTCTCGCCCAGGCTGCGCTTCACCTGCAATTTGAAGCGGGCCAGCAACTGCGCGGTTTCCATTTGCTTGTCCATTGGCCGATTTCTCCTTTTTTTGGGTACATCTCCCCGTCGGGGTCGGGTACCGAAAATTAGCGAAAATCGTGCCGGATGTTGCGCTGCAATATAGTGTTTTCCAATCAATGCTTTAGGCATTTCCCTTTGACTGGTGTGGATTTCCTGGTGTTTGCCGATGGTGCGGCCTGCCCGATGATGGTGCGTTACAGCATGCCGCGTTCACGAATGAAGGCGATGATGGTTTCCAGCCCTTCGCCGGTTTTCAGATTGGAAAAGACGAAGGGGCGCTGGCCGCGCTGCGCCTTGGCGTCGGTCGCCATGACGTCGAGCGAGGCGCCGACCATGGGCGCCAGGTCGATCTTGTTGATCACCAGCAGGTCGGATTTGGTGATGCCGGGGCCGCCCTTGCGCGGGATCTTCTCGCCGGCGGCGACGTCGATCACGTAGAGGGTCAGGTCGGAGAGTTCGGGCGAGAAGGTCGCCGCCAGGTTGTCGCCGCCGGATTCGACGAGGATCAGCTCGACGCCGGGAAAGGCGCGCTGCAGGCGGTCGACGGCTTCGAGGTTGATCGAGGCGTCCTCGCGGATGGCCGTGTGCGGGCAGCCGCCGGTCTCGACGCCGATGATGCGCTCGGGCGCCAGTGCCGAGTGATTGACCAGGAACTTGGCGTCCTCGGCGGTGTAGATGTCGTTGGTGACCACGGCCATGTCGATCTTGTCGCGCAGGGCCTGGCACAGCGCCAGGGTCAGGGCGGTCTTGCCGGAACCGACGGGGCCGCCGATGCCAACGCGCAGGGCTTGTTTGCTCATGTTTTTCCTAGGATCTGAAGAGACGGGAGTATTGGGTTTCGTGGCGGGCGCAGGCGATGGCGAAGGCCGGGGTGAAGTTCGACCATTCGCCTTCCGGCAGTTTCAGGGCAAGGGCAGCAATTTCGGGCAGGCGCCCGCCGAGTTTGGCAAGTAGTCGTTGGCCGCTGGCCTGGCCGAGCGGCACCGCTTTCAGCGCGGCCATTACCTGGTTTTCGGCCCAGGCCCAGAGATAGGCGGTCAGCGCCGCTTCCGGGGCTATCTGCCAGGTCGCGGCGATGCCGGCCCAGCCGGTGGGGAAGGCGATCTCGCCAAGTCCGGCGAGTGTCGTTTCGACGCCGCTCAGCGCCGGATCGCGCAGGTCGCGTACCAGCCGGTGCAGCGAAAAGCCCATCTGGGCCGTTTCCGCGCGCAGCTCGGCGGATTCGCGACTGGCCAGGAATTCGGCGTTGAGGCGGGCGATTTCCGCGCGGTCTTCTGCGGTCCACGCGTGCATCAGCGCAAAAACCAGCGGCGCTTCGTAGCGGCCGATACCGTGTGCGAGCAGATCGGCAATCCAGCGGCCGGCGCTTGCCTCGTCACGAATGACGCCGGATTCGACCGCCCATTCCAGGCCCTGCGAATAGGTGTAGGCGCCGACCGGCAGGGCCGGGCTGGCGAGCTGGAGCAGGCGGGCGAGTTGCAGTGAAGGGGTCAACGCGGTTTGAACTCGTGGATTTTCGGCACGGAACGGTGCGGGCCGTGGCCGGGGTTGTGCAGATCGGCATGGTCGGGCTCGTCACCGTGGTGATGATGGCCGCCGTGCGCCCCATAGGCGCCGGATTCCGGCTGAAACGGCGCTTCCGTCTCGCTGATGATGCAGCCTAGGCCGCGTGCCATGTCGGCGAGCACGTGGTCGGTCTGGAAGCGCAGCTTGCCGCCGTTTTCCGTGGGCAGGATCTGCACCGGCACATGGCGGTTGCCGAGATGGTAGGCGGCGCGGGCGAACAGCAGCGGGCTGTCGGCGACGGCCTCGATCAGTTTTTCCGGCGCGGCGAGGATTTCGACGACGGTTGAGCTGTCTTCGGCAATCAGTTTGTCGCCGCCGTGCAGGTGGTCGCCGCGTTCGAGGAAGATGCCGGCTTCAACGCCGGAAGCCAGCGTCACCTTGAGGCGGCTGCGCTTGCGTTCGTCGTAGGCCAGCGCCACTGTGTCGGTGGCGGGGGCGGTGGTGCGTTTGTTCAGGATCAACATGGTCAGAACAGGAAATAGCGTTGGGCCAGTGGCAGTTCGGTCGCCGGTTCGCAGACGAGATGCACGCCGTCGGCCTTGACCACGTAGGTTTCGGGATCGACGGTGATTTCCGGCGTGGCGCCGTTGTGCACCATGTCGGACTTCTGCACGCCACGGCAACCGGAAACGGCGATCAGCGGCTTGCTCAGGCCGAGCGCGGCGACGGCAGGGTTCTGCAGTGCCGCCTGCGAGACGAAGGTGACCGAGGTTTTCAGCGCCTTGCCGAAACTGCCGAACATCGGCCGGTAATGCACCGGCTGTGGCGTCGGGATCGAGGCGTTGGGGTCGCCCATCGCGGCGGCGGCGATCATGCCGCCCTTCAAAATCAGCGACGGTTTGACGCCGAAGAAGGCCGGCTTCCACAGCACCAGGTCGGCCAGCTTGCCGACCTCGATGGAGCCGACGGTGTGCGCGATGCCGTGCGTCAGCGCCGGGTTGATCGTGTATTTGGCGATGTAGCGCTTGACGCGGAAATTGTCGTGGCGCGCGTTGTCTTCCGGCAGCGTACCGCGCTGGACTTTCATCTTGTGCGCCGCCTGCCAGGTGCGGATGATGACCTCGCCGACGCGGCCCATGGCCTGCGAGTCGGAGCTCATCATCGAGAAGACGCCGAGGTCGTGCAGGATGTCTTCGGCGGCGATGGTCTCGCGGCGGATGCGCGATTCGGCGAAGGCCACGTCCTCGGCGATGCTCGGGTCGAGGTGGTGGCAGACCATCAGCATGTCGAGATGCTCGTCGATGGTGTTGACCGTGTACGGCATGGTCGGATTGGTCGAGCTGGGCAGGACATTGGGCAGCCCGGCTGCCTTGATGATGTCCGGCGCGTGGCCGCCGCCCGCGCCTTCAGTGTGGAAGGTGTGGATGGTGCGTCCCTTGAAGGCATCGATGGTGGCTTCGACGAAGCCCGATTCGTTGAGCGTATCGGTATGGATGGCGACCTGGATGTCCATTTCTTCAGCCACTGACAGGCAGCAGTCGATGGCAGCGGGCGTCGTGCCCCAGTCCTCGTGCAGTTTCAGGCCGATGACGCCGGCTTCGACCTGCTCGCGCAGCGCGGCCGGCAGGCTGGCGTTGCCTTTGCCGAGGAAACCGAGGTTCATCGGAAAGGCCTCGGCGGCTTCAAGCATGCGGTGGATGTGCCAGGGGCCGGGCGTGCAGGTGGTGGCGTAGGTGCCGGTCGCTGGGCCGGTGCCGCCGCCGATCATCGTGGTGACGCCGGAATTCAGCGCTTCCTCGATCTGCTGCGGGCAGATGAAATGGATGTGGCTGTCGATGCCGCCGGCGGTGACGATCATGCCTTCACCGGCGATGACTTCGGTGCCGGGACCGACGACGATGGTCACACCGGGCTGGATGTCCGGGTTGCCGGCCTTGCCGATGGAGGCGATGCGGCCGTCCTTCAGGCCGATGTCGGCCTTGACGATGCCGGTGACGGCATCGACGATCAGCGCGTTGGTGATCACGGTATCGACCGTTTCCGCTGAAACGCGCTGGCTCTGGCCCATGCCGTCGCGGATGACCTTGCCGCCGCCGAATTTCACTTCCTCGCCGTAGATCGTGTAGTCCTTCTCAACCTCGATGATCAGCTCGGTGTCGGCCAAGCGGAGACGGTCGCCGGTGGTCGGGCCGAACATCTCGGCATAGGCCTGACGGGTAATCTTGTTCGCCATCACAGTGCTCCCTGAACGAGGCCGCGGAAACCGTAAACCTTGCGCTCGCCGGCCAGCGCGACCAGTTGCACGGTGCGGCTCTGGCCCGGCTCGAAGCGCACGGCGGTGCCGGCGGCGATGTCGAGGCGGTAGCCGCGCGCGGCTTCACGATCGAAGCTCAAGCCGGCATTGGTTTCGTAAAAATGGTAGTGCGAGCCGACCTGAATCGGCCGGTCGCCGGTATTGGCCACCACGAGGGTGATGGTCGGGCGGCCGACGTTCAATTCGAGTTCGCCGGTTTCGGCGAGGAGTTCTCCGGGGATCATCGCGTTCTCCTCAAACAATCGGGTGATGGACCGTGACCAGCTTGGTCCCGTCCGGGAAGGTGGCTTCGACCTGGATTTCCGGGATCAGCTCGGCGATGCCGTCCATCACGTCGGCGCGGCTCAATACCTGGGTGCCGGCGTGCATCAGCTCGGCCACCGTCCTGCCTTCGCGGGCGCCTTCCATGATCGCGCAGGTGATCAGCGCGACGGCTTCCGGGTAGTTGAGCTTCAGGCCCTTGGCCTTGCGCCGCTCGGCCAAGAGGCCGGCGGTGAAGATCAAGAGCTTGTCCTTTTCACGTGGTGTCAGTTCCATGACGACTCCTTCAGGTATTCCAGATTCGGGGCAGCACGGCCGGACGGCCGCAGCCGGCCGGACGCAGGATTTTCCACAGTTCGGCGAACCACTGCCGGGCGGCTTCGCTGTTGTCGCCCAGGTAACGGGCGATGAGCAGGCCGGGCGGGGCGGTGATGCCGTGTAGCGCAGCATCGGCGGGGGCGATGGTGCGCAGGCTTTCGAGCAGCGCAGCAGCCTGTTGCGGCAGTTCAGGGAAACTGCACAGCAGCATGCCGCAGACCGTCTTGCCGGCCCAGGCGGCCGGGCTGGCGAGCAGCGCATCGCTGCCCGAGACACCGCCGCGCTCGATCCACAGCGGCTTGCCGTCGCGGTCGATGCGGCAGAAGAGGTCGAAACGCCCGTGCTCGAAACGTTCGCCGGACGCCGCGCGGCCCAGGCAGAGGATGTCCCAGCCCAGGTAGCGGCTGTCGGCGGCGAGCGTGACGCGGGTGTCCATGCGGGCGATGGCGCCGGCGAAGACGATGCTCTCCTGCGGCAGCCATTCCAGCGTCGCGCCGGCAGCGACGTTCAGCGTCACCGTCTGCGATGCAGCGGCGCCACCCGAGCGGTACCACTTGCCGGCCCCCGGTGTGGTGATCTGGGCATGTGCGTCGGCATCGACCGTGACGCTGATCGTCAGTTCATCGCCTCCGGCGATGCCTGAGGGCGGATGCAGCAGCAGTGCCTGGCAGACGGCCTCGCCTTCCGGGTAAAGCGCTTTCTGCACGCGCAGCGGACCGCGATGGCGGTTTTCGCGCAGCACACTACGGGCACCTTGCCGGGTGAAGGCGAGGTGCAGTTCGGCGTGCCAGGTGGCTGTGTTGTCCGCCTGGTAAACGGGGAGGCGCGAAGTCATGACCGGATTATCCGGGAAACGGCTGGCGACGGGGAATACGCAGGAATGCGCAGGTGGTGTTCGCCGGTAAACGCCGGGCGGCCGCCCGGAAGCGGCCGCAGCATGCAAGATGGTTGGAGGAAAACGCCTCAGAAGTGATATTCGGCGCGGATCATCGGGGTCTTGGCGTAGGCACCATTGCCGGCGGCACCCTTGTGGTCGTTGCCGAACTTGTTCTTCCAGTACTGGTAGCCAACACCCGCCTTGAACGTGTTCTTCTGGGCGCCGATCAGACCGCTGAAATCGTAGAGCAGGGCCATGTCGATGTTGGTTTCGGCCTTGGTCTTGGTCTTGGCGATGTTTTCGTTATCGCCCTTGGCGGCGATGAAATTGGCGTAGCCACTGAAAGAGAAACCGCTGTCGCCGAGCGGAATGCCCCAGGCCAGGTTGAGCATGGGGTGCGGGTCATAGTGGTAGCGGCCGGGCTGGCGGAAGACGGCGCGTGCCGGTTCGTTGCTTTCCCACAATTGCAGCAGGCTGATGTTGAGGAAGCCCGGCACATTCATCATCACCGTCGGGCCGGCGACCAGCATGCGCTTCTTCGACTGGTAGCTATCGCCGCTCTTGTTGTTGTAGTCGAAACCGGCGGTAAAGCCGAAGCCACGGAACGGGCCGACCGCCAGACTCTTGCCGGCGATCTTGCCGAAGTCGAAGGTGTGACGGTAAACAATATAGACTTCCTGAGCGCTGCTCTCCTTGTTGGGAACACCGTTGGTCGTCGGCGAGTCGTTGCTGTCCGACATCAGCATGTCGACGTTGAAGTAGTTGCTGCCGTACTTGTAGCCACTGGCGTGGGTCAGGTTGATGATGTTCTTCTTGATGTCGTTGTTGTTGAACGGCTCGGCGAACTTGGTGCCGTAGCGGTAGCCGATCGAGGTATCGCTCCAGTCGGCGGCGCTGGCACCGGTAATGCCGACGGCGAGCAGGACGCTGGCGGTGAGGATGGACTTCTTGGCAAACATGATTGAACCTCCTGGTTTTGAGTTTGGGTGATCTCGTGCGGATGCTGCGGTGCAGCAGCCAGGCGACGGGCAAAATTTATCAGGAAGCGGCGTTGATGACCGGCATACACGGTATCGCTGAAATCATATAGTCGGTTTCTTATATCCCATTGAATATAATGGGCTTATCTCGCAGCAAATATACTTTCGGCATGCACGGTGAGGGGGCGTTTTTGCTGCTCATGCACCAAATCGAGGCGTGCTTTTTGCGCTATTTTGGTGAAAACCTTCTGCTGGCTTGACCGACGCGGCCTCGGGAAATTTCCGGTTTTAAAAAGTTGTTTAAAAACATAGACTTATTGCTTGGCACGGCGATTGCATGAAGACGGCCATTCACAACCGTTCAGGAGAATCGCTCATGTCCCTTCCCTTCAATGCCTGCCGTCGCCTGCTGCTTGCCGCTGGCCTTGCCTGCCTGACTGTGCCGGCGTTTGCCCAGGCTCCGCAGAAGATCAAATTCACGCTTGATTGGCGTTTCGAGGGCCCGTCCGCACCTTTCCTGATGGCCAAGGCCAAGGGTTACTTCGCCGCCGAAGGGCTGGATGTCGAGATCGATTCGGGCTCGGGTTCGGCCGGTGCCGTCACGCGCGTCGCGACCGGCGCCTACGACATGGGCTTTGCCGACTTCAATGCACTGGTCGAGCATGAGGCGAAGACGCCGGGCTCCAAGATCCAGGCCGTCTATATGGTGTACAACGCAACGCCGGCCGCTGTCTTCGTGCTCAAGAAGTCTGGCATCACGAAGCCCGCCGACCTCGTCGGCAAGACTTTGGCGGCACCGGTCTTCGATGCTGGCCGCAAGGCCTGGCCGGCTTTTGCCAAGTCGAATGGTCTGGCCGTCGATGCCGTCAAGTGGCAGAGCGTCGAACCGGCGCTGCGCGAAACCCTGCTCGCGCGTGGTGACGTGGATGGCATCACCGGTTTCTACTTCACCAGTCTGCTCAACCTCGAAGCGCGTGGCGTCAAGCCGGAAGAGATCGTTGCCCTGAAGTATCCGGATTTCGGTGTTGCGCTCTATGGCAACGCGATCATCGCCAGCCCGAAACTGATTGCCGAGAAGCCGCAAGCGGTGGCCGGCCTGCTGCGCGCCTTCAACAAGGCGCTCAAGGAAACCATCGCCAACCCGGATGCCGCGATTGCCTACGTCAGGGAGCGCGATCCGCTGATCAACGTTGCCCTCGAAACGCGTCGCCTCAAGCTGGCACTTGAATCCAGCGTGATCACCCCGGAAGTCAAGGCCAATGGTCTCGGTGCCGTGACCGGCGAGCGCCTGCAACGCTCGCTCGCCGAAACCGTCGAGGCCTATGGCCTGCCGGCGATGCCGAAGGCCGGCGATCTGTTCAGTGCTGCCTTCTTGCCGGCCGCTGCCGAGCGCGCACTCAAGTAAGTCCCCCGGCCGGCGGCAGTCGCCGCCGGCCGTTGCCGTTACCGATAGGGAATCCGCATGTCTTTCGTCAAGTTCGAGAACGTCAGCCTGGCCTACGCACCAGGCGGCGCCAACGCCATCGAGGATGTCAGTCTGGACATCCGTGAGGGTGAATTCGTCGCCGTCGTCGGCCCGTCAGGTTGTGGCAAATCCACCCTGATGAAGCTGGTCTCCGGCCTCAAGCCGCCAAGCAACGGTTACGTCTTTGTCGACGGCCGCGAGGTCGGCGGTCCGCTGAAAATCGTCGGCATGGCCTTCCAGGCCGCCAACCTGCTGCCCTGGCGCAGTACGCTGGACAATGTGATGCTGCCGCTGGAAATCGTCGAGCCCTTCCGCAGCAACCTGAAGAAGGAAAAGGCGCAATACACGGCCGACGCCGAGGCATTGCTCGCCCGCGTCGGGCTGGCCGGCTACGGCGACAAGTTTCCCTGGGAACTGTCCGGCGGCATGCAGCAGCGGGCCTCGATCTGCCGCGCGCTGATCCACCAGCCGCGCCTCTTGATGCTCGACGAGCCCTTCGGCGCCCTCGACGCCTTCACCCGCGAAGAGCTCTGGTGCATGCTGCGCGACCTCTGGCAGGAGAAGCCGTTCACCGTCATTCTGGTGACCCACGACCTGCGCGAGGCGGTCTTTCTGGCCGACACCGTCTACGTGATGAGCAAGCGCCCGGGCCGCATCCTGGTGCGCAAGGAAATCGAACTGCCGCGCCCGCGTCCGCTCGATGTCACCTACACCGACACGTTTGCCGCCTACGTGCACGAGCTGCGCGACCACATCGGCCGCATCCGCGAATCCTGAGGAATTCCCATGGTCATCAAACCTTCCACCCTCATCAAGGCCGCGCCCTGGTTGCTCACTGTCGCCATTTTCCTGATCTGGGAAATCATCTGTACCGGCCTGGCCATTCCCGATTACCTGATGCCGGCGCCGAGCGCGATCTGGGTCTCCGGCGTCGAATACGCGGGGCCGATCATGATGCACGCCATGCAGACGCTGTGGACGACGCTGGCCGGCTTCGCCATTGCCGTCGTCGTCGGCATGATGCTCGGCCTCGCCGTTGGTGCCTCGCCCTTGGTGTACAAAGCCTGCTACCCGCTGCTGGTCGGTTTCAACAGCATTCCCAAGGTCGCCTTCGTGCCGGTGCTCGTCGTCTGGTTCGGCATCGGCACCATCCCGGCCATCCTCACCGCCTTCCTGATCTCCTTCTTCCCGGTCGTGGTCAACGTCGCCACTGGCCTGGCGACGCTGGAACCGGAACTGGAAGACGTGCTCCGTTCGCTCGGCGCCCGTCGCTGGCAGATCCTGATCAAGGTCGGTATTCCGCGCTCGCTGCCGTTCTTCTTCGCTTCGCTGAAAGTGGCGATCACGCTCGCCTTCGTCGGCTCGGTGATCTCGGAAACGGTCGCCTCCAACCTCGGCATCGGCTACCTGATGATGTCGGCCAGCTCGTCGATGAACATGCCGCTCGTCTTCGCCGGGCTGATCGTCATCGGCGTCATGGGGGTGGTCATGTACGAACTCTTCGCCCTGGCGGAGCGGCGCCTGACCGGCTGGGCGCACCGCAACCCGAACGCGCCGGGCTGAAATCGCGCAACTGTCGCGACAACGGCGCCCGCGGGCGCCGTTTTTCATGGTGCGGGGCGCCGGTTCAAACCCCGATATCCTCATTCCACAATTCCGGCCGGGCGGCGATGAAGTCGCGCATCAGGGCGATGCAGCTTTCGTCCTGCAGCACCTCGACGGCAACGCCGCGCGAGCGCAGTAGTTCTTCTTCGCCCATGAAGGTCCGGTTCTCGCCGACGATGACGCGGCGAATGCCGTAAAGCAGAATCGCCCCGCTGCACATCGAACAGGGCGACAAGGTGGTGTACAGCACCGCCTCCCGATACACCGAGGCCGGCTGGCGGCCGGCGTTCTCGAAGGCATCCATCTCGCCGTGCAGGATGGCGCTGCCCTGCTGGACTCGCCGGTTATGCCCGCGCCCGATGATGCGACCGTCGTGCACGATCACCGAGCCGATGGGAATGCCGCCCTCGGCCAGGCCCTGCCGGGCTTCGGCAATGGCGGCCTGCATGAATTCGTCCATGTCTTGCCTCTCCTGTCACTCGCCGCGATAGACCGGCGTGCGTTTTTCCTTGAAGGAATTGATGCCTTCGGCGTAGTCACGGCTGTTGTATACCACACGGCGCAGGCCCTGGATGCGCTCGAAATCGGCCGGCGACAGGGCGTGTGCGGCAGCCAGGATGCGTAGTTGTTCCTTCATGACGCCAATCGCCAGCGGCGAGTTGTGGGCGATGGTCTGCGCCATGTCGTGCGTTAACGCGGTGATTTCGGCAACCGGTACGACGTGGTTGATGATGCCCTGGCGTTCGAGGCGGGCAGCGGTCATCGGACGACTGGTGAATAGCAGCTCCTTGGCGATGTGTGGTGGCGCGGCGTTGAGGAAGGTGAGCAGGCCGGTCGCGTTGTAAGGCACGCCGAGCTTGGCCGGCGTTGCGGCAAAAGTCGCCTCGGGCGTGGCGACGATCATGTCGCAGGCAAAGACCAGTTCGCAGGCGCCGCCCCAGACGCTGCCCTCAATCAGCGCAATCACTGGCGCCGGAAAGGCTTCCACCTCGCGGATCAGCATGCGCAGCGGGTCCTGCCAGCCGAGCGGGTCGACGCCGCCGAGCGGCAGTTCGGCGACATCGTGGCCGGCCGACCAGACCTTGGCACCAGGCTGCGCACGCAGGATGGCAACGCGCGCCCCGGCTTCCCTGAAGTCGGCGAGGGTGGTGGCGATGGCATGGACCAGTTGTTCGGACAGCGCATTGCGCTTGAGGTCGTGATTCAGGGTGATGGTGCCGATGCCTTCGTTGACCGAGGCAAGAATCAGGGACATGAATTTTCCTGTAGATAATGATCTTGGACTATTGTGCCCCAGACTGTTACCGCCAGCACCTGCGTCGCGCTCAGGCTGCGCTTGTTGCCGAGACTCATCGGCGCACTGCTTGCTCTGGCCGTGCGTTGCCAGCTCGTTGGCCGACAAGGCTCCACCGAGGTGATCGCCCTGCGCGGCACGAATGGCTGATCGTCCCGACTTACTCGCTCAACTGCCCGCGTCCCGCCGCCTTGGCCCGGTATAGGGCGGCGTCGGAGCGCCGGCGCAGGTCTTCCAGTGTGGTGTCGCCGCTTTCCAGACAGGCCAGACCGGTGCTGAAATCGAGCGGGTAGCCGAGTTCGGCCGGTGCCATGTCTGCCAGTAGTCGACGCAGGCGGGCATCGTAACGCTGCGTCGCCGCGTTGCCGGCCAGCGGCAGCAGGGCACAGAATTCCTCGCCGCCGATTCGCGCCACCACGTCTTCCTGGCGCTGCTGGCTGTGCAGCAGCTTGCCGAACAGTCGCAAGGCGGCATCACCGGCTTCGTGGCCGCGTTGGTCGTTGATTGCCTTGAAGTGGTCGAGGTCGAAGGAGAGCAGGGCGAGTGGCTGGTTGTGCCGACGGGCCAGGGCGAAGGTCCGTTCGCCGTGTTTTTCCCAGCCGCGGCGATTGAGCAGCGTGGTCAGCGGGTCGGTCAGGACCAGCGCTTCCAGGCGCAACTCGGCTTCTTCCCGCCAGGCCACGAGCAGTGAGACGTTGGCGAGCACCATGGCGACGTTGGCCACCAGCAGCGACGCCACGTTGACCGGATGCGGGGCAGCGAAATTCGGATAAAGCTCGGGGTAGAAAGCGCCCAGCACGCCGCGCGCCAGGGTCAGAACGCCCATCGTCGCAAAACAGGTGAGCAGGGCGAAGCGCCAGCTACCGCGCAGGGCGCTGCGCGGGCGCAGGGTGGCGTAGCAGAGGATGGCCAACTGCAGGGCGATGAGCAGGTTGGCCCAGCCGACGCGGGCGCTGTAGCTGTCGAACAGCAGCAGGTAGCCGATGGGCAGGGCGATGGCGAGTCCGCCCAGCAGGCGACCGCCGGCCCGCTCGCCCAACCATTCGCCAAGAGCCCGGAAAAGCAGCCAGTGACTCGTCCCGTAGCCTGCCATCGAGAGCGTCGACAACAGCCGGTTGGCCCAGTCGGGGGCGACCTGCTCGGACAGGATGACGGCGATCCAGGCCCCGGCATGCACGATCAGCGAGAGCCTGGCCGCCCGCGCCGCCGGGCTCAGTCTCTTGCCCATGATGACTGGCAGGAGCACGGCCAGGGCGAGCAGGTTGGTCACGCTGACGACGAGCAGCGTCTGTGGATCGAGCGACATGGAGGGAGGTGGAAGCAGGCCCGGGGGGCGGCAAAGGCGAACATGTTACCAGTTCGCCAGGCCCGCGAAAGCGCCCCGTCCCAGGCGAAGCAGCTGACGGATCAGTCCGCGGCGGCGGAGACTCTTTCCCCCAGCACATGCGTCGCCGTCACGCAGCGTTCGTCGCCGAGGATCATCAGCGCGAACAGCGTCGCCGCCAGTTCGTCGGTCTTTTCCAGGCGGAAGTCGAGTTCCGGCGTCGCGCGCGGGTTGAGGACGATGAAGTCGGCTTCCTTGCCGGGGGCGAAGTTGCCGATGAAGTCGTCGAGGTAGAGCGCCTGCGCGCCGCCCAGCGTGGCCAGGAACCAGGCGCGTAGCGGCGGCAGCGGGCGGCGGTGGACTTGCGAGACCTTGTAGGCTTCGTCGAGCGTGCGCAGCATGCTGAACGAGGTGCCGCCGCCGACGTCGGTGGCGAGGCCGACGCGGATGCCGGCATCGACGGCGGCAGCGTGGTTGAAGAAGCCGCTGCCGAGGAAGAGGTTGGAAGTCGGGCAGAAGGCTGCCGCCGTGCCGGTTTCGGCCATGCGCGCGACTTCGGCCGGCGACAGGTGGATGCAGTGGCCATAGATGCTGCGTGGGCCGAGCAGACCGTGGCGGTCGTAGACGTCGAGGTAGTCGCGCGCTTCCGGGAACAGCGACTTGACCCAGGCGATCTCGTCGAGGTTTTCGGCCAGGTGCGATTGCACGTGCAGGTCCGGTTTGCTTTGGTAAAGCTCGCCGGCCAGGCTGAGCTGGGCTGCGGTCGAAGTCGGCGCGAAGCGCGGCGTCAGGCAGTAGCGCAGCCGGCCCTGGCCGTGCCAGCGCTCGATCAGCGCCAGGCAGTCGCGCTCGGCGTCGGCGACGGTGTCGCACAGCGCCGGCGGCGCGTGGCGGTCCATCATGACCTTGCCGGTCAGCATGCGCAGCCGGCGTTTTTCGGCGCCGGCCATGAAGGCGTCGACCGAGCCGGCATGCACCGTCGAGAAGACGGCGGCGGTGGTCGTGCCGTGGGCGAGCAGGCGGTCGAGGAAGTAATCGGCGGTGTGTGCGGCGACTTCCGGGTCGGCGAAGGCGGTTTCGGCCGGGAAGGTGTAGTCGTTCAGCCAGTCGAGCAGTTGCCGGCCGAAGGAGGCGATCACCGCCGACTGCGGGTAATGGCAGTGGGTGTCGACCAGGCCGGGCAGGATCAGCTGGTCGCCGTAGTCGGTGATTTCGGCGGCGGCGCGTTCGGCTGGCGCGATGCTGGCTTCGACTGCCGCGCGCGTGCCGGCGGCAGCGATGCGGCCGGCGACGATCCACAGCGCGCCGTCGGGAAAGTACTCATAGCTGTCGGCGGCGTCCGCTTCGCCCGGGTCGGCGAGGAAGTGGAGGACGCGGCCGAAGACCAGTTGTTTGCGGGTGGCGTTCATGTCAGTGCGCAGTGTTGGCCAGTTGCCGGGCCAGCCGGTTATGTTCGGCGACCAGCGGCGGCAGGTCGAGCGGCAGCAAGTGGCCGTCGGTGACCACCGCCTTGCCGTTGATGATCGAATGGCGCACCGTTTGCGGTGTGCAGAAGACCAGCGCGGCGACCGGGTCATGCACGGCGGCGCCGGCCAGGTCGAGGCCGCCGGTAGCGAAGGCGACGAGGTCGGCGCTCATGCCCGGGGCGAGGGCGCCGATGTCGTCGCGGTTGAGGACTTTGGCACCGCCCAGCGTCGCCAGTTCCAGCGCCTGGCGGGCGCTCATCGCCGCCGGACCGTGGCCGACGCGGGCCAATAGCATCGCCTGTCGCGCTTCGCCGAGCAGGTGGGCGGCGTCGTTCGAGGCGCAGCCGTCGACGCCCAGCCCGACATTGACGCCGGCGGCGCGCATCGCCGGGATCGGCGCAATGCCGGAAGCCAGGCGCATGTTCGAGCACGGGCAATGCGCGACGCCGGTGCCGCTGCGGGCAAAAAGATCGATGCCCGGCGCGTCGAGCTTGACGCAGTGGGCGTGCCAGACATCGTGGCCGACCCAGCCGAGCGATTCGGCGTATTCGGCCGGCGTCATGCCGAACTTCTCGCGGCTGTAGGCGACGTCGTTGTCGTTCTCGGCGAGATGCGTGTGCAGTGAAACGCCGTAGCTGCGCGCCAGTTCGGCGGCGTCGCGCATCAGTTCGCGGCTGACCGAGAACGGCGAGCAGGGCGCGACGACGATGCGCTGCATGGCGTGGCGTTTGGGATCGTGCCAGGTTTCGATCAGGCGCTGCGTGTCTTTCAGAATCGCCGCTTCGTTTTCGACGAGGCGGTCCGGCGGCAGGCCGCCCTGGCTTTCGCCGACGCTCATGCTGCCGCGCGCGGCGTGGAAACGCATGCCGATGGTGGCGGCGGCTTCGATGCTGTCGTCGAGCCGGCTGCCGTTTGGGTATAGGTAGAGATGGTCGCTCGACGTGGTACAGCCGGAAAGGATCAGCTCGGCCATCGCGGTCAGCGTCGACACGCGGATCATTTCCGGTGTCAGCCCGGCCCAGATCGGATAGAGCCGGCGCAGCCAGCCGAACAGTTCGGCGTCCTGGGCGCCGGGGATGGCGCGGGTCAGGCTCTGGTACATGTGGTGGTGGGTGTTCACCAGGCCGGGCAGGGCGACCGTGCCGGCCAGCGAAATGACCTGATCGGCGGTGGTTGGCAGCTCGGCGCTGGGGCCGACCGCCTCGATCACGCCGTCGCGGATGAAGACGCCGCCACCGGGGATTTCGCGGCGGGCAGCGTCCATGGTGACGAGGACGTCGGCGTCCCTGAGCAGCAGTGTTGTCATGGCAGGAAAGGCTTGCCGAGCGAAGCCGGCAGGTTCAGTTGCAGCAGCTTGCGGTCGCGCGAGATCAGCACCAGGACGACGATGGTCGCCAGGTAAGGCAGCGCCGCCAGCAGTTGCACCGGCACCGAAATGCCGAGGCCCTGGGCGTGGAACTGCAGGATGGTGACGAAGCCGAACAGGTAGGCGCCGAGCATCAGCCGGGTTGGTTTCCAGGTGGCGAAAACGACCAGGGCGACGGCGATCCAGCCGCGTCCAGCGCTCATGTTCTGGACCCACAGCGGCGTGTACACCGTGGCCAGGTAGGCGCCGGCAATACCGGCCATGGCACCGCCGAAGATCACTGCGCCGTAACGGATGGCGATCACCGGGTAGCCGATCGCGTGGGCGGCCTCCGGCGCTTCGCCGACCGCCTTGAGCAGCAGGCCGAGGCGGGTTTTCGTCAGGGTCCAGGCGACAAGCGCGAAGGCGATCAGCGACAGGTAGACCACCCAGTCCTGCCGGAACAGCGCCGGCCCGAGCAGCGGGATGTCGCTGAGCAGCGGAATGGCGATCGGCTGCAGGCCGGGCAGGCTGTAGCTGACGTAGTGCTGGCCGATGAAGGCCGACAGGCCGATGCCGAAAATGGTCAGGGCCAGCCCGCAGGCGGCCTGGTTGGCGGTCAGCGACAGGGCGAAGAAACCGAAGATGGCTGCCGCCGCAGCGCCGGCCAGGGCGCCGGCGGGCAGGCCGATGACGGCGCCGTAGCCGGTCTCGGCGGCAGCGGCGAAGCCGGCGATGGCGCCGATCAGCATCATGCCTTCGACGCCGAGGTTGATGACGCCGCTGCGTTCGGCGACCAGTTCGCCGAGGCCGGCGAAGATCAGCGGGGTGGCGGCGGCGAGCGTGCCGGCGAGGATCAGGGGAAGGTAGTCGAGCATCGCAGTCTCCGGTCAGCGGGCGCGGCGGCGCAGGCGGTTATCGATGAAGGCGTCGGCGCCAAGCAGGAAGAACAGCAGCATGCCCTGGAAGATGCCGGTGATCGCCGCCGGCATCTGCAGGCTCAGTTGCGCTGCTTCGCCACCGAGGTAGATCAGCGCCATCAGTGTGCCGGCGAGGACGATGCCGAGCGGGTGCAGGCGACCAAGGTAGGCGACGATGATCGCTGCAAAGCCGTAGCCGGGCGAGATGTTGAGGTTCAACTGGCCGACCGGTCCGGCGACTTCGCCGACCCCGGCGAGGCCGGCGGTGAGGCCGGAAATGACCAGGCTGAACCACACCGTCTGCTTCGCCGGAAAGCCGGCGTAGCGCGCCGCCGCCGGTGCCAGGCCACCGACTTCGAGACGGTAGGCGAGAAAGCTCCTGGCGTTGAACAGCCAGAAGGCGAGCACCGCGAAAATGACGATCCACAGCGAACTGTTGATCCGGAAACCCTCGACCAGCAGGCCGAACAGCGCCGCGTCGTCAAACAGGATCGACTGCGGGAAGTTCATCCCCTCCGGGTCGCGCCACGGGCCGTGCATCATGTACGACAAGAGGTGGCTGGCAACATAGGTCAGCATCAGCGTGGTCAGTGTTTCCTCGGCGTTGAAGCGCGTCTTGAGCAGCGCTGGGATGGCGCCCCACAAGGCGCCGCCGATGGCGCCGGCGACGACCATCGCCGGCAGTACCCAGGCGGCACCGGTTTCGCCGTAGGCGATGCCGATGCCGCCACCGAACAGCGCGCCGACGATCAACTGGCCTTCGGCGCCAATGTTGTAGATGCGCGCCTTGAAGCCGATCGCCAGGCCCTGGGCGATGAGGATCAGCGGGCAAGCCTTGATCAGCAGTTCGCTCCAGCCGTAGCCGGTGGTCAGCGGTTCGACGAAGAAAACGTGGAAGGAGTCGAGCGGCGACTTGCCGAGCGCCCAGAACAGCACGGAGCCGACCAGCAGCGTGGCGGCGATGGCGATCAGCGGCGCCGTCCAGCGCATCAGCTGCGACGGCTGGGCGCGTGGTTCAAGCAGGTGCATGGCTGACCTCCGCGTCGGTGTCGGTGAACAGGCCGGCCATCTGCAGGCCGACCGACTCGGCGTCGGCCAGCTCGCGTGCTTGCGGTGCCGACAGGCGGCCGGCGGCGAGGACGGCGATGCGGTCGCTGATTTCGAACAATTCCTCGAGCTCCTCGGAAATGACCAGGATGGCGACACCGCTGCGCGACAGATCGAGCAGCGTCTGGCGCAGGAAGGCCGAGGCGCCGACATCGACGCCCCAGGTCGGCTGGGCGACGATCATCAATTTGGGGGCGAGCATGATCTCGCGACCGACGATGAATTTCTGCAGGTTGCCGCCGGACAAGGAGCGGGCGGCGGCGCCTGGCCCGCCGCAGCGGACGTCGAAGCGGGCGATGCATTGCTCGGCGAAGGCCTGCGCCTTGTCGAAAGCGACCAGCCCCCAGCGCTTCATGCCCTGGCGGTGGCCGGTGAGCAGCGCGTTGCGGGCCAGCGACAGCGCCGGTACGGCGCCGCGCCCCAGTCGTTCTTCAGGAACGAAGACCAGGCCGCGGTCGCGCCGCCGGCCGGCGTCGAGGTGGCCGACGGCCTCGCCGGCCAGCCAGACCGCTTCGCGGTCCACCGTCGTTTCGCCGGACAAGGCGGCCAGCAGTTCGGCCTGACCGTTGCCGGAAATGCCGGCGATGCCGACGATCTCGCCGGCGTTCACCGTCAGCGAGATATCCTTGAGCGAGGTGCCGAAGGGGTCGTCGGACGCCAGGCTGAGGCGTTCGACCTGCAGCACCGGATGGACCGGACCGTGGTAGGGCGGGGCAACGCAGACCGGCAGCTCGCGGCCGATCATCATGCGTGCCAGCGAAGCTGGCGTTTCGTCGCGCGGGATCGCGGTGCCGGTCACCTTGCCGCCGCGCATGATGGTCGCGCTGTCGCACAGCGACTGGATTTCGTGCAGCTTGTGGCTGATGTAGAGGATGGAAACGCCTTCGGAAGCCAGCCGGCGCAAGGTCTCGAACAGTTTCTGCACGGCCTGCGGCGTCAGCACCGAGGTCGGCTCGTCGAGGATCAGCAGCTTGGGGTCCTGCAGCAGGCAGCGGACGATCTCGACCCGCTGGCGCTCGCCGACCGACAGGCTATGTACCAGCCGGTGCGGATCGAGCGGCAGGCCGTAGCGTTCGGAAACCTCTTTCACCCTTACCGCCAGCGCCGCAAGGTCAAAGGCTTCGTCGAGGACCAGGGCGATGTTCTCGACCACGCTCAGCGTCTCGAACAGCGAAAAATGCTGGAAGACCATGCCGATGCCCAGGCGGCGCGCCTGCGCCGGATTGCTCACGTTCACCTGGCGACCGTCCCAGAGCATTTCGCCACTGTCGGCCTTGACCGCGCCGTAGATGATCTTCATCAGCGTGCTCTTGCCGGCCCCGTTTTCGCCGAGGATGGCGTGGATCTCGCCGGGCATCACGCTCAGGCTGATGTCGTCGTTGGCGACGACGCTGGGATAGCGTTTGCTGATGTGCAACAACTTGAGACGGGCTTCGGGCGAGCTCATGCTTACTCCGGCAGGTCGGGGCGAACGGGAATGGTGCTCAGGCGCGGACGGCCGGCCTGGTGCAGCAACTGGCGTGCATGATGCAGGCTGAGCAGTTCGGCGGCAACCGCCAGGGCAATCGCTGACGGTTCCTTGCCGACGATGCCGGGAATGCCGATCGGGCAGGTCATCTCGCGCAGGCGGTCGGGTGCCAGACCACGGTCGCGCAGCCGGCGCTCGAAACTGGCGCGTTTGCTGTGCGAGCCGATCAGCCCGAAATAGGCGAAGTCGCGGCGGCGGAAGATCGCCTCGCACAGCGCAAAATCCAGCGTGTGGCTGTGCGTCATGACAACGAAGAAAGTGCCGGCCGGCGCTTGTGCCACTTCGCTTTCGGGCAGGTCGGTGAGGCGGGTGTCGACACCGCTCGTATCGACATCGGCAAAGGCTTGGTCACGCGTGTCGATCCAGGTGACGGTGGCGCCCAGTGGCAGCAACTGGCGGATCAGTGCCCGGGCGACGTGGCCGGCCCCGAAAACCCAGACCGGGAAGGCGCTGCCGGCGATGTCCTGCACGAAATGCCAGTCCTCCGGCCCGCCGAGCAAGGCGGTGGCGCAGGCGGCGGCGCCGGTCTGCCAGGTCGATGCGCTGTCGCCGGCGGCCAGCCGGCGTTGCAGGCGGGCGCCACCAGCCAGCGCGGCGCTGCGCTGCGCCCAGGCGGCGGCCTCGCTGGCGGGAATCTTCTCGTAAGCGAGCCAGACGACGCCGCCGCAACACTGGCCGAGCCCGGCGCCGAGCGCGTAGCGCACCACCTGCGGCCGGCCGCCGCCGGCCAGCAGGCGGTCGGCGTGGGCGGTCGCCTGCCATTCGAGGTGGCCGCCGCCGATGGTCAGTTCGGTCGTGCTGGCGCTGATCAGCATGGTCGTCCCGGCGTCGCGCGGCGCCGAGCCCTGGACGGCGGCGACGGTGACCAGTACGACATCCTCGCCGGCGGCGAGGCGGGCGGCCAGCGGGGCGACCCAGTCGGCGGCCATTTCAGCTGCACCCACCGGAAATTGCGCGCAGGATCGCTTCCGGCGTTGCCGGGGCGTCGAGCTGCAGTGGCTGGCCGGCCGGCAGGGCGGCGGCGACCGCGTCGCGCAGCGCCTGGTAGACGGAGAGGGCGAGCATGAACGGCGGTTCGCCGACCGCCTTCGAGCGGTGGATGCTGTCCTCGACGTTGGCGTTGTCGTAGAGGCGGACGTTGAAGATGTCCGGCAGGTCGCTGGCGGTCGGGATCTTGTAGGTCGACGGGGCGTGGCTCATTAGCTTGCCGTCCGGGCGCCACCACAGTTCCTCGCTGGTCAGCCAGCCCATGCCCTGGACGAAGCCGCCTTCGATCTGGCCGATGTCGAGCGCCGGATTGATCGAGCGGCCGGCGTCGTGGAGGATGTCGACGCGCAGCACGCGGCTCTCGCCGGTCAGCGTGTCGATGGCCACTTCGCTGCAGGCGGCGCCGTAGGCGAAGTAGAAGAAGGGCCGGCCGAGCTTGGTCACCGGGTCGAAATGGATTTTCGGCGTCTTGTAGAAACCGGCGTCCCACAACTGGATGCGCGCGCGGTAGGCGCGCATGACGAGGTCGGCGAAGGCTTCGTCGAAGGCGCTGCCGGCGCGTACCCGGCCGTCTACGAACTGCACGTCGGCGGCGTGGACCGCGCCGTTGGTCAGTTCGACGACGAAGGCGGCGAGCCGCGCCTTGATGTTGGTGCACGCCGCCTGCGCCGCCTTGCCGTTGAGGTCGGTGCCGCTGGAGGCGGCGGTGGCCGAGGTGTTGGCAACGCGCCGGGTGTCGGTGGACGAGAGGCGGACGTCGGCGAAGGGCAGGCCGAATTCGTGGGCGACGATCTGCCGCACCTTGGTGTACAAGCCCTGGCCCATCTCGGTGCCGCCGTGCGAGACGAGCACGCTGCCGTCGGTATAGACATGGACCAGCGCGCCGGCCTGGTTGTAATGCGTGGCGTTGAACGAGATGCCGAACTTGACCGGGGTCAGCGCGATACCGCGCTTCAACACCGGGCTGCCGGCGTTGAATTTGGCAATCGCCGCGCGGCGGGCGGTGTAGGCGCAATCGCGTTCAAGTTCGGCGACCAGTGCCGGGGCGACGTTGTCTTCGATCGTCGTGCCGTAGGGGGTCAGCGAACGGGCCCCCGGTTCGACGTCGTAGAAGTTGACGCGGCGGATGGCCAGCGGGTCGCGGCCGAGGTGGCGGGCGATGTCGTCGAGCACGTTCTCGATGACGAACATCCCCTGCGGCCCGCCGAAACCGCGAAACGCCGTGTTGGAGACGCGGTTGGTCTTGCAGCGCAGGCTTTTGAGCGCCACCGCGTCGAGGTAGTAGGCGTTGTCGATGTGGCAGATGGTGCGGTCGTTGACCGGCCCCGAGAGGTCGGCCGAGTGGCCGCAGTCGGCGGCGAATTCAAGCTTCAGGCCGAGCAGGCGGCCGCTGTCGTCGAAGGCGCTTTCCCACTGGTAGCGGTAGGGGTGGCGCTTGCCGGTGGCGACCATGTCGTCGTCGCGGTCGAGGCGCAGTTTGACCGGTTTGCCGGTGTTGACCGCAAGCAGGGCGGCGAGGCAGGCCCATTGCGCCGACTGCGATTCCTTGCCGCCGAAGGCGCCGCCCATGCGCCGGCATTCGACGCTGACGCGGTGGGCGCGCCAGCCCAGACAGTGGGCGACCATCTGCTGCATCTCGGTCGGGTGCTGGGTCGAGCAGAGGACGTGCAGCGTGCCGTCGTCGCCCGGCTGGGCATAGGAAATTTGCCCTTCGAGGTAGAAATGCTCCTGGCCGCCGAGCACGGCGCTGCCGCTCAGCCGGTGCGGGGCGTCGGCAAAGGCGGCGTCGACGGCACCGCGCTGCATGGAAAACGGCGGCAGCACCCAGGATTCGGCGGGAATCGCCGCGTCCATGTCGAGGATGGGCGGCTCGGCGTCGTAGTCGATCTTGGCCAGGCGCGCCGCCTGGCGGGCGATGTCGCGCGTCTCGGCGGCGACGACGAAGAGCGGCTGGCCGTGAAAACGGATTTCGCCATCGGCGAGGATCGGGTCGTCGTGCAGGATCGGCCCGCAGTTGTTGTCGCCGGGAATGTCGGCGGCGGTGAGCACGGCGCGCACGCCGGGATAGGCGCGCACGGCGCTGAGGTCGATGCTGCGGATGCGGCCACGGGCGATGGTCGATAAACCGGGCGCCGCGTGCAGCGTGCCGGCGGCTTGCGGCAGGTCGTCGACGTAGTGGGCCTTGCCGCTGACGTGCAGGCGGGCGCTTTCGTGCGGCAGCGGGCGGCCGATCAGCGAGGTGCTCATGCCTTGTCCTCCGGGGCAATTGGCGTCAGCGCGGCAAGGCGCACCGGCGCGTCGGCGGCGCCCGAGGTCTCCAGCCAGAAGCGTTGCAGCAGGTTGGCGGCAACGCTCAGGCGGTAGGCGCTGCTGGCGCGCACGTCGGTGAAGGGGGCGAAATCGCTGCCCAGCGCGTCCATCGCCCGGCGCACGGCGGCGGCGTCCCACGGCCGGCCGAGCAGCGCCGCTTCGGCGCCGGCCGCCCGTTTCGGGGTTGCCGCCATGCCGCCGAAGGCGAGGCGGGCGCGGCGGATGCAGCCTTCGTCATCGACATGGACGGCCAGCCCGCAGGCGACCGCCGAAATGTCCTGGTCCAGCCGCTTGGCCACCTTGTAGCTGCGGAAATGGCGTTGTAGCCCGGCGGCCGGCGCATCGAGGACGAGCGCGCGGACGAACTCGCCGGGGGCCAGCGCCGTCTTCTGGTAATCGAGGTAGAAATCTTCCAGCGCCATTTCGCGCGTCGCCGCGCCGCGCTGCAGCACGATGCGCGCGCCGAGGGCGATCAGCGCCGGCATCGAGTCGCCGATCGGCGAGCCATTGGCGACGTTGCCGCCGAGCGTGCCGGCGTTCTTGACCGGCGTCGAGGCGAAACGCCGGGCCAGTTCGGCCCATTGCGGCTCGAAGGCGGTGAGCGCCGCGAAGGCGTCGGTCAGGGTGGCGCCGGCACCGATTTCCAGCCGGCCAGGGCCGATCTGGATGCGCTTGAGTTCGGCGACGGCGCCGGTCAGGATCAGTTCGCCGAGGTCGCGTCCCTGTTTGGTCACCCACAGGCCGACATCTGTGCCGCCGGCGACCAGCCGGGCGTTCGGCAGCCGCTCGCGCAGTTCGGCGAGTTCGGCCAGCGTGCGCGGGCTGTGGCTTTGCCGGCCGTCGCCGAGGTAATCGAGCGGCGGCAGGTCGGCCAGTGTTTTCAAGGCAGCGATCACCGGCAGGCGGTCGAGCTGGCGGCGCGGCAGCGCGTAGGCGTCGCGCGCGGCATCGACGATGGGGCGGTAACCGGTGCACCGGCACAGGTTGCCGGACAGCGTGTGGTCGATTTCGTCGCGTTCCGGGCAATGGTCCTGGTTTTCATAGAGGGCGAACAGCGACATGGCGAAACCCGGCGTGCAGAATCCGCACTGCGAGCCGTGCCGGTCGACCAGCGCCTGCTGTACCGGGTGCAGTTGCTCGCCAGCCGCCAGGTCCTCGACCGTGAACAGCGCCTTGCCGTCGAGCGCGGGCAGGAACTGGATGCAGGCATTGACCGCACGCAGGCGCAGTTCTTCTGCACCGGTTTCGCCGACCAGTTCGCCGATGACCACCGTGCATGCGCCACAGTCGCCCTCGGCACAACCTTCCTTGGTGCCGGTCTGGCAGAGATCCTCGCGCAGGTACTGGAGCACCGTGCGCGTCGGCGCTGCCCCCTGTATGGCGTGGATGGCGCCGCGGAAATAGAACTGGATTGGACGTTCGGACATGGACGGAAAGTTCGTTGATGGCATGGACCAAAGTTAGCACAGGGCAAAGGCGCCGGGCAGCGCCCGCCATGGATAAGGACTATGCGCCGGGGCTTATGGTTCGCCAGAATCCCGCATGTGGGCCAGCCGCCTCGTCTTCCAGGCAGGGGCCGACGACCTCGATGCGGCGCTGGCCGCGCGCGAAGACCTCGCGGCAGGGCAGGGCGAAGGTCGGGTTTTCCGGGTGGTCGCCGGTCAGCGTCAGCAGTCGGTGTTCGGACAGCGCATAGACGACGCGGCCGATGCCGCACCAGTAGATTGCCCCGGCGCACATGGCGCAGGGCTCGGCGCTCGAATACAGCGTACACCGGGCGAGCTGGGCCGGCGTCAGCAGGCGGGCGGCACGAGCAGCGGCGACCAGTTCGGCGTGGCGGGTCGGATCGCCTTCGGGCGGCAGCGAATCGTTGCCGGCTTCGACCACGATGTTGTCGTGCTCATCGACGACGATGGCCGCGAATGGGTGCTTGCCGGCATCGCGGACCTGGCGGGAGAGCATGATGCAGTGCTGCAGGAAACGGGTATCCTTGCCGTTCGGCTGGGGGTGCATGGGGAAACCTCCGATCAATGTTGCCTGGCATTATCCGGCGTCGGGCCGGCGCGTGATGACAGCGGCGAGCAATACTGTTCATAACGTTGGCAAGATAGGTTGCTGCGGCGTGCGTTGTTACAGTGAAGGCGATTCAACAAACCCCGTAAAGGAGATTTCCGCATGATTCCGAAAAGCTTCAAGACCCTTGCCGCTGCAGGCCTGCTCGCGCTCTCCTGCGTTGCCGGCGCGCAGACCGGTGCCCCCCTCAAGGCTGGCTTTGTCTACATCGGCCCGACCGGCGACCACGGCTGGACCTATTCCCATGATGTCGGGCGCAAGTCCGTTGAAGCCCAGTCCGGCGGCAAGGTGAAAACCAGCTACGTTGAAAACGTCCCGGAAACCGCCGACGCCGAACGCGTCTTCCGCGATATGGCCCAGAAGGGCCACAAGGTCGTCTTTGGCACCTCTTTCGGTTACATGAACCAGATGGTCAAGGTCGCCAAGGCCTTCCCCAACACGGTTTTCATGCACGCCACCGGCTACAAGACCGACAAGAACCTCGGCGTCTACGACGTCCGCACCTACGAAGGCGCCTACATGCTCGGCGTCATCGCCGGCAAGATGAGCAAGGGCAACAAGCTTGGCGTCGTCGGTTCGATCCCCATTCCGGAAGTCATCCGCAACATCAACGCATTCACGATTGGCGCCCGCAGCGTCAACCCGGCCGCCACGACCCGCGTCATCTGGGTCAATAGCTGGTTCGATCCGGGCAAGGAACGCGAAGCCGCGCTGGCGCTGATCGCCCAGGGCGCTGATGTGCTCATGCAGAACACCGATTCCCCGGCCGTCGTCCAGGTCGCCCAGGAAAAAGGCGTGCTCGCCTTCGGCTGGGATTCCGACATGAGCAAGTTCGGCGGCAAGGCCCACCTGGCCGCGTCGATCCTGAACTGGGGCGTGATCTACAAGAAGACGCTCGACGAAGTCCAGGCCGGTACCTGGAAGAGCGGCGACATCTGGTGGGGCGTCAAGGAAGGCGCAGTCAACATCGACAACTTCGGCCCGGCCGTTTCCCCCGAGCTGAAGAAGATCGCCGAACAGCGCCGCGACGATATCAAGTCCGGCAAACTCCACCCCTTCACTGGCCCGCTCAAGGACCAGTCGGGCAAGGTCGTCCTCGCCGCCGGCAAGAGCTACACCGACCCCGAACTGAAGCAGATGAACTTCTACGTCGAAGGCGTCGAAGGTTCGATCCCGAAGTAAGCAGCAACACGGCACCGGCCGGTTTCGCCCGGCCAATGCACAAAGCCCCCGGCCTTGGTCGGGGGCTTTGTTTTAGTGTTTAATCACGGCATGAAATCCATCGTCATGCTATTCCTCTCGCTGTTGCCGGTTTCTGTCCTAGCTGAGAATCCTTACGCGGTTGAATCCGCAATTTATAAAGTTGTTGTTCCGGTCGGCAATTCAAACTATTTCGGCACCGGCGTACTGTTGTCACCCGACAGGATTTTGACGAATTGTCATATCGTCCAGGGCAAGGGCGGATGGCCGAAGGTGATGCAGAGAAAGACAGGCGATTGGTTCAAGGTGGCAAAGTACTACCAGCTTGGAAAGCTTGACGCCTGTGTTCTTGTCGGGGGCTTCCGGGGGCAGCCTGTTGCGCCTAGTGCGAAGATCGTCGAAGGAGAAAACATCTGGCTGTATGGATATCCATCAGGCATTCCGGTAATCGGGCAGGGGTCTGTCCTTGGGTATGCTGATGGCGGAAAAACCTTGAAGCTCGGGGCTTTCTGCTCGGGAGGATCGTCGGGCGGACCGGTACTGAATGCTCGCGGCGAATTAATCGGCCTCAATTTCGCCGTCTATCGCTATCAAAAATCCTGTCTCGCCATTCCTGTGATCGAATTGCGGCCGTATCTATAGTTGCGATCGATGTGCTTCCCGATTTGGCGCGTTTGCACTCAATGGGCATGCTTGTTGTGACAGGTGGAAATTAACCGTTGTCAGGACATCGGCCACTGCGGACCGTCGGGCTGTGGCCAGTGTCGGGTTGAAGCAATGAGCTGGGCGCTGGCCGAACCCGAATTGAATATTCCGTTGCTGATTCGGGAATCGATGCGGCTCCTGATCGAGGAAATCCGTCTCCTGGAGCTGCGCATTTCCCGCCTTGAAGGCGAACTTACCGCAATGGCCAGACAAAGCCCAGCCTGCACCTGAACTGAACTGCAGCCTGGAGTCTTGTTATTCCGTATGGTTCGCGGCACGATGCGGGCACTTCGTTAGGCAAACATAACTGCTTCATACTTTCACAAGGGAAAGGCATGTATTGGTACTTCAAAATCTTAAGCTACTCCTTATTTGTACTCGCCATAGCTTTATTGTTTTATAGATTGCACCTGTTGTTCACAGGAAACAGAGTTTTTGGTGTGGTCACTAATTTAATAACTAGAAACAGAACAATTACTGGTATAGCCAAATCAACACTCATGGAAATTTCTTACAAGAATTCAAGCGGAGTTGACTGCAAATTTGAAGCTGACAATGGATTATTGGTTTTTATCTATAAAATAGGAGATTCGGTAAGTTTATCAGAGAGAAATGGCAAAATAATCGTTAATTCATTATTCAATATTCTCGCTGCGCCCATTTTTTTATTTGCAATGAGTTACGTGGTTTTTAATTTTCTTGCCTAATAAATCAAAGGAATGCGGGGGCATGGAAAATCGCGGAATCAATAGTTCAAAACCGTGTTTTTTCATCAGAAGAATTTGGCGTATTTGAAATCGCGGGCGGCGCAAAAAATCTTGGTTCAGCGACATCCGGCACGGCAGCCATAGCATCGTGTTGGCGCTGTGGCGCTCAAAAGTTGCCGAGCAAAACAAGCGCATGAAACTGCACAACAGCATGAAGAAGCCATTTAAAGCAAAAGCACTGTTGGCTATCGCGGCGCAACCACTTGTAACGCCCAGTTCAAGTCTGCGCCTAACAACTGGTTCAAAACGCTCGCTTCGCTCAATGGGACGGGCTAAAGCCCGCCTCTAACCAAATGTTGAACATCCGCTTTCACAATCGACCAAGTTCCGCTTCGGGTCGGGAGCACGAATTCGCTTAATGGGCAAGCAGCCGTTAGAGGCGTTTGGGAGCTGGACGGCAGTTGACCGACACATTGCCGTCTGTGTCTCGTTTAAGGCCCAAGCTCGGCTAAGGCCGACAAGTAGCCCCCTTTCACACTCCTCCCGCAATCCCCGATCTCCAATGCCGGTTATACGCCCGCCGCACGGCCGCTTCTCGTAGAATCGGGCCGACGCCGCGCTTTCACGGAGAATTTCTGCGATGACCACCCACGACCCCGTTCTTGAACTCGTCTGCCGCATGCCCAAGGCCGAGCTGCATGTGCATATCGAGGGCACGCTTGAGCCCGATCTGGCTTTCGCGCTGGCCCGGCGCAATGGCATTGCGCTGCCTTATGCCGATGAGGCAGCGTTGCGGGCGGCTTATGATTTCGACAGCCTGCAGTCCTTTCTTGATCTCTACTACGCTTGCGCCGACGTGCTGCGTACGGCCGATGATTTCCGCGACCTGATGCTGGCCTACCTGGAGCGGGCAGCGGCCGATAACGTGGTTCATGCCGAGATTTTCTTCGATCCGCAGACCCATACGGCGCGTGGCATTTCCTATTTGACGGTGCTCGACGGCCTCGAGGAGGGGCTGCGCATCGGGCGTCAGCGTTGGGGGATCAGTGGCCTGCTGATTCTCTGTTTCCTGCGTCACCTGAGTGAGGAAGAGGCGTTCGCCACACTGGCCGAAGCCGAGCCCTGGCTCGACCGGATTCACGGCTTCGGCCTCGATTCTTCGGAAAAGGGCCATCCGCCGAGCAAATTCGCGCGGGTTTTCGCGCGCTGCCGCGAACTCGGCAAGCCGGTGGTCGCTCATGCCGGCGAGGAGGGGCCGCCGGCCTATGTGGTTGAGGCGCTCGACCTGCTCGGCTCGGCGCGTATCGACCACGGCGTGCGCGCGGTCGAGGACCCGGAACTGGTCGCACGGCTGGCGCGCGAGGCGATCCCGCTCACCGTCTGCCCGCTGTCCAACCTGCGCCTGTGCGTGTTCGGCTCGATGGCCGAGCACACGCTACCGCAACTGCTCGCGGCCGGCGTGCGGGTCACCGTCAACAGCGATGATCCGGCTTACTTCGGCGGTTACCTGAACGACAACATCCGCGCCGTTCAGGCGGCTTTCGACTTTGACGCGGCGACCTGGCAGCGCATTGCCCGCAACAGCTTTGAGGCGAGTTTTGTCGATGCCGCCCAGAAGGCGGTGTGGATCGCCGAACTCGACCGCGTTGTCGGGCAAGGCGCCTGATCGCCGGATTGTTTGCCCTCAGGCCAGCGCCAACTGCACTGGCGGCGTGATCGCGGTCTCGTCGCAGTTGTTGCCGGGGCCGCTGCGGTCGATGACGAGAAAGTCGCAAATTTCGTTGAGCGCCAGCAGCGGGTGGTGCCAGGTGCCGGGCGCGTAGTTCACGCCCTCGCCGGGCTGGGCGAGGAAGGCGCGCAGGTCGTCGGGGCCGGGCGGTGGGCCGGGCGGGGCGACGACCACCAGATAGGGCTGGTCGCCGAGCGGCATGAATGCCTGCGAGCCGAGCGGATGGCGTTCCAGCATTTCGATGGCGAACGGCAGGGCGCGCGGCTGGCCGCGGAAGAGGCTGACGATCAGCTTGCCGTCCGGGCCGGGCACCAGTTCGGCGAGGTCGTGGTAGCGCTCGGTGTTGCCGCCGTTGATCGGAAAGTGCCGCTGCGCGGCGGCGACCGCGATGACCTCGCCGAAGGGCGCGAAGGCGGCCGCGGTGAGCGGTTCGGGAAGCAGTTTTTTCACCGCGCCACCTTGCCCCACAGGCGCAGCCTTGAAACGCCGCCGTCCGGGATGATGTTCAGCCGCACATGCGTCACCGGGCCGAGCTCGGCCAGGCCGTTGAACGTGTGGATGGCGTCCATGCTCAGTTTCTGCTCGGCGAGCAGCACCGGCCAGAACATGCTCTGAGTGATCACCGACTGGTCGGTGCCGCCGTCCATGCGCGCCGCCTGGATCGAGCAGCGGTCGGGGAAATTGCCCTTGAAGTGGGCGGTGTCGACTTCGACCCGCTCGATGATGCCGGGCGCGCCCAGTTGCAGGATGCACCAGTCGTTGCCCGGTTCGCGGCGGCGGCGGGTTTCCCAGCCGTCGCCCATGTTGATGCCGCGCCCCGGGGCGATCAGGTTGGCCGCCGAGCCGAAGTGGGCGTCGTTCCAGGCCACCGCGCGGCCGCCGTTTTCCAGCGCGACGAGGTCGTAGATGCGGTCCGGTTCGCTCGCATCGAAGACGCCGACCGGCTGGCCGTAGGCGCGCAGACGGGCGATGCCGCCGTCCGGGTACATGTTGATGCGCAGGTGGCTCCAGGTGTCGGCGCTGTCGACGGCGAGCAGGTGGTGGCTGTTGCCGGTCAGCGTGGTCGACGGCAGGATGCGCGTCCAGCGGGCCTTGGCCAGCACTTCGGGGTCGTCGGATTCGCAGTCGGTGGCGTCGATCGAGACGGCCGGCGCGAAGTTGCCGGTGAAGTGGCTGGTATCGACGTCGAAGCCGCGCAGGATGCCGCGCCGGCCGAGCTTGACCAGGCTCCAGTCGTAGCCGGTGGTGCGCTTGCGCCGGGTTTCCCAGCCGTCCATCCACTTGCCGTTGGCGTCGTACTTGCCGGGCACGAAAACCGCCGGCTCGGGGTTGAGCATGCGTTCGAGCGGGGCGAAGAACTCGTCGGTGGCGAACAGCGCGCGGGCGCCGATGCGGGTGTCGGCGAGGTTGACCGAACGCTTGGCCCAGTCGGGCAGGTCGGTGGGGGCGGAAACGATGGGGGCGGCGTGGATCATTATTTTTGGTCCTGGCAGTAGGGGTGGGTCGCCTGCCAGTGGCGGGCGATGTCGAGGCGACGGCAGACCCAGACGCGGTCGTGCCGTTCGATGTAATCGAGGAAGCGCTGCAGCGCGAGGAAGCGGCCGGGCCGGCCGAGCAGGCGGCAGTGCATGCCGATCGAGAGCATCTTCGGCGCTTCCTCGCCTTCGGCGTAGAGCACGTCGAAGCTGTCCTTCAGGTACTGGAAGAACGGGTCGCCGTGGCTGAAGCCCTGCGGCAGGCAGAAGCGCATGTCGTTGGTGTCGAGCGTGTACGGCACGATCAGGTGCGGCACCGTGCTGCCGTCGGTTTTGGTGACTTCGGTCCAGAACGGTAGGTCGTCGCCGTAGTAATCGCTGTCGTAGAGGAGGCGCCCGTCGTCGGCAACCAGGCGGCGGGTGTTCGGCGAATCGCGGCCGGTGTACCAGCCGAGCGGGCGGCTGCCGGTCATCTGCTCGATGACTTCCAGCGCTAGGCGCATGTGCTCGCGCTCGGTTGCTTCGTCCATCGTCTGGTAGTGAATCCAGCGCCAGCCGTGGCAGGCGATCTCGTGGCCCAGTTCGACGAAGGCGGCGGTGACTTCCGGGCTGCGCTGCAGCGCCATGCCGACGCCGAACACGGTGAGCGGCAGGCCGCGTTTCTCGAATTCCTTGAGGATGCGCCAGACGCCGGTGCGCGAGCCGTATTCGTAGATCGACTCCATCGACAGGTGGCGGTCCGGGTAGCTGGCCGGGTTGAACATTTCGGAGAGGAATTGTTCGGAGCCGGCGTCGCCGTGCAGCACGCAGTTCTCGCCGCCTTCCTCGTAGTTGAGGACGAACTGGACGGCGATGCAGGCGTTGCCCGGCCATCGGGCGTGCGGCGGGTTGCGGCCATAACCGGCCAGATCACGTGGGTATTCGCTTTTCCGTATATGGCTCATGGTCGGCTCCAACTATACTGCTGCCCTTGTCGTTTATCGAGAAATCAAGCATGGAACATTCGCCCGCCAGCCCCTACCGCGACGACATCGTGATCTCGTGGCCCGAACTTCATCGCGACACCCGTCTGCTCTGCCATCAACTGATCGACAAGGGCCCGTTCAAGGGGATCATCGCCATCGCCCGTGGCGGCCTGATCCCGGCGGCGCTGGTGGCGCGCGAGCTGGAAATCCGCCTGGTCGATACGATCTGCGCGTCCAGCTACGAAGCTACCGACGATGCCGCTGCCCAGACCATGCGCAAGGAAGTCAAAATCCTCAAGGGCATCGAAGGCGACGGTGAAGGTTATCTGCTGATCGACGATCTGGTCGATACCGGCAACACCGCCCGCGTCATCCGCAAGCTGCTGCCCAAGGCCTTTTTCGCGACGATCTACGCCAAGCCGCAGGGGCGCGAGGTGGTCGACCTGTGCGTCAAGGAATTCAGCCAGGACAAGTGGATCTACTTCCCCTGGGACATTGACTACCAGTTTGTCGCTCCGATCAAGAAACATCGCGCCAGCGCCTGATCAGCGGTAACCGCCGCCGGCCCAGGCGGCGATCTGCTGCCGCTCGTCGTCGGTCATTTCGGTGATGTTGCCGAGTGGCATGGCTTTCAGTTGCACCGTCTGCGCCAGGATGCGCGGGCCGTTGGCGCGGATTTGCGCTTCCGTGTCGAGCACGACACCGGCTGGCGCTGCCGGCATCAGGGTCGGCGTCGCCGAATGACAGCCGGCGCAGCGGGCAGTGAGCAGTGGCTGGATGTCGGCGACGGCCGGCGCGCCGTTGGCGGAAACGGCGAGCGGTGCCGGTGCCAGCCAGATGAAGACGCCAAGCAGCAGGGCGCCGCCGGCGGCCGGGTAGGGCCAGGCGAAGACGCCCTTGTGGCGCAGGTTGAAGAAGTGGCGGATGAGGACTGCGGCGAGCAGGATCAGCGCCAGCACCAGCCAGGCCTGCGGGTGGTTGTAGGTGAAGGCGTAGTGGTTGGAAATCATGCAGAACAGCACCGGCAACGTCAGGTAGTTGTTATGCACGCTGCGCTGTTTGGCGCGCAGGCCGTGAATCGGGTCCGGGGTTTCGCCGCGCTGCATCATGGCGATGGTTTTCTTCTGGCCGGGAATGATCCAGAAGAAGACGTTGGCGCTCATCGTCGTGGCGATCATCGCGCCGACGTGCAGGAAGGCGGCCCGGCCGGACAGCAACTGAGTCAGCCCCCAGGCGACGGCGACGACGAAGAGGAAGTAGAGCGCCGCAAACAGCAGCAGGCTGCGCCGCATCAGCACCCGGCACAGGGTGTCATAGACCAGCCAGCCGACGACCAGCGTGGCCAGACCGATGCCGACGGCGCTGGCGGGGGTCAGCGCGGCGCGCATCGGGTCGATCATGTAGGTGGCCGCTTGCGCGTAATAGAGCACACCGAGCAGGAAGAAGCCGGTGATGAAGGTCGAGTACGACTCCCACTTGAACCAGTGTAGTTCTTTCGGCAGGTGGGCCGGTGCGACCAGGTATTTCTGCGGGTTGTAGAAACCGCCGCCATGCACCGCCCACAGCTCGCCACCGACGCCTTTTGCCTTCAATGCCGGGTCGGTCGGCGGCTGCAGCGAGTTGTCGAGCCAGACGAAGTAGAACGAGGAGCCGATCCAGGCGATGCCGACGATCAGGTGCAGCCAGCGCAAGAGCAGCGAGCTGACGTCGATCAGGTAATTGAAGTCCATCAGCTGCCCCGGTAGGTGGAGTAGGACCACGGCGAGACGAGCAGCGGCACGTGGTAATGGCCATCGGCATCGGCGACCCCGAAACGCAGGGTGATGCGGTCGAGGAAGGGCGGTTCGGGCAGTTCGGCTCCGACGGCGCGGAAGTAGGCGGCAGCGTCGAAGACCAGTTCGTAGATGCCCGGCAACAGGTCGGCGCCGGCCAGCAACGGCGTGTCGGTGCGCCCGTCGGCGTTGGTCGTGCCGCTGGCGAGGACGACCGGCGTCGCGCCGTCGAGGCGGTTCAGGGTGTAAGTCATGCCGGCGGCCGGGCGGCCGTTGGCGGTGTCTAGTACGTGGGTGGAGAGGCGTCCCATGGCGGATTTCCGGCTGCGTTGACGATGCGTCGATTATAGGAAGCCAGGGCCCGTCGGGGGCGTATAAAGGCTATCGGAGTTTTCGGATGTCGGCGCGCGCACTATCTGTCCTGGCGCAGGAAGCTTATACGCGCGGCACGGCTTGCTGGCTGCGCTGAGCGTCCGTAAGCTAGGCTCAGGACTGACTTTATGGATCGCACGATGACCTCGCCCCTGACTTTCGCCACCCTTTCTCAACTCGATAGAGACGGCTTCGTTGCCGCTGTTGGTGCGGTGTTCGAGCATTCGCCCTGGGTCATGGCGCGGGTCTGGGAGAAGCGCCCTTTTGCCGATCGGGCGATGCTGCGCGCGGCGATGTCCGAGGTGCTGACCGGTGCGGCGCGTGCGGAGGTGCTGGCCCTGATCCTGGCCCACCCGGAACTGGCCAGCAAGGCGGCGCTGCGTGGCGAGCTGACGGCCGATTCGGCGCGCGAACAGGCCGGTGCCGGGCTGGATGCCTGCACGCCGGCGGAACTCGCGGAAATCCGCCAGCTCAACGACGCCTATCGCGATAAATTCGGCTGGCCCTTCATCGTCGCCGTACGCGGTTTGACCCGCCAGGACATCATCGCCGCCATGCGTCGCCGCCTGCAGCGAGACGCCGACGAGGAACTTGCCGAGGCCCGGGCGCAGGTCCTGCGCATTGCCGACCTCCGCCTTGATCCATTGCTCTCCGCTACCTGATTTCAGGCCCGCTGGCGCTGCCGGGGCATGGCTTCGGCAGATGGGTTGATGCGCTGGCGGATCACTTCGCCGATCTGCTCGCGGAACCAGCGGCATTCTTCGGCGTGGTGCGTGCGGTCGTGCCAGAGCAGGTAGAACTGCATTTTCGGGAAGTCGACCGGCGATTCGGCGTAACAGAGATCGCCCAGTGCGCAGCAGTGTTCGGCAAAAATTCGTGGTGCCGAGAAGATCAGGTCGGCCTGCTGCAGGACGTAGGGCACGAGATTGAAGTAGGGCACGCTGGCGACCACGTTGCGCTTGATCCGGTCGCGCGCCAGTTGCATGTCGATGACGCCGCGCTGACCGACCGCGTAGGGGGTCGGCGCCAGGTGTTCGGCGTTCTGGTAGTCGTCGGCGGTCAGCCGGTGGCCGGCCAGCGGATGGCGCTTGCGCATCAGGCAGACCACGTCGTCCTCGAACAGCGGCGCCAGCCGCAGATGCTCGGGCGGCTGCGGCCAGTTGCCGACGACGATGTCGAGCTCGCCCGATTCCAGTGCCTTGGTGTAGTCGTGTTCCGGACCGAAGGAGTGCAGTACGACCTGGGAGTGCGGTGCATGCTGGCGCAGGTGGGCAACGATGTTGCCGATCAGGATGGCGTTCAGGTAGTCCGGCGTGGCGATGTTGAACACACGCTTCGTCTTCATCGGGTCGAAACGCACCTGCTGCAGGCCAATCGCCTCGATCTGGGCGAGCGCGACCTTGACCGGTTCGAGCAGCGACTGGCCGCGTTCGGTCGGCGTCATGCCGTTGCGGCTGCGCACCAGCAGCTGGTCGCCGGTGATGTCGCGCAGTCGCCGCAGCGCAGTACTCACCGCGGGCTGCGACTGGTTCAGGCGGCGGGCGGCGTTGGAGACGCTGCATTCGGTAAGGAGTGCATGCAATACCTGCAGTAGATGCACGTCGATTGATTCCCAGGAGCAACTGGCGGCCATGCTTTTCTCCAAAATTGAAATTGTTTTTCATTTGTTCCAGCAATATCCGGGCCTTGGATGAAAAGCCGGAAAAGCCCGTTTTTTCGTAGTCAGGCGCACCGCATTGGCGCGCTGGCGGCAGATATCGCACCTGGGGGATGCATGGCCGTTCAGTTGATCGAGCCGATGAAGGCGGCCAGTTCCGGGGTTTGTGGATTGGCGAAGACTTCGCGCGGGTCGCCGGCTTCATGCACGCGGCCCTGGTACATGAAGACCAGTTTGTCGCCGACTTCGCGGGCGAAACGCATTTCGTGCGTCACCATGATCAGCGTCATGCCTTCGGCCGCCAGATCCTTGACCACGGCCAGCACTTCATTGACCAGTTCCGGATCGAGCGCCGAGGTGATTTCGTCGCACAGCAGCACGCGCGGTTGCATGGCTAGCGCGCGGGCGATGGCGACGCGCTGCTGCTGGCCGCCGGACAACTGGTCGGGGAAGGCATCGAACTTGTCCTGCAGGCCGACCTTGAGCAGCATCGCCTTGGCCAGTTCGCGGGCTTCGGCCTCCGGCATCTTGCGCACGATGCGCGTCGCCAGCATGACGTTCTGGCCGGCGGAGAGGTGCGGGAACAGGTTGAACTGCTGGAAGACCATGCCGACCTTCTGGCGCAGCGCGCGCAGGTCGGTTTCGTGCGGGTGGATGCGCTCGCCGTCGACTTCGATACAGCCTTCGTCGAAGCTTTCCAGGCCGTTGATGGTGCGCAGCAGGGTGCTCTTGCCCGAGCCGCTGCGGCCGATGAGGGCGATCACCTGGCCTTCTTCGATGTCGAGGTCGATGCCCTTGAGCACGTGGTTGCTGCCGAAATGCTTGTGCAGTGCGTCAATGCGAACGAGCGCCATGGAGATTCCTTTCGAGAGTGCGGGCATAGGCCGAGAGTGGGTAGCACAGGGCGAAGTAGCCGAGGGCGACGAAGCCGAAGACGAGGAAGGGCTGGAAAGTGGCGTTGGCGAGCATCGAGCCGGTCTTGGTCAGTTCGACGAAACCGATGATCGACGCCACCGCCGTGCCCTTGACCACTTGTACCGAGAAGCCGACGGTCGGTGCGATGGCGATGCGCAGGGCCTGCGGCAGGATCACGTAGCGCATCTGCTCGAAGCGCGACAGCGCCAGACTGGCCGAGGCTTCCCACTGGCCCTTGGGGATGGCCTCGACGCAGCCGCGCCAGATTTCCGCCAGGTAGGCACTGGTGAACAGCGTCAGGCCGATGGCGGCGGCGATCCACGGCGAGATTTCCAGGCCGATCAGGCTGCCGCCGAAGAAGATGATGAACAACTGCATCAGCAAGGGCGTGCCCTGGAAAATCTCGATGTAGCCGAGGGCCAGACGGCGCGGCAGGGCATGTTTGGCAATGCGGGCGAAGAGGATGGCCAGCCCGGCCAGGCCGCCAAAGACGAAGGCGGTCAGCGACAGGGCGAGCGTCCACACGGCGCCGTCGAACAGGTTGCGGACAATGTCCCAGGTTGAAATGTCGTTCATCACGGCCTCCGCGCGATCAGCCGCCGGCCGATCTGCATCATCAGCTGGCGGATACCGATGGCCAGCAGGAAGTAGATCGCGGTGACGATGAAATAGGTTTCGAAAGCGCGGAAATTGCGCGACTGGATGAAGTTGGCGGCGAAGGTCAGTTCCTCGGCGGCAATCTGCGAGCACACCGAGGTGCCGAGCATGACGATCACCACCTGGCTGCACAGCGCCGGCCAGACCTTGAGCAGTGCCGGCGGCAGGACGACATGGCGGAAGGTCTGCAGGCGGTTGAGCGCCAGTGACTGCGCCGCCTCGATCTGGCCCTTGGGGGTCGCTTCGATGCCGGCGCGGATGATCTCGGTCGAATAGGCGCCGAGATTGATGATCACCGCCAGGATGGCCGCCTGCCATTCGTTCATCTGCACCCCGATGGCCGGCAGGCCGAAGAAGATGAAGAACAACTGGACCAGGAAGGGGGTGTTGCGGATCAGTTCGACATAGACCGCGAACAGCCGGTCGAAGGGCGCCAGCCGCCAGGCGCGGCAGACGGCGCCGACGATGCCGAGCGCAATGCCGGCGACGGCGCCGATGGCGGTCAGCGCCAGTGTGCGGCCGGTGCCGGCGAGCAGCGCATCGGTATGCTCGAAAACCGCCGGAAAATCGAAGACGTAGGACATGGATTTCTCCGGTGCCGCCCGCAGGCGGCACCCAGCAGGGTCAGTGAATCAGAGGTCGGCCGGCAGCGGGGCTTGCAGCCAGCGTTGCGAAACCTGGTTCAGGTCGCCGCTCTTCTTGAGCTTGGCGATGACCTCGTTGACCTTGGCCAGCAGCGCGGCCTCTCCCTTGTTCACGCCGACGTAGCAGGGGGAGTTCTTGATCAGGAACTTGGTGTCCAGGCGACGGATCTTGGTGCGCTCGTTGACCGCGGCGGCGACGACGTTGCCGGTGGCGATCAGTTGCACCTGGCCGGACAGGTAGGCCGAGATGGTGGCGTTGTTGTCCTCGTAGCGCTTGATGTTTACGGTCGGCGGGGCGATCTTGGTGAATTCCAGGTCCTCGACCGAACCGCGGGTGACACCCAGCGTCTTGCCGGCGGTGTCGGCGGCGCCCTTGACCGTGCTGTCGGCCGGGCCGAACACGCCGTTGAAGAACGGCGCGTAGGCGATCGAGAAGTCGATTACCTTCTCGCGGTCCGGATTCTTGCCCAGACTGGAAATGACCAAGTCGGCCTTGCCCGTGGTCAGGTAAGGAATGCGGTTGGTGCTGCTGACCGGGATCAGCTCGACCTTGACGCCGAGTTCGCGGCCGATCAGGTTGGCAACGTCGATGTCGTAGCCGCGCGGCTTGAGGTCGGGACCGACGGTGCCGAAGGGCGGGAAGTCCTGCGGTACAGCGACGCGCAACACGCCGGCCTTCTGGACGTTGGCCAGCACGTCGGCGTGGGCGAGACCGCTGAATCCGGCCGAGAAAAGGGCGGTGGCGAAGACGGCTTTGAGGAAGGTACGTTTTTGCATGGCGAGGCTCCAGGGAAGGTTCAGGGTTTGACGAAAGTGATGCCGACGCGGCCGGCGGCCGAGTTCAGGTGCTGCTGCATGGCTTTGCGCGCGGCGCTGGCGTTGCCGGCAGCGACTGCAGCGAGGATGGCGTTGTGCTCGTCGGCCGGCTGCCAGATATGGCTGCGGTCGGCGAAGGGTAGGCGGAGGCTGTAGGCGAGGTGGGCCTGGAAGTGTTCGGTCAGCGCGGTCAGCGCCGGGTTACCGGATAGTTCGGCCAGCGCCAGGTGAAAGCGCAAGTCGCAGTCGGCGGCGGTGAGCAGGTCGCTGGCGGCCAGCGCCCGCTGCATTTCCAGCATGCATTCGCGCAGCGCCTCGATCCCTTCGGGGCCGGCCTGGCGGGCGGCCAGTGCGGCGTTGGCCGGTTCGACGACGTAGCGCATCTGGAAAATGGCGGCCGGCGGCATGGCGCTCGGCCCGGCCGGCAGGTCGGCGGCGCTGGCCGGTTTGCCGGCGGTGACGAAGACGCCTTTACCGGCTTGCGAGCGCAGCAGGCCGAGCGCTTCCAGCATGGAAATGGCTTCGCGCAGCGAGGCGCGGCTGATGCCGAGGTTCTCGGAGAGTTCGCGTTGTCCGGGCAGGGCACTACCGGGTGGGTAGTGGCCGTCGAGGATGCGGCGTTGCAGGGTTTGGGCAGCGATGTTGGCTAGGCTAGGCATGGGTTATCCGTTCAGACCGGTCAGACCAGTGGTGACCTATAAGCATGCTGCGTGCCAAAGTATTCTTTTCCTTATTTTGTGATTTATATATCTGTATTAATTGAACTTTTAATTTTTTGTTGTCTTTGTTTTGGCGTCGACTGCTCGCCCCAGTTCAGGGAGGTTTTTGTCGCATTGGCTTCAATGTGGTGCGTTTTATGACGAATGAGTGCGGAAGCTGGGGGATGTACTAGGTTCATCCGGACGACATTTGGGATTAAGATGAACGGCATACAAAAATGCTTCGGCAATATGCTGGGCAGTAGTCTCGAGAGGACAGGCTCATGACGTGCAGGCTGGTCTGGGAACCGGAAGGCGTATTGGCAATTTACGAGGGCGGGTTGCCGTCGGCCGGCCTTCTTGACGTGGTCAGGCGGATTCAGAGTGATCCGCGATTTGACGACGCTCGCTATGTGATTCACGACTTCTCGGCAGTCAGCCGGCACGATATCGGGCCGTCGGCGCTAACCGAGCTGGCCGCGCTGCATTACGGCGCCAAATTGTCGTCACCTAACTGCCGGATTGTCTTCGTGACGATGGATTCGCGATTGGCTGACGAAATCCGCAAAGTCCTGGGGGGCGACCTGAAGTCTTACCAGTGCGAGGTCCGTCCGACGCTAATCGATGCTCGCGACTGGCTGGACGCCCAGCCGCAACTGATGTTGCTCAGCGACGTCATGGGCTTCATCGGGCGCTGATGCCCGGTAATTGCCCGACAGGCAATCGAACAGCAAGGCGTAGAAGGCTTCCGGATTGATTGGCTTGGCGATGAATTCGTTCATGCCGGCGGCGAAACAGCGGGCGCGGTCTTCGGCAAAGGCATTGGCGGTCATCGCCGCGATCGGGATGTTGCGGCAGTTCTCCAGCCGGCGGATCCGGCGTGTTGCCTCGACGCCGTCCAGGCGGGGCATCTGCATGTCCATCAGGATCAGGTCGTAGGTCTGGCTGCCGGCCATCTCGATGGCCTGCATGCCGTCTTCGGCGGCGTCGGTGGCGAGGCCGGCATCGGTCAGCAGCATCAGGGCGATTTCCCGGTTGATCGGTTCGTCCTCGACCAGCAGGATGCGGCGGCCGGCGTATAGCCTGCGCAGTCGGGTTTCGTGATCGAGCGTCGCTGGCTCGTTATCGGCCTTGGCCACGGGCACCCTTTTCAGCCTGGCCGTAAACCAGAAGGTGCTGCCTTGTCCCGGGGTGCTGATTACGCCGACTTCGCCGTTCATGGCTTCGACGATCTTGGCGGTAATCGCCAGACCGAGTCCGGTGCCGCCGTATTTGCGCGTGGTCGAAGTGTCGGCCTGCTCGAACGGCTTGAACAGGCGTTCGCAGACTTCCGGGGAAATGCCGATGCCGGTGTCGCTGACTTCGAAGCGCAGCAGCAGGTCGTCCGGCGTTTCCGCCTCGACCCGGCCGCTCAGACGGATTTCGCCCTGCTCGGTGAATTTGATCGCATTGCTGGCGTAGTTCAGCATGGCCTGTTGCAGGCGGGTCGAGTCGCCAAGTAGCTGTTCCGGCAGATCGCTGGCATCGACCCGCAGGCGCAGCTGTTTGGCGCTGGCCTTTTCCTGGATCATCGAGCGCACGTTTTCGAACAGGCTGCCCGGGTGGAAAGCGGTGGCCTCGAGTTCCATTTTGCCGGCCTCGATCTTCGATAGATCGAGAACCATATTGATGACTTCGAGCAGATGCTGGCCGGCGGCTTCCAGCTTGTCGAGGCGGACGCCCTGTTCGGGCGGCAGGCCACCGCGGCGGATCAGGTGGGCCATGCCGCTGATGGCATTGAGCGGGGTGCGGATTTCATGGCTCATGTTGGCCAGGAAGGTGCTCTTGGCACGGCTGGCCGCTTCGGCCGCTTCCTTGGCCTGCTGCAGCGCGGTGGTCCGCTCGGCGACGCGTTCTTCCAGGCTGGCATTCAGTTCGCGCAGCGTCTGTTCGCGCTCGAGAATGGCGTTCGCCATGCGGCCGATGTCGCCGGACAGTCGGTTGAATTCGGCAATCCGTCCGCGCGGCCATTCGTCGACCTTTTCGCCCCGGGCCAGCCTGTCGGCGCGCTGGATGATCGCCCGCAGCGGGCGCAACAGGCGCGATGCACCGTAGAGGGCGAGCAGCGTACCGATTACCAGCGAGGCCAGGAAGCCGCCGACGACGATGAATACCGTCATGCGGATTTCCGGATGGGCGAGGCCGGCCGGTACGCGGGCGATGAACGACCAGCCGAGTTGTTGCGAGCGGGCGCCGCCGACGTAGTAATTCTCGCCATCGACCGCGAACTGGCTGGGCAGCGGCGTGCCGGCCAGCACGGCGGCCAGCAGCGGCGACGAATAGAGGTTGAGGGCGCTGCCGGTGCGCGTGGTCGAGGCGGTGTCGGCCAGGACTTCGCCACGCTGGTCGATGACCCAGATGGCGCGCTGGTGGGTTTCGTTGCCGCGGCCGAGATCGAGCAGGTAGGAGAGCGGCAGTTCGGCCAGCAGCATTCCCCGGTCGGCCAGCGGTATGCCCAGGCCGACGGTGACGATGCCGGTCAGCGACGACAGGTATTTGTCGCTCCAGACTGCGCTCTGCTTGTCCCGTACCTCGATGAACATCGGTGCCGACGACAGGTCGCTGCCGACCACTTCGGCTTGCAGGTGGCGATAGTTCGGTGCCAGGCTGGCCGTGCTCACCCGACCGTCCGGTGACAGCAGGTAGAGGGCGCGGAAAGCCTTGCCCTCGCCGACGGCCTTGTCCATCAATTGTCGGGTCCGGCCATTGCCGTCGAGCGCTTCGCCGAGCAGGACGAGCTGATCCTGCAATGCGCCCAGTTGCAGTTCGATGCGCAGGGCCAGTTCGCGTGCGTCGCCTTCGGCGCTGCTGCGGATTTCCTGCTCCAGTTGCGGAATCCGGTTGAACAGGAAGACCGAGGCGACGATGGTGAAGCTGAGCACCGAGGTCAGTGCCAGCAGGATGCCGAGGAAGTTATGCAGGCGCCACTCGCGCCGCTGCGATCGGCTCATCTGACCTGCTCGAATTTGCCGTTGCGGATTTCGGTGAAATACACCTGGCGGGTGGTGTCGCCGTTGGCATCGAAGACGATCTGCTGCTGTGCGCCTTCGTAAGGGCCATAGTTGAGCAGGGCCTGCTTCAGGCTTTCGCCATCCCGACGGCGTTGCAACGCGGTGATGACGATGTTGGCGGTGTCGTAGGCGAGCAGGGAAAAGGAACCGAATTCGCGCTGGAAGCGCTGCTTGTAGGCTTCGCGGAAGGATTGGTACGGCTGGCGCGAGTCGTTGCGGTCGTAGGCGTGGGCGATCAACAGGCCATTGACTGACTCACCACCCATTTCGGTCAGCAATTCGCCGGATGCCGCCCATTCGGTCGACGTGATCACCAGCGCCGGCGCCTGGCGGCGGGCCTGCTGGCTGAGACGGGCGGTGTCGAGCGAGCTGGCGACGAAAAGCAGGGTGTCCGGCGTTGATGGCAGCAGTTTGGCGATGACCTCGGCAAAGCTCGGCGTTGCCGCTGATTCGAAGCGGCTGGTATCGGTCACGCGGCCGCCCAGATGTTCGAACTTGTCACGGAAAGCCTTCACCCAGGTTTCGGAATATTGCAGGTTGGAGGCATCGAAAGCGATGCCGACCCGGCGCGAGCCGCGTTCGAACAGTATGCCGGCATGATGGATCGCCGCCTCGCGGGTGGTCCGGTTCACCCGGAAGAAATTGTCGTCCTTGCCATGGAAGTCGGTCGAGGCCACGGTCGGGCTGATGATTATCTGACCGGCGCGGTTCATCATCGGCACGACGATGCTGGCCATTGAACTGGTCACTGGCCCGATGATGATCTCGGGCTTGAGCGCGATCAACTCCTCGGCGGCACGGATGGCCTGCTCGCGCTCCTGGCCATCGTCGCGGACGATGAGTTCGATCTGGCGGCCATGAATGCCGCCGGCACGGTTCTGTTGTTCGATGGCCAGGATGACGCCGTTGCGCACACTCTCGCCGAAGTCCGAGCCGCGGTCAGACAGGCCGGCGAGCAGGCCGATGCGGATAGGTTCATCGTTGCCGCAGGCCGACAGCAGTAGCAGTCCAACCACGGCCAGGATCTTGTGCAATTTTTCGCTCACCCGTTCCTCCCCCTGAAACGAGTCATCAGTTTAACGCCTTACATGCATAAGGCACCATGGTGGTGCGGCAGGTTTATTGGCGAATTTCGCGGGTGTTGTCCGGCGGAGCAAAGTCCCCGGTGTTGCGGAAGGGGTTGATGTCGAGGCCGCCGCGGCGGGTGTAGCGGGCATGGACGGCCAGCGCGACGGGGGCGCAGGCGCGCTGGATGTCGCAGAAAATGCGCTCGACGCATTGCTCGTGGAATTCGTTGTGATTGCGGAAGGAAACCAGGTAGCGCAACAGTCCGGCCCGGTCGATCGGCTGACCGCGGTAGCGGACGACGACCATGGCCCAGTCCGGTTGGCCGGTGACCAGGCAATTCGACTTGAGCAGGTGCGAGTACAGGGTTTCCTCGACCGGCGAACCCGGCAGCGTGCGCAGTAGCTGCGGACTGGGCTGGTAGCAATCGCAGTCGATGTCCAGATCGTCGAGCAGGATACCGGCCGGGCTGCCGATGCGGGCCTGCGGACGGCCGCGCAGATCGGCGATATCCACCGCGACCGGGGCGCCGGCTGCACTGCTCAGGTCGCGGATCAGGCAGGCCTCGACCGCCGCCAGATCGGCAAAAACCGTCTGATTGAAGGAATTCAGGTAGAGCTTGAAGGACTTCGATTCGATCAGCATCGGGCTGTCCGCCGGTACCCGGAAACTGGCGACGGCAACCACCGGCTTGCCTCGAGGATTCAACCAGGAAAGCTCGTAGGCGTTCCACAGGTCTTCGCCGACGAAAGGCAGCTGGTCGTTCCGGATGCCCAACTCGTCGCGCTTCAACTGGCGGGGAATCGGGTAAAGCAGTTCCGGGGCGTAGTCAGCGCGGTATTCGGTCGGCTTGCCGAGCGGGGAGAGGATGCTGGGATCGGTGGGCTGGCTCATGGGCTGGATTTTACCCGCAAGCCCATTGTTGCGGGATGGCAAGCCGCAGTTCCGTGTGACCCCTCCTTCAATGTTTCGACTGATTTTCCCGGGCAAGGGAAAGCGAATCGAGTGCCGAGCTGGCTTCGCCGAAATCGTATTGTTTCAACGCCATCAGAATTCTCCGGTACATGATCGGCGAAACCGACCGGAATAACGCCGAGTTTTCCTCCAGCTTGTCGAAGGCATCCAGATCGCCAAGGTCGATCAGGGTTTTCAGTTCCCGAATGGCAAGCACCAGCCTTTCGTCATCCGCAGGGTTGTCGGGGAGCACGACGTCCGTTACCGGGCGTCTGCCTCCTGCATCGTCAAACACCGTCGCAGCGTCCGCTGACGGCAGCGAAATGGCTATGCCAGCCGGCAGGGTCCCGAGGCCGGGTTTGCTCAGCTTGATCGAAAACCAGAAGGTACTGCCCTGACCCGGTTCGCTGATGACGCTGATTTCGCCGCCCATCATTTCCACGAGGCGTTTGCTCAAGGTCAGGCCGAGTCCGGTCCCGCCGTATTTTCTCGAGGCTGAGCCGTCGCCCTGTTCAAAAAGCCTGAACAGTCGTTGTTTGTCCTCGGCGGGGATGCCAATTCCGGTGTCCTGGACCGAAAAACGCAGTTGCGCCTCCGTTGATGTTTCGGCGGCCAAGCGAACGCGGATATGAATATGTCCGCTTGGCGTGAATTTCACGGCATTGCCGGTCAGGTTGAGCAGGACCTGGGAGAGGCGCAGGGGATCGCCTTCGAAGACTTGCTGGCTCAGCTGTTCATCGATGTCGATGGCGAAGGACAAGCCCTTCAGCATGGCCTTTTCCCTTGACAGCAGATCAAGGTTTTTCATGACCTCACCCAGCTGAAAAGCGGATTTTTCCAGGGTCAGGCGTGCGCCCTCGATGTTGGCGATATCAAGAAGGTCATTGATCAGTGTCAGCAGGTTCCTGGCGCAAAGGCTGGTCTTGTCCAGGTAGTTGAGCGTTTTGGGATCGACGGTCCGGCGTCTGGCCAGATCTGTCATGCCGAGTACGCCGTTCAGGGGAGTCCGGAGTTCATGGCTCAAATTGGCCACGAAAATGCTTTTGGCGCGGCTGCCCGCTTCAGCGGCTTCCTTGGCAATCGACAGTGCGGCGGTGCGTTCGTCCACCAAGGCCTCAAGATGGCTGCTGTAACGCGCCAGTTGCCGGTTGGCAGCTTCCAGTTCGGCGGTCACGGTATCGATGAATCTGACCAGGGAAGAAACGACGCGCGCGTGTTGCCGTGCGTAAGGGTCTCGTACTGCGGCGCTCGGTAACTTGCCTGCCGGCCCGGGTGCTTCGCCGCGGGAGTGCAGCGCATCGCTGGGCGGGCCCTCACGCATGCCAACGGCCAGCAAGGTGGCATTCAGTAGTCCCAGGGTTTCGCCGTGGCCGTGGAATTCCCCGTAGGTGTAAAAGCCCGCAGTTGGCGCCGACAACTCGAACGGCCAGGTTTCCAGTTCGGCGTCTTCCTGAAGCAGGTAGCGTCTGCAGCCGCAGACAAAGACAAGAATCCCCTGTGGCTTGAATTCACGCATGAAGCGGTGGATGCCATCGGCCGTCTCCAGCATCCTCGCCGGATCGCCATAGCCGATGCGAAAGCGGTCGCCGGCAGCAATGTCCGCCATGAAGAGCAGGGCATTGTCTTCCGCGGTATCGATGGGGACGCGGGCGAATGTCTCGCCATTGCGTTCTATGAGAAAGGGAAATTCGGATGCGGTCAGCGCGAATTCCGCCTCACGCTCTGTCTGGATATAGCGCCGGTAAACATCAAAGGCCGGCATGTTGTCGATGGTCAATACCTTGAGTCCATCGACCGAGGTAATTTGCATTTCCTTGCTGAGGGGATGCCAGCCGAGGGAGGTACGGGTTTCGATATGCAATTCGCTGCCATCAAGAGCGACGGCAATGCACCCCTGGTCCATGGTTTTATCGCCCATCAATATCCAGGAGCAATTCATTGCCGCATAGTCGCCGGCACCGCCTCCGAAGACGGGAACCGTGCCGAGGATCTGTCCGATGCCCTTGAGCAAGGGGTTGACATCGAGCGAGAGCGGTGTGGCCAGCAGCAATATCCCGGCGAGTGAGCTTGAGCCGGCACCAAGCGCCTGAGCCAGTTGCTGGCCGAGTTCGTATTCACCGCCGCGGGCGCATTCTCCGGCCAGCACATGCAGTCGGGTGGCTTCAAAGAATGAGAGGATGATCAGTGTGGAGCCGGTCATCGTCCGTCCGGCGGCGACTTCACCGACCGTGCTGGCACCCACGACGATGGTTCCGGGAAGGCTGCCGGCTATCTCGGCAGCGATTTGCGCTGCCAGTGATGGATTGTCTGGCATCGAGTAAACTTGGGCCAGGCAGGCTCTGCTGGTGGCGCGGCAGCCACTGACTTCGTCTGATCCAAGATATTGCTTGAAGGATTCCAGATCGCTCAGAAGGTGTACGAGTTGTTTCATGCAAGTCTCCGTGCCCGGGTTTCGACCCCGATGCTAGTCGCGAATCCGTTCCTGAACCGGCTAATAATAGGGGGGCGAGCAACTTGACGGAAAAATGCCAGAATGCCATGCCAGAAGGGCACGGCACCCTGCTTTGCCTGGAATCGTCCGCTGCCCGGCAAGCGCTCCTGCGTCGTATTGCCGAAGTTCACGGGCTTCGTTTCCAGGGTTGCCGGAACGAATGCGAAATAAGCGCCGCACTCAACCGCGGGCAGAAATTCTCGGTCATGGTCATCGCTCATTCGACCGCTCAGGGAGATAGCCTGCAGGTGGTCGAAGCCGTGCGCTTGTCGCCATTGCACGCGACCTTGCCGATTGCCTTCCTGATCGGCGGGCGTGAGCTTTCGCTGGCCCGCAGCGCAATGAGCGCTGGGGTCACGGAAGTATTCCTGCGTGAGGAGCATGAAGCCCTGGTGAGTTTTGTCGGCGAATGTGCGGCCGCTACCAGCGATGTGAATTACGGGGGCAAGGTTCTACTGCTCGAGGATTCCGAATCGCATGCCAGCTATGTCCGGCACTTGTGCGAAGCACTGGGCATGAGGGTCGATGTCGCAGCGGATCTTGCTTCGGCAGAAAGACGCTACCGCGAAAATTCCTACCAGTTGATCATCGTCGATGTGGTCTTGAAGGACACGAAATCGGGAATCAGCTTTGTGCGTGACATCCGCCAGAACCACGAATCCAGGCTGCCGATTCTGGTGATGTCCAGTTTCGACGATGTCCCGCGTCGGATCATGGCGATGAAAAGCGGTGCCGATGACTTCATCAGCAAGCCGTTCACGCCTGAAGAGTTTGTCTGGCGGGCCAGAAAGATCATGGAGCGGCAGGCCAGCTATGACGTGGCACGGCAGATCGACAAGCAGGGTCGGGCAGCGGCGGAGGACGTGCTGTTGTCCCAGCTTTCCCGCCGGGAGACAGAAATTTTCCAGATGATCATTGCCGGCAAGGGCGATCGCGCCATTGCCAGCGATCTCGGTATCTCTTTCTGGACAGTCCGCGGACACATTCAGCAAATATTCAATAAGACCGGCGCCATTAACCGACGGGAGTTGATGTCCCGCTTCATCAGGGCGTCCGGCAGGCACTGAAGCTTGCCGTTTCCGCCAGAATGACGGGCGGTGGGGCTGACCGCCGCCATGCCCGTCACACCGCCAGCGCTTCCCGCACCCCATCCTGCGGCATGGTCTCGCCGCGACCGCGCATGATGAATTCGCCGCGTTCCATCAGCAGGTACTGGTCGGCCAGGGATTCGGCGAAGTCGTAGTACTGCTCGACCAGCAGGATGGCCATTTCGCCGGTTTCGGCGAGCATGCGGATGGCGCGTTCGATGTCCTTGATGATCGACGGCTGGATGCCCTCGGTCGGTTCGTCGAGGATCAGCAGCGACGGGCCCATGGCCAGCGCGCGGCCGATGGCCAGTTGCTGCTGCTGGCCGCCGGAGAGGTCGCCGCCGCGGCGGTGCATCATCTGCTTCAGTACCGGGAACATGTCGAAGATGCGCTGCGGGATCTTGGTGCTGCCGGGCTTGGTCGCCAGGCCCATCAGCAGGTTTTCCTCGACCGTCAGCCGCGGGAATATCTCGCGGCCCTGCGGCACGTAGCCGATGCCGGCCTTGACGCGCTCGTGCGGCGGCAGCGCGGTGATGTCGCGGTCGGCCAGGGTGATGCTGCCGGATTTCGGTTTGACCAGGCCCATCAGCGTTTTCAGCAGGGTGGTCTTGCCGACGCCGTTGCGGCCGAGCAGGGTGGTGACTTCGCCCTTCTGCAGTTCGAAACTGAGGCCGCGCAGAATGTGCGAGCCGCCGTAGGCCTGGTGGAGGTTGTCGATTTTGAGCATGGTTAGCGTCCCAGATAGACTTCGATGACCCGTTGGTCGTTCTGCACCGTGGCCAGGTCGCCTTCGGCCAGCACCGAGCCTTCGTGCAGCACGGTGACCTTGCCGCCGAGTTTTTCGACAAAGGCCATGTCGTGTTCAACAACGACCAGCGAATGCTTGCCGGCCAGCGAGACGAAGAGTTCGGCGGTGCGCATGGTCTCGTCGTCGGTCATGCCGGCGACCGGTTCGTCGAGCAGCAGCAGCTTCGGTTCCTGCATCAGCAGCATGCCGATTTCCAGCCATTGCTTCTGCCCGTGCGAGAGCAGGCCGGCCGGGCGGTCGGCTTCGCCGTCGAGGCGGATCAGTTTCAGCGTGTCGGCGATGCGGTCGCGGTCGTCGCCGCTCAGCCAGGCCATCAGGCTCTTCCACACGCGCTTGTCGGTCTTCATCGCCAGTTCGAGATTCTCGAAAGCGGTGTGCTGTTCGAAGATGGTCGGTTTCTGGAACTTGCGGCCGATGCCGACGTGGGCGATTTCCGGTTCGGTCAGCCGGGTCAGGTCGATGGTCTGGCCGAAGAAGGCCTTGCCCGAATCGGGCCGGGTCTTGCCTGTGATCACGTCCATCATCGTCGTCTTGCCGGCGCCGTTGGGGCCGATGATGCAGCGCAATTCGCCGGCGTCGATGGCCAGGCTGAGCTTGTTCAGGGCGCGGAAGCCGTCGAAGCTGACGGTGATGTCTTCGAGGTAGAGCGCGACGCCGTGCGACAGGTCGAGCTCGCCGGTGACGACGTGGCCGAGCTGGGTGGCGCTGTCGCCACCGTCCGGTTGATCGATGAGGGCTGCTTGGGCGTTCATGCCTGGGCTCCTTGTTTCTTGCTCATGATTTTCTTCCACAGGCCGACCAAGCCCTGCGGCAGCAGCAGGGTGACGACGATGAACAGCAGGCCGAGGAAGAACAGCCAGTATTCCGGGAAGGAGACGGTGAACCAGCTCTTGGCCAGATTGACCGTGAAGGCGCCGATGACCGGGCCGATCAGCGTGCCACGCCCGCCGACGGCGACCCAGATGGCGATCTCGATCGAGTTGGCGGCGCTCATTTCCGACGGGTTGATGATGCCGACCTGGGGTACGTAGAGCGCGCCGGCAATGCCGCACAGCACGGCCGAGATGACCCAGATGCTCAGCTTGTACCAGAGCGGGTTGTAGCCGATGAACATGACCCGGCTTTCGGCGTCGCGGATGGCGGTGAGCACGCGGCCGAACTTCGATTTGACCAGCCAGGCGGAAAAAACCAGTGTTGCGGCGAGCGCGATGGCGGTCAGGCCGAACAGCACCAGCCGGGTCTCCGGCGCGGTGATCGAATAGCCGAGGATGCGCTTGAAGTCGGTGAAGCCGTTGTTGCCGCCGAAACCGGTTTCGTTGCGGAAGAACAGCAACATCGCGGCGTAGGTCAGCGCCTGGGTGATGATCGAGAAATAGACGCCCTTGATCCGCGAGCGGAAGGCGAAGTAGCCGAAGACGAAGGCGACGATGGCCGGTACCGCGAGGACCAGGAAGGCGGCCCAGCCGAAGCTGTCGCTGCCGAGCCAGAACCAGGGTAGTTCCTTCCAGTCGAGGAATACCATGAAGTCGGGCAGGTCGGCGCCGTAGCTGCCGTCGCGGCCGATCTGGCGCATCAGGTACATGCCGAAGGCGTAGCCGCCGAGCGCGAAAAAGAGGCCGTGGCCGAGCGAGAGGATGCCGCCGTAGCCCCAGATCAGGTCCATGGCGACGGCGACCAGCGCGTAGCACATGATCTTGCCGATCAAGGTGATCGCGTAGGTCGATACGTGGAAAGCATTTTCCGGCGGCAGCGCCAGGTGCAGCACCGGGACGACGACCAGCGCTAGGGCGAGGAAGACGCCAAGGGCGATCCAGGCCTTGCGGTCGAGTGCGGCGAAGACGCGTAGCGTCAGCGGCACGCGGCCGGAAGCGGGGAGCGGGAGGGCGGAAGTTATGGCAGACATGGGTCGCTCCTTACTGGTCGGCAAAGCGGCCCTTCAAGGCAAAGATGCCCTGCGGACGCTTCTGGATGAAGATGATGATGGCGACGAGGATGGCGATCTTGGCGATCACCGCGCCGGCCCAGCCTTCGAGCAGCTTGGAGAAGATGCCCAGGCCCAGCGCTGCCCAGACCGCACCAGCCAGTTGGCCGACGCCGCCGACGACGACGACCATGAAGGAATCGACGATGTAGCCCTGACCCATGTCCGGGCCGACGTTGGAAATCTGGGAGAGCGCCACGCCGCCGAGACCGGCGATGCCGGCGCCGAGCGCGAAGGCCATGGTGTCGATGCGCGAGGTCGGCACGCCGACGCAGCCTGCCATCGGACGGTTCTGCGTGACGGCGCGGACGAACATGCCGAGCCGCGTCTTGTTCATCAGCACCCAGACCAGGAACAGCACGAACAGCGCGAAGCCGATGATGATCACGCGGTTCCACGGCAGGATGAGGTTGGGCAGGAGTTCGACGCCGCCGGACATCCAGCTCGGGTTAGCGACCTCGACATTCTGCGCGCCGAAGATCACGCGTGCCGCCTGGATCAGGATCAGCGACAGGCCCCAGGTGGCGAGCAGGGTTTCCAGTGTGCGCCCGTAGAGCCAGCGGATCACCGTCCGCTCCATCAGCACGCCGACTGCGGCGGCGGTGAAGAAGGCGACCGGGATGGCGGCCGGCAGATACCAGTCGATCAATTCGGGGAAGTGGCTGCGGAACAGGCTCTGCATCACATAGGCGGTGTAGGCGCCGACCATCAGCAGTTCGCCGTGGGCCATGTTGATGATACCCATGACGCCGTAAGTGATGGCCAGGCCGAGCGCGGCCAGCAGCAGGATGGAGCCGAGCGACAGGCCGGAGAAAACGGCGGCCAGCGTGTCGCCCCAGGCCAGGCTGCGTTCGATGGTCTTGAGCGCCTGGATGGCCGCTTCGCGTACCAACTTGTCGGCCTCGTTGGCCGGGTCGGTCAGCGGCAGCAGCAGGCTGCGCACCGCCGGCGTCTGTACTTCAGCCAGCGCGGCCACGGCAGCCAGACGGACGGCCGGGTCGGCATCCTGCAGGGTGGCCTTGGCGTAGGCGGTGGTCAGCAGTTCGAGGATATGCGGGTCGCTCTCGCTGGCTTTGGCCTTGGCCAGCACCGGTGCCAATTCGGCACCGACATTGCTCTGCAGTTCGCGGGCAGCGTTCAGGCGCACGGCGCGATCCTCGTCGAACAGCTTGAGCGCGGCCAGGGCGTTGGCCAGTTCGCCGCGCAGGCGGTTGTTGACCGTGATCGTGTCGGCGCCCTCGGGCAGTTCGACGGTTTCTCCGCTGAAGGCGTCGAGCGTGTTCTCGCCGTCGAAGACGAAGAGTTTGTCGTCGAGCACGTACAGGCTGTCGTCAGCCATGGCTTGCAGGATACCGGCCGTGCCAGGTTCAGCCGCAGCGGCCAGTTGCTGGATGGCGGCGATCTTGTCGCTGTTGTCGTCGGCGGCCAGTTGCCGGACCAGGGCCGGGTCGGGGCCTGCCCAGGCGCACAGGGCGCCGGTCAGCAGTAACAGGGTGGTGAGTAGTTTTTTCATGGGGTTCCATCCGCAATTTGTGCAGTGCAGCGACAGATTACGGAGCGGACCCCCGGCGGGGAATACGATGAATTGCGTAGGGCCGGCGGTGGACGGCCGGCCCGGTCGGTCAGCGCTTGCGGGTCTGGCGCAGCGAGAGGATCACCGAGGTGCCGATGATCGCGGCAACGACGCCGAGCGAGAACAAGACGGGGATCTTGTAGATGTCGATCAGCAGCATCTTGGTGCCGATGAAGATGAGCACCATCGACAGGCCGTATTTCAGCAGCGCGAAGCGGTCGGCCATCTCGGCGAGCAGGAAGTACATCGCGCGCAGGCCGAGGATGGCGAAGATGTTCGAAGTCAGTACGATGAACGGGTCGGTGGTGATCGCAAAGATCGCCGGAATCGAATCCACTGCGAAAATGATGTCGGAGAATTCAACCAGGACCAGCACCAGGAACAGGGGGGTGACGTAGCGCACCAGTTTGCCGCCTTCCTCGCGGTAAACCACGAAGCGCTCACCTTCGAGCTGATTGGTGACCTTCATGTGGCCGCGAATCCACCGCAGGATGGGATTGGTTTCGAGATCGGGTTCCTGGTCGGCGAACCACCACATCTTGATTCCGGTGACCAGCAGGAAGGCGCCAAATACATAAAGCAACCAATGGAACTGCGCCACCAGCCAGACGCCGGCGAAGATCATCCCGGTACGCAGGACGATGGCGCCCAGTACGCCATAGATCAGCACCCGTTTCTGCAACTCCATGGGAATGGCGAAGAAATTGAACAGCATCAGCCAGACGAACAGGTTGTCCACGGCCAGTGATTTCTCGATCAGGTAGCCGGTGACGAATTCCAGCGCCTTCTGGTTGGCCATCGCACGGCCGGCGGTCTGGTCGAGATAGGCCCACAAGCCCAGGGCAAAGAGCATCGAGACGCTGATCCAGATCAGCGTCCAGGTGCCAGCTTCGCGTACCGAGACGCGGTGCTGTTTGCCGCCGCCAACGACGAACAGGTCGATGGCCAGCATCGTCAGCACGATGCTGAAAAACGTGGCCCACAGCCCCCAGCTACCGATAGTTTCCAAAATTTTTCCCGGCGATGTGCGATGGCCGGGTGGCCACCGAAAATGCCGCCGAGAATAGGCGGTGGGTCAGTACCGGTCAATGTGCAGGCACTCGGAAAAGCCGAGGGATGATTCCGCTAAAACCGCAACCGCCAAGCCACTCCCGGCGCCGGTCAGCAGTAACAGGGTGGTGAGTAGTTTTTTCATGGGGTTCCATCCGCAATTTGTGCAGTGCAGCGACAGATTAAGGAGCGGACCCCCGGCGGGGAATACGATGAATTGCGTAGGACTGAGCGGTAAACAAAAAAAGCCCGGCAGATGCCGGGCAAACTTACGCGAACTGATGTATTTAGTTCAGATAGATGCCACCATGGCGGGCCGCATAGAACAGGAAATCGTCGATGCACTTCTGCAGCGCTTCTTCGAAGATGCTGTCCTGCCAGTTGTCACGTCCGTAGGTGATGCCAAGCGAATTGACGTAGTTTTGACCGTTTTCGTTGGTGTAGTGGGCGGTGATCTCGATCCGCCGGTCGGACAGGTGGCCATCGAGGGTCAGGCCGCAATGGCCGCCATCACGATAGTGCAGGGTGAAGGAAATGCTGACCGGGGAAGCCTTGATCTCGGCAATGATCTTGCGCTCCGCGAGCCTGGCCTGATACGACGCGACAACCGGTTGCAAGCGGGCAACGACCATTTCCAGAAAAGCCTGATTTTCAGCCGGTACGTCCACGGCGCTGACGTTTACACGGGAAATCTTGGCATCGATGCTGCTGAAGAACTCTTCGCGATTCACTGCATACCTCCCTGATGTGTTGAAAAACATCGTGACCACGACGACCGCGCACGCTGGCTTGGGACATCGCAGTGCTATCTGGTTTGGGGAGGGGTGTTTTTGTTTTAGGAAGCCTCGCGATTATGCCACCGTCAGCCTGAGCGGGTGAGGTTTTTTCGCTTCGAAATAGGGTCTTGGGGGCAATTTGCAGTGCTGTCGCTATACTGCGCCTGAGCGTCGTTTGCCGCCGAGTCCATTTGCCGTCAGGAGTTGCCATGCAGGATTGTTTGCCCGCCATCGAAATCGAACACGGCAGCGTACCGCCCAGTTTCAGCGTCATCTGGCTGCACGGCCTGGGGGCCGACGGTTCGGATTTCGTGCCGGTGGTCCCCGAGTTGGGCCTGCCCGACGATGTCGGCGTCCGCTTCATTTTTCCGCACGCACCGGAAATCCCGGTGACCTGCAACGGCGGCTGGGTGATGCCGGCCTGGTACGACATCTTGTCGTTGTCGCCGAACGAAAGGCGGATCGACGAAGCCGGCCTGCTCGCTTCCCGCGAGGCGCTGCGTTGTCTGATTGCCCGGGAAAACGAGCGCGGCATTGCCTGTTCGCGGATTTTCGTCGCCGGTTTCTCGCAGGGCGGGGCGGTCGCCTACCTGGGCGCGCTGACCCACCCGCAGGCGCTCGGCGGCGTGATTGCGCTATCGACCTACATTCCATCGGCGTCCTTGCTGGCGCGCGAGGCGGCACCGGCCAACCGGCTGATCCCGGTATTTGCCGCCCACGGCAGCGACGACGACGTGGTCGCGCCCGTTCTCGGCAAACAGGCGCGCGACCTGCTGCTGGGCGAAGGCTATGCCGTCGACTGGCATGAATACCCGATGCAGCACAGTGTCTGCATCGAAGAAATTGCCGATATCGGCCGCTGGTTGCAGGCGCGCCTGGCATGAGCGCGGTGGAAGTCAGTCGCACCGATTTGACCGACGATCTGCCGCTGTATCCCGGGCTCGATCTGGACCGGATCACCCTGGTTGAAGGCGGGGCGGCACTGGCCGCAGCGGGCGGCGCCTTGCGGGCGGCGGAGGTGATCGGTTTCGACAGCGAATCCAAACCGACCTTCCGCAAGGGCGAGGAATCGACCGGGCCGCACCTGATCCAGCTCGCCACCGACGATCATGCCTGGTTGTTCCAGGTGGCCAATGCCGAGGTTCATCCCTTGCTGCGCGAGATACTCGAGTCGCCGACGCTGCTCAAGGTCGGCTTCGGCCTGGGCAACGACCGCAGCGCGCTCAAGCGCCGTCTCGACATCGTGCCGCGCAACCTGCTTGATCTCGGCGAGAAACTGCGCGGTCCCGGTCATCGCGGCACCGTCGGCGCCAAGGTCGCGGTCGCGCACTTCTTCGGCCAGCGATTCCAGAAATCGAAAAAGACCGGTACCAGCAACTGGGCCACCCGCCGTCTCGACGAACGGCAACTGCGCTATGCCGCCAACGACGCCCATGTTGCCTTGCGCCTTTATCAGGCGTGGCGTGCCGCGCACCCCGACGCCTGAATTCGATCTGACTGGGGTAATTGCTGGCTGTGGTATTTCTTGCGATTGGCTATGATGCTGCTGGCAAGTCCGGGATGCGTCGTTGCTTCCCGGGTGGGCCAATGCAGTCTTTCAATGATCGTTCTAGGGAGTGAAAATAATGTTCAGGAAATGGATGGCGGTAATGGGGTGTGTGCTCTCTTTCGGTGCTGCTTCGTTGCAGGCCCAGGAAGAATCGGTGATCAAGCATGGTGAGATGAATGTCTCGGTGATGACCATGGGGGCGGGCGAGCATGTCGTCATCGCGCTGCATGGCGGTGGCGGAACTGACCGCCGCTTCTTCTTCAGTGGTAACGGCGGCGAAATGGGGCAGGCGCTGGCGGCTGCCGGGTTCCGCGTGATTGCACCGAGCTGGGCCGGGCAGGCTGGCGCCGGTTTCAATGAGGTTGCTGCCTTGGTCGCGCATGCCAGGGAAACCGGTGCGACGAAGATTTCCCTGATGGGCCATAGCCGTGGTGGCGAACTGGCTGCCAACTATGCACGCAGTCAGGATGACGGGGTCTTCAATACGGTAATCCAGTTCGCTTCGGTGGATGATCGCGGATTGCCGATGACTCAGACCAAGAAACTGTTTGCCTACAACAAGAATGATCGTTGGGCCGCATGGCAGCCAAAGGCCTTCACCCAATCTGCCGAGCCCAAGGTCCAGATTGAACTGGGCGGGCGTGGCCATCCTGTTTCCGACCTGATCAAGGAGAAGGCTGATCTGGTTGAGGACGTGGTCGGTCTGCTCAAGCAGTAAGCTTTCCGGAACGCCAAAAACAAACGGGGGCTGAGGCCCCCGTTTTGCTGTGACTGAAGTACCGGTTTACTTGCCTTCCGGAACATCCTTCTTCTTGTCGTTGCCTTCGATGAACGGGCTCCACGGCTGGGCACGGACCGGACCCTTGGTCTTCCAGACGACGTTGAACTGACCGTCAGCCTTCACTTCGCCGATGAACACCGGCTTGTGCAGGTGGTGGTTCTTCTCGTCCATCTTGACGGTGAAGCCGGACGGCGCCTTGAAGGTCTGGCCGGCCATGGCGGCGATGACCTTGTCGGTGTCGGTGGACTTGGCCTTTTCAACGGCCTGGGCCCACATGTGGATGCCGATGTAGGTGGCTTCCATCGGGTCGTTGGTGACCACAGTTTTGGCGTTCGGCAGCTTCTGCTTGGCGGCCCAGTCCTTGTACATCTTGATGAACTTGGTGTTTCCCGGGTTCTTCAGCGACTGGAAGTAGTTCCAGGCGGCCAGGTGGCCGACCAGCGGCTTGGTATCGACGCCGCGCAGTTCTTCTTCGCCGACCGAGAAGGCGACGACCGGGACGTCGGTGGCCTTCAGGCCGGCATTGCCGAGTTCTTTGTAGAAAGGCACGTTGGAGTCACCGTTGATGGTCGACACGACGGCGGTCTTCTTGCCTTGCGAGGAGAACTGCTTGATCTTGGCGATGATGGTCTGGTAATCGCTGTGGCCGAACGGGGTGTACTCTTCCATGATGTCGGCGTCGGCGACACCCTTGGACTTCAGGAAGGCACGCAGGATCTTGTTGGTGGTGCGCGGATAGACGTAGTCGGTGCCGAGCAGGACGAAGCGCTTGGCTGAACCACCGTCCTTGGACATCAGGTATTCGACGGCCGGGATGGCCTGCTGGTTGGGGGCGGCGCCGGTGTAGAAAACGTTCTTCTCGAGTTCTTCACCTTCGTACTGGACCGGGTAGAAAAGCAGGCCGTTGAGTTCCTTGTAAACCGGCAGGACCGACTTGCGCGAGACCGAGGTCCAGCAGCCGAAGGTGACCGCGACCTTGTCCTGGGTCAGCAGCTGGCGGGCTTTTTCGGCGAACAGCGGCCAGTTGGAGGCCGGGTCGACGACCACCGGCTCGAGCTTCTTGCCGAGGACGCCGCCCTTCTTGTTGATTTCCTCGATGGTCATCAGCGCGGTTTCCTTCAGCGCTGTTTCGGAAATCGCCATGGTGCCGGACAGCGAGTGCAGGATGCCGACCTTGATCGTGTCGGCGGCGTGTGCGGCCATGCCGATCGACGACAGGGCGGCGGCGAGGACGGTGGCCTTGATGAAGCTGCGACGAGTGCTCATGAAAACTCCTTGATCTGAATTGACTGACGTTTCGGAAAAACTGTTTGCTGCGGTGCAACGTCAGATTAAGGAGGGCGAGCTTCTGGACAAATACGTCAGATTGCGTAGGTTTGCGTATTCGGTGAAGCGGGCTCAGCTCGGGTTGCTCAGATAGGCTTCCAGATGCTGGTCGAATTCCCGGAAATGCGCTTGCAGGGTATGCAGGACTTCGTCGATTCCCTGGATCGCCAGTACGCAGTTGCCATCCGCCGAGAAGATCAGGCGGATTGCCTGCAATTGTGTGGCAATGCCCTGGTGGGCCTGGTTGTGCGCAACGCGGTGTGCCTTGGGCACGTTGTCGGCCATGTATACCGATTCGACGGCGTTGTGTTTGAGCGTGGCTTCGACGAAGGTCCGGACCAGTTGCTCGATGTTGCTGTGGCAGGACTCACGGTGACCGGACGGGCAGTCGCGGCAATTGTCGATGCCGTCGTCACGGTCGCAGACGGACTTGATGCGCTGGATCAGGTCAAGCAGATAAGCGTGGTCGCGGTGCATACGATCCACGGCATCGTTACAGATCAAGTGCATACACGCCTCCAGGGGAGTGACTGTGGTGTTCCTGTCGAGCGTATTGAGTATAGAGGGTTTTACGGGAAAAAATGCTGACGGTGTCAGCCTTGCGATTTTTCCAGGGCTTCCAGCAATCGCAATGCCCGTTCGCGATTCTTGGCGATGGCGGCAGCGCGTTCATCTACCTTGGCGGCGTCGGCGAGCGATGCCTGCAGCAGTGCCTGGTGCGGCGTCAGGCCGCCCAGTGCTGCGTGCAGCATGCTGTCGATTTCTGCGTCGGTTTTCTCTTCCGGCATGGGGTCTCCGTGGGTCTTGCGGCGATACGAATGAAAAGGCCCCGCGGGTCGCGCGGGGCCTCTCGTCATGCAAGCCCGGGAATTACTTGCCTTGCTTCATCGCTGCAGCGATGTTCTTCTGGGCGGCATCGGAGAATTGCTTGGCCATGGTGTTCATGTTGCCGAAAGCCGAGTTGGCAGCGGCGATGGCGCTCTGCACGGCGGCAACGGCACCTTCGGAACCGGCCGGGGCGGACTTGGCAGCCAGGTCGACCATGTTGGCGATCGACTTCTGGAATTCGCTGAACTGGGCTTCAACCATCTTGGCCAGTTCCTGTTGGGTCTGGCTGGAGATTTCGTAGACCGAGCGCGAGTAGGCAACAGCCTTCTCGACGGCCGGCTGGGCCAGGGCCTTCTGGGCGGCCAGGGCGGCTTGCGGGTCCTTGGCTTCGAGCACGGTCTTGACGCCGGAAGCGGTGTCTTCCAGGGCGGCGCGGGCGGTGTTCAGGTTGAGGGCGGCGATGCGCTCTGCGGAGGCCAGTGCCGTGTTGGCGACGGACAGCAGGGAATCAACGGTAGCCTTGTTGGCGGCGGCAAATTGCTCGGTATTGATGGACATTGCTGTCTCCTTGAATGAGTCATGAAAGTGTTCGCTGCGCAGTATAACGGAAGAATATTGTGCACTGCAACATAATTTGTTCGACCCGGTGTTCGCTGCCCGATCGGGTAAAATCAGGCTCTACCGTTTATCTTTGTTTTTCCAGAGATGCTGTCGATGAAAATGCGTGTGTGCCTGAAGCCGTTGCTCCTCTCCGTTGTTCTGGTTTGTGGCCCGGCTGCCGCATTTGCCGAAACGCCGGGGGCGCCCAGGGCGGTGACGCTGACCATCAGCAAGGCGACGGCGCCGGTGCTGACCTTGCATGGTGCCAGCGGCAAGGTGCAGCTGAGTCTGGCCGAGCTGGAAAGCCTGGGCATGCACGAGGTAAGGACGACGACCTTCTGGCCCGAGGACGACGGCAGTTATGCCGGCCCCCTGCTGCGCGATGTATTGCAACGTGCCGGTCTGGACAAAGCGGATGAGATCCGGGTGCGCGCCAAGGACGGCTTTTCCCAGGTGATCCCCCGCCAGGACTGGGAGCGCTGGCCGGTCCTGCTGGCGACCCGCCATGACGGGCAGCCGATGCGTCCGCGAAACAAGGGGCCGTTGCGCATCATCTATCCGCGCGACATGTCGCCGGAATTGGCCGACTCGGTCTATCGCCTGCGCTGGGTGTGGCTGGTGGACAGCATCGAAGCAAAGGCCGGACGATGACCCGCGCCTGGCTGCGCGGCGTTTTCCTGCCGGCAGCATTGATCGCCTTGCTGACGGGTGGCCTGGTCGTCTACCTGACGCACAGTACCAGTCAGATCAAGGCAGCCTTGCCGATTTCATCGCTGCACAAGGAGCGGGATTTCTCGGTCCTGCTCTACGATTTCCTGCGTCTCGAGCATGCGCTGGTGCGCTACGCCGACAGACCCGACGCCGATACCCGCGAGCAGTTCGGTTTCGCGCTTGATCTGCTGGTCCTGCGTCTGCAGGACAACCGTTCCCTGTACGCCGGCAGCGATCCGCGCATCGATGCGCTGTACGCCGATGCCGATGCCCTGGTCGCCACCCTCGATTCCTGGCAGGAGGATTCGTCCGAGCCGTCGGCGAGCGTGCGCCAAGCTGCAGTGCTGCAGGCAGCCCAACTGCATGCCGCGCTGAAGTTGTTGAACGACGACATATTCCAGGCATCGATGGCGCAGGCCTCGGTGCAACGCAACCATATTGCCGCACTGCGCCAATCGGTCAGCGTGCAGATCCTGTTCGCCGGTCTGGGCGCCTTGCTGTTGCTGTGGCTGCTGATCCAGAACCGGCGCGCGCTCGATGCCATGAAACGCAGCGAGGAAACCCTGCGGGCGATTGTCGACAACACGCCGTTCGAATTCTGGGCGCGCGATCGCGACGGTCGCTGCATCATGGAGAACCGTGCGCTGGTCCAGCACTGGGGCAGCCTGCTCGGTAGCCGCCCCGAAGACAAGGCGAGCTCCCCGGAGGTGCTGGCGGTGTGGCTGGATAACAACCGTCGGGCGATGGCCGGTGAACTGGTCGATGCCGAGGTCGAATACCTGCACGCTGGCGAGCAGCGCTTCTACCAGAACATCATTGCGCCGATCCGCTTGGATGGTCAGGTGACCGGCATCGTCGGTCTGAATCTGGATATCACCGAGCGCAAGCGGGCGGCGATGGAGCTGGAACGCTATAAACTGCATCTGGAAGAACGTATCAGTGAACGCACCCGCGAGTTGCTCACCGCCAAGCAGGCGGCCGAGGCGGCAAGCGTTGCCAAGAGTGCTTTCCTGGCCAACATGAGCCATGAAATCCGCACCCCGCTCAACGCCATCACCGGGATGACCCACCTGTTGCGCCGCGCGGGCGTCAGTCCCGAGCAATCCGGGCGTCTGGACAAGATCGAAATGGCCAGCCGGCATCTGCTGGAAATCATCAATGCCGTCCTCGATCTGTCCAAGATCGAAGCCGGCAAGCTCTGGCTCGACCGGGCCGAATTGCATGTTGCCGGCCTGGTCAACGAGGTCATCGGCATGATCCAGGGTAGTGCGGCAGCCAAGCGGCTGCGGCTGCACGCCGACATCGCCATGCCGGACATCTGTCTGCTCGGCGATGCCACCCGCCTGCGCCAGGCCTTGCTCAACTACGTCGGCAATGCGATCAAGTTTACCGATCACGGCGAGGTGGCCGTTCGGGTCAGCCTGCTTGAGGAAAGTGCGGTCGACACCCTGTTGCGTTTCGAGGTGTCCGATACCGGGATAGGGATCGAGCCGGCGGCGGTGGCCCGCCTGTTTTCAGTATTCGAGCAGGCCGACAATTCGACCACCCGGCAGTATGGCGGAACCGGTCTCGGGCTGGCGCTGACCAAGCGCCTGGCCCAGTTGATGGGGGGCGATGTCGGTGTTCGCAGTCAGCCCGGACAGGGGAGTGTTTTCTGGTTTACCGCCCGTCTGGAAAAGGCCGCTGGCAGACCGGTCGTGAATGGCCTGAATGCCGTGCCGGAGGAAGCCTTGCTGCTTGATCGCCACGCCGGCAAGCGTGTGCTGGTGGTCGATGACGAAGCGATCAATCGCGAAGTGATCCAGGGCTTGCTGCACGATGTCGGCCTGATCGTCGATGGCGTCGAAGACGGCGACCGGGCGGTTCGTCTGATTGCACGCCAGGCTTACGACCTGATCCTGATGGACATGCAGATGCCGGTCATGGACGGTCTTGAGGCGACCCGCGTGATTCGCGGCCTGCCCGGCCGTGAATCCCTGCCCATCGTGGCCATGACCGCCAACGCCTTTACCGAGGACCGGGAGCGTTGTCTGGCCGCCGGCATGAACGACTTCATTGCCAAACCGGTGGTGCCGGAGGTCTTGTTCGGGACCCTCCTGAAACGCCTGGATGGCGGTTCGCCGGGAAAAAGCCGTTGAATCAGCCTCCCCGCATTTTTCCCAAGGCCAGATTAGCCGCCGCCGTGCGCGTTTCCACCCCGAGCTTTTCGTAAATGTGCTCCAGGTGTTTGTTGACCGTGCGCGGGCTGCTGCCGAGGATGTCGCCGATGTCCTTGCTGGTCTTGCCCTGGACCACCCAGTAGAGCACTTCGGCTTCGCGCTGGGTGAGGCGGAAGGCGGCGATCAGGGATTCGACGGCGGAGGCGTCGTTTTCCTCGCGCAGGACGACCAGCCATTCGTCGTCGCCGGTCTGGTCGTGGAAGGAGGCGAGCAGGCGCTTGTTGCCCTGGGCGGTGAGCAGCGGCGCCGGTTCGCGCTGGTCGCGGCGGGCGGCGTTGGCGGCGGCGATCCAAGCGAGCAGTTCTTCCGGGGCGACGGTTTCCGGGTTGGCGAAATAGGCGTTGAGCAGGTCGCGGGCCAGCGGCGTCTGCCAGACGATGCGGCTGTCGGCGGCGCGGACGGCGACGGTGGCCTGGCCGAAGGCGTCGAGCGCGCTGCGCGCCTGCTTCATCTGGCGGGCGTTCTGCATGTGCGCGGCGATGCGCGCCAGGACTTCGGCCGGGCGGATCGGCTTGGTCACGTAGTCGGCGCCGCCGGCGGCGAAGGCGGCGACGACGTGCTCGGTTTCGGTGAGGCCGGTCATGAAGACGATGGGGATCTGCTGCGTCGCGAAGTCGGCCTTCAGCCGGCGGGCGACTTCGAAGCCGTCGATGCCGGGCATCAGCGCGTCGAGCAGGATGACGTCGGGCAGGCTCTGGCGCGCCCGCTGCAGCGCCGATTCGCCGTTGGTGGCGACGAGCACGGTGTAGCCGGCCTCGTCGAGCGCGTCGTGCAGCAGCGAGAGGTTCTCGGGGACGTCGTCGACGATCAGGACGATGTCGGAGATGGCGCGGTCAACGGGGTTCATGGGCCGATTTTCTCAGGATTTCCTTCATCGCGTCGAACTGGAACTGGCGCGCCAGTTCGCGCAGGACGCGGACGAACTCGCCGTGGCGGGCGTCGAGCTTTTCGATCTCGGCGAGCTGGGTGAGGATGCCGCGCAGGTAGCCAAGGTTGATCGCTTCTTCCAGCGCGCTGACCTGCCCGGCGTCCGGGGCGACCAGCGGCAGCGGTTCGGCCGGCGCCGGGGCGGGCGGTGGCGTGTCGGCGGTGACCCATTCGAGGCCTAGCTTTTTGCCCAGCCAGTCGAGCAGTTGATTGACCTTGAGCGGCTTGACGATGAAATCCTCAGGCGCAATGCCGACATCGTTGTCCAGCCCCTTGTCGAAGGCGTTGGCCGAGAGAATGGCGATATGGGCGTCGGTCAATTGCTGCTGGCGGATGCGGCGGATGGTTTCCCAACCGTCGATGCCGGGCATGCCGAGGTCCATGAAGACGAGGTGCGGTTTGCACCGGGGAATCGCTTGCAGCGCTTCGTAGCCGCTGGCGGCCTGGTCGACGATGAAGCCGAGCGGTTCGAGCACGCTCTGCAGCATGTCGCGGTCGACCTTTTCGTTGTCGACGACGAGGATGCGTTTGCGCACGCCGACATAGCCAACCCGGTTGAGCTTCGGCAGTTCGCGTGCCGCCTGTGCCGAATGCACCTGCGGCAGGAAGAGGCGGATGCGGAACAGCGTGCCCTCGCCGGGCGTGCTCGACACCTGCATTTCGCCGCCCATCAGGTCGGTCAGCATGCGGGCGATGGTCAGGCCGACGCCGCTGCCGCCGGCCTGCACCGTGCTGCCGCGGACGAAGGGTTCGAAGATGCGTTCCATGTCCTCGGCCGGGATGCCGGGGCCGGAGTCGCGGATTTCGAAGACGGCCATCTCGCGCCGGCATTCGACCTTGAATTCGACGCCGCCGCGCACCGTGAACTTGACCGCGTTGCCGAGGATGTTGATCAGGATCTGGCGCAGCCGCTTCTCGTCGGCGCGGACCACGGCGGGCAGCTCGCCGGCCGGCCGGTAGTCGAACGACAGCCCCTTGTTGCGCGCCTGCAGCTCGAACATGCCGACGATCTGCTGCATGAAGTCGGGGAAGTCCATCGCCTTGACCTCCAGCGTCAGCTTGCCGCCTTCGATGCGGGCGATGTCGAGGGTGCCCTCGATCACCGACAGCAGGTGGTCGCCGGACTTGCGGATGACGCTGACCGCCTGCTTGCGCTTGGGCGGCACTTCGGGGTCGGCGTCGAGGATCTGGGCGTAGCCGAGGATGCTGTTCAAGGGCGTGCGCAGTTCGTGGCTGATCGCCGTGATGTAGCGGCTTTTCGCCTGGTTGGCGGCGTCGGCTACCTGTTTGGCCTTCTGCAGCGCCTCGTCGGTGCGTTGGTGCGATTCGATTTCCTGCAGCAGCAACTGCGTCTGGCGGTTCGATTCCTCCTGCGCGACGCGCCGGCTTTCCTGGGTCAGCACCATCCACCAGGCGCCGACGCCGGAGAGCAGCAGCAGTGCGGCAAAGGTCTTGACGAAGGTTTCCTGCAGCGCGGCGACCATGCCCGGCTTGCCGTCGCCGAGCATCAGCAGTTCGTGCGTGTACAGCACGCCGAGGACCAGCGCCAGAATCGGCACGATGCCGAGCATCAGCAGCAGGTAGTGGCCGAGCCCGGTTTCCAGATAGGGCAGGGCGGCTTTCGGCAGCAGCCGGCGCAACAGTGCATGCCACTGCGCCGACAGATTGGCGTGCGGTTTGCACAGGTCGTGGCAGCGGGCGTCGAGCGAGCAGCACAGCGAACAGATCGGCCCCTGGTAGGCCGGGCAGTGGGCCATGTCTTCGCCTTCATACTCGCGCTCGCAGATGACGCAGGTGTGACTGTGGGGGGCGGCACCGCCGGCCGTGCGCGCCAGGTAGTAGCGGCCGCCGGTGGCCCAGGCGATCAGGGGCGAAATGACGAAGGCGGCGGCCATGGCGACGAATGGCGCGTAGGGCTGGACGGCGTCGCCGAGCAGGCCCGAGAAGGCGGCTACCGAAAGCAGCGAGGCGACCACCATGGCGCCGACGCCGACCGGGTTGATGTCGTAGAGATGGCTGCGCTTGAACTCCATGCCCTTGGGCGACAGGCCGAGCGGCTTGTTGATGACGAGGTCGGCAACCACCGCCGCCATCCACGAGATGGCGATGTTCGAGTACAGCCCGAGCACCTGGCCGAGCGCCTGGAAGACGTTGAGCTCCATCAGCAGCAAGGCAATCGCCGTGTTGAAGACGACCCAGACGACGCGCCCCGGGTGGCTGTGGGTCAGCCGGGCGAAGAAGTTGGACCAGGCGAGCGAGCCGGCGTAGGCGTTGGTGACGTTGATCTTGAGCTGCGAGACGATGACGAAGATGGCGGTGACGGCAATCGCCAGGGTCGTGTTGTCGAAGACGTGGGAAAAGCCGATCAGGTACATCTGGTTGGGGTCGACCGCCTTGTCCGGGCTAAGGCCGTCGCGCAGCAACAGCCAGGCGAGCAATGCGCCGCCGAGCATCTTGAGGATGCCGGGAACGACCCAGCCCGGTCCGCCGACGATCACCCCAAGCCACCAACGGCTGCGGTTGGCGGCGGTCTTCTCGGGCATGAAGCGCAGGTAATCGACCTGCTCCCCCATCTGGGTCACCATGGCGATGCCGACGGTCAGCGCCGCACCAAAGAGGTGCGGGTTGAAACTGGCGCCGTTGCCGTTCTCGCCGGCGTAGGCGAGCAGGCCGGCGAAGGCGTCGGGCTCTTCGAGCAGCACGAAGACGTAGGGCAGGACCAGCAGGAAGATCCACACTGGCTGCGTCCACGCCTGGAAACGGCTGATCGCGGTGACGCCGTGGGTGACCATGGGGATCACCACCAGGGCGCAGACCAGGTAACCCCAGGCCGGCGGCAGGCCGAAGGCGAGTTCCAGCGCGTAGGCCATGATCGCCGCTTCGAGGGCGAAGAAGATGAAGGTGAAGGACGCATAGATCAGCGAGGTGATGGTCGAGCCGATGTAGCCGAAACCGGCGCCGCGCGTCAGCAGATCCATGTCCAGCCCGTGTTTGGCGGCGGTATGCGAGATCGGCAGGCCGATCAGGAAGATGATCAGCCCGGTCGCCAGGATCGCCCAGAAGGCGTTGATGAAGCCGGCGTTGACCAGCATGGTCGCGCCGACCGCCTCGAGCACCAGAAACGACGCTGCGCCGAAGGCGGTGTTGGCGACGCGTAGTTCGGACCACTTGCGGAAGCTGTGCGGGGTGAAGCGCAGCGCGTAATCTTCGAGCGTCTCGCTGGCGACCCAGGTGTTGTAGTCACGGCGGATCTTGATGATGCGTTGGGCGGGGGCGTTATTCTGGTTCATGCACCAGATTGAAGCAGGTTTTATGCCTTGGTGAACCGGGGTTTTTGTCTGCCTCGCAACTTCTTGGTGCAGGTTTGATTTGTGTTCTGACGCAGGAAGAAATACATTGTCTTAATAGATATCGCTGTCAGGGCACTTCGCTCCTGAAGCAACGATTTCGAGATTGGAGCGCAATTGCCTGTTCCCAAGTCCTGCACCGGAGAGTCATCGCCGCTGGGGTCGCGCCGTCGGGGGATACTGAATCCCGAGGTGTTGCCCTGGATCGTGCTCGGACTGCTGTTGGCGCTGGTCTTTGCCGCCTGGTACCTGGCTCGGGAAACTGCCAACCAGCGCGCCAGCGAGAGTTTCCTCTACCGTGCCGAGAAGGAACGCGATTACATCCAGCGGCGCATGTCGGCGCACGAGCAGATATTGCGCGGTGCCGCCGCCTTCTTCGAAGCCAGCGATGACGTCACCCGGGATGAATGGCGGCGCTATGTCGCGCGCCTGCAACTCGGCGGAAATCTGCATGGGACGCAGGGGCTGGGTCTGGCCCTGGTGTTCGCTCCCGAGGCCAAGGCGGCCCATGAAGCGAGCTTGCGTGCCGACGGCATCTCGCCGCATGAAATCCGCCCGCCCGGCCAGCGCGATCAGTACAGCAGTGTCACCTATCTGGAGCCGCAAAACGAGCGCAACCGGCGGGCGATCGGCTACGACATGCTGACCGACAACGCGCGGCGCGAGGCCATGGAGCGCGCCCGCGACAGCGGGCAGCCGGCGATGACCGGGAAAGTGATTCTCCGACTGGAGCCCGAGGGGCCGGACCGGCAACCCGGTTTCCTGATTTACCTGCCGGTCTATCGTACCGACCTGCCGCGTGACACCGTCGAACAACGGCGGCGCGCGCTACTTGGCTTTGTTTTCAGTCCTTTCCGGGCTGGCGATCTGCTGCGCAATATCAAGGCAAGCCGCGAGATGGATGTCGATTTCGCGCTGTTCGATACTACAGTTGCGCCGGAAAACCTGCTCTACGATTCGCTGGCCGACGAACCGGCGGTATCCGGTCGCCATCTCGTCGATCTGCCGATGGAGCTCGGCGGCCACCGCTGGGTCGTCCGCTTCCGTAGCAGTCCCGAATTCGACCTCGCTTCGACCAGCAGCTTGCCGCAAAGCATTGCCGGTTACGGACTGCTGCTCGGGCTGATGATCTTCGGTCTGCTCTACGGCAATTCCCGTCACAACCGGCGGATCGAAGCGATCGCGCATCGCTTGCGGGACAGTGAGCAGTCGCTGCGCAGCATCCTCGACAACACGCCGGATGCCGTTTTCATCGCCCGCCCGGATGGCAGTTACGAATACGTCAATCAAACGGCCGGCGAGCTGGTCGGCTACACCCGGGAAGAGCTGCTGGTCATGGGTATCGGCGGGCTGGCGCCCAGCGGGCTGGACGAGGTACACCATGAACTGTTCAAGCAGGTTGTCGACGAAGGGCGTTGTTTTGCCGAAATCGATCTGCGCCGCAAGGACGGCAGCATCGCCCATGCCGAAATGAGCGCGGTCCTGTTGCCCAACGGCAATGTGCTCGGCCTGTGCCGGGACATTGCCCGGCGTCGGCAGGCGGAGCAGGCCCTGCTTGCCGCCGAGCGCAAGTTCCGCGGCCTGATCGAGCAATCCCTGGTCGGGGTGTACATCATTCAGGATGGCTATTTCCCTTACGTCAATCCGCGTTTTGCTGAAATGTTCGGCTTCGCCAGCCCCGACGAGGTGATCGGGCAGGTTCCGGTCAGCAATCTGGTGGCGCCGGAAGCACGGGACACCGTCGCTGAAAACCTGCGGCGGCGGATGAGCGGCGAAGTCGAGGCGGTCAATTACTCCTTCGTCGGCGTGCGTCAGGACGGTAGCCGGCTGGATGTCGAGGTCTATGGGCGGATCATGGAGCACGAAGGGCGGCCGGCCGTCATCGGTGTCCTGCTCGACGTTTCCGAGCGCAAGCGGGTCGAGGCCGAACTCGAACAGAACCGCCTGCACCTGGAAGACCTCGTCGCCGCGCGCACCAGCGAACTGCTGTTGGCCAAGGATGCTGCCGAAGCCGCCAATCGGGCGAAGAGCAGTTTCCTCGCCAACATGAGCCACGAACTGCGTACGCCGATGAACGCCATCATCGGCCTGAGCGAAATTCTCCTGCGTCGCTACGACGATCCGGCGTTATGCGACAAACTGGGCAAGATTTCCGGCGCGGCCAATCACCTGCTGCGTCTGCTCAACGACATCCTCGATCTGTCCAAGATCGATGCCGAACACCTGGTGCTGGAGAACGTGCCTTTCCGTTTCGGCAGCTTGCTGGCCGATGTCGACAGCCTGGTTCATGACCGTCTGGAGGCGCGCCATCTGATCCTCAACCGGCAGATCGACCCGCGTCTGGCCAGCCTGGAACTCCTGGGCGACCCCTTGCGCCTGCAGCAGATACTGCTCAATCTGGTGACCAATGCCGTGAAATTCACCGAGCGGGGCGGGGTGACGATAGACCTCGGGGTCGAAGCCGAAAGCCCGGGTGACATCTCCCTGCGCCTGAGTGTCGAGGATACCGGCATCGGCATCCCGGCCGAAGCGCTGGGGCGCATTTTCTCGCCCTTCGAGCAGGCCGACAGTTCGACCACCCGTCGCCATGGTGGTACCGGACTCGGTCTGGCGATCTGCAAGCGCCTGGTCGAACTGATGGGTGGTTCGATCGAAGTGAGCAGCACGCCGGGCCTGGGCAGTTGCTTCAGCTTCGTGCTGCGCTTCCACAAGGCCGCCAAGCCGGCCGCCGATGCCTCGTCGATGGCGATTGCCGGCGGCGAAGCCGAGACGATCATCCGGCAGCGTTATCACGATCGACGCATCCTCGTCGTCGAGGACGATCCGATCAACCAGGAAGTCGCCCGGGAACTGCTGGAAACCTCGCTCGGGCTCGCCGTCGACGTCGTTTCCGACGGTCGCGAAGCGGTCGACAAGGCGGCTGAGGTCCCTTACGACCTGATTTTGATGGATGTCCAGATGCCGGTCATGGACGGGCTGGAGGCGACGCAGGCGATCCGTCAGCTTGCCCTGCATGCGACAACGCCGATCCTGGCGATGACGGCCAACGCCTTCGTCGATGACCGGCAGCGTTGCCTGGCTGTCGGCATGGACGACTTCATCGCCAAACCGGTCAATCCGGATGTCCTGTTCCTGATGATCAAGCGATGGTTTGACCGGATGTCCGCTCAGGTCGGCAAAGACGGCGCCTGATTGCTGCGGCACCGGTTCAGTCGATGATGCATGCACTGTTTAGGTGCGTGCATGCCGACATCAAGCCTTCATGAAGTGCGTCGCACAATGGCGGGCAATAAAAATCAAGGCCTTGTAAGCATGGTTCATGTCTTGCTTCTAGGCTGGTGAACAATCCATCCGGAGCTTGCCCGTGTCCATCCATGTCGCACTGAACCACGTCACGCATTACAGCTATGACCGTCTGATCAATCTCGGTCCGCAGATCGTCCGTCTCCGCCCCTGCCCCCATTCGCGCACGCGCATCCTGTCCTATTCGCTGAAGATCGGCCCGGCGAAGCATTTCATCAACTGGCAGCAGGACCCGCAGGGCAACTACCTGGCGCGCCTGGTGTTCCCGGAAAAGGCCCGCGAATTCCGCGTCGAGGTCGACCTGGTCGCCGAAATGTCGGTGATCAATCCCTTCGACTTCTTCCTTGAACCGCACGCCGAGAAGATTCCCTTTGCCTACGTCGCCGAGGAACGCCACGAACTGGCGCCTTATCTCTACAAGGTCAATTATGGCCCGCTGTTCGATAAGTACCTGGCCGGCATCCCGCGCGAGGCGACGCGTAGCGTCGATTTCCTGGTTGCCCTCAATGCCCAGGTGCAGCGCGACATCAGCTATACGATCCGTCTCGAACCCGGTGTGCAGACGCCGGAGGAAACCCTGGAAAAGCGCTCCGGCTCCTGTCGCGACTCGGCCTGGCTGCTGGTGCAGTTGCTGCGCCATCTCGGCCTGGCCGCGCGCTTCGTTTCCGGCTACCTGATCCAGCTCACCGCCGACGTCAAATCGCTCGATGGCCCGTCGGGCCCGGAAGCCGATTTCACCGACCTGCACGCCTGGACCGAGGTTTACCTGCCCGGCGCCGGCTGGATCGGGCTCGACCCGACTTCCGGCTTGTTCGCTGGCGAAGGCCACATTCCGCTGGCCTGTACGCCGGAGCCATCTTCTGCGGCACCGGTCAGCGGCGCCATCGACAAGTGCGAAACCGAGTTCTCGCACTCGATGGGCGTCACCCGCATCTGGGAAGCGCCGCGCGTGACCAAGCCGTACACCGACGAGCAATGGTTGGAGATCGAGAATCTCGGCCACCACATCGACGACGAGCTCATGCGTATGGACGTGCGCCTGACCCAGGGCGGCGAGCCGACCTTCGTTGCTGTCGACGACCCCGACGGCGCCGAATGGAATACCGCCGCACTCGGCCCGACCAAGCGCTTCTTTGCCGCCGAGCTGTTCCACCGCTTGCGCGATAAGTACGCCCCGAACGGGCTGATGCACTTCGGCCAGGGCAAGTGGTACCCCGGCGAGCAACTGCCGCGCTGGTCGCTGAACTGCTTCTGGCGCAAGGACGGCGAGCCGATCTGGAACAACCCGGCGCTGTATGCCGACGAGCGCAAGGATTACGGCGCCACCGCCGACCAGGCCGGGCATTTCCTCAAGCGCGTTGCCGAGCGCCTGGGGGTGACCCCGGACTACGTCTTCCCCGGCTACGAGGATGTCTACTACTACATGTGGCGCGAACGGCGCCTGCCCGGCAACGTCGACCCGTTCGACTCACGCGTGGACGACGCCATGGAGCGCGAACGCCTGATGAAGGTATTCACCCAGGGCATGACCTACGTGGTTGGCCATACGCTGCCGATCATGAAGAACGTCTACAACGAGTGGCAGACCGGGCCGTGGTTCCTGCGCGCCGAGCGCTGCTACCTGTTCCCCGGCGATTCGGCGATGGGCTACCGCCTGCCGATCGACTCGCAGCCGTGGACGGCGCAGAGCGACTATCCCTACGTCAATGTCCCGGATGCAGAGACGGCGACCGATCCGCTGGCTTCCTACGCCGCCCTGCGCGCCCGCGTCAGCGGCGAAGTCGGCGCCCGCGTGCCGCAGATGCAGGATAGACGTGGCGCAGCTGCCGGGATCAGCGCCGACGGCAAGGGTCGGGCCTGGGAAAAGCCGACCGACACCCGCCCGGGCTTCAAGGAATCCGCCGGCTGGATCACCCGTCTGGCGATGTGCGCCGAGCCGCGCGACGGCAAGCTCTACATCTTCATGCCGCCGACGCAGACGCTCGACGATTACCTGGAAATCGTCGCCGCCGTCGAAGCCACTGCCGAAGAGATGCAGCTGCCGGTGATCATGGAAGGCTACGAGCCGCCGTCCGACCCGCGCCTGACGCATTTCCGGGTCACCCCCGACCCCGGCGTGATCGAGGTGAACATCCACCCGGCCCGCAACTGGGATCAACTGGTCGGTCAGACCACGCACCTCTACGAAGCGGCTCACCTGACCCGCCTGACCACGGAGAAATTCATGGTCGACGGCCGCCATACCGGCACCGGCGGTGGTAACCACTTCGTCCTCGGCGGCGCCACCCCGAACGATTCGCCCTTCCTCCGCCGGCCGGACCTGCTCAAGAGCCTGGTCGCCTACTGGCACAATCATCCCAGCCTGTCCTACCTGTTTTCCGGCCTGTTCATCGGCCCGACCAGCCAGGCACCGCGGGTGGACGAAGCGCGCAACGACAGCCTCTACGAGCTGGAAATCGCCTTCAAGCAGATTCCGCCGGCCGGCCAGAATGTGCCGCCCTGGCTGATCGACCGCATCCTGCGCAACCTGCTCACCGATGTCACCGGCAACACGCACCGTTCGGAATTCTGCATCGACAAGCTGTACTCGCCCGACGGCCCGACCGGCCGCCTCGGCCTGCTCGAACTGCGCGCCTTCGAAATGCCGCCGCACGCGCGCATGTCGCTGGCTCAGCAATTGCTGCTGCGGGCGCTGATCGCCCGCTTCTGGAACGAACCCTACAGCCCGCAACGCCTGGCCCGCTGGGGCACCGAGTTGCACGACCGGTTCATGCTGCCGCATTTCGTCGAGCAGGATTTCCGCGACGTCATGGAAGAAATGACCGCTGCCGGCTATCCGTTCAAGCACGAGTGGTTTGCCCCGCATTTCGAATTCCGCTTCCCGAAATACGGCGATTTCGCGGTCAAGGGCATCGCCTTCGAACTGCGCCACGCGCTCGAACCCTGGCACGTCATGGGCGAGGAGGGCTCGGCCGGCGGCGCCGTGCGTTACGTCGATTCCTCGGTCGAGCGCGTCCAGGTCAAAGTCACCGGCATGGCGCCGGACCGCTACATCCTGACCTGCAACGGCGAACCCGTGCCGCTGACCAATACCGGAAAAAACGGCGAGTTCGTTGCCGGCGTCCGTTACCGGGCCTGGCAGCCGGCGTCCTGTCTGCATCCGACCATCGGTGTGCATGCGCCGCTGGTGTTCGACATCGTCGATACCTGGATGCAGCGTTCGCTCGGCGGTTGCCAGTACCACGTGGCGCATCCGGGCGGGCGCAGTTTCGATACCTTCCCGGTCAATGCCTTCGAAGCCGAAAGCCGTCGTCTGGCCCGTTTCTTCCGCTTCGGCCACACGCCGGGACGGATCGAGGTCAAGGCACCGCAGGTCAGCGCCGAGCACCCGTTTACGCTAGACTTGCGCCGTTTCTAACCGGTTGGGCGGCGGCTTTCCGCCGCCAGCCGAACGACAGGCCGGTAGCGGCCTGTTTCTTTTCCTGCCATGGCCCGTACACTTCTCGCCATCTATCCGCATAGTGCCCGCCGTTACGACGAAATGTTGATGGCGGATGGCGACGTGCGCCCGCACTGGCGGGGCTTCTTCAACCATCTGGATGCCGTGTCGCCGGAAGACATGCACCAGCGGCTGGATTTTGCCGACCGGCGCATCCTGGAAAACGGCGTCACCTACAACGTCTACGCCGACCCGAACGGTGCCGACCGGCCGTGGGTGCTCGATCCGGTACCGCTGATCATCCCGCCCGACGAATGGGCCGAGATTTCTGCTGCCGTGGCCCAGCGGGCGGCCCTGCTCAACGCCATCCTGGCCGATCTCTATGGTCCGCAGACGCTGCTCGCCAAAGGCCTGCTGCCGCCGGCGCTGGTCTATGGTCAGCACGGTTACCTGTGGCCGTGCCAGGGCATACAGCCGCCGGGCGGGGTCTGGCTGCACCATTACGCCGTCGACCTGGCACGCTCGCCGAACGGGCGCTGGTGGGTCATCGCCGACCGCACGCAGGCGCCGTCGGGTGCCGGTTACGCGCTGGAAAACCGGCTGGTCGTCTCGCGCGTCTTCCCGGAAATGTTCCGCGACCTGCACGTCCAGCATCTGGCCGACTTCTTCCGCGACCAGCAGGAAGGCCTGACCAAACTGGCGCCGCTCGATCCGGGCGAGCAGCCGCACATCGTGCTGCTGACGCCGGGGCCGTACAACGAAACCTATTTCGAACACGCCTACCTGGCCCGTTACCTTGGTTTCCCGCTGGTCGAGGGCCAGGACCTGACGGTGCGCGGCGATACCGTGTTCCTGAAAACCCTGCGCGGCCTCAAGCGGGTGCATGTGATCCTGCGCCGCCAGGACGACGACTACTGCGATCCGCTCGAACTGCGCGGCGATTCGGCGCTCGGGATTCCCGGCCTGATCAACGTCGCCCGCGCCGGTCGGGTGGCGATTGCCAATGCGCTCGGCAGCGGACTGCTCGCTTCGGGGGCGCTGATGGGTTTCCTGCCGGCGATCTGCCGCGAACTGCTCGGCGAGAAGCTGGCCATGCCGTCGATCGCCACCTGGTGGTGCGGCGAGAAGCCGGCCCTGGAGTTCGTCAAGGAGAACTTCGACGATCTGGTGATCAAGCCGGCCTACCCGACCCAGCGCATGGAGCCGGTGTTCGGCCATGAGCTGGAGGGCGAGGCGCGCGAGGAAATGCTGCGCCGGATCGAAGCCCGGCCGCATGCCTATGTCGCTCAGGAAATGGTCAACCTGGCGCAGGCGCCGACTTGGAGCCGTGCTCACGAACGCCGGCTGATCGCTCGGCCGGTTGGTCTGCGCGCCTACGCCGCAGTCAATGGCGACGGCGAGTATTCGGTCATGCCCGGCGGCCTGACCCGCGTTGCTCAGGGCGCTGGCGCGCGCATCATCTCGATGCAGCGTGGCGGCGCGTCTAAGGATACCTGGGTGCTGACCAACGGCCCGGTCAGCGAATTCACGCTGCTCAAGCCGTCGTTCGGCGTGCGCGACCTGGTCCGCGCCGGTGCCAACCTGACGTCGCGGGTGGTCGAGAACCTGTTCTGGCTCGGCCGCTATTCCGAACGGTTCGATGACAGCGCCCGCCTGCTGCGGGTTGCCCTGGCGCGCCTGGTCGATGTTGGCGGCGAGAAGACCCAGGCCGTGGCGTCGGTGCTCGAACTGGCCGAGCGACTCGGTGTCCTGCCGACGCCCGAAGAAGATAACGAAGTCGGTGAGGGCAGCGAACATTCGCTGCTTGAAGCCATCTACGATCCCGATCAGCCGGGCAGCCTGGCCGGCAACATCCGCAGCCTGATGTGGTCGGCCTCGCATGTGCGCGAGCGTCTGTCGCTCGATCACTGGCAGTCACTGAACCGCTTGTTGCGCGAACAGCAGACGGCGCAGAAGAAACATCCGACGCTGACCGAGGCGATTGCCTTCCTTGACCGCGTGCTGCTGGTTTCGTCGTCGCTCAACGGCTTCGCCATGGACAACATGACCCGCGACGATGGCTGGCGGTTCCTGATCATCGGCCGCCGTCTCGAACGTTTGTCCTTCCTCGCGCGCGGCGTCGCCGATTTCCTGCGCATGGAATCGGCGCGCGGTCAGGGTTGCCTCGAATGGCTGCTGGAAATGGCCGATTCGATCATCACCTACCGCTCGCGTTATTCGCGCCATGCCGAACTGCTGCCGGTCATCGACCTGCTCGTCTTCGACGAGAGCAATCCGCACGGGGTCAGCTTCCAGACCAATGTGCTTGGCCGTTACCTGGAACGCATGGCCAGCGAGCTTGGCGCCGATTACGACCAGCGCCTGAGCGGGGCCGTCGAGCGCCTGCGTGCCTTCGACCTGGGCAAGCTGGAGCATCTGCAGTTCAACCAGTGCCGCAGTTGTGCGCCCTGCGAAGAACTGGCCACCTTGCTGCTCGATCTCGATGCCGCCGCGGCGCATCTGTCGGACGGCCTGGCCATGCGCTACTTCACCCATGTCGGCGACGTCAGCCGGCAGACCATGGCGCTGTGAACATGGAACCGGTCCGTTACCACGTCCTGCACGAAACCAGCTACGACTACGGCAGTCCGATTTCGCTGTCGCAGCAGCAACTGCACCTGTCGCCGCGCTTCCTGCCCTGGCAACTGGTGCACGAACAGCGCATCGACATCGAGCCGCAGCCGACCTGGCGCCGCGACGGCCTGGATGCCTTCGGCAATCCGGTGAGCTGGATTTCCTTCCACGCGCCGCACGACAGCCTGCGCCTCCGGTCGACGATGAATATTTCGGTCCTGTCGCACATGCCTGACGCCGAGCAGCTTGCGTCCTCGATGCCCTGGGAAGAACTGCGCGAGCGCCTGGCCTACGACGCCCAGCCGCCGGAGCCGGAAGATCTCGAAGCGGTGCGCTTCCTGTTCGAAAGCCCGCACGTCCGCGTCAAGCACGAACTGGCGCAGTATGCGGCCGACTGTTTCCCGCCGGGCACGCCGGTGCTGGTCGGGGCGCACAATCTGATGACAAAGATTTTCGAGGAATTCGAGTTCGACCCGGAAGCGACGACGGTATCGACACCGGTACTCGAAGTGCTGGAGAACAAGCGCGGCGTCTGCCAGGACTTCGCCCACCTGATGATCGCCTGCCTGCGCGCGCTCGGGCTGTCGGCGCGCTACGTCAGCGGTTACCTGCTGACCCGGCCGCCCCCCGGCAAGCCGCGCCTGATCGGCGCCGATGCCTCGCACGCCTGGGTCTCGGTGTATGCCCCGGGCACGGCGGACAACTGGGTCGATTTCGATCCGACCAACAATCTCCTGCCCGATACCGAGCACATCACGCTGGCCATCGGCCGGGATTTCTCCGACATCTCGCCACTGCGCGGCATCATCCTCGGCGGTGGTAGCGCGGAGCCGGAAGTGGCGGTGACCGTGGTGCCGCTCGACGAAGAGGAAATTCCGGAAGCCCTGCGGGCTGCCGCCGAGGCGGTCAAGGCCGCCGACTGATGCGGCGGGCGGTCATCGTCGGCGGTGGTCCGGCTGGCCTGATGGCCGCCGAGCGCCTGGCAGCCCAGCCGGGGATCGAAGTCGATGTCTTCGACGCCATGCCCTCGCTGGGGCGGAAATTCCTGATTGCCGGCGTCGGCGGCATGAACATCACCCATGCCGAAGCCATGCCCGATTTCATTGCCCGTTATGGCGCACGGGCTGCCCAGATCGCGCCGCTGCTCGACGATTTCGGGCCGCAGGCGGTGCGCGACTGGATTCACGGTCTGGGCATAGCAACCTTCATCGGTAGTTCCGGGCGGGTTTTCCCCCGGGAAATGAAGGCCGCGCCGCTGTTGCGCGCCTGGCTGCACCGTCTGCGCGGGCAGGGGGTGCGTTTCCACGTCCGGCATCGCTGGCAGGGTTGGGATGCGGCCGGCCGCTTGCGCTTCTCGACCCCGGCCGGTGAGGTCGCGCACGCTGCCGACGTCACGCTCCTGGCGCTGGGCGGCGGCAGCTGGGCCAAGCTCGGTTCCGACGGACGCTGGGTCGAGGTGCTGGCCAGCCAGAATATTCCGGTCGCGCCGCTGCGTCCGGCCAATTGCGGTTTCGATGTGGCCTGGAGCGAGCATTTCCGCCAGCGTTTCGCCGGCCATCCGGTCAAGCCGGTGGTTGGCGAATGCGCCGGCCTGCGCCAGCAGGGCGAGTTCAACATCACCGCGCAGGGGATCGAGGGCGGGCTGGTCTATGCGCTGTCGGCACCGCTGCGCGATGCGCTCGATGCCGGTGCGCCCGCGCACCTGGTGCTCGACCTGGCGCCGGGGCGTAGCCAGGCGCGCCTGCAGTCCGACCTGGCCCGGCCACGCGGGCGCGATTCGCTGGCCAAGCATCTGCGTCGTTGCGCCGGTATCGAGGGAGTCAAGGCCGGGCTGCTGCACGAATTCTGTCCGCCGCCGGTACTCGGTGATCCCGTTACCCTGGCGGCGGCGATCAAGGCCTTGCCATTGCCGGTCAGGGCCACACGACCGCTCGACGAGGCGATCAGCAGCGCTGGTGGCGTCCGATTCGAGGGACTCGATGACAGCCTGATGGTACAGACCCGCCCCGGGCTATTCCTGGCCGGCGAAATGCTGGACTGGGAGGCGCCGACCGGCGGCTATCTGCTGACCGCCTGCCTGGCCAGCGGCTACCGCGCCGGTAACGGCGCCGCTGCCTGGCTGTCGCGCCAGCCGGCCTGATCAGTCGAGTCGGGCCAGGGCCTGCGCCAGCAGCTCGGCGGCAGCAGCAAAGTCGAAATCGGCGATCTGCCGCTCGAAGCGCGGGAAGTCCTCGCCCAGCAACTGGCGCAGGATGGCGCCATCGGTCTGCAGGCGGGCCTGCGCTGCGAAATCGCAATCATGGAGTTGCTGCGTCAGGCTGGCCAATTGCTGGCGCACTTCGCCGGCGGCCATGTTCAATTGGGCTTGGCTGCGCTGCACGGAGGGCGGGGCCACTTGGAGCGCATCGTGCAGTTGTCGGTATTGCCGCTCGCAGTCGGCGATCAGGCGGAGGATTTCATCGTTCGGCCGCGCCTGGCGGATGGCGTGGTCGACATCGGCCGCGCTCTGGAACACCGCACTGGCGCCAAGCGTTGCCGCTGCGCCCTTGAGCGAATGCGCCAGCCGCCGGGCCTCCTCGTTTTCTCCCTGCGTCAGTAGTTCGCGCATGCGCGCGAAGTCGCCGGTGTGATTGTCGGTCAGGCTGCTCAGCAAGCGGCGATAGGTCGACAGTTTGCCGCGCACGGCGTGCAGGCCGGCCTTGAGGTCGAGGCCCGGGATGCGCCCGAGTTGTTCGAGTTGTGCCGCTTCATCGTCGGCGGCGGGCGGCGGCGAGCCGGCCGGGAGCGTCTTGCCGGCTTCCAGGTCGGCGCGCTTGAGGGTCACCGAGAACCAGAATTCGCTGCCTTCGCCGAGCTGGCTGTTGACGCCTATCCGGCCGTCCATCAGTTCGGCCAGGCGGCGGCTGATCACCAGCCCCAGGCCGACGCCGCCGTGCCGGCGGGTGGTCGAGCTGTCGCCTTGCTCGAAGGGGTTGAACAGGCGCGGTAGAAGATCGGCCGGGATGCCGATGCCGGTATCACGGATCGAGAAGCGCAGGGTGATCGAGCGGGACTCGCTGGTTGGCGCGTCGACCGACAGGGTGATGCTGCCGCGGTCGGTGAACTTGACGGCGTTGGACAGCAGTTGCTGCAGGATCTGCCTGAGGTAACCCGGATCGCCACAGAGGCGTGCCGGAACCACGGGGGCCAGGTGGTGTACGAAGTCCAGCCCCTTGCTGCGCGCCTGTTCGGCGAACGGCTGGCAGGTTTCGGACAACAGGTCGGCGAGCGCGAAATTGGCGTTCGCCGGTTTCTGGGTGCCCGATTCCAGGCGTGACAGATCGAGAATGTCGTTGAGCAGTTGCATCAGCTGGTTGGCAGCGTCGGCAATCCGGCCCAGCCGCTCGTCGTCGTGGTCGCGCTGGAGCAGGTGAGTCAGCCCGAGGATGGCGTTCATCGGGGTGCGGATTTCGTGGCTCATGTTGGCCAGGAAGCTGCTCTTTGCCCGGCTGGCCGACTCGGCTTCTTCCTTGGCGTGCTGCAGTTGCTGGGTCCGTTGTTCGACCAGATTTTCGAGTTCGGCACGGTAACGCGCCAGTTCCTGCTGGTCGCGTTTGCGCTCGGTGATGTCTTCTTCGATCGCCAGATAATGGCTGACCTGGCCGTCGGCCTGGCGAACCGGGGAAATGATCGCGTAGGCGTTGTACAGGGTGCCGTCCTTGCGCCGGTTGATGAATTCGCCCCGCCACAGGTCGCCTCCGCGCAAGGATTGCCATAGCGCCTGCGGGGTTTCCGGTGGCGTCTGCTCGGATTTAAGGAAACGCGGATTGCGACCGATGGCTTCTTCCGGCTGGTAACCGGTGCAGGTGACGAAGGCGCGGTTGACGTATTCGATGTTGCCCTCGGCGTTGGCAATGACCACGCTGTGCGGACTTTGCTCGATGGCCAGCGACAACTGGCGCAGGCTGGCTTCGTTGGCGGCCATGGCGCGGCGCTGGCTGATGTCGGCAAGAATGCCACTGGCCATCGTCACCCGACCGTCGCCGTTGCGCTCGGTGATGCTGCCGCGGTCCTCGACCCACAACCAGCCTTTGGCGGCATGGCGGACCCGGTATTCCAGGCGGTGTTGATCGCTGCTACCGTCGAGGAGGGCGGCGAAGGAGCGCTGGTAGGCGGCCTGGTCGTCGGGGTGGATGCGTTCGCGCCACTGCAGTACGGACTTCGGCTGGGCAGCCGTGGATTCACCGAACAGGTTGCACAGGCTGTCGCTGCAGAGGAATTGGTCGTTGCCCGCACGATATTCCCAGGCCCCGGCCCCGGCGGCGGCCAGGGCGAAGTCGAGCTGGGTCTGCAGGCGCTGGCGGTCGCGTTCTTCGCACAGGTGGATCAGGGCAGCTTCCATCTCGTGCAGGGCCAGTTGCTCGAACAGTCGCTGCTGGCTGACCATGCCGGCGAGCCGGCCACGCTTGTCGAGAACCAGCATGTGCCTGACGCGGTGCGTGGCCATCGCGGCCAGGGCATCGCTGACCGAACTGTCGATGTCGACACTGTACAAGGGGGCGGTCATCGCTTCGGATAGCGTAATGTCGCTGGCTGCCTGCACGCGATTGAGCAGGCGAGGAATGTCGCGTTCGGTCAGGATGCCTTGCGGGACACCGTTGGCGGAGCACAGCACGTAGTCCGTCGTATTGCTCAGCATGCGGGCCAGCGCCTCGTTGAGCGGCGTCTCCGGCGAAAGCTGGGGCATCTCCCGGTCCATCGCGCTGCTCAGGTTCTGCATGTGCTTGAACGCTAGGGTACCGAGATGGCGGCGGAAATCGGTTTCACTGACGATGCCGGCGGTGCGACCATCGCCAGCCAGCACCACCAGATGGCGGATGCGATGCGTGTCGAGCAGTTTGCGGGCCGCCAGCAGGTCAAGTTCAGGTGGCGCGGTAACCAGTGGGCTGGACATCAGTTCGCTGATCGGGGTGTTGCCGGGCAGGCGCCAGTGCAGGGCGCGCAGCAGGTTGCTTTCGGTGACGATGCCGCTGGCGCATTCCGGGCTGCCGACCAGCAGGCTGGAAATGCCCGCCTCGCTCATGATCCGGGCAATTTCGGCAAGCGGGGTAGACAGTTCGACGGTACGGACGTCGGTCGTCATGATGTCCGCCAGGGTCATGGGAAAACGCGGGGTCATGAGGATCTCGGATGTTCCTGTTGGTAGTGCTGGATGCCGGTGCAGGTCTGCTTCAAGGCGTCGATCAGGTCGGCAAACAATGGTTCGGGATCGTTGGCCGGACCACCGGGCAGCAGGGCGTCGTTGAGGGCGCAGGCGGCAGCATGGATTCGCCAGAGGCCGAGCGTTCCGGCCACGCCCTTGAGATTGTGCGCCAGCTGCCGGGCATCGTGCAGGCGGTTTTCCCGGCGTGCCGCGTCGAGGATTTCGTCGTCATGACCGTGGCCCGTGATGAAGCTGTCGAGCAGACGCCGGTAATTGCCGATCCGGTTGCGTACGGCGACCATGGCCTGTTCCATGTCCACCCAGTGCTGGGCGGCCAGTGCGGCCTTTTCATCGTCTGCCGGCGGGGCATGCGTGACGGGCTGGCTGGCCGTATGCAGCGGCATCCATTTGGCGATCGAGGCGTACAGGTTGTCGGGATTGACCGGCTTGGCGATGTGGTCGTTCATGCCGGCTTCGAGGCAGCGTTTGCGGTCCTCGCCGAAGGCGTTGGCGGTCATCGCCAGGATCGGCGTGAGACAGCCATCGGCGCGCAGCCTGCGGGTGGCTTCGAGGCCATCCATGACCGGCATCTGCATGTCCATCAGGATCAGATCGTAGGTGTTGCCCAGGCAGAGTTCAATCGCTTCCGCACCGTTGGTGGCAACGTCGATGGTGAAGCCGACGTCTTCGAGCAGTTCGCGGGCGACTTCCTGATTGATCGGGTTGTCCTCGACCAGCAGGATATGCGGCGATTTCTGGAATTGGCGGAGTTGGGTGGCGGCGCCGGCATCGGCCACGGCGATGGCAGCGTTGTCACCCTTGCCGGCCTGCAGGCGGGCGGTGAACCAGAAATTGCTGCCGACCTCGGGCGTACTGTCTACTCCGGTATCGCCGCCCATCAACTGGGCCAGGTGACGGGCGATGGCCAGGCCGAGGCCGGTACCGCCGTAGCGCCGGGTGGTCGAGTCGTCGGCCTGTTCGAAGGCCTGGAACAGGCGTACCTGCTGTTCCGGCGTGATGCCGATGCCGGTATCGCGAACCGCGAAGCGGACCAGCAGGCCGCTGCTGTCCCGGTCGACCAGGTCGACCTCGACGCGAATGCTGCCGTGCTCGGTGAATTTGGCCGCATTGGTGAGGAAGTTGAGGAGAATTTGCCCGAGCCGCAGCGGATCGCCATGCAGGACCTCGGGCAGAGCGGGATCGATGTGGCAGGAGAATTGCAGGCCGCGCGAGCGGACCCGGTCGACGATCAGGGTCGAGGTGTTGTCGATGATCTGCTGCAGGCGGAAGTCGCTGGGCGCCAGAACCAGCTTGCCGGCCTCGATTTTCGAGATGTCGAGAATCTGGTTGATGATCGCCAGCAGGTGGTGGGCGGCGTCCTGGACCTTGGCCAGGCGGTCGAGCATGCCCGGATCGCCGGTCTGGCGGGTGGCCAGGTGGGTGAGGCCGATGATGGCGTTCATCGGCGTGCGGATTTCGTGGCTCATGTTGGCCAGGAAGGCGCTCTTGGCCCGGTTTGCTTCTTCTGCCGCATCGCGGGCGCTGGCCAGTTCACGGGTGCGTTCGGCGACCAGTTCTTCGAGGTGCAGACGGTAACGTTCCAGTTCCCGGTTGGCCTGCCGCTGTTTTTCCTCGCGCTCGATCAGGGCGCGCGCATCGGCCAGGCGGCGGGAGATGTCGGTGATGAAGACGATCAGGTAGCGTCTGCCATCGACCCGGATGATTTCGGCCGACAGGCTGATGTCACGGCGATGGCCGTCGCTGGCGACGCCGACACTTTCGTAGTCGATGATATGGCCATCGCGCTCGAGGATGGCGATCATCCGGTCGCGGTCTTCCGCTTTTCCCCACAGTCCGGCTTCGAGCGTCGTCTTGCCGAGCAGCGCTTCCCGGGTCCAGTGGTAATCCTGCAGCATGCGTTCATTGACATCGACCAGTCGGCCGTCTTCGAGGCGGGTGATGCAGGCCGCGACCGGCGCGGCCTGGAAGGCGACGGCGTAGCGAGCCAGGGTCTCGCTCTCTTCCTTGAGTGCCAGCAGCATGCTGTGCTCGTTGTCACGAGCTGCGTGTAGTGCCTGGTGAGCAGCAGCGAGCTCGCCGAACTTGCGCCGCATCAGGTAATAGAGCAGGCCGGCGGTGATCGCGATGTAGAGCCAGCCCTTGAGCAGGTTGACCAGCGCGCGTTCCTTTTCGCTGGGGATCAGCCAGTTGACGGCGAGGTCGCTGAACAATATCCAGCACGCGCCGAAGGCCATGTACCAAAGAACTACCTTCTGCATCGCCCGGGCATATCCGGGATCTTTGGTGGCCGGTGTTGCCTGGACTGGGTTCATTCAGCGTAGGCGGCGGCGATGCGTTTGAAGGTTTCGAATTCGCCGACAAAGGCGCTGACCACGTCGGGGTCGAAATGGCTGCCGCTGCCGGCGACGATGATCCGGTAGGCTTCTTCCATCGGCATTGCCGGCTTGTAGACGCGGGCGCAGATCAGTGCATCGAAGACATCGGCCAGCGCCATCAGGCGCGCGGAGATGGGGATCTCATCGCCGGCCAGGGCGCCGGGGTAGCCGCTGCCATCCCATTTTTCGTGGTGGCAGCGGGCGATTTCCTGGGCGATGCGCAGGAATTCGACCGGTCGCGCCGAATCGGCTTCGGCCTGGGCAATCGCCTGGGCGCCAATTTCGGCATGGGTCTTCATGACTTCCCACTCTTCCGGCGTCAGCTTGCCGGGTTTGAGCAGGATGTGATCGGGAATGCCGACCTTGCCGATGTCGTGCAGCGGTGCCGATTGTGCCAGCGCATCGATGGTGCGGCGGTCGAGATAGGCGCTGAAGCGGGGATGATGTTGCAGGGCATTGGCCAGCGTGCGCACGTATTCCTGGGTGCGGCGCAGGTGGTTGCCGGTTTCCGGGTCACGCGTTTCCGCCAGGTGGGCGAGGGCGTGGATACTGACTTCCTGAATCAGCTGGTTTTCCGCCATGCGCCGGGCGACTTCCTTTTCCAGGAAGGCGTTGTGGTCGCTGAGCATGTCGCGGGCCCGCTTGAGTTCGAGTTGGGTACGCACCCGGGCGAGCACGATGGCCGGCCGGATCGGCTTGGTGATGTAGTCCACCGCGCCGCAGTCGAGCCCACGTTCCTCGTCGTCGGTACCATCCATCGCCGTGACGAAGATCACCGGAATGTCGCGGGTGGCGGCGACACTGCGCAATTCGGCCAGGACGTCGTAACCGTCCATGCCCGGCATCATCACGTCAAGCAGGATCAGGTCGGGCGGCGGGGTCGCGTTGGCGATCTGCAGGGCGCGCTGCCCCGAATTCGCTGCCCGGACATGGTAGATCGGCTGCAGCAGTTCGCCGAGGACGCTGAGGTTCTCGGGAACATCGTCGACAATCAGAATGGTCGGCTGCGCTTGGATCTTGGTTCTCCAGCCTGGATAGGGGGTGGAGGGATTATCACCCGTGCGGCCGGTTCTGGCTACTGCCCTTTGGTTCAGGTCGCCGGATCGAGGCCGGCCAGCCGGCGGTAGCTGGCGAAACGGCTCTTGTCCACGGTGCCGGCCTCGACGGCCGGGCGCAGCGCGCAATCCGGTTCGCGGTCGTGCCGGCAGTCGCGGAAGCGGCATTGGCCGAGGTAGGGGCGGAATTCGCGGAAGGCGTACTCGATCTCGCCCCGGCCAAGGTGGCCGAGACCGAATTCCTGGAGGCCGGGCGAGTCGATCAGGTGGCTGTCGGCGTCGAGGTGGTAGAGCGTGGCGTGGGTGGTCGTGTGCTTGCCGGAATCGAGCGCCTGCGAGATTTCCCGGGTGGCGGCGCGGGCTTCCGGGATCAGCGCATTGACCAGCGTCGATTTGCCCATGCCCGACTGGCCGACCAGCACGCTGGTCCGGCCCTGCAGGTGGGGGCGCAGGTCTTCGGCGTGGTGCAAGGCCGACAGTTCGAGCACGCGGTAGCCGAGGGCGGTAAAAACGGCGGTCTGGCGCCGGGCTTCGGCCAGGCGGTCGGTGAGGTCGCACTTGTTGAGGGCGATCAGGACTTCGATGTCCTCGCTCTCGGCGGCGATCAGGGCGCGGGTCACCAGGTCGTCGGAGAAGGCCGGTTCGCTGGCGACGACGACGACCAGCTGGTCGACGTTGGCGGCGATCAGCTTCTGGCGGATTTCGTTGGAACGGTAGAGCAGGCTGCGCCGCGGCAGGATTTTTTCGATCACGCCCTGGTCGGCCGAACTGCGGGCGAACTCGACCTCGTCGCCGCAGGCGACCTCGCTTTTCTTGCCGCGTGGAAAGCAGGGCAGGCGCGTGCCGTCCCCGGTCTCGACGATGTATTGCCGACCGTGGGCGGCGACGACCCGGCCGTGCATCATTCCTTGAAGTGGTAGTAGGTCTGGTTCAGGTAGGCAGCGACTTCGGCTTCCTCTTCCGGAAACCAGCCGGTGTTCATCTGGGCGTTGCAGGCGGCCGTCCGCTGCAGGATGTCGAGTTTGGTCGACAGCATGCGTCCTTGACGGGTGTAGATGGTGCTGCCGTCACCGCCGTACATCTTGGTGTGGCAGGCGACGCACTGGGCATCGTGCTTGGCCTGGCCGGCCTTGGCGTCGGCATTGCCCCACGGATCGGCGGCGAAGGCCGGGAAGGACAGCAGGGCGGCGGCGAGCATCGGGCTGGTCGTTTTCATGCGCTTGTCTCCTGGTGTTGCAGTCGTCCGATGCGTTGGGCGGCTGGTGGGTGGGAATCGTGGAACAGCGAGTGTAGCGGGTCCGGCGTCAGTGTCGAGGCATTGTCATCGTAAAGCTTGACCAGGGCATGCACCAGATCATCGGCCGAGGCGTGTTCGGCGGCGTAGGCATCGGCCTCGAACTCGTGCTGGCGCGAGAACTGGCTGGACAGCGGGGTCAGCGGGAACAGGAAGACCGGCACCACCAGGAAGAACAGGATCAGTGCCAGGGCGGTGCTTTGCGCCGGTACGCCGAGGCCGGCATAGAACCAGGAGGCGTCGATCAACTGACCGAGCAGCCAGAGGAAGGCGAGCGAGACCGTGAACATCAGCACGATGCGCTGGACGATGTGACGTTTGCGGAAATGGCCGAGTTCATGCGCCAGCACGGCTTCGATTTCGGCCGGGCTAAGGCGTTCGAGCAGGGTGTCGAAGAAGACGATGCGCTTGTTGTTGCCGAAACCGGTGAAGTAGGCGTTGCCATGGCTGGAGCGCTTCGAGCCGTCCATCACGAACAGGCCGCTGCTGCGGAAACCGCAACGCTTGAGCAGGGCTTCGATGCGGGTTTTCATCTCGCCGTCGGGCAAGGGCGTGAACTTGTTGAACAGCGGCGCGATCCAGGTCGGGTAGACGAACAGCACGAGCAGGTTGAAGGCGCTCCAGAACAGCCACACCCACAGCCACCAGAGGTTGCCCATCGCACTCATCAGCCACAGCACGACGGCGATCACCGGGGCGCCGATGGCCAGCCCGAGCAGCGTCTGCTTGACGAGGTCGGAGACGAACAGGGCCGGTGTCATGCGGTTGAAACCGTGGCGAGCCTCGATGACGAATTGGCTGTACAGCGACAGTGGCAGGTCGATCACGGCGGAAATCAGCATCACGCCGAGAATCATGGCCAGGCCGTAGGCAATGCCGTCCAGGTGTGCCGACCAGAATTCGTGCAGCCAGGCCAGGCCGCCGCCGAGCGTGAAGGCAAGCAGTACCGCTGCCTCGACGACGGTGGCCAGCATCGCCGCCTTGCTGCGGTCGATGGTGTAGCTGGCGGCCTTTTCGTGGGAAGCCGGCGTGATGCGTTCGGTGAATTCCGCGGGAACCCGTGTCCGGTGGGCCGCGACATGGCGGATGTGGCGCAGCTTCAGCCACAGGCGGGTGAGCACGGTCAGGCTCAGGATGCAGAGGAAGAAGAGGGTGAAATTCTCGGTCACGGGCAGATGTCGGGGAAGCTGTGAGAAAATGGCGTTTTTAAAGTTTCGGGCAATTATATGGCAGGCAATGCAAACAACCTCGTCTGGGTGGACATGGAAATGACCGGTCTGAACCCGGACGGTGACCGCATCATCGAAATGGCGTTCGTGGTGACCAATTCCGAACTCGAGATGGTCGCCGAGTCGCCTTCCTGGGTGGTGCACCAGTCCGACGAAACCCTGGCCGCCATGGACGATTGGAACCAGAAAACGCACGGACGTTCCGGTCTGATCGACAAGGTCCGCGCTTCCACGCTGGATGAGGCTGCCATCGAGGCCGAGGCTCTGGTATTCCTGCAGAAGTACTCAGGCAAGGGATATTCCCCGATGTGCGGCAATTCCATCGGTCAGGACCGCCGCTTCATGGCCCGCTACATGCCGACGCTGGAAGCCTTCTTCCACTACCGCAATCTTGATGTCAGTACCCTCAAGGAATTATGCAAGCGCTGGCAACCGGAGATTTACAAGGGCTTCAAGAAGCGTGGCCGGCACACGGCGATGGCCGACATCCACGAATCGATCGACGAACTCAAGTATTACCGCGAGCACTTCCTGATCAAGTCGTCCGGCGGTTGAGCAGTTCCCGGTCAGCGGCGGTAGAGACGGAAGCGTTCCCGTCGCTCGCCGGGACGGTTGCCCTGCCAGACCGACGTCCATTCGGGGCCGGGTGGGGCCAGTTGGTCCTCCGAGTAGGCGGCGACGATCAGCCAGTCGCAGGCCTTGCCTGCCTTGGTCGAGTGATTGACTGGCGCGAGATCGGCGAAATAGGAGAATGATCCGAGCTGGGTTGAATTCAGGTTCCGCTCTGCAAGGCAGCGCTTGTCGCGAGGCAGCTTCGCCGCAATGGCTTCGGCCACCGGGCGGTAGCTTTTGCCGTAGTCGAACCAGGGCAGTATCAGTGCGGTGGTCATCAACCACCAGGTCGTGAAGCCCATCGTCCAGTGCACGAGACTGCGGTAGGGGGAGCGAGGTACCCGCAGCATGAGCCAGATCCACCACAGGCTTGCGGCCAGACCGACCAGCAGCCCGATCAGGTCAAGTTCGCCGGAAAACCCCGGGCGGAGTTTGACGATTCTGTCGGCCAAGGTCTGGGGGACGCCCATCGTCATGCCTGCCCAGGCCACCCACACCAGCAAGGCAAGAAAGCTGAACAGGCTCAAGGCAAACCAGTCGAATGCGTTGGCTGCTCCCCGGCGCAGGCTGAGTGCGCCGGGGGTGGCGAGCAGGGCCAGCGAAGGAAGCAGCAGCAGGCTGCTGATCGCGTTCGGACGATAAGCCCAGACCAGGAGCAGCAGCGTGATCAGCAGGAAGCTCAGTGGTAGCAACAGGCTTTGCGTTTGCCAGTCTTTGCGTCGCGACCAGAGCGTCCAGGCGGCAAGCGGCAATACCGGAAAGGCGAACCAGGGTAGCAGTGCGAGGTACTTGCCCAGTCCAAGCGCCGTTAACGGTGTTTTCAGCGGGGCGAGTTCGGCCACTAGCCAGGCATTGAAGCGTGCAGGCTGCAGCAAGCTCAAAGCCAGTGGCCAGGGTAGCGCCAGCACGATACCGATGCCCAGGCCGATCAGCAGGGTGTGCGCGGCCTTGCGGCGATCCGGCGACAGCCACCAGGCCAGCGGTGCGATGGCGAGTAGTGGCAAGGTTGGCGCGATGCCAGCGCCGAGCAGGCAGGCGGCCAGGGCCAGGCCGTAGAAAATGCCGGTCAGGCGGGGTTTGCGCCCAATCGTGGCGAGCGCGCCGAGGCCGCCGGCGTAGGCCGCCAGCGCGATCAGCATGGGTTGCGCATCGTGGGCGTGGAACAGCAGGCCGACACAGCCAGCCAGCAGCAGCGGGCTGGCGGCAGCGCTGTCAGTGCCGTAGAGTTCCCGGCCGGCGTAGTATAGCCCGGTCAGCGCCAGTGCGATCCAGATGCCGCTGGCCAGGCGCATTGCTTCGTGAGCCGGCAGGGCCCAGTCGAAGAGCAGGCCGGTGAGGGCCGCGCTCCAGTAAAACAGCGGCGGTTCGTGGAAGGGGCGGCCGGCCAGCGAGGGGGCCAGCCAGTCGCCGGTCGACAACATCTGCCAGGCCGTGCCGATATGGATCGCGTCTTCACCCTTCCACGGGTCGCGGCCGAACAGGCCGGCCAGGACGTAGAAGGCAAGCATGCCGGCGAGCGCCCAGCCGGCAGGAGGCAGGCGAATGCCGCGACGGATCAGGGAGAGGTGCTCAGACATGGGTTGCGCAAATGAAAAAGGCAGCCCATGGGCTGCCCTTTCTGGCGAAATTCAAACCGATCAGGCAGCGGCCTTGCCGCGCATGGCGCCGAACTTCTGGTTGAACTTTTCAACGCGACCGGCGGTGTCGACGATTTTCTGCTTGCCGGTGTAGAACGGGTGGCAGGCAGAGCAGACTTCGATGTGGAAGTCGTTCTTCGGCATCGTGGACTTGGTGGTGAAGACGTTGCCGCAAGAGCAGGTCACTTGCACGTCGTGGTAATTCGGGTGAATGTCGGCTTTCATTTCATATCCTTTAAACGAGCGACCGGCGGTATTGGCCGATCTGGGAAGCGCGAGATTATCGTTGAATAATCACGCGCTTGCAATAGTTTTTTCAGCCGCGACGCATGGCGTCGAAGAATTCGGCATTGCCCTTGGTAGACTTGACCTTGTCGAGCAGGAATTCCATCGCTTCGAGGTCGTCCATCGGGTAGCAGAGCTTGCGCAGGACCCACATCTTCTGCAGCACGTCCGGCTTGAGCAGCAGCTCCTCGCGGCGGGTGCCGGAGCGGTTGACGTTGACTGCCGGATACATGCGCTTCTCGGCCATGCGGCGGTCGAGGTGGATTTCCGAGTTGCCGGTGCCCTTGAATTCTTCGTAGATGACTTCGTCCATGCGCGAGCCGGTGTCGATCAGCGCGGTGGCCAGGATGGTCAGCGAGCCGCCTTCCTCGATGTTGCGCGCGGCACCGAAGAAGCGCTTCGGCTTCTGCAGGGCGTTGGCGTCGACACCGCCGGTCAGCACCTTGCCGGAGGCCGGCTGGACGGTGTTGTAGGCGCGGGCAAGGCGGGTGATCGAGTCGAGCAGGATGACCACATCCTTCTTGTGCTCGACCAGGCGCTTGGCCTTTTCGATGACCATTTCGGCGACCGCGACGTGGCGCGAGGCCGGTTCGTCGAAGGTCGAGGCGACCACTTCGCCCTTGACCGTACGGGTCATTTCGGTGACTTCTTCCGGGCGTTCGTCGATCAGCAGGACGATCAGCACGACATCCGGGTGATTGGCGGTGATCGCGTGGGCGATGTTCTGCAGCATCACGGTCTTGCCGGTCTTCGGCGGGGCGACCAGCAGGCCGCGCTGACCGCAGCCGATCGGGGCGATCATGTCGATGACGCGGCTGGTGATGTTTTCCTCGGACTTGATCTCGCGTTCGAGTTTGAGGTGACGCGTCGGATGCAGCGGCGTCAGGTTCTCGAACATGATCTTGTTCTTGTTGGCTTCCGGCGGGAAGCCGTTGATCGATTGCAGCTTGGTCAGGGCGACGTAGCGTTCGCCGTCCTTGGGGGTACGGATTTCGCCTTCGACCGTGTCGCCGGTGCGCAGGTTGAAACGGCGGACCTGCGACGGGGAGACGTAAATATCGTCCGGGTTGGACAGGTAGGAGGTGTCCGACGAGCGGAGGAAGCCGTAGCCGTCCGGCAGCACTTCCAGTGTGCCGTCACCGTAGATGGTGTCGCCGTTCTTCGCCTTGGCCTTGAGGATGGCGTAGATCAACTCCATCTTGCGCATGCGGTTGGCGTTCTCGATGGCGAGTTCGGTCGCCATGTCCAGCAGTTTGCTGACGTGTAAGGTCTTGAGTTCTGAAAGTTGCATTGGGAGTGTGTGTGGCGCCGGAATGTAAGCGCGGGCGACAGCCCGATGATCGGGGCGCAGGAGCTAGAGGGCTTGGGAGGGAAGAGACGCCGGGGCGCGTGGCCGTTTGCGTCAGCCTGAAGGTGCGCGTGCACCTTCAGGGCGGGAGACTACGGAGATTACAGCGTGCTGTCAATAAAGGCAGCGAGTTGCGACTTGGACAGGGCGCCAACCTTGGTGGCTTCGACGTTGCCGTTCTTGAAGATCATCAGCGTCGGGATGCCGCGGATGCCGAATTTGGCCGGCGTCTGCTGGTTTTCATCGATGTTGACCTTGGCGACTTTCAGCTTGCCGGCGTATTCGGCGGCAATTTCGTCGAGGATCGGGGCGATCATCTTGCAGGGACCACACCATTCTGCCCAGTAGTCGACGAGCACGGGTTGCTGCGCTTGCAGCACCTCGGCTTCGAAGGTGTCGTCGGTGACGTAGTGGATGTGCTCGCTCATGTGTGCCTCGTGGTTTCAGGGGTCTGTATACGTTTGGAATGGGGCGTTCAGCCCGATAAGTGTTTTGTGATGCTAGCGAAAAAAGCCCGGCATGGGAAGCGTCAGCGCCCTGTTTTGAACAGATTGGCCAGCTCGACGGCCGTCTTGACCTGCATCTTGTCGAACAGGTTGGCGCGATGCACTTCGACGGTGCGCATGCTGATGTTCAGTTCGTCGGCGATGACCTTGTTGTATTTTCCGGCGAGTACCAGCTCCATGATCTGCCGTTCGCGGGTGGTCAACCGCGATACCCGGGCATTGACCGAATCCTGGGTGGCGCTTTCGGCCCGCTGGCGGGTGTCGAGCGCCATGGCTTCTTCGACCCGGCTGGCCAGCTCATTGTCGTTCAGCGGTTTTTCGAAAAAATCGAAGGCGCCGCGCTTGAGTGTGGCCACGGCCAGTGGCACGTCACCGTGGCCGGTCAGGAAGATGACCGGCAGCGTTGAGCCGCGCTCGAGCAGCGCGTCGAAACAGTCGAGTCCGCTCATCCCGGACATGCGCATGTCGAGAACCACGCAACCGCTGGTGGCCGGCGTCCATGCGGCCAGGAAATCCTCGGCTGATGCGTAAACGGCAAACGGCAGTCCGCGGGATTTGAGCAGCCAGCTCAGTGCGTCGCGGATGGCTTCGTCGTCGTCGACCAGATGGGCACGGGGCGTGTTCATGCGCTTTCCAGGGGCAGGGTGAAGATGAATATCGTACCGTTTCCGGTCGGCGAGTCGGCGTTCTTTTCCGCCCACAGGCGGCCGCGATGAAACTCGATGATCGAACGACAGATCGACAGACCGACACCCATGCCTTCCTGCTTGGTGGTGAAGAAGGCGGTATACAGTTTATCCTCGATTTCCGGGGCAATCCCGCAGCCATGGTCGGCGACGCTGACGCGGACCTCGTTGTCGTCCGCCTGTACGTTCAGCCGGATCAAGCGATGGGCCGTTGGTGTTTCGTTCATCGCATCCATGGCGTTGCGTACCAGGTTGAGCAGGACCTGCTCGAGCATCAGTCGGTCGGCCGGCAATAGCGGCAGGTCGGGGATTCCGGCTTCAATGCGGATCTGTCGCTTGCGCGCTTCCGGTTCGACGAAGCCCAGGCAGTCATCGATGACTTCGCCGAGGGCGCAGGGGGCACGCTTGGGCTCGCTCTTGCGCACGAAATCATGAACCCGGCGGATGATCTTGCCGGCACGCTGGGCCTGGACGCCGATTTTCTCCAGCGCCGGTTTGAGTTCGGCGCAGGAGAGATTTTCGCTGTTCAGCAGGTTGAGGCAGCCGGTGTTGTAGCTGGCGATTGCGGCCAGCGGCTGGTTCAGTTCGTGGGCCAGGGTCGAGGCCATCTCACCCAGGGTCACCAGGCGGGCGGTGAATTGCAGTTGCTCCTGCTGCTGGCGGGCCAGCTCTTCGGCGTTCTTGCGCTCGGTGATGTCGAGGACCGATGCCATCCAGCCGGTATGCTGGCCGTTGCCGTCGATCAGCTTGGCTTCGTAGACCAGCGCCTGGAAGCGCTCGCCGTTCTTGCGCATGAAAGTGATCTCGAAGCCGTCGCTGGGGGCTTCGCCGGCCATGACTGCGCGGTGCATGGCTTCGGTGTTTTCCAGGTGTTCGGGCGCCCAGTAGGGCATTGGTGGTTCGTGGCCGACCAGTTCGTCGGGCGCGAAACCGGTCATCTTGCAGAACGCCGGGTTGACGTAGATGACCCGTCCCTTGAGGTCGCGGGCGCGCATGCCGACCGTCAGCGAGTCTTCCATGGCGGCCCGGAAAGCATGCTCGGCGCGCAAGGCTTCCTCGGCCCGGGTGCTCTTGTGCATCAGGTCGCGGACCAGCCACAGGCTCCAGAAGACCCCGCCGGCGAGCAGCAGGATGGAAATCGTCAGCAATCGCTGCAAGGCGTTCTGATCGCTGGGGTAGTTGCTGATCTTCAGCCGCAGGCCGTGGCCGGGTGGATCAAAAGGAATCTGGTAGCTGTCGGCGTTGGTGCCCTCAAGATGGGTTTTGGTGGCGTAGAGCATGTCGTTGTCGTCGACGATTTCCAGCTTGTATTTCTCGGTGAACCACCAGGGCACCTGATTGGTCAGCAGGTCGTTGAGCGGGTAGGTGGCCAGCAGCATGCCGGTCAGGTGCGATTCGTCGTAGATCGGCACCAGCAGGTCGATCAGGCTTTCTCTTGCAGCAGAGAAGTAAGGCTCACTGTAGGCGGGTTTGCCCAGTCGTTTGGCGACGTCGAAGGCACGGATACGGCGTCCGGGGTTAGGTTCGTTGGTGATCTCGTGGCCGGGCAGGGAAATCAGCGCACGGCCTTGTGGGTCCAGCCAGCTGATCCGGGATATTTCCGGACTGTTTTTCAACAGATGTGTCGAGCGGACGCGGAACAGGCGTTCACGTTCCTGGGGGTCGTTCATGTCCACGGCCAGTTGCTGTAGCAGGTCGCGGTTGCCTTCGAGGTGAAAGCGCAGGTTCTGTTCCAGCCACAGGACATCCTTGATCAGGATGTTGCGCTGTTCTTCACGCTCCGAATGCTGGAGCAGCCAGAGCAGGGCAAACAGGGCGGCCATCAGCAAGACGATGCCGAGTTTTGGCAGGGCCAGCAGCCAGGGCAGATGGCGTTTTTCGGCTAGGGTCGGGGCGCTTGGTGAGTCCATGGTGCGATGTTAACCCGGCGGGTCGAATGTGGATATCCACAATACGCAGGTGTTGCCCGTTTCGTAATACTTTCATCCAGTCGCAATTCGATTCTCGCGACCAACAAATCTTTGGAGGAGATATCCATGAAAGTTTCCAAGCTTCTCGTCGGCCTGTTCGCCTGTGCCGTTTCGCTCGGCGCCTACGCACAACAGCCGATCGTGATCAAGTTCAGCCACGTCGTTGCCAATGACACGCCCAAGGGCAAGGCCGCTGACTTCTTCGCCCAGAAGGCCGCAGAGCTGACCAAGGGCAAGGTCAAGGTCGAGGTTTATGCCAACTCGACGCTGTACAAGGACAAGGAAGAAATGGAAGCGCTGCAGCTCGGCGCCGTCCATATGCTGGCCCCGTCGCTGGCCAAGTTCGGCCCGCTCGGCGTGCGTGATTTCGAAGTCTTCGACCTGCCGTTCATGTTCGACAGCTACGCCGACCTGCACAAGGTCACCACCGGTCCGGTTGGCAAGAGCCTGCTGGCCAAGCTGGAGCCCAAGGGCATCAGCGGCCTGGCTTTCTGGGACAATGGCTTCAAGTCCTTCTCGGCCAACACCCCGATCCGTACCCCGGCTGACCTGCGTGGCAAGAAGCTGCGTATCCAGTCGTCGAAGGTGCTCGAAGAGCAGGTTCGTGCCCTGAATGCCCTGCCGCAGGTGATGGCTTTCTCCGAGGTTTATCAGGCCCTGCAGACCGGCGTGGTTGATGGTACCGAGAACCCGATTTCCAACCTGTACACCCAGAAGATGCACGAAGTCCAGAAGCATCTGACGCTGACCGAACACGGTTACCTCGGCTACGCCGTGATCGTGAACAAGAAGTTCTGGGACGGTCTGCCGGCGGATATCCGCAAGCAGCTTGACGATGCCATGGAACAGGCAACCCGTTACGCCAACCAGATCGCCAAGGTCGAGAACGACACTTCGCTGGACAATGTCCGCAAGAGCGGCAAGACCCAGGTGCATACGCCGACCGCTGCCGAGCGTGCCGAGTTCAAGAAGGCCCTGGTGCCGGTGCACAAGAAGATGGAAAGCCGTATCGGCAAGGAAACGATCGACGCGGTCTACAAGGCTACCGGCTTCAATCCGAACAAGCTGTAATCGTTTCAGTCCTCTGGGCGCCCGCTGTTGCCAATGGTGGCGGCGGGCGTTTTTGCAAGGAGAGGGGTCATGGGAAAACTCATCGATTTTCTTGAAGAATTCATCATCGGCTCGCTGATGGCGGTAGCCACCGTGGTGATCTTCATTTCCGTGGTGCATCGCTACGGTACCGGGTTTGATATCCCGGTTGTTCAGGACTGGCTGCTGTCCATCGATATGGGCTGGGCGCAGGAGTTCTGCATCATTCTTTTCGTGTGGATGGCGAAATTCGGCGCCGCTTACGGTGTGCGTACCGGCATCCACGTCGGGGTCGATCTGCTGATCAACCAGTTGTCGGAGAAGCCGCGGCGCAGCATGATCCTGCTCGGTCTGGCCTGCGGCATCCTGTTTACCGGCGTGATCGGCCTGTTTGGTGCCTATTTTGTCTGGGAAAACGGCATGGCTTACGTCACGCTGAGCAATTTTGGCCTGGACACCGGGCATTTCTTCGAGGGACCGGTCACGCCTGATCTCGAATGGCCGACCTGGATCGTTTATTCGGCGATTCCGCTGGGTTCCTTCCTGATGTGCTTCCGCTTCGTCCAGGTGATGATCAAGTTCGCCAACACCGGTGAATTGCCGACGCACGACCATGGTCACGTCGAGGGTCTGGAAGAGGGCGAGGTACTGCAGGTTGGCGAGGCCATCGCCATCGCCGAGCAGCGCGAGCATGCGCATGCCGGTCTGAGCGACCGCGAGTGGGAGAAACAGCATCCCGCCGCCGACAAGAAAGAGGAGAAGTAAGCCATGAGCGCAGTCATCATTTTTGGCATCCTTCTCACCCTGATGGTGATCGGCATGCCGGTCGGCGTGGCGCTGGGTCTTACTGTGCTCGGTTTCATGTTCGCCTTTACCGATACCCCGATCGCCTCGGTGGCCCTGAAGATGTTCACCGGCATCGAGAAGTTCGAGATCATGGCGATCCCGTTCTTCATCCTGGCCGGCAACTTCCTGACCCATGGCGGCGTCGCCCGGCGCATGATCAACTTTGCCACCTCGATGGTCGGTCACCTGACCGGCGGTCTCGGCATGTCGGCGGTGCTCGCCTGTGCGCTGTTCGCTGCGGTGTCCGGTTCGTCGCCGGCAACCGTGGTGGCAATCGGTTCGATCCTGATTCCGGCCATGGTCAAGCAGGGCTTTCCGCTGCGCTTCGGTGCCGGTGTCGTCGCTTCGGCCGGCGGTCTGGGTATCCTGATCCCGCCCTCCATCGTCATGGTGATGTACGCGGTGACGACCAACTCGTCGGTCGGCGCGCTGTTCATGGCCGGCGTCGTTCCGGGCCTGCTGCTGGCCTTGGCGCTCGGTGCGACGACCTGGTGGCAGGCACGCAAGGGCGGTTATCCGCGCTTGCCGAAGGCGAGCTGGGGCACCCGCTTCAAGGCCTTCCGTGAAGCCTTCTGGGGGTTGATGCTGATCGTCGTGGTCATGGGCGGGATCTACTCCGGCATGTTCACGCCGACCGAAGCGGCGGCCATGTCGGCGGTCTACGCCTTCTTGATCGCGGTGTTCGTGTACAAGGATCTGACCTTCAAGCAGATTCCCAAGGTGCTGCTCGATTCGGCCAACATGAGCTCGATGCTGCTGTTCATCATTGCCAGCGCCATCCTGTTCTCGTTCATCCTGACCTCCGAGCAGATTCCGCAGGGCATCGCCGACTGGATCATCCATCTCGGCCTCGGTCCGGTGGGCTTCCTGGTCATCGTCAACATCCTGCTGCTGATCGCCGGTAACTTCATGGAGCCGTCGTCGATCATCCTGATCCTGGCGCCGATCCTGTTCCCGGTTGCTGTGGCCCTGGGTATCGATCCGATCCACTTCGGCATCATCATCACGGTGAACATGGAAATCGGCATGATCACGCCGCCGGTCGGTCTCAACCTGTTCGTTGCCAGTGGCATCACCCGCGCCGGCATGAGCGAAATGACCAAGGCCGTGCTGCCGTGGTTGTACACGATGCTGGTCTTCCTGATCTTCATCACCTACATCCCGGATATCTCGCTCTGGCTGCCGCGTACGCTCGGCATGATGTAGCAATCCGCTGATCGAACCAGGCCGCGCTTCTCCGGAAGCGCGGCCTTTTTCATTTCGTGCTCTCCAGCCTGTGGCACAATCGCTGCCTTGAATTGAAAGCCTGACTGCTCATGAAATTTGCCCTGTCCATGGTGGCGCTGGTCCTGGCCGCGCTGATCGTTCCTTTCCTGATCCCGGGTACCGGCAAGCAAGAGGGTTTTGATCCGAATGCCAACCTGCCCTGGCAGATCGAAGTTGATGGCCAGGGCGGTGCCCGTGTCTTCGGCGTGAGTCCGGGCTTGCAGACGCTGGGTGAAGTCCGCGCCATCCTCGGCGGAGAGCCGGAAGTGGCGATCATTGCGGCGCCCAATGAAATTGGTTCGCTGGAGGCTTACTACACCCAGTTGCCGCTGGGTTTCGTGCTGGCCAGGGTGATCCTGGTCGTCGATGTTGCGCCCGAAGCCATCATCGCCATGCGTGAACGTGCCCTGAAGGCCGAGCACATGGAAAGTACGACGCGCAAGATCCGCCTGCATCCGGACGACCTTGCCGCTGCCGATGCCATGCGGGTGAAGGCGATCAGCGTGATTCCGACGGTCAATCTCGACGAGGCAACCATCGTTCAGCGTTTTGGCGAGCCCGCCGAGCGTCTGCCGGTGTCCGACAAGCGCGTTCATCTGCTCTACCCGGACAAAGGCCTTGATGTCGTGGTCGACGCCGATGGCAAGGAGCTGCTGCAGTATGTGGCGCCGCGCGATTTCGCGCTGCTGCGCGAACCCTTGCTGAAGGCAGCCGAGGTTCAGTGAGGCGGTCAAGACCTCGGCTTATCTGCTAAAATTCCCCGTTTTTCAACCGACTAGCTTTTTCGGAGCAAATTCATGGCTATCGAGCGCACCCTTTCCATCATCAAACCCGACGCCGTCAAGAAGAACGTCATCGGCCAGATCTACTCCCGTTTCGAAGGCGCCGGCCTGAAGGTCATCGCTGCCCGCATGACCTGGCTGTCCGAGCAGGAAGCCGGCCAGTTCTACGCCGTGCACAAGGATCGTCCCTTCTTCAAGGATCTGGTCTCGTTCATGACCTCCGGTCCGGTCATGATCCAGGCCCTGGAAGGCGAGAACGCCATCGCCAAGAACCGTGAGCTGATGGGCGCCACCGACCCGAAGAAGGCCGACAAGGGCACCATCCGCGCCGATTTCGCCGAGTCGATCGACGCCAATGCCGTGCATGGTTCCGACGCCCCGGAAACCGCTGCCGTGGAAGTTGCTTTCTTCTTCCCGGGCATGAACACCTACGCAGGTCGTTAATTTTGCCTGTCGTCGGGCTCGCCGTTTCGGTGGGTTCGACGCCTCGGGATGCTGATGCAGAATCTTCTTGATTTCGATGCCGACGGACTGACCGCCTGGTTTGCCGAGCAGGGCGAAAAGCCCTTCCGGGCTCGCCAGGTGCTGCGCTGGATGCATCGTTCCGGGGTGGCGGATTTCGATGCCATGACCGACATCGCCAAGAGTCTTCGCGAGAAGCTAAAGGCGCGGGCGGTCGTGGCGCCGCCGACGGTGGTGTCCGACAAGCTGTCGGACGACGGGACGCGCAAGTTCCTGATCGATGTCGGCAACGGCAATGCGGTCGAGACGGTGTTCATCCCCGAGGATGAGCGCGGTACCCTGTGCATTTCCACGCAGGCCGGTTGCGCGCTTGATTGCGCCTTCTGTTCGACCGGCAAGCAAGGTTTCAACCGCAACCTGACGGTGGCGGAAATCATCGGCCAGCTCTGGCTGGCCAACAAGGCGCTGGGCGCCGTTCATGGCGACGAGCGGGTGATCTCCAATGTCGTCATGATGGGCATGGGCGAGCCGCTCGCCAATTACGACAACACCATCAAGGCCCTGCGCCTGATGCTCGACGACAACGCCTACGGTTTGTCGCGGCGTCGGGTCACGGTGTCGACTTCGGGGCTGGTGCCGACCATCGACCGGCTGCGCGAGGATTGCCCGGTGGCGCTGGCGGTGTCGCTGCATGCGCCGAACGACGCGCTGCGCGATCAGCTGGTGCCGATCAACCAGAAATACCCGCTCAAGGAACTGATGGCTGCCTGCCGGCGCTACCTGGAAAAGGCGCCGCGCGACTTCATCACCTTCGAATACACGATGATGGCCGGGGTCAACGACAGCGACGCGCATGCCCGCGAACTGCTGGCGCTGGTCCGCGACGTGCCGTGCAAGTTCAACCTGATTCCCTTCAATCCTTTCCCCGGGTCACCGTTCCGCCGCTCTCCCGCGGATCGTGTCCGCCGCTTCGGTGAAATCCTGTTGCAGGCCGGTATCGTCACCACCACGCGCAAGACGCGCGGCGACGACATCGACGCGGCCTGTGGTCAATTGGCCGGACAGGTCAAGGATAAAACCCGGCGGACGGCCGGGACGACGATTCCCATTCAGGAGTTGAGAACATGATGCGCTGTTTCCGGCAGTTCCGGTGGCTCTCTTTCCTTGTCTTGTTTGGCGCGGCCGCTCAGGCCGCGGCTCAGTTCGATGTTCCCCCGTCGGCGCAGCAATTCGGTGGTGCTGGCGATACGACCATCTCGGTATCTGATCCGCGCAGTCGGGCGAGAATACATACCGAACTCGGTGCGCTATATTTCCAGGCGGGCACGCCGGCGGTTGCGCTGGAGCATCTGTCCATGGCGCTGCAAATTGATCCGCGTTTCCATCAGGCGAACAGCGTGCGCGGACTGGTCTATGCATCCTTGCGCGAATTTGCCAAGGCAGAAGCGGATTTTGCCCGTGCCCTCTCGCTGGCGCCGAACGATCCGGAAATCAATAACAACTATGGCTGGTTCCTCTGTGACACCGGCAAGCCGAGCCAATCCCTTCAGTATTTTGATCGTGCTCTGCGTGATCCCCTGTATGAAACGCCGGATCGTGCCTACACCAATGCGGGTTCCTGTCTGCTCAAGGCTGGCGACCTGGATCAGGCGCAAACCTACCTGTTGCAGGCAGTGCGTGTCTCGCGCAATGGGGCTGTTCAGGCGCGTGTCGGGTTGGCCACCATTTTTTTCAAGCGCGGCAATCTCCAGGAGTCCAGGTTGTATCTGAACGATGCGCTGCGCATGATGGAGCCGCCGACCGCCGAGGCTTTGTGGCTGGGGGTCAGGCTGGAGCGCAAGTCGGGCGATCAACGGGCGGAAAGCGGTTTTGCTTCGCAGTTGCGCAGCCGTTATCCGACGTCGGTGCAATACCAGGAATTCCTCAAGGGTGATTTTGAATGAGCGATCAAATCGACAACGCCGAAGCCACCGAAGTCCCGGACCAGGAAGTCGTACCCGAGGCCTTGCCGTCCGTCGGTACAGTGCTGCGCAACGCGCGCGAAAGCCGCTCGCTGCCGGTCGCTGATATTGCCCAGGCGTTGAAACTGGGGCAACGGCAGGTTGAGGCGCTCGAGCGCGACGATTGGTCGGTTCTGCCCGGTACCACCTTCATCCGGGGGTTCGTGCGTAATTATGCCCGGCTGGTCGATATCGACCCGGCGCCTCTGATGGATCGTCTTGAAGGTCAGCTGGAAAAGCCAGTCGATACCCTGGCGGTTCCTGCCGCTGCCCCTCCCAGGATCAGCAATGCCTCGAAGTCGCGTGACGGGCTGGTCGTCGGCATCGGCGGTTTGCTGTTGATCCTGGCGGCGCTCGCCTATTTCCTGCTGCCGAACGATCTGACCGAATTGCGCGATGCCTGGCAGGGCTTGCTCGGCGGGGCCGAGGTTCCGGTTGAGACAGCGCCGCCTCCAGCGGCAACGGCCCAGGAGGTTCTGTTTCCACCCGATGCCACGGCACAGCAATTGATCGCGCCGCAGGCTGCGCCGAGCGAAGGCGTGGCCCAGCCGCCTGCAGTCAACGCGCCGTCCGAAGCCGCTGTGGTCACCTCGCAATTGCGTTTCGTGCTCAGCCAGGCCTCCTGGCTGGAGGTGCGGGATCGTGACGACAACATCATCTTTTCGCAGCGCCTGATCGCTGGTTCCGATCAGGCCGTCGACGGTCGGGGCCCGCTGTCGGTGACGATCGGCTATGCGCCTGGCGTCAAGCTTCTCCACCGGGGCCAGGTCGTCAACCTTGAGCCGCATACCCGTGGCGATGTTGCCCGTCTGGTGCTGGAGTAAACCTTGAGCGCAATCAGCAAGCGTCCGACCCGCGCGACCGCCATCGCCCACGTCCGCCTTGGCGGTAACGCACCGGTGGTCGTCCAGTCGATGACCAATACCGATACCGCCGATTATCTGGCTACGGCCATCCAGTGCGCCGAGCTGGCGCGGGCCGGCTCCGAATTGGTCCGGATCACCGTCAATTCGATGGAAGCGGCGGCGGCCGTACCGAAGATCCGCGATCATCTCGACAAGATGAACTGCAACGTGCCGCTGATCGGCGACTTTCATTACAACGGTCATCGTCTGCTGACCGAGCACCCAGCCTGCGCCGAGGCGCTGGCCAAGTACCGGATCAATCCCGGCAACGTCGGCTTCGGCAAGAAGAAAGACGAGCAGTTCGCGCAGATGGTCGAACTCGCCTGCCGCTACGACAAGCCGGTGCGCATCGGCGTGAACTGGGGCAGCCTCGACCAGGAATTGCTGGCGCGGATCATGGACGAGAACAGCAAGCGTACCGAGCCACTCGATGCGACCGAGATGATGCGCCACGCGATGGTGACCTCGGCGCTGGAATCGGCGGCGAAGGCCGAGGAAGTCGGCCTGGCCGGCGAGAAGATCATCCTCTCGTGCAAGGTGTCGAGCGTCCAGGACCTGATCGCCATCTACCGCGAACTGGCGCGGCGCGCCGATTACGCGCTGCATCTGGGCCTGACCGAGGCCGGCATGGGCTCCAAGGGCATCGTCGCGTCGACCGCCGCGCTGTCCGTGCTCCTGCAGGAAGGCATCGGCGACACCATCCGCGTCTCGCTGACGCCGGAACCGGGCGGTTCGCGCAGCCAGGAAGTCATCGTCGCCCAGGAAATCCTGCAGACCATGGGCCTGCGCGCGTTCACGCCGATGGTCGCGGCCTGTCCCGGCTGCGGGCGGACGACCTCGACCTTCTTCCAGGAACTGGCCGGCGAGGTGCAGGACTTCGTGCGCGCCCGCATGCCGGAATGGAAGCTGCGTTACGACGGCGCCGAGAACATGACGCTGGCCGTCATGGGTTGCATCGTCAATGGTCCGGGCGAATCGAAGCACGCCAACATCGGCATCTCGCTGCCGGGCACCGGCGAAGCGCCGTCGGCGCCGGTCTACGAGGACGGCGAGAAGACCGTGACCCTGAAGGGCGACAACATCGCCAACGAATTCAAGGACATCATCGAGCGCTACGTCCAGCGCACCTACAAGAAGAAACTGCAAGCATGAGTCAGACTTTGCAAGCCGTGCGCGGGATGAACGACATCCTGCCGGAAGAAGCGGCATTCTGGGAACTGTTCGAGGACACCGTCCGCACCTGGCTGAAAGGCTATGGTTACAAGCCGATCCGCATGCCCATCGTCGAACCGACGCCGCTGTTCAAGCGCGCCATCGGCGAGGTCACCGACATCGTCGAGAAGGAAATGTATTCCTTCGTCGACGCTCTCAACGGCGAAGCGCTGACGCTGCGCCCGGAAGGCACCGCCGGCTGCGTACGCGCCGTCATCGAGCACAACCTGGCGGCGCGGCAGACGCAGCGCCTCTACTACATCGGCCAGATGTTCCGCCACGAGCGGCCGCAGAAGGGGCGTTACCGGCAGTTTCACCAGGTCGGTGTCGAGACTTTCGGCATTGCCGGGCCGGATATCGATGCCGAATTGATCCTGATGGGCGCCCGCCTGTGGGCCGACCTCGGCCTCGACGGCATCGAACTGCAGATCAACAGCCTCGGCCAGCCGAGCGAGCGCGCCGAACATCGCGCCGCGCTGATCGCCTACCTGGAACAGCACGTCGAGGTGCTCGACGAGGACGCCAGGCGTCGTCTGTACACCAACCCGCTGCGCATCCTCGACACCAAGAACCCGGCGCTGCAGGACATCTGCGCGGCGGCGCCGAAGCTGATCGACTTCCTCGGCGCCGAATCGCTGGCGCATTTCGAGGGCGTGCAACAGGTGCTGCGCGACGCTGGCCAGCCGTTCACGATCAACCCGCGCCTGGTGCGCGGTCTCGATTACTACAACCTGACCGTTTTCGAATGGGTCACCGACAAGCTCGGTGCCCAGGGTACGGTCTGCGCTGGCGGGCGCTACGACGGCCTGGTCGAGCAGCTCGGCGGCAAGCCGACGGCGGCCTGCGGCTTTGCCATGGGCGTCGAACGGCTGATCGCCTTGATCAAGGATTCCGGCGGCGCGCCGGCCGAGCCGGCGCCCGACGTCTATGTCGTGCACCAGGGCGAGGCCGCCGGCCGACTGGCTTTCCGCGTCGCCGAAGGGCTGCGCGACCAGGGGCTGGACGTGCTGCTGCACTGCGGCGGTGGCTCCTTCAAGTCGCAGATGAAGAAGGCCGACGGCAGCGGCGCTGCTTTCGCGGTGATCATCGGCGACGACGAAGCGGCGACCGGCGAGGCTCAACTGAAGGCGCTGCGCGAAGAAGGCGTGGCGCAGCGTAAACTGAAGGTCGATGAACTGGCGGAAGCCATCATCGACCACATGATTGATTCGGACGAAGAGGAATAAACAGCATGGCGCATTACGACCTCGAAGAACAGGAACAGATCGACACGCTGAAGACCTGGTGGAAGATGTACGGCAACCTGGTCACTTCCCTGCTGACCGCTGCCGCTCTGGCGGCTGCCGGCTGGCAGGGCTGGAACTGGTATCAGAACAACGAGACGGCCAAGGCGGCGACGGTGTTTGCCGCACTCGAACAGGCGGTTGAACAGGGCGATGCTCAGCGTATCAAGGCGACGGCCGGCGAACTGACGGCAAAATTCGGGCGTAGCGGTTACGCGTCGCTCGGTGCCTTGCTGGCCGCCCGACAGTCCTTTGATGCGGGCGACCTGAAGACAGCCAAGGCCCAGCTGACCTGGGTGACCGATAACGCCAAGGATGAATTGCGCGATATCGCCCGTTTGCGCCTGGCCGCCGTGCTGCTCGACGAGCAGGCTTACGACGAGGCCCTGAAGGCACTCGAGGCGACTTCGGCGGCGGCCTTCCAGGCCCGTTTCCAGGAACTCCGCGGTGACATTCTGGTGGCCCAGGGTAAACCGGCAGATGCGCGCACGGCCTACCAGGCGGCGCTCGACCAGGCGGCAGCCAAGGCCGGAAGCCCAGCGCGCGAATTGCTGCAGCAGAAGCTCGACAGCCTTGGCGGTGCAGCATGAGTCGCCGCCTGATGCCGCTGGCCATCGCTGGCGCCTTCTTGCTGGGAGGGTGTTCGACGCTGAACAACGCCGTTGACTCGATCAATCCCTTCTCTTCCAGTGCGCCGAAGATGTCGCCGCTGCCGGCTTTGTCAGCCGATACGCAAACGGTGCGCAGCGTCTGGTCGCAGGGCGTGGGCAAGGCGGGCGGTGCGATGTTCTCGCCGGCTGTCGTTGGTGATGCAGTATTCGTCGCCGATCAGAAGGGCGGGGTCTACCGCATCGAAGCCGGCCGTATCGTCTGGAAGGTTGATGCCGGGCAAGCCCTGTCGGCTGGTGTCGGTGCTGATATCCACATGGTCGTCGTCGGTACCGCCAAGGGCGGCGTCTTGGCGTTCGACGCAGAAACCGGCAAGGCCCTGTGGCAGTCGCAGGTCAGCAGCGAAGTGCTGGCGGCCCCGGCGGTAAGCGGCGAGGGCGTGGCCGTGCGTAGCGGCGACAACCGCATTTTCCTGCTTGATGCACGCGATGGCGCGCGCAAGTGGATGTACGAGCGGCCGATGCCGGCACTCTCGGTGCGCAGCGTGGGCGCGCCGGTTTTCGCCGATCGTTACGTGTTTGCCGGTTTTCCCGGTGGCAAGCTGATGGCCTTGTCGCTGGCCAATGGCGCGCCGGTCTGGGAGGGCGCCGTGGCGCAACCCAAGGGCACGACCGAACTCGACCGTGTGGCCGATATCGTGTCGCCGCCGGCCATCGATGGCACCCAGATCTGTGCCGTGGCCTTCCAGGGCAAGGTCGCCTGCTTCGACATGGCGCAGGGTGGCAGCATGATCTGGTCGCGCGATCTGTCCTCGGCGCGCGGTCTGGTGCTGGACGGTCGTTATCTGTTCGTCACTGACGACGACGGTGTGGTCTATGGCCTGGATCGTCTGAGCGGCAGCAGCCTGTGGAAGCAGGACAAGCTGCGCCGCCGCAATGTGACGGCGCCGGCTGTGCGCGGCAACGTCGTTGCCGTTGGCGACGTCGAAGGCTATGTCCATTTCCTGTCCCGCGAGGAAGGGGCCTTTGTCGGTCGCTTCAAGACCGACGGCAGCGCCGTACGGGTCCCGCCCCAGTTGCTGGGCAACAGTTTCCTGACCCAGTCATCCGGTGGCGATGTCAGGGCAATCGAGATTCAATGAAACCTACTATCGTTCTGGTCGGTCGGCCCAATGTCGGCAAATCCACGCTGTTCAACCGCCTGACCAAGTCCCGCGATGCCATCGTTGCCGATATTCCGGGCCTGACCCGCGATCGTCACTACGGTCATGGCAAGCTGGGCAAGAAACCTTTCCTGGTTGTCGATACCGGTGGCTTCGAGCCGCTGGTCAAGGAAGGCATCCTGCATGAAATGGCGCGTCAGACCGAGCAGGCGATTGCCGAAGCCGACGCGGTCATTTTCGTGGTCGACGGTCGCACCGGCCTGACGCCGCACGACAAGGAAATCGCCAACAAGCTGCGCCGGCTGGAGCGCCCCGTCTTTGTTGCGGTCAACAAGGCCGAAGGCCTGAACAGCGGCATGGTCGAGGCTGATTTCCACGAACTCGGCCTGGGCGAACCGAACGCCATTTCCGCCGCGCATGGCGAAGGCGTACGCGGGCTGATCGAGATGGCGCTGGAGAGCTTCCCCGAGCCGGAAGACGACGAGTGGCACTCCGATGCCATCCGGGTGGCCATCGTCGGTCGTCCGAACGTCGGTAAATCCACGCTGATCAATACCCTGCTGGGCGAGGAGCGGGTCATCGCCTTCGACGCGCCCGGTACGACTCGCGACTCGATCGAGATCGACTTCGAGCGCAACGGGCGCAAATACGTACTCGTCGACACGGCCGGCATGCGCAAGCGCGGCAAGGTTTTCGAGACCATCGAGAAATTCTCGGTGATCAAGACCCTGCAGTCGATCGAGGATGCCAACGTGGTCATCCTGATGGTCGACGCCCGTGCCGACATTTCCGACCAGGACGCGCACATCGCCGATTTCATCGTCCAGTCCGGGCGGGCACTGGTTGTTGCCGTCAATAAATGGGATGGCCTCGATTCCTACGTCCGCGAACAGACCCGGCAGATCCTGCAGCGCAAGCTGAAATTCCTCGATTTCGCCAAGTTCCATTTCATTTCGGCGCTGGAAAACGTCGGTCTGGTCAATCTGTTCAAGTCGGTCGATGCCGCCTACGGCGCGGCCATGACCAAGCTGTCCACGCCGCGCCTGACGCGGGTGCTGGCCGATGCCATCGCCCGTCAGGCACCGCCCAAGCACGGCCTGTTCCGGCCGAAGCCGCGCTATGCCCACCAGGGCGGGTCGAACCCGCCGATCATCGTGGTGCACGGCAACGCCGTGGATCAGATTGCCGACAGTTATCGCCGTTATCTGGAACACACCTTCCGTGAGGCATTCCACCTTCAGGGGACACCGCTGCGCATCCAGTTCGTCGCGGGCAAGAATCCCTTTGCCGACAAGGAGCGTCGCTGAGTCACAAATTAACCACAAAATTTCCAACACCATTCTTCTAATTTGGGTACATTAGGACCCTCATAACAACACACATGGAGTCCACACCATGAGCAATAAAGGGCAACTCTTACAAGACCCCTTCCTTAATGCCCTGCGCCGCGAGCATGTTCCCGTTTCCATCTATCTGGTGAACGGCATCAAGTTGCAAGGTCAGGTCGAGTCTTTCGACCAGTATGTCGTTCTGCTCAAGAACACCGTGACCCAGATGGTCTACAAGCACGCCATTTCCACGGTCGTGCCGGCCCGTCCGGTCAATCTTCAGCAAGAGCAGGCCGCAGAATAAGACGCTTCATCCCGCCGTCCTGCGCCTGCAGGACGGTATTTTCTCCCGCAGGATTTTTCCATGCATGAGCGCCCCGCTTCCGGCGAGCGCGCCGTTATCGTGCAACTGGATTTCGGGCAGGTCGATGTTGAGGACCAGCTTGAAGAGCTCCGTCTGCTGACTGAATCGGCCGGCGGCCTGGTTGTTGCGGAAGTGCGTGGTCGGCGTCACAGTCCCGATCCCCGGACCTTTGCCGGTAAAGGCAAGGTTGATGAAGTGGCGGCCATGATTGCGGCGGCCGATGCCCAGCTGGTCATCTTCAATCACGCCCTGTCCCCTGTTCAGCAACGCAACCTCGAACAATCGCTGAAGTGCCGGGTCGTCGATCGCAACAGCCTGATCCTCGACATCTTCGCCCTGCGTGCAGCCAGTGCCGAGGGCAAGCTGCAGGTCGAACTGGCGCAGCTCGAACATCTGGCCACCCGTCTGGTACGTGGCTGGACCCACCTCGAACGGCAGCGGGGCGGGATCGGCATGCGCGGTCCGGGCGAAACCCAGCTCGAAACCGACCGGCGCTTGCTCGGCAACCGCGTCAAGTTGCTCAAGGAGCGGCTGGGCAAGTTGTCGCGTCAACGCGGCGTGCAGCGCAAGGCCAGGCGGCGCGGCGATGTGCTCAATGTCTCGCTGGTCGGCTACACCAATGCCGGCAAGTCTACCCTGTTCAATACCCTGACCCACGCCGGCGTTTATGCGGCCGACCAGTTGTTCGCCACGCTGGATACCACGTCGCGCAAGTTGTGGATCGAGCAGGCCGGCAATATCGTCATTTCCGACACCGTCGGCTTCATCCGCGATCTGCCGCACTCGCTGGTCGATGCCTTCCACGCGACGCTGGAAGCAGCGGTCGACGCCGACCTGCTGCTGCACGTCGTCGATAGCGCCAGTCACGCCCGCGACGAGCAGATGGCCGAAGTGGGCCGTGTCCTCGAGGAGATCGGTGCGCGCGATGTGCCGCAACTGATCGTCTGGAACAAGATCGACCTGACCGAGGCCTCGGCCGGGGTCGATCGTGACGAATATGGTAATATCTCCCGCGTTCGCATCAGTTCGCGCACCGGTGACGGTATGGAACTATTACGCCAGGCTCTGGCCGAACACGCCCGTGCCAAAGCCGAATCGCGCCGCAAGGCGCTCGACGAGGCAGCACGTCTGGCACAATCCGATTTCTCCTATTGACTCCCCGAGACCCATGATTCCTACCCTAGGTATTCTCATGTCGATCAACGACCCGCAGTGGGGCAATCGCGGTAGCGACGACAAGCCGAACGGCAATGGCCCGCGCCGCCCCAACGATGGACCGCCCGACCTCGAAGAACTGTGGCGGGATTTCAACCGCAAATTGTCCGGCATGATGGGCAAGAAGGGCGGCGGCGGTGGCAACAATGGCGGCGACGGTCCGCGCATGCCGCCGGTTGACTTCAATCCCAAATTCCTTAGCGGCGGCCTCGGCCTGCTGGTCGGCCTGATCGCCATCGTCTGGCTGGCTTCCGGCTTCTATATCGTCGATGCCTCGCAGCGCGGCGTCGTGCTCCAGTTCGGCAAACTGACCGAAACCACCGAGCCCGGTCTGCGCTGGCGTCTGCCGTATCCGATCCAGTCGCACGAACTGGTCAATCTGACCGGCGTGCGTACTGTCGAGATCGGCTACCGCGGCAGCGAACGCAACAAGGTGCTCAAGGAAGCCCTGATGCTGACCGACGATGAAAACATCGTGAACATCCAGTTTGCGGTCCAGTACATCCTCAAGGATCCGGTCGAATTCCTGTTCAACAACCGTCATCCGGAAGAAGCCGTGATCGGCGCTGCGGAAACCGCCGTGCGTGAAATCGTCGGCAAGAGCAAGATGGACTTCGTGCTCTACGAAGGTCGCGAGCAGATCGCCAGCGACGCTTCCCGCCTGATGCAGGACATCCTTGATCGCTACAACGCCGGCATCCTGATTTCCAAGGTCACGATGCAGAACGCCCAGCCGCCCGAGCAGGTGCAGGCGGCGTTTGACGATGCGGTCAAGGCCGGGCAGGACCGCGAACGTCAGAAGAACGAAGGCCAGGCCTACGCCAACGACGTGATTCCCCGAGCCCGCGGTACCGCCGCCCGTCTGATGGAAGAAGCGCAGGGTTACCGCGAACGCGTGATCTCCACCGCTCAGGGTGATGCATCGCGCTTCCGCCAGATCCAGACCGAGTACGCCAAGGCGCCGGAAGTCACGCGTCAGCGCATGTACCTGGAAACCATGCAGCAGATTTACGCCAACACCACCAAGGTCATGGTCGATGCCAAGGGCCAGGGCAACCTGCTCTACCTGCCGCTCGACAAGCTGATGGGGGCTGCCAGCGGCGCCGCCGCGGCCCCGCAGGGCATGATCGACGGTGGCGGCTCGGCTGCTGCGGCGACCCGCCAGTCCTCGGCCTTTTCCGGCGGCGTTCCGCCGCAATCCGAAAGTTTCCCCGCCGTTGGTGGTAACCCCTTGAATGCCAATACGCGTGCCGGTTCGCTGGGTACGCGTGAACGGGAGGCTCGCTGATGAGTTCGCGTCTCAATGTGCTGGGCGGCATCGTCGCCCTGATCCTGGTTGTCCTGTCGATGTCGGTGTTTACCGTCGATCAGCGACAGTACGCGCTGGTTTTCCAGCTCGGTGAAGTCAAACGGGCGATTACCGAACCCGGCCTGAATTTCAAGATTCCGATGATCCAGAACGTGCGTTTCTTCGATCGTCGCATCCTGACGCTGGACAGCGCCGATCCCGAGCGTTTCATCACCTCGGAAAAGAAGAACGTGCTGGTTGATTCCTACATCAAGTGGCGCATCGTCGATCCCAATCTGTACTACATCTCGGTCGGTGGCGACGAAACCCGGGCGCGTACCCGCCTTAGCCAGACGGTCAACGCCGGTCTGCGCGAGGAGTTCGGCAAGCGTTTGGTCAATGACGTCATTTCCGGCGAGCGTGACAAGATCATGAACCAGATGCGTGAAAAGGCCGACATCGACGCCCGCCGCATCGGCGTGCAGATCGTCGACGTCCGCCTGAAGCGCGTCGAACTGCCGGACGAAGTCAGTGGCGCGGTGTATAGCCGGATGGAAGCCGAGCGCAAGCGGGTGGCCAACGAGCTGCGTTCCGAAGGTGCGGCCGAGGCGGAAAAGATCCGCGCCGATGCCGATCGTCAGCGCGAAGTGATCATCGCCGAAGCCTACCGCGAAGCCCAGAAGGTCAAGGGTGAGGGCGATGCCAAGGCCGCGGCGACCTACGCCGAGGCCTTTGGCAAGAGTCCCGAGTTCTACGCCTTCTATCGCAGTCTTGAGGCCTACCGCAACAGCTTTGCCAACAAGAGCGACGTGCTGGTCGTCGAACCTAATTCCGATTTCTTCAAGTACATGAAGAATATCGGTCGCTGATCGTCGTCAATGACCTCGACCCTGTTGTTGGCGTTTGCGCTGATGCTGGTGCTGGAAGGCGCGATGCCGTTCATCGCGCCGGCCGCCTGGCGTGAAACCTTTCGCCGCCTGATCCAGTTGTCCGATGGTCAGATCCGTTTCATCGGACTGACCTCGATGCTGATCGGACTCGTCCTGCTGATAGTCTTCTCATGAACTGGCTGCTTCCTGAATACATTGCCGATGCCCTGCCGTCCGAAGCGGCGCGCATCGAAACCCTGCGGCGCAATCTGCTCGATCATTTCCGCGTGCGCGGTTTCGAGTACGTCATGCCGCCGATGCTCGAATACCTCGATTCCCTGCTGACCGGCGCCGGCCAGGATCTGAACCTGCGCACCTTCAAGCTGGTCGATCAGTTGTCCGGGCGGACCATGGGCGTTCGCGCCGACATGACGCCGCAAGCGGCCCGTATCGATGCGCATCTGCTCAATCACCGGGGTGTGACCCGTCTGTGCTATTGCGGTAGCACCCTGCATACCCTGCCGGCCAACGTTTCGGCTGGCCGCGAGCAGGTCCAGCTGGGTGCCGAACTGTATGGCTATGCCGGCGTCGAAGCCGACCTCGAAATCGTTCGCCTGATGGCGACGGCGTTCGACCGGGTCAAGCTGCCGCTGGCACGCATCGACCTCGGCCATGTCGGCATCTTCCGCGCCCTGGTCGAAGCGGCCGGTCTGCCGGGCGATGCCGAAGCCGAATTGCTGGCGCTGCTGCGCGACAAGGATGTCCCGGGGCTGGCCGAGGCCACTGCTGCCGTGCCGTCGCCTTACCGCGAGGCGCTGCTGGCGCTGCCGACGCTCTACGGCGGGCCGGAAACCGTCGATCGCGCCGTGGCCTGCCTGCCTGACCTGCCGGCCATCCGTGCCGCGCTGGAACAACTGCGCCACCTGATTTCGAGCGCGCCGGAACTGCCGTTCTCCATCGATCTGGCTGACCTGCGCGGTTATCATTATCACAACGGCATCGTCTTTGCCGCCTACTGCCCGGGTTTCCCCGCAGCGATCACGCTCGGTGGGCGTTACGATGGCGCTGGCAAGGCCTTTGGCCGGGCGCGTCCGGCCACCGGGTTTTCGCTGGACCTGCGCCAGTTGGCGCAACTGGCGCCGGCCGGCAAGCCGGTCCGCGGTGTGCTCGCCCCGTATGCCGGTGCCGACAAGTTGCTGGCTTCGCACATTGCTGCGCTGCGCGAACATGGCGAGACCGTCGTTGAACTGCTGCCGGGCGAGACCGCCTGCGAAGGCCCGTCATGCGACCGCAAGCTGGTCCAGGTCGGCGGGCGCTGGATCATTGAAGCTATACAAGAGGATTGAGAGAGAAAATGGCCAAGAATGTCATCGTCGTCGGTACCCAGTGGGGCGACGAAGGGAAGGGGAAGATCGTCGACTGGCTGACCGACCACGCCCAGGGTGTGGTGCGTTTCCAGGGCGGTCATAATGCCGGCCACACGCTGGTTGTCGGCGACAACGTCTACAAGCTCAACCTGGTGCCGTCGGGCATCGTTCGTGCCGGTGTCGATTGCTACATCGGCAACGGTGTCGTGCTCGACATCCATCACCTGATTTCGGAAATCGCCGAACTGGAAAAGGGCGGCATCGACGTCCGTTCCCGCCTCAAGGTCAGTCCCGGTTGCCCGATCATCCTGCCCTACCACTCGGCCATCGACAAGGCGCGCGAAGCGGCCAAGGCTGGTGACAAGAAGATCGGCACGACCGGCAAGGGCATTGGCCCGACCTACGAAGACAAGGTTTCCCGTCGCGGTCTGCGCGTTTACGACCTGTTCCACCCGGAGCGTTTCGCCGAGAAGCTCAAGGAAGTGCTGGAATATCACAACTTCGTGCTGACCCAGTATTTCAAGGCCGACCCGGTCGACTTCCAGACCGTTTACGACCAGGCCATGGCCGATGCCGAAGTGATCCGGCCGATGGTCGTGGACGTATCCGCCGCGCTGTACGACGCCAACAAGGCCGGCCACAACATGCTGTTCGAAGGCGCCCAGGGCACCCTGCTCGACATCGACCACGGTACCTATCCCTTCGTCACCTCGTCCAACTGCGTTTCCGGTCAGGCCGCAGCCGGTGCCGGTGTCGGTCCGGGCATGCTGCACTACGTGCTGGGTATCACCAAGGCTTACTGCACGCGCGTCGGCGGCGGTCCTTTCCCGAGCGAGCTGGGCATCGACACCGAAGGCACGCCGGGCCACCAGATGTTCTCGGTCGGCAAGGAATTCGGTACGGTGACCGGGCGCAAGCGCCGCTGCGGCTGGTTCGATGCCGCGCTGCTGCGCCGTTCGGCGCGCATCAACGGCCTCACCGGCCTGTGCATCACCAAGCTCGACGTGCTCGACGGCCTCAAGGAAATCAAGATCTGCACCGGTTACCAACTGGGTGACAAGGTCATCGACCTGCTGCCCATCGGTGCCGACGACGTCGCCCGTTGCGTGCCGATCTACGAAACCATGCCGGGCTGGGAAGGGACGACCTTCCGCGTCAAGCGCTGGGAAGACCTGCCGGTCAACGCCCAGGCCTACCTGAACCGTCTCGAAGAACTCTGCGAAGTGCCGATCGCCATCGTGTCGACCGGTCCCGAGCGCGACGAGACCATCCTCAAGCAGCATCCGTTCAAGTAATCCGGATTGTTCCCGGGCAATGCACAAAGCGGGCCGTCTGGCCCGCTTTGTCTTTCAGTGCGGACGAACCGCCTGCCAGCCTTCCGGGCAGGCTTGGGTGTAGGGGTAGTATTGTCCGGAAGAGCGGCAGTAGAACCAGTTTCCGTTCGGCGGAGGCGGCGCGCCATGAACGACGCGCGGCGGCGTGTTGGCGTGATAGAGCGCGGTGCCGATGGCCAGGCCACCGATGGTCAGCACCGCAGCCGGACCGATCCAGTCGTTGCGGTGATGGTGTTTCTGAACGCGCGGTGGCGCATGGTAGTGATGATGGTGTTGACTGACCTGGGGCCGATGGTCGTGGCGCCAGTGGCGATCCGGGCCGGCGCTGGCCTGGCCGATCAGGCCGATGCTCAGGCTCGCGGCGAGCAGGGTGTTGACTATCCTTTTCATGATGAACCTCGCAATGGGTGTTGGCATGAGGTCAGGATAGCCAGCTGCTGGCGCGCTTGCTGCAACCAGATGTTAGTAATTGTTAAGCTCGGGGAAGCTTGTGCTGTGAGACAATTCGCTTTGTCGACGCGTGCGCCAGAAATGAAAAAAGGCCTTGCCGTAGCAAGACCTTCTGTCAAAATCGCTGGTGCCCAGGAAGGGACTCGAACCCCCACGCCTCTCAGCGCTAGTACCTGAAACTAGTGCGTCTACCAATTCCGCCACCTGGGCACAGGTGCGAAGAGCCGCCATTATAGAGAAAGAAAAAGTGATGTCAAGAAAGAAGTTGTCGAAGATACGTCGTGCCGATCCATTTTTCGAGCGCGAGAGCAAACGTTATGAATTCCCTTTGCCGTCGCGCGAATACGTGACGCAAACCCTGACCGACGAAGGTCGTCCCCTGAGCTTTGCCAATCTGGTCGATCTGCTCGATATCGCCAGTGTCGAGCGCGAAATGTTCCAGCGCCGCCTTGGTGCCATGGAGCGCGAGGGCCAGTTGCTGCGTAACCGCAAAGGCGATTACATCCTGCCCGAACGGGCCAGCCTGACCGCCGGGCGCATCCAGGGACACCAGGATGGTTACGGCTTTCTGGTGCCCGATGACGGCAGCGCCGACATCTTTCTCGATCAGCGTCAGATGGGCAAGGTGCTCCACGGTGACCGGGCGCTGGTCCGGATCAACGGCATCGACCGTAAAGGCCGGCCGGAAGGCAGCATTGTCGAAGTCACCGAACGCGTGAACACCCGTCTGGTCGGCCGCGTTTTCGTCGAACACGGCGTCGTCATCGTCGCTCCGGAGAACAAGCGCATCGCCCAGGACATCCTGGTGCCGCCGGAGAAGAAATCCAAGCTCAAGATCGAGTCGGGCCAGGTGGTGATGGTCGAGATCATCGAGCAGCCCAGCAAGTTTTCCCAGCCGATCGGGCGCATCGTCGAGGTGCTCGGCAATTACGCCGATCCCGGCATGGAGATCGAGATTGCCCTGCGCAAGCATGACCTGCCGTTCGAGTTTTCCAAGGCGGCGCTCGAAGAAAACAAGAAGATGCCGGACAAGGTGCGCAAGACGGATTTCAAGGGCCGTGAGGACCTGCGCGAATTGCCGCTGGTCACCATCGACGGCGAGACCGCCCGTGACTTCGACGATGCCGTCTTCTGTGAAAAGCAGGGGCGTGGCTGGCGCCTGGTGGTGGCGATTGCCGACGTCTCGCATTATGTGCGTCCGGGCATGGCCCTCGACAAGGAAGCACTGGAGCGCGGCAATTCGGTCTATTTCCCGCGCCGGGTGATCCCGATGCTGCCGGAAAAGCTGTCCAACGGTATCTGCTCGCTGAACCCCGATGTCGAACGCCTGGCCATGGTCTGCGACATGTCGATCAGCGCCGCCGGCAAGATCGGCAAGTACCGTTTCTACCCGGCCGTCTTCCGTTCGCATGCGCGGCTGACCTACAACAAGGTCTGGTCCTGGCTGTCGGGCGAGGGCAAGCCGGAAAGCGAGGCCGAACAGGCGGTGCTGCCGCACGTGCATAACCTGTACAAACTCTACGCCGCGCTGCACAAGGCGCGCGGCCAGCGCGGCGCGATCGACTTCGAGACCACCGAAACGATGATGCTGTTCAACGATCAGGGCAAGATCGAGAACATCGTCCCGGTGGTGCGCAACGACGCCCATCGCATCATCGAAGAGTGCATGCTGGCGGCCAATGTCTGCGCCTCCGACTTCCTCGCCGAGCACAAGCAGACCTGCCTGTATCGCATCCACGAAGGACCGTCCGAGGACAAGCTGCGCAACCTGCGCACCTTCCTCGGCGAATTCGGCATGGCCTTGAGCGGCGGCGACGATCCGCGTGCCAAGGACTACGCCGCATTGCTCGAGAAGATCAAGCCGCGGCCCGATTTCCAGTTGCTGCAGACAGTGATGCTGCGTTCGCTGCGCCAGGCCATGTACAGCCCCGACAACGTCGGTCACTTCGGCCTGGCCTACGAGCACTACACGCATTTCACCTCGCCGATCCGGCGTTATCCCGACCTGCTCGTCCATCGCGCGATCAAGGCCGTACTGGCCGGCGAGAACTATGAGCCAAACAAGCCCTGGGACGATATCGGCCTGCAATGCTCGGCCACCGAGCGGCGTGCCGACGAAGCGACGCGCGATGTCGAGAACTGGCTGAAGACCTTCTTCATGAAGGAACGCATCGGCGAAGTTTTCGCCGGGACCATTTCGGCAGTGACCGCTTTCGGCATTTTTGTCGCGCTGGACGAGGTTTACGTGGAAGGCCTGGTCCATGTTTCGGAGCTGGGCCAGGACTACTTCCAGTTCGACAACATCAAGCACCAGATGCTCGGCGAGCGCAGCGGCGAACGCTTCCGGCTCGGCGACCGGGTGCGGGTCAAGCTGGTTCGCGCCGACCTCGAATCGAACAAGATCGATTTCGTGCTGGTCCGTGACGAGCCCAAAACGGCTACAGCGACCAAGCCGGGTCAAAAGAAGGGCGTCGCCCGGCGTCGTCGCTCATAGGCTGTTGCAGATGCAGCACAGGGGCACATTCAATGTGCCCCATTTTTGTGCGCACTGGAGTGGCGTATGACCAAAGTGATAAAATATACGTTTGATCCATGCATCTTGAGGGTGGGATGAGGTACGAAGCAGACGCTCCGTTGATGGTCGAATCACAATCCAGGTCGATCATGACTGATCTGCCGCCAGCGCTGGAAACTGGTAATTACCTTATCGACGACGAGCATCGTCTGCTACTCGGGATTATGGGGAACCTGCGCCGGGTCTGTATCGATCCGGCCAATCTGGACAGTTGCCGCGGCTGTGATCGCCTGCGTCAGAGTTCCTGCGAGAAGGAAGTCGTCAGCCAGCTTGGCGACCTGTTCGCCTTCATCCTCGAACATTTTTCGACGGAAGAGCGCATCATGCGCGACGCCCTGATGTCGATGACCGACAAGGCCCTGTGCGATGCCCACATCGAGGATCATGCGGCGATTGCCCAGAAAGTCCAGGAGATCGTTTCCCGTCTCGACAGCGAACAGACCGTTCGCCGTATCCGCGAACTCGATACCTTGCTCAGGCGCTGGGTTGACAACCACATCGGCCTGCATGACCTGATGCTGGTCCGCTGGCTGAATAACGACCAGGGCTTGGCCAAGGCTGGACAGCCGGGCTGAGTGCCGGATTCGCACCGACCCGGTGCGGCGCGGTAGAATTCGGCTCCTTCCTTTGGGTTGCCCACCATGTCATCGCGTCTGATCTACGGTTTTCACGCCATTACCGCCAAGCTTCGCCAGGATCCCGAATCGCTGAAAGAGATCCTGATCGACGCCAGCCGGCAGGACGCCCGTGCCCGCGAACTGTTGAAGCACGCCGAACTGCAGGGGGTGAAGTTCATCCTCGCCGACAGCAAGCGTCTCGACGACCTGGCCGGTGGCGGTCGGCACCAGGGCGTGGTGGCCCGCATCGAAGGGACGCGTAAGCCGGCGCATCTCGACGATGTGCTCGATACACTGGAAGAGCCGGCCTTCCTGCTGGTCCTCGATGGCGTCACCGATCCGCGCAATCTCGGCGCCTGCCTGCGCGTCGCCGACGCCGCCGGCGTCCATGCGGTGATTGCGCCCAAGGACCGGGCCGCCGGCCTCAACGACGTGGCCGTCAAGACTGCCTGCGGCGCGGCAGAAACCGTGCCCTACGTGATGGTCACCAACCTGGCGCGCACGCTGCGCGAACTGAAGGAACGCGATATCTGCGTGATCGGCACGGCCGGTGAAGCCTGCGAGGATCTTTACGTTGCCGAATGGCCGCAGGCTACCGCCTGGGTCATGGGCGCGGAAGGCGAGGGCATGCGCCGTCTGACCCGGGAAACCTGCGATCAGCTGGTCAGCATCCCCATGCACGGCAGCGTCGACAGCCTGAACGTGTCGGTTGCCGCCGGTGTCTGCCTGTTCGAAGCCCGTCGTCGCCGTAGCTGATTCATGACCCATCGTCGCGCCGTCGCCTTGATGGTTCTGGTGACGCTGCTGTGGAGCATTGCCGGGGTCGTTGCCCGCCACCTGGAAGCCGCTGCCGGCTTCGAGGTCAATTTCTGGCGCAGCGGCTTCAACGCACTGGCGCTGGCCATCGGCCTGACCTGGCTGCGCGGGCCGGGGCTGTGGGCTGGCCTGCTTAATGCACCGCGCATCGTGTGGATTTCAGGATTGTGCTGGGCGGTGATGTTCACCGCTTTCATGCTGGCGATCACCATGACCACGGTCGCCATGGTGCTGGTGACGATGGCCCTTGGGCCGATGATCACCGCGCTGTTTGCCCGTTTCTTCCTGAAGCAGCGCCTGCCGCTGCGGACCTGGCTGGCGATCGCGCTGGCCGGGCTGGGCATTGCCTGGATGTTCGGCGCCGAAGCCCCGGCCGGCGCGCGCCTGCTCGGTTCGCTGGTGGCCTGCGCGGTGCCGTTGGCAGCGGCGGTCAACTGGACCCTGCTGCAGAAAACCGGCCAGGGTAGCGAGGCCGGGCCGGACATGCTGCCGGCCGTGCTCATCGGCGCCGTGCTCTCTGCCTTGTGTACCCTGCCGCTGGCCTGGCCGTTGCAGGCAACGCCCCATGATCTCGGACTGCTGGCCTTGCTCGGTGTCGTGCAATTGGCCATTCCCTGCCTGCTGGTGGTCCGCCTGACGCGTGTCCTGCCGGCCCCGGAAATCGCCCTGCTGGCGCTGCTGGAAGTCATTTTCGGTGTTGCCTGGGCCTGGCTGTGGGCCGGCGAACAGCCCGCCGTCAGCGTGCTGGCCGGTGGCGGACTGGTCCTGTTCGCGCTGGTCTTCAACGAAGGGCTGGCCTTGCGGCAGCGGGCCTCGGGAACTTTTTCCTGAGCCGAAGGTAATATCAAGCAACTCTGATACGATACCCCGAAACAGGGAGAATCCACATGGGCAGTGTTGCTATTGCCGGCATCGGTGCGTCAGCGGGCGGTCTGGAGGCGATCACGCAGTTGATCAGTCATTTGAAACCAGATCTTCCATGCGCTTACGTCGTCCTGCAGCATTTGTCGCCGAGTTACCGCAGCATGATGGTCGAGATACTCGGCCGCGAGACCTCCCTGCACGTCAAGGAAATGGAACAGGGCGACGTGCCCGAGGCCGGGGTCATCTACGTCGTGCCGGCCAACTCGAATGCCCTGATCCGGGAAGGTTGCTTTTGCCTGATGACGGCAGCGCCCGAGGTCGTGCCTAAACCGTCGATCAACCAGTTCCTGATTTCGCTGGCGGCCGAGGAAGGCGACGCTGCCATCGGGATCGTACTTTCCGGTACCGGTTCGGACGGTGTTGCCGGTCTGCGGGCGATTCAGGCGGCCGGCGGCTTCACGCTGGCGCAGCGGCCGGATAGTGCCAAGTATGACGGCATGCCCAGGGCAGCGATCGAGGCCGGCGTGGTCGATCATGTGCTGACGCCGGAAGAAATCGCCGACCAGATTCCCCGTCTGCTGGAGCTGCCGCCGGCCGGCAGCGAAGTCGAGGCGCCGCCGGACCTGCTGCAGAATCTGCTGGTCAGCCTGCGCGACCGGCTTCAGTTCGATTTTTCCGGTTACAAGGTCGGCACCCTGATGCGGCGCATCCGTCGTCGCCAGTTCGCCACCGGCGGGGAGGACCTGGCCGCTTACCTGCGCTGGGTCGAGCGCCATCCCGAAGAACTGGAGTTGCTGGCCCGCGACATCCTGATCTCGGTGACCGCATTCTTTCGTGACCGCGAGGCTTTTGCCGCCTTGCGGCGGGTGGTTGGCGACATCGTGGCGCGCAAGGCGCCGGGCAGCGAAATCCGGGTCTGGGTCGCCGGTTGCGCGACCGGCGAGGAGGCCTACTCGATTGCCATGCTGTTTGCCGACGCGCTCGGCGACAAGCTGGAGCAGTACCGGGTCCAGATTTTCGCCACCGACGTCGATGACGAGGCGCTCAACGTCGCCCGCCGCGGCGTTTATGCCGCCGCCTCGATGAGCGAAGTCGGGCCGGACCAGCTCGACCGCTATTTCAAGCAGATCGGCAATACCTACGAAGCCGGCAAGGTATTGCGCGACATGATCGTGTTTGCCCGTCACAACCTGGTCAGCGACCCGCCTTTCATGCGTCTCGACTTGGTCAGTTGCCGCAACGTGCTGATTTATTTCGATGCGCCGCTGCAGAGCAAGGTGCTGAAGATTTTCCACTTCGGGCTGGCCGCCGACGCTTATCTTTTCCTTGGGCGTTCGGAAAGCATTGCCCAGGCCGAACAGCATTTTTCGACCATCGATCGCCGCGAGCGCCTGTTCCGCAAGCAGGGCGATTCGATGCCGATCATCCCGACTTCCTCAAGCCTGCCGGTCAGTTCGTTGCGGACGACCGTGCAGCGGCGCGACCGGCGGCTGGAATTGCTGCTCTCCGGGCTGGTGTCGCATTTCGGCCTGACCGTGGCCATCTGTGACCGGGAAGGGAATGTCCTGCACACTGCGGGCGAAGTTGAAAAGCTCATGCACTTCCCGGTCGGCGCGTCGCGCCTGTTACTGGGCGATGTCGTGGTCCCCGATCTGCGCGGCGAGGTGTTGACGCTGCTGCGTCGCTGCCAGCAGCAGAACTCGACCCAGAAGGGCCGGCGGCGGCGTCTGGGCCGCGACTACCTGCGCATCATCGTCGAGCCGGTATCCGACGGTTCGGGCGAATTGCTGCTGGTCATCTTTGCCCCGGAAGCGGTCAAGGAAGTCGCGGTCGAGGAAGTTCAACCCAGCACCACGCAGCAGCTTGAAGACGAACTGCTGACCACGCGCGAGCATCTGCAGGCGCTGGTCGAGGAAATGGCGACCGCCAACGAGGAAATGCAGGCCCTCAACGAGGAGTCGCAGGCCGCCAACGAGGAATTGCAGGCGACCAACGAGGAACTCGAGGCCGCCAACGAGGAAATGCAGGCGACCAATGAGGAACTGGTCAGCCTGAACGAAGAACTCAACGTCAAGACCATCGAACTGTCGCGCTTGTCGGAGGATTACGCCCACCTCTACGATGCGCTGGAATATCCGGTCCTGGTCTTCGATCGTTCGTTGCAGTTGAGCCGTTTCAACGCGCCGGCGGCGCGGCGCTTCGATCTCCGGTCGACGGCGCTGCGCCAGCATCTTTCGCGCCTGCGCCTGCCGGAAGCGTTGGGCGAGATGGAAACCTGGCTGGGGCGGGCGCTGGCCCACGGCGACCGCGAGCAGATCCTGGTCCAGGTGGACAAGCGCGACCTGCGGGTACTGATTTCCCCAGGGCTCGGGAAAACCGGGAGCATCAGTTCCCTGGTGGTCAGCTTCATCGATGTGACCGACATTGTCCGCACCCAGGAAGCCCTGTCCCAGTCCGAGGAGCGGCTCAATGCGCTGATGGAGAACACCACGGTGATCTTCGCCATGCGCGATGTGTCCGGTAACTACATTTACGCCAACCGCCGTTTCATCGAATTCTTCGGCCTCGAAGATCAGGACGTACTCGGCAAGAACGATTTTTCGCTGTTCGATCACCAACTGGCAGTCAATCTGTGGGATAGCACGGTGTCCTCGCTGCGCAGCCGGATGGCGGTGACCGTCGAGTACGAGATCAACGATGTCCGCGGCGTTCGTTACCTGCGCGCCGTGCACCAGAGTCTTTACGACCCGTCGGGCAATCCCGTGGCCCTGATTTTCGAAGCCGAAGATGTTTCGGTCAGCAAGCTGGCCGAACAGCAGTTGCGGATCACCGCTCGGGTTTTCGACCAGGCGGGCGAAGCCATCGTCGTGACCGACCCGCAGGGTGTGATCCAGACGACCAACAAGGCGTTCGCGGCAATTACCGGTTATTGCATCGAGGAATCGGTGGGCAAGCAGGTCGGACGTTTATTGAAGTCGGACCGGCACAGTGCCGATTTTTATGCGGCCATGTGGGGTGCCTTGCGCGACAAGGGTTTCTGGCAGGGCGAAATCTGGAATCGCCGGAAAAGCGGCGAGGTCTTCCCCGGGTGGCTGACGATCAACCGGGTCGATGACGCCGATGGACGGGTCGAGCATTTCGTCTCGGTCTTTTCCGACATCACCGACATCAAGAATGCCCAGCGCAAGGCCGAGTATCTGGCTGCCCACGACGTGCTCACGGGGCTGCCCAACCGCACCCTGTTCCAGGACCGCCTGCGTCACGCCCTGGCCCAGGCCCGGCGGAAGCAGGAACGGCTGGCGCTGATGTTCATCGACCTCGACAACTTCAAGGACATCAACGACACCCTAGGTCACGACATCGGCGACGAACTACTGAGGCAGGCGGCAAACCGCCTGCAGCAGGTGATGCGCGATGTCGATACGGTGGCCCGGCTGGGTGGTGACGAATTCACGGCGGTGCTCTCCGATTGCGACGCCGAGGGTGCGGGCCGGATTTCGCGACGTATCGTCGATGAGCTGGCGGCGTCGTTCGATATCCAGGGGCGCCAGCTGTTTGTCTCGGCCAGCGTCGGCGTCGCCTTCTTCCCGGAGGACGGGCAGGACAGCAATGCACTGGTCAAGGCGGCCGATACCGCGATGTACCGGGCCAAGGAACTGGGGCGCAACCGGGTCGAGTTTTTTGTTCCCGACCTGCATGTGCGCCTGCTCAAGCGGGCAACGATGGAAAGCGCGATGCGCGCAGCGCTCGACATGGGCCGGTTGCGTCTGGTCTATCAACCCAAGTTTGCGTTACATGCTGGGCGCCCCTTGATCGGAGCCGAAGCCCTGTTGCGCTGGCGCGATCCCGAACTGGGTGATGTGTCACCCGCCGAGTTCATTCCAGTGTGCGAAGCCTGCGGATTGATCAAGGACGTCACTCGGACGGTCCAGAAACTCCTGCTGAGCCAGATCGCGACCTGGTTGAAGCTGGGGCTGAAGGTACCGCCGATTGCTTTCAACTGCTCACCGCGCAATGTGCGCGAGGCCGACATGGCAGAATCTCTGGTGCTTGCCTTGCAGGATAGCGGTGTTCCGGCCAGACTGGTGCAGGTCGAAATCACCGAAGGCGCTCTGCTCGAGAACAGCGAGGCCGTGATTGGCAACCTGAATCATCTGCACCAGAATGGCATCGCCATCAGTGTCGATGATTTCGGCACCGGCTATTCCTCGCTGACCTATCTCAAGCGCCTGCCGCTGGCCGAACTGAAGGTGGACAAGAGTTTCGTCGATGGCTTGGGCTGCGACACGGACGACGAGGCGATTGCCCGCGCGGTACTCGGACTGGCTCAGGCGCTGGGCCTGCGTTCGGTGGCCGAAGGGGTGGAAAACGAAAGACAGATGCAGTGGCTGAGCAGTCACGGCTGCGAGGTGGTGCAGGGCTACCATTTGTCGCGGCCACTGGAACCGGTAGCATTTGAAGACTTGTTGGCGAGGGTTGAAGGTGGATAGACGTTTCATCGACGAATGCGAAAAGGAAGAATTGCATCTTTCCGGGGCCATACAGCCGCATGGTGCCCTGTTGGTGATTGACGAGCACAACCGGATCAGTCATTTCTCGACCAACGCCAAGCAATTGCTGGCCGACGATTTCGTCGTCACGATTGACGCGGCGATGCCGGTGCCGCTGGCGGAAATGGCCGGCGAACTCGGTGAACGGGCAGGCAGCCGCCTGCAGTACGAGGCCGCCCTGAATGGCCGCGATGGCCGGCTTGACGTGGTGCTGACCCGCAACGCCCAGGGCCGGATCATCGTTGAATTGATTCCCTGTTGCGAGGACCCGGTTTTCCCGAGCATCGCGACCCAGGGTGTGGTGCCGCCGGCCAGCCACGATGAAGTCGAGGCGCAGCGTCAGGCGCTGATCGAGAAGGTCTGCATCCATACCGGCTTCCAGCGGGTCATGTACTACCGCTTCCTCGAGGACGGGGACGGCGAGGTGCTGGCCGAAGTACGCCAGGAAGGCGCGGAGGGTACTTATCTGGGTTTGCGTTTCCCGGCCAGCGACATCCCGCAGATTGCCCGCGTGCTCTACCAGCAGAATCCCTGGCGACTGATCCCGGATACGCTGGCGACACCCGTGCCCCTGCTCGGGCGCGACGATATCCCGCCCGATCTGAGTTATTCGGACCTGCGCAGCGTTTCGCCGGTACATGCCGTTTATCTGTCCAACATGGGGGTCGGTGCGTCGCTGTCGTTTCCGATTGTCGTCGGCGGGCAATTGTGGGGTTTGGTCGCCTGCCATAACGCGATGCCGTGCCAGGTCGGGCTGGGCAGACTCAGTCAGGCGTCGCAGGAAGTGCGCTCGCATACGCTGGGTCTGGCGGCCTACTTTGCCCAGCGCCGCATGCAGTTGCTCGACGGTCTGGTGCGCCGCTTTGGTGAAGCCCGGGAAATCGTTCATGAAGCCGGCGATATCGTTGCTGCCTGGCCGCGCCTCGGAACCTGGCTGGCGGCGGAGTTCGGTGCCGATGGCGTGCAACTGTGCCTGAACGAAGGGCATGTGGCCTGGGGGGAAGGATTCGAGTCCGACACCTTGTCGCATATCGACGACTGGTTCGTCGGTCAGCAGATCGATCCGGTCTGGCTGGCCGAATCCCTGTCGCGCCAGTTGCCGGATTGTCCGTTGTCGCGCGTGGCCGGTGTGCTCGCGGTCAAGGCGAAAACGGCGGACGGCCTGATGTTGCGGGTCTACCTGACGCGGCACGAGCACATCCACGATGTGGCCTGGGGCGGCAATCCCGACAAACCCGTGGAGCGCCATGACGGGGTGTACGGCATTGCGCCGCGGCGTTCCTTCGAGAAATGGGTGGAGAAGCGCCTCGGGCGCAGTCGTCCCTGGGATAACGAAGCCCGGCTGCTCGGTCTCAAACTGCGTGAACTGCTGATGCAGCTGGGCCGCCGTGACTGATCCGCTGAGCCGCCTGCGGGCGAGGACGTCGGTCCTGCACCGTCAATTGGAGCGCTGTGCCGCTTTCAGCCGCCTGACCCGGGACGATGTCTCGCCTGCCGATGTGACGAAGGCGCTGAGTATCTTCCATGCCTTTTACCACGGTCTGGAAGATGAACTCATGCGGCGTCTGGCGGCGACGCCTTTCGCCCATTTCTACCGGCCGCGACGCGCCTTGCTGGCTGTCGATCTGGCCACGTTGGGGGCGCCGCTTCCGGTCGCTGCCGAAGTCTGCTTGCCGGCGTCTGCGGCCGGGCTGCTCGGCGTGGTTTATGCCGTCGAGGGGTCGGCGCTGGGCGGCCAGGTGCTGGGTCGCCATCTGTGCCGTTGCCTGGGTGAGGACTTTGCCGGCTCGCTGGCCTATTTCAATGCTTTTGCCGGTGGGACGCACTGGCAACTGCTCCTGCGTGTGCTCACCAACAAGCTGCACGAGGAAAATGCCGTGGATGCCGTCGGCGATGGTGCCGCCCTGGTTTTTTCCTCGTTGATCAGGCTGGCCACCGAGACCGGGCCAGCCTGACCTAGACGCGCGACTTCAGGATGCTGCGCGCCAGCCGCCGCCCAGTGCCTTGAACAGATCGACGGCCGCATTCAGGCGGGCCTGACGCGTGGCGATGGCGGCCAGTTGCGCCTCGTTGGCACTGCGCTGGGCGTCGAGCACTTCCAGGTAGCCGGAATAGCCGGCGTCGTAACGCAGGCGGGCCAGGTCGAGGGCTTTGCGGGCGTTGTCGGCGCGATTCTCCTGCGCGCTTTCGGCGGTGCCCAGTTCGTTCAGGCTGGCCAGGGCGTCGCGGACTTCCTTGTACGCCGTCTCCAGTGTCTTCTGCCAGGCGATCAGCGACTGCTGGTTGAGCGCCTTGGCCTGGTCGACGCGGGCGCCGGTCTTGCCGAAATCGAAGATCGGCATCAGTAGCGACAGCCCGGCAGACCAGGTGCCGGCGCCGCTGGAGAACAGATCGGACAGTGTCTTGCTCTCGCTGCCGAGCACGCCGGTCAGCGAGAACTTCGGGTAGTAGGCGGCCTTGGCGACACCGATGTTGGCGTTGGCGGCGATCAGTTGCTGTTCGGCCTGGCGGACATCGGGGCGGGCCTCGATCAGATCGGCCGGCAGACCAGCCGGCGGTTGCGGCGGCAGCGGGATGGCCGACAAGGGGCCAGCAGCGACTTCCAGGTCGGGCTTGCCGGTCAGTAGCGCCAGCTGGTGAGCGAGCAATGCCCGGCTGCGCCGCAGTTCGGCCTGCTGGGCCTGCAGTGCGGCCAGGGCGCCGTCGGCCTGGTACTGGTCGAGCGGCGACACCAGGCCGGCATCGACCCGGGTCTTCACCAGTTTCGCGCTTTCCTCGCGGCTGCTCAGCGATTCGGCGGTGATCGCCAGCTGGGCATCGAGGGCGCGCAGGTTGAGATAGTTGGCGGCGACCAGACCGGCCACCGACAGGCGGATGCTGTCGCGACCGTACTGGCTGGCGAGCAGGCTGGCGCGGGCGGCCTCGTTGCTGCGGCGGACGCGGCCCCAGACATCGAGTTCGTAGGACAGGCTGAGCCCGGCGCTGCGCGCGCGCAGGACTTCCGGCGAATTGACCGACCAGGTGGCGGTCTTCTCGCTCAGGTGCGTATTGCTGCCGGCGGCCTGGGCGTCGACGTTGGGGAACAGGCTGGCGCCGGCCTCGCGGGCAGCGGCGTCGGCCTGCTCGACGCGGGCGACGGCGCTGCGCAGGTCGGCGTTCTGGCGTAGTGCCAGGTCAACCAGTTCGTTCAGCGTCGTATCGTTGAACAGCGTCCACCACTGCTGGACGATGGCCGGGTTGTCGGTTTTCGTCTCGGCGACGGCGGTCGGCGCTTCCTTGAAGGCTGCCGGCAGCCAGTTGGCAGGGCGCAGGTAGTCCGGGCCGACGGCACAGCCGGAGAGCAGCACGGCCAGGGCCAGCGGGGTCAGGCGAAACAGGGGGCGGCGCATCATGCTTGCTCCTCTTCGACGTCGAGATGCGTCGGGTCGATCTGCTTGCCGCGCTCCAGCCAGAGGAAGAACAGCGGCACGAAAATGGTGGCAATGAAGGTGGCGGCAATCATCCCGCCGAAGACGCCGGTACCCATCGACTGGCGGGCGGCAGCGCCAGCGCCGGTGGCCTTGACCAGCGGCACCACGCCGAGCACGAAGGCCAGCGAGGTCATGATGATCGGCCGCAGGCGCAGGCGGGCGGCAGCCAGGGCGGCATCCTTGACGCTCAGGCCTTCGGCGTATTTCTGGGCGGCGAACTCGACGATCAGGATGGCGTTCTTCGAGGCCAGGCCGATCAGCACGACCATGCCGATCTGGAAGTAGATGTCGTTGGGCATGCCGCGCAACCAGATCGCCGTCAGTGCGCCCATCAGCGCGAACGGGACGGCCATGACCACGGCCAGCGGCAGCGACCACTTCTCGTACTGGGCGGCGAGGATCAGGAAGACCATGATGATGGCGAAGGCGAAAGCCTGGATCGACGAACCGGAGGTCTGCTTTTCCTGGTAGGCCTGGCCGGTCCAGGCGATGCCGTAGCCGTCGGGCAGGGTCGCTGCGGCGACTTCCTCGACGATGCGGATGGCGTCGCCCGAGCTGATGCCGGGTTTCGAATCGCCCATCACCTTGGCGGCGACGAAGCCGTTGAAGCGCTCGACCTGTTCCGGGCCGACGACGTTCTTCACGGTGCTGATCGCCGACAGCGGAATCATCTTGCCGCTGGCTGTGCTCTTCACGTAGACCTTGCCGATGTCGTCCGGCTTCATCCGGTAATTGGCTTCGGCCTGCAACTGCACGCGATAGACGCGGCCGGCCTTGTTGAAGTCATTGACGTAGAGCGCACCCATGGTGCTCTGTAGTGTCGAGTACACATCGGCCAGCGGAATGCCCAGCGCCAGCGCCTTGGGTTCGTCGACCTCGATGAATAGTTGCGGCACGGTCGGGCGGAAGAAGGTCGAGATACGGGTGAATTCCGGGTGTTTCTGCAGGTCGGCCATGAAGTTCTGGACGACTTCGTTGAGTTTCATGGCGTCGCCGTCGACGCGGTTCTGCACATAGACCTCGAAACCACCGGCAGTACCCAGCCCCATGATCGGCGGCGGGTTGAACACCAGGCCCATGCCGTCGGCCTGCATCATGCCGATGCCCATGAACTTGCCGGCCAGGTCCTGTGCCTTGCCTTCCCGCTCTGACCAGTCCTTGAGCGGAATGAACATGGTGCCGGCGTTGGGCTTGTTGCCGCCGCCGATCAGGTCGAAGCCGGAGACGACAAAGGTGTGCTTGACCGCCTCGTCGTGGGAGATCATCTCACGCATGTTCTCGCCGGTCGCCTGGGTGCGCTTGAGCGTCGCGCCGTCGGGCAGGATCAGCGCCGAGATCAGGTAGCCCTGATCTTCCGAGGGCACGAAACTGCCGGGAATGACGCGGAAGAACAGGGTGCTGATGCCGATCACGGCGACGAAGATGAGGGCGCCGACGATGCCGTGCTTCAGGGTGAAGCCGACGGTGCGCACATAGTTGTCGGTGAGCCGGTCGAACATGCGATTGAAGCCGGCGAAGAAGCGGTTCGGGCTGTGCTGGGCCTTGAGCAGCAGGGCGCACAGGGCCGGCGTCAGGGTCAGTGCGACGACGCCGGAAAGGAAGACGGCGACCGCCACGGTGACGGCGAACTGCTTGTAGAGCTGGCCGGCGATGCCGCCGAGGAAGGCGACCGGCACGAACACCGCACACAGTACCAGGACGATGGCCACCAGCGCGCCCTGCACCTGGTGCATGGCCTTGATCGCCGCCTGTTTGGGCGGCAGTTTCTCCTCGCTCATCAGGCGCTCGACGTTCTCCAGCACGACGATCGCGTCATCGACGACGATACCGATGGCGAGCACCATGGCGAACAGCGTCAGGGTGTTGATCGAGAAACCGAACAGCCACAGCCCGGCGAAAGTGCCGATCAGCGAGATCGGCACCGCCACCATCGGGATCAAGGTCGCACGCCAGCTCTGCAGGAAGAGATAGACGACGGCGATGACCAGCAGTGCTGCTTCGATCAGCGTCCAGACGACTTCGTTGATCGATGCCGAGACGAAGCGCGTGGTGTCGAACGGGATGATGTAACCCATGCCTTCGGGGAACTTGGTCTTCAGTTCCTCCATCTTGACCCGGACGCGCTTGGCAACGTCCAGCGCGTTGGCGCCGGTCTGCAGGAAGACGCCCATGGCGATGGTCGGCTGGCCGTCGAGGGTGACCTGCTGGTCGTAGCTGTAGGCGCCGAGCTCGATGCGGGCGACGTCCTTGAGGCGCAGCAGGCCGCCGGGGCCGCTGGCGCGGATGACGATGTTGCCGAATTCCTCTTCGCTGAGCAGGCGGCCCTTGGCGGTCACCGTGTACACCAGCATCTGGTCGTCCGGCGCCGGTTCCTGGCCGATCTTGCCGGCGGCGTTCTGGGCGTTCTGGGCGCGGATGGCGCTGGCGATTTCCGCCGTCGTCACGCCGAGCTGGGCCATGCGGTCGGGCTTGAGCCAGACGCGCATCGAGTAGTCCTGGGCGCCGAAGATGGTCACGTCGCCGACGCCGGGAACCCGCTTGAGTTCGTCGACGATGTTCAGGCTGGCGTAGTTCGACAGGAACAGGGTGTTGTACTTGCCGGCTTCGGAGTCGAGCGCGATCACCTTGAGGATGTCGTTCGAGCGCTTCTGCACGATCACGCCGTTGCGCCGGACTTCCTCGGGCAGGCGGGCTTCGGCGGCCTTGACCCGGTTGTTGACGTTGACCGCCGCGGTATCGACGTCGGTGCCGACGTCGAAGGTGGCGGTGATGGCGACGCTGCCGTTGGCCGACGCCGAGGAAGTGAAGTAGGCGAGGTTCTCGACCCCGTTCAACTGTTCCTCGATCGGTGCGGCGACGGTGCGGGCCAGGGTTTCGGCCGAGGCGCCGGGATAGGTGGCGGTGATCATCACTGTCGGCGGGGCGATCTGCGGGTACTGGGCAATCGGCAGTACCTGCGCGGCGACCAGGCCGGCAATGACGATGATGATCGAGATGACCGACGCGAAGATCGGTCGGTTGATGAAGAATTTAGACATGTTTGCCCCTTACTCGGCCTTGGCCGTTGCGGCAGGTGCGGCGCCGGCCGGCTTGCCCGGGGCGGCCGGCGGATGCGGCGCGACCGGGGCGCCGGGGCGCAGTTTCATGAGGTTGTCGACGATGACCTTGTCGCCCGGCTGCAGTCCGCCGAGCACCACCCAGTCCTTGCCGTACCATTCACCGGTCTTGATCGGGCGCGGGGCGACCTTGTTCTCGGCGTCGGCGGTCATCACCAGGTTACCCTGTTCGCTCTGGATCACCGCCGTCTGCGGGACCAGGAAAACGCCGTCGCGTTCGCCGGTGAGCAGGCGTACACGGACGAACTGGCCGGGCAGCAGTTGCTGTTCCGGGTTGGCAAATTCGGCGCGCAACGCCTGGGTGCCGAGGGTCGTGTCGAGATTGGCGGCAACGAAGTTGAGTTTGCCCGGCTGACCATAAACCTGACCGTTGGCCAGGATCAGCTCGACGCCGCGCACGTCTTCGTCGCGGACCCGGCCGGCCGGCAGTTTGGCCAGATCGCTCTCGCCCAGCGAGAAGCTGACCCACATCGGGTTGGTCTGGTAGATCGAGGTCAGCAGGCTGTCGCTGCCGGTATTCACCAGATTGCCCTCGGAACGCACGGCGCGCCCGCTGGTGCCGGCGACCGGCGCGGTCACGGTGGTCCACGACAGGTTGAGTTCGGCCTGGCGCAGCGCGGCCTGGGCCATCGCATCGGCCGAGACGGCGTCGTCGTAATCCTTCTGGCTGATTGCCCGGGCTTCGGCCAGGCCTTTCAGGCGTTGTTTCTCGCGCGCCGTCTGGTCGGCGCGGGCGCGGGCTTCGGCCAGGGCGATCTCGAACGGTGCCCGGTCAATCTGGAACAGCGGCTGGCCGGCCTTGACCACCTCGCCTTCTTGATAAAGGCGGCGGATCAGGATGCCGCCGACGCGGGCGCGGACTTCGGTCTCGCGCGCGCCTTCGGTCTGTGCCATGACCTCGATCGAGGTCGGTACGGTACGCGGCTGCATTTCCAGGACGGTGACCGGCATCGGCCCCATCTGCGGGCCGGCAGCCCCTTGTTGATCGGAACAGGCGGCGAGGCCGAGGGTACAGATGGCCAAGGCAAGCAAGGTGGGCTTCAGCGTTTTCATGAGTTGGGGCTCCGGGAAATTTTTGCGTTATTATATACAGACACGAATGTATGTAAAACATTTCGTTTTATCGGGTAGGCGATTTACCATGGCGTCCGCCCGGGGAAAGCAGCAGGCAACAGGAGAAGGAAATGGTCAGGAAAACCAAGGAAGAAGCCGAGCGGACGCGTCAGGAGATCATCGATGCTGCCCGACGCGTATTTCACGCGTGTGGCGTCAGTCGTTCCTCGCTTGACCGCATCGCCCGTGAGGCCGGTGTCACCCGCGGTGCGGTTTACTGGCACTTCAAGGACAAGGCCGAGCTGTTTTTTGCAATGCGCGACGCCATGTTCGCGCCGATGATCGGCAGTACCGATGCCATCCTTTACGATCCTGCGCTACACAATCCGCTGGATGCCATCGAGGGTTCGATCCGCCAGTTTTTCCGGGTGCTGGTGGAGAATGCCGAGTTTCGCGAGGTTTTCGAGATCATGATCTCGCGCTGTGAATATGTCGATGAATTCGCCAGCATCGAACAGGAAGTCGGTCGGCCGGCGCAGGAATTCCTCGACAAGATCCTGCGCATGTACCGGCTGGCGGCCGAGAAGGGTTATCTTCGGGCCGGACTTGATCCGGATGTGGTTGCCCGCGATACCTGGGCCTTCACCAGCGGCCTGCTCCACCTGTTGCTCGGCTGCCGCCGGGGAAGTGGCATGGAATTCGAGATTGCCGGCATGGTCGCCGCACACATGGCCCTGCGTCGCAATCCGGGCTAAGCCGTTGGTGGGGTCCCTTCCGGGTTTTTGCTGGTGGCAGTTGTCTTGGTGATCTGATACCTTAGCTCCACAGCGGAGGGGTATCTTTGGACAAGGCACAGGTTTTCTCGGCAATAGCTGCGCAGATCAGCGAGCACGGTGTGGTCTTCCCGACCAGCGTCCGGCTGGCGTTGCGCATCCGCGACATGCTGGCCGATCCCGATTGTCACATCGACGCCGTCGCCAAACTGGTGCAGGCCGAGCCGGTGTTGTCGGCGCGCATCGTCGCACTGGCCAATTCGGTGGCCTACAACCCCTATGGGCGGGAAATCGACGATCTGCGCTCGGCCATTGCCAGGATCGGGCTGGCCACGGTGCGCACCCTGGCAATGGCAGTCGTCGCGCGGCAGATGGCCGGGAACTCGATACCTGCGGACGCCAGCGCACTGGCGGAGAAACTGTGGGCGCACAGTGCCCATGTGGCGGCGCTGGCGCGGGTGCTGGCCCGCCGGGTTACCCGGCTCGATCCGGAGGCGGCGATGTTCGCCGGTATCGTCCATGAAGTCGCGGGGTTTTACCTGCTTTCGCGCAGCCAGGATTACCCCGGTGTCCTCGGCGACGATTTTGCCGAATGGATCGAAAGCGGCGAGCGCACGATCGGCGAGCCGCTGCTGCGGGTGCTGAATGTTCCGGAGAACATCAGGGCGGCGGTCGACACCTATTGGGAGGGTTATCTGGGGATGCCGCCGGCGACCCTTGGCGACACGCTGCTGCTGGCCGAGGAATTGTGTCCGGTCCCGTCGCCGCTGCATGTCCGGGTCGATGGTGGTTCACCATCCCGCGGGAGTGCCGAAATCGAGTTGCTGATCGGCGAGGAATTGCTCACCGAAATTCTCGAAGAGTCCCGGCGGGAGGTTGATTCACTCTCCGATGCCTTGCGTTTTTGAGAGCTTTCCGGCAAAGCTGAAATTGTTATGAATAACCTGCTGGATATTGCGGTTTTTGTGGTTTGTAATAATTAATTTTGCTTGTACTATAAGTTCGTCGTTCTCCGGGCGGCATCAAGAACAGCCCAGCAACCCCAATAAGAGTCTGCACGCAATGAAAACAATATTCCTAGTCGATGATTCAGCCACCATCCTGCTCAGCATTTCGAACATTCTCGGCAAGGCGGGTTACGCCACCGAGAAGGCCGGAAGCGGTGAAGAGGCGTTGAAGAAATTCCAGGCCGGCGTCAAGGTCGACCTGCTGATCACCGATCTGAACATGCCCGGCATCAACGGGATCGAGTTGATCAAGGAAGTGCGCAAGCTGCCGGCTTACAAGTTCATTCCCATCCTGTTCCTGACCACCGAGTCGCAACAGTCGCGCAAGCTGGAGGCCAAGGCGGCCGGTGCGTCGGGCTGGATCGTCAAGCCCGCGACCGCGGACGAACTGCTGAATACCATCAAGCTGGTCCTGCGCTGAGGTCATTGACATGCCGATCGATAACCTGAAACGTCGGGGCTTGATCGTTGCGCTCCTGGTGGCGGCAGTTGCCTTCGTCGTGGTCTACCTGCTCAACGAATGGTTTCACGAGATCTTGCTGCCCGGCCTGGGATTCAGCAATCCGCTGGGCGATGCCGTTGGTTCTGTCTTCCTGGTGCTGGCGGCTTACCTGGCGCAACGCCTGGTCTCCCTGGCGGTGTACCGCGATGCGATGCTGGGGATGACGACGCAGCAGGAGGAAATCGTCGGCAAGATCAGCAATGTCGAGACGGTCAGCGAGGAGGTCGCCCGGGAGTTGGCCGGCGTGCGCAATTTCAACGAAGTGTTGCGCAGGCAGCTGGACGGGATTGTTGCCGCCACCGAAAAAGCCGCTTACGACATTACGGAACGCCTGCAGGCCATCGATTCGGTAGTGACCACCCTGGATAATTTTGTCGCGGAAACGGCCAGGACATCGAGCGAACTGGCGAACAGCTCGGAGGAGGATATCCAGGGCAATCGTGCGCTGATCGAAAAAATGGATTCCTACATCCGCAAGCGGATCGAGGAAGCGCAACTCGATCAGCAGCGCATCGAGCAGATCGTGCACGAGGCCCAAGGCCTGGGTACGCTGGTCCGGCTGGTCAAGGATATTTCCAGCCAGACCAATCTGCTGGCGCTCAACGCGGCCATCGAAGCCGCTCGGGCCGGCGAAGCCGGGCGGGGTTTTGCCGTGGTTGCCGACGAGGTACGCAAGCTGTCGACCGAGACCGATGTCGCGGTCAACAAGATCAACGAGGGGATCAACGGGGTTGCCAGCTCGATCCGCACCCAGTTCCAGGACAAGCTTGCGCATTCCAGCGTGGAAGGCGAGCGTGCGGCTTTGACCGAGTTTGCCGCCCAGCTCGGCAGTCTGGGCGAGGGTTACCAGACCCTGCTCGATCATGACCTCAACGTGTTGCGTACGGTCCGCGAAGCCAGCGGCGAACTGGCCCGGATGTTCATGGATGTGCTGGCCTGCGTCCAGTTCCAGGACATCACCCGCCAGCAGATCGAAATCGTCTCCAATGCCTTGCGCAAGCTCGACGAGCATGCCGACACCCTGGCCCGGCGCATTCGCGACGCCGAAGGCGAAACCTTCGAATATGTGCCGCTGGCCGAGCACCTCGACGACTTGTACGGCAAGTACGTCATGGATGCACAGCGGATCAGTCATCAGGAAGCCTTGCACCAGTCACCCAGCGTGAATGCCAAGGCATCCGGCGGGTCGGCAAAGATCGAACTGTTCTGACGGAGGTTGTATGGGGAGCAATAACCGCCTGGTCATTGTCGAGGACATGACCATCTACAACGCGCTCGACCAGAAGAACCAGCTGGTGGCTGCCTTGGATGCCGCCGACGGCCTGGAGCTGGATCTTTCCCAGGTTGCCGAAATCGATTCGGCCGGATTGCAGTTGCTGATCCTGGCCAAGCGCGAAGCGGCGCGACTGGACAAGCAGATGTCCATCGTCGCGCACAGCCCGGTGGTGCGCCAGACACTCGATTTCTGCAATCTCGCCGCTTTTTTCGGTGATCCGGTCGTCATTACCGCACATGAGCAGCATTAAGGAGCAGATTCGTGGATGAACTGACCAGCGTATTCATTCAGGAAGGTCGGGAGCAGTTGCAGGCCATGGAAAGCGGGCTGCTTGAACTGGAACAGCAACCCGACAACCAGGACAACATCAACGGCATCTTCCGGGCCGCGCATACCGTCAAGGGCGCTTCGGGGGTCATCGAGTGCCACTTCATCGAAGGCTTCATGCACAAGGTGGAGAACGTGCTCGACCGCCTGCGTAACAGCGATATCCAGGTTTCCAGCGACCTGACCGGTTTGCTGCTGCGCTGTTGCGACCATCTCGGGCGCCTGATGGATGTGCTTGAGTCAGGGGCGGCGGAACCCGAGGCCGAGATCAAGGCTGCCGGCGACGCCCTGCTCGAGGAACTGGTTGCCTACACGACACCGGCTGCACCGGTTTCCGGCGGCAGCGTGGTCGAGGCGCAGGCCGATGTCGAGGCTTCCGGCGGCGGCGTGGTCAATACCGACAGCTGGCACATTTCCGTACGCTTTGGCCCGCACATGATGCGTGGCGGTATGGACCCCCTGTCCTTCATCCGCTTCCTGGCTTCGCTGGGCGAGATCATCGCGCTCGAAACCATTCCCGATGCCATGCCCGAAGCTGCCGAGATGGACCCGGAGTCGTGCTACCTGGGCTTCGAGATCCGCTTGCAGACCCGCGCTTCCAAGGCCGAGATCGAGCAGGTCTTCGATTTCTGCCGCGATGACTGCGAATTGCGCATCCTGCCGCCGAACAGCAAGTTGTCCGAGTACCTGAAGCTGATCAAGGAACTGCCCGAAGACGACATGCGTCTGGGCGAGATGCTGCTGCGTTGCGGCGCCTTGACCCAGGCCGAACTCGATGAGGCGCTCAGTTCCCAGCAGCGCGGCCGCCTGCCCGATCCGGCGGGGGACAGCGAGGCCGAGGCACTGCCGATCGGCGAAATCCTGGTGGACCAGAAAGTGGTGCAGAAGGAAGTGGTCGAGGCGGCGGTCAGCAAGCAGACCCAGGTTTCCGAGAAAAAGGCGGTCGAAGCCCGCCTGATCCGGGTGCAGGCGGACAAGCTCGATCAGTTGATCGATCTGGTCGGCGAACTGGTGATTGCCGGTGCGTCGGCCAATTTGCTGGCGCAGCGCAGCGGCCAGAGCGAGCTGGTCGAATCGACATCGATCCTGTCGCGCCTGGTCGAGAACATTCGCGATTCGGCGCTGCAGTTGCGCATGGTCCAGATCGGCGAGACCTTCAACCGCTTCAACCGCGTCGTCCGCGACGCCTCGCGCGAACTGGGCAAGGAAATCGATCTGGTCATCACCGGCGCCGAAACCGAGCTCGACAAGTCGGTCGTCGAGAAGATCGGCGATCCGTTGATGCACCTGGTGCGCAATTCCATGGACCATGGGATCGAGAAACCGGATGTGCGCGAGGCCCGGGGCAAATCGCGCCACGGTCGTCTTGAACTCAACGCCTATCACGATTCGGGCAGCATCGTGATCGAGGTGGTCGACGACGGCGGTGGCCTGCCACGCGAAAAAATCCTGCAGAAAGCCATCGACAAGGGCCTGGTCCAACCAACCCAGCAACTGAGCGATCAGGAAATCATCAACCTGATCTGGGAGCCGGGATTCTCGACCGCCGAGCAGGTGACCAACATTTCCGGCCGCGGTGTCGGCATGGATGTGGTGCGCCGCAATATCCAGAGCCTGCGCGGCAGTTGCGAAGTGAGTTCGACCGAAGGCGTCGGGACGACCTTCACCATCCGCCTGCCGCTGACGCTGGCAATCATCGACGGCTTCCTGGTCGGCGTCGGCAAGTCCGCCTACGTCATTCCGCTGGACATGGTCATCGAGTGTATCGAACTCACGGACATGTCGGCGGATCGCGATTTCCTCAACCTGCGCGGCGAGGTTCTGCCCTTCGTCCGTCTGCGCGACATGTTCGAGATCGGCGGCGACCGGCCGGCGCGCGAGAACATCGTTGTCGTCCAGTTTGCCGGCCAGAAGGCGGGGATCGTCGTCGATCAGTTGATGGGCGAATTCCAGACCGTGATCAAGCCCTTGTCCACCATCTTCCGCCATCTGCGCGGTATTGGTGGATCCACTATCCTGGGAACTGGGGAAGTTGCCCTGATCCTCGATGTCCAGGCGCTGGTCCAGCGCAACGTGCGTCAGGAAGAGCGTGACATGAATGCCAATAATGCCTTGCCCCGCTCGACAGCGGCCAATTAACCCCTTCAGTTTTCGTCAGGTTCGATTCAGGAGTTCTTCATGTTGAACAATCTTAAAATCGGTGTCCGGCTCGGGATCGGCTTCACGGTCACCCTGGTCTTGTTGATTGCCATTGCGGTGATTGGCTACAGCCGTCTCGTTGCGCTCGAGATGCAGGTCCAGGATCTGGTTCAGGATAAATATCCGAAAACGGTTCAGGCCAACGACGTCATTGATGCTCTCAACGTGGTGGCACGGGTGGTCCGCAATGCTGCGCTGGCCGCTTCCAAGGAGGAGGCCGCCCGTGAGCTAGACCGGATTCCCGAGCAAAGCAGGATCATCACGGAGCGACTCGAACAACTGAACAAGACGGCAACCAGCGAGACGGATCGGGAAATCCTGAAGACCGTCGCTACGGTTCGTGCCGCCTATGTGGGTGAATTACAGAAACTCTCGGGCTTCCTGCGTGCAGGGCAGCGTGACGAAGGTGTCGCGGTCCTGACCAGCACCATGCGCAAGGCGCAGGCGGACTACATCGGCGCCCTGCAGGAGCTGATCAAATACCAGTCGAACATGGTCGAACAGACTGGTCGCGAGGCAACCGCACTGGCACAGAGTGGCGAAAACCTGATGCTGACGCTGGCGGTCATCGCCGCCTTGCTGACCGCGATCTTCGGTTTCGTCATCACGCGCAGCATCACCCGTCCGGTCGGCGAAGCGGTGGTGATCGCCGACAAGATCGCCGCCGGCGACCTGTCGATGAAGATCGATGCCAGCGCCAAGGATGAGGTCGGCCAGGTACTGCGTTCGCTGGACAAGGCGGTGACCGCCGTGCGCAACATGAGCGCTGAAGCCGGCCGTCTGGCCCAGGCGGCTGTCGATGGCAAGCTGGCAACGCGCGCCGACGCCAGCCAGTACCAGGGCGAGTACCAGCGAATCGTGGTCGGGGTGAACAACACGCTCGATGCGGTGATCGGCCCGCTCAACGTGGCGGCCAAGTATGTCGACGATATTTCCCGCGGTGCGATTCCGGCCAAGATCACCGACAGCTACAACGGTGACTTCAATGTCATCAAGAACAACCTGAATACCTGTATCGACGCCATCAATGCCCTGGTGGCCGATGCGGCGATGCTGTCGCAGGCCGCTGTTGAAGGCAAGCTGTCGACGCGTGCCGATGCCAGCCGGCATCAAGGTGATTTCCAGCGCGTGGTCAAGGGCGTGAACGACACCCTGGATTCGGTCATCGGGCCGCTCAACGTCGCGGCGCATTATGTGGACCGTATCTCCAAGGGCGACATCCCGGATTGCATCACCGATTCGTACAACGGTGATTTCAATACCATCAAGAACAACCTGAATACCTGTATCGAGGCGGTCAACAAGCTGGTCGCCGACGCCAACATGCTGTCGGCGGCAGCCGTCGCCGGCAAGCTGGAAACACGTGCCGACGCCAGCCAGCACGAGGGCGATTTCCGAAAGATCGTTCAGGGCGTCAACGACACGCTGGACGCCGTGGTTTCGCCGATCCAGGATGTGCAGCGCGTGATGGCAGCGATGGAGCAGGGTGACATGACGCAGACGATCACCAAGCCTTATCAGGGTGACTTCGCCACGCTGAAGGACGCGCTCAATAACACCATTGCCCGTCTGTCCGAAACCATCGGCCAGATCATCACCGCGGCCGATGCCTTGTCCAACGCCTCGGGTCAGGTCTCGGCCACCGCCCAGTCCTTGTCCCAGTCGTCGTCGGAGCAGGCTGCGTCGGTCGAGGAAACGACGGCCAGCCTGGAACAGATGACGGCTTCGGTGTCCCAGAATACCGAAAACGCCAAGGTCACCGACAACATGGCGACCAAGTCGGCCAAGGAAGCGGTCGAGGGCGGCGACGCGGTTGGCAAGACGGTCGATGCGATGAAGTCGATTGCCGACAAGATCGGCATCATCGACGACATCGCCTACCAGACCAACCTGCTGGCGCTGAACGCAGCGATCGAGGCGGCGCGTGCCGGCGAGCACGGCAAGGGCTTTGCCGTGGTGGCGGCGGAAGTGCGCAAGCTGGCCGAGCGTTCACAGGTTGCGGCACAGGAAATCGGCGAACTGGCCGGTTCCAGCGTCAAGATGGCCGAGCGGGCGGGCAGCCTGTTGCAGGAAATGGTGCCGAGCATCCAGAAGACGTCGGATCTGGTCCAGGAAATTGCCTCGGCCTCGCAGGAGCAGTCCAGCGGTGTCGCCCAGATCAACAACGCCATGGGACAACTGAACAAGGCGACCCAGCAGAATGCTTCGGCGTCTGAGGAACTGGCGGCAACCGCTGAGGAACTGGGCGGTCAGGCCGGCCAGTTGCAGCAGTTGATGGGCTTCTTTACCGTCGAACAGGGCACGGTCGGTTTCTCCCGCAAATCCGCTTACAGCGCACCGGTTGCTCGCAGCGTCAGCGCCCCGCGCAGTGCGCCGACGCGCACGGTGACGGCGGTTCTGGACGAGTCCGATTTCGAGAAATTTTGATTTAGGGGGCCATCATGGGACAAGTTGTCCAGAGCGCTGGAAAATCCGGAAAATCGGTGGCCGAACTGGCCGCCGACAGCGCACCGCAGCAGTACCTGACCTTCACGCTGGGCGGCGAGATGTTTGCCGTCGCCATCCTCAACGTCAAGGAAATCATCGAATACGGCACGGTCACCGAAATTCCGATGATGCCGGGCTTCATCCGCGGGGTGATCAACCTGCGCGGCGCGGTGGTGCCGGTCATCGATCTGTCCTGCCGGTTTGGCGGGAAATCGTCGCAGGTGGCGCGGCGGACCTGCATCGTCATCGTCGAGCTTGAACAGGACGATCAGAAACACGATATCGGCGTGATGGTCGATGCCGTTTCGGAAGTGCTGGAAATTCCGCGTTCCGATATCGAGCCGCCGCCGAGCTTCGGCGCCAAGATCCGTACCGATTTCATTTCCGGGATGGGCAAGGTCGGCGGCAAGTTCGTCATCATCCTCGACGTGGCCCGCGTGCTCTCGGTCGAGGAAATTGCCATGCTGACCCAGATCGGCGAAAGCAGCGCCAGCGAAGCGGCCTGAGTCAAAGAGGGAGGGCATCATGCTGAATAACATGAAGGTGGGCTCGCGCCTGGTCATCCTGCTGACCATCATTCTTGGTTTCCTGTTCGTGATTTCCTTTGCCGCCTTGCGTGGCCTCGAGACATCGCGGCAGGACCTGCAGGTTACCAACGAGGAAAAACTCAAGCCGACCCGGCTAGCCGGCCGTTTGCAGCGCATGGTCGCCGATACCCGAATCCAGAGTCTGCTGACCTTGCAGCACGATCCAAAGTCCGAGTTCGTCAAGCTGCACGATCATCCGACTACCATGCACATCGAAACGATAGGCAAGGCGCGGGCGCAGTTGATCGAGACCTTGGCGGAAATCAAGCAACACAACATGGGTGAGGAGGAGCGCCAACTGCTGGCGAATGTCGAGTCGGCCGCCAATGTCTACCTGACGGAAGCCCTTGATCCGACGGTCCGCCTGTTGCAGGCAGGTGACTTCTATCAGGCCAATGTGCTGCTGCTGCAGCAAATGAACCCCAAGGCAGCACAGTTTCAGGAAACCATTGCCAAGCTCAATAATTTTTACAATGACAGCGCCAGAACACTCTACGAGCAGGCTTCGGCGCAGGGGGAGCGGGCACGCTCTCTGACCTTGACCCTCAGTGCGGCAGCCATCCTGCTGGCCATTGTGCTGGGCTGGCTGATCATCCGCAGCATTACCCGGCCGCTTGGCGAGGTGGTGCAGGCTGCGCACAAGATGGCGGTTGGTGACCTCAACTTCAAGCTGGTCAGCGAGGACAGGAACGAGGTTGCCGAGGTGGTCCGTGCCGTGGCATCGGTACAGCGTGCCGTGCAGGAAATGGTGCAGGATACGCGGCGCCTGGGCGAAGCGGCGGTTGCCGGAGAACTGTCGGTGCGGGCCGATGCGGAAAAGCATCAGGGGGATTACCGGGCCATCGTCGCAGGCATCAATCACACGCTGGATGCCGTGATCGGGCCGCTGAACGTGGCCGCAAGTTACGTGGACCGTATCTCGAAGGGGGATATCCCGCCGGCAATTACGGACAGCTACAACGGCGATTTCAATGCCATCAAGAACAATCTGAATACCTGCATCGCGGCCGTCAACCGGCTGGTTGCCGATGCGCGGACGCTTTCCGTCGCCGCTGTCGAAGGGCGGCTGTCCACCCGGGCCGATGCCACCCGTCATCAGGGGGATTTCCGCAAGATCGTCGAGGGTGTCAATGACACCCTGGATGCGGTGATCGGCCCCCTGAATGTGGCCGCCAACTACGTCGACCGCATTTCCAAGGGCGATATCCCGGCCAGGATCACCGACAGCTACAACGGCGATTTCAACAACATCAAGAACAACCTGAACACCTGCATCGAGGCGGTCAACAAACTGATCGCCGATGCCAACATGCTCTCGGCGGCGGCCGTCGCCGGCAAGCTTGAGACGCGCGCCGATGCCGGTCAGCACCAGGGCGATTTCCGTCGTATCGTCGAAGGAGTCAATGCCACGCTGGACGCGGTGGTGACGCCGATTCAGGATGTCCAGCGCGTGCTGGCCGCGATGGAAAAGGGCGACATGACCCAGAGCATCAGCGCGTCCTACAACGGCGATTTCGACGTGCTCAAGCAGGCGCTCAACAACACGATTGCCCGCCTGTCGGAAACGGTGGCCCAGATCATCACTGCTGCCGACGCCCTGTCGAATGCCGCCGGCCAGGTTTCGGCAACAGCGCAGTCGCTGTCGCAATCCTCTTCCGAGCAGGCCGCTTCGGTCGAGGAAACCACGGCCTCGCTGGAGCAGATGACGGCATCGGTCGAACAGAACACCGAAAACGCCAAGGTCACCGACAACATGGCGACCAAGTCGGCTAGTGAAGCGGTCGAGGGTGGCGACGCGGTCGGCAAGACGGTCGAGGCGATGAAGTCGATTGCCGACAAGATCGGCATCATCGACGACATCGCCTACCAGACCAACCTGCTGGCGCTGAACGCAGCCATCGAGGCGGCGCGCGCCGGCGAGCATGGCAAGGGTTTTGCCGTGGTGGCGGCGGAAGTGCGCAAGCTGGCCGAACGTAGCCAGGTGGCGGCGCAGGAAATCGGTCAGTTGGCCGGTTCCAGCGTCAAGATGGCCGAGCGGGCGGGCAACCTGCTGCAGGAAATGGTGCCGAGCATCCAGAAGACGTCGGATCTGGTCCAGGAAATCGCTTCGTCCTCGCAAGAGCAGTCGGTCGGCGTCGCCCAGATCAACAACGCCATGGGGCAGCTGAACAAGGCGACGCAACAGAATGCTTCGGCGTCCGAGGAACTGGCGGCAACCGCCGAGGAGCTGGGCGGCCAGGCCGGCCAGTTGCAGGAATTGATGAGTTTCTTCTCGGTGCAGCCGGGACGTTCGCCATCGCCTGCCAGAAACCCGGCAGCGACTGTGTCCAGACGCCCTGTCGCGGCGACGGCGAGTGCGCGGCGCGCGGTCGCGGTGCTCGACGAGGCCGATTTCGAAAAGTTCTGAACCTGGGTACCGGCGACGGTACCCGAAACAAACATAAAAATAACGCGGAGAGACAACATGGCCTTTCAGATCAGCCGATTGCATTCATTGAAGACCCAGCTGTTCACGGTCTTCTGGGCATTGACCGCGGCGCTGCTGTACTACGCCATTTCGGCCATCCTCAGCGACTGGCAGCAGTTGAAGTCGCTCGACGATGTGGCCGATGCGCAGAAGATCGCCATCACCAGTGGCAGCCTGGCCCACGAACTGCAGAAGGAGCGCGGGTTGTCGGCTGGTTTCCTGTCCTCGCGCGGCGAGCGTTTCCGCGATACCTTGACCAGTCAGCGCCAGTTGAGCGATCAGGTGTTCAAGGAATTCGAGACCCTGCAGGCTGAAATCGACGTCGCCCGCCTGGGCGACAGTGTCCGCGGCAAGCTCGACGCCAGCCTGAAGGCCATGCAACAACTTGCCGAGACGCGGCGGGCGATCGACGGTCTGCAGATGCAGCCGCCGGCCTCGTTTGCCTATTACTCGAACACCATCGATCAGTTGCTCGACATGGTCACCGAGAGTGGCAAGATCAGCGACCAGGACATCACCAGCAAGGCGCTGACCGCGCTCGATCTGTTCCTGCGCGCCAAGGAAAATGCCGGTCGCGAGCGGGCCACGGTCAATGGCATCCTCACTGCCAACGCGCCGGTTGCCTTGCCCCAGTTCCGGACCCTGGCCAGCGTGGTGGCGGCGCAGGGCGCCTACGTCAAGCAATTCCTCTCGGTGGCCGACCCAGCTCGTGTCGATGAGCTTTCCGGACTGCTGGGCGGGCCAGTAAACGGCGAGGTCGAGCAGATCCGTCAGCGGGTTTTCGACAAGGTCAACGAAGGCGGTTTCGAGGTCGAGCCAGCCCACTGGTTCAAGGTGATCAGCGACAAGATCGACGCCATGAAGGTGATCGAGGACCATCTGGTTGGCGATCTGAGCGCCAAGGTCGAAGCTTTGCGCGCGGCGGCACGCTGGTCGCTGACCATGGGGATCGCGGTGGTCCTGGTCGGCGTACTGTTCAACATCCTCTTCCTCTGGGTGATGATCCGTCTGGTGCGCGGCCTGGGCTCGGCGCAAGGCAGCGTCAGCCGTCTGGCGGCCGGCGATTTCTCGCGTCAGGTCGAGGTCGACCGCAAGGACGAACTGGGTGCCGTCCAGGCTTCGCTGGCGGAAATCCAGCAGGTGCTGATCAGCATGGACCACGACGCCCAGGCCCTGGTCGCCGCCGCCCTGCAGGGCGATCTGTCGGTGCGCGCCGATGCCTCGCGGCATCCGGGTGAGTACGCCAGCATCATCGCCGGCATCAACCAGACCCTGGATGCGGTCATCGGGCCGCTCAACGTCGCCGCCAACTATGTCGACCGGATTGCCAAGGGCGATATTCCGCCGCCGATCACCGACGCCTATCACGGCGATTTCAATGTCATCAAGAACAACCTGAACACCTGCGTCGAGGCGGTCAACAAGCTGGTCGCCGATGCTGCCATGCTGAGTACGGCAGCGATCGAGGGCAAGCTGTCGACGCGCGCCGACGCCAGCCGTCATGCCGGGGATTTCAAGCGCATCGTCGACGGTGTGAACCGCACGCTCGACGCTGTGATCGGGCCGCTCAACGTCGCTGCCAGCTACGTGGACCGGATTGCCCGTGGCGACATTCCGCCGCGCATCACCGATACCTACAACGGCGATTTCAATACGCTGAAGAACAACCTGAACACTTGTATCGCTGCGGTCAACAAACTGGTCGAGGATGCCAACATGCTGTCGGCCGCTGCGGTCGCTGGCAAGCTGGCGACGCGCGCCGACGCCGACCTGCACCAGGGCGACTTCCGCAGGATTGTCGAAGGCGTCAATGCCACCCTCGATGCCGTCGTGACGCCGATCCAGGATGTCCAGCGGGTGCTGGCGGCGATGGAGCGGGGCGACATGAGCCCGCGCATCACCGAGGCCTACCAGGGCGATTTCGCTACCCTGCAGACGGCCCTGAACAACACGCTGAACAAGCTTTCCGACACCATTGCCCAGATCATCGTCGCCGCTGACGCCTTGTCCAATGCCGCCGGCCAGGTCTCGGCAACGGCCCAGTCGCTGAGCCAGGCTTCGTCCGAGCAGGCGGCTTCGGTCGAGGAAACCACGGCCTCGCTGGAGCAGATGACCGCATCGGTCACCCAGAACACTGACAATGCCAAGGTCACCGACGGCATTGCCACGCGCGCGGCGACCGAGGCTGGCGACGGTGGCGAGGCGGTCAACCGGACCGTCGAGGCGATGAAGTCGATTGCCGGCAAGATCGGCATCATCGACGACATCGCCTACCAGACCAACCTGCTGGCGCTGAATGCGGCGATTGAGGCGGCCCGCGCCGGCGAGCACGGCAAGGGCTTTGCCGTGGTCGCGGCGGAAGTGCGCAAGCTGGCCGAACGCAGCCAGGTGGCGGCGCAGGAAATTGGTCAATTGGCCGGTTCGTCGGTCAAGATGGCGGAAAGCGCCGGCCAGTTGCTCGAAGCCATGGTGCCGAACATCCAGAAGACCTCGGATCTGGTCCAGGAGATTGCCTCGGCCAGCCAGGAGCAATCGTCGGGCGTGGCCCAGATCAACCAGGCCATGGGCCAGTTGAACAAGGCGACCCAGCAGAATGCTTCGGCCTCGGAAGAACTGGCCGCCACGGCCGAGGAACTGGGCGGGCAGGCCGGGCAACTGCAGGAATTGATGGACTTCTTCACCGTCGAGCAAGGGCGCGGGCAAGGACGTCGATGACCGATTACAGCAGTCTGAGCACCCGGGATATCGAACGTCTGTCGCGCAGCATCCGGCCCGGCGAGTGGGCGGTCGAGCGCGAGCGGCCGATTTCCACGCTGCTCGGCTCCTGTGTGGCGGTCTGCCTGTTTGATCCGGTACTGCCGATTGCCGGGATGAATCACTTCATGCTGCCGCAGATGAAGCGCGGCGCGCACGCCGACGAAGATGTACTGCTGGCTGGCGACGCCTGCATGGAAGCCCTGCTCAACGGCATGCTGCAGCGCGGTGCGGCCAAGCACCGCATGCAGGCCAAGGCCTTCGGCGGCGGTGCGGTGATCGACACCACGGTTCAGGGGGCGCCGGCGGTGGGCAAGCGCAACGCCGATTTTGCCCATGAATGGCTGGACCGCGAAGGCATTCCGCTGGTGGCTTCCGACTTCCTCGGTCCGTGGTCGCGCAAGATCCTGCTGGTTCCGGCTACCGGCGACGCTTACTGCAAGCGGGTCACGTCCAGCCTGGTCAGCCAGGAATCCCTGCGTCGCGAGGAACAGGCCTACGCCGAATCCCTGCTCAACAAGCCGGCGCAGCCTGCCGGCAAGAAAATCGAGTTGTTCTGATGAGCGAATCCGCAATCACCGATCAGGAATTCGGGCTGTTCCAGCGCCTGATCTACAAGCTTGCCGGCATCAGCCTGTCCGACGCCAAGAAGGTGCTGCTCGTCGGTCGTCTGCAGAAACGCCTGCGCTACTATCAACTGGATAACTTCAGCCAGTATTACCGCATGCTCGCTACCGGCGAACATCCGGAAGAACTGCAGACCATGGTCGATCTGCTGACCACCAACGAAACCTATTTCTTCCGCGAACCCAAACATTTCGACTTCCTGCGCGAAGAAATCCTCGCCAACCGGCGCAGCCCGTCGACCTTCCGGGTTTGGAGCGCAGCCAGTTCGACCGGCGAGGAGGCCTACACCCTGGCCATGCTGCTGGCCGAGAACCTGAAGGATGCGCCCTGGGAGATCGTCGGCTCGGACATCAGCACGCAGGTGCTGGAGAAGGCTCGGCGCGGGCATTATCCGATCGAGCGTAACGAGGGCATTCCGCCGGCTCTGCTCGGCAAGTACTGCCTCAAGGGGGTGCGCAGCCAGGCCGGCACCTTCCTGATCTCGCCGACCCTGCGCAGCCGCTGCACTTTTCACCACATCAACCTGACCCAGGAAATCACCGCCGACATCGGCCGTTTCGACGTGATCTTCCTGCGCAACGTGATGATCTATTTCGACATGGAAACCAAGCGCAAGGTGGTGGGCAATCTTCTGCCGCGCCTGCAGCCGGGTGGGTATTTCATCATTGGTCATTCGGAAACGCTGAACGGCATTTCCTGCGGACTGACCCAGGTTCGTCCGACCATTTACCAAAAAGACTGACGGACATGGCAGGAAACATCAAGGTAATGATCGTCGACGACTCGGCGCTGGTGCGCCAGGTCATTTCCCAGGCACTTTCGCGGGAGCCGGGCATCGAGGTGGTTGCCACCGCGTCCGACCCGGTGTTTGCCGTGGACAAGCTGCGGGCCTGCTGGCCGGATGTGCTGATCGTCGATATCGAGATGCCGCGCATGGATGGCATCTCCTTCCTGCGCAAGATCATGACCGAGCGGCCGACGCCGGTGATCATCTGCTCGTCGCTGGCCGAAAGCGGCGCCCAGGCGACTTTCGACGCCATGGCGGCCGGCGCGGTGACCATCATCACCAAGCCCAAGGCCGGTCTCAAGGCTTTTCTCGAAGATTCATCCAACGACATCGTCCAGGCGGTGCGTACCGCCGCCAAGGCCAACCTGCGCGCGCTGCCGCGCAGCGGTACGGCGGCACCGCTGAATCGCCCGAAACTGACCGCCGACGCCGTCCTGGCTTCCGGCACGCCGACCGCCATGGCGCGCACCACCGACCAGTTGATCGCCATCGGCACCTCGACCGGCGGCACCCAGGCCCTGGAGGCCATCCTGACACGCCTGCCGGCGACCTGCCTGGGCATCGTCATCGTCCAGCACATGCCCGAGAAATTCACCGCCATGTTCGCCGAACGCCTGAACAGCATCTGCGAGATCGAAGTGCGCGAAGCGCGCGACGGCGACCGGGTCATGCCCGGTCGGGCGCTGATCGCCCCCGGCGGCCGGCACATGATGCTCAAGCGTAGCGGTGCGCAATACCTGGTCGAGGTGGTCGACGGGCCACTGGTCAATCGCCACAAGCCGTCGGTCGATGTGCTGTTCCGTTCGGTCGCCAAATTTGCCGGTGCCAACGCGCTGGGCATCATCCTGACCGGCATGGGCGACGACGGTGCCCGCGGACTCAAGGAAATGCACGATGCCGGCGCCCACACCATCGCCCAGGACGAAGCCAGTTGCGTGGTCTTCGGCATGCCCCGCGAGGCCATCAAGCTGGGCGCGGCCGATCAGGTGATGCCGCTGGACAGCGTCCCGGAAGCGATGATGGGCTACACCCGGGCCAACCGCTAGGCGCCCTGGCGTTTCTGCCACATGCTCCAGCTGAACACCAGCAGGCCTAGCCAGATCAGCGCGAAACTGAGCAGTTTTCCGGTCTGCAGCGGTTCGCCGAAAATGTAGATGGCGGTCAGGAACTGCATGGTCGGGTTGATGTACATCAGCATGCCGACGGTGGCCAGGTTCAGGCGTTGGGTGGCGGCGGCGAAGGCGATCAGCGGCAGGGCGGTGAGGATGCCGGCGCCGATCAGCCAGAGCGTGGTCGAGGGCGTATCCAGGACGAACACCGTATGCCCGCTGTTGGCCTGCCAGATCGCGTAGGCGAAACACAGCGGCAGCATGACCAGGGTTTCCAGCCACAGGCCGGGCAGGGCATCGACCGGCACCTGCTTGCGCACCAGGCCGTAAGTGCCGAAGGTGCCGGCCAGGAACAGCGATACCCAGGGCAGACCGCCGAGGGTGACGATTTCATTGACCAGACCGGCGACGGCCAGGCCGATGGCCAGCCATTCCTTGCCGTTGAGCCGTTCCTTGAGCACCAGCAGGCCGAGCAGCACGTTGACGATGGGCGTCAGGAAATAACCCAGGCTCGACTCGACCACTTGCTGGTTGCCGACCGCCCACAGGAAAACCAGCCAGTTGCTGCCGACCAGCAGTGCCGCCAGGCTGAGCATGGCGATCTGGCGCGGCTTGCCGAAAATCTGCCGGACCTTGTGCCATTGGCGGCTGAGCATCAGCAGCAGGGCGACGAAGACGCAGGCCCACAAGGCGCGGTTGGCGAGGATGTCCATCGGCGCGACATGATTGAGCTGATGGAAGTACAGCGGGAAAAATCCCCAGATACCATAGGCGAGCAGGCCGAAGCCGACGCCGGCCAGTGCGTTCTTCTGCATGGTCAGGCTTTGCCGCGCAGGACGTCGAGGGCGGCCGAGCGATAGTCGCGGCGATACAGCACGACACACACCAGCAGGGCAGCGAGCGCCAGGATCAGCGGATGGAACAGCCAGCCGGCAGCGGCCAGGCCGAAATAATAGGCCCGGATGCCGCGGTTGAAATCGTCGCCGGCCAGGTTGTTGGCACCGGCGACCTGCCGGGCGTAGGCGTCGATGGCCGGGTCGCCGGTCGCCCCGGTTGGCGCGGCGCCGACGAGGATGGACAGCAGGTTGAACTGGCGCAGCGACCAGGTGAACTTGAAGTAGGCGAAGACGAAACTGCCGAGTACCAGGATCAGCTTGATCTCCAGCAATTCGCGGCTGCCCGGCCCGGCGAAGGGCAGGTCGGCCGCCACGCCGAGCAGCGTGTCGGCGGCGCCGAGGGCGGCGAACAGGCCGGCGATGATGTAAATGGTGGTGTTGGCGTAGAACGAGACGCTGGTCATCAGGTTGCCGATCAGCGTCGAGTCGGTCACCCGGACATCGCGTTCGAGCATGCGGTAAGCCCATTCCAGCCGGTAGCGCTGGCTGGTCCGGATCAGCCCGCCGGCACCGCGCACGCTGTGTTCCGAAAACCAGGCGTAGCCGGCCCAACTGGCAAAAAACACGGTCAGTGCCAGCCAGTCGATGGCGGAGAGATGGGGAAATGCATGCATGGCGGAAGTTTGCCACAAGCTCGTCATCGGCAGGCTTAGGGATTTTCCCCGGCCATGCTTGGCGCGAGGCAATTTAGCACAACAATGTGTCAAAATTATGTCAAATAACAAAAATATTGATATTTGCATTGTTTTGATTTAATGTATTTGACGATTATGTAACTTATGAGGTGTCGCCTTGGTCATCGTCAGCCCCCGTTTCAACCCGCCGGAGTTTGTGCCGGAAGTGCTTGATTCCCTGTTGCAGGGGAGTCCGGTGGCGACATTCGTGATCGACGGGCAACATCGCGTCACCCACTGGAATCGCGCCTGCGAACTGGTGACCGGTATTCCGGCAGCTGAAATCATCGGTAGCAGCGATCACTGGCGTGGCTTTTACGCGGCGCCGCGCCCCATACTCGCTGATTACATCGTTGCCGGCGAGATCGAGCAGGCCATGCGCAACTACGAGGCCGGGCACTGCAAGGCTTCCGAGGTGGTTGTCGGGGCTTACGAAGCCGAGGGTTTCTTTCCTTCGCTCGGAGAACGGGGCTGCTGGCTGTACTTCACCGCCGCTCCCGTGCTCGGCCCGGGGGGGGAAGTCATCGGCGCCATCGAGACCCTGCAGAACATCACTGCCCGCAAGCTTGCCGAACAGGCCTTGCTCGACCAGAACAGCGCACTGGAAGCCGCCGTCGCCGAAAGAACCCGGGCGCTTGAGCAGAACAATGCCGAACTGCGCGCGCTGCTGCAGGAGCGTTGCGAACTGCAGGAGCAGGTCGGATCGGCCAGCAGCACGGCGTTTTCGGCAATGAGCAGCATGGGCGAGATGGGCGTGCTGTTGCAGGCACTGCAGCGCTTCAACAGTTGCCAGCAGGCTGGAGAACTGGCGCAACTGGTGCTCGATACGCTGGTTTCATATGAGCTCGTCGGCGCAGTGGAACTGCGCCTGCCCGGGCAGGCGGTTCGGATGTTTCCCGATTCAGGTGGCCTCGAAGCCGCCACCTTCGCCAACTTGCGCGACATGGGGCGGATCGTCGGCTTCCATAGCCGGATGATTGTCAATTACCCCTGTCTCTCTATCCTGGTCAGCAACATGCCGCGGGACGACGAACGGGCAGGGCGGATCCGGGATAATTTGGCCATCCTGGCCGAGGCGGCCGATGCCCGGGTGCGGGCACTGGATGCGGAACTGCGTCGGCAACAGGGAGAGGCGGCGATCAGTGGCAGTCTGGCGGGGATCAACAAGCTGCTCGCGGCCATCGAAGGGCGGCAGAAACAGTCGATGGCCGAAACCCGGATGGCTATCCATCGCCTGGGGGAAACGCTGGAAAAACGTTTTGTCCATCTCGGCCTGACCGAGCAACAGGAGCGTTATCTGCTGGAAACCGTGCGCGATGGACTGGATGGCCTGATCGATGCCCAGGACGGGCAACTCGACATTCAGTCAGAACTATCCGCCATCATCCATCGTCTGACCGACGCGGTCTGACCTGGGGATCAGCGGGGTTTGCCGCGCAAGGCGCGGACCTCGAAGCGGCTGCTGTCGATCAGGGTGCCGCGTGCATCGTGCAGGCTCAGGCGGTGCCTGCCCGGTTGCGGAAGCCAGCGGTCGCTGGTACCGGCGGGCAGCGGCTGGTCGTTGATCCGCCACTGGCCGCCCTTGGGCATGGGGCCGGAGAGGCGCAGCGGGATGCGTTGGCGGGCGGGCGGAATGTCCGGGTCGAGGGCGATCACCGTGCCGTCGGCCGGATAGACGATGCGGGTCAACGCCTGGCCGGCGGCGGCGCGGACGACCGGCTGTTCAGTACCCTGGATGAACCACTCGCGGCGGGGCGGTTCGAGCGCCGGTTCGAAGCGGATGGTCAGCCCGACGACGCCGGCGGGGGCTGTCGGCGGCGGGGTATGCGCAGCGCGCTGCAGGCGGTCCATGACTTCGCGCCACACCGGCGCCGCGCCGGAAATGCCGGAAACGTCGTGCATCGGACTGCCCGAGGCATTGCCGACCCAGACGCCGACGGTGTAGCGCGGCGAGAAGCCGACGCACCAGTTGTCGCGCATGTCCTTGCTGGTACCGGTCTTGACCGCCGCCCAATAGGGCGTTGCCAGCCAGGATTCGAGGCCGAAGGTGCCAGCGCGGGCGGCGCGGTCGGCGAGGATGTCGCCGACCAGAAAAGCCGCCGCCGGGGTGCCGACGGTGTGTGGCTTGCCGTCGAAAACCCCCTCGCAACCGCCCTGGCGGCAGGGCGCCGTTGCCGGCTCGCGGGCCGGCAGGGCGCGCAGCGGCGTCCATTTGCCGGCGTTGGCCAGGGTTCGGTAGGCGTTGCTCAGCATCAGCAGCGAGACGTCGGCCGAGCCGAGCGCTAGGCTGTAGCCGTACCATTCGCCGTCTTCCTTCAGACTGGCGAAACCGAGCCCGCGCAGGCGCTGATGAAAGGCGTCGGCGCCGACGCGGACCAGCGTCTGCACCGCCGGCACGTTCAGCGAACCGGCCAGCGCCGGCCGGGCCGACACCCAGCCACGGTAGCCGGGATCGTAGTTCTGCGGTGTGTACAGGCCGTTGCCGGTGTCCAGGCTCAGCGGTGCATCGTCGATCAGCGAAGCCGGCGTCAGCAGGCGGCGTTCGAAAGCCTGGGCGTAGAGAAAGGGCTTCAGCGTCGATCCGGCCTGACGCAGCGCTGTCGCGCCATCGACTTCGGCGGCGCCGGACAGGTCGCCACTGGAGCCGACCCAGGCGAGGATCTCGCCGCTGGCGTTGTCGATGACGATGACCGCGCCGTCCTCGGCGTTCTGGCGGCTGAGCGCCGACAGGTGGCGGCGCAGGCTGTCGACGGCAAAGGCCTGCAAATCGGCGTCGAGGCTGCTGCGCCGGTCGCGGCCGGGTTCGGCGAGTAGTTTGCGGGCGAGGTGCGGCGCCAGTTGCGGCGCTTCCGGGCGTAAATCGCGCAGGTTGTGGTTGAGCGCCTGGAAGGTGAAGGCTTCCAGGCCACGGCATTCGTCGGCGCGCTGCAGTTCGGTGAGCAGCGCGCAGGCGCGCCGGGCGACGGTATCCGGCGTGGCGTTGGGTGCGCGCAGCAGGACGGCGGCAATGGCCGATTCGCGGTCGTCGAGGCCGTGCGGCCATTTGCCGAACAAGGCCCGGCTCATCGCCGCGACGCCCTGTAGTTCGCCGCGAAAACTGACCAGGTTGAGGTAAGCCTCGACGATGCGGCCCTTACTCCAGCTCTGCTCCAGACGCAGGGCGGCGGCTGACTGGCCGATCTTGGCGAGAAAGCTGCGCTGGCCGCGTCTTTGCCCGTCTTCTTCGATCAGCCCGGCCAGCTGCATGGTCAATGTGCTGGCGCCACGGGTGCGGCTGCCGCGCAGGTTGCTCCAGGCGGCGCTGCCGGCGGCCAGCCAGTCGACGCCGCCGTGTTCCATGAAGCGCTTGTCTTCGGCGGCGATCACCGCGCGCAGCAGGGCCGGCGAGATGTCGGCGAGCGGCGTCCACGCCAGTCGGCGCACCTGCATGTCGACGCGCAGGCTGTGCAGCGGTCGGCCGTCGCGCGCGAGCAGCGTCGCTTCCGAGGGTCGGTAGGCGGCACGGACTTCGTCGAACGACGGTAGCGCGACTGCCGGCAGCGGCGCCAGCAGCGTGCAGATCAGCAGGAGGGTGCGGCGGATCAGCGGGTCCAGAGTTTTTTCCAGCCGTCGTGGCCGAGGCGCTGCATGGTCTCGATGTTGCGCTCGTAGATCGATTCGGCGTCGGGGAAAGCCGCCACCGCGCGGTCGATGCTGCTTTCACGGAGCAGGTGCAGTGTCGGATAGGGCGAGCGGTTGGTGAAATTGGCGATGTCGTCGGGGTCGCTGCCGGCGAATTCGTATTGCGGGTGCAGGCTGGCGATCTGGAACACGCCTTCGTAGTCGAGATTGCGCAGCAGCGCGTCGGCTTCGGCGAGGAAGAAGTGGTAGTCGAGAAAATCGCTCATCGCCAGCGGGTGGATCAGCAGCGTGGTGTCGAGCTCGGCTGCCGGCGTCGTCGCGAGCAGGGCGAATTCGTGTTCCAGTTCGGCGAGCAATTGGTCGGCATTGCTGGCTGCACTCAGCGCGTAGCGCACCTGTTTCTTGACGACCACGCTTTTGGCGAACGGACAGAGGTTGAGGCCGATGACGGCACGTTCGAGCCAGGTGCGGGTGGCGTCGAGGATCGCTTCGCCATCGCTGGCGGTATAGGGGTGCAGCAGGTCAGACATGCGGATTGGTTTCGTGAGGGTGTCGGACATTCTAGCGCCGGGGGCCAACAATGTCGCACATCCGACAGGCGCCATGCCGGCCAATGCCCGCCAGCCGGCGTTTGCCAGCGCTCATGGTGCTGGCATCGCTTTTGCGTCATCTGCTCATCTTCTGCCAGGCCATCGACCATGAACGCTATTGACCGCATTCCCTTCCAGTGCATTTCCGCCACACAGGCGGCCGAACTGCTCCGCCAGGAAGCCAGTCTGGCCCTGTTCGACGTGCGCGATCTGGTCAGTTACCGCCAGGGCCATATCGAGGGCGCTGCCCAGCTTTCGGAAGAACGTGTGCTGGCCTGGGTCAAGCGCTTGCCGAAAGAGCAGCCGGTGCTGATCTACTGCTATCACGGCAACGCCAGCCAGACTTATGCGCAGATGTTCAGCGACTTCCGTTTTCAGCGCGTATTCAGCGTCGACGGCGGTTATGAGAAGCTGGTGGCGGCGCTGGCATGAGCAAGAAGTTCTACATGACGCCCGGTTCATGTTCGACCGGCATCCACATCCTGCTTGAAGAATGCGGCCTGGTGTTCGAGGCCTGGTTCATCAATCTGCTGGCCGGCGACCAGTACAAGAAGGATTACCAGGCGATCAATCCCAAGGGCACGATTCCGGCGCTGGTGCTCGACGATGGCACGGCGCTGACCGAGTTTTCTGCAATTGCCTGGTGGCTGGCGCGCAGCTATTCGAAGCGCAAGCTGTTGCCGACCGACATTGCTGGTGAGGTGCGCGTGCTCGGCTGGCTCAACTACATCGTGCATACGCTGCACACCCAGGGTTTTGCCCGCATCTTCACCACCGAGCGCTTCGCGCCGAGTACGAGCGATCACGAATCGGTAAAGGCGCAGGGCCGGCAGATCATCGACCAGGGCTTCGCCCTGATCAACGGCGAACTCGCCGGTCGCGACTGGTTCGCCGACAATTTCGGCATCGCCGACGCAGCGCTGTTCTACGTCGAGTTCTGGGCGGTGCGCAGCGATATCCCCTTGCCCGAACATTGCGCTGCCCATTACCAGCGCATGCTGACGCGGCCAGCGGTACGCCAGGTGCTGGCCGAGGAGGGTTACGCTTCGGCGCTGCGTTGAGTGTCTGGCCTGGGCGCCCGGATTCCGCTACATTGCGCAGCGATCCATCGTTCAGGAAAAACCGTGTTTCATCTCGCCGAAAGCAGCAAGTCCTTCCAGGAAGTCGTTTTCGAACTCGAACCCGCGCTGCAGCGCCTGGGTTTGAGCGTGCTTGCCCGCCACGATCTCGGCGAAGCGCTGGCGCGCCGGGCGCGCGGCGAGGCCCGCGGTTTCGACGAGGATTACCTGCTGCTCGACATCGTCGGCTGGCGTGCGGTCGAGGAACTGCTCGCCGCCGATCTGCGCGCCGGGCTGGCCTTGCCCTGGTGCTTTGCCGTATACACCGAGGACGGGGCGACCCGCCTCGGCTTCCAGCCGCTGTCGCCGCCGAGCGGCGACGCCCGGCTGGCGCGCTGGGTGGCCGAGGTCGAGGACAAGCTGACGCAACTCATCGACGAGTTGCGCTGATCACTCGCCGACCTGCAGGCGGGCGTTCGGCAATTCGCCGAAGACATCCGGCGCGTACATCGCCTCGACCCGCGTCGGCGGCATGGCGAAGTCGCCGGCATTGTTCAGGCGCACGGTGTAGGCGATCTGCGTGCGGCCGCGCGGCAGCATTTCGTAATAGGCGCGCCAGGCGCCGAAGCTGCGTTCGATGAAGCTCGGCCAGCGGCCTTCGCGGGCGTCGCTTTCGCCGCGCGTGGCGATGGCCGAGTCGCGCCCGTCGCCGTCGCCGAGGATGCGCGCGCCGGCCGGCACCGGGTCGCTGATTGCCACCCAGCTCATGTCGTGATCGGCGTCGATGCTCAGCGTTACCCGCCACAGGTCACCGCGGCTGAACTTGCCCGGTGTCTTCTGCTGCAACGGCGTCAGTTGCCGCTGGATGCGGTAACCGGCCTGGCGCGGCGGGCCGTCGGGGATCGCTGCCAGCACCTGGACGTTGGCCCAGGGCTTGCCGCTGCCGGCGTGGCTGAGCGCCAGTGCGTCGTCCTTGCCGGGCTTGGCCGGCCAGGGTAGCGCCAGCGGCTTGTCGTCGGCGCTCTTCCAGTCGAATTCGGCACTGGCCGGGGCCAGCGTCGCCTTGGTGACGCCGCCGACTGCCTCGCGCTCGAACTTCTGCGCGAAGCTGTCGAGGGTGACCCGCGCCCAGGCGTTGGCCGTGGTCGTCAGCCAGCGGCCGCGTTGCTGGCGTTCGAGCGCGCCTTGCAGCAGGCGCGGCAGGTCGGCCTGCCAGTCAGCGTCATCGAGCATCGCCTCGATCAGGCGGAAGGCGTTGGCGTCGGCGCTGGCCATCATCCACCAGCCGTAGTCGGCGCGCTCGTTGGCGAAGACCAGCCGGCTGCCGGCGTAGCCGAGGCGGTTGCGCAGTTCCTGGCGGGCGGCGGCGTACTTCGCTTCACGCTGCGGCAGGTCGGGTAGCGCCTTGAGCACCAGCGTCCAGTCGATCAGCGCCGCCGTTGGCAGCAGCTGCGGGTCGATGTCGAGCGCCGCTGCCGCGCGCTGCGGCTTCTCGCCCTGGCGGACCAGTGCCTGTAAAGCATTGAGCCGGCGGTGCAGGCGCACGTCGCCGGCAAAGCCGGGCGCCCATTCGTCGCGCTTTAGGCGGCCGTCGACGAAGGCGTTCAGGCCCTGCAGCATGCGCCGGCGGCTGTCTTCCGGCAGCGGGAAGCCGGCCAGCGTGACCACGTCGAGCAGGTAGGCGGTCAGCGTCGGGCTGCCGGCCAGGCCGGGGAAGTAGGCAGCCAGGCCGTTGTCGTCGAGGTAGCCGGGCAGGGTGTCGGCGATCTGCTGCCAGCGCGCCGGGTCGTGCAGGCCGACGGCGACCGAGGTCTTCTGTTCCAGGCAGGCATAGGGGTAATCGGCGAAGAAGCGCAGCAGGCCGGGCGGCGGCGTCGCCAGCTTGGGCGACAGCGCGACCTCTATGCCGCCCTTGCCGGGCAGGGCGCCGGTCGGCAGGGTCACCGCCAAGCGGATGTCGCCGTCGACGCGCTGGAAGCTGGCGTGCTGGACGGTGACCGGTACCGCCGGCGCCACCTGCTGGGTGATGCGCAGCGTGTCGGCCGCCTTGCCGCCGTCTTCGCGCGCGGTGAATTCCCAGGTTTCCGCCGTAATGCCTTCGCCGGCCTGCATCGGCCAGCGCAGTTCGCCGGCGCTTTCCGGTGCCAGCGTCAGTTTCTGCGCCGCCAGCGTTTTTGCCCCGTTTTTGCCGTCGACCGTGAGATTCATCGCCCGGGCGGTGCCGTTGCGCAGCGTCAGCATTGCCGTGTAGCGGTCGCCTTCGCGGACCAGCGGCGGCAGGCCGGAGATGATCTGGAGGTCCTGCCTGCTGCGGATGCTGGCGCTGCCGGTGCCGAACAGCGCGCTGCCGGCGCTGGCGACAGCGACCAGCTTGAACTCGCTGAGTGCATCGTTGAGCGGCACGCGCAGCGTCGCCCGGCCGTTGGCGTCGAGCGCCACTTTCGGCTGCCACAGCAGCAGCGTGTCGAACAGCTCGCGGGCCGGCGCTTTGCCGCCACCGCCGCCGGGCGGCAGCGCCTTCTTGCCGAAGTGGCGCTTGCCGATGACCATGCCTTGCGCGGTTGCCGTTTCGACCGCGTAGCCGCGCGTCGGCAGCATCGCTTCGAGCAGCTGCCAGCTGTCGTTCGGGCGCAGTTCGAGCAGCGCCTGGTCGACGGCAGCGAAAGCGACCTCGCTGCCGGTCGGCAGCGGCTTGCCGTCGGGCGTGCTGACGCGAATGTTCACGGTCGCCTGCTGACGCGGCTGGTAGTCGGTCTGGTCGCTGCTGATCTCGACCTTGAGCTGGAAGGCTTCGGTACCGACGGCGATTTCGGCGAGGCCGATGCGGTACGAAGGTTTGGCCAGATCGACCATGGCTGTCGGCTGCTCCGGGTTCCACCAGGCGCGGAACCAGGCCAGCGGCTCGCGCCAGCCCCACTGGAACAGGCTATACCACTTCACCGGTTCGACCCGTCCGCGCACGACCAGCACCGAAACGAAAGCGTTCGGCCCCCATTCGCCGCGCACCGGCACTTCCACCGTCGGTTTGAAGCGCGACAGCGGCTGGACGAAAGTTTCGAGGATGCCGCCGGCTTCGACCGAGATCAGCGCGGTGGCTTCGCGGAACGGCGTGCGCACCTGGAAGCGGGCGGTTTCGCCAGCCGCCCAGGCCTTCTTCTCGGGAATCACGTCGATGCGGTCCTGATTGCCGGCAGAAAACCACAGGTCGCCACCGCCGGAAACCCAGTAGCTGGTGCCGGCGCGGGCGACGTTGTTCTTGACGTCGCGGGTCTCGGCGAGCAGGTAGATGGCACCCGGATCGGCAATCGACAGCTCGCACAGCAGCAGGCCGCGACTGTCGGTCTGGCCGGCGCAGACTTCGCCGAGGTCGCGGTATTCCTGAGTGTTTTCGTAGGCGTAGAAGCCGCCGACGATGCGTCGCCGGTGGCTGCTGTCGATGCGGCGCTTGGCGGTGACCTTGACCGTCTGGCCGGCGACCGGCTTGCCGGCGGTGTCGAGGACCACGGCCTGGAGTCGGTTGCTGCCGCCGCCGCTGGCCCAGTCGGCGATCTTGACGCCGATTTCCAGCGCCGACGGGCGCAGGTCCACGACGCCGCGGATGGTCTGGGTCTCGCCGTTCGGGTCGGCAAAACTCATCTCGGCGTAGAGTTCGGCCGGGCCGCCGGGCTTGGCCGGCAAAGGCACTTCGAGACGGCCGGCGCCGGCGGCGTCGAGTTTGAGCTGCTGCTTGTCGAGGACCAGGCTTTCTTCGTTGACGCCGGCATCGATGGCAAATGCGGCCAGCGCCTCGTCGTCGAAACCGACGTTGAAGCGGTAGTCGCCGTAGCGCGCGTGGTGCACCCAGCGCGGGCGCAGCGTGGCCGAAACTTCGACCTCGGCGTGCTTCGCCGCGCCGCCGTTGAGGAAGGACAGGCCGAGCGCCAGCGGCACCTTGCTGACCGCGATCTGGCGCGCCGGCACGCCCTGGACGCTGCCGGTGAACACCGGCAGGCGGAAGTCAGCGACGCGGAACTCGCTGCTGTAGATCTCGCCGTCGGCACCGCCCTGGAGGACGATCTGCCAGGTGCCGAGCTTGGCCGATTCCGGGACTTTCCAGGCGTTGACCGCGCTCGCCTGGGCGTCCCAGCTGAGCGGCTGGGTGAATTCGGTGCCGCTCTCGCTATGGCGCAGGACCAGCTTGTTCGGCAACTTGTCCGCGGCCGGCAGCGAGAAACCCCGGCTGTCGCGGCTGCGCGCCAGGTGCTTGACCGACAGCGTCTGGCCGGGGCGGAACAGGCTGCGGTCGAGGATGCCGTGGATGCGCAGCGGGCTGTTGTCGCCCCAGCTGTAGACGCCGAAGCGCCACGGCTCGATGCCTTCGTTCCAGTCCGAACGGACGAAGCTGAAATCGCCGCCGCTGCGGGCGCTGGCGAACAGGAAACGGTCGCCGTCGCAGTACGGATTGTCGAGCGCCTGGTCGATCTTCGCCCGGCCGAGCGCGTCGGTCTTGCCCTGCCACAACTGCTTGCCGGCGCAGGTCGACACGCGGACCTCGGCGTCGGCCACCGGCTTGCCGGTGTCGAGCGCGGTGACCCAGACCAGCGCGTTGTCCTGGCCGACCTTGAGATGCACGGCGAGGTTGGTGACCAGCGCCGCGCTGCGCACGTACATCGGCTTGGGCGTCGACAGCAGGGCGTTGCCGAGCAAGCGGCTCTCGATTTCGACGATGTGGTAGCCGGGTTTGCCGAGCGGAATGCCGATCACCTCGAACTCGGCGCTGCCGCCGGGTTTGGGTAGCTCCTGCCGGGTGACGCCGGGGCGCTGGGCGAGGAAAGAGAGTTCGCGGGCGTAGTAGGGGTCGTAGCGCTCTTCGGTCTTGCCGTCGACCACCACCTTGTATTTGTTGCTCTGTTGTTCGAACTTTGCCAGCGCGCGCATGGCGGCGATCACGTCGGCGTCCTCGGTCAGCCGCTGGTCGCTGAAACGGTGGCTGCCGGGTAGGGCCAGGCCGGCGGTCTTGAGGCTGGCTTCGACGTTGCGCAGCGTCACCGGTAACAGCCCGCCTTCCTTCAGTTCAACGATGCCGAAATCGCCGGGGAACTTGGCCAGCGGCGGCAGCGCGCCGCTACGCACGGTCAGCGGGAACTTGTCGGCGTTGGCGAGCGGTCGGCCGGCCTCGTCCTTCACGCCGGCCGGCAGTTCGAGCTTGAATTCCGTGTTTTGCGGCAAGGGGCCGGGGAAGGCGATGCTGTCGAATACCGCTTGCGGATTCTCGCGGTCCAGCGGCTGCGGGCGGCGTGGCCCCTCGGCGGAGGTCAGGCGGATTTTGTCGAAATACTTCACGTCGACCGGCGCGCTGAAGTTGAGCCGGATCGCCGACAGCGGCGAGCATGGCGCGCCGGCCTTTTCGCGTTCGCACGACAGGCTGGCGGTGAATGGCTCGCGCACTGAGTAGACGAAACTCTGTTCCTTGTCGGCCGGGGTGCCGTTGGCCGCCCTGATGCCTTTGCCCCAGACCACTTTCATCTTGCGCCCGGCCGGCAGCGTTTCGCTGCAGCTGACGACGATGGCGTGGTCCGGCATGTTGGCTTGTCCCAGTACCGCCTGGCGGATGGCGGGGGGCACCGGCCGGGCCGGGATGCGCTGGCCGACGCCATCGGCTTCGCACCACAGTCGGTCGTTGAACGAGGCCGGGTCAAGCGGGCCGCCACCGTCGATGACGAAGGCCTGGTCTTCCTCGATCAGCGCGCCGGCACTCGGCCGGATGCGCCAGGGGCGGGGTGCGGCACCGGTGAATTCGAAGCGGCGCTTGCCGCTCAGGGTTTCGCCCTGCAGGGTGCTCAAGCCGTCGCGCAGCGTGAACACACAACGCTCGCCAGCTTGCAGCGGGCGTTGCGGGCGCCAGGTCCAGGTCCGTTCGCTGCTCCAGCGGCCATCGCCGGAAATTCCGGCGCAATCGATGGCGAACGGCGCGGTGGCGGTGTCGTCACCCAGTTTGACCATGGGCTGGCTGAATTGCGCCGAGACCTGGGCAACATGGCCGACCTGGCCCTGCGGCTGGAATTGGCGAACATCGGCAGCGTGGCTGGCTGATATGAACAGGAGCAGGGCGAGTAGCGAAAGTGGGTGGCGCATGTCAGGAGAAGTGTGCGGGAATGCTCAGGGTGAATCGACTGCCCTGGCCGGGGGTGCTATCGACGGTCAGGCTACCGCCCATGGCCTCGGCCAGGCGGCGGCTGATGCTCAGGCCGAGGCCGGTGCCGCCGAACTCGCGGGTGTGCGAGCCGTCGGCCTGGGTGAAGGCTTCGAAAATCTGTTGCTGCTTGTCGGCAGCGATGCCGATGCCGGTGTCGCAGACCCGGATCCTCAATTGGCCGTCGCTGACTGCCGCATCGACGGTGATTTCGCCGGCGCGGGTGAATTTGACGGCGTTGCTCAGCAGGTTGGTGAGGATCTGGCGCAGCCGCAGCGGGTCGCCAAACAAGCCTTCCGGTAGCGGAGCATGCGGCAATACGTGCAGGTGCACACCCTTGGCTTCGGCAGCCGGGGCGAATAGTGCGCTCAAGTCGCGGATCAGGTTGTTCAGGTCAAGCGGCAGGTGTTCGAGTTGCAGGTTGTGCGCTTCGATTTTCGAGTAGTCGAGAATCTGGTTGAGGATGTCCAGTAGCGAAACTGCCGAATCCCGCACGATGCCCAGTTGGCGGCGTTGCCGTTCATCGAGCGGGGAGCGCAGCAGGACTTCGGTCATGCCGAGTACGCCGTTCATCGGGGTGCGCAGTTCGTGGCTGATCGTCGCCAGGAAGGTGGTTTTCGCCAGCGAGGCGGCTTCCGCGCGTTCCTTGGCGAGCAGTAGCTGGCTTTCGTATTCCTTGCGCTCGGTGATGTCTACGGTGACGCCGACGTAGTGCTTGAGCTGGCCATGGTCATCAAGGACGGCGTTGATATTGACGATGCCGTGGAAGAGCGTGCCATCCTTGCGCTTGTTGATGATTTCGCCATCCCAGTGACCCACGGACTGAATGCTTTCCCACATGCGCCGGTAGAACGCCTTATCGTGGCGGCCGGAAGCGAGCAGGCGCGGGTTGCGGCCCAGCACCTCGCTGGCGCGGTAACCGGTGATGCGCTCGAAAGCCGGGTTGACGGCGATGATGTCGCCCTGCGGCGTGGTCAGGAAAACGCCGTTGTTGGTCGCGGCAAAAACGCTGGCGGCCAGCTTGCGTTGGCTGGACAGTTCGCGTTCACGTTCTTCCAGGCGGCGCTGGCGCAGCCAGACCAGGAAGGCCGCACCACTCAATGCGAACAGGATGGGCAGAACCACCAGCGAGATACGCCGGGCCTCGCTGCGCCAGCGTTCGAGGATGGTGTTCTGCGACAGATGCACGGCGACCAGCGTCGGGAAGCGGCTGGAGGCCCGGTAAGCACTGAGTACCGGATTGCCGTCGGGCAAGGTTTGCCGGAGCGAACCGCTTTCCTGGCGAGCCAGCCATTCCGTCACCTGGCCGGCAGCGCCGGCATGGCCGGGCAGATCCTGCGGGTTTGATGAAAGCAGCAGCAGGCCGTCGTGACGCAGGATCTGGGCATGGCCTTCTTCGCTGGGCAGTAACTGGCTGAAATACAGGGTGAAATACTCAGGGTTCAGTGCGGCGACGATCCAGTGGCGTTGCTTGCCGTTGTCGATCCGGCGCAGGACCGGCACGAAAGCCGGGCCATTGTTGCGGAGCTTGCCGGCCAGCGGCGTTTCCGCGATGCCATCGGCAAGGTCGCGTCCCTGCCGCAGGCTGCCGATATGCATGATCAGCGAGTCGTCGCTGATCATCGGAAAGAAGCCGCGCAGGGCCACCTTGCCGCCGACATTACCGGGGCTGGTACTGGCCAGTATCTGACCTTGCTCGTTGATCAGTGACAATGAGCGCAGATGGGGCGTCTTGCGCAGCGCATCGTTCATCTGTTCGCTGAAGCGCGTGCTGACGCTGTCGGTACTCTGCCCGGGCGCCAGACCGACAGCGGCCAGTTCGATCATCTCGAAGGTCTGGGTGAGGTGTTTCTCGAAATTCCGGGCATGGGTGACGGCAGCCTCGATGCCGTTGTCGAGCGCAGCCGTGCGCAGTCGCCACAGTGTGAAGGCGTAGGCGCCCAGCCAGCCGGCGATGAGCAGGCTGAGAACGACAAACAGTGCGCTGCGGCGATGAATCGACATGCTTGCGCTCCGGCGGGTCAGCGAACGACGATGGGCTCCAGTCGGTGGCGGACGGCGTTGGTCATCAAGCGGCCGTCCATTTTCATGGCCTGCAGTTCGCGTTCGACATGACTATGGAAGGCATCGTCGCCGGGGGCCATGGCCCAGGCGTACGGGGTGGTGTGATATTTGCCCGGCGGGGTGACCAGTCTGGCCCAGTCGCTGTTGTCGAGCATCCGGCGGCTGTACGGAAAGTCGGTCATGAAGACGTCGGCGCGACCGCTCTGCACTTCGTACTCGCGGGCATGCGGGGTTTCGAGGATACGCAGTTCGGCATGCTGGAGTTTTTCCTTCATCACGCTTTCATGCAGGGTGCCCCGGGCGACGGCGACGACAATGCCGGGGCGGTCAATGTCTTCCCAGTCCTTGATACGCGGATTGGTCCGGGTGGTGATCGCGTAGATGTCGCTGAGTAGGTAGGGCTGGGTGAAGCGCAGGCGTTCCTGGCGGGCCGGTGTGATGCCGATGGCGAACATGGCAATGTCGCAGCGGTCGTTTTCGATATCGTCGATCAGCGTGGCAAAGGAGCTGTTGACGAACTGCGTGCGCACGCCGAGCCGGCGGGCCAGGTCGTTGGCATTGTCGATGTCGATGCCGCTTGGGCGACCAGTCTTGGGATTGCGGAAGGAAATGCCGTAATAATCCGGCCAGATGCAGACCCGCAGGGTGCCTTGCTCGACGATGCGTTCCAGCCGTCCCTGCGCCATGGCCTGGAGCGGCAGCAGCAGACTGATGAGCAACAGGGCGGAAAAACAGCTTCTGCGGGGCATGTGGCGAATCCGGAAAATCATGCGGTTCAGTTTAACCGCATATCGTCCTGCCGTCATGCTCCTGGCAACAAGGCCTAGCCGGTTTCAGCCAGGCGGGCGGCCTGGATCATTTCGTCCGGTGCGCCGACCCGTTCGAGCAAGTGGCTGTGGCCGATATGCAGCAGTTCCTCGATGGCCCGGAAATCGTCGGGCAGGGCGGCGTCGTTCCAGCCATTGGCCGTATGGCGCGCCAGGTCGACGGCGAGGTTCACGTTGCGCACGTTGAGGGTTTCGGCATCGGCCGGATCGAGCAGGGAGAGCAGCAGTTCGGGCAGGCCCCAGAGTTCGACCAGTTCGCGCATGATGTCGGCCAGCGGTGCGCCGAAAACCTCTTCCTGGACGGCGCGGGTGCGCAGGCTGGGGTTGGCGGTGAGGCGTTCTCGGGTGCGGATGGCCAGCGCCGGGGCGAAGCAGTGCATCAGGATTTCGACAAAGTCGTGCAGCAGCGCGGCCAGGGCGATTTCCTCGAAGCGGGTGTTCTGGCGCAGCAGCGCCCAGTCACGGGCCCACAGCGAGGCCTGGCGCGAGCGGGCGATGACCTTAAGCAGGCCGAGCATGGCCTTGGGGTGACCCTTGAGCTGGTGCTCGATGATCGGCAGTTCCTGGCAGCTATCGAAGAATTTCATCGTGCCGATCATCACCAGCGAGCGCTCGATGGTGGTGATTTCGGCGTTCTGGCTCTTCGGCCGATTTTCCTTCATGTAGCGGAACACGCGCAGCGTCATCAGCGGATCGTGCATGACGATGTTGGCCAGCGTGCGCGTGTTGATGGTTTCTGCTGCGTCGCGCAGTTCCGCCAGGCGGTTGGCCGTCAGCCGCAGGATCGGTAATTCAACTTCCTTGAAGTGTTCGACCCAGGCATTGGTGCCGGGAAAGGGGAAGTCGATCATCAGGGTCATGCTGGCGCTCCTTGGCGGTCCGGATCAGCGGTTGAGCAGCTTTTTCAGGAAGGCCTCGACATAAGCCGGTCGTACCGGCTTGACGATATAGCCGCGGGCGCCGAGACCGGCTGCCTGCTGAACGAGTTCGCGCGAGGTGTCGCCGGTGACCATGACGACCGCCGTGTTCGGGCTGATTTCGCGGATTTTCGGCAGTGCGTCCAGCCCGGACATCAACGGCATGTTGACGTCGAGGAACAAGACCTGCGGCTGGTGTGTCTGGGCAGCACGGACGGCTTCCTCGCCGTTGCCGGCCTGGGCGACGATGTTCATGCCGAGTTCGGTGAGCACGCCCTTGAGCAGCAGGCGGATCGAACTGTTGTCATCGACGATGACCGCCGTCGGCCGGCCGCCCGCCCGGCGGACACCGGGCGTTGCCGGTGCGGCGTTCGCTGCCGGCGGCGTATCGGCCCGTTCGGCCTGCTGACGCACTTCATAAACCTGGCGCAGCTCGTCGAGAATCTGTTTTTGGCCGAAAGGCTTGCGCAGAAAACCGGACGCCCCGTTGTCCGCCGCCCGTTTGTCGATGTCGGCATCTTCCGAGCCGGTCATGAAAACGACGTCGATCTCGGGAAAGTTGCTGTTGACGTCCTTGAGCAATTCCAGCCCGTCGCGTCCCGGTAACTGGTAATCCAGGCAGACGATGGTCGGCTCCAGGCGGCGGATGTCGTCCAGCAGCGTGTTGCCGTTTTCCAGTTGTCCGACGATGGTGTAACCCTGGCTCCCAAGCAAGGTGACGAGCAGGGTACGCATCGAGGCATTGTCTTCGACGATCAGGACTCTCATTTTTTCCGGTGCTGTTCTCGGTTGTCACAATGTCGCGGAAACGCCGCGCCCGCCTATGTTAACCGCGAAATCGACGGAATGGGCGTGCAGAATGCACAATGCCCCGGGGACGGGGCATTGTGCATGGGGCGGGAGCGGATCGGTCAGAGGATCATGCCTGCGCCGACCGTGTTGTTGTTGCTCTCATCGATGACGATGAACGCCCCGGTGCCGCGATTTTCAGCGTACGGATCGACGAACAGCGGTTGCGCCAGCTTGAAGGTGACTTCGGCGATGTCGTTCATCGCCAGCTTGTCGGCGGCGACCTTGTCCAGCGTGTTCACATCGAGGCGGTGGTCGATGGCGGTCAGCTTGGCCTTGGAGTCGCGCGTCGTGTGGCGGATCAGGTAGGTGCGGGCGCGGTCGAGCGGGGCTTCGGCCAGCCAGCAGACGGTGGCGCGGATTTCCTTGACGGCGGCCGGGGCTTCGGCGGTTTTCACGATCATGTCGCCGCGCGAGCAGTCGATTTCGTCGGCGAGCAGGATGGTCACTGATTGCTCGGTGAAAGCTTCGCCGATGTCGACGCCGCCGATCTGCACGGCCTTGACCGTCGATTCGAGGCCGTTGGGCAGCACGGTGACCGGGTCGCCGACCTTGATGCTGCCGGATTCGACGCGGCCCATGAAGCCGCGGTAGTCGTGCAGTTCGGGGTTGGTGGAATCCTGCGGGCGGCAGACGTACTGGACCGGGAAGCGGAAGGGTTCGTCGTGTTCGGTATGTGCGGCCGGCACGGCTTCGAGGATTTCCATCAGCGTCGGGCCGTCGTACCAGTCGAGGCGCTCGCCGCGCTCGACGATCATGTCGCCGTTCAGCGCCGACAGCGGGATGAAGCGGATGTCCTCGATCCCGACCTTGGCGGCGAATTCGAGGTAATCGGCCTTGATCTTCTCGTAGGTTTCCTGAGAGTAGTCGACCAGATCCATCTTGTTGATGGCGACGACCAGGTGCGGGATGCCGACCAGCGAGGCCAGCTTGGAGTGGCGGCGGGTCTGCGTCAGCACGCCCTTGCGCGCATCGATCAGGATGATGGCGAGGTTGGCGGTGGACGCCGCGGTAACCATGTTGCGGGTGTACTGCTCGTGGCCGGGCGCGTCGGCGATGATGTACTTGCGCGTGCCGGTGGAGAAGTAGCGGTAGGCGACGTCGATGGTGATGCCTTGCTCGCGCTCGGCTTGCAGGCCGTCAGTCAGCAGCGACAGGTCGACCGCGCCGAGGCCGCGCTTCTGCGAGGTCTTCTCGATGGCGTTCAGGGTGTCGGCGAGGATGGTCTTGGTGTCGAACAGCAGGCGCCCGATCAGGGTGCTCTTGCCGTCGTCGACGCTGCCGCAGGTGAGGAAGCGGAGGAGGCCGTGGTCTTCGATTTGGTGGGTTGTCATTGATGGTGTTCCTAAAGCGGTTGCAGACCGGGCGAAATGTTTACGTAGCAGGCGAGGACTGTCTGAGTGAGCGTAGCGAGCGAGTTCCGCAGCCAGCGGAGGAAATATTTCGCCCGGTCTCCGGGGGCATCAGAAGTAGCCTTCCTTCTTGCGTTGTTCCATGGAGGCTTCGCTGGTCTGGTCGTCCAGACGCGTGGCGCCGCGCTCGGTGATGGTGGTGGTGGCGGTTTCGACGACGATCTTCTCGACCGTGTCGGCGTCCGACTCGACCGGTGCCGTGCACGAGATATCGCCGACGGTGCGGAAGCGCACCAGCTTCTCAATGATTTCCTCACCGGCCTTCGGCAGGTTGGTCAGTTCGCCGGACACCAGCGGTACATTGACCGGCACGATGGCGCCCTGACGCAGTACCACCGGGCGGGTGTGGGCGAAGTAGATCGACGGCAGTTCGAGCTTTTCGCGCTCGATGTATTGCCAGACGTCCATTTCCGTCCAGTTCGAGATCGGGAAGGCGCGGATGTTCTCGCCTTTATGGCTGCGGGCGTTGTACAGGCTCCACAGTTCCGGGCGCTGGTTCTTCGGGTCCCACTGGCCGAATTCGTCGCGGAAGGAAAAGATGCGTTCCTTGGCCCGGGCCTTTTCCTCGTCGCGGCGGGCGCCGCCGATGCAGGCGTCGAAACCGAATTCCTCGATGGCTTCGAGCAGCGTCACCGACTGGTGCTTGTTGCGCGATTCGCCTTCGTGCTTGAGGACGACCGTGCCGCGCTTCATCGAATCTTCAACCGAGCGGACGATCAGGCGCTCGCCCAGTTCGGCGGCGCGCTTGTCGCGGAAGGCAACGACTTCCTGATAGTTGTGGCCGGTGTCGATGTGCATCAGCGGGAAGGGGAACTTGCCGGGGCGGAAGGCCTTTTCGGCGATGCGCAGCATGCAGATCGAGTCCTTGCCGCCGGAGAACAGCAGCACCGGGTTGGCGCACTGGCCGGCCACTTCGCGCATGATGTGGATGGCTTCGGCTTCGAGCCAGTCGAGATGGGAGAGTGTGTTGCGTTGGGTCATTGCTGGGTAATCCGCAGGGATTGTTGAATGGAGCGGATTGTAGCAAGCGCTTAATATTCAATTAAGAACATGAGTGCATCTTGTTATTCTATTTTTGAATAAATTGACCGTCGCGCCGCCGTCGGCGATGTCAATCGATGCAGGGAAGCACCGCTGCCGGTGAGCCGGCAGCGGCGGGGGCTCAGGCGACGCGGAAGCCGGCGACCAGGCCGGTCAGGCGTTCCGAGAGGCGATGCAGGTCGCTGGTCGACTGGCGGATGCTCTGCGTCGAGGCGTTGTTTTCCTCGACCATGTTCGAGATCCGTTCCATGCTCTGGGCAATCTCGGTCGAGGCGATCTTCTGCTCGGAGACCGAATCGGTGATTTCGGTGACGCCACTGCGCGAGCGTTCAACGACCTGGCTCGACCCCTGAAGGACGTCCTCGACTTCGCCGGCCAGCGCGTTGCTGGCCCGGATCGACGCCTCGCCGGCGGCGATCGCTGTCTGTACGGCCGACGACTGATCCATGATCGCCCGGGTCCGTTGGTCGATCTCCACCGCAGACTTGCCCGATTTTTCGGCCAGCTTGCGCACCTCGTCGGCAACCACGGCGAAACCGCGGCCGGCTTCGCCGGCGCGGGCCGCCTCGATCGCCGCATTGAGCGCGAGCAGGTTGGTCTGGTCGGCAATGTCGCGGACCTCGCGGGTCATGTCGGTGATCGCCTGGGTGCTGTGCACGAATTGGTCGACCGTGCGGGCGATCTCGTCGATGTTTTCCTGGATGTGCCGGATCTCGCCGACCAGGTGGGAGACCTTACGCGTGCCGAGCGCGGTCTGGGCGACGCTTTCCTCGGACTGGGCATTGACGTCGCGGGCGGTTTCCGAGACTGAAGTGATGGCCACCGTCAGCTCTTCAATCGCTGCGGCGCTGCCGCTGACGGCGTTGGCCTGGTGTTCGGAAACCTCGGCCAGGACGCCGGAGGTCTGCGCCAGTTGCTCGGAAGCGCTGGCAACTTCGGCGCTGGCTGCGTTGATTTCGCGGATCAGTTGCTGCAGGCGTTCCATCATGGTGTTGAAAGCCTGTGACATGCGCCCGATCTCGTCCTGATTGACGATTGCCGCGCGGCGGGTCAGGTCGCCACTGCCGGCGATGTGACTCATCGTCGATTCCAGCCCGGCCAGCGGACCGATGATCGAGCGGATGAAGAACAGTGCTAGGGTCAGCAGGACGATCAGTGCAGCAAGCGCCGAGACGCCGAGCCCGAGCTTGACCGAGGCGTAAACTTCGGTCGAGCGCTCGCGGTCGCTGGCCTGCAGTTCGAGCGAGATTTTCTGCATCTCGGCGACCAGCTCATCGATGACCTTGGTCGGTTCACGGTCGATACCGCGCACCAGTTTGTCGACGGTGGCGGCAGGGTCGGCGGCGTTGCGGTCATATTGACCGAGGGCTTCATGGTAGCGCGGCGCCAACTGGCCGAAGGTACTGGTCACCTGCTCGATCTTCAGGCGTTCGGCGACGCCGAGACCGGCCGCGGTCTGGCCGACCTTGGTCAACTGTTCGCTGACCCGGGCGGCTTCGGCGTCAAAACTCTTCAGGTGCCTGGCGTAGGCTTCCGGGTCCTTGCCGCGGAGCAGGGTATTTTTCCACTCCTGAACCATGATCTTGAAACTGACCTGAGCGCTGCGGGCACCATCGATGGCTTCGATCAATGCCGCGCTGCGGGCGATCGATGCATCCTGCTCATGGTGAAGTTTTGCCGCCTGGCTCAGTGCGAACAGGCCGACGCCAAGCAAGGCGAGTACGGCGACGGCGACGAGAATCAACAGCTTGTGCTTGATTTGGAGGTGCATCGCAGTACTCCTGGCTGGTGTCTGTTCAGAAAAAAACTGTCAATAAGCTCACTCTGCTACACGTGCCGCGTTTGGTAAATACTGACACAAACGCCAGTCGCTTGCACAAGTATCACCGACGCTCGGACGCCCGAATTTTGCGGTCACCAAATCGCGACGAAATCGGTCATTTCCTTGTGATAGATTCGGGCTATGACAACGATCAGCACCCTGTTCCTGCTGGCCGGCCTGTTGCTGTTCATCAGCGTGCTGGCCAGCACCATCTCCGCACGCCTCGGCTTGCCGCTGCTGCTGCTTTTTCTCGGTGTCGGCATGCTGGCCGGGGAAGATGGTATCGGCGGCATCGTCTTCGACGATTTCAAGACCGCCAACCTGATTGCCCAGCTGGCGCTGGCGGTGATCCTGCTCGACGGCGGCCTGCGTACCGATTCCGGCAGTTTCCGCGTCGCCCTGAAGCCGGCGGCAGTGCTGGCCACCTGGGGCGTTGTCGGGACGGTGGCGCTGCTCGGCATTTTCGCCACCTGGCTGCTCGACGTCGATTGGCGGCTGGGTGTGCTGCTCGCGGCCATCGTCGGTTCGACCGACGCGGCAGCGGTGTTCGCGCTGTTGCGCAACAGCGGGGTGCGGCTCAACGAGCGGGTCAAGAGCACGCTGGAAATCGAATCGGGTTCCAATGACCCGATGGCCATCCTGCTGGTCGTGGTGATGATCGAGGTGCTGCTGCATCCGGAGCGTTCCGGGGTGTCCAGTTTTGCCTGGATGCTGCTCAAACAGGCGGGGATCGGCCTGTTGTTCGGTGTCGTCGGCGGCAAGGTGCTGGCCTGGCTGCTGCGCCGCCTGAACCTGGCCGAGGGTTTGTACGCATTGCTGATCCTGTCTGGCGGTCTGCTGATCGTCGGCGCCGCCAACTTACTCGACGGCAGCGGCCTGCTGGCGGTGTATGTCGCCGGGGTCATCGTCGGCAACCGGAAAAGCCACGCCACCGAGCACGTACTGCGGGTCATGGACGGCCTGGCCTGGCTGGCCCAGGCCGGCATGTTCGTGGTTCTGGGGCTGCTGGTGACGCCAACTCACCTCACCGAATACACCTGGCATGCGCTGTTGCTGGCGCTGTTCCTGATGTTCGTCGCCCGTCCGCTGGCGGTGGCCATCGGCCTCTATCCCTTCCGCTATACACGCAACGAAATTGCCTTTGTCAGCTGGGTCGGCCTGCGCGGCGCGGTGCCGGTCGTGCTGGCGATCATGCCGGTGGTGATGGGCGTGCCGGATTCGCAATTGCTGTTCGACGTGGCGTTCTCGGTTGTCCTGTTGTCCCTGCTGGTTCAGGGGGCAACCATTCCGGCGGCGGCGCGGCTGCTCAAGGTCGAACTGCCGCCGGCCGACGAACCGCGTGATCGGGTCGAGGTCTGGCTGGGCGAGGAAGCGGCCCTGCCGATGTTCGAATTCCGCGCCAGCATCGGCTCGGCGGCCGAGGGGCGGCACCCGGATGAACTGGCGGCCGAATTCATCCACGATGAGGTTCGCTGCATCGCCGTGGTGCGCAAGGGACGGCTGCTCGACATCAAGGGCGATTTCCGGTTGCGGCCGGGCGATTCCGCCTGGTTCATCGCGCCGGAAGCGCTGGCCGAGCGGCTGGCGCGCATCTTCGGCGTGGCGATGCAGGACATCGGGCGCAATACCCGTTACTTCGGCGAGTTTGCCGTGGCGCCGGATTGTACGGCCGGCGACCTGGCACTGGCCTACGGCTTCGTGTTCGAGGAAGCAGAGAACCCGCGCCGTCTCGACGAGGTGTTCATTGCCCGCCTGGGGCACCCGGCAGTCGTCGGTGACCGCGTCCAGGTCGGCAATTTCGTTCTCATCGTGCGCGAGATGGGGGCCGCCGGCAAGATCGCCAGCATCGGCCTGAAGTGCCCGCTGCTAACCGGGGATACCGCCTGAGTCAGGACTGAGGCGGTTCGTTTCTGGCCATCCAGGCGAACAGCGATGAACGCATCACTTCCTCGACGCTCATGTCGATGGGCGTGACCCAGGCACGTGGCACGAACACCGTATAGCCGCCGATCATGTAGCCCATCGGCAGATAGACGGCGACGCGATCGCCCGGCATGAATCCCTGAGGCAGGCTAGCCAGGTTCTGGCGCGTGATCAGGCCGACGATTTCCAACTCCTGTCCGGGCATGCGCAGGATCACGACCTGTTGCGCGACCTGGGTGCTGTTGGGGGTAAAGTAGTCGGCGAAATTTTTCAGCGACGAGTAGATGCTCTTGACCACCGGCAGGTTGGTGAACGGCAGTTCGATGAAAGACAGCAGACGACGCACGCGCGGCTGTGAAATCAGGAAGCCGAGCAGGACGATGATGCCGATGCCGATCGCGAGGCCCAGTCCGGGCAGGTAGAAATCGCCGAGCAGCGGGCGCAGCCACCACATGGCGAACTCTTCGGTGCCGGTCAGGAACAGGTAGAGCAGGTAGAGCGTGACGCCCAGCGGCAGGGCGGCGAGCAGGCCGCGGATGAAATACTGGGAAATGAGCTTCATCGTTACAGTTGGACCAGCACGTCGCGGTCCGACTCGCGCAGTACGTTGAGGGTGGTGCTGCCGAGCAGGAAATCCTCGATCGGACCGAGGCCGTGTTTGCCGACGACGATCAGGTCGCAGTCCTGGGCTTCGGCTTCGTCGATGATCAGGCGGGCGATGTCGCCGTGCCGAGTGAGTTGCACGGTATCGGCCGGCAAGCCTTCGCGGGCGACCAGTTCGTGCAGTTTGGTCAAGCCTTCGCGTTCGGCGTCCTGGCGGTAGCGGTCAATCAGTTCGCCGGCAATGCTGGCGTGCTGCATCTTGCCTTCGAAGGGCGTTTCAACAGCGTGCAGCAGCACGATTTCGGCATCGGGCAACAGCTCGCGGGTCAGGCGCAGCGCCGCCAGGGCGGGTGGGAAAAAGTCGGTGGCGACCAGGGCACGGCGGTAATTGCCGGTCGCCGCCTGCTTGACCACCAGGACCGGGCAGGGGCTGCGGCGGATCAGCCGGGCGGCGGTGCTGCCCAGGCGCAGCGCATTGAAGAACCCCTGACCATGGGCGCCAACGACCAGTAGCCTGGCCGCCAGTTCGCGCGCCTGGTGGGCCAGCATGTCGGCCGGCTTGCCGTGCAGGACCGTGCAGTGGCTGGCCGGATCGGCGTGCGGGCTGACGCCGGCCAGCAGTTCCGCCAACTGCAGACGTATGGTGGCTTCGTGTTGCTCGCCCAGTGCCTGCGGTGCCAGGCCGAGCAAGGTCTGCAGACTTTCCAGCAGGCCGGGATGGACGACGTGGCTCAGGTGCAGCGGCCAGCCATGTGCGGCGGCCAGGGTGCCGGCGCGGGCGATGGCGGCGCTGGCGTGTTCGGAAAGATCGGTGGCGGTAAGGATGCTCGGATTCATCAGCGATTTTCTCCTGGGCGGATCAGCGCGGCGAAGTGTTCGACGGTGTAATCGACCGCGTCGCGCATCGGGTAGAGCACGGTCGGTGCGCCGGCCTGCTTCATGCGCATGCCGTGTTCGTCGTCGCGGGCGACGAAGGCGACTTCGCCACGGAAGCGGCGCTCCTTCAGTGCGTTCAGGAAGGCAACGTTGGAATCGACGTCGGGCAGCGTACTGACGATCCACTTGGCGCTTTCCAGCGGCAGTTCCTCAAGGAAACCGGATTCCTGGCCGTCGCCGTAATGGACCGGGATGCCACTGGCACGCATTTCGGCGACCCGTTCCGGGTCGAAGTCGATGCCCAGCACCCGGATTTCCTCTTCGTGCAGTAGCCGTGCCAGACGCCCGCCGTAGCGGCCGAGGCCGAAGACGATGATCTCCGGCTTGTCGTCAGCGTGGGCGTCGGTTTCCACCGCCTGCTCGCGGAAGGGGTTCCGGCGTTCGAACCAGCCGAGGAAGGGGGCGAGCTTCTGGTAGAGCTGGTGCGAGTACAGGATCATGTAGGTGGACATGGCGATGGTCACCAAGCCGACCAGGGTGGTCAGGCCGAGCGCATCGACGCCGACGTGGCCGAGCGAGATGCCCATGGCGACGAAGACGATGGAGAATTCGCTGATCTGGGCGACGGTCAGGCCGGCGAGGAAGCCGGTGCGCTTGCGGTAGCCCATGAAGCCCATGATCGCCATGACGATCAGCGGGTTGCCGATGAGCACGAACAGCGAGAGCACGACCGCCGGCATCAGTTCGCCACCGAGCGTGGAAAAGTCGAGTTTCGAGCCGAGGTCGATGAAGAAGAAGAGCAGCAGGAAATCGCGGATGCCCGACAGGCGGGCATTGATGGCGTCGCGGTAGGCGGTCGAGGCAAGCGAGAAACCGGCCAGGAAAGCGCCGGCTTCCTTGGAAAAGCCTGCCCACTCGCCAAGTGCGGCCAGCCCGGTGCCCCAGGCGATGGCGAAGATCAGCAGCAATTCCTGCGAATGCGCCATGGCCTTGACCACGCCGGGCAGGATCCAGCGCATCAGCACATACAGTGCGACGCCGGCGAGCAGGATGCGCCAGGACAGCGAGACGATGACCTCGACCAGACCGGCTTCGTCGCTGCCGCGCAGGGCGCTCATTGCCATCATCGCCAGGACCACGGCCAGATCCTGGACGATCAGGAAACCGACGGCGATGCGGCCGTGCAGCGAATCGAGTTCGCGCTTGTCCGAGAGCAGCTTGACGATGATGATGGTGCTGGAGAAGGTCAGCGCGATGGCGACGTAGAGCGCCTCCATCGGGCTCTTGCCGAGCACCAGGATGAGCGCGAAACCACCGACAATGGTGAACGCCAGCTGGCCGAGACCGGTGGCCAACGCCACCGGGCCGATGTGGCGGACGTGGTGCAGGTCAAGCTTGAGGCCGACCAGGAAAAGCAGCACGGTGATGCCGACGTGGGCGAGCAGGTCGATCTGCTCATGCGCGGCGACCAGGCCGAAGACCGCCGGGCTGGCGATGATGCCGACAACGATGTAGGCGATGATCACCGGCTGGCGCAGGCGCACCGAGATCGCCCCGGCAATCGCCGAGATGATCAGAAGCAGAGAAAATTCGCTGAAGGCACTCATGTCGTTTTCCTGGAAGGCGCCGGAACCAAGCTGGCACAAGGCAGAAGCGTGCAGGGCATGGGTGCGAGCTTACCAGAGAAAGCTTGCCGGCGATTTTTTACGACATTTTTACGCGCAACTTGCCAGAATGCGCTCCGTCCCTCCCCTGCCGCATGCCGAGGTATCCGGATGCACCGTCTCAAATCGCCTGTCGAGCGCCTGTCCCCCGGCCAGAAAATGGTCCTGAGCGCGCTCGCCTGCGTGCTGGTGGCCATCGTCGCCGCGCCCCTGCGCGAGGTGCTCGACCTGGCCAACATGGTCATGTTGTTCCTGCTCACGGTACTGGTCGTCGCCGTCAGCCTGGGCCGCAATCCGGCCATCCTGGCGTCGGTGCTCGGCGTGCTGCTGTTCGACGTGTTTTTCGTGCCGCCGCATTTTTCGCTGGCGGTCAGCAACCTGCAGTACCTGATCACCTTCGCTGTCATGCTGGCCACTGCGTTGATCACCGGGCACCTGACGGCCACGCTGAAGGAGCAGGCGGCGGAAGCCGAGCGGCGGGAGCGGCGGACGCATGCCCTGTATGAAATCGCCAGCAAGCTGGCCGGGGCGCTCAACGAAGCGCAGGTCAGGGAGATTGTCACCCCCTTCGTGACTGCTGAATTCTCGGGCCGGTGCGCCTTGTGGCTGGCCGAGCGCGATTTTTCCGGCGACGCTGCGGTCGAGGGGTTTGCGCCGGCCATTGCCGACCTGGTCATGGCCTCGGGCCTGCGCCGCGTCGACCACGATGCCGGGCATGCCCTCTATCTGCCGCTGAAAGCGCCGATGCGGGTGCGCGGGGTCTTGCTCGTGCAGACGCCCGAGCGCCTGCCGGAAGCCGATCTGGCCTTTGTCGAAGCCCTGGCGTCGCTGGTGGCGATTGCCGTCGAACGATTGCATTACGTCGAGGTGGCGCAGCGCAGCGAGGTCGACATGGCGACCGAACGTCTGCGCAGTTCCATTCTGTCGGCCCTGTCGCACGACCTGCGCACGCCGCTGACGGTCCTGATCGGGCTGGCCGATTCGATTTCCCTGGCCGCGCCGGAACTCCCAGCTGTCGCCCAGGACAAGCTCGACGAGTTGCGCGAGCAGACCCGGCGGTTGGCCGGCCTGGTCGGCAACCTGCTGGAAATGGCCCGCCTGAATGCCGGGTCGGTGACCCTGCGCCAGGAGTGGCAGTCGCTGGAAGAAGTCGTCGGCAGCAGTCTCAAGCTGGTTGGCGATGCGCTCGGGCGGCATCGGTTGCGCGTCGAACTGCCGCGCGATCTGCCTTTGCTGCGTTTCGACGCGGTGCTGATCGAGCGGGTGCTGTGCAATCTGCTGGAAAATGCCGCCAAATACTCGCCGGCCGACGGCGAAATCCGCATTTCGGCGCAAGTTGCCGGCGATTTCGTCGAACTCTCAGTCAGCGACCAGGGGCCAGGTTTTCCCGAGCCGCTGAGTGGCGACCTGTTCGACATGTTCGTGCGCGGCAACGGTGAATCGACGACGCCGGGCGCCGGGCTGGGCCTGGCCATCTGCCGGGCGATTGTCGATGCCCACGGTGGTCGCCTGCGGGTCGCCAATCATTCCACCGCCGGTGCCAGCGTTCAGGTCAGCCTGCCGCGCGGCGAACCGCCGCTGATCGAGCCGGAGGGCGCATGAGCGAGGAAAAACCGCAAGTCCTGGTCGTCGAGGACGAAGTGAATATCCGTCAGTTCGTGCGTCTGGCACTGGAAGCCGAGGGCTGCGCGGTGATCGAGGCGGGGCGCCTGGCCGATGGCCTGCGCCGCGCCGGCGAAGGCCATGTCGATCTGGTCGTGCTCGACCTGGGGCTGCCCGACGGCGACGGGATCGAGTTCATCCGCAGTTATCGCGGCTGGTCCGAGGGCGCGGTCCTGATCCTCTCGGCCCGCGTCGAGGAAAGGCAGAAGATCGACGCCCTCGATGCCGGCGCCGACGATTACCTGACCAAGCCCTTTGGCGTCGGTGAATTGCGCGCCCGGGTCCGGGCCTTGCTGCGCCGTCGTTCGCGCCAGGCCGGCGAGGCCTCGCCGGTGCTCGGTTTTGGTGAAATCAAGGTCGATCTTGCCCGCCGTCTGGTGACTCGCGGGGGTGAGGAAGTTCATCTGACGCCGATTGAGTTCCGCCTGCTGACGATGATGATCGCCCATCCCGGTCAGGTGCTGACGCAGCGCAAGCTGCTGGCCGAGATCTGGGGGCCGTCCTACGTCGAGAGCAGCCACTATCTGCGCGTCTATGTCGGTCATCTGCGCCAGAAGCTCGAGGACGACCCGGCGCAGCCGCGACATTTCCTGACCGAAACCGGCATCGGCTACCGTTTCCAGCCCGGGCCATGAACCGTTACGCTCCCGTTCTGCGGGCGCTGGGCATGATCATCATGCTCTTCGCGCTGACCCTGCTGGCGCCGCTGATCCTCTCGTATGTGGTTGATGACGGGGCGCAGGCGGTCTACGACGAAGTGTTCGCGCTGACGCTGCTGTGCGGTTGCTTCCTGTGGTATCGCTACCGCAACGTGCAGCGCGAGCTGAACGTGCGCGATGGTTTTCTGATGGTCGTCCTGGTGTGGACCGTGTTGCCGGCGTTCGCCGCCTTGCCGTTCATGCTGCAACTCGGGGTCAGCCATACCGATGCCTATTTTGAGGCCATGTCCGGCCTGACCACGACCGGGGCGACGGTGCTTGCCGGTCTCGACGACCTGCCGATGTCGATCAACCTGTGGCGTCACCTGCTGGTCTGGATCGGGGCCATGGGCCTGATCGTGCTGGCGATAGCCATCCTGCCGCTGCTCGGCATCGGCGGCCGGCAGATGTTCAAGGCCGAGACGCCGGGGCCGATGAAGGATGCCAAGCTGACGCCGCGCATCGCCAGTACGGCCAAGGGGCTGTGGATCGTCTATGTCGGCGTGACGCTGTTGTGCATCGCGGGCTACCGCTGGGCTGGCATGAGCTGGTTCGATGCGGTCTGCCATGCCTTCTCGACCATGGGGCTGGGCGGTTTCTCGACTCACGATGCCAGCTATGGCTATTTCGATTCGTCGGCTATCGAAGCAGTTGCCATCGTCTTCATGCTGATCGCCGGGATGAATTTCGGCACCCTGTTCCTGGCGGTCAGCCGGGGCTCGCTGCGTCCTTACCTGCACGATCCGGAGGCGCGCTGGTTCCTCGTCGTCTGCGTCGTTTCAGTGATCGGCATCGCCGTCTTCCTGCGCGTCAACGACATCTACCCGGGGATGGGCGAGGCCTTGCGCCATGCGGCCTTCAACGTGGTTTCGATTGCCACCACCACCGGCTACGCCAGCGTCGATTATGCGCAATGGCCGTTGTTTGCCCCGCTGTGGATGTTGTTCCTGTGCAGTTTCGCCACCAGCGCCGGGTCGACCGGCGGCGGCATCAAGATGGCGCGGGCCCTGCTGCTCTACAAGCAGGTTTACCGGGAAATCCTGCGCGCCATGCACCCGCGGGCGATACACAGCGTACGTATCGGCGGGCAGGTGGCGCCGTCGGGCATCCTGTTCGCGGTCCTGGCCTTCGGCTTCATGTACATGGTCAGTCTGGTATCGCTGACCTTGTTGCTGCTGTTTACTGGACTGGACGTGATGACGGCGTTCTCCGCCATCGTCGCCTCGGTCAACAACACCGGCCCGGGACTGGGCGAAGTTGGACCATCGACGACCTTTGCCGTGCTCAATGATTTCCAGACCTGGGTCTGCATTTTCGCGATGCTGCTCGGGCGGCTCGAAATATTCACGCTGCTGGTGGTGCTGACGCCGGCCTTCTGGCGGCGCTGACGGAGAAACAACGATGAACATCCTCATCCTGGGTGCCGGGCAGGTCGGCGCCAGTCTGGCCGAAGCCCTGGTTTCGGAAGCCAACGACATCACGCTGGTCGATCTCGACGCGGTCCCGCTGGCGCAACTGGCAGACCGTCTCGACGTGCGCACGGTGAACGGCAATGCCGCCTTCCCCTCGGTGCTGCGCGAGGCCGGCGTCGAATCGGCCGATCTGCTGGTGGCGGTGACCCAGTCGGACCAGTCGAACCTGGTCGCCTGCAAGCTGGCGCATAGCCGTTTTGCCGTGCCGACGCGGATTGCCCGGCTGCGCTCGGCCGATTTTCTCGATCCGGCCCTGTTGTCGACAGAGAATTTCGCCGTCGATTTCGCGCTCTGTCCCGAGCAGGAAATCAGCGATTACATCGCCAAGCTGGTCGAGTATCCAGAAGCGCTGCAGGTGGTCGAGTTTGCCGAGGGGCGGGTGGTCATGGTCGGCGTGCGGGCTTACGAGGGCGGTCTGCTCGTCGGCAAACCGATCCGGGCCATGCGCGATCACCTGCCGGCCGGCGTCGATGCCCGTATTGCCGCCATCTTCCGCGATACCCGGGCCATCGATGCCAATGGCGATACGCTGGTCCAGGCCGGCGACGAGGTCTTCCTGCTCGCCGCCAGCGAGCACATCCGTACCGTCCTCAAGGAACTGCGCCGGATGCAGAAGCCGGCGCGCAAGCTGATGATTGCCGGTGCCGGCAATGTCGGCGCCCGCGTTGCCCGCCGCCTCGAGGGGCAGTGCGAGGTCACGGTGATCGAAAACCGGGCAGCGCGCGCCTCGCTGGTCGCCGGCTGGCTCGACCGCGCGCGGGTGATCAACGGCGAGGCGACCGACGAGAACTTGCTGATCGGCGAAGAAATCGCCGAGACGGACATGTTCCTGGCGCTGACCAACGACGACGAGAACAACATCATGGCGGCCTCGCTGGCCAAGCGGCTGGGCTGTCGCCGGGTGCTCGCGCTGATCAACCGCGAGGCTTATGCCGACATGGTCCAGGGCGGGCCGATCGATATCGGCCTGTCGCCGGCCCAGGTGTCCATCGGCAGCCTGCTGACGCATGTCCGCCAGGCCGACGTGGCGCGGGTGCACAGCCTGCGCCGGGGCGCGGCCGAGGCGCTGGAACTGGTGGTCCGCGGCGACCGCCGCAGCTCACAGGTGGTCGGCCGTCGGATCGAGGAGCTGCCGCCCCTGCGCGGTGCCAGCATTGCCGCCGTCGTGCGCTCGGGGCAGGTGATCATTCCGCATCACGACACGCTGATCGAATCGGGCGACCACGTCATCGTCTTCTGCACACGCAAGCGGCACATCGCCGCCGTCGAGAAGCTGTTCCAGCCGGTGCGTTCGCTGTTCTCGCTGCGTTAGCGGCGCTGCAGCAGCACCCCGCACTCGAGGTGGTGGGTGTAGGGAAACTGGTCGAACACCGCCGACGCGGCGATGCGGTGGGTGGCCTGCAGCGCGGCGACGTTGTCGCGTAGCGTCTGCGGATTGCACGAGATGTAGAGGATGTTGGCGAAGCCGGCAGCGAGTTCCAGCGTTGCCGGATCGAGCCCGCTGCGCGGCGGATCGAGGAAGATGGTCGAGAACTCGTAACTGGCGAGGTCGATGTCCTGCATGCGCTGGAAGCTTTCGCGCCCGCTCAGCGCGGCGCTGATTTCCTCGCTGGCCATGCGCACGATGGCGGTGTTGTCGACGGCGTTGACCTCGAGGTTGTGCAGCGCGGCCTTGACCGAGGTCTTGCTGACCTCGGTGGCCAGCACCTTGCCGAACAGCGGGGCCAGCGCGATGGTGAAATTGCCGTTGCCGCAATAGAGTTCGAGCAGGTCGCCGCCGAGCGCCGCCGCCTGGCTGCGCGCCCAGCTCAGCATCTTCTGGTTCACGCTGCCGTTGGGCTGGCTGAAGCTGCCCTCGAATTGCCGCACGTGCAGTTGCCGGCCGTCGACGGTCAGGCATTCGTCGACCCAGTCGCGTTCCAGCACCAGCTTCTGCCCCTTGCTACGGCCGATGATGGCGATCTTCAGGGCGCCGGCCAGTTCCCGGGCGGCGCTTTCCCAGTCGGCGTCGAGCGGCCGGTGGTAAATCAGCGTGACCAGCATGTCGCCGCTCAGCGTGGCGAGAAATTCGATGCTGTACAACCGGCGACGCAGCGTTTCCTGTGCCAGGATGGCGCTGCGCAAGCGTGGCATGAGCGAGCAGATGGCGTTGTCGGTGGCCGGGAAATCCTGCATCAGCACCGGTTGGCGCGGGTTTTCCGGATCGAACATGGCGTAATCCCAGGCCTCGCCGTGCTGCCAGACGCGAAATTCGGCACGCAGCCGGTAGTGCAGCGGCGCCGACTCGAACACCGCCGGCTCGGGCAGGTCGAAGGCGGCGAAATCGTCCTTGAAGCGAGCAGTCTTGGCCGCGAGTTGCGCAGCGTAAAGGGTGGGGTCGAGGACGGGCAGGGGCATGGTGCGGACAGTGCTGTAGTGTTTTTAAAAAAGGGGCGGACTATACCGCGGGACGGCTAGGTTGGCTGTGTCTCAGGCGGCCGGGTGCTGGCGACGCAGCATGTAGACGTACAGCGATTCGACGCGCTCGCGCGCCCACGGCGTGCGGCGCAGGAATTTCAGGCTGGAGGCGATGCTCGGATCGACGTTGAAGCAGCGGATGTCGATTTGCCGGCCGAGTTCTTCCCAGCCGTAATGCTCGACCAGCTGCTCGAGGATGGTCGCCAGCGTGACGCCGTGCAGCGGGTTGTTCGGCTGCGCTTGCGTCATGGTCAGTGCTTGCGGGCTTTCGGCAGCGGCTTGCGCTGGCGTTGGCCGGGGCGGCCCTGCGGCGCTTCCGGTTTCGGTTTTGGCATCAGCAGGTTCTTGCCGGCGCCGGCGGCCGAACCCCGGTGGGCCTGCATGGCGGCGCGCAGCGCTGGCGCTTCGATGACGATGGCCGGGCTGGCTTCCTTGGGCTGGTGAGCGCCAAGCAGGCCGCGCAGTTCGAACAGGCGTTGGTCGTATTCGCCTTTGCGCGGCAGGACGCGGATCAGGCCTTCGGCGACCGGCGTGAGGCCGACGCGTTCGCCGTCGGCGACCAGCAGGCCAGCCTGGCCGAGGCGGACGAAGGCATCGACGAGCTTTTCTTCCGACGGGATGTTGCGCTGGATCAGGTCGATGGCGGCCATGATTTCCTGCAGTTCTGCAGGGCGGCGCTTGGCGGCCATGGCGGTGGCGAGAAGAAGGAGGACGTCGACGTCGTGGATTGGCTGCATGGGTGACCTGAGTGTTGCGCCATTCTGGCGGGTCGGGCAGTGTAAGCCCTGCGCGATATCCGCGCTAGAATCATTAGTGTTTAAAGGATAGGCGGGAGGGGCTGGGTCATGGCGGCGAATTATTCATTGCACTTCGGCAGAATCGCCGGCTTCGCTGCCTGGCCGGGTGTTGCACGATGACCGAGGGAAGGCGCAGTTCTCTGGCTGGACAGATCGATCTGGTGCTCGAGGCGACCGGCGTTGGTCTGTGGGAGTTTGATCACCGGCAGGGCGTGGTGATTCGCAGCCCAGGTCTGATCGGTGTTCTTCATTATGGCCAGGCGCAGGCTTCCGAAGCCTTGGAGACCTTGCTGCTGCGTCTTCATGAAGCAGACCGGCACATCCTGCGCGACGCGCTGCTGGTGCAGTTGAACAACCCGGCGGGACAGTTCGAGGTCGAGTTCAGGATTCTCGATGGCCGTGGGGAAATGCGCTGGTTCAGTTCGCGCGGCAAGGTGATCGAGCGCGATGGCAACGGTGCCCCCCTGATCTCGGCCGGGATTGCGATCGACATCAATACCCAGAAGCGCCACGAGGTTGAACTGCAGCACAGCGAAGCGCGCTTCCGTCGCCTGCTCGAAAACGTTCCCCTGCCGATGGCGCACATCAACGCGGCGCGGGAGGTCCGTTTCATCAATCGCCAGTTTGTCGAATGCTTCGGCTACACCCTGGCCGATGTGCCCGATGTCTGGGCCTGGTCCGAGCTGGCCTTTCCCGATCCTGCCTACCGGGAATCGACCGGTACCCGTTGGGAACTCAGCGTGACGGAAGCGATGAGCACGCAGTCGGCCATTCCGCCGATGACCTGTCGGGTCAATTGCCGCAACGGCCAGGTCCGCATCGTCGAGGTCTCCGGCATGCCGCTGGGCGAGGACTATCTGGTCAATTTCATCGACGTCACCGAGCAGCGCGAGCAGCGGCAATTACTCGAGTTCGGCAACGACATTCTGCACCGCATTTCCATCGGCGAGCCCCAGAACGAGGTGCTGACGCAGGTCTGCCTGGCGGTCGAGGCGCTCGATCCGCAGATACGCTGTTCGGTCATGCTGCTCAACGAGGATGGTCAGCGACTGCGCAGCGGCGCCGGACCCAGTCTGCCCGAAGCCTATCTCAAGGCCATCGACGGCGCGCGGGTCGGGCCGGCGGTCGGCTCCTGCGGGACGGCCGCGTATCGCGGCGAAGAGGTGTTCGTCGCCGACATCGCTACCGATCCCTTGTGGGCGAATTACAAATCCACTGCCCTGGTGCATGGGCTGACGGCCTGCTGGTCGTCGCCGATCATTTCGCCGGAGGGGGCGGTCCTTGGGACCTTTGCCATCTATTGGCCGCACGCCAACCCGGTGGTGCCGCGCTTGGTACGCGCCTATCTCGAGGTGGCCAAGCGGCTGGCGGCGATTGCCATCGAGAGCGCCCGACGCGAAGCGGCGATGCTGGCCATGCTCGAGGAGCAACACCGGGCCCAGGCCCAGTTGCGCAAGCTGTCGCAGGCTGTCGAGCAGAGCCCGGTGGCGGTGCTGATCACCGATCTCGAGGCACGTATCGAATACGTCAACCAGGCTTTCATCGAGGTCAGCGGTTATTCCGCCGAGGAACTGCTGGGCAATAATCCGCGCCTGCTGAAAAGCGGCCTGACGCCGACCGACCACTATGAGTCGATGTGGCAGACCCTGCTGCGCGGCGAAAGCTGGCAGGGGCAACTGACCAATCGCAACCGTCAGGGCGAGATTTTCTACGAATTCGCGGTGATTTCGCCGATCCGCGAGCCCGATGGCCGGGTCACCAACTATCTGGCGGTCAAGCAGGGCATCACTGAGCGCAAGCGCATCGGTGAGGAGCTCGACCGGCACCGGCATCACCTGGAGGAGCTGGTCAGCCAGCGGACTGCCGAACTCGAATGTGCGATGGCCGCCGCCGAAGTCGCCAACCGGGCGAAATCGGCCTTCCTGGCGAACATGAGCCACGAAATCCGGACCCCGATGAATGCCATCGTCGGCCTCACCCATCGCCTGCTCAAACAGGTTGGCGATGCCGAGCAGCAGGGGTATCTGGAAACCATCAAGGCTTCGGCCGATCACCTGCTGGCCGTGCTCAACGACATTCTCGACCTGTCGCGCATCGAGGCTGGCAAGCTCGAACTGGCGCAGACCGATTTCAACCTGCCCGAACTGCTGGAACGAACCCTGGGCCTGGTGCGCGAACGCGCCATGGAGAAGGGGCTGGCCTTGCACCTCGACGCAGCGCAGGTGCCGGAATGGGTGCATGGCGATCCGACCCGCCTGGCGCAGGCGCTGCTCAATTACCTGAGCAATGCCATCAAATTCACCGAGCAGGGCGAGGTGGCGCTGCGCGGGCGCGTGCTGGAAACGCAGGACGGGCAATTGACGCTGCATTTCGAGGTCTGCGACTCGGGGATCGGTATTTCCGCAGAGGTGCTGGCGCGCCTGTTCAACCCCTTCGAACAGGCCGACAATTCGCTGACCCGCGTGCATGGCGGCAGCGGCCTGGGCCTGGTGATCACTCGCGAACTGGCCGAATTGATGGGCGGCAGCGCCGGTTGCGAAAGCACGCCGGGCGTTGGCAGCCGTTTCTGGTTCTCGGCGGTCCTTGGCGCAGCCAGCCCGGTGGCGACCGCTCATTTGCCGGCCTTGCCCGGCGAATCGGTCGAGGTGGTGCTGGCCCGCGACTGCAGCGGCGCGCGCATCCTGCTGTGCGAGGACAATCCGGTCAATCAGGAAGTGGCGCGGACGCTGCTGTGCGATCTCGGTCTGGTCGTGCGCCTGGCGGAGAACGGCGCCCAGGGCGTCGATCTGGTGAGCAAGGAAGCGGTCGACCTGGTCCTGATGGACGTGCAGATGCCAGTCATGGACGGGCTGGAGGCGACGCGTCGCATCCGCGCGCTACCCGGCAAGGCGTCGTTGCCCATTCTGGCGATGACGGCCAACGTCTTTGCCGAGGATCGTGCCGCCTGTCTGGCTGCCGGGATGAACGACTTCGTTGCCAAACCGGTCGATCCGGCTTCGCTCTACGCGGCCCTGCTGCGCTGGTTGCCGGCGACGGTTGCGGCACCTGTGGTGAATCAGGCGCCGGTTATCGACGCCGAGTCCCGCTTGCGGGCATTGTCCGGTGTGGACGCCGATGCCTTGCTGCAGATGATGCGCGGCAAGGCGGGCAAGGCCATCCAGCTATTGCAGCTGTTTGCCGAAAGTCACCGCCAGGATGTCGTGCAGTTGCGCTCTGCTCTGGCCAGTGCTGATCAAGGCGCTGCCGAGCATGTGGTGCATGCGCTCAAGGGGGCGGCGGGAACCTTGAGCCTGGTCGAAACCCATCAACTGGCGGCGCGGGTCAACGACCGCTTGCGTCATGGGGATGCGGCGGCGGCCATGGCCGATGACATCGATCAACTGGAGCGGGCGCTGGCCAGGGTCTGCGCAGGGATTGCCGAACTGGTCTCAGGCTGATCCGGCGGTGCAGAGCCGTTCGATCTCGGCCTGCAAGACCCGGGTGTCGATCGGTTTCGAGACGTAGCCATTCATCCCCGCGTTCAGGCAGGCGTCACGGTCGCCGGCCATGGCGTTGGCCGTCATGGCGATGATCGGTAGCGGTGCACGGCCATCGGCGGCTTCCCGGGCGCGCCATTGGCGGGTGGCTTCGAGGCCATCCATGACCGGCATCTGCACGTCCATCAGCACCAGGTCGACGGTGTGCGCAGCCAGCATGTCGAGGGCTTCCTGGCCGTGGTTGGCGACCCGGACCCGATGTCCCTGCTTGTCGAGCAGGGCGCAGGCCAGCCGCTGGTTGATCGGATTGTCCTCGACCAGCAGGATGTGCAATCCAGCGCTGGCAGTGGTCTCGGCTTCCTCTTCCAGACTGTCGGCAGCGCGCCGACGGTCCGGCCGACGGGCGACCTCGCGGACCTCCTGTTCGGCAGCCAGCAGTTCTTCCGGCAGCAGGGGTTTGGGCAATTCGCGTGAGGCGAAACTGCGGGCGCCAGCCTGCGACACGACATTCATCGGCGTCAGCGCGATGACCACCGCGCCGGGGCGCAAACCGCCACGGTACATCGGCATTTCGGCAAAACTGGCGGGCAGCCATTCCTGTTCGGCAACGAGGACATCGAAGCGTTTTTCCTCCGGCTGTTCGTGCAGTTGCAGTAGCTGCTGACGCAGTTCGCTGCTGCTGGCGCAGAGTTGCACCTGGCGTCCGAGGCGGCGCAGGCCGGCCGCCAGCAGTTTGCGCAGGCGGGCGTTGCGGATCGCCAGCAGCCACAGGCCATCGGCCGCCGATGGCGGGCTGGCGGGCGGGCTGATGATTTCTGGCGAAACAGGCAACTGCAGTTCGAAATGGAAGTTGCTGCCCTTGCCCGGTTCGCTGTCGACCGCGAGTTCGCCGCCCATCAGGTGCACGATTTCGCGGCTGATCGTCAGCCCCAGGCCGGTGCCGCCGAAGCGGCGGGTGACGGTGGCGTCGGCCTGGCCGAAGGCTTCGAAGATCTCGGCCTGCTTGTCGTGCGGGATGCCGATGCCGGTGTCGATGACGGCCAGGCGCAGCTGGCAGCTGCCGTCACTGCCACCGGCTGCCCGGCTGATGCGCAGCGAGACCTCGCCGGCTTCGGTGAACTTGATGGCGTTACCGATCAGGTTGAGCAGCACCTGGCGCAGGCGCCCGGGGTCGCCGATCAGGAGGTCGGGGATTTCCGGTTCGATCTCGATCAGGATTTCCAGCCCCTTTTCGGCGGCCCGTGCGGCCAGCACGCGGGCCGTGCCCAGCGACAGTTCGCGCAGGCTGAACGGCGTTGATTCCAGGGTCATGCGCCCGGCTTCCATCTTGGAAAAGTCGAGCACGTCGTTGAGGATCAGCATCAGCGACTCGGCCGATTGCCGGACCAGTTCCAGGTACTGGCGCTGGGTGGCGTCGAGTTCGGTATCCAGCGTCAGGGCGGTCAGGCCGAGGATGCCGTTCATCGGCGTGCGGATTTCGTGGCTCATGTTGGCCACGAACAGGCTCTTTGCCTCGTTGGCGGCTTCGGCGCTGCTCATGGCCTGACGCAGGCGCTGTTCGTCTTCCTTGCGCTGGGTGATGTCGCGGAAAGCAGTCACCGAACCGACGATCCGCGGGCCGTCGTAGAGCGGCGTGCTGCTGACTTCAACCGGTACGCTGCTGCCGTCGGCTCGCGAGAAACGCTCTTCGCCGAAAAAGTGTCTGCCGCTGCGGACGGTCTGGTAGATCGGGCAGGCCGACAAAGGGCCACAACCATCGATGCCATGGCGGTGGAACAGGTAATGCCCGATCTTGCCGACCAGCGCTTCGCGGGTGAACCCGAGCAGTTCCAGTGCGGCGGCATTGACCAGGACAACCTTGCCGCTTTCGTCGAGCACATAGAGCCCGTCGCCCATGGTTTCAGTGATGGCAACCAGGTTGCGTTGTTCCCGCACCAGCCGCTCGCGGGATTTCAGTAGGCGGATCAGCAGTAGCAGGAGCACGCCCAGGGTCAGCATCATCAGGCCGAACTGGGTCCAGAATTCGGTGCGCAGCACTTCGACGAATGGTGCCGGGGTGTAGGAAAGGATATAGGCGCTGGTTACGTCGGAAACGTTGCGGATCGGCAGCAGGCTGACGATCCAGGGTTTGCCGTCGAGCGATACGGTCAGCGAGAAGGCGCGGAATTCGCTCATGCCCTGGCGTACCTTGGCGTTGGCCGCCAGCAGATGATTGATCGCGGCGACTTCGGCCGATGGCGGTTGCGGGCTGTCGGGCAGCGTGACCTGTGGATCCTCGACCAGGAAGTCGGGATGAATGGTCGATTCGCCGTAGAGCCAGCGTTCCGATTCGAAGAGGATGGGCAGGGTCTGCGACTTGGCCAGCACGAAATGGAATTCGTGGGTCGGCTGAAGCTGGCGCATGGCGTCGCGGATGGTCAGGAAACTGATGCTGGTTTCGACACTGCCGAGCAGACGGTCGCCATCGAGCAGCGGATGGACGAAGCGGAAACCGGATTTGACCCGCCCGGCCTCGAATCCCTGGATGGCTTTTTTCGTTTCCAGTACCTGGCGGATCGACGGCCGGATGTTCAGCAGGTTGTCGCCGTACTTGTGCGGCTCATGAAAGCGCAGGAAGCTGTTGCCGTCGGTGGTCTGGAAATGCAGCTGGCGGATGCCGAGGCGGACGAGGTTGCGGTAGGTTGGCGAGAGCAGCCGGAAAATCTGGGCGCGGTAGGGAATCTGGGCGTCGCCACTGACGCTTGAGGCGGCATCCATCAGCCTGAGGATTTCCGGTTGCTTGATGCGCTCGGAAAAGAGGATGTTGGTGGCTTTGTCGTAGGTCTGCAGGCTGGCGCGGTAGGTCGTGGCCAGTGCTTCGGTGTGCTGTTCCTCGTGTAGCGCCTGCTTCTGTTGCTGGCTGCTGTAGAGCAGCCAGGTGCCGATGACCGGAAGAATAAAGAAGGCCGCCAGTGCCCAGCGGCGATGGTGAAGGGATGCGGTGCCGAGCGCGGATTCGGCCATGCTCAGAAGTTGCCTTTTTCCGGGATGCTGGTCTGCCGGTGCCAGCGGCGCAGGACGTCGTAATCGCCGTCGGCCGCGTTGACCGCGCCATTGCGCAATTGTCCGCCCCATTCGCTCATCAGGGTCCGGTCGCGCTCCTTCGGGTCCAGTTCGGCCAGGGTCTGGCGCAACTGCGCCATGCGCTCGGCGGACAGGCGCCGGCTGTTGGCGACCAGGGCGAACGACGGTAGTGGTGGGGTTTCGCCGAGTATGACGATGCCCAGGTGCGCGTATTTCCTGGCGATGCTGGTCTTGGCGCCGCCGAAATCGTAGTCGCCGCGGGCCACGGCGAGGACCGCCTCATCGTGCTTGCCGAGATAGCGGTAACGTTGCTGGGCAAGGGTTTCACCCCCTTGGCGCAGGAGTATATCGACGGCCAGGTAGCCGCAGGTCGAGAGCGGTTGCGTCAGCGCAAAAGTCTTGTTGCGCAAGGGTTTCGGGAGTTTTTGTTCGGTCCCGAAAAGGGCGCAGGAATAGGTCGCCTGGCCATCCTTTTCCAGGAAGTGGACCAGCGGTTCGGCCTGGGCATAGCTGTCGCGCAGGCTGATATAAGGTAAAGGTCCGAGGTAGGCCAGGTCGATCTGACCGGTGCGGAAGCGCTCGAGGATTTCTGCGTAGGAGGTTGAGTAGCGGATTTCGATGCGCACGCCCAGGCGCTTTTCCAGGAAGTTGAGCATGGGCTTGAACTGCTTGACCACCTCTTCCGGCTGTTCCATCGGCAGCGGCGCGAAATACAGGGTTTCCGGTTGCGCCGTCGCCAGTGCCGGCCACAGGCAGAACAGTGTGGCGATGCGCAGCATCTGGCGTCTGAAGCGGGCCTGCAGTCGGTCTAACATTCGAGTTGGCAATATTCCAAAACGAACATTCTAGACCCAAACCGGCGGCTTGCCTTGATCTGGGGCAAGCGCCGGTGATTCTGCCGGGATTTCAGGCGCGGCTCTGGATTTCCTCGATGTAGCCGAGCATGCCGGTGCGGATGTTGCCGGCGTTGCCTTCGTCGGTGTCGATGTGCATGGCCAGGCGGAAAGCCGGGTTCACGCGGACGACGACGTCGCCGAAGATCAATTCGCGCTCACCCTCGACGCGGACGCGGACGACGTAGTTGTCGCGCACGCGGAAACGCAGGGCATCTTCCGGCGACATGTGGATGTGACGCTGGGCGCAGACCACGCCGCGTTCGATCTGGGTGCTGCCGTACGGGCCTTCGAGCGTCAGGCCGGGCGTGCCGGCGAGGTCGCCGGACTGGCGGATCGGCGGCTGCACGCCGAGCTTGAACTGCTCGGTCATGGCGATTTCGACCTGGGTTTCCTTGCGCGTCGGACCGAGCACGCGGACGTTGGCGATGCGGCCCTTGGGACCAACCAGGTGCACTTTTTCCTCGCAGGCGTACTGGCCGGGTTGCGACAGTTCGTGCATCGGCGTCAGTTGATGGCCGGGGCCGAACAAGGCTTCGACGTCGGCCTGGGCGAGGTGTACGTGGTGGGCCGAGATTTCCACCGGGATGGCCGGGGTCTCTTCCGCCTTGGCTTCCAGCAGCAACTGGTTGCGCTCGATGGCGCGCAGCGCTTCCCAGGCGACCAGGCGTTCGTCGTCGTTGGCGACGACGAGGATCTGCACTGGCGAATCGTCGGCCGAGATGACGGCATACGCGTCGAATTTACCGAGATTGCGGTTCTTTTCCTCGTCGAGCTTGATGCCCATGTAGCCCAGGCCCTGGCAGGCCAGGCTGCGCACCGTGGCGCTGGTTTCGCCGATATCGCCGGTGAAGGCCAGGACGTCGATGCCGCCCATGGCTGCGGCGTAGGCGCCGATGTTCTTCCTGACCTGGTAGCAGAAGGCCTTGTGCGCGAGCAGCGCGCGGTGGTGACCTTCGGCGGCGGCGGCCTCGATTTCGTGGATGTCGTTGGAAATGCCGGAAATCCCCTTGAGGCCGCTCTCGCTGTTGATCAGCGTGGACAGTTGTTCGGGCGACATCTGGTGCTGTTCCATCAGGTGGATCATCACCGCCGGGTCGATGCTGCCGGAGCGGCTGGGCATGATCAGGCCGTCGGACGGCGTCATGCCCATGGTCGTGTCGACCGAGCGGCCGTGGTCGATGGCACACAGCGAGGCACCGATGCCGAGGTGGCAGGAAACGATTTCCAGCTCGCCGAGCGGACGCTTGAGCACTTCCGCCGACTTCAGCGAAACGTAGCGGTGCGAGGTGCCGTGGAAGCCGTAGCGGCGGATGCCGTGCTGCTTGTACAGGTCGTAGGGCAGGCCGTAGAGGTAGGCGTAGGGCGCCAGCGTCTGGTGGAAGGCGGTGTCGAACACGGCGACCTGCGGTACGTTCGGGAAATGCTTGAGCGCGACGCGGATGCCAGCGACGTTGACCGGGTTGTGCAGCGGCGCGAAGACAGCCAATTCCTCGATGTCGGCGATTACCGCCGGGGTGATGACGACCGAGCTGGAGAACTTGTTACCGCCATGGACGACGCGATGGCCGATGGCAGTGACGTCTTCCGGATGGAAGGTGAAGGCCGGGCCGAGCAGGGCGGTGGCCTCGGTCATCACCTTGAACAGGTCGGACAGCTTGAACGGTGCATGCTCCATGGTCTGGCGCTGCGGCCCGACCATCACGGTGATGCGGGCGAACTGCTTGTCGGCGTTGTCGATGATGCCGTGGATGTCGGCGCCGCTTTCGCGGGTGTCGTAAATGCCGAAATGGATCTGGCTGATGCCGACATTGAGCGCGACGACCTTGCCCGGCTGGCTGGTGGTCAGCGACAGCGCGTAGGGATCATCGGATTTGGCCGTGCCATTGGTGCCTGCCGCATGGGTGTCGCTGGTCATGGCGCGGGTGCGTTCGGCAAGCAGGCGCGACAGATAGACAATGGCCTTGGGGTTGCAGAGCACGCGGCTGGTGAATACTTCCTGCGGGATCATCAGCACGAAGCAGCGGTTGCCGGCGATGACATCGGCGCTGATCCGGTCGCCGGTCAGCACCGCCATGATGCCGAACACATCGCCGGGGGCGAGCTGGGCGATGACGGTGCGGGTGCCGGTGTTGTCCGAGGTCGAGATTTCGGCGTGGCCGCTGATCATGACGCCGATGGCCTGGCCTTCGTCGCCGGTTTCGAGCATGGCCTCGTTGCCCTCGAAGGTGGCGAGCCGGGACTTGATGACGATTTCCTCGACCTGGTCGGCCGGGAAGCTGGCGAACAGGGGAACCTGTTCAAGGAAGAAACGTTTGAGATCGATTTCGCTCATGCTGTGCTCCGCGTTGTGACGCTGATTTTATGGCGCCTAGACTACCATTTTGTTGCGGCGCAGCAAAGGTGCCCGCGAATTCTTCCGGGCTTCATGGCATGCTATCTCCTGACGATTTGCAAGATATTCGGCATGCATACCCTGTTTTCGCGTATTTCCAAGCTTTCCTGGCTGCTCGTGCTCGGCTTTGTGGCCGCTTGCGATAACCCGGGCGACAAGGCCCTCGAGGCGCCGCGTAGCAGTGTTTCCTTCCTGCACTATTTCACCGACTCGCTGAGTGGCGGGGTCGATGAAATGGCCCGGACTTTCGACAGCCGTAGCCATTTGTACGCCTTGAAAGCGGTCTCGCTCGATCACGAAGCATTCAAGACCAGCATCCAGGACACGCTGAAAGCCGGCAATCCCCCCGATCTCTACTCCTACTGGGCAGGTGCGCGAACCGCGTCGCTGGTCGAACATCTGGCGCCGATCGACGACGTCTGGCAGCAGGCGCAACTCGATGAACGCTTCTCGCCGGCGCTGATCGATGCCGCGGTCGAGTATCAGGGGCACAAGTATTTCCTGCCCCTGACCCAGCATTTCATCGGTTTTTTCTACAACAAGCGCCTGTTTGCAGCGCATGGCCTGCAAGCGCCGGCCAACTGGGATGAGTTCCTGGTCGTGTGCGAAACCCTGAAGGCCGCCGGAGTGACGCCGATTGCGCTGGGGGCACGGGATAAATGGCCGGCCCAGTTCTGGTTCGACTACCTGCTGCTACGCACCGCACCCCACGAATTCCGCCAGGCCTTGATGGCCGGCCAGGCCAGTTTCGACGACCCGCGGGTCCGCGCGGTTTTTGTGCGCTGGAAAAACCTGATCGACAAAGGGTATTTCAACCGCGAACCGCACCCCAACAACCTGGCCTGGGACAGTGGGGCCAACGAGATGCTGTTCCGGGGCGAAGCCGCGATGACCCTGATGGGCACCTGGAGCATCGGCTACTTCACCAATCCGGCGCATGGCTGGGTGGCCGGCAAGGATTTCGATTTCTTCCCCTTCCCGGTCATCGACCCGACATTGCCGAAGGTGGCGATGGGGCCGATTGACGGCCTGATTCTGCCCAAGCGGGCGGCCAATCCTGCCGGGGCGCGCCAGGTGATGATCTATCTAGCTGGTGTCGAAGCGCAGCGGGCCTTCAGTCAGGGCTCGGGGGCGCTGGCGCCCAACCGGCTGGTGCCGGAAGCCGCCTACAGCGACATCCAGCGCCGGGTCCGCAATGAAATTCAGGATAGCCCGATCTTCACCTTCGCTTTCGATCTGGCGGCACCGCCGGCGGTGGCAGAAGCGGGACTGAACGCCTTCGCCGATTTTCTGGCCTTTCCCGATGAGTATCCGCAGATCGTCCGGGAACTGAGCAACGAGACCCGGCAGCGATTCGCCGGACGAGGGAAAGATCTCCCGTGAAACTCACCCGTACACCCGGCTTCCGGCAAAAGATCAATCTCAGCTTTGCCGTCCTCATCCTGCTGGTGGCGATCAATGCCATGGTCGGGGTATATACCGCGTATTTCATCGCCGGCCAGGTCAGGTTGCAGGAGGGGGTGGCTAGCCTGATGGACGACATGCTGCGCATTCGCGATGCCACCGATCAGTTTGTCCGCCAGCATTCCCGTCATGCCGAGAATGAAACCTTTGCCGCACTCGACAGCGTCCGCCAGCGGGTGGCGACGATGCCGGACAGCAGCGAGCGTTTCGCAGCCATCCTGCCGCTGATCGACGATTACCGTCTGCAGTTCCAGAAATACGTGGTCGAGCGCGATCGCCGGGCAGCGCTGGAGAGCCGGGTGCGCGAGCTGGGGCGACGGATGCAGGCGGCCCTTGCCGATTCCCGTATCCGTCAGGATGTCGCCTTCGATCGACAGGGCTTTGACGATGTTCTCCGGTTGGTGCTCAGCCTGCAGTGGTACGGGCAGCAACCCGAGCTGGCCGCGCCGACGGTCGCGGGCGGAACGCTGGCGGACATCCACCAGGCGCTGGAGCGATTGCGCTCTTCGGCCCCCGGGCGGCAAGCCGACCGTGAAGCACAGCGCCAGCTTTACCGCATGCTGCAGGACGCCAGCGACTACGTGAACAGTTTTGAAAGTTACCTCGGCTACCGCAGCCTGACGGCAGAAAGCGAACATCGCCTGGCCGAAACGGCCTCCCGGCTGCACGCCATTGCGCTGCAGGTCAGCGAGGATACGCGGGTCGAGATCCAGCGGCTGATTCCGACCTCGATCGGGCTGATGGTGCTGGTTTTCCTGGTCATGCTGGTGGCGGCGGGCGTACTGGCCACCAGTCTGCGCCGTTCCATCCTGCAGCCGATTCTCAGCCTGATCGGGACGGCGCGCTCGATCACCCACGGCAACCTGCATGAACGGGCCGCGCTGACGGTCAAGGATGAAATCGGCGAACTGGCGGCATCGTTCAACCAGATGACTGACAGCCTGCGCAGTGCGCGTGAGGAACTCGAGCAGCGGGTGGACGAGCGGACCCGGCAGCTGGCCGACACCAATGCCCGCCTGCAGGACGAAATTGCCGTACGGACCGCCTCGCAGGCGGCGCTTGGCGAGTATCAGGTGCATCTGGAACAGATGGTTGCCGAACGCACCCGCGAACTGCAGACCGCCAAGGACATGGCCGAGTCGGCCAATCGCGCCAAGAGCATCTTCCTGGCCAACATGAGCCACGAATTGCGCACGCCGATGAACGGCATCATGGGCATGATCGCGCTGGCGCAAAAACACCTGGTCGATGCCAAGCCCCTGGATCTTCTGGACAAGGCGCAACGCTCGGCACAACGGCTGCTCGGTGTGCTCAACGACATTCTCGACCTGTCCAAGATCGAGGCCGAACGTTTGTCGCTGGAATGCGCGCCGTTCCGGCTCGACGTGGTGCTCGACAACCTGTCGGCCTTGTTTGCCCACAAGGCCGAGGAAAAGGGCTTGCTGCTCCGTTTCGATGTTGCCCCGGCACTGGCCGGCCAGCGCTTCATGGGTGATCCGCTGCGTCTGGAGCAGATCCTGATCAACCTGCTCGGCAATGCCATCAAATTCACCGAACGCGGCGAGGTTACGCTGCGCATCACCGCCGGCGCGCAAACCGGCGTCGGCCGCTCACTGCGCTTTGCTGTCAGCGATACGGGAATCGGTATTTCCGCCGAAGAACGCGCCCGCATCTTCTCCGCCTTCGAACAGGCCGATGGCTCGATGACCCGCCGCTACGGCGGCACCGGTCTGGGCCTGGCGATCTGCCGCCGACTGGTCAGCCTGATGCACGGCGAGATCGGTGTCGACAGCGAACCCGGTCAGGGCAGCGTTTTCTGGTTCACCGTCTGCCTGCCCGAAGCCGCCGCGAGCGCCGACGAGGCAACGGCGGTGGAGCTTGCCGACGAGTTTTCCGAGATGGCCTTGCGCCAGCGCTTCACCGGCAGCGACATCCTGGTGGTCGAGGACGAGCCGATCAATCAGGAGGTGATCCGCGAACTGCTTGCCGGTGCCGGGCTGAACGTCGACCTGGCGACGGACGGTCTGCAGGCAGTGACGATGGCGGCGGAAAAGTCTTACGCCCTGATCCTGATGGACATGCAGATGCCCAATCTCGACGGTCCCGGGGCAACCCGGGCGATCCGCGCCGGCCAGGGGGCGAGCCGGCAGGCGCCGATCGTCGCCATGACCGCCAATGTTTTCGAGGAAGATCGCCGTCTGTGCCGTGAAGCCGGCATGGACGACCATCTTGGCAAGCCCGTCGTGCCACGGCTGCTGTTCGACAAGGTGCTGCACTGGTTGTCCGCCGGCAGCGCATAGCCGCACCCTATGAATGCAATCGGTCAATACAATTGGCCGGGGGCGACCATCTCTCCTAGTATGACTTCGTTGCTTCAACGAACCCGCGACTACACAAGGAGAGAGAGCCATGGAAAACCAACATCCGAAATCCACCGGTCAATGCCCGGTCATGCACGGCGCCGCCAGCTCGGTGTCCACCAACAACATGGCATGGTGGCCCAAGGCACTGAGCCTGGATATCCTGCACCAGCACGACAGCAAGACCAACCCGCTGGGCGCCGACTTCAATTACCGCGAGGAAGTGAAGAAGCTCGACGTCGAGGCGCTGAAGGCCGATCTCAAGGCGCTGATGACCGACAGCCAGCCTTGGTGGCCGGCCGACTGGGGCCACTACGGCGGCCTGATGATCCGCATGGCCTGGCACTCGGCCGGCACCTACCGCATCGCCGACGGCCGTGGCGGTGGCGGCACCGGCAACCAGCGTTTCGCGCCGCTCAACTCCTGGCCCGACAACGCCAACCTCGACAAGGCCCGCCGCCTGCTGTGGCCGATCAAGAAGAAGTACGGCAACAAGATCAGCTGGGCCGACCTGATGATTCTCGCCGGCAACATGGCTTACGAGTCGATGGGCCTGAAGACCTTCGGCTTCGCCTTCGGTCGCGAGGACATCTGGCATCCGGAAAAGGACATCTACTGGGGTTCGGAAAAGGAATGGCTGGCCCCGACCGGTAGTGCCAACAGCCGCTACTCTGGCGAACGCGACCTGGAAAACCCGCTCGCTGCGGTGATGATGGGCCTGATCTACGTCAATCCGGAAGGCGTGGACGGCAAACCCGACCCGCTGAAGACGGCGCAGGACATGCGCGTCACCTTCGCCCGCATGGCGATGAACGACGAGGAAACGGTGGCCCTGACTGCCGGCGGCCACACCGTCGGCAAGGCGCACGGTAACGGCAGCGCCGCCAATCTCGGCCCGGCGCCGGAAGCGGCCGACCTCGAAGAGCAGGGCATGGGCTGGAACAACCACAGCAGCCGCGGCATCGGCCGCGACACCGTGACCAGCGGCATCGAAGGCGCGTGGACGACGCACCCGACGCAATGGGATAACGGCTACTTCGAACTGCTGTTCAAGTACGACTGGTGGCTGCAGAAGTCGCCGGCCGGCGCCTACCAGTGGGAACCGATCAACATCGCCGAGGAAGATATGCCGGTCGACGTCGAAGACCCGAGCATCCGTTGCAAGCCGATGATGACCGACGCCGACATGGCGCTCAAGTTCGACCCCGAGTACCGCAAGATCGCCGAGCGCTTCCGTGCCGACCCCGCTTATTTCTCGGAAACCTTTGCCCGTGCCTGGTTCAAGCTGACCCACCGCGACATGGGGCCGAAAGCGCGCTACATCGGCCCGGACGTGCCGGCTGAAGACCTCATCTGGCAGGACCCGGTGCCGGCTGGCAACGGCGACTACGACGTCGCGGCAGTCAAGGCGAAGATCGCGGCCAGCGGCCTGTCGGTCGGCGACCTGGTGGCGACCGCCTGGGACAGCGCCCGCACCTTCCGCGGTTCGGACAAGCGTGGCGGCGCCAACGGTGCCCGCATCCGCCTGGCCCCGCAGAAAGACTGGGAAGGCAATGAGCCGGCCCGCCTGGCCAAGGTGCTGGCCGTGCTCGAAGGCATTGCTGCCCAGACCGGTGCCAGCGTCGCCGACGTGATCGTCCTCGCCGGCAACGTCGGGGTCGAGCAGGCAGCGAAAGCCGCCGGGGTCGACGTGATCGTGCCCTTCGCCCCGGGCCGTGGCGACGCGACGCCGGAAATGACCGACGTCGAATCCTTCGCCGTGCTCGAACCGGTGGCCGACGGCTTCCGCAACTGGTTGAAGAAGGATTACGTGGTCAGCGCCGAGGAAATGCTGCTCGACCGTGCCCAGTTGCTCGGCCTGACCGCCAACGAAATGACGGTCCTGGTCGGCGGCATGCGCATGCTCGGCACCAACCACGGCGGCAGCCGCCACGGTGTCTTCACCGACCGCGTCGGCGTGCTCAGCAACGACTTCTTCGTCAATTTGACCGACATGGCCTACACCTGGAAGCCGACCGGCCGCAACAGCTACGCCATCGTCGACCGCCAGAGCGGCGCGACCAAATGGACGGCCACCCGCGTCGATCTGGTGTTCGGCTCCAACTCGATCCTGCGTGCCTACGCCGAGGTGTACGCCCAGGACGACAACAAGGAAAAGTTCGTCCGTGACTTCGTCGCCGCCTGGACCAAGGTCATGAACGCCGACCGCTTCGATCTGGCCTGATCCGCCACATCCGCCCGACCAGCCACGCCGGAGACAGTTCCGGCGTGGCTTTTCCATCTCTTGCTTATCTGCCCGGCTGGGTCAGGAACTGATCGATCTTTTTGCGCAGGCTGCTGCTGTCGGGCGAGGTCAGGCTGGTGTAGGCGACGATCTGGCTGCCATCGCGGTTGATCAGGTACTTGTGGAAGTTCCATTTCGGGGTGCTGCCGGTGCGTTCGGCCAGTTGGCGGTAGAAGCCGTTGGCCTGCGGTCCCTTGACCACGGTCTTGGCGACCATCGGGAACTCGACGCCGTAGGTCATCCGGCAGAAGTCGGCGATCTGCTGGTTACTGCCCGGCTCCTGTTCGCCGAAGTCGTTGGACGGAAAACCGAGCACGACCAGGCCGCGATCCTTCAGTTCGGCGTAGAGTTTCTCCAGGCCTTCGTACTGCGAGGTGAAGGCGCACTTGCTGGCCGTGTTGACGACTAGGATGACCTTGCCGGCGTACTGGCAGAGCGGCATCGGCGAGCCATCCTGAAGATTGGCGAACTGGTGGTTGAGCAAGCCCGGACAGGCCGGTTGTGCCTGCGCCAGCGGCAGGCCGAGGAGGGCCAGGAGGCTCGATAAACCCAGTCGGCGTAACCACTTCGTTTTCATTGCAGCGTCCTTTCTCGTTGAGGTTCAGCCGCTTTGACAGCGATTACGCCTTTACGTGCAGTCCACACTCCTTGGATTCCGGTGCTTCCCACCACCATCTGCCGGCGCGGATGTCTTCGCCGAGGGAGACGGCGCGAGTGCAGGGGGCGCAGCCGATGCTGGGGTAGAACTTGTCGTGCAGGGCGTTGTAGGGCACGGCGTTCTGCTTGATGTAGGTCCAGACTTCCTTCTCGCTCCAGGCGGCGAGCGGGTTGAATTTTTCCAGGCCGTTGCCTTCGTCGTATTCCTGCGTCGCCAGCTGGCCACGGGTGGCCGCCTGTTCGGCGCGCATGCCGGTGATCCAGGCGCGCTTGCCGGCCAGGGCGCGGCGCAGCGGTTCGACCTTGCGTGCGTAGCAGCAGGCCTTCCTGAGCGTGACCGAGTCGTAGAAGGCGTTGATGCCGTGCTGCCTGACATAGCTTTCGACTTCCTCGGCCTGCGGGAAGTAGAGCTTCAATTTCAGCCCGTAGTGCCGGTCGACCGCCGCCATCAGGTCGTAGGTTTCGGCCGGCAGACGACCGGTGTCGAGGCTGAAGATCTCGATCGGCAGCTTGGCCTTGACGATCAGGTCGGTGAGGACCATGTCTTCGGCGCCGAGGCTGTTGGCGAAGGCGGCCGGTGACCACGCGCCGGCGATGTCGGCGAGCAGCGCGCGCGCGGCGTCGGCCTTGGCGGCGGTGCTGGCGGCGAGTTCGGGGGTGATGTTGAGCAGGGCTGGCGTCATGGCTGGCTGGGCTTTCAGGCGGAGCGGCGGCGGAAGTGCGGATCGGGCTGGTCGGTTGATGCCTGGTAGGTTTCGGAGAACGGGGCAAAGCCCTTGCCGATGGCGTAGATGGCGTCCTTGCCGTCCTTCAGCGCGTAGCTGTCGAAGCCGACGCGTTTCATGAAAAAGAGCTGGTCGTGCAGCACGTCGCCGACGGCGCGCAGCTCACCCTGGTAATGATAGCGCTGGCGCAACAGGGCGGCGGTCGAGTAGCCGCGACCGTCGACGAACTTCGGGAAATGTACGGCGACGACGACGAAGTATTCGAGGTCGGCGGCAATGTCCTCGACCTTGTCGTCAGGCAGCAGCAGGAGGCCGATGCGCTTGTGGCAGGAGACGATCTCGTTCCTGCGCGCGCGCCACACGGCGAGCGGGAAGATGACATCGCCGGTCGGCAGGGCGACGGTTTCCGGGGTTTCGCCTTCGGCCAGCGTCAGTGTCGTCCAGGTGTCGGCAGTGACATTGCCTTGTTTGATCAGTTGTGCCATTTATGCGGCCTCCTTCTGCTTGGCCTTGCCGTGGGCGCGGCCTTCGTAGACGCGGTTCTTGAACGGGTCGATGCCGATCCGGTCGAAGGTGTCGATGAAATGCTCGTCGGGGTGCCGGTTTTCCAGATACACCTTGATGATCTTCTCGACCACGTCGGGCATCTCGTCGGCTGAGAACGACGGGCCGATGACCTTGCCGAGCTTGGCGTCGTTGCCCTGGCGACCGCCGAGCGTGACCTGATAGAACTCGGCGTCGTTCTTGTCCACGCCGAGCACGCCGATATGGCCGACGTGGTGGTGGCCGCAGGCGTTCATGCAGCCGGAGATGTTGAGGTCGATGTCGCCGATCTCGAACAGGTAGTCGAGGTCGTCGAAGCGCTGCTGGATGGCGGTGGCGATCGGGATCGACTTGGCGTTGGCGAGGTCGCAGAAATCGCCGCCGGGGCAGCAGATCATGCTGGTCAACAGGCCGATGTTCGGTGTCGCCAGGCCGGCCGCCTTGGCCACGCGCCAGACCTCGGCCAGATCGGCGAGGCGGACGTCGGCGAGGATGATGTTCTGTTCGTGGCTGATGCGCAGTTCGCCGAAGCTGTAGCGGTCGGCGAGGTCGGCGACGACTTCCATCTGGTCGGACGTGATGTCGCCCGGCGCGACGCCGTGCGGCTTGAGCGACAGCGTCACTGCCGCGTAGCCGGGCACCTTGTGCGGTTGCGTGTTGCGCTCGACCCAGCGGGCGAAGGCTTTCTCCTCAGCGATTTTTGCCTGGTAGGCGGCATCGACGGTGGTGATCGTCTCGTAGGCCGGGGCGCCGAAATGCGCGGCGACACGGTCGTACTCGGCCTGGGTGATGGTCGCCGGGCCGTCCTTGCTGTGCGCCCATTCGGCTTCGACCAGCTTGCCGAATTCCTCGACGCCGAGCGCCTGCACCAGGATTTTGATGCGCGCCTTGTAGGCGTTGTCACGGCGGCCGAAGCGGTTATAGACGCGGAGGATTGCCTCGCAGTAGCTGAGGATGTGCTGCCAGGGCAGGAACTCGCGCACCACCTGGCCGCGGATCGGCGTGCGACCGAGGCCGCCGCCGACGATCACGGTGAAGCCGGTGACGCCGTCGACCACCTTGAGATGCAGGCCGATGTCGTGGAACCAGGTGACCGCGCGGTCTTCCTCGGTGCCGGAAATGGCGATCTTGAACTTGCGCGGCAGGAAGGCGAATTCCGGGTGGAAGGTGGTCCACTGGCGGAGGATTTCGGCCAGCGGGCGCGGGTCGATGATCTCGTCGGCGGCGACGCCGGCGAACTGGTCGGTGGTGATGTTGCGCAGGCAGTTGCCCGAGGTCTGGATGGCGTGCAGGTCGACCTCGGCCAGCTCGGCCAGGATGTCGGGCACGTCGGTCAGCTGCGGCCAGTTCAGTTGCAGGTTGTGGCGGGTGGTGAAGTGGCCGTAGCCGCGGTCGTACTTGCGGGCGACGTGGGCGAGTTTGCGCAGTTGCGCCGAATTGAGCATGCCGTAAGGCACGGCGATGCGGAACATCGGTGCGTGGCGCTGGATGTAGAGGCCGTTCTGCAGGCGCAACGGGCGGAATTCGTCGTCGGTCAGCTCGCCGGCCTGCCAGCGGCGGACCTGGTCACGGAACTGCTCGACCCGGTCAAGGATCAGCTGGCGGTCGATGGCGTCGTATTGGTACATGCGTTTCCTCTGCGGGCCGCGCGCAAGTGCGGCAATGATTCGAGGAGCGCATCGTAACCGGCGAGCATTGAATCAAAAAGAATATTGCGTTAGATTGTTATCGTATTTTGTTATTAAGCCATTCATGAAACTTCAGCAACTGCGCTACATCGTCGAGATTGAACGCCAGGGACTCAACGTCTCCGAGGCGGCCGAAGTGCTATTCACCTCGCAGCCGGGCGTGTCCAAGCAGATCAAGCTGCTTGAGGACGAGCTCGGCATCGCCATCTTCGAGCGCAGCGGCAAGCGCTTCACCGGCGTCACCGAACCGGGCAGGGTGGTCATCGACATCGCCCGCCGCATCCTGCGCGAGGCGGAAAACCTCAAGCGCGCCAGCGCCGAATTTTCCAGCGGCGATTCCGGCAAGCTGGTGCTGGCGGCAACGCACACGCAGGCGCGCTACGCGCTGCCGACCGTGGTCCGAGATTTCGTGGCCCGTCACCCCAATGTGAAGCTGGAGATGCACCAGGGCAATCCGCTACAGATCGCCGACTGGGTAGCCTCCGGCGAGGCCGATATCGGCATCGCCACCGAATCGCTTGACCAGCACCCGCAGCTCGTTTCTTTTCCGGTCCAGCAATGGACGCATTGCGTGATCGCACCGGCGGGACATCCGATCCTGAGCAGCCAGCCGCTGGCCCTGCAGGAACTGGCACGCTGGCCGCTGATCACCTATGACGCGGCCTTTACCGGCCGCTCGCGGATCAATCGCGCCTTCGAGCGCCTGGAAATCGAACCGAACATCGCTCTGACCGCACTCGATGCCGATGTGATCAAGACCTATGTCAGCCTGGGGCTGGGTTTGGGAATCATCGCCAAACTGGCTTTCGATCCTCAGCGTGATGTCGGATTGGTGGCGATCGATGCCGGCCACCTGTTCGAGTCCAATACGACGCGGCTGGCGGTGCGCCGAGGTAGTTATTTACGCCGTTTCGACTACGACTTCATCGAGCTGTTTGCGCCGCATCTCAACAAGCGTGTCATCGAGATGACCCTGCAGGGGGGCGGCGAGGCTTGGCAGCTATAAGGCTGCGGGCTGAAGGACGAATCAGGACTTCGGGTCGGGTAACTGGACTGCCTTGCGCTTGATTCGCAGGAAGGCGGTATTGTTGATCTTGTCAGTCTCGTAGGCGGCAAGGCGTTCGCCCATGGCCTTGCCGAGTTGTTGCAGACGGTCCTGCGGCGATGGGTGGGTTGAGAACAACAAATCGAAGCCGTTGCTGTTGGCGTTCTGAGCATAAAGGTTGAGTACGCGGGGCAGGCCGTAGGGGTCGTAACCGGCGCGAGTGGCGTATACGACACCGAGACGATCGGCTTCGTATTCGTCACCTTTGTCGAGACCGGAGGCGTAGAGGTTCTGGACAATGTTGGCGAGCGGTCCGGCCAGGATGTCGGCGTTCTTGACCCCGCCCTTCTGTGCTGTCGTGACGGCCACATTGGCCAGGGCGTTGGTTGTGTCCTTCTTGCGGACAGCGACGAGATAATGGCGTTTGATGACGTGGGCAATTTCATGTGCAACGACGCCGGCCAGTTCGGACTCGTCATTCAGCGTACGCAGCAGGCCCTTGGTGACGAAGACATAACCGTCCGGGGCGGCGAAGGCATTGACGTTGCTGCTGTTGATCACGCCAAACCGCCAGTTGATGTCGTTGCGTCCGGTTTGACGCGCGATCCAGCCGCCGAGCTGGTTGATGTACTGCATGGTCTCGCGGTCGGCAATCAAAGGTGCCGCACCAAGCAGGGTGGCAGCAGAGAGCTGGCCGATCTGGGCCTCTTCGGCCGGGGTGTAGTCCGGGCGGCTTAGTGTGGTGGCAACGTTGCTGATCGCCTGCACCTGGTTCTCATCGATGCCGGCACGGCGCAACTGTTCGGTACAGCCGCTGGCAAGCAGCAAGCCGGAAAGAGCAATGATCAGGGTTTTCAAGGTCTTTGCCTCCGGATGTCAGGGGTTCAGTTCCGCGATTTCGCGGGCTGTCAGTTTGCGGCTGGTGGCGAAACGGTTGATGTCGGCCGGGCGTGCCCGGAAGCCATCCAGCTTGGCGACCTCTCTCAGATTTGGTTGGGCTTTGGCCAGATCTTCCTTGGACAGTCCCTTGACGCCGGTTGTGGCAGCCCCTTGGGTCGTGCCAGTGCGAACAACGTTGCCGAGCGTGGCGAGGGCATTGCCATCGCCGCTGGCTGCAGCAATGCGAACATTCAGCAGGCGGACCCAGCCGGTCTTGCCGTCAGCGGTTCTGATCTTGGACCAGCCGCCCTTTCCTTCAAGCACGGTCAGTGGGGTGTCGGCAGTCAGATTGCCCAGATTGGCAGCATCGACGAAGGCGTCCGCCTTCAGTTCGGCCGCACGAATCAAGGTGCCGGGGGTGGCCAGGGCACTGCCCGCCAGCAGCATGCTGCCGAGGGCCAGGATCAGTTGACGGAAGGCGGGTCGAATCATGGGTGCTCCCGGGGTTCGAACAGACGGACGGGTTGGTGACGGCCTTTGACGATGTACTCGCCATGGTCGACGAAGGCAAATACATTATCACAGGCATCACGGGTTGCTTGTGAAACAAGAATGCGGGCGACACCCTTGGTCTGTCCTTCGATACGGCTGGCGAGATTGACTGTGTCGCCGATGGCTGTGTAATCGAGACGTTGTCTGGCACCGAGAAAGCCGACTACCGCAGGGCCGGTGTGCACGCCGATGCCGATGTCGAAATCCTTGCCTGCATCGCCGAGTTCCTGGCGGAACCGCTCAAGTCCTCGGGCCATGGCCAGCGCAGCACGAACCGCTTTGACCGCATGCTCTGGGTCTTCCAGTGGCGCGTTCCAGAAGGCCATGATCGCATCGCCAATGAATTTGTCGAGGGTGCCGTCGTGTTCGAAAATTGCGGCTACCTGAAGGTCGAAATACTGGTTGAGCAGACGGACGATTTCTTCCGGCGGTCGGTTTTCCGAAATTGTGGTGAAACCGCGGATATCCGAGAAAAGAACGCTGATTTCCCGGCTGGTACTGGCTTCGGCCTCGGCCAGGCGGCCTTCGTCGGTGAGCGAACGGACGATATTGGGGTCAAGGAAGCGGGAGAACATCTGAACTGCGAGGTCGCGTTGACGACGTTCCCGAAGGTAGGATGCCGTGGCGGCCAGGGCAAAGGTGAGCCAGATGGCCAGCAGTGCCGAGAATGGCGTCCATTGGATGTTCAGGGGAAGCAGCAGCCAGGCCGTGGTAACGATGATCGCTGTGGTAAGTGTGAGGGTGCCGGCTATGGCCAGCGGGTTGGGTCGTCGCGTGAAAGCCAGGCCGACACCGATCATGCCGGCCAGTCCGAAGATCAGGTTCCAGGGATGGTTGGCCGGACGCAGCCAGTCATCGTTGCGAAGGTTGGCGACGGCGGTGGCGAGGATTTCCGGGCCTGGGGTGGTGGCCCCCAGGGGGGTTGGACGAAGGTCGTGCAGGCCGGGAGCGGCTGCACCGATGATGATGATCTTGTCGGTGAGGTCCGGCGGCTTGCCATCACTGCGCTGCGCGGCGAGGAAGATTTCCCGGTACGAATAATGGGTGAATGGACGTCCATACCAGTTCAGCGTGATGGCATCGCGGGTCGGGATCGCCCAGCCGGCCTGTTCGCCGATTCGGCGCGGCAATGAGGGCAGTGTCCAGCCGCGGTGGGGGTAGTCGATCCAGTAGCGCCGTCCAATCTGATCATCGTCGGCGAGGAAGTTGATCAGACCAGTGTTCCAGGCAGCTGGGTCGATCGCTTTCGGCGCGATCAACGGAAGTGCTGCATCCGGTTCGGCATGATTGCCGGGCCTTGCCCCCAGTCCTGGCGGCAGATTGGCCAAAGGGGTTGCCAGGCCGTCGGCGGCGACAACCAAGGGCAACAGGACTCGGTGCTTGGCGATCGCCTGGGCAAGTACCGCGTCGCTACCCGGTCGAAAGAGGTCGGGTTCACTGAAAATCAGGTCGAAAGCAATGACCGCTGGCTTGCCGCCGGCGATGAAATCGACCAATTCGCCGTGGGTTGCCCGGGGCCACGGCCAGTTACCTGCCAGTTCGAGCATTTCCGGATCGTCGAGGCTGGCCTGGTCAATGTCGATGAGGACAATGTCAGGAGGCGGGGGGCGCTGGCGGGCATGCTGGCGCAAAAGGACGTCGCCCAGGCGGGCGTCGAGGTCGGCAAAAAGGGCAAAGTGGTCGCCCAGTGCGAAGACCAGCAATAGCAGGACAAACAGTGCGTGGGCTAGCCAATGCCGAGGCTTTCCCGCGACATGCGCGGCGGTACCCGAAGGCGCCCGAGTAGGACGGGTAGGCAAAGCGGAGGCTCCGTATGACAAAGGCCCGCCGGGGGGGCGGGCCTTTCCTGTGCGGGGCTTAGTTGACCTTGGCCTTGCTGCGCAGGTCGTTGATCAGTTTGTCCACCTGCATCTGGCCGGCACGCTGCTGCAGCTGCGGCTTGACCTGTTCGAACGGCGGCGGGGTCAGGGCGCGGCTGTCGTCGAGCTGGATGATGTGGAAACCAAAGTCGGTGCGCACCGGGGTCTTGGTGTACTCACCCTTCTTCAGCTTGGGCAGGGCCTCGGCGAACGGCGGCACGTAGGCGTTCGGGGCGCTCCAGTCGAGCTCGCCACCCTTGTCCTTGGAACCGGGGTCAAGCGACTGCTTGGCCAGGGCGGCAAACTTCTCGCCCTTGTCGAGCTTGGCGATGATGGCCTTGGCGTCGTCTTCCTTTTCGACCAGGATATGGCGGGCCTTGTATTCGGTATTGCCGAGTGAGGTCTTGATCAGGTCGTATTCGGCCTTCAACTGGGCGTCGCTGATCGGGTTGCTGCGCACGTAGTCGGCGAGGAAGGCGCGGATCAGCACGGCCTGGCGTGCCAGTTCGATCTGGCCCTGGATCTCGGGTTTCTTGTCGAGGCCCTTCTTCTTGGCTTCCTGGGAGAGCAGTTCGCGGCGAACCAGTTCTTCCTTGACGGCGTTCTTCAGTTCTTCGGAGTCGGGCGCGCCCTGGGCCTTCTGTTCGGCCATGAAGGCATTGAATACCGATTGCGGGATGGCCTGGCCGTTAACCGTGGCGAAAGGCTTGCCCTGGGCCAGGGCCGGGGCGGAAATGAGGCTGCCGGCCAGCATCAGCGCGGCCAGGGAGGTCAGTTTGAACATGTTGGAATTCCGTGGGGTTGAACGAAAATCATGGGGTTTCCGGTGTCCTGGCATTGATCGCCAGGGCATGGATGCGACCTTGCATCAGGTCGCCTGCGGCATCGTACACCAGGCGATGACGGGCGAGTGTATTTTTACCGGAAAAAACACTGGCCACGATCTCGACCCGGAAATGACCGCCGTCGCGGGCGCCGGCGTGGCCGGCATGGCGATGCGATTCATCTTCGATGTTCAGGGTCTCGGGCTTGAGTGCGGCCAGGCGCTCGCGCAGCAGGGCCAGGGTGTCGGCGTGCATCAGGCGGGCAGGACTTTCTTGAACGGTTTGACGGTGACTTTTTCGTACACGCCGGCGGCGATGTAGGGGTCGGCGTCGGCCCAGTCTTTGGCGGCAGCCAGCGAGGCGAATTCGGCAACGATCAGGCTGCCGGTAAAGCCGGCGCTGCCCGGGTCGGGCGAATCGATTGCCGGGCAGGGGCCGGCCAGCAGCAGGCGGCCTTCCTGCTGCAGGGCGAGCAGGCGTTCGACGTGGGCAGGGCGGGCGGCCATGCGCTGTTCGAGGGTGCCGGGGCGATCCTCGCCGATGATTGCGTAGAACATTATTTTTCTTCTTCCATGTATTTCGACAGCATCGCGCCTTGCGCCAGCACGAAGGCAAACATCAGGCCCATGCCGCCGAATAGTTTGAAATTGACCCAGGTATCGGTCGAGAAATTGAAGGCGACGACCAGGTTGAGCACGCCCATGACGAGGAAGAAGCCAATCCACGCGAGATTGAGGCGCTCCCAGACCGCGTCCGGCAACTTCATCTGCTCGCCGAGCATGGCCTTGATCGCATTCTTCTTCATGAACCAGGCGGCAATCAGCATGCTGCCGGCGAAGGCCCAGTAGAGCAGGGTCGGTTTCCACATGATGAAGGCTTCGTTCTGGAAAGCCAGGGTCATGCCGCCGAAAACGACGACCAGGCCCAGGCTGATCCACAGCATCTTGTCGACCTTGCCGTGACGGAAATGGACCCAGGCGATCTGGGCGGCGGTGGCCACGATGACAACGATGGTCGCCAGCAGGATGGGCGCTTGCGCCGGGTTGACCGCGGCACCGCCAAGCAGGCTGGCGACCCAGCCGGCAGCAGCCTCCGGGTGCGCGCCCGCATACTTGAAGCTGGCGAAAAAGAGGATGACCGGGAAGAGATCGAAGAGTAGTTTCATGGCGCCGCATTATATACTTCATGCGGTTTTGACAAGCGCGGATGGCGAATGCACAAGGTTTTGATCATTGACGACAGCGAAATCAACCTGACCTTGATCAGGGCGCTGGTACTCAAGCTTGGCGAGTGCGAACCGGTGATGTTCGATCATCCGCTGAAGGCGCTGGAATGGTGCCGGGGCAATGTGCCGGATCTGGTCATTGTCGATTACATGATGCCGGAGATGGACGGGTTGCGTTTCATCGCCGCCTTCCGCGCCTTGCACGGCCGGACCGAAATCCCGGTGCTGATGATCACCGCCAACGATCAGAAGGATGTCCGCTACGAAGCACTGCTCGGTGGCGCCAATGATTTCCTGACCAAGCCGATCGACCGCATCGAGTTCTCGGCGCGCGTGCGCAACATGCTCGCGCTGCGTACCGGCCAGAAATTCCTGGCCGACCGTGCCGCCCATCTGGCCGGCGAAGTTGCCGAACGAACCCGCGACATCCGCGAACGGGAGCGCGAACTGATTTTCCGCATTTCGCGCGCCGCCGAATTCCGCGATCCGGAAACCGGCGCGCACATCCAGCGCATGGCGCATTACTCGGAAATCATTGCCCGTGGACTCGATCTTGACGCCGCAACCTGCAACCTGATCCTGCAGGCGGCACCCCTGCACGATGTCGGCAAGATCGGCATCCGCGATCACATCCTGCTCAAGCCGGGCAAACTGACGCCGCAGGAATTCGACATCATGAAACAGCACGCGATGCTGGGCTACGACCTGCTCAAGGACAGCGGTTCGGAAATCCTTCAGGCCGGTGCCGAAATCGCCCGCTCGCATCACGAGAAATACGATGGCAGCGGTTATCCCCGCGGGCTCAAGGGCAATGCGATCCCGCTGTTCGGGCGCATCGTTGCCGTGGCCGACGTGTTCGATGCCCTGACCTCGGAGCGCCCGTACAAGAAGGCCTGGCCGCTCGACGACGCCATGCGTTTTCTGGAAGAGGGCCGCAGCACGCACTTCGACCCGCTCTGTGTCGAATCCTTCATCGCCGGCTGGGAGGAAGTGCTCGAAGTCCGGCAACGCTTCCGCGATGAGGAAGCCCCGAAAATCTGAGTCATGGCAGACGGAGACCGCGCATGAATCCCTATGTACTCGACAAGCCGGCCATCCTCGAACGACTGGGTGGCGACGAGGACATCTTCGCGATGATGGTGGACATGTTTCTCAACGAACAGGACAACAACCGCCAGGCGCTGCTGGCGGCGCTTGCCGCCGACAGCGCCGCCCTGCAGCGCGAAGCCCATACGATCAAGGGCTTGCTGGCGACTTTTTCCGACGGACTCGGCGCAGAACTGGCGCAGGCCCTGGAATATCAGGCAAAAAGCGGCCTGGTTGACGATGCGCAAGCTCGGGTTACCGAGTTACTGGCTCGCGTCGACGAGGTTGCCGGTGTGCTGCGCGGCCTGTCAGCCGGGTAGGTTCAGGTAGCCTGCCGCTGCGGCCGGCGAGCCCGCCGGGTCGTAGGGAACGACGCCGAGCAGCGGAGCATCGAGCAATTCTTTCAGCGTGGCGAGATTTTCCTCGAATCGGCTCATTGCCGGGTCGACCCGGTTGGCCACCCAGCCGGCGATGAACAATCCGCGATTGGCGATGGCTTCGGCCGTCAGTAACGCGTGATTGAGGCAGCCCAGGCGCATGCCGACCACCAGGATCACCGGCAAGCCCAGGACCATGGCCAGATCGGCACCGTTGCGGTCGATCCCGAAGGGCACGCAGAAACCGCCGGCGCCTTCGACGATGACCAGGTCGGCCTGGCGTCTGGCCGTGCTAACGGTATCGGCGATACGCGAGAAATCGATATCGACGCCGACTTCGGCCGCGGCGATGTGCGGTGCGATGGCCGGTGCGAAACAGTAGGGATTGACGATGTCGGCCGGTAGTTCGACGCTGCTGGCGGCCAGGATGCGGCGGACGTCATCGTTCTCGCCCAGCACGTCGGTGCCGGCGGCAACCGGTTTCAGCCCGGCCGCCGACAGTCCCGCCTGGCGGGCGCGGTGGAGCAGGGCGCAGGTGATATGGGTCTTGCCGACTTCGGTGTCGGTGCCGGTCAGGAAATAAGCGGAACTCATGATCTGGCGTGGATGAAAACGATATCGTAGGTCAATGGTATACCATCGTCTTGTCGTTGGCATTCATAGGCGGCTTCGAGTCGGCGCAGGGTGCCGGGACTCATCAGGCCGGTCCGGCGACCGGGGCCGACCTGGTTGGCGCCAACTGCCTTGACGGCGCGCAGCAGGCTGCGCAGGTCGGGGTAGCACAGGGTTTCCTGCCGGGTTTCCAGGCTGACGTCGGCAAAGCCGGCGAGTTCGACTTGCCGGCGAAGGTCGTCGGCACATTGGAAGCTCAGTGTGTGCTGATGGCTGTCGATGCCGCCAAAGGCCGTGCGCAATTCGTGAAAGGTCGCCGGCCCCAGCGTGCTGACTGCCAGCCGACCGCCGGGGCGCAGCACCCGCCGGGCTTCGCTGAAAACCTGCTGCGCATCGCACCATTGCATGGCCAGGCTGGACCAGTAGAGGTCGAGGCTGGCATCGGCCAGCGGCAGTCGTTCGAGGTCGCCGGCCAGGCGCCGGCAGTCGCCGGCAATGCGTCCGAGCATGGCCGTCGACAGGTCGAGGGCGAACAGCTCGGCGGCCGGGAAACTGCGCTGCAGCAAGGCATGCGCATAGCCGGTGCCGCAGCCGGCATCGAGGATGCGCTGCGCATCGATGGCCGCCGGCAGGGTGGCGGCCAGATGGTCGCAGATGCGGCGCTGGACGATGGCAGCCTGGTCGTAGGTGGCAGCAGCGCGTTCGAAGGATTGGCGGACGCGGGCCCGGGAAGGTCTAGTCATTCAGGAAGCGGCGGGCGGCGGCGAGGAAATCGCCGGGGCGCGAGAGGAAAGGCGCATGCGCGCAGGCCGGCAGCAGTTCGAGTTGGGCGCCTGGAATCAGCGTGGCCAGCATCTGTGCGGCGGCAGCGGGCATCAGTGGATCGGCGTCGCCGTGCAGCAACAGGGTTGGTGCGCGTACCTGCGCGGCGTCGGTGCGCAGGTCGACGTCGCGCAGCCAGTTCAGGCCGGCGTCGAGAACGTCGGCGGCGGGCAGCGGGTCGGCCAGGTCGAGGATCTGGCGCGTCACTTCCTTGGCCAGCGCGTCGCCCCGGTTGAAGCCGCCGACGAAGCGCGGCAGCATGCCGGCCGCGTCGGCGCGGATGGCGGCGGCAAATTCGGCCAGCGTCGCCGGCGCCATGGCATGCGGCCAGCCGTCGCGCTGGACGAAGGAGGTGGTGCCGGCGACCAGCAGCAGCTTGCCGACCTTGTCCGGATGGCGGGCGGCGACGGCCAGCGCCAGTTGTGCGCCGATCGACCAGCCGGCCAGCGTTGCACCTGCCGGCAGTCGGCTGGCGATGTCGGCAACGGCGGCGTCGAAATCGGCGATCAGCGGTGTATCGCGGTAGCCGGGCAGGTCGATGAATTGTCCGGCCAGTGCCTCGACGGCGGCATTCAGCGGGCCACGCCCGAGCGCCCAGCCGGGCAGGAAGAAGAGGGGAGCGTTCATGCAAGTTCCTTGAGGGCGGCGAGTAGTCGGTCGATGTCGTCTGCCGTGTGGGCTGCTGATAGCGAAATGCGCAGGCGGGCTGTACCACGCGGTACGGTGGGTGGGCGGATGGCCGGCACCCACAGGCCGCGCGCCCACAGGGCCTGGGCCAGGTCGAGGGCAGCCTGGTTGTCGCCGACGATCAGCGGCTGGATGGCGGTCATCGAGGCCGGCAGGGTCCAGGGTAGATCGCGCGCGCCGTCGCGCAGGCGGGCGATGTTGGCGTTCAATTGCTGGCGCAGGGCGTTGCCGTTTTCGATCCGCTGCAGGCTGGCGAGCAGTGCACAGGCGATGGCCGGCGGGGTGGCGGTGGTGAAGATGTAGCTGCGCCCCTTGTTCAGCAGGTAGTCGATGGCGCGCGTCGAACCGGCGACGAAAGCGCCGCCGACGCCGGCGGCCTTGCCCAGTGTACCCATCAGCAGGATGCGCGGGGTGGCGGGCAGGTTGAAATGCGCCAGGCTGCCGCGGCCCTTGGCGCCGAGCACGCCGAAACCGTGCGCGTCGTCGATCACCAGCCAGGCGTCGAAGCGCTCGGCCAGCGCGAACAGGCCGGGCAGCGGCGCCAGGTCGCCGTCCATGCTGAACACGGCGTCGGTGACGATGACTTTGCGCCGCGCGTTGCTGGCCGCCAGCAGGCGTTCGAGCGCCGGCAGGTCGTTGTGCGGGTAACGGTGGACGTCGGCGCCGTTGGCCTTGGCCAGTTGCATGGCGTCGATCAGCGAGGCGTGGTTGAGCTTGTCGGCGAAGACCGCATCGCCGCGACCGGCCAGGGTCGGCGTGACCGCCAGGTTGGCCAGGTAGCCGGTGGAAAAGGTCAGTGCGGCCGGAAAACCGGTGAATTCTGCAAGCGCGGCTTCGAGGTCGGCATGCGGCTGCAGATGCCCGGCGACCAGGTGCGAGGCGCCGCTGCCGGCGCCCCAGGTCACTGCGCCGTCGGCGAGGGCGCGGGCCAGTCCGGCGTCACCGGCCAAGCCGAGATAGTCGTTGCTGGCGAAGTTCAGCAGTTCACGCCCGTCGACCGTGGCGATGCGTCCGCAAGGCGAATCCAGGATCCGCCGCTGCCGGCGTAGACCGGCCGCAGCGAGTTCCTGCAATTCTGCGTCTAGGCTGCCCTCGAGCAGGGAGGATGAGGTTTCAGGCATGTGGCCGACCAGGAAAATCCGTCAGGATGTCAGGCCCGACTTGCAACCGGGCAAAGGAGACGGATTTTAACGGAAGCCGGCCCGGCCGGTGTGATCTAGGCTGGCTGCAAAGGCAGCAGGTTGCGCTGGGAAACGATGAAGCGCTTGCGGATGCCGCCGGCGATTTCGCCTTCGACTTCCCACATCGCCAGACCCTTGACGATGGCCACCTGTTCGATGGCGATGACGACTGCACCAATCTTGGTGCACAGATAACGGGTACCACGTTGAATCGTTGCCTTGACTTTCATGGGCGTCTCCTCTTGTCACGTAGTGGAGTGCCTATCCTAACCAAGCATCGCTTCGATTGCACCCTGAAAACCGGACATAACGTTTCGGTTTTTCCGAAGGCGCTGTTGCCGTGGCGGTCTCAGGGGGTCGGCTGGAAATGCGTCCAGGCGAACAGCAAAATGCCGGCCGCGATCAGCCAGCCGAGGGTGGCCAGGAGCAGCGTCGGCCACAGCGTCAGCCGGGTGCTCAGCCAGAACACCGCGAGCAGGTAGATGGCGTAGGGAATCAGCGACCACAGGCCGAACAGCGCCGTCGTGCGCAGGTCGGCCATGCCGCGTTCCTGGGCGACGATGGCGTGGGCGATCAGGGCGAAGGTCGGAAACAGCGGCACCAGGCCGGCGATGTAGAAACTCTTCGAGCGCGACAGCAGGGCGATGATCAACACCGCCAGCGCGCCGAGCAGGGATTTGAGGAATAGACCGATCATCGCAGTGCGCGCTCCAGTGCGCCGTCGATGGCGCGGCCAAGTAGGGCGATCTCGTCGTCGCCGACGATGTAGGGCGGCATCAGGTAAACCGTATTGCCGATCGGTCGCAGCAGCGCGCCATGGTCGAGCGCGGCGCGGTAGAAGCGGCGCGAGAAACTGGGGTCGTCGCTGACGACGTCGAAGGCGGCGATCATGCCGCGCTGACGCAGGTGCTTGACTTGTGCATGGCCGGCCAGCGGCGCCAGCATGGCGCCGATTTTCCGCGATCGGTCGCGATTGGCGGCGAGCACGTCGTCCTCGGCGAAGATGTCGAGCGTCGCCAGTGCCGCCCGGCAGGCGAGCGGGTTGCCGGTGTAGGAGTGCGAGTGCAGGAAGGCGCGGGCGACCGAGTCGTCGAGGAAGGCGGCGTAGAGGGTGTCGCTGCTGAGGACCACCGAGAGCGGCAGGTAGCCGCCGGAAATACCCTTGGACAGGCACATCAGGTCGGGGCGGATGTCCGCTTGCTCGTGGGCGAAGAAAGTACCGGTGCGGCCACAGCCGACGGCAATCTCGTCGCAGATCAGATGGACTTCGTACTGGTCGCACAGTTGGCGGGCTAGGCGCAGGTATTCCGGGTCGTACATCGCCATGCCGGCGGCGCCCTGGACCAGCGGTTCGACGATCAGCGCGGCGGTGCGCTCGCCGTTCTTTTCCAGCCAGTCGGCCAGGCCAGCAGCAGCGCGGCGGGCGACGTCGGCCGGCGTTTCGCCGGCTTCGGCCAGACGGAAATCGGGCGTGGGCAGCACATGCGCGGCGTGGCGCACCAGCGGCGCGTAGGCGTCCTTGAAAATGGCGACGTCGGTGACCGCCAGCGCGCCGACCGTCTCGCCGTGGTAGCTGCCGGTCAAACAGAGGAATTCCGCCTTCTCCGGACGGCCGACGTTGCGCCAGTAATGGAAGCTCATCTTCAGCGCGATTTCGGTCGCCGAAGCGCCATCGGAGGCGTAGAAGGCGTGGCCGAGCGCGCCGCCGGTCAGCGCCGACAGGCGCTCGGACAACTCGACCACGGGCTGATGCGTGAAGCCAGCCAGCATCACGTGCTCAAGGGATTCCAGTTGCTCGCGCAGTGCCGCGTTGATGCGCGGCTCGGCGTGGCCGAACAGGTTGGTCCACCACGAACTGATGCCGTCGAGGTAACGCCGGCCGTCGAAGTCGATCAGCCAGGCGCCTTCGCCACGGGCGATCGGCAGCAGCGGCAGATGCGCCGGCGACGCCGTGTCGGCATGGTGGCGCATCTGCGTGCACGGATGCCAGACGGCAGCCTGACTGCGCGCCAGCCAGTCGGCGTTACGGCTCATCAGTGCAGATGCTGCGAGGTGGCGGCCGGTTGTTCCGGCATTTCGGCGTGGACCAATTCGCCGTCGATGTTGGGGAACATCGGCGCGCCGCAGTCGTCGCAGAACTCCATCGGGAAGTGGTGATCGAGGAAGCGGACTTCCTTGACCCCGGTTTCGCGCAGCGCAGCCTCGATTTCGCCGGCGATGTCGGCGTTCTCGTCGTCTCCGCCGAGCAGCGGCCAGACGATGCCGTGATACACCGCCTCGCCGTCCTTGGGGCCGAGGCCGACGCGGTATTCCTCGAGCCGGCGGTCGTAGCAAGGGCCGATGACGGCGCGGATGGCATCGGGCATCAGGCCGAGCGTGGTCTGCAGGAAGGCGATCGAGGCCTTGGCCGAGTATGGGCGCGAGGCGCGGTCGGCGTTGCGGCAGGCGGCGTGATAGGCGTCCGGCAGCAGCGGCTGCCAGGCGCAGCCGGTGAGCAGCGGTTCCAGGCTGGGGCTGCCCTGCTTGATCCATTCCTTGAGCGAATCTTCCTTGCCGCCGTCCTTCTCGTTCCAGCGGAACAGGGCGTTGCCGCGTGGCACGGCAATGGCGCCGATCAGGTAGCGGACATCCGACAGGAAGCGGTTGGTTTCCGGCAGCTGGCTGCCGTCGACGGCAAGATGCTTGCCGGCCAGCGCGGCTTCGCCGAGTTCGCGGGTCAGCTGCCAGGTGTCGCAGAAGCTGCGCGGCAACTGGTCCGGGCTGAACAGGAAGTCGGCCAGCGCCACCTTGGCCTGGCCGCCGAAGACGTGTGCGCCGAGTTGCACGGCGAGCGCCTGCAGCGAGCTCTTCGGCAACTGGCAGGCGGCGATCGAGAAGCGCGACCAGGCCAGCACCGGCGCGGCGAACAGCATGACTTCCCAGTGCTGGCCGTCAACGTCCAGGCGATGGGTTTCGGCGCGCGATTCGACCATGTCGGCGAGTTCGTCGTGGCCACGCGGGTTGGCTTCGAACAGCCGGTCGAGCGCGATGTTGATGTCGTCTTCGCCGCCGTTTTTGAGCAGGTTGTCCACGGCTTCGGCGAGTTGCGTTTCCCAGTAGGCGTCTTCCAGCTTGCCGCCGGATTCGGAAAGGCCGCCGGCCAGGCGTTGCAGTTCTGCCGCGTCGCGCGAAAGGCGGTCGCGCGAACCGAAGCGGGTACGTTTCATCGGTGTTCCAAAAAAAGCAAAAGAGGAATTTTAACAGCCGGTAAAATCGGGCGTCGTGTTAAACCGCAAAACTGCCGACAGGTTCCCGTCATGCTGATCTTCCTTTCCCCCGCCAAATCGCTCGATTACAAGACCCCGCCGCATGTTTCGAGCTTTTCGCAGCCGGCTTTCCTGGATCGCTCGCAGACGCTGATCGACCAGTTGCGCGCGCTGTCGCCGGCCGACATCGCCAACTTGATGGACCTCTCCGATCCACTGGCGCTGCTCAATTTCAACCGCTACGCCGAGTGGTCGCAGCCGTTTACGCCGGACAATGCCAAGCAGGCCGTGCTCGCCTTCGACGGCGACGTCTACGATGGCCTGTCGGCGAAGACCCTGTCCGCCGCCGACCTCGACTTCGCCCAGCAGCAGGTGCGCATCCTTTCCGGGCTCTACGGCATCCTCAAGCCGCTCGACCTGATGCAGCCCTACCGCCTGGAAATGGGCACGAAATTCGCCAACCGCGGCGGCAAGGATCTCTACGCCTTCTGGGGCGAAACCCTGCTCGACGCGATCAACGCCGAACTCGATGCAATGCCGCGACCGGTGGTGGTCAATCTCGCGTCCGAGGAATATTTCAAGGCGGCGGTCGGGCGCAAGCTCAAGGGAACGCTGATCCAGCCGGTGTTCGAGGACTGGAAGAACGGCAAGTACAAGATCATCAGTTTCTTCGCCAAGAAGGCGCGTGGTCTGATGACGCGCTACGCCGTGGTCAACCGGCTGACCGCGCCGGAAGGCCTGAAGGATTTCGACAGCGAAGGTTACGCCTTCGCGCCGGAAGCCTCCGACGACAAGACCTGGGTGTTCCGCCGCCGGCAGGAGTGAGGCGGCCCGAAATTTTCCCTTTGCCCGGGCCGCCGAAGCAGTGACTTACAGCTTGCTGCGGACCCAGCGCACGATGTCGGCCGCGCCCATGGCGCCGGCTTGGCGGGCGATTTCGCGGCCGTCTTTGAATAGCGCCAGCGTCGGGATGCTGCGGATGCCATGACGGCTGGCGAGCATCTGTTCGGCTTCAGTATCCACCTTGGCCAGACGGAGCAGCGGTTCCAGGTCGGCGGCTGCCTGCTCGAACTGCGGCGCCATCATGCGGCAGGGCGCACACCAGGGCGCCCAGAAATCGACCAGGACCGGGATGTCGTTGCGCGCGATCATTTTCTCGAAGCTGGCATCGGTCAACGCCACCGGGTGCCCGGTGAACAAGGCTTGCCCGCATTTGCCGCACACTGGGCTTTCCCGTAGTCGCGCCTGCGGTACGCGATTCACGGCGGTGCAATGCGGGCAGACGATGTGCAGGTTTTCTTCCATGACCGTTTTCTCTTGATCGAATCGATGCCAACTAGATGGCGACGTTCCGAGAAAAATCAATGGGCGGTCTTCAGGCCGCCTTGGGCGTCAGCGCCTGCATTCGTCCTTCGAACTCCTTGCGCAGTTCGCGGCGCACCTGGGCTGCCTGGTAGCGGCGGACTTCTTCGGGTGTGCTCGGTGTCAGCGGCGGGATCGAGGTCGGCTTGCCGTCGGCGTCGACGGCGACCATGGTGAAGAAGCAGGAATTGGCGTGGCGGATGACCTTGGCTCGGATGTCTTCGGTCAGTACCTTGATGCCGATTTCCATCGAGGTGTTGCCGGTGTAATTGACCGAGGCCAGGAAGGTCACCAGTTCACCGACATGGATGGCCTGGCGGAACATGACCTGGTCGACCGACAGTGTCACCACGTATTCGCTGGCGTAGCGGGCGGCGCAGGCGTAGGCAACCTGATCGAGCAGCTTGAGGATGGTGCCGCCGTGGACGTTGCCGGAGAAGTTGGCCATGTCCGGCGTCATCAGGACGGTCATCGCGAGTTGGTGCTGGGGAAGGTGCATGGCAGGGTATCGAGATCAGAAAAAGAAAAGGGCAGGATCGCAATCCTGCCCCGTGTGCGTTGCCAGGCTGGCGCCTCAGTCTTCGAGCAGGCTGCGCAGCATCCAGGCGGTCTTTTCATGGACTTCCAGGCGCTGGGTGAGCAGGTCGGCGGTCGGCTGGTCGTCCGCTGCGGCGACCACCGGGAAGAGCTTGCGCGCGGTGCGGGCGGTGGCTTCCTGAGCAGCAACCAGGTGGCGGATCATGTCGTCGGCGCTCGGTACGCCCTCGACTTCCTTGATCGAGGCGAGCTTGACGAATTCCTTGTAGGTGCCCGGAGCCGGGAAGCCCAGCGCACGGATGCGCTCGGCGATCATGTCGAGGGCGTTCCACTGCTCGGTATATTGACCCATGAACATGTTGTGCAGGCTGTTGAACTGCGGGCCTTTGACGTTCCAGTGGAAGTTGTGGGTCATCAGGTACAGCGTGTAGCTGTCGGCCAGCAGGGCAGACAGGCCGGCGACGATCTTCTTGCGGTCGGCTTCGGCGATGCCGATATCGATGTTCGGGGTCTTGGTTTTCTTGGCGCTCATGACGGTTCTCCTGAATTAAGTCAGCGGGTTGACTATGGCCGGCGGCGGCACTGGCAAAACTCGGCGGGCCGTTTCCGGATGAATCCTGTGGTGGCAAGGGTTTTACGTCTTTGCCTAATATAGCGCATATCCCGCCGGCCTAGCCAATGGAAGTGCGCTATTGGGGAGATTGTCCCTGCGTATCGATCAACTGTGACGCCTCTTTCGGCTTGACGATGCGAAACGCCAGCTTGGTACGCCCGCGCAATTTGAGCAGCGCTTTGTCCTTGCTGACCAGCAGGTCGGCGCCGCTGCGTTCGGCCAGTTCGAGGAACTTCTGGTCGTCGCGGTCCTTGCAGCGGGGCAGGGGGGCGGCTTCGCCGGCGGGAACGACGGTGATCAGGGCGCGGTAGCGGGCGTAGCGCTCGGCGATCATGTCCGGCGTCAGCTTCAGTTGCGGGTAGGTCAGGACGCGCTGCAGTTCGTCGAGCGTGCGCTCGTCGACCAGGCATTCGATGCGCCCGGCTTCCAGCGCGGCCATGATCGGGACGGCATCCACGTTGGCCCAGTGGAAGAGGTCGAGGACGACATTGGTGTCGAGGACGATGCGTAACATGGGGCGGGATTATAATGCGCGCCTTTTCAAGCATTTGCCGAAAGTTTCCCGATGTCCCGAATTCTCCTCGCCCCGCTGGAGGGCCTCGCCGATCCGCTGTTGCGGAACGTGCTGACGGCAGTCGGCGGTTACGACTGGGGGATTTGCGAATTCGTCCGGGTGTCGAACAACGTGCTGCCGGCAAAGACTTTCCTGCGTACCTGTCCGGAATTGCTCAATGGCAGCCGGACCGAGTCGGGGACGCCGATGCGCGTGCAGTTGCTCGGTTCCGATCCGGAATTGATGGCGGCCAACGCGCGTCGACTGGTGACCCTGGACCCGGCAGGTGTCGACATCAACTTCGGCTGTCCGGCGCCGACCGTGTTCCGTCATCGCGGCGGTTCGGCGCTGCTCGGCGAGCCGGAACTGCTGCAGCGCATCGTCGCCGCGGTACGTGCCGAGGTGCCGGTGCATATTCCATTCACCGCCAAGATGCGCCTGGGCATCGACGATACGAATCTGGCCGTGGCTTGCGCGCAGGCGCTGCAGGCGGGCGGCATCGACGAACTGATCGTGCATGCGCGCACCCGGGTCGATGGCTACCGGCCGCCGGCGCGCTGGGAATGGATCGCGCGTATCCGCGAGTGTATCGACATCCCGATCATCGCCAACGGCGAGGTGTGGACGGTCGACGACTACCACGCCTGCCGGGCGGCAACAGCCTGTGCCGACATCATGCTCGGCCGCGGTGCGGTGGCCGATCCGCTGCTGGCGCAACGCATCCGCGGCCACGAGCTGGGCGGCTGGCCGGCGGTGGTGCCGTGCATTGCTGCCTACTGGCAGGGGGTGCGGCGCAAGGTCCTGCCGGAACACGCGGGCGGCCGGCTCAAGCAATGGCTGGCGCTGGTCCGCCGCAACTACCCGGAAGCCTGCCTGCTCCACGACCGGTTGCGGCCGCTCAAGGCGGCCGAGGAAATCGACGCGCTGCTGCTCGCCGAGGGCATCCTGCGCGCAAGGCCGCTGGTCGCATGAGCGGGAACTCGCGCTTCATCAGCAGCGCCCAGGACGGGCCGCACCCGGATCTGCCCGATCTGCTGCGTCGGCACCTGGCGCATCCTTTCCGCAAGCCGCTGGCCGACTACAACCGCGAGGCTTTTGCCGTGGCGCTGGCGGCGCGCGATGCCTGGAATCCGCCGGCGCCGCTGATTGTCGATGCCGGTTGCGGGGTCGGCTGGAGCACCTTGCGCATTGCCGCCGATTTTCCCGACCATTTCGTTTTCGGCGTCGATCAGTCGATCGACCGCATCAGCCGGGGCAGGCCTTTGCCGCTGCCGGCCAATGCGGTGCTGGTGCGTGCCGATCTGGTCGATTTCTGGCGTCTGCTGGCGACCGAGGGCATCCGGCTGGCGCGGCACTACAACCTCTATCCCAACCCGTGGCCGAAGATCGGCCACCTGGCGCGACGCTGGCACGGACACGCGGTTTTTCCGGTGTGGCGCGAACTGGGCGGCGTGGTCGAATGCCGCAGCAACTGGGTCATCTACATCGAGGAAATGGCCCAGGCGCTGAGTCTGTTGAGCGGCCAGACGGTCGTCGCCGAGCCTTATGCGACTGACGACCCGATGACGCCGTTCGAGAAGAAATACCTCGCTTCCGGGCATGGTTTGTGGCGTTGCCGGGTGGATCTGGGATGAGCAGCATCTGTCAGTCCTGCGGTGCCTGCTGCGCCAGTTTCCGTGTCGATTTTCACCCGGCCGAACTGGCCGGCGGCGCCTTCGCCTGGGGGCAGGGCGTGCCGGCGGCGATGACGGTGCCGGTGACGCCGGCCATCGTGCGCATGTGCGGCACCGATGACGCCGCGCCGCGCTGCGTGGCGCTGGTCGGGGAAATCGGTGAGGCGGTCAGGTGCACGATTTACGACGAAAGACCGTCGCCGTGCCGGGAATTCGACGTCGAGCACGATGCTTGTCTGCAGGCTCGCAGACGGCATGGATTGGTACTTTGATGGCAGTCTATTACTTTCGTTATATTTATCGAAACGCAACAAGCAGCTAATCTCCACAGCAATCCCCGGAGATGCGCTAAATGAAATCCGTCCCAGAAGAACAACAACTGCAGTCCATGCTCAGCGGCGTGGACATTCCGCCTTGCCCGTCGGTCCTGGTTGAACTTGACCGGGAATTGAAGAAGGATGAGCCGGATCATCGCGAACTGGTGCGCCTGATGTCCAGCGACGTCGCCCTCTCGGGGCACGTCATGCAGATTGCCAATTCACCGGCATTCTCGACCGGCCACAAGTTGTCGTCGATCAACCAGGCGATCAACGTTCTGGGAACGCGGCAGGTATTCAACCTGGTGGTATCGCAACTGCTCAAGGTCGCCTTGGCGGGCAAGGATTCCGCCAGTCTCGAACGTTTCTGGGAAAGCTCGGCGCTGACCGCGCGCTTGTCCGGCGAGATTGCCCGCCGCCTGCGCTGCCTCCGGCCGGATGTGGCCTACACCTTCGGCTTGTTCCACGATTGCGGCATTCCGCTGCTGATGCGGCGTTTCCCCGAGACGCGTTCGGTACTCGGCGAGGCCAACAACGCCGAGGACATGATGTTTACCGAGGTCGAGGACAAGCACCTGGGAACCAATCATGCGGTGGTCGGTTACTTCCTGGCGCGCCGCTGGCGTCTGCCCGACGAAGTGGCCGAAGCCATCCTGCGTCACCACGACTACAGTGTTTTTCAGCGGCCAGGTGATTATTCATCGGCCGTGCTGGCCCAGATCGCCATCAATGTGCTCGCCGAACACATCATCCGCCTGCAGGCAGACGGTGATGTCGAGCATGAGTGGGCGAAAGCTGCGCCGCTGGTCTGCGATTTCTTCGGTTTGTCGCTCGGCGGTGTCGACGACCTGATCGAGGATTTGCGCGACTGGCTCGGTTGAGCCAGCCGCACTGACGATCAGCGGACCAGGTCGAGCAGTTTGGCGAAGGCTTCGTCGAACTGTTTGAGGCCGGCCGTCTGCAGTTCTTCGCCGATCACGTCGAGATCGTGACCCAGTGCGGCGATTGCCGCCAGTTGATGGGCCGTGCCCTCGCGGTCGTCAGCCAGCGTGGTGAGCGCTTCGCCATGGTCGCGGAAGGCCGTCAGCGTGGCATCGGGAACGGTATTCACGGTGCCGGCGCCGATCAGTTGCTCCACGTAAAGCACGTCGCGGTAATTGGGGTTCTTGCTCGAGGTTGAGGCCCACAGCAGCATCTGCTGGCGGGCCTGGCCGGGCAGGGCCGGCAGGTCCTGCCAGTCGGCGTAAGCCTGGCGGGCCATGGCAATCGCTGTCCGGCCTTGCAGTTCGGCCGGCAGTTTCGGATCGATCAGGCTGTCCAGTCGGCTGATGAAAACGCTGGCGACCGAGGCGATGCGGTCCACCGGCAGACCGGCGGCGAAACGCTGCTCGATGCCGGCGCGATAGGCCTGCTGCACGTCGGCGAGTTGCCCCGGCGAAAAGATCAGCGTGACATTGACGTTGATGCCGTCGGCGATGGCGGCGGTGATCGCGCCCAGGCCGGCCGGCGTTGCCGGGATCTTGATCATCGCGTTCGGGCGGCCGATCTCCGCCCACAGGCGCCGGGCGGCAGCCAGGGTGCCGGCGGTGTCGGCGGCCAGGGTTGGCGACACCTCGAAGCTGACGAAACCGGCATTACCGCCGCTTTGCTCGTACAGGGGCAGGAACAGGTCGCAGGCGCCCTGGACGTCGGGGAGCGCCAGGGCTTCGAAGCGCAGTTCGGCCTCCAGTGGGCTGTTCTTGAGCTTGCTCACGGCTTCGGCGTAAGCCGCATCGGTGCGGATCGCGTTGTAGAAGATGGCCGGGTTCGAGGTGACGCCGGCAATCGCATCGTCGGCGATCCAGCGGGCGAGTTCGCCGGATTCGAGCAGTTGGCGGGACAGGTTGTCGAGCCAGACTTGCTGGCCGAGGTGGGAGATGGCGGCAATGCGGGACATGTCGTTGGGTCGCTGGGCAAAAGGGGCAAGTCTATCAGTCTGTGTGCATAAGGGACATTTATCCCCGTTTGGGTCGGACAAGCCTGTGGATAAGCTCTGGATGCATGCTGCAATCCATTGAGCGGCAAGGGCTTTGTGGTTGGTGCCTGAAAAATGGGCAATCGCCATCCGGTTCAAGCGTCGAAGATATGGCGCACAGGTGAACTAACATATAAAATAAAACCTATGCCAGTTTCATATCGCGCATATCCTGCGGGGCTTCACGTGGTAACTTTTTGATTATTGGTAGGGCCAAAAAAGAAAGCCGCACTAATAGTAGGTTTTGAAAAGTTTGTGCCTTTCTCAAGATTGCTATCACTCTATAATTTACTCCAGCGCAGCACGCCAGTTCTTAACCAGTAGTTCCATTTCATCTATCGTGGCATCGTATTTCAGTCGGTTGGCTCTCCACGATATGACCCACACGTTCCCTTTGACATAACCTTTGGTGCTGTCTATTCGGTCAAGCGATACGCTGTTGTCGGATCGATCTGATGTCGACGCCCACGGACGTAGTTCGATACCAAGAAGAGGACACCGTTCTGGAACAACAATGTCCTCGATTGACAAATCAAACTCAATGCCTCGTTCCTTAGCACTTCGTTTGATACTGGATAGCCAACGTGACATTGGATTAGCTTTACGCCACTCCGCACACTTAGCTAACCTCTGCTTCTTGTTCTGTTCGTATCGTGCCTTTGCTTTGGCCTTCAAAACTTCTTTGTTGTCTTCGTAGTACGACATATCAATCTCCCAAAGAAAAACCCACACGGCCGCCAAGCACTTGTGTGGGTTCTTCAAACAAAAATTAGTTGTAGTTATTTATCGCTTGGCGGCTGACCTTTTATTTATAAATCCAACATGGCAACGGCTCGCTTACTTGCCTCACTTGGACTCAGGCTTGCGTAGTAACTTGCCGTGGTAGTTACATTCGAGTGACCAAGGATTGCACTCACGTCACTGATTGCCAAACCGTTACGGACTAGCTTCGATGCCAAGGTCTTCCGGAGTGTGTGGAATGATCCTTCAATCCCTGCACGCTTCATTGCTCCTTGCAGGCCTGCGATGTTGTAGCCTCTGTGGCCTCCGTTCTTGTTTGTGAAGACCCATTGCTCGCTGCGTTTGTTCTCGCTACGGTTCTGCATGATCAGGTAGAGGCGCTTCGTCATTTGCAGTGTCGATTCATTCTTCGTCTTGCCACGGATCAATCGAATCTGTTTATTGACTAGATCGACCTGGCTCCATTCGAGTGTTGCAATCTCTTCGTGGCGAGCACCAGTGTCGAGGAGAGTCACAACGAAGTCGTAGTTGTCTCGACGAATGCGAATCTGTTCATCGGTACGGTCTTCGTATGCACCAAGGCCCTGAATGTCTTTCAGTGGATCGAGTTCATCCAGCAGTTTGTTTTCTTGCTCTTCGGTCAGGTAGTGGATCGTTCCCTTCTCCTGCTTGACCTTGTGTTCCTTTTTGAAAGCCTTGATGTCGATGTCAGGTACTTGGTAACCCAACTGCTTCGCTGTCGTCATGAGGGCATTGATGAACAGAAGCTCATGCAGGAACGTACCCATGCTGACACCTTCGCTGCGGCGGGCCATCATGAGGCGAACGAGATGCTTGCTGGTCAGTTCATGGAAGGGCATTGAAGCCTCGAACCCATACACTTCGATAGGCTCCTTCGTCATGTTGTTCAGTTTGTAGCCAAGCAACTTACGGGAGACAGTTTCGAGTTGTGCGAAACATTTCTTTGCACGCTCGGTCATCTCGGTTGGCTTCTTCAGTTCCAAATGCTCGTCAATGATTTCCTTGAGGGTGCATGTTTCATTCTTCTCGAAATGAATCTCCTCAATGGCCTTGCGACGAAGTTCATTCTCGACCTTCTGTGCTAGTGCTTTGTTGTTTGTCTTTGTGCTCTTCAGGTATGGCTTTCCGTTGATCATAAAGGATGCATACCAGTAAGGACTGTTGGCGTGACGTACTAGACTCATGATTGTTTCTCCTGTAGTTAAGCATCGTTGTCAGTGATGCGAAAAATATTTATTACTCCAGTGAGAAAACATTCCTATTTTTTACAGGTGAATGACAACGGGAGTCAAAACATAAATAGAATTGCCGTACTTGTCATACGGTACAACTCGTTCATGGTTGTAAGTTTGTCTCCTCCACTGGGAAACAAAAAGGCCCACAGTGCAATGCTGTGGGCCTTCCCAGTCTTCTTTCCCTAATGTTTCTTTTTTCTTTAGGGTTACTTTTTCTTGAACGAATCGAACATGTCCTTCAAGCTCTGTTCGTAATCATCTACAGCATTCTCGTTCAGGTCTTGTTTGTGTGCTTCACGATACAGTTCAACACATCCCTTGTAGTAGTTGAGGTAGAACTCTTTTGATGTATCCATTTGCTTTTGTCTCCAGTAGTAGTAGGTTGTTATTGTTACTGCGAGGATGATTGTTACAACGGTGCAGAGTAGGTATGCGGTTCCCATTTTGGTCACTCCTTAAACTGTTACATGCGACCACGTATCGCCAGTCAGGATAGAACGCAATGTGGTCAGGTTGATGTTGAACATTCTTGCAACCGCACGTTGGGATAGCTGCTCGAAGATTGATCCTTCCTTGATGATCCGAACATCTCTCTCTGTTAGCTTTGCATTCTTTTTGTCTGTACCTCTTACCCATCGTCCTGCTTCAACACTCATTCGGATATTCTCTTTGTGGGTGCAGGCGACAAGATGGTTCGGGTTACAACATTTTGGGGTGTGGCAGGTATGTGCTACCTCCATACCTTCAGGCACAGGGCCCCAGAAGAGTTCATAAGAGAGTCGGTGTGCGTTGTTCCAGATGTACTTGCCATGCTCGTCTCTGCCTACCCATACCAGACCGTAGCCATTTGTCTTGTTGCAGTATCGATTCCATTCCCAGCATCCAGTCTCTTCATTCACTGTGACGTTGCGTTCGATTCTTGCGAGTAGTTTCTTTGTTTGTTCTGTCATGATTGTCTCCATAGCGTTCATGTCCGGACGGTCTGTATGATCGCCCTTGAGAATATTTAGTGGAGAGGTTCAAAAGTTCTAAGGAAATGGCTACACCCCGCATCAATAGTGGGGTTCAGGTTCTCTATTTTTCTTCACGTCGGAGGGGGTGAAGCATAAATATGAATGTGAAGGTGTCGGCTTTATAAATAAGTTCAAGGACCGACCAAGCCCTACAATAAAAAGTTTACGTGAAACCCCAGACATCCTTTGGCTTGGTCGCCTGTCTGGGGTTTCTTTTTATCTGGAGACCAAGCCAAATGAAACAAACAAACCGTGACCGCCAGCGTGCAAGAGCCGAGCGAGTGAAGAGAGAACGAGCAGAGTGGGAAGCAAAGAACCAACACATCATTCAACAAGTCGAGGATGATCTTGATCAACTTGTTGGGACACGCCGCACAAGACTGAGTGCACGTCGTCGCTATGCAGAGAAGCAAGCCAAGCCTAAATGGTTCGAGGCAGACAAAGTAAAGATGATGTATGAAAAACGAGATGAACTTAACGAACGTCTCGGGTTAAAATTAGAAGTCGATCACATCATCCCTATTCAATCCAGTACCGTATGTGGTCTTCACTGTTGGGCTAACCTTCAGTTGCTTGATGCAGACCTTAATGGCGTCAAGACTAATGACTATCAACAAGACTGGTAAGGTTGCATCATGAACATATCAATCTACGGAACCACTTACCGGGACAACGAAAAGGGTAAGTGCAAGAAGGCAGGAGTAGCCTTCCGTGTCCTAGCAAAGCATGAAGGTCAGCTATTGCAAAAGGACTACGAGACAATCAGCACGACGAGAACCTATGGCGATCTCTGGCTATCCGAACTACTGTCACTGCTCAATCTGTACAGTGTGGTAGATGGTATCGAGCACATTACCTTGATCACTAACCAGATCGAGGCAGGCAAGATGGCAGGAAAGATCGAACGCATCCTTGTTGAAGCACTGGAGAAGCAGAAGGTGTCGAAGGAGGATGTCGAGCATCTGGTATTCAAGGACGGAAGACATACGCCACGTCCGAACAACCATCTCTATGCCCAAGTTGTGTTGAAGCTACTGGAGATGCATAGAGATGGTATTCGGTTCAAGCAGGATCATCTGCCGTCGAAGCACACCATGGATTTGGTCAAGGGACTGCACCTGAAGATTGCACCACACAAGGTACTGATTGATAAGAACAAACCAAAGAAAACCCCCCCTGTAATAATAAAGAAAGAATAGTATATAAAATATTACAGGGGGGGCCTGCGAACCCCCCTCTGTAATAGGAACCTTCGGTTCCGTACATGGTGAAGACCTGAGTTCCATTTCCCGATCTGGTTCCATGTAACAAATCGAATCCCATATGTCGGCATAGGTAAGGCAAAACAAATCGCGTATAGGTCGATTACGTCGCATTAACGAACGGGATTAACGACATCTCTACGACGCCATAACGAATCCATTTGACGAACTCAGGCCCGATATGAGGAAGGCGATAAGGGAAACGATATGGGAACGATTGATGTACCCGATCCCACACACGACATTCATCCAGCTCCCCAATTCCTCGACGCCACAGTTAAGGTACATGAGGTGATACGAAAAAATAATTTACACCACTGACCGAAATGGGAACACAGAAGCGAGAGGCCAAAAGAAAAGGGACGGTCTAGCTTCTACCGTCCCTCATTCACTTCGTACTCTCAAGGCTGTTACTCTGGTTGTTCGTATGCCTTGGTCCTTGCTTCTGATGCTTGGATTCTTTTACGTGCATTGTCGAACATGGCCTTCTCTTCGGCACTCATCTTCTTGCTACTGCTACTGCTACGTCCTTCCAGTGCAGCAATACGGTTCTCCAATGCAGTAATGTAACGATCAGTGATGGCTTGGTTCATCTTCAGCATCTTGACCTCGCGCTGCAACTCATACACACCAGAGTCATATTGAGCTACAGCAGCAGACGAACACAGCAGCAACAGGATAGCGATAGTCTTTTTCATTTTGTCTCTCCTCAAGTAAGCCAAGTTGTCATTCGTGGCTACTAATATGTATCCGAGACTCCAACATTTTCAGAAAAAAGACAACACCCTACAGGCTTTGAACCCAACGCAGCATCACTTCTTCGTTGCGGTTTCAGGAGGAGCAGCAGGGCCATCATCTTTCGAAACTTCAGGCTTCGCTACCTTGGCAACCAGCTTCAACACTTCCTTAACCGACACACCCAGTTCAGTAGCAACATTATCAACCTTCACTGCCAGAGCCAAGATCGATTTGTGGTCAGCAGTAACGGAAGCCTTTGCCTTCAGTGCTGCAATCTTGGCTTCGTAATCTGCAATCATCTGAGCAGTGGTCCGACGAACACCCTTAGCCATTTGAATCCCCTTCATGTGAAGTTATAAATAGATGGAGCTTTACATTACAGGGAGTCATCATGACACAACAAAAAGAAATTAGCTACGCCGCCAAACGAGAACGCCGCATCAGAGAAACGGCAGAGGGTAGGGCTGCATTGAATTCAAAACAGCGTCAGTATCGAATCGACAATCCAGAGCGCTACATGTTGTCTTGTGCAAAGGAAAGAGCCAAGCGACTTGGGCTAGAGTTCAACCTTGATCTGTCTGACATTGTTATACCGACGCACTGTCCTGTGCTTGGCATTGAATTGAATCCAGCTAATCGAGACATGTATTCAACACCATCATTGGACCGTATCGATAGCAGAAAAGGATACACCAAGGGAAATGTGATAGTCGTATCGACCAGAGCAAACCTACTGAAGAAGGATGCAACTCCAGACGAACTGAGAATGCTGGCCGACTTCTACGAACAATACAAATAAAAAAGGAGGCCTAAGCCTCCTCGTTCTGTTCCTGCTTTCGAACTAAGAACCTCATTAGCTCAAACGCCCAATCTGTCTCGCTGATCTCCCGAACCACCACGTCATGAACCAGATACTTGATTTCATGTTGAGTGGTTGGGAGGTCATCTAATTCAGAACCAGACATCAAGCGACCTTGTTCTTGGTCATGATGATCTGGATGTAAGTACGAGCACCAGCCAGAGTCAAACCAAGCTCCTTCTGAAATGCTTCAACGTACTCCTTACGAGCCTTGCCTTGATTCTCCTTCCAGTACTGGACAGCTAATTCCATCTTGGTAGGTCCATCATTCTTCGTCGGCTTGGTCAGCTTCCGGAGTTCCTTCTTCAGATCGGACAACCGTTCGGTGAGCTTCACGATCTCCGATTCGAGATCGACAATCTTGTTCTCTTTGTCGATGTCAGCCTGAGTGGTTTCTTCGGACTGAACTAATTCAGAACCAGACTCGACCACTTCAACGACAGGTTCAGTAACTTCAACTTGTTCAACAGTTTGGTTTTGATCAACCACTTCTTCGGATTGAACTTGTTGAGCCTTCTTGGATTGACGAGCAGCCATGATGATTCTCCTAATTGAAAAGTAATTACAACGACTTGATCAGAACGATCTGAATGGACTTGTTACCAATGATGGAACTAACCAACTTCTTCAGTTCAGATTCAGCTTCATTGATGTTGGTAGCTTCGACAACATCTTTAAAGACTTTCATCAAACCTTGAACCGTATAAGTGATTTCGTATTTCATTTTTGAACTCCGTTTGTTTGTTCCATGACCACACTATCAATCATGAAAAAAACTAGACAACGAAAATGTTTGAATCGTTGATATGGAGTTCGATAGTCGTTCTGAATCTTTACTTCTTTATATTAGGGGAGGTCGATTCTGTATGGTTTGTTAGCAGTGGCTCTCATTACATTGACCATTTTGGTCACTTCTTTGTATCCATATAACCATCAACTTGGGTATGTTTTCATGGAACTTTTGGCCCACTATATATTTATCTAGTAGTCTATCTTATTAATAGTAAGTTACTCCGGATAGCTATTCCCGCGTCAATAGTGGGGTTGAGAGTGATAGCTATGTTGAGTGATACGAATACTGTTGTCGGATTGATCAAGATGGTTGAGGGGTTCAACTTTTTTGATGTGGTTGGTTTTGAGAACAGTTTTCGAATATTCGAAAATCCGAAGGGCGTTTTTTGTGGTATGTCCGAATTTTTAGGACTAGCAATACTCTATTACGTGAAAAAAATCTGCCGCCAATTTTAGGATCGCCTCTTGAAGTTCCGGCCGGCAAAGGTTCTCCACAATAAATAAACAATGACAAACGTGGAGACAAACAATGCCAAAACCAAGATTGACAGAAGAAGAAAAGAAGCAGCGCCGTCGTGATTGTTCTTACCGATACTTTGAACAGAAGAGAGCGCGCGGAGGAAAAAGATTAGGCCGCATTGGTGAAGAGGTGCCAGATGAAAGAACGCCGCCACCAAAGTATGAAACCGTTTACGTGGCTTGGGTTATTCCTCTTCATGGCGATCCGATACAGATTGGACCGTATAAGAGTAAGCACGTAACTCTCAAGGCACGGTTCAAGACTGTTCGGAAGTTGATCGAAGAAAACAATGCAAGAGATTTTGATATTCGTCTTTTGGGGATGCATGAGGAAAGCCAACTAGAAGAGGACGACTGACATAAATACCGCACAACCAAATCAAGGAGAACGATATGTGCGGTGGTGGTCAGTCGATCAATTACGGCGAGCAAGAAGCAAAGGCACGCGAACGGGCAGCAGAAGAAGCGGCACGAGTACAAGCAGAGACAGCAGCAAAAGAAGCTGAAGCAAATGCAAAGATGCTTTCTGATAAACAGTCAGAAGCAACAGCCCAATCAGTTCAGGAAGCGCGTCAGCGTTCTTTGTTGGCTGCTGGAACTGATGAAGAGGAAGAGAAGAAGGGCGCTAAGAAAAATACGCTGCTGGGTGGTTAATCATGTGCAGCGGTGCATTCGGTCAATTCCAGAACTTCCGACATAACGCACAGATGGGCTTTGGCTTGGTTCCAGAAAATAGCCTCACTGCGAAGCGTGTCAAGTTCGAGGCTGATCTTGAAAACTACGTCGCCCCAGGAATGGAACATGGCGACGACCGTCTTCTAAAAGAACGAAAACAAAAAGAAGAAGCAAAGGCTGCGGCAAGTGAAGCAGCAGCAATCTCAGAAGCAGAACAACAAAAAGCAAAAGCGGCAAAGGCATCTGCGGACCTCGATGCGGCATTTAAGGATGGCGTTTCCTCGAATGGTGCATATGAAGAGGCCCGTGCGAAGTCTTTACTTGCTTCAGCTTCCGAAGATCAAAAAACAAAACTCACAGAAACAAAAACAACAAAAGCTACTTTATTGGGAGGCTAACTATGTGTGGCGGTGGCGGTAAATCAAGAGGCCCATCAGAGGCAGAAATTCAAGCTCGTGAAAAGGCAGCAGCGGATCGAGCAAAGGCAGCATTCGAAGCAGAGCAGGCAGAGTTGCAACGAAAGAAAAACGAAGAACTGATCGCAGGAAAGAAGTCGGCAGCAGAGGCAGAAGCGGCAGCACTTCTACAACAACAAACACTCCTTGGCTCCATTGACGACGAGGAGAAGAAGAAAGTGACTGCATCTTCAGGCAAGTCTACTTTGCTGGGGGGCTAATCAAATGGCTCATGCAGACGGAAAACAAATACAAAAAACATTCGAGCGTTTAGTGAATGACCGTCTGCTTCTTGAACAATACTGGACCGAAGCATTTGAATACAGCTACCCGGTTCGTGGTGAATCCTTTTCAAACAAGAATGGTGATCCAAGTTCAGTTGCTTTAACGGCGAAAAAGAAGCAGTCAAAGATATACGATTCAACGGCTACGGATTCGGTTCGTCTGTTGGCATCGTCTTTGTTGTCGGGCCTCACACCAAGCCATAGCCAGTGGTTCAGCTTGGACATCCCGAATGTTCCAGACAACATGATTCCTCGTGATGCAAAGCAGTGGCTACAGTTTGCTGCTGAAACATTGTTCTCGACGATTCATGGATCGAATTACAACAGCGAAGCATTTGAACTGTTCATTGATTTAACGATTGGTGGCATGTGCGGCATCTTCGTTGATTTCGATGAGGATGGATTCAAGTTCGAGCATTGGCCGCTGCATTCGCTTTATTGTCAGGACCTATTGGGACATAACCGCATCGACACGATCTACCGCAAGGTTGTCATGACGACACGTGAGGCAATCGAGAAGTTTGGTGAGGCGAATGTTCCTGAAGAAGTGATCGAGGCATTCCGACAAGACCCATGGTGCTCGAAGAAGCATGCATTCATTCACACGATCCGCCCACGCTTGAACAATGGCAAGCAGTCACGAGGCAAGCTGAAACAGAACATGCCTTGGGAGTCTGTCTATGTTTGTGCGAAGACTGGGGAGATTGTCGAGGAGAGTGGCTTCCAAGAAATGCCGGTTGTCGTTCCTCGTTGGTTCGGCATTCCTGGAACTGACTATGCACTTGGCCCACTGAACGAAGCCTTGCCGGATGTGAAGACCCTGAACCGTGTTGTCGAGATGATCCTGACAAACGGGGAGATGGCAATCGCAGGCACCTTCGTTGCAAAGGATGATGGTGTCTTCAATCCGAATACCGTTCGCATTGGCCCACGCCGAGTGATCATGGTAGCGGAGCCGGACAACATCAAACCATTGGCGTCCGGTGGCAACTTCAACATTGCACAAGCCGAGATTACCCGCCTGCAATCGCAGATCAAGCGCGTGATGATGTCGGACCAACTCGCCCCAACAGAGCGAGGAAACATGACTGCAACGGAAGTAACAACCCGCACGCAGATCATTCGCCAGATTCTTTCACCGGCCCTTGCACGTCTCCAGTCCGAATTCTTGGAGCCATTGCTGAATCGTTGCTTTGGTTTGGCTATGCGTGCAGGCATCTTGGGGCAACCTCCTGAGTCTATGGCCGGCTTGGTGTTCATTCCGACCTACCACAGCCCGATTGCGAAGGCTCAGAAGATGGAAATGGTTCAGGCGATGGATCAGCTCGAAATGTCCCTCACTGCAATGAAGCAGCTTGATCCTGAGATTGTCGATCTATACGACCTCGAAGCATCCCTGAAGAAGCGTGCAGACCTCCTTGGTGTGCCGATTGAATGTCTGAAGGATGAACGCGCAGTGCAAATGATTCGTCAGGCCCGCGCACAAGCTCAAGACCAACGCAATGCACAGGCACAAATCCCACAACTCGCTAGCGCAATGAAGAACGTTGGGCAGTCAGGCGATGTAGGGCAAGACGCTTTGATGGCAATGATGGGGGCCGTAAGTGGATAAGCAACGTATAGCCAAGAAGATCAACAAGGCTATCAACGGGCACCTTGAGAGGGTTTATCTCTCTCAAGGCAATCTCCGTTATTGGCCGCAAGAGTTCATAACCCCTGAGATGCTGGCCGACGAAGAACTATTCCAAGATTTTCAAATTATTGCCGACATGCTCATAAATACAGAAGAACAAGAGGAGCAGACAAATGGTGATCGACATAAAGAAACTGATGTGGGAAGTGTTTCAAAACAATCCCGCCGGTCAAAAGGTTCTCGAACATCTGAGTAGTCGTTTCTATGATTCACCGATTTACACAAGAGGTGATGCATACGATACAACTTACAAGATTGGTCAGAGAGATGTTATTGCATACATTATAAATAGTTTGGCAACAGCACAATTAAACACGACAGAGGAGACAGAAAATGAGTGAAGTAGCTGAGAACAACACAGAAGTAGTTAGCGAGAATGTTGAATCAGTAGATCAAGCAACGGAAGTTCAAGCCACCGAAGATGATTACAGTTGGGTTCCTAAAAAGTTTCTGAAGGATGGCAAGCCTGATCTTCAAGGTCTGGCAAAAAGCTATTCAAACCTAGAGAAGCGTTTAGGTTCTCGCAGCTTGGCATCTGAAGCTATTGAAGATTATGCATTCGAATCAAAGCATGGTTTTCAATATGATCCAGAAGTTTCAACGGCATTCAAATCAGAAGCACAGAAGATGGGCGTTTCTCCAGAACAATATGCTTGGATGATGGAGAAGTATGAAGAAGCTGTATCAACAAATACAGTTACACCAGAAGTCGCAGAGAAGACGTTGCGTGAATCGTGGGGCAAGAACTTCGATAGTAACCTCAACTATGCACGTGCCGCTTGGGATGCATTTGCTCCATCCGATATGGACATCAACGAAGTGGGGAACAATCCTGCTGTGTTGAAGATTCTGGCTCGTGTGGGTGCAGAGCTTGGCGAGGATAAGCCAACAGCAAGACAGGCTTCTCGACCAACAGCAATGACGGAAGATCAGATCAACGAAATCATTAGATCAAAAGACTACACGACAAATCTGAAGAAGCAGGAGCAGGTTCGTAAATGGTACGAACAACATTACAGCGAATAAGCGTGATGTAGAAACAGATAGGGCCGCCAAGTGCGGCCCTTTTTATTTGGTCTGTAACTGACCACTTTGCGTAGAACCATAAATAGTTGCATCTGAAGTTTAGTACGGACAAGCCACGGCCCCGGAACCACGTAAGTAACGCCCCGAGTTCGGCTCGGATAAGCAGAAAAGAACAACAAAAAATTAACTTATTCGAGGAAATCTCAACATGGCTACATCTACCAATGCTGCATTTATTGCGCAATATTCAAATGAAGTAAAGCAACTATGGGCACAGAACGACACTCGTCTGATGGACACACTCCGTGTTCACAAGAACGTTGTTGGTTCTACTTACAACTTCCACCGTATGGCTGCTGTTGTTGCTAACACCAAGTCCCGTGACGCAGCTATCACTGCTCTGGACCCAACAGCAACTCAAGTTACCGCAACACTGGCTGACTACTACGCTGGTATCTACATCGACAAGCTCGACGAACTGAAGACCAATGCCAACCTGCGTGCTGAGTACGCCAAGGCTGCTGTCGGTGCTATCAATCGTAAGGTCGATGATGTCATCATCACTGAACTGGCTAACGCTGCTAACACGACTGCAACCGTCGCTGGTGGCCTGACACTCGCCAAGATTCTGGAATGTGTGACCTACCTGAACACCAACGAAGTCGATCCAGAGAAGCGCGTGCTGGTTATCGGTGCAAAGCAAATCTCTGAAGCTCTGGCTATCCAACAATTGACATCGAGCGACTACGTTCAAGTGCAAGCAATTCTGCAAGCTGGCGTTGGTTCTGCTCTTGGCATGAAGTGGATCATGTCGAACCGTCTGCCGAAGGTTTCTGCTAACCGTACTTGCTTCGCTTTCAATGGCGATTCTATCGGTCTGGCTGTCGGCCAAGATGTGACGACTGAAGTCAATTACATCCCAGAACGTGTTGCTTACCTGACCAACTCTTACGTTTCCCTTGGCGCGAAGATCATCGACGACCTGGGCATCACGAAGATGACTTGCGTTGAGTAATAACACTCAGCAGTAACAAAAGAAGGCGACTCAAAAGGTCGCCTTTTTCTTTTTGCCGTCTCCATAAATACGACCACAACAACAAAAACAAGGAGACGACTGTGGCTAATAGCGTCGTAGGAATTTGCAATATCGCTCTAACAAGTCTTGGAGCAAACCCAATCACCAGCCTTACCGATGGATCAACAGAAGCAGTTCTGTGTGACTCAATGTGGGACAACGCTCGTCGTGCAGTTCTCCGAGCACATCCATGGAACTTTGCACTGAAGCGTATCGAACTAGCAGCAGAACTAGCGCCGCCTGCATTCGATTACAAGCATTCATATCCATTGCCAGCAGATTGTTTGCGTGTGATTCAAGTATTCGGGGATTCGGATTATCGGATCGAGAATAAAAAGATCATCACGAACTCGGATAAGTGCTTCGTTAAGTACGTATTCGATAACCAAGACATCGGTTCTTGGGATTCATCCTTCTGTGACTTGGTGGCAGCACGCCTCCGATTTGATCTTGCATACGCGATCACAAGAAGCAACTCGTCACTTAATGCATCGTCAGCGATCTATCAGGAGAAGCTACGCACCGCGAAGGGCATTGATGCATCGGAAGACACAACAGAACTGTTCGGGTTGTTCGACAACTCACTGGTTGGAGTGCGCTTCTAATGGCAAAGATTGTTCACTTCCAATCGGATTTCACAGCAGGTGAAATTTCTCCGAAGCTGCTTGCACGTACAGACCTGAAGGCTTACGACAATGCACTGAAGACAATGGTCAATGCTTACTCCATGACGCACGGAGGTGCAAAGCGCCGACCGGGAACAATGTTTATCGGTGAGGTAAAGAACAGCAACCAGACTGTTCGATTGATCCCATTCGTTTATAGCAAGACGCTTTCATTCATGTTGGTGCTGAATGGTGGCGTGATCCAGTTTGTGAAGAACGGATCGTTTGTTATGGATGGCGCAACTCGCTATGAAATCCCGATTCCTTACATGGAGTCCGAGCTGGCTGACATTACCTTTGCACAGGCAGGTAACACACTTTACTTGGCGCACACGAACCACGCGCCTCGAATCCTGCAACGTGCAACAGATACGAGCTGGACACTGACGCCAATCCTTTTCACGTACAAGGCATTGTCGGATCAGTGGTATCAGAACGACTACATCAAGTTTAAGATTCTGGCTGGCACTACGCAATTCGCTGTTGGTGATGTCTTTACCATCGTCACGAACGCAAGCGGAGCCGTTACAAGCACAACAGGCCCAACACCAGCAGGGACCAACAAAGGGGTTCTCTACGGTGCAGCAGTAACGAACACGAAGGTTGCACAGACATGGACGATTACATGTCAGGTATCCACGGCATCCCGGCAAGAATGGATCGTCTCAGGCTCTGTTTCTGGCACGCCAACACTGACATGGAACACCGGCAAGTTCCCATCAACGGTCGGTTTCTTCGAGCAACGCCTGTATTTCGGCGGCACTTCAGCAGAGCCACAGACGATATGGGGTAGCGTCACTGGCGACTTTACGAACTTCACCATTGGGCCGAATGATGGTGACGCAGTGCAGTTCACATTTGCATCGAACCGTTATGACCAGATCGTGCATTTGGAGAGCGCTCGCCAGTTAATCGCCATGTCATCCGGAGGCGAGTTCTCATTGACTGGGGGCACTGCTGGGATCACCCCTTCGAGTGTTCGTATTCGCGCCAACACCTTCCATGGTGCAGCGCCAGCCAAGCCAATCCGCATCTCACAAGAAGTGGTTTTCCTACAGCGCGACCGTCGAAAGGTCCGGGCTATCAGCTATTCCGTGGCAGAGGATACGAACCTGGCTACCGACCTGACGCTATTCGCAGAGCACATCACCGGCACCGGCGTGAAGGACATGACCTTTACGCAAGACCCTGACTACTTGCTGTGGGCAACTCGGGACGATGGCGTACTACTGTCCATGACCCACCTACGCGACCAGCAGATTACTGGATGGGCACGCCACATCACTGACGGCTATTTCGAGAACTGCGCATCTGTTCCAGAGGAAACGGCTGACCAAACCTATCTGGCTGTCCGTCGAGTCGTTAATGGCACGTCGAAGCGCTACATCGAGCTACTGGACTACACGACAGGGGCAATGACCGACAGTGCAACCTTTGGCTACAACGCGACGAAGACGGCTGTTTGGTCAGGCATTGACCACCTCGAAGGCAAGACTGTTGCGGTTGTTGCTGATGGTGTTCCGCATGGACACAGAGAAGTTATCGGGGGCACTGTCACTCTCGACTATCCAGTGAATAACGTGGAGATCGGACTGCCATATACGACAACGCTTGAGATGCTTCACCCAGCAGAGCAGCTTGCAGATGGTAGTTCTCAGGCTCGTGCTGTGTCGATTCCGAAGATCACTGTTCGTTTCTCGCAGACTTCAAGCTGCAAGGTGAATGGCAACAACGTTCCGTTCCGTACCAACCAAGTTCCTTTAGGTCAGCCAACGCCTCTATTCACAGGTGACAAGCAAGTTGCATTGCTTGGATGGCGCAGCCCACACACGATCAAGATTGAACAGGACTTGCCTTCACCAATGACCGTTCTTGGTGTTGCGCTTCAGATGGCTATTCCTGACCTGAATGATTAATGGCCCCTCCATAAATAGTCACAACAAATGGAGGAGGCAACCATGATCAGAGACGCAGAAGAAAAAGATTTAGACCGGCTGGTAGAACTCGGAAAGAAGATGCATGCGGAGTCGAAATATTCAATCTACGACTTCAATGATGAAAAGTTACGCAAGTATCTCGACACCTGTATCTGGCACGACGACGGAATGCTTTTCGTATGTGAAAAGGATGGCGAAGTCATCGGCGCTTTCGTTGGCTGGATACACGAACAATACTTTGGCAGTGATCGTGTAGCGGTCGATCTCGCTTTGTTTGTTGAGCCAGACAAGCGGGGGGCAATGGCTGGGGCGATGCTGATTAAACGATTCGTTGAGTATTCGAAATCGAAAGGTGCAGCCCAAATTGTCATTTCAAATAGTACCGGCGTTGATAAGGATCGCGTCGGGAAGCTCTATGAAAAGATGGGCATGGAGCACGTTGGATTCGTGTACAGCCTCAATAACAAGGAAGAATAAAGATGGCCGTCGCAACAGCAGTCACAATAGCTTCACTCGCAGTTGGAGCATATAGCGCATCACAACAACAAGCAGCAGCAAAGAAACAAGCAAAGGCCCAAGAGCATGCAGCATTAGCCTCTGCAACGGAGAGCTATACGAATGCAGCACTGGCGAAGATCGATGCTGAACGTATCGAGAAGTCAGCAGGGATTGAAGCAGACAAGATTCGTGAAGCAGCAATCCAGATGCGCAGTCAGCAAGAAGCTGTGCAAGGGACATCCGGCGCGATGGTCGGCACTGGAAGCAATCTTGTCATGACCGAAGACATAACGAAGCGAGCAGAAGCAGACGCTATTGCTACGGTTATCGAAGGCATCTACGGGACCGTCAATAAAGAATCGACAGCACGCTATCAACAAATGGCAGGACAAAGCACGTTGCTATCTGGCGGCTTGGCTGCAAACGCAATGCTATCGGCTGGCCGCACTGGTGCAGTAACGACACTGGCGAATAGTGCTATCGGCGCTTATTCGAACTACAAGCAGTGGAACACAAAGACACCTGCTGCAACTACAACAACCACAACAGTATCGACAGAATAAGGATCACGCATGTCTAACATAAACATGAATGCCCAAGAAGGGGGCCGCATAGTTCAGGCATCTGAAGTGCCAACGGCGAATAACTTTGGTAATCGCGTAGCTCGTCCAGTCGAAACAGCAAAGGTTGTTCGCGGGACGTTTGGTGATGCAAGCGGTGAAGCAATGGCGGCTGACATGGAAATGAAAGCTGCACAACAAGTCGCAGCAGTTGCACAAGATGCGATCAAGACGATGACTAATCTTCAGATTGCTGAAGAGGAAACGCAGAAGCAAAACCACTTGATCGAACTTCAAACAGCAGAACGCAATGCACGTTCCGCATCTCGTCAGGCTGCTATCGATAAGGGATTGAACACTGACGAAGAGTATGAAGAGTATCAACGCCAGCGCGGGGCAAGCATCGATGAAATCAATGCGAAGTACAACTACCTAACCAAAGTCGGCAACGACGTAGATGCTCGTGTTCAGATATTCAAGGAGCAAGCTGATTCGGTTTATCAGAACGAGATTGTTATCCCTCGTCGTGTTGATAACGTAAAGACACGCCACGTGCAGACATTGGAAATGTTGGGCAAGCAACTAGCCGATGTGATGGCTGGCGAAAACAATCCAGAAACTGTTGGCCGGTTGCTGTCGGATCACAAAAAGAACCTCTACGAAATGATGCACTCGCCACAGTTCATTGCTGTGTGGGGGGCTGCATCTGCCGAAGAACAATACCAGAAGCGCCTCACACAAGACGTAGTTGATGCCGTTGCATCGGTCACGAATACAGACCCACATGCAGCAGTCGAGATGTTGCGTAACCAAACTGGCGACATTGCTACCGACCCATTGTTTGAACTCGATCCTTCTACTCGTCGTGCGTTGCTTTATCAGGCAGAGCACGAGCGTTCAAGCCGTGATGCAGAGACGCGGGCCAAGCTGAAGGAAGAACAGGATGCCAACGAGTTCGCTCTGTTCATGGACATCACGCAAGGGAAGCTGTCTGGCAATTCTGGAGTTGCCACTGTCTATAAGGCTCACATGGAAAACAGAATCGACCAAGGCCACGCAGAACGGTTGATAAGCAAGCTGGAGATGGATGCTGATCGTCGGGAGCGCAGAGCACAGGCCGCAGAAGAACGGGCAGCACGAGCAGCAGAGAAGCGCGACCTACTACTGTCGCCAGTTCGTGACGCATTGGAATTGGGGCTTCCACTCGATCCGAAGAACCCAAGCCACGTGAAGTCGGTTGAAGCCTATGCCCAAGAACTGATCAAGAAGAGCGGAAACGCCAATGCGGTTGAAGTAATGACCGAGCTAACGACGAAGACGGGTGTGGCTCCGCGCATGCTGACCTCTGCAATCCATGGGCTTGTTAGCTCGAAAGACCCAAAGCAATCGATTCAAGGCACTCAGATTCTTGCGCAGATCGCAGAGAAGGCACCGAACATCATCCACCAACTGAATGACGAGACGGTATCGAAGGCCAATCAAATCAACCTGGGGGTGCATCCAGAGCAAGCGCAACTGTTGATTGAACGTGCTCGAACTCTGACGAAGGAGCAAAAGGAGGAGTACAAGAAAATTGGCACGAAGGCTCTACCGAAGCTCGAAACAGAGTTGAAGAATACGTTCGGCGTCAGCAAGAAGGACGTTACGCCTGAAGCATATGGACACGCACGCGATGTGTTCCAAGATCAATTGATTCTATCTGGCGGCAATGTTGATGCTGCATTGGAATCAACCAAGGCGCTTGTTCGTAAGAGTTATGGCGTCTCGTATCTGACTGGCACACCAACATTGATGTTCAATGCTCCTGAAGGTGCAGCAGGCAAGACGGACTGGATGACTCAGCAGTTTGCTACCGACCTGAAAGGACTTGGCCTAAAGCCTGAACAAGTTCGACTGAAAGCCAATGTCGATGGTTCTTATGACCTATTCGCAGTTCGCAATGGTGTTGTTACTGGGCACGTAGTTGATCCAAATACCGGAAAGAAACTGACATGGGAACCAGATCAAGCGGCAGCAGCAAAGCAAGTTCGTGATGCACAGTTGGCAGAAGCACAGAAGAAGCGTGAAGAATATTTGAGCGCGAAACCGAATCCATTCACGACAGGCGCTGCATTCAACAACACCGAAATGAATAACTTTGTTCCTCGTGGGGCGAAACCGTCTCCTCAACTAAATACTTCTGAGCAACCACAATTTGGAAAGTTCAAGAAGAGTGAGACAAAGTAATGCCTATCAAAGAGAAAAACGAATATGGTCTGTCAGTTGGCATTCCGGCCAACCAACGCGACAACCTTACACCGCAAGAGGAAAAACCTACATCTTCCGCACCGTCAGTTTTAGAAGTAGCTGACGCTGCATTTCGTCAAGGGAACTGGCTGACGCAAGTTGTTCATGGTGAAAGCAATCCATATTCAGGCCAGCCAGCTAACAAGAACTTTGATCCACTATCCAAGATTGAAGGATATGAGGACTATGCCGATTGGTTTTCAAAAGCCAATAGCGATGCAGAAGTTGAATGGTTGAAGCGGAAGGCTGACCGTGACCGTGGCGAAAAGGATGTATTGGCTCGCGCTGGAGGCTGGGGAACGACGGCAGAGATCGTTGCAAGCCTTTTCACGCCTGACATCTTCGTAGGCGGTGGCGCAGTAAGCAAAGCAATCAAAGGCGGCAAGTACGTCAAGGCTGCTGCTGAAGGTGCGGCTGTCGGCGCTTTGTCTGGTGGCTTGTATGGCATGGGACAGAACATCCGCGACGAATCACGAGAAGAAATCGACATCGTTAAAGACGCTGCATTGTTCTCCGTGGCAGGGTCGTTGTTGAATCCTGCTTTCCATGGGGCAGGGCAATTGATTCGTGGCAAGTCGAGCACAGTAACTCCACCAGCAGCGTCAGCGAATGAACCAACGGCAGCAGCATTTCAGCAATCAGCACAGCAACTGAAGACGTATGTCAGCCATGTTAATGGGACGGCAGCACCAGACACGGCGATTGCAAAAGACCTGGCTGATGATGGTTCAGCAATTCACTACCAAAGCGCAGCATCGAATGCAGGTGTAGCGGCTGCTCCAACTCCACCGACACCGAGCACATATACCCCACCAACAGTCGCAGATACGAACCTTGTTGGTAGCTTCGGCGCGAACAAAATCAACCTCAACCAGTCGGCGGTAACGCTGGCTAACAGTTCGTTCCAAGAGTTTCGAGCTGCTGGGCAAAAGTTGTTCCGTGACCTTCGCCAGCGTGTAGGCAACTTGGATGGCAGCTACACCACTCTGCAATCTGCTGAGTCGGAATTTGAGCGCCTTGGGAATGGTGTGCTTGGCCGTGGCCTCGATGACTTCAACAAAGCATATGACGGATACATCAATAAGGGTGGATGGGAAACCCCTCAGACGCTTCAGTACGTCCAGCAGAAGTACGGCAAGAACAAGCTAACCCGCAAGGAGTTCGATGAAGAAATTGGTATCGCCATGAGCAATGCCGACCGCCATGCCATTCGTGAGATTGAACGTGTGGCACAACAAGGCCGTGTCCTTGTCGATGAACTGGCGAATGAAGCTGTACGCCTCGGCCGTCTCGATACATCCGGCAATTTGAAGGGCACAGCGTTGAGCTACTTCGGTCGTAGCTTCAATCGGGAAAAGATCATCAACGAGCAGTTTGCATTCCGTCAGATGCTGGTCAATGAGTTCCAGCGAACGAACCAAACATGGACGCAAGCGCAACTGGAGCAAGCTGCACAGGATGTCTATGAGCGAATCATTCATGGTGACAATCGCAGACTGATCAACATAAGCACGATCACACAGGACGCGAACGGCAACATCATTCCGCTGGGTCGAAACTCGAAGGCATCCGTTGCCATGGAGCGAAAGCTAGAGATCGATGACAATGTTCTCGAACCATATCTGAACAAGTCGTATCGGGACTTTATGACTCGATACAGCAACACAGTCGGCACCGATCTCGCATTGACGAAGATGATTGGTGACACGACCGGCGAAAGCATGATCAATCGTGCCCTTGCAGAGAAGCAGGCCCGACAAGCTGAGATTGCTGCAATGGCGATTTCCGATGCTGAGAAGTCAAAGCTGGTCACTGAGCTGGAGCGTGAATTCGACCGAGGCGTGAAGGCGATCCGCAATGGCATCTCGATCATGGACGGCAGCTACAAGGTCGCTCCTGATAATCCTCGCTCCTGGGCAACTGCTGCACATGGTCTGGCTACGTTCAACTACATCACGAAGATGGGTGGTGCAGCCGTTTCCTCTCTGTCCGACTTCACGAAGAACCTGCTCGTGTTCGGTATGGGATCGACGTTGAAGCATGCGGTGCCAGCAATGCGCCAGACCTTCGGGGATCTGTTCCGTTTGCCGTCAATCAAAGATCCAGCCTATGACGCAATCGTTCAGGCGAACAAGCGCCTTGGCGTTGCAATGGAAACCGTGCTGCGTATTCGTCACATGCAGATCAATGACCTCGTTGATCAATACGCCTCGAAGAACCCTGTCATTCGTGGGTTGGACTGGGCGGCTGACAAGATGGGCATCCTGAACGGCCTTGCGCACCTGACCGATATTCAGAAGCAGATGACTGGTGTTATTGCGAACGATGAAATCCTTCGTTCGGTTATCGCTGAGACGGCAGGCAATGCAACGGAGCGCGAGCTTCGTAACCTACGTGTATGGGGCATCGATACGGACATGGCTCGTCGGATCGCCAACGAATTCAATTCAGGCATCACGGCTGGGCACAACATGATTAACAACGGCCTCTATGTCACTGACACAGTGCGATGGGCTGACCGTGAAGCTGCGGAGACTCTGGAGCGTGCATTGACGACGCTAGCGCATACCGTTGTGTATAACCCAAGCGCAGGCGCGAAAGTGGTTACAGGACTGAGCAAGCCAATGGAAACGTTGCTCACGCAGTTCATGTCATTCAACTTCGGCTCGCACATCCAGCACTTTGTTCCGATGATGCAGCAGATCAACCAACGCGATGCCAGCGTTATGGGCTACATCGTTTCCGCAATGGTCATGGGGGCGGCTGTGTGGGAACTGAAAGACATCATCCGTCGTTCAGGCTTTGACGGTGATCGAGGCGAAGAGCGAGAACGTAACTGGCAGGAAGTTGCATACGACGCTGTTAGTGAATCTGGCCTTGCAACGATTCCGTTCTTCATCAACAACGTCTCTTCGGGCATGGGCTTCGGGGATATGCGCCGTGCAATCTCTGACGATGATCGCCCAACGATGGCAGCACAGAACTTCAACGCAGGCGTATTGCTTGGCCCAACAGGTCAGCTTGGCAAGGAAGTTCACAACATCGTATCCGACATCAAGAACGATACCGAGGATGCAGGAACTATCAGCAGCGCACGTAAGCTGGTTCCATTCAACAACTTGTTCTACCTACGCTGGTTGATTAACAACGGCGAAGAATGGGCACAGGACTTTATGGGCTTGCCTGATAAAGCAACAACAACTCTAACCATTAAAAATAACTAAAGGAGAGACAAATGGGAGCAGCATTACCAAACGTGATTGAAATCGTTGAAGAGCCAGAAACGGAAGCAATGAAGCCAAACGAACGTCGTGAGATGTTACGGCTGCGTCAGGAGGCCGAACGAGAAAAGCGTCGTCTCGAATTGAAGGCACGCGAGAATGAAAAGCAAGCTAAGAACATCATGCAACGTTGGCATCCTGAATTGAAGAAGGGCACAAACGTTCAAAAGATTGACGTGATCATTAATCGATTCGTTGGGCAGTTGATCGAAGAGAACCGAGGCAAGGGGCTACTCGAAGTTGAATATACGAACAAAGAAATGGTGCAGCGTCGTAAGGATCAAATGAGTGTCATCAAAGAACACATCAACCTGATCAAGCAGTTGAAGGATGTTCGCGGCATGTTGGCTGATGGTGATGAAGAAAGCGACAAGCAGAATCTTCAATCGGCTGAGAACATTGAACTGATCGATGAAGCAAAAGAACTGCTCGCACAACGTGGAGTGAAGCTAGATATTTAACGCCTCGATGTTTTTTCAAAACCATAAATACCTCCAAAACATCGGAGGTATTTTTTCATGGAACAAGAGTTAACAGCAAAAGAAAAACAACAGGCAAGAATGAAAGCGTGGCGGGAGAAGAATCCTGACTACAGCAAAAAATACCACGAAAAGAATAAAGAGCGGGATCACCTGCGGTGGCGGAAGAATGCAGCAGAGAACTACGAAAAGTACATGCTCGACAACGTGCGGCGTCGTTCGAAAGCTAAGGGATGGGAGTTCAATCTAACAATCGAAGATATTGTTATCCCTGAGTTCTGTCCGGTCCTTGGCGTTAAGCTAGATGTATCAATTGCTGTAATCGGAACACGAAATCAGTTTGCACCTTCTCTTGATCGAGTGGATAACAGCAAGGGTTATGTTAAAGGAAATGTCCGTGTTATTAGCTGGAAAGCAAACCAGCTAAAGTCAGATGCATCACTTGATGATCTAAAAGCAATTGTTGCTTACATCGAGGCACACAATGAATAAAGTGCCTCTCGATATTTTCTTTGCTGTGCAGGCAAAGGTGAATGGTTGGGACCATATACCTGAATTCCACATTCGCATTCTTGACTTTCTCGCAGACAGTGACAACTGGAACAACAATGTAGCTGTACTGCAAAGTTTTAGAAATTCGAGTAAATCTTCTATTGCTGCAATCTACGCAGTCTGGTTACTTGTTAATGACCCAACTCTACTGATCCTTGTTCAATCGGCTGACGACAATACAGCCATGAAAATGGTTGAGGACTGCAAACGTGTCATCAATACCAACCCACTAGCCAAACATTTACGTGGTCGTGATAGCACATGGACGGCTAGAAAAATAGTAGTCCAAGGAAGCAACTCAGGACGTAACAGTTCTATTGAAGCACGTGGGATATTCAGCAACGTAACTGGTGCACGTGCTGATTTCATTTTCATGGATGACGTTGAGGTTCCACGCAATGCAGGTAGCGAAGACCTGCGCGAGCGGTTGCGTGCTCGTATCGCTGAATCCCATCACCTACTGAACCCCGGCGGCAAGAAGCTGTTCATTGGAACACCTCATGCCTATGACTCCGTATATCCAGAGATCGTAGGGAAGGGTGCATCCAGTCTCGTCATCCCATTGCTGAACAACCTGAAGGGGGAATTCCCGAACATCACAGGTGACGTTACTTGGCATGAGCGTTGGGACCATAACGAGATCATCAACAAGCAGCTTGCATGTAAGAGCCGTGCAGAGTTCTTTTCCCAATACCAACTGATCCCGATGGCGGTAGAGGATTCAGTTCTCGATCCAACAAACCTACAGACCTATGACGGTGAGCCAGAGTTGATTACGGCTAACCGTTCGTCGCTCCTTCGTATTGGTGATGTCCGTATCAAGTCTGTTTGTGCATGGTGGGACGTGGCTGTTAATACAAAGAAGGGCGATAGCTCGGTCCTGGCTATTGTTTATTTGAGCTATGAAGGCCAGTTGTATATCCACCGCATCATTGAACTGAAGGGCGAGATTGAACAGCAATGCAAGCAAGTTCGAGATGCAGCACTTGAATTTAAGCTGCCAAAGATTTGCATTGAAACAAACGGCGTCGGTGCATTCGCGCCACCAATGCTATTGAAAGAAGTTCGTGGATTGGGCATTGCCGTTCAAGGGATTCACTCTACGCAAAAGAAGAGTGAAAAAATTATCGAAGCGTTCGAAATCCCTCTAAGTGCTCATTTTCTTCACGTGCATCAAAGCGTCATGTCGACAAAGTTCATGACGCAGTTGCGTGACTTCAATCCATCAAGAATGGATAAGCATGATGACTTTATTGATGCTCCAGCTTCAGCAATCAAACAACTACCAATTGCAATCGGCGCAGGGATACAGAACAAGATTGATGGCTACAAATCTTGGCGACCACATGGCGAAAGTATCGAGATAGAACGCGAGATGGCTTGACATAAATACAGGCAAATTCTTTAGGAGAAGACATGCCTGTACTTCAACAAACGCCAGTTATTAGCTATACCGCTAACGGCTCAGTAACATCATTCAGCTTTCCATTTCAAGTTCTCGATCTTGATGACTTGAATGTGTATATCGATTCAGCGCCAACAACAAACTATTCAGTCGATGGGATTGGAGAAGCAAGTGGCGGGGTAGTCAATTTTGAACTTCCGCCTGCGAATGGCTCTGTGGTTCGTATAGCTCGAATCGTCATACCGAAACGAACAACCGACTATGTAGAAGGCGGTTACGTTCAAGCAGAAACGCTCGATGCTGACTTCGATCGTTTGGTGATGATGGTTCAGTACCTCGATGCCGTCTCATTGAAAGAAAACAGTGGTGGCGCTCTCGATATTGAGTCACGCCGTCTGGTAAATGTTTCTGATCCTATTGGCCCACAAGACGCTGTAACAAAAATCTGGACAGAGACATCGGCTGCGAGTTCAGTAGCTCAAGCAATCACCCAAGCGAATGCGGCAGCAGCAAGTGCAATCGAAGCGGCGAATAGCGCAATCGAGGCAGCAGCTAGCGCACAAGCAGCAGAGAACAGCGCAAACGGTGTTTCTGGTTTCATCAAGATTACCTCGAACGACGACACAGCAAACAACCTCGATACAAAATTGGTTGTAACTGGATCACTAACGAAGACGGTTCTTGATTCTGGAAATGACGAAAAGCTGCAACTGTCGTTTGTTGAATCAAATAACTTGAAGGTTTCAGAAACAGATACGACAGCAGATAAGCTGAATAACAAGCTGGTTGTATCTGGAAGCCTAACAAAGACAACTTTGAATGCTGGTGCTAATGAACAGATTCAGTTGTCCTACACAGAGACAGTTGAAGTTCCTGTCGGCATTGTTTCTTACTTTGCGACAAGCACAGCACCAGCAGGTTATTTGAAAGCGAACGGGGCTTTGGTTTCACGCACCACATATGCAGCGTTGTTTGCTGTTATCGGAACAACATACGGTGCAGGGGATGGATCAACGACTTTCAAGCTCCCTGACCTGCGGGGCGAGTTCATTCGAGGTTGGGATGATGCACGTGGAGTGGATACAGGGCGAGCAATTGGCTCTGCACAAACTGACCAGAACAAGAGCCACACTCACACAGGATCGGCAGCTAGTGCAGGGGCGCACACCCACACAATACCGAAAAGCGGAGGCGGTGAGAGTAGCGGCGCATCGACCTGGGGGTATGCAGAAAACACTTATGGTGCTCAACCTTATACCGGAAGTTCTGGAGCGCACACCCACACACTGAGCATTAACGCTGATGGTGGAACCGAAGCACGACCACGAAACGTTGCCTTGCTAGCTTGCATCAAATACTAAGGAAGCAAAATGAATAAGATCGTATCGCAATTAAACGACATTGGTTATTACGTTGGGCCGGTAGTGGCAGATGAATCTCCACTAGAACCGGGAGTGTTTCTGATACCTGGGGGCGCTGTTGATGTTGAGCCTCCTATGATCCCGGAAGGTAAAGTAGCACGATGGGAGAATGGTTGGATATTTGAAACAGTTACAGAGAGTGCCGAACAGGAAGAGACAGTAGAACTAACACCAGAAGAAGTGTTGATGAACTGGCGAGATACTGTTGAAGTCTCTCGCTTCCAAGCACGCGCAGCATTATTTCAAGCTGGGTTGCTGGAGGATATTGAAACATTCATCGCTTCTAGTGAGGATCGTTTCATTAAGATTGCTTGGGAAGATGCGGCAGTATTCAAACGTAACAGCCCAACGGTTCTTTCTCTTCAGTCCGTTTTGAATCTTACGGATGAACAACTGGATGACTTGTTTAGATTTGCACTAACCATCTCGGCTTAACAAATACCTAAACATAAATACAGGCAAATTCTTTAGGAGAAGACATGCCTGTACTTCAACAAACCCCAGTTATTACTTACGTCGCAAATGGTTCTGTAAAGACATTTGCTTATCCTTTTCAGATTCTGGACTCTAGCGATCTTCAGGTTTACGTCAATGGATTATTTGTCGCTTATGGTTACTCGGTCACGGGGGTGGGAAACGTCGAAGGTGGTTCTGTAGTATTCGTGACAGCTCCATCAAACGGATCATCTGTTCGATTAGTTCGTGAAACGTCCATGACGCGAATTACGGATTATGTTGAGGGCGGATCGATTACCGCTGATGTTCTCGATAGAGATTTTGATCGTGTAGTGATGATGCTACAGGAGCAAGCAGCGCTTACGTTTCATGAGAACAATGGTGGGAACTTGGATGCAACCAATCGCAATATTGTAAATGTGGCATCCCCGATTAATCCACACGATGCAGTTAATAAAGAATATACAGATGGTGTATTACCTGCACTTGAATTGAGTTCATCTAATAGTGCGGCGGCGGCGAACAACTCTGCTATTGCTGCGGCAGCATCTGCGGATAGTGCTTCTGATAGTGCTATTGCTGCCAGCAGTTCAGCAATGGCAGCAGCAGCGTCAGCGGCGTCAATAGCTTTACCGATTCCCATCGCCTCGGGAGGAACTGGTGCCGTAACAACCGCAGCCGCTCGACTAAATCTTGGGTTGACCACGGCGGCGACTACACCTCTCGGCACAGCAGCTAACAACATCATTCAGCTAGACGAAAATGCGATGCTCCCGGCGGTCGATGGGAGACACCTAACCAATGTCGGCATTGTGCATCAATCGGTTTTTGATGCAGCGGGTTCGTATGTGTGGCAAGTCCCAAGTGGATTGCCAAGCTCGGCAGTTGTTGTTGTAGAAATGTGGGGTGCTGGAGGAGGAGGAGGTAATCGTCTCACTACGGGCAATGCTGCTGGTGGGGGCGGGGGCGCATATGTTCGCTTCGACATACTGGCATCTAAATTTCCAAGCGGTGAAGGAACTTTCATCATTGGTGCGGGTGGCACCCGTGGAACATCGGGAGCAAATGCAAACGGAGGCGCGGGTGGCGCAACACAGCTTCTCGTTTGGCACATTCCATCAACCCAAGTTATTACGATCTCAGCAAACGGGGGCGCGGGTGGCGCCCAGGCTGCCGTATCTGCGGAGGCGGCTGGTGGTGCGGGTGGAGTAGTTACAGCAGGATTCTTCTCCATTGCTGGTGCGGCTGGAGGTTCTGTTTCGGCTGGTAATGTTCCGGCAGCAGCAGGTTCAGGCTGGGCTTCTACCGGAGGGATGTCGCGAAGCGGTTCAGGAACAGGTCTTGGGGGTTGGTGTTTGTCGCTAAACAACAATCGCGATACCAATCTTGGAAATGCGTGCGGAGGTGCCGGTGGGCTAAACAACAGCGCACAATCGGGCGGCGATGGATACGCCGTAGTTACTGTGTATGCGTAATAGACGTTGGCCCTTTTTCATAAATAGAAGAACAATTGAAAAGGGCCAACCATGAATCAAACAGAAGAATTAATCCGACTGGTCGCACGTGTGGAAGAACTCGATAAAGATGTTCAACAGTTGCGTAACGAGTTCGAAGATCACATTCGATTGGAAGACAAGAAGTATAACGACATCAAAACTTCCATCGAGCTTGTGCAACTGAAAGTCGATCAAGTCCTGATCGAAATAAAAGAACCTCTCGAATCGTACAAGACAGCGAAGTACGGTATGGGCTTCCTGAAGTACATCGTCGAAACAGCAAAGTGGCTCGCCCCTCTCGTCGTCGGCCTAATGATTGGTTATGGCTTCGTTAAAGATAAGCCAGCAGAACAACAAAAAGAACCAACGTACCAAATGGAGAAGGTCAAATGAAGATGAGTGAGATGAGCAACAACAAAGAGGATACCGGCATCCTCGAACAACTGAAGGCATTAAGTGTGCAACTGAACGCCATCATCGAACAGCTTGGTGGTGGCGATGAAGAAGCAGAGCGAGGTTTCGGACACGATGCTTTCGACCAAGAAGAACATCCTGTGGCAGTAATCAAGAAGTCATTGCTGGCACGCGTAGGGAGATAACCATGTGGGCAAAAATAGTTAAGTCGAAAACAATCATCTTCGGTTTCGTGATCATGTTGCTGGGCGCAATTCAAACGTATCTGCCGAACCTGCAAGCTGCACTTGATCCGGTCACTTACGGTATCGCTACAGCAGTCGTTGGTGTGCTGATCATCGTCCTTCGATTCTTCACGACCATTCCTGTGAGTGAGAAGTAATGAAGCCATTTCAAATCGGCATCGACGCAAACGGGAATCCATCGTTTGCAATTCCGTTCTCGGATCACATAGACGTACAAGCACTTGATGCACGCGTAGCCAAGACGGTAACGATTCCTGCCGATGCTCGGTTTGTAATCTTTTCTTCGACCGGCGACTTCTACTGTCGCGTGGATGGTGAAGCAAGCCTACCAATGGCAGATGTTGTTGATGGTACTGGCTCAGAACTTAACCCAACGATACGGTACATCATCGGCGTGGCGACTGTCAGTTTGATCTCCCCAGTGAAGTGCATCGTAACGATGACCTATTACAAGTAAGGAGCATCCATGTCCCTCTACAACACTTCGAACAACGAGCAGGCAACCGACACCAACATTCAGTCTTTGCTGGATTCGTTGGCTGCTCTCAATGACACCATGCTCTATACCCTGACGGCCATTCTCGAAAAGATGCCGCGACTGGATAGAACGGATCGCATGACCATTGATATTGATGGTTACGCAATTGGTGGTAACACAACAGCAACATTGAGCACCAATGCTGTATCGAATCCCACAACTGGCTCAACGTTCTATCGAATCAATGAGCCTACCAACTTTTCTGATATGGGGTCTTCGAGACTCTACCAACAAATTATCGTGAGCTAATAATGACAACAACAATCAACTTGCGAAAGCTACTACACAGAAAGGCATGGGAGTTCTGCACACCCTCGCCGAGCAATACCGCAGCGGGTTCATTCTTCCTTGGTGACAAGAGCGGGTTGCTACCTGCCGATGATGCAAACTATTTGATCAACGGCACATCGAGCATCTGGAACTACAACGCCGAACAGGATGCATGGATTCAAGTTCCAAGCTCAGGCATTGCAGGATCATTCGGCTCAGGATCATGCGGTGAGTTCAGAGCGCTCGGTGCTCCCGGTGGCACTATTCAAAACACAGCAACGGGCGGATCGACGACAACGATCATCACAAACCGAACCATCGTGCGCGACATTCGAGGATGCAAGATTCGAATCGTTGGTGGCAGTGGAGCAGGTTACGAAGGGAAGATCGAATCGAACACCATTGGCGCCAATGCCGTCATTACCGTAACGCCAGCAGCTTCCGTGGCCTTTGATGCAACGACTGTATATCAAATCTGGTCGGGTTCGGTTTGGTTCTTCAACGCTGGCAGTGGTGCAGTTGGCTTTGCTGTTTATGATCGAGCAACAAACGCATGGACTCAGAAGAGCGTTACAGGTCTTCCGACATCATGGGGAACGACTGGGCAATTAGTAAGCACAGGAAGCGCAGAGGGTGCATTCGAGACAGGCACAAGCACTGGCAGCAATACATCAACGACATTGATCAACAGTGCGAAGAGCTGGCCGACCAATGCTTATGCCAACGCCCAGGTTCGTATCGTCTCAGGCACAGGCGCGGGACAGGTCAGAACAGTAGCGAGCAACACGGCAACGACCCTCACTGTATCGGCTGCATGGACTGTCACGCCAGACGCAACCAGTGTCTATTCAATCGAAGGCAATGATGACTACATGTACTTGCTTGGCAACAACTCAGCCAACATGTACCGCTACACAATCAGCACGAATACTTGGGTAACGATCACACCAGTTGCTGCTCGTGGGGCTAGCCTCGCAGGTGGCGGAAATGCTGACTGGATCAATAGCGTAGCTGATCCTGACTGGCAAGGAGCACAAGGCAAGCCGTTGATGCAAACAGGCACATTGGTTAAACAGAATGGCCGCTACATCTATTCATTCCGAGGTGCTGGTAGCTCTGCACTTGACGTGTATGACATCTCTGCAAACACATGGATCGCAAACACATACGGCGGCCAGATGGAAACCTTCAACACTGGTTCTTGCTCGGTGGATTGGAACGGGAACATATATATCCAGAAGGAAGGCACAGGCCGCATCTTCCGTTTCAACGTAGCAAAGAACTACCTAGAAGCATTTGCGACCAATGCCTACCCACAGAGCACGACAGTGGATGGAGATAAGTTGGTTGTACTTCCTTACATCGATGGGGCAACTACTGTTCCGTTCCTGTACGTTATCCAGCATTCAAGAACTGAACTGCTGCGAATGATCGTCATCGGATAAGGAGACAACTAGATGGCAAAGCGAATGTATGACTACGTGTGCGCAGACTGCAATGCAACCAAAGAGGCTTATGTGGCATCGGACGACACTTCATGTTTAGTGTGCCTTGAGTGTGGGGGCGAAATGCATAGAGCGATTTCTGTTCCAAAGGTACTCATGGCAGGGGGAACGGAAGGGCAAGCATTGAAAGCCATTCACGAGATACAAAGAAACGATCACAGCCGACCACTTTACTTTAACGCTTGATCGATTCACGTATAGCCAAAGGAAGATAAGAGGGCCATCAACGGCCCTTTTTCTTTTGGAGGTTATATGTCATTCACGCTAGGTCGAGTAGTGGTAACAAGGAACTGTCTTAACTATGCAACTGAGCACAACGTAGATTTAACCGATCTTTTGTTTCGTCATGGAGCAAGAGACTGGGGCGATCTGTGCAAGGCTGACAAGATGTTGAATGATCAAGCAGCCGAAGAAGATGGAAGAGTCTTATCTGCGTATGTGGTGAATGGTCAGAAGTTCTATATCTGCACGGAATGGGATAGAAGCTACACAACAATTATGCTCGCCCAAGACTATTAAAGGTCAATTATTACTCAGTCATCCATAAATAAAAGCAGAGCCTAAACACTCTGCTTTTTCTTTTGGAGATGACAATGAGAACAACACTTGAACGATTTAATGAGAAGTGGGTAGAAGACGAATCAATAACACCCCCATATGTCGATACTCCTTGTTGGAGATGGACAGCGCATATCGATAGACAGGGATACGGTAGGTTCGGCTGGGGATATAAATCCATCAAGGCATCACAAGCCTCCTACAAACTACATAAGGGAGAGCTGCGACCGGGTGATTGCGTATGCCACAAATGTGATAACCCATCATGTGTAAATCCTGATCATCTGTTTGTAGGTACGCAAACAGATAACCTATCCGACATGACGATAAAGGGGCGCAGGAGTTTTGCTTCCCATCCCGGCAAGCTGAACGGACGTGCGGTGCTGTCTGAAGAGCAAGCTATCAAGATCAAACTGTCTTGCAATGTTGGTGCTGCTCGTGTGCTCGGTGAGAGCTTTGGTATTACTAAGGCAGCGGCCGATTCAATCTTCTATGGGCGCACATGGAAACATTTGAATGATCTGAAGGGTGCCGACAATGAATGATAGAAGCACATACCAGAAGTTAAAGAAGAACGACAAGCAGGCAATGGATATGCTCGATGTTGATACACTGGACTACCTTCTAAAGAAAGGTGCGTTCGAAAGTTACATCAACATGTACGACACGCTATGCAATATGTGCAAGGATGGAATGATCATGCATGAGGATTACATGGAGTGTTTGATCCATCCTTATCGCAAGTGGGGTTCTCGTGCAGGCCATATTCTGTTCGAGATGCGTAAGGGAATGTGGGACAAGATTCGAGAACGACGGAACGGGTCATGATAAATAGAAGCGAGTCGTTCAATGATTCAATCCATAGTGTCGGCTTGCGCTCAATAGGTGAGAAGCAACCAAGATAAAGCCTCCGGTGGTCGGGGGCTTTTTCTTTTTCCGTTGTGATAAAATGCCGCAATCATTTTCTTGGGGTAGTCCATGGCTGGGCTTGAAAAGAACAACGGCGGTGGAGTGCTAACGATTGGGAAGGCTACTCCGTACATCATCATTGAAGAGTTTGAATTCGAATCGCTTGCACCTACAGAACGAGCCATCTACCTTCACACAGAACCGAACCAACCTCAAACAGAAGAGCAAGCATTGTTGAATCTGGTTCAGTTGATACTGAAGTTTGAAGTTGCTGGGACTATTACTTTCGAAGGCGAAGAACCAAACAGGGCTGACAAGTATCGTGACCTTGTTGTTAATACTTTCATCGACATTGCTAGTGTGCTCGGCTCGCCGTACTGGTCAATTGAGTTGGAGTCGAAAGAAGCAATCAGTGTAGTTGCTGAGAAGCTAACACAAGAGCAGTTCGAGGACCGTTGCAGAATCTTTGATCAACAGATGGGGGAGTAACATGAAGAAGGAAGGTGCGTGATGTCTATTGCTGAGTGGCAACACATCAATCGTTTTCAAGGCAGGGCACTATTTGAACTGAGCCTGTCTTATGATGAACAAGGCGACGCGGTAGAACAAATCAACTTCATGTTGGCTGGAGATAAGTATTACGACCACATGATCTTCAAACAGATCAACCAAAATTATATTGATCGTCGCATCCATGTCTTTGTGTTCGTTGCTGGCGAAGACGCGGTGAGTGTTGCTTCCATCTTCGGCAAAGCAAAATGCCTGAAGGTCGAGTCTTGCAAACAGTATCCGGGAGTGATCAGTGAGTCATTTGATACTGAGGAAGAGATGACAAAAGCATTCAACAATCTGTTCGGAGCGGTACTTGAGTCCCACTCTTGACGAGATGTGCGAAACCCTCAAGCGGCTAATGAGGACCATGCAAGACGAAGCCGATGCAAAAGTAATCGAAGCTGTATGGGTCAGGCTGTCACTGGAGAAGAGACGCCGACAGAAACAGAACGAGAAGCGGAAGACAAAGAGAGAGGATAAGGAATGAGTAAGATTGAATATGCAGGTGCTGTGTTCTATTGGCAGGCAGGGTTCAAGGAACCTTTACCTATTGTCATCACTGCCCACTGTGATGAGTATGAGAACCTAGACAAAGAAGGGTTGATGAACATGCAAGGCTATGCCGATGATGCAGATGCTTTGTGGAGTTTGATTCAGGAGGTGCGTGAGACTGATCACGACTTTGCCGAAGGTGACATCACTCGTGAAGAAATGGGATTGCAGTATGAGCAATCCAACCTCTTTGTAACTCTAATCACTGGATCAAAGTTCTGGCTCATCGATGCCAAGTACAGTGCAGACAATAAGCCAATTGAGTATGAGCTAGCTACATACGATACCGAAGAAGAGTTCCGTCAGGTGTTGAGTGATCGTGGTGAACCAATCACTTGGATGTAGCAGAGTCTCTATCACTCAAGCGTTTTGCACTCTATAAATTTTCATATCACTATCACTCGGCATCCCTCAATCCCGCATGAAAAGGGGTGTTGCGAGTCCTCTATATAATATAAAATATATAAGACCTGCGGGTGCCGGCCAGGGGCGTTGTCATGCGAACTATCCAGCCGCCGCCGTTGTCGTAAAATATTCGTTTCCCCTAGAGCAACCCTTTACGAAAGGAAGTCGCCGTGCTTGAAGCCTATCGCGCCCACGTAGCAGAGCGTGCAGCCCTCGGTATCCCGCCGCTGCCCCTGTCCAAGCAACAGACCACCGAACTGGTGGCCCTGCTGAAGAACCCGCCGGCCGGCGAAGAAGCCGCCCTGGTCGAACTGATCACCTACCGCGTGCCGGCTGGCGTCGATGATGCCGCCAAGGTCAAGGCTGAGTTCCTGGCCAAGGTCGCCAAGGGCGAAGAAGCCTGTGCGCTGATTTCCCGCGAGAAGGCTGCCGAACTGCTCGGCACGATGCTCGGCGGCTACAACGTCAAGCCGCTGATCGACCTGCTCGCCTGCCCGACCTGCGGCGCCGTCGCCGCCGAAGGCCTGAAGAAGACCCTGCTGGTGTTCGACTTCTTCCACGATGTCGCCGAACTGGCCAAGGCCGGCAACGCCAACGCCAAGGCCGTCATGCAATCCTGGGCCGATGGCGAGTGGTTCACCTCGCGCCCGGCTGTGCCGGCTTCGCAGAAGCTGACCGTGTTCAAGGTCACCGGCGAAACCAATACCGACGACCTGTCGCCGGCGCCGGATGCCTGGTCGCGTCCTGACATCCCGCTGCATGCGCTGGCCATGCTGAAGAACCCGCGTCCGGGTATCGAAGCCGACGAGCCGGGCTCGCGCGGCCCGATCAAGCAACTCGAAGCTTTGGCCAAGAAGGGCAACCTGATCGCCTACGTTGGTGACGTGGTCGGTACCGGTTCTTCCCGCAAGTCCGCTACCAACTCCGTGCTGTGGTTTACCGGCGAAGACATCCCGTTCGTCCCGAACAAGCGTTTCGGCGGCGTCTGCCTGGGTTCCAAGATCGCCCCGATCTTCTTCAACACGATGGAAGATGCCGGCGCCCTGCCGATCGAAATCGACGCCGGCCAGATGGACATGGGCGACGAGATCGAACTGAAGGTCGACCAGGCCACCGGCAAGGTCACCGCCACCAAGAATGGTGCCGTGATTGCCGAATCCCAGCTCAAGACCCTCGTCATCCTCGACGAAGTCCGCGCTGGCGGCCGCATTCCGCTGATCATCGGTCGTGGCCTGACCACCAAGGCCCGTGAATTCCTCGGCCTGCCGCAATCGACGCTGTTCCGCCTGCCGCAGAACCCGGCCGACAACGGCAAGGGCTACTCGCTGGCCCAGAAGATGGTCGGCAAGGCTTGCGGCGTGACCGGTATCCTGCCGGGCACCTACTGCGAGCCGAAGATGACCACCGTCGGTTCGCAAGACACCACCGGCCCGATGACCCGTGACGAACTGAAGGACCTGGCCTGCCTCGGCTTCTCCGCCGACCTCGTCATGCAGTCCTTCTGCCACACCGCCGCCTATCCGAAGCTGGTCGACGTCAAGATGCACCGCGAACTGCCGTCCTTCATCAGCACCCGTGGCGGCGTCTCGTTGCGTCCGGGCGACGGCGTCATCCACTCCTGGCTGAACCGCCTGCTGCTGCCGGATACCGTCGGTACCGGCGGTGACTCGCACACCCGCTTCCCGATCGGCATTTCCTTCCCGGCCGGTTCCGGTCTGGTCGCCTTTGCCGCCGCCACCGGCGTCATGCCGCTGGACATGCCGGAATCGGTGCTGGTCCGCTTCAAGGGCAAGATGCAGGACGGCATCACCCTGCGCGACCTGGTCAATGCCATCCCGTACTACGCGATCAAGGCTGGCCTGCTGACCGTCGAGAAGAAAGGCAAGAAGAACGTCTTCTCCGGTCGCATCCTGGAAATTGAAGGACTGCCGGACCTCAAGGTCGAGCAAGCCTTCGAACTCTCCGACGCCGCCGCCGAGCGTTCCGCCGCTGCTTGCGCGATCGCCCTGAACAAGGAACCGATCGTCGAGTACATGCGTTCGAACATCACGCTGATGAAGTGGATGATCGCCGAAGGCTACCAGGACGCCCGCACCCTGAAGCGCCGCATCGCCGCGATGGAAGAGTGGATCGCCAACGGCACGCTGCTCCAGGCTGACGCCAACGCGCAGTACGCCGCAGTCATCGAAATCGACCTGGCCGAAGTCACCGAGCCGATCCTGGCCTGCCCGAACGACCCGGACGACGTCAAGCTGCTGTCCGAAGTCGCCGGCGACAAGATCGACGAAGTCTTCATCGGCTCGTGCATGACCAACATCGGCCACTTCCGCGCCGCCGGCAAGGTCCTCGAAGGCAAGTCGGACATCCCGACCCGCCTGTGGATCGCCCCGCCGACCAAGATGGACGCGCTGATCCTGACCGAAGAAGGCTACTACGGCGTCCTCGGCAAGTCTGGCGCCCGCATGGAAATGCCGGGCTGCTCGCTGTGCATGGGCAACCAGGCACAGATCCGCAAGGGTTCGACGGCGATCTCCACCTCTACCCGCAACTTCCCGAACCGCCTGGGCATCGACACCCGCGTCTACCTCGGCTCCGCCGAACTGGCCGCGATGTGCGCCCTGGCCGGCCGCATCGTGACGGTGCCGGAGTACATGGAGCAGATCAAGCTGGTGAACGCCAAGGCCGGTGAGGTCTATCGCTACATGAACTTCGATCAGATTCCGGAGTTTGTGGAGCAGGCGGCTACGGTCGAGATGTAAGTTCGTGTGCCGGATTGGTTCCGGCATTCGGGCTGATTGAAATTCAGGCCCCGTCCAGCCGTATCAACGGTGAGGCGGGGTTTGTTTTTTAAAGGGAAACTTCTGTTCCGGCTGGAAGATTTTCCGAAATGGTGTAAAGTAAAGGTGCAATCCTCTATCAGGAGAAGATCATGGAAATCGCATCTGTAGGCGCATCCGGTGCGTATGCCAACAACAGCGTTCAGTCCGCACGTCCCCAGCCAGCCCAGGAGCAGCAACAGGTCGAGCGGCGCGAGCAGCAGGCGCGTCCGGAACAGCAGGTTCAGCAAACTGAAGAAACGGTTCGTCCGGTGATCAATGCCCAAGGGCAGGAGACGGGGCGTCTGGTCAATACGACCGCCTGAGCATTTCCCGCCTGGTGCGGGTGATTTGTTAGTGAGGTAATTGCGATGATTCCGGGTGCGCAAGGCGCAGGTTCGGCGGCGTGGGGGCAGTTGCAGACGCAGCAGGCCCAGCGTAATGCCGAGCAGGCCGAACAGCGTGCGCGGGCCTTGCAGTCACAGGCGAGAAGTGCGCAACAGGACGCCGATCGGGCGCAGGAGAATGCGCGCCAATTGCAGACCAGTTCGGTGCAGGCGCGTGGAGATGCAGACAGTGCGCGGCGCAATGTGTCCTCGCTGGAATCGCTGGGCCAGGTGAATAATCAGCTCGGTGACTTGCGCAAGCAGATTTCAGAGGTTCTTGCGCCGAGCGAGCCAGCCGTCGTTGCCCCTGCATATACCAATGCCGAAGGTCAGACGACCGGTACCTTGATCAATACGGTAGCCTGAGTTCGTTCACTCAGGGGCTGTCAGGGCGCTTCGGCGCTTTTTTTTCGGGTTTTTCAGGAGTTTCAGGTGCAGGAAAATCACTGGTGTGCCTCGGTCGATGCGACGATACAGTTGCGTACCGGCTGCAATCCGCTTGAAAAGCACGGCCCGCAGGCGGTTGTGGTTCATGCCGACGCCTGGGCGCCGATGGATGCCATCGCCGACCCGCATGACATCCGTCAGGTGGTCGATTACGAGGTGATCTTCCTGGCGATTCGCCGCCTGGAGCAGAATGCGCACTGCGAATGCCTGGAGTCGAGCATCCTTGAAGTGATGGACGCCATTTTCTCCATTCCGCCGGTCAGTTCGGCCTTTGTTTCCATGCACAAGCCGCATGTCTATAACGGGCAGGCGACGCCGGCCATTTCCCTGTCGATGACACGGATGCAATGGCAGAAGATGCGCAAGTGATCGCCGCCATCGGTGCGGTTGCCGCCAACGGCGTGCTCGGACTGGATAACTGGTTGCCCTGGGATATTCCCGAGGAACTGGCCTGGTTCGAGAAGCAGGTCGCCGGCGCGGCCCTGGTCATCGGCCGGCTGACTTACGAGTCGATGGATGTCGTGCCGCCGGATTCATTCATCGTTTCGCGCCAGGCCGATCTTGCCTTGCGTCCGGGTTGTCATCGGGTGTCTTCGGTGGAGGAGGGCTTGCGGCGGGCACTGGCCACCGGCAAACCGGTCTTCGTGATCGGCGGCGCATCGATCTATGCGGCAGCCTGGCCCTATTGCCGCTATTTTTACCTGACCCGTATCGAGCGCGATTTCGCCGGCGATACGCGCTTTCCCGAAGAAATTCCCCTGGCTAGCTGGCAGTTGCGCAGCGAGCGCGTCGAGCATTACCGGGAGCGGAAAACCGGAACCGTTGTGGCTTGCCGTTTTCTCCAGTATGAGCAGGCCAGTCCGCGCTTACCGGATGCAGGCTGATTGATGTTTGCGCATTGTCTGAGCACAATGACGGCAAATTCAAAAAAAGGATGATGCATTCATGATCTGGCGCTGGCTTGTCGATCGCCTCACGCTCCCGGCAAAGCTGGCGGGCGAGTTGCAGCGCAGTCGTCAACAACTGCAGGAAATCCAGCGCCTGGCTGGAATCGGCAGTTGGGAACTCGATCTGGAGAGAAACGAGCTCTCTTGGTCGGACGAGCTTTACCAGATTTTCGAGATCGATCCGGTGCAGGGGCCGGTGGATTACGAACATTTCCTGCAAATGGTCCACGAGGAAGACCGGGGGCGCGTCGATCAAGCCTACCAGGCCGCGCTGGCCACCCGTCAGCCCTACGAGGTCGAGCACCGGATGGTGATGCCCGATGGCCGGATCAAGCAGATCAGGGAGCGCGGCGAAACTTTCTACGATGAGGCCGGCAAGCCGTTGCGGTCCATCGGTACGGCACAGGACATCACCGACATCCGCTTGCTTGAGTCCCAGATGCAATTGCTGGGCAGCGCTTTTCACCACAGCGGTGAAGCGATCATGATCACCGACCACAACAACCGGATCCTGACGGTGAATGCCGCGTTCACCATGCTCACCGGTTATGCTCAGGACGAGGTTGTCGGGCAAGACCCGCGCATCCTGTCCGCCGGCCGGACCAGCCGGGAGGATTACAAGCGGATGTGGGCCGCGATCAAGGAAAAGAGCTTCTGGCAGGGTGAAATCTGGGATCGCCGCAAGGATGGCGGGGTGTATCCGAAATGGCTGTCGGTCTCGGTGATACGCGATGACCAGGGCGATATCCGCTACCACGTCGCGCATTTCACCGATGTGTCGACCGAGCGGGCGACCGAAGCCAAGATCCACTACATGGCGCATCACGACATGTTGACCGGGCTGAACAACCGTTTCAGCCTCAAGGACCGGCTGGAGCACGCGCTGGCCGTGGCGCGCCGGGAATCGGCGCGGGTGGCGCTGCTGTTCATCGATCTCGACCGCTTCAAGGTCATCAACGATACCTTGGGCCATCACGTCGGCGACGAGCTGCTCATCCATGTCAGCCGGCGCTTGCGTCAGTGCGTGCGCGAAAGCGATCTGGTGGCGCGCCTGGGTGGCGACGAGTTCGTCGTGATGCTGAGCGGCATCGAGCATTCCTCATCGGTGGCAATGGTCGCCGAGAAACTGGTGATGCGGGTTGCCGAGCCTTACCCGGTCGGCGCCCACACCTTGTACACCACGCCCAGCATCGGCATCGCTATCTACCCGATGGACGGCGAGGACGGCGAGACGCTGATGCGCAATGCCGACGCGGCGATGTACCACGCCAAATCGGCCGGGCGGAACAACTTCCAGTTCTTCGATGCCAAGATGAACGAGGCGGCGGTCGAGCGTCTGGGCATCGAGCATGCGCTACGTCTGGCCCTGGGCCGGGATGAGTTCCGGCTGCATTTCCAGCCGATCATCAACCTGCGTACCGGCAGGGTTTCCAGCGTCGAGGCGCTGATCCGCTGGCAGCATCCCGAGCGTGGTTTGCTGGCGCCGGGCATGTTCATCGGCGTCGCCGAGGAAACCGGCTTGATCCAGCCGATCGGTGACTGGGTCATCTGGGCGGCGTGTCGCCAGTTGGCAGCCTTCCGCGAAGCCGGCCTGACCGGAGTCAAGATGGCGATCAACATTTCGGCGATCCAGATGCGCAACAGCGACCTGTCGGTACTGGCGCGCGGGGTGATCGAGGCCTATTCGCTGCCGCCGGGCGATCTGGTTTTCGAGATCACCGAGTCGGTGGCGATGGAGCATCCCGACGAAACGGTGCGCGTCCTCGACCTGCTGCGCGACATGGGCGTCAGCCTGGCACTGGACGATTTCGGTACCGGGTATTCGTCCCTGAGTTACCTGCGCATGTTCGCCCTCGACAAGCTCAAACTCGACCGCTCCTTCGTCGAGGAAATCGGCCAGGATGTCGATGGACAGGTGATTTGCGACGCGACTATCGGCCTCGCGCACAATCTCGGCCTGACGCTGGTCGCCGAAGGCGTTGAGACCGAGGCGCAGCTCGACTACCTGCGTGATCGTGGCTGTGATCTGGTTCAGGGCTATCTGTTCAGCAAGCCTTTGCCGGCCGAGCAGGTCATGGATTTCATCCGCCAGCGCAACGCCTGATTTCTTACCCGAGTTTTTCAGTCAACAAAGTGCTTGCCAATTGCCACGGCTTTTTTTATGATTCAAACGAACGTATGAATTGTGGAGTCCTAGATGGCAGAAGTGCGCAACACCGATACCCGCGAACGCATCCTTGATGTCGCCGAGCGCCTGTTCATGGCGCATGGCTACGACGGCACCTCAATGCGCCAGATTACCGGCGAGGCCGGCGTCAATCTGGCTGCGGTCAATTACCACTTCGGCTCCAAGGAATCGCTGATCCAGGAAGTCTTCCGCCGTCGTCTCGACTGGTTGAACGAGGAGCGCATGCGCGTCCTCGATCGCCTGGAAGCGGAAGCGGGTGGTCAGCCGGTCAAGCCGTCGTTGATCGTCGATGCCTTTTTCGGCACGCTGCTGCGTATGGCCGAGGACGATGCACGTGGCGGCATGACCTTCCTGCGCCTGCTCGGGCGGACGCTGACCGAGCCGTCGGAATTCATCCGTGCCTTCCTCGCCCATGAGTACAAGGTGGTCATGGACCGCTTCAAGGAAGCGCTGTTCCGGGCGCTACCCGATGTGCCCAAGGCCGAGATCGTCTGGCGCTTCCATTTCATGCTTGGCGCCACCTCATACGCCATCGCCGGGACCGACGCGCTGCGCCTGGTCACTGACTGGCAGATCGAGGAAGAAGACTCGGTCGACCGTCTCGACCGCCTGGTGCCACGTCTGATGTCCTTCCTCATCGGCGGCCTGCGCGCCCCCCTGCCGCAATTCGATCAATCCGGCCGCTAAGCCCGGACCCAAATTAAAAAAATACCAAGGAGACATGCATGTTCGACAACACCATCCCTCTGCTCGGGGTACTTGCCCTGGTGGCTTTGGCCGGGCTGGTCACGGTGCGGCCGCTGCGCCGCGCGCTGATCACCCGGTCCATTTTTTCCGCCTACCGCAAGGTCCTGCCGCAGATGTCCGACACCGAGCGCGACGCGCTTGAAGCCGGTACCGTCTGGTGGGAGGGCGAGCTGTTCCGTGGTCAGCCCGACTGGCAGAAGCTGCACGCCTACCCGGTACCCAAGCTGACCGCCGAGGAGCAATCCTTCCTCGACAAGGAATGCGCGGAAGCCTGCCGCCTGGTCGACGATTGGAAGGTGACGCACGAACTCTACGACCTGCCCAACGAAGCCTGGCGTTACATCAAGGATAAAGGCTTCCTCGGCATGATCATCCCGAAGAAGTACGGCGGCCTGGAGTTCTCGGCCTATGCCCACTCGCAGGTGGTGACCAAGCTGTCGACGCGCTCCTCCGCGCTGTCGGTGTCGGTGATGGTGCCGAACTCGCTCGGCCCGGCCGAATTGCTGCTGCACTACGGTACCGAGGAACAGAAGAACCACTACCTGCCGCGCCTGGCCAAGGGCATCGAGGTGCCGGCCTTCGCGCTGACCAGCCCGTGGGCCGGTTCAGATGCGGCATCGATCCCGGATTCCGGCGTTGTCTGCAAGGGCATGTATCAGGGCAAGGAAGTGCTCGGCATGCGCGTCTCCTGGGACAAGCGCTACATCACGCTGGCGCCGGTGTGCACGGTGTTTGGCCTGGCCTTCCACCTCTATGATCCGGACGGTCTGCTCGGCGACAAGAAGCATATCGGCATCACCTGCGCGCTGGTCCCTTACGATCATCCGGGTGTCGATACCGGTCGCCGCCACTTCCCGCTCAATGCCATGTTCATGAACGGGCCGACGCGCGGCAAGGAAGTCTTCATGCCGCTCGACTTCATCATCGGCGGCCCGGCGATGGCCGGGCAGGGCTGGCGCATGCTGATGGAGTGCCTGGCGGCCGGGCGCTCGATCTCGCTGCCGTCGTCGAACACCGGCATGGCGCAGATGACGGCGCGTGCCGTCGGCGGTTACGCCCGTGTCCGCTCGCAGTTCAAGATGGCGGTCGGCAAGTTCGAAGGCGTCGAGGAAGCGCTGACGCGCATCGGCGCCTACACCTACATGATGGACGCGGTACGCAAGATGACCGCCGGCGCGGTCGATCTCGGAGAGAAGCCGTCGGTGGTTTCGGCCATCGCCAAGTACCACGTCACCGAACGTGCCCGCGTCGTCGTCAACGACGGCATGGACGTGATCGGCGGCAAGGGCATCTGCCTCGGTCCGTCGAATTTCCTCGGTCGTGCCTACCAGCAGATTCCGGTGGCGATCACTGTCGAAGGCGCCAACATCCTGACCCGTTCGCTGATCATCTTCGGTCAGGGCGCGATTCGCTGCCACCCCTACCTGCTGCCGGAAATGCGCGCCGCGCAGAATCCGGACGTCCGCCAGGGGCTGGTTGATTTCGACCGTGCGTTGTTCGGCCACATCGGCTTCACCGTGAAGAACGGCTGGCGCGCTTTCCGCCAGGGCCTGACCGGTTCGCACTTCGTCACGGTCAACACCGACGTGGCGCCGGAAATGAAGCGCTACTACCAGCAACTGACGCGCTTCTCGGCCGCTTTTGCCTTCCTCTCCGATGTCTCGCTGCTGGTCCTCGGCGGCAGCGTCAAGCGCCGCGAAAAGCTGTCGGCGCGCCTCGGTGACATCCTCGCGCAGATGTACCTGATCTCCTGCACGCTCAAGCGTTACGAGGCCGAAGGCCGCAAGAAGGAAGACGCGCCGCTCGCCCACTGGGCGATCTGGGACGCGATGTACAAGGCGCAGCAAGCCTTCGACGGCGTCATCGCCAACTTCCCGGTGCGCTTCATCGCCGCCCTGGTCAATCGCATCGTCTTCCCCTGGGGCCATCCGTATGTCGTGCCGTCCGACGAGGTCGGCCACCAGGTGGCGAAGGCGCTGATCGCGCCGTCGGCCACGCGTGATCGACTGACCGCCGAATGCTACCTGCCGCTGCAGGAGAACGAACCGGTTGGCGCCATCGAACTGGCCCTCAAGGCAACGCTGGAAGCCGAGCAGATCGAGGCCAAGATCCGCGCCGCCGAGAAGGACGGCCGCTTCGACGGCAATCCGCAGGCCAACGTCCGCGACATCGCCATCGTCGCCTTCGAGGCCGGCGTCATCAACGCCGCCGAATACGAAGTGATGAAGCGGCGCAACCACCTGCGTGACATCGTCGTCCGTGTCGATGACTTCCCCTTCGACTACGGCGTGGCTACGGCCAACAAGCCGGCCGACAACCGGATGGCCGCCTGATGAGGACGATCTACGTGGTCGACGGCGCCCGCACGCCGTTCCTGAAAGCGCAGAAAGGGCCGGGGCCATTCGCCGCTTCCGACCTGGCGACCCAGGCCGGTCGGGCGCTGCTGTTGCGCCAGCCTTTCCTGCCGTCCGATCTCGACGAGGTCATCCTCGGCTGCGCCGCACCGTCGCCGGACGAGACCAACATCGGCCGCATGGTCGCGCTGCGCCTCGGTTGCGGCAAGAAGGTGCCGGGCTGGACGGTGATGCGCAATTGCGCCAGCGGCATGCAGGCCATCGATTCGGCCATCGCCAACATCCAGTGCGGCCGTTCGGAGCTGGTGCTGGCCGGTGGCGTCGATGCGCTGTCGCGGGCGCCGCTGCTGTATTCGGACACGATGGTGCGCTGGTTTGCCGGCATGATGGGCATGCGCACGATGGGCCAGAAACTCGGCCATTTCCTGAAGCTGCGGCCGGCCGCGCTGCTGACGCCGGTGATCGGCCTGATGAAGGGGCTGACCGACCCGGTCGTCGGCCTGCTGATGGGTCAGACGGCGGAAAACCTGGCCTGGAAGTTCGGCATCAGTCGCCAGCAGATGGACGAATTCGCCGTGCGCAGCCACCAGCGCGCCATCGCCGCCCGCGCGGCCGGCCATCTCGGTGAGATCGTGCCGCTGGTCGATGGCAACGGCAAGGTTTACGCCGAGGACGATGGTGTGCGCGCCGATGCGACGCTGGCCGGGATGGCCAAGCCGAGCCCGTTCTTCGACAAGAAATACGGCAACATCACCGCCGCCAACAGCTCGCAGATCACCGACGGCGCTGCCTGGGTGCTGCTGGCCTCGGAAGAGGCGGTGGACAAATGGGGGCTGCAGCCCATCGGCAAGATCGTGGACAGCCAGTGGGCCGGGCTGGAACCGGAGCAGATGGGCCTCGGCCCGGTGCATGCCTCGACGCCGATCCTGCAGCGCCACGGTCTGCAGCTTTCCGACATCGATTACTGGGAACTCAACGAAGCCTTCGCCGCGCAGGTGCTCGGCTGTCAGGCGGCGTGGAACAACGAGGCCTACTGCCGCGAGCAACTCGGTCTGGATGCTGCGCTCGGCGAAGTTGCCGAGGACCGGCTCAACGTTGACGGCGGTGCGGTGGCCATCGGCCACCCGGTCGGTGCTTCCGGCGCGCGCATTGTCCTGCACTTGCTACATGTGCTGCGGCGTAATCAGGCAAAACGCGGTGTCGCGACCATCTGCATCGGCGGTGGTCTCGGCGGTGCCATGCTGGTGGAGGCCTGCTGATCATGAAACATTGGCAACTCAACAAGGAAGAATCCGGCATCGCCGTCGCCGTGCTCGATCGCGCCGGAGAAAGCACCAACGCGCTGTCGGCCGAAGTGATGGCCGAATTCGCGCAGATCCTCGACCAGCTCGACCTCTATCCGCCCAAGGGGCTGATCGTCCGTTCGGGCAAGGCGGCCGGTTTCATCGCCGGCGCCGACATCGGCGAGTTCTCGCAATTGAACACGCCGGAAAAGGGCAGGGCGCTGGTCGCGCGCGGCTGGGAGCTGTTCAACCGGCTGGCGGCGGTGAAATATCCGACGCTGGCGCTGGTTCGCGGCCATTGCCTGGGCGGTGGTCTCGAACTGGCGCTGGCTTGCCGCTACATCCTGGCGGTCGACGAGCCGGGCACCAAGCTGGCGCTGCCGGAAGTCATGCTCGGCATCTTCCCCGGCTGGGGCGGCATGCTGCGTCTACCGCAGCGGGTCGGTCCGGCGGCGGCGCTCGACCTGATGCTCACCGGCAAGTCGCTCGACGCCAAGCGGGCACGCAACCTCGGGCTGGCCGACGAATGTGTGCCGCCGCGCGTGATGGAAATGGCCGCACACAAGCTGCTGTTGTCGAACCGTCCGCGCCGCCCGCTACCCTTCGTCCAGAAGCTGCTGGCCGGTCCGCTGAAAGCGGTGGTCGCCAACGGCGCGCGCAAGCAGGTAGCGAAGAAGGCGCGTCCGGAGCACTATCCGGCGCCCTACGCGATCATCGACCTGTGGCAGAAGCACGACGGCAACGCGCTGGCGGCGCCGGCCGTCGTCGACCGCATCATCCAGTCGCCGACGGCGAAGAACCTGCTGCGCGTCTTCCATTTGCAGGAGCGTCTGAAGGGCTTCGGCAAGGACGGCGATTTCGTGGCGAAACACGTGCATGTCGTCGGTGCCGGCGTCATGGGCGGCGACATCGCCGCCTGGTGCGCACTCCGCGGCCTGACGGTGACGCTGCAGGACCAGTCGGTCGAGCGCATTGCTCCGGCGATAAAGCGGGCGCACGCGCTGTTCAAGAAGAAGCTGCGCGATCCGCTACGCGCCCGCGCCGCCTTCGACCGCCTGATTCCCGATCCGGCCGGCGCCGGTGCCGCTCGCGCCGACGTCGTCATCGAAGCGATTTTCGAAAACGTCGAGGCCAAGCACGCGCTGTTCCGCAGCCTCGAGCCGCGGATGAAGCCGGACGCGGTGCTTGCCACCAACACCTCCAGCCTGCGCCTGGAAGACCTGCGCTCGGCGCTGGTCCGGCCGGAGCGCCTGGTCGGCATCCACTTCTTCAATCCGGTGGCGATGATGCCGCTGGTCGAGGTGGTCGAGGCCGACGGCGCCGATCCGGTGATGGTTCGCGCCGCCTGTGCCTTCGTCAAGCAGATCGATAAGCTGCCGCTGCCGGTGAAGAGCGCGCCCGGTTTCCTGGTCAATGCGGTGCTCGCGCCCTACATGCTGGCGGCGATGCGTGCGGTCGACGACGGTATTTCGCCGGAAACGGTCGATGCGGCGATGCTCGCCTTCGGCATGCCGATGGGACCGATCGAACTGATCGACACGGTCGGCCTCGATATCGCCATGGCGGCCGGCCAGCAGCTGGCGGGCGGCGCCGAGGCGCCACGCTGCCTGCTTGCTCGGGTCGAACGTCAGCAGCTGGGCAAGAAATCTGGTCAGGGTTTCTACGCGTGGAAGGATGGCAAGCCGGCCAAGGCCGTTGCCGCCACGGTGCCGCCGGGGCTGGCCGAGAAACTGGTCAAGCCTTTGGTTGAGCGCACGCAGGCACTGGTTCGCGACGGTGTCATCGTCGATGCCGATCTGGCGGATGCGGGCGTAATATTTGGAACCGGGTTTGCACCTTTTACCGGTGGGCCGATCAAATTTTTGCTGGATTCGGGCATCTCATCGCGAAAGGAGTCCGTGTAATCAGCAGTAGGTAGCAAGCAGGGTGGTTTTAGCAATGCGATACCGGCACAAGATCGGTACGCACGATTCCGGAAGTCTGGAAATAGGTAGTCAAAACTCGTAGTAGACGTGATCGGCCCCCCCGATCTGATAAACAGGAGGAGATTTGGATGAGACAAAAAACAGGCAATTCCCGCTATCCGGGGTTTCGTCGCAGCACCCTGGGTGCTGCGGTGGCGATCGCCCTGGCCGGCGGTTCAACGTCGGTCATGGCTTTCGAGTTCCAGCATGGCGAACTGAGCGGCAGCTTCGATACCACGGTTTCGCTGGGCGCCTTGTGGCGCATGGAGAAACCGGAAAGTTCGCTGATCAGCATCGCCAACGGCGGAACATCGCGCGATCCCAATTCCGACGACGGCAACCTGCGCTACAAGCGGGGCGAACTGGTGTCGACCGTGCTCAAGGCGACGCATGATCTTGAGCTGAAATACCATAACTTCGGCGCCTTCGTCCGTGGTTCGTATTTCTACGACCCAACGATTCGTGCCAAAGATAGTCTCACCCGCGATGCGCGGGACATTCTCGGCTCCGATGCAGAGATTCTCGATGCCTATGTGCGCGGAAATTTCAAGGTCGGCGATCGCAATCTCAATCTGCGCCTGGGCAAACAGGTGGTCAGCTGGGGGGAAAGCACCTTCATCCAGAACGGTATCAATGTCCTCAACCCGGTCAACGTCAGCCGCCTGCGTGCTCCCGGTTCGGAACTGAAGGAAGGCTTCATCCCCACGACGATGGCCTACGCCTCGCAGGAATTGACTGACAATCTTTCGGTCGAGGTGGCGCTACTGACCGAGTGGAAGAAAACCAAGATCGATCCGGCGGGTTCGTTCTTCAGCACGAATGATTTCGTTTCCGAAGGGGGTAATATCGCTTATACCGGGTTCGGTCGTCGCAACGATATAAATGGTAATGCTGGCGTTTTTCCGAGTAACGCAAATGCGGCACTGTGGGCGCCTCGTTCGAAAGATAGAGATGCTAGCAATGACGGTCAGTATGGGATTGCTTTTCGCTATTTCTCCCCTGAGTTGAATAATACCGAATTCGGTTTCTTTCATGCCAATTACCATAGTCGTACCCCGTTTGTGTCGGGATATCGGGGTGGCATAAGCGCAGCAGGAACAATTTCCAATAATATCGGAGCTTTTGAACAAGGGGTCCTTACGGCTGCGGGTGTTCCGCTAGCTGCCACCGGTAATCCAGCTTGTACGGCTCTGAATATTCCGACATTTGGCGCATTGCATACGGCGGGCAATATTGGCGCCTTGATGGGGCAAGGACTAACCCTTGACCAAGCCACCAACCTGTCGGCGCTGAATGCAACCAATGCTGCTTGTGCAGCAGCAGCTGGTCGGGCTGGAACCTATTTTGTTGAATACCCGGAAGATATCAAGCTGTTTGGCTTTAGTTTCAATACGGCTCTGCCAAACGGCATCGCTCTCCAGGGAGAGTATTCCTACCGCCCCAACCAGCCATTGCAACTTCCCTCGGCTGAGTTGCTGGGAGCAGCGCTGGGTATCGGCAATCAGCTAACCAGTACTGATCCAGTGCAAGCCGCAAGTGTTGCTTATGGTACGGAGATCAAGGGTTATCGTCGCGTCAGGATGCATCAGGTTCAAGTTACCGGTACCAAGGCCTTCGGTCCGACATTTGGTGCCGAACAATTGGTTGTCGTCGGTGAGGTTGGCTACACCCGCTTGGAATTGCCCTCCAACATCAAATTTGCCGCATCAGGATGCCATCTTCCGCAGGTCGGTTCGTCGGCGAGCAGCGCTTTTAATTCGACTTCCAGCGGTTGTTTTGCTACTGAGAATTCGTGGGGGTATCGCCTGGTTGGTCGTCTAGACTATCCGAACGCCATCGGCGCGGTCACGGTCTCCCCGCGGGTGGCTTTTTCGCATGATGTGGATGGTCGTAGCCCGACTTTCAACGAAGGTGCCAAGGCGCTGACGTTAGGTTTTGGCTTCAATTATCGCCAGAATTGGCAAGCGGATATTGCCTATACTGCGTTTTTTGGTGGCAAGAAAATTTCCGGGACCGATACACCAAATGCGGCATCCGGAGCCTTGCCGGCCGGCCAGTCCGCCAGCTACGCCAGCCACACCAACCCCATGGTTGACCGCGATTTCCTGTCGATCAGCCTGAGCTATTCGTTCTGATCTGCACCAACGACAAGACACCAGGAGACATAGAACATGAAAAGAACCCTATCCATGCTGAGCACTGCGGTTGTTCTGGCTTTTGCCGGGACGGCCGTGCACGCCCAGGTGTCGGCAGCCGATGCTGCCAAGCTGGGCAAGAGCCTGACGCCGATGGGCGCCGAGGCAGCGGCTAATGCGGCGGGCACGATCCCGGCCTGGACCGGCGGCCTGACCAAGCCGGTCGCCGGTCATGTGCCGGGCGGCCACTATCCCGATCCGTTCGCTGCCGACAAGCCCTTGTTCACCATCGATGCCAGCAACGCCGACAAGTACAAGGCACAGCTGACGCCGGGTCAGATCGCGATGCTCAAGAAATATCCGACCTGGAAGATGAACGTCTACCCGACGCAGCGCAGCGCGACCTTCCCGAAGGCCAATCTGGACGACACGATGGCCAACGCCACCCGCGCCAAACTGGTCAGCGGCGGTGCCGGCGTGACCGGGACCACCGGCGGTGTTCCCTTCCCGATTCCCAAGGATGGCCTGGAAGCGATCTGGAACACGGTCATGCGCTACAAGGGCGATACCTATGCGATGAACTGGAGCCAGGCGGCAGTGACGCGCGACGGCGCCTATACGCCGGTGCGCTTCGAGTACGAGTATGACTTTTCCTATGGCAACCTGACCAAGCCGGAGAAGGACCGCGAGCCGAACAAGCTGGTGAACTTCCTGCAGACGGTGACGGCACCGGCCCGCCTGGCCGGCCAGATCCTGCTGGTGCACGAAACGGTGGACCAGTTGAAGGAGCCGCGTACCGCGTGGACCTACAATCCGGGCCAGCGTCGTGTCCGTCTGGCGCCGAACGTCGCCTACGACAATCCGGGCACGGCCGCCGACGGTCTGCGCACCAACGACGATTTCGGCATGTTCAACGGCGCCACCGACCGCTACAACTGGAAGCTGGTCGGCAAGCAGGAGCTGTTCGTTCCGTACAACTCCTACAAGCTGTCCGGCAACCAGGTGAAGATGGCCGACGTCCTGCGTCCGGGCCACATCAACCCGGATCATGCACGTTATGAGCTGCACCGCGTCTGGGTGGTCGAGGCGACCTTGAAGGAAGGCACCAGCCACATCTACAAGAAGCGCACCTTCTATATCGATGAAGACAGCTGGATGATCATGGTCTCCGACAAGTACGACGCACGCGGCGAGTTGTGGCGTGTTTCGGAACAGCATGCGATCAACTTCTACGACGTGCCGATGTTCTACGGCACCATCGAAGTGCACCATGACCTGCAGTCCGGTCGTTACCTGGCGATGGGCTTGCGCAACGACGAACCCAAGGTCTGGGAAAAGACCAAGCGCAGCGCGGCGGACTTCACGCCGGCCGGCCTGCGTGGCATCGGAACGCGCTAAGCGCTGACCGGCCTGGGCTTCCTGCGGGGCGATAGCGGCCCCGCAGGACAGCCTGCATGCCAACTTCCGGGAATCTTCATGAACAAAAGCATAGGTTTGATCTTTGCCGTTTTCGTTGCGTTGTCCGTCAGCTATGCCTTCTCGGCACGCAAGGGGCCGCCGATGCCGGCCACCGAAATCACCCTGAACAACGCCTTGCTGCTTGATACGCAGCGCGCCGGCCAGCGCCTGGTTGCGGTCGGCGAGCGCGGTTACATCTTCATTTCCGACGACGAGGGCGGCGCCTGGCGCCGGGTGCCCAGCGGCGTCGAAACGACCCTGAATGCCGTCGCCTTTGCCGACCTGCTCGGCGTTGCCGTCGGTCACGATGCCGCGATCGTGCGCAGCGACGATGGCGGCCAGACCTGGAAAGCGGTTTTCAGTGCGCCGGAACAGCTGCGTCCCTTGCTCGACGTCGCTTTCGTCAGTCCGCAGCACGTGCTGGCCATCGGCGCCTACGGTGCCGTCTTCGAAAGCACCGACGGCGGTTTGAACTGGAACGAACGCCAGATCGTCGACGGCGACCGTCACTTCAACGCCCTGGCCCGTCTGGCCGACGGCACCCTGATGATCGCCGGCGAGGCCGGCACCTTGCTGCGCTCGAACGATGGCGGTGCCAACTGGGAAATTCTGCCGCCGGCCTACGCCGGCTCGTATTTCGGCATCCAGCCGCTGGCCCAGGGTGGCGTGCTGGTCTATGGCATGCGCGGCACGGTGCTGCGCAGCGACGACCGTGGCGACAGCTGGCAAACGCTGACCAGCGAGGGCGCCGGTTCGCTGTTCGGCAGCACCATGACGACCGACGGCAGCATCGTGCTGGTCGGCCAGAACGGCACCGTACTCGGCAGCCGTGACGGCGGTACGTCGTTCAAGCGGTTGCCGGTGCAGGGCAGCCGCCTGTGGACGGCGGCGGTACCGGCGCCGGTCGCCGGCGAGGCAATGATTTTCGGCGAAGGCGCTGTTGCCCGTGTCGATGCGGCAAGCGGAGAAAAACAATGAAAACGAATTCCGTCGTAACCGCCATCGGCCAGGTCCTGTTCGGCTGGCGACGCAGCTTCCTGGCGCTGTTCGTGCTGATCACCCTGGCGCTCAGCTGGTCGGCGACCCAGTTGCGGGTCGATGCGGGTTTCCAGAAGATGATCCCGCTCAAGCATGAATACATGCAGACCTTCACCGAGTACCAGAAGACCTTCGGCGGTGCCAACCGCGTGCTGCTGGCGCTGCGTATCGACGAAGGCGACATCTACACGCCCGAGTTCTTCGCCACGCTCAAGGCAGTCACCGACGAGGTCTTCTTCCTGCCCGGTGTCGAACGCGCTTCGGTGACGTCGCTGTTCACGCCCAACGTCCGCTTCATCGAAGTCGTCGAGGATGGCTTTGCCGGCGGCAACGTGATTCCCGCCGATTTCGCCGGCACCCCGGAAGACCTTGAAGAGGTTCGCGCCAACGTGCTCAAGTCGGGACGCGTCGGTCGCCTGGTGTCGAACGATTTCAAGGGCGCGCTGGTCAGCGCCGAACTGCTCGAAGTCGATCCGTCGACCGGTGCCCGCCTCGATTACGCGGCGGTCGCCGGCAAGCTCGAGGAAATCCGCAGCCGCCATCAGAAGGACGGCGTCACCGTGCACATCATCGGGTTCGCCAAGGCGGTCGGCGACATCACCGAGGGCGCGCGTGCGGTCCTGCTTTTCTTCCTGGTCGCCTTCGTGATCACGGCGGTGCTGCTCTATCTGTATTCCGGTTCGGCGAAGCTGACGGCGGTCGCGCTGATCTGCGCGATGATCCCGGTGATCTGGCTGCTCGGCCTGCTGCCGCTGCTCGGCTACGGCATCGACCCGATGTCGATCCTGGTGCCTTTCCTGATCTTCTCGATCGGCGTCAGCCACGCGGTGCAGATGACCAACGCCTGGCAGCTCGAAGTGATCGGCGGCGCCGACGGCCTGACCGCCGCGCACAAGTCCTTCCTCAAGCTGTTCATGCCCGGGGCGATGGCCCTGCTGGCCAATGCGCTCGGTTTCATGGTCATCCTCTACATCGAGATCGACATGGTCCGTGAACTGGCGATCACCGCCAGCCTGGGCGTCGCGCTGATGATCGTGACCAACAAGATGCTGCTGACCATCCTGCTGTCGTGGATGGACCTGTCGCCCAGCGAGCGGCAACGCTCGGCCGGCCGCAAGAACAGCGGTGACTGGTTGTGGGTGTGGTTGAAGCGTGCCGCCGCGCCGCGGCCGGCGCTGCTCATCCTGGTCGCCGCCGCCGTGCTGCTGGCCGTCGGCACCTGGCAATCGCGCGACCTGCGCACCGGCGACCTCGGCAAGGGCATACCCGAACTGCACGACGACTCGCGCTACAACCGCGATACGGCGGCCATCGTCGACAGCTTCTCGATTGGCGTCGATGTGCTGTCGGTGATCGCCCAGTCGCGCAATGTCGACGGCGCCTGCACCGATTTCACGATCATGGACACGCTCGACCGCTTCGAGTCGACGATGCGCAACGTTCATGGCGTGCAGGGCGTGCTCTCGCTGCCGGGCATGGCCAAGACCGTCAACGCCGGCTGGAACGAAGGCAATCCGCGCTGGCGCGTGCTGTCGCGCGATCCGAGCATCCTTGCCCAGTCGGTGACGCCGATCGACACCAGCACCGGTCTGCTCGATACCGACTGCAACGCCATGCAGATCATGATCTTCACCCGCGACCATGAAGGCAGCACGATTGCCCATGTGGTGAACGAAGTGAAGAAGTTCATCGCCGCCAATCCGTCCGAGAACCTCGAACTGAAGCTGGCTTCGGGCAATGTCGGCGTGATGGTGGCGACCAACGAAGCCGTCGATGCTGCCGAAGTGACCATGCTGCTGCTGCTGTTCGGGTCGATCAGCCTGCTGTGCCTGATCGAGTTCCGCTCGTGGCGGGCGACGCTGTGCATCATCCTGCCGCTGGCCATCGTTGCCGTGCTGTGCAACGCCTTGATGGCGCTGCTCGGCATCGGCCTCAAGGTGTCCACGCTGCCGGTGATCGCGCTTGGCGTCGGCGTCGGCGTCGATTACGGCATCTACCTCTACGAGCGCATGGAGCACGAGCTGCACAAGGGCGTCAGCCTGCCTGCCGCCTTCCTCGAGGCGCTGCGCCAGCGCGGCACGGCAATCGGCTTCACGGCCGCGACGATGTCCATCGGTGTCGGTACCTGGGCCTTCTCGGCGCTCAAGTTCCAGGCCGATATGGGCATCCTGCTGGCCTTCATGTTCATCGTGAACATGGCCGGTGCCATCCTGCTCCTGCCGGCATTGGCCGCCTTCCTGGTGAAACTTCCCGGCCAGGCGGGAGCAAAAACCGCCAGTCACTGAACGGGCAAGGAAAAATGCCTTGACCGGAAGTGCGCACTGTCTATAATTCAAACGTTCGTTTTATTTTTGACGAAACCAGACCAGACCAACAAAAGGAGACAAGCTTGAACAAGCTGATCGTTAAGAAAGCCGCGGTACTCGGTGCCGGCGTGATGGGCGCGCAGATTGCCGCCCACCTCGCCAATGCCAATGTGCCGGTGCTGCTGTTCGACCTGCCGGCCAAGGAAGGCGACAAGAACGGCATCGTCAACAAGGCCCTCGACGGCCTCAAGAAGCTCGACCCGGCACCGCTCGCCAGCAAGGGCAAGCTCAAGTTCATCGACGCCGCCAATTACGACGAGCACCTGCCGCTGCTCGCCGACTGCGACCTGATCATCGAGGCCATCGCCGAGCGCATGGACTGGAAGAACGACCTCTACGCGAAGATCGCGCCGCATATCGGCGCCAAGGCGATTGTCGCTTCCAATACTTCCGGCCTGTCGATGAACGCGCTGGCCCAGGGCCTGCCGGAAGCCATCCGGCCGCGTTTCTGCGGCATCCATTTCTTCAACCCGCCGCGCTACATGCACCTGGTTGAAATCATCGCCACGCAGAGCACCGATGCCGGCACGCTCGATGCGCTGGAAACCTGGCTGACCTCGCGCCTCGGCAAAGGCGTCATCCGTGCGCTCGATACCCCGAATTTCGTCGCCAACCGTATCGGTGTCTTCTCCATCCTCGCCGTCATGCACCACACCCAGGCCTTTGGCCTCGGTTTCGACGAAGTCGATGCGCTGACCGGCCCGAAGATCGGCCGTCCGAAGAGCGCCACCTATCGCACCGCCGACGTCGTTGGCCTCGACACCCTGGCGCACGTCGTCAAGACCATGCAGGACACCTTGCCGAATGACCCGTGGCACCGCTACTTCACGACCCCGGCGTGGCTGCAGGCGTTGATCGGGCAGGGCGCGCTGGGCCAGAAAACCCGTTGCGGCATCTTCAGGAAGCAGGGCAGGGAAATCCAGGTGCTCGACCTGGCCGCGCAGGATTACCGCAAGTCGGCCGGCGAAATCGCCGCCGAAGTCGATGCCATCCTCAAGATGCGCAATCCGGCCGAGAAGTTTGCTGCACTCCGTGCCGCGACGCATCCGCAGGCGCAGTTCCTGTGGGCCATCTTCCGCGACATCTTCCACTACGCGGCGGTGCAGCTCGAACACGTCGCCGACAATGCCCGCGATCTCGATCTGGCGATGCGTTGGGGCTTCGGCTGGGCGCAGGGGCCGTTCGAAACCTGGCAGGCCGCCGGCTGGCGCGAGATCGCCCAGGCCGTCGCCGCCGACATCGCAGCCGGCCGCAGCATGAGCAATGTACCGCTGCCGGCGTGGTCGCTGGAAGCGGGGCGTACCGGCGTGCATACCGCCGAAGGTTCGTATTCCGCCAGCAAGAATGCTTACGTGCCGCGCTCGACGCTGCCGGTTTACCAGCGCCAGCTCTTCCCCGAGCGTGTGCTCGGTGAAGCCGGTGCTGTGCCGGAAAAGTCGGGCGAAACGCTCTACGAAAACGACGGCGTTCGCCTGTGGCGTCTGCCGGCGATCGATGGCGGGATCGGCATCATTTCCTTCAAGTCCAAGATGCACACCATCGGCGACGAGGTGCTGGACGGCCTGATCGCCGCCGTGCGCCACGCCGAAACGACGCTCGACGGCGTGGTGGTCTGGCACGAAGCACCGTTTGCCGTTGGTGCCAACCTGCAGCAGGTCGGCGAAGCCTGTGCCGCCGGCCAGTTCGACATGCTGGAAAAGACTGTAGAGAAGTTCCAGCGCGCTTCGCAGACGCTGAAATACGCGCAGGTTCCAACCGTCGCTGCGGTGCAGGGCATGGCGCTGGGCGGTGGCTGCGAATTCGTCATGCACGCCGGCAAGCGCGTCATGGCGCTGGAAAGCTATGTCGGCCTGGTCGAAGCCGGGGTCGGCCTGATTCCGGCCGGCGGCGGCTGCAAGGAGTTTGCCGTACGCGCTGCCGACTGGGCCGCGCAATCGGCAACGCCGGGGGAAGTGTTCAACTTCCTGCAGCCGGTGTTCCAGACCATCGCCATGGCCAAGGTTGCCAAGAGCGCGGTCGAAGTCATCGACATGGGCTTTGCCAAGCCTTCCGACACCATCCTGTTCAACGCCCACGAACTGCTCTTCGTCGCCATCAAGGAAGCGCGTGCCATGGCCGATGCCGGTTACGCCCCGCCGCCGATGGCCCGCGCCATCCCGGTCGCCGGCAAGAACGGCATCGCGACGCTGGAAATGATGCTGGTGAACATGAAGGAGGGCGGCATGATTTCCGCGCACGACTACAAGGTCGCCAAGTCGGCCGCCATCGCGCTGTGCGGCGGCGAAGTCGAAACCGGCAGCCTGGTCGACGAGGAATGGTTGATCACCGTCGAGCGGCGCCTCTTCGTCGAATTGCTGAAAACCCCCGAAACCCAGGCCCGGATCAAGCACATGCTGGAAACCGGAAAACCTTTGCGTAATTAATCGGGTCAGGAGACAAACAAAAATGAGCAAACAGATTCAAGACGCCTACATCGTCGCCGCCACCCGACTGCCTGTGGCCAAGCGCAACGGCATGTTCAGGAACGTGCGCCCGGACGACATGCTGGCCGCGGTCATCAAGGCCGTGGTCGCCCAGGTGCCGGGCATCGACCCGGCGCGCATCGGCGACGTGATCGTTGGTTGTGCCATGCCGGAAGCCGAGCAGGGCATGAACGTCGCCCGCATCGGCGCACTGCTGGCCGGCCTGCCGATCACCGTGCCGGGCATCACCATCAACCGCTTCTGCTCGTCCGGCGTGCAGGCGGTCAGTGACGCCGCCAACCAGATCCGCCTCGGCCTGGCCGACGTGATGATCGCCGCCGGTACCGAGTCGATGTCGGTGATGCCGCAGATCATGGGCAACAAGATGTCGATGAACCCGGCGATCTTCGCCAAGGAAGAAAACCTGGGCATCGCCTTCGGCATGGGCCTGACCGCAGAAAAGGTCGCCAACCAGTGGAAGATTTCCCGCGACGCCCAGGACGCCTTCGCCCTGGCCTCGAACCAGAAGGCCTGCGCGGCGATCGCCGCCGGCCACTTCAAGGCCGAAACGACGCCGTACGCGATCAGCGAAAGCCTGCCCGACCTGGCGTCCGGCAACATCAGGTTGCGCGAGCGTGTCGTCGATACCGACGAAGGTCCGCGTGCCGATGCCTCGCTGGAGCGCCTCGGCAAACTGAAGCCGGTTTTCCATGCCCGCGGCTCGGTCACTGCCGGCAATTCCTCGCAGATGTCGGACGGTGCCGGTGCGGTCATGCTGGTGTCGGAGAAGGTGCTCAAGGAACACAACCTGACGCCGCTCGCCCGTTTCGCCGGCTATGCCGTCGGCGGCGTGGCGCCGGAAATCATGGGCATCGGACCGATTGCCGCCATTCCGAAAGTGCTGGCGCAGGTCGGTATCCGCCAGGACGACCTCGACTGGATCGAACTCAACGAAGCCTTCGCCGCGCAGTCGCTGGCGGTGATGCAGGAACTGGGGATCAATCCGGACAAGGTCAATCCGCTTGGCGGCGCCATCGCGCTTGGCCATCCGCTCGGCGCTACTGGCGCCATCCGTATTGCCACGCTGGTGCACGGTTTGCAGCGCACCGGCGGTCGTTACGGCATGGTCAGCATGTGTATCGGCACCGGCATGGGTGCGGCCGGCATCATCGAACGGATCTGATGAAACCCGCCTGGCTCGCCAAACTCTCGCCGGCCTGGCGCGCCCGCATGGTGCGCCTGGGCTTCAACCTGCATCCGGCGTTTCGCGGGACAGGCGGGCGAGTCGTGCATGTGGCGCGCGATCTGCGCCACATCCGCATCTGCCTGCCGCTGAACTGGAAGACCAAGAACATCGTCGGCTCGATCTACGGCGGCTCGCTGTTCGCGATCACCGACGGCGCGCATCCGATGATGCTGATGGCGGCGCTGGGCGATGCCTACATCGTCTGGGACAAGGCGGCCAGCATCCGCTACCGCAAGCCGGGTTACACCACGCTGTACGCCGATTTCCTGTTACCGGAGGAAGAAATTTCAGCAATTCGCGGCGCCCTGGTGGAATATCCGGAGCTTGAGCGGACTTATACGGTCGAATTGAAGGACAGGCACGGCACGGTACATACCGTGGTCGAACGCACGGTCTACATTGCCGAGAAAAATCACTACCGGCGCAAAGGCGGAGGAGACAAAAATGGAAAAAATCTGGCGCAATAGTTACCCCGCAGGGGTACCGCACGAAATCGACATCGACCACATTCCGTCACTGGTGGTCCTGTTCGAGGATGCCTGTGCGAAGTTCGGCGATCAGGTCGCCTACATCAGCATGGGCAAGGAAATGACCTACCGGCAGCTCGATGAGGAATCGAAGCACTTCGCCGGCTGGCTGCAATCGCTGGGCCTTAAAAAGGGCGAGCGGGTGGCGTTGATGATGCCCAACCTGCTGCAGTACCCGGTGGCCTTGTTCGGCACGCTGCGCGCCGGTTGCGTGGTGGTCAATTGCAATCCCCTGTACACCCCGCGCGAACTGGAACACCAGTTGAAGGATTCCGGGGCGACGGCCATCGTCATCGTCGAGAATTTCGCCCATACCCTGGAGCAGGTGATCGCCCGCACGCCGATCCGCCATGTCGTGGTCACCCCGATGGGCGAAATGCTCGGACTCAAGGGCCACCTCGTCAATTTCGTCGTGCGTCGCGTGAAGAAGCTGGTGCCGGCCTGGAAGCTGCCCGGGGCCATCAGCTTCAACAGCGCGCTGGCAAGCGGTCGCCGGCATGGCTGGCAGCCGGTGGCGCTGGACCACGACGACATCGCCTTCCTGCAATACACCGGCGGTACCACTGGCGTTTCCAAGGGGGCGATGCTGACCCACGCGAACATCGCGTCCAACGTCACCCAGGCCTACAACTGGATCATGCCGGCGGTACGCGAAGGCCAGGAATTCATCATCACCGCCTTGCCGCTGTATCACATCTTCGCGCTGACGGCGAACTGCCTGACCTTCCTGATGATCGGCGCGAAGAACCTGCTGATCGCCAATCCGCGCGACATTCCGGGCTTCGTCAAGGAATGGTCGAAGTATCCGGTGACCGTGGTGACCGGCGTGAACACCTTGTTCAATGCGCTGCTCAACAATCCGGAGTTCGCCAAGCTCGACTTCTCGACGATGAACGTCACGCTGGGTGGCGGCATGGCGGTGCAGGCGCCGGTGGCCGAGCGCTGGCTGAAGACGGTCGGGGTGCCGCTAATGCAGGCCTACGGCCTGACCGAAACCAGCCCGGCGGCGACGATCAACCCGCTCGACCTGCACGATTTCAACGGTTCCATCGGCCTGCCGATTTCGTCGACGGAAGTTTCGGTGCGCGACGACAGCGGCGCCGAAGTGCCGGTCAACCAGGTCGGCGAAATCTGCATTCGCGGGCCGCAGGTGATGAAGGGCTACTGGAACCGCCCGGACGAGACCGCCAATGTCTTCTACCCGGACGGCTACCTGCGTACCGGCGACGTCGGCTACGTCGATCAGAAAGGTTTCGTCTACCTGGTCGACCGCAAGAAGGACATGATCCTGGTGTCTGGCTTCAACGTCTATCCCAATGAAGTCGAGGAAGCCGTCGCCATGCTGCCGGGGATCATCGACGTCGCCGCCATCGGCGTGGCCGACGAGCACTCCGGCGAAGCGGTGAAGATTTTCGTGGTGCGCAAGGATCCGCGCATCACCGAAAAGGACGTGATCGAGCACTGCCGCACCGTGCTCACCGGTTACAAGATTCCCAAACACATCGAATTCCGCGACGACCTGCCGCGGACCAACGTCGGCAAGATCCTGCGCCGCGCCCTCAAGGAAGGAGCCTGAGTTGTCCATTCCCGTTTCACTCAACCGTAACCTGACGCTGCCGGTCATCTGCGCGCCGATGTTCATCATCTCCAACCCGGACCTGGTCATCGCCCAGTGCAAGAGCGGCGTCATCGGCTCGTTCCCGGCGCTCAACGCCCGCCCCAAGGAAATGCTCGACGACTGGCTGTTGCGCATCAAGCGCGAACTGGCCGCCGATCCGCAGGCGGCGCCGTTCGCGGTCAACCAGATCATCCATCCGTCGAACGATCGCCTGGAGCACGACATGGCGCTGTGCGTGAAGCACGAGGTGCCGCTGATCATCACCAGCCTGTCGGCGCCGACGCAGATCGTGCCGCACGTACATGCCTACGGCGGCAAGGTCTTCCACGACGTGATCAGCGTGCGCCACGCCGAGAAGGCGCTGGAAGCCGGTGTCGACGGCCTGATTCTGGTCTGCGCCGGGGCCGGCGGCCATGCCGGCACGCTCAGCCCGTTCGCGCTGGTCGGCGAGATCCGCAAGTTCTACGACGGCCCGATTGCCTTGTCGGGAGCGATCACCAACGGCAGCGCCATCCTCTCCGCGCAGGCCATGGGCGCCGATTTCGCCTACATCGGCACGCGCTTCATCGCCACGCCGGAAGCCAATGCGGTCGAGGGCTACAAGCAGGCGATCCTCGATTCCGCCGCCAAGGATGTCGTCTATACGCCGTATTTTACCGGCGTCCATGGCAACTACCTGAAGAAGAGCATCGTCGCCGCTGGCCTCGATCCGGACGACCTGCCGGTCAAGGACAAAAGCGCCATGAGCTTCGGCGGCGCCCGCGACGCCAAGGCCTGGAAGGACATCTGGGGTGCCGGGCAGGGTGTCGGCACCATCGACGAGGTCATGCCGACGGCCGAACTGGTCGCCCGCCTGCGCCAGGAATACCGCAGCGCCAAGGCGGCGCTGTGCAGCAATCCCTTCTGAAAACAACAATCGGAGACAAGCAATGAGTGAATACCGCGCCCCCATCAAGGACATGCGCTTCGTCATGGACGAACTGGCCGGCTTCAAGGAATTGAGTAGCCTGCCCGGTTTCGAGGAAGCCACGGCCGACATGGCCGACGCCATCCTGGAAGAATCCGCCCGCTTTGCCGGCGAAGTCCTGGCCCCGCTCAACCGTACCGGCGACAAGGAAGGCTGCAAGCTGACCGCCAGCGGCGTGACCACGCCGAGCGGCTGGAAGGAAGCCTACGCCCAGTACCGCGACGCCGGCTGGAACGGCATGACCTCGCCGGCCGAATTCGGCGGCCAGGGCCTGCCCGATACGCTCGGCATCGCGGTCAAGGAAATGCTCTGTTCGGCCAACATGGCGTTCAGCCTCGGCCCCTTGCTCACCACCGGCGCTGTCGAGGCACTGCTGACCTGCGCCAGCGACGAACTCAAGGCTATCTACCTGGAAAAGATGATTTCCGGCGAATGGACCGGCACCATGAACCTGACCGAGCCGCAGGCCGGTTCCGACCTGGCGCTGATCCGCTCACGCGCCGAGCCGCAGGCCGATGGCAGCTACAAGGTGTTCGGCCAGAAGATCTTCATCACCTACGGCGACCACGACATGACCGAGAACATCGTCCATCTCGTGCTCGCCCGCCTGCCGGACGCACCGGCCGGGGTGAAGGGCATCTCGATGTTCCTGGTGCCCAAGTTCCTGGTCAATGGCGACGGCTCGCTCGGGGCGCGCAACGACGCCTACTGCGTGTCGATCGAACACAAGCTCGGCATCCACGCCAGCCCGACCTGCGTCATGGCCTACGGCGACAACGGCGGTGCGGTCGGCTATCTGCTCGGCGAGCCCAACCGCGGCCTCGAATACATGTTCATCATGATGAACGAAGCCCGCCTCGGCGTCGGCCTGCAGGGTATCGCGCTCGGCGAGCGCGCCTACCAGCAGGCGCTCGGCTACGCCCGCGAACGCAAGCAGGGCCGCGATGCCGTCACCGGCGAAGCGCTGGTCACCATCGACAAGCACCCGGACATCCGGCGCATGCTGATGCTGATGAAGTCGCGCGTCGAAGCCTGTCGCGCCATGGCTTATTACACTTCCGGCCTGCTCGACCGTGCACATGCGCTGAGCGACGCCGAGGAACGCAAGAAGGCGCTCTACCTGGCCGAATTCATGATCCCCATCGTCAAGGGCGGCGGCACCGAAATGGGCATCGAAGTGACCTCGCTCGGCGTCCAGATCTACGGCGGCATGGGCTTCATCGAGGAAACCGGCGCCGCGCAGCACTGGCGCGATTCGCGCATCACCACCATCTACGAAGGCACCACCGGCATCCAGGCCAACGACCTGCTGTTCCGCAAGCTGATGCGCGACCAGGGCGCCACCGCCAAGATCGTCTTCGGCGAGGTTTACGCCACTGCCAAGGCGCTCGGTGCCTCCGGCAAGCCGGAACTGCAGGCCATCGGCCAGCGCCTGGGCGTTGCCCTGAAAGCCTGGACCGAAGCCACCGAATGGCTGGCGGCCAACGCCAAAACCGGCCTCGGCGGTGTGCTGACCGCTGCCGTGCCGTATCTGCACCTGGCGGTCACCGTCTGCGGTGGCTGGTTCATGGGCAAGGCCGCGCTGGCCGCGGCCGGCTACCTCGACCAGGGCGTGGGCGACCTGGTGTTCTACCGCAACAAGCTCGCCAGCGCCCGCTTCTACGCCGACCAGATGCTGCCCCAGGCCAACGCCTACGCTGCCACCGTGATGGCCGGCGACGCGGCGATTGCAGGGCTCGGCAGCGAATTGTTCGACGCCTGATTTTTTGACCATCCTTTCTCCAGCCTTGCGTTTCACCCCCGCCCGTCGGGGGTGTTTTTTTGGAGCCCGCCATGAATTTTCCTGAACTGACGGTGATCGAGCCGACGCTGGCCGACGGCGTCCTTGAACTGCGCCTGAACCGCCCCGACAAATCCAACGCCCTCGACGACGCGCTGTGGCAGGAACTGCGCACCGCCTTCGACTGGGCCGACGCCACGCCGGCCGTGCGCGTCGTCGTGCTGTCCGGTGCCGGCCGGCATTTTTGCGCCGGCATCGACCTCGCCATGCTCGGCGGCATCATGGCGCGCATCGCCAATCCCGACCAGGCGCGCAGCCGCGAAGCTTTACGCCGGCTGATCCTCGACCTGCAGGACTGCCTTGGCGCCGTCGAACGCTGCCGTAAGCCGGTAATCGCCGCTATTCATGGCGCCTGCTTGGGCGGAGGGCTCGATCTCGCCTGCTGTTGCGACATGCGTTACGCCAGCAGCGACGCACAGTTTTCGGTGCGCGAAATCGACATCGGCATGGTCGCCGACGTCGGCTCGCTGCAACGCTTGCCCGGCCTGATCGCGCCGGGGCTGGCGCGCGAACTGGCCTACACCGGCCGCGACCTCGGCGCCGACGAAGCCTTGCGTAGCGGCCTGGTCAATCAGGTCTGGGCCGATGCCGAAGCGCTGCACGCCGGCGTACTCGCCATCGCCCGCCGCATCGCCGGCAAGTCGCCGCTGGCCGTGCGCGGCAGCAAGGAAATCCTCAACTACAGCCGCGACCACTGCGTTGCCGACGGTCTTTCCTACGTTGCCACCTGGAACGCCGCCATGCTGCTGTCGGCCGACCTGAACGAAGCGATGCAGGCCGCCCGCGAGCGCCGTCCGCCGCAGTTTGCCGACTGAACCGGGGCGCGTTCAGGAAAATCCGGGCCCGGGCTTCCGGAAAATGGCAGTCAAATCCGGACCGGGCTTGCTATGCTTGGTCAGGACGAAACACGCAAAGGAGTTGCCCGATGGCCATCGGATGGATGACGATACTCTCCAATGTTCCCTGGAGCGAAGTGATCAAGAACGCGCCGGTGGTCGCCGACGGCGCCCGCAAACTGTGGAACAAGGTCGGTGGCAAGGGCGCGGCCAGCGAGCCCGCTGCCCCGGTGCCGGCGGCTTCGCCGGAAGACCGGCTGGCCGAGCTGCAGGCGCGCGTCGACGCCCTGCATGCCCAGATGCTGACGGCCAGCGAAGTGATCGCCTCGCTGGCTGAACAGAACGCCCAACTGGTGGCGCGCATCGAAAGCAATCGCCGGCGTACGCTGGCGCTGCTGATCATCAATATCGGCGTGGCCGGTCTGGCGCTGACCGCCTGGCTGAACTGAGCGGCGGCCGATCAGCCGCCGAGCAGGACCATCAATTCGCCCTGGGCGTTGTGCGGTTTGCTGCGGCTGGAGCGGCGACGCTGGTAGGCACCATGGCTGTTCATGTCCCAACCCTGCTGGTTGTCGGCCAGGTAGAACTTCAGGCCTTCGGTGATGACGCGGCGTTTCAGTTTCGGGTCGAGAATGGGGAAGCCCAGTTCGATACGCTTGAAGAAGTTGCGGTCCATCCAGTCGGCTGACGAGAGATAGATGTTTTCCTTGCCGCCGGCGTGGAAATACATGATCCGGTGGTGTTCGAGGAAGCGGCCGATGATCGAGCGCACGCGGATGTTCTCCGACAAGCCCGGAACGCCGGGGCGCAACATGCAGATGCCGCGCACGATCAGGTTGATCTCGACGCCGGCTTTAGACGCTTCGTAAAGCGCGTTGATGACTTCCGGCTCGACCAGCGAGTTCATCTTGGCGACGATGCGCGCCTTCTGGCCGGCACGAGCGGCTTCCGCCTCGGCCTCGATGGCGGCGACGACGTTCTGCTGCAGCGTGAACGGCGCTTGCCACAGGTGCTTCAGCGTCCGTGCCTTGCCCAGGCCGGTCAGTTGCTTGAAGACCTCGGAAACGTCGTGGGTGATTTCTTCGTTGGCGGTGAGTAGACCAAAGTCGGAGTAGAGACGGGCAGTACGCGGGTGGTAGTTGCCGGTGCCGAGGTGAGCGTAGCGCTTGAGGCCGCCTTCTTCGCGGCGGACGATGAGCAGCGCCTTGGCGTGAACCTTGTAGCCGACCACGCCATAGACCACGTGGGCGCCGACTTCCTCGAGCTTGGTCGCCCAGCCGATGTTGGCTTCCTCGTCGAAACGGGCCATCAGCTCGACGACCACGGTGACTTCCTTGCCACTCTGCGCGGCGCGCAGCAGCGACTGCATCAGTACCGAATCGGTGCCGGTGCGATAGACCGTCATCTTGATCGCGACCACGCTCGGGTCCTTGGCCGCCTGGTTGAGCAGTTCGATGACCGGGGCGAAGGACTGGTAGGGGTGGTGCAGCAGGATGTCGTTGCGGCGGATGGCGTCGAAGATGCTGCCGCCCTTGGGCAGGCCCTTGGGGGTGCCGGGAACGAAGGGGCGGAATTTCATGTCCGGGCGGTCGACCCAGTCGGGCACCTGCATCAGTCGCACCAGGTTGACCGGGCCATGCACGCGGTAGAGATCGACCTGCTGCAGGCCGAATTGCGAGAGCAGGAATTCGGTGATCGCCGGCGAACAGTTGTCTGCCACTTCCAGGCGCACCGCGTTGCCGAAATGGCGTTGCGGCAATTCACCCTGCAGCTTGGTGCGCAGGTTGGTGACTTCTTCCTCGTCGACGAACAGGTCGGAATTGCGCGTGGCGCGGAACTGGTAGCAGCCGAGCACGGTCATGCCGGTGAACAGCTCACTGACGAACTCGTGCAGGATCGACGACAGGAAGACGAAACCATAGGCACAGCCGGCCAGTTCCTCGGGAACCTGGATGACGCGGGGCAGGACGCGCGGCGCCTGGACGATGGCGATGTTCGAGCTGCGACCGAAGGCGTCCTTGCCTTCGAGTTCGACGGCGAAATTCAGGCTCTTGTTGAGGACGCGCGGGAAGGGGTGCGACGGGTCGAGCCCGATCGGCGTCAGCACCGGCACCATCTCACGCTGGAAATAATCGCGGATCCATTCGCGTTGCGCTTCGTTCCAGGTCGAGCGCCGCAGGAAGCGGATGCCTTCGGCGGCCAGCGCCGGCAGGATGACGTCGTTCAGGTGCTGGTACTGCTCGGTGACGATGGCGTGCGCTTCGGCCGACACCAGGCGGAAGGTTTCCTGCGCCGTCTTGCCGTCGATGGTGACCACCGGCGTATGCGCCCGGATCTGTTCCTTGAGGCCGGAGACGCGGATTTCGAAGAACTCGTCCATGTTGCTCGAGACGATGCACAGGAAGCGCAGGCGCTCGAGCAGGGGCATCCGTTCATCCTGCGCCTGGGCCAGTACCCGGCGGTTGAAGGCGAGCAGGCCGAGTTCACGGTTCAGGTAGTTTTCTGCCGGAAATCTGGGGGTAAGCGGAGTATTGATCATGGCGCGCAATCCAAAAGCAGTTTCTCAAGTATAGGCCTCAAGCTGCTCATTTTGTTGCGTTTGTGTTACGGCAAGATGACGCGCCCGGAGATTGTTCGATTCAGCGCATGTCCTTGGCCATGCGCAGTGCGTCGGCTTCCAGCACCAGGGTGTCGGTGCCGGCGCAACCGGTCATGTCGATTTCCTCGATATCGGGCAGGGCCACCGGTTCCAGTTCCTCTTGTACGGTCAGGCCGGCACGCTGGGCTTTCCAGCAGGCAATCATGACTTCGTTCTCGGTCAGGCCGCATTCCATGCCCTCGGGCAGGGTGGCGCCGAGTTCGAGCAGGGTGCGCACGACCTCGGTCCGCTTGCCGCGGATGGCCATGCTCAGCGGCGAGGTTGGCAGGCGGTTGTCCGCTAGATTCACGTGGGCGCCGCGTTGCGCCAGTTCGCGGACGATCTCGGCGTGACCCATGAAGCAGGCAATGCCCATGGCTAGGCCGGGTTCGCCGTTGCCGTCGTCGAGTTCGACCGGTTCGCCAGCATCCAGCGCCGCCTTGACGTCGGTCAGCTTGCCGGCACGGATGGCTTTGATCAGCATGATTTGTGAGGACATTTTTATCTTTCAGTAAGTTTTGCTGAATCTTACTGTTAGATATGGAGGCTGATTGCTAAGGAGTGTAATTTTTCGGGAAGCATGGCAAGTCAGAAGGTATTTCTGAATGCCAGTCGAGATTGTAATGCCCATAAGCAAATAGGCCCCGATACGATCGGGGCCTATTGTGATGTCCTGGCGGAGAGGGAGGGATTCGAACCCTCGGTAGGGGATTACCCTACACACGCTTTCCAGGCGTGCGACTTAAACCGCTCATCCACCTCTCCGGAAGCCGCGCATTGTAGCAGAAGCGCGGAGTGGGTCAATCAAATGTCTGTGAATTTTGTATTCAGTGAGCTTTCTGGCCGGCGCGAAAATTGATTAAATCGCGTCAGCGCCTAAGATGAATCACGGGCATTGGTTTTCAACAGGGTTTTGATGAACGTTTCAGGTGTCAGTGCGGGAGGTAGCGCCTATGCATCGGTCGCCAGTCGATCGGGGCAGGGTGGTGCTGCGTCCGGTGCGGCGAAAACCCTGACGCCGGAGGAGCAGCAACAGGTCGCCGAGTTGAAGAAGATCGATCGTCAGGTTCGCCAGCACGAAATGGCGCACATGGCGGCCGGTGCCGGGATGGTGACTTCGGGGGCCAGCTACAGTTACCGCAAGGGGCCGGACGGGGTGAATTACGCCGTGGCCGGTGAGGTGCGGATCGATACCTCGCCGGGGCGTACGCCGGAAGAAACGGTGTCGCGGGCACAGCGTATCCGCGGGGCGGCGCTAGCCCCATCTGATCCTTCTCCGCAGGACAGGGCGGTGGCCGCTGCCGCTACCCAGATGGAAGTTTCGGCACGTATGGAAATGGCTCAGCAACGCTCGGCGGAAATGCGCGGCGAGACGGATGACGGACGAGGCCGTCTGGCGGCCTACGATTCACGGCCCAGGTCGGCCGCAGGGACTACGGTCAATACCTGGGCCTGAAGCGGGTTCAGCCGCGGATCGATTCCGGCAGCTTGTCCTCGATCAGCTTGAGAAGCGGGGCGAAGACCTTGGGTGTGCCGGCGATCAGGTTGCCGGTTTCCAGATAGTTGGCTTCGCCGCGCAGATCGCTGACCAGGCCGCCCGCTTCCGAGATCAGCAGGGCGCCGGCAGCCATGTCCCACGGGGCCAGACCGAACTCCCAGAAGCCGTCGTAACGGCCGCAGGCGACATAGGCCAGATCGAGCGAGGCGGCACCGGGACGGCGCTGGCCGGCGGTCTTTTCCGCCAGTTCCTTGAAGATGGCCAGGTAGAGGTCGATCTTGTCGAATTCGCGATAAGGGAAGCCGGTACCGATCAGGGCTTCGCCCAGGCGGGTGCGCCGGGAGACGCGGATGCGGCGCTCGTTGAGGAAGGCGCCGGCACCCTTGGAGGCGGTGAATAGCTCATTGCGGTTGGGGTCGAAGACGACCGCGTGTTCGAGGACGTTGCCACGGGCCAGGGCGATCGACACGGCGTATTGCGGCATGCCGTGGATGAAGTTGGTGGTTCCGTCGAGCGGATCGATGATCCACTGGTACTCGGCGTCGCGGCCGCCCTTGGCCGGGGTGACACCGGACTCCTCTGCTAGAATGCCGTAATTCGGATAAGCCTCGGTCAGCACTTCGATGATCGCCGCTTCGGCTGCCTTGTCGACCTCGGTGACGAAGTCGTTCGGCTGCTTCGACGAAACCTTGAGCATGTCGAGGTCGTTGGAAGCACGGTTGATGATCTGGCCTGCGCGACGCGCGGCCTTGACGGCGATATTGATGACTGGATGCATGGCTTATGAAAGAGCGATCGGTGGGCCGTGACCCGCCGATTCATATTTGGGAAAGCGCGAATTTTACACCATGAAACCAGAAGTCCTGTTGTCCCGCATCAGGGTGGTCCTGTGCCGCCCCAGCCACCCGGGAAATATCGGTGCGGCGGCGCGGGCGATGAAGACCATGGGGCTGTCCGACCTGCGTCTGGTCAGCCCGAAACAGTTTCCCGATCCGGAAGCCGATACCCGGGCGACCGGCGCCGTTGACCTGCTGGCCAACGCCAGGGTCAGCGACTCGCTGGCCGAGGCCCTGCACGGTTGCGTCTTCGCCGTTGCCCTGTCGGCGCGGCAGCGTGATCTGGGGCCGGCTATCGGCACGCCGCGCGACACCATGGCGCGCTTGCTCGAACGGGCGAGCCTGGGCGAGGTGGCGCTGGTGTTCGGTAACGAAACCATGGGCCTTTCCAACGAGGAAGTCCTGCAATGCCAGGCGGCGGTGACCATTCCGACCAGCCCGGATTTCAGTTCGTTGAACCTCGGCGCCGCCGTCCAGGTGCTCTGCTACGAATGCCGGATGGCGGCGTTTTCCGGTGCCGCGCCGCTGCGCGAGCAACTGACCACCCCGTTCACTGCGCCGCCGGCTACACATGACGAGATCGAGGGCCTGTACGGCCATCTCGAGGCGGTGATGACCGACACCGGCTTTCTCAATCCGGCCCAGCCCGGCCGGCTGCTGCCGAAGTTGCGTCGGCTGTTTGGCCGGGCCGATCTGGAGCGGGACGAGGTCAACATCCTGCGCGGCATCCTGGCGGCGACGCAGCAGCGCACTGGCCACGGTCGCAAGGGCTAGCCGGGAATTTTCGCCAGGAAGCGGTCGAGCTGGTTGGCGAAGGCCTGTCGGTCGGCCTGGCTGAAAGCCGCCGGGCCGCCGGTCTCGATGCCGGCGGCGCGCAGGCCTTCCATGAAATCGCGCATGTTCAGGCGCTCGCGGATGGTTGCCGTGGTGTACAACTCGCCGCGCGGGTTGATCGCGTACGCGCCGCGTTCGATGACCTGTGCAGCGAGCGGGATGTCGGCGGTGACGACGAGGTCGCCGGCGCTCAGTTGATCGACGATGTGCGCGTCGGCAACGTCGAAGCCGCTGGCCACCTGGATGGCGCGGATGAACTTCGATGGCGGCGTGCGCAGCATCTGGTTGGCCACCAGCGTGGTTTTGATCTGCTTGCGCTCGGCGGCGCGGTAGATGATTTCCTTGATGACGCCGGGGCAGGCGTCGGCATCGACCCAGATCTGCATCTCAGTCGTGGAAGGCCAGCCAGGCGGCGAGGCCGAAGAAGACAATCATCAGGTAGCCGGCGATGCCGCCGATCAGCATCTGCTTGTCGCCTTGACGGCCGAGCGGCAGCATCTCGGTGACCTGGACGCGGCGACCGTAGCGCGCTTCGCCGGCCTGGCCGATGCGGATCGAAACCAGCGAGGCGGCGATGCCAAGGGTGATCAGCAGCGGCACCGGGGTGTACGCCCAGGCGATCCACAACATCGGCAGGAAAATGGCCAGGGCGCTGACGCAGCGCATCAGCAGGATGGCGCGCTTGTCGTTCATGCGCCCTCCCGTGCGATCTTCTGCCCCATGGCCTCGCCCATGCGGATGGCGCGGGCCGGTGCCCAGTCAGGATTGAAGCTCAGGGTGTTCTTCGGGAACAACATGACGACGGTCGAGCCGAGCAGGAAGCGGCCCATTTCCTCGCCCTTCTTCAGCCTGACCACGGTCTCGCCGTCGTAGCGCCATTCGCGGACGACGCCCGGGCGCGGCGGATTGACCACGCCGTGCCAGACGGTGGCCATGCTGCCAACGATGGTGGCGCCGACCAGCACCAGCACGAAGGGACCGCTGGCGGTGTCGAATACGCAGGCGACGCGCTCGTTACGCGCGAACAGTCCGGGCACGCCGCGCGCCGTGGTCGGGTTGACCGAAAACAGCGCGCCGGGAACGTGGATCATCCGCGTCAGCTGGCCGTCGCAGGGCATGTGGATGCGGTGGTAGTCGCGCGGGCTGAGATAAAGCGTGGCGAAACTGCCATTCTCGAACTGCGCGCCGAGTTCGCGGTCGCCGCCGACCAGCGCGGTGGTCGAATAGCTGTGGCCCTTGGCCTGGAATACCTGGTCGCGCTCGATCGCGCCGAACTGGCTGATCGCGCCGTCGACCGGGCAGAGGAAATCCGCTGCCGCCGGCAGCCGGGCGTCATCCTTGAGCGGCCGGGTGAAGAATTCGTTGAAGCTCTTGTAGCTGGCAATGTCCGGATTGGCTGCCTCGGCCATGTTCACCCCGTAACGGCCGACAAACCAGCGGATCACCGCGGTGGTCAGCGCGCCGGCTTCAGCGGAAGCCAGTCGCCCGGCGAGGCGGGTCAGCGCCTGTTTCGGTAGCAGGTATTGGGGCAGGACGGCAAGGCGATCGGACACAGGCAGGATTCCAGTACGAAAACCAGGGATTATAAGGGCTCGCTTGCCGCCGGTATGTCATCGCCTGTGACAGGCGTGCCAAATGCCGGGCTCGACGCCCAGCGCTCGCGCCGCCACTTCTCCCGGTCACCGTTGGCACAGAAGGTCCAGGCAATCAGCCGGCTCTGCTTCTGGCCCTGCGCCATCGGGATGATGCGCGATTCGACGACCTTGGCTTTCTTCAGCGCCGCTTCGATGTGTGGCAGGTTGTCGCCTTGCGACAGCAGGCTGGTGAACCACAGCACGCGTTTCGGGATGTTGCAGCTCTGCTCGATCATCGCTTTGACGAAGGCGCGTTCGCCGCCGTTGCACCACAACTCGGTGCCGCCACCGCCGAAATTGAGGCGCGGCTGGGTGCTGCCCTTTTTGGCGCCGGGTTTGCCGAGGTTGTTCCACTTGCGCTGGCTGACCGCCAGCACCTCGTCGGGCGAGTTGTGGAAGGGCGGGTTGCAGATCGACAGGTCGAAATTTTCACCGCTACGCAGCAGGCCAGTGAAGATGTTGTCCCAGACCGGCTGGTGGCGCAGTTCGATGCTGCCAGCAAGTTCCGGGTTCTTGGCGAGGATTTTCTGCGCGTTGGCCAGCGCCGCTTCGTCGATATCGACGCCGAGGAAGGACCAACCGTATTCGGCGTGGCCGATCAGCGGGTAAACCAGATTGGCGCCGGTGCCGATGTCGAGCACGCGCACGCCGGTGCCGCCGGGGATGTTCTTCTTGTTGCAGCTGGCGAGCAGGTCGGCGACGCTGTGCAGGTAGTCGGCCCGGCCGGGGATTGGCGGACACAGGTAGCCTTCCGGAATCTCCCAGCCCTTGACCTGGTAGTGGTGCATGAGCAGCGCGCGGTTGAGTGCCTTGACCGCCGCCGGGTTGGCAAAATCGATGCTGGCGGTGCCGGCTGGCGTGGTCTTGATGTGCTTCGCCAGTGCCGCCGAAGTGGCGGTCAGGGCGGCGAGGTCGTAGCCGTTGGCGTTCTTGTTGCGCGGGTGCATGGCGGTCCTTCCTTCTGCGGGGTCGGGATTGTCCCACGAAAGCCTGTCGCAAGCACGACAATGGCGGCTTGCGCCAATTGTCTGATTTTTAATGCTTTGGCCGCGTCGGTCGCAAGGCACGAAACTGGCTAGTTGTTGCTCAGTTCACTTGCCAGGGAGGCAGCCGATGAAGCTGCAGATCGACCGAGCGCACATCGAAACGATGCTGCAGCGTTTTCCACGTCTTGAATTCGTCCGCGAGCAGTTGCGTTTCGGCAACCGCGTCGAACTCGGCTTCCAGCAACTCGAAGCGGCCGAGCTCGATTTGCTGCAATCCCTGTACGCGACCGGCGACGCCGAACTGCGCGCGCGTGCAGCGCAGATCGCCACCTTGCGCAGCGCGTTTGCCGAGGGCGGCAAGCGCTTCGCAGCCGAAGAACTGGAAATGGCGGTGCCGGCGATAGCCCGTTATCTCGCCGAAGACGCCACGCGCGGCTGGGTGTTTTCGGCGGCGATTACCGGCAAGCCGCTGGCCTGGGTGGTGACGCGGCTCGATTACACACCGCCGTCGGAAGAGGAAAGCGGCAAAATATTTGTCGAGCTCAAAGCCAATTCGCGCGCCCGGATGGCCATGGTCACCGTGCGCATCACCGGACCGGACATTGCTGGCCGGACGATTCCGGAAATCCTGGCCGGCAAGGGTTACGTCAAGGAAACGCCGGGCCTGCTGGCGAGCTACGACGAAGCGGCCACCCTGTATTTCGACTGGCGGGCGCAGTACGGCGCGCAGTTCTCCGGTACCGGCACCGGCTGGTTCGCCGAGAACCCGACGGCGACGCACCGTGACACTGACTATTCGCGCAAGGACCAGATCATCCTGTCGTCGACCGGCTCGCCGGCGCGCCTGGTCAACGACGAGAGCATCCTCGGCGAGCGCGTGCTGGCGCTCGATGCCAGCGGCGACATCCTGGCCAAGTTCGTGCGCCGTGTGCAGCGCAACTCGCGGCTGTCGGGCAAGGATGAAAGCGAGGTCGAGGAAACCCGTGACTGCATCGCCAAGGGTTTGTTCACCGAACTGCCGGTGCATTTCTACATCCTGATGTTCCACCTCGACCTGCACCATTACGTCTGGGTGCATGTGGACGACATGGCGCCCTATGCCTACCAGCCGGAACTCAAGGACAAGCTGGTGCTGCCGCCGGAACAGACCGACCTGATCGACATCCTGACGGCAGAGATGGACGTGCTGATGGACGACATCGTTGCCGGCAAATCGGGCGGCACCACGGTGCTCTGCGCCGGGCCGCCGGGCGTCGGCAAGACGCTGACCGCCGAGGTGTATTCGGAGATCATTCGCCGGCCGCTCTACCGCGTGCACTCCGGCCAACTCGGGCTGAACGTCGCCGAGATGGAAAAGACGCTCAAGGAAGTCCTGACCCGCGCCCAGCGCTGGGGTGCGGTCATGCTGATCGACGAGGCCGACGTCTACATCAAGCGGCGCGACGACAACATCACGATGAATGCCGTGGTCGGCGTCTTCCTGCGCGTGCTGGAGTATTTCAACGGCCTGCTGTTCCTGACCACCAACCGGGTAGACGATATCGACGAGGCCATCGTCTCACGCTGCATCGCGCTGATCCGCTTCCATCCGCCCAGCCGCGACGACCGCCGGAAAATCTGGGGCGTCATGGCGGCGCAGTTCGGGCTGGCCGTCGACGGGGCGCTGCTCGACCGTCTGCCGGATATCTTCCCGCAGGCTTCCGGGCGCGACATCAAGGGGCTGGCCAAGTTGGTGGCGAAATATTGCAGCCAGAAACAGGTGGCTGCGAGCGAGGACGTGTTCCGCCGCTGTTCGATGTTCCGGGCGTTGGAGCAGACGGAGGGGTGAGCCGCTATCAGTAGTGCGGCGGGATCTCGTCGCGCAGACTGCGGAATTCGGTCGGCTGGAGGCCGTTGACCTGATCGCGCAGCGTGCGCACTTCATTGACCAGGAACTCGATCTGCTGTTGCTGGCGGTAAACGATCTTGTTCAGTTCTTCGAGCTGGTCTTCAGTGAAGCTGATCTTGATTTCCAGTTCGGTCAGGCGTGATTCCATGGTGTTCTTCCGTAGGGCTGGCCGGTGGCCGTTGGCGTTCCCTGTGCTGAGTCTGGCGTCGTTCGTGAAGCAGGGGCAGGGTGGCGCCGATCAGGGTCAATGCGCACAATCCGAATATCAGCCAGCCGGTGTTCATGTGTCGATAGGATCGTCTCGGGAAGCGTCCATGTTACTTCGGATCAAAAAAATTTCGTATGAAATGTTGACAAATCCCTTGGGGCGTCTATAATGCGCGCTTCTTCAGGCGGTTAGCTCAGTTGGTTAGAGCGCCACGTTGACATCGTGGAGGTCGTTGGTTCGATTCCAATACCGCCTACCAAATTCCTGACGGAGTCGTTTTGATCACTTTCCGAACTTGCACTGCAGTTCAGAAACTCTAATCGAGTCGGCTTTCGTTCATTCAAAAAAAGTGCGGCTCAGCCCGCACTTTTTTTTCGTCCAGAGAATCCTGTCATGCCCGATATCAAACTTCCCGATGGTTCCATCCGTTCCTTCGAGCAGCCGGTCACCATCGCCGAGGTGGCAGCCAGCATCGGCGCCGGCCTGGCGCGTGCGGCGCTGGCCGGCAAGGTCAATGGCAAGCTGGTCGATACCTCGTACCTGATTGAAGAAAATATCGATCTGGCCATCGTTACCGATCGTGACGCCGATGGTCTGGAACTGATCCGCCACTCGACGGCGCACCTTCTGGCCTACGCGGTCAAGGAATTGTTCCCGGAGGCCCAGGTGACCATTGGCCCGGTCGTCGAAAACGGCTTCTATTACGACTTCGCCTACAAGCGTCCGTTCACCCCGGAAGATCTGGTTGCGATCGAAAAGCGCATGGCCGAACTGGCCAAGAAGGATATTCCGGTGACGCGCGAAGTCTGGAATCGTGACGACGCGGTCAATTTCTTCCTCGGTCAGGGTGAAAAGTACAAGGCCGAACTGATTGCCGCGATTCCCGCCGATCAGCAAGTCTCGCTGTACCGCGAGGGCGATTTCATCGATCTCTGCCGCGGTCCACACGTGCCGTCGACCGGCAAGCTCAAGGTGTTCAAGTTGATGAAGGTGGCCGGTGCCTACTGGCGTGGCGATCATCGCAACGAACAACTGCAGCGTATCTACGGTACCGCCTGGGCGAAGAAGGAAGATCTCGATGCCTACCTGCACATGCTGGAAGAGGCGGAAAAGCGCGATCACCGTCGTCTGGGCAAGCAGTTCGACCTGTTCCACATGCAGGACGAGGCTCCCGGTCTGGTCTTCTGGCACCCCAAGGGCTGGTCGGTGTGGCAGGAGGTCGAGCAGTACATGCGCAAGGTTTACCGCGACAACGGCTATCAGGAAGTCCGCTGTCCGCAGATTCTCGACCGTTCGCTGTGGGAGAAGTCGGGGCACTGGGATCACTACAAGGACAACATGTTCACGACCTCGTCGGAAAACCGCGATTACGCGGTCAAGCCGATGAACTGTCCGGGGCATGTTCAGGTGTTCAATTCCGACCTGCGTTCCTACCGCGAGCTGCCGCTGCGTTACGGCGAATTCGGCTCCTGCCACCGCAACGAACCGACCGGCGCGCTGCACGGTCTGATGCGCGTGCGCGGTTTTGTTCAGGACGACGGTCACATCTTCTGTACCGAAGACCAGATCGAGTCCGAAGTGACGGCGTTCAACGCGCTGGTCAAGCAGGTCTATGCCGATTTCGGCTTCAACGACGTTGCCGTCAAGCTGGCGCTGCGCCCGGAAGGGCGGGTCGGTTCCGATGAAGTCTGGGACAAGGCCGAGGATGCGCTGCGTCAGGGCTTGCGTGCTTCCGGTCTGGAATGGACCGAATTGCCGGGCGAGGGCGCCTTCTACGGGCCGAAGATCGAATTCCACATCAAGGACGCGATCGGTCGCTCCTGGCAGTGCGGCACCATGCAGGTCGATTTCTCGATGCCGGGCCGGCTCGGTGCCGAGTACGTGGCCGGCAACGACGAGCGCAAGGTGCCGGTCATGCTGCACCGGGCCATCCTCGGTTCGCTGGAGCGCTTCATCGGCATCCTGATCGAGAACTTCGCCGGTGCGCTGCCGCTGTGGCTGGCGCCGGTGCAGGCCGTGGTGCTGAATATTTCGGAAAAGCAGGCGGATTACGCCGCCGATGTTGCGCAAAAGCTGCACCGGGCAGGCTTCCGGGCCGAAGCGGATTTGCGCAACGAGAAAATTACCTATAAAATTCGGGAACATAGCTTGAACCGGCTGCCTTATCAGCTTGTTGTAGGCGATAAGGAAAAGGCGGACGGACTGGTGGCCGTGCGTACACGCGGCGGTCAGGATCTCGGACAGATGACTGTCGAGGCACTGATCGAGCGACTTCAAGGGGAAGTCGCGGCGCGTAGTGGCACGGCTTAATTATTGATATTTCGGGGGTTTTACCATCGCTCAGAACAAGGCCCATCGTTTAAACGATGAGATTACGGTGCCGGAGATTCGTCTCCAGGGTTTGGAAGGTGAACAGCTAGGGATCGTCAGCATCCGTTCCGCGCTGCAGATGGCCGAAGAGGCCGGTGTCGATCTCGTCGAGATCGCGCCGACGGCGAAACCGCCGGTCTGTCGCATCATGGATTACGGCAAGTTCAAGTACCAGGAACAGAAGCGCGCCCACGAAGCCAAGCTGAAGCAGAAACAGGTGCAGGTCAAGGAAATCAAACTGCGCCCGGGTACCGACGAAAACGATTACCAGATCAAGCTCAGGAACATGACGCGTTTCCTGGAAGAAGGCGACAAGGTCAAGGTGACCCTGCGCTTCCGGGGCCGCGAAATGGCGCACCAGGAATTCGGCATGCGCCAGCTGGAACGGATCAAGGCAGATCTCGACGCGATTGGTGCAGTCGAGCAGATGCCGAAGATGGAAGGTCGTCAGATGATCATGATCATCGGGCCGGCCAAGAAGAAGCAAGCGTAGTAAAGAAGTAGTTATTAGTGCTTTCGGGTAGTACAAGCGTTCCCGCCGGGAACCACCTGACGGCATGACATTAAGGAGCATCAAAATGCCCAAGATGAAGACCAAGAGCAGCGCCAAGAAGCGCTTTTCGGTCCGCGCTGGTGGTTCCATCAAGCGTGGTCAGGCCTTCAAGCGTCACATCCTGACGAAGAAGACCACCAAAGTTAAGCGTCACCTCCGTGGTGCCGCAGCGGTGAACGAGCGTGACGTCGCATCCGTTCGCGCCATGATGCCCTACGCGTAAGGAGATAGCACATGTCCCGAGTTAAACGTGGTGTAACGGCTCGCGCCCGTCACAAGAAGGTTCTCGCACTGGCCAAGGGTTACCGCGGTCGTCGCAAGAATGTATACCGTATCGCCAAGCAGGCGGTGATGAAGGCTGGTCAATACCAGTACCGTGACCGTCGTCAGCGCAAGCGCCAGTTCCGTTCCCTGTGGATCGCCCGTATCAATGCCGCCGCTCGTGAGCTGGGCATGAAGTACAGCACCTTCATGAACGGTCTGAAGAAGGCCAACATCGAAGTCGACCGCAAGGTCCTGGCCGACCTGGCCGTCTTCGATCAGCCGGCTTTTGCCGCCCTGGCCGCACAAGCCAAGGCCAAGCTCGACGCCTGAGCAGAAGCTTGAAGAAAAAAAGGAGGCGCAAGCCTCCTTTTTTGTTTGAATATCGTGCAGTCACGTTGGTAGAAGTCCATGGACAATCTTGATCAGATCGTTAACGAAGCCAAAGCGGCTTTTATTGCCACCTCGGATCCGGATGTGCTGGAGCAGGTCAAGGCCCGTTATCTGGGAAAAACGGGGCAGATTACCGAGCTTCTGAAGGGCTTGGGCAAACTTCCGCCCGAAGAGAAGAAGACCGCCGGTGCGGCGATCAACCTGGCCAAGAATGCGATCGAGGAAGCGCTGAACGATCGGCGTGAAGCCTTGCGCAAGGCCGCGCTCAATGCGCGCCTGGCCGAAGAAGCCCTGGATGTCACCTTGCCCGGTCGCGCCGAAGCGCGCGGTGGCCTGCATCCGGTGACGCGCACGCTGGAGCGCATCGAATCCCTGTTTGCTTCCATCGGCTTCGAAGTCGCCGACGGCCCGGAAATCGAAGAGGATTTCCACAATTTCACTGCGCTGAACACGCCTGAGGATCACCCGGCGCGTTCGATGCACGACACTTTCTATCTGCAGAACCCGGACGGCTCGCTGGCCGACAAGGTGCTGCTGCGGACCCACACCAGCCCGATCCAGGCGCGCTACATGCAGGCGCATGTGACCAAGTATGGTCAACTGGAAACCATGCCCGAGATTCGCATCATTGCGCCGGGCCGGGTTTATCGCGTCGATTCCGACGCGACGCACTCGCCGATGTTCCATCAGGTCGAAGGCCTGTGGGTTGGCGAGAACGTCTCCTTTGCCGACCTCAAGGGCGTGATCGCCGATTTTCTCAAGAGCTTCTTCGAGACCGACGATCTGACCGTGCGTTTCCGTCCGTCCTTCTTCCCGTTCACCGAACCGTCGGCCGAGATCGACGTGGCTTTCATGAGCGGCGCGCTGAAGGGCCGCTGGCTGGAGATCGCCGGCTGCGGCATGGTTCATCCGAACGTGCTGAAGATCGCCGGCATCGACCCGGAAAAGTACACCGGCTTCGCTTTCGGTTTCGGTCCTGACCGCCTGACCATGCTGCGTTACGGCGTCAATGACCTGCGCTTGTTCTTCGAAGGTGATCTGCGCTTCCTGCGTCAGTTCGCCTGATTCATCTTTCGGGACATCCCCATGAAATTCTCCGAATCCTGGTTGCGTACCCTCGTCGATCCCAAGCTGTCGAGCGAGGAACTCTCCCATCTGCTGACCATGGCCGGGCTTGAAGTCGAGGAACTCGAGCCGGTCGCGCCCGTCTTCACCAGCGTCGTCGTCGCCCAGGTGCTCGAGGTCGTCAAGCATCCTGACGCCGACCGACTGAACGTCTGCCAGGTCGATATCGGTAGCGGTACGCCACAGCAGATCGTCTGCGGTGCCCCCAATGTCGCCGCCGGCCTGAAAGTGCCGTGCGCGCTGCCCGGCGCCGAACTGCCCGGCGATTTCAAGATCAAGATCGCCAAGGTGCGTGGCGTCGAGTCTTCCGGCATGCTGTGTTCGGCCAAGGAACTCGGCATTGCCGAGGATGCCTCGGGCCTGTTGATCCTGCCGGCCGATGCGCCGGTCGGCCAGTCGATTCGCCAGTATCTCGATCTCGACGACCATCAATTCGAACTCAAGCTGACGCCGAACCGCGCCGACTGCCTGTCGTTGCTCGGCATCGCCCGTGAGGTCGGTGCCATCACCGGTGCCGCGACCTGCCTGCCGGTTGTTGCGGAAGTGCCGGCGACCATCGCCGATACGCGCGCCGTCGTGCTCGACGCGCCGCAGGCCTGTCCGCTGTACTGCGGGCGCGTCATCAAGGGCGTCGATGCCAAGGCGCCGACGCCGGAATGGATGAAGCGCCGCCTGGAACGCAGCGGCATCCGCGCCATTTCGGCGCTGGTCGATATCACCAATTACGTGATGCTCGAACTCGGTCAGCCCTTGCACGCCTTCGACAACACCAAACTGGAAGGCGCGGTGCATGCCCGCCTGGCCACGCCGGAAGAGAAGTTGCTGCTGCTCAACGAGCAGACCATTGCGGTCGACGCCGATGTGCTGATGATTGCCGACGACGTCAAGCCGCTGGCCATGGCCGGCATCATGGGCGGCGAGGAGAGCGGCATCACGCTGGAAACCGGCGAGTTGTTCCTGGAGTCGGCTTTCTTCGCGCCGAAGGCCATCGCCGGTCGCGCCCGTCGCTACGGTTTTGGTTCGGACGCTTCGCATCGCTTCGAGCGCGGCGTCGATTTCGGCGGCACGCGCCGCGCCATCGAACGCGCCACGCAACTGATCCTGGAAATCTGTGGCGGCCAGGCCGGTCCGGTGGTTGAAGCCAAGGCCGCATTGCCGGTCCGTCAACCGGTGCGCCTGCGTACCGCGCGTGCCGAAAAGGTGCTCGGCCTGCCGCTCGGCGCCGAGCGCATCGCCGGCCTGTTCAAGGGCTTGGCCTTGTCCTTCGAGCAGCAGGGTGATGATTTCCTGGTGACGCCGCCGTCGTGGCGTTTCGATATGGAGATCGAGGAAGACCTGATCGAGGAAATCGCCCGTCTCTACGGCTACGACAACATCCCGTCGCCTGCACCGCGTGGTCGCCTGAAGATGCAGGTGCAGCGCGAAGCGCAGCGGCCGGCATTGCGCATCCGCCAGATGCTGGCCGACCGCGGCTACCAGGAAGTGGTCAATTTCGCCTTCGTCGAAACCGAATGGGAAGCCGATTTTGCCGGCAAAACCGCCGAAACTGACCTGATCCGCCTGGCCAATCCGATCGCCAGCCAGATGGCGGTCATGCGCTCGAATCTGTTCGGCGGCCTGATCGCCAACCTGGTGACCAATCTCAAGCGCAAGCAGACCCGCGTCCGCTTGTTCGAAGTCGGCCGCACTTTCCATCGCGATGCCGCTGCTGTGCCGGTGGCCGGTTATCGCCAGCCCTGGCGTCTCGGCGGTCTGGCTTTTGGTGGTGCCTTGCCCGACGGTTGGGCGAGCGATGGCCGCAAGGTCGATTTCTTCGACGTCAAGGGCGATATCGAGGCCTTGCTGGCCCCGGCCGTCCTGCGGTTCGAGAAGCTCGCCCATCCGGCGCTGCATCCCGGTCGCGCCGCGCGCATCCTGCTTGATGGGGTCGATATCGGCTGTATCGGCGAACTGCATCCGGAATGGGTGCAGAAATACGAACTGACTGCCGCGCCGGTGCTTTTCGAACTCGAATTCGATGCGCTGAAGGCGGTCGTCGTGCCGGCTTATGCCGAGGTTTCCAAGTTCCCGGCAGTGATTCGCGACCTAGCTGTGGTCGTTGATCGCGATCTTGCCCTGCAGGCCATGTTCGACGGTCTGAAAGTCACGCTTCCGGCCCTCGTCACCGACCTTCAGTTGTTCGATGTGTACGCCGGAAAGGGCGTTCCTGAAAACAAGAAAAGTCTTGCGTTACGGGTAGTTATGCAAGATACTCAACGCACTTTGCAAGATTCGGAAGTTGATGCGGCGATGCAGCAACTGATCGCCTGTCTGGAAAAGACCTTCGGCGCCCAACTGCGAGCCTGAGGAAAGATACGATAACGATGACGCTCACCAAAGCCGAACTCGCCGACCTGCTTTTCGAGAAAGTCGGTCTCAATAAACGCGAGGCCAAAGACATGGTCGAGGCCTTCTTCGAAGAAATCCGCAATGCCCTGGAAACCGGCGACGGCGTCAAGCTGTCCGGCTTCGGCAACTTCCAGTTGCGCGACAAGCCACAGCGTCCGGGGCGTAATCCCAAGACCGGCGAAGAAATTCCGATCACCGCGCGGCGCGTGGTGACCTTCCACGCCAGCCAGAAACTGAAGTCCGATGTCGAGCTTGCCTTTGATGGAATCGCGGCCTAAGTCCCCCGGCAGCGAAGATCTGCCGCCCATTCCCGCCAAGCGCTACTTCACCATCGGTGAAGTCAGCGAGCTGTGTGGCGTCAAGCCGCACGTGCTGCGTTACTGGGAGCAGGAATTCAACCAGTTGAAGCCGGTCAAGCGGCGGGGTAATCGCCGTTACTATCAGCATCACGAAGTGCTGCTGGTACGTCGTATTCGCGAGCTTCTTTATAATCAGGGGTTTACCATCAGCGGGGCGCGCAATCGTCTCGACGAAGGCGGTGCCGTTGAGCGCCCTGTGGCGGGCGTGGAACTGGCGCAGAAAAAATCTGCCGGTCTGCGTGATGAATTGAAGTCAATTATCGAGATGTTGTCGGTTTGAATTTTCCGGATTTGCGCTATAATGCTCGGCTTGTCGGGGCGTAGCGCAGCCTGGTAGCGCACTTGCATGGGGTGCAAGGGGTCGCGAGTTCGAATCCCGCCGCCCCGACCAAAGATAAGAAAACCGGCTCAGGCCGGTTTTTTTATTTCCTGTTTCAATTTTTATATTGAAAAATATATCCGGCTAAATTAAATTAGATCGCTGATTTAATATTAACCAGGAGATTATTATGGATTTGTCCGCACTTTCCCTTGCTGAACTGCGTGATCTGCAACAACAGATTCCCGCCGAATTGAGGCGTCGTGAAGCTTCCGAAAAAGCAAATGTCCTGAATGAAGTCCGTGCTTTTGCCAAAGCCCGTGGTTTTGCCATCGAGGATTTGCTGGGCAAGGAAGTCAAGGTCAAGGCTTCCTCCGGTGGCAAGGTCAAGGTCAAATACCGTCATCCGCAAAATGCCGAGCTCGAATGGACCGGCCGCGGGCGCAAGCCGAAATGGGTCGAAGCCTGGTTGGCCCAGGGCGGCAATCTGGACGCACTGCTGGTTTGATTCATGCGCATTCTGCTCAGTAACGACGACGGATATTTCGCCCCCGGCCTGGCGGCCTTGCATGAGGCGCTCAGCGGGCTCGGCGAGATCGTCGTCGTTGCGCCGGAGCAGAATCGGAGCGGTGCCAGCAATTCGCTGACACTGGATCGGCCGTTGATGTTGAAACAGGCCGCCAGCGGGTTTTACTTCGTCAATGGGACACCGACTGATTGTGTCCATCTGGCGGTAACCGGCATGCTGGATTCTTTGCCGGATATTATTGTTTCCGGAATCAATTCGGGCGCCAATATGGGCGACGATACGATTTATTCCGGGACAGTCGCGGCGGCGACCGAAGGATATTTACTCGGTATTCCATCGATTGCCGTTTCGATGACCAGTTTCGACGGTTTGAATTTCGCTACGGCCGGGCGGGTTGCCCGCGAACTGGTCGAGCGTTATATCCGGAATCCCGTTTCCGGGCCGGTATTGCTCAACGTCAATGTGCCGGATATTCCCTACGAGGCATTGACCGGGACCGAAGTGACGCGTCTGGGGCGCCGCCACAAGGCCGAACCGGTGGTGCGCATGACTTCCCCGCGCAAGGAAACGGTGTACTGGATCGGCGCCGCCGGCGCTGCCGCCGATGCCGGACCGGGAACCGATTTCCATGCGATCGAACAGAACCGGGTGTCGATCACGCCGCTGCAGATCGATCTGACCCATACGGGACAGTTGCCGGCAATCCGGCAATGGATGGCCTGAGCATGCACGGTTTGCAAGGTATCGGCATGACCTCGCAGCGCACGCGTGTGCGCATGGTTGAGCGCCTGCGCGAGAAGGGCATCCGCAACGAGCAGGTGCTGGCGGCAATGGCTGCCGTGCCCCGCCACGTTTTTGTCGAGGAAGCCCTGGCCTCGCGGGCTTACGAGGATACGGCGCTGCCACTGGGCATGGGGCAGACAATTTCCCAACCCTATATCGTTGCCCGCATGATCGAGTTGTTGCTCAACGCTCGTCCCGGGCTCGGCAAGACGCTTGAAGTCGGTGCCGGTTGCGGTTACCAGGCAGCGGTGCTCGGGCAGTTGAGCAAGGAAGTCTATGCCGTCGAGCGGATTGCGCCCCTGCTCGAGAAAGCCAAAGCCAACATGCGTACGCTGCAGCAGTTCAATGTCCGTCTGAAGCACGCCGACGGGCATTGGGGTCTGCCTGAAGCGGCGCCATTCGATAGCATCATCGTCGCTGCTGCCGGCGCCTCCATTCCGCCCGAGTTGCTCAAGCAACTGGCGCCGGGTGGGCGCATGGTCTTGCCTGTCGGGGGGCAGGCGCAGTATCTTTGCCTTGTCGAACACACACCGACCGGCTTCACGGAAACGCGGCTGGACCCTGTCCGCTTCGTTCCCCTGCTACCAGGAACCCAATGACCCGATTCCTCGCCCCCCTTGCTGTCGTATTTTTTCTTGCCGCCTGTACGCAGGCGCCTGCGCCAACCGTCGATCGCACTCCGACCGCCCAGGCCAGAGTTGCTGGTGCGGGTGAGTATGCCGTCAAACGTGGCGACACCCTGTACCGGATTGCCCGTGAAAACGGCATGGATCACAACGAACTGGCGGCGATCAACAACATTTCCGATCCGACGACCCTGCGCGAGGGCCAGATTCTTCGCCTGACCCGTCCTGCCGGCCAGACGGCGGAAGTCGCGCCGGTGGCCAGCCCGATCGGTATCGGTAGCGGGGTCGAAGCCCGCCCCCTCGATGCGCCTGCGCCGGTGACGCAGAGCGGCGTCCTGCGTGAGCCGCGCGGTGGCAAGGAAGCCTATTCCGACGAGGCGCATGCCCGCCTGAATTCGACTCCGGCAAGTGCGCCGGCGACGCCGCCTGCAGCGCCCGCCGCGCCGACGCCGCCTGTGGCCACGGAGCCTGCGCCGACACCGGCTGCGGCGGCCCAGACGGCTCAGGTGGACGGGATTACCTGGGCGTGGCCGAGTTCGGCGAAGATCCAGGCGCCTTACAACGGCACCACCAACAAGGGCATCGATTTCGCCGGTCGCGTGGGCGATCCCGTGCTGGCTGCCGCCGACGGGCAGGTGCTGTATGTCGGCGAGGCCCTTGCCGGTTACGGCAAGCTGGTCATCGTCAAGCATGGCGCCAACCACCTTTCGGTGTATGCCCATAACAATCGCATCCTGGTCAAGGAAGGCCAGTCGGTGAAGCTGGGGCAGAAAATCGCCGAAATGGGCAGTACCGGTACCTCCGGTGTCAAACTGCATTTCGAGATCCGCAAACAGGGCAAGCCGGTCGATCCGGGTCCCTTCCTGCCGGGTCGATGAGTCTGGACGAAGCGGGCGAGGAGCAGAACGGCGACGAGCTACCGCTCGCCGCCGACGGTGAGACGCTGTTCCCGCTGGCCGCCGAAACGGCTTTGGCCGAAGCCAGTCTGCTGGAGGACGTCACCCAGATCTACCTCAACGAGATCGGTGCCCGCCCGCTGCTGACACCGGAGGAGGAACTGGCAACCGCGCGGCTGGTGCGGGCCGGTGACTTCGCCGCCCGGCAGAAAATGATCGAGCACAACCTGCGGCTGGTGGTGAATATCGCCAAGCACTATCTCAATCGCGGGATACCCTTGCTCGATCTGATCGAGGAAGGGAACCTCGGCCTGATCCATGCGCTGGAAAAATTCGATCCGGAACGCGGTTTCCGTTTTTCGACCTACGCGACCTGGTGGGTACGTCAGGGCATCGAGCGCAGCATCATGAATCACTCGCGGACCATCCGGCTGCCGGTGCATGTGGTCAAGGAAATCAACCTCGTCCTGCGTGCCATGCGCCACCTGGAATCGGCCGATAGCCGCGAGTCGACGGTGGAGAAGGTGGCCTTGCTGCTCGACCGGCCGGCCGAGGAAGTGCGCCGCATCCTGTCGCTGAACGAGCATATCGCCTCGCTCGACGCGCCGCTCGACATCGATCCCAATCACACCATGGCCGAGTTCATCCCGGATGATTCCGGCGACGATCCGGAAAGCCTGCTGCAGTCCAGCGAAGTCGGTTCACTGCTGGCTTCATGGCTGGACGAACTGAGCGAACGCCAGCGCCAGATCATCGAGCGCCGCTATGGTCTGAACGGCTGCGAGATTGCCACGCTCGATGCCATCGCCGGCGATCTCGGGCTGACCCGGGAGCGGGTGCGCCAGATTCAGCTCGAAGGGCTGGACCGGCTGCGCAAGATCATCCGGCGCGGCAACATCACCCGCGATTCGCTGCTTTAGCGCATGGCCTCGCGGATGGGCGGCGGCATCGCCCGACGGATTTCCTCGGCCAGCTGGAACACCGACATGGCGTAGAAACTCGAGCGGTTGTAGCGGGTGATCACGTAGAAATTCTCGAAACCCAGCCAGTATTCCGTGGCTTGTCCGGGGCTGACCAGATCGACCAGCGTCACCGTCGATTCGGGGGCTGCCGTGGCCACGATGCCGCGCTCGAACAGGTCGGCGACGCGCAGGCTGGGGCGGATGCCGGCTTCGAGCAGCGACTGATCCGGCGTGCCCGGTAGTCGGGCCGGCACGGCAACCGGTTGTCCGGCTTGCCAGCCGTGCTGTTCCAGGAAGCGGGCGACGCTGCCGATGGCGTCGGCGACGCTGTTGCTCAGGTCGACGCGCTGGTCGCCATCGAAATCGACGGCATAGCGGCGCTGGCTGCCCGGCATGAATTGCGGAATGCCGATGGCGCCGGCGAAGGAGCCCTTGACGGCAAGCGGGTCGAGGCCGTTCTCGCGGGTCATCAGCAGGAATTGTTCGAGTTCGCTGCGGAAGAACTCGGCCCGGCGCGGGTATTGAAAGGCCAGCGTGGCGAGTGCCTCAAGCACACCGAAACCGCCGGTATTGCTGCCATAGACCGTTTCGACGCCGATGATGGCAACGATCACTTCTTCCGGCACGCCGTAGAGGGCGCGGGCGCGCGCCAGCGTCAGCGCATTCTCCTGCCAGAAGCGCACGCCGCCAGCGATGCGCTGGGCGTTGACGAAGCGCGGGCGGTAGCGTTCCCAGGAGCGCTGGGTCGGCGAACTCGGCGGGGCAATCAGTTGCAGGACGCGTTCGTTGGTCCGGATGGCGGAAAACTGTTCAAGCAGCCTGCTGGCATCGAAGCCTTGGCGCTGGGCGAGATCGTTGGCGAAAGCCGCCGCTTCGGGGAGGTCGGCGATGCTGCCGGGCGCGGCGACGGCAAACTGCGTGGTCAGGGTAAAAGCCAGGGCGGCCAGGGTCTTGCTCAAGCGATTCTCCGTCTGGGAAGTCGTTTCACGGCGGCGGCGAGGGCGGCCAGCGAGTTAGGGTTGTCCGGGGCGTAGCGGGCCAGCATGAAATGCCGGACCACCGGGTCGAAACGTGCTGCCAGCGCCGGGTCTGCGGCACGCAGGCGGGCGGCGAAGGCCAGGGGCGTTTCACCCGGCGCGCAGTGTATACCGATTCGTCGCTGGGCACGATGCCAGAGGCGTATTTCCGGCGCCGGGCGTATCCGTTGGCGCAGGCTCCAGGCAGTCACCAGGGCCAGAATGAGGGCACAGGCCAGTCCCAGGGCGATGACCAGTTGACGCCAGTCGACCGCAAAGCCGAGACGCGACAGCAGGTCGCGTTGGCGTTGCGTGTCATAACCCAGGATATGCTGGTTCCAGGCGTTGTTCAGCGCTTCCCAGCGATGGCGCAGGTCGTGCAGCCAGTCGCCGTGACGCAGCAGGAAGGCGGGCAGGGGTTCGCCGGCCGGCAGGGCATCGACGATGCCGCGCTCGATACGTTCCGGGGCCACCGCGGCGGTCGGGTCGACGCGTATCCAGCCGCGTTGTTCCAGCCAGACTTCGGCCCAGGCATGGGCTTCCGACTGGCGGACGACTAGATAGCCGTCGCGCGGGTTCAGCTCGCCGCCCTGGTAGCCGGTGACCACCCGGGCCGGGATGCCGGCGTTACGCATCAGGACGACGAAGGCGGCGGCGTAGTGTTCGCAAAAGCCGCGCCGGGTGCGGAACAGGAAGTCGTCGATGCCATCGCGTCCGAGCAGGGGCGGCTGCAGGGTGTAATGGAAGGGTTCTTCGCGGAAATGGCGGAGTGCCAGCGCGATCACTTCGGCCGGATCATTCGCTTGCGCCTGCCAGTTGCGGGCGAGTTCCCGGGTTTGCGGATTGTTGTTGGCGGGCAGGCGCAGGTTGTCGCTCAGGCTGAGCGGCGATTCCGCAGTGTTGAGACGATAGGCCGGGCTTGAGCTCAGGCGCAGGCGCTGGCGCTTCTCCACCGGGCGGGGAGCCAGTGCGGACAGGCGTCCGTCGAGGTTGGCGCCAGCGGGTAGGGTGACCGGGGCGTCGAGAGCGAGCAGCCAGCGCTGGCCGTGCGCTTCCAGCGTCATTTCGTAGGCGATGCGCGGGCCGAGTTCCTCGATACGCTCGGGATTGGCCGGCCGGGTCGACTGGCGCCAGGTGCGCCCATCGAAACTCTCCAGTACCGGACCTCGCCAGTAAAGTTGCTGGCGTGCCGGTAGAGCCTCGTCGAAGCGGACGCGGAAAGCGATTTCGCCGCTGCGCACGAGATTGGCAATGTTGCCTGGGGCCATGCTGTCTGAAAGACCCGTCTGGCCGGTAAAGGCATCGGCGGGCAGGCCCCAGAGCGGACCGTTGATCCGCGGGAACAGCAGGTAGAGCACGAGCATGAATGGCAGAGCCTGAGCCAGCAGGCTGCCGGCCTGGAACAGGTTTTCCCTGGGCGGCATGGTCGCTGCCTGCAGTCGCACCAGCGCAGCGGTGACTACCCAGAGCGCGAACAGTAGCCACAGTCCGGTGGGGATGTCCTGGCTATGGAAGTAGTGCGTCAGCAGCAGGAAGTAGCCGAGCATGACGATCACTGTGGCGTCTCGTCGGCTGCGCAATTCGAGCAGTTTCATCGCCATGAACAGGACCAGCGTGGCGACGCCGGCTTCGCGTCCGAGCAGGGTGCGGAAATCGGCAAGGATGGCGGCGATGCCGGCGACGACCAGGGCCAGCAGGATCCAGCGACCGGGTAAGCGACGATCCTCTCGCCACAACAGAAAGGCCCAGGCGAACAGCAGGCCGCCCAGGGCACTCAGCCACCAGGGTTGCTGCAGCGTGTGCGGCAAGGTGGTGACCAGCGCTGCGGCGAACAGCCAGGGCGTCTGCTCGCGGCTCAGCGGATCGGGCTGGCTGCGTTTCATGTCCGGAACAGGGCCAGGGCTTCCAGGCAGCGCTGGCGGTGGGCCGCGCCGTTGCCGGCCGGAATGCTGACCCCGGGCAGGCTCAGGCTGAAAGGGATGCGTCCCTGGTCGGCGGCGAGCACCCAGCCGGTGAGCACGGACAAGCGCGTTTCATCGTCGACGGTCGGGTCGGTGGCCGACCAGGCGAGCTCGAGCTGGCTATCGCTGCCGCCGGCGAATTGCTTGACCAGCAAAGGTCGCGAACCGTCGTCACGGGCACTGGCCTTCCAGGCTACATGACGCAGCGAATCGGTGGTCTGTCGTTCGCGAAAGCCGGCGAAGTCTTCCTGCCCGCCGCTGCCGTTGCCGCTACCCTGCGCAGCCCACAGACCATCGGGCAGGGCTTGCGGCAGCGGCTTGGGGTAGACCAGGCAGCGCATGCCTGGCTGCAGATAACTCCAGGCGGTGAACAGGCCAAGCGGATAACGGGTACTCAGGCGCGTGCGCGGCAGGGGTAGCCAGCCGCGTCGATGGGCATGGACCGGGACGCCGACGCTGGCCTGATTGCCGCCACCGACACTGCTGCTGGCGCTCAGTCCTTTTTCGGCTTCAAGCATCAGGCCGTAGCGCGATCCCGGGCGATCGTTGTCGAGCAGTAGCTTGAATTCGGCCGTTTCGCCAGCGAAAACCGGGGCGCAGCGGCCGGGCGTGATGCGCAGGCCATGAAGGTTGCGAAAGGTGTGCACCATGCCGACCAGACCGAGTCCAGCCAGCAGGAAGACCAGGGCGTGACCGAGTGCCAGGTTGTAGTTGATCGCCGCGAGCAGCATGACGAGCAGGGTCAGGGCAAACAGCAGGCCGGCGCGCGACGGCAGGATGAAGATGCGGCGCCGGTCGAGTGTGACCGGCGTCAGCCCGTCATCCGGGTTGCCGAACAGGCGTTGCTGCAGTTCCCTGAGGTTCAGCCGCACGAGGGTCAGGGAATGGCAACGGTGGCCAGCAGGGCATCGATTTCTGCCCGGCTGGCGAGTGTGCCGCCTTGGGCACCGTGCAGGCGGTGGCGGGCGACCGGGGCAAAGACGGCCTGAACGTCGTCGGGCAGGACCATGTCGCGGCCGGCCAGCCAGGCCCAGGCGCGGGCGGCCGAGAGCAGTGCCAGACCAGCGCGGGGCGACAGTCCATGGCGGAAGCCGGCGTGGTTGCGAGTGGCTTCGATCAGCGCCTGGACATAATCGATCAGCGCCGGTGAGACGTGCAGGGCCGCGACTTCGGCCTGAAGTTGTGGCAACTGTTCCGGAGTCAGCAGGCTGGCCAGCTGGTCACTGGCCTGGCGGCGACTGCCGGCGGCGAGCAGGGCGCGTTCGGCATCGCGGCCCGGGTAACCCAGTTCGATGCGCATCAGGAAGCGGTCGAGCTGGGATTCGGGGAGCGGGAAAGTGCCGATCTGGTCAGCCGGATTTTGCGTGGCGATGACGAAGAAAGGGCTGGGCAGCGCCCGTGTTTCGCCCTCGATGCTGACCTGGCCTTCTTCCATGGCTTCGAGCAGGGCGCTCTGAGTCTTCGGCGTGGCGCGGTTGATCTCGTCGGCGAGCAGCAGTTGGGAGAACACCGGCCCGGGAATGAAGCGGAAGCTGCCGTGTTCGCGATCGAAGATCGAGACGCCGGTGATGTCGGCGGGCAGCAGGTCGGCGGTGAACTGGACGCGGGCGAATTGCAGGCCGAGCAGGCGGGCCAGGGTGTGGGCCAGGGTGGTTTTGCCCAGGCCGGGCAGGTCTTCGATCAACAGGTGACCACCGGCCAGCAAACAGGCCGCGGCCAGGCGGACTTCGGCTGGTTTGCCGAGGATGACCTGGTTGGCGGCGTCGAGTATCGGGGTGAAGGCGTGGGGCCGTCCGCCGAGTATGGGTGTATTTTTGCTGCTCATGCAGGATTTCCGTGGGGGGCTGCGGGACACTCCATTCTAATGCTTGAAGCGCCCGCGCAAATAAGACGATAATGACCCTTCGACGAGCGCCATTCGCGGCGCCGCATCGCAGAGAGAGAACAAGTGACGACCACTGCCTTCATCACCCATCGCGACTGCCAGTTGCATGACATGGGGACGCATCACCCGGAATGCCCGCAACGCCTCACTGCCATCAACGATCACCTGATCGCCCAGGGCATCGATGCCTATTTCGTTTATTACGACGCGCCGCTGGCGACTTTCGAGCAATTGTTGCGCGTCCATCCGGCCTCGCATCTGGAACGGATCAAGCGCGCTTCGCCGGAAATGGGGATCGTGCACCTCGATCCCGATACCGCGATGAATCCGCATACCTGGCAGGCGGCCTTGCGCGCGGCCGGTGCCGGTTGCATGGGGGTCGATCTGGTGATGAGCGGCGAATGCGAGAACGCTTTCTGCGCCGTTCGCCCGCCCGGTCACCACGCTGAAAAAGCGACGCCGATGGGCTTCTGCTTCTTCAACAACATCGGCGTTGCCGCCATGCATGCGATCAAGGTGCATGGACTGGAGCGCGTCGCCATCATCGACTTCGACGTGCATCACGGCAACGGTACCGAGGATTGCTTCGCCGGTAACGATAAAGTGCTGATGTGCAGCATTTTCCAGCATCCCTTCTATCCCTATTCGGGGGCCGACAAACCAGCTGCCAACATGTGCAACGTGCCGCTGGCTTCCGGTTGCGGTGGCGAGGAGTTCCGCGATGCGGTGCTGCAGGTGTGGACGCCACGGCTCAAGGAATTCAAGCCGCAGATGATCTTCATCTCGGCGGGGTTCGATGGTCACTACGAGGACGACATGGGCGGCCTCAAGCTGCTCGAGCGGGATTTCGCCTGGTGCACCGAGCACCTGAAGAAACTTGCTGCCGAAATGTGCGACAAGCGCATCGTCTCGATGCTCGAAGGCGGTTATGTGATGACCTCGCTGGCCCGGAGTGTCGGCGCGCATCTGCGTGTTCTGGCCGATCTCTGACGGCGTCTTCCTTTTGTAAAAAGGCGGGCTGGGGTAAAATCCGGCCCTCTTTTTTCATGTTTCCAACGTTTTTACGGATGAATCCATGGCGTTGATTGTTCAGAAATACGGCGGCACTTCGGTCGCCAACCCGGAGCGCATCAAGAATGTCGCCCGGCGTGTTGCCCGTTTCCGTGCGGAAGGCCACCAGGTCGTGGTCGTCGTCTCGGCGATGAGTGGTGAAACCAACAAGCTGATTGCGCTGGCCAAGGAAATGCAGGCCACGCCGGATCCGCGCGAACTCGACGCCGTGGTCTGTACCGGCGAGCAGGTCACCACCGGCCTGCTGGCCATGGGCCTGAAAGCCATCGGGGTCGATGCCAAGAGCTACACGGGTGCCCAGGTCAAGGTTCTGACCGACAGCACCTTCACCAAAGCGCGAATTCTGTCGATTGACGAAGCCAACATCCGCCGCGATCTCGACGCTGGCAAGGTGGTCATCGTCGCCGGCTTCCAGGGCGTCGATGCCGACGGCAACATCACCACGCTCGGCCGTGGCGGTTCGGATACCTCGGGCGTGGCCCTGGCGGCGGCCCTGAAGGCCGACGAGTGCCAGATCTACACCGACGTCGATGGCGTCTACACGACCGATCCGCGTGTCGTGCCGGAAGCGAAGAAGCTCGATACCATCACCTTCGAGGAAATGCTGGAAATGGCCAGCCTCGGCTCCAAGGTGCTGCAGATCCGCTCGGTCGAATTCGCCGGCAAGTACAAGGTCAAACTGCGCGTGCTGTCCAGCTTCCAGGATGAAGGCGAGGGCACGCTGATTACTGTTGAGGAAGACAAGAACATGGAACAACCGATCATTTCCGGTATCGCCTTCAATCGCGACGAAGCCAAGCTGACCATGCTCGGCGTTCCCGATACCCCGGGTATTGCCTACCAGATCCTCGGCTCGATCGCCGACGCCAACATCGACGTCGACATGATCATCCAGAACGTCGGTCACGACGGCACCACCGACTTCTCGTTCACGGTCAACCGCGGCGACTATGCCAAGGCCCAGGGCATCCTGGAAACCGTCAAGCAGAAGCTGGGCGCCCGTGAAGTGACCGGCGACAACAAGATCTGCAAGGTCTCCGCTGTTGGCGTCGGCATGCGTTCGCACCCGGGCGTTGCTTCGAAGATGTTCAAGGCCCTGGCCGACGAAGGCATCAACATCCAGATGATTTCCACCTCCGAAATCAAGATTTCCGTCGTCATCGACGAGAAGTATCTGGAACTGGCCGTGCGCGTCCTGCATCGCACCTTCGGTCTGGATCAGTAAACGTTTGACCAAAGGGCGCGGAGACTATATCATCCGCGCCTCGTTGCAAGACGGTTAGGAGACGTGGCCGAGTGGTCGAAGGCACACCCCTGCTAAGGGTGCATCCGGGCAAAACCTGGATCGAGGGTTCGAATCCCTCCGTCTCCGCCAAGCAACAAGAGAACCCCTGAAATTCAGGGGTTTTTCTTTTTTTGTGTCCCCGATTCGGCGGCTACTGCTGCGACGAAAATGCAATAATCCAATCTCCCTGTTACTCATCGGGTAAATCCCGGGATCGTTGCATGTTGTTCTCCTCTCACCCCGTAACGCGTTCGGGGTTTTCGCATCCTGTTTCCAGGTTCCAGGCATGGCTGGTCGTCAGCGTCTTGCTGCTCAATGCGGTGATGGCGACGATTGGTTTTCAGAGTCTTCAGGCGAGTCGTGAGCGCGTCTTCAGCGAGGTCCAGACGAATACAGCGAATTTGGCAGCCTTGCTGGAGTTGGGGGCGGCGGATTCGATCCGGCGTATTGATCTTGGCTTGCTGAGTATCGTCGATGTGCTCGAATCGCAGGCTTCGCTCGGTGGATTGTCGGATGAGGCAATCGAACACCTCCTGCAGTTGCATCTGGCACGACACCCGGCTGTTGATGCATTTCGCGTGAGTCAACGCGATGGGGTGTTGAACTGGGGAAAAGGGGTTGATCCTGCATCGCCGGTTTCCGTCGTTGATCGGCCTTTTTTTTCCGAGCACCGGGCTGCGCCAGGTGCCGCTCTGATTGTTGCAGAACCGGTAATGGGGCGGGTGTCAAAAATCTGGGTGGTGGCGTTTACGCGTTCCTATCGTGATGCACAAGGGGAATTTGCGGGCGTAGTGACTGCTGCTGTGACGCTCGATCATTTCACCCGTTTGCTGTCACCTTTGAGTTTGGGCAAGAACGGGGTGGCAGAGATTCGTCATCGCAGTGAAGCATTGCTGACACGTTATCCTCCGATTGACGGGCGTCATGGAGAGCCTGGTTCGGTTGGTGTTTCTCCTGGCCTGCAGGCCTTGCTTGATGCCAAGGTGGAAGCCGGATTTTTCAGAGGTGCTGGCGAAGACGGTGTGCAGCGCATTCACGCTTTCCGGACAATTCGCGATACGCCGTTCATGTTGACTGTCGCGATGGCGCCTGTTGATTTTCTGACTGATTGGCAGCGGGAGGTTCGTCATACCGTGGCCTTGTTGCTGATGTTCTTTCTGGCAACGCTATGTGCTGCATGGATGTTACGCCGGTATTGGGGGCAGATTCGCAATCAGGGCTTGTTCATGCAGACACTCGTCGAGAGTTTGCCGGTTCCTTTTTTCTACAAGGATGCAGAAGGTCGCTATCTGGGATGTAATCAGGCATTCGAACGTCTGTTGGGAAAGACGCGCGAGGAAATCATCGGCAAATCGGTATTCGATATGGCGCCGGTCGAAATCGCCCAGCGCTACCATGAGATGGATGCAGCCTTGTTCGAACATCCGGGAACTCAGACTTACGATTGGGTGATTCAACAGCCCGAAGGGCTGCGGCATGTGATTTTTCACAAAGCGACTTTTCTTCATGCCAATGGCAGCATCGCCGGCTTGATCGGGGGTATCACGGATGTTACGGAGTTGAAGCAGGTGCAACAGGAGTTGCAGTTGCATCGTGACAATCTGGAAGCGCTTGTGGCTGAGCGGACGGAGCAGTTGAAGGATGCCAAGGAAGCTGCCGAGGCAGCAAGTCGGGCAAAGAGTGCCTTCCTGGCAAACATGAGCCATGAATTGCGGACGCCGATGAACGGGATCATGGGGATGATCGATCTGGTCTGGCGACGGACCGGCGATTCCAAAGCACGTTCGCAATTGCTCAAGGCCAAGCAGTCTTCCCAGCATTTGCTCGCCTTGATCAACGATATTCTCGATATCTCGAAGATCGAAGCGCAGCGGATGACCTTGGAGTTGTCGCCATTTCGTTTGCAGGATGTGATTGACAACATGGATGGTGTACTTGCGCACCGGGCTGAGGAAAAGAACTTGCGCCTATTGGTGGCGCCTTTGCCGCACACCATTCCGGATTATCTTTTGGGAGATCCGCTCCGTCTCGGTCAGGTGCTGATCAATCTGGTCGGCAACGCAGTCAAGTTCACGAATTTCGGGTCGGTGTCGGTGCGCTTTGATGTTACTGATGAATCTACCGCAGACATTTTGTTGCGTTGCGAAGTTATCGATACCGGGGTTGGCGTAAGGCCTGAGGACGTCGATCGTCTGTTCCAATCCTTCGAGCAGGCCGATAGTTCAACGACTCGCCGTTACGGTGGGACCGGGCTTGGTCTGGCGATCAGTCGTCGTCTGGTGGAGTTGATGGAGGGCAGGATGGGCGTGGAGAGCCAGTTTGGGTCTGGTAGCACGTTCTGGTTTGAAGTACGTCTGCAAAAGTATCAGGTGTTGTCCGGGGTGGCGGCGGGCAGTACGCTGAATGAACTGCCGGAACTTCAGTTGCGCAGGGAATTTACGGGGACGAGGGTGTTGCTGGTTGAGGATGAGCCGATCAACAGCGAGGTTTCATGTTGTCTGCTGGAAGAGGTGGGTTTGGTCGTCGATCTGGCCGTGGACGGTTTGCAGGCAGTGGAGATGGCGCGCCAAAACTGTTATTCGGCGATATTGATGGATATGCAGATGCCGAACCTCAACGGTGTCGATGCGACTCGGGCAATCCGGGCTGATTCGCTCAACCAGCGTACGCCGATCCTGGCGATGACGGCGAATGCCTACGAAGAGGATCGTCAGGCCTGCTTTGCCGCAGGTATGAACGAGCACCTGTCCAAGCCGATTCACCCCGAGCAGCTTTTCGCGGGCTTGCTGAAGTGGCTTGGCAAAACTGTCTGAGGAAGGCTTGTCGGCTTCCCCGGTCTCTTCCATGTTGTAAGTGTGCTGAAAAAAATATACCAAAAATATTATCAGTGTTCGATATTCATCTGTTTGTGTGAGTCCATCTCGTAAAACGCTGTTTTTTGGTGGTTTTGCGGTGCACCATCATGTGGACTCGTCTATGTCGCCGGGTTATCATTATGTCGGTGCGCCATGTTTATGACATGGCCGGGTGGATAACAAGTGGAGGTGTATCTTGCACACGATGGAAACGCGTTCTGCAATCGGACTCATTCTCGCGCTGGGAATGTTGGGTAATGTCATGGCGGCTGACGCAGCATCTGGCTCTGCAGCGCCAGCGGAAGCCGAAGTGCCGTCGCTGAATGTGCCAACAGTCCGGACGCCGGTTATCGGGGGAGATGCCTCGGTCGGTGCTGGTCAGCGCTCGGCCAGTGCCGGTTATGAACTCTCGGGTTCGGGTATCGGCAGTGCCAGCACGCCGGAGCAAGGTGCCATTCTGACCAATGCGGGCAAGGGGCGTCCGATCCGTTTCCAGAACGGGATTTTTGTCTATCCAGCAGCAAGCCTGGCGATCGGTCACAACGACAATGTCGGCGGTACTGCGACCAATGAAAAATCATCGAGCGTCGTTATTCTTAGGCCGGAAGTGGTCGCCGAGATGAAGCGTAGCGGCGACCGCTATACCTTCAGTTACGCCGGTAACTATGGACACTACGCCGCTTCGTCGGATGATGATTTCCAACATCATGATATCTGGCTTGCTGGCGACAATTACTTCACGACCCGTGCTCGTCTTGGCTGGGGAGTGGGTTACCAGTGGCGTTCCGATGCGCGTGGTTCGACGGATCGCGTCAGCAGCAGTTCTCCCGATGAATGGCATGCGCCGGTGGCTCGTTTGGTCGGTATTTATGGCGCGCCAGGGGCAGTCGGGCGCCTAGAACTGGAGTCTTCGTGGATGCAGAAACGCTACACGAATAATCGCGCTTTTACGCAGGATTCCGACGTCGATATGCTGATGCTTTCCGGGCGTTTCTTCTATCGCGTGATGCCCAAGACTTCGCTGGTTTTCGAAGCGCGTAATACCCGCAGTGATTACGTTTCAGCCACCTCGACCAGTGACAATGATTATCTCAAGTTGCTGATCGGCGCGACCTGGGATATGACGGCGAAAACGACCGGGATGATCAAGCTCGGGCGTGCCTACAAGAATTACGACGATGCATCACGTCGTGATCCTTCCGCGGCAACGTGGGAGGCCGGTGTGACCTGGGCGCCGCTGACCTATTCCGAATTCAGTCTGCAATCGGCGCAGGATATTGCCGATTCGAGCAGCGGCGCCGGTAACTACTACATCAACAATCGTAGCCATTCCCTGAGTTGGAACCACAAATGGGCGAGCTACATATCCTCCAGTGTCAATGCTGGTGTGGTTCGTTCGAACTACAATGGAATTGCCCGCGACGATACGACCAAGAATTTCGGCATCGGTTTCTATCGTGAGCTTGGTTACAACTTCCGCGCTGGCCTTAACTGGAATCGCACCAAACGTGACTCCACTGTGAACGTCAATGATTTCCAGCGTGACGTGTTCATGTTGACGCTCGAAGCTGTCCTGTAACCAAGGGGGAATGTGCCGGTGATGTTGTTTCGTTGGTTGATAGCACTCGTTTTTTCCTTTGGCGTGGCTCATGCCTATGCCCAGACCAACCCGGAGAGCGAATCGGTTCCGTCCTTGACATCCGAGGCGCCGTTGGCTGTTCAGGCGGCGATTACTGGCCTGTCAAACTATCGTTTGTCATCTGGCGATGTGCTGACTGTCCGGGTGCTGGGTGAAGAAGATCTGAGCAAGGAAAAGGTTCGCTTGACCGATGCTGGTACCGTTTCGTTGCCGGCTATCGGCGAAGTGCGGGCCTTTGGCCTGACTATCGGAGAGCTGGAACGCACTGTCGAGGATGCCTTGCGCGGCCGTTATCTGGTGAATCCCAAGGTCTCTGTCAGTATTGACGAATACCGCCCTTTCTACATCAACGGCATGGTCGAGAAGCCTGGTGGTTATCCTTATCAGCCGGGTTTGACGATACGCAAGGCAGCCTCGCTGGCTGGCGGATTTCGCGAACGGGCTTCCCTGACCAAAATCTACATCATCCGTGAACGCGACGTTACCCAGCGTTCGCAGCGCGTCGACCTGAATACCCTTGTTTTCCCTGGCGACATTGTCACGGTTGACGAGAGCTTTTTCTGATCTTCTGACTTTCCATATTAGTTTTGACGCAAGTGAGCGCCATGTCTCAATCTCCAGTAGCAGATTCCGAAAACCACAAGCCCCTTTTCCTCCACGACCCAGAGGATAGGGAAGAAAAACTGGAGTTGCTCGAATATTGGCGCAGCATTCTCAAGCGCAAGAAGCAGATCATTGGCTTTGGGCTGGTTGTTGCCTTGCTTGCCGTCGTGATCGTTCTGGTCATGACGCCGGTTTACCGTTCTACGGCAACTGTTCTGATTGAAGCAAACAAGTCCAAGCTGTTGTCGATCGAGGATGTCTATTCCGGTATTTCGCAGAACCGCGAGCATTTCCAGACCCAGGTGGAGATCATCAAGTCGCGTGAAGTGGCGATCAGGACAATCGAGAAACTCAAATTGTGGGAACACGAGGAATTCGATCCTCGCGCGAAAGAGGGGTCCCTACTGGCCAGTATTGGCTTCAGTGACGAGCCTAAGGAGTGGACCGACAAATTGCTTGCCGAGGCAGTTTACGAGAGTTTCTCCAGCAAGCTGACAGTAGAACCGATCCGGCTCAGTCAGTTGGCCAAGGTTAGTTTCGACTCCAGCGATGCGGCCTTGGCCGCACGGGTGGCCAATGTGACGGCCGAGGTGTACATCGAGACCGATCTGGAGGCTCGTTTCAAGTTGACGCGCCAGGCCAGTGGCTGGTTGCAGGATCAGTTGAGCGATCTGCGCAAGAAACTCAACGATTCTGAAAAGGCTTTGCAGGAATTCCGCGAGCGCGAGGGTATTGTCGATCTCAAGAGCGTTACCCAGAGCGGCGCCGGGCGGCAGATCGAGGAAGTCATGGGGCGTCTGGTTGAAGCCCGCATGAAGCGCGCCGAGGCCGAGGGAGCCTACCAGCAGATCCGTTCGGCGCCCAAAGGTAGTGATTTGAGCAGCTTGCCGGCGGTATTGCGCAATCCTATCGTGGCCGATGCCAAGCGGGCCGAGGGTATTGCTGAACGCAAACTGTCGGAAGTCAGTCAGCGTTACGGCAAGGAGCATCCCCGTTACGTTCAGGCTGAAAGCGAACTGGAGTCGGCTCGGGATAACCTGCGTCGTCAGGTCGATTCGATTGTCGCCAGCGTGATTCGCGAGTACGAGGTGGCGCGCGGTACGGAAAGTACCCTGGAGGGGGTACTGAATTCGGCCAAGGGTTCTGTTCAGGTGCTGAATCGCAAGGAAGGTGAGTTGAGCATTTACGAGCGTGAGGTCGAGGCCAATCGTCAGATGTACGACATGTTCATCAAGCGGACCAAGGAAACCAACGTCACCGGTGACTTGCAGACGCCGATTGCCCGCGTGGTCGATCCGGCGGTTATCGCTGACAAGCCGATCAAGCCGAAGAAAACCCAGATTGTCGTGATTGCCTTTGTGCTGGGTTTGTTCCTGGGCGTGCTTGCTGCACTCTTGCGTGACCGTCTCGACAATACCCTGAAGACAACGGAAGACGTCGAGGCGCGTTTGAAGCAGCCGATTCTTACCACGCTGCCCCTGCTTAGCAAGGAAGAGGTGCAGCGAACCAAGACGGCACGAATTTTCCTCGATCAGCCAAAATCCATCTATGCCGAAGCCATCCGGACAGCTCGCACCGGCGTGCTGCTGTCGGGCATTGATTTGCCGCGGCGCACGCTCCTGGTGACTTCCAGCGTGCCGGGTGAAGGCAAGACGACCTTCTCGATCAACCTGGCGATGGCGCATGCCCACACCAAGAAGACCCTGCTGATCGACGCCGACATGCGCCGTCCGGCGGTTTCCAAGGGGCTGGAGATTCCGGTCGGGGCCAAGGGTTTGTCGAATTTCGTGGCCGGTTCGGCGACCTTGCAGGAATGCCTGCAATCCGTCGAAGGCTCGAGCCTGATGTTGATGCCGTCCGGCAGCATTCCGCCCAATCCGCTCGAATTACTGTTGTCGCAGCGCTTCAAGGAAACACTTGAGCATCTGGGCAAGCATTTCGAGGTGATCATCATCGATTCGCCGCCGGTGGAACTGGTTTCCGACGCGCTGGTGATTGCTGCGCTGACCAATGGAACGATCTACGTCAGCAAGGCCGAGTCGACGCCCTATCAGGTTGCGCGCAAGGGTATCCAGCGGATTCGCCGTGCAGATGGCCAGATCCTCGGCGTGGTACTCAACCAGTTCGACATGGCCAAAGCCGGCAAATACTATGGTGACTACAGTGGTTACGGTTACCAGGGGTATCAGGGAGGTTACGGCGTGACCTATGGCGAAGAAAGCGGCAAGGCCTGATGCATCCTGCTTTCGGGCAGTTCCCGGCATGATCGATCTGCATTCGCACTTGCTCCCCGGCGTGGATGACGGTGCGCAAACGCTGGAGGAGGGCCTGGCGCTGGCACGACTGGCGGTCGATGATGGCATCAAGGTCTCGGTGGTGACGCCACATGTTCATCCTGGTCGCTATGAAAATTTCCGGACCGCGTTGTTGCCGCGCCTGACTGCTTTCCAGGAAGCACTGGTGGCAGCCGGAATTCCCTTGCAATTGCGTTTGGGCGGGGAGGTTCGCCTCGGTGTCGAGTCGCTCGAGTTGCTACTGGACGGTGAAATTCCCTTCCTGGGCGAAATTGATGGTTATCGCGTGATGCTGCTCGAGTTTCCCCATCAGTCGATTCCCGTCGGTAGCCAGCAGTTCATCGAGAAACTCGGGCAACTGAAGGTTCGCCCATTGCTGGCGCATCCGGAACGGAACAAGGCCATCATGGCCCAGCCTGATCGTCTGCTCGGTCTGCTTGAAGCCGGATGCTGGCTGCAACTGACTGCGGGATCGATTGCCGGGCGTTTTGGTGAAGCATCGCAGCAAGTGGCCAGGCGCATTCTTGAAAATGGCTGGGCGCACGTGATCGCCACGGATGCACATAATCTTCAACATCGCCCGCCGCGCTTGCGCGAGGGGTTTCTGGCGGCAGCTGATATCGTTGGCGAATCTGCCGCCTGGAAAATGGTTAGTCAGCGACCGGCGGAAATTCTGGGATTGCCATGCAATTGACGGCAAGGCGCGGCCATTTTCTGGCTTTTCTTGCGCTGTTGCTGATATTCGGCAGCGTTTCCGCGTATACCGCACTAAGACACGCAGCCGGTGACCTGGCCAGCCTCAAGGCGCGTTCGCAAATCGAACGCTGGCAGCGGGACGCTCGTCTGAAGCCGCAGATCCGGGATATCGGGCAGGCGCGCAATGCCTTGGTCAAGGCCATCGAGCGTACGCCGGACGATCCTGGGCTCCATGAGAATCTGGCTTATCTATACGGTTTGCGTGCGCTCATGGCGAGGAGTCTGCCCGAGCTAGAACATGCCATGCTCGACGAAGTATTGACGCATTCCCGTATGGCCGGCGCGCGCCGACCGATGGCGCCGTATGCGTGGGCCAACATTGCCATGGCATTGCACAGGAAGAGCGAAGATCCCGTAGCCATGTGGGCGGCACTTGACCGGGCATTGGCCTACGGTCGCCGTGAAGGCGGCGTTCAAATCCGGGTTGCCGGCATCATTCTGGCCCGATGGGATGAGGCGGGGATCGAGCGCCAGACCGATCTGCGCAACATGCTGCTCAACAGCCGCGGACGCGCTGCCAAACAGTTGCGCCAGATGCTTGATTCGGCAGGTCGTCAGGATTTGTTGCCGCAAGGCTGAGCGGCGATTCACATCGCCTTTTCTTTGGCCAGTTTCTCCAGTAATTCGCGCCACAGGCGGACATTCGATGCGCCGCCCTTGCGCGAGTTGCCCGACGCCAGCCACAGATCGTCGTCATTGAAGCTATACACAGGCTCGAGATCCGGGCGTTGCGACGCGGGGCGAAGCTCGGGCACAAGGTTATCCATGATCAGAGGTTCGGCATCTGGGGTTGGATAATAGGCCAGCACCATGTGCGCTTCATCCAGTGTCTTGGCGCGGACGTAAGTAATGCGCAAACGCTCGATGGGGATGCCAAGTTCCTTCAGCGACAGGTACTTGGCAATCGAGTAATCCTCGCAATCGCCGCCGTAGGATGAGAGCATTTCGACTGGCGTGGCCCAGTAATCATCCTGTCGCCAGTGCTGCATGTCCCGGTAATAGGGGACCTGGTTGAAAAAACTGTTGATCTTGCGCAGGGTCAGCGATTCCGCTCGGGTATCGTGCTGGATCGCACCGGGGGCATCGGTATGGCGCATATCGTTGACCAGTCGCTGCCAGATCATCAGGCGTTTTGGGGCATCCGGTGAAAAACGCTGGGCGACGTGGCGTAACAGGCCTTCGGAGAATGCAACAAGACTCGCGGTCACCGGTAGGGCGATGGCGATCAGTAAAGCGGCGGTAGCGATGTATTTGCGTCTGGCGCTTGCTGTCGGCATCTACGCATATGGTCTTGGGACAGCTGCATTGTACAGGTAGAGCAAGCCTGAAGCGTGCTATGACCTTGGTTGTATTTGTTAATTTTTCATTCAGGGGTAAAGTCAGCAGGTTTTCCTTATGACGGCTTCAACTTGAATTTTCTCGCCCGGACCACTCTTCTGCTACTGGCCTCACTCGTACTTTCCGGGTGTGCATCGGTATTTGATGCGCCCTACGTGGAGGTCGAGCAAACGCCTGTGGCACTCAGCGTGCCCGATGTGGAGATTGAGCCGGAAGCGCCAGCTGCCGAGGTGACGGCAGAGGCCAGGACATACCCGGACATCTGGGCGCGTATCCGCGAAGGTTTCAGGCTCGAAGGCATCGATGGCGATGCCGAGGTTCAGGCGGTTGCCAAGCGTTTTGGCGCCAACGGCATCGTTCAGCGCATTGCGGAACGGGCCGGGGGATTGTTGTATCACGTGGTCGACGCGGTCGATGCCCGTGGCCTGCCGATGGAACTGGTGCTGGTTCCGTTTGTCGAGTCCGGCTATTCGCTGCATGCGGCATCGCATGCCGAGGCACACGGGGCCTGGCAATTCATCGAGAGCACGGCAAAAAACTACGAAATCGGTATCGATCGTTTCCGCGATGATCGTCGCAACCTTGTGGTTTCGACGCGTGCTGCGCTGGATTACCTGCAGGCCTTGCATGCTATGTTCGACGACTGGCAGCTGGCGATGGCCGCCTATAATTGCGGTGAACGCAGGGTGCAGAACGAGATTGAGCGGGCCAGGCGTCGCGGTGTCGCGAAACCGGGGTTCAAGGACATCGCCGCCGCCTTGCCGCAGGAAACCCGTGAGTACGTACCGCGCATCCTGGCGGTGCGGCGCCTGTTGCTCGATCCAGTCGAATATGGCGTCAAACTGCCGGCAATCCCGAATGCCCCGCAATACAGCGTGGTGGAAATTCACCGCGACATCGATGTGCTCCTGCTGGCCAGGCTGGCCGGCCTTACTCAGGACGAATTGCTGCGCCTCAATCCTTCGCTGAAGGCACCGGTGATCATCGGGCGGCATAACGTCAACCTGCTGTTGCCTCCTCAGGCGGCGCTACGACTGGTCGACAACATGGCGACTCATGTCGGCCCATGGGTGACTTGGCGGATGCTACGGATCACGCGGCCAGCCACGCCACAGGAAATTGCCGAACGGAACAGGTTGTCGCTGAGTACGGTCCTGCAGGCAAATCCGCTACCAGAAGGGCATTACTACGAAGTGGGGTCCACCCTGCTCTTGCCGGCCGGGCGCCAAGGCGGAATTGATCCCGCGCAGGCTCAGCGGGCCGTGTTACTGACCCGGGCTTCTTCGGAATGCATGGTTCTGCAAACCTGTGCTGGCGATGCGGCAAAGGTGGTCCCGCCAGCAACCGTCAATGGCTTGCCGCGCCGCTGATGAGCATCCAGAGTAATTCCAGCTTGCTCTCCCAGGCTCGCGTTCTGGTGGTCGGGAGTGATCCTGGGGTGTGTTCCGACCTGATTCGCATACTGACGCCACAGATTGCGGAGCTGATTCAAGCGACCGATGGAGAAACCGGGCTCGAACGTTGGAGTAAGTTCAGTCCAGATGTCGTGATTGCCACTCAGGTGTTGCCAGATTTTGATCCGTTTGGGATGAGTGAGAAAATCCGGGCGCTGGATCCTGATGCCTTGATCATGATCGTTTCTGCTGCCGCGAGTAATGACTTCCTGCATCGGGTGATTGAACTTGGTATCGATGCCCATCTTCTCCTGCCGCTCGATTGTTCGCAGCTACTTGATATGCTCGCGCGCTGCCTGCGGGATCGTCAGCGGGTGCTTGACCTTAAAATGGCGAGCATGGTTTTCGAGGTGGTCAATGAGGGCATCCTGATCACCGATGATCAAGCCAGGATACTCGCGGTGAACCCGGCATTTTCCCTGCTGACAGGGTATCGTCCGGATGAAGTGGTCGGACAGCGCACGTCATTGCTGTCCTCGGGTTTGCATCCCCCTGAGTTCTATCGGACGATGTGGGAAACCTTGTTGACCCATGGGCGCTGGTCGGGAGAGATTACCAATCGGCGCAAGGATGGCGTTCTTTACGATCAGTGGTTGTCGATTGCCGCAGTCGATGGCGAAATTGGCGTGCCGCAGCGTTTTGTCGGGTTGGTTTCCGATATCACCGAGCGCAAGCGCGAGGAAGAGCGCATGCGGCGTCTTGCGCATTTCGATAGCTTGACCGGTTTACCCAACCGGGTTCTGTTCCTTGATCGTCTGCAGCGCTCGATTGCTCGGGCTCGTCGCTATCGCCACAAGCTGGCCGTGCTCTACCTGGATCTTGATCATTTCAAGCTCATCAACGACAACTGGGGTCATGCTGCCGGCGATGAAGTGCTTAGGGTATCGTCGTCACGCATGCTTCAGGCCTTGCGCATGAGCGACACTGTCAGTCGGCGCGGGGGGGACGAATTTGTCCTGATCCTTGAACAAGGTGATGCACCAGAGCGCATGGACATCATCTGTCAGAAGCTTCTTGACGAGATTTCGAAGGAAATTCCCTACGGCAACACAACCCTGAAGATTGACGCGAGTATCGGCGTTGCCATCTACCCTGATGATGCCGAGGATACGGATGAGCTTCTTGTTGCTGCCGATCTTGCCTTGTATGAAGCCAAGGCCGCGGGCAAGGGGTGTTTCCGTTTTTTTCATCCGTGGGAAACGCTGCGTTCCCATGGTCGTCGCGACATGGAGCGAGCCTTACGCGAAGGGCTTACGGATTGGCGCTATACCCTGCGTTACCTGCCTGAAGTCTCCCTGAAAACGGGCCGAGCCGAGTACGTTGAAGCGTTGCTGCGTTTTCAGCATCCGGAGTTCGGCTTGCTTGATGCCGGTCGATTTCTCGAGATTGCCGAGGAAATCGGCATCATGCCGGAGCTCGGCCGCAAGGCCCTGGCGCAGGCCGCCGGGGAATTGAACAATATGAACGGTGATCTGGGCTTGGTCATTGACCTCTCGGCCAAGCAACTTTCGGCGCCTGATGCAGTGGGGCACCTGTTGGCGACTTTGGCGGCGGCGGGGGTGCCAACCCGGAGGATTACTTTCGAGTGCTCTGAAGCCGCATTGACCGGTAACGAACGTGCAGTCAAAACGCTGCTTGGACTGGCAGATTCCGGATGCAAGTTCTCGCTCGATGATTTTGGTGCTGGCTACTGTTCCTTCAGCTTGCTCAGCCAGTTGCCGATGAGTTCGATCAAGATCGATCGCTCTTTTACCTGCGAGATTACAGTCAATCCACAAATGCGGGAATTGGTGGCGGCGCTGGTGGCATTTGCCCAACGTCTCGGGGTCAGGGCGGTGGCTGAAGGGGTGGAGACGCCTGAGCAATTGGAAATGCTGCGTCAGATAGGCTGTGATGCCGTGCAGGGGTATGTCTTTGGCAGACCACTCAGTTTCGATGAGTGGCGGGTCTGTGCGCTCGCCATCGACGGTGATTTCGGCATTGTCTCCGGATAGCAGGAGGGCTTTTGTGGGCTGTATTTCACATGTTGAAAAGTGTTGTATTGAAAAGATTTTTCGCTCATGTTTATGCGAAATTGAAGTTGACGAACGGGTAAGTCGGGTGCTAATCTGATGCCATATCAAACCTTGTCGGGGGATCGAATGAAGACCTTTAAGAAGATTGCACTGGCAGCCGGTATTACGCTGTCGAGTTTCGCGGCTGTAGCTGCGTTTTCACCGAACATGACGCTGGCTCAGGTCGATGCTGAAGTTCAGCAGAACCTGGCCGCTGGTCAATCGCTCTCCGCGATTGCTGCTGCAGCCAAGAAGGCTGGTGTTTCTGAAGCTTCGCTGATCAGCGCGCTGCTGAGCCAGGGCGCTGATCTGCAATCGGCGATCGGTGCGATGGTTGCTGCCGGCTACCAGCCTGCTGCCGTGGTTTCTGCCGCGATTGCTGCTGGTGCTTCTCCGGCTGCGGTGACCCAGGCAGCGCTTGCCGCCGGTGTGGATCCGCAGATCGTGACGGCTTCCACGGCTGCCGGTGGTCCCCAGGGCGGTGACACGGTTGGCGGCCCGAGTGGTTCGGGTAATTTCGGTAGCTCGCCGGGCTCCAATTTCAGCGGTGGCGGCGGCGGTAGCGGTGGCGGTAGCGTCAGCCGCTCCTGAGTTTGTTGTTTTGTTGAAAATGGCAGCCTTGGGCTGCCATTTTTTTTGAGGGTGTGTTCATGACCTTGAGACGGCAGCTTTTTCTCGGGATTTCGGTCATCTTTCTCGGCGTATTCGTGGGGCTGGCGATACTGGGAGTTTCCGGAACGCGTACTTACCTTGAGGAACAACTGGGCTCGCATGCCCAGGATGCCGCGTCGTCGCTGGTTCATCCGCTCTCCCAGTCGCTGGCCGACGGCGACATGATCCTGGCAGAAACCCAGGTGGCAACCCTGTTCGACCGGGGGTATTTCCAGCGTATTGCGATTCTCGGCCTGGATGGTTCGGTCATCGTCGAGCGCGAACTGGCGGCCAAGGTCGAAGGCGTGCCCATGTGGTTCACATCGCTGGTGACCTTGCAGGCGCCGGCTGGCGAGTCTTTCCTGACGGCGCGTTGGCGTCAGTTGGGCAAGGTCGTCGTGCTCTCCCAACCGACGCATGCCTATCAGTATCTGTGGAAGTCAGCACTGGAAATCTCGGGCTGGATGTTGCTTGCCTATTTCCTGGCGCTGGCGCTGGTGCGCATGGTGTTGCGCTGGATCCTGAATCCCCTGTCCGAAATTGAACGTTCGGCCGTCGATATCCAGCAAAAACATTTTGGCCAGATTGCCGTCAAGCCTCGAGCCCTGGAATTGGCCAGGGTGGTTGGTGCGATGAATGACATGTCGCGGAAAATTTCCGAGTTTCTTGATGCAGAATCGAGAAAGGCCGAGAAATTCCGCCGTGAAGCCTATCAGGACGATGTGACCGGCCTGGATAACCGGCGCAGCTTTGATTTGCGTCTGGCGCAGGCGCTGAGCGGAGAAATTGCATTTTCCGACGCTGCATTGCTCGGCATCGAAGTGAACAATCTCAAGGATTTCAACACCGAGGCCAGTTATCGCAAGGGTGACCAGTTCCTGGCCTCGGTGGCTGCCGCTGCCCGAGAAACGCTGGGTGACAAGGCTTCGATTCTCTGCCGTATTGGCGGTAGCTCTTTCGGCTTCGTGCTGTTTGATCAGAATACGGTGACCTTGGCCGATATCGGTCGTCAGTTGCGTGACCGTCTGCAGCAGATTTTTGATGCTCTGGAAGGTGGCAATGATTTTTCCTTCAGTATCGGCATGGTCCATTTCCGCCACGGCGAGGAGCGGGCACGGGTGTTGTCCCGGCTTGATCTGGCCATCGAGAGTGCGCGCCAGTCGGGGCGGAATGGCTTGCAGTATGTGGTCGATGTGGGCTCCTCGGAGTCTTCGATCGGTTCGCTGGCTTGGCGTGAGTTGATCCGTAACGCCCTGGCCGAGAATCGGTGGACGCTGCTCGGTCAGCCGGTGGTTTCCTTGTCCAGCGGTGAAGTGATGCAGCAGGAAATCATGACGCGTCTGGTCGGGAATGACGGCAATTTGGTGCCGGCGTCGGTGTTTCTACCGATGGCGATGCGCCACAAATTGATGCCGGATATCGATCAGGCCCTGTTGTCGCTGGTCTTTCGCCGCCTGGAGGAGCGGGGTGGCAATGAGTGCGTCAATCTGGCGGTCAATCTCTCCAACCAGAGCCTGGATAACCGCGAGTTCCTGACCTGGATTGGTGGGCGCCTGTCGCGCCTGAATCAGCGGGGAGTCCGTCTGTCCTTTGAATTGACCGAATACGGTTGCTCGCTCGACATGGAAGCGGCGCGTCAGTTTGCTGACATGCTGCGTACGCACCAGGTGCGCTTCGGGATCGATCATTTCGGTCTGATGCCAAGTTCGCTGCAGTTGCTGCGCGATTTGCCGCCGGATTATGTGAAGCTTAACGCCGGACTGGTCGCCGAAGCGCCGGAGAACGAGGCTGCACGGGCGCTACTGCGCTCGATCGTGTCGCTGGCGTCGTCGCTTGAGGTCGAAGTGATTGCCCAAGGCGTCGAGAACGCCGAGCAGGTGGAGATGTTGCTCAAGGACTCGGTGAAGGCCGGGCAGGGCTACCATTTCGGTGCGCCGTCGGCCGACCGGATCTAGTCGAAAAGCAGCGCCGCAGCGACTTTGCGGCCTTCGCCGGCGAGAATGTTGTAGGTCCGGCAGGCAGCTTGCAGGTCCATGATTTCCAGGCCGATGCCGGCTACTGCAAATGGGCGCATCCATTCGACCGCGGGGAAACGCAGGCGTTTGCCGGTGCCGAGCAGGATGATGCCGATGCCCAGTTCGAGCAGTTTCTGGCGGTCGGCCTCGGTCAGTGCATCGACGCGGGCCGTCGACCAGTCGGCGATGATGCTTTCAGGGCACACGATCAGGTTGTTCTCGTGCTTTTGATGATTGACCGCAACGTAGTCGTCACCGTAGGCGGTGAACAGATTGAGGCCGTCAGTGCTGGATGTATGGAGTTTCACTTTGCGGTGCAGCATTCGTAATAGTAGGATTATACCTTTGGCCCAAACCTCGCCAATCCGGACAATTTCATGAAGCACGTCAAGAAATCCGCCAAACTTGCCAACGTCTGCTACGACATCCGCGGCCCTGTGTTGCAGATGGCCAAGCAGATGGAAGAAGAAGGCCACAAGATCATCAAGCTGAACATCGGCAACCTGGCCTCGTTCGGTTTCGATTCGCCCGAAGAAATCCAGCAGGACATGATCCGCAACCTGCCCAACGCGGCCGGCTACACGGATTCGAAGGGCATCTTCGCGGCGCGCAAGGCGATCATGCATTACACCCAGCAGAAGCACATCAAGGGGGTGACGCTGGAGGACATCTACGTCGGCAACGGCGTATCCGAACTGATCGTGATGGCGATGAATGCCTTGCTCGACGCCGGCGACGAAGTGCTCGTGCCGGCCCCCGACTATCCGTTGTGGACGGCGGCGGTCAGCCTGTCCGGCGGCAAGCCCGTGCATTACCTGTGCGACGAGGAAAAGGGCTGGCTGCCCGACCTCGACGATATCCGCAGCAAGATCAACAAGAACACGCGGGCGATCGTCATCATCAACCCGAACAACCCGACCGGCGCGCTGTATCCGGATGACCTGCTGCACGAGATCATCGAGATCGCCCGCCAGCACCACCTGATCATCTACGCCGACGAGGTGTACGACAAGGTACTGTACGACGGCGTCACCCATACCTCGATCGCGGCCCTGTCGGAAGACGTGCTGACCATCACCTTCAACGGCCTGTCGAAAAACTACCGTTCCTGCGGCTACCGTGCTGGCTGGATGGTCGTTTCCGGCGACAAGCGTCATGCCAAGGACTATATCGAGGGCCTCGACATGCTGGCCTCGATGCGCCTGTGCGCCAACGCGCCCGGCCAGCACGGCATCCAGACCGCACTGGGCGGTTATCAGAGCATCGACGATCTGGTGCGCGACGGCGGTCGCCTGCGTCGCCAGCGCGATCTCGCACACGAACTGATCACCGCGATTCCCGGTGTCTCCTGCGTCAAGCCCAAGGCGGCGCTGTACATGTTCCCCAGGCTTGATCCCAAGATCTATCCGATCAAGAACGACCAGCAATTCATCGCCGAACTGCTGCAGGAAGAAAAGGTCCTGCTGGTCCAGGGGACCGGCTTCAACTGGCCGCAGCCCGACCACTTCCGGCTGGTCTTCCTGCCGCACGAGGACGATCTGCGCGAGGCCGTCGGCCGCGTTGCCCGCTTCCTCGAAAACTATCGCAAACGTCACAACACCAACCATCTCATCAACAAAGACTGAGCTATGAAACCCATCAATGTAGGCCTAATCGGCATCGGCACCGTCGGCGGTGGCACCTGGACCGTTCTCAACCGTAACGCGGAAGAAATTACCCGCCGCGCCGGCCGCCCGATTTGCATTACCGCCGTGGCCGACAGGAATGTGGAACTCGCCCAGCAGATCACCGGCGGCAGCGCCCGCGTCACGGCCGACGCCTTTGCCCTGGTCAATGACCCGGAAATCGACATCATCGTCGAACTGATCGGCGGCTACGGTGTCGCCAAGGATCTGGTGATGCAGGCGATCGCCAACGGCAAGCACGTCGTTACCGCCAACAAGGCGCTGCTCGCCGTGCATGGCACCGAGATCTTCACCGCCGCCCAGCAGAAAGGCGTCATGGTCGCCTTCGAAGCGGCCGTCGCCGGCGGCATCCCGATCATCAAGGCGCTGCGCGAAGGCCTGACCGCCAACCGCATCGAATGGGCGGCCGGCATCATCAACGGTACCACCAACTTCATCCTCTCCGAGATGCGCGACAAGGGCCTGCCCTTTGCCGACGTGCTCGCCGAGGCGCAGCGCCTGGGTTATGCCGAGGCCGATCCGACCTTCGATATCGAAGGTGTCGACGCCGCCCACAAGGCGACGCTGATCGCCTCGATCGCCTACGGCATCCCGGTCCAGTTCGACAAGGCTTACGTCGAAGGCATCACCAAGCTCGAAGCCTCCGACATCAAGTACGCCGAACAGCTCGGCTACCGCATCAAGCTGCTCGGCATCGCCAAGCGCCGTGAAAACGGTGTCGAGTTGCGCGTGCATCCGACGCTGATCCCGGCCAAGCGCCTGATCGCCAACGTCGAGGGCGCGATGAACGCTGTCGTCGTCAAGGGCGACGCCGTCGGCACCACGCTCTACTACGGCAAGGGCGCCGGCGCCGAGCCGACCGCCTCGGCAGTGATCGCCGACCTGGTCGACGTCACCCGTCTGGCCACCGCCGACCCGGAACACCGCGTGCCGCACCTGGCCTTCCAGCCCAACGCGATGTCCAATCTGCCGATCCTGCCGATGAGCGAGATCGAGACCGGCAACTACCTGCGCCTGCGCGTCGAGGACAAGGCTGGTGTGCTCGCCGACGTCACCCGCATCCTCGCCGACCAGGGCATCTCGATTGACGCCATGCTGCAGCGCGAGCCGGAAGAGGGCGAGGGTGAGACCGACATCATCATCCTCACCCACGTCTGCAGCGAAAGCGCCGCACTCGCCGCGATCGCCAAGGTCGAGGGACTGGCTGCGGTCAAGGGCCAGGTCAAGCGTATCCGTCTGGAAGAACTGCAGTAAATCTGCCGGTCTGTGCATGGAGAAAGGGGGCTGCGGCCCCCTTTGTTGTTCAGGGCGATGCAGATCAAGGAAACGACCGGCCGGGGTCGGCAGAATCAGGGCTCTTGCTGCTTGCGGCAGCTTCTTACAAGGAAATCCCCATGACTCACGCCATCCATGCCTGCGACCGTCCCACCGCCGAGGCGCTTTATCCCTTCGACGCCCGTGGTGTTGCCAAGCGTTTTCGTCATGCCGCCATCTTCGGCGCGCTCGAGTCGCTGATGCCGGGCGAAACCATGCGTTTCTGCAACGACCACGACCCCTTGCCGCTGCTTGCCCAGATGCAGCAGCGCTATGGTAACCAGGTGTCGATCGAGTACGTGCAGCGCGAACCGGGCGCCATCGTCATCGACTTCAAGGTGATCGGCGGCTGATTTGCTGATAACCGCTGCCCTGACGCTACTGGCCGTGCTCACAGCCGCTTCGCTGGCGGCGGTCGGGGTCGGCACGCCGGCAGCGGTGGCGCATCTGGTGTTTGCCGTCGGCATCGTGCCGCTGATTTTTGCGGCAATGACGCACTTCGTGCCCGTGCTCACGCGAACCGGCGATGCGCCGGCAATCATCCGGTGTTTGCCGGTGTTTGCCCAGTTGGCTGGGGTCCTGCTGGTGCTTGCATTGCAGGGCATATTCCCCTACGAGCTGCTGCAACTGGCAGCCGCCATCGATCTGGCACTGGCCGGCGGCTTGCTCTACTGGATCGTGCGTCGGGCACGTGCCGCGTTGGGGCGGCCGCATCCGGGCTGGCGATGGTATGCGGCAGCACTTGCTGTACTGATGCTGGCGCTAGTGGCCATCCTCGCGATGGCGCTGTGGCCGGCGCATTGGCAAATCTGGCGCCTGCTGCATCTGCACCTGAATACGCTGGGCCTGGTCGGCCTGGCCGCATTCGGTACGCTGCCGGTTCTTCTGCCGACCGTGCTTGGCCGAGGTGACCCGGGGGCAGCACAATGGCTGCAGCGTTACCTATGGCCCATGCTGCTGGCCGTGCTGACGCTGGTTCTGGGCATTGCCGTTCATTGGTCGCTGGCGGCCGTCGGGGCGTCGGTGCTGCTGGTCTTGGCCGGCCTGCTGCTGGTGCGCTGGTTGCAATGCTTCGGATGGCCGCGACTTCCTGGCGATGGTGCGGCGGTATCGCTCATTGCCGCCGTGCTCGGCTGGATGTTGGGTTTGCTCGCCGGTGTGTTGCATGGCGGCGGGGCGATGCCGGCCATGCCCGGGCTGTGGGCCTGGGTGGCAGCGTTCCTGCTGCCGCTGGTGACCGGTGCCTTGAGCCAGTTGCTGCCGGTGTGGCGCTGGCCGGGGCGGCAATCCCCGGAGCGCGACGCGATGCGCAGCCGCCTGGTCGCCCGTGGGGCGCTGCGGGCAGGCTTTTTCCTGCTGGCTGGTGCTGCGTTTCTGGGCGGTTTTGTATTGCCCGGCATGATCTTGGCCATGCTCGGCTTGCTGCTGTTTATTGTTTCCGTGCTGCAGACCGTGCGAATCCGGCAGTCGACGCGTTAAAATCATCGTTTTTCCGCTTTCCAGGGTTTCACCATGCGCTACATCTCGACTCGCGGGCAGTCCGCCCCTCAGGCCTTCTGCGACATCCTTCTCGGTGGTCTGGCGCCGGACGGTGGCCTGTATCTGCCGGAATCCTACCCGCAAGTCAGCCGCGCCGACCTCGATGTCTGGCGCCAGCTTTCCTACGCCGATCTGGCTTACGAAATCCTGTCGAAGTTCATCACCGATATTCCGGCTGACGACCTCAAGGCCATCGTCGCCAAAACCTATACCGCCGATGTCTATCGCTTCACCCGTAACGGTGGCGACGCTAGCCAGATCACCCCGCTGACCAAGCTGGAAGATGGGCTATACACGCAGGAGCTGTCGAACGGTCCGACGCTGGCCTTCAAGGACATGGCGATGCAGTTGCTCGGCAATCTGTTCGAGTATGTACTGGACAAGCGCGGCGAGTCGATCAACATCCTTGGCGCCACTTCCGGCGACACCGGTTCGGCCGCCGAATACGCGATGCGTGGCAAGCACAACGTCAAGGTCTTCATGCTGTCGCCGGACGGCAAGATGAGTGCTTTCCAGCGCGCCCAGATGTATTCGCTGACCGATGCCAACATCTTCAACATCGCCGTGCGCGGCATGTTCGACGACGCCCAGGACATCGTCAAGGCGGTTTCCAACGACGCAGCGTTCAAGAAGCAGTACAAGATCGGCGCCGTCAATTCGATCAACTGGGCACGCGTCGCGGCGCAGATCGTCTATTACTTCCAGGGCTATTTCCTGGCGACCCAAACGAACGATGAGCAGGTCTCGTTCTGCGTGCCGTCGGGCAACTTCGGCAACATCTGCGCCGGTCACATCGCCCGCATGATGGGCTTGCCGATCAAGCAACTGGTGCTGGCGACCAACGAAAACGATGTGCTCGACGAGTTTTTCCGCACCGGCATCTACCGCCCGCGGACCTCGGCGGAAACCAGCGTGACGTCCAGCCCGTCGATGGATATCTCCAAGGCCTCGAACTTCGAGCGTTTCGTGTTCGATCTGGTCGGCCGCGACCCGGTGGTGATCCGCGACCTGTGGTCCAGGGTCGATCAGGGCAAGGCCTTCGATCTGAGCACTACGGTTTATTGGAAGGATCTGCCGAAATTCGGTTTTGTTTCCGGGCGCAGCTCGCACACCGATCGCATCAACACCATCCGTTTTGCCCAGGGCCGTTATCAGGTCATGCTCGACACGCATACCGCCGACGGACTCAAGGTCGCGCTGGAAAAACGTCAGCCGGGCGTGCCGATGATCGTGCTGGAAACCGCGCAGCCGGCGAAGTTCGAGGAAACCATCCGTGAAGCGCTGGGCGCCGAACCGGTTCGCCCAGCCGAACTGGCCGGTATCGAAAATCTCGAACAACACGTTGTGGTCATGGATCCGGACGTCGAGGCGATCAAGCGCTTCGTGGTCGAGCGCGTGTGAGTTCCGGACACGAAACCTTCTGGTCGGCACGCTATCGCGATGTTGGCGACGAGTATCTGTTCGGTACGGCGCCGAATTCTTTCCTGGCCGGGCAGGCCGAACGTTTCAGCGCCGGGATGAGAGTGCTTTCGGTGGCCGATGGTGAAGGACGCAATGCGGTCTGGCTGACAGAGCAGGGGTGTGAGGTCACGGCCACTGAGATTTCGCCTGTTGCGCTGGAAAAGGCGAGAAAGCTGGCTCGTGCCAAACAGGTCGTCGTCGAATTTGTCCAGGCGGACATCCTGGACTGGGCCTGGCCGCAGGAGGCTTACGATGCCGTGGTTGGCATCTTCATCCAGTTCGTTGGGCCGGACGATAGGGCGCGCCTGTTTGCCGGTATGCAGGGGGCGGTCAGACCTGGCGGTCGCTTGTTCTTGCACGGCTACACCCCGAAACAACTCGAATACCGTACGGGTGGTCCTTCCGCGCTGGAGAATCTATATACCCGGTCCATGCTGGAAGCGGTATTTTCCGGCTGGGAAATCGAGACATTGCGTGAGCACGAAGATGTGATCGCCGAAGGGTGTGGACACGCAGGTAAATCTGCGCTGATTGATCTCGTGGCGCGTAAACCGGTGGCATGATAAGGGCGGGTTGGTGGTAGGCAAGGTGCGAGTTGCTGTCACCGATATCGGACGCCTGGTCAGATAACGCTTTAGTGCATGGGAGCCCCTTTCTTCAAGATATTGGGAGGGGGGGTTAATTTGTTCTATGCCATTGCTCGCAAATATTAACGATCCATTATTTTCCCCGCTTTTGTTCCGGTTAGTCGCCGAGTCGGCTAAAATCCGAAGGTTTGTACATTTCTGCAAAGATTTGGCGGCAAGGGCGGTGCGGTGTGCAGTCTGCGGAGGCTGGGTAGCGCGGAATACGGCCTTGCGTTGTGTTAACCTCACTTCGGGCTAAGCGAATGATCAGAATTAAACGCGGTCTGGACTTGCCCATCACCGGGGCGCCTGAACAGCGTATCGAGGCCGCAAGGCCGGTACGCAGCGTGGCGGTCATCGGCTTCGATTACCATGGTATGAAGCCGACGATGTCCGTTCAGGTTGGTGATCGGGTCAAGTTGGGCCAGGTACTGTTTTCCGACAAGAAAACGCCTGGCGTTCATTTCACTGCACCGGGTGCTGGCGTGGTCAGTGCCATTCATCGGGGCGAGCAGCGGGTGCTGCAATCGGTGGTGATCGATCTGGATGGCGACGAAGCCGTCGAGTTCGCCAGCTACTCCGATGCCCAGCTCGAAACCCTGAGTGCCGGACAGGTTCGCGAAAACCTCCAGCAGTCGGGCTTGTGGACCGCCCTGCGGACCCGCCCGTTCAGCAAGGTGCCGGCCGTGGATTCGACGCCGGCCTCGATTTTCGTGACGGCCATCGACACGCATCCGCTGGCCGCCGATCCGGCAGTGGTCATCGCCGAATCGGCCGAGGATTTTGCCCGCGGCCTGCGCGTGCTGGCCCGTCTGGCCAAAGTCTTCGTTTGCACTGCCGCCGATGCGAAGATTTCCGCCGCCGGCATCGCCAATGTCCAGGTCGAACAGTTCGCCGGTCCGCATCCGGCCGGTCTGGCCGGGACGCATATCCATTTCCTCGACCCGGTCGATGCGCACAAGACAGTGTGGACGATCGGTTACCAGGACGTCATCGCCGTCGGCAAGCTGTTTGTCAGCGGCCGTCTGTCGGTCGAACGCGTCATCGCCCTGGGCGGTCCGATGGTCGACAAGCCGCGCCTGCTGCGCAGCCGTCTCGGCGCCAGCCTGGATGAGCTGACCGCTGGCGAACTGAAGACCGGCAAGAAGGTGCGCGTCATCTCCGGTTCGGTGTTCGGCGGTCGCACTTCGCGCGGCGCCTGCGCCTGGCTGGGACGTTACCACCAGCAGGTGTCCTGCCTGGAAGAGGGGACCGAGCGCGAGTTCCTGCATTACCTGCGCCCCGGCGTGGAGAAGCATTCGGTGCTCAACCTCTACGTCTCCAAGCTGATGTCCGGCAAGCTGTTCGATTTCACCACCAGTACCAACGGCAGCCCGCGGGCGATGGTGCCGGTCGGCAATTACGAAGAAGTGATGCCGCTCGACATCCTGCCGACGCAGTTGCTGCGCTACCTGATCGTCGGCGATACCGAGATGGCCCAGAAGCTGGGTTGCCTGGAGCTCGACGAGGAAGACCTGGCGCTGTGCAGCTATGTCTGTGCCGGCAAGTACGAGTACGGTCCCATCCTGCGTGACAATCTCACGCGCATCGAGAAGGAGGGTTGAGCATGGGCCTGCGCTCCTGGCTCGACAGCATCGAGCATCATTTCCACAAGGGCGGCAAGTACGAGAAGTGGTACGCCCTGTACGAGGCCGTTGATACCGGCCTGTTCAAACCCAACAGCGTGACCAAGACGACGGCTCACGTGCGCGACGGCCTCGACCTCAAGCGCATGATGATCACCGTCTGGTTGTGCACCTTCCCGGTGATGTTTGCCGGCATGTGGAACGTCGGCTTCCAGGCCAACTCCGTCTTTGCCGCCAGCCCGGATCTGCTGGCTGCGCAGGACAACTGGCGTCTGAGCCTGATTGCGCTGTTTGCCGGCTTCGATCCGACCTGCCATTGGGACAACCTGGTTCATGGGGCAGCGTATTTCCTGCCGATCTACGCCGTGACCTTCGTTGTCGGTGGTTTCTGGGAAGTCTTGTTCGCGTCGATCCGCAAGCACGAGGTCAACGAAGGTTTCTTCGTCACTTCGGTGCTGTTCGCGCTGACGCTGCCGCCGTCGATTCCGCTGTGGCAGGTGGCGCTGGGCATCAGCTTCGGCGTCGTCATCGGCAAGGAAGTCTTTGGCGGTACCGGCAAGAACTTCCTGAACCCGGCGCTGACCGGCCGTGCCTTCCTGTTCTTTGCCTATCCGGCGCAGATTTCGGGCGACGCGGTGTGGACGGCCGTCGATGGTTATACCAGCGCGACCATCCTGGGTACCGCGGCAGCTGGCGGCATCGAACTGGTGACGGCCGGCGGCATTACCTGGTGGGATGCCTTCCTCGGCAACATCCAGGGCTCGATCGGTGAAACCAGCACGCTGGCCATCTTCATCGGTGGTGCGGTCCTGCTGATTGCCCGGATCGCTGCCTGGCGCATCGTCACCGGCGTGATGCTGGGCATGATCGCGATGAGCCTGCTGCTCAACATGATCGGCTCGTCGACCAACCCGATGTTCGCGATGCCCTGGTACTGGCACATGGTCGTCGGCGGCTTCGCCTTCGGCATGATCTTCATGGCCACCGACCCGGTGTCGGCGTCGATGACCAATACCGGCAAGTGGATCTTTGGCGCGCTGATCGGCGTCATGGTCGTGCTGATCCGTGTCGTCAATCCGGCATTCCCCGAGGGCATGATGCTGGCGATCCTGCTCGCCAACCTCTGTGCCCCCTTGATCGACCACTTCGTGGTCGCGGCCAACATCAAGCGGAGGGCTGCACGCCATGTCCAATAAAGAATCCACCAGCCGCACGCTGTTCGTCGCCCTGGCGGTCAGTCTGGTCGCTTCGGTCTTCGTCGCCGGCTCGGCCGTCGCGCTGAAGCCGGTGCAGATCGAGAACCGCCTGCTCGACAAGCAGCGCAGCATCCTCGCCATCGCCGGCATCGGCGGCGACAAGCTGTCGTCGCGCGAAGTCAAGGACCTGTTCAACAGCCGCATCAAGGCCCGTGTCGTCGACCTCAATACCGGCGAATACAACGACAGCCTCGATCCGGTCACCTTCGACCCGCTCAAGGCCGCCAAGGACCCGAAAACCTCCGCCGCTCTCAAGGGCAGCGAGGATCTGGCCTTGATCAAGCGCCGCGAGCAATTCACGACGGTGTACATGGTCGAGCAGAACGGTCAGCTCGAATCGCTGATCCTGCCGATCCGTGGCTACGGCCTGTGGTCCACGCTGCACGGCTTCCTCGCCGTCAAGCCGGACCTCAATACCGTGGTCGGTCTCGGCTTCTATCAGCATGCCGAAACCCCGGGTCTCGGCGGCGAAGTCGACAATCCGAAGTGGAAGGGCATGTGGCCGGGCAAGACGCTGTTTGACGACAGCGGCAAGCCGATCATCCGCATCGTCAAGGGCGGTGTCGATCCGGCCAGCCCGGATGCCGGCCACCAGGTCGATGCGCTGGCCGGTGCCACGCTGACCAGCAACGGTGTCGACCGTCTGATGCAATTCTGGCTCGGCGAACAGGGCTTCGGTCCCTATCTCGCCAAGCTGCGCCAGCAGGGAGCTTGATCATGTCCAAGCATACAGCCAAGGAAGTACTGCTTAACCCCGTCTTCGCCAACAACCCGATCGGTCTGCAGATCCTCGGTATCTGTTCGGCGCTGGCGGTGACCTCCAACCTCAAGACGGCATTGGTGATGTCGATCGCGCTGACGCTGGTGACCGGGTTCTCCAACCTGTTCATCGCGTCGATCCGGGCGCAGATTCCGGGTTCGATCCGGATGATCGTGCAGATGGTCATCATCGCCTCGCTGGTCATCGTCGTCGATCAGGTGCTCAAGGCCTTCGCCTACAGCCTGGCCAAGCAACTGTCGGTGTTCGTCGGCCTGATCATCACCAACTGTATCGTCATGGGCCGTGCCGAAGCCTTCGCCATGCAGAATCCGCCGTGGATTTCCTTCCTCGACGGCATCGGCAACGGCCTCGGCTACAGTGCCGTGCTGATTTCCCTCGGCATCGTGCGCGAGCTGTTCGGCGCCGGCAAGCTGATGGGCATCGAAGTCCTGCCGCTGGTCAAGGATGGTGGCTGGTATGTGCCGAACGGCATGCTGTTGCTGCCGCCCTCGGCATTCTTCCTGATCGGCCTGCTGATCTGGGGCCTGCGCATGTGGCGCCGCGAGCAGATCGAGAAGCCGGCGTTCCGCATGGCGCATCAGGTCGTCGACAAGGAGGCCTATTAATATGGAACATTATCTCAGCCTGTTCGTCCGCGCCGTGTTCATCGAGAACATGGCACTGGCCTTCTTCCTCGGCATGTGTACCTTCATCGCCATCTCGAAGAAGGTTGAAACCGCCATCGGTCTCGGTGTCGCCGTGGTTGTCGTGCAGACCATCACCATTCCGGCCAACTACCTGATCTACGCCTATTTGCTGCGTGACGGTGCGCTGGCCTGGGCCGGCATGCCCGATGTCGACCTGTCCTTCCTCGGCCTGCTGTCGTATATCGGGGTCATCGCCGCGATCGTGCAGATCCTGGAAATGCTGCTCGACAAGTATGTGCCCAGTCTGTACAACGCGCTCGGCGTGTTCCTGCCGCTGATCACGGTGAACTGCGCGATCATGGCCGGTTCGCTGTTCATGGTCGAGCGTGACTACAACTTCGGCGAAAGCGTCGTCTATGGCCTCGGCTCCGGGTTCTCCTGGGCGCTGGCGATTGCGCTGCTGGCCGGTATCCGCGAGAAACTGAAGTACAGCGACGTGCCCGAAGGTCTGCAAGGCCTGGGCATCACCTTCATCACCATCGGGTTGATGTCGCTGGGCTTCATGTCCTTCTCCGGCGTTCAACTGTAAGGAGGGGCAGGGATGAATATTCAGGAAATCCTGCTCGCGATCGGCATGTTCACCGTCATCGTGCTGGCACTGGCGATGTTCATCATCGCCGCCCGCGCCAAGCTGGTGTCGAGTGGCGACGTGACCATCGAAATCAATCACGAGCGCACCATCACCGTACCAGCGGGCGGCAAGCTGCTGCAGACGCTGGCCAACAACAACATCTTCCTGTCTTCCGCCTGCGGCGGCGGCGGCACCTGTGCGCAGTGCAAGTGCCAGGTCCACGAAGGCGGCGGCGAGATGCTGCCGACCGAGGAATCGCACTTCACCAAGCGCGATGCCAAGGCCGGCTGGCGCCTGTCCTGCCAGACGCCGGTCAAGCAGAACATGAAGATCGAAGTGCCGGAAGAAGTGTTCGGCGTCAAGAAGTGGGAATGCACGGTCGAGTCCAACCCGAACGTCGCTACCTTCATCAAGGAACTGACGCTGCGCTTGCCGGAAGGCGAGAACGTCGACTTCCGGGCCGGCGGTTACGTCCAGCTCGAATGCCCGCCGCACGTTGCCAACTACAAGGACTTCGACATCCAGCCCGAATATCGCGGTGACTGGGACAAGTTCAACATGTGGCGCTTCGTTTCCAAGGTCGACGAGCCGGTCATCCGCGCCTACTCGATGGCCAACTATCCGGAAGAGAAGGGCGTCGTCAAGTTCAACATCCGTGTCGCTTCGCCACCGCCCAACCGTGACGATATCCCGCCGGGCAAGATGTCCTCGTTCGTCTTCAACCTGAAGCCGGGCGACAAGGTCACCGTCTATGGTCCGTTCGGCGAGTTCTTCGCCCGCGAAACCGACAACGAGATGGTCTTCATCGGCGGCGGTGCCGGCATGGCGCCGATGCGCTCGCACATCTTCGACCAGATGAAGCGCCTGAAGTCCAAGCGCAAGATCAGCTTCTGGTACGGTGCGCGCTCGATGCGCGAAGCCTTCTACGTCGAGGAATTCGACAAGCTGGCCGAGGAAAATCCGAACTTCAAGTGGCATCTGGCACTGTCCGATCCCTTGCCGGAAGACAACTGGACCGGCTACACCGGCTTCATCCACAACGTGTTGTACGAGCACTACCTCAAGGACCATCCGGCGCCCGAGGATTGCGAGTTCTACATGTGCGGACCACCGATGATGAACGCCGCCGTGATCAAGATGCTGCTGGATCTCGGCGTCGAGCGCGAAAACATCATGCTCGACGATTTTGGTGGTTAAGGACGGAACAAGGGAAGGAGGATCGGCATGGAAATGTTCCTGATCACTTTCGGAGTCATCGTCCTGCTGGTCCTGTTGATGGCAGTCGGCGTGCTCTTCGGACGCAAGCCGATTGCCGGCAGTTGTGGCGGCTACAAGGCGATCGACGTCGAGTGTGCTGCCGGCTGCAAGAATCCCTGCGACAAGCGTCTGGCCCGCATGAAAGCGCAAGCCGAGGCGCAGGAAAACGCGCAGGAAAGTGCCCAAACAAAGGAATAGGCATGCTCAAATCGTTGCTCGTCAAGGATTACATGACCGCAGATCCGCTGGCTTTCAAGCCGGAAATGGATGTGCTCACCGCCGTACACCAGTTGCTCGAACATCGTCTGACCGGCGCGCCGGTGGTCGATGCTGAAGGCAAGCTGGTCGGTTTCTTCTCCGAAAAAGATGGCCTGAAGGTCGCACTCAACGCTTCCTACTACGAACAGCCGGGCGGCCCGGTTGGCCAGCACATGACCGTTCAGGTCAAGACCCTGTCCGACACGTCGTCGATGGCCGATGCGGTCGAACTGTTCGTCGCCCATCACTATCACTGCTATCCGGTGGTTGCCGATGGTCGGCTGGTCGGTCAGTTGTCGCGCACCGATGCGCTGAAGGCGCTGGAAAAGCTCTGGTAAGCCCATCGGGTCGGCTTTCATCCCATGAACGCTGATCGGCACCAAGGTCCGGGCGGCATCCGCATCATCGGTGCCGCCAGCGGACTGGGTGCCCAGGATCGGGCCTGTGCCGATGGGCCCGTTGCATTTCACCACTCCCAGGCCTGGCACGAACTGGCCAGGCATCCGCAACTCGACTGGGGGCGGACGCTGTATGCACCGCCTCCGGCCGGCGGGCAGGCTCCGGTGCAGCGGATCGCGGCACTTTGCCGGCAGCTCGCCGACGAGGTTGCCCAGACCCTGAAGGCGGGGAATTTCCCGCTGGTCATCGGCGGCGATCATTCGGTCGCCATCGGCACCTGGAGCGGCGTCGCTGCGGCACTCGGCGCACCGCTCGGCCTGCTCTGGATCGATGCCCACCTCGACAGTCATACCCCGGAAAGCACTTATTCGGGCGCAATTCACGGCATGCCGCTGGCCTGCCTGCTCGGTCAGGGAGACAAGCGTCTGCTTGGCCTTGGCCTCAAGGGCGCGCAGCTCAGTCCGGCGCATACCGTCGTGCTCGGCGCCCGCAGTTACGAACCCGAAGAATTCGATTTCCTGGCACGCGCCGGGGTGCGCGTGATCATGGCCGAAGCAATCGAATCGCGCGGCTTCGCCGCCTGTCTCGACGAGGCCGTGGCGCTCGTCAGGGGCGCGCCGGCGGGCTTTGGCGTGACCCTTGACCTCGATGCCATCGATCCGCGACTGGCGCCCGGTGTCGGTAGCCCCGAACCCGATGGGCTGATGGCCAGCGATGTCCAGACTGCCTTGCACTGGATTGCCACCCAGCCTGGTTTGCGGGCGATGGAAATCGTCGAGTACAACCCGGACCGTGACCGCCATGGAAGTACCGCCCGGCTGATCTCGAACCTGATCGGTGCCTTGCTCGGCCGCTGAAGGCTTGCCCGCTGCCCGGGCGTGCGGGATACTGCAGTCGAGACTGCGGGAGGACAACAAGATGACCCATGAACAGATCCGCCAGGCCATCCGATCGGGCTGGCCGTTTTTCGGCGTCACCCGGCAAGGCCAGGTGATGGCACGCTACGTGCCCTACGGCCCGGTATTTCGCTGGAAACGCAACCAGATGATCCCGACCCCGCTGCAAGGAGAAGATTTGCTGTGGTGGTTGCAGGCCAACGACGAAGGCGAGGAGCCTTGAGCCGGCTTCAGCCGCGCGGCTGAGCGACGAAACGGTAGCGCGCGGCCAGTTCGGCCGCAGCAATGCGTGTGAGTGGCAGGTCGCGCCAGCGTACCGGCGGAGCAGCATCACGCAGGAAAGCGAGCAGGCTGGTTTCGTCGTCAGGTGAGCATTCGGCCAGACAGGCGGCCAGGTCGCGGTCGTCAAGCAGACCGATACCGAGTTCGGCTTCGATCAGGAAGCTGCCTTCGTCGTCGAGCAGCACAGCGCGAACTTCGCCGGCCGACGCCCCGGTGTGGCTGACGAAACCTTCACCGTCGCGGCGAAAAACCCACGGTGTGCAGGCAAGATCGACATAGACCCGCTGCGGGCCGTTCTGGACGAACCAGCGGCCGGCCTCGTCCGAACCATACTGCCGGTTCATGAACTCGACCAGGCCGTGGTGCGTCACCCGTTCTCCCTGCAATCGCCAGTCCCCGCGCCGGTCGAGCGAAAGCCACTCGAAACAGTCGGGGACGTTGGGCCATCTGGCGATTGCCGAGAAATCGACCATCAGTCCTCGTAGGCCGAAAGCGGCGGACAGGCACAGTTCAGGTTGCGGTCGCCATACACATCGTCGATGCGGTTGACGCTCGGCCAGAACTTGTTGGCGGCCACCCAGGGCAGCGGGAAGACGGCTTGCTGGCGGCTGTACGGATGCAGCCAGTCGGCGTCGATGACGTCGGCCTGGGAGTGCGGGGCGTTCTTCAACGGATTGTTGTCGGCCGTCCACACGCCGTTCTCGATCTGGCGGATTTCTTCGCGGATGCTGACCATGGCTTCGATGAAGCGGTCCAGTTCAGCCTTCGATTCCGATTCCGTCGGCTCGACCATGATCGTGCCGGCGACCGGGAAGGACACCGTCGGTGCGTGGAAACCGTAGTCCATCAGGCGCTTGGCGATGTCGATCTCGGCGATGCCGGTGGCGGCCTTGATCGGGCGGATGTCGAGGATGCACTCGTGCGCGACGCGGCCGTTCTTGCCGACGTAGAGCACCGGGTAGTGGTCCTTGAGCTTGGTGGCGATGTAGTTGGCGTTGAGGATGGCGACCTGGGTCGCCTTCTTGACGCCGGCGCCGCCGAGCATCGCCAGGTACATCCAAGAAATGGTCAGGATCGACGCCGAACCGAAGGGCGCCGCCGAGACCGCGCCCTGGCCGCCGTGCGGACCGTCGATGGCGGCGACCGCGTGGTTGGCCATGAACGGTGCGAGGTGGGCCTTCAGGCCGATCGGGCCCATGCCCGGTCCGCCGCCGCCGTGCGGGATGGCGAAGGTCTTGTGCAGGTTCATGTGGCTGACGTCGGCGCCGATGAAGCCGGGCGAGGTCAGGCCGACCTGGGCGTTGAGGTTGGCGCCGTCCATGTATACCTGGCCGCCGTTGGCATGGACGATGGCGCAGATCTCGCGAACCGCTTCCTCGAACACGCCGTGCGTCGATGGGTAGGTGATCATCAGGCAGGCCAGGTCGTCCTTGTGTTCCTCAGCCTTGGCCTTGAGGTCGGCGACATCGACGTTGCCGTTGTCGTCGCAATCGACGACGACGACCTGCATGTTGCACATCTGGGCGGTGGCCGGGTTGGTGCCGTGCGCCGATTTCGGGATCAGGCAGACCTTGCGGTGCGCTTCGCCACGGCTGGCGTGGTAGCGGGCAATCGCCACCAGGCCGGCGTATTCGCCCTGGGCGCCGGAGTTCGGCTGCATGCAGATGGCGTCGAAGCCGGTCACCGTCTTCAGCCATTCGGTCAGGCCGGCGATCATCTCGTGGTAGCCGGCGACTTGCTCGCGCGGGGCGAACGGGTGGATGCCGCCGAATTCCGGCCAGGTGACCGGGATCATTTCGCTGGTCGCGTTCAGCTTCATCGTGCACGAGCCGAGCGAGATCATCGAATGGTCGAGCGCCAGGTCCTTGTTCTGCAGCGACTTCAGGTAGCGCAGCATCTCGTGCTCGGTGTGGTGCGTGTTGAACACCGGGTGCGCGAGGATCGCGTCATCGCGCAGCAGGGCGGCCGGCAGCGCCGGGTCGGCGGCGGCGAGCTGAGCGTCGAAGGTTTCCATGTCGAGCGTGACCTGGGTGATCAGCTTGAACAGTTCGGCAACATCGTTGCGCGTCGTCGTTTCGTCGAAGGAGACGCCGAGGACGCCGGCCGAGACGCGGCGCAGGTTGTAGCCGGCGGCGACAGCCGCCTGATGGATGCTCTCGGCGCGGGCGCCGAGGTCGATATGGACGGTGTCGAAGAACTGCCCGGTGAGCAGCTTGACGCCGGCGCGCTTGAGGCCTTCGGCGAGGATCGCGGTCAGCCGGTGGATGCGCGTGGCGATCGTCTTCAGGCCTTGCGGGCCGTGGTAAACGGCGTACATGCCGGCCATGTTGGCGAGCAGTACCTGCGAGGTGCAGATGTTGGAATTGGCCTTCTCGCGGCGGATGTGCTGTTCGCGCGTCTGCAGCGTCATGCGGTAGGCAGTCTTGCCGCGTGCGTCCTTGGAAACGCCGATGATGCGGCCCGGCATCGAGCGGACGAAGGCTTCGCGGGTGGCGAAGAAGGCGGCGTGCGGGCCACCGAAGCCCATCGGGATACCGAAGCGCTGGCTCGAACCGAGGGCGATGTCGGCGCCCATGGCGCCCGGCGACTTGAGCAGCACCAGCGCCATCAGGTCGGCGGCGACGGCGACCGTGGTGCCGCGTGCCTTGAGGCCGGCGATGATCGCGCTGAGGTCGCGCACTTCACCGTTGTCGTTCGGGTACTGGAGCAGGGCGCCGAAGAATTCTTCGTCTTTTACCGTGTCGACCGCAGCGATCACCAGTTCGAAGCCGAAGTAGGCGGCGCGCGTCTTGACCACGTCGATGGTCTGCGGGAAGCAGGCGGCGTCGACCAGGAAGCGGTTCGACTTCGACTTGGAAACGCGGCGGGCCATCGTCATGGCTTCGGCGGCGGCGGTGGCTTCGTCGAGCAGCGAGGCGTTGGCGATTTCCAGCCCGGTCAGGTCGACGACCATCTGCTGGAAGTTCATCAGCGCTTCCAGGCGGCCCTGGGCGATTTCGGCCTGGTAGGGCGTGTAGGCGGTGTACCAGCCGGGGTTTTCCATGACGTTGCGCAGGATCACCTTGGGCGTCAGCGTGTCGTAGTAGCCCATGCCGATGCACGACTTCTGGATCACGTTCTTGCTGGCGATCGCCTTCAGGTCGGCGAGTGCCTCGTGTTCGCGGCGCGGGGCCGGCAGCGGCAGGTCAGCCGGCAGGCGGATGGCGGCCGGGACGGTCTGGTCGATCAGCTGGTCGAGGCTGGCGGCACCGATGGTGGCCAGCATCTCGGTCATTTCAGTGGTGCAGGGGCCGATGTGACGGTCGATGAACTCGTCGTGCTGCTCCAGGGCGCTCAAGGGCAGGGTCTTCATGGGGGTGGGTTCTCGCGGGGGCTATGCAGCGGAACAGCCCGGCCGGTTACGGTCGACCGGGCTGGTGGAGGAAAAACGGCGGGCCGGAATCAGGCGGCGTCGGCGACAGCCTGGTAGGCGGCGGCGTCGAGCAGGGCGTCGACATCGGCGAGGTTGTCCGGGGTCATCTTGAACAGCCAGGCAGCGTAGGCGTCGGCATTGACCGACTCCGGCGCATCGACGGCGGCCTGGTTGACTTCGGTGACGGTGCCGGCGATCGGCGCGTACACGTCGGCGGCGGCCTTGACAGACTCGACCACGGCGATTTCCTTCTCGGCATCGTAATGGGCGCCGACTTCCGGCAGCTCGACGAAGACCAGATCACCCAGGGCTTCCTGCGCGTGGTCGGAAATGCCGACGGTGACGGTGCCATCGGCGTTCTTCAGGACCCACTCGTGGGAGGCGGCGTACTTGAGGTTGGACGGGACGTTGGACATGGTTTTCTCCTGAGTGGGGTGAATTAGATGACAGCTTTGCCGTTGCGGGCGAATACGGGTTTGGTGACCTTGGCCTTGAGCAGTTTGCCGCGAATGTCGACCTCGACTTGATCGCCGATGGCGACGCCGAGTGGCAGGCGGGCGAGGGCGATGGATTGCTGCAGCGTCGGCGAGAAGCTGCCGGAGGTGATCTCGCCGTCGCCGTGGGCGGTGACGACTTTCTGATGGCCGCGCAGCACGCCCTTGTCGAGCAGGATCAGGCCAAGGAACTGTTTCTGCTGGCCGTTGGCGGCCAGTGCGGCACGGCCGACGAAATCGCGCTCGTCCTTCATGGCGACGGTCCAGGCCAAGCCGGCGTCGAGCGGGGAAACCGTCTCGTCCATATCCTGGCCGTAGAGATTCATGCCGGCTTCCAGGCGCAGCGTGTCGCGGGCGCCCAGGCCGCAAGGCGCGACGCCGGCTACCTTGAGCGCGTTCCACACGGCTTCGGCTTCGCTGGCCGGGAGCATGATCTCGTAGCCGTCTTCGCCGGTGTAACCGGTGCTGGCGATGAAATACTGATCGACTTCGGCGGCGAAGAAGGGTTTCAGGCCTTCGCTCGCGGCCTTCACTTGCGGCAGCACCTGCCACACCTTGGCGCGGGCGTTCGGGCCCTGGACGGCGATGATGCCGAGATTGTCGGCGCCGTCGCGGCGCTGGGTGATGCTGACGTCCATCTTCCATTCGGCGGCCTTGGCCTGCATCCAGGCCAGATCCTTGTCGGCGGTGCCGGCATTGACCACCAGGCGGAACTTGGTGTCGGTGAGGAAATAGATGATCAGGTCATCGATGACGCCGCCGGCCTCGTTGAGCATGGCGGCGTAGAGCGCCTTGCCGGAAACGGTCAGCTTGGCGACGTCGTTGGCGACCAGGCGCGAGAGGAAGGGGCGGCAATCGGCGCCGACCAGATCGACCGGGCACATGTGCGAGACGTCGAACATGCCGCAATCCTTGCGCACCGCGTGGTGCTCCTCGATCTGCGAACCGTAGTTGACCGGCATGTCCCAGCCGCCGAAATCGACCATTCGGGCGCCAAGTGCGCGATGGGCGGCATTCAAGACCGTTTGCTTCAGCATATCAATCCTTTACTGACGTTTGTTAACGTCGATTCTGGAAACAGAAAAGGGGTGAAACGTAAAACTCGCGTTTTGCGTTTCACCCCTCTGTCCTCGATACCTGAGAGATTTGCCCCATCGGTGGGCGCTGTCTACGCCGCTCTCCAGAGTTTCAGGGGGCGACATGCGCATTGCCAGCGATACGGTGTCGACTGCGCCTCGTCGTGCTATTCGCACTGTCTTCGGCTTGTCTTCGTGTCTCGCAGCCAATGCGCATGCCGCCTGGCCTCATCTTGTGGTCCTTTTGCCTGAGCGTTTTCGGGTGAAATTGCGCCTTCGGCGGCAGACGGATCTGCGCTCTCCCACAGGATGGCTCGCACTATATCCGGTCGTGGCTGTCCAATCAATATGTTGCGCCGCACAAGGCGTCTCGGTGAGGGGCGGCCTTCGTGCTAAACTCCGCGTTTGCCCGTGTCTTGCCATCCGTGAACCCAGCCAATTTCGATTTTCATTGCCATTCGTCCGTGTCCGACGGTTTGTTGCCGCCGGCGGTGGTGGCGCGCCGGGCGGCGGATAACGGTGTCGATTTCTGGGCCTTGACCGATCACGACGATATCGGCGGCTTGGCGCCAGCGGCGGAAGCCGCGGCAGAAGCAGGGATGCGCTTCGTTCCCGGGGTGGAGATTTCCATCGAGTGGCGGGAAACGCCGATCCATATCGTCGGTCTCGGCTTCGATCCGGCCAATCCGGTGCTGGTCGGCGGCCTCGAAGCGCTGCGCAGCGGTCGTCTCGAGCGCGCCCGGCGGATGGGCGAGGCGCTTGACGCCATCGGCATTCATGGCGTCTTCGAAGGGGCCATGGGCTACGTGACCAATCCGAACCTGATTTCGCGCGCCCATTTTGCCCGCTATCTCGTCTCCATCGGCATCGCCCGGGATATTTCCGGGGTGTTCCAGTATTACCTGGCACCCGGCAAGCCTGGCTATGTCGACCACCGTTGGGCTTCCCTGGCCGATGCGCTGGGCTGGATTCACGCGGCCGGCGGTGTCGCCGTGGTGGCCCATCCCGGGCGCTACAGAATGTCCGGTGGTGACATGCGCAAGTTCCTCGACGAGTTCAAGGATCTGGGCGGGCAGGCGATCGAGGTGGCCAGTGGCAGCCATTCGCCCGACCACCTGCTGCATTTTGCCCGGCTGGCACGCCATTACGCTTTTCATGCCTCGCGCGGCTCGGATTTTCACGGGCCGGACGAGAGTTACGTCGACCTCGGTCGGGCGGCACCGCTGCCGCCGGACCTCAAGCCGGTCTGGCGCCTGATCGATTGAAACCATGGCCCGCGTCGTCAATATCCATCCCGATTCCCCGCAGCAGCGCCTGCTTGCCCAGGCGGCCGACTTCATCCGCAAGGGCGCCATCGTCGCCTTGCCGACGGACTCCTGTTACGCACTGGCTTGTCATCTGGGTGACAAGGAAGCGCTCGACCGCATCCGCCTGATCCGCCAGATGGACGAGCGTCACCACCTCACGCTGATGGTTCGCGACCTCTCCGAGATCGCCCATTTCGCGCGTGTCGACAACGCCCAGTACCGCTTGCTCAAGGCGGCAACGCCGGGCAGCTACACCTTCATCCTCGAAGGCAGCAAGGAGTTGCCGCGCCGGGTCATGCACCCCAAGCGCAAGACCATCGGTGTGCGCGTGCCGGATCACCCGGTCGCCCTGGCCTTGCTGGAAGAGTTGCAGGAACCCCTGCTGACGACGACGCTGCAGTTGCCGGGTGAGGACAGTCCGCTGACCGAGGGCTGGGAAATTCTCGACCGTCTCGACGACCAGCTTGAACTAATCCTCGATGCCGGCACCTGCGGTATCGAACCGACCACCGTCATCGACCTGACCGGTTCGGCGCCCGAACTGGTTCGCGCCGGTCGCGGCCCGCTCGCCCCGTTCGGATTCGACTGAACATGCTCGACATCAACGCCCTGATCCAGACCATCGCCATCGCTGCATTGCCGGTGATCTTCGCGATCACCCTGCACGAAGCGGCGCACGGTTACGCGGCCCGCCATTTCGGCGATCCGACCGCCTGGCAGCTGGGGCGGATCAGCCTGAATCCGCTGCGCCACATCGATCCGATCGGTACCATCCTGATTCCGGTCGCCATTCTCGTCTTCTCGGCGGGCAGCTTCCTGTTCGGTTACGCCAAGCCGGTACCGGTCGATTTCACCCGCCTGCGCAATCCCAAGCGCGACATGCTCTGGGTAGCTGCCGCCGGGCCGGCTGCCAACCTGTTCATGGCATTGTGCTGGGCCTTCATGCTCAAGCTGGCCTGGGAAATGCCCAGCACCGATTTCACCGTGCCGCTGTCCGAGATGAGCAAGATCGGCATCGTCATCAATTGCGTGCTCATGGTGCTCAACCTTTTACCCTTGCCGCCGCTTGACGGCGGGCGCATCGCCGTCAGCCTGTTGCCGCACCGCCTGGCCTGGCAGTTCTCGCGCATCGAGCCGTGGGGCTTCCCGATTTTGCTGGTCCTGCTGTTCACCGGTATCCTCAGCGACATCATGAGCCCGCTGGTGCTTTTCTCGGCGCGCGCCATCGAAACAATTTTCGGTCTTTACTAAACGACAAACAGCTATGTACGCAGAACGTGTCCTTTCCGGCATGCGTCCCACCGGGGCGCTGCATCTCGGCCATTACCACGGCGTCCTCAAGAACTGGGTTGAACTGCAGCAGGAATATCCCTGTCTGTTCTTCGTTGCCGACTGGCACGCCCTGACGACCCAGTACGACAATCCCCAGAACATCGAGAAGGCAACCTGGGACATGGTTATCGACTGGCTGGCGGCCGGTGTGGACCCGAACCAGGCGACCCTGTTCATCCAGTCGCGCGTGCCCGAGCATGCCGAACTGCACCTGTTGCTGTCGATGATGACGCCGCTCGGCTGGCTGGAGCGCGTGCCGACCTACAAGGATCAACAGGAAAAGCTGTCGAACAAGGATCTGTCGACCTACGGCTTCCTCGGTTACCCGCTGCTGCAGGCGGCCGATATCCTCATCTACCGCGCCGACAAGGTGCCGGTCGGCGAGGACCAGGTGCCGCACATCGAGTTCTCGCGCGAAATTGCCCGCCGCTTCAACCACCTCTACGGCCGCGAACCCGGATTCGAGGACAAGGCCCGCGAGGCGGTCAAGAAGCTCGGCAGCAAGCGCGCCCGCCTGTATGAAGAACTGCGCACCCGCTACCAGCAGGAAGGTCAGCGCGAAGCGCTCGAACAGGCGCATGCCGTGCTCGACGAAATCCAGCACCTGTCGGTGGCCGACCGCGAACGCCTGTTCGGCTACCTCGAAGGGACCGGTAAAATGATCCTCGCCGAGCCCGGGGCATTGCTCACCGAAGCTTCGCGCATGCCGGGCCTGGACGGGCAGAAAATGTCCAAGTCCTACGCCAACACCATCACCATGCGCGAATCGGAAGACTCGGTCGCCAAGAAGGTTAAGAGCATGCCGACCGACACCAATCGTGTGCGCCGCACCGATCCGGGCGATCCGGCACGCTGCCCGGTGTGGCAACTGCACCAGGTGTATACCGACGAAGCCACGCGGGCGACGCTGGAGCAGGGTTGCCGCACTGCCGGTATCGGCTGCATCGACTGCAAGCAGCCGGTGATCGAAGGCATCCTCAAGGAACAGGCGCCGATGCGCGAGCGTGCCCAGCTGTATCTCGACGATCCGGTGCTGGTCAAGAACATCATTGCCGACGGTTGCGAGAAGGCGCGCGAACTGGCACGCGAGACGATGCGCGACGTGCGCGAGTCGATGGGTCTGGAATACCACTGATGTCCGCTGCGTCGTTCCGCTTCCGCCGTCCGGCGGTCGACGCATGAATCTTGCGGTCGATCTGCCGCCGCCGCTGTTCGAGCCGGTGGCGCGCATCTACGGCGAGCCGATGGAGGCCATGCCGCAGGATCTGTACATCCCGCCGGATGCGCTGGCGATCATGCTCGACGCCTTCGAAGGCCCGCTCGACCTGCTGCTCTACCTGATCCGCAAGGCCAACGTCGATATCCTCGATATTCCGATGGCGCCGCTGACCCGCCAGTATCTCGACTACATCGAGAACATGCGGGCGCAGAACCTGGAGCTGGCGGCCGAGTACCTGGTGATGGCGGCGATGCTGATCGAGATCAAGTCGCGCATGCTGCTGCCGCGGCCGAAGATTGGCGACGATGGCGAGGTCGAGGATCCGCGCGCCGAACTGGTTCGTCGGCTGATGGAATACGAGCAGATGAAGCTTGCCGGCCAGAAGCTCAACGAAATGCCGCAGGCCGAGCGCGAGTTCTTCTGGGTCGAGACTCTGGTCGAGAAGTCACTGCTCATCCGGCAGCCGGAAGTTTCGGTCGAGGACATCAAGGAAGCCTGGATGAACGTGGTGCGCCAGGCGGTGCTGAAACGCAACCACAAGATCAGCCGCGAAGAGTTGTCGGTGCGCGAACACATGGGCATCATTCTTCGCCATCTGCAGGAAAAGGGCGGTTTCGTCCAGTTCGAGACCCTGTTCGATCCGGCCATGGGGCCGCCCGGACTGGTCGTGCATTTCATTGCCATGCTCGAACTGGGCCGCGAAAAGCTGATCCGCATCACGCAGACCGAAGCCTTTGCGCCGATTTACGTCAATCTGCGCGACGGCGAGCCGGAACCGGTCATGGAAGAGGAAGATGGAACCGAGTCAGGTCAAGAAGATTCTTGAGGCGGCATTGCTCGCGACGCACGAGCCGATGTCCACGCACGACATGAAGAAGATGTTCGACGAAGAACTGTCTTCCGATACGCTGCGCAAGTTGCTCGACCAGATCCGTGAAGACTGGGCCGAGCGGCCGGCCGAACTGATCCAGCTCGCCTCGGGCTGGCGTTTCCGTACGCGGGCCGAATATCTGCCTTACCTGGAGCGGCTGAATCCGGAAAAGCCGCCCCGTTATTCCCGTGCGGTGCTGGAAACCCTGGCCATCATCGCCTATCGTCAACCGGTAACCCGTGGCGACATCGAAGAAATCCGCGGCGTCGCGGTCAATTCGAATGTCGTCAAAACCCTTGAAGAACGTGGCTGGATCGACGTCGTCGGCCACCGCGACACCCCCGGTCGGCCGGCGCTGTTTGCCACGACCAAGCAATTTCTCGATGATCTGGGCCTGCGCAGCGTCAGCGAACTGCCGCCGCTTGAACAAATCAGCCAGACACTGGAGCTGAATCATGAAAACCAATAAACGCACGCCTTTCCGTGCCCCGGTCGAGGCCGCCGCCGTTGGCCAGCGCCCGCGTCGCGGCGCCGGTCGCAGCACGCCACCACCCCGGGAATTCGTCGAAGCGCCGCCTGGCGAAGTCGATCAACAGCAGGAGGTGTCAGCCAAACCGGCACCGCGGCGCAAGCCGGCACCGAACACCGGTGGGCGGGCCAACCGTGGCGCCATCGCGCGTGACGGGCGGCCGCTTGCGGCGGCCAAGCCCGAGCGTCTGCAGAAGATCCTGGCCCAGGCCGGCGTCGGTTCGCGGCGTGAGATGGAAGAGTGGATCGCCGCCGGCAAGGTCAGCGTCAATGGCGTCGTCGCCACCATTGGCCAGTCGGTGATTCCGACCGACAAGGTCAAGATCGGCGGGCGCCTGATCAACATCCGTTTCACCGGCAGCAGTTCGCGTCCGCCGCGCGTGCTGATGTACCACAAGCCGGAAGGCGAGATCGTCTCGCGCGACGATCCCGATGGCCGCCCGTCGGTCTTCGCCGCACTGCCGCGCATGCGCGGCGGTCGCTGGATCAACGTCGGCCGTCTCGATTTCAATACCTCGGGCCTGTTGCTGTTCACCACTTCCGGCGAACTGGCCAACAAGCTGATGCACCCGAGTTCGGAGCTGGTTCGTGAATACGCCGTCCGCGTGCTCGGCGAACTGACCATGGAAGCCCAGCAGCAATTGCTCGACGGCGTCCAGCTTGAGGACGGGCCGGCCAGTTTCTCCAGTCTGGTCGATGCCGGCGGCGAGGGCGCCAACAAGTGGTACCGGGTCAGCCTGTTCGAAGGGCGCAACCGTGAAGTCCGGCGCATGTTCGAAGCTGTCGGCTGTACCGTCAGCCGCCTGATCCGTGTTCGCTACGGTCCGTTCACGCTGCCGCCGCAACTCAAGCGCGGTCGCTGTCGCGAACTCGACGAGACCGAAGTCAAGTTGCTGATGCGTGAGCTGGCGCGCTCGGAAAAGCCGAAACAGGCCTGATCGAGCGTCTTGCCAACGTGCTGGCGATTGTGAGGAAGGAATAAACTCGTTATAATTCACGGGTTTGTTCCTCCCGCTGTTTTTGGCGGGCATCTTATTTTTCTGAGGTGGGCGTTTCGCCCATTTTTTATTTGTGCCTATGGATTTGAATTCGCTGCTTGAAACGACGGTAACCGGTCTGGGTTATGAACTTGTCGACATCGAAATGTCGCCGCGCGGCAGGACCATCCGCGTCTTCATCGATGCCCCGGAAAAAGAAAAGGGCGTCGACGTCGAGGATTGCGCCAAGGTTTCCAACCAGTTGACGCGCCTGTTCGAAGTCGAAAACATCGATTTCGACCGCCTCGAAATCTCGTCGCCCGGTATGGATCGTGTCGTCAAGAAGGAAGCTGATTTCGCGCGTTTCGCCGGTCAGGACATCCAGATCAAGCTGCGCATTCCGCACAACAACCGCCGCAACTTCCAGGGGCAACTGCTCGGCTGTGAAGCCGGCAAGGTCGGTCTTCGCCTGGACAAGGAAGACGTGGAACTCGAATTCAACAATATCGAAAAGGCACGTCTGGTGCCGAAATTCGACTGAAGTACCTGGAGGTTTTAGCCCATGAGCCGTGAACTGTTGCTGCTGGTCGATGCATTGGCCCGCGAAAAGAACGTCAACAAGGAAATCGTCTTCGGTGCCCTTGAACTGGCGCTCGCATCTGCGACCAAGAAGCGTATCCACGACGAAGCCGAGGTCCGTGTCGTCATCGACCGTGCCACCGGTAGTTACGATACCTTCCGTCGCTGGCTGGTCGTTGCCGACAGCGAGTACGTCAACGAATACCACCAGATTCCGATGTCGGAAGCCTGCAAGGACGATCCGGAAATCGAACCCGGCGATTACCTCGAAGAACCGCTGGAGCCGATCGACTTCGGCCGCATCGGCGCCCAGGCTGCCAAGCAGGTCATTCTGCAGAAGATCCGCGACGCCGAGCGCGAGCAGATCCTGTCCGACTTCCTGGATCGCAAGGAACACGTCGTTTTCGGTACGATCAAGCGCATGGAACGTGGCAACGCGATCATCGAAGCCGGCAAGATCGAAGCCGTGCTGCCGCGCGACCAGATGATCCCCAAGGAGAACCTGCGCATCGGCGACCGCGTTCGCGCCTACCTGCTGCGTATCGATCGCGGTGCCCGTGGCCCGCAGATCATCCTGTCGCGTACCGCACCCGAATTCGTGATCAAGCTGTTCGAACTCGAAGTCCCGGAAATCGAAGACGGCCTGATGGAGTTGAAGGCCTGTGCCCGTGACCCCGGTATGCGTGCCAAGATTGCCGTCAAGTCGAACGATCCGCGTATCGATCCGATCGGTACCTGCGTCGGTTTGCGCGGCTCGCGCGTTACCGCCGTGCGCAACGAGATCGGCGGCGAGAACATCGACATCGTCCTGTGGTCGGCCGATCCGGCGCAGTTCGTGATCGGCGCGCTGTCGCCGGCCGAAGTGACCTCGATCGTCGTCGACGAGGAAAAGCATGCCATGGACGTCGTCGTCGACGAGGACAACCTGGCCATCGCCATCGGCCGTAGCGGTCAGAACGTCCGTCTGGCCTCCGAGCTGACCGGCTGGACCATCAACCTGATGACCCAGGACGAGTCGGCCAAGAAGGCTGAAGCCGAATACGCCGTTACCCGCGTCATGTTCATGGAAAAGCTGGACATCGACGAGGAACTGGCCGACCTGCTGATCGAGGAAGGTTTCTCGACGCTGGAAGAAGTCGCCTACGTACCGCTCGCCGAAATGCTGGAAATCGACGGGCTGGATGAAGATATCGTCAACGAGCTGCGCAATCGTGCGCGCAATGTGCTCCTGACGGAAGCCATCGCCACCGAGGAAAAGTTGGAAAACGTTGCCGAAGACCTGATCGGTCTGGAAGGCATGACCAAGGAACTGGCGGCAAAACTCGCCGAACATGACGTCAGGACGCGCGATGATCTCGCCGAACTGGCAGTTGATGAACTGACGGAAATGACCGGCATTGAAGAAGAGCGTGCCAAGGAAATCATTCTCAAGGCACGCGCTCACTGGTTCGAGTGAGCAGGGAGGTAGTAAGTATGTCCGCAACAACCGTTTCACAATTTGCCGTTGAACTCAAAATGCCGGTCGAGTCGCTGCTCGAGCAGCTTGGCCGCGCCGGTGTCGGCAAGTCCGGGGGCAGCGATACGCTGACCGACCAGGACAAAACCAGCCTGCTCGACTATCTGCGCCGTTCGCACGGCGAGGCCGAGCCCAAGAACAAGATCACCCTGACGCGCAAACAGACCTCGGAGATCAAGGCCACCGATTCCCATGGTCGCGCCCGTACCGTTCAGGTCGAAGTGCGCAAGAAGCGCGTGCTGGTCAAGCGCGATGTCCATGAGCTGCATCCGGATGCAGCCGAAGCTTCGGAAGAGGCAGAAGTGATCGAGGCACTGGCGGAAGTCCAGCCAGAAGCCATTCCCGAGCCGGTGGTCGAGGCCATTCCGGAGCCGGTCGTTGAAGTTCAGCCCGAACCGGAACCCGAGCCGATGCCGGAACCAGAGCCCGAGCCGGAACCTGAAGTCGCCGAAACGCCTGCGGTTGTCGAAGCCGCCCCCGTCGAAACGACCGAAGCCGCACCGGTTCGCCGCACCATCGACCGCGCCAGCATCATTGGCGAGAAGGAACTCAAGGCCCGCGAAGAGGAAGCACGGCGCTTCAATCGCCTGCGCGAAATCCAGGAGCGCGAGCTCAAGGAGAAACAGGCTCGCGAAGCCAATCTGGTTGCGATGCGCCAGCAGGCCGAAGCGGCCGCTGCTGCCGCCAAGGCTGCCGAGCAGGCCAAGCAGCAGGCTGCTGCCCAGGCGCGCAGCGGTGAAGGCGAGAAGGGTACGCTGCACAAGAAGCCGGATGCCCCGGGCGCTGCCAAGAAGGGCGAGAAGGGCGGCCGTGCTGCCGATGATGGCAAGAAGAAGGGCGGTCTCAAGACCCGCGGCGCCGATGTCGGTAGCGGCTGGAAAGATGGTCGCCACGGTCACAAGAAATCGCACGGCAAGTCCGACGACGGTCAGGGTAGCTTCCAGGCGCCGACCGAGCCGATTTCCCGTGAAGTACATATCCCCGAAACCATTTCCGTTTCCGACCTGGCCCACAAGATGGCCGTGAAGGCCACCGAAGTCATCAAGACGATGATGAAGATGGGTTCCATGGTCACCATCAACCAGGTGCTCGACCAGGAGACGGCGATGATCGTCGTCGAGGAAATGGGCCACAAGGCGGTTGCCGCCAAGCTCGACGATCCCGATGCCTTCCTCGAGGAAAGCGCGGAGCACAAGGACGTGCCGCTGGTGCCGCGCGCCCCGGTGGTAACCGTCATGGGCCACGTCGACCACGGCAAGACCTCGCTGCTCGACTACATCCGTCGCGCCAAGGTGGCGGCTGGTGAAGCGGGTGGCATTACCCAGCACATCGGTGCCTACCACGTCGAAACCGATCGCGGCATGATCACCTTCCTCGACACCCCGGGTCACGAAGCCTTCACGGCGATGCGTGCGCGTGGTGCCAAGGCGACCGACATCGTCGTTCTGGTCGTCGCTGCCGACGATGGCGTGATGCCGCAGACCAAGGAAGCGATCCACCACGCCAAGGCGGCTGGTGTGCCGCTGGTGGTCGCGGTGAACAAGATCGACAAGCCGGATTCCAATCCGGATCGCGTCAAGCAGGAACTGGTTGCCGAAGGCGTCATTCCGGAAGAGTACGGTGGCGATTCGCCGTTCTGTCCGGTGTCGGCCAAGAAGGGTATCGGTATCGACGAACTGCTCGAACAGATCCTGCTGCAGGCTGAAGTGCTTGAACTGACCGCACAGAAGGAAGCGCCGGCCAAGGGCCTGATCATCGAAGCCCGTCTCGACAAGGGGCGCGGCGCGGTGGCCACCATGCTGGTTCAGTCCGGCACCCTCAAGCGCGGCGACATCGTGCTCGCCGGTCAGGTCTTCGGTCGTGTCCGTGCCATGCTCGACGAGAACGGCAAGCCGATCAACGAAGCCGGTCCGTCGATTCCGGTCGAAATCCTCGGTCTGTCGGACGTCCCGGCCGCTGGCGAAGAAGCCATCGTGCTGGCCGACGAAAAGAAGGCACGCGAAATCGCCCTGTTCCGTCAAGGCAAGTTCCGCGACGTCAAGCTGGCCAAGCAACAGGCGGCCAAGCTGGAGAACATGTTCCAGCAGATGGAAGAAGGCCAGGTCAAGACCCTGCCGTTGATCGTCAAGGCCGACGTGCAAGGTTCCCAGGAAGCCCTGGTGCAGACCCTGTCCAAGCTGTCCAACGAGGAAGTCCGCGTCCAGATCATCCACGGCGCGGTCGGTGCGATCAGCGAATCCGACGTCAACCTGGCGCAAGCCTCGGGTGCCGTCATCATCGGCTTCAACATCCGTGCCGATGCCGGTTCGCGCAAGCTGGCCGAGAACTTCGGCGTCGATATCCGTTACTACAACGTGATCTACGACGCGGTCGACGAGGTCAAGGCGGCACTGTCCGGCATGCTGTCGCCGGAGAAGCGCGAGCAGATCACCGGCATGGTCGAAATCCGCCAGGTCTTCCACGTCTCCAAGGTCGGCGCCATTGCCGGTTGTTACGTGCTCGAAGGCATCGTCAAGCGCAATTCGCGCGTCCGCCTGCTGCGCAACCATGTGGTTCAGTGGGACGGCGAGCTGGATTCGCTCAAGCGCTTCAAGGATGACGTCAAGGAAGTGCGTTCCAACTTCGAATGCGGTCTGTCGCTGCGTGGTAACAACGACATTCAGGAAGGCGATCAGCTCGAAGTGTACGAAATCCAGGAAGTGGCGCGCTCGCTGTAATGAAGAAGCAGGCAAGAGGCTTTCAACGGGGAGACCGGGTCGCGGAGCAGGTGCGCCGCGATCTGGCCGACCTGATCCGCAGCGAACTGAAGGATCCGCGCGTCGGCATGATCAGTCTGACCGCCGTCGAACTGACGCCGGATTATGCGCACGCCAAGGTGTTCTTTACCACGCTCAACGCCGAGCACCTGCCCGAGATCGAGCAGGGCTTGAAACGTGCCGCCGGTTTCCTGCGGCGTGAGCTGGGGCGGCGTATCCATATTCACACTTTGCCGGAACTGCATTTCATCTACGACAGTTCCCTGGAATACGGTGCCAGCATGACGGCACTGATCCAGCAGGCCAACGCGCTCAGCGACCAGACGCCGGAAGACTAGGCCCAGCATGGAGCCGAGGGTCAAGAAAACCTGGAAGCAGGTCGATGGCGTATTGCTGCTCGACAAGGCGCAGGGCATGAGTTCCAACGACGCCCTGCAAAAGGCCCGGCGCCTGTTCTCCGCCGCCAAAGGCGGGCACACCGGTACGCTCGACCCGCTGGCCACCGGCCTGTTGCCCTTGTGCTTTGGCGAGGCGACCAAGTTTTCCGCCGATCTGCTCGATGCCGACAAGACTTACGAAGCCGAGCTCCAACTCGGAGTCAGTACCGATTCCGGTGACGCCGAAGGCGTGGTCACGGCGACTGCCGAGGTCAATGTCACGCCCGCCGATATCGCCCGCGTGCTGCCGCAATTCACCGGCGACATCCTGCAGGTGCCGCCCATGCATTCGGCCCTGAAGCGCGACGGCCGGCCGCTTTACGAACTTGCCCGGCAGGGCATCACCGTCGACCGCGAGGCCCGGCCGGTGACCATTCACGCCATCGAACTGCTGGAATTTACCGGTACCCGCCTGCGCCTGTCGGTTAGTTGCAGCAAGGGGACCTATATCCGCGTACTCGCTCAGGACATTGGCGCCGCGCTGGGTTGCGGCGCGCATCTGACCGCCTTGCGGCGGACCCGGGTTGGTGACTTGGTACTCGATGGTGCCATGACGCTGGCGCAGATCGACAGCATCGAGGAGGGCGCACGCGTCGCTTGTCTGCGTCCGGTCGATGCGCTGCTGCAGAGCCTGCCCCGCGTCGATCTCAGCGGTGAAGCCGAACAGCGCTTCAGCCACGGTAATCCGGTCGATCTGCCGGACGGCTTGAGTGGCAAGATCCGGGTCTATGCCGAGGACCGGCTGATCGGCGTCGGCGAGCCCGGGCCGGGTCAGCGCCTGTGGCCGAAAAGACTGGTGCAACTGGCGCTGTAAGCTGGTACAATCCGCCGCTTTCCGAAACCGTCGGGAAAAATTTTCCAATTGGCGTTCGCTCTATCAAACCGGGGCTGCGTCGTTTTAATGAAAGAGGGTTTTGAAATGGCCGTTACCACCGAACAAAAGGCGAGCATCGTCGCCGAATACGCACAGTCCAAGGGCGACACCGGTTCTCCGGAAGTCCAGGTCGCTCTGCTGACCGCCCGCATCAACGACCTGCAGCCGCACTTCAAGGAGCACAGCAAGGATCACCACTCGCGTCGTGGCCTGCTGCACCTCGTCTCGCAGCGCCGCAAGCTGCTGGACTACCTGAAGGGCAAGGATGTCGAGCGTTATCGCACGCTGATCACCAAGCTGGGCCTGCGCAAGTAAGCAGCACGGCGTAGCCACGAAAAGCGGCCCGGAAAATTCCCGGCCGCTTTTTTGTTTTTAGTTGTCTCATTGTTCTTTGTTGTTAGTTAAGTCGTTGTTATTGTTGCGTTGTTTAATGTGATGAGAGTGAAAGGAAGTCAATGTTTAATGTCGTGAAAAAGACCTTCGCCTACGGCGAACACCAGGTCACCCTGGAAACCGGCGAAATCGCCCGTCAGGCTGGCGGCGCTGTTGTCGTCTCGATGGAAGAGACCGTCGTCCTGGTGACCGTTGTCGGTGCCAAGAATGCCAAGCCCGGTCAGGATTTCTTCCCGCTGACCGTCGATTATCAGGAAAAAGTTTACGCTGCCGGCCGTATCCCCGGTGGCTTCTTCAAGCGCGAAGGCCGTCCTTCGGAAAAGGAAACCCTGACCTGCCGCCTGATCGACCGTCCGATCCGTCCGCTGTTCCCGGAAGGTTTCTACAATGAAGTCCAGGTGGTCGCCACCGTCATCTCGCTGAATCCGGAAGTCGATTCCGACATCCCGGCGATGATCGGTGCTTCCGCCGCCCTGGCCATCTCCGGTATCCCGTTCGCCGGCCCGATCGGCGCTGCCCGCGTCGGTTACATCAACGGCCAGTACGTGCTTTGCCCGACGCTGTCCCAGCTCAAGGACAGCCAGCTTGACCTGGTCGTTGCCGGTACCGAATCCGCCGTGCTGATGGTCGAATCCGAAGCCGATCAGCTGTCGGAAGAAGTCATGCTCGGCGCCGTCGTGTTCGGCCACAACGAAATGCAGAAGGCGATCAACGCCATCAACGAACTGGTCGAGGAAGCCGGCAAGCCGGAATGGGACTGGCAAGCGCCGGCCAAGGACGAAGCCCTGGTTGCCCGCCTGAAGGATCTGGTCGGTGCCAAGCTGGAAGAAGCCTACAGCATCACCTCCAAGCAGGCCCGCAGCCAGCGTGTCAAGGAAATCTCCGCCGAAGCCGTTGCCACCTTGTGCACCGGCGAAGAAGGTGCACCGGATGCCAACACCGTCGGCAACCTGTTCTTCGAACTCGAAGCCGGCATCGTCCGTGGTCGCATCCTCTCCGGTCAACCGCGTATCGACGGTCGCAATACCCGTACCGTGCGCCCGATCACCATGCGTTCCGGCGTCCTGCCGCGCACCCACGGTTCGGCCCTGTTCACCCGTGGTGAAACCCAGGCGCTGGCTGTGGCCACGCTCGGTACCAACCGCGACGAGCAGATCATCGACGCGCTGTCCGGCGAATACCGCGACCGCTTCATGCTGCACTACAACATGCCTCCGTACGCCACCGGCGAATGCGGTCGCGTCGGTACGCCGAAGCGTCGTGAAATCGGTCACGGCCGTCTGGCCAAGCGCGCTCTGCTGGCCGTGCTGCCGAAGCCGGAAGACTTCTCGTACTCGATGCGCGTGGTTTCCGAAATCACTGAATCGAACGGCTCCTCGTCGATGGCTTCGGTCTGCGGCGGCTGCCTGGCACTGATGGACGCCGGCGTGCCCCTGAAGGCGCACGTCGCCGGTATCGCCATGGGCCTGATCAAGGAAGGCAACCGCTTTGCCGTCCTCACCGACATCCTCGGCGACGAAGATCACCTCGGCGACATGGACTTCAAGGTGGCCGGTACCACCGCTGGCATCACCGCGCTGCAGATGGACATCAAGATCCAGGGCATCACCAAGGAAATCATGCAGGTTGCCTTGGCGCAAGCCCAGGAAGCCCGTCTGCACATCCTCAACCTGATGCAGGAAGCCGCTGCCGGCCCGCGTGAAGAGATGTCGGCCTACGCCCCGCGTCTGTACACCTTCAAGATCAATCCGGAAAAGATCCGTGACGTGATCGGCAAGGGCGGCGCCGTCATCCGTGCGCTGACCGAAGAAACCGGCACCACCATCGACATCCAGGACGACGGCACGATCACCATCGCCGCCACCTCGGGCGAAGCTGCTGCCCTGGCGCGTGCCAAGATCGATGCGATCACCGCCGAAGTCGAAATCGGCAAGATCTACGAAGGCACCGTGCTCAAGATCCTCGACTTCGGTGCGATCGTTTCGGTCCTGCCGGGCAAGGACGGCCTGCTGCACATCTCGCAGATCGCCAAGGAGCGCGTCAACAAGGTCGAAGACTACGTCAAGGAAGGCCAGGTTGTACGCGTCAAGGTTCTCGAAACCGACGACCGCGGCCGCGTCAAGCTGTCGATGAAGGCAGTTGCTGAGGAAGAGGGCGCTGCCCAGCAGGAACAGCAGCAACAGCAGTAATTCGGCGATTACGCAAAAGCAGAAAGGGCACCGTGAGGTGCCCTTTTTTTTATCAGCCTGCGCTGGCGATTACTTCGCCATTTGCTTTTAGCTGCGACTAACCTGAAGGTAAGTCTGCGCTGAAAGCAATGGGCGATTACTTCGCCATTTGCTTTTCCTTGAGTTCGTCCAGCGTCTTGCAGTCGATGCACAGTGTCGCCGTCGGGCGGGCTTCCAGGCGCTTGATGCCGATTTCCACGCCGCACTTGTCGCAGAAGCCATAGTCGCCGGCTTCGATGCGGCCCAGAGTTTCGTCGATCTTCTTGATCAGCTTGCGTTCGCGGTCACGGTTGCGCAGTTCGATGGCGATGTCCGTTTCCTGGCTGGCCCGGTCGTTCGGGTCGGCAAACACGGTCGCCTCGTCCTGCATGGTATGCACCGTGCGGTCGATATCCTCACTCAGTTCCTGCTTGAGCGTTTCCAGAATCTTCCGGAAATGGGCGAGCTGCTTGTTGCTCATGTACTCCTCGTCAGCCTTCGGCTGGTAAGGAGCGAAATGTTTGTGGAGCAAGTCTTCTGCCATTTTGTGGACGCTTCCATAGACCAAAAAAGCGATTAAATATCAGAAAGCCAGCACCCAGGCAAGGAAAAGACATGCTGCAGCGCAATGTGACAATGTTCTAAACCGCCGTAATGCGCCATGGTGCTGGCGTGCCGCGATTGGCACTGATACAATGCGCACCTTCGTCGGGGCGTAGCGCAGTCTGGTAGCGCATCTGCTTTGGGAGCAGAGGGTCGTGAGTTCGAATCCCACCGCCCCGACCATTTTCCTTTGCGCCACATCCAGCGCCCGTAGCTCAACTGGATAGAGCAGCCGCCTTCTAAGCGGCAGGTCGGGGGTTCGAGTCCCTCCGGGCGCGCCACTGACTTGACCTATGAAAATCGCCATTGCCGGAACCGGCTACGTCGGACTCTCCAACGCCATCCTCCTGGCGCAGCATAACGAAGTGATTGCGCTCGACATCCTTCCCGAGAAGGTCGAGATGCTCAATCGCCGGCAATCGCCGATTGTCGATGTCGAGATCGAGGACTACCTGGCGAACAAGTCGCTGAATCTGAAAGCCACGCTGGACAAGAACGAAGCCTTTGCCGGTGCCGACTTCGTCATCATCGCCACGCCGACGGACTACGACCCGGAAACCAACTACTTCAACACCGCTTCGGTTGAAGCCGTCATCCGCGATGTGCTGGCGATCAATCCGGAAGCGACGATGGTCATCAAATCGACGGTTCCGGTGGGCTACACCGCCAAGGTGCGCGAAGCCTTCGGGATTGCCACCGGCAAGCCGGTGAATCTGATCTTCTCGCCGGAATTCCTGCGCGAGGGCCGGGCGCTGTACGACAACCTGCACCCGTCGCGCATCATCGTCGGCGACAAGAGCGAACGCGCCCGGACCTTTGCCGGCTTGCTCCAGCAAGGCGCGATCAAGCAGGACATCCCGGTGCTTTACACCGACAGCACCGAAGCCGAAGCGGTGAAGCTGTTCTCCAATACCTACCTGGCGATGCGCGTGGCCTACTTCAACGAGCTCGACACCTACGCCGCCACGCACGGGCTGGACACCCGGCAGATCATCGAAGGCGTCTGCCTCGATCCGCGCATCGGCAGCCACTACAACAACCCCAGCTTCGGTTACGGCGGCTACTGCCTGCCCAAGGACACCAAGCAACTGCTGGCCAACTACCGCGAAGTGCCGCAGAACCTGATCCACGCGATTGTCGAATCGAACACGACGCGCAAGGACTTCATCGCCAGCGACATCATCCGCAAGAACCCCAAGGTGGTCGGCGTCTATCGACTGGTGATGAAAGCCGGCTCGGACAACTTCCGGGCGTCGAGCATCCAGGGGATCATGAAGCGGCTCAAGGCCAAGGGCATCGAAGTCATCATCTACGAACCGAATCTTGTCGAGAGCGAGTTCTTCCGTTCGCGGGTGGTCAAGGACATTGCCGCCTTCAAGCAGGAAGCCGATATCATCATTGCCAACCGCAACACCGATGACCTAGCCGATGTGGCGGCCAAGGTCTACACCCGTGACCTGTTCGGCGGAGACTGAACCATGAAAATCCTCGTCACCGGCGCTGCCGGTTTCATCGGCATGCACACCGCGTTGCGCCTTCTGGAACGCGGAGACGAGGTGGTCGGCATCGACAACCTCAACGACTACTACGAAGTCAGCCTCAAGGAAGCGCGGCTGGCTCAGCTCGCTGACAAGCCGGGTTTCCGCTTCGTCAGGATGGATATCGCCGACCGTCCGGTCATTGCCCAACTCTTCGCCGATGAAAAGTTCGACAAGGTCATTCACCTGGCCGCCCAGGCCGGTGTGCGCTACTCCATTACCAACCCGCACGCCTACGCCGACAGCAATCTGGTCGGCTTCGTGAATATCCTGGAAGGCTGCCGCCACAACGCCGTGCAGCACCTGGTCTATGCCTCGAGTTCCAGCGTGTACGGCGGCAACGCCAAAATGCCGTTCTCGGAACACGACAGCGTTGACCACCCGGTCAGCCTGTATGCAGCGACCAAGAAGGCCAACGAGTTGATGGCGCACACCTACAGCCACCTCTACCGGCTGCCGACGACGGGCCTGCGCTTCTTCACCGTCTATGGTCCGTGGGGCCGGCCGGACATGGCGCCTTTCCTGTTTGCCGGTGCCATTCTCAAGGGGGAGCCGATCAAGGTCTTCAACCATGGCGACATGAAGCGGGACTTCACCTATATCGACGACATCGTCGAAGGGGTGATCCGGGCCATGGACCGCAATGCCGAAGTCAATGCGGGCTACGATCCGCTGACCGCCGATCCGGCGACCAGCAATGCCCCGTACCGCGTATTCAACATCGGCAATAGCGATCCAGTGCCGCTGATGGATTTCATCGGCGCGCTGGAAAGCGCCATCGGCAAGCCGGCCGAGAAGATCTATCTGCCGATGCAGCCCGGCGACGTGCCGGCAACCTATGCGGATACCGCTTTGCTCGACAACTGGGTTGGATTTGCACCGGCAACCGCCATCAAGGACGGCGTAAATACCTTTGTTAATTGGTACCGAAAGTATTACTCAATCTAACAGGTATGACTTTCGTGCTATCCATGCTTCACTTGAAGAGGTATCCTGTCACCTGTAATCCGTAGCAGGCTCAATCAATGAAAATACTTCTGGTCGACGATTCGCGCGCCATTGCGATGGTCACGACCGCTCGCCTCGAATCCTTCGGGCACGAGGTCAAGCATGCCATCAATGGTCAAACGGCCATTGACCTGTTCCAGGCCGAGCGTTTCGATCTGATCCTGATGGATATCGAGATGCCGGGCATGAACGGTTTCGAGACCACCACCCGCATCCGCTCGCTGGAAGGGCATGAGCCCTGGGCCTGGACGCCGATCATCTTCGTTACCGCCACCGACAGCGACACCAATCTGGTGACCGCCATCGAGGCGGGTGGCGATGACTTCATTTCCAAGAGTTCGCCGGAAAGCGTGCTCCAGGCCAAGATGAAGGCGATGTCCCGGATTGCCGCGCTGCGCTCGCGTCTGGCGCTGGCCAACGGGAAATTGCAGGATCAGGCCAATCGCGACGGTCTGACCGGCCTGCTCAACCGACGGGCGATGGACATGCGCGTCGATCACCTGTGGGAAATGGCTGTTCAGCAGGGCAAGCCGTTCAGCCTGCTGATGGTCGATGTCGACAATTTCAAGAGTTTCAACGATCACTACGGCCATCAGGCCGGCGACGAATGTCTGTGTGCGGTTGCCGCCTGCCTCGAAAAGGTTGCCGAGCAGGCCAACCAGGACCAGATGGCCCCCGGATTGTTTGCCGCGCGCTACGGCGGCGAAGAATTTTCGCTGATCATTCCCGATGCGGCACCCGGGGTGCATGTGGGCATCGCGCTTGCGGTCGTCGAGGCGATTGCCGCATTGAGCATCCGCCACGAGTGGAATGCCGAATGGGGCAAGGTGACGGTATCGGTCGGTGCCACCTGCATGGCGCCCGCCAGCGGCCCCGTGCATCAGGTGTTCCGCATGGCCGACGACCTGCTCTACAAGGCCAAGGAATCCGGTCGCAACCGGCACGAGGCCAACTGAGGCGGGATTTCAGTCCTGGCGGAAGAAGGCCAGGGGGGCATGGCCGGTCGCCCGGTAGGCCTCGCAACGCGAGATGAATTCGCGGGTGCTCTTGGGCATCGGCGTGCGCGCGCGGGTGATGTAGAAAATCAGGTCGCGCCCCTGGCGGAACAGTTGCAGGCCTTCCGCCGTATCGTGGTGGACGGTTTCGCTGCCGGTGGCTACCGGTAGCGGCGTCAGGTTGTCCAGGCGCTCGCCGGCGGTGACCATGATGGCCCAGACGTCGAAAATGTCCGGATCGGTACGCAGCGTTTCGGTCTTGATCTTGGCGGCATTGGCCAGATCGACGATGGCCGACTCGGCGCCGGCGAACGCCGGCAACTGAGCCAGGTTGGTGATCATGCAGCGGGCGATCAGGTCGATGTCGCGCATCGTCTGACCGATCTTGATGTAGCGGCTCTCGTAGAAATCTTCCAGCGGAATCGAGAAGGCGCGGAACGGCTCGCCCCACAGTTCGTCGATGCCTTCCTCGCCGCTGCGGTGCAGCACGTTGCGACCGAGTTCCATGGCTTCGAGCAGGCACCGGCCGCATTCGCGCATCAGCGGGTTGTCGCTGAGGATCTCGATGCCGCAGGCCTGGAGTTCGACCAGCTTGCGGAAGATGTCGGCGGCGCGGTTGAACAGTGCGCCGGCCAGCATGGCGCCCTTGACGCGCCGGCGAGCCGGGTCGGTTTCCGCTTCAAACGCGCTTCTTGCCTCGGCCAGTCGGGTGCCGGGAATGTTCAGGCCGTGTTCGGTATGGTTGAACAGGCGGCGGGTCAGCGCGTCGATCAGGCGCTTCTTGGCTTCCAGCGTATCCGCCGGCACCTTGTACGCCTTGATCCAGTAACCGTCGTAATAGACACGCTCTTCGCCGTTGATGACGCGGCGAGCTCCTTCCACCGGAGTATCTTCCTGGTTTGGCACGCGGTTGAGTTGAAGCACGTTGATCATGGGAGGCAAAGTATTACAAAAGGCGAAGTCCGATACAAGCAAAAATCAGCTATCCAGTTTCTCCCGGGGAAACATATTTTTACTGATTTCCCGTGGCGACGCCCTCCGGCGGCAGATAAGATTCCCCTGTCAATAATTGGAGCAACGACTCATGAAGGCAATCAAGGCAGTGGTTTTCCTCGGCGGGCTGCTGGCGCTCGGTGTCCAGGCGGCTACGACGGTCGATCTGGCCGCCGAAGCGGCGCGGCCGGCCGTCAACGACCAGGTCCGCGCGGTCGTCTACAGCGAGGTCCAGGGCAGCAATCCGGCCGATCTGGCGCGTCGCGTCAATCAGGAGATCGCCGGCGGGCTGCAACTGATTCGCGGCAAGGCCGGGGTGACGGTCAAATCCGGCAACCAGTCGACCTACCCGGTCTATGGTCGCGATCAGAAAATCGAAAGCTGGCGCATGCGCAGCGAGCTGGTCATCGAATCGCGCGACCTGGGTGCCGTCTCCGAACTGCTCGGCGAACTGCAGCAACGCCGGCTGGCGGTGGCTCAGGTCAGCCAGATGCCGTCGCCGGAAACCCGTCGCCAGGTCGAGGACGAAGCAACACGCGATGCGATCAAGGCTTTCCAGAGCCGTGCCGAGGTCATTGCCGGCGCGCTGGGCAAGAAATGGAAGATCAAGCAGTTGTCGGTTTCGCAACAGGGCGGTGCCATGCCCATGCCGGTGTTCCGCGCCGCCAAGGTGATGATGGCCGAAGCCATGCCGGCCCCGCTGGAAGCCGGCGAAAGCCTGCTGACGACCAACGTCAGCGGCCAGATCGAACTGATCGACTGAGTTTCAGAAGCGCGAGAAGAGGTCGCGCAACTTGCACAGCGAGGTGCTGATGTCGAAGCGCGGATCGGACAGCGCTTCGCCGGCCAGGATGCGGGTGATGGCCACCGCCGGGTCGGTTTCGCCGGTGACCAGTACCTCGCAGCCGCGCAGCTTCATGTGGCGGATGAAACCGTCGCCGGCGCTGGCGACCACGGCGATGTCGATGCCGTCCAGCGGGTGCGGCCGGTCGTCGGTGAACACGTGCAGCACTTCGTCCTTGGCCAGGTCGACCAGGCCCGGGGCAGGCAGCAACTGGCTGGAGCGGTGCTGCGACAGGTCGTAGAGCAGCCACTGCCGGCACTGGCCGGCGTGGCCGCTGACTTCATTGAAATTCCGGGTGGCGATGGCGATTTTCATGAGTGTCGTGAACCAGACAGGAAATCACATACGCATGCAAGTTTCGCACCCGGAATCGCCGCTCAGCTTTTGCCCAGCGCGCTGCGCACCGAGTCGGCCAGCGGGGTGGTCGGCCGGTCGATCAGCTTGCCCAGTTGCCGGCTGTCGTCGAACAAGCCGTCCTGAGCGGCGCCGGTGTCGGATTCGGCGAGCAGGTCGGCCAGGCCTTCGGGCAGGCCGGCCTGGACCAGCACTGACCGGTATTCGGCTTGCGGCAGGTTGTGGAAGGCAATCGGCCGACCCGCCTGGGCGGCGATTTCGCCGGCCAGACCGGCGAGCGTGTAAGCCTGGTCGCCAGCCAGTTCGTAGATCTTGCCGGCGTGACCGCTGCCGCTCATCACCACGGCTGCGGCTTCGGCGTAGTCGTTGCGCGCGGCCGAGGCGATGCGGCCGTCGCTGGCACAACCGAGCACGGCGCCGTGGGCGAGGATGGCGTCGATGCCGGCCAGATAATTCTCGGTATACCAGCCGTTGCGCAAGATCGTGACCGGCAGGCCGGAAGCCTGCAGCGCGGCCTCGGTCGCCTTGTGTTCGGCGGCCAGGGGCAGCGGTGAAGTATCGGCGTGGAGCAGGCTGGTGTAGGCGAGCAGACCGACATTGGCGCGGCGGGCGGCGTCGATGACCGCCTGGTGCTGGGGCAGGCGGCGGCCGATTTCGCTGGATGAGATCAGCAACACCTTGTCGCCGGCGGCGAAGCTGCGGGCCAGCGTTTCTGGCCGGTCGTAATCGGCCTCGCGCACAGTGATGCCGCGCGCCGCCAGAGTGCCGGCCTTGTCCGGATTGCGCACCGCAGCGGCGATTTCGCTGGCGGGAACGCGCTTGAGCAGGTGCTCGATGACGAGTTGGCCGAGTTGGCCGGTAGCGCCGGTGACGACGATCATGGGACTTCCTTTCTTGATTTCGTGATGGGGAAGCGCAGGATAATGTTTATACTTACGAATAGTAAGTACGCACGAAAAGGTAAGTGTTAAATGAACGATCGGATTTCCCCCGAACCGCCTGCCACGCTGGCCGAATTGATGCGGCGCGGCAACGTTTTCGCCGAACAGTGTCCGTCACGCGAAGTGCTCAAGCACGTCACCAGCCGCTGGGGTGTCCTGCTGCTGGTGGCCTTGCGCGACGGCACGCAGCGTTTCAGCGATCTGCGCCGCAAGGTCGGCGGGATCAGCGAGAAGATGCTGGCGCAAACCCTGCAGTGGCTGGAAGCCGACGGTTTCGTCGCGCGCATCGCGCATCCGGTGGTGCCGCCGCACGTCGAGTACAGTCTGACGCCGCTGGGCGAGGAACTGGCGCAGAAGGTCGAGGCGCTGGCCGACTGGATCGAATTCAAGCTGCCGGAAATCATGGCGGCGCGCGCCAGCCGGGAAAACGGCGCCGGCTAGTCGGCGCTGATGCTCACTGCCACGTCGCGCGGGCCGGCGAAGTAGGGCGCGCTGGTGACCAGGATGGCGGCGCCGGCACGCGCATAGGCGGCAGCGTTGCCGGCGTTGACGCCGCCGGCCGCAGCCAGGCGGGTTTCCGGAAGGCGGGCATGGAGGTCGGCGACGGCGTCGACCGGCCATTTCTCCAGTTGCAGGATGTCGGCGCCGGCCCAGGCCAGCGCCTCGTTTTCGTCGGCGACCTCGACCACGATGCTGCGTTCCGGCCAGCGGCGGCGCAGGCGGGCGAGCGTGGTGGCAGGACTTTCGTCGAGGAAGGCGCGATGTTCGGCGAAAACCAGCAGGGTTTCCGACAGGCTCAGGCGGTGCGGGCTGGCGCCGCCGGCGAGGACGGCCTTGACGGTGGCGGCCTTGGTGCCCGGGAAATTCTTGCGCGTGCACACCACCGCGCAGTCTGAATGGCCCGAGCGGGCGGCGGCGACGATGTCGGCGGTGGCAGAGGCGATTCCGGAGAGATACTCCATCAGCGTTTGCGCGGTCTTCCATACCGCGTGCAGGGCGGCGGCCTCGCCGGCCAGGGAAAGTATCGTCTCGCCCGGCTGCAGTGCGGTGCCGCTCGCCGTCAATTCGCCGATCCGGGAGAGGCCGCGCAATTCGCCCAGGCGCAGCGCTTCCTCGCTGCCACAAACAGTCATCGTGTGGCGGGCGCGGAAGACGATCCGTCCCGGTCGTTGGCCGATGTCGAGGGCGAAGGTGGTGGCGTCGCCGGCCGGCACATCCTCGCCGAGCAGGCGTTCGAGTTCGTGGTCGGGCAGGGTGTAGGGATTCATCGTCACTCCATCAGGGCCACGGATTTGACTTGCACGCGTACCGGCAGCCCGGGGACGATGCCCAGTTGTTCGACCGCGCGCCGCGTCAGGCGCGACAGCAGGCGGGTTTCGCCGAGGGTGACGCGGACCAGCCGGTTGGCTGGGTGATCGTCGTCGGCAACGGCCTCGACCACCGCCGGATGGACGTTCTGGATGCTGCTGCGGCCGGGGTCGTCGAGGGTCAGGCTGACATCGCGGGCAAGCACGCGCACGCGCACCTTGCGGCCGACCGGCAGGTCGTGGTCGCGGGTCCACAGGTTGCCGCCGGGAAAGTCGACACGGGCCAGATGCCATTGCGCATCGATCTCGCCGATCGTCGCGTCGAGCACCACGCCGGCGTCCTCGCCGAGGCGGATGGGCAGGTCGAGGCGGGCCAGGGTTTCGCCGAGCGGTCCGTGGGCGACCACGCGCCCGCCGTCCATGGCGACGATGTGGTCGGCCAGGCGGGCGACTTCGTCGGGAGAATGGCTGACGTAAATGACCGGAATGTCGAGTTCGTCGTGCAGGCGTTCGAGGTAGGGCAGAATTTCCTTTTTGCGCTTCAGATCGAGCGCTGCCAGCGGCTCGTCCATCAGCAGGATCTCCGGGCCGACGGCCAGCGCCCGGGCCATGCCGACGCGCTGGCGTTCGCCGCCGGAGAGGCTGTCCGGTTTGCGGCCTAGCAGGTGGCCGATGCCGAGCAGTTCGATGGCCGTGTCCAGGCTCACCCGGCTGGCGCTGCCGCTGCGTTTCTGGCCGTAGTGCAGGTTGCCGAGCACCGAGAGGTGTGGAAACAGGCTGGCTTCCTGGAAGACGTAGCCAATTGGCCGGTGGTGTGTGGGCAGCCAGGTGTTATCGTCCTGCCAGATTTTGCCCTTGAACACGAGTCGACCGCAGGAGGGGTTTTCCAGGCCGGCAAGACAACGCAGCAAGGTTGTCTTGCCCGAGCCGGAGTGACCGAACAGCGCGGTCACGCCGCGTCCCGGCAACCTGATATCGACATCCAGGGAAAATCCCGGCCAGTCCAGCTTGAAGCGTGCTTCTATGGATTCCATCTCAAGCCTCTTTGCGTGGGGTGTTGCGACGCATGTACATGCCTAGAAGCACCGCGAAGGAGAAGGCCAGCATGACGGCTGACAGACGGTGGGCATCGGCATATTCCATCGCTTCGACATGATCGTAAATCTGTACCGACGCAACCCGGGTCACGCCGGGGATGTTGCCGCCGATCATCAGTACGACGCCGAATTCGCCCACGGTATGGGCGAAACTCAGGATGCCGGCAGTGACAAAGCCCGGTCGTGCCAGTGGCAGCACGACTGAGAAGAAGGTGTCGAACGGCGAGGCGCGCAGGGTTGCGGCAACCTCCAGCGGTCGTTCTCCAATGGCCTCGAAGGCGTTCTGCAATGGCTGAACCATGAACGGCAGGGAGTAGAAGACCGAGGCAACGACCAAGCCCCAGAAGGTGAATGGCAGCGTTCCCCAGCCGAGCGACTGAGTGAATTGCCCTACCGGCCCGTTCGGTCCCATCGCCAGCAGCAGGTAGAAACCCAGTACCGATGGCGGCAATACCAGCGGCAAGGCGACAACGGCGCCGAAAGGCCCTTTCCACCAGGAACGCGTGCGCGCCAACCACCAGGCGATCGGCGTGCCGATGAAAAATAGTATGAAAGTGGTGAGTGCGGCCAGGCGGACAGTCAGCCAGATGGCCTGGAGGTCGGTATCGGTCAGCATGTTTGTGTGTTGCGTGCGTGGTGAAAGGTCTTCCAGGCGGAGAGCAATAACAGGGTGGCCAGGCCGAACATCAGCAAGCGTTCATCTATCCACCCCAAGATGAGTCCGCCCAGAATGGCGCCGAGAATTGATCCAGCGGTAAGAGAAAAGAATAAGTGTCTTTCATCCCGCAACACCGAAAAATCGCCAGAGCTGCGGTAACGAAGGAAGCCGGCAAGCATGGTCGGCAGGCTGACGAGCAGCGAAAGGCTGCCTGCCAGTTTGATATCCACGCCGTAGAGCAGGACGATTGTCGGAATCAGCAATTCCCCGCCAGCCACGCCGAGTAGCGCGGCAACCATGCCGATGACCAGGCCGGCGAGCACGCCAGCCATGGTTAGCCAGTAGCTGTTGGCAAACCAGTTTGCACCACCGCCATTTTCAAACGGGAAACTGGCCTCGGCGAGCATCACGCATCCTAGGCCGGCAAGAAGTACGAAAACCACTCGATTGAGTGTTGCTGGCGATAGTTTGATGGCCTTGCCCGCCGCCCACCAGGCGCCGACAAGGCTGCCGATGAGCAGATTGAGCACAATATGATTTTGGGGCCAGATTTGTGTCCAGGAAATGCTGGCCTGCCGGGAGAAAATGGCGACGGCAACGACAATCAGGCTACATGCTTTGTTCAGGATGATGGCCTGTAAAGTGGGAATCCTGAAGTAAGCGACCAGTAGCGGCAAGCGAAACTCGGCACCACCCAGGCCGATCATGCCGCCGAGTGAGCCGATGCCGGCACCTGCGGTAAAGCCTTTGAGGTGTTTGAATCTCATTGCCGTCGCCTATCGATTCAGCGGATACCGTAGCCGAAGCGCTGGATGATGGCGCGCGCCTTGTCACCCTTGAGGTAGGCATGCAGTGCGCTCACTGCCGGATTGTTCTCGCCCCGCTTCAAAATGACCACATCTTGAAGAATCGGATCATGCATTTCCGCAGGGACGATCCAGGCGGAACCGTTGGTGATCTTGCCATCCTGGAAAACCTGCGAAAGCGCGACAAAACCCAGGTCGGCGTTGCCGGTAGAGACGAATTGCAGCGTCTGCGAAATGTTTTCGCCCTGGACGAACTTGGGTTGCACTGCGTCGAGCAGATTCAGCTTCTTCAGCGTCTCGACCGCAGCGGCGCCGTAGGGTGCGGTTTTCGGATTGGCAATCGAGACCTTGTTGAATTGACCGGACTTCAGGACCTCTCCTTTAGCATCGACAAAATTGGGTTTCGATGACCACAAAACCAGCGTGCCGACGGCATAGGTGAAACGGCTGCCGGCGACCGCATGTCCCTCTTGCTCCAGTTTTGCGGGGGTGGCGTCATCGGCAGCAAGAAACAGCCCGAAGGGCGCGCCATTGGTGATCTGGGCGTAAAACTTGCCGGTGGCGCCAAAGGAAAGCTTGGCGACGTGCCCGGTCTCCTTTTCGAATTCGGCGGCAATCTGCTGCATCGGTGCGGTGAAGTTGGCGGCGACGGCAACCTGGACTTCGGCGGCGTGAAGGCCGGCGGCAACCAGCAAGGCGGTGAAGAGTACGGACAAGCGCTTCATGGGGGATCTCCTGGGTTGGATGAGATGAAAAGGGGTCAGGCGTACTTGCAGAGGATGACGGACGAGGCCTTGAACACGGCGCAGGCCTGTTCGCCGACGGCGAGGCCGAGCTTGTCGACGCTGTCGTGGGTGACCACGGCGCACACCGATTTGCCCGTCTTCATGGCCAGCGTGACTTCGGAATTCACCGGCCCTTCGTGGATGCGGGTGATCTCGCCCCACAGGTGATTGCGCGCCGTGGTTTTCACAGCCGGGTCGTTGAGCAGCAGCACCGACGAGGATTTGACCAGCGCGTTGATTTCCATGCCGATGCTCAGGCCCAGGTTCTCCGCCGATTCACCGGTGATAACCGCGACCAGTTCGTTTTCGTCGTCGAGCTTGATGCGCACCTCGTAATCGACATGGCCCTCGCGCAGGCCGACGATGCGCCCGGCAAACTGGTTGCGGGCGCTGGTCTTCATCGACATGCGTTTGAGCAACTGGCTGAACTGCTGGAAGTCGTTGGCCTGGCCGTCGTTCATGCTCGCCGTCAGGCGGTCGAGTGCCGCCTGGTATTCGGCCTCGAGCGCCCGGTAGAGGGCGATCACCTTGCGTCCATAATCAGTCAGCAGCGTGCCGCCACCGTGCTTGCCGCCGGTTGAGCGCAGCACCAGCGGCTGTTCGGCCAGATTGTTCATCGCATCGACGGCGTCCCAGGCGGCCTTGTAGGACAGCGGTACGGCTTTTGCTGCCTGCGAGATCGAGCCATGGCTATCGATGGCTTCGAGCAGGCGGATGCGCGTGTCGCCGAGGAAGGTGCCGAAAGGGCCGTCGAATTCAAGTTTGCTGCGCAGGCGGGGCATGGCTTGATTCATTCGGTTGTTTCCTTGTTTATATAACGAGTTCGAGTTTACCGGAAAATTTCATTGGCGCTATGGTTGATGCTATACGCTGTTAGCGATTAAATTGTCGGCAAGCCGTCAATCGCTCGTTGATTGTTTTTGTATATAGCGAAAAGCGGGCCAGTTGAACCCAATTGTCAGGAGAACGCCATGAATGTCAGCGCACGTAATGTTTTCAAAGGAAAAATCACCGCCCTTACCGACGGTGCTGTCAATGCCGAGGTCGAGCTCACCCTGTCGGGGGGCGACAAAATTGTCGCAATCGTGACAGAAGCCAGCGTCAAATCGCTGGGCCTGGCGGTCGGTGGGGAAGCCGTTGCCTACGTCAAGGCGCCGTGGGTGATGTTGCTGTCCGGTCAGCCCGATGTCCACTTCTCGGCGCGTAACCAGTTGGCCGGCAAGGTCAGCGCGCTGACCAAGGGGGCGGTGAATACCGAAGTCGCGATCACCCTGGCCGGTGGAACCGTGGTCCATTCGGTGGTCACCAACGAAGCCGTGCTCGAACTTGGGCTCAAGGTCGGTGAGCCTGCCACTGCCCTGATCAAAGCCAGCCACGTCATTCTTGGCGTGCCGGCCTGATCAAGCAGATTCAGTACCTGCTCAGCCGTCGTTCGCAAGCATCGCCCGAATGCTGGTTTCCAGCATTTCAAGGTGCCGATCAATGACGGCGGCGACGGTTATTGGGTCGATTTCGCCGAGATAGTTGTGCACCAGGATGTTGCGGAAGCCGCTGATGTCACGCCAGGGAATGTCCGGCCAGGCGGCTTTGAGTTGATCGGGCAGGTGCTGGGTGGATTCGGAGAGTGTCTGCAGATTGCGCAGAGCGGCATCGTAGAGGATGTCGTCCTGAGTCAGATCGCCGCGCACCTGAATGCGGCGAATCTTGGCGATGGCGTCGAGGATGTGGTGGGCGTGAGGTTGCCACGGCCTGTTCATAGCTCGACGGCTTCCTTGAGGATGTCCTCGCGCAGGTGGCGGCTCAGTTCGTGTTCCGGTAACAGGTCGACTGGTCTTCCCAGAAGCTCCGACAGTTCTCTGGTCAAGGGGAGACGCTGGGCGAAGAGGTCGTAGCCCGGATCAAACTCGACTAGAAAATCGACGTCGCTGTCGGGGCCTTCTTCGCCGCGTGCTACCGATCCGAACACGCGAATGTGCCTGGCACCGTACTGGCGACCCAGGGCAGTAATGAGGTTTTTTTGGGCATGTAACTCGTGCAACAGCATGGTTCATGGCTCCCGAGTGGTTTGGTGCGTGCAACCATTATACCGTCCCAGATAGCTTCATTCTGCGGGTGCGTGATCACCAGCCCAGCGGCGCCCGGCTTTGCCGGCGCAGGATCACGAACAGCGCGGTGGTGACCATCCCGAGCAGTAGTGAGACCGCGCCGGCCCGTTCGAAATCGCCGGTGATCACCGCGTTGTAGATGTCGAGCGAGGCGGTCACCGTGCGGCCCTCGATGTTGCCGCCGAGCATCAGGGTGATGCCGACCTCGCCGAGCGAGCGGCCGAGGGCGAGGACCAGACCGCCGATGAGGGCGTTGCGGATGTTGGGCAGGAGGATGTGCCAGAAAATCTGCCACTCGTTTTTGCCCAGTGTGCGCGCCGCCTCGGCCAGGATTTTCGGCAGGTTCTCGAAGGCCGACTGAATCGGTTTCACTGCCAGCGGTAGGCCGGCAATGAAGGCGGCGAGGACCAGGCCGGGGAAGGAAAACACCAGTTCGATCCCGAAACTTTCGCGCAGCGGCTGGCCCAGCGGCCCGTGACGCCCGAACAGCAAGAGCAGGAGAAAGCCGGTGGCCATCGGTGGAAAGACCAGCGGCAGGGTGACGGCGATGTCGACCAGGGCGCGCCCGCGCCAGCTAGGGCGAGACAAAGCGTAGCCGATGGCCAGTCCGAACAGGGCGTGCAGCAGGCTGCTGGCGAGTGCGACCTGGGCGGTCAGCCAGAGCATTTGCCGGGCGTCGGCGCTGGCCAGCAGGGCGCTCAGTGCGGACAAGGTTCAGAGTCCGTGCTTGTCGAGAATGGCGCGTGCTTCCGGGCTGGCGATGAAACGGCTGAGCGCCTGCGCCGCCGGCGACTGCGCGTGTGCCTGGACGATGCCGCCAACGATGCGGATCGGCGTGTACAGGCTGGCGTCGATTTCCCGGTAACCGCCGATCTTCGGCGCGATGGCCAGGGCTTCGGTGAGGTTGGTGAAACCGGCGTCGATCTCGCCGCTGATCAGGTAGGCGGAAACCTGCGGCACGGTGGCGACCACCTGCAGCCGATCCTTGAGTGCATCGGCGAGTTTGCTGCGTTCAAGGAATTCGCTGGCGGCGATGCCGTAGATGGCGGCTTTCGGATTGGGCAGGGCGATCCGGGCAAAGCGTGCCTCGGCCAGCGCATCCGGCTTGTCCAGCTTGCCGCTGGTCGGCCAGGCGACTACCAGACGACCGGCGCCGAGCGGCAGGTAATTGGCGAAATCGACGTTGTCGACCTTGCTCAGATAGGCGTGGTCGCCGAAAACGATGGCGATTTCCCCGCTCTGTCTGACCTGGGCGACGATGTTGCCCATGTTGCCGTACATCTGCTCGACGCGGATGCCGGACTTTTTTTCGAAGGCCGCGCACAGTTCGGCGACCGGGCGTTTGTAGCCGGCCCCGGCGGCGATCAGCAGGGTGTCGGCGAAGGCCGGTAGCGCGGCGAGCAGGCCGAGAATCAGAAACAGGCGGCGGGCAAGATGCATGGTGACTCCTGGTGGAATGGCAAGGGTGGATGAATGCTGGGATGGTTCAGACGGTCGCCGTGGATGCGCCCGTTATGCACGCGCACGATGCGGTCGGCCAGATGGCGGGCCTCGCCAAGATCGTGGGTGACCAGGATGGCGCAGTCGACCAGACGACTGTCCCGGATCTGCTGCAGCAAGGCCTGCATTGAGCGGCGCAGTGCCGGGTCGAGCGCCGACAGGGGTTCGTCAAGCAGCAGCACGCGTGGTGCTGAAGCCAGGGTGCGGGCTAGCGCCAGCCGTTGCTTCTGTCCTCCCGACAGGGCTGCCGGGTAGCGCTCGGCCAGTTGGTTGAGCCCAACCAGCGCCAGTAGCTCGTCGGTCGACGGTGCGGCTTGGCCGGGGCGGCGGGCAAAATCGAGTTGGCGGCGGGCGCTCATGTGCGGAAACAGGGCGTGTTCCTGGAACACCAGGCCGATCTGACGCTGGCAAGTCGGCAAGCTCAAGCCGCGCTCGCTGTCCAGCCAGATCGCATCGCCCAGGCGGATATGGCCAGCGCTTGGCGTTTCCAGCCCGGCCAGCAGACGCAGCAAGCTGGTCTTGCCCGCCCCGGACGCACCTTGCAGCGCCAGCCACTGGCCGGCGGGCAGGTCGAGCCGGATGTTGAGCATGGATTCGCCGCCGGCAAAAGCCAGCGGCTTGCGCAGGGAGAACGCGAATAGCGGCGTCGGGGTTTCAGTCCGGTTGTCGCTCACTGCCGTCCTCTTTCTTACAATCGCCCCGGCAGTCGTGGCGCAGCGTTTCGATGGGGATCACCGTCGCCATCTGTTGCGGCGGCCGGAAGCCGCCACAACAGCCATGGGCCATGGCGGCGCCGCGGGAGATTTCGAGGGGCGGGGCTTCGCGTTGCGGGTCTTGCTTGCACATGGCAGGTCCTTTCTTGTGGTTCAAAGGGAATTCAGGAACTCGATCAGGTCGCGGCGGCTGGCAGCATCTGCCTGGCCGTAACGCCGGCGGGCTGCTTCAGCTTCGCCGCCGTGCCAGAGAATGGCTTCCTCCAGCGTCCGCGCCCGGCCGTCGTGCAGGAAACCGACCTTTTCGTTGATCGCGGCAAGGGCGCCGATACCCCACAGCGGCGCCGTCCGCCATTCGCTGCCGGTGGCCGCGTGGTCGGGGCGATGGTCTGCGAGGCCGGGGCCCATGTCGTGCACCAGCAGGTCGGTGTAGGGCGAAAAGCTGCGCTTGCGGAGTAGGCGGTGCGGGCTGTTGCCAGTCTGCAATGTCGGCTGGTGGCAGACGGCGCAGCCGAAGCCGGCGAACAGAAGCTCGCCGCGCTTCACCGCTGGGGCCTCGCTGTTGCGTCGGGGCGGCGGCGCCAGATGGGCGACATAGAAAGTGATGTCGTCAAGCTGGCGTGCGCTCAGTTCCGGTTTGCCGCCATTGGGTGCCTGCTTGCAGGCGCTTTGTGCGGGCGTGCAGTTTTCGTCCGGGAACAGCGGTGAGGTGATGCTCATGTCGCCGTGAAAGGCGCCGGCAATCTGGCCGCGCAGGTCGGCGGTATTGGCCTTGAGGCCGAAGCGCCCGGCCTGTCGGCCGATCCGGTTCATCTTGCCGGTCACGCCGTCGGGTTTGGCCGCGCGAGCCATTGCTGTCAGCGTCCGGGCATCGACTGCGTCGAGCAGGCCGAGCCCGGCGACATGCGGGCCAACCCGGGGCGACACCAGAACCGGGCCGATTTCCCCGTAGGCCAGTTCGACGAAGCGGATTTCGGGAAAGCGCAGGCGGACGAGGTGACCGTCGGCCAGGCGAACCTCCTTCTCCTGCCAATGGACCTCGGCCCGGCCTTCGCCGGGAACGCCGGGGATGCCTTCCTCGTTCAACTGGTCGCCATAGACCGGGTGCGGACGCGGCGGCGTGCCCGGTACCGAGAGGCGGACCAGCATCGACTGCATCTTCTCGTGCGGGCCGCTCGGGGCGCCGCCGCGACCGTTCTTCGGGTGGCAGGAAATGCAGGCCAGGCGGTTGTACAGGGGGCCCAGGCCGTCCACCGTAGTGTCGCTGGCGGGGGCGATTACCCAGCTTTGGCGGAACAGGCTGCGGCCTAGCATGAAGCGTTCAAGCTCCTTGGCATTCAATCCGGGCAAGGGGCGGGTAAGCAGGTCGCGGTCGGGTACCGGCTCTTGTGCCAAGGCGGGCAGGGTGAACATGGCGCCGGCAAGCAGCAGGGAAATTCTCATGCCTTGATCGCCTCCAGGGCTTGCCGGGCGTGCCGTCGGTTTTTTGTGCATTGCTTCTGCCAGACAATTTCTGTTGCGCTCGGCGCTGCTTCTGGGCCACCTTCGATGCGTAGCCCGATCTGTCGCTGCAATTCTGCTGTGTTCGCCTCGGCTTCGCTCAGCGGTGGCCGGCAAAGCAGCGCGCGGATCGGCGTCGTCGCCTTGCCGGCCGCCTCCGCGCGGCGCAGGCGGCGCCACAGTTCACCGAGTTCGGCATGCGGTTCGATCAGCATCTGCTGGAAGGCGGCGGCCAGCGTTGCCAGGCGCGGTCGGGCGGCGTCGCTGTCGAACTGCAAGCCACCGGCCGCTGCGGCGGCAAAGGGGTTGTAGTAAGTCGCCGGCAGTTCGGCGTAGACATCCGGGCGTACCGGTAGCCGGCGGATGTCCGGGTGGGCGAGCAGGCGCTGGCCGGCCGGCGAAAGAATGAAATTGACGAAGGCGGCTGCGCCATCCGGGTTGGTGCTGTCGCGGGTGACAGCGATATGGGCCGGGTTGAGGCCGGTGTGGGCCGGGTAGATGAAATCCAGCTTGGCGCCGTTGGCGATGGCGGCATTGACGAAGAAGTCGATGGAGACGCCGACCGTGCTTCGGCCGGCGACGATTTCGTCGGTGACGAAGGTCGAGCCACGGTCGATCAGCACGGCGTTGGCGGTGATCTCGCTCCACAGTGCCCAGCCGGCATCCCAACCCCAGCCCTGGAGGACGATGTCGATCAGCGGTGGGGCGAAGCCGACCCGCGCTGGTACCGGCAGGGCAATCAGACCAGCCAGCCGGGGATCGGCCAGGTCCGGCCAGTCGCGGGGCGGGGCAATGCCACGTTTGGCCAGCGCATCCGGCGAGACGGCGAAACCGAAGCCGGCCACTTCGGTGGCTGTGTAGTAGCCAGCGGTGTCGCCCAGAGCCACTTTGCCGATATGGGGCGGCAGGTGGCGGCGGTCTGCCGGCAGCTTGCGCCAGATGCCTTCGCTGGCCAGGCGGGCGAAGGTGCGCGGCGAAGCCGACCAGTAAACATCGGCGCCGCCGTGCCCGGGTTGCCGCAGGTAGGGCGCGGCGTCGGCCGGCATACGCCAGATGACGCGCAGGCGGTATTCCGGGTGGGCCTTCTCGAAGGCGGCTTCGACCCGGGAGACGAATTCGTCGGGATAGCCGGTGACCACATTGACCGTCTGCGGCGCGGACCAGGCTGGCTTGCCGCTGATCGCGGCGACGGTCAGGGCAAGGCCGGATTTCAGAAAGGCGCGGCGTTTATTCATGACGTTTTCCCTCAGAACCGGTAGCTGGCGTTGGCGAACCAGCTTCGTCCCGGGCTCGGATAACCATCGGATAGCGAATAATTCTTGTCGCCGAGATTGTTGACGCCGGCCTCTACGGTCAGCGCCTTGGTTGGGTGGTAGGCTGCCTTCAGGTTGAACGTCGTATGTCTGCCAATGCGGACTGTGTTGGATGCCCAGCGATTGCTCTCCGATTCGACGAAGGGAATGATTTCCAGTTTGTCGAAAGGGCGGATGACGGCGTAAGCATTGGTCTTGCGGTGGGGAACATTCGTCAGTTTGCTGGCTGGATCGCTGAGGTTCTTCATCTCGATCCAGGTGATGTTGCCGCCAAGTTCGAGCCAGCGCGTGACCGGTGAACGCAGGCCGAGTTCGATGCCGGTTGAACGTACCTCGCCGACGTTTTGCATCTGGCAGCGATTGCCAGCCGTGCAGGTTGTGGCTCCCGGTTGATAAACGGTCTGGATCTTGTCGTCGATCTGGCTGTGGAAAACCGCCGCTTCCGCCTTGGCGCCCGGCCATGGGCTGCCTTGGTAGCCGATTTCGTAATTCACCGATTCCTCGGGTTGCAGGTTGGGGTTTTCGATGTAGGTGGTGAAGCGCAGCGAGAATCGATCTTTCAACGTTGGCAGACGGGTTTTCTGGGCGACGGTGGCGTAAAGGCGGGTGTTTTCGCTGTAGTCGTAGAAGATGCCGGCCTGGCCGTTGGTTGCCGACATCCTGTCCGGCTTGGTCAGGGTGGCACCGCTCTTGTAAACCTTGTTGGCGGTCAGGCTGTGCTGGGATACGCCCAGCGAAAGCATCAAGTCACTGCGCAGCCAGTAGTTGTTTTCAAGTGCCAGCGACAGCAGGCTGTCGCGGAAACTTTCGTCCACCGTGCCGACCGCGTTGCTGCCCTCGTGCTTGTCTACCTTGTAATGGGTGACGAACTTGATTTCGTTGTTCTCCAGGCGGCTGGAGGACAGTTCGAACGAGCCGCCCCAGGTCTTGTCCTTGTACACGCTGACGCCGCTCAGCGGGTTGGTCAGGGTCGTGTAGGTGCCGTTGGTAAACATGTTCAACTCGTTGTCGAACTCGTCCTGAAACAGGCGGAATTTGACGGTTTCGTACCCGGTTACGGCGGTACGTGAGACAAAATACAGACTTTCCTTGTCCCAATAGGGCCATTGCCAGAAACGGTTGACCGTCGGATCGGTGGAGGGAGGTTGTCCTTTTTCGCCTTCCTGTTTGTAGTAACTGAGCGCGTATTCGTCGGTGGTGTTGGGGGTGAGTCCGAGTTTCAGAGAGAGTTTCCGGTCCTTGCGGTAGGCGTTTTCACGATGTCCGCCGTCTTCACGGATGGTCGGCTGATAATCCGAGGACATCCGGAAATAATCGCTGTCAAGATAGGAAACGCCGGCCTGTACGTACCAGAGGCCCTGGTTCGAGCCGACGTTGATTGCGGCCTGGCGTTCATTGCCTTCGGCCAGCCCCAGTTTGATATCGCCTTCAAAGCGATCGCGCGGCTTGCGCGAGATCAGGTTGATTGCGCCGCCCATGGCGTTGGGGCCATACGATACCGAACTGAAGCCCTTGGCAACCTGGATTGCAGCCAGGTCGGCGGTGGTGAAGCGGCTGATATCGACGTTTCCGTCGTAGGGGACGTAAACCGGGATGCCGTCGATGAAGAGTGGCGTCTGGCGGGAATCGAAGCCCCGGATATTGATGGTCTTTTCATTGCGGGCGCCGCTGAAGGCAATGCTGACGCCGGACAGAAGATTGACCGCTTCGCCGACGTCCTGCCGGTTGAAGCGCGAAATCTCTTCTTGGGTGAGCAGTGATGAAGTTTGCTCCTCGCCGATTTCCCCGAGTTGCGTCTTGCGTGCGCTGACCTGAATGGCGCCCAGTTCGAACGCTGTCGAGTCGGCGATCGATGGCGCGGCGGCGGTAAGCAGGGCGGCGCTGATGGCGGTCAGGCGAAGGGTGGAAGGTAGGCTGGTGGGCATGACATTTCCCTGTTGTGTTGGTTGAAATTGGTTTTCGTGGCGTGGCTTGTTTCGGGGAGCGCAATTTCGTGCAACTTTCCCGATTTCTCGACAAACAGCCTGAGTTGGCCGCCTGCGCCTTCCAGGTAGCGGCGCAGGGTTGATAGGTGCATGTCTTCTTGTTGTTCGAGCTTGGCAATGTGCGGCTGGCTGATGCCCATGCGTGCGGCCAATTCAACCTGTGATATTCCAAGACTGCGACGCAATTCGCCCAGGCGTAGCGTGGGCTCGCGCTCAGCGCGGCATGTCCTGATGGATCGCATAGAAGACTCCGTTGCGGGTGCAGGGTGTGGGTTGCGTGCTGCGCAAGACCAGCCAGCGGTCGTCGTGCAGGCGCCAAGCATTCATGCTTTCGGCGTAGCTGACGGTTTCGTAGAACTCCTCATCGTCATCGCTGCTCAGGCGGGTCAGGATCACTTCGTGGGCGATGAAGCAGGGGCGGTCGTCTTCGTCGTAGCCCACGGTTCGTTGGGCATCAATCTCGTATTCGCGGTAGTGGTGGAAATACAGCGGTGCGTCGACGGCGTCCTGCCATTTGCGTGGCAAGCGGAAGCGCCAGTTGATTTCGTCGCTCGTGCTGTTTGGCTGTCGTGTCGTGAGTAACGGTGAGTGCATGGTGCTTTAAAATATATGCATGTATATAACGGTATGTTTTCCGATAGCAACATTGGTGCCATCGTTTGTCGGGTTATTACTGGGTTTTCGTCGCGTCAGCTTGTTGTGTTTGCTACGCTATGTTGTCGACTATACAACGCAATGTTGCATCGCGTACAAAGTGCAGTCGTGGGGACTCAGCGGGCGCCGAGTCGGGAGAACCAGCGCTCGAACTCGTCGATTGTCGCGCCGAGTTCGCACGCCATGCCGCCGGTGAAGTGGCGCCAGGCGGGCAGGTTGGCGGCCTGGACGATGGTGATGACCGGGATGCCCTGGCTCATCACCTGCAGCATTTCGTCGGCGAAGCCTTCGCCGTCCGCCTCCAGCCCGGAAAAACGGTTGAAGACGGCGAGGTCGGCGCCTTCGGCGGCGATCCGGCGCATCACCTGGGTCGCGTCGGCGATGCCGGCGGCGTCGAGGGAGCAGGCGGTGGACTGGCTGCCGAGGTTCTGCGAGATCGGGTAGCGCTGGCCGGTTTCGATGTCGCTCAGGCTGAACTTGCAGCCCCAGGATTCCGGGCAGGCTTCCTGGACCAGGCCGCGCACGCGCAGGCCGCGTGCCTGCAGGTCGGCGATGAACGCGCGCAGCAGCGGGTCGATGCGGGTGCCGGGCGGCGGGACGATGGCGGCGATGGCCGGGGCTGGAGTCAGGGGCATGGAGCGGATTTTAGGCGGTTTGTGGCGGATTGCACAAAGCCGGCCGGGCACTTTTCGCGAATTCGGCAGTCTGTGCGCTTCCCCGCGTAAAATACGCGCTTTGCTCGCCGGCCGCGCCGGAAATCCTGGAAAACCGCATGACCTCATCACCGAAAGTGCCCACCGTTGGCTTTGTCAGCCTGGGCTGCCCGAAAGCCGGCTCCGACGCCGAACTCATCCTCACCCGCCTGCGCGCCGAAGGCTACGAGATTTCGCCTTCCTACGACGACTCCGATCTGGTCATCGTCAACACCTGCGGCTTCATCGACGCCGCCGTCGAGGAATCGCTCGACGCCATCGGCGAGGCCTTGAACGAGAACGGCAAGGTCATCGTCACCGGTTGCCTTGGCGCCAAGGGCGACATCGTCCAGACGACGCACCCATCGGTGCTCGCCGTCACCGGCCCGCACGCGATGGAAGAAGTGATGGGCCACGTGCACCAGCACCTGCCCAAGCCGCACGACCCGTATTCCGACCTGGTGCCGCCGCAGGGCATCCGCCTGACGCCGGAACACTACGCCTACCTGAAGATTTCCGAAGGCTGCAACCACAGCTGCACCTTCTGCATCATTCCCTCGCTGCGCGGCCCGCTGGTCTCGCGCCCGGTCGGCGACGTACTCGCCGAAGCCGAGAACCTGGCCCGGGCCGGTGTGAAAGAGATTCTGGTCATCTCGCAGGACACCAGCGCCTACGGCGTCGACCTCAAGTACCGCACCAGTTTCTGGGGCGGCAAGCCGGTGAAGAGCCGCTTGAAGGAACTGTGCGACGCGTTGTCGTCCTTCGGCATCTGGGTCCGCCTGCACTACGTCTACCCGTACCCGTCGGTCGACGACGTCATCCCGCTGATGGCCGAGGGCAAAATCCTGCCTTATCTCGACGTGCCCTTCCAGCACGCCAGCCCGAAGATTCTCAAGGCGATGAAGCGTCCGGCCTCGGCCGAGAACACGCTGGAGCGCATCGCCAAGTGGCGCGAAATCTGTCCGGAAATCGTCATCCGCTCGACTTTCATCACCGGCTTCCCGGGCGAGACCGACGAAGACTTCGACCAGTTGATCCAGTTCCTCGAAGACGCCAAGCTCGACCGCGTCGGCTGCTTTGCCTACTCGCCGGTCGAGGGCGCCACCGCCAACGAGATTCCCGGGCTGCCGCCGGAAAGCGTGCGCGAAGACCGCCGCAGCTGGCTGATGCGCGTGCAGGAAGACATCTCCGCCGACAAGCTGGCGGCGAAGATCGATACGGTGATCGAGGTGCTGGTCGACGAAGTCGATGAAGAAGGCACCATCGCCCGCTCCAAGGCCGACGCGCCGGAAATCGACGGGGTGGTTTACCTTGACGGCCATTTCGACGCCCAGCCCGGCGATTTCCTCAAGGTCCGCGTCATCGACGCCGACCACCATGACCTCTACGCCGAAGTTGTCTGACCTGGTCGGGCAACTGGCCGACATCGTCGGGGCGACCAACGTCCTCGTCGATGCGGCCGACACCGCGCCCTTCCTGACCGACTGGCGCGGCCGTTATCGTGGGGCGGCGCAATGCGTCGTTCGCCCCGGCAATACCGGCGAAGTGGCTGCCGTCGTTCGCGCCTGCGTCGAGGCCGGCGTGCCGATTGTGCCGCAGGGCGGCAATACCAGCCTGTGCGGCGCGGCGACGCCGGATGCGACGGGCAGGGCGGTGGTCGTCAGCCTCGGGCGCATGAACCGCATCCTGGCGCTCGATGCGCAGAACAACACGATCACCGTCGAGGCGGGTTGTCCGCTGGCGGCCATCCAGGAAGCCGCGCAGGCGGCCGACCGGCTGTTTCCGCTGGCGCTGGCGTCCGAAGGGACTTGCCAGATCGGCGGCAACCTGTCGACCAACGCCGGCGGCGTCCAGGTGCTGCGCTACGGCAACACGCGCGAACTGACGCTCGGCCTGCAGGTCGTGCTGCCCGGCGGCGAGGTCTGGGACGGCCTGCGCGGACTGCGCAAGGACAACACCGGCTACGACCTCAAGCACCTGTTCATCGGCGCCGAAGGCACGCTGGGCATCATCACCGCCGCCGTGCTGACGCTCTACCCGCTGCCGAAAACGCTGACCACCTGCTGGCTGAACATCGCCTCGCCGGCGGCGGCGGTCGAACTCCTGAATCAGGCCAAAAGCACGTTCGATGCGCAGCTGACGGCTTTCGAGCTGGTCTCGGAGGCCTCGCTGGCGCTGGTGCAGCAACACATTCCCGGGGCCAGTCGGCCGACGGCATCCAGCCCGTGGTATCTGCTGGCCGAGTTTGCCGATGCCGAGCCGGCGGCGGTCGAACGCTGGCTGGGCGAGCGTCTGGCCGATGGCTCGGTCAGCGACGGCGTGCTCGCCGCCAGCGCGGCCCAGGCGAAAAAGCTGTGGGCGCTGCGCGAGAACATTTCCGAAGCGCAGAAGATCGAAGGCGTCAGCATCAAGCACGACATCGCCGTGCCGGTGTCACGCATTCCCGAATTCCTGGCCCGCGCCGATGCCGCGCTGGCCGCGGCGTTTCCCGGCATCCGCGTGGTCGCCTTCGGCCATGTCGGCGACGGCAACCTGCATTACAACCTGTCCAAGCCGGATGCCCAGGACAACGCGCTGTTCCTCGCCTGCCAGGCCGAGGTCAATCGCATCGTCCACGACACGGTCCATGCCCTGAACGGCTCGATCTCCGCCGAGCACGGCATCGGCCAGTTGAAGCGCGAGGAAATCCTGCGCTACAAGTCGGCGACGGAAATTGATCTGATGCGGACGATCAGGACAGCACTCGATCCGCGCGGCTTGATGAATCCCGGGAAGCTGCCAGGGCCGCGTTGAGCGTTTCCTCGTTCTGCAGTTCGTCGCGGATCAGGCGCAGCAGCAGATTGTCCAGCGTGTAGAAACCCTTGTCACACTGCGCCAGTTGTTCGATGGCAAACGCCGCGCCGGTGCCGAAGGCCTCCCGCCGGATCGAATCGTGGATCAGCCGCACCGTCTGGTAGGGGAAACCGAAAATGACCTCGTGCCGGCCGACGATGCCGCCCAGTCGCAGGGAAGTGATATGGTCGCTCTCGACATCCAGCACCTCGGCGATGCGCCGTGCCGTGCCGGAAATTTCCGGCTTGTCGCGGAAATGCTGCTCGACGATCTCGACGTCGGCAAACGGCGCGATGCGGCGCAGGATTTTGGCCGCCAGCAGCAGGAAATTGATCCCCAGCGTGATGTTGGGCGACGACATCACGCGGATGTCGCGGCCCAGGCTGCGGATGTAATCCATCGTTTCCTCCGGGTAGCCGGAAATGGCGGTCACCACCATGATGCCGCGTTGGCGGACCGCTTCGCCGTAGAGGTGGATGGATGCGGCATCGGAAAAGTCGATGATGCCGTCGACCGGGTGCGTATCGAGCCAGCCGGGAAAGCTGTCCTTGTCCAGTCGGGTGACCGGGACATCGATATCCTCGGCCGGGGTGCCGGATCGCCGGGCGATCCAGCACAGTTCAAAACGCGGATCCTCGCGCAAGACGCTGGCCACTGCCTGGCCGGCTTTCCCATAACCAATGAGTCCGATTCTGGTCATATGTCCTCCCTAGTTGCTGTCGATGGGGCATCACCGCGACGGTATCGGCTGAAACCCTGGGGAACGCCAGTCACCAGCGGGTGCCGACGATTTATATATGCCCTGTCTGATTCGCCAGGCTGCCGCAGCATGGGTTGCCTGGTCTGGTGCGACGAGAAAGGAAAAAATGGGGGGATTTCCCCCCCTGAAATATCCTCGTCGAAAAGGAATGGGGTTATGACCTAAGTTACAACTCCATTGCTGGGCAATATAATTGAGCCTTGTGAATCGCGCAACATTATTTCGTCGGGAAGCAGAATATTGAAACAGCATGAACCCCCGCCAGGGCAGACGGCGCTTGATGTCCTGCAGCAATTTCGTCTGATTTACGGCTCCATGCGCCAGCACTTCCGGCTGGTCGAAGAGCGCTGCGGCATGTCCGGCTCGCAGATGTGGGTGCTGCAGGAAGTGCAGCGCACGCCTGAAATCGGTATCGGCGAACTGGCGGCGCGCCTGGGTATCCACCAATCGACCTGCAGTCTGCTGGTGGACAAGCTGGTCAGCAGCGAATGTCTGGAAAAGCGCAAACAGCAGCGCGATCAGCGACGGGTCGGCCTGGTCCTCGCCAAACGCGGGCGCGAAGCCCTGGCCGCCTTGCCGGGGCCGGCCGAAGGCATCCTGCCGGAGGCCTTGGCCGCCATTCCGCCGGTTGTCCTCAAAACATTGCAGATCAATCTGGATGAATTGTTGCGGCACCTGCCGGGCAAGGACGAGAACTACGCCAGCGTGCCGCTCGCCGACATGCTGGAAAAAACGGAGAAACCCTGAAATGCGGTATCTGGCAATTTCCCTGAGCCTCTTGCTGCTGGCCGGTTGTGCCAGCCAGGAGGTATTCGATGCACCTCAATCGGCGAAAGCCGAGCCCGCCAAACCGGCGCAGAGCAGCGAAAAGAAAGCGCGCGAGCCGAGCGAGGCCGAGATCATGGCCTCGATCAACACCGACAACAGCATCTTCTTCCCGCCGTCCGGCGTCACTGTCGATGAAGCCAGCAGGCAGCGCCTGCTCAGGCACGCCGCCCGTCTCAAGGAAACCCCCGGCCTCCAGGTGACCCTGGTCGGACATACCGATCATCTCGGCAGCCCATCCTACAACCTGGCAATTGCCGAGCAGCGCATCAACGCCGTGCAGGCGATCCTGCGCGCCCAGCGCATTCCGGTGACGCAGATCCGCCGTCAGGTCGTCGGCAGCGAGGAAGTTTCGATCAACTGCAAGTCGGCCGAATGCCGGCGCAAGATGCGCCGGGTCGAACTCGTCTTCAGCGAATAAAACCGCTCAGTGCAGCGACTGGCCGTCGAACAGGGCGGCCACGTCGGCCGGGCTGAAGCGGTAATCGCGATTGCAGATATCGTCGCGGATCAGGATTTCGCCATGCTCGGCCAGAATGGTCTCGGCGTCGGCGCGGCCCAGGCTGCGGATCATGTCGCGCACCTTGTCCCAATCCTCGGGGCAGTGATAAACCACGGTCTGCGGGTCGTAGAGGCGGATGCCGCGCGCCTCGATTTCGTCGTGGAACAGTCGGCCGAGCAGCGTTTCCGCATCCAGCTCCAGCAGTTCGCTGGTTTTCACCGTCGCCGCCAGTTGCGTGACGCGATCCCAGCCGTCGGCATCGTGCTGATCCGCCTGCGGCAGCTTCTGCAGGAACAGGCACACGGCCGCGCGCGGGCTGGCCGTGGTGAACAGGCGCGACGGCTGCTGCTCCGACTGCTCCAGGTAATGCTCGAAAATCTGCGCAATGCTGTCGCCGACCATCGGCACATAGCTCTGGTAGGGCTGGCGCGCCGTCGGCTGGTCCAGGCTCATCAGCAATTGCCCGCCCTGGTGGGCGCCGAGCAGTTCAGGCACCGGTGCCGGCAGCACCACCGGGTTGCTGCGTGCCATGCCGCGCATCTGCAATTGCTCGTTGCAATCCATCACCAGCAACTGGATCGGCCCGTTACCGCGCAACTGCAGCGTCAGCCGGCCCGGCTGCTTCAACTGCGCGGCGATCAGCGCCGTCACCGCCGCCGTCTCGCCCAGCAACTGCGCTACCGTCGGCTGGTAATCGCGGCCGGCCTGCATCTGCGTCCAGGCATCGCCCAGATGAACAATCGCCCCGCGAATGTCCAGCCCCTCGAAAATGAAGCGACGAACCGTACTCACGCTCATTTCAGCTTTTCCGCATAAATTTCCGGCGCAAAGCCGACCAGCAGGGCATTCCCGACATCCAGCACCGGCCGCTTGATCAGCGCCGGATACTGCGCCATCAAGGCCAGCGCCTTGGCCTCATCCACATCGGTCCGCTCGGCGTCGCTCAGCTTCTTCCACATCAGGCCGCGCTTGTTGAGCAAAACCTCCCAACCCGCCCGCGCCGCCCAATCCGGCAAATTCGCTGCGGCCACACCGGCCTTCTTGTAATCGATGAATTCGTAAGCGATCCCGTTCTCCGTCAGCCAGGTCATGGCTTTCTTCATGGTGTCGCAGTTCTTGATTCCCCACAGGGTTACACGATATGGGTTTTCTTTGGTGCTGGTGGAAGGGGAGTTTTGGGTGTCTTTTTCCATATTTGGTGCTTTAGGCTGTGGGGCGCCAATGATCTACGAGAGGAATTTGAGAGCCATGTTAGGCCTCATTCGAAGCAGTATTTTCCCTTCTGCAATGAAACCAAACCAAATATACGGCTAATAGGATGCAGGGGAGAGAAAATGGAACCGAAAAAATCCATGACACGGCCAAACTGGTGCCGAAGTCTTCAAGGCTTTTTACACTGACAGGTGACCAAGTCAGGCTGACTAAGCCTGCAACGGTTCCGAGAGCAGGCCAAAAGCGACTAACTTTTCGATCTTTGATCCATCCATAAGTCATTACAAAATGAGCTAGCCAAGCAAACATCATTATCGAAAAAAGATAACCGTGCTCGGTAGCAAGACCAAATGGGGCTATCAAAGAATAGCCTGAAAGGATGTAGCAGGCTATCGCGATCAATATGCGGTGCGGGAGATACATGATTCCCATATTTAATATCGTTACTCAGTTCTTGATGCCGTACATGACCGGCGGGCAGGGGGTTTTATCGTTCATCAGCACTTATCCGGAACCGCGGGCCAGGCCCGCAACAAGCCGCAATGATAGCAGCCCGGGCGGGCGAGCAATCCTCACGACAGCGCGCTAAATAGGCAGGAAATTTTCTCAGGCCGATGGCATCATGACAGACGATTTCGATCGCTTCTGAAGCGTTGCCGAGCAAGTCCATTTCACTGCGGGAGGCGCCGTAAAATGAAAATCGAGGAAATGATTCGCGAAGTCCAGCAGGCGCTCAAGGTGAGGGTGGACGGATCGGCCGGCCCGGAAACCTGGGGTGCCATCCACGCTTTTATCGTCAAGCCGCAGCTGGCAAAGCCTGCCGATGATGTGGCCGTCTCTCAGGTCGACCCGCGTAGCGAGAAATGCATCGCCACGCTCTTGCCCGAAGTCCAGCCCATGGCCCGAGCGCTGGTCCACAAAGCCGCCCAGCACGGCATCTGCATCAAGGTGATCAGCGGTACCCGCACTTACGCCGAGCAGGATGCTCTCTACGCCCAAGGGCGCACCGCGCCGGGTCCGAAAATCACCAATGCGCGCGCGGGCCAATCCAATCACAACTTCGGCATCGCTTTCGACATCGGCGTTTTCGAGGGCAACCGCTACCTCCCTGAATCACCGAAATACAAGGCCGTCGGCGCCCTGGGCATGGATATCGGCCTGGAGTGGGGCGGCAGTTGGAAAACCATTGTCGACCAGCCGCACTTCCAGTTGCGTCCGGATTGGGCGCTTGGTCTGCGCGAGCGCGAAATGCTCGCCGAACTCCGGCGCCGGCAAGCGGCGGGAATGGCATATTTTGCTTGAGTCATAAATAAAGGAAGCCAGTTTGGCGAGAACCGAGCGTTACCAACAAATCCGCAGTCTGCTCATGGCCCGTCGCAGCGTCAGCCTGCGCGAACTGATGGCGCACTTCGAAGTATCACGGTCAACCATTTTTCGGGATATGACCTTCCTTCGTGAACGCCTTGGCATGCCGGTCGAACTTGACCGAGAAATCGGCGCTTACCGTTTGCTCGCCGCCGACGACAGTGCAGAACTGCCCGGCATCTGGCTCAGCGCCGATGAAATCCATGCCTTGCTCAGCATGCAGTACCTGCTGGAAAACATCGACACCAGCGGCATTCTGAGCGGGCAACTACAACCCATGCGGCGGCGCCTGCTCGACATGCTCGGTGCCGGCAGCCACACCGCCGAGGAAATCGCCCGGCGCATCCGCATCATCGCCGCTACGCCGCGCCGTTGTCAGGCCGAAAATTTCCAGACCGTTGCCGATGCGCTGCTCGCCCGACGCCGCCTGGAAATCCGCTACCGCGCCCGCGCCAGTTCCGCCACGACAAGCCGCGAAATCTCTCCGCAACGTCTCACGCACTACCGCGACAACTGGTATCTCGACGCCTGGTGCCACACCCGACAAGCGCTGCGCAGCTTCGCCGTCGACGCCATCGAAAAGGCAAAGACCCTCGCCACCCCGGCCCAGGACATCGCCGACAGCGAACTCGACCGCCAGCTCGCCGCCGGCTACGGCATCTTCGCCGGCAGCGACGTGCGCTGGGCGCGCCTGCGCTTCTCCGCCATGCGCGCCCGCTGGGTCGCCGGCGAACAATGGCACCCGCAACAGCAAGGCCAACTCCTCCCCGATGGCCGCTACGAACTGCGCCTGCCCTACAGCGCCGACCCGGAACTGCTCATGGACATCCTCAAATACGGCCCGGATTGCGAGGTCCTCGAACCCGAAACCCTTCGCCAGCGGGTGATCGGGCTGCTGGAGGAGGCGAGGGCGAAATATCGGGGAGTCGCAGATGGTGAGACTGGGGGCGGGTAGGCTTTGGATTAGTGGCTGTCGTGAAAGCGGGTAATCATGTCAATGAATGAATTTCGGGCATTTGGAAAGCTGTCATTTGATGCCGATGGACAAATTGTTGCTTGGCATTTTCTTGTTGACCACATGATCGATGTGGCAGCTTGCTTTACCCGGCTAGCCCAGTGTAGATCAATACGCCGCGCCCTCGAACGATGCGCGGGCATAAAGCTGACCGAGCAGGATATTGCCCGCCTTGCCGTGCTGGCATTCCTGCACGACATCGGTAAGGCAAATAGCGGTTTTCAGGCCAAACGCTGGAAGACAAAAATTCCTCCAAGTTGGCCTGTGCAGATTACGGCAGGGCATGGCGTTGAGGCCGTCAAATTATTCCAGGTCGCGACATCGGCCGAGGCTATCGAGCCTTTGATTGAAAAAATCTGTACTTGGGGTGATGCGGTCGATTCATTGTTGACTGCGAGCATCAGCCATCACGGACGGCCGATCAAGGATAGCCCTGGTGTCAGTTCGAGCATCTGGAAATCCCATGAAGGGAAATACGACCCTGCTGTTGTACTGAAAGAAATTGCGTACCGCGCGCCAGAGCTTTACCCAAGCGCCTTTGATGTCGGCGGTCAGGCATTGCCGCACGCTCCAAGTTTCGGGCACCTGTTTGCTGGACTGGTTCAGTTGGCTGACTGGCTGGGATCGGATACACGCTTTTTCGAGTTTTCCGAAGCAGGCGAGAATCGCGCAGAAACCGCAGCATCCATGGCTGATAAGGCCATCACCAGCCTGGGACTGGATAGCGACAATTGGCGCGCCAAACTCGTTGCCTTAGCGCCAAGCTTTGCTGATGTTTTCGGCGGTTTCGATCCCCGTCCTGTCCAGGCAGCGATGAGCGATGATTCCCTCGGTCCTTTGGTCATCCTCGAATCAGAAACTGGCAGTGGCAAAACCGAAGCGGCGCTGTGGCGTTATGTTCATCTTTTCCGCTCTGGTTTGGTGGATAGCCTCTACTTCGCCTTGCCTACACGGGTAGCGGCGACCCAGCTTTATCAACGGGTGCAGGACACCCTGAAACGCTTGTGGCCGGAAAATCCACCCCTCGCTTTACGCGCGCTACCGGGCTACGTCGCTGCCGATGGCGAAGAGATAAAGGCCATGGCGAATTTCGAGGTTTTCTGGAACGACTCGCCCGACGATCAGAAGGCGCACCAACGCTGGGCCGCGGAAAACTCCAAGCGTTTCCTTGCCGCGCCGGTCGCGGTTGGCACCATTGACCAGGCGCTATTGGGCGCCCTGCAAGTTCGTCATGCGCATCTACGCCATGCAACACTTGCCCGCAGCCTGCTGGTCGTGGATGAGGTTCACGCTTCTGATGCCTACATGACGGTACTGCTGGAACGTTTGCTGAAAGCGCATCTGGGTTGTGGTGGGCATGCCTTGCTGTTGTCGGCCACGCTGGGTTCTAGCGCACGCAGTCGCTATTTGGCCTTGGCACCGACCGGGCGGTCAGGTTTGATCCCGAACATGTCGTTCGAGCAGGCTTGTGCCGTGCCGTATCCGGCAATTTCAGATCGTCATGGCATTCGGGCCATACCCGGAACAGGGCGCTCAAAGCGAGTGAATTGGAGCTCTCGTGACTGCATCGCAGCCCCTGAGAAAATCGCGCAATTGGCCATTGAGGCCGCTGCGCAAGGCGCCAAGGTGCTGATTATCCGCAACACGGTCCCGGCTGCTGTGGCCACGCTGAACGCACTGGAAAAGCAAGTTCCCGATCTGGCATGGCTGTTCAGCGTCAAAGGTGTGAGAACGCTGCACCACAGCCGTTTCAGCCGTCAGGATAGACCGGAACTTGATGCCGCCATCGAGCAGCAGCTAGGTAAAGCTCGGCCGGCAGGCCCCTTGATCGTTGTCGGTACCCAGACGCTGGAACAAAGCCTGGACATTGACGCCGATTTCCTTATCACCGATTTGTGCCCGATGGATGTGCTGTTGCAGCGGCTTGGGCGTTTGCACCGGCATGAAAACGAACGCCCGGAAGCTTTTCGCAAAGCCCAGGCCATTGTGCTGACGCCAGCAGGAAATGACCTCTCGCCCATGCTCGCCCGACCACAACATGGCTTGGGCCGTTTCCATAACGGTGGCGGGGTATATGCCGACCTGAGCATTCTTGAAGCAACGCGACGACTGCTGCTCGAAAAGCCGGAGGTTGTGATTCCTGAGGACAATCGCTATCTCGTTGAGGCGGCAACTCACCCGGACAAATTGCGCGCACTGGAAACGCAATTGGGTGAGGCTTGGCAAGGGCTGGCCCAGAAAATCGAGGGAGACACGGGGGCTCAGAAAGCCTTGGGCTATCTGCATTCACTGGACATCGAGCAGGCGTTTGGCGAAGTCGAGTTTCCTCACGATGTGCAAGTCGCAACGCGTCTGGGTGCGCAAGACAGAGTGGCACGCTTTTCTGACGTGATCGGCCCCTTTGGTTTTCCGCTCAAGGAACTGCCGATACGACATTACCTGTTGCCGAAGGATTTGCCGCTCGATGCCGAGCCAGATGCAGCGCCCGGCCAGGACGATTGCATTACATTTCGTTTGGGCTCTGCTTCTTTTCGCTATAGCCGCTTGGGGCTTGAACGCCTCAAGGATGAATGAAAACCGCCGGAGGATACGCCGTGACACTACGCTACAACCTGCTGGATGATCCATTGATCCGAGCTCGCCTGGTTGCCGATGGGCAGCCCAAGTCTTTCAGTCTGCCGGCTTTGTTTGTTGCCTTGGCAAACGATGAAGTACGCGACTTCCCCGCATTACGCCCACACCAGCGCCACCCATGGCACGCCTTTCTGGTTCAGCTCGCGGCGATGGCTATGCACCGGGCGGATCGAGAGGAGGTATTTGATACCGAGTCAGCTTGGAAAGAGGCATTGTTGGGACTGACGCCAGACGATCCGGACGGCGCTGCCTGGTGCCTGATTTCGCCACATGACCGGCCGGCTTTCATGCAGGCGCCGGTGCCGGGCGGGAGGGTTGATGGATGGACCGATGACAGTCCATCACCAGACAGTATTGATGTATTGGTTACATCAAAAAATCACGACTTGAAACAAGAGCGCATTCGTTTGTCGAAGGCGGATGACTGGATCTATGGCTTGGTTAGTCTCCAAACGCAAGCACCATTTCCGGGCGCGGGGAATTACGGGATAGCAAGGATGAATGGAGGCTCATCTAGCCGCCCAGGGCTTGGTGTTGTCTTATGTAAAGGGTTTGGAAACCGATGGAAACGAGATGTTGCGATTGCTGTGCAACATCGCCAAGAGCTTCTTAAGCTTGGCTACAAAGAGCGGGATGGAATCGAACTTCTCTGGTTAATTCCGTGGGATGGAGAAAAGGCTTTTTCATTTTCTCAACTCGACCCATTTTTTATCGAAATCTGCCGAAGAGTTCGCTTGATAGAGATTCCTGCTGGAATCCGGGCGCTAAGAACCACTACAAAAGGACCGCGAATTTCTAAAGATGAGGCCAAAGCTCGAAAAGGAAATACCGGCGATCTTTGGACTCCCGTTCATGCTGTAGAGGGGAAATCTCTAGGTGTATCTGCTTCTGGGTTTAACTATAAGCGACTGGCTGAATTGGCTTATGGTTCGGAGTTCAAGAAACCGCCTGCGCAGATAATCGGTACGACTGAAATTGCCGGACAAATCGAACTCGTGGCCCAATCGATTGCTGGCGGACAGAGTACAACCGATGGGTATCACGAGCGTCGCATTCCCATATCACCGACCGTACGAAGATTGCTCTTGGATAGGCAAACAAACCGCCTTGCTAGTGTTGCAAAAGAGCGAGTTTATGCTGTCGGACAATTGGCATTTTTGCTAAGAAATTCGATATTGGTCCTCCTTGATGGAGGGAAAACCAGAAATAATCCCCGGGATATACCGGAAAGCCTTAGCAAAAAGGCTGCTTACTTAGCGGCGGCTTTTGAAGAACTCGAAGATGCCCGTTTCTTCAGTGCGTTAAATAATGAAATCGAGTCAGATCAACCAGAAACCGAGCATTTGAACTGGTTGCTCTCCATGGTTTCTTCCGCCGAAACCATTTTGAAACGTGCCTTTGCCGCCGGACCACAGTGCGGTGAGCAACGCTATCGCGCCCAAGCGGCTGCGCTGTCCCGTTTTCATGCCGGTTTGCGCAGCACCAAAACCCTACCCGCACTTGCCGAGTACTACCGCCAACAATCCACCAACAAGGAGCTTGCCCATGAGCATCCATGATGCCGATTCATCGGAATTACCTTTGCCCGAGGTGAGTGCTGCCCCAAGGCAGGAAAGTCCGCTCGCGAAACTCGCTCAGATCATTACCCAGGCTGCACGTTTCAAAGGCGATGCGCATGGCCTGGATAACGGCGAACGGGCGGCGCTGGCCCGACTCGATCCGGACGCGGAGTTGCGCCCCCATCAGATTGCGGCGCTTTCGCGGGCTTTGGTGTATGCCGGTTTTTCACCCGAGACCTGGCAACCTGAGACCTGGCAACGCTGGGGAACGATTGCGCATGGCATGGCGCTGGCAGGCCACGATGCAAGCCAAAGGCTGGGAAAACAACTCAGTGACGCGGATGTTTCCGAATCGCGTGTTACCAAGCTGCTGACCGCCCGAGGCGATGCTTTCCGCCAGCTTCTTCCCCGCCTGCTTCGCCTGCTCGCAAGCAAGGGTAAAGCGCCGAACTGGTTCGATCTGGGCGATCTGGTGCTTCATCAGGGGCGCGATGAAGAGACCGCCGAAGCCACACGACTACGAATTGCTGGCAGTTACTTTTCTGCCGAAGCCAAGAAACCGAAGCACTAATTCACTTATTGGAGCCTGATCATGCAAATCCCGCGCTTTATTCAAATTCACACCCTGCACACTTACCCGGCCGCGCTGCTGAACCGTGACGATGCCGGTCTCGCCAAGCGCCTTCCCTTGGGGGATGCCGTTCGCACCCGGATTTCCTCGCAATGTTTGAAACGTCATTGGCGGCATACAGACGATCATTTTTCGCTTTCGAAATTGGGCTTCCCCCTAGAGGAACGGTCCGCATATTTTCTGCACACTATTCGGACAAGATTGGAACAAGAAGGGATTTCGACCGATTTAGCCGAAGCCGCCACCTCGGGCTTATGTGATGGATTAGGGCTGAATCGCGACAAAAAGAAAAAGGATAAATTCAAGACCAGTGAAGTGCTATTGCTCGGAGTGAGTGAATTCAATTACCTCCTGTCAATTTGTCTTGAGCTGGCCAGAAGCTGTGCAGATGAAAAGGAATTGAGCCAAGCGGTTAAGGAAAAAATCTCCGGGAAGGCGCCTAAGGGTGAAAAATCAGTAAAGGAGAATTTGGAAGTCATGATGAAGCAGAGCGGCTTGGTTTCAGCTTTGTTCGGCCGTATGGTGACATCCGATGTTCTTGCAGACCGTGATGCTGCAATCTATGTGGCACATTCTTTTACGGTGCATAAAGCGCAGGTCGAGAATGATTACTTCACTGTGGTTGACGATCTGATGCCTGGTCTTGAAGAGCAAGGATCGGGGGGTATCTTCGACACCGAACTCGCGTCAGGTCTTTACTATGGTTATGTCGTCGTGGATGTTCCTCAACTGATTGCAAATCTGGAGGGGATTGACATCAATCAATGCTTTGCCAGTGCTACTCCTTCTGAACGCCGAGAGTTGGCAGGGCGAGTCGTTCAGCATTTGCTTCACCTCATTGCCACGGTTAGTCCGGGCGCTAAACGCGGCTCGACAGCACCCTTCGATTGGGCGAAGTTCATGCTGGTGGAAGCAGGCGACTGGCAACCGCGCAGCTTGGCCGCAGCCTTTCACAACGCCTTGTCTCTGGACGACAACAGCGCGCCCATTCGGCAGCGGGCGGTGGGCAAGCTGACTGCGGAAATTGCCGCCATGGATGATGCCTACGGCGCACCGCTGGCTCGTCGTTTCCTGTCTGTTGATCCCGTCAGTGTGCCGGGCGCCGAGCGCCTGAACCTGAACCAATTGGCCGATTGGGCGAAGGGAATTATCGAGCAAGGGGCTTGCTGACATGCCACGCCATCTTTTGATGCGCCTGGAAGCTCCGTTGATCGCCTTCGGTGGGGAAACCATCGATAACTATGGCGTGATCCGGGATTTTCCTGCGCTTTCCATGGTGACGGGGTTGCTGGCAAATGCCTTGGGCTATCGGCGTGAAGAAAGCAAACTCCATGCTCGCTTGCAAAGCCGTTTGGTGGTTGGTGCCAGACTCGACAGCGAGATTCAGCGCCTCACGGATTTTCAGACGGCGCAGTTGGGGGCGGCTGACAAAGGGTGGACAACCTGGGGCGCGCCGGAAGAGCGACGTGGTGGGGCTGGATCATACAATTCACCGCACCTTCGTTACCGTGATTACCACGCCAGCCTGAACGTTCTTGTCGCACTACGTCTTGAGCCAGCGGCAGAGACCCCAACACTGGATGATCTTGCGCAAGCACTTGATCACCCGGCGCGCCCATTGTTCATCGGCCGGAAATCTTGCCTGCCCAGTCGGCGAGTGTTTGCCGGTTGGCAGGATGCAACGAATATTCTTGAAGCCCTAAAAGCCGTTCCATTTCCCGAGAGACCCATCGGTTTGCGCTTGCAATGGCCGGATGGCGAGGGCGTTCTGGCTGGTGATCGCGTTCTGGATTTGTGCGATGAGCGTAATTGGTCCTGCGGTGTTCACGGTGGGTGGCGGCCCGTACGGGAAGGGGTATTTGATGCGCCGGGAGTGACAACATGACTTTTCAGTTATTGCGTTTGCAACCGGACCCGGCAGCGTTGGCGCCGTGGGCCACGCGTCATGGTTTGCTGTCACCGGATGGTGATTTCGGCTATGCGCTGCACGCCCTGCTTTGTTCCGCATTCGGCGATCTGGCGCCGAAGCCTTTCCATTATCTGGGAGGGCGGCAGGGCTTGCTGGCTTACACCTCAGCCGACCTGGAAAGCTTGCGTTTGAACGCCGCACTGGCGACTCCGGATGTGGCCCGCGCCTTGGGGCTTGATGCGCTGGATGCGCGCCCATTCCCCAACGCTTGGAAAACGGGACAGCGCTTGGGCTTTGAGTTAAGGGTTCGTCCGGTCGTGCGTAGTAAGGAAGGCGGGGAGCGCGATGCCTTCCTGCACGCCATAAATCCTGCGGTCGACAGTGAAAAAGACGCAAAAAATGGAAGCTTGGCTGAGCGAACAGCGGTTTATACGGACTGGTTGGTCAAGCAACTAGCTGTCGATGGTGCTGCCGAAATTGTCGAGACCCGGATGGAATCGTTCAAGCTCACGCGTGTATTGCGCAAAACCGGGAACGGTGACAACGGCAAACGAAAAACTGCCAGCATTAGCGGGCCGGATGTTGTTTTCAAGGGGCAGTTGCTGGTCGGTGATCCCGAAGCATTCAACCGTCTGTTAGCCAGAGGAGTGGGGCGACATCGCGCTTTCGGTTTTGGCATGTTGTTGCTCAGGCCGGCCAGCGCATGCTGAAAGGGCGACTCGGGCTGGAAACGGCCCGCGTTCCCCATGCGGATCGACATGGGCTGATCTGGCTGGAACGCGGTGAACTTTGCGTGATTGATGGCTGCCTGCATTTCATGGCAGGCAAGGATTCGCTGACACCCCATGTGCTGCAGATACCGCATCAGGCTGTTTCGATGATCCTGCTCGGGCCGGGCAGTAGCGTGACGCATGACGCCCTGCGCCTGCTGGCAAGACACGGAACCCTGATGGCGGCTGTCGGGCAGGATGGGGTTCGCACTTACACGGCGCCGCCACTGCTGCCGGATCGCTCGGACGTGGCTCGTCGTCAGGCCGAGCTATGGGGGAGTCCTCGTCGCCGCGTCAGCGTTGCTCGGCACATGTATGCCTTGCGCTTGGGCGAAATCCTGCCGCATCGTGATCTGGATACACTGCGCGGCATCGAGGGCGCGCGGGTAAAGGCGATTTATCGTTTGATGGCGGATAAATACGGTATTCCCTGGGACGGGCGGCATTACGACAGAAATAATCCAGAGGCCACGGATATACCGAATCAGGCGATCAACCATGCGGCTACGGCGGTTCAGGGGGCCGCCGCTATCGCCGTTCAGTCGCTGGCAGCAATTCCACAGCTAGGCTTTATCCACGAGGATTCCGGGCAGGCGTTTGTGCTGGACATTGCCGATTTGTTTCGCGACACGATCACGCTGCAAATTGCTTTCTCGGTGGCAAAAAAGGCGATCAACGGCGACCAAACCAGTATCGACCGCCTGGTCAGACGCGAGGCGTCTACGGTGTTTCGGAAGCAGGATGTCATTGCCAGCATGATCGACAAGATCAAACAGGTATTGCGGACGGAGGAAAGCGATGGCGCTGGTAGTGATAGTGACGCGTGATGTGCCTTATCGGTTTCGTGGGTTTCTGGCATCGGTCATGTTGGAAATTGCGCCGACGGTCTACATCTCGCCCCGAATGAATCCTGGCGTGAGGTCGAGAGCCTGGGAGACCTTGGAGAGCTGGTTTTCGGCCGAGCCTCAAGGAAGCGTTGTCATGGTCTGGCGGGATATGAATGAAACCGGTGGGGTTGGCATCAAGACCTTGGGTGAGCCTCCAAGAGAACTCGTAGAGGTAGATGGCCTTTGGCTGGTTAAACGAATGTTGTAGAGTGCTCTTTAAAAATTCGAATCACTTTTGATGTTTTCTTTTGTAGATCATAGGGCTATCTACAAGAGGTTCCCCCGCGTTCGCGGGGATAGGCCAGTTTCAGAACT
>NZ_KE386925.1:334586-335444 GCF_000429605.1 Azonexus hydrophilus DSM 23864 | reverse complement strand
TCCGCGTCACCATCGAGAAGGAAATCGAGGGGTTCCCCCGCGTTCGCGGGGATAGGCCGTCGAAAGAATCGGCGAAGGCCTGGGCATTTGCGGTTCCCCCGCGTTCGCGGGGATAGGCCCTCTACGAGGAACAGGAAGAAGCCAAAGCCTTCGGTTCCCCCGCGTTCGCGGGGATAGGCCCAAACAGGTGTCAATCGTGAGCCGTATGGCCTGGGTTCCCCCGCGTTCGCGGGGATAGGCCCTCGCGTGATAGATCGGTCAACGCCTTGAGCTCGGTTCCCCCGCGTTCGCGGGGATAGGCCCCTGCTGTATTACGGCGATCTGACGGCCATTCGGGTTCCCCCGCGTTCGCGGGGATAGGCCCGTGGGCGAGGATGGCCGCTTTGTGTCGGCGACGGTTCCCCCGCGTTCGCGGGGATAGGCCCGGCACGTAGCCGTCGATGACCTGGACAATATCGGTTCCCCCGCGTTCGCGGGGATAGGCCCCGGAGCAGCAGTACCTCGCAGCGAGGTTAGTCGGTTCCCCCGCGTTCGCGGGGATAGGCCCATCAAGCACGCCCCGATTCAATCCGGCATCAGGGTTCCCCCGCGTTCGCGGGGATAGGCCCTCATGATAGACGGCGTTTTCGCCGTATATTCCGGTTCCCCCGCGTTCGCGGGGATAGGCCCCGGCATAAATACGCGGTGCAATACGGTTTTGTGGTTCCCCCGCGTTCGCGGGGATAGGCCCCGTTCGCCCAGCCGCCGGACGTCACCAGGGTTGGTTCCCCCGCGTTCGCGGGGATAGGCCCGCAGGATGGACGGCGTCCGCGCCGCATAACACGGTTCCCCCGCGTTCGCGGGGATAGGCCCTGGGAA
>NZ_KE386925.1:0-334125 GCF_000429605.1 Azonexus hydrophilus DSM 23864 | reverse complement strand
GGTTCCCCCGCGTTCGCGGGGATAGGCCCTGCGCCGCGTGCATCACGAAATGGCGCAACTGGGTTCCCCCGCGTTCGCGGGGATAGGCCCTCACCAAAGCCGACCTTTACCAGGCCGTGCTCGGTTCCCCCGCGTTCGCGGGGATACGTTTGTCTTGCAGAATATTGATCTCCCCAAGAAAACTGCGCTACCGTTTCCCGCTGGAGCTTGGCACAGGAATCCCTGTATGCACACATTTAAAATCCGCAATCTACGCAAGCATGTTGGCAAGTTGATTCGCCGAGCCGAGAGCGGGAGATTTTCCTTGGTTACCAAGCGGGGTGTGCCGCTGTTTGTTGCTGTGCCTTGTGATGAGATGCTGATCAGCGATGGCTTGGGGACGGGGCTGGCGATCAAACTGTTTGTTGATGAGCGTATTTCTCTTGGGCGGGCAGCTAGATTGGTGGGGGTGTCGATCAGCGAAATGATCGACATTTTGGGAGTACTCGGTGTGGCGGTGATTCGCCCATCGGAAGAGGAGCTTGATCGCGAATTGGCTGATTTTGGCTAACTCGGCGGCATGTCCTCATTGGCTTTGCGCCATGCCGCGAGTTTGGCTCTCAGGCTTGCTAAAACTTCGTCGGCATCAACGGCTTCCATTTCACCGCGCTCGAATGCCTCACCTCGACGTTCAGCTTCTTCCAGCCAGGTATTGGCAACCTCGTCCGGATTATCAACGCTCACCCAGAGTAGCTCGGCTAAGTCGAGGCGTTCGCTTGGGCTGAGCGTCATTGCAACTTCTAGAATTTCCTCGTAGCTCATTGACATCGGAGAATCCTCACTGGTTGTGATTGCTGATGTTAGTTGAATTGCCCATGTCCAGTCTTCCTCCGATCCTGATCTTTGACAACGGCGATGGCGATGAGCCTGTGTCCAATCACAGCGGCAACCGGCATTTCAGCGATGTGCTGGCGGTCAATCTTGGGCGGCGGCAGGTGCTCAAGGGGGGCTTGGCAGCGTCGGTGGCTTCGCTGTTTGCGGGGGCGGGGCTGACGGCGTGTGCGACGAATTCGGCGGGTGTTGCGGGTGGCCGGCTGCTCGGGTTTTCGGCGGTGGCGATCAGCGATGCCGATACCGTGCGGGTGCCGCCGGGGTGTCGCGCGCAGCCGTTGTTGCCGTGGGGGACGCCGATCACCGGCAGGATGCCGGCTTTCGATCCGCTGAAGAACAGCGGCGCGGATCAGGCGAGCCAGATGGGTAGCCATCATGACGGCATGCATTTCTTCCCCATCGAGGGGCGCGATCCGTTCAACGGCAGTTCGGACGATGGCTTGCTGGTGATGAATCACGAGTATGTCGAGCCGCGTTTCATGCACGCCAGCGCGGTGGGCCAGAAGCTGGATCGCGACGCGGTGCCGGCGCTGGTCAATGGTAAGCGGGTGGCGGATGAATGCCTGAAGGAACTGAATGGCCACGGGGTTTCGGTGGTGCGTATTCGCCGGGGCGAGAATGGTCGCTGGGAGATGATGGCGGATGCGCGCAACCGTCGCATCACCGGGCTGACGCCGATGGAGATTGCCGGGCCGGTGCGCGGTAGCGATTATGTCCGGACGCGTTTCAGCCCGGATGGCCTGTGGTTCGACCGCAACGGCCGTTTGTGGATACAGACGGACATCAGCGAAAGCGCGATGAACAAGGGCGATTACGCGCAGTTCGGCAACAACCAGATGTTGTGCGCCGACCTGAGCCCGGTTTGCCCAATGCCGCTGATCAGAAGTAGCGGTATTGGGCGTTTCCTCAGCGCAGGTTGAGTTCCTGCAGGATGGTCGCCGAGATTTCCTCGATCGACTTGGTCGACGAATCCAGCCAGCGGATACCTTCGCGGCGCATCATTTTTTCGGCTTCGGCGATTTCGTAGCGGCAGTTCGGCAGCGAGGCGTACTTGCTGCCGGCGCGGCGTTCTTCGCGGATCTGGTGCAGGCGTTCGGGCTGGATGGTCAGGCCGAACAGCTTGCTGCGGTGCTTTTCCAGCGTGCCGGGCAGGCGACCCCGGTCGAAGTCTTCCGGGATCAGCGGGAAATTCGCCGCCTTCAGACCGAACTGCATGGCCAGGTAGAGCGAGGTCGGCGTCTTGCCGCAGCGCGAAACGGCAACCAGGATGACGTCGGATTCTTCGAGGTCGCGGTCGGTGATGCCGTCGTCGTGGGCCAGCGTGTAGTTGATGGCTTCGATCCGCTTCTTGTATTCCGAACTTTCAGCGGTGCCGTGCGAGCGGCCGACGGTGTGGCTGGACTTGCGGCCGAGTTCGGCCTCGAGCGGGGCGAGGAAGGTTTCGAAGTAGGACAGGCAGAAGGCGTCGGCCTGGTGCACCAGATCACCGAGTTCCTGGTTGACCAGGGTGGTGAACACGATGGGGCGCATGCCGTCGGCCTCGCCCTGGGCGTTGATCCGGGCGATGGCGTCCTGGGCCTTTTCCAGGCTGTCGAGGAAGGGGATGCGGACCTGCTTGAATTCGACGTCCTCGAACTGGGTCAGCAGGCTGTGGCCGAGGGCTTCGGCGGTCAGGCCGGTGCCGTCGGAGATGAAGAACACGGTGCGTTTGATCGGATTGGGCATGGTCTGGCGATTTTAACCGCTGTTGCGCAGTCCGGCAGCGATGCCGTTGATGGTGATGTGGATGCCGCGGGCGACGCGCTCGTCGGTGTCGCCGCCGCGATGGCGCTTGAGCAGCTCGACCTGGAGGTGGTTGAGCGGGTCCATGTAGGGCGCGCGCAGTTGCAGCGAGCGCTTGAGCATGGGGTTGTCCGCGAGGAAGTCGTCGCGTTCGAGGATGGCCAGCAGGTGGCGGCGGGTCAGCTGCCATTCGCCGACGATGCGGCTGAAGATGCGCTCGCGCAGTTCGCTGTCGGCGACCAGTTCGGCGTAGCGCGAGGCGATTGCCAGGTCGGTCTTGGCCAGCACCATGTCCATGTTCGACAACAGGCTCTGGAAGAAGGGCCAGGATTTGAGCATGCGGCGCAAGGTGGCGAGGCCGTCCGGGTTGGTGGCGAGGTAGCCGTCGACGGCGGAGCCGAAGCCGTACCAGCCGGGCAGCATCAGCCGGCATTGCGCCCACGAGAAGACCCAGGGAATCGCCCGCAGGTCCTCGATGCGCTCGGAGGCCTTGCGCGATGCAGGGCGGCTGCCGATGTTCAGCGAAGCGATTTCGGAAACCACCGTCGATTGGCGGAAGTAGGTGGTGAAGCCGGGCGTTTCATAGACCAGGCCGCGATAGGCATTGAAGGCGCGCAGCGAGAGGTCGTCCATCACGCCGTGGAATTGGCCGGCCGGCTCGACCTTGTTCTCGTGGTCGGTCAGGCTGGCTTCCAGCGTCGCCGCGAGCAGCACTTCGAGGTTGCGACGACCGGTATCGGGCGTGCCGTACTTGGTCGAGATGACTTCGCCCTGTTCGGTCAGGCGGATCTGGCCGGAAACGGCGCCGGCCGGCTGGGCCAGGATGGCGTGGTAGGACGGGCCACCGCCGCGCCCGACCGAGCCGCCGCGCCCGTGGAACAGGCGCAGGCGCACGCCGTGGCGGGCGAAGGTGTCGGCGAGCAGGATTTCCGCCTTGTACAGCTCCCAGCCCGAGGTCAGGAAACCGCCGTCCTTGTTGCTGTCCGAGTAGCCGAGCATGACTTCGTGCTCGTCGCCACGGCCGGCGACCAGCTGGCGGTAGCCGGGAATGGCGAAGAGCTGATCCATGATCGCGGCGCTCTTCTGCAAGTCCTCGATGGTCTCGAACAGCGGGATGATGTTGACGTCGAGGCGCGGCTCGGCGCCCGGGCGCAGCAGCCCGGCTTCCTTGAGCAGCAGCGCCAGTTCGAGCAGGTCGGAGACGCCGTCGGTTTTCGAGATGATGCAGTTGGGCAAGGCGGCCTCGCCGTACTTGGCGCGCAGTTCGCGGGCGGCGAAGAAGATCGCCAGTTCGCCACGGGTTTCTTCGTCGTAATCGAGCCACGGCGAGTAGAGCGGGCGCGGCGAGGCGATTTCGGCGGTCAGCAGCGCGATCCGCTCGTTTTCCGGCAGCGCTTCGTAATCCGGGCAACGGCCGGCGGCGGCGAGCAAGGCGGCGACGCTGCGGGCGTGCACTTCGGAGTTCTGGCGCAGGTCGATCGGCGCCAGGTGGAAGCCGAACACCTGCACCGCGCGCAGCAGCCGGCGCAGACGGCCACCAGCCAGGCGGGCGCTGCCGTTGAGCTTGAGCGAATTGGTCAGCACCTTGAGTTCGCCGCGCAGTTCGGCCGGCGTGGCGTAGGGTTCGGCGTGGCCGATCTCGTGACGCACCGGGTCGACGTGGTCGAGCGCCCGGGCGGTCGCCGCCAGTCGGGCGTAGATGCCCGACAGGGCGCGCCGGTAGGGTTCGTCGATGCGCTGCGGCGACTGGTCGGGCGACAGATCGGCGAGCAGCTTGAGTTCCGGCGTCACCTTGACCAGCAGGTCGGACAGCGGCAGTTCGGCGCCGAGCTCGTGGATTTCGTCGAGGTAGTGATTGAGCGTGGCTGCCGATTGCAGGCGCAGCGCTTCGTTGAGGATGTCGGCGGTGACGAAGGGATTGCCGTCACGGTCGCCGCCGATCCACGAACCGACACGGAAGAAGGGCGGCAGCGCCCAGACTTTCTCCGGGTAGCGCTTCTGCAATTGCTCGGTCGCCTGGATGTAGAGGCGCGGCAGTTCGCTGAAGAAGGTTTCCTTGAAGTAGCTGATGCCGTTCTTGACCTCGTCGATGACCTTGAGCCGGACCGGGCGCAGCATGCGCGACTGCCACAGCGTCAGGATCGCGTTGGCCAGCGCCAGTTCGTTGTCGGCGGCTTCCTCGGGCGTCAACTGCTGGCGTTCGCGGCGGTCGAGCAGGCGGGCGATCTCGCGGTGGTTGCGGATCAGGCTCTGACGCTGGACTTCGGTCGGGTGGGCGGTGAGCACCGGGGCGACCAGGGCGTGGGCGAAGAAATCGGCCAGCGCTTCGGGCGAAACCTTGGCGGCAGCCAGTGCGTCCAGCGCGAAAACCAGGCTGCCTTCACGCGGCGGCGAGCCGGCCAGGTCGTGGGCGCGGCGCCGGCGGATGTGGTGCTCGTCCTCGGCGATGTTGGCCAGTTGCAGGAAGTAGCTGAAGGCGCGGACGACGGCCTGGGTGGTGTCGCGCGGCAACGGGTCGAGCAGGGCAGCGAGTTCGTCACGGCTGGCCGGGTCGCCGTCGCGGGCAAAGCGCACGGCGGTCTGGCGGACCTGTTCGACGATGTCGAAAATCGCTGCGCCCTCCTGGTCGCGGACGGTGTCGCCGAGCAGCCGGCCGAGCAGGCGGATGTCGTTGCGCAGGGGTTCGTCCTTGTTGCTGTCGAGGGCGGAATCGGTCATGGCAGGTCCAGGCGGGTGAATATGCAGCGATTGTAACGAGTGGCGGGCCACGCGGTCAGCAAGGGATTTCCAGCGGTCGGCTGCATTTCTCGAGCAAATACGCGATCGAGCGGTAGTCGATGCCGGATTCGGCGGTGAGGCCGATTTCGCAGGTCCGGTTGGTCGATACGCCGCAGGCGCAGCCGGCCGGCAGCGCCGGCTTGAGGTGGCGCAGGGCGTGCTGATTGAGCTCGGGAACGGCGAAGCCGCGGTCGCCGGCAAAGCCGCAGCAGGTCACGGCAGCCGGCTCGATCACGGTTTCGGCGCAGGCCTTGAGCAGGGCGCGCAGCTTGGCGTCGCTGCCGGTCTTGCGAACGCTGCAGTTGATGTGCAGGGCGACCGGCTCGGCCTGGCGGACGATCATCAGCCGTGGCAGCAGCGCGTCGTGGGCAAATTCGTGGAAATCGAAGAGCTGCAGGCGGCCGGCCAGATGTTGCTGCATGCGGGCGGTGCAGGTGCTGGCGTCCATGATCACCGGGTGGCGACCATTGTCGGAGGCTTTCAGCAGCGCGGCTTCGAGTTGCGCCGACATCGCGTCGGCTTCGCTGGCCAGGCCCTTGCTGGCCAGCATCTGGCCGCAGCACAGTTGGTCGAAACCTTCCGGCAGGATCGGTGCGTAGCCGGCGCGGCGCAGCAGTTCGAGGACGATGTCGCCAAGTTGCGGTTCGCCGGCAGCGGTCGGCCCGAAAATGCGCCCGCCGCAGGTCGGGAAATAGACAACCGGGTCACCGCCGGTGTGGATGGCCGCCGGGGCGCGGCCGGCGCGCGGCATTGGCAGCTTCCAGGCGCCATTGCTGAGTTTTGCCAGCGTCTTCTGGCCGACCACCGCAGCCGCAGCGTGGCCGAGCGTCAGGCCGGCGCGGGCGGCACCGGCGAGGACGCCGAAATTGCGCCCGGTCCAGGCGTTGACCGCGCGCGCGCCGTCGTTCAGGCGGCGCCCGCGCAGGCGCCGGGTGAGGTCGCCGGTGTCGATGCCGACCGGGCAGGCGGTCGAGCACAGGCCGCAGCCGGCGCAGGTGTCGAGGCCCATGTAGGCGTAGTCTTCGGCGATCTTGCCGGCGGCTTCGCCGGCCGCCTCGCGGCGGGCCAGCTCGCGGACGCTGGTGATGCGCTGGCGCGGGCTCAGCGTCAGCCGGTGCGACGGGCACAGCGGCTCGCAGAAGCCGCATTCGATGCAGCGGTCGATGATGTCTTCGGCTGCCGGCATCGGCTTGAGGTGGGCAAGGTGGGCCTGCGGGTCGGCGTTGAGGATGACGCCCGGGTTGAGTAGGCCGGCCGGGTCGAACAGCGCCTTGATCCGGTGCATCAGCTCGGTCGCCTCGCGCCCCCATTCGAGTTCGACGAAAGGCGCCATGTTGCGGCCGGTGCCGTGCTCGGCCTTGAGCGAACCGTCGTACTTGTTGACCACCATGTCGCACAGTTCGTCCATGAAGCGCGCGTAGCGGTCGATTTCGCTCGGCGTGGCGAAGTCCTGGGTGATGACGAAGTGCAGGTTGCCCTCGAGCGCATGGCCGAAAATGATCGCCTCGTCGTAGGCGTGCTTCTTGAGCAGCGCCTGCAGGTCGAGGGTGGCGTCGGCGAGTGCGGCAATCGGGAAGGCGACGTCCTCGATCAGCACCGTGGTGCCGGTGCGGCGCATCGCGCCGACCGCCGGGAAAGTGCCTTTACGCACCTTCCAGTACATTTCGCAGGTCGCCGGGTCGGTCGAGAACTGGACCGGCTCGACCGTGGCGACGCCGGCCAGCGCGCCGTGCACGGCGGCGATCCTGTCGGCGACCGCGGCGGCATCGCCGGCCCGCACCTCGATCAGCAGCGCTGCCGCGTCGTCGCCCAGGCTGCGCATCACCGCCGGCAGGCCGGGCTTGTCCTGGACCGAGCGCAGCGCCGGCCGGTCGAGCAGTTCGACCGCCGCGACCGGTTGCGTCTTCAGCCGGATGACCGCTTCGCAGGCGCTGCGGATGTCGGGGAAGAAGACCAGCGCCGAGGCCTTGCACGGGTCCTCGACGACGGTCTGGTAGGTGATTCGCGAAATGAAGCCGAGTGTGCCTTCGGAACCGATCATCAGGTGCGCGAGGATGTCGAAGGGGTCTTCGAAATCGACCAGCGCGTTGAGGCTGTAGCCGGTGGTGTTCTTGATCTTGAACTTCTGGCGGATGCGTTCGGCCAGCCGCGGGTTGGCCCGCGTCGCCTGGCCCAGGCGTTCGAGTTCGCCGAGCAGGACGGCGTGCGACTTGGCGAAGGCGTCGCGACTGAGCGGATCTTCGGTATCGAGCAGGGTGCCGTCGGCGAGCATGACGCGCAGGCCGGCCAGTGTCCGGTAGCTGTTCTGGGCCGTGCCGCAGCACATCCCGGAAGCGTTGTTGGCGGCGATGCCGCCGATCTTGGCGGCACCGATCGAGGCCGGGTCGGGACCGATCTTGCGCCCGAGCGGCGCCAGCCGGCGATTGACCTCGCCGCCGACGATGCCCGGTCCGAGACGGACGCTGCCGCCGTCCGGCGCGATCTCGCAGGTGGCAAAACCCTCGCCGATCAGCGCCAGGATGCCGTCGGAAATCGCCTGTCCGGACAGACTGGTGCCGGCGGCACGGAAGGTGACCGGCACCTGCTGCGCGTGGGCGGTGGCCAGTACGTGGCGGGCCTGGGTTTCGTTCTCGATGATTGCGATGACCTGCGGGATCAGGCGGTAGAAGCTGGCGTCGGTCCCGTAGGCGAGGCGGCGCAGTTCGTCGGTGATGACCTGCGAGGTCGGCAGTTTTTCGCGCAGGGCGGCGGTCAGAAGCTGGCTCATGCTTTGTTGCGTTCCTTGAGTTGGTCGCGCAGGCGCTTCGGCGCCGGCCGCAGGGGTTCGCGGACGGTGGTCCAGGCGCCTTGGCGCGACGGCATCAGCCAGCCGAAACGGCTGCCCAGCCACGAAACGGCGCGGTACAGCGCGGGCGAACGGTAAACCAAGGCCCAGCCGCGCCAGATCGCCGAGATCAGCGACGAATGGCCGGCGCCCTGGCCGCGCATCGCCGGGTTGGCGTGCGGGGCGGAGAAGGCTTCGCTGCGCAGGCGGATGAGCAGGTCGGGAATCGGGATTTTCACCGGGCAGACTTCGCCGCAGGCGCCGCACAAGGACGACGCCGTGGTCAGGCCGGCGGTGGCGTCGAGGCCGAGCATGTGCGGCGAGACGATCTTGCCGATCGGGCCGGGGTAGGTGGTGCCGTAGGCGTGGCCGCCGATGCGCGTATACACCGGGCAGTGGTTCATGCAGGCGCCGCAACGGATGCACTGCAGCGTCTTCCTCAACTGCTCGTCGGCGTAGGCCTGGCTGCGACCGTTGTCGAGCAGCACCAGATGCACTTCCTCGGGGCCGTCCTTCTCGCCGGGTTTGCGCGGCGAGGAAATCATGTTGAAGTAGGTCGAGATGTTCTGACCGGTCGCCGAACGGGTCAGCAGCGAGAGCAGCGGCGGCACGTGTTCGAGCTTCTCGACGATCTTCTCGATGCCGGTGATGGCGATGTGCACGGCCGGTGCGGTGGTGCACATGCGGCCGTTGCCTTCGTTCTCGACCAGGCACAGGGTGCCGGTTTCGGCGACGGCGAAATTGACGCCGGAGAGGCCGATTTCGGCTTCCTGGAATTTCCGGCGCAGGACGTTGCGGCCGATCTGGATCAGCGCATCGACGTTGTCGGTGTAATCAACCCCCGGCACCTTTTCATGGAACAGGCGGGCGATTTCCTCCTTGGTCTTGTGGATCGCCGGCATGATGATGTGCGAGGGCTTTTCGTTGGCGAGCTGGACGATGTACTCGCCCATGTCCGATTCCAGCGCTTCGATGCCGGCCGCTTCGGCGGCGTGGTTGAGTTCGATTTCCTCGCTGACCATGGACTTGCCCTTGACCATCCTGGTCGCGCCGTGGCCCTGGATGATGCCGAGGATGATCGCGTTGGCTTCATCCGGCGTTTCCGCCCAGTGCACCTTGATGCCGTTGCGGGTCAGGTTGGCTTCGAGCCGTTCGAGCAGGTCGGGCAGCTTGGCCAGGTTGTACTGGCGAATCGCTTCGCCGAGGTTGCGCAGGCTTTCCAGTTCCTCGGGGTCGGGGAACTGGGCGGCGCGCTTGCTCATCAGGAAGTCCATCGCGCCACGGAAGCTCTGGCGCAGGAAGGGATTGTCGACGACCGCCTTGGAACGGGCGCGGAAGCCTTCGGCCGGTTTGAAGTGCAGGGTGTGCTCGCTCATGCTTTTTCTCCCAGCAGCAGGACGATCAATTCCTTCGGGCCGTGCGCGCCGTAGGCCAGGGTCTGCTGGATGTCGGCGGTTTTCGACGGGCCGGAAACGAGCAGTGCGTTGGTCGGCAGGCCGTTGTTCCAGGCTTCGGCAGTCATCGCCTCGAAGAAGGTGTTGTAGATGTTGGATGCGTCGAGCAGCACGATGTGTACCGGCGGCACCAGCGACATCAGCCGGGGTTCCTTCTCGTTCGGCCACAGAATCAGCGTGCCGGTTTCGGCGATGGCGGCGCGGGCGGCGGTCAGGCTGGCCGGCGTGGCGGTGAACATTTCCGATTTCCAGGCTTCGATGGCCATGTCGTAGACGCTGCACTCGATGCCGCGCGGCGGCAGTGCGTCGAGTGCGGTGTCGCCGTGCGGCGTACCTTCGGCGACCAGCAGCCGGTCGATGCCACGCGCCTTGAGCACCTGGTGCAGGGTGTCGGCCCAGTTGTTGCGGCTGACAGCATGCACTTCGGCATGGGCAAGTTCGATGTAGTGGCGGAAACGACGGGCCTTGTCGGCCGGGGTTTCGCTGCTGCGATGCGTGGCGTACCAGCTGCCGACGTCGGGCAGGGCGGGCGGCTGTTGGGGCGCGCTACGGTTCAGGCGGGCCAGGATGCGGTCGCGAGCGCTCATTTGGCACCTCCGGTACGGCGCAGCAGGAAAGTGGCGATGTGTTCGCCGGGCAGGGTGGGCGGACGGCCTTCCTGGGCGTCCTTCCAGGCGGCGTGGCCGAGGATGTTCATCAGGCAGCCGCAGTCGGCGCTGACCACGCGCTCGGCGCCGGTGGCCTTGAGCGACTTGACCTTGTCCTCGACCATGGCGCCGGAAATTTCCGGCTGCTTGACCGAGAAGGTGCCGCCGAAACCGCAGCACTCGGATTCGTGGTCCTGCTGGGCGACGGTGACCTGTGCCAGACCGCCGAGCAACTGGCGACCGCTGACATGGACGCCCATCTCGCGGCGCGCCGAGCAGGAAGTGTGGAGAACGACGGTGCAGTCGCTCCCGCAGTCCTGGGGTTTGAAATCGAGGACGTCGACCAGAAAGCGGGTGAATTCCCAGACCCGGGCCGACAGCTTTTCGGCCTGCGCCTTGCGCACCGGGTCGGCGGCAAACAGCGTCGGGTAGTGGTGCTTCATCATCCCGGCGCAGGAGCCGGAGGGAACGACAATCGGCCAGTCTTCCGGGAACAGCGTCAACTGGTGTGCCGCGACCTGGCGTGCCTCGTCATGAAAACCACTGGTGTAGGCCGGCTGGCCGCAGCAGGTCTGGTCTTCCGGGAAGTGCACACGGATGCCTTCGCGTTCGAGCAGGGTGATCGCATCCATGCCGGCGTCCGGGTAGAACTGGTCGACGACGCAGGTGGCGAAGAAATACACATCGGCCGGCTTGCCCGGCGGGGTTTGGGCGATTGTCATCCTCTCTCCGTTTTGTTTGATTGGTTCAATGGTAAGACCAATAATTCCTGAGGCAGAAATTTAAGATAAATCCGTGACTTGGTCAATGCCACTAGGGAAATCCCCATGCTTGCACTTTTGCAGATCGCTGGCTAGAATGTGGCGGTCTTACCAATCAAGGTGGTCTTACCAATGCCGAACAAGGTGCAGGTTCCGCGGATTTCCGATGCCGTCGCTTCGACGCTGGAGCGGCGCATCCTCGAAGGTTCGTTGAAGCCGGGCGACCGCCTGCCGGCCGAGCGCGAACTGGCGCTTGAACTCGGCGTGTCGCGGCCGAGCCTGCGTGAGGCAATCCAGAAGCTGGCGTCCAAGGGCATGCTGCAGAGCCGTCAGGGCGGCGGCACCTATGTGACGGCCGCACTGGAAAAGAGCTTCTTCGACCCCTGGCAGGAGATGATGGGTTCCTACCCGAACCTGCGCGAGGACATGCTCGAATTCCGCCGCATGATCGAAGGCCAGGCCGCCGAATGGGCTGCCGAGCGCGCCACCGACGCCGACCTGCTGCGTCTCGACCAGGCTTACGCAGCGCTGCAGGCCTCGTTCAACAACGACGACACCGAAAAGCGCTCGGCCGCCGACATCGCCTTTCACCAGGCCATCGGCGACGCCTCGCACAATGTCCTGATCGGCCACCTGTCGGCGGCGCTGCTGCGTCTGATGCATGACAACATCCGCCTCAACCTCGGCGAACTGAAGAGCGTGCCGGCCGCCGGCAAGCTCCTGATGAGCCAGCACACCGCGATCCACACCGCCATCGTCGACAAGAAGCCGCAGGCCGCGCGCGCCGCCGCCGAGACGCACATCGACTTCGTCCGCGAGACGCTGGCGCAGACGCTGCGCTCGGTCGCCCGCCGCGAAACCGCCGAGCGCCGCCTGAACACCGATTTCCTGAACTCCTGATTTTCCAATCTTCAATTCCCACCGAAAGGACCCACTGATGGAAGCCCTTGTCATCCCCTTCGAAAAACTGCGCATGACCGACGTCGACCAGGTCGGCGGCAAGAACTCGTCGCTTGGCGAAATGATCTCGCAGCTCGCCGACACCGGCGTCCGCGTCCCCGGCGGCTTCGCCACGACGGCGCACGCCTACCGCGAGTTCCTGGCCCAGTCCGGCCTCGACAAGAAGATCAACGACACGCTCGATACGCTCGATGTCGATGACGTCAACGCCCTGGTCAAGACCGGCGCCGAAATTCGCCAGTGGATCCTCGACACGCCGTTCCCGATGGACCTGACCATCGCCATCACCGAGCAGTACCAGCGCCTGGTCGCTGAATCCAACGCCGACATGTCCTTCGCCGTGCGCTCCTCGGCCACCGCCGAGGACCTGCCGGATGCGTCCTTCGCCGGCCAGCAGGAAACCTTCCTGAACATCGTCGGCCTGGAAAACATCATGCACGCGATCAAGGAAGTGTTCGCCTCGCTGTACAACGACCGCGCCATCTCCTATCGCGTGCACAAGGGCTTCGTGCACGCCGACGTCGCGCTGTCGGCCGGCATCCAGCGCATGGTCCGCTCGGACAAGGGCGCGGCCGGCGTGATGTTCACGCTCGACACCGAATCCGGTTTCCGCGATGCCGTTTTCGTCACCTCCAGCTACGGCCTGGGCGAAACGGTGGTGCAGGGCGCCGTCAATCCGGACGAGTTCTACGTGCATAAGCCGATGCTCGAACTGGGCAAGAAGGCCGTGATCCGCCGCAACCTCGGCTCGAAGATGATCAAGATGACCTTCGCCGCCGAGAAGGTCGCCGGCAAGTCGACGATCACCGAAGAAGTGGAAGAAAGCCTGCGCCACCAGTTCTCGATCAATGACGAAGAAGTCATGGAACTGGCCCGCTACGCCCAGATCATCGAAAAGCACTACGGTCGTCCGATGGATATCGAGTGGGGCAAGGACGGCGTCGATGGCAAGCTTTACATCCTGCAGGCCCGCCCGGAAACCGTGCAGTCGCAGGCGGCCGCCGGCAAGCAGGAAAAGTTCAAGCTGAAGTCCTTCTCCAAGGTGCTCGCCTCCGGCCGTGCCATCGGCCAGAAGATCGGCGTCGGCCCGGTGCGTATCGTCAAGGACCCGAAGGAGATGGACCAGGTCAAGCCGGGTGACGTGCTCGTCGCCGACATGACCGACCCGAACTGGGAACCGGTGATGAAGCGCGCTTCCGCGATCGTCACCAACCGTGGCGGCCGGACCTGCCACGCCGCGATCATCGCCCGCGAACTGGGCATCCCGGCCATCGTCGGTTGCGGTGACGCGACCGAGACGCTGACCGAAGGCGATACCGTGACGGTGAGCTGTACCGAAGGCGATACCGGCCATGTCTATCGCGGTCGCCTCGACTTCGAAATCACCACCCGCGACATCTCGGCCATGCCGGACGTCCCGGTCAAGGTCATGATGAACGTCGGCAACCCGGAACTGGCCTTCGAATTCGCCCAGCTGCCGAACGCCGGCGTCGGTCTGGCCCGCGTCGAGTTCATCATCAACAACGTGATCGGCATCCACCCCAAGGCCATCCTCGACGTCGAGCGCCTGCCGGCTTCGAAGCGCGAGGAAATCAAGCGCCGCGCCCGTGGCTACGCCAGCCCGAAGGACTTCTTCGTCGAGAAGCTGGTTGAAGGCGTGTCCACCATCGCCGCCGCCTTCTGGCCGAACCCGGTGATCGTCCGCCTGTCCGACTTCAAGTCCAACGAATACCGCAAGCTGCTCGGCGGCGAGCTGTACGAGCCGGAAGAAGAAAACCCGATGCTCGGCTTCCGTGGCGCCTCGCGTTACGTCGCCCAGTCCTTCCGCGACTGTTTCGAAATGGAATGCCGCGCCATGAAGCGCGTGCGTGAAGAAATGGGCCTGACCAACGTGCAGTTGATGGTCCCGTTCGTCCGCACCGTCGGCGAAGGCCAGGCGGTCGTCGACCTGCTGGCCGAACACGGTCTGAAGCAGGGCGAGCACGACCTGAAGCTGATCATGATGTGCGAAATCCCGTCGAACGCGCTGCTGGCCGACGACTTCCTCAAGATCTTCGACGGCTTCTCGATCGGCTCCAACGACCTTACCCAGCTCACCCTCGGCCTCGACCGCGACTCCGGCCTGGTGGCCAACCTGTTCGACGAACGTGACCCGGCCGTCAAGATGCTGCTGGCCATGGCCATCTCCGCCGCCAACAAGGCCGGTAAGTACATCGGCATCTGCGGCCAGGGCCCGTCGGACCACCCGGACCTCGCCGAGTGGCTGATGGATCAGGGCATCAGCTCGATCTCGCTGAACCCGGACACCGTCGTCGATACCTGGACGCGCCTGGCGACGCACAAGAAGGGCTGATTTTTGCGATCAATCGTGGTGTAAAAACCAGAAAGGCCGGGAGCGATCCCGGCCTTTTTTCATTAAATTAACTCAACTCAACTGGGCAACAGGTTCTTGACCAGGCGCTCTGAGAGCTGTTCGTGGGTGAATTGCGGTTCGTTCGGCGGGTAGAGCGAGTCTTCGTCGAATTCAAAACCATGCTCGCGGGCGAGGCTGCGCAGTTCCTTGAGTTTCTGGCAGGCCTTGAGTGCTTCGCCAAGGGCGGCATCGGCCCGGGCTTTTTCGGAAAATGCCTTGATGTTGGCAACGGACATCGGGATTTCTCCTGAGAATTTGCGTTGGTGGATGAACTGGTGCACATCCGAGGATGTGTCGGGTTCTCGACAAAAATGCGGGATTGAGCAACCAGGAGAACCCGGTAAGCAAATTCAGTGCCGCTTTAGCATAGGGAAAGCGGTGTGGCTGGCGTCAGGCTAATGCGCCGCCTGCCTGAGCGTCGCCAGCAGCGCGGCGGCAGCAGCGAACAGACCGCCGAAGATGCGGTTGAGCAGGCGTTGTTGTCCGGGTTCGCGCAACAGTCGCAGAACACGGGCGGCGAGGCCGGTGTAGCCGGCCATGACGATCAGGTCGACGCCGACCATGGTGATCGTCATGGTCAGGTATTGCGCCAGCAGCGGCCGGGTCGCATCAAGGAATTGCGGCAGGACGGCGAGGATGAAGACGATGGCCTTGGGGTTGCTGGCATTGACGATGAAGCCGCGCAGCACCAGCGCGCCGGGATGGCCGCGACGCTTGTCGACCGCCTCGGCATGCAGGTCGCCGGGCGGTGAGGTCCATTGTTTCCAGCCGAGATAGAGCAGGTATAACACGCCGAACCACTTGATCAGCGCAAAGGCCAGTTCGGAGCGGGCAAGGATGGCGCCGACACCGGCGGCAACGATGGCGATCTGCAGGATCAGCGCCAGTTGCAGGCCGATGGCGTTCCAGAAACCGCGCCGAAAACCGAAACTGAGCCCGGAGGACATCGAAGCAACGGCGCCGGCACCAGGCGACAGGCTGATGACCCAGCAGGCGATGAAGAAGGCGAACCAAGTATCAAGGGACATGAGTGAGGCTTTTGGAATTCCGGCGCGAGCTTATTGGTGGGCAAACTTGTTTACGGCGTATTTCAGGGTGGGTTCAGCGCTTGAGGTTACGGTAGAAATTTTCGTGCGTACCGACCAGCAACAGTAGGCGGGTTTCCGGGTCGTATTCGTAGGCGAGCAGAAACAACTGGCCGACACATGAGAACTTGTAAACAAAGATGCCGGCCAGATCACCTTTCTTGGCTTCGCCTAGTGAGGGATTGGCCACAATTGCACTGATCGCATCGTCAACATCGGCTTGTTGATTCCTGTGCAGTCGTTTGTAGGCGCGGCTGAAGGTATTGGCCTGAAGAATCTGGACGCCGCTCATGCGTCACGTTGGCCTTGCGGAACGAAAGGCGTTGCATTCTCCCGACCTTCGGCGCGCGCAATCAGCAAGTCGCGCACAAAATCGACGGGCAGATCGGGGTTGTCAAGAGCAGTCTTACCGACTTTGGCCCAAAACTCGATCTGCCCTGAGATAGTCCGGCATTCGGCCTTGGCGTGAGTTTTCGCGTTTTCGTAAAGTTCGTCCTCGATACGGACTGGCATTCCCATGATTGGCTCCTGCTACGTAATGCTACATTTGTAGTTTATGAGCCTCGGCGCTTATCTGCAAGGTTTGCCGAGATTCCTCTACTATCGAGAAATGTAGCGAAGAACCGGAATTTGTCGACTGAGAGGCGCTTCTGGGCGCAATAAAATCATGGACTGCCGTAGACGAAAAAAAAGCCAGAACCCTTGTGTTTGCTAGGTTTTCTGGCCTGCTTTGGTACTGTCTATGATACTTGGTCGGGTATCGAATCAATCCCGAAGATCGTTGTGTGCCGGTTATATTGTGAGTACGAAAAAAGCTGCGCTCCCATTTGTCCCACCGTTGGTCACCTGCGTGGGGTTTGGTCGAAACAAGGGGAGACTGCAGTCAGAAAGATGCGGATACGTGAATCACATCAATTAAAGCCATTCGCCGCGCTTGTTGATAAAGCCCCATTTTCCGTTGAGTTTGGCCGCTGCTCTACCATTCTGGAATTCTTTTGCGTCGTCAAATCTTGGGTGTATCACAATGTACTGCTTTTCGTTGATATAACCCCATTTGCCATTAGTTGTTTGTACAGGGGCTAAACCTTCACTGAACGAGCGAACATTTTGGTACTTCGGACCATTTGGGCCACAACCGCTCAGAGTGACTAGGGAGATGGCTAGCGCTGCGACAATAGATTTGCGAAACATATTAGTCCTTGGAAAAACGTGGTGCATGGCTCAGAAAGTGGTGCAAGAACGACTGTTATTCTACTTGCAAGTTGCTCAGTTGGCATACGATAGACATAATTTTTGAACTATTCACGCCGTTTGCCAAGCGTCTGCCGACAGCGCGGATAGTTCTGACAGCCCCAGAAATCGGCTTTTCCGTTTGTTCCTTGCCTGGCAACCATCTTGATGCCGCAACTCGGGCAGGTCGGGATTGCATAATCGCCATCCACTGCGAAGGCCAGCAGGCTTTCGCGCTCCGGCGCCGGGAGGCGCTGAATCATCATCAACAGCATGTTGCCGTCGATCAATGTGATGCGATTGGCTTGGGCAACGGCTTTGGCTTCGTCTGAGTAGGAACCGCTGGTCATGAAAAAGGCTTTGCCGATCTTCTCGTGAGTCATCACGCCCAGCAATTCACGAATGGGTTTCACGCCGACGTAACGCTCACCCCAGGCCTTGCATTGCACGATGGAAGTCGGACGACCGGAATCATCTTGATACAGGCGGATGTCGATGCCGCCATCCGGGCCAAGGTCGGTTGTGTCGCTACGAATGCCTTTCTTCTCGTAGAACTGCTGGCAAACGTCTTCGAAGCGTTTCCATTCCAGATCGCGGATGACGTCCAGGGTCCATTCGGCGGGTTTGGGCTTTGTCGTGCTGGGTGTTGTCTGGCTCTCGCTCAGGAGCTTGTCGAGAATGTCTGGGCGGATATTGTGATTGGCTATTTTTTCGCTGGCAGGCGCCGAATATGCCGGTTCCTGTCGAAGTTTTTGCCTGGGTGCGCTGGTTCTGGTCGCCGGCTCGGTCGCTGGTGATTTTCCCTTCGAGACTTTTCCCTTGATGAAGACAATCGCTGCGATCAGGAAAAAAGCGCCGGAGAACAGCCAAGCAAGACCGGAAGCGGCTGCAGCCATGGGCTGCATGAACATGTTGCCACCTGCAATCGCCGGAAAAACGCCCTTGAGGAACACTAGAACAGCAAAGCCAAGTCCGACGCTAAATTGCCAGGGGAGATCGAGCAAGTCCTCGATCACTGACGTTCTCCGATTTCCTCGTCTTCTACGCGCCATCCCCACCCCCTGTGTGTTTTGGAACTGATTGTACAAGACAGAGGAGGGGAAATGACTTGGTGATATGCTTCCGGGCTGATCTGTTTCGTTCGCTCTCGATATGACTACCCATCTTGATCGTCTACTGTTCGCCCAAGGCGGACAGTGCTTTTTTTGTCGCAAGCAGCTTCCCAAAGCGGAGGCGTCAGTAGAACACCTGGTGGCCAGCGCCAACGGTGGCACTAACGACGACGGCAACTGTGTTGCTTGTTGCAAGGCACTAAACCACCTGTTGGGTTCCAAGTCGATCAAGGAGAAGATGCAGATCGTCCTCAATCAGCGGGGTAACTTTCAGTGCCCAGGCAGTGGTGGCATTGAACCCGCCGTACCACCCAGTTTGCCCCCTGTCGCAACTTCAGTGGCAGCCAAGGCCATACCTGCGACGAGCAGCGGTAGTGCGGCGTCTCTTGATCTCGTAATTGCTGATCTGAAGAAGCGGGGGGCTGCGCGGCCTCGCAAAGTGTCGACGCTGACAAGCACCATCAAGGCGCTGCTGAAACAGCAGCACAAACCCAATTCTGACGTTGAAGTCGCAAACCTGATTGCAGAACTGCAAAAGCGGGGGAAGGTGGTTGTTACTGATGGCAAGGTTGGATACAAGCTGGGGTAGTGTGGGCGTATGGTTATCGGCCAAAGCAGTCCTTTGGATTTCCTTGGTCGCCGGAAGCAATAAGCCACTAAGCGGTCAATTTCTCCACTACTAACCAAATGTTCCTTGCCGATAATTTTGAATTGCAACGGGCAATGTCGTATGCTTTTAATAAGTTAAATAACATCACCAAATCTCTTGGTAAGAAAGGAATTCGATGAGACTGTTGCCTTGGGATCCTGATATCCAGACAGTAATTTCAAGGGTTGAAGCAGGTGTCCTCGATCTTCAGCCTGATTTTCAGCGTGGTGAGGTTTGGTCTAGAGCGAAGAAGCAACGGCTAGTCGATAGCATATTGCGCGACTGGCATGTTCCACCTATTCATGTAATCGAAAACACAAACACGAAGCGACAAGAGGTTCTTGACGGGCAGCAACGTCTTGTAGCAATACGTGACTTCGTTCGTGGCGAGTTTGCTGTAGATGGTTCCATTGAGCCACTAGATTCTGCAATCGAAGGTATCCATGGGCGCAAGTACCGTGAATTACCCAATGAAATGAAGTTGCTATTCGACAACTTCACACTTCGTATTTACCGAATTGTTGATTTCAAGAGTTCGGAGCCTGCCGAACTATTTTTCCGTCTAAATCAGCCTACAAATCTTACAGGCGCCGAGCAGCGCAATGCTTTCTTTGGTCCGGTGCGTGAGCAAATCAAAAGACTTGTTGAGGCTATGCCGTCATATGGACTTGGAAAGGAATTACTCGGTTTTTCGAACTCCCGAATGGCATACGACGATATTATTTGTCGTGTTGCTCTCACAATGGAGCGTGGTTCAATTTCGACCAAGATCGGAGCAAATGACCTAATTGAGCTTTATCGTAGCGAACAGCCAATTAAGCTCGAGATAGAAGAACGATTAGGGAAGGCTCTTCAACTATTTGGCGAAGCGGGAAAACTTACAACTTCTCGACCCAGGTTTAACAAGGCTACGGTATACAGTTGGCTAATTTTTCTAGTTCGTGGCCTTATCTCAACTCCTCCGGAATTCATGCAACCAAAGATTATTGCAGAGTTCATGGGTTACTTCGAGAGTGAACGCATTTTATCCAGCATTGGCTCTTCTAAAGGTACAACACAATCTATCGCACATCAAATGAACGCTGATTGGTTGTTTTCGACATATGAAGATCGGTCAACTTCTCGCGTAGCCGATGTTTCCTCGATTATTTTGCGTGACCTTGTCATATGGCTTGTGTTTATTCAATCGACAGCAATCCGATCGCCCGAAATAGTACGTCAGTTAGCAATTTATCAAATTGCAAATGAACTACAAAAAAATGCTTCGCTTGAGAATGATGTAATAACAAAGATTGCTATCGATTTTGGCTGGGGCTCTCTTATATGAGCATTCGTGCAGCGAAATTTGGAGATTATTGGCGGATTGCATTTGCAAGAAACTACACTTGCCGTTACTTGACTCTGGAATATTCCGGCCTTAAACCTCTTCTGGATGATAACATTACATTTTCGCCTGGAATAACAGCAATTGTTGGCGGCAACGGGGTTGGAAAATCGACTCTGGCGCATGCAATTGCGGATGTTTTAGCAGGAGCGTCTGGCGTATCGGCGCTACGTGACATCAACCATAGGCTTATTGGCTGCACGTTACGAGCAACCCTCCAAAATGGAAACAATGATCCATTACATCCGACTCTTTCAATTATTGAAAATGCTCGTAAAGGGAATACACAAAACCACCAAGCATCGTTTATTTGGCTCGACCCATCTTCGATGTCAACGCTCTGCCAGAAGCAAATTCTTCATGACCCAACATTCAGTGAAATATTGGATGGAGTAGCTCCTAGAGCGTTAACTACAGACGAATTGGCCTTTGCTTCGTATTTGGTTGGCAAGGAATATTCCGAGTGTATCATTTGGGAGGTCGAGGACTATGGGCCTTTTGAAGCTTGGCCTTACTTTCAAGCGACCTGCAATGGAATAACATACCGTTCCGAAAGTATGGGGCAAGGAGAGATATCTTTGCTCACTGCTCTATGGGCGATTGTTCAGGCACCCAAAGATAGCATTGTCGTGTTTGAGGAGCCTGAAACTCACGTATCAGCGCGTTCGCAAAGTGCTTTCATGGACACTCTTGCCTGGGCATGTGCAACGAAAGGTCTATGGGCTATTCTTACAACACATTCCCCCGTTATTCTTAAAAGACTACCTGCTAATCATATACGCCTTCTTGTCAATAACGGTGGTCGCTCGAGCCTTGTTGAAAATCCAAAACTACATAACGTGGCAGCGATTGTCGGTGGTGGTGCTGCTTTTAAGTGTTTATTGCTAGTTGAGGATGAATGCGCCAAATATTTTGCCCAATTCGTTCTCGAGGAACTTGACCCTGATCTGGGTCGCCAATGTTCCTTTACGGTTATGGATGGCGAGGCGAAAATTAGTCAAATACTAAATAACCTACCTTCGACCAGTGATTGGATTAGCCTGATTGGTTGCTTTGATGGGGATTTGCGGGGTAGTTTAAATTCAGACGGATTCTATTGGCCATTCGTATACCTACCAGGTAGTGTTGCGCCAGAATTGCTTCTTAAACAATGCATTCAAGCTAATTCGCCAAACGACCTAGCTGCCGAATTACGCATGGATGCATCAACTGTATCGGTTGCACTTGCAACAGTGACAGGGATTGATCACCACGACTGGTTAAATAACTTGGTTGGCGAGTTAGGTCGTACAGCAGGAGAAGTCGTACGTGCTATGGTGAGAATTTGGTTGCGTGCAGAACATGGGGCGGCCATACAATTCGTCGAAGACCTTAAGCGCTCCTTTGGCTAGCCTATTGGTGTTGAACGATCCTGGTTCTCCGTTCCCGAATTGACTGCTTTGCACTCGCAAGCAGCCAATTTGCGCTTAGTTCAATATGACCGCTTTGGCCGAGAAATCTTCGTTCGAGACGATTTCCGCCTCACGCTACTCAGGTGTACAAGCATGCTTTGGGCCGCTACAGACGAAAAAAAGGCCAGAACCCTTGTTTCGCTGGGTTTTCTGGCCTGATTCGTACTGCTTTAGAACTGTCTATGGTGCTCTGGGCGAGACTCGAACTCGCACACCTTGCGGCACTACCCCCTCAAGATAGCGTGTCTACCAATTTCACCACCAGAGCATTGGTCCGTTTGCGCGGACGCGGAGAAACGAGGCGATTCTCCGGTTTTTTCGTTGGTGCCCAGAAAGGGACTCGAACCCCCACGGTGTTACCCGCTAGTACCTGAAACTAGTGCGTCTACCAATTCCGCCACCTGGGCAGGCGTCGAAAGAAGGCGCGGATTCTAATGCCTGGCTCGTGACTTGCCAAGCCCTTTTTACGATTTCAACGCAGTGGCAGTGCCCGGGTTTCGCCCTGGCGGGGGAGCCAGAAACGGCTTTCCGGCAATTGTCGCCTTTCAAGCGCAGCGGCGACGTCGCGTGGGGGCTGGTCGAAGCTTTCCTGCGACAGCGCGAAACTGCCCCAATGGACGCCGATGGCGTGGCGTGCGTCGGTGTCTTCCATGATCTGGACGGCTTCGTCCGGATTGTTGTGCTGGGGGCGCATGAAGTCGCGCGGCTCGTAAGCGCCGATGGGTACGGCGAGCAGGTCGACCGGGCCGAGGCGTCGGCGGATTTCCTTGAAGTCGGCCGAATAGCCGGTGTCGCCGGTGTAGAGGAAGGCGCTGCGGCGGCCGTCGTGGTTGATGTCGAGGAAGAAGCCGCCCCACAGGGTGGCGTTGGTGTCGAACGGCGTGCGTTTGCTCCAGTGCTGGGCGGGCGTGAAATGGATGCGCAGGTCGCTCAGATCGATTTGCTGCCACCAGTCGAGTTCGCGGACGCGGGCCATGCCGAGCTTGTCGAACCAGGCCTTGACGCCGAGCGGGACGATGAATTCCGGCGTGTCGCCACGGGCCAGCAGGGCGGTCAGCGTGGCTTCGTCGAGGTGGTCGTAGTGGTTGTGCGAGATCAGCACCAGGTCGATGCGCGGCAGTTCCTTGACGGTCAGTGGCGGCGGCACCTGGCGCCGGGCCGACAGCCAGGAAAACGGGCCGGCATGGTCGGACAGGTTGGGATCGATCAGGATGTTGCGCCCACCCGCCTGCAGCAGCAGGCTGGCGTGACCGAGCCAGGTGATGCGCGGCGGGCCGGCGGGGTCGTCGAGCTGGGCGCGATCCGGGCTTGCCAGCCAGCGTTCGGCAAAGGCGGCGTAACCGCCTTCGGGTTCGGCCAGCGGGCGGAAGTCGCCGCGCCAGCGGCGCTGGATGACTTCATACCAAGGGGCGCCGCCGCGCACGCTCGGGTCGTTGTTCACGAAACCGTCGGGGCGGTGGTGAGCCTTGCCGGGGTCGTACCAGCTGTTGACCGTGGTGCAGCCACCCAGTGCAATGGTCAGCAATAGTGCCGGAAAAACCCCGCGCATCGGGCTCAGACGCCGCCGCCCCGGACCAGGTTCATGATCTGGGTGGCGTCCAGGCTTTGCGCGCGTTGCTGGATCTGCGGCAGATACTGGGTCTGCATCTGCTTGGCCGGGCCGAGCAGGCCCTGGAAGCTTTCCTGCAGCAGCTGCGTGCTCATCTGGCGGCCACCGGCGTAATAACGCTTGGCAACCTGGCCGAGGGCATAGGTGCTGGCAAACGAGAAGGCCATGCCGGTCGCGGCGCGGCCGATCTTGCCGGCGGTTTTGCCGGCCATCTTGCCGAGCAGGCCGCCGAGCAGCTTGCGGCCGAATTGTTCGAGGTACTGCGAGGTCAGGCCGACGCCGACGGTGGCCAGGAATTCGCGGATGTGGCCCTGGTCGAGTTCGACGCCGTAGGCCTTGCCGATGCGGTAGACCATCTTCACCTGCAGCGGAATGATCGCCACCGAGGCCCAGGATTGCGGCAGCAGTTCGAGGGCGCCGTTGAGGATGGAATAGTTGAGGATGGATTTGTCGAGTTCGGCTTCGTTGACCACCGGCTGCGCGCTGGCGGCGGCCGCGACGGCAACCGGTGCGGCGGCAGCGGCGGTGGCGGCGAGCGTGTCGGCCTGGCTGGCAAAGGCGGTGACTTCGGCGTCGCCTTCGAGGCCGAGACGGGTTTTCAGATTGGCCAGGAAGGCCTGCTCGGCCGCCGTCTGGACACCGTCGGCATCGCAGACGCAGACGGCCATTTCGTAGGCGAACTGGCGCTGGCCGAGTTCGCCCAGTGCCTGCACGGCGGCGTCCAGCGTGACCCGCTTGAACAGCACGTCCTGGTAGAGCTTCGGCAGTTCCGGCGCGTCGGCGCCCATCGATTCGGCGAAGCGACGGATGTGCTCGCGTTCGCGGTCGTCATTGCTGCCATCGGCGAAGGCGGCGAACAGGCTGATGGTCAGGACGGCGTTTTCCGGGGTCATGGCTTTTTTCTACGAGGTTGGGATGGCTGCATTGTGCCGATACCCCCCGTCTTTTTACAGGGGGTATCTGTAACGATGTGTTGCCGAGGTTCAGGCGGCGAAGCTGGGCGGCATCTGGGCGGCGACGATTTCACCGCGGGCGGTGGCGACGCCTTCGGCGTAGACCGTGGCTTCGACGATGACCTTGCGCCCGCGAATCTCCTTGATCCGGCCGCGGATTTCCAGTTCCGGGCCGAGCGGGGTCGGCTTCAGGTAATCGACGTGCAGCGAGGCGGTGACGAAACGGAAGGGCGGTTCGCTGTCCATCGGCCGGTTCTCAGCACGATACATCGCGGCGGCGGCCGAGCCGGTGCCGTGGCAGTCGATCAGCGAAGCCAGCAGGCCGCCATAGACGTAGCCGGGAATGGCCGTGTGTTCGGGGCGTGGAGTGAAGCGGGTCACGGTTTCGTCGCCGTCCCAATAGGTCTTGATCTGGTGGCCGTGCTCGTTCAGCCGGCCGCAGCCGTAGCAGTGCGCGACGTTCTCCGGGTAGAAATCCTGAAATGCTGACATCTGCTGTCTCCTTGTTGAATGAATATTGTCGAATGATGATAGAGCCTTGTCGGCGGCATGGCGATTGCAAGCGCGGACAGATTCCATGAAAAAGCCGCCAGGTGCCGAGGCTGACTCAGTCTGGCTTCTCGGGCAAAATGCCGGGGGAGGAGAGAAGCCGATGACGAACGATGGCCTGGTTGGAAAATTGCGTTCCCTGATTGCCCCGGATGCCCGGCCGGCGCCGCTGAATGCGCGTGGCATCGAACGCCTGCGGGCGCAGTTGCGCGAATGCGCGGCCGGGCAGGGCGGCGAGGTGTCGGCGCGGGCGCGGGCGGCGCGGCTGGCGGAAACCTATCTGGGGCTGGACGATGCCGGCCGGCAGCAGTTTTTGAAGCTGATCGCACTCGAATTCGGGCCGGATCCGGCCAAGGTGGCGGCGGCGCATGCGGCCTACCAGGCGGCGGTCGGCAGCGACGGCCAGTGGCGGGCCGAAGCCGCCTTGCGCATCGCCATGCGCTCCTCGCGCATCCGCATCATGACCCAGTTCAACGCCATTCCGCAGGGCGTCAAGTTCCTCGTCGATCTGCGCGCCGACCTCTTGCGTTATCTGGAAAACGACCGCGAGCTGGCGGTCCTTGACCGCGAACTGGAGTCGCGGCTGAACGCCTGGTTCGACGTCGGTTTTCTTGAGCTGCAGCGGCTGACCTGGAATACGCCGGCGTCGCTGCTGGAAAAGCTGATCGAATACGAGGCCGTGCACGAAATCCAGTCCTGGGCCGACCTGAAGAACCGTCTCGATTCCGACCGCCGCCTGTATGCCTTCTTCCATCCGCGCATGCCGGCCGAGCCGCTGATCTTCGTCGAGGTGGCGCTGACCGACCATCTGGCCGGCAATGTCCAGGAACTGCTCGACGAGCACGCACCGGTGTTCGACAACCGCAAGGCCGACACCGCCATTTTCTATTCCATTTCCAACACCCAGGTCGGCCTGCGCGGCGTGTCCTTCGGCAGTTTCCTGCTCAAGCGCGTGATCGACGACCTCAAGCGCGATTTCCCCAAGCTCGACAAGTTCGCCACGCTGTCGCCGATTCCGGCGCTGGCCAGCTGGCTGCGCCGGAACCCCGAGGCGCTGGCCGAGGCCGGCATTCCCTTGTCGCTGGACGCCTTGAGCGACGGCGCCTGGGCGGCGGACCGGGAGATGGTCCGCCGGCTGCGCGACCCGCTGACCCGCCTGACCGCGCGTTACCTGGCCAGTGCCAAACGCGGCGGGCAGGCCGAGGGGCCGCCCTACGATCCGGTGTCGCGCTTCCATCTGGGCAACGGTGCCCGGGTCGAGCGTCTGAATTTCCTCGCCGACAATTCGGCCAAGGGTTTTGCCCAGTCGTTCGGGATGATGGTCAATTACTGCTATGACCCCGAGGAAATCGAGAGCAATCTCGAAGCCTTTGCCAGCAGCGGACGGATCGCCATGTCGGCGGCCGTGCGTCGGCTGGCCCGCAACGTCGTCAGCGCATGAAGCCCGAGCAGGTTACCCGCCACAGTTTGTTCGAGGACGCCCAGGCCCTGCTGGTGGCGCCGATGTTCGTCGCCTTCGCCGTGATGCTGTTCCAGCATGCCGGTCTGCTCACCGGCGGTACCGTCGGCCTGGCCTTCCTGGTGCATTACCTCTACGACTGGCCGATGGCCTGGGTCGTGTTCCTGATCAACCTGCCGTTCTACGTCTTTGCCTGGCGGGCGATGGGAATGGTATTCACGCTGAAGACCTTTTTCTGTGTCGGCCTGCTGTCGATCTACACGGCGGTGTTGCCGCAGGTGATCGCGCTGGAGAGTGTCGACCGCCTGTTCGCCGCCGTCATGGGCGGTTTTCTGATCGGTGTCGGTCTGTTGATGATCATCCGCCACAAGGCCAGTCTTGGTGGCCTCGGCGTGCTCGCGCTCTACCTGCAGAACACGCGCGGCTGGCCGGCGGGCAAGGTGCAGATGGCGGCCGACGTGCTGATCCTGGTCGCCGGCCTGTACATCCGCGACCCGTTTACCGTGGCCCTGTCGATTGTCGGGGCGCTGGCGCTGAATCTGGTGCTGGCGGCCAACCACAAGGCTGGCCGCTATCTCGGGACCTGATTCGCTCAGGTCGTCAGGCGGCCGACCGCCATGGCTGCGGCGTGCCGCATTTTGTCGCCGATCTGGGTAATGGCGCGGACCAGGCGGACGCTGGCGCTGTGTTCGAAGCGGACCGCCGCGTCACCGCCGATGCTTTCGATGACGATGCGGCCGGCACCGCGCACGCGATAGCTTTCGCCGCTGGCCAGCACGATGTCGCCGGCGTCGCCGGTAATCGTCATCCACAGGACGCCACGCGTGCAGCGGACGATGATGCCCGATGCGTCCGAGAGGCGGAGCGGGCAGTGTTCCCGCAGCTGGAGTTCCCTTTCACCAAGATCGATCTTCATGTGCATCTCCTTTCTGTATGCACGCACAGTTTAGGGGCGAAAGAAATACTGATACAGTCACACAAAAACAAAATTGTGACCATTACAGTTTTCTTTGTTGCCAACTGTGCTGGTCTGTTTGAATGACAACTGTATTGGTGACCCATGGCCGTTGAACCCCTTCGTTACGAGAAACTGGCCGGCGAACTGGCCGGCATGATCAGCGGCGGCATCCTGTCGCACGGCGAACGCCTGCCATCGGTGCGCCGTCTGGCACAGGAGCGGCGGTTGTCGGTGTCCACCGTGGTGCAGGCGCTGCGCCAGCTCGAGGAGCGCGGGCTGGTCGAGGCCCGGCCGCAATCCGGTTATTTCGTCCGTCCGGCACCGGTCGTGCGCAGCGAACCGCAAACGCGGTCGACGCCGGATGCGCCGATGCCGGTCGATATCTCGCAACGCCTGGTGCATGTGCTGCAGGCCGGCGCCCGTCCGGACGTGGCGCCGCTGTCGGCGGCCTTGCCGGCCAATTCCCTGCTGCCGATTGCGGCGCTGCATCGCCTCTACGCCGGGGTCGCCCGGCGTCATCCGCATCTGCTGGAGGTGGACAGTCACGTCAATATGGATCAGCCGGCGCTGGTGCGCCAGCTGGTGCGCCGCTCGCTGGCCTGGGGCGGGCCGTTGGCGCCGGAGGAATTCATCATCACCAATTCCTGCACCGAGGCGCTCAATCTCTGTTTGCGGGCGGTGACCAAGCCAGGCGATACGGTCGCCGTCGAGTCGCCCGGCTATTACCTGATGCTGCAGTTGCTCGAGACCCTGGGTTTGAAGGCGCTGGAAATTCCCTGCGATCCGCGCACTGGCATGTCGGTCGAGGCGCTGGAACTGGCCTCGCGCAACGGCGGCATCGCCGCCTGTCTGCTGGTCGCCAACGGCAGCAACCCGCTGGGCAGCCTGATGCCCGACGACAAGAAGCGCCGCCTGGCGGTATTGACGGCGGCACGCGGCATCGCGGTGATCGAGGACGACATTTACGGCGACCTTCATTTTTCCGACGAGCGACCGTGGCCGTTGAAGGCCTTCGATACGGCTGGCAACGTGATGCTCTGCGCCTCGTTCTCAAAATGTTTGTCGCCGTCCTTGCGCATCGGTTTCGTCGCCAGCGGCCGTTACCGCCAGGCGGTGGCGCTGCAGAAGACGATCACCAGCGGCGGCACCAACCCGCTGACCCAGATGGTGCTGGCGGAGTATCTGGAATCCGGTGCCATGGAGCGCCACCTGCGCGGTTTGCGGCGCAGTTACCGGCACCAGGTGGAGGCCATGCAGGCGGCGGTGTCCCGCTATTTTCCGGCGAGCACGCGCATTGCCCAGCCGCAGGGCGGTTATGTGCTGTGGGTCGAATTGCCCGAGCACATCGACACCACGCAACTGCATGGGCGGGCGCTGCGCGAGAAGCTTTCCTATGTGCCGGGAGCGCTGTTCTCGGCCAGCGGCATGTACCGCAATTGCCTGCGCCTGAATTGCGGCAATCCGCACACCCCGGAAATCGACGATGCCGTTCGCCGTCTGGGGCTGCTGTTCGGGGGCGCCAAATGAGCAACTACGGTATCATTGCCCCTTTTTGGGCAAGCTTCGCCTTGCCGTTCTGAACGAATTCGAAGGATTTTCTGCTCATGTTCGACGCAGTCCGCAACAACAAGAAGATCGTCCAGGTGTTCCTGGTGCTGATCGCCCTCCCGTTTGCCTTCTTCGGTCTCGAATCCTACGTCAGTGATGGCGCTGGTGGTGCCGATGTTGCCACCGTTGGCGGTGTCGGGATTTCGCAACAGGAATTCCAGCAGGTCATGCGCGAGCAGCAGGAGCGCCTGCGCAACCAGCTCGGCCAGGTCGATCCGAAGATGCTCGACAACCCCGAGTTCCGCAAGGCCATCCTCGACGACGTCATCGATCGTCGCCTGCTGGCCCTGGAAGCGGCCCAGCGTCGCCTGTTCGTGACCGACGACGCGGTGCGTAACAGCATTGCCGGGATCGAGGCCTTCCAGCAGGACGGTCAGTTCTCCAATGAGCGCTACGAAGCCCTGTTGCGCGCCCAGGGCCTGAGCCCGGCCGGCTTCGAAGCCCAGGTCCGCCAGGATCTGACCCTGCAGCAACTGGCCGGCACCATCGGTCAGACCGGCATGCTGTCGACCACCGTCGGCGAACGCATCCTGGCCCTGCAGACCGAACAGCGCCAGATTCAGGAACTGATCCTGCCGGCCGGCAGCTACCTGGCCAAGGTCAAGCTGGCCGACGATGCCGCCCGCAAGTTCTACGACGAAAACAGCCAGCAGTTCCAGACGCCGGACCAGGCCCGCGCCGAATTCGTCGTCCTCAGCCAGGAAGGCATGGCGGTCGAAGTCAGTGATGCCGAGGTCCAGTCCTGGTACGACGGCCACAAGGCGCGCTACCAGCAGCCCGAGGAACGCCGTGCCAGCCACATCCTGATCGCTTCGGAAACCCTAGGCAAGGACAAGGCCCGGGCCAAGGCGGAAGAGGTCCTCAGGGAAGTGCAGAAGAAGCCGGCGGCCTTTGCCGAACTGGCCCGCCAGCATTCCGACGATCCGGGTTCGGCCGGCCAGGGCGGTGACCTGGGCTTCTTCGGTCGCGGCATGATGGTCAAGCCGTTCGAGGACGCCACCTTCGGCATGAAGGAAGGCGAAGTTTCCGGCATCGTTGAATCCGATTTCGGTTTCCACATCATCAAGCTGGCCGCCATCCGCGCCGCCAAGGAAAAGCCGCTGGCCGAAGTGCGCGGCGAGATCGTGGCCGAACTCAAGGCGGCCGCAGCCGGCCGCAAGTTTGCCGAAGCTGCCGAAGCCTTCAGCAATATCGTCTACGAGCAAGCCGACAGCCTGCAACCGGCCGCCGAACAGTTCAAGCTGAAAATCCAGCAGAGCGACTGGCTGGGTCGCCAGCCCAATCCGGCCAACGGCCCGCTGGCCAACGCCAAGCTGCTGGAAGCCCTGTTTTCCGACGACGCCGTCAAGAACAAGCGCAATACCGAAGCCGTCGAGGTTGCGCCGAACACGCTGGTCGCTGCCCGCATCGTCGAGTACAAGGCCGCTGCGCTGCAGCCCTTCGAGGAAATGAAGCCGGTGATCGAGCGCATGCTGACCGAGCGCGAAGCGATGAAGCTGGTCAAGGCCGACGGCGAAGCCCGCCTGGCTGCGCTGCAGTCCGGTGACGACAAGCAGGTCTGGGGCGCGTCGCGTCGCGTTTCGCGCATGGATGCCCGGCAGTTGCCGCCGCAGGCCGTGCAGCCGGTGTTCCGCATGCGCACCGACGCCTTGCCGTCCTACGTCGGTGTCGAACTGCCCGGCGCCGGTTACGCGCTGTATCGCCTGAACAAGGTCGAAGCCGGCGAGAAGCTCGACGACGTGCGTCGCCAGGGTCTGATCGGCCAGTTGCGTACGCTGGCTGCCCAGGACGACATCCAGATGTACCTGGATGCCCTGCGCAAGCGTTACAAGGTGGAAATCAACGAGAAGGCGCTGAGCACCAGCGAGCGCTGAGTTCAGTCCGCCCGGGGCGGGGTTCCGCTGGTCAGCGCCGTATAGGCGTCATTGACCGACAGGAAGACTCGTCCCGACAATTCCTGCCATAGCGGTGTGCCGATCAGCCGGTCCTGGACCGGCCCCTTGATTTCGGCGAAGTGCAGGGCGATGCCGCGACCGCAAAGGTCGCGGTTGAGGTCGCTGAGAACCTCCATCGCAGTCGTGTCGACGCGATTGACCGCATTCATGATCAGGACCACGTGCCGGGTGTCGCCGGCTTTTTCCAGTTCGCTCGCCAGGCGGCTTTCCAGCGCATGCAGATTGCCGAAGAACAGGCTTTCGTCGATGCGCAGGAAGAGCGTGCCGGGCAGGGTTTCGACTGCGTAGCGTTCGACATTGCGGAAATGCTCGCTGTCCGGAATCCGGCCGATGACCGCGATATGCGGCGTGCTGGCGCGATAGAGCAGGGTCGCCAGCGAGAACAGGATGCCCAGCCCGATGCCGGCTTCCAGGCCAAGCACGAAGACGCCGACTGCCGTGCCCAGGGCAGCGAGTCCGTCGGCCCGGTCGTAACGCCAGGCCTGGCGCAGGCTGCGCAGGTCGATCATGCTGACCGCAGCGACGATGATGCTGGCGGCCAGGACAGCCAGCGGCAGACGGGCGAGCAAGGGCGCCGCACCGGCAACGACCAGGAGCATGGCCAAGGCCGAGATGATGCTGGCCAGCGGTGTTTGTGCGCCGGCAGCGACATTGACGGCAGTCCGCGATACGCCGCCGCCGACCGGCATGCCGCCGGAAAAGGCGGCCACGATGTTGGCGCAGCCCAGGCCGCGCAACTCGGCATTGGCGTCGAGGCGTTCGCGGCGGCGGATGGCCAGTGCCTGGCCCATGGAAATGTTCTGGACCATGCCGATCAGCGCCACCAGCAGGATCGGCAGGGCCAGTTGCTGAAGTTCACCGGCCGCCGGCAGGAAGGGTGTGAGGCCAGGCAGGCCTTCGGCGATGCGGCCGACCACCGCGACACCATGCAGCCGGTCGAGATCGCCGGCGATCACCGCCGCCGTGGCGCCGAGCACGACCAGCAGCGGAAACAGGCGGACGACGAAGCCGCCGGCGGCAGGCGAAAGGCCGCAGCGTTCCAGCAGGCCGGCCAGCCAGAGGCGGGCAAAACCGAGGATGGCGACGGCCGTCAGGCCGATGGCGCTGGCCATGTCCAGCCGTCCGTCGGCGAGCAGCGCCCGGATGACCGTGGCCGCATCGCTGCCCTGAGGGGCCACGCCAAAGAAATGTTTCAACTGGCTGAAGACGATGAGCACGGCCGAACCGGAAATGAAACCGGCGATCACCGGCCGGCTCAGCAGATTGGCCAGGAAACCCAGGCGCAGGCTGCCGCAGAGCACCAGCAGGACACCCGAGCCGAGTGCGACGACTGCCGCCAGCCCGATGTAGGCCGGCGAACCCGGTGCTGCAATCGGCGCCAGCACCGAGTAGGTCATGATCGCGGTGATCGCCACCGGGCCGACCGCCTGCACCATGCTGCTGCCGAACAACGCGTAGGCGATCACCGGCAGGATGGAAACGTAGAGTCCGGCCTGCGGCGGCAGCCCGGCGAGCAGCGCGTAGGCGAGGCTCTGCGGAATGACCAGGATGGTGACGATGATGCCGGCCAGGACGTCGCTGCCCAGGTGCTGGCGGGGATAGGGTGAGGCCCAGTGGGGCAGCAGGCGCATCAGGAAATCCTTGGTCCAAAGAAAAACGCCGACCGGGACATGCCGGGTCGGCGTTTCATGGCGTGCTTGCGGCTCGACCGCAATCCGGTCAGGCCGGCAGCGGCTCGGCGTTGCCCAGGGCGACGGTGTTCATGCCGCCATCGACGTAGGTGATTTCACCGGTGATGCCGCTGGCCAGGTCGGACAGCATGAAGGCGGCGGCATTGCCGACTTCCTCGATGGTCACGTTGCGGCGCAGCGGGGCGTTGTGCGAGTTGTAGGCGAGCAGCTTGCCGAAGTTGCCGATGCCGGAAGCGGCCAGGGTCTTGATCGGACCGGCCGAGATGGCGTTGGCGCGGATGCCTTCAGGGCCGAGGCAGAATGCCAGGTAGCGCGTGGCGGCTTCCAGGCTGGCCTTGGCCAGGCCCATGGTGTTGTAGTTCGGCATGGTCCGTTCGGCGCCCAGGTAGGACAGCGCCAGCGCCGAGCTCTTGCGGCCACGCATCATCGGCCGGGCGGCCTTGACCAGCGCCGGGTAGCTGTACGAGGAAATTTCGTGAGCAATGCGGAAGGCGTCGCGGGTGATGCCGTCGAGGAAATCGCCCTCGATGGCTTCGGTCGGCGCGTAGGCGATCGAATGCACCAGCCCGTCGAGGCCGTCCCAGCGCTTGCCGAGTTCGACGAAGAGGTTGGTGATCTGCTCGTCGCTGCTGACGTCGACCGGAATGGTGATGTCGCTGTCGAATTCGGCAGCGAACTTCTTGATGCGATCTTCGAAGCGTTCGTTCTGGTAGGTGAACGCCAGCTGGGCGCCTTCGCGGTGGCAGGCCTTGGCAATGCCGTAAGCAATGGAATGCTTGGACAGCAGCCCGGTGATCAGAATCTTCTTGTCGGCGAGAAAGCCCATGTGTTTATTCTCCCAAAGGGGTTTAGCCGCGAGATTATAAACCGAGAAAAGCCCGGCTATAACGCCTACATGTTCGGATAGGTCGGTCCTTCGCCGCCTTGCGGAACGACCCAGGTGATGTTCTGCGTCGGATCCTTGATGTCGCAGGTCTTGCAATGCACGCAGTTCTGGGCGTTGATCTGCAGGCGCGGGGCACCGTTTTCGTCGTTCAGGATCTCGTAGACGCCGGCCGGGCAGTAGCGCTGTTCGGGCGCGTCGTAGGTGGCGAGATTGACCGCGACCGGCACGCTGGCGTCTTTCAGGCGCAAATGGCAGGGCTGGTCTTCCTCGTGGTTGGTGCTCGACAGGAAGACCGACGACAGGCGGTCGAAGGTGATCACGCCGTCCGGTTTCGGGTAGGCGATTTTCGGACAGTCGGCGGCCGGTTTCAGCTTGGCGTGGTCGGGCTGGCTGTGGCGCAGCGTCCACGGGGCCTTGCCGCGCAGCACCAACTGGTCGATGCCGAACATCAGCGAACCCAGCCACAGGCCTTTACTCATCCACGGTTTGAAGTTGCGGGCGCGGTGCAGTTCTTCGTACAGCCAGCTCTGGCGGAAGGCTTCCGGATAGGCGACCAGTTCATCGCGCTGACGATTGCCGGCCAGCGCCTCGAAACAGGCTTCGGCGGCCAGCGCCCCGGTCTTGATCGCGCAGTGCGAACCCTTGATGCGGGCGGCGTTGAGAAAACCCGCGTCGTCGCCGATCAGCACGCCGCCGGGGAAGGTGGTTTTCGGTAGCGACTGCAGGCCACCGGCGGTCAGCGCCCGGGCCCCGTAGGCGATGCGCTTGCCGCCTTCAAGGAACTTGCGGATTTCCGGGTGCGTCTTGAAGCGCTGGAACTCCTCATAGGGCGACAGGTGCGGATTTTCGTAGCCGAGGCCGACGACGAAACCGATGGCGATCTGGTTATTCTCCAGGTGGTAGAGGAAACCGCCGCCGTAGGTGTCGGGCTGCATCGGCCAGCCGCCGCTGTGGATGACCAGGCCGCTCTGGTGTTTGGCCGGGTCGATTTCCCAGAGTTCCTTGAGGCCGATGCCGTAGGTTTGCGGGTCGGCGTCGCGGTCGAGCGCGAAATGCGCGATCAACTGCTTGCCGAGGTGGCCGCGGCAGCCTTCGGCGAAGAAGGTGTATTTGCCGTGCAGTTCCATGCCCTGCTGGAAGTTCGGGCCTTCCGAACCGTCGTGCAGGCGGCCCATGTCGCCGGTGGCCACGCCCTTGACCGCGCCGTTCTCGTCGAACAGCACTTCGCTGCCGGCAAAGCCGGGGTAAATCTCGACGCCGAGCGCTTCGGCCTGTTCGCCCAGCCAGCGGCAGACGTTGCCGAGCGAGATGACGTAGTTGCCTTCGTTGTGGAAACAGCCGGGGAGCAGGGCGTTCGGCACCTGCGTGGCGCCGGTTTCCGAGAGGATCAGGAAGCGATCCTCGCTGACCGGGGCGTTGAGCGGCGCGCCGGTCGTTTTCCAGTCAGGCAGCAGTTCGTCGAGGGCGCGCGGGTCCATGACCGCGCCGGAGAGGATGTGGGCGCCGATCTCGGCGCCTTTCTCGATCAGGCAGACCGAGATTTCCTGATTGTTTGCCGCCGCCAGTTGCTTCAGGCGGATGGCAGCGGCCAGGCCGGCGGGACCACCGCCGACGACGACCGCGTCGAATTCCATGGCTTCGCGTTCCATTATTGTCTCCTCCGTTTGTTGTCGGTGTTTTTTCAATACGGTACAGTATGGAAAACCTTTCTTCAACCCTTTTCAAACGATCGTTTCATGGACCATCGCAAAAAGCTCATCCACACCACCCGCATGCCCATCCGCTGGGGCGACATGGACGCCTACGGGCACGTCAACAACACCGTCTATTTCCGCTACATGGAGCAGGCCCGGGTCGAATGGATCGAGGACATGAAGGTCATGGTCCGCCCCGGCGGCGATGGTCCGGTGATCGTCAATGCGGCCTGTACCTTCCTCAAGCCGATGAACTATCCGGGTACTGTCGAGGTGCACACCTATGTCGGCGCGGTCGGCCGTTCCAGTTGCCAGACCTATGTCGACATGCTGATCGATGGTGAGTTGTACGCCGAGGGCGCGGCCAAGGTGGTGTGGATGAATACGCAGAGCGGAAAATCCGTGCCTTTGCCGGATCATGTGCGGGCCTTGCTCGAAGCGGAGTAAACTCGGCGCCCATGGTCAATGACGACGGACGCCACATGGGCAAGAAGAAAATCTGGGAAAAACTGCTCTCCAGCGAGCGCCTGGGCGCCGGCAAGGCGCCGGGCACGGCGGAGCGCACCGCCTTCCAGCAGGATTACGACCGCATCGTGTTCACCTCGGCCTTTCGCCGGCTGAAGGACAAGACCCAGGTTTTTCCGCTGTCGAAGAGCGATTACGTGCGCACCCGCCTGACGCACAGCCTGGAGGCCAGTTGTGTCGGCCGCTCGCTGGGTGCTGTGGTCGGCCGCGAGATCATCGCCCGGCATGGGTTGAAGGATGTCGAATCGGGCGATTTCGGCGCCATCGTCGCCGCCGCCTGTCTGGCGCACGACATCGGCAACCCGCCGTTCGGCCACGCCGGCGAGGATGCGATCCGCGAGTGGTTCCGCATTTCCGGCCTGCTCGAACGCCATGATTTCACCGCTGCGCAGCGCGCCGATTTCGAGCGCTACGAGGGCAACGCGCAGGGCTTCCGCATCGTTTCCCGCCTGCAGAGTCCGGCCAATCCCGGCGGCCTGCAACTGACCAGCGCGGTGCTGGCCACCTTCACCAAATATCCGCGGCCTTCGCATGTGGCCGGCGAACTGGACGGTAAAAGCGGCAAGAAATTCGGTTTCTTCCAGCAGGATGCCGACAACTTCGCCCGCGTCGCCGCTTCCACCGGCCTGGTCGAGCGCATTCCCGGTACCGCCTGGCGTCGCCATCCGCTGGCCTTTCTGGTCGAGGTCGCTGACGATACCTGCTACCTGATCGTCGATCTCGAAGATGCCGCCCGGCTCGGCTTCGTGCCGTACAAGGACGCCGAATGCCTGCTTGCCGACCTGGCCGGCAACACGATCAACGGCGGCCGGCTCGACCGCCTGCACGACCCCAAGGAAAGGCTGGAATACCTGCGCGCCAAGGCCATCGGTCGGCTGCTGGAAAGCGCGGCGGCGGTCTTCCTGGAAAATGAGGCGGCCATCCTCGACGGCAGTTTCGATGAGGAGCTGCTCGACCAGTCGCCGGTCGGTGTGCCGCTGCAGGCGGTGTTGCGCGTGGCCAAGGAAACCATCTATACGGCGCGGCCGGCGCTGGAGATCGAAACCGCCGGTTTCGAGGTGCTCGGCGCCTTGCTGGCGCTCTATACCAACGCCGTCGAGGCGGCTGCGGAAGTGCCGGGAACCCGGGTGACGACGCGCGAACGCATGCTGCTCAGGCTATTGCCGACGCAATTCCTCGGCCACGATGGCAAGCCGGATGCCGATCCCTATGTGCGTCTACTGCAGGTGGCCGATTTCGTCGCCGGCATGACTGACTCCTACGCGGTCGACATGTATCGCAAGCTCAAGGGTGTCGACCTGCCGACCTGATTACTCGAAGATCTTCAGGAATTCGCTCCGCGCCTTTGCCAGCTCGGCTTGCGCGGCAGCGTCGCAGAGCCGTTCGCTGGTCCGGTAGAAGCGGTCGAAAGCGGCGAGCACCGCCGCCTTGTTTACCCGGTCACGGCCGGCTGTCTTGTTTCCCGACGCCGGCTGATCGAGCGGCGTGAGTACGGCATAGCGGGGAATGATCTGCTGTCCGCCCTGGTCCGAGGAAGCGGTCAGCGGGCCGGTCTTGACGAAGATTCTGCCGTCGTATTCGAAGCGGTCGCCGATGGCGAGGTGCTGGAGTTTCATGCGCGGTCCTGTGGCGGGGCAAGTCGGGGCGAGCGCGGATATTAGCCGAGTTTTCGGCAGGTGTTGGACTTTGACTACCAGGCAGGTGGTGGCGGGGGCGTGGCGCCGCTATTTTGGCGCCAGTCATCAAAATAGCGGCGCAGTTCGTCGGGGAGTTCTGCGGCGAATGTGTCGTCGAGCGCATAGTGCGGCATATGGCGCGCAATTGAATCCAGCAAGCGCAGCCCTTGTTTGCGGTCTTTGGGGCGTTTGAGTGCAGTGCGTTTTTCCTGATCGCTCATCCATAGCTTGTGCAGTGCAAACCAGCGCGGATCAGGGGCGACGATTCTTGCCGCCGAGCCATCGCGTGCGCAGATGACATGATCGACGAAGCGACCGTTCAACAGCCACTCTTGTTCCGGTAAAGGCATGGGCACTGGCTTGTCGGTTTTGCCCATGGAGGCGACGCGGCTCGGGGCGACGAGTAATTCCACTTCGTAGGCTTTTGCGTTGCGTGCCTGGAAGTTTCTCTCGGTATTCACCGTATAGGTCGAGTCAACGGCTTTGAGCATGCGCCAGAATGGATCGCCGCTATGTGGGGAAGGGGCGGTGCCGGCGAAAGTCAGGTGACCGATCCACGCCATGTCGAAGACCTGGGTTTCGTCGAGTCCGGTGCCGATCCGGTGTTGTGCCTCGACCTCATAAGCCGGCATGGCATTGGTGCCGACAACGATCAGGGAATTGCCGAGTAGCTCTCGACGATCGGCTTCGCGCAATATGGCCGCTGCTTCACCGGAAATCGAGCCCAGGCGCATGGCGCGATACATGCGCCCGATTTCGACAAGAAGCGTTCTGGCATTGTCGCCGCGCAACTTGGCGTCATGCCATGCTTGGTGAAGGGCTTCCGTCTTGCTCGACCGAGGTCCTTTACTCTTGGCGTTGCCGCGACTATCGATGATTTCGTACAGATAGTCTCTGCCGCTGACAGTTTTCCAGTGCAGGGGAAAATCCGATGTCCTGTGTCGTTCGCGCTCAGCGTCAATGTAGGCAGCGTAATACTGCGACAAGTTCAGCAGCAAACGTCGTTGTTCGTCTGTAAACTCTTGATACATTGAAATTTATCCTGAAATAAATTATTTTCAATTTTCAGGATAATTCATTTTTTATCATATGGATAGATGATTTTTCTGTTTCGCTCTCAATGGTTTTGTTTTGATCTCGGCCTTGCCAAATCCTTGTAACTGTACAAAAATACAGTCATCGGAAATTGCCGGAGCCCCGTCATGAAACTCACCCCGCGTCAGCAGGAAATCCTCGATTTCATCAAGAACACCGTCGAGGTGCTCGGGGCGCCGCCGACCCGCGCCGAAATCGCCACCGCCTTCGGCTTTGCCTCGGCCAACGCTGCCGAGGATCACCTCAAGGCGCTGGCCAAGAAAGGGGCGATCAACCTCGAGCCTGGTTCGGCGCGCGGCATTCGTCTGGTCGAGCAACTCGGTCTGCCGCTGATCGGCAGCGTCGCCGCCGGTTCGCCCATCCTCGCCGTCGAGAACGTGCAGGGGCGCTACAACTTCGACGCCGGCCTGTTCAATCCGCGTGCCGATTTCCTGTTGAAGGTGCGCGGTCTGTCGATGATCGACGCCGGCATCTTCGACGGCGACCTGATCGCCGTGCATAAGACGAATCAGGCGCGCGACGGCGAGATCGTCGTCGCCCGCATCGACGAGGAAGTCACCGTCAAACGCCTGGAACGCGGCAAGAACCAGATTCGCCTGATCGCCGAAAACCCGGATTTCGAGCCCATCGTGATCAACCCCGGCGAGGTCGAATTCGCCATCGAGGGTGTCGCTGTCGGCCTGATCCGCGGAGCCATTTCGAAACTCTCATGAGCGCGCAGCCGTCGCCGGTGAGTTTGGCGGCGGTCCTGGCGCGCGGCGACATCTGGCGTGGCGATGCCTTGCCCGGCCTGCCGGCTGGCACCATCGCCAGCGGTTACACCGAACTCGACGCCGAACTGCCGGGCGGCGGCTGGCCGCGCGGCAATCTCACCGAAATTCTCGTGGATCGCAGCGGTATTGGCGAAATCAGCCTGCTGCTGCCGGCGCTGGCCCGCTTGTCGGGCGAGGGCGGTCGCCTGGCGCTGGTCGCACCGCCCTGGCTGCCGCATGCGCCGGCCTGGGCGGCGGCCGGCGTGGCGCCGGAGCGCCTGCTGGTGATCCGGCCGGGCAGACAGGGTGCCTGGTGCATTGAGCAGTTGCTCAGATGCGGCGGCTTTGCCGGGCTGCTCGCCTGGCCGGACGCCGGCATCGATGCCCGGGCCTTGCGCCGCCTGCAGGTGGCGGCCGAAGGGCAGTCGGTTTTTGCCGTTTTGTGGCGGTCGACCGTAAACGCTGCAACCCCGTCGCCGGCGCCTTTACGTCTGACGCTGGCCGCCGGTGCCGACCGGTTGGCGTTGCGCATCCTCAAGCGGCGCGGTCGGCCGGCGTCGCGTCTGTTGCAGATCGAGATCCCCCGACCGGGAAGGAAAACACGTGTTGTGGCTGGCCCTGCATTTTCCGCAGCTGACGCTGGAAGCCCTGCCGCTGCGGCAGTCGCCTAGCGTCGTCACGGCGCGCGGCCGGGTTCTGGCCGCCGATCCGGTTGCCACTGCAGCCGGTATTTTGCCCGGCCACAAGTTGTCGACCGCACTCGGCCTGCTGCCCGGGCTGCGCGCCTGCGAGCGCGATCCGGCACGCGAAGCGCGGGCGCTCGCCGGTCTTGCCTGCTGGTCCGGGCGTTTCACGCCGACCGTCAGCCTGGCGCCGCCGGCCGGGTTGCTGCTCGAGATCGGCGGTTGTCGGCGCTTGTTCGGCGGTATCGAAGCGATTGTTGAAGCGGTGCGCGACGGTTGCCGGGTACAGGGTTGGCGTGTGGACTGGGCGGTCGCACCAACGCCGCTCGGCGCCCGCTGGTTGGCGCGTGCCGACGCGGCCGCCAGCTACGAGAGCCTGGCCGCGCTGCAGGCGGCGCTGGCCGATTTGCCGTGTGTCGTACCCGACTGGCCGGCCGAGGTCGTCGCCCGGCTCGACGCCTTCGGCCTGCGTCGGCTCGGCGAACTGAGCGCGCAGCCGGCCGCCGGCTTGCGTCGGCGCATCGGCAACGGCCCGGTCGACGACCTGCTGCGCGCCCGCGGCGAGTTGCCCGATCCGCAGCGCGCCTTCGTCTTTCCCGAGCGTTTCGCCGCCGGGCTGGAACTGCCGTCGCGCGTCGAATTCGCCGAAGGCCTGGCCTTCGCCACGCAGCGTCTGTTTGCCGCGCTGGCTGGCTGGCTGCAGGTGCGCCAGTCGCTGCTGCGCGCCGGCACGCTGCAGCTGACTCACGACGATGGCTCGACCAGCGCGCTGCCGCTGCGTTTCGGCGAACCCTGTGCCGACGAAGGCCGGTTCATGCGCCTGTTGCGCGAGCATCTCGGTCGCCTGCAACTGGTGGCGCCGGTCGAGACGCTCAGCCTGGTGGCCGACGAAGTCGTCGCCCGGCCCGACGCCAGCGCCGGCCTGTTCGACCAGGCGCTGCAGGGCGAGGGCGCCGCTGCCTGCATCGAACGCCTGCGCGCCCGACTCGGCGACGACGCTGTGCGCAGCCTGGCGCTGCATGCCGACCATCGCCCGGAATGCGCCAGCCGCAGCGACGACCCGGCCGGCATTCTTGCCGCAAAAACCACGTCGACCGCAACATTCGGCAAGCCGCGCCCGCTCTGGCTGCTGCCGGCGCCGCAGCCGCTGGCCGAACGTGTCGACGGCCCGCACTGGCACGGCCCGCTGCAACTCGTCACCCGTGGTGAGCGGCTGGAAAGCGGCTGGTGGGACAGCGGCGAGGCATTCGCTGTCGGCGACCTGCGCCGCGACTACTTTGTTGCCCGCAACGGCGAAGGGCAGTGGGCGTGGATCTTCCGCGACGCCAGTGGTTGGTACTTACACGGCGTATTCGCATGAATGGTGTGCATCGCGGCTGGCTTGTCAGCGACCGGGGAGCGCCTTCATGAGGGCTATCTGCTTGCTCAGTATCTTGTAGATATCGCGGTCGAAGGGCGGGCGCTTCAATGCCAGCAGCGCATGCAGTTCGTCGTCGCTGCGGGCGCTGCCAAGGTAGCGCCAGCCGTCGATCAGGTGTGCTTCGTCGCCTTCGCGGATGACCGCCGGGCCGGGGAAGGGCCAGCTGGCGAGTTTCAGCGTCACCATTGCGCCCATCAGTCGCATGCTGTGCTTGGCCAGCGGCTCCTTGCCGACACAACCGCCTTTGCAGCGGCGCGTCTGGTGGCCGAAGCAGGGTTTGTTGCCGACCTGGCGGTCGAGCCCGCTGAGGATGTCGCACAGTTGATGGGCGTCGACCAGTTTGCGCAGCGTCTGCGTGGCTTCGCGAGGGCTCTTGAACAGCCCGTAGCAGGCATTGCCGATGCCGAAGTCCAGGTCGGCGGCGAGGCGCAGTTCGGGTTTCAGCCAGCCGTCGCCGGCATCGACCAGGGTCCAGGTGCACACCTCTTCGTTGCGCCGTAACTGGCGGTTCTGCGTCGGTTGGCGGGTTTTCACCAGCTCGGCTTCGCGCAGCAGGGCGCCGATTTCGCCCGCGGTTTCGATCCAGTCGATGCGCCGGGTCTGTTGCGCCAGCGTCATTTCGCGAGCCGAACGGTGGTCGGCGGAAAAATGCGACAGCACCCGGTTGCGGATGTTCTTGCCTTTGCCGATGTACAGCGGCAGCTCGCCGTGTTCGCTGGCTTCGCCGTAGAACAGGTAAACGCCGGGTGTTTCCGGCAGTTCGTCGATGATGGCCGGATCGAGATGCGGCGGCAGGCTGGGGTAGGTGTTGAGTTTCCTGAGCGCCGCGTCGATTTCCTCGCCGCTGCGTTCGGCGTGGATTCTTTGCCAGAACTGATGGATCAGCTGGGCATCGGCCAGCGCCCGGTGGCGACCGTTGGCGATCAGGCCGTGGCGCTCGATCAGGCTGTCCAGGCTGTGGCGCTTGAATTCCGGGTAGAGCGCGCGCGACAGCTTGACCGTGCACAGCACCGGTGCGCGGAATTCGATGCCGCTGCGCTTGAATTCGTTTTTCAGGAAGCCATAGTCGAAGCGCGCGTTGTGGGCGATGAACAGTCGTCCCTTGAGTCGGCGCAGGACATCTTCGGCGACCTCGGCAAAGGGCGGGGCAGTGGCGACCATGGCATTGCTGATGCCGGTCAGGTTCTCGATGAACGGCGAGATATGGGTGCCCGGATTGACCAGTTGCTGCCACTCGCGCACGGTGCCGTCGGCATCGACCTCGACGATGCCGATTTCGGTGATGCGGTCGGAGGTGGCGGTGGCGCCGGTGGTTTCCAGGTCGACGAAGGCGAGGGCAGTCATGGGGGCGGATTTTCGCATGAGACGGCGCGCGATTCATCTGCTTTGTTTCTACTACCCCTAGTGTTGTTCTTGTATTTTTGCGCCTTATTTAGTGTTCCCTGCTTGCGATTCGTCCTGCCTTGTCATAAAGTGTGCGCCGTTGATGGTTCCCCGCAAGGGGATTAAAACGGGAATCCGGTGCCGGATCTGACGATCCGAATCCCGGGGCTGCCCCCGCAACTGTAACCGGCGAGCGTTTCGCCACCCCATGCCACTGGATGCGTCCGGGAAGGCGGGTGAAACGCGTTGAGCCGGGAGCCAGGAGACCTGCCGCAACGTGTCCTTTTCATTTTCCTTTGGGGCGGGGTGTCCCTGGTGAGAGGTTTTGCGTGAGCGTTTCGTCTCTTGTCGTCCGTGCTTGTCCGTTGTCGCCGTCCGTCGGCACAGCGTTGCGCGGCCGCGTCACGCGCCAGCCATGTTCCGCCCCCCGAACCGGAGCATTGCCGTGTCCTCGAACGTCCTCGCGCACATTTCCGACCTGTCCGCCCACAGTGCCGCCGCGCTGCAGGTGATCCGCCGTAATGGCGCGGTCGTCGAATTCCATCCCGAGAAGATTTCCGTTGCCCTGACCAAGGCTTTCCTGGCCGTCGAGGGGAGCCAGAGCGCGACCTCGTCGCGGGTGCGCGAACTGGTCGCGCGGCTGACCGAAACGGTCGTGCGCTCGCTGACCCGCCGCCTGCCGGACGGTGGCCGGGTGCATATCGAGGACATCCAGGACCAGGTCGAACTGGCGCTGATGCGCTCCGGTGAACACGATGTTGCCCGCGCCTACGTGCTCTACCGCGAACGGCGTTCTGCCGAGCGCGCCGCGCTGGCCGAAGTCCAGGGCGTGCCCGAGTTGCATGTGACGGTCGATGGCGAGCGCCGACCGCTTGATGTCGCCGGCTTGCTGAAAGCCTGCGAGACGGCGTGTGCCGGGCTGGGCGAGGGCGTTTCGGCGCGGACCATCCTCGACCACGCGCTGAAGAATCTTTACGACGGTGTTGCGCTGGCCGACGTCAAGCAGGCGCTGGTGCTCGCTGCGCGCACGCTGATCGAGCGCGAACCCGGCTACGACTACGCCACCGCCCGCCTGCTGCTGGCCAGCCTGGTCGAGGAAGCGGCCGGGCCGGAAGCGGCGCAGAATGAGGCCGTCGAAGCGGCTTACTTCCCGGTCTTCGTCGAACGCGGCGTGATTGCCGAACTGCTCGACCCGCGCCTCAAGGATTACGACCTCGACCGCCTGGCCGCCGCACTCAAGCCCGAGCGCAACCAGCTGTTCGGCTACCTCGGCCTGCAGACGCTGTACGACCGCTATTTCCTGCATATAGAGGGCCGGCGCATCGAAACGCCGCAGCTTTTCTTCATGCGCGTGGCGATGGGCCTGGCATTGAACGAAATCGACCGCGAAGCGCGTGCCATCGAGTTTTACGACCTGATTTCCCGCTTCGACTTCATGTGCTCGACGCCGACCCTGTTCAACAGCGGCACCCTGCATTCGCAACTGTCGTCCTGCTACCTGACGACGGTGGCCGACGACCTCGACGGCATCTATCAGTCGATCAAGGAAAACGCGCTGTTGCAGAAGTACGCCGGTGGGCTGGGCAACGACTGGACGCCGGTGCGCGCGCTGGGCAGCCGGATCAAGGGCACCAACGGCCAGAGCCAGGGCGTGATTCCCTTTTTGAAGGTGGTCAACGACACGGCGGTTGCGGTGAACCAGGGCGGCAAGCGCAAGGGCGCCGTCTGCGCCTATCTGGAAACCTGGCACCTCGACATCGAGGAATTCCTCGAACTGCGCAAGAACACCGGCGACGAGCGCCGCCGCACGCACGACATGAACACCGCCAACTGGATTCCCGACCTGTTCATGCAGCGCGTAATTGCCGGTGGCGAGTGGACGCTGTTCTCGCCGGTCGATACGCCCGACCTGCACGAAAAATCCGGCCGCGCCTTCGTCGAAGCGTATGAAGCCTACGAAGCCAAGGCCGCCGCCGGCCAGTTGAAGCTGCACAAGAAGATTCCTGCCGTGCAGTTGTGGCGCAAGATGCTGACCATGCTGTTCGAGACCGGGCACCCGTGGATCACCTTCAAGGACGCCTGCAACCTGCGCTCGCCGCAGCAGCACGTCGGCGTCGTCCATTCGTCGAATCTCTGTACCGAAATCACGCTGAACACCTCGGATTCGGAAACGGCGGTGTGCAACCTCGGCTCGGTCAATCTGCTGGCGCACCTGAAGGACGGCCAGCTCGACCAGGAAAAGCTCGCGCGCACCGTGCAGACGGCCATGCGCATGCTCGACAACGTCGTCGACATCAACTTCTACGCGACGCCCAAGGCGCGCAACGCCAACTTGCGCCACCGCCCGGTCGGCATGGGCATCATGGGTTTTGCCGATTGCCTGTATCAACTCGGAATCGCCTACGCCTCGCCGCAAGCCATCGAATTCGCCGACCGCAGCATGGAAGCCGTCTGCTACCAGGCCTACTGGGCATCGACCGAACTGGCGAAGGAACGCGGCCGCTATTCCAGCTTCACCGGCAGCCTGTGGGATCGCGGCATCCTGCCGCACGAGAGCATCGCGCTGCTCGAAGCCGGGCGCGGCGAAGCGGTCGAACTCAACCGCGACAGCCGCCTCGACTGGGACGCGCTCAAGCAACGCATCGCCCGCCACGGCATGCGCAATTCCAACTGCGTCGCCATCGCGCCGACCGCGACCATCTCCAACATCGTCGGCGTCTCGGCCAGCATCGAGCCGGCCTACCAGAACCTCTACGTCAAATCCAACCTGTCCGGCGAATTCACCGTGGTCAACGAGGCGCTGGTGCGCGACCTCAAGGCGCTCGACCTGTGGGACGAAGTGATGGTCGCCGACCTCAAGTACTTCGACGGTTCGCTCGCCCGCATCGACCGCGTGCCCGACGAGCTGAAAGCCCGCTACGCCACCGCCTTCGAGATCGACCCGGTGTGGCTGATCGAAGCCGCCGCCCGCCGCCAGAAATGGATCGACCAGGCGCAATCGCTGAATCTCTACCTGGCGCTGCCTTCCGGCAAGAAGCTCGACGAGATCTACAAACTGGCCTGGAAGCGCGGCCTCAAGACCACCTACTACCTGCGCACGCTCGGCGCCAGCCAGGCGGAAAAGGCCGGCGGTCGCGACGATGCCGTGGTGCAGGAGGAGGCGCCGAAGTTTTGTGCCATCGATGATCCGACTTGCGAGTCTTGCCAGTGACGGCGACCCCGGCGCGCCGGGTTAAGCTTCTGCCTTTTTTCGCTACCGGAACCCGCTGATGAAACCGAGTCCATTCCGCCATTTCGTCCAACTGGCCTGCCTGCTGCTGGCGCTGCCGGCGTTTGCCGGCGCCCCGGTCCTGCCGCCCGAGGTCGCGGCCAGCGCCGAACTGGTGCAGGGCGAGCGCGACGGCTACTGGGAGAAGACGCTGGTCGTCCACTTCCCGGAAGTCCGCCGGGCGCTGTCGACCAGCGACGGCATGGTCAATGCGCGGGCGGCGATCAACCACGCCGCGCACCCGCTGCTCTGGCGCCAGCTGGGCGCTGACGCCAAGCCCTACACCGAACGGCAACGCCTGGCTGCGGCGGCGCGTCTGGGGGTTGCCGATGCCGCAGTGGCGCACATGGCGACTGCCGCCGACATGGACAACCTGGCGGTCGTCACGCGCAGGCACGGGCCGCTGACGGTGACCGTGCTGGCCACCGCCGGCGCACGCAGCAACGCGATCCGCACCGGCGTCGATAGCGGCAGCCACATCGAGGGCCTGGACAAGGACGGCAAGCCGACCGGCACGATCAACATCCTGGTGCTGAGCAACATCGAACTCAGCGACGCGGCGCTGGCCCGGGCGCTGATCACCGTCACCGAAGGCAAGACGGCGGCGCTCGAAGACCTCAAGGTGGCCAGCACCTACACCCCGACCGTGCAGGCCACCGGCACCGGTACCGACAGCATCATCGTCGTTTCCGGCAGCGCCGCGCCGCGCGCCACCTACACCGGCGGTCACAGCCGCATCGGCGAGCTGATCGGCAAGGCGAGCTACGCGGCGGTGGTCGAGGCGCTGGGCAAGCAGAACGGCTATTTCCTTCCCGGCACCAAACGTTTCCCCGATGCTGCCGGCGGCCCGGCCAAGGCTGACGGTGACCTGCGCATCGCCTTGCTTCACCTCGACCCGGTGCCCGGCGACATTGCCGGCAACCGCGCCCGCATCGAAGCCGCCATCGGCGAAGCGGCGCGCCATGGTGCCGACTGGGTGGTGACGCCGGAACTGGCCGAAACCGGCTACAACTTTGTGAAGCGCATCGGCACCGACTGGATTCATCCCTTCCCCGACGCCTGGGTGCATACCCTGGCAGCAATTGCCCGCGACAACGGTATCGCCCTGTTCGTCGGCCTGGCCGAGCGCGAGCCGGGCAGCGGCAAGTTGTACAACAGCGTCGCGGCGATCGATCGCGCCGGCAGTATCCTCGGCACCTGGCGCAAGCAGCGCCCGGTCGGCCGGGCCGAAGCCTGGTCGCTGGCCGGCGGCGCCAGCCGGCCGCTGACGGTCGATGGCATCGCCGTCGGCAGCCTGGTCTGCGCCGACGCCTGGCGCCCCGACACCGCCGCGCAACTGGCCGGGCAGGGCGCGCAGATCCTGCTGTCGCCGGCCAACTGGCCGCCGGTCGACGGCATGGGGCCGGGCGATGTCTGGGAAAAACGCACGGCTGAAACCGGCCTGCCGATGCTGATCGTCAATCGCGGCGGCAAGGAACCCGAACTCGATTTCTCCACCGGCGAGAGCGCCGTGTCGATGAACGGCGAACGCCTGTTCAGCTTCACCGCGCCGACCGGCGGCATCTTCTACGTGGACTGGGATCGCGGCCAGCGTTTCCGCCAGGTCCGTCCCTGATTCAGGAAGCCTCACCATGAAACTATCCCACGCCTTCATCCTGCCGCTGCTCCTGTGCGCCGGCCTGGCCCAGGCGGCCGACTGCCCGCGCATCGTCAGCCAGTCGCCCTACATCACCCGCGCGCTTGAATGGCTGGGGCGCGGCCCCTGCGTCGTCGGCGTCAGCCGCTACGATCCGCTGCCGGTCGAGCATACCGGCGGGGTCATCGACCCTGACGCGGCCGCCATCGCCGATCTCGAACCCGATGTCCTCATCTTTTCCGAATGGACGCCGGCAGAAACGGCAGCGCTGGTCACGCCACCGGGGGCGGTATCGCTGCGCGTCGGCGGTTTCAAGGGCATGGCCGGGGTCGAACAGATGCTGCGCGAGGTCGGGCGGGCGACCGGGGTGGTCGACATCGAGCAACGGGTCGACCGTTTCGCCGCCGACTGGCGCGCCGCCGCTCAGGTCGATGCGCGCCAGCGCCGCGTGCTGATTCTCTCCGCCTGCAGCAATGCGCCGTATTCCTTCGGGCGCGGTACGACGCTGTTCGAGCTGTTCACCGCCGCCGGTTTCGAGGTCGTCGCCGACCACGACAACATCCGCAATTTCCGCCCCGGCCAGCCTGGTGGCGATGTTGGCGCCTGGATCAGCGAGCGTCGTCCGGACCTGCTGTTCGCCCTGCAGGACCGCCGCTCGGAAAGCTGCAACCCGGCCATCGCCGAGCCCGGCGTGCCCATCCTGCCGCTCAGCGGCGATGACTTCACCCACCCGGGGCCCGGATTTCTCAAGGGACTCGAAGAACTGCGCGAGAGCATGCGCGCGCTGAACCAATAAGCTCAGGGAGATTGCCATGAATGCCGCCTACCGTTTCGATGACTGGGAAAGCCACGCGCCGGCTGCCGCTGCACCCGTCGCGCCGACTTCCGCACCAGCCCCGTCGCCAGCCGCCACGCCCTCGCTGGCGCCGATCAATGCCGCTGACAAGCGCATCGTCAACGGTAAGGCCGACATCAACCAGTTGGCGCCGTTCAAGTACCCCTGGGCCTGGGAGTTCTTCCTCAAGGCCAACCGCAACCACTGGACCCCGCTGGAAATCAGCATGGCCCAGGACGTGCACGACTACCACCACAAGCTCAGCCCGGCCGAGCGCCACGTTTTCGAGAATGTGCTCGCCTACCTGACCACCTCCGACATCCTGGCCATGCGCAACATCGGCCTGGCGGTGATGGAGAAGATGAGCGCGCCCGAACTGCAGATCTACCAGGCCCGCCAGGTCTATGAAGAAGCGCTGCACACCTGGACCTACCAGCACTGCATCGAAAGCATCGGCCTCGACCAGCAGGAAATCTATAACCGCTACCGCGTCGTGCCTGAAATCCACGGCAAGATCGCACTCGCCAACCGCCGGCTGGAGCGCGTCATGCGCGCCGACTTCGATCTCACCGACCGCGCCAACCTGCACGAATTCGCGCTCTCCTACTTCTTCTTCGCGGTGATTTTCGAAGGCTGCTGGTTCTACAACGGTTTCACGCCGGTGTTCGCACTGCAGCGGCGCGGCCTGATGAAGGGCGCCGCCGAGCAACTGCAATACATCATGCGCGACGAAGTCCTGCACTGCGCCTTCGGCATCCGCGTCGTGCGCGAACTGCTCAAGGAAGAGGGTCTGGAACTCGACCCGCAGGCGCTGCGCGAACTGTGGAACGAAGCCGAAGCCGCGGAACGCGCCTACGCCGGCTACATCCTGCGCGACCCCATCCTCGGCTACAACGCCGACCTGCACGTCCAGCAATTCCGTTTCATCGCCAACCGCCGCGCCCGCCAGGTCGGCGTCGAGGAACCTTTCCCGGGTGCCGAGAACGTCCTGCCCTGGCTCGACGAACAGGCCAACCTGCGCAAGGAAAAGAACTTCTTCGAGACGCGGGTCACCGAATATCAGACGGGCGGGGCGCTGGCCTGGGATTGATCCTGTGCTGCCAGCGCGCTTTCCACCCTGGAAGCGCGCTGATCGTAATTTCTCAGTAAAGGACTCCTCTTGGCCAGGAAAACCGTGGCGATTCCGGCTGGCACAGAAGTTGTATGAATAAATAAAAATTCATCATACACCGTGTGTGTTTTCTGCTAATCTTTCATTTGTTAACGCTATGCAATCGCATTTGCGATGTTATAACATTGCGTTTTTTTTGGTATTCAGAGACATTCATGCAAGCTCAGTTTGTTTTCAAGCCCGCTGTTGCAGCACTGTTGCTGATCGGGTTTGGCCCCGGCCTCTGGGCCCAGGAAGCCGAGCGTCAGCTCTCGGAAATCAGCGTCGTTGGCCGTAGCGAAGGCCAGGCTTACTATCTCGAGGAAAGCGGCGTGGCTCGCTCGGAAACGCCGCTGCGCGAACTGCCGCAGTCGGTGCGGGTGATTCCCCGGCAGCTGATCGACGACATCGGCGCCGTCCGCCTCGAGGAAGCCTACGACTACGTTAGCGGCGTCACGCGCCAGAACAGCTTCGGCGGTCTCTGGGACAACTTCGCGATCCGCGGCTTCGCCGGCAACGAGAACACCGGGCCGAACTTCCTGCGCAATGGCTTCGCCGGCAATCGCGGCTTCAACGCCCCGCGCGACATGGCCAACGTCGAGCGCATCGAAGTGCTCAAGGGACCGTCGGCGGCGCTCTACGGCGCCAGCGAACCGGGCGGTATCCTCAACGTGGTGACCAAGAAGCCGCAGTTCAAGGCGGGCAACTCGCTGGAGGTCTATGTTGGCAGCTACGACAGCTATCGTACCTCGTTCGATACGACCGGTCCGCTTGCCGACAACCTGGCCTACCGCCTGAACGTCGCGGTCGAGGACAAGGGCAGCTTCCGCGACCATATCGACAGCGAACGCTACCTGGTCGCGCCGTCCTTCACCTGGGTGCTGTCGCCGAACACGCTGGTCAATTACGACCTTGAGCTGCTGCGTCACAAGGCGCCGCTGGATCGCGGCGTGGTTGCGGTTGGCGGCCGCACCGGCAGCATCTCGCGCGAAACCTTTCTCGGTGAGCCGGGCGACGGCGACATCACCATCGACAACAAGACCCACCAACTGACGCTGGAACACGAGTTCTCCAGCGACTGGAAGGCCAAGGCCGGGTTGGCCTACCGGACGACCAGCTTCGACGGTTACTCAACCGAAGCCAGTCCGCGTACGGCCGGCGTCGTCCGCTGGACAACCGCGGGGACGCCGATCATCGAACGCGAGCGCCGTTTCCGCGACTACGATTCCAACGATCTTTCCTTCCAGGGCGAAGTGCACGGCAAGTTCGCCACCGGTACTCTCAAGCACGAGGTCATGGCCGGTCTCGATAGCTATCGTTTCGAACTCGATCAATTGATGACTCGTGGGCGCTCGACCACCACCTACGGCATCGATATAAATAATCCGGTTTACGGGCAGACGCCGCTGGCGCTTGACACGACACCTGTAAACACCCTGGAAAAGCAGTACGGGACAGGTGTGTTCCTGCAGGATCAAATACATCTGGCAGAGGACTGGCGTTTGCTGCTTGGCCTGCGCCATGATCGCTTCCGTCAGGATCTGAAAAATCGTAGCACCAGTACCGTGGCCAAACAGGAACACAAGGCGACGACGCCGCGCGTCGGCCTGACCTGGCTGCTCAGCCCGAGCGTTTCGATCTATGCGCTGGCCAGCGAATCGTTCCGCCCGAATACCGGCGGTGACGTCAATGGCGGTGCTTTCGCTCCGGAAGAAGGGCGGGCCAAGGAAGTCGGTATCAAGTACGAATCGACCGACAAACGCTATGGCGGCACCTTGTCGTTCTTCGATATCGACAAGAAGAACGTTCTGACCAACGATCTGAACAATTCGGGCTTTTCGATCGCCGCCGGTGAGGCGCGTAGTCGCGGTATGGAGATCGATGTCTCCGGTCAGCTGACCACGAAAGTTCGGGTCACCGCCAACTACGCCTACACCGACGCCGAAATCACCAAGGACAATAACGCGGCGCTGGTCGGCGCCCGCCTGCTCAACGTGCCCAAGCACAGCGGCAGTATCCTGGCGATGTATGAGGCAGGTTTCAAAGATGGTCGTTACGGGTTTGGCGGCGGCGCCACCTATGTCGGTAAACGTTCCGGCAATGCGCTCGATACCTTCGAACTGCCGGCCTACACGACGGCACGCCTGATGACTTACTGGAAGCCGAGCCAGAACCTGCGCTTCTCGCTTGACGTCGAAAACCTGTTCGACAAGACCTATTACGCCAGCTCCTACGACGTGTACTGGGTAACGCCGGGTACGCCGCGCACGCTCACGCTCGGCATGCAGATGCGGTTCTGAGTCAATGGTTGATGTCTTTCTGCCACGCCGCCGGGCGCTGCTGCTCGGCCTCGGCGCCTTGCCGCTGGCCGCTTGTCGGCCTGGGAGCGAAACGCTGACTCAGGGCGAAATCGACGGGCAGACGCTGCGCCTGGTCGGACCCTGGGAAATCACCGGCCTCGACCCTTCGCGGGCCGGCTACCTGTTCTCGCGCACCGAGATCAGCGAGACGTTGGTCGATCTCGACGATCACGGCCACTACGTCGCCGGGTTGTCCAGCGAATGGTCGGTCTCGGCCGACCGCCGGCGCTGGCGTTTCCGCTTGCGACCGGGCGCCCGGTTCCACGACGGCAGCCCGGTCAGCGGCACGGCGGTGCGGCAGGCGCTGGAGTATGCCCGGGTCAAGCCGGGCGGCCTGGGCATGGTGCCGATCGAGCGCATTGAAGCCGGCGAGTTCACGGTCGACCTGCATTTGCGGCAGATTTTCGAACCGCTGCCGGCGGTGCTTGCCCACAGTAGCACGCAGATACTGGCACCCGATTGCTACGGCGCCAGCGGCTCGGTCCGCCGCATCATCGGCAGCGGGCCGTACAAGCTGAGCCTGCTCGAAGCGCCGCAGCGCTTCGCCGCTGAAGTCGCCGAGACCTGGGATGGCCCGGCGCCGGCGATCCGTCGCCTGCATTACCTTGCCGTCGGGCGCGGCGAAAGCCGCGCGCTGATGGCCGAAAGCGGCCAGGCCGATGTCGTGTACGGCCTTGACCCGGCCAGTTGGCAACGCCTGCGCGGCAACCCGCGGCTGCAGGTGCAGGCGGTACATCTGCCGCGCACCATCTACCTCAAGCTCAACGCCGGCCATCCGCTGTTGGCCCGCCGTGAAGTCCGCGAGGCGATCAGCCTGGCCATCGACCGCGCCGGCATCGCCCGCGCCGTGCTGCGCGACGAAAGCGCCGCCGCCAGCCAGTTGCTGCCGCCAGTGCTGCCCGACTGGCACGATCCGGCGCTGGCGCCGCTGGCGACCGACCTGGCCCGCGCCGGCCAGCTGCTCGACGGCCTCGGCTGGGCCAGGGGCGCCGACGGCATCCGCCGCGACGGGCAAGGCGAGCGTCTGGCGCTGAAATTGCAGACCTTTCCCGACCGCCCGGAACTGCCGGTGGTCGCCGCCGCTATCCAGGAACAGATGCGCCAGCTCGGCATTGCCGTCGAAGTGGCGATCGGCAACTCCAGCGATATCCCGGCTGGACATCGCAACGGCACGCTGCAGATGGCGCTGGGTGCCCGCAACTACGCCAACATTCCCGATCCGTCGCTCACCCTGAGCCAGGACTTTGCCGGCCAGGACAGCGATTGGGGGGCCATGGGCTGGTCCGATCCGGACCTTGCTACGGGCCTGCTGTCATTGCAGGGTGCAGCCGGGGAGCGCGCACGCGTGGCCGTCCGCCGCCAGGTGACGGCCACCCTGCAGGCCGAACTGCCCGTCATCCCGGTCGCCTGGAACCGCTTGGTTGCGGCCGTCCAGCCCCGACTGGCCGGCTTCAGTCTGGACCCCTTCGAACGTTCCTACCGGATCAGCCGGATGCGCTGGCAATCATGAATGCACAAACCCTGATTTCCTTGGGCCGCAGCCTGCTGCCGGTGCTGCTCCGGCGCGGTGGCCAGGCGCTGGCGGTCGGCGTGCTGGTCGGCATGCTCAGCTTCCTGATGATGCGCTGGTTGCCCGGCGATTTCGCCTACCGCATCGCGGCTGGCCGCTATGGCTACGACCTGGTCAGTGCCGAAGCCGCCGAGGCGGTGCGCCGCGAACTGGCACTCGATGCGCCGTGGTACGTGGCACTGGCCGGCTGGTGGCAGCAACTGCTGGCCTTCGACCTTGGCAACTCGCTGGTCATCGGTACGCCGGTGGTCGACGAAATCCGCCACCAGCTCGGCCATACACTGATGCTGGCCGGCGCCGCGCTCGGCTTGTCGCTGCTGATCGGCTTGCCGCTCGGCGTCGCCGCCGGCCTGCGCCCGGGCGGCTGGGCCGACCGTCTTGGTCTCTTGGTGTCGGTCGGGCTGCGTGCCTTTCCGCCTTTCCTGCTCGGGCTGCTGATGGTCATCGTCTTCGCCGGCGCCGACCTGCCGGCGGCCGGACACGGCGAAGCCGCCAACCTGTTCCTGCCGGCGCTGACACTGGCGCTCGGCCTCGCCGCCGGCTCGTCGCGCATCGTCCGCGAGGCGATCCGCAACGTGCTCGCCAGCGAGCATTACGCCTTCGCGCAGACCAAGGGCCTGCCACTGTCGCTGGCGGTATGGCGCCACGCACTGCGCAACATGGCGCTGCCGGTGGTTGCCTATCTCGGCGTCCAGCTGGCCTTCGTCATCGAGGGTGTGGTCATCCTGGAAACCCTGTTCGCCTGGCCCGGCATCGGCCACGCCATGGTGCACGCGGTGTTCTGGCGCGACGTGCCGATGATCCAGGGCACCTGCCTGATGCTGGCGCTGTGCTTCGTCATGTTGAACGCGCTGGTCGACCTGCTTTGCCTGGCGCTCGATCCGCGCCATCGCTGAATGAACCGCCCATGAAGCTGACTACCCTGCATCGCATCGGCTGGCTGTTGCTCGCCGCCATCGCTGTCTTCGCCGCCTTTGGCCCGGCGCTCACCGGTACCGACCCCTTTGCCCAGGACCTGCGCGCCTTCCTGCAGGCGCCCGCTCTGGCGCATCCACTCGGCACCGACCACCTCGGCCGCAGCATGCTCGCCCGGCTCGCCGATGCCGCCCAGCTTTCGCTCGGACTGGCCGCGCTGAGCGTGCTGTCGGCGGCGATTCCGGGCACCGTGCTCGGCATCCTCGCGGCCTGGTATGGCGGCGCGCTGGAAAAAGTGCTGCTGTTCATCTCCGATTCGGTGCTGGCGCTGCCCGGCCTGCTGCTGGTGCTGCTGCTGGCGACACTGGCGCCGGGCGAGTTCTGGCCGCTTTACCTGGGCCTGTCGCTGGCCTTCTGGGTCGAGTATTTCCGCGTCGTCCGCGCCAGTGCCCGGACGCTGTTCGCCTCGCCCGGCGTCGAGGCCTCGTTGCTGCTCGGTTTCGGTCTCGGCTACATCGTCCGCCGTCATGTCTGGCCGGAGCTGGCGCCGGTGGTGCGGACGCTGGCCAGCTTCGGCCTGGCCGCCGCGGTGCTGGCGATGGCTGCGCTCGGTTTCGTCGGTGTCGGCGTCAAGCCGCCGCGCCCGGAGCTCGGCGTGATGATGACCGAGCTGCTGCCGTATTACCAGGAAGCCCCCTGGCTGATCGCCGCGCCGGTCGGCCTGCTAGCGACGACCTTGCTGGCGCTGATCCTGATCCAGCATGAGGAGAAGAACGCATGAAGCGCATCCTGGCGGTTGACGGGCTGAGCGTTCGTGCCGGCGACAACGCGCTGCTGCGCGACGTGAGTTTCGCGCTGGCACCGGGCGAGGCGCTGACCCTGGTCGGTCAGAGCGGCGCCGGCAAATCGCTGCTGGCGCAGGCGATCATGGGCAATCTGCCGGATGCCCTGCAGGCGGCCGGCACGGTCGAGGTCGCCGGCGTCGCCTCGGCCGCCGCCGACCACCACACGCGCCGGCCGCTGTGGGGCCGCCAGCTCGGCCTGCTGCCGCAGGAGCCCTGGCTGGCGCTTGACCCGACCATGCGCATCCTGGCCCAGGTCGAGGAAACCTATCGCCATGTCCGCCGCGACGGCAACGCCGCCAACGCCCGCCAGCGAGCGCGCGAGGCGCTGGCCGGCCTCGGCCTGCAGGACAAGGCCGGGCATTATCCGCACCAGATTTCCGGCGGTATGGCCCAGCGCGTCGCCTTCGCCGCGGTCTATGCCGGCGGCGCGCCGATCCTGATCGCCGACGAGCCGACCAAGGGCCTCGACAGGCGCATGCGCGACGAGGTCGTCACCTTGCTGCGCGAGGCCTTGCTCGAAGGTTGTGCGCTGCTCACGGTGACCCACGACCTGGAAGTCGCCGAAGCCCTCGGCGGCCGCCTGGCGGTGATCGAGCAGGGGCGGATCGTCGAATCCGGCGCCACAGCGACGGTGATGCAGGTGCCGCAGCATCCCTACACCCAGGCGCTGCTCGCTGCCCAGCCCCGCAACTGGCCGGCAGAGCCGGCGCCGGCCAGTGGCCAGCCGCTGCTGACAGCGCAGGGCCTGGCCAAGGCCTTCGGCGCCCAGCGCCTGTTCGCCGGTATCGACCTCTGTGTCCATGCCGGCGAGCGGCTGGCGCTGACCGGCCCGAGCGGCTGCGGCAAGACGACGCTGGGCAACATCCTGCTCGGCGTGCTCAAGCCCGACGCTGGCCGTGTCGTCAGCCATGCGGCGCGCCCGTTCGCCTTCCAGAAGTTGTACCAGGACCCGGTCGCTGCCTTCCCGGCGCGGCAGACGCTGCGGCAAACCTTCGCCGACCTGTGCCGCCTGCACCGCCTCGATCCCGGCGCGGCGGAACCGCTGCTGGCCGAGCTCGGCCTCGACGCCGCCTTGCTCGACCGCCTGCCGAGCGAAGTTTCCGGCGGCGAACTGCAGCGCATCGCGATCGCCCGCATCCTGCTGCTACAGCCGCAATTGGTCTTTGCCGACGAACCGACCTCGCGCCTCGACGCGATCACCCAGAAGCAGACCATGGCCGTACTGCTGCGCGCCCTTGAGCGCAGCGGCGCGGCGCTGGTCCTGGTTACCCACGACGATGCTTTGGCCGAACGGGTTGCCGGACGGCGCCTGGCGATCGACATAGCGAACTGAGCTCGTCGCAAATCCGACAAAACCGCCGGCCAGGCGCGACACCACGCGCCCGGCCCACGCACCGGCGGCGTTTGCCACGCTGGCACCGCTCTTGCATTGGCCCGGGCGTTACCAACCATCGTCCCGTCTGCCATGTCTTTGCCTGAAACTGCCAGCTTTCGCTTGCTCTACGCTGTCGCCGTATGAACGCGGCCCATGTCGATGACTGGCTGCGCGGCCATGCCCTGACGGCCAGCGATATCGATTGCGCGACCACGGTGATGCTCAAGATCCTCGACGGCAAGTGCAAGATGGGCGCCGTGGATAAAGTCGTCATGGCGCTGCTCTACGACGCCGTCAAACATCGTCCGGGCGAGCGCTTCGGCGATGAATACCATCGTTTGATCGCCGCCGCCCGGGCTGCCAGCAGCGAGGAAATGCGCAATCTCATCTACGAAAAGCGCGTGCTCGCCGAAACCATGCTTTCGCGCCCGGTCATGAAAACCTTCAAGGCAATGCTGCGCGAGCAGGGCCTGTTCGCGGGATTGAGCGAGGATGATGAATCGCCGGCCTGAAAGTGTCGGTGGCGGCCTGTAAGAAACTGACGCACTTGCCGACTAACGGGGAACCACCGCGCATCGCGCCAGTCAACCTCCGGGTAGCGCTTGCGGCGAGCGGCGGGGTTTCAACCGCGATCCCGCGCCGGCGAAAGGCAAGCAATGTCCCCCCTCAAGAGATTACAAGGATTGATCTTGGCGATATCCAGCAGTGTATTGATCAGCGCCTGCGGCGACGGTGAAGCGGCCGCCAAGGCAAGCCGGCCGGCCATGCCCGCCGTCACCGACAGCATCGTCCTCGGCATGGGCTGTTTCTGGGGCGCCGAAAAACGCATGGCCGCCATTCCCGGCGTGCTCGATGTTGAAAGCGGTTACGCCAACGGCGACATCGCGGGCACCTACGATGCGGTGTTGGCGCACGAACGCATGCGTCAGTGGGGCAAATCCAGCCTGCGCAATCATGCCGAAGTGGTCAAGGTGATTTTCGACCCGGCCAAGGTTGATCTGGAAACGGTGCTGATCCAGTTCTGGGAAAGCCACAATCCGACGCAGGGTGATCGCCAGGGCAACGATGTCGGCAGCAACTACCGCAGCGCCGTCTATACGCACGACGCCAGCCAGCAAGCCGTCGCCCTGAAAACCCGTGACGCCTACCAGACGGCGCTGACGGCGGCAGGGCTCGGCCGCATCACCACCGAGATCGCGCCGCTGGAAAAATACTTCACCGCCGAGGAATACCATCAGGACTATCTGGTCAAGAATCCGGACGGTTATTGCGGCCTGGGTGGTACCGGGGTCAAGTATCCGGGCGCCTCCGCAGCAGCGCCGTCAGCCGGCATACCGCCGCTCGACCACGCCACACTCGACCTGCAGCGCCAGTTGATTGTCTTTGAAAGCGCCGACTGCATCTATTGCCAGAAATTCAAGGCCGACGTCCTCGACCACTGGCAATCGCCGGTGGCCATCGCCCGCAGCCTGAGTCCGCAGGCGCCGGCCGGCTGGACGCTGGCCAAGGCCTTGTTCGCCACGCCGACCATCGTGCTCTTCGAGCAGGGCAGGGAGGTTTCGCGTTACACCGGCTACAACGGCGATACTGGCCGTTTCTGGCAATGGTTGGGCTTCCACCTGCTGACGCCGGCACAACAGAAGATCGCCTTCGAGCAGGGCACCGAGTATCCCGGCACCGGTTCGCATCTCGACGAAAAGCGCCCCGGCACCTTCGTCGATCCCCTTTCTGGTGCGCCCTTGTTCCGTAGTGATGCAAAGTACGAGAGCGGCAGCGGCTGGCCCAGTTTCTTCAATCCGCTGCCGGGTGCGATCACGCTGCACGAGGATGACAGCCACGGCATGCGCCGGGTCGAAGTCCGCAGCGCCAGTTCTGGCATCCATCTTGGCCACGTCTTTGACGACGGCCCGCCGCCCACTGGCAAGCGCTATTGCATCAACGGCAATGTGCTGAAGTTCGTGCCGGACAAGGCCAGCTAAGGCATTCACGGTTGTTCGGTCTGGTAGGCAAGGCCACCGGTCAGGCAGGCATATGGTGCCGGCAGATCGCCCGGCAGACGCCAGCCGAACAACAATTCCTCGGCGTCATCGACGCTGGCGCCGGTGCACAGTATCTGCTCTGAGAGATGGGCGAACGCGGCCAAACGTAGCCAGAACAGCGTTTCCTCGGTCAGCCTGGGACTCATGATCTTCTCCCGTGATGCAACAAGGAGAATCAAGCAGTTTCCATTCCATTACGCGGGAGGTTTTGCCTTTTTCAGCGAGAGCGTGATCAGAAAAGGGAAGTCGGGGTCGGCCTTGCTGACGATACGGTAGTTCTCACCGACAGCCTGGGCGATCCAGCTGCTCAGGGCGGTACGATCGACCGCCTCGCAGCGCAGGTCGGCGACAATGGTGCCGCCGTCTTCATATACCGGGAAATCCGAGCAGCCCGCCGGCTTGATCGGCTGTCCATAGACGCTACAGGATGCCGTCGCCTCATCGAATACCGGGCAGGGCTTGCCGTGCGCGTAATACAAGCCGTTGCCGGCGCGGATTTCCTGCGGCCCCTGGCCCGCCTTCAGTTGCCGGTCGAAGGCGGCACGCGCCTCATCAATCCGCCAGAAAGTCCTGACCTGTTTCCAGTTCAGTTCCAGCACCAAGGGGTCGAGGCGACAGCAGGAATTCGAGCATTGCGGGCAATGCGGGATCACTGCGCTGGCCTGGTAGGCAGCGGCAGCGCTGGCGAGTTCATTGTCGAGGCGACGGTGGTTAGAGGAACTCATCTTGGATCAGGGCCCCTTGGTTGTCGACCACGGTTGCACCGGTACGCTCGAGATCGCGTTACTCGGCGCCCCAGCGATGATCTTGCGACTGATGCCGAGATAGATCAACACCTTGCGTTTGGCGTCGAAGAGGCGATGAATCTGCGTTTCCTTGAACAACAGTGAAGTGTTTTCGCTGAATACTACCTCGCGTTCCGGCAGATTCTCCGGTACGACGATCGGCGCGATCTGGCGGCAAGCGATGGAAAACTGCGAAGGGTCTTCCGCCAGACCGAGACTGCCCTTTATGCCACCGGTGCGCGCCTGGCTGATATGGCAGGTGACACCGGGAATCTTCGGGTCGTCATAAGCATAGACGCAGACGCGGTGATTGGCGCCGATCAATTTCCACTCGGTGGTTGTGCAGCCAATCTCCTCCGCCAACGCAGGCAGGGCGATGGTGGTGAGAAGCAGGACGGGCAGGGAGCGCATGAAGAATTCCGGTTTGACGGCAAACTTGGCAGTGTAGCGCGACTCAGTCCCTGGAAGCTGGTTTCAGGCAAGGCTTTCCAACCATTCCAGCAGCTTGCCAGCAGTGTCCGGCCATTGCGGGTCGAGCATCAGCATGTGGCCAGCCCCATCAATGATCTGCGTTCTGGCGTTCCACACTGCGGCAGTGAAGAAGAGCATCGAGGCCGGAAACACCTGGTCAGCCGAGCCACCCATGACCAATGCCGGAATGCGTGCCCGGCTACGGGCAACGCGAAAGGGCGCAGTGAGCATTTCGGCCACGGCCTTTTCAGATTCCGGCTGGATTAGCGGAAGATACTGGACGGTCTCCTCCGGCGCCAAGCTTGGCGAAAAATAGACGCTGGCCATCGTTCTCATTGTTTTTTCGTTGGCCGCGCCGTTGACCGCATTAGGCAATTCGGCGAAGAAATCCGGCATGGTCAGGGCAAAGCGACTGGCCGTGCCGCCTGTTCCGGTTGGCGGCACCGGTGCCAGGAAGGCGACGGCGTGAGCCGTGCCATGTTCGAGAAAGCGCTGGCTGACCAGGCACCCCATGGAATGTGCGATCAACACCGGTTCCACCGGCAGGCTGGCGACGGCGGTAGCCAGATCTGTGACGTAATCTTCGATGCCGAAATCGTCGAGATTGAGCCGATCACCCGGGTGGCTGCCGTGGCCGGAAAAATCAAGCGCGTAGCAGTTGTAGCCCAGATCCTGGAAATAAGGGATCAAGCGGACGCTCCACAGCGCAGCGTGGCTGTAACCACCATGCACAAAAAGCAATGGCGGCTGAGTACTCGCTTGATGGGCAGGGTAATGGTGAATGACCGGTGTTTTCGTGGGCATCTTGATCTTCATTGGTGAGAAATTGTTAAGCGCTCAGGGTAATTTGAATCTTCGGTTTCTTCATGAGCCTTTGGTTGACGCATGCAGGATGATCCAGAGAGGCTATATGGTATATATGTCAGATGTTGTTAACTCTGTTGGCAAATGAGTATTTTCCATGGCCTCAATCATGCCTAGTTCGGACCGTCAGCTCAAAATTCGCGCCTTATTCGACGAGTACATCGAGCTCTACGCCGCACGCGATGATCGACTGACCACCTTCTTCAGCGAAGACTTCTGTGGTTATACGGGCGGTGGCAGTGTCCTGGTTACGGATCGCGACGAGTGGGTGAGAATCACCCGCCAGGATTTTGCCGAGGTGCCGGAGCGCATCCGGATCGAAATGCGCGATATCTCTATGCAGGATCTGAGTGAGCATGTCGTCTCCGTCACTGCTTTTTTCAACATTCACCTGCCGGTTCCTGACCATGTCCTGGCGCGCGAGGTTGCGCGACTGACCCTGATCTTCCGTCTTGAAGGCGAGTCCTGGAAAATCGTCCACAGCGGCATTTCGATTCCCTATCACCTGGTGCTCGATGGCGAAGTCTATCCACTCAAGAATCTGCAGGAGCGCAACCGGGAACTCGAAGCCCTGGTCGAGGAACGCACCCGGACGCTGAATGAAAGGGAGTCGTTCTACCGGTTGCTTACGGAAGACGCGATGGATGTCATCTGGCGGGCTGACAACGAACTTCGCATCACCTACATCAGCCCGTCGGACGAACGCCTTCGTGGCTACAAGGCTGACGAGGTGGTCGGTCATCATGTGCTTGAGTTGTTCGATGAAGAAGGCGCGGCCATTGTCATGGAAGCATGGCATAAGCGGCAGGAAGCGGAGCGCGCAGGCAACAGGCTGGGTTTCGTCAGCTTCGAAGCCCCGCACCGCTGCAAGAATGGCAGCGTGATCTGGGGGGAAGTGTTCTCGAAGGCCATGCGCGATGAAAGCGGGAAAATCACTGGATATCACGGCATCACCCGCGAAATCACCACGCGCAAGCAGATGCAGGACCAGGTCAGGCAGCTGGCGTTCTATGACACGCTGACCCAGCTTCCCAACCGGCGCTTGCTCAGCGACCGCCTGAGCCAGGTACTGGCTGCCAGCAAGCGCTTTGGTCGTCATGGCGCCCTGATGTTTGTTGACCTCGATAACTTCAAACCACTGAACGACAAATACGGCCACTTCGTCGGCGACCTGCTGCTGGTTGAAGCTGCCAATCGATTGAAGGCTTGCGTGCGTGAGATGGATACTGTGGCGCGCTTTGGTGGGGATGAGTTTGTCGTGATGCTGGGTGAGCTTGATGCCGATCGCACGAAGTCCATTGCCCAAGCCAAGGCCGTTGCCGAAAAGATCCGCCTCAGGCTGTCAGCAACCTATCATTTGAATATTGTGCACGAGCGGATGGCAGAAAGCTCCGTTGAACACCATTGTTCGGCGAGCATTGGCGTGTTCGTGTTTCTCGACCATGAGGACAGTCCCGATGACATCCTGAAATGGGCCGACAAAGCCATGTATCAGGCAAAAGCCGCAGGGCGGAACACAATCCGCTTTCATGAGGCGGACGATGCGGCGTGATGCCCATCCCAATGCGCGACACATTAGCCTCCTGGGTGAGCTGCCGGGAAACCGGCCGCCACCTGACAGGCCATCGAGTGTGTCCGTGAAGCTTACTGCACCGGGCAGGATCAACCGGCCAGGCAGAGCCGCGAATAGCCGACTCCACCGCCCTTCTCGACGCGGATCTGCGCCGGAATCCGCTCCTTCATTCCGTCGACGTGGCTGATGACGCCGATCATCTTGCCGCTGGCGTTGAGCGTGTCGAGGGCATTGAGGGCGATTTCCAGGATGTCGGCGTCGAGCGTGCCGAAGCCTTCGTCGAGGAAGAGCGAGTCGATGCTGGTCTTGTGGCTGACCAGGTCGGAGAGGGCGAGCGCCAGCGCCAGGCTGACCAGGAAGCTTTCGCCGCCGGAGAGGGTGCGGGTGTCGCGGGCGACTTCGCCTTGCCAGCTGTCGACGATGTCGAGTTCGAGTTCGCCGCTGGTTTTGCGGCGCAGCAGGTAGCGGCCGTGCAGGCGGGCCAGGTGGCCGTTGGCGAGGTGCAGCAGGTGGTCGAGGGTGAGGCCCTGGGCGAACTTGCGGAACTTGTCGCCTTTGGCCGAGCCGATCAGGCCGTCGAGGCGCTGCCAGAGATCGGCGTCGGCGGTCTGCGCGGCGATTTCCTGGAATAGCGCCTGCTGGCTCTGCCGCGCCTCCTGGTCGCGGGCGAGCAGGGCGCGCCGGGCGCCGAGCTGTTCGCTGAGTTCGCGGCGCTGTTGGTCGAGTCGGGCGAGGGCGGTGTCGAGGTCGGCGAGCGGAGGTACAGGTGCCTCGCCTGCTTCACGCTGCAGGCGGGCGAGCTTTTCGCGGGCGGCCTGGAGCAGCGCGTCGGCCTGCTGCTTGGCGGCTTGCCGGGTTTCCCGGGCTTGCTGCAGGCGCTGGCGTTCTTCCGCCGGCAGCAGTGCGGCGGTGTAGGCATCGAGGTCGCTGAACGGACTGGCGGCGAGCGCCGTTTGCCAGGCGCTTGCCGCATTGGCAAGGGTTTGCTGCTGCCGGGCGAGATTGGCGTCAAGTTGCGCCTGACGGCCTTGCAATGCGGCGAGTTGCTGGCCGAGTTCGGCCAGGCGCTCGGCGCAGCGGGCGAGGGCGGCGGCGGGGTCGGCTTCGGCGCTGGCCGGTGCCGGCGGGGGGGCGTCGGCGGCTGCGGCCCGTCGTTGTGCAGCCTGTTCGGCCCAGTGGGCGGCCTGGGTCTGCGCGGCGTCGGCGCGTTCCTGTTGCTGGACGAGCTGGGTGGCGAGTTCCTGGCGGCGGCGCTGGGTCTGCTGCCAGTGCTGCCATTCGGTGTCGCGCTCGGCCACCCAGGCGGTGGGGTCGGCGGGGATATCGGCCAGGGTTTCCTTGAGCCGGGCGTCGAGTTCGGCCTGTTCGGCGGCGATGCCCTGGCTGGCTTTGGCGATTTCCGCCTGGCGCAGCGCGGCGGTTTGCCCGGCCTGGATCAGCAGTTGCAGTTGGTTGCCGGCGGCGAGCAGGGCCTGGGCGGCGTCGGCGGCGGTTTTGGTGGCGGCGTTGACCGCCTGTTCGCCGCGTTCGGCGGCTTGCAGGCGGGCGGCGAGCGCGTTCAGCGACTGCTCGGCCTGGCTGCGGGCGGCGGCGAGAGTTGGTTCGTCCTGCCAGGCGTCGATCGGCAGCGTGCCGGCCGGCAGCCCGGCGAGCTGGGTCTGCCAGTCGTCGGCGAGGCGGGCGAGGTCGCGGGCGGTCTTCGCCTGTTGTTCCTGCAGCGCGGCGTGCGCCGTTTTCGCCTTGGTCTGCTCGTCGCGCAGTTGCTGGCCTTTGTCGACCAGCTCGGCGAGCGACGTCTGTGCCGCCTGCAGTGCAGCCTCGGTGACCGAGACGTCGAGCGCGGCGTAGTCGGCGATCGCCGGGTGCTCGAGCGCGCCGCACAGCGGGCAGGGCTGGCCCGGCTGCAACTGGCGGCGGTGGTCGGCGAGGCTGCGGATCAGCCGTTCCTGTTCGAGCAGCTTCTGCTTGTCGGCGACCTGGGCGCTCAGCACCTTGTGCTGGTCGCGCAGCGCGACCAGCCTGCTTTCCCGGGCGGCGATCTGCGGTTCGCCCTGCTGCAGTTGCTGCGCCTGCGCGCCCATCAGGGCGGCGAGTTCGCGGCGCTGGCGGGCGAGCGCGTCGAGTTGCTGCCAGCGGTTGCCGGCAGCCTGCTCGCGTTGCCAGTGGGCGCGCAGGTCGGCCAGTGTCTGGCCAGCGAGGCGCTGGTTCTGTTCGGCGCGGCTGGTCTCGAGCGCAGCGTCGGCGGCGGTTTTTGCCTTCTGCGCGGCGTCGACCGTCAACTGCTGGGCGGCGCGTTGCCGTTCGTTGGCGGCCTGCTCGGCGGCGAGTTTCTGCTGCGCCTGCTGCTGGGCAGTGAGTTCGCGGGCGAGTTTGTCGCGTTGCCGGAATTGTTGATCCCAGACGCCAAGGCGTTCGCCAAGCTGGGCGCGCTGCGCGTGGGCGGTGCAGAAGTCGTCGATCTCCCTGGCGTCGCGCCGGCTTTGTTGCAGGGTCTGTTGCGCCTGGGCGGCGACGGCGGCGGCGTGGCTGGCGGCGGTGTCGTGGCCGGCCAGTTGGGCGGCCTGCAGGCGGCTGCGTTCGCCGTGCAGCGCCTGCCGTTCGGCGGCGGTCTGGCGGGCGGCGGCGTCGGCCTGCTGCCATTGCTGGTGCAGCGGCTGCAGCGCCGCGGCCGGTTCGCTGTCGGCCAGGCGCTTGAGTTCGGGCGCGGCGGCGGCCAGCGCGGCGTCGGCGGCCTGCTGGCGGGTGAGCGCGGCGGTGACTTCCTGTTCGGCCTGGGCGAGATCAAGGCGCCACTGGCGCTGTGCTTGCGTTTGCGTGTGCTGGCGCTGGAGGTCGGCGAGCTGTGTTTCCAGCACGGCGCTTTCCTGCAGCATCGCGGCGCGCTGTTCGTCGCTCATCAGCTCCATGCCGTCGGCGCGGGCCTTGAGCTGGGCCAGTTTGTCCCTGGCTTCGCGCGCCTGCTCGAAGACCTTGCGCGAGATTTCGCCGTAGATTTCGCTGCCGGTCAGTTCTTCGAGCAGTTCGGCGCGCTCGTTGGCGCTGGCATTCAAAAAGGCCGCGAAGCCGCCCTGGGCGAGCAGCATCGACTTGGTGAAGCGCGGGAAGTCGAGGCCGGTGATCTCGGCGACGCGTTTCAGCTTGTCGTTGGTCTGGGTGCTGAGGATGGTACCGTCGCCGGCCGCCAACTCGACTTTCGGCGCCTGCAGCGCGCCGTCGGCCTTGTCGCGGGCGCGGCGCTGGCTCCAGAAGGCGCGGTACACGGCGCCCTTGACCTCGAATTCGACCTCGGCCAGGCAGTCGGCGGTGTGCCGCGTCATGATGTCGTTGTCGGCGGCCGAGATCGTCTTCAGGCGCGGCGTCTGGTGGTAGAGGGCGAGGCAGATGGCGTCGAGCAGCGTCGATTTGCCGGCGCCGGTCGGCCCGGTGATCGCGAACAGCGCGTTGTCGGTGAACGGCGGCCGGGTGAAATCGATGGTCCATTCGCCTTTCAGCGAATTGAGGTTCTTCAGGCGCAGGCTGAGGATCTTCATGCTTCCTCCCCATGCAGGCCGGCGACGACGCTGCGGTAGCGCTCGCTCAGCGCCTGCTGCAGTTCGGCGTCGAGTCCTTCCTGCTGGAGGCGGCGGGCGAAGACTTCGTGCGGGTCGAGTTCGTCCAGCGTCTCGCTGGCGGTGGCTGCCAGCCGGGCGGCGGCGTTGCCGCGCTGGCGGCGGATGCGCAGGACTTCGACCGGCCAGCCGTCGGTCATCTTTTCAATGCGCGCCGGCAGGTCGGCGAGGTAGTCGTCCTCGGCGACGGTGACTTCCAGCCAGGTCGGCCGGTCCGGCGTGCCTAGCGCGGAGGCGGCGCCGATCTGTGCCGGCAGGTCGGCGAGCTTGCCGGCGATCGCTACCAGCCCCTGGAAGCGCGGTACCGGCAGCGGCGTCACCGCCTGCAGGCCGTCGGCGTTGAGGTCGACGAGCAGCATTTCCTTTTGCTGTTTCGCCTCGTCGAAGCCGAGTGGAATCGGCGAGCCGCAGTAGCGGATGTGTTCCAGCCCGCCGACTTTCTGCGGCCGGTGGATGTGGCCGAGCGCGATGTAGTCGGCGGGCGGGAAGGCGGCGGTGGGGAAGGCTTCGAGCGCGCCGACGTAGATCTCGCGCACCGATTCGCTGGCGCTGGCGCCGACCGTGGTCAGGTGGCCGGTGGCGACGACGGGCAGAGTGACGCCGAGCTCGGCCATTCTGGCCCGGGCGGTGGCGTCGACCGCGCCATAGTGCTGCTGGATCGCCTGCTGCAGCGACAACTGCTTGTCTTCGGCGCTCTGCCCGGCCTGGCTCTGCAGCACGTCGCGCGGGCGGACGAAGGGCACGGCGGCGACGATGCAGCCGGGCGCGCCGTCGCGCTGCGCCAGGACGACCACCTGCGTCGCCGGATCGGCGTGCGTCGCGGCGATCACCGTCGTCCCCAGGCGCGCCAGCAGTTCGCGGCTTTCGCTCAGTGTGGCCGGCGAATCGTGGTTGCCGCCGAGCAGCAGCAGCGCGACGCCTGCTTCGTGCAGGCGCACGACCAGTTGGCTGTACAACTCGCGGGCGTAGCTGGGCGGCGTGCCGGTGTCGAAGATGTCGCCGGCGATCAGCACCGCGTCGATGCTATGTTCCGCCACCTGTTCGAGCAACCAGCCGATCAGCGCCTGGTGCTCGGCCTGCCGGCTTTTGCCCATGAAATGCTGGCCGAGGTGCCAGTCGGAGGTGTGGAGGAGGCGCATGCGGGCGGCTTGGCGATGACAAAGGCCGGATTTTACGGCCTTTGTCCGGCCTTGCCTCAGGTCCCGCAGAAGGTCTGGTAGCTGGCGGTGATTTCCGGTGCTGCCGGTTCGGTGTAATGGCGGTCGGCTTCGCGTTCGTCGAAGGGCGCGCGCAGCGCGGCGAGCAGGGCGTCGAAGGGGGCCAGGTCGTTGCGGTCGACGGCAGCTTCGAGCGCATTTTCGACCAGGTGGTTGCGGGCGATCAGCCAGGGGTTGGCGCGCTTCATGGTCGCCAGCAGGGCGGCGTCGCGTTGCGCTTGGCGGGCTTGCCAGCGTTGCTGCCAGACGGCGGCGTCCGGGTCGTCGGCGAACAGTCGGGCGAGTACCTGCGGGCGGCCATCGGCAAAGTCGTAGAGGGCGCGGAAGCTGTTGGTGAAGTCGTGGCGGCCGCGTTGCAGCAGGGTCAGGAAATCGTTGGCCAGGGTGCGGTCGGTTTCGGTGTCGCCGTTGTCGTCGATGCCGAGCTTGGCGCGCATCACGTTCAGCCAGCAGGCGGCGTGACGCTCGGGGAAGGCCTCGATCACCGCCGTGGCGGCGGCGATGGCGCGGTCCATGTCGGTGTCGATCAGCGGCAGCAGGGTTTCCGCCAGGCGGGCGAGGTTCCATTGCGCAATCGACGCCTGGCGGCCGTAGGCGTAGCGGCCCTGGCTGTCGATCGAGCTGAACACGGTGCGCGGGTGGTAGCTTTCGAGGAAGGCGCAGGGGCCGTAGTCGATGGTTTCGCCGGAGATGGTCATGTTGTCGGTGTTCATCACGCCGTGGATGAAGCCGACGCCGAGCCAGCGCGCGACCAGCTCCGCCTGGCGGCTGGCGACGGCGTCGAGCAGCGCCAGGTAACGGTCGGCGCGGCCGGCCAGTTGCGGGTCGTGGCGGGCGATGGCGTAGTCGGCGAGCTGCTGTACGGCGGCCGGGCCATGATGCACGGCGACGTACTCGAAGGTGCCGACGCGCAGGTGGCTGGCAGCAATACGGGTGAGCACGGCGCCGGGCAGGGCGCGCTCGCGGCGCACCATGTCGCCGGTAGCGACCACGGCCAGCGCCCGCGTGGTCGGGATGCCGAGCGCGTGCATCGCTTCGCCGACCAGGAATTCGCGCAGCGCCGGACCCAGCGCGCACTTGCCGTCGCCGTTGCGCGAGAAGGGCGTGCGCCCGGAGCCCTTGAAGGCGATGTCGCGCTGTCGGCCCTGACGGTCGACCACTTCGCCGAGCAATAAAGCGCGGCCGTCGCCCAGGCGCGGCGAGAAACCGCCGAACTGGTGGCCGGAATAGGCCTGGGCGACCGGTTCGGCGCCGACCGGGACGAGATTGCCAGCGAGCATGGCAATGCCGTCGGTGCTCTCCAGTTGCTGCGGATCGCCGCCGAGTTCGCTGACCAGTTCCCGGTTCAGGCGGATCGGTTTCGGTGCGCTGGCCGCTTCAGCCTGCCAGCGAACGCAAAATTCCGGGAGTTCCCGGGCGTAGGTGTTGTCGAAAGTGAAAGGGCGAAAGCTGGCAGACATGGTGGTTTTCCGGGCAATGGGCAGGTTGACCGTGGCGAAGGATGTCAGTTCAAGCAATCGACGTTCCTGCCGCCGGGGTTCGCGATGGCGCCTGGGTAGTCTATGCTTCGCCTTGAGGAATATGGCAAACGGAGAGTAATGATGGGTATCAAGAAGCACGTGGCGACCTGGCTGGTGTTTGCGGTTCTGGCAACCGGTACGACGACGGGTATGGCTTCCGGCCTCAAGATCCTCGCCTTTGACGACAATTCCTGCCGGGCCTGGCGCCAGGGTGCCGAGGATGTCGAATTGCGCACCGCCCATGTCGCCTGGGCGCGGGGCTTTCTCAGCGGTCACAACTATGCCAACCCGCGTCAGCAGGTGACCGATGTCTCGGTGGCGACCGTCGAGCGCAACATCGAACAGTTTTGCCGTCGTAACCCGGATGGGCTGTTCATCGACGGCGTTTACCGGATGAGCGACAGCATGTCGGGGCGTAACGCGCCGATCAAGAAATGAAAAAGGCCGGCAATGCCGGCCCGGGATGTTGCTGCTGAGTTTCAGACGCGGTATTGGGCAACGATGTCGTGCATTTCCTGCGCCAGCTTGACCATTTCTTCCGAGGTGCCTGAAGTCGATTGCGCGGCGGCACTGTTTTCCTCGGCCATCTGCGCAATTTTCTCGACCTGTTGAGCGATGTCGGTGCTGGCGACGCCCTGTTCCCGGATGGCGCTGGTGATGTCGCTGACCATGCCAACCGTTTCTGTCGAACCGTTGCCAATTTCCTGCATCGCGCCGCTTGCCTGCTCAGCGTAACCGACACCGGAGGCAACTGCGCCTTCGACGCTCTGGATACTGTGTACAGCGCCCTGGGCGCCGCTGAGCATTTCCTGGATGGTTACGGCAATTTCCTGAGTCGAGTGGCCGGTTCGCTCGGCCAGCTTGCGCACTTCGTCAGCCACAACGGCGAAGCCGCGGCCCTGTTCGCCGGCACGCGCTGCCTCGATGGCGGCATTGAGAGCGAGCAGGTTGGTCTGGTCGGCGATGTCTTTGATCACGGAAACAATGGTGCTGATCTTCTCGCTTTGTTTCTCCAGTGCCGTCAGTTGCTCGGAAGCGCTTTGCACGGTGGTGGCAATGCCGTTGATCGACAGTACCGTCTCGCCGATGATGTTCTGGCCGCGTGCAGCGACGCTACCGGCGCTGGTTGCCAGACGGCGGGTGTCCTCGGCGCGGTCGGCGACGTGATTGACGCTGACGGTCATCTCTTCGACTGCCGCCGCCATGCTTGAGGCGGCTTCGCTCTGGTACTGGGAGGCAACCGACATCTGACGGGCCGCCGTCGATACCCGCTGAGCCGCTTGATTGACGGATTCAGCGTGCCTGGACATTTTGCGGAAGCTCTGCTGGAGGCGTTCGAGCAGGCCGTTGAAAGCGTGTGCGACCTTGGCCAGTTCATCGTTGCCGGCAACATCCAGGCGCCCGGTGAAGTCGAGGTCCTTCTCGATGCCGGTGAATATCGTCACCATCCGGTCGAGGCCGCCTGAAACGTGACGGTAGATCAGCAGGCCGATGGTGGCGACGACCAGGCTGAGTAGCACGATCGCACCGACAACCAGGTTGATCGCGGTGTTGTGGATGTCGTAGGCCTCCTTGGCCGACTCCTCGGCATGCGTCTTGATGAACTTGGCGTGCTCGACCAGGGCGTTGGACAGGCCATTGACGGTGTCGGCGGCATTGCGCGAGATGGTCATCGCTTCATCGCGGTTGCCGGCGAGCGCGGCGGCCATGTACTGCTTGGCGAACTCGAGGTAGGCGGCGGCGGTCTTCTTGTCGTGCGCCAGCAACTCGCGGTCCTTGTCGTCGTGCACCAGCTTCTCGTAATCGGCGAAGGCGGCGTTCATCTCGGCCATGCGCTCGTTGAAACGCTGGACCAGCGTCTCGCGGCGGGCCAGGTCGCTTTCGATGAGGACGTTGATCAGGAAAGGGCGGGCGAGCAGGAAGGCGGTCTGCGCTTCATTCAGCTTGAGGATGCCGGGAATCGTGGTTTCGTTGGTTTCCTTGACGCCATTGTTGATCTTGGCCATCTGATAGAGACTGAAGCCTCCAAGGCCAATCAAGCCGGCAATCGCCAGTGCGATAAGCAGGACGATGCGCATTGCGATGCTCATGAAAACCTCCAGTGATATTTGTTCAAGTGTTGGGATAGTTAAGCCTCGCGATTCTAGGTTATTTATCGATCATAATCAATAATTATGAAAAAAATACCAAATGTAACCGTGCAATAATTCGTTACCAGTCATGCCGATGTTCTGAATTGGCATGGCGGCCATTTGCTTGACCGCCCTCGGGTATAATGCCCGCCTCTCCGCATCTAACCCGACCGCACACTCCATGGCCGACATCATTTGCCTCAAAGGCGACGCCGCCTTTTCCGCCTTCCGCCTGCAACGCCTGCTCGCCCGCCTGAGCGCGGCGGTGTCGGACATCGAATCGGTGACCGCCGATTACTGGCACGTCGTCGCGCAGAAGCGTGCGCTGTCCGCCGACGAGCGCGCCAAGCTGGCCAAGTTGCTGGAAGAAGTGCCGGCCGGCGCCGACAAGGGCGAACTGTTCCTGGTGGCGCCGCGCATCGGCACCATTTCGCCGTGGTCGTCCAAGGCCACCGACATTGCCTTCAACTGCGATCTGGAACCGGCCATCGAACGCATCGAGCGCGTCGTCGCCTTCCATGTCATCGTGAACAACGCCCGCGCGCTGAGCAGTGACGAGCAGAAGATTGTCGCCGGCCTGCTGCACGACCGCATGACCGAATCGGTGCTCGCCGGTTTTGCCGAAGCCGGCGAACTGTTCCGCCATTTCGCGCCGAAGCCGCTGTCGACTGTCGACATCCTGGCTGGCGGCAAGGCCGCACTGGTCGAAGCCAACGGCACGCTGGGCCTGGCGCTGTCCGACGACGAAGTCGATTACCTGCTCGACATCTTCACCAAGGCCGGGCGCAACCCCACCGACGTCGAACTGATGATGTTCGCCCAGGCCAACTCCGAGCACTGCCGCCACAAGATCTTCAATGCCTCCTGGGTGATCGACGGCGAGAAGAAGGACAAGACGCTGTTCGGCATGATCCGCGAAACCCACGCCGCCAACCCGCAGGGCACGGTGATGGCCTACGCCGACAACGCCTCGATCATCGAAGGCGCGACCATCCAGCGTTTCTACCCGGATGCCGACCGCGGCTACAGCTACAAGGAAGAGCTGACCCACATCCTGACCAAGGTCGAGACGCACAACCACCCGACGGCCATTTCGCCGTTCCCCGGCGCCTCGACCGGCTCCGGCGGCGAAATCCGTGACGAAGGCGCCACCGGCAAGGGTTCCAAGCCGAAGGCCGGCCTCTGCGGTTTCTCGGTCTCCAACCTGAACCTGCCGGATGCCCCGCAGCCGTGGGAACACGCTTACGGCCGTCCGTCGCGCATCGCTTCCGCCCTCGACATCATGCTCGAAGGCCCGATCGGCGCCGCTGCCTTCAACAACGAATTCGGCCGCCCGAACCTGACCGGCTACTTCCGGACCTACGAGCAGGACGTGGCCGGCACGGTCCGCGGCTACCACAAGCCGATCATGATCGCCGGCGGCCTTGGTTCCATCCAGGCCGAGCAGTCGTTCAAAGAAGAAACCTTCCCGGTCGGCACGCTGTTCGTGCAACTCGGCGGCCCCGGCATGCTGATCGGCCTGGGCGGCGGCGCCGCTTCGTCGATGACGGCTGGCGTCAATGCCGAAGACCTCGACTTCGCCTCGGTGCAGCGCGGCAACCCGGAAATCCAGCGGCGTGCCCAGGAGGTGATTGATCGCTGCTGGCAGATGGGCAAGGACAACCCGATCCTTTCCGTGCACGACGTCGGTGCCGGCGGCGTTTCCAACGCCCTGCCGGAACTCGCCCACTCGGGCGGCGTCGGCGCCAAGTTCGACCTGCGCAAGGTGCCGACCCTGGAGCCGGGCATGTCGCCGGCCGAAATCTGGTCCAACGAATCGCAGGAACGCTACGTGCTGGCCATTCCGCCGAACCGCATCGGCGAATTCCAGGCCATGTGCGAGCGCGAGCGCTGCCCGTTCGCCGTGGTCGGCGAAGCCACCGGCGACGGCCACCTGACCGTCACCGACGCGCATTTCGGCGTCAATCCGGTCGACATGGAAATGGAAGCGCTGCTCGGCAAGCCGCCGCGGATGACGCGCGATGTCACGTCGCAGCCGGCCAGCTTCGTGCCGTTCGACGCCGTTTCCATCGAACTCAAGGACGCCGCCTACCGCCTGATGCGTCTGCCGACCATCGCCGACAAGACCTTCCTGATCTCGATCGGTGACCGCTCGGTCGGTGGCATGACGGCTCGCGACCAGATGGTCGGCCCGTGGCAGGTGCCGGTGGCCGACGTGGCGGTGACCACGATGGGCTATCAAGGTTATCTGGGCGAAGCCTTCGCCATGGGCGAGCGCACGCCGCTGGCCGTGCTCGACGCGCCGGCTTCCGGCCGCATGGCCATCGGCGAGGCGCTGACCAACCTGGCCGCCGCCGATGTCGGCAGCCTGGACAAGGTTAAGCTCTCGGCCAACTGGATGGCACCGTGCGGCGTGCCGGGCGAGGATGCCCGCCTGTACGCCACGGTCGAAGGCATTACCGAGCTGTGCAAGCAGATCGGCGTGTCGATCCCGGTCGGCAAGGATTCGCTGTCGATGCGCACCGCCTGGGATGAGAACGGCGAGAAGAAGCAGGTCGTTTCACCGCTGTCGCTGATCGTTACCTCGTTCGCCGCCGTCGACGACGTGCGCAAGACGAAAACCCCGCTGCTCGCCAGCGATCAGGGCGAAACCGAATTGCTGCTGCTCGACCTCGGCAAGAACCGCCTTGGCGGCTCGGCGCTGGCGCAGGTGTACAACGCCACCGGCGACGATGCGCCGGACGTTGATGAACCGGCCAAGCTCAAGGGCCTGTTCGACGCCGTGCAGAAACTCAATCGCGACGGCCTGCTGCTTGCCTACCACGACCGTTCCGACGGCGGCCTGTTCGTCGCCGCCTGCGAAATGGCCTTCGCCAGCCGCCGCGGCGTCTCGCTCGACCTCGACGGCGTCTGCTTTGACGCCGCCGCGCTTGATGTCGATGGCGCCGAGAAGCGTCCGGACCTGATGGCCGGCCGCGATTTCGAGCACATCGTCCGCGCGCTGTTCAATGAGGAACTCGGTGCGCTGATCCAGATCCGTCGTGCCGACCGCGAGAAGGTCACGCCGATTCTGCGTGCCTGCGGTGTGCCTTACCACTTCGTCGGCCACTTGAACGAGTGGGACGAAATCCGCGTCACCCGCAATGCCAAGCGCGTGCTGCGCGAGAAGCGCGTCGATCTGCAGCGTGCCTGGTCGGAAACCAGCTTCCGCATGCAGGCGATGCGCGACAACCCCGACTGCGCCCAGCAGGAATTCGACCGCATCCTCGACGTCGCCGACCCCGGCCTGACGCCGAAGGTGACTTTCGATCCGCAGGAAGATTTCACCCAGGTCTACCGCGACATCAGCGGCCGCCCGCGCGTCGCCATCCTTCGCGAGCAGGGCGTCAACAGCCATTACGAAATGGCCGCCGCCTTCGATCGCGCCGGCTTCCAGTCGGTCGACGTGCATATGAGCGACATCCTCGCCGGCCGCGTCAGCCTCAAGGACTTCAAGGGCCTCGTCGCCTGCGGTGGCTTCTCCTACGGCGACGTGCTCGGTGCCGGCCAGGGCTGGGCCAAGACCATCCTGATGCACGACGGCTGCCGCGACGAGTTCGCCGCCTTCTTCAACCGCCCGGACACCTTCGCACTCGGCGTCTGCAATGGCTGCCAGATGATGAGCGCGCTCAAGTCCATCATCCCCGGTGCCGAACACTGGCCGGCTTTCCGCCGCAACCAGGTCGAGCAGTTCGAAGCGCGCTTCGTGATGACCGAGGTACTCGATTCGCCGTCGATCTTCTTCGCCGGCATGGAAGGCTCGCAGATCCCCATCGTCGTCTCGCACGGCGAAGGCCGCGCCGTCTTCGACAACGCCGACGACCCGGGCAAGTGCCTGTCGGCGATCCGCTACGTCGACAACAAGGGCGAGCCGACCGAAGTCTACCCGTACAACCCGAACGGTTCGCCGGGCGGCCTGACCGCGGTGACCACCGCCGACGGCCGGTTCACCATCATGATGCCGCACCCGGAGCGCGTCTTCCGTACCGTGCAGATGTCCTGGCACCCGGAAAGCTGGGGTGAGGACAGCCCGTGGATGCGGATGTTCCGCAACGCCCGGCGCTGGGTCGGCTAAGCGCTGTTCGCCGCCCTCGGCGTCGGGGGCGGCTTAAGCGACGAAGCGCATCGACAGGTCGAGCGCCTTGACGTCCTTGGTCAGGGCACCGACCGAGATGCGATCGACCCCGGTTTCGGCAATGGCGCGGATGGTTTCCAGGCTGACGTTGCCGGAGGCTTCGAGAATGGCGCGCCCGGCGTTGACGGCGACGGCCTCGCGCATCAGGTCGGGGGTGAAATTGTCGAGCAGGATCATCCGGGCGCCGGCAGCCAGCGCCTGGTTCAGTTCGTCGAGGTTTTCCACTTCGACCTGGATGAACTTGCAGCGGTCGGCGGCTTGCCCGGCGACCTGTTCGGCTGCCGCGTAGGCCTGGGCGATGCCACCGGCGGCATGGATGTGATTTTCCTTGATCAGGATCGCATCCCACAGCGCCAGCCGGTGGTTGCCGCCACCGCCCGCACGGACGGCGTATTTCTGGGCGATGCGCAGGCCGGGCAGGGTCTTGCGGGTGTCAACGACCTGCGCCCGGGTGCCGGAGATGGCATCGGCGTAGATGCGGACCTTGCTGGCCACTGCCGACAGCAGTTGCAGGAAGTTCAGCGCGCTGCGCTCGGCCGTCAGCAGGGCGCGGCCGTTACCGTCGATGGTGCATAGCAGCTGATCGGCAGCGATCCGTTCGCCGTCACCGGCCTGCCAGGTGATGTGGGCATTCGGGTCGAGGCGGCGCACGCATTCGTCAAACCAGGCCGTGCCGCAAAGCACGCCGGCCTCCCGAGAAATGACCGTGGCCCGGACCTGACGGGCGCCGGGTACCAGTGAAGCGGTCAGGTCGCCGGGGCCGACATCTTCGGTCAGGGCGGCGTCGACATTGCGGGTGATTTCTGCGGCGAGCGGGTAGGCGAATTCTATGGACATCTCTGGGTTCCGGCGGCATGCTTAGGCGCGAATTGTACCGTCAGGGGGGAGACAATGTCAGAAATCGTCGGGGTGTTTCACGTCAGTCTTGGGGTGATGGTCGTTCTGGTGCTGGCGGTGCTCCTGCTGTTCTGGTACCTGCGCGACGTCACCCAGAAGCGCCACACGGTCTTGCGCAATTTCCCCATCGTTGGCCATCTGCGTTTCTTCTTCGAAAGCCTGGGCGAATACTTCCGCCAGTACTTCTTCCTCGGTGACCGCGAGGAAATGCCCTTCAACCGGGCGACACGCGCCTGGGTCTATCGGCTGGCCAAGAACGAAGGCGGCATGATCGGCTTCGGTTCGACCTACGACATCAACCAATCCGGCGCGCTGGTCTTCGTCAACGCCGCCTTTCCGGTGCTCGACAGCGATCACCGGCCGTCGCCGCCGGTGATGATCGGCGAAGGCTGGTGCGACAAGCCGTTCGCCGCCCGTTCGCTGATCAATATCAGCGGCATGAGTTTCGGCGCCATTTCCCGGCCGGCCGTCCGCGCCCTGTCGCAAGGCGCGGCCCTGGCCGGTTGCTACATGGATACCGGCGAAGGCGGGCTCAGCCCCTACCATCTCGAAGGGCGCTGCGACGTCATTTTCCAGATCGGTACGGCCAAGTACGGTGTTCGCGAAGAGTCTGGCCGCCTGAGCGACCTGCGCCTGCGCGAACTGGCCGGGCACGAGCATGTCCGCGCCTTCGAGATCAAGCTGTCGCAGGGCGCCAAACCGGGTAAAGGCGGGGTGCTGCCGGCGGCCAAGGTAACGGCCGAGATCGCCGCCATCCGCGGTATTCCAATGGGCAAGGATTCGCTGTCGCCAAACCGTCACCCCGAGACCGGGACGATGGAGGAACTGCTCGACATGGTCGTGCATGTCCGCGAAGTGACCGGCAAGCCGGTCGGCATCAAGACTGCCATCGGCGGCTGGCAATTCATGCACGAACTGGCCGAAGCCGTCAGACGGCGCGGTTTGTGGAGCGCGCCGGATTTCCTCACCATCGACGGCGGCGAGGGCGGTTCGGGCGCGGCGCCGCAGGCGCTGGCCGATCACATGGCCCTGTCGATCAACGAAGCGCTGCCGCGCGTGGTCGACGCCTTGATCGAAAACGGCTTGCGCGAGCGGATCAAGGTGATTGCCTCGGGCAAGCTGCTGACCCCGGCCAAGGTCGCCTGGGCACTGGCCTGTGGTGCCGATCTGGTCAATTCGGCCCGCGGCTACATGTTCGCGCTCGGCTGCATTCAGGCCTTGCGCTGTCACCAGAACACCTGTCCGACCGGCATCACCACGCACAACCAGAAACTGCAGCGCGGTCTGGTCGTCGAGGACAAGGCCGAACGGGTTGCCCATTACACGCGCAACCTGAACCAGGAAGTGGAAATGATCGCCCATGCCTGCGGGGTTCCGCATGCCCGGGAACTGCGCCGCGAACATGTACGCATCGTCCAGCCCAACGGCCAGAGTCAGGCGCTGAACATGCTCTATCCCTATCCGTCGCCGCCGGCGGCGGATTGAGGCTGCACTTCAACGCAGCCAGTCGTTGACCAGGCAGCGGGCGCTGTCGATGACTTCGCCGGCGGTCAGGCCGACCGGACCGATGCCGTCGGCGGCCAGCCGGTCGGCGGCTGCGCCGTGCAGATGCACCGCCGCCAGCAAGGCCTGTTCCGCCGGCCATTGCTGGGCCAGCAGGGTGGCGATCATGCCGCTCAGGACGTCGCCCATGCCGGCCGTGGCCATGCCCGGGTTGCCGGTGGTGTTGATCCACCAGCGGCCATCCGGTCCGGCGACAATCGTGCCGCAACCCTTGAGGGCGACCGGGCAAGCGTAGCGCGCAGCCATCTCGCGGGCGGCGGCGATGCGATCAAGCTGCACCTCGCGCGTCGAGGCGCCGAGCAGACGGCCGGCCTCGGCCGGGTGCGGGGTCAGGATGGCCGGCGCGACGCGGTTGTAGAGGTTGCCTTCGAGGCGCCCGTCGCTGGCCAGGATGTTCAGGGCATCGGCATCGAGGACCAGAGGCAACGGGCATTTCAGGGCCTGCTCGACGCAATCGGCTGCGTTGCCGGCGGTGCCGAGCCCGGGGCCGCACACCAGCGCCTGCAGGTCGGCCTGGAAGAGCGTGTCGATGCGGCGGATCATCAGTTCCGGCTGGACCAGGTCCACGCTCGGTCCATCCGGGTCGAGCAGGCCGAGATAGACGCGGCCGGCGCCGAGCTTGAGCGCGGCACGACCGGCGAGCAGGGCGGCGCCGCTCATCGACTTGCCGCCACCGATGATGCCGACGCCGCCGAAGCTGCCCTTGTGCGAATTGCGGCCCCGGGGTTTGAGGCGCCCGGCGAAATCCTGGCGGCTGACGGTGTGGCCGTCGGCCGGGTCAGCGCCGGTCGTCTCGAGGTCGAGCGTGGCGATGGCGATTTCGCCGCAGTGGTCGGGACCGTCGGCGGTCAGCAGGCCGGGTTTGCCGGCGATGAAGGTCAGGGTGTGCGTGGCTTCGATGCAGATGCCGGGCCGGTTGCCGGTGTCGGCATCGAGACCGGACGGGCAGTCGAGCGCCAGCAGGGCGCAGCCATCACGGCGGGCGAGGCGGTTGGCCAGCGCGATCCACTCGGCGTAGATGCCTTCCGGCGCCCGTTTCAGTCCGATGCCGAACAGGCCATCGATGATCAGGCCCCAGTGCCGTTCGTCCTCCAGTGTCAGGGAAAACTCGCCGCCGGCGTCGGTGAAGCGCCGGCAGGCCGCGGCGGCGTCGGCCGGCAGTTGTTCCGCCTGGCCGGCGAACAGCACGCGGACATCGAAAAAGCGTTGGCGCAGCAGTCGGGCTGCCTCGAAGGCGTCGCCGCCATTGTTGCCGGGGCCCGCCAGCACCAGGATGGGGCGGTTACGCTCGCCGGCCAGCTGGCTGGCCAGGTCGGCGGCGGCTTGACCGGCACGTTGCATCAGCGGCTGGTCGGCGTGGCGGGCTTCGATGCGCCGTAGCGATGGGCTCAGGAGGAGACGGGTGTCCATGCCGTGATTCTAGCGCCACATGGCGCGGCCGAGGCGGATCGTGGCAGCATGGATGCTGACCGTGTCGTCGATGTTGCGCGCATAGCCGCCGGCCATGGCGACGGCCACCGGAATGGCGCCGTCCCGGCAGCGCCGGAATACCCGCCGGTCGCGCTCCGCCAGGCCGTTCATGCTCAGGGCCAGGCGACCGAGCCGGTCGTCGGCATAGGGGTCGGCACCGGCCAGGTAGATGACCAGATCGGGGCAGGCGAGATCGAAGGCAGTGTCCAGTCCATGCTCAAGCTGGGCCAGGTAGGCCGGGTCGCCGCAGCCGTCGGGCAGCTCGATGTCGAGATCGCTGTTTTCCTTGGTGAACGGGTAGTTGCGGGCGCCGTGAATGGAAAAGGTGAAGATGTCGGGATCGTCCCTGAGGATGGCGGCGGTGCCGTTGCCCTGGTGCACATCGCAATCGACGATCAGGATGCGCCCGGCCAGTCCTTCCGCCCGCATCGCCCGAGCGGCGACGGCAGCATCGTTGAAGACGCAGAAGCCTTCGCCATGGCCGGCAAAGGCGTGGTGGGTGCCGCCGGCTAGATTGGCGGCGATGCCCCGGCTGGCGCAGGCGGCACGGCAGGCGTCGATGGTGGCGCCGGCCGAGCGCCGGGAGCGCTCGACCATGCCCGGACTCCACGGAAAGCCGATGGCCTTCTGCATCTTTTCGTCGATCTCGCCGAGGCTGATGCGCCGGATGTAGTCGGCGTCGTGGGCGCGCTGCAGTTCCTCGTCGGTGGCGGCGTGCGGCAGATGGAAGTCGTCTGGTGAAAAATCGCCGCCGGCGAGCAGTGTCTGCCGCAGGCGGGCGTATTTCTCCATCGGGAAGCGATGCCCCGGCGGCAGCGGCAGAACGAAGACGTCGGTGTAGAAAAGCTGCATCGCGGCGGTCGGTGCGCGCTGGCACCGACCAGAGATGTCAGTTCAGCGCGGCGGAAAGTTTGCGACGATATTCGCGGACGAGATCGTCGTACTGCTCGCCAGCCAGGGCCTCGAAGAACTGGAGCAGGGCCTTGCGCCCGGCGCCTTCGTCGAAGAAACGGTCGCGCCGGACCACTTCGAGCGCGGCGTCGAGCGCCTCGCGGAAGCGGCTTTGCGCGGCGTAGGCCTTGGCCAGTTCGAGGCGCGTGGCGTGGTCGTCCGGGTTGGCGGCCAGCTTCGCTTCCAGCGGTTCGGTATCGGCAGCGCCCTGGGCCAGTGCCAGGCGGGCGCGCAGGGCGCCGGCGCGCTCCGGTTCGTCCTTGAATTCGCCAGCCAGCAACTGCGCGGCTTCGTCGTTGCGGCCCAGGTGCATCAATACCTCGATGGCGTCGAGTTGCACCGCCTGATCCTGCGGATTGGCCTGACTGGCCTCGACCAGCCTGGCCAGCGCTTCCTCGAACCGGCCTTCGGCGGCCAGGGCGGCTGCCTCTTCGCGCGGATTGGCGTTGTCGCCGGCGGGCAGGGCGATGCGGTCGAGAAACTGGCGGACCTGGCCTTCGGGCAGGGCGCCGTTGAATTCATCGACCAGTTGTCCCTGGAATACGACCTTGACCGACGGAATGCTGCGCACGCCGAAATGGCCGGCCAGCTGGGGGTATTCGTCGGAATTGACCTTGGCCAGGAGGAAGCGGCCCTGGTATTCCTCGGCCAGTTTTTCCAGCATCGGCTTCAACGTCTGGCACGGGCCGCACCAGGGCGCCCAGAAATCGACCACCACCGGCACCTGCAGCGAGGCCTGCAGGACCTTGATTTCGAATTCCTCGATGGAGACGTCAAAAGAGAATTGGGACATGTGTGCTTTTCCGGTCTGTTTCAGTTGCCGGGTATTTTAACGGAGACTGGCGGAAGCGGCGGACGGCTTTCGCTCCCGGCATGTTTTCGGCTATCATTCTGCTTTCCCGCAGCCTGTCTTTCCATGACCAAATACGTTTTCGTTACAGGTGGTGTCGTGTCCTCACTGGGCAAAGGCATCGCCGCCGCGTCGCTCGGGGCCATTCTGGAATCCCGCGGCATCAAGGTTACCCACCTCAAGCTTGACCCCTACATCAACGTCGACCCCGGCACGATGAGTCCCTTCCAGCACGGAGAGGTCTTCGTCACCGAGGATGGCGCCGAGACCGATCTCGATCTGGGGCATTACGAGCGCTTCACCAGCGCCAAGATGACCAAGCGCAACAACTTCACCACCGGCCAGATTTACGACACGGTGCTGAAGAAAGAGCGCCGCGGTGAATATCTCGGCAAGACGGTGCAGGTCATCCCGCACATCACCGACGAGATCAAGGGCAAGGTCAAAGCCGGCGCCGAGGGTGCCGACGTGGCCATCGTCGAGGTCGGCGGCACGGTCGGCGACATCGAGTCTCTGCCCTTCCTGGAAGCCATCCGCCAGATGGGCATCGAGGAAGGCCGCAACAACGTCTGCTACATGCACCTGACGCTGCTGCCCTACATCCCGACCGCCGGCGAACTGAAGACCAAGCCGACCCAGCACTCGGTCAAGGAACTGCGCGAGATCGGCATCCAGCCGGACATCCTGCTGTGCCGTGCCGACCGCTCGATTCCGGTCGAGGAGCGGCGCAAGATCGCGCTGTTCTGCAACGTCATGCCGGAAGCCGTCATCGAGTGTCTCGACGCCGACTCCATCTACAAGATCCCGGGCATGCTGCACGAGCAGATGCTCGACGAAATCGTCTGCCACAAGCTCGGCATCCTGGCCAAGGCAGCCGACCTGTCGGTCTGGGAAAACCTGATCGTGGCGCTGGAACACCCGCTGCACCAAGTGAAGATCGCCTTCGTCGGCAAGTACGTCGATCTGACCGAGTCGTACAAGTCGCTGATCGAAGCCATCAAGCATGCCGGCATCCACACGCGCAGCGAAGTGAACATCGTCTATCTTGATTCGGAAGAGATCGAGAAGAACGGCACCGGCGTGCTCGAGAGCATGGACGCCATTCTCGTGCCGGGCGGTTTCGGCCGCCGCGGTACCGAAGGCAAGATCGCCGCGATCCGCTACGCCCGCGAGAACAAGGTGCCGTATCTGGGCATCTGTCTCGGCATGCAGATGGCCGTCGTCGAATTCGCCCGCCATGTCGCCGGCCTGAAGGACGCGCACTCGACCGAGTTCGTTGCCGACACGCCGTACCCGGTGATCGGCCTGATCACCGAGTGGCTCGACGCCTCCGGCAAGGTCGAGAAGCGCAGCGAGGATTCCGACATCGGCGGCACCATGCGCCTCGGTGCCCAGGTCTGCCAACTCAAGGAAGGTTCGCTGGCCCGCCAGATTTACGGCGCTGCGGAGATCACCGAGCGTCACCGCCATCGCTATGAAGTGAACAACACGCTGCTGGCGCAACTGGAAGACAAGGGCCTGGTCGTTGCCGGCCGGGCGCCGGGCACCGACCTGTGCGAAATGGTTGAACTGCCGGCCGATGTCCATCCATGGTTCGTCGGTTGCCAGTTCCATCCGGAATTCACCTCCAATCCGCGCCAGGGACATCCGCTGTTCACGTCCTACGTCAAGGCCGCGCTGGCCAGCAAGCAGGGCAAGAACTGATGAAACTCTGCGGTTTCGAGGCTGGTCTTGACCAGCCTTTTTTCCTGATCGCCGGTCCCTGTACCGCCGAGTCGGAGCAATTGTGCGTCGATGTCGCCGGCCGCATGAAGGAAATCTGCGCCCGCCTGGGTGTCAATTACATTTTCAAGGCATCCTACGACAAGGCCAACCGCAGTTCCGGCAAGTCGGTGCGCGGCCCCGGCATCGATGGCGGCCTGAAGATTCTTGAAGCCGTGCGCGCCCAGGTCGGTGTGCCGGTGCTGACCGATGTCCATGATGGCAACGACGTCGCCCAGGTGGCGAGCGTGGTCGACGTGCTGCAGACGCCGGCCTTCCTCTGCCGGCAGACCGATTTCATCCACGCCGTGGCGTCCTGCGGCAAGCCGGTGAATATCAAGAAGGGCCAGTTCCTGGCGCCGGGCGACATGAAGAATGTCGTCGACAAGGCGCGCGAAGTGAACGGCGGCGCCGACAACATCATGGTCTGCGAACGCGGTGCCAGCTTCGGCTACAACAACCTCGTTTCCGACATGCGCTCGCTGGCGATCATGCGCGATACCGGTTGCCCGGTGGTATTCGATGCCACCCACTCGGTGCAGTTGCCGGGCGGGCAGGGTACGGTTTCCGGCGGTCAGCGCGAATTCGTTCCGGTTCTGGCGCGGGCGGCGGTGGCGGTGGGGATTTCCGGCCTGTTCATGGAAACCCATCCCTGCCCGGAAAAGGCCTTCTCCGACGGCCCGAATTCCTGGCCGCTGGATCGCATGGAAAGCCTGCTGGCGACCCTGGTGGCGCTGGACAAGGCCGCCAAATCGGCCGGTTTTGAAGAATTGAAATTCTGATAATTTACTTTAATTTGTTCTTTCAACCTTCTGTTTACAAGGAAGAAATATGAGTTCTATCGTTGATGTTGTCGCCCGCGAGATCCTGGATTCCCGTGGCAATCCCACGGTCGAGGCCGATGTCCTGCTCGAGTCCGGCGTCATGGGCCGTGCGGCTGTTCCGTCGGGCGCTTCGACCGGCACCCGCGAAGCCATCGAACTGCGTGACGGCGACAAGAGCCGTTACCTCGGCAAGGGCGTGATGCAGGCCGTCGAGAACATCAACACCGAGATCTCGGAAGCGATCATCGGTCTCGACGCTCAGGAACAGGCCTTCATCGACCAGACCATGATCGAACTCGACGGCACCGACAACAAGTCGCGTCTCGGCGCCAACGCCATCCTGGCCGTGTCGATGGCTGTCGCCAAGGCCGCTGCCGAAGAATCCGGCCTGCCGCTGTACCGCTACTTCGGCGGCATGGCGCCGATGCAGATGCCGGTGCCGATGATGAACATCATCAACGGCGGCGAGCACGCCAACAACAGCCTGGACATCCAGGAATTCATGGTCATGCCGGTCGGTGCCAACACCTTCCGCGAAGCCCTGCGTTGCGGCGCTGAAATCTTCCACGCGCTGAAGAAGCTGCTCGACAAGGCCGGTCACTCGACCGCCGTCGGCGACGAAGGCGGTTTCGCCCCGAACCTCGGCAGCCACGCCGAAGCCCTGCAGATCATCATGCAGGCGATCGAGGCCGCCGGTTACGTGCCCGGCCAAGACGTCCTGCTGGCCCTCGACTGCGCTGCTTCCGAGTTCTACAAGGACGGCAAGTATCACCTGTCCGGCGAAGGCCTGCAGCTGACCTCGGCTCAGTTCGTCGATTACCTGGCCAACCTGGCTGACCAGTTCCCGATCGTCTCGATCGAGGACGGCATGTCGGAAGCCGACTGGGACGGCTGGAAGCTGCTGACCGAGCGTCTGGGTGCCAAGGTGCAGATCGTCGGCGACGACATCTTCGTCACCAACACCCGCATCTTCAAGGAAGGCATCCAGAAGGGCATCGCCAACTCCATCCTGATCAAGATCAACCAGATCGGCACGCTGTCGGAAACCTTCGCCGCCGTCGAAATGGCCAAGCGCGCCGGTTACACCGCCGTGATCTCGCATCGCTCGGGCGAAACCGAAGACAGCACCATCGCCGACATCGCCGTCGGCCTCAACGCCGGCCAGATCAAGACCGGTTCGCTGTCCCGCTCGGACCGCATCGCCAAGTACAACCAGCTGATCCGCATCGAGGAAGATCTGGGCGATACCGCTTCCTACCCGGGCCGCGAGACTTTCTACAACCTGCGCTGATCGCTCATGCGCTGGCTGACGGTCGGCCTTCTTGCCGTGATCGTCCTCCTCCAGTACCCATTGTGGCTGGGTAAGGGAGGATGGTTGAAGGTATGGGAGTACGACCGTCAGTTGAAGGTCCAGCGGGAGGAAACCCGCAAGCTGGAAATCCGTAACGCGGGCCTCGATGCCGAGGTCCGCGATCTCAAGCAGGGCTACGATGCCATCGAGGAGCGCGCGCGCTTTGAACTCGGCATGGTGAAACAGGACGAAGTGTTTGTCCAGATACCCGACGAGCCCGCCGGCGAGCGCCGGTAAATCGCTTCAAACCTTGTAGCCACCGCCATTTTGCTCAGCTAGAATCGTTCTCAGCAGTCCCACGCTGAGCACTCAAGGAGAACGATATGCTGCTCAAGAATGGCGATAAGGCCCCGACATTCAGCTTGCCGGATGCTGATATGGAGACTGTCGATCTGGCGAGCTTTCAGGACAAACAACACCTTGTCCTGTTGTTCTACCCCAAGGACGGAACACCCTCCTGTACGCGTGAAGTCACCGATTTTTCGGACCATGAGGTAGATTTCCGGAAACACGGGTGCTCCATTCTCGGCATCAACCGGGAAGACTGTCTCAAGCATCAGGAATTCAGGGACAGGGAAGGTATCGGTATCAATCTGCTGTCCGACGCCGAAGGCGAAGTTTGCCGGCAATACGGCGTCTGGCAGACGAGGGAGGTGGATGGGCAGCCGAAAACCGGCATCGTCCGTTCAACCTTCGTCATCGATCGCAGCGGCGTCATCCGCCATGCGCTTTACAACGTCAATTTCAAGGGTCATGCCCAGGAAGTACTGGCCCTAGTCAAGGAACTCAACTCATGAACCAACTGGTTGCCCGCAATACCGTCATCACCCTCGACTACCATGTCACCGATTCCGATGGCGAAGTCGTGGACGAAGGTCGCGATCCGCTCGTCTATCTGCACGGCGGCTACGACGACATCTTCCCCAAGATCGAAGAAGCCCTGCAGGGCAAGAGTGTCGGCGAGTCGGTCCAGGTCAAACTGCAGCCCGACGAAGCTTTCGGCGAATACGATCCGCAACTCGTCCAGATCGAGCCGCGCAAGGATTTCCCCAAGGAACTCCAGGTCGGCATGCAGTTCGAAGGCGGTCCGGAAGACGGTAGCGACGAAGAGTTCGTGATCTATCGCGTGACCGACATCGAAGGCGACAAGGTTGTGCTCGACGGCAATCATCCGCTCGCCGGCAGCGCCCTGGTATTCACCTGCACCGTCACCGCCATCCGCCCGGCCAGCGCCGACGAAATCGAGCACGGCCACGTGCATGGCGCCGACGACGAGGACGGCTGCGACCACTAAGCTCGCTACTTCAGCAAGCCTTTCAGCGCGTACAGCGCATCGAGTGCCTCGCGCGGCGTCAGACTGTCCGGGTCGATGGCAGTGAGGTGCTCGACCACCGGATGCGGCGCCGATTCGCTGGCTTCGGCCAGCTCGCCCGGGAAATCCTGGGCGAACAGGTCGGGTTGCAGCGGATCGACGGCGGCGCGCTGCTCGAATTCGCGCAGCTGTTTTCTCGCCGCGCGTACCACGGCCGACGGAATCCCGGCCAGCGCCGCCACCTGAATCCCGTAGCTCTGGTTGGCCGGGCCTTCCTCGACCGCGTGCATGAAGACGATGCGGTCGTTGTGCTCGACGGCGCCAAGATGGACGTTGGCCAGTTCGCTGTATTCGTGCGACAGCCGGGTCAGTTCGAAATAGTGCGTGGCGAACAGCGTCAGGCTGCGGTTCTTGTCGATCAGGTGGCGCAGGATGGCGAAGGCCAGGGCCATGCCGTCGAAGGTCGAGGTGCCGCGCCCGATCTCGTCCATCAGCACCAGGCTCTGGTGGGTCGCGTGGTGCAGGATGGCGGCGGCTTCGGTCATCTCGACCATGAAGGTCGACCGCCCGGACGCCAGATCGTCGGAAGCGCCGATGCGGGTGAAGATGCGGTCGAGCGGGCCGAGCACGCAGCGGTCGGCGGGCACGAAGCTGCCGATGTGGGCGAGCAGGGCGATCAGCGCGACCTGGCGCATGTAGGTCGATTTACCGCCCATGTTCGGGCCGGTGATCAGCAGCAGCCGCCGGCTTTCGGCCAACAGACAGTCGTTGGCGATGAAGGTCTCGGCGCTCTGCGCCAGTTCGTTCTCGACCACCGGGTGACGGCCACCCTCAATACTCAGTTGCGTTTCTTCGGCAAACTCCGGCTTGCACCAGTTGCGCTTCAAGGCCGATTCGGCAAAACCGGCGAGCAGGTCGAGCTGGGCGACGGCGCGGGCAATGATCTGCAGCGTCGGCACGACCGGCAGCAGCGCATCGAGAATGCCCTCGTAGAGCAGCTTCTCGCGCGCCAGCGAACGTTCCTGCGCCGACAGCGCCTTGTCCTCGAAAGCCTTCAGTTCCGGCGTGATGTAACGCTCGGCGTTCTTCAGCGTCTGCCGCCGGCGGTAGTCGTCGGGAATCTTGTCGACGTTGGCGTGCGTGACCTCGATGTAGAAGCCATGCACCTTGTTGTATTCGACCTTGAGGCTGGAAATCCCGGTGCGCTCGCGCTCGCGGACCTCCATATCGACGAGGAAGGCGCCGCAGTTGTCGTTGAGCGAGCGCAGCTCATCCAGATCGGCGTCGTAACCCGGCGCGATGACGCCGCCGTCGCGCACCTGGGCGCCCGGTTCGGCGGCGATGGCGCGGACCAGCAGGTCGAGCGTCTCAGCCGGCGTTTCGAGTTCGGCGAAGGATTGCTGCAGCAAAGCCGACGGCGTGCCGGCCAGCGGCGCCCGCAGTTCCGGCAGGCGGGCGAGCGATTCGCGCAGGCTGGCGAGGTCGCGCGGGCGGGCGTTGCGCAGCGCGATGCGGCCGGCGATGCGCTCGATGTCGGCGATACCGCGCAGGGCTTTTCTGGTCTCGCCGGCCAGTCGACCGTAATCGTCGAGCAGCGCTTCGACCGCACCATGGCGGGCGGCCGGGATCGCCCGGTCGCGCAGCGGATGGTGCAGCGTGTGCCGTAACAGCCGCGAGCCCATGCTGGTGATGCAGTTATCGAGCAGCGAGAACAGCGTCGGCGACGGCTGGCCGCGCAGCGTCTCGGTCAGTTCCAGATTGCGCCGGGTGGCCAGGTCGAGGCCGAGGTAGGCGCCCTCGATTTCCACGGTCAAACCGCGCAAATGCGGCAATTTGCCCGACTGCGTCGCCTGCGCGTACTGGAGCAGGGCGCCGGCTGCGGCAATCGCCGGCTTCAGGCCCTCGGCGCCGAAACCGGCCAGCGAGGCGACCTCGAACTGCTCGCAGAGCAGGCGTTTGGCCGAATCGAAATCGAAATACCAGTCCGGCTGGCGCGTGCGCGCCACATCGATGCCGAAATTCGGCGTCCAGCTTTCCGGGTAGAGGATTTCCGCCGGGCGGATGCGCTCCAGCGTCGCGGGAATCTGCTCGGCCGGCACCTCGATCAGGATGAACTCGCCGCTGGCCAGGTTCAGCCGGGCGATACCGGCGGTGTTGCGCAATGTCGTCACCGCCAGCAGCCAGATGTCCTGCTTGTCGTCGATCAGCGTCGCGTCGGTCAGCGTGCCCGGCGTGACGATGCGCGCCACCGCCCGCTCGACCGGCCCCTTGCTGGTCGCCGGATCGCCGATCTGCTCGCAGATCACCGCCGACTCGCCCAACTTCACCAGCCGCGCCAGGTAGGGCTCGAGCGAATGGAAAGGTACCCCGCACATCTTGATCGGCACCCCGGCCGACTGCCCGCGCGTGGTCAGCGTGATGTCGAGCAACCGCGCCGCCTTCTCGGCGTCCTCGTAGAACAACTCGTAGAAGTCGCCCATGCGGTAAAAGAGCAGGGTGTTCGGATGCTTTGCCTTGAGCCCGAGGTACTGGACCATCATCGGGGTGTGCTTGGGGCTGTCGGCGGTTTTGCTCATCGGCTGGGTCAGGTGGAAAAAGATGCGGATTTTAGCAGGCGCTCAGCAAGTGCCCGAACATGTCGTTGCCGTCGACAGATCAAGGAAACCTGTCGATATTTCCGCAAAACATCGACACGTTCTCCGGCTCAGCCCTGAAGCAGTTCAGTATCCGCGTGGTCGTAAGCCGGAGAACAGCAGCACAGCAGCTTGAGCGGCGCCTCGCCGGTGGCTTCGATGCAGTGTGGCGTGCCTGGGGGAATGCAGACGGTGTCGCCCGGCTGGACGGGGAAATGTTCCTGGCCCAGGGTCATCAGGCCGGTGCCGGCGGTGATGTGGTAAAGCTCTTCGGTGATCGCGTGGCGGTGCAGTTCGGTTTTGCAGCCGGGCAGGATGGTGGCTTCGGCGAGGCTTTGCGCACGATTGCCGTGTACCGACGGGTGCATCAGTTCGCGGATTTCGGAGCCGTCCTTGGTGATGTAGGGGGCGACGCCTGCGTAGGCTTGCAGCGTCATGGTCAGTGCGGGGAATCGTCCAGGTGCATCACGTCGTCGCGGTCGCGCTGGTTGGCCAGGTGGCGTTCGCGGATCAGGTACATGATGCCGCTGACGAACAGCCCGAACAGCGTCAATACCCAGTAGATCGACATGTCGGCGCGGATCATCACGTAGTACAGGCCGGTCATGATCAGGATCGACAGGTTTTCGTTGAAATTCTGCACGGCGATCGAGTGGCCAGCACCCATCAGGATGTGGCCGCGGTGCTGGAGCAGGGCGTTCATCGGTACGACGAAGAAGCCGGATAGCGCGCCGATCAGGATCAGCAGCGGGATGGCCAGCCACATGTCGCGGACGAAGTTCATGACCAGCACGATGATGCCCATGGCGATGCCGAGCGGGATGACCCGCACCGACTTGCGCAGGGTGATGAACTTGGCGGCGACGATGGCGCCGGTGGCGACGCCAACCGCAACCACGCCCTGGAGCATTGAGGATTGCGACAGGTTGAGGCCGAGCGCGGTTTCTGACCACTTGATGACGATGAACTGCAGCGTTGCGCCGGCACCCCAGAACAGGGTGGTGACGGCCAGGGAAATCTGGCCGAGCCGGTCACGCCAGAGCAGTTTCAGGCAGTGATTGAACTCGTGGATCAGATAGAGCGGATTCTTCTTCAGCGGCTTGTGGTCGACGCCGGTGTTGGGAACGAAGAAATTGAACAGCGCGGCCAGCAGATAGAGCAGGGCGATGATGGCGACGGCGATTTCGGCGGTGGTGTCGAGTCCGGTATCGATCAGCGGGAAATCGAAGCTCAGCAGGTGGCTGGTCACGTTGGGCTGGATCAGCAGGCCGCCGATGACGACGCCGAGGATGATGGCGCCGACGGTCAGGCCTTCGATCCAGCCGTTGGCCACGACCAGCAGGCGGTGCGGCAGGTATTCGGTGAGGATGCCGTACTTGGCCGGCGAATAGGCGGCGGCACCCAGTCCGACGATGGCGTAGGCGGCGAGCGGGTGGATGTGGAGAAACATGAGTCCACAACCGAAAATCTTGATGCTGTTGCTGATCAGCATGACCCGGCCCTTGGGCATCGAGTCGGCAAAGGCGCCGACAAAGGCAGCCAGGGCAACGTAGGAAATGGTGAAGCAGGTCTTGAGCAAAGGCTCGTATTCGGCCGGCGCCTGCATGTCGCGCAGGGCGGCAATGGCGACGATCAGCAGGGCGTTGTCGGCCAGCGCGGAAAAGAATTGCGCGGCCATGATGATGTAGAAGCCGAACGGCACGAAACTTTGTCTCTTAATCTATTACTTTGGGCGAGGTTTATACCACGGAATGCACTCGCCGATGGCGGGTAGCGCAGCCTGAAGGCCCTTGCTTACCGTTTGATGACAGCGACCGGGGAAAAATACACGCCGTTACGCGGAGCGGTGGGTGAATGTGGTTGAATAGCGCTTTACCCGTTCTGGAGTTCTGCCATGGCTGACCGGCGTTTGCAGGTGTTTCATGCCGTAGCCAAACATCTGAGTTTCACCCGCGCTGCCGATGCCCTGTTCATGACACAGCCGGCGGTCACCTTCCAGATCCGGCAACTGGAAGAACAATACGCCACCCGCCTGTTCGAGCGTCGGCACGGCAGCATTTCGCTGACGCCGGCCGGCGAACTGGCCTTCGAATACGCCCGCAAGATACTCGCCTTGTCCGACGAGATGGACATCCGCATCGGCGAGATGACCGGCGAAATGCGCGGGCCGCTGCTGGTCGGCGCCAGCACGACGATTGCCGAATTCATGCTGCCGCGCGTGCTTGGCGAATTCAATGCGCTCTACCCGCAGGTCAGGGCCCGGCTGATCGTCGGCAATTCGGAGAGCATCGAAGGCCAGGTCGCCGAACATACGCTCGACGTCGGCCTGATCGAAGCGCCGGCGAAACTGTCCGGGCTGGAAAGCCGGATGTGTTGCGAGGACGAACTGCAGGTCATCTGCGTGCCGGATTATCCGCTGGCCGAGTTTCCGGTGTTGCGTCCGGCCGACCTCGCCGATTACGAATTCATCTCGCGCGAGCCGGGGTCGGGAACGCGCGAAATCACCGACGCTTATTTTGCCGAGCACGGCATTGCCCCGGAAAGCCTGAAGGCGCAGATGGAACTGGGTAGTCCGGAAGCGCTCAAAGGCGTCGTCGCCACCGGCCTGGGGTTTGCCATCGTGTCGCGCGCGGTGGCCGCCCGCGAGGTCGCGCTCGGCGAATTGCGCGGGATTCCGCTCGATCCGCCGCTCAAGCGCGGCCTTTACCTGATTCACCCGCAGGAACGTTTCCAGTCGCGGGTGCTGACCACCTTCATCGATTTCGCCCGGCGCCAGCTCAAGGAGCACGCAGCATGAAGATTTCCCGCCCGATCCGCGCCCGCATCCGGCCGGCGGCCATTCTCAACAATTATCGCCAGGCCAAGGCGCATGCGCCGGATGCCTGGGCCTGGGCGGTGGTCAAGGCCGACGCCTACGGTCACGGCCAGCTGCGCGCCGTGGACGCCCTGCGCAGCGAGGCCGACGGCTTTGCCCTGCTCGAATGCGAAAACGCCGTCGCCCTGCGCGAACACGGCGTGCGCCAGCCCATCCTGCTGCTTGAAGGCATTTTCGGCATCCACGACGCCAAACAGGTGGTCGAACACGGCCTGCACAGTGTGGTCCATTGCCTGGAGCAGATCGACATGCTGGCCGCGCAGGCCCGCACCGACCGACCGCTGAGCGTCTATCTCAAACTCAATACCGGCATGAACCGCCTCGGTTTCACCGAAAGCGCGCTGCCGACCGCCTGGGAGCGCCTGAAGCGGATTCCTGCGCTCAACCTGACGTTGATGACGCATTTCGCCGAAGCCGACGGCGAGCGCGGTGTGCTTTGGCAACTGGAACGCTTCCAGGCGATGGCTGGCGAATGGCACGGGCCGGTCAGCCTGGGCAATTCGGCAGCCATCCTGCGTCACCCGTTGGCGCACGGCGACTGGGTACGGCCGGGGATCATGCTCTACGGTGCCTCGCCGTTTGCCGACCAGTCGGCCGAGGAATTCGGCCTGCAGCCGGCGATGGTCCTGGAAAGCCGGATCATCGGCGTGCAGACGGTCGCCACCGGCGAACGCATCGGCTACGGCGGCACCTATGTTGCCGAACGGCCGATGCGCATCGGCATCGTCGCCTGCGGTTACGCCGACGGCTATCCGCGTCATGCGCCGACCGGCACGCCGATTGCCGTTGCCGGCAAGCTGACGCGTACCGTCGGCCGGGTGTCGATGGACATGCTGGCCTGCGATCTCAACGATATCCCCGACGCCGGCATCGGCAGTCCGGTGACGTTGTGGGGGCCGGGCGAGGCCGGTTACGTGCCAGCCGACGCGGTGGCCGCCGCTGCCGGCACCATTGCCTACGAACTATTCTGTGCCCTGGCGCCGCGCGTGCCGGTGACCATCGACGGACAATAAATGGCCAAAGCCAAGACGCTCTACAGTTGTACCGAATGCGGGGCGACCAGCCCCAAGTGGCAGGGCCAGTGCCCCGGCTGCAATGCCTGGAACACGCTGGTCGAGACGATTGCCGAAAAACCCGGCAACCACCGTTTCGAGTCGCTGGCCCCGGCGGCGAAGCTGCAGAACCTGGCCGACATCGAAGCGCGTGAGGCCGACCGCATCGCGACCGGCATCGGCGAGTTCGATCGCGCGCTCGGCGGGGGTCTGGTCGGCGGCGGCGTGGTGCTGATCGGCGGCGATCCGGGCATCGGCAAGAGTACCTTGCTGCTGCAGGCGCTGGCGCATCTGGCCCAGGCGCACAAGGTGCTTTACGTGACCGGCGAGGAATCCGGGCAGCAGGTGGCGTTGCGCGCCCGCCGGCTCAATCTCGATACCGGCAATCTGCCGCTGATGGCCGAGATCAACCTCGAGCGCATTCTGGCGACGCTGCAGGCCGAGCAACCGCAGGTGGCGGTGATCGACTCGATCCAGACGCTGTGGTCCGATCAGTTGTCGAGTGCGCCGGGGTCGGTCGCCCAGGTGCGCGAATGCGCGGCGCAACTGACGCGCCTGGCCAAGCAGGCCGGCATCACCGTGATCCTGGTCGGCCACGTGACTAAGGAGGGCGCGCTGGCCGGGCCGCGCGTGCTCGAACACGTGGTTGATACCGTGCTCTATTTCGAGGGCGACACGCATTCCAGTTTCCGCCTGGTGCGCGCGGTCAAGAACCGTTTCGGCGCGGTCAACGAACTTGGCGTCTTCGCCATGACCGAGACCGGCCTCAAGGGGGTCAGCAATCCGTCGGCGATGTTCCTGTCGCAGCACGGCCAGGAAGTCGCTGGGTCGTGCGTGATGGTGACGCAGGAGGGAACGCGGCCGCTGCTGGTGGAAATCCAGGCGCTGGTCGATACCGCGCACGGCAACCCGCGCCGGCTGACGGTGGGGCTGGACGCGCAGCGTCTGGCCATGCTGCTGGCGGTGTTGCACCGCCACGCCGGCATCGTCTGCTTCGATCAGGACGTCTTCGTCAATGCCGTCGGCGGGGTCAAGATAGGCGAACCGGCAGGCGATCTGGCAGTCATTATGGCAATTACTTCTTCATTGAAAAACAAGGCATTGCCAGAGAAACTTATAGTGTTTGGTGAAGTTGGTCTGGCCGGTGAAATCCGGCCCGCGCCACGCGGTCAGGAGCGCCTGAAGGAAGCGGCCAAGCTCGGTTTCACGCGGGCGCTGATTCCTGAAGCCAACCGGCCGCGCCAGGCCATTCCCGGCATGGAGGTGATCGCCGTCAAGCGCGTCGAGGAAGCCGTCCAGCGTATCCGGGAGCTGCAATGATGTTGGGTCTGGCCTGGCGCATGCTCAAGCGCGAATTGCGCGCCGGCGAGTTGCGCCTGCTGTTCGTTGCCCTGTGCATCGCCGTCGCCGCCGTGTCGGCGGTCGGTTTTCTGGCCGACCGGGTCGGCCGCACCCTGGAACTGGAAGCGCGCCAGATGCTCGGCGCCGATCTGGTGCTGGTCGCCGATCAGCCGATCGACGACGCATTCGTTGGTGAAGCCCAGGCGCGCGGACTGCGTGCGGTGCGCACGCTGGTTTTCCCGAGCATGGTTTTCGCCGACGGGCGGGCGCAACTGGTCGAAATCAAGGCCGTGGGCAGCGCCTATCCCTTGCGCGGGCAGTTGCGTCTGGCTGCCCAGGTCGATGGCGCAGATCAGGCGGTGGCCGGCGGGCCATCCGCCGGCAGCGTCTGGGGCGATGCCCGCCTGTTCGGCCTGCTGGCGCTGACGCCGGGGGCGAAGGTCGGCGTTGGCGAACTGCAATTGCCGGCGGCTGGTGTGCTGACCCAGGAACCGGATCGCAGCTTCAACCTGTTTTCGGTGGCGCCGCGCTTGATGATGCATATCGACGATGTGCCGGCCAGCGGACTGATCCAGTTCGGCGCCCGCGTCCGTTACCGGTTGCTGCTCGCCGGCAGCGAACCGGCGCTGGCCGGCTGGCGCGAGTGGGCCGAAAGCCGGCTGGATCGCGGCCAGCGTCTGGAAGGAATCGCCGATGCCCGTCCGGAAGTGCGCAATGCGCTCGACAAGGCGCAGCGTTTCCTCGGTCTGGCGACCTTGCTGACGGTGATCCTGTCGGCCATCGCCGTGGCCCTGGCGGCGCGCCGCTACATGCAGCGCCATCTCGATGCCTGCGCCGTGCTGCGTTGCCTGGGAACGACCCAGGGCGGGCTGTTGCGCCTGCACGTGCTGGGTTTTCTGATGATGACCCTGCTGGCCACCTTGCTTGGCGTGCTGCTCGGCTTTGCCGCGCATTTCGCGCTGGTCTCGGCGATGAGCGGCCTGCTTGGCGCGCAGTTGCCGATGCCCGGCAGTGGCCCGGTCCTCGAAGGCCTGCTGGTCGCTGCCGTGCTGCTGTTCGGTTTCGCCGTGCCGCCATTGTTGCAACTGGCGCGGGTGCCGACCCTGCGGGTACTGCGCCGGGAACTGGGGCCACCGGCGCCGCTGGCGGTCATCGGTTACCTGTTCGGTTTCCTGCTGCTGGCCGTGCTGATCGTGCGTGCGGCCGGCGATTTGCGCCTGGGCTTGCTCGCGGTGGGCGGTTTTGTCGGGGCGCTGGCCTTGTTCTGGGGCATTGCCTGGCTGGCCGTGGGTCTGGCCGGCCGGCTGCGCGGCGGTGCCGGCTTCGGCTGGCGTCAGGGCCTGGCGACGCTGGCGCGGCATGGCGCGGCCAATACCCTGAAGGTCGTCGCCCTCGGTATCGGTCTGATGGCCTTGCTGCTGCTCGGCGTGACCCGGCTGGAGCTGGTCGAGGCCTGGCAGAAATCGGTGCCGGCCGACGCGCCGAACCGTTTCGTGATCAACATCCAGCAGGACCAGCGCCAGGCGGTGGCCGACTGGCTGGCCGGGCAGGGCATCGCCGCCGAACTGGCGCCGATGGTCCGCGCCCGCCTGCTCAGCGTCAATGAGCGGCCGATCAGTGCCGCCGATTTTCCTGAGGATGACCGGGCGCAACGCTTGATCGAACGCGAATTCAACCTCTCCTGGCGGGCCGACCTGCCGACGGGCAATGAACTGGTCAGCGGGCGCTGGTTCTCCGGCAAGGCCGGCGAAGCCTCGGTCGAGGCCGGGCTGGCCAAAACCCTGGGCATCGCCCTCGGCGACCGCCTGGTGTTTTCGGTGGCCGGCGTCGAAAAGCCGGTCGCGGTGACCAGCCTGCGCAAGCTGGATTGGGATTCGATGCGCGTCAATTTCTTCGTGCTGACGCCGCCGGGCGTGCTCGAAGACGCGCCGGCCAGCTACATCACCAGCTTCCATCTGAGCGCTGCGCAGCGTCCGGCAGCGGCACGGCTGGTCGAGGAATTTCCCAACCTGACGGTGATCGACATTGATGCCATCCTGGCCCAGATCCAGTCGGTGGTCGGGCAGGTGGTGGCGGCTGTCCAGGTGGTCTTCCTGTTCACGCTGACGGCCGGTGCCGTGGTGTTGTATGCGGCGCTGTTGTCGGCGATCGACGAGCGGCGTTTCGAACTTGCCGTGATGCGCGCGCTGGGCGCCCGCCGCGATCAATTGCGCGCCGCCATGCTGGTCGAACTGGCGGCTGTCGGGGCGCTGGCCGGCCTGATCGCGGCTGTGGGCGCGGCGGTGGTCGGCCAGTTGCTGGCGCGCCAGGTATTCCAGCTCGACCCGGTGTTTTCCTGGACGTCGCCGCTGCTGGCGGCGGTGCTCTGCGCACTGGCGACCACCCTGGCCGGCTGGCTGGGCATGCGCCGGTTGCTCGCCGTGCCGCCGCTGGCGGCGCTGCGTCAGGGCGCCTGAAGGCCGATCTCGACGATGTTGCGCCCGCCTTCGCGGCGATAGTGCTGTGTCTGGCTCATGCCGCCCAGCAGGGCCAGGCCGAGTCCGCCGATGCTGTCGTCGCCGGCCGTTATGGCGGGCGGCAGGAAGGGATTGAAGGCCGGCGCTTCGTCTTCGTAACGCAGCGTCAGGCCACTGTCGTCGCGTCCGAGAACCAGGCGGACCAGGCTGTCGCTGTTTCCCCGCAGGCCATGGTCGATGGTGTTGATGAACAATTCCTCGGCGAGCAGTTGCAGGCGTAGGCAGTCCGCTTCACCTATGCCCAGGCGCACGCAGGCAGCGGCGATTCCGGCGTTGAGTTCGGTCAGCGCTTGGTGGCGCGCCGGGACTGAAATTTCCGTAGAATGTTCGTTCATGACAAAAACAGGACGACAGGGCAATGATTAAATCACATCGTGCAGCAGCTTTGATGATTGTCGGCATGGCCGGCAGTCTTTCCGCGTTGGCGGCCGACGTGGCAGGCATGGTCAAGACGAGCAGCGGCCGGGTTGTCATCGAGCGTCAGGGCGAAATCCTGCCGGCTCCGGTGGGTACCCAGGTACGGGTTGCCGATCGCGTGCGTACCGGTGTGGATGGCGCCGTGGGCGTGACCTTGCGCGACAACACCTTGCTTTCTGCCGGCCCGGGCTCGCTGGTAGTGATCGACAAATTCGCTTTCGACAGTTCGACGCTGGATGGCCGGATGTCGGTCGGCGTCCGTAAAGGGACGCTGTCGGTCGCTACTGGCAAGATTGCCAAGCGGACACCGGAATCGGTCGATTTCCATACGCCGACGTCGGTGCTTGGCGTACGCGGCACCGAATTCATCATCGAAGTCGCCGGGGGCAGCAATGAATAAGTTGCTGCTGCCGGGTCTGGCATTGCTTCTGCTGGCTGGTTGCGCCAGCGAACGCGTGGTCCTGCTGCCGTCGCCCGACGGCAAGCCGGCCGCCGTCGTGCTGCGTGATCGCGCTGGTGCCGAACAGGTGCTTGACCAGCCCTACGCGGCAACGGTCCGGCGCCTTGGCATCAATCGCGCTGATCAGACCGATGCCGAAACGGTGCAGGCCCGTTACGCGCAGACGCTGCAGGCGCTGCCGGTGCGTCCGGTCAGCTTCGTGCTCTATTTCGAACTCGGCAGCGATCGTCTGACGCCCGAGTCCGAGGCCGAGTTTGCCCGGGTCAAGCAGGAAGTTGCAGCGCGCACGGCGCCTGAGGTGATGGTCATCGGCCATACCGACCGGGTCGGTTCGGTGGAAGCCAACGACGCGCTGTCCTTGCAGCGGGCGCAGACCATGCGCGGTCTGCTGGTGGCCGAAGGCCTGCCGGCGGAAAAACTCGAAGTCGCCGGTCGCGGTGAGCGGGAGCCGCTGGTGGCCACCGCCGATGAGGTCGAGGAAGCGCGTAACCGCCGGGTGGAAATCAATATCCGCTGAGCGGTCCGTTCCAGCGCAGCAGCAGCAGGGTCAGGTCGTCGGCCGGCGCGGCGCCGGCCTCGAAGCGCCGGACCGCGTCGCGAATCAGCGCGCATTGCTGGCTCGGTGAGTTGTCGGGGAGCGTCGCCAGGCAGTCGGCCAGCCGTTGCGTGCCGAACAACTCGCCGCCGTCGCCAGCCTCGCTGACGCCATCGGTGAACAGGCAGAGCAGATCGCCGGGTGACAAGGTGCATCGGCCGGCAATGTAGGGATAGTCGCCCAGCGCACACAGGGGCGGACCGGCGATGGTGTCGGTATCGATGCGCAGGATGTCTGCGCCGCGCTTGAGCATCGGCGCATCGTGGCCGGCGCAGACGTAATCCAGGGTTCCGGATTCGACGTCGAGAATGGCGATGAAAGCAGTGACGAACAGATAGGCCGGATTTTCCCGGCTGAGTTCGCGTTCGATGTCGTGCACGGCGGCGGCCAGATCGTCGTGGCGGCGGGCCAGGGTGCCTCCGAGCGTCTTGGAAATGGCCATGAACAGGCTGGCCGGCACGCCCTTGCCGGAAACGTCGCCGATGGCGATGCACAGGCGCTGCCGGTCGAGCATGAAACAGTCGTAGTAATCTCCGCCGACGGCTCGGGCGGGTTCGAGCACGGCGCCGATGGCAAAACGCGCCTCGCCGGCAAAGCACTTTTCCGGGTCGGGCAGCAGGCCCATCTGGATTTTGCGGGCGGCATCGAGTTCGCCGGCGACGCGGGCGGCTTCCTCACGGCTGCTCTGCAACTGGCGTTCCGCTTCGCGGCGGCGGGCGTCGGCAGCAATCAGCGTGCTGCCGAGCAGGGCCATGAAGACCGGGGCCAGGAGGACGCTCAGCGATGGTCCGTCGAACAGCCAGCGACCCGCCAGGAAAGCCAGGTAACCGCTGCTGACCAGGCTCAGGCTGAGGCCGGCGAAGGTGAAGACCGCGTAACGCGGCCGTAGCGCCGGCACGGCAGCGATCAGCAACAATCCGCCAAACAGCAGGGCGCTCATCTCGACCAGCGGCATCCAGTGGGGCCGCCGCAGAGCGGTTTGTTCGAGCAGGCTTTCGATGACCTGGGCGTGAATGTCCACGCCGGGCAAGCTGTCGCCGAGCGGGCTGATCACCCGGTCCTGGAGGCCGATGCTGTTGAAACCGACGATGACGAAGCGCGAGGCGAATATTTCCGGCGGATGCACGCCGGCCAGGACGTCGGCGGCCGATAGATAGTAGTTGGCGCTGGACTTGCCGAAGTGCAGCAGCAGTTCGCCGTTGGCCTGCGTCGGCAGATGGTAGTCGCCGATCCGGATGCCGCGCATGCCGGCGCTGCCCTGATCGACCGCGACTTGGCCGCCGCCCAGCGCCTGGCGCACCATTTCCAGCGGCAGCGACAGGTAGGGCTGATCGTGAATGAAGGCCAGCGTGGGGACCCGGCGCAGGATGCCGCGTTCGCCGTGGCTGGCCAGATTGTCCGGGGTGGCGTTGATGAAGCCCTCGCTGCCGGCTGCGGCCTGGAGTTCGGGGCGGCTGGCGAGGGCGCTGGCAAAGTGCGGCAGGGCGGTCGTCGCGGCGGGGTCCATTGTTACCGCCGGCAGGGGATGCAGCGGCTTGCGGGCGCCCGGCAATTCGCGGGACAGGCCGACGACCGCCAGCGTGGTCGGGGCGCGGCCGACGACCTCGGCCAGGACCGCATCCGGATCGGGCAGACCGTGCAGCAGGTGGGCGCTGCCGGGCAGGCGGCGGGCGATCAACTCGGGGGCATGCTGGTCGCGCTCGGCGAAAACGAAGTCGAGACCGACGGCCAGCGGTTCGCCGGCCTGTATCCTGGTCAACAAGCGGGCGACCAGATCGCGCGGCCAGGGCCACTGACCATGAGCAACCAGACTCTGGCTGTCGATGCCGACGACGATGACCGGTTCGTTTTCGCGTTGTCTCGGCTGCAGTCGCTGATAGCGGTCGAACTGGCCGGCCTGCAGGTTGTGCAAGGGCGTGCGCTCGATGTTGTGCAGCAGGCCGGCGGCTATCGCCAGCAGCACGACCGGGAACAGGCGTCCCCGCCCGGCGCGCAGCAGGGCCGCGGCGAGGGCGGTCAGGCGGCTCACAATTCGACGATCAGTCCGTCGTAAGCGGAGACGATCTCCAGCGGCGCCCGTTCGCCGCGCGTGATCTGTTCGAGGCGACGGGTCTCGGCGAACAGGCGGCTGAGCTGCTTGTCGTCGTGGATCGGTTCGTGATGGAACAGCGCCAGTTTTTTGGCGGCGGCGGCCTGGCACAACTCGACGCCAACGACATTGCTCGAATGTCCCCAGTCCGATTTGACCGAGGCGGCTTCGGCCAGCGAGTACATGGCGTCGAAGATGACCAGATCGGCCTTGTCGAAGAAGCGGATGAATTCGTCGAAGGATTCGATGTCGTCGAGCTTGTGTTCCGAGTCGGTGCTGTACACCACCGATTTGTCGACGCTGTCGAAACGGTAGCCGTAGGAGTCGCCGGCATGCAGTTGCAACTTGGGCGTGACGTTCAGGCCGCAGATGAAATGCGGTTTGCCCGGCGTCATCAGGTCGAATTCGATTTTCGCGCCGGCCTGCGAGTAATCGACGGGAAAGCAGGGTGCCCGCATCTGCAGGCGGATGGCTTCCTCAAGTTGCGCGTGGCAACCGTGGATGACGATCCGGTTGCCCGGAATGTACATCGGCGTGAAGAACGGGAATCCCATCAGGTGATCCCAGTGCAGGTGCGAGACGAAGATGTGATAGGTCTGCGGGTTGGGTACGCCGAAGCGGGCGATCTTGGCCTGGCCGAGCGGGCGGGCGCCGCTACCCATGTCGCAGATGATGTGTTCGGGGCAGTCGGCGACGATCTCGACGCACGAGGAATTGCCGCCGAAGGTCGAGCTGACGGCAAAAGGCAGGCTGTCGACGAACTCGTCGATGGCGGCGCGATTGCGGAAACTCCGGCCATTGGCGGTAACCAGCGCGGAAACGATCTTTTCCCGGATGTCGTGACTGGTCATTGCCGTCGGCAATGAGCCCCGGGTACCCCAGAAAACCACCTGTTTCATTTGCCGAGTACCTTGCAGGCGGCGTCCACGCTGGCATAGCAGGGAACGATCAGGTTGAAGCGGCTGATCGTGAACACTTCCTGGACCAGGGGCGTCAATGCGGCGATGGCGAAGCTGCCTTGCTGGGCCTTGGCCTGGCGCGAGGCCATCATCAGGACGCGCAGACCGGCGCTACTGATATAGATCACCCCGGAGAAATCGAGCAAGACCGGCGCCTGGCCCTGGCGACAGTTGGCCAGCAGGGGTTCGAGCGCCCGGGTGAACTCTTCTGCAATGCTGTGGTCTATGCGACCGCCGACTTCGACGATCAGCACGCCTGACTGTTCGCGGATGGGTAGATTCATCGTTGCCTGAAAGCTTTACGGGCGTTGAAAAATCCAAGTATGCCATGGCACTTGGCACACTTAGGTAAAATATTGCATGCTTACAAACAACACACAGCCGGCCGTTCGCCCGCTCTTCTCCTGGCGCAAATTCTGGGCACACCGTTTCGGCCCGGCGCCCTTCCTGCCGATGTCCCGGGCGGAAATGGAACAACTTGGCTGGGATTCCTGCGACATCATCCTGATCACCGGTGACGCCTACATCGACCACCCGAGTTTCGGCATGGCGCTGATCGGGCGCTTGCTTGAAGCCCAGGGCTTCCGCGTCGGCATCGTCAGTCAACCGGACTGGAATTCGGCGGCCGACTTCCGCCAGCTGGGCAAACCCAACCTGTTCTTCGGCGTCACCGCCGGCAACATGGATTCGATGGTCAACCGCTACACCTCGGATCGCAAGCCGCGCTCGGACGATGCCTACACGCCGCATGGCGAGGCCAACAAGCGGCCCGACCGCGCCGTCACCGTGTACGCCCAGCGCTGCCGCGAGGCCTTTCCCGGTTCGGCCGTGGTGATCGGTTCGATCGAGGCCAGCCTGCGGCGCATCGCGCACTACGATTACTGGTCGGACAAGGTGCGCCGCTCGGTGCTGCCCGATTCGAAGGCCGATTTGCTGGTTTTCGGCAATGCCGAACGCGCCATCGTCGAGCTGGCGCATCGCCTGGCCAGGGGCGAGAAGATTTCGGAAATCCGCGACCTGCGTGGCACCGCCTTCATGGTCGGGCGCGACTGGCTGCCGTCGGCTGAGTGGGAAGAGATGGACTCGACCGAAGTCGATACCCCCGGGCCGCTGGTCAAACACGCCGATCCCTACGCGATGGACGAGGGCACTGACAAGAATGCCTGTGCGACGCCGGCCGCCGCCGATGGCGCCCAACCGGTGCGCATCGTCTCGCGCGCCGAGCGCCTGGCCGCGCGCCGCGAGCGCCGCGCCCATACCTTCATCCGCCTGCCGGCCTACGAGCAGGTCAAGGACGATCCGGTGCTCTACGCGCACGCCTCGCGCACCTTCCATCTTGAGTCCAATCCCGGTAACGCCCGCGCCTTACGCCAGGCGCACGGTGAGCGCGACGTCTGGCTGAATCCGCCGCCGGTGCCGCTCTCCACCGAGGAACTCGACGGCGTCTACGAGCTGCCCTACGCGCGCCGGCCGCATCCCGCCTATGGCGAAGCCAAGATTCCGGCTTGGGAGATGATCCGCTTCTCGGTAAACATCATGCGCGGCTGCTTTGGCGGCTGTACCTTCTGTTCGATCACCGAGCACGAAGGACGCATCATCCAGAGCCGCTCAGAAGATTCGGTGATCCGCGAGATCGAGGAAATGCGCGACAAGACGCCGGGCTTCACCGGCATCGTCTCCGATCTCGGCGGGCCGACCGCCAACATGTACCACTTGAAGTGCAAGGACGAGAAGATCGAAGCGGCCTGTCGCCGGTTGTCCTGCGTCTATCCCGACATCTGCGAGAACCTCGGCACCGACCATACGCCGCTGATTTCGCTGTACCGTCGGGCGCGCAGCCTGAAGGGCGTCAAGAAGGTGCTGATCGGCTCCGGCCTGCGTTACGACCTGGCGGTGCGCTCGCCCGAGTACATCAAGGAACTGGTCCAGCACCACGTCGGCGGCTACCTGAAGATCGCTCCGGAGCACACCGAGGACGGCCCGCTGTCGAAGATGATGAAGCCCGGCATCGGCACTTACGACCGCTTCAAGCAGTTGTTCGACCGCTTTTCCCGCGAGGCCGGCAAGGAACAGTACCTGATCCCGTATTTCATCGCCGCGCACCCGGGCACCCAGGATACGGACATGGTCAACCTGGCGCTGTGGCTCAAGAAGAACAACTTCCGCCTCGACCAGGTGCAGACCTTCCTGCCGACGCCGATGGCGCTGGCGACGACCATGTACCACACCGAGAAGAACCCGCTGAAGAAGCTGCACCGGCAGGGCGGGGAAACCGTCGGCGCCGTACGTGGCGCGCGCCAGCGCAAGCTGCACAAGGCCTTCCTGCGCTACCACGACCCGGAAAACTGGCCGCTGCTGCGCGAGGCCTTGAAGGAAATGGGCCGCGCCGACCTGATCGGCAACGGCAAGAAGCAGTTGGTGCCAGCCTGGCAACCGGCCGGTACCGGCTTGAAGGCAGCGGCGGCCGTTGCGGCAGCGTCAAGAGCGGCACCAGGCGGAAAATCTGCGCCCGCCAGACCGGGTGGCTCCACCCACGGCAAGCCCCGCACCGGTCATGCAGCCTCGGCGGCCCGTCCGGCGAACGCGCCGCGTCCGTCCGGGCAGCGTCCCGCACCGCGCAAGAAGAATTCACCACGATAAAAAACCAGGGAGAACCGCATGGAAGAAAAACAGGCCACCACCTACGAGAAGATCGGCGGCGAAGCGATGGTCGGCAAGCTGGCCGACCGCTTCTACGAACTGATGGATACCGTTCCCCAGTTTACCGAGTTGCGCGCGATGCATCCGCCCAGCCTGGCCGGCTCGCGCGACAAGCTGTTCAAGTTCCTGTCCGGCTGGTTCGGCGGCCCCGACCTGTTCGTCGAGGAATACGGCCACCCGCGTCTGCGCGCACGCCACATGCCCTTCGCCATCGGCACGCTCGAGCGCGACCAGTGGGTCGCCTGCATGGTGCTGGCGATGGAGGATGTCGGCATCGAGGAAGACACCCGCAAGGTCTTGCTGAACAACTTCTTCAATACCGCCGACTTCATGCGTAACAAGGAAGGTTGAGCGTCAGCGCCGCCCGCCGGATACTTCGCTGAAGAAAGTCCAGATCGCCTCGCTGGCGTCAAGCGCCTGCGAGGCGTTTTCCTTGCCGCGGCGGACGGCCTCGGCGCCCGGCCAGGAATGGCCGCCGTCCGCGGTGACGCAGAGCTGGACGGTGGCGCCGTCGCGGCAGCCGCGGTAGCGTTCGCACCAGGCGCCGGGGCTTTCCAGTGTGCGTTCGGGTTGTGTCTGACAGGCATTGCGCCCGACCCAGCGCTTGACCGTTTCCGGCACCGAAACGAAATCCATGACCTTGCTCGCATCGCGAAAGGCGTCCGGCCCGGCGCCGCCGTCGAACAGCACATGCGTGTCGTTGCGCGCGTGGATGTGCAGGACCGGCACCGGCCGCGCCGGCCGGCACGTGGTGACGGCTTCGGTACCGGCGACGGCAGCCACGGCGCGGACCAGGTCGGTGGCCTCGCAGGCCAGCCGGTAGGCCATCATGGCGCCGTTCGACATGCCGGTGGCGAAGACGCGCTGGCGGTCGATTGCCACCTGCCGGCTAACATCGGCGACCACGGCGCGGCTGAAGCCGACGTCGTCGCTGTTGCGGTCACGCGCATCCCCACAGCAGCCGCCGGCGTTCCAGGTGGCCAGCCGGCCGCGCGGCAAACGACTGTATCCATTGGGAAAGGCGACGACGAAACCGCCCTCGCGCGCCTTGCTGATCAAACCGTAGCGTGCGTCGTCGGCCATGAACTCGGCGTGTCCGCCGCCGCCGTGAAAGGCCAGCACCAGTGCCGCCGGCTTGCTGGTATCCAGACCAGGCGGAACGTACAGCGCGTAACGGCGCTTCTCGCCGTCGTGGCGGAGGTCCACGATTTTCGCTTCGTCGTTGTCTCGATCCCGCCAGCTGGCGCCTGCTGGAGCGGCAAGCAGCGTCAGGAGAGCGAGGATCAGGGCGCGGTGCAGCATTTCGATGGCTCCGGGAAGTCTTGCGGAAAGCATAGGCAAGCTGCGTTTTGCTGTCCAATCGCAGTTGTTACCAAACATAAATTTATTTGCCGGGTTGTGCGAGGGGATATGTTGCGACGCAGCATGGGATGGTAGAATCACGCCTTTGATTTTTCTGACTATTCCTACAAACATGTCCGCACGCCCCATCCGCAACATCGCCATCATCGCCCACGTCGACCATGGCAAAACCACGCTGGTCGACCAGCTGCTCCGCCAATCCGGTACTTTCGCAGCCCACCAGCAGGTGGTTGATTGCGTGATGGACTCCGGTGACATCGAAAAAGAACGCGGCATCACCATCCTGTCCAAGAACACCGCCGTCGAATACGAAGGCATCCACATCAACATCGTCGACACCCCGGGCCACGCGGACTTCGGCGGTGAAGTCGAGCGCGTGCTCGGCATGGTCGATGGCGTGGTGCTGCTGGTCGATGCCGCCGAAGGCCCGATGCCGCAAACCCGCTTCGTGACCAAGAAGGCACTGGCCCAGGGCCTGCGCCCGATCGTGCTGGTCAACAAGGTCGACCGCGACGGCGCCGATCCGGACAACGCCGTCAACCTGACCTTCGATCTGTTCGACAAGCTCGGCGCCACCGACGAGCAGCTCGACTTCCCGATCGTTTACGCTTCCGGCCTGAACGGTTGGGCGGCGATGGAACTCGACCAGCCGCGCGAGAACATGAAGCCGCTGTTCGACACCATCCTGCGCCACGTGCCGGCCCCCGATGCCGATGTCGACGCGCCGCTGCAACTGCAGATTTCCGCGCTCGATTATTCTTCCTACGTCGGTCGCATCGGCGTCGGCAAGATCATCCGTGGCCGCGTCAAGACCGGCCAGAACGTGATGGTCATGTTCGGTACCGATGAGGAGGCCGCCGAGCACGACCGTTCGCCGATCAAGGCCAAGATTGGCCAGGTGTTCGGCTACAAGGGCCTGAACAAGGTCGAAATGGACGAAGGTCAGGCCGGCGATATCGTCCAGATCACCGGTATCGAAGATCTGGTGCTGGGTTGCACGGTGACCGATCCGGACCAGCCGGAAGCGCTGCCGCTGCTGAAGATCGACGAGCCGACGCTGTCCATGCAGTTCATGGTCAACACCAGCCCGCTGGCCGGTACCGAAGGCAAGTTCGTCACCAGCCGCCAGATCCGCGACCGTCTGCACAAGGAACTGCTGACCAACATGGCGCTGCGCGTGCATGACACCCCGAACGGTGACGTCTTCGACGTGGCCGGTCGCGGCGAACTGCACCTCGGCATCCTGCTCGAAAACATGCGCCGCGAAGGCTACGAGCTGGCCGTCGGCCGTCCGCGCGTGGTCAAGAAGGTCATCGACGGCGTCGAATGCGAGCCGTACGAGCAACTGACCGTCGACGTCGAGGAAGAACACCAGGGCGGCGTCATGGAGGCCCTCGGCCTGCGCAAGGGCGAGATGCTCGACATGGTGCCGGACGGTCGCGGTCGTGTCCGCATCGAATACCGTATCCCGGCCCGCGGCCTGATCGGTTTTCAGGGCGAGTTCATGAACCTGACCCGCGGCAACGGCCTGATGAGCCACGTTTTCGACGAATACGCGCCGGTCAAGGAAGGCACCGTCGCCGAGCGTCGCAACGGCGTGCTGATCTCGCAGGACAACGGCGAAGCCGTCGCCTACGCGCTGTGGAAGCTGCAGGATCGCGGCCGTATGTTCGTCAACCCGGGCGAGAAGCTGTACGAAGGCATGATCATCGGCATCCACAGCCGCGAGAACGACCTCGTCGTGAACCCGATCAAGGGCAAGCAGCTGACCAACGTCCGTGCCTCGGGGACTGACGAAGCCGTCCGCCTGGTGCCGCCGGTCCAGCTCAGCCTGGAAGCCGCCGTTGAATTCATCGATGAGGACGAACTGGTGGAACTGACGCCGAAGTCGATCCGTCTGCGCAAGCGCCATCTGACGGAAATCGAACGCAAGCGGGCGCAACGCGGCCTGTAATTGCCATGCGCTTCTGCCAGCCCTGTCGGGAACTGGTACAGCGTCACCGGAAGGCGGCCCGTTGGGTCGCCTTTTTCATTGGCCTGTCGATTTTTTTCACCTTGCTCGGCCTGGTCAGCGACCCGGTCAATGGCATCGGCTTCTGCAAGATTTATCCCTGAGCGGGCGGTATCTGGCTCAGGAAGCGTTCGGCAAACTGCGCGTGCGGTAGCGGGCGACTGACCAGGTAGCCCTGCACCACATCGCAGCCCAGTGCCGCCAGGATGTCCCACTGGGCTTGCGTCTCGACGCCTTCGGCGACGACCTCCAGCGACAGGCTGTGGGCCATGGCAATGATTGCCCGGACCAGTGGCTCGCTATTGCGCTGCTGTTCGTCGTCGATCAGCCCGGTGATGAAGGCGCGGTCGATCTTGAGTGAGCCGACCGGCAGCCGCTGCAGGTAGGAGAGGGACGAGTAGCCGGTGCCGAAATCGTCCAGGGCGATGCCGATGCCGGCTGCCCGCAGGCGTGCCAGTTGGTCGACGCCGTCACCACCGGGGTCGAGAACGACCGATTCGGTGACTTCGACATCCATCGCCGAGGTCGGCAGCTTGTTTGCCGCCAGCGTATCGAGTATCCGTTGCGAGACGGAAGGGCGCCAGAACTGGCGCGGCGACAGGTTGATGGCGATCGGCGGGATCTCGCCGTAAAGCTGCCGCCATTCGGCAATCTGCCGGGCTGCCCGGTCGATGACCCAGTCGCCGAGCGGAACGATCAGTCCACATTCTTCGGCAACCGGAATGAACTGGTCCGGCGGGATCATCGAGTTGCCGTCACGCCAGCGCAACAAGGCCTCGGCACCGACCAGGCGACCATCGGTCAGGCTGAGCTTGGGCTGGTAGTGCAGTTCAAAACAATCGTCCTGAAGCGCCTTGCGCAGTCGCGTTTCGAGCGATATCCGCAAACTCAGGCGTTCGTCCATCTGCGGTGTGTGGAAACGGATGGCGTTGCCCCCCAGGCCCTTGGCGGCATACATGGCCGCATCGGCGTGACGCAACAGGGTTTCACCGTCACGGGCGTCTTTCGGGAACAGGCTGATGCCGATGCTGGCAGTACTCAGGAAAGTCGTGTCGTCATCGACCAGCGGTTCGCCGAGCGCGTCCTTGAGTTTCTGGGCAACAGCCAGCGCCGTGGCGCCATCGCTTTGCGGCAGGATGATGATGAATTCGTCACCGCCCTGGCGATAGAGCTGGCTGCCGGCCGGCAACAGGTTGCGCAGGAGGATGCTGACGGTTTGCAGCATGCGGTCACCGGCACGGTGGCCGAGGCTGTCGTTGACGTTCTTGAAACGGTCGAGATCGATGAACAGGACAGCCAGGGTTTGTTGCTGCCGGCTGGCTTCGTCGATGGCTGCCTGCAGTTGCTCGGCAAACAGCAGACGGTTGGGCAGGCCGGTCAGGCTGTCGTGGCGGGCCAGGAATTCCAGTTCCTCCTGATGCTGCCGGCGCTCGGTGATGTCGGTGACCGAACCGACCATCTGGTAGGCGGTTCCGTTCCGGTCGCGGACGGCCAGACCGCGCGAGGCGATCCAGCGGTATTGCCCGTCGCTGGCCAGCACCCGGTACTCGCAATAGAAGTGATCGGTTTCACCCTTGATGTGGCGGGCCACCTCGCGATTGTAAAAAGCGACGTCGTCCGGATGCACCAGGCGGAGCCAGGCGTGGGTGTCAGGCAGGAAATCCTCGCGATAACCGAGAATTTGCAGCAAGCGGGTGCCGACACGAAGTTTCTTGCTGACCGGGTCCCAGTCCCAGAAACCATCGTGCGCGGCCTGCATGGCCAGCTGATAGGCCTGCGAAATCGAGCGGTAATGCTGGAATTCGGCATTTGCCAGCCAGAGCATGGCGACACCGCCGGCACTCAGCAGCAGGACCGAAAGCAGGCCGGGCAGGAGAAGATTCAGGGCCAGACCAATCGCCATCAGGGCAATCGCACCCAGAATCGCCGACGGATACTGCAGCGACGATAACCAGGAAGCCTTGGCGACTGGCATGGCGCAGTTCAGCCGCCGGTCATCGACATGAAGCGGATGACCTGTGGGCTGTTCATCTGGTTGGAGAAATCATGCCCGAACGGCTTGATTCCCATGCTGTCCACAATCGCCTGGCGGAGTGCCAGGTCGTCGCCGCTGCGCAGCACCGGCAGCAGGTTGAGGGCGTCGTTCTGTCCGAGGCAGGGGTAGAGCTCTCCCTTGGCGGTGATGCGCACCCGGTTGCAGCTGTCGCAGAAATTGTGACTGTGCGGCGAAATGAAACCGACCCGTGTTTCGCTGCCGGGAATCCGCCAGTAACGTGCCGGCCCGCCGGAGTTTTCATCCGACGGCGTCAGTTCGAAATGCTGTCCAAGTAGCGCCAGGGTTTCCTCGGTGGAAATGTAGGTCTGGCTGCGTCCATGGATTTCGCCCAGCGGCATTTCCTCGATGAAGGAAATATCCAGTCCCTGGGCCATGGCGAAGCGGACCAGATCGACAAATTCGTGATCGTTGGTGCCGCGCATCATCACCGTATTCAGCTTGGTGCGACGGAAACCAGCCGTCGATGCTGCCTCGATGCCGCGCAGGACCTTGCCCAGCTCGCCGATCCGCGTGATCTGCCGGAAACGTTCGGGGTCAAGGGTGTCGAGGCTGATGTTCAGGCGTTTGACGCCGGCCGCCTTGAGCGGTTCGGCGAAGCGTTCGAGTTGCGAACCGTTGGTGGTCAGCACCAGATTGTCGAGGCCGGGCAGGGCGCCCAGGCGCTCGATCAGCCACATGACGTTCTTGCGTACCAGCGGCTCACCGCCGGTCAGGCGCAGCTTGTTGGCGCCCAGGCTGACAAAGGCTTCGGCCACCCGCAGCGATTCCTCGAGGCTCATGACCTGATTGCGCGGCAGGAAGGTCATTTCCTCGGCCATGCAATACGTGCAGCGGAAGTCGCAGCGATCGGTGATCGACAGGCGTACATAACTGACGTGGCGACCGTATTTGTCGACCAGCGTACCCGGAAGGTGGTCGGTCTTGGTCACGACGGGGCGGAAGTCGACGAGGCTCGCGGGCGTATCCTCGACATGCAGGGTTTCGTTACGCATGTGCCGGATTATCAGCGCTCGAAACACGGGGAACAAGGGGGTAGATCGAAATGGGTAGTCGCCGCATTTGCAACTGTCATCACAAAGCGCCGACTGGCACGAGTGAGTATGCTAATATCCTTGTCTGCCACTGCTTAGTGGCTTGTTTCTCCGGGATATTGGCAGGCTTGGAACAAGATTCCGGAAAAACAAAAAGCCCAGCGACATGGCTGGGCTTTTTGATGGAACTTGGCTCCTCGACCTGGGCTCGAACCAGGGACCTACGGATTAACAGTCCGGCGCTCTACCGACTGAGCTATCGAGGAATTGAAGCGAGCATTATAGGAGTAGAATGCCGGTGAGTCAAGTCTTCTCGGTCGTTTCTGGAATGGAAGTTGTGCGATGAATTCCGGTTTGGTCTATGCAAAAACCCCTATTGGGGATGAGGCTGTTCGTCAAAGTACACGGGTTGTCCAGCGCAATCTGCGGATGGTGCTGGTCCAGGTGGACGGAAAGATGACGGTTGGCGAATTGTCGGCCAAGATCGGCAATTCACGCCTGGTGGAAAATGCCATCGACGAACTGGAGCGCGGCGGTTATATCGTGCCACTGGCCAAGGCGGCTGCCGCCTGGGAGTTGGGTAAGCCCAAGTCCCGCAAGGAACAGGTTTCTGCCATTTCCCAGTTTTCCACTTTCGGTTCGGGCGCTGCTTCGGGGCCGACAAGCCTTGGCGCGCAAAGTCAGGTCAGCCGTTTTTCCTCCTTTGGCAAACCCATCCTGCCGACGGCGGCGCCGGTCGCTGAAGCGCCAGGTTTCCAGCCGGAATTCGAGCCGGACATCCATGACGATGTGCCGGCTCCGGCCGGTCGTCTGCCCCGTCTACTGGCCTTGGGCGGCGTCGGCTTGCTGGCATTCCTGGTCTTGCTGGTCATCTTTTTCCCTTACGGCAACTATCGCGCCGACATCGAGCGCGAACTGGGCGGCATGCTTGCGGCGCCGGTCACGGTTGGCAATGTTTCGCTCAGGCTCTTGCCGGCGCCACATTTATCCTTGCAGGGAATCACCATTGGCGCGGCCGGTGGTGGTGTTATCGATGCCATCGAAATTCATCGCCCATGGGGGATGATTTTGTCCGGGGCTGCCGGCGTCAAGGATGTCACGGTTGCTGGCGCCAGTATTCCGGTTGAACAGCTGCTGGCCTTGCCGGCGATTGGCAAGTCGCCGGCGATACCCTTGCCGGCCATGCGTCAGCTCACGCTCAGCGACTTCCGGGTCAATGCCGGGAATTCGGTATTTTTTGGTCCGTTCGGCGGACGTCTCCTGCTGTCTTCCGGGCAACTGGAAAGCGCCTCGCTGGAGACGCCGGATCGTAGTGTCCTGATCACGGCCAGGACGCTTGCCCAGGGTGTCGATCTGAAGATGGAAGGGCGTGCCTGGCGATTACCGGGGGTTCCCGTGACTTTCCCCGTCCTGCAGGCCAAGGTGGTGCTGGAAGAAAATCGCCTGCAGCTCGGCGACATCGATGCCAGTTTCTTCGGTGGCTTGCTCAAGGGCAACTGGACGCTGAGTTGGGGGACTGGCTTGGCGATGTCGGGTAATGGCGAGTTGACCCGTCTCGATCTGCGTCGTATCGGTGCCGACCTGATACCGCAGATGACGGCCGAAGGCGATCTCAGCGGCAGTATCCGGATTGCGGCTCGCGGAGACGACTGGCAGGCGCTCTGGCGAAATGCCTCGGCGCAGTTGCAGATCGATGTCACCCGCGGACTGATGAACGGCATGGATATTGGCGAAGCCGCAAGGCGCGGTCCCGGATCGCTGGTCCGCGCCGGGGCCACGCGTTTCGACAGATTGCAGGCCGATGTTGGTGTCGACGCGCAGGGCGTTTCCTTGCGCGACATCCGGCTTGATGCCGGTCTGCTGACTGCCTCGGGGCAGTTGCGGGTTGCGCCTGGCGGCGAGGTCAATGGCGCAATGGTGGCGCTGGCGCGCTCCTCGGTATCGACGACGCGGGTTCCGCTGGCGGTTAGCGGCAGCCTGCCGACCTTGACCCTGAGCGCGGGAAGATAAAAAAGGGCGGGAAAAATTCCCGCCCTTCGTTTTTGGTCAGTGCCGTCTGCTTACTTGGTGACGGCGGCGACTGCCTTGGCGACGTAGTCGATGTTCTTGCTGTTCAATGCAGCCAGACAGATGCGACCGGTCGATACGGCGTAGATGCCGAATTCTTCCTTCATGCGTTCAACCTGAGCAGCGGTCAGGCCGGTATAGGAGAACATGCCGCGTTGCTGGGTGACGAAGGAGAAGTCCTGGGCACAGCCGGTGGCCTTGATCGCGTCGACCAGACCGCCACGCATGGCGCGGATGCGATCACGCATGCCAGCCAGCTCGGCTTCCCACTGGGCGCGCAGTTCGGTCGATGCCAGCACGGCGGCAACCAGGGCGCCGCCATGGATCGGCGGGTTCGAGTAGTTGGTGCGAATGACGCGCTTGACCTGCGACATGACGCGGGCCGACTCTTCCTTGGAGGCGGTGACGACCGACAGGGCGCCGACGCGCTCGCCGTACAGCGAGAAGTTCTTGGAGAACGAGCTGGAGGCAAAGAACTGCAGGCCGGAGGCCGAGAAGGCGCGGATCGCCACAGCATCGGCATCGATGCCGTCGGCAAAGCCCTGGTAGGCCATGTCGAGGAAGGGCACCAGGCCGCGTTCCTGGCAGATGCCGACGACTTCGGCCCACTGGGCGTCGCTCATGTCGGCGCCGGTCGGGTTGTGGCAGCAGGCGTGCAGCAACACGACCGAGCCCGGGGCCATCTTGTTCAGGTCGGCCTTCATGCCGGCGAAGTTCACGCCACGGGTGGCGGCGTCGTAGTAGGCGTAGTCTTCAACGATGAAGCCGGCAGCCTCGAACAGGGCGCGGTGGTTTTCCCAGGACGGGTTGCTGATGTAAACCTTGGCGTCCGGGTTCAGGCGCTTCAGGTAGTCAGCACCGATCTTCAGGGCGCCGGTACCGCCGATGGCCTGGGCGGTGATCACACGGCCAGCGGCAAGCAGTTCGGAATCCTTGCCGAAGAGCAGGTTCTGGACGGCGGTGTTGTAGGCCGGGTTGCCTTCGATCGGCTGGTAGCCGCGCGGCAGGCTGGCCTTGACGCGCATATCCTCGGCAGCTTTGACGGCGGCCAGCAACGGAATCTTGCCGTTATCGTCGAAGTACACACCGACGCCAAGGTTGACCTTGGTATCACGCGCGTCGGCGTTGAAGGCTTCATTCAGACCGAGGATCGGGTCGCGCGGGGCCATTTCCACCGCAGCGAAGATCGAAGAGGACATTAGCGACTCCGTGAAATAATAGAGAGGGAACAACAATAACGCGCGATGTGTCCATCGCGACGACAAGCGCAGAATTTTATCATGAGCGAAACCAACAGCAGCACGCCCGTCGTCTGTTTCGACGGCAGTCCCTACCGTTTGCACCAACCCTTTCCGCCGGCCGGCGATCAGCCGGAGGCGATCCGCCTGTTGACGGAAGGGATCGAGGACGGCCTGTCGTTCCAGACCCTGCTCGGCGTGACCGGTTCGGGCAAAACCTACACCATGGCCAACGTCATCGCCCGTACCGGGCGGCCGGCGTTGATCCTGGCGCCGAACAAGACGCTGGCGGCGCAGTTGTACTCCGAGTTCAAGGAGTTTTTCCCGGAAAACGCCGTCGAGTACTTCGTTTCCTACTACGACTACTACCAGCCGGAAGCCTATGTGCCGTCGCGCGACCTGTTCATCGAAAAGGACAGTTCGATCAACGATCACATCGAGCAGATGCGTTTGAGCGCGACGAAGAGTCTGATCGAGCGGCGCGACGTGGTGATCGTGGCTACTGTGTCGTGCATCTACGGTATCGGCGACCGCGACGAGTACCACAACATGATCCTGACCATGCGCGTCGGCGATCGCATGGATCAGCGCGACATCGTCAAGCGTCTGACTGACATGCAGTACGAGCGCAACGAGATGGACTTCCATCGCGGCATCTTCCGCGTGCGTGGCGACGTCATCGACATTTTCCCGGCCGAACACGCCGAGCACGCGATCCGCGTCTCGCTGTTCGATGACGAGATCGAGAGCCTGCAGTTCTTCGATCCGCTGACCGGCCAGTTGCTGCACAAGGCCTTGCGCTTCACGGTGTTCCCGGCGTCGCACTATGTCACCCCGCGGGCCACCGTAGTGCGGGCGATCGAGGCAATCAAGGCGGAATTGCGCGAACGCATCGAGTTCTTCACCAATCACCAGAAACTGGTCGAGGCGCAGCGGATCGAGCAGCGCACCCGCTTCGACATCGAGATGCTCGACCAGATCGGTTTCTGCAAGGGTATCGAAAACTACTCGCGGCATTTTTCCGGGCGTAAAGCCGGCGAATCGCCGCCGACGCTGATCGACTACCTGCCGCGCGATGCGCTGATGTTCATCGACGAATCGCACGTCAGCATCGGCCAGGTCGGCGGCATGTACAAGGGCGACCGCTCGCGCAAGGAGAACCTGGTCGATTACGGTTTCCGCCTGCCGTCGGCACTCGACAACCGGCCGCTGAAATTCGACGAATTCGAGCGCCAGATGCGCCAGACCGTTTTCGTGTCGGCGACCCCTGCCGAGTACGAGAATGAGCACGCCGGCCAGGTCGTCGAGCAGGTGGCCAGACCGACCGGGCTGATCGATCCGCAGGTCATCGTGCGCCCGGCAACGACTCAGGTCGATGATCTGCTCGGCGAGATCAACAAGCGGGTCGGCGTCGCCGAGCGGGTGCTGGTGACCACGCTGACCAAGCGCATGGCCGAGGATCTGACCGATTTCCTGGCCGATAACGGGATCAAGGTGCGTTACCTGCATTCGGATATCGATACCGTCGAGCGCGTCGAGATCATCCGCGATTTGCGCCTGGGCGAGTTCGACGTGCTGGTCGGCATCAACCTGCTGCGTGAGGGGCTGGATATTCCGGAAGTTTCGCTGGTCGCCATTCTCGATGCCGACAAGGAGGGTTTCCTGCGTTCCGAACGTTCGCTGATCCAGACCATTGGTCGGGCGGCGCGCCATATTCATGGCACAGCGATCCTGTACGCTGATAGGATTACGCAATCCATGCAGAAAGCCATCGCCGAGACGGAACGGCGACGGGAAAAGCAGATCGCATTCAACGAGCAGCACGGCATCGTGCCGCGCGGGGTGTCCAAGAAGATCAAGGACATCATCGACGGGGTATACGATGCCGAATCGGCGCAGACCGAGCTGAAGGCGGCGCAACAGCGCGCGGTCTACGAGGCAATGGATGAAAAAACCGTCGCCAGGGAAATCAAGCGACTCGAGAAACAGATGCTCGATTGCGCGAAGAACCTGGAATTCGAAAAAGCGGCGGCTGCGCGCGACGAACTTTTCCGACTCAGGGAACGTGTTTTCGGCGTTGCACAGCACGACCCCGATGGAGATAAGAGGCAATGATTTACCGCGTGCTGCTGGTTTGCATGGGCAACATCTGTCGTTCACCAACGGCAGAGGTTGTGCTCAGACATATGATAAAAATCAATGGACTGGGAGATAGAGTTGAAGTTGATTCTGCGGGAACGCACGGCTATCACGTCGGCGAAGCCCCGGATTCGCGTACGCAGCGGGCAGCATCGGCGCGTGGCTACAACCTCTCGCAATTGCGTGCCCGCAAGGTGGCCTTGCAGGACCTCGATTACTTCGACCTGATCCTGGCCATGGACCGCAGTAATCTGGACAACCTGCAGCGCATGGCGATGCCTGAGCAATTACCCAAGATTCAGTTGCTCATGGATTACGCCGGGAATTTCGAAGACGACGAAGTGCCGGATCCGTACTATGGTTTGGGGCACGGCTTCGACCTGGTGCTCGACATGGTCGAGGACGCCGCCAAGGGCGTGGTCGAGGCGGTGCAGAAAAAACTCAGCAGCGGCTGAGGCGGCTTCAGCAATGAAAAAGGGCGTCCCGCAGGACGCCCTTTTTGTTGGCCGTGACCGGCTTACTTGCCGGTTTCGACCATGACCAGCGGCTCGTCGGCACTTTGCTCGACCGCCTTTGCCTTGCGCGGACGACCCAGCTTGACTGGCGGTTCGCTCGGGGCGACCAGCACTTCAGCCGTGGTTTGGACCATGACCAGTCCGCTGTCCGACAGGGCAGCATCGACATTGATCGGTGCGCTGGCCGGCAGCGGGGCCGGTGCTGCGACGGCTTCCACGGCGACTGCCTGGGGCTGCTCGACGACCGGGATTTCGACCGGGGCTTCGACAACCGCCTGGACTTCGGGTGTTGCCGGTTCGGCAGCAATCTCGGCGACCGTGACGGTTTCCTGAACGGCTTCGGGAGCGACTTCGATCTGGGCGACGGCAGCCACTTCGGTTGCCGGGGCCTCGACGGCCGGTGCAGCGACCGGTTCGATCGCTTCGACAGCCACTTCGACAGTCGCTGCCATCGGTGCCGGGCTGGCCTCGATGGTGGTTTCCGCGGCAGGAATGGTCACGACGACCGGCTCATTGTTGATCGTCTCGCTGGTCTCAGCGCTGACCGCGTCGACCATGGTGGTTTCCGATTCGTTGCGGCGTTCGTTGCGGCCACGGCCACCACGACGACCACGACGACGGGCGTTGCCTTGCTCGTCGCCAGCCGCTGCGGTTTGCGGAGCATCCGGTTCAACGGCCTGAAGCGCTTGCGGCATCTGTTCGATTGCCGGGCGAGTCTCGGCCTGCGGCTGACGCTCGCGGCGTTCCTTGCGCGGACGACGTTCCTGGCGTGGTTCACCATTGCCGGCAGCTTCTTCGCGGGCCGGCTTGTCGTTGCGTTCGGTGTTGCGATTGTTGCGTTCGCCTTCGTCACGACGGTTGCCGTTACGACCATTGCGGCCGTTACGGCGGTTGTCGTTACGAGCACCTTCGCGGCTTTTACGGGCCGGCGCTTCCGGCTTGACTTCGACAGCGGCAACCGGTTGGGCCGGGCCGCGGAACCAGGCGGCGATGCGAGCGAACAGTCCGGCGGAAGCGGCAGCAGGCACCGGGGCGGCGACAGCTTCTTCCTTGGCCGGCAGGTTGGGGGCCGGCTGTTCCGGCGAAATGCCCTTGATCGCAGCTTCCTGGCGCGGCTTGGCGCTTTCCTGCTGGCTGGCCTGCTTGGCAGATTCCTCGATCGGCTGGTCAACCATCCGGTAGGAAGGTTCGCGCAGGTCGTCGTTGTTCAGGTCGTCGTGGCGCAGGCGGGTGATCGTGTGCGCCGGCGTTTCCAGGTGAACATTCGGGATCAGCAGGATGGTGACCTTGTGGCGCAGTTCGATGGCCTGGATGTCCGGACGCTTCTCGTTGAGCAGGAAGGTGGCGACATCGACCGGTACCTGAACATGCACGGCGCCGGTGTTTTCCTTCATCGCTTCCTCTTCGAGGATGCGCAGGATGTGCAGCGCGGCCGATTCGGTCGAGCGGATGTGGCCGGTGCCGGAGCAGCGCGGGCAGGGGATGTAGCTGGTTTCGGCGAGGGCCGGACGCAGGCGCTGGCGCGACAGTTCCATCAGGCCGAAACGGCTGATCTTGCCCATCTGGACACGGGCGCGGTCGAAACGCAGGGCGTCGCGCAGGCGGTTCTCGACTTCGCGCTGGGCCTTGCTGTTTTCCATGTCGATGAAGTCGATGACGATTAGACCGCCGAGGTCGCGCAGGCGCAACTGGCGGGCCAGTTCGTCGGCGGCTTCGAGGTTGGTCTTGAGCGCCGTTTCCTCGATGTCGGCACCCTTGGTGGCGCGACCGGAGTTGACGTCGACAGCGACCAGGGCTTCGGTGTGATCGATGACGATGGCGCCGCCGGACGGCAGGTTGACCTGGCGGGCGAAGGCGGTTTCGATCTGGTGTTCGATCTGGAAGCGCGAGAACAGCGGCACGTCGTCGCGGTAGCGCTTGACGCGGTTGATGTTGCCCGGCATCACGGTGCCCATGAAGGCCTTGGCCTGTTCATAGACTTCGTCGGTGTCGATCAGGATCTCGCCGATGTCCGGCTGGAAATAATCGCGGATGGCGCGGATGACCAGCGAGCCTTCGAGGTAGATCAGGAAGGCGCCCGATTGCTGCTGGGCGGCGCCTTCGATGGCGGACCACAGTTGCAGCAGGTAGTTGAGGTCCCACTGCAGCTCTTCGGCCTGGCGGCCGATGGCGGCGGTACGGGCGATCAGGCTCATGCCGCCGGGGACTTCCAGCTGGTCCATGATTTCACGCAGTTCGGTGCGCTCGTCGCCGTCGACACGACGGGAGACGCCACCGCCGCGCGGGTTGTTCGGCATCAGCACGAGGTAGCGGCCGGCCAGCGAGACGTAGGTGGTCAGGGCTGCGCCCTTGTTGCCACGTTCATCCTTGTCGACCTGGACGATCAGTTCCTGACCTTCCTTGAGCGCATCCTGGATGCGGGCCTTGCCCGGTTCGACGCCCGGCTGGAAATAGGCGCGGGAGACTTCCTTGAACGGCAGGAAACCGTGGCGCTCCGAACCGTAATCGACGAAGCAGGCTTCGAGCGACGGTTCGATGCGGGTGATGACACCCTTGTAGATGTTGCTTTTCCGTTGTTCCTTGGCGGCGGATTCAATGTCGAGATCAATCAGTTTCTGACCATCGACAATGGCGACACGGAGTTCTTCCGCCTGTGTCGCATTGAAGAGCATGCGTTTCATTGTTTTGGGGCTCCAGCTCGCTGGTGCTCACGGCAACGAAACGCCCATGCAGGCAGCGACAGGTTCAGTTATCGGGTTGCGTCATGTGATTGGCGGCAAAGGCGATGATGAATGTGCTGATCGTTAAATGACCGCGAGTCTTTTTATGAAATGCGCGATCTTGGAATTCCTGCAACGGGCGATCCGTGCGTGCTTGTGGCGAGCTAATCCGTTAACATCACTACTTTTGGTGAGTGAACTTAACCAGTCGTTTCACGTTGGTTTGTCCCGGGCAATTGGCACGGGAGGGACTTCGTGGCCTGCCGCATGGCAGTCGCGCTTGCAGCGCGAGGGCGGACGGTCTGACGGTTCGGCATCCCTTGCAAACAGAGACGTAAAACGCAGGCAGTATATTAGAAAATGAATGGCACAGGTAACAATTCGGTCACTCTGGTTGTGATCGGCGAAGAAGCGCAAGGGCAGCGCCTGGACAATTACCTGCTGCGGCACTGCAAGGGGGTGCCGAAGAGCCATGTCTATCGCATCCTGCGTAGTGGCGAAGTCCGGGTCAACAGCCGCCGGGTCGATGCCACCTATCGACTGGAAATCGGCGACCGGGTGCGCATTCCGCCGATCCGCATCGCCGAGCGCCCGCAGGACGAGGTCGAGGAGGCCGCCAAGGCTCGCGTCGATCTACCGATCATTTTCGAAGACGAGGCGATGCTGGTCATCGACAAGCCCGAAGGCATCGCCGTCCATGGCGGCAGCGGGGTCAGCTTCGGGGTCATCGAAGCGCTGCGCCGGCAGCGGCCGCAGGCCAAGTTCCTCGAGCTGGCGCACCGGCTCGACCGCGAGACCTCGGGCATCCTGCTGGTTGGCAAGAAGCGGCTGGCGCTGACGGCGCTGCACGACATGTTCCGCGAGCACGGCGCCGGTGCCGACAAGCGCTACCTGGTGCTGGTCAAGGGGCGCTGGATGAACAATACCCAGCACGTCAAGGCGCCGTTGCTCAAATACCTGACCGACAGCGGTGAGCGCCGGGTCTCGGTCAATGCCGAAGGCAAGGCATCGCATACAGTGTTTCGTCTGCTCGCCCGCTGGCCGGACATGAGCCTGCTCGAAGCCCAGTTGAAGACCGGGCGGACGCACCAGATTCGCGTCCATCTTGCACATCTCGGTTTTCCCATCCTCGGCGACGAGAAGTACGGCGATTTCAACCTCAACAAGCGACTGCGTCCGGCCGGTCTGAAGCGCATGGCACTGCACGCCTGGCGCATGGCTTTTCGCCATCCTTTGCTGGGCACGCCGGTCGAGTGCGTGGCACCACTGCCGGACGGCATCCGCCAGTACATGACGACGGTGGACGCGCAAACCCCGCGCGAGTTTTCCGCCGACAACCTGCAACAAATCCTGGAGCAACAATGAAATACGAACTCGTGGTTTTCGACTGGGACGGGACGCTGCTCGATTCCGCTGGCGCCATCGTCAGGGCCATCCAGGCCGCCTGCCGCGATCTCGACCTGCCGGTGCCGGACAATGCCCGGGCCAGCCACGTCATCGGACTCGGTCTGGCTGATGCGATGCGCCACGCGGTCCCCGATCTGGCGCCAGAAAACTATCAGGCGATGGTCGACCGCTACCGCTTCCACTATCTCTCCGGCGATCATGCGCTGACCCTGTTCGACGGGGTGCCGGCAATGCTGGCGCGCCTGCACGCGGCCGGACACATCCTGGCGGTCGCTACCGGCAAGAGCCGGCTGGGGCTTGAACGGGCGCTCGACCACTCCGGTTTGCGGCCTTTCTTCTCGGCCTCGCGCTGCGCCGACGAATGTCACTCCAAACCGCACCCGCAGATGCTTGAGGAACTGATGGCCGAATTCGGCGTGACCAGCTCTGCCACCGTGATGATCGGCGATACTTCGCACGACCTGTTGATGGCCAGCAATGCCGGCGTCGATGCGCTGGCCGTCACCTACGGCGCCCATCCGCACGATCACCTGCTTGAGCATGCGCCGCTGGCCTGTCTGCACGACGTCGCTGAACTCGACGCCTGGCTGATGTCCAATGCCTGAGCAGGCTATACTTGACCGGTGAAATCTTCCCCCAGAAAGAACTAGATGGACCTCAATCCCCAACGCTCAGACAACGATCCCGCCTGGGAGAGAAAAACCCTGGAAAAGCTGGCTTTTGCCACACTCAGCGAACAGCGCGCGCGGCGTCGCTGGGGCATCTTCTTCAAGCTGCTGGGCTTTGGCTACCTTGCCTTCATCCTGTTTGCCCTGATCGAATGGGATAGCAGCAAGGTGGCCGACAGGCATGTCGCGATGGTCGAGCTGCGTGGTGTCATTGCCGCCAAGGGTGAAGCCAGTGCCGACAGCTTGGTGTCGGCACTGAACTCGGCATTTGACGCCCCGAATTCGCAGGCCGTGGTGCTACGCATCAACAGTCCGGGCGGCAGCCCGGTGCAGGCCGGTATCGTCAACGACGAAATCCGGCGGCTGCGGGCCAAGTATCCCGACAAGCCGCTCTATGCCGTGGTCGAGGATGTCTGTGCTTCCGGCGGCTACTACGTAGCCGCTGCCGCTGACCAGATCTATGTTGACAAGGCCAGTGTGGTCGGTTCGATCGGCGTGCTGATGGACGGTTTCGGTTTCACCGGCACGATGGAAAAGCTGGGCGTCGAACGGCGCCTGCTGACCGCCGGTGAAAACAAGGGTTTCCTCGATCCTTTCTCGCCGCAGGACGAAACCCAGCGGGCGCATGCCCGGACCTTGTTGGCCGATATCCACGCCCAGTTCATCGAGGTGGTCAAGAAGGGGCGTGGCGAGCGCCTGAAGGACAACCCGGAGATATTTTCCGGCTTGATGTGGACCGGTGCGCAAAGTATCCAGTTGGGGCTGGCCGATGGTTTCGGTACGGTTGAATCAGTCGCTCGCGACGTGGTCAAGGTCGAGGACGTGCTTGATTACTCGGTCAAGGAAAACCTCGCCGAGCGCTTTGCCAAACGGCTTGGCGCCGGTGCGGTCGACAGCTTCTGGCGTGGTTTTTCCAGCAGTGCCGGTGATTTTCGCCTGAACTGATCAGGCCAGCAGCAGGAAAACCGTCGGACGCCGCTCGATTTCGGGCGGCGTTTGTTTTTTCCACTGGGCAACGGTCAGGGTGCGGATGAATTCGCCGGGCAGGGTCAGGTCGGTGGCGACACACAATCGGGTCGTTCCCTGGCAGGCCTGCAGAATGGCGTCGAACATTGCCCGGTTGCGGTACGGTGTTTCGATGAACAACTGGGTCTGTCGGCGCTTGCGCGATTCGGCTTCGAGTTCGCGCAGGGTCTTGCTGCGATCGATGTCCTTGGCCGGCAGGTAGCCCTGAAAGGCAAAACGCTGGCCGTTGAGGCCGGAGGCCATCAGGGCCAGCAGCAGCGACGACGGGCCGATCAGCGGCACGACGCGGATGTTCTCGCGCTGGGCCAGGGCGACCAGATCGGCACCCGGGTCGGCGACCGCCGGGCAACCGGCTTCCGACAGCAAGCCGACGTCGTGACCGGCGCGCAGCGGCGCCAGCAGGTGATCGATGGCATCCGGCCGGCTGTGTTCGTTGAGTTCTTCCAGTTGCAGTTCCTGCAAGGGCAGGTCGGTGCCGGCCGCCTTGAGGAAGGCGCGGGCGCTTTTCGCCTGTTCAACGACGAAATGACGTAGTGGCCGGACGGTGGCCAGAACGCCAGGGTGCAGGCTGTCCGGCGGCGCCGATGGGCCGAGCGGGACGGGAATCAGGTAGAGGGTGCCGGCCATCAGAGGATTGCCACGCCCTGATTGCGCAACATGTCACACAGGGCGATCAGCGGCAGGCCGACGAGTGCATTCGGGTCGTCGCCCTGCATGCCGGCGAGCAGGGCGATGCCCAGGCCTTCCGATTTGGCTGAGCCGGCACAGTTGTAGGCCGGTTCGCGTTGCAGGTAGTTGTCGATCTCGCTGTCGGTCAGCGTCCGGAAGGTGACCAGCGTCGGTACGCCGCGCACCTGGCTGACGCCGGTGCTGGCGTTGTACAGGCACAGGCCGGTGAAGAAATTGACGGTCTTGCCCGACAATTCACGCAACTGGGCAATGGCACGTTCGTGATTGCCGGGTTTGCCGTAGATGCGACCATCAACCGTGGCGACCTGGTCGCTGCCGATGATCAGTGCATCGGGGTATTGCTCGGCAACGGCTCTGGCCTTGGCGGCGGACAGGCGCAGGGCCAGCGCCTCGGGGGCTTCGCCGGGGAGGGCGGATTCGTCGGTCTGGGGGTTGGCAACGCTGAAGGGCAGGCCGAGGCGGGCCAGCAGTTCGCGCCGGTACGGCGAGGTTGAAGCGAGTACGAGGTTTTTCATCTTGAAAGTTTTTGTGCAACAAAGCCTTGCGTCGATTTGTTGATGCAGCACTTTGTCTTTGACTTGGCGAGCCAAAAATAATATCATCCGCCGTTTAAGTCGCAACAGATTCAGCTTGAAAAGAATCAATGATGCCTTCGCCTTTGCCCGGGATGCGCGTGTTCTGCAAGGAACGCTGGCGGTTTCGGCAATGGAACGCCTGCATGATCTGCTGGCCGAAGTGTCCGGGGAGGTTTCCTGGCATCTCGAAGGTTTCAGGGGTAAACGTGGCGAACCCTTGCTGCGCCTGACGGTGAGCGGATGCATTCCGCTGGCTTGTCAGCGCTGCCTGGATGCCATCGATTTCGCGCTGGACGTCGATCGTCTGCTGGAAGTCATTCCGGCCAACGCCGACGTGTCGCAAGACGAACTGGAAGACGACAGCCGGGATTTTCTGCCGGTGGAAAAGGAACTGGATGTGGCGGAGCTGGTCGAGGACGAAATTCTGTTGTCCCTGCCGGTTGCGCCGCGACATGATGGATGTGGTTTGCCTGGCGCGTCTGGTGCCGGTGAGCGGGTCAACCCGTTTGCTGCACTGGCCGGGCTCAAAGGCAAGCCGAACTGATTTTTTTTGGAGTAACACAAAATGGCCGTTCAACAGAACAAGAAGTCCCCGTCGAAGCGTGGCATGCACCGTGCCCATGATTTCCTGACCGCGCCCCCGCTGGCCGTCGAGTCCACCACCGGTGAAACGCACCTGCGTCACCACATCTCCCCGAGCGGTTTCTACCGCGGCAAGAAGGTCCTCAAGGCCAAGGGCGAGTAATCGTTCATTGAAGGGCAGGCGGCTCTTTCGGGAGCGCCTGCCTTTTCTTTTGCCATGACAACCCGCATCGCCATTGATTGCATGGGGGGTGACCACGGACCGTCGGTGACGGTGCCCGCGGCTATCCGTTTTCTTGCAGAACATCCGGCGGCTCATCTCGTCCTGGTTGGTCAGGAGGAGGTTTTGCGTCCGCTGCTCGGCACTACGGCCGATGATTCACGCCTGCGCATCGTCAATGCGACCGAAGTGGTCGGCATGGACGAATCGCCGGCGCTCGCCTTGCGCAACAAGAAGGATTCTTCGATGCGCGTGGCCATCAATCTCGTCAAGTCCGGCGAGGCTGACGCCTGCGTTTCAGCCGGAAACACCGGCGCACTGATGGCGATCTCGCGCTTCGTCCTCAAGATGCTGCCCGGTATCGACCGGCCGGCGATCTGTGCGCCGCTGCCGACGATCAACGGCCACACGCACATGCTCGACCTCGGTGCCAACGTCGATTGCGAACCGGAGCACCTGCTGCAGTTCGGCATCATGGGCGCCATGCTGGTCGCCGCCATGGAGCACAAGGAACGGCCGACAGTCGGCATCCTCAATATCGGCGAGGAAGAGATCAAGGGTAACGAGGTGGTCAAGGCTGCCGCCGACCTGCTGCGCAATTCCGGTCTGAATTTCGTCGGTAACGTCGAAGGCGACGGGATCTACAAGGGCGAAGCCGATGTCATTGTGTGCGATGGTTTTGTCGGTAACGTCGCCCTGAAGACTTCCGAGGGGCTGGCGCAGATGCTGGCATCGTCGTTGCGCAGCGAGTTCAAGCGTAGCTGGCTGACCAAGATCGCGGCCCTGATCGCCATTTCGGTGCTCAATAATTTCAAGAAGCGCTTCGACCATCGCCGTTACAACGGTGCGATCCTGCTCGGCCTCAAGGGAATTTCGGTGAAGAGCCACGGCTCGGCCGACGAATTGTCGTTCGGCACCGCCATTGCCCGGGCCTACGACGCGGCGGAAAACCGTGTCCTGGAGCGGATCACCGAGCGCCTGGCACTAACCAATGCGGCTTCGTCCGCTGCTGTGGAGACAGTCTGAATGTACGCACGCGTGATCGGCACCGGCAGCTACCTGCCGGGCAAACCCGTCAGCAACGATGACCTGGCGGCGCGCGGTATCGATACCAACGACGAGTGGATCGTCACGCGCACCGGTATCCGCAGCCGTCATCTGGCCGAAGCCGGCACGACCTCGAGCGAACTCGGCCTGATCGCCGCCCAGCGGGCTCTGGAGATGGCCGGTGTCGCTGCAGCCGACCTCGACTTGATCGTTGTTGCCACGTCGACCCCGGACTTCATCTTCCCCAGCACTGCCTGCATCATTCAGGGCAAGCTCGGTAACAAGGGCGCTGCCGCCTTTGACGTACAGGCCGTTTGTGCCGGTTTTACCTATGCCCTGGGCATTGCCGAGAAATTCATTGTTTCCGGCTCGCACAAGAAGGCGCTGGTCATCGGCGCCGAAGTGTTTTCGCGCATCCTCGACTGGAACGATCGTGGCACCTGCGTGCTGTTCGGCGACGGTGCCGGCGCGGTGGTCCTTGAAGCCTCGGAGACCCCGGGTATCATGGCCACGGCGATGCATGCCGACGGCAGCCAGTTCGGTATCCTCAACGTGCCTGGCCAGGTCTGTTCGGGTCAGGTCACCGGTGATCCCTTCCTGCGCATGGACGGTCAGGCGGTATTCAAATTCGCCGTGCGCGTGCTTGCCGACATCGCCGAGGAAGTCTGCGCCAAGGCCGGTATCTCGACCGCTGACCTTGACTGGCTGATTCCTCATCAGGCCAATATCCGCATCATTGAAGCGACCGGCAAGAAGCTTGGCGTGCCCCGTGAGAAAGTGATCGTTTCCGTCGATCGTCATGGCAATACCTCGGCCGCATCGGTGCCGCTGGCGCTGGACGAAGCCGTTCGCGATGGACGCATCCAGCGCGGCCAGAAAGTCCTGGTCGAGGGGGTTGGTGGCGGTTTCACCTGGGGCGCAGCCCTGCTCGAATTCTGATAACAGGAGACTGATTGATGTCTTTTGCCTTCGTATTTCCCGGCCAGGGCTCGCAGAGCGTTGGCATGATGGCCGCTTACGGCGATGCCGCCGTGGTTCGCGCCACCTTTGACGAAGCGTCTGCCGCGCTTGGCGACGACCTGTGGGCGATGGTCGCTGACGGTCCGACCGAAGTCCTGACCCAGACCGTCAATACCCAACCGGTCATGCTCACCGCCGGTATCGCCGCCTGGCGCCTGTGGTGCGAGAAGGGCGGCAAGATGCCGGCCGTCGTCGCCGGCCACAGCCTGGGTGAGTATTCGGCGCTGGTTGCTGCCGGCGTCATCGAGTTCAAGGACGCGGTACCGCTGGTCCGCCTGCGCGCCGCTGCCATGCAGGAAGCCGTGCCGCTCGGCACCGGCGCCATGGCCGCCGTGCTCGGTCTGGATAACGCCGGCATCGTTGCCGCCTGTGCCGAAGCGGCGCAGGGCGAGATCGTCGAGCCGGTCAATTTCAACGCCAACGGCCAGACCGTGATCGCCGGCCACAAGGGCGCCGTCGAACGCGCCATGGACGCCTGCAAGGCGCGCGGTGCCAAGATGGCCAAGGCGCTGCCGGTGTCGGCACCGTTCCATTCCTCGCTGATCCGCCCGGCTGCTGACAAACTGGCTGCGCGTCTGGCCGAGCTGACGCTGCAGGCGCCGAAGATTCCGGTAATCAACAACGTCGACGTGGCGATCGAAAACGATCCGGCCCGGATCAAGGATGCGCTGGTGCGCCAGGCCTACAATCCGGTGCGCTGGGTCGAGACGGTCCAGAAAATGGCCGCTATCGGCGTGACGACCGTGGCCGAATGCGGTCCGGGCAAGGTCCTGGCCGGTCTGACCAAGCGTTGTGCCGACGGTGTTGCCGGGGTTGCCCTGGCTGATGCGGCGGCCATCGAAGCCAATCTCGGCCTGGAGTAAGCGATGCTCAACGACAAGATTGCGCTGGTCACCGGCGCCACCCGCGGTATCGGCCGCGCCATCGCCCTCGAACTCGGCCGCCAGGGTGCCACCGTGATCGGTACGGCGACCAGCGAAGCCGGTGCCGGGCAGATTTCGGCCTATCTCGCCGAAGCGGGCATCAAGGGTCGTGGTGTCGTCCTCAACGTTACCGACAACGCGCAGACCGACGCCGTGCTCGCCGAGGTCGCCAAGGAATTCGGCGCCATCACAGTGCTCGTCAATAACGCCGGCATCACCCGCGATAACCTGACCATGCGCATGGGCGACGACGAGTGGGATGCGGTCATCGACACCAACCTGAAGGCGGTTTTCCGTCTGTCGCGCGGCGTCATGCGCGGCATGATGAAGGCGCGCTTCGGCCGCATCGTCAATATTTCGTCGGTGGTCGGCTATTCCGGCAACGCCGGCCAGGCCAATTACTGCGCTGCCAAGGCCGGCGTCGCCGGTCTCTCCCGGTCGCTGGCGCGCGAACTGGGCAGCCGCAACATCACGGTCAATTGCGTCGCGCCGGGCTTCATCGCCACCGACATGACGCATGCGCTGACCGAAGAACAAAAGGCCGCTATGCTGGCCTCGATTCCGCTGGCTCGTGCCGGCACACCTGAAGACGTCGCCGGTGCGGTCGGCTTCCTGGTTTCTCCCGCTGCCTCGTATGTCACGGGTACTACCGTGCATGTGAATGGCGGCATGTTCATGGATTGATTACACCAAGTCCCGGCTTTTGGTAGAATCAACACGTTTTTTTTCGTACCCCGAGGGGAAGGAGTTTTTCGAATGGATAACATCGTAGAGCGCGTCAAGAAGATCGTCGCCGAACAACTGGGTGTGAACGAAGCGGACATCAAGAACGAGTCCTCTTTCGTCGATGATCTGGGCGCGGATTCGCTGGACACCGTCGAGCTGGTCATGGCGCTGGAAGAGGAATTCGAATGCGAAATTCCGGACGACCAGGCCGAGAAGATCACGACCGTCCAGCAGGCTGTCGATTACATCCTCGCCAACAAGCAGTAAGCCAATTCCGGTTTCAACCAGGCAAGGCCGGCCCCCAAGGCCGGCCTTGCTATTTTTGCTTTCGGAGTGCATATCTTGGCACGTCGTAGAGTCGTCATCACCGGCCTGGGCCTGATTTCCCCGGTCGGCAACAGCGTCGAAGAAGGTTGGAAGAACATCGTTGCCGGCGTTTCCGGCATCGCACCGATCACCCGCTTCGACACCTCGACCTTTCCGGTACAGTTTGCCGGTGAAGTCAAGAATTTCGACATCACCCAGTACATTTCCGCCAAGGATGCCCGGCGCATGGATACCTTCATCCATTACGGCCTGGCTGCGGGCATGCAGGCCGTGCGTGACGCCGGCCTGGATCAGGAGGGCGCGGCCGATCCCGAGCGCGTCGGTGTCGCCATCGGTTCCGGTATCGGCGGTCTGCCGCTGATCGAAGCCACCAAGGACGAATACAATGTCGCCGGCGTGCGCAAGGTTTCGCCTTTCTTCGTTCCCGGTTCGATCATCAACATGATTTCCGGCAACCTGTCGATCGAGTACGGCTTCAAGGGCCCCAATCTGTCCATCGTGACCGCTTGCACGACCGGTACGCACTCGATCGGCGAAGCCGCACGCATCATCGAATACGGCGATGCCGACGTGATGGTTGCCGGCGGTGCCGAATCGACCGTGTCGCCGCTCGGCCTCGGCGGTTTCTGCGCAGCCCGCGCGCTGTCCACCCGCAATGACGACCCGGCGACGGCCAGCCGTCCGTGGGACAAGGATAGAGACGGTTTCGTGCTGGGCGAGGGCGCCGGTGTCCTGGTGCTCGAAGAGTACGAACACGCCAAGGCCCGTGGCGCCAAGATCTACGCCGAAGTGGCCGGCTACGGCATGAGCGCCGACGCTTATCACATCACCGCCCCGAACATGGACGGCCCGCGCCGTTCGATGGTCAATGCGCTGAAGAATGCCGGTGTGACGCCGGCCGACGTCCAGTACGTCAATGCGCACGGTACGTCGACGCCGCTCGGCGACAAGAACGAATCGGATGCGATCAAGGCAGCCTTCGGCGACGCGCAGAAGTCCATCGTCGTCAATTCGACCAAGTCGATGACCGGTCACCTGCTCGGCGGTGCCGGCGGGGTCGAGTCGTTGTTCACGGTGCTGGCCATCCATCACCAGATCTCGCCGCCGACGATCAACATCTTCAATCAGGATCCCGAGTGCGATCTGGATTACTGCGCCAACCAGGCGCGGCCGATGAAGATCGACGTAGCGCTGAAGAACAACTTCGGTTTCGGCGGAACCAACGGCTCGCTGGTGTTCAAGCGTATCTAAGCGCGACTGCCAGGGAGACGAACGGTGCAGTTTCCGGTGATCATCGGACTGCACCGTTCTTTTTTGCTCGATCGCCTGCTGCTGCTCGTGGTGCTGGCAAGCGTCGTGTTCATCGGCTTCTATCCAGGGGAACCCTGGCAGGTGGCGGGCTTGCTGGTGGTTGTCGTCCTGCTCGTCGGGCTGGCCTGGCGGCAACTACGTCCGCCGTTTGCCGCCTTGCGCCTGACCCACGACGGCAGGGTGGAGGGGCGTTTGCAGGAAGATGGCGAGTTTGTTGCGCTGCGTTGCCTGCCGGGGGCTACGGTCCATCGCTGGCTGACGGTATTGCATCTGGCACCGGAAAGCGGCGGGGCGGCCAGCGTGCTGGTGGTGACCGTCGATAGCAGCGGGCCGGACGAGTTTCGCCGGCTAAGGGTTTTCCTGCGCTGGCAGAACCGCGTCAGCGCTTCTGGCGACGTGGCTTGAGCGTGGTATTGCGGGGTTTTGCCGCCATGTCCGGATAGTCCGGCGAGTAGTGCAGGCCGCGACTTTCCTTGCGCAGCATGGCGCAACGGATGATCAGTTCGGCCGTGAGGACGAGATTGCGCAGTTCGATCAGGTCGTGACTGACCCGGAAATTGGCGTAGAACTCGTTGATTTCGCGTTTCAGCAGGCGCACGCGATGTTCGGCGCGCTTCAGTCGCTTGGTCGTGCGGACGATGCCGACATAGTCCCACATGAAGCGGCGCAGTTCGTCCCAGTTGTGAGAAATCACCACTTCCTCGTCGGCATCGGTGACCCGGCTGTCGTCCCAGTCGGGCAGGGCAGGCAGCGGTGCCGGCTTTTGCGCGAGCATGTCCTTGACCGCCGCTTCCGAGAACACCAGGCATTCGAGCAGGGAGTTGGACGCCAGGCGATTGGCGCCGTGCAGGCCGGTGCAGGAAGCTTCGCCGGCAACGTAGAGACCGGCGACATCGGTATGCCCGTCGAGGTCGCAGACGATGCCGCCGCAGGTGTAATGGGCAGCCGGAACGACCGGAATCGGTTCGCGGGTGATGTCGATGCCGAGCTCCAGGCAGCGTGCGTGGATGTTCGGGAAATGCTCGCGGATGAAGGCTTCGCCCTTGTGCGAGATATCGAGGTAAACGCAGTCCAGGCCACGCTTCTTCATCTCGAAGTCGATGGCGCGGGCGACGATGTCGCGCGGCGCCAGTTCCTCGCGCTCGTCGTGCTCAGGCATGAAGCGCGTGCCGTCCGGCAACTTGAGCAGACCACCTTCGCCGCGCACGGCCTCGGAAATCAGGAAGGACTTGGCGTTGGGGTGGTAGAGGCAGGTCGGGTGGAACTGGATGAACTCCATGTTGGCCACCCGGCAACCGGCGCGCCAGGCCATGGCGATGCCATCGCCGGTCGAGGTGTCGGGGTTGGTGGTGAACAGATAGACCTTGCCGGCGCCGCCGGTCGCCAGCAGGGTGTTGGCTGCGCCGATGGTCAGGACGTCACCGGAAACACTGTTGAGGACATAGGCGCCGAAACAGCGGTTCTTGTCGGTGCCGAGCTTGCTGCCGGTGATCAGGTCGACGGCGATATGGTCTTCGAAGACATGGATCTTCGGGTGCTTGCGGACTTTCTCGGTGAGCGTCTGCTGGACCGCGGCGCCGGTGGCATCGGCGACGTGGATGACCCGGCGGGCGCTGTGACCGCCCTCGCGGGTCAGGTGATAGCCGGATTCGTCCTTGGTGAAGGGAACGCCCTGTTCGATCAGCCATTCGATCGCGCTGCGGCCGTTCTCGACAACGAAGCGGGTGGCCTTTTCGTCATTCAGCCAGGCGCCGGCAACGAAAGTGTCCTGGATATGCGCTTCGATCGAATCGCGGTTGTCGAGCACCGCGGCAATGCCGCCCTGGGCCCATCCGGAGGCGGAGTCCTCAAGCTTGCGCTTGCTGATCAGCGCGACGCTGCAATGATCGGCCAGGCGAAGCGCCGCCGATTGACCGGCGAGGCCGCTGCCGATGATGAGCACATCAAAGTTGAGCACGATGTTTCCCGGAGAAGATAATCCGGCGCGCAATATAGCACGCGGAAAACGATTCACATCGTTACAGAAAATCACAATTAGGGATAAGTCCCTAGGGGTGGCGTCAAAAGGCCTGCGTTATACTCTGCCCCAACAAGAACATATTCCCGGGAAAAACAGAGTCATGAGCGAGCGCGAGGTCGATCAGTTGCTGGTCGAGCGGGCGCAAGGCGGCGATCAAGGCGCCTTCGACCAGTTGGTGAGCAAGTATCAGCGCAAGCTGGGTCGCTTGCTGTCGCGCTACATCCGCGATGCGGCAGAAGTCGAGGATGTGTCGCAGGAGGCCTTCATCAAGGCCTATCGCGCCTTGCCGTCCTTCCGCGGCGACAGCGCCTTCTATACCTGGCTGTACCGGATCGGCATCAACACCGCCAAGAACTACCTGGTTTCCCAGGGGCGGCGGGCGCCGACCAGTACCGAATTCGATGCCGACGAGGCCGAGGGCTTCGAGGATGCGGCCCTGCTGCGCGACATCAATACGCCGGAGAGTCTGCTGATGTCCAAGCAGATCGGCCAGACCGTCAATAGCGCGATGGATGCCTTGCCCGAGGAATTGCGCACGGCCATCGTCCTGCGCGAAATCGAGGGGCTGTCCTACGAAGAAATCGCCGGCATCATGGACTGCCCGATCGGCACCGTCCGTTCGCGGATTTTCCGGGCACGCGAGGCCGTCGCCGGCAAGCTGCGCCCCTTGCTCGACATCGCTCCCGACAGGCGCTGGTGATGGAAGGCGAGGGCAGCGTCATCCGGGCGGTCGTCCGCCTGGTCGATCCGGCCGGCGCCGTCGTCGAAATCGCGCAGGGCGGTTGCGGCCGTTGCCATGAAAAGGGTGGTTGCGGTGGCCATCACCTGACCCAGACCTTCTGTAGCGGCCCGCGTCGCTATCGCGTGGGCAATGCCATCGGCGCCGAAGTCGGCGACACGGTTTCAGTTGCCGTCACGGCGGGAACCTTGCGGCGCGGTGCCAATCTGGCCTACGGCCTGCCGGTGCTCGGCCTGATCGGCGGGGCCGTGCTCGGCGCGCAACTGGGCGGCGACATGGGGGCCATCGTCGGCAGCCTGATTGGCGTGGTTGCTGCCTTCGCGCTGGCGGCACGCCGCTCGCGACAACCGGTGGGCGATCCCGGCAGTCGGCCGCACATCATTTCCCGCATCCCCGAGATTCAGGAGAAAACCGGTCAATGAAGCACATTCTGGCGATTCTTTCCTTGCTCCTTACCGTCGGTCTGGCCCAGGCACAATCGCGCGGACTGCCGGATTTCACCGAACTGGCGGAAAAGCAGGGGCCGGCGGTGGTCAATATCAGTACCACGCAGACCGTTCGCGGACAGGCCGGGGCCATGCCTTTCCCGTTCGACGAGAGCGATCCGGCGTTCGAGTTGTTCAAACGTTTCTTTCCTCGTGTTCCCGGCGGCGGTGCTGCGCCCAGGGAGTTCGACAACAAGTCGCTGGGTTCCGGCTTTTTCATCAGCGACGATGGCTACCTCCTGACCAATGCGCATGTCGTCGACGGCGCCGAGGAAGTCACGGTCCGTCTGACCGACAAGCGCGAGTTCAAGGCGCGGATTGTCGGCGCCGACAAGCGGACCGACGTGGCCTTGCTCAAGATCGAGGCCAGCGGCCTGCCCTTCGTCAAACTGGGTGACCCGTCCCGGCTCAAGGTCGGCGAGTGGGTGGTGGCCATCGGTTCGCCCTTCGGTTTCGACAATTCGCTGACCGCCGGCGTGGTTTCGGCCAAGGGGCGCTCGCTGCCGCAGGAAAACTACGTGCCCTTCATCCAGACCGATGTGGCAATCAATCCGGGCAATTCGGGCGGGCCGCTGTTCAACCTGAACGGTGAAGTGGTCGGTATCAATTCGCAGATCTACAGCCGCAGCGGCGGCTACATGGGCGTCTCGTTCGCCATTCCAATCGACGTGGCGATGGATATCCAGCAGCAACTGCGGATGTCGGGCAAGGTCAATCGTGGGCGGATCGGCGTGGTCATCCAGGAGGTCAGCAAGGAGCTGGCCGATTCGCTGGGCCTGGCGCGGCCAATGGGCGCCGTGGTCAATGCCGTCGAGCGCGACGGACCCGCCGAAAAAGCCGGCATCGAAGCCGGCGACGTGATCCTGCGTTTCGACGGCAAGGCGGTCGAGACCTCGGCCGATCTGCCGCGCATGGTCGCAGCGACCCGTCCGGGCATGCGCTCGGTGGTCCAGGTCTGGCGTAAAGGGAAGCTGCGCGACATCGCTGTCGTGGTCGGCCAGATGGCAGACGAGTCCCAGGCCGCTGCGCGACCGCCACGCGCCGGCCGCGCGCCCGAGCGCAGCGCCAATCGACTGGGTCTGGTGGTCGGCGAACTCTCCGCCGAACAGCGGCGTGCGCTGCGCATCGACGGCGGATTGGTGATCGAGGAAGTGCGCGGTGCAGCGGCACGTGCCGAGTTGCGCCAGGGCGACATCATCATTGCCCTGATCCATCGCGGCAGCACCACCGAACTCAAGTCGGCCGAGCAGTTCAACAAACTGCTGGCCCAACTGGACAGGAATACCAACGTCACCTTGCTGATCCGCCGTGGCGAAATGCAGACCTTCGTGACCGTGCGGGGCTTGAATGGCAATTGAACTGACCTTGATGAGCCGTGGCTACTGCCATCTGTGCCATGACATGGAGGCGGCGCTGGCGCCGCTGGCGGCCGAGTTCGGGGCGACGGTGACGGTAGTCGACGTCGATGCCGACCCGGCGCTCGAAGCAAAATACGACGAACTGGTGCCGGTGCTGCTGCACGGTGAAACCGAGCTCTGTCACTACTTCCTGGATGAGGCCAAAACCCGTGAATATTTGGTGCAAATCCGCTAGAATTCAGGGTCTTCCGAATCGCCAAGGGCGCCGTTAGCGCCCTTTTTTACTGCCTGCAATGGACCACATCAGAAACTTCAGCATCATCGCCCACATCGACCACGGTAAATCGACCTTGGCCGATCGCATCATCCATCTCTGCGGTGGCCTGTCCGACCGTGAAATGGAGGCGCAGGTGCTCGATTCGATGGATATCGAGCGCGAGCGCGGCATCACCATCAAGGCGCAGACAGCGGCGCTCCAGTACAAGGCGCGCGACGGCAAGGTGTACAACCTGAACCTGATCGACACGCCGGGACACGTCGACTTCTCCTACGAAGTTTCGCGTTCGCTGTCGGCCTGCGAAGGCGCGCTGCTGGTCGTTGATGCCTCGCAAGGCGTCGAGGCGCAGACGGTGGCCAACTGCTATACGGCGCTCGACCTTGATGTCGAAGTGGTGCCAGTGCTCAACAAGATCGACCTGCCGTCGGCTGATCCGGACAACGCCCGCCAGGAAATCGAGGACGTGATCGGTATCGACGCGACCGATGCGGTGCTCGCGTCGGCAAAGACCGGGCTGGGCGTCGAGGACATCCTCGAAGCCGTGATCGCCCGCGTGCCGCCGCCCAAGGGCGATGTCAGCGCGCCACTGAAGGCGCTGATCATCGACTCCTGGTTCGACAACTACGTCGGCGTCGTCATGCTGGTGCGTGTTGTCGAAGGCGAGATGAAGCCCAAGGACAAGCTCTACTTCATGTCCACCGGCGCCACCCAGCTGTGCGAACAGGTCGGCGTGTTCACCCCGAAATCGCTGCAACGCCCGTCGCTGAAGGCCGGCGAGGTCGGCTTCGTGATTTCCGGAATCAAGGAACTGAAGGCGGCCAAGGTCGGCGACACGATCACCCTGGCCGACCGCAAGGCGACCGAGCCGCTGCCCGGCTTCAAGGAAATCAAGCCGCAGGTGTTCGCCGGTCTCTACCCGGTCGAGTCGAACCAGTACGACTCGCTGCGCGAAGCGCTGGAAAAGCTCAAGCTCAACGACGCCTCGCTGCAATACGAGCCGGAAGTCTCGCAGGCGCTGGGCTTCGGCTTCCGCTGCGGCTTCCTTGGCCTGCTCCACATGGAAATCGTGCAGGAGCGCCTGGAGCGCGAATTCGATCAGGATCTGATCACCACCGCGCCGACCGTGGTGTACGAAGTCGTGCAGCGCGACGGCTCGGTGATCCAGGTCGAGAACCCGGCCAAGCTGCCGGAGATCTCCAAGATCGAGGAAGTGCGCGAACCGATCATCACCGCGACCATCTTCGTGCCGCAGGATTACCTGGGCAACGTCATCACGCTGTGCAACCAGAAGCGCGGCAATCAGGTCGACATGCATTATCACGGCCGCCAGGTGAAGCTGGTTTACGAGATGCCGATGGCCGAAGTGGTCATGGATTTCTTTGACAAGCTGAAGTCCTGCTCCAAGGGCTACGCTTCGCTCGACTACGATTTCAAGGAATACCGCGCCGCCGATGTGGTCAAGCTCGATATCCTGATCAACAGCGAGAAGGTCGATGCGCTGTCGCTGATCGTGCACCGCTCCAATTCGCAGTACCGCGGCCGCGAACTGGCGTCGAAGATGCGCGAGCTGATTCCCCGGCAGATGTACGACGTCGCCATCCAGGCCGCCATCGGATCGCACATCATCGCCCGCGAGAACGTCAAGGCAATGCGCAAGGACGTGCTGGCCAAGTGTTACGGCGGCGACATCAGCCGCAAGAAGAAGCTGCTGGAAAAGCAGAAGGCCGGCAAGAAGCGCATGAAGCAGGTCGGCTCGGTGGAAATCCCGCAGGAAGCATTCCTCGCCGTGCTGCGCGTTGATAGCTGAGAGAACGCATGAATTTCGCCCTGATCCTTCTCATTCTGGTCGTCGTCACCGGCATCCTGTACGCGATCGACATCCTCAAGTTCCGTAAGCTGCGCGCTGCCAACGACAAGCAGCCGCTGTGGGTGGAGTGGGGGGCCGATTTCTTCCCGGTGATCCTGATCGTCTTCGTGCTCCGTTCCTTCCTGTTCGAGCCGTTCAAGATTCCCTCGGGCTCGATGATCCCGACGCTGCTGGTGGGCGACTTCATCCTCGTCAACAAATACACCTACGGCGTCCGCCTGCCGGTGATCAACACCAAGATCATCGATGTCAACGAGCCGCAGCGCGGCGACGTGATGGTCTTCCGCTATCCGGAAGATCCTTCGCTCGACTACATCAAGCGCGTGGTCGGCCTGCCGGGCGACACCATCGAGTATCACAACAAGCAGTTGCGCATCAACGGCCAGGCCGTGGCCATGGAAAAGCAGCCGGACTTCCTGCATGCCGAGCGTCTGTACTACTCCGAGCAATACACGGAAAAACTTGGCGACGTCGAGCATAAAATCCTCAACGATGCCGACGCGCCGGCCTTCATTCCCGGTGTTTCATCCTTTCCCTATCGGGAAAATTGCACATACAATGCCAGTGGCGTGACCTGCAAGGTGCCGGACGGCCATTACTACATGATGGGCGACAATCGCGACAACAGCCGCGACAGCCGGGCCTGGGGCTTCGTGCCGGAACAGAACATTGTCGGCAAGGCCTTCTTCATCTGGCTGAATTTCGACGACTTCAGCCGTATCGGTGCATTCAGGTAAGGTGAGAACATGAAATATCAACGTGGTGTAGCGCTTTCCGGCCTGATTTTCTGGGGTATCGTCCTAGTCCTCGTGGCCGTGCTGGGCATGAAGGTGACGCCTTCGGTCATCGAGTACTACAAGATATTGCAGGGCAGCAAGGCGGTAGTCGCCAAGGCAACGCCGGATTCAACCGTGGTCGAGCTGCGCCGTTCCTTCGACAAGTATGCCGAAGTCGACCATCTCGCGTTTTCGTCACGCGACCTTGAAATCTACAAGGACAAGCGTGGCCAGGTGGTCATCGAGTTCGCCTATGAAAAACGCATTCCCTTGTTCGCCAATGTCAGCCTGCTGATTGACTACAAGGGGACGACTGCGGAATAAGCATGACGCCGCAGAAAATCGCCGCAGGCATCGGGCATGAATTTGCCGATGCCGCTCTCCTGCGTACGGCGCTGACGCACCGCAGCTATGGCACGCCCAACAACGAGCGCCTGGAATTCCTCGGTGACGGCATCCTCGATTGCGTGATCGCCGACATCCTCTATCAACGCTTTCCGGAATTGCCCGAAGGCGATCTTTCCCGCCTGCGGGCCAATCTGGTCCGTCAGGAAACCCTGCACGGACTGGCGCTGCAGCTGGGCGTCGGCCAGGCGCTGCGCCTGGGTGAAGGTGAGCTGAAAAGCGGTGGGGCCACGCGCCCGTCGATTCTGGCCGACGCGCTCGAAGCACTGTTCGGTGCGGTTTATCGCGATGCCGGGTTCGAGGTGGCGGCCAGGCTGATTGCCCGCCTCTACGCACCGCTGCTCGCCGACCTCAAGCCGGGGCAGTTCCAGAAAGATCCCAAGACCCGCCTGCAGGAATGGCTGCAGGGCAAGAAGAAGCCGCTGCCGCGTTACCAGTTGCTGGAAACCAGCGGCGCCGCCCATGAACAGTCCTTCGTCGTTGCCTGCGAAATCGACAACCCTTCGCTGCGTACCCAAGGGTGCGGCAGCAGCCGCCGCATCGCCGAACAGAACGCCGCCGAAGCGGCCTTGAAAGCCCTGAATCCATGACCGAAATCCGCTCCGGCTACATCGCCATCGTCGGCCGACCCAACGTCGGCAAGTCGACATTGCTCAACCACCTGATCGGCGAGAAGATCAGCATCGTCTCGCGCAAGGCACAGACCACCCGGCACCGCATCACCGGCATCCTGACCGAGGCCGACGCCCAGTTCGTCTTCGTCGATACGCCGGGCTTCCAGACCAAGTTTTCGAACGCACTGAACCGGGCAATGAACCGTGGCGTGACGCAGACCTTGAACGACGTCGATCTCGTCCTCTTCGTCATTGAGGCCGGCCGCTACGACGCCAAGGACAAGGCGGTGGTGCGCCTGCTACCGAAGGACCGGCCGGTGATCCTGGTCATCAACAAGACCGACTTGCTGAAAAACCGGGAAGCGCTGCTGCCTTTCCTCGCCGAGGTCTCGGCCGATTTCGACTACACCGCCGTGGTCCCGGTCAGCGCCGCCAAGGGCCGGCAAACCCAGGACCTGCTCAAGGAGGCGCGCAAGCACCTGCCGAACGAAGGCCTGATGTTCCCGGAAGACGACCTGACCGACAAGTCGGAGCGCTTTCTCGCCGCCGAATACATCCGCGAGAAGGTTTTCCGCCTGCTCGGCGACGAACTGCCGTACGCCACCGCCGTCGAGATCGAGAAATTCGAAGTCGAGGGCAATCTGCGCCGCATCTTCGCCGCCATCGTCGTCGACCGCGAAAGCCACAAGGCGATTGTCATCGGCAAGGGTGGCGACTCGCTGAAGCGCATCGCCAGCGAAGCCCGCCAGGACATGGAGCGGCTGTTCGACGGCAAGGTCTATCTCGAAGTCTGGGTCAAGGTGAAGTCGGGCTGGAACGACGACGAGCGCCTGCTCAAGAGCCTCGGCTACGAGTAAGCCGATCCGGGATATTTCGCGATGACTCTGCGCAGCAAGGTCGACGGCCAGCCCGCCTACGTGCTGCACAGCCTGCCGTTTCGCGAGACCAGCCTGATCGTCGAAGTCTTCAGCCGTGATTTCGGGCGCATGGCCCTGCTGGCACGTGGTGCGCGCCGGCCGCGGGCGGCGATCCGTGGTCTGTTGATGGGTTTTCAACCGCTGGAAATCGGCTGGGCCGGCAAGGGCGAGGTGCTGACGCTGATGAAGGCCGAATGGGTCGGCGGCCAGCCGCTGCTCGGCGGCGAGGCGCTGTTCTGCGGCTACTACCTGAACGAACTGCTGATGCATCTGTTGCCGCGCGAGGACGCCCACCAGACGCTTTTCGCCCGCTACGCCGAAACCCTGCAGCGCCTGGCTGCGCATAGCGACGCGGCAACCCGTGAAGGCGACCTGCGCAGCTTCGAGAAGGCGCTGTTGCAGGAACTCGGCTACGGCCTGATGCTCGAGCATGACGCCGCCGGCGAGCCCATTGCCGCCGATGCGTTCTACACTTACCGGATGGAGCAGGGTCCGGTGCGACTGGCGCATGCCGAAGCCGACGCCCAGGTGGTGCGCGGCAGCAGCCTGCTCGATCTCGGCGCCGGTGATTTCTCCAACCCGCGTTCGCGCGGCGAGGCCAAGACGCTGATGCGCACGCTGCTGAGCTATTACCTGGGCGGCCAGGAACTGGAAACCCGCAAGATTTTCAAGGAGTTGCAGGAATTATGATTGAACTCGGCGTCAATATCGACCACATCGCCACTGTCCGCCAGGCCCGGCGTACCTATGAACCCGATCCCGTCTGGGGTGCCGTCGAGGCGCATCTGGGCGGCGCCGACGGCATCACCGTGCATCTGCGCGAGGATCGTCGGCACATCCAGGACTCTGATGTCCGCCGGCTCAAGGAAACGACGCAGATCAAGCTTAACCTGGAAATGGCGGCGACCGACGAGATGGTCGGCATCGCCTGCGCGACCCGGCCGGAAATGGCCATGCTGGTGCCGGAAGGGCGTCACGAGGTGACCACCGAAGGCGGTCTCGACATCGTCGGCCAGGAAGCCCGGCTCAAGGACGTGATCGCCCGTCTGCGCGACGCCGGCATCACCACCAGCGTCTTCATCGACGCCGAAATCCCGCAGATCGAGGCGGCAGCAAGGATCGGTGCCAGCGTCTGCGAGATCCACACCGGCCCCTACGCCCACGCTTTTTACGAAAAAGGCCGCGATGCCGAGGCGCCGGCGGTGCTCGCCGAACTGCAGAAAATCCGCGTCGCCGGCCGCACCATCCGACAACTCGGCATGCGCTTCAACGCCGGTCACGCGCTCAATTACTACAACGTCCAGCCGGTCGCCCGGCTGGCCGGCATCCGTGAGCTGCACATTGGCCACGCCATCGTCAGCCGCGCCGTGTTCACCGGCCTGCGCGAGGCGGTGCGCGAGATGAAGGCTTTGATGGTCGCCGCCGCCGCGAATCCGGAAGCCGAATGATCGTCGGCATCGGCACCGATATCGTCGCCGTCGCGCGGCTGCGCGGCATGTGGGAACGGCACGGCGACAAGGCGCTGGACAAGCTGCTGGCGCCGGACGAACGCGACGATTTCGCGAGCGCCGCCGATAAAGGCCGCTTCCTGGCCAAGCGCTTCGCCGCCAAGGAGGCCTTCGCCAAGGCCTTCGGCACGGGCGTGCGACCGCCGGTGCTGCTGCCGGCGATTGCCGTCGGCCACGACGAACTGGGCAAGCCGGTGTTCAATTTTCACGGTCAACTGGCGGAAATCGTTGCAAACCGCTGCCTGACCGCGCACCTTTCGATCAGCGACGAAGCGGAATACGCCGTCGCCTACGTTTTGCTGGAGCAAGCATGAGCGCCAAGCTGCCCGGTCCGCTGATGATCGACATCGCCGGCACCGAACTCACCGACCTCGACCGTGAACGCCTGTGCCATCCGCTGGTCGGCGGCATCATCCTGTTTACCCGCAACTATCGTGACCGTGCCCAACTGACGGCGCTGTGCGATGAAATCCACGCACTGCGCGAGCCGCGCCTGCTGATCGCCGTCGATCACGAAGGGGGCAGGGTGCAGCGTTTCCGTGAGGGCTTCACCCGGCTGCCGCCGATGCGCGCCCTCGGCCAACTGCATGACAGCGATCCGGTCGCTGCGCTGGCAGCCGCCCGCGCCGCCGGTTTCGTCCTCGCCGCCGAACTGCGCGCCTGTGGCGTCGATTACTCGTTCACACCGGTGCTCGACCTCGATTACGGCCCGTCGCGGGTGATCGGCGACCGCGCCTTCCATCGCGACCCGGCCGTTGTTGCAGCGCTCGCCGGCGCGCTTGGCGAGGGTCTGAAGGCGGGCGGCATGGGCACTTGCGGCAAGCACTTCCCCGGTCACGGCTACGTCATTCCCGACTCGCACGTCGAACTGCCGGTCGACGACCGGCCGCTGGCGGCGATGACCGACGACCTGCGTCCCTATCGCGAACTGGCGCTCGATGCGGTCATGGCGGCGCACGTGATCTACGAGTGCTTTGATTCCAATACAGCCGTATTTTCAAATAAATGGATAACTTATTTGAGAAACGACTTGAAGTTTGACGGGGTGGTTTTTACCGACGATTTGTCGATGGCCGGTGCCGGTGTCGTCGGCGACATGCTGGCTCGCGTCGAAACCGCTTGGGCCGCCGGCTGCGACATGCTGCTCGTGTGCAACGCGCCGCATGCCGTTGCCCAGGTGCTCGCCGGTTGGCAGCCGGAAATCGATGCACGGCGCGGCGAACGCGTGGCCCGGCTGCTGCCCCCGGAAACGCGACGCTATCCCGATCCGCATGTCTACCGCGAGGCGCTGCAGGCGCTGCAGGCGCTGGCGCAGCTTGCCTGACGATCCGGGGTATTTGCGACGCTTCGGGAACGGAAAGCGAAGCAGGCCACTCCAAGCAGCGCCCCGAACCCATGGAGAAGACAATGAACGACAGCCTTTACGATATTCCCCTGCAGACCCTGGACGGCCGACCGGCCAGCCTGCGTGACTACGCCGGCGAGGTGCTGCTGGTAGTCAACGTTGCCTCGCGTTGCGGCCTGACGCCGCAATACGAGGGCCTGGAAAAGCTGCATCAGGCGCTGGCGCCGCGCGGTCTGCAGGTGCTGGGTTTCCCCTGCAACGACTTTGCCGCCCAGGAGCCGGGCACCGCCGACGAAATCCGCGAATTCTGCAGCGCCACGTACGGCGTCAGCTTCCCGCTGTTCGCCAAGATGCAGATCAACAGCGAACCGCGTCATCCGCTTTACGCCGCGCTGATTGCCGCGATCCCGAATGCCGTTTATCCGGAAGGCAGCGACTTCCGCGACAAGCTCGCCGGCTACAAGCTGCTGCCGGCGCGCGACACCGATGTGCTGTGGAACTTCGAGAAATTCCTGATCGATCGCCAGGGCAAGGTCATCGGCCGCTTCTCGCCGGATACCGCACCGGACGATGCGGCGCTGCGGGCGGCCATCGAGGCGGCACTCGGGTGAGCTCTTCGGCTACCGGCAACAACTTGCCGATGATCGATGTTTACCTGCCGATGATGAAGTCGGCAGCGATCATCTCGGCCGGCCAGCTCGGCCTGTTCGAAGCGCTGGCCGATGGCCCCTTGAGCACCGACGATCTGGCCGGGCGCCTGGCTGTCTCGGTGCGTGGTGTCGCCACGCTGGCCGATTTTCTGGTCAGCATCGACTATCTCGAACGTGACGGCGCCAGCTATTCCAACAGCGCATCGACTCAGCGCTGGTTCACCTCGCGCGGCGCCGTCGATTACACGCCGGGCCTGCTGTGGACCGCCGAAGCCTGGCCGATGATGGGCGATCTCGGCAGCGCGCTGCGCCGTGGCGGGCCGCAGACCACCTTGTGGGAAGCGATGCAGTCGCGGCCCCAGCTCGGCCAGACCTTTGCCGCCTACATGGCGGCTTTCGCCTGCGATCTCGGGCCGGACCTGCTGCGGTTGGTTCCGCTTCGACCGGACCAACAGCGCCTGCTCGACCTCGGCGGCTCGCACGGCCTGCACAGCATCCGCTTCTGCGAACACTATCCGCAATTGCGTGCGCAGATCGTCGATTTTCCCAGCGCCCTGGCCGACACCCCGGCGCGGCTGGCAGCGCATGGCCTGAGCGAACGCATCGCGCTGACCCCGGGCAGCGTGCTCGACCATCAATGGGCGCCCGCGCAGGACGTGGTTTTCTACCTGTCGGTCGCGCACAACCAGACAGCCGACGACAATCGCCGGGTCATCCGGCGCATCCGCGACAGCCTCAATCCGGGCGGCCTGCTGGTCATCCACGAATACCTCGACGACCAGCCGCCGTCGCCCTATCTGGCGGCATTCAAGCTGACCCTGATGTACGAGACCGGAACCAGCATCCATCGCGAAGCGGATTACCGCGCCTGGCTGGCCGAAGCCGGTTTCAGCGAGGTCAAACGCATTGACCTCGATCCGCTGGAGAAGGGCGCGTTGCTGTTGGCCAGCGTCTAGGGATTCAGTGCCGCCAGCAGCATGTCGAGAAAGGCCCGGGTCTTGGCCGGCATCAGCCGCCGGCCGGGAAACACCGCCCAGGCCGCATGCGCCGGCAGCGACCAGGCCGGCAGCACCCGGCGCAGCAAACCCTGGCGGACCCAGGGTGCGGCAAAGTAGTCCGGGACGGCCGTGATGCCGGCACCGGCGCGCGCCAGATGAATCAGCAGTTCCGGTGAATTGGCGACGGTATGGGCGCGCGGTGATCCCTGCCAGGCTTGCCGTTCATCCGGATGGCGCAACTCCCAGACCGCCGGTTCGCCGGAACGGCCATACAGGCGCAGGGTCGCGTGCAGCATGAGCGCATCGGGATGCGCCGGTTCGCCGTGCTCGGCCAGATACTGCGGGGCGGCGTACAAGCCGCCGGGGAAATCGGCCAGTTTTCGTGCCGCCAGCGAGGCATCGTCGGGCAGGCTGCCCATGCGGATGGCCAGATCGAAGTTTTCGCCCAGCAGGTCGACGCGCCGCGGTGACAGGTCGAGTTCCAGCGATACCGCCGGGTGCAGGGTGACGAAAGCGGCGAGCATGTCGGTCAGCAGCAGGGTGGCGAAATCGTTCGGCATCGACACGCGCAGCCGGCCGCTCGGCCGGGCCTGGCGGAACTCGCTGAGGGCGCGCACGGCGTCGACTTCGACCGCGACCTGGCGGGCGTGTTCGAGCAACTGACGGCCGTAATCGGTCAGCGTCAGCCGGCGTGTGGTGCGCTGGATCAGGCGCTCGCCCAGGCGTTCCTCAAGCAATGAAACGCGCCGTGAAACGGTCGATTTCGGCAGGCCGAGCTGCTCGGCGGCACGGCTGAAGCTCGCCGCATCGGCAACACGGGCGAAGATCAGCAGATCGTTGGCGTCAAATTGTTCCATATGCGGAACAATGTTATCCATTTGCCCCACTTAATCAAGTGATTCCGCTTAAATACAATGGACTCACCCTGACCCCAACGGAGAAACAACATGAACATCCTGCAGATCAACGCCAGCATCCGTGCCGCCGATGCCAATTCCACCCGTGTCGCCCGGCAGGTCGTCGAGCGCCTGCAAGCCGCCAATCCGGCTGCCACCCTCGACGTCCTCGATCTCGGCGCCAATCCGCCGGCCGTGCTCGACGGCACCGCGCTCGGTGCCTTGTTCACCCCGGCCGACCAGCGCTCCGCCGAACAGGCTGCCCGCGTCGCCAGCGACGATGCGCTGATCGCCCAGGTGCAGGCCGCCGACGTGCTGGTGCTCGGCGTGCCGATGTACAACTTCACGATTCCCGTGCAACTGAAAAGCTGGTTCGATGCGATTGCCCGCAACGGCGTCACCTTCCGCTACACCGCCAACGGTCCGGAAGGCCTGCTCAAGGGCAAGACCGCCTACGTGGCGCTGGCACGTGGCGGGCGTTACCGCGACACGGCGCTCGACAGCCAGGTGCCGCTGATCAGGACTTTCCTCGGTTTCCTTGGCATCACCGACGTCCATTTCATTTACGCCGAGGGCCTGAACATGGGGCCGGAGGCGACCGCGCAGGGTTTCGCCGAGGCGGAAGCCGAGATTGCCCGCCTGTTTTCCTGAGGGGAAATCATGAGCACGCCAACCAACCCGACCGAAAGCATCCGGCAAAGCCGCCGGGTCGAACAGCTCGTCGCCGGCACGGCCACCTCGGACGGTGCCGGCGTGCGCCTGACCCGCCTGCTGACGCAGAACCTGCAGCGCCGCCTCGATCCCTTCCTGATGCTCGACGCCTTCGGCAGCGACAATCCGGACGACTACATCGCAGGGTTTCCCGATCATCCGCACCGCGGTTTCGAAACCGTCACCTACATGATCGCCGGCCGCATGCGCCACCGCGACAGCGCCGGTCACGAAGGCCTGCTGGAGAACGGCGGCGTGCAGTGGATGACTGCCGGCCACGGCCTGATTCACTCCGAGATTCCCGAACAGGAAGACGGGCGCATGGAAGGTTTTCAGCTCTGGCTCAACCTGCCGGGCAAAGACAAGCTGTGTGCGCCTTGGTACCGCGATTTTCCAGCCGATCAACTGCCGCGCTACGATCTGCCCGGCGGCATTACCGTCACCGTCATTGCCGGTGAAAGCCGGGGTGTGGCCGGCGCCGTGACGCGCACGGCCACGCAGCCGCTCTACCTCGACATTCACCTGCCGGCAGGCGCCAGTTTCGAGCACCCGTTGCCAGCCGGGCACAACGCCTTTGTCGTGGTCTATCGTGGCGCCATGGACATCGCCGGCCAGCACGTTCCCGAAAAGCAACTGGCCATCCTCGACAACGACGTGGCTGCCGACGGCGTCCTGGTCAGCGCCCGGGAAGAGAGCCGCCTGCTGTTGATCGCCGGCCAGCCGCTCAACGAAGCAATCGCCCAGTACGGTCCCTTTGTCATGAATACCGAACAGGAAATCTACCAGGCGATCAACGACTACCGCAGCGGCCGGCTGGGTGCCGCGGAGGCACGCTGATGTCCCGCCTGCCCAGCCTGTTCGTGTCGCATGGGGCGCCGACCTTTGCCCTTTATCCCGGAACAGCGGGGCAGGCCTTGCGCGACATGGCCGCCCGACTGCTCGAGGCTTACGGCACGCCGCGCGCCATCGTCGTCGTCAGTGCCCATTGGGAAACGGCCGAGGTGACCGTCGGTGCCAGCGAGCAGCCGGCGACCATCCACGATTTCGGCGGTTTTCCGGAAGCGCTTTACGCACTGCGCTACCCGGCCGCTGGTGCGCCTGATGTCGCAGCCGAGCTTGTCGCCGGCCTCAACGCCGCCGGCCTGCCAGCGGCCATCGACCGACAACGCGGTCTCGATCACGGTGTCTGGGTGCCGCTGATGCACATGTTCCCGCAGGCCGACATCCCGGTGATTCCGCTTTCCCTGCCCAGCCACGGCGGGCCGCAACAGGCACTGGCGCTCGGCCGGGCGCTGGCACCGCTGGCCGAGCGCGGCATCCTGATCGTCGGCTCCGGCAGCATCACGCACAACCTCGGCGACTATCGTCGGGCCTGGCAACAGGGCGGGCAGACGCCGGCCTACGTCGGTGAATTCGCCGACTGGCTGGCCGCACGCCTGGCCGAAAACGACATCACCAACCTGCTTGATTACCGCCACGCTTCACCCCACGGCCGCCACGCCCATCCGTCCGAAGAGCACCTGCTGCCGCTATTCGTCGCCCTCGGCGCAGGCGGCGCAAACTGCCAGCCGGAACGCTTCCATGCCGGCGTCGATGACTTGGTGATTGCGATGGATGCTTACGCGTTTTCGGTTGGCTGAAGACGCTGCCAAACCTGCAGGCGCACATCCACCGTCAGCGCCAGGCGGCTGAGTTGCGCTGCCTTTTCCCGGCCGGCTGGGCTGGCGCGGTAGAAGTGCGGGGTCATCACCAGCAGGTCGGCGATTTGTTCCTGGCTGTCGAGTTCGATGCGGCAGGACAGCGATTCGCGGTGCCGCAAGGAGAACCCCGGTGGTGCCTGATCGTTCGGTGCCGCCGGGGTTTTCAAGGTCGGGTAGATGATTTCGCGCAGTTCGCGCAGGTGATCGGGGCCGGCGTCGATCATGATCAGTGTGCCGCCCGGCTTGAGCACGCGGGCGAATTCCGGATAGACCGGAAAACCGAACAGGCACAGCACGCGGTCCAATGTTGCCGGCAGTACCGGCAGCTTGGCGTTGCTGCCGACCACCCAGGTCGCCGTGCCGCGTTGTGCCTTGGCTGCCGCCTGGACGGCCCATTTCGAGATGTCGAGACCGAGCAGGGCCGAGGATTTTCCGGCAGCGTCGGCTTGCGCGGCAAGCTGGCGCAGGTAGTAGCCTTCGCCGCAGCCGGCGTCGAGGCAGGCTGCGGCGGCCGGCAGGTCGGCGAGTGCGGCGCGCGCCGCCAGTTCGGCGATCGGCCGGTAATGGCCGGCTTCCAGGAAGCGACGGCGGGCAGCGACCATTTCCTTGCTGTCGCCGGGATCACGCGAGCGTTTGTGCTGTACCGGCAGCAGATTGACGTAGCCTTGCGCGGCCTGGTCGTAGCGGTGGCCGGCCGGGCAGGTCCAGCCGCCGTCCGCGCTCGCCAGCGGTGCGCCGTCGAGCGGGCAGGCGAGGGCAGTGAACGCTGTCGTCGCCATCGCCGGCCTCAGGCCGCCTTGAGCAGTGCCGAGGCTTCCTCGCGGGCGCGCTTGGCTTCGTCGAGCAGGTAGCGCTGGTAGTCGTCGAGGTCGCCGTCGAAGGGACCGACGCCGCCGCGCGAGACCAGCCAGAACTCGTCGCACACCGAGCGCAGCATGGCGCGGTCGTGGCTGACCAGCATGACCGTGCCTTCGAACTCGTTGAGCGCAACGCACAGCGCTTCGCGGGTGTTGAGGTCGAGGTGGTTGGTCGGTTCGTCGAGGAGCAGCAGGTTGGGCCGCTGCCAGACCAGCATGCACAGCACCAGGCGGGCCTTTTCGCCGCCGCTCATGGTGCCGACCGCCTGCTTGACCATCTCGCCGCCGAAGTTGAAGTTGCCGAGGAAGTTGCGCAATTCCTGTTCGCGGCCCGGCACGTTGCTGCGGCCGGCGGCGATCGCTTCCTTGGCCAGCCGGATCATGTGTTCGAGCGGCGTGTCCTGCGGGCGCAGCACGTCGAGTTCCTGCTGCGCGAAGTAGCCGATGTTCAGGCCCTTGCCTTCGGTGACCTGGCCGCTGATGGCGCCGAGGTCGCGGGCGATGGTCTTGACCAACGTCGATTTGCCCTGGCCGTTGGCGCCGAGGATGCCGATGCGCTGGCCGGCCATCACCGAGCGGTTGATGCCACGGACGATGGTCGTCGGCGGCGTGCCGGCCGGCGCGTCGTCGGGCGGCGGGTAGCCGATGGCGACATCGACCATCGACAGCATCGGGTTGGGCAGGTTCTGCGGTTCCTGGAACTCGAAGCTGAAGTCGGCGTCGGCCAGCACCGGCGCGATCTTTTCCATGCGCTCCAGCGCCTTGACCCGGCTCTGCGCCTGTTTGGCCTTGCTGGCCTTGGCCTTGAAACGGTTGATGAAGGATTGCAGGTGGGCGATCTTGTCCGCCTGGCGGGCCATCGTCGCCTGCTGCAGCGCCATCTGCTCGGCGCGCATGTCCTCGAACTTGCTGTAGTTGCCGCCGTAGCGGACCAGCTTGGCGTTGTCGATATGCAATGTGACCTGGGTGATCGCGTCGAGGAACTCGCGGTCGTGGCTGATCATCACCAGCGTGCCCGGGTAGCGCTTGAGCCAGGCTTCGAGCCAGACCATGGCGTCGAGGTCGAGGTGGTTGGTCGGCTCGTCGAGCAGCAGGATGTCGGACGGGCACATCAGCGCGCGCGCCAGTTGCAGGCGCATGCGCCAGCCACCCGAGAAACTGTTGACCGGCTGGTAGAGCTCGGAGACCTTGAAGCCGAGGCCGAGGATCAGCGCCTGGGCGCGCGCCTCGGCGTCGTGTTCGCCGGCGTCGTGCAGGGCCATGTAGGCTTCGGCCATGCGCATGCCGTCGTCGCTGGCTTCGGCCTCGAAAACCTCGTTGCGGGCGGCGAGCAGCGGCGTGTCGCCGTCGATGACGAAATCGGTCGCCGACTGGTCGGTTTCCGGCATGTCCTGGGCAACCTGGCCCATGCGCCACTGGCTGGGCATCGAGAAGTCGCCGCCGTCCTCGTGCAGCTTGCCGCTGAGGAGCGCGAACAGGGTCGACTTGCCGGCGCCGTTACGCCCGACCAGGCCGACCTTCTCGCCCGGATTGATGGTGACCGTGGTCTTGTCGAGCAGCACTTTCGTGCCGCGACGCAGGGTGACTTTGCTGAGGACGATCAAAGCAGGCCAGCGCTTTCCTCGACGCCAAGATGCACGTTCATCGCCTGCACGGCGGCGCCGGAAGCGCCCTTGCCCAGGTTGTCGAGACGGGCGATCACCAGCATGCGCTCGGCGTTGCCGAAGACGGCGATATCGACGCGGTTGCTGCCGTTGTTGGCTTCAACATTGAAGAAACCGCCGTCGGTGGTGGCGTCGAGATCGACCGGCAGGACATTGATGAAGCGCTCGCCGGCGTAGTAGTCGGCGATGATCTTCTGGACGTCGGCCGGCGTCGCGGCGCGGGTGAATTGCGCCGGTTGCAGGTAGGCGGTGACGGCCAGGCCCTTGTAGAACGGCCCGACGATGGGCTGGAAGATCGGCGCCACGGTCAGACCGGTATAGGCCTGCATTTCCGGCAGATGCTTGTGGGCGAGGGCGAGCGCGTAGGGACGCGGCGCCTTCAGTTGCGTGGTGCTGGCGGCTGCGGCTTCGTAGTCGGCGATCATCGACTTGCCGCCACCCGAGTAACCGGTGATGGAATTGGCAGCGATCTGGGTGGCGGCCGGCAGCAGCCCGGCGGCGACCAGCGGACGCAGCGCCAGGATGAAGGCGGTGGCGTGGCAGCCGGGATTGGCGATGCGCTTGCTGGCGCGGATCTTGGCGCGCTGTTCCGGGCACAGCTCGGGCAGGCCGAAGACCCAGTCGGGATCGACGCGATGCGCGGTCGAGGCGTCGATGATGCAGGTGTTCGGGTTGTCCACCAGGCTGGCCGATTCCTTGGCCGCCGCGTCGGGCAGGCAGAGGAAGGTGATGTCGGAGGCGTTGATCAGGCGCTTGCGCTCGGCGAGATCCTTGCGCTTGTCGGCGTCAATCTTGAGGATTTCGATATCGGCGCGCTGCGCGAGGTATTCGTTGATCTGCAGGCCGGTGGTGCCTTCCTGGCCGTCGACAAAGACTTTGTAGCTCATGGTGGGGTCCGCGGTTCGGGTTGTTCGAATGGGGAATTCTGGCAGAAAAGCATGTCGCTTTGGCGACACCCCGGAAAAAGCAAGGGCAGCCGAAGCTGCCCCTGGCGATTCCGGCAGAAGCAGGAATTACTTGCTGCGGCTGCGGTATTCGTCGGTGCGCGTATCGATTTCGATCTTGTCGCCGATTTCGACGAAGGCCGGAACCGGCAGCTCGAAACCGGTGGAGATCTTGGCCGGCTTCATGACCTTGCCCGAGGTATCGCCCTTGACGGCCGGTTCGGTGTAGATGACTTCACGGACCAGCGAGTTCGGCAGTTCAACGGAGATGGCCTTGCCGTCGTAGAACACGACTTCGCAGGGCATGCCGTCTTCGAGGTACTTGAGCGCGTCGACCATGTTCTCGGCTTCGACTTCGAACTGGTTGTAGTCGGCGTCCATGAACACGTACATCGGGTCGGCGAAGTAGGAGTAGGTCACTTCCTTCTTGTCGAGAACGACGACTTCGAACTTGTCGTCAGCCTTGTAAACCGCTTCCGACGGGTTGCCGGAGAGCAGGTTCTTGAGCTTCATCTTGACGACGGCAGCGTTGCGGCCGGACTTGTTGTATTCGGTTTTCTGGACCACGAGCGGCTCGGTGCCGACCATGATCACGTTACCGGAGCGGAGTTCCTGAGCGGTCTTCATGTGAAATATTCCAGAGTCTGAAAAGAAAAACGCGCGATTATACCGCGTCGACACAGAATTTGACGAGGCTTGCGCTCAATTCCGGCAGCCGCATGCAGTGACGTTGCCATTCGCGCGCATGCCGGTCGATGGCAGGCAGATGCGCCAGGAAATCCTGCCAGGCGGCGGTCAGCTTGGTCGGCGGCAGCGGCGTGTTCCAGGCCAGGAAGATATTGCGTACCGCCGTCGCGGCCGGGGTTTCCAGCCCGACTGTGTAGCGGTCGAGAAAGGCCGTCAGCTTGTCGAGATGGGCGTCGTCGTCCTGCGGATAGATGTGCCAGACGAACGGCCGACCGGCGAGTTGGGCACGGACGAAGGAATCCTCGCCACGCACGATGTTGATCGCGCAACGGCGGAGCAGGGCGTCGTAGTCGGCTTGCGCCAGGAAGGGCACCGGCTCGATGCGGGCTGCGCCGACTTGCCACGGCCCGTCGCCGGGCAGGCAGGCGCGCACGGCGGTCAGCGGTTTGCCCGGCGAGACCAGGCAGCGTAGCGGCTCGGGCGCGCGGGCCAGTGCTTCCAGCCACGGTCCGAGCGGGGCGTTGTCGTAGCAGAACAGGCTGATCTCGCCAGTGGCTGGCTCGGTGGTCAGCGGCAGGCCCGGTTCGCGCAGCAAGCCGCCGGTCGCCGGGGAAAAGCCGGGAAAGAAGAAATACTTGATCAGCGGCAGGCTGGCGTGCGGCGAGGCGACGCCGTGGCAACTCTCGGCCCAAGCTTCGGCGGTCAGGTATTCGAGATTGATCCAGGCCGGCGCCTTGGGCAAGTCGGCCATGGCCTGCAGGTAGCTGGTGGGCAGTTCGCAGGCAAAGGCCTCGATGACGACATCGGCAACCCGGTCGACGACAAAGGGCGTCGTCCATTGGCGGACCTCGATACCGTCAAGGTGTTGCGCGGCGGCCTGCGGATCAAGCGCTGGGCACAACTGGCGCATGCTGCCCAGGTCGTCGACCCACAGCCTGACCCGGCGCTGGTGTACGCCCGACAACTGGCGGGCGAGTCGCCAGCAGACGCCGATGTCACCGTAGTTGTCGACGACGCGGCAGAAAATGTCCCAATGAAGCTGCATGGCCGGCATGTTAACATCGCTCCCCGTGGCTTTCGACGCAAAATCCTTCCTCGCTTCCCTGACCGAACTGCCCGGCGTGTACCGGATGATCGGCGCCGACGGCGCCGTGCTCTACGTCGGCAAGGCCAAGAACCTGAAGAAGCGGGTCGCTTCCTACTTCCGCGACAACCTGTCGAGTCCGCGCATCGCCCACATGGTCGGCCAGATCGACCACATCGAGACGACCGCGACGCGCACCGAAGCGGAAGCGCTGCTGCTGGAAAACAACCTGATCAAGTCGCTGGCGCCGCGCTACAACATCCTGTTTCGCGACGACAAATCCTACCCCTACATCGTGCTGACGCGCGACAAGTTCCCACGGCTCGGCTTCTACCGTGGCAACCCGGACCGCAAGGCCGATTATTACGGACCTTACCCGTCGTCGTGGGCGGTGCGCGACAGCATCCACCTGCTGCAGAAGATGTTCCGCCTGCGCACCTGTGAGGACAGCGTCTTCGCCAACCGCTCGCGACCCTGCCTGCTGTATCAGATCAAGCGTTGCAGCGCCCCCTGTGTTGGCTACATCTCGCCCGACGACTACGCCGCCGACGTCCAATATGCAGCGATGTTCCTCGCCGGCAAACAGCAGGAAGTGATCAAGCGCCTCAACACGGCGATGGAGAGGGCCGCCGAGAAGCTCGCCTTCGAGCTGGCGGCGATCTACCGCGACCAGATCCAGTCGCTGCACCAGGTCCAGGAAAAGCAGTTCGTTTCGAGCAGCAAGGGCGAGGACGTCGATATCGTCGTCGCCGTGCGCGAAGCCGGCCAGCTCTGCGTCAACCTGGCGATGGTGCGCGGTGGCCGCCATCTCGGCGACCGCCCGCTGTTCCCGAGCAACGCCGGTGATTCGACCGCCGCCGACGCGCTGACCGCCTTTCTGCGCCAGCATTACGAACTGCATCCAGCCCCCGGCCGGCTGCTGGTTTCGCCGCTGCCGGAAAGCGAAGAGCTTGAGGAAACCGCCGCCAGCCTGGCCGAACTCGCCGGTCGGCCGGTACCCATTGCCGAAGCGCGCACGCTGACGCAGAAGGCCTGGGTCGAGATGGCGTTGCAGAACGCCCGCCTAGCCATCCTGGCGCGCAACCAGGCGTCGGCACAACAGGAACAGCGCCTGGCCGCGCTGCAGGAGGCATTGCAACTGAGCGAGGCAATCGTCCGCATCGAATGCTTCGACATCAGCCACACCATGGGCGAAAGTGCCGTCGCCTCGTGCGTGGTCTACGACGGCAACAAGATGAGCAAACGCGATTACCGCCGCTTCAATATCCGCGACATCACGCCCGGCGACGACTATGCGGCCATGCGCCAGGCGGTGACGCGGCGCTACGACGGCATCGCCAGCGGCGAGGGCAGGGCGCCCGACCTGATCCTGATCGACGGCGGCAAGGGGCAGGTCGCTTCGGCCTGGGCGGCGCTCGCCGACCTCGGCCTGACCCACCTGAACATGATCGGCGTCGCCAAGGGCGAGGAGCGCAAGCCCGGCCTGGAAAACCTGATCTTTCCGGAGGCCGACGGCCGGCCGCCGCTCAACCTGCCGTCCGACCATCCGGCACTGCACCTGATCCAGGAAGTACGCGACGAGGCGCACCGCTTCGCCATCACCGGCCACCGCGGGCAACGCGCCAAGAGCCGCAAGACTTCGACGCTGGAAAGCCTGCCCGGCGTCGGCCCGGCCCGCCGTAAAGCCTTGATCGCCCGTTTCGGCGGCCTGGCCGGCGTGCGCGAGGCAAGCATCGACCAGCTCGCCGAGATTCCCGGCATCGGTCGCGAACTCGCCGAAAAGATTCATTCCGCCTTACACTGACGGCCTATGCCATTCAATCTTCCCATCCTGCTCACCTGGCTGCGCATCGTCGCCATCCCGCTGCTGATCGCGGTCTATTACCTGCCGGCCGACTGGGCGACGGCGCAGGAGCGCAACCTGATCGCCACGCTGATCTTCATCGCCGCCGCGCTGACCGACTGGGCCGACGGCTATCTGGCGCGCAAGCTCAATCAGACTTCGGCCTTCGGCGCCTTCCTCGACCCGGTTGCCGACAAGCTGATGGTCGCCGCCGCGCTGATCGTTCTGGTCCAGCTCGGCCGCGCCGACGCCATCGTCGCCACCATCATCATCGGTCGCGAGATCACCATCTCGGCACTGCGCGAATGGATGGCCAAGATCGGCGCGGCGAAGAGCGTCGCCGTCTCGATGCTAGGCAAGATCAAGACCGCCGCGCAGATGGCAGCGATTCCGCTGCTGCTGCTCCAGGCGCCGCTGTTCGGTATCGATACGATGCTGGCCGGCGAGTGGTTGATCTGGCTGGCGGCACTGTTGACCTTGTGGTCGATGGGCTATTACCTGCGCATGGCCTGGCCGGAAATTGCCAGGCGTAGTGCGGAAAAATAGAAGAGGGTGTTGACAAATCCCTTGGGGCGTCTATAATGCGCGCTCTGTTTGACGCGGCAGTAGCTCAGTTGGTAGAGCGATACCTTGCCAAGGTATAGGTCGAGAGTTCGAGACTCTTCTGCCGCTCCAAATTCCTCGGGGAAGCATGGCTTCCTCGTTAGTAGTAAAAGTTTGTAGGCGTGGCGCGATAGCAAAGCGGTTATGCACCGGATTGCAAATCCGTGTAGGTCGGTTCGACTCCGGCTCGCGCCTCCAGAGACATGCGGCAGTAGCTCAGTTGGTAGAGCGATACCTTGCCAAGGTATAGGTCGAGAGTTCGAGACTCTTCTGCCGCTCCAGTCTGAAAAGGGAAAGCGCAATGCGCTTTCCCTTTTTCATATCTGCTTCCCGATATAATCGCGAAGCCGCCCGGATGGTGAAATTGGTAGACACAAGAGACTTAAAATCTCTCGCTCTTTGAGCGTACCGGTTCGACCCCGGTTCCGGGCACCACTAGGCCAGTCATGATCATCTACGACCTGAGTTGCGACAACGATCACCGCTTTGAAGGCTGGTTCCGCAGCCCCGACGATTTCGAAGCACAAAACGCACGCCAATTCATCCGTTGCCCGCAATGCGACAGCGCCAATGTGCGCCGCATACCATCGGCCGTGGCTATCGGCGGCCATGCCGAGGACAGGGAAGTGCCGACCGAATCCCGTTCAGCCAGCACGGTCAGCACGGCGATGGTGCCGGCGAACTCGCAAGTGGCCGCAGCCTACCAGGCGCTGGTCGACGCCATCGTTGAAAGCGCGGAGGACGTCGGCAGCAGCTTCGCCGAGGAAGCCCGTCGCATCCACTACAACGAAGCCCCCGAGCGATCGATCCGCGGCCAGGCCACCAGCGATGAACGCGAAGCCTTGCTGGACGAAGGCATCGATATATTCCAGCTACCGGTGATCCGGAACAAACACTGAACACGAAGCATTGATTGCCGCTGATCGTATCCATTCCACTCGTTCAGCGGCCATATCGATTACCTCGCACAAACATAATTTAACATAATACAAATTATACGAAGCAGAGGAAATGGTGTTTTCCGCCTGCCGCCTTCTCCTGTCATTAGAACCTTGGTGTTTCTATCTACTGAGTCGGTTTCGTTACTTGCTGGGCTGACACGGCGCGCAATTGTTCGGCGATATCCGTATTGTTGAAGCGAAGCGCAATATCCAGCGCAGACTCACCGCGGTCGGTTCGCAGTTCCGTGTTCGCCTTCGCTGCAAGCAAGGCGTTGACGATGGGCCGGAAACCTCCCCGTGCTGCCGCCATCAGCGCAGACATGCCGCTTTCGCTGACCGCATCTACATTGGCGCCGTGGCGCAAAAGGAAGGCGACAATCTCCTGATGGCCACCAAAAGCCGCATAAACGAGCGGCGGCCAGCCCGGAACTTCCTGGGATGCTCCTGCTGCGACCAGGACTTCGACAATGCGTTGGTGCCCACGCAATGCCGCCAGGGCCAGGGCCGTGTCGCCGGCAGCGTTACGGGCGTTGAGTTTGGCTCGGTGATTGACCAGTAATCCGGCCAGTTGCGCATGGCCGTCGCGGGCAGCCAGCATCAGCAGTGTATTGCCCTCGATGTCCGTCGTGTCTGCCGAAGCGCCACGGGCCAGCAGCCGGCCAATGGCGTTGGTGTCGCCCAGTCTGGCCCCCTGGATCAGATCGTCGTAGGTGCTGCCATGGGCAAACAGCGGCATGGTGGTGGCGAACAGTACGGCAACCAGCGTTTTCTTCAGCATTTTCATGTCTCCGGACGGAACAGGCGCCTGAAATTCTCGGTGCTTGCAGCGGCAATGGTTTCAAGCGGCTGTTCACGCAGCCGGGATATTTCCTCGGCAACATAGCGCACGTAAGCCGGTTCGTTCGGTTTGCCGCGATATGGTGCGGGCGCCAGGTACGGCGCATCGGTTTCGATCAGCAGGCGGTCGAGCGGACATCGGCGTGCCACATCCTTGACGATGTGCGCATTCTTGAATGTGACGATGCCGGAAAAGGAGAGATGGAAGCCGATGTCCAGCGCCTGTTGAGCGATTTCCCAGTTCTCGGTGAAGCAATGCATGACCCCGCCGATAGCGGAAGCCCCCTCCTCGCGCAGGATGCGGATGGTGTCTTCGGCCGACTCGCGGGTATGCACGACCAGGGGTTTGCCGCAACGCAAGGCGGCGCGGATGTGGGTACGGAAACGGGCCCGCTGCCACTCGGGTTTATCCTTGTGCCAGTAGTAGTCCAGCCCGGTTTCACCAATACCGACGACTTTGGGGTGGCTGGCCAGCGCCAGCAGACGATCCTCGTCGGGTTCTTCGGCGTCGGTGTATTCGGGATGAACCCCCACCGTTGCATAGAGAATCGGCGATTGCTCGGCAACGGCCAGAACGCGGGGAAAATCTTCGAGGTTGACGCCGATGCACAGCGCGGCGCCGACATCATTGGCCTGCATGGCGGCAAGGACGTCCGGCAAGCGCTCGGCAAGCCCCGGGAAATCGAGATGACAGTGCGAGTCGACCAGCATCGGCCGGATCAGAGCGTGTGCGTTGGGCGGGCCGACTGCAGTACGCCGCCGAGCAGCCCTTCGATCTTGCGGCGTGCTTCCTGGCCGCTCTCGTCGTCGTTGAAATGCACACCGATCCCCTGCGCGCGACCGTTCTGGGCGCCAGCCGGCGTCACCCAGATCACGGTGCCGGCAATCGGCAGCTTGGTCGGGTCGTCCATCAGGGACAGCAGCATGAAGACTTCATCGCCCAGGGTATAGCCGCGAGTGGTCGGGATGAAGATCCCGCCATGGCGGAGGTGCGGCATGAAGGCCGCGTAGAGGGCGGATTTCGAGTTGATGTTCAGCGACAGGACGCTGGGGCGCTGCGGGGCGGTTTTGGCTTCGCTCATCCTCGATCTGCGGAAAACAGTGCTCGGTAGTCCAGAAAAATGCTTTCCAGGAAGAGCCGCGCATTCAGCGGTTGCTCTGCTTCCTGGCGACGCAGGTTCATGTTTCGATAGAAAGTGATCAGTCGAACGGAGGGAATCATATCAGCCAGCATGCCGATTTTGGCTTGTTGGGCCAGAAAATATCTCGCCGTCAGGCCATTCTTGCTCAGATTGAGGTCTACCAGCCACTTCTGCATGGCCTCGACAACCTGTTTGAGTTGCAGATTGCCCTTGCTGTCCTTGATCGCTTTTTCCAGATCGCCGGCCATTTGCAGCGGTGACACGTTGCGCCCTTCCTGCAGACGAGCGATCAGGATATCGAGCCAACTCCCCTGCCCGGCGGCAGCCATTTCCTCGGCAAAGCGCGGTGCCCCCCCGCTGAGCGCCAGCCAGCGCTCAGCGTCGGCAATGCCGGATGCCTTGAGCGCAGCCACCGAAACCTGTTGCGGCGGCGTTGCCACGGCCAGGGTCTGGCAGCGGCTGCGTATCGTCGGCAGCAAGCCGGACGGCTCGCCAGAAACCAATAAAAACAATATATTTGGCGGCGGCTCTTCAAGTATTTTCAAGATAGAGTTCGTGGCGTTCCGGTTCATTGCTTCGGCCGGATTGATCAATACGATACTGAGTCCGCCACGGTGACTGCCAACTCCCAGGAATTCGTCAAGGCTGCGAATCTGGTCAATGGTGATCTGCTGGCTGGGCTTTTTCTTGCCCTCTTCCACCTCGCTTGCTGCGGCAAGCGCTTCCGGTTGCAGCAAGCGGAAATCCGGATGGTTACCCTGGGCAAACCAGTTGCAAGCCAGGCAATGACCACAGGCCGTGCCGTCGATGCTGCGGCTCTCACACAAAAGAGAGGCGGCGAACTCGCGGGCCAGCGCGAATTTACCCAGGCCTTTCTGACCGATCAGCAACAGGGCATGCGGCAAGCGTTCCCGCCGGGACTGCAGGCTTGCCCAGGCGTCGGAATGTATCTCTAAAATTTTCATTAACAGATACTTGAAACGATAACTTCAAGTTGTTTGCGAATTTGCTCGATGCTATTTTCGGCAGCCACCGTGCGAATTCTCGACGGGCTGGCCTGGGCGCGATCCAGGTAGGCCTGGCGAACCCGGTGATGAAAATCGGCGCGCTCCTGTTCAAATTTGTCGAGCACGCGGTTGGCCAGAACGATGCGTTCCCGCGCAACTTCGAGCGGCAGGTCGAACAGCAGGGTCAGGTCCGGCTGCAGATGTTCATGGACCCAGTGTTCGAGCGCCAGGAACTTGGCCTTGTCGAGGCCGCGCCCGCCACCCTGATAGGCCCAGGTGGCATCGCTGAAACGATCGCAGATGACCCACTCTCCCCGCGCCAGCGCCGGTTCGATACGCTGGGCCAGGTGTTCCCGGCGGGCGGCGAACATCAATAAGGTTTCCGTTTCCAGGTGCATCGATTCATTGAGCAGCAACTCACGCAGCTTTTCACCCAACGGGGTACCGCCCGGCTCACGCGTGACCAGGACCGTGAGACCGCGACCGCGCAGGGTCTCGGCCAGCCACTCGACATGGCTGCTCTTGCCGGCCCCGTCGATGCCTTCGAAAGTGATGAATTTGCCTCTCATTTTCCGCCTCTCTGGTAACGGTTCACGGCACGGTTGTGCTCGTCGAGTGTTCGTGAAAACTGGCTGGTGCCGTCGCCGCGCGCGACGAAATAGATGGCATTGCTGTCAGCCGGTGAAATTGCCGCACGCAGCGAGGCCAGCCCCGGCATGGCGATCGGCGTCGGCGGCAGGCCAGCGCGCGTATAGGTGTTGTAGGGCGTATCGGTCTGCAGGTGAATCTTGCGCAGATTGCCGTCGAAAGCCTCGCCCAGGCCGTAGATGACCGTCGGATCGGTCTGCAGGCGCATGCCGATGCGCAGTCGGTTGACGAAGACGGCAGCGACATGGGCGCGGTCTTCCTCACGGCCGGTTTCCTTCTCGATGATCGAGGCCATGGTCAGGACATCGTCTGCCGTCTTGTACGGCAGGCCCGCCGGACGTTGCAACCAGGTTTCGTCCAGTCGCGCCTGCATCGAGGCAACTGCCCGGGCGATCAGTTCGAGATCGCTCGACTCCTTGTCGAACAGGTAAGTATCAGGAAACAGCCTGCCTTCCAGACTGCTTAGCGGCAATCCCAGACGGGCGATGATCTGCGCTTCGCTCATGCCCAGCGTATCGTGCCGCAACGCCGGATGAGCATCGAGCCGGGCGCGGAACTGGCGGAAAGTCCAGCCCTCGACCAGCGTGATGCTGGCCTGGATGACTTTGCCGCTGGCCAGTTTTTCGAGCAGGCTGAGCGGTGTTTCGCCGACCGAAGTGCCGTAGGTACCCGGCTTGATTGCGCCGCTTTTCCCTTGCCAGCGGGCGAGCAGGACGAACAGGTCGGCATCGACCGACAAGCCGGCCTCGTTCATCTGCCTGACCGCTGCCCGCAGGCTGCTGCCTGGCATGACGCGGAATTCAAGCGTATTTTCGGAAACCTCGATCGGCTGCTGGGTCCACCAGACGAAGCTGGCAGCCAAACCGACGGCGGCAATCAACAACAGGGCAACAAGACGAAAAACAAGACGCATGGGAACTCGTGACGCTTTGGCTGGTCTTGCCCGTCGGAACGAGCATGGATGTGCGCACGAAAGCGTGCACCGAAACGGGCGATATAATAGCCCAAACCTCAAGGAGCCCTCATGAATCCCCATTGGCGCAGCTTTCTCGAATCGACCGACGCCTGCTTTGCCGCAGATGTTCCGGAAGTCCTGCACTTCGGCGACGCTCAGGCGGAATTGCTGGCAGCCAGCCGGCAAACTGTCCTCGTGCCGTTGACGCATCTTGCGAGCATCACCGCCAGCGGCGACGAGGCCAAAACTTTCCTGCACGGCCAACTGACCAGTGACGTCAATCATCTCGTCCAGGGCGCTGCCCAGCATGCCGGCTGGTGTACGGCCAAGGGACGGATGCAGGCCAGCTTTGTCGTCTGGCACGAGAACGAATGCTACCGGATGTTGCTGGCAGCCGATCTACTCGAAGCCACCGCCAAGCGCCTGCAGATGTTCATCCTGCGCGCCAAGGTCAAGCTGCAGGTGGAAAGCGAGACGATCCTGCTCGGCCTGGCCGGCCCGAAAGCTACCGAAGCGTTGGCCGATGCCGGGCTGCCGATTCCCGAGAGCGTCATGCGCGCATCGAGCAGCGGTGACGGCACCAGCATCATTCATATCGACGCGCAACGCTACGTCCTGGCTGCCCCGGTGACCGCCTTGCCTGCCCTCTGGCAGAAGCTCGGCGTCAAGGCCCGGCCGGCCGGCTTGCCGGCCTGGCGCTGGCTGGATGTGCAGGCTGCCTTCCCCTTGGTCAGCCTGGCCACCAAGGAAGAGTTCGTGCCGCAGATGGCGGATTTCGAAAAGATTGGCGGCGTCAGTTTCAACAAGGGCTGCTACCCGGGCCAGGAGATCGTCGCTCGCACGCAGTACCTGGGCAAGGTCAAGCGCCATCTCTACCGCCTGAGCGGCGATGTTCCCTTGCCCGCCGGCGCCGATCTGTTTTCACCCGACAACCTGGAGCAGGCCAGCGGCAAGATCATGCTGGGTGCGCCCTCGCCGGCCGGTGGTCACGTGGCGCTGGCGGTAGTTCAGTCCAACTACGCCGGCAACCTGCGCCTCGGCAGCCGGGACGGCCAGGAAGTGACAGCCAGCGCGGTCAATCCGGCCTGACCAGGATCGATGTGCCTGATCCTGGTCGGCTGGCAGGTCCATCCGGCTTACCCGCTGGTGGTTGCCGCCAACCGCGATGAGTTTCATGCCCGGCCGACGGCGTCTGCCGCTTTCTGGGAAGAAGATGCGCGGGTGTTTGGCGGGCGCGATCTCGAAGCCGGCGGCACCTGGCTGGGCGCCACCCGCGACGGTCGCTTCGCGGCCGTCACCAATGTGCGCGAGCCCGGCGCTGTCAAAGGAAAGCGCTCGCGCGGCGAACTCACTGCCCGTTTTCTGCTCGACCAGCAAGCGGCCCAGACCTACGCCGAAGCGCTGACGCCGGGCGATTACTCAGGCTTCAACCTGCTGCTTGCCGACCGGGAAACGCTGGTTTACGCCTCCAATCGCGACCCCGGCTACCGCAGCCTGCCGCCGGGTGTTTATGGATTATCCAACCACCGCCTGGACACGCCCTGGCCGAAGCTGCTCAAGGCGCGCGAGAACTTTTCCCGGGCGCTCGATCGGCTACCCGATGAAACCGCCTTCTTCGAACTCCTGGCTGACCGTAGCATCGAAGCCGACGACCGCCTGCCGGATACCGGCGTGCCGCTGGCCTGGGAAAGGCTGCTGTCGGCAGTTTTCGTGCAATCGCCGGATTACGGCACGCGCGCTTCGACGCTGCTGCTGCGCAATGCGGCCGGCGACATGGTGTTGTACGAGAAAAGCTTTGCCGCAGACGGCAGGGAAATTCAGTCTTCGCGGATTTCGACGGCCGTATAGCACGGCACCCGATCGAACAACTCGATGATGTCGGCGTTGCGCATGCGCACGCAGCCATGCGATCCGGGAACCCCCATTTGCGCCGTATCCGGCGAGCCGTGGATATAGACGTAGCGGCGCATCGTATCGACGCAACCGAGACGGTTGAGGCCGGGCTCACACCCCGACAGCCAGAGGATGCGCGTCAGTATCCAGTCGCGTCCCGGAAATTGTTCGGCCAGTTCCGGCGTCCAGATCTCCCCGGTCGGCCGGCGGCGGACGAATACGGTGTTGGCCGCCTGACCGGCACCGATCTTGGCGCGGATGACGTGCATTCCGCGTGGTGTCCGGTAACTACCCGACTGCTCGCCGACCCCGGCCTTGGCGGTCGAAACGGTGTATTCCTTCAGGAGCGTACCATCGTCGTCCATTACCTGCAGGCGCTGATGGGCGACCGAGATCATGAGTTTCATGTCGCTTTCCGGCGCCGCCCGGCAAAGAAATTGGACAGCAACTGACTGCATTCGTCGGCCAGAATGCCGCCTTCCACGCTGGCATGATGATTCAGCCGCTGGACACCGAACAGATCGACCACGCTGCCATGAACGCCGGTTTTCGGATCGCGCGCGCCGTAAATGACCCGGCTGATCCTCGCATGCATGATCGCACCGGCGCACATCGCGCAAGGTTCCAGCGTCACGTACAGTTCGCAACCCGGCAAGCGGTAATTGCCCATCGTCCTGGCTGCATCGCGCAAGGCCGCGATTTCCGCGTGCGCCGTCGGATCATGCTCGCCGATCGGCGAATTGAAGCCGCGACCGACGATTTTTCCGTCGAGCACGACGACGGCACCAACCGGAACTTCGCCAAGGCATTCGGCCGCCCGCGCCAAGGATATGGCCTCGCGCATGAAATATTCGTCGCTCAAGCCGGACGGCTGGATATCAACAGTATTTTCCGAAGTCATTATTCGATGTGGCGAGCGAGGCGGAGGCGTAGTATACCGCAGCCTTGAAAGGCACTTCCCCCTCACCGTTTTCGTATTGCGATCATGTTCGAACATATACTGATGTTTATCCTGGGGCTTGCTGCCCTGACCCTGGGCGCTGAACTGCTGGTGCGCGGCGCGGCCCGTCTGGCGCTGACTTTCGGCATTTCACCGCTGGTCATCGGCCTGACCATTGTCGCGTTCGGCACCAGCGCGCCGGAAATGGCCGTATCCGCCGGTGCCGCGCTCAACGGTAGCGGCGACCTGGCGATTGGCAACGTGGTCGGCAGCAATATCGCCAATATCCTCCTGATTCTCGGCCTGTCCGCATTGATCGTCCCGCTGGCAGTCAATGAACAGATCATCCGCCAGGAAATCCCGATCATGATCGGCACCTGCCTGCTGTTCGTGGTTTTTGCCATGGACGGCAACATCGGGCGCGGCGAAGGCGCCCTGCTCTTCGCACTGGTCATCGTCTACACGGTCTTCCTGGTCACGCAGTCGCGCCGCGCAAGCAAGGAGGCCGAAGCCGAGTTCGCCGATGAAATGCCGGACACCAGCAGCCGCTGGGATGCCCACTGGAGCGTGCAGGCCCTGCTGGTGATCGGCGGACTGGGCTTGCTGGTTATCGGTGCCGACTGGCTGGTCGATTCGGCAGTCGCGGTCGCAAAGATCTTTGGCGTCAGTGATCTCGTCATCGGCCTGACCGTTGTCGCTGTTGGTACCTCGATGCCGGAAATCGCCACCTCGCTGGTTGCCGCCTGGCGCGGCGAACGCGATATTGCCGTCGGCAATGTGGTCGGTAGCAACATTTTCAACATACTTGCCGTTCTCGGATTCTCCAGCCTCATCGCCGACGGTGGAATCATCGTTTCCGAAGCGGCACGCAATTTCGACCTGTGGGTGATGCTGGCCGTTGCTTTCGCTTGCCTGCCCATCTTTGTTACCGGTCGCGAAATTGCCCGCTGGGAAGGCGGTGTATTCATCGCGTATTACGTCGCCTACACGGCCTACCTCGTACTGGCAGCCACCCAGCACGACAGCCTGTCCGCATTCTCCTCGACCATGCTTGGCTACGTGCTGCCGCTGACGGTAATCACCTTGATCGTCAGTTTTGTGCGAAGTAACGGAAAACAGCCGCCAGCAAACAGCTAAAGAAAAACGCCCCTGGTTTCAGGGGCGTTTTTTATTTTCCCGGGATCATTCCCACTCGATCGTCGCCGGCGGTTTGCCGGAGACGTCGTACACCACCCGGTTCAGCCCGCGCACTTCGTTGATGATCCGGTTGGACACCCGGCCGAGGAGTTCATACGGCAGGTGCGCCCAGTGCGCGGTCATGAAGTCGCTGGTAACGACGGCACGCAGCGCGACGACGTTCTCGTAGGTGCGGCCGTCGCCCATCACGCCGACGCTCTTGACCGGCAGGAAGACGGCGAAGGCCTGGCTGGTCAGGTCGTACCAGGTCTTGCCGACATCAGCTTCGGTGCAGGCGCCGGCCGCGACATCGCGTTCGGTAGCCACGGTCGCGCGCAGCTCATCGATGAAAATGGCGTCGGCCCGCTGCAGCAGTTGCGCGGCCTTCTGCGTGACTTCGCCGAGGATGCGCACGCCCAGGCCGGGGCCGGGGAACGGGTGGCGATAGACCATTTCGCGCGGCAGGCCGAGAGCGACGCCGAGTTCGCGGACCTCGTCCTTGAACAGCTCGCGCAGCGGTTCGAGCAGCTTCAGGTGCATGTCTTCCGGCAGGCCGCCGACGTTGTGGTGACTCTTGATGGTGTGCGCGCCCTTCTTGCCCTTGCCGGCCGATTCGATCACGTCCGGATAGATCGTGCCCTGGGCCAGCCATTTTGCCGACACCAGCTTCTTCGATTCGGCCTGGAAGACCTCGACGAATTCCTTGCCGATGATCTTGCGCTTCTGTTCCGGGTCGGAGACGCCGGCCAGCTTGCCCATGAAGTCGTCGACCGCATCGACGCGGATGACCTTGACGCCGAGGTTGCGCGCGAACATGTCCATGACCATGTCGCCTTCGTTGAGGCGCAAGAGGCCGTGATCGACGAAAACGCAGGTCAGCTGGTCACCGATGGCGCGGTGAATCAGCGCCGCGGCAACGCTGGAATCGACGCCGCCGGACAAGCCGAGGATGACATCATCGCTGCCCACCTGGGCGCGGATCGCGGCAACGGCTTCGGCGATGTAGTCGCCCATCACCCAGTCGGTGCCGCAGCCGCAGATGCCGTGCACGAAACTTTCGAGGATGGCACGGCCCTGCACGGTGTGCGTAACTTCCGGGTGGAACTGCACGGCGTAGAACTTGCGGCTTTCGTCGGCCATGCCGGCGATCGGACAGGAGGGCGTGGACGCCATGGTCTTGAAGCCGGGCGGCAGTTCCATCACGGAATCACCGTGGCTCATCCAGACCTTGAGCATGCCGTGACCTTCGGCCGTGGTGAAGTCGGCGATGTCCTTCAACAACGCCGTATGGCCATGTGCGCGCACTTCGGAATAGCCGAATTCGCGCGCCTTGCCGGCCGCCTCGGCAGTCATCACCTGGCCGCCCAGTTGCTGCGCCATGGTCTGCATGCCGTAGCAAATGCCGAGCACCGGGATGCCCAGTTCGAAAACGATCTTCGGCGCCCGTGGCGTATCGCCCTCGGTGACCGAACTCGGGCCGCCCGAAAGGATGATGCCTTTGGCGCCGTAGTTGCGGATGAACTCGTCGGAAACGTCGTAGGGATGGATCTCGCAGAAGACCTTGGCTTCGCGCACGCGGCGGGCGATCAGCTGGGTGACCTGGGAACCGAAATCGAGGATGAGGATTTTCTGGTGGGACATGTTCACAACCTTGAATGAAAAAGGCGGCTGAATTAGCCGCCCTTCTGGACACTGGAACGATCAGTCGAGGTGATAGTTCGGCGCTTCCTTGGTGATCTGCACGTCGTGCACGTGCGATTCGCGGATGCCGGCCGAGGTGATCTCGACGAAACAGGCCTTCTCGTGCATGTCGGCGATGGTCGGCGTGCCCAGGTAGCCCATCGAAGAGCGCAGACCGCCCATCAACTGGTGGATCACGGCGAGCACCGAGCCCTTGTACGGGACGCGGCCCTCGATCCCTTCCGGGACGAACTTGTCGACGTTGGCGGTGGCTTCCTGGAAATAGCGGTCACTGGAACCGGCCTGCATCGCGCCGAGCGAACCCATGCCGCGGTAGGACTTGTACGAGCGCCCCTGGAACAGCTCGACCTCGCCCGGGGCTTCCTCGGTGCCGGCGAACAGGCCGCCGAGCATGACGGTATCGGCACCGGCGGCGATCGCCTTGGCGATGTCGCCGGAGTAGCGGATGCCGCCGTCAGCGATCATCGGTACGCCAGTACCCTTGAGCGCTTCGGAAACGTTCTGGATGGCGGTGATCTGCGGCACGCCGACACCGGCGACGATGCGCGTGGTACAGATCGAGCCGGGACCGATGCCGACCTTGACGCCGTCGGCGCCGGCATCGACCAGCGCCAGGGCCGCGTCGGCGGTGGCAATGTTGCCGCCAATGACCTGGATCTGCGGGTAGTTTTTCTTGACCCACTTGACGCGATCAAGCACGCCCTGCGAGTGACCGTGGGCGGTATCGACGACCACCACATCGACGCCGGCTTCGGCCAGCAGTTCGACGCGCTCTTCCGTACCGGCACCGACGCCAACTGCGGCACCGGCGCGAAGGCGGCCGCTGGCATCCTTGTTGGCGAGCGGGTGTTCGGTGGACTTGAGGATGTCCTTGACGGTGATCAGGCCGCGCAGTTCAAAGGCATCATTGACCACCAGCACGCGCTCGAGGCGGTGCGTGCGGATCAGTTCCTTGGCTTCCTCGACGCCGGCGTCCTCGCCGACCGTGACCAGGCGCTTGCGCGGCGTCATGATCGACTTCACCGGCTGGTCGAGATTGGTCTCGAAACGCAGGTCGCGGTTGGTGACGATGCCGACCACCTTGCCCGACTTGTCGAGTACCGGCAGACCGGAAATCTTGTGCTGGCGGGTGATTTCGAGCACGTCACGCACCGTCATGTTCGGTGTCACGGTAATCGGGTCGCGCAGGATGCCCGACTCGAAACGCTTGACCTTGGCCACTTCAGCGGCCTGGGCGCGGGACGAGAGATTCTTGTGAATGATGCCGATGCCGCCTTCCTGGGCCATGGCGATGGCCAGCCGGCCTTCAGTCACGGTATCCATGGCAGCCGACAGCAGCGGCAGGTTCAGGGTGATGTCGCGGGTCAGGCGCGTGGCGAGGCTGACATCGCGGGGGAGAACTTGAGAATGCGCGGGGACGAGCAGGACGTCGTCGAAAGTCAGGGCTTTTTGCAGAAGTCGCATGGCCTTTAATCCAAGGTCACAAAATCGTATTATACAGAAATCCTCTGCAAACCCCGATGACCGGACCATGAAGAAATCGCTGATTGTTGCCCTGGCACTGGTTTCGAGTGTCAGCCTGATGACCGCGCAAGCCCAGACTTACCAGTGGAAGGACGCCAATGGCAAGACGGTGATCTCCGACACGCCGCCACCGACGAGTGTGCGCGACACCCGCGCGCTTGGCGTGCGTCAGCCGAATGCAGTCACCGGCACCACAGAACCTGAAAAGATAGGCAATGGGGAGGCGCCAGCCAAAGCCGCTCCCCAGACGGCAGCCGAACAAGACGTCGAGTTTCGCAAGCGCCAGCAAGAGGCCAGGGAGAAAGCCGAAAAAGCCGAGAAAGAAGCTGCTGCGCTCAAGGAAAAACGAGATACCTGCGAGCGGGCACGCAACAACTACCGCATGCTGCAATCGGATACGCCGGTCAGTCAGGCCGCCAAAGATGGCAGCGTTTCGGTCATGAGCCCGACCCAACGCCGCCAGGAGCTTGAACGCACCCGCCGCATCATGCAGGACGCCTGCAAGTAAATCTCAGGCGTCGGCGTCGCCGGCACCCTTTTTCATGACTTTGCCTTCGGCTGCCCGCTGCTTGCGCACCTCCTTGGGGTCGGCGATCAACGGGCGATAGATTTCCACACGATCGAAGTCGCGCAAGGCCGCGTCGAGTTTGGACAACTTGTTCCAGATGCCGAACTTGTTCTTCGCCAGATCGATTTCCGGATACTTCTCCAGCAGACCGGATGCAGCCACCGCCTGCTGCAGTGCACTGCCGGCGGGCAGGCGCAAACGGACAACCTCCTGCTTGCTGGGCAGCGGGTAACAGACTTCAACGTTGATCATTTCATCCGCCATGCTTGGCTCCATAGACCTGCGCGGCGCGGCGCACAAAGGCATCGACAAAGGTGTTGGCAATATGGCTGAACACCGGACCGATGATCTTCTCGAACAATTTGCTGGAAAACTCGTAATGCAGCCTGAACTCGATCTTGCAGGCATTTTCAGCCAAAGGGCGGAAATGCCAGGCCCCTTCTAGATGTCGGAACGGACCATCGACCAGACGGATTTTCATCAGGGTCGGGAATTCCTTGTCGTTCTCGGTGGTGAAACTCGACTTCACTGCGTGGTAATTGATGTGCAGCGTCGCCACGGTTTTCGTGTCGTCGCGCAATTTGAGCTCGGTGCGACTGCACCACGGCAGAAAAGCCGGATAGTCCTCGCAACGATCCACCAACTCAAACATCTGCTGCGCAGAATGTTCGATCAAGACTGTTTTTTCGACCAGGGCCATGCGGCGGCAGCGTTCCTGTAATCCTGTAGAATCGCGGATTTTAATGGATCGCGTGGCGGCATGAGCATTACGGTCAACAAAAAAGCCTTTCACGATTACTTCGTTGAAGAGAAGTATGAGGCGGGCATGGTCCTTGAGGGTTGGGAAGTCAAGGCGATTCGTGCTGGCCGCATGAACATCAAGGAATCCTACGTCATCATCCGCCATGGCGAGTTGTTCCTGATCGGCATGCACATCAGCCCGCTGTCGACGGCATCGACCCACAACCACCACGACCCGGTACGTACCCGGAAGTTGCTGCTGCACGCGCGCGAGATCGGCAAGCTGATCGGCAAGGTCGAGCGTGCCGGCTACGCGCTGGTCCCGCTCGACCTGCATTTCGTGCGCGGCCGGATCAAGCTCGAAATCGGCCTGGCCAAGGGCAAGAAGCAATACGACAAACGCGCCGACCAGCAGGAAAAGGAAGGCAAGCGTGAAGCTCAGCGGGCAATGAAGGAAAAGCTGCGCTGACATGAGCATGGACGCCCTGCTCTACTGGGTCGGCATGTCCGCCGTGGCAGTCAACGCGCTGACCGGGGTGCTCGACGCCAGCCGCAAGCAGATGGACCTGATTGGCGCATTGCTGGTTGCCGTGGCTACGGCGCTGGGCGGCGGCACGGTCCGCGACCTGCTGCTCGATCGCAACGTTTTCTGGGTTGCCGACCAGGCCTATCTGATGGCTGCCCTGGCCACCGGCATGATCGCTTTTTTCGTGGTCCGCCGCGTCAACGTGCCGCACCAGTTGTTCCAGATTCCCGACGCCATCGGACTGGCCTTGTTCACGATCATCGGCACCCAGATTGCGTTGCAATGGCACGTACCCTGGCTGGCCGCCAGCCTGATGGGCGTGATCACCGGCGTGGTCGGCGGCGTGCTCCGCGACATCCTGTGCAATGACGTCCCCAGCATTTTCCTCAAAGGGGAACTGTATGCAACGGCAGCCTGGGTTGGCGCACTTTCGCTGATTGCCATGCAGGAACTCGGACTGCCGGCGGTCAATGCAGCCTGGGCGGCGATGGGCATCGTCTTTCTGCTACGCCTGCTCTCCCTGCGCTTGGGCATAACCATGCCGGTGCTTGGCGCCCCAAGGTAAAACCCCAGTGGCTGGCACAAGGCGTCGGTTTTGGCATATGCTGTCCGCACGATGAATACCGTGCGAATAGTTTTAGTAGACGACCACTTGCTGGTCCGCGCAGGCATTCGGGCATTGCTCGAATCGCTCCCCGGCTATCAGGTGATTGCCGAATGCGCCGATGGCCGGCAGGCCGTAGACGACATCGAACGCACCCGCCCTGACGTCGTGCTGCTGGACATCGCCATGCCAGGCCTTTCGGGCATTGAAGTGGCTCGCCTGGTTCGCCGCAGCAATTCGGATGTGCGCATCCTGATCCTGTCGAGCATCGATCGGCGGGAGATTGTCGACCAGGCTTTCGAGGCTGGCGCGAACGGCTATCTGCTCAAGGATTTCATTCTCGACGAGTTGCAACAGGCTTTGCTGGCAGTGATGGAGCAACGCCCCTTCCTGTCGTCAAAAATCAACGAGCGAGCCGTTACCGATCCGGGTTCGCCTTGCGAAGGACTCACCCCGCGCCAGACCGAGATCCTGCGTCTGGTCGCCAACGGGCACACCACCAAGGAAATTGCCCGCGATCTCGGCATCAGCCCGAAGACCGTCGAATTTCATCGGGCGAGGCTGATGCAGCGGATCGGCGTCCACGATGTGACCGGACTGACTCGTTTCGCCGTTCAGAACGACCTGCTCAACTAAGGTCGGAAACCGGACTTTCTTCCTGATAGCGCTTCAGCTCATCGTGTACATCGGTGAGCGCGTTGCGCAGCGCAGCACTGCGCGCCAGCCAGTTGATACCTGTCCCATCCTGGCGGTGACAATGCAGGACGTATTCAAGCTCGCGCGCCAGCGCTACGGCACGGTGCGCCGAAAAAAGTACACAGCTGCCGCGGATGTCGTGAACGACATCCTGCATCGCGGAAATATCGTTATCCATTGCCGCTTGTTCAAGCCGGGCAACCAGTTGCGGATGATTTTCAAGGAATAGCTGAACCAAGCGATTGGCAGCTGCCCGATTACGACCAAGATTGACCAACAGGTAATCGAGATTGCAGATTGGCCCGCCGTTGTTTGCGTCGATGGAATTCGACATGGACGAACACCTTCTTCTTCTTTGTGTTGTTCGTCATAGCTTAAAAACAAAGGCATGCCGGGGGAACCGGGTATTACCCTAGGGGCTGTTAATTTTATTGATTTACCCGGTTCAGAAGGCGGCGGGCAAACAGCAGATCTTCCCAGGCCTTGGCCTTGTCCGGCAGATTGCGCAGCAGGTAAGCCGGGTGGTAGGTCACCGCCACAGGGATGCCCTTGTAGTCGAAAGTCTGGCCGCGCATGGCGCCGAGCGCCCGGTCATCGCCCAGCACCGAATGTACGGCCGCCTTGCCGAGCAGCACGATCACCCGCGGTTTGAGCAACTCGATCTGGCGTTCCAGCCAGGGACGGCAGGCTGCCATTTCGGCGGCCTCCGGCGTGCGGTTGTTGGGCGGCCGGCACTTCACGGCATTGGCGATATACACCTTTTCACCGCGAGCCAGATCGATCGCCGCCAGCATGGCATCAAGCAGCTTGCCGGCTTGCCCGACGAAGGGTTCTCCACGCATGTCCTCTTCCGCACCCGGCCCCTCGCCGATGAACAGCCAGTCTGGATTGCGGTCTCCCACCCCGGGAACTACCTGCTTGCGTTGCTGACACAGGCCGCAGTTGCGGCATTCGCGGATCGCCGCGTCCAATGCCGGCCAGTCCATCGTCTCGGTGGCGGCGGTTGATGGCAATGCCTGCTCCGGGGCTTGCTCCACGGCCGGTGCTTCTGCCGCGACCACCGGTAGCGGCTCGGGCGCCGATGCCGGCAGCGCATCCCGCAGCACCCACAGGGGCGAGATGCCCATTTCGACCAGCATCTGTTCCCGGCTCAGGCTCATGCCAGCTCCTTTTCGAAAACCAGCGCATCCTCGCGACCGATGGTGGCCGGATAATATTCCCGACGAACCCCCAGCTGCTGGAAGCCAAAATGGCGATAGAGTTCGACCGCGCGTGCGTTGCTCGGCCTGACTTCAAGGAACATCCGATGCGTACCGGCCATGCGGGCGGCGTCCATGGCATTGCGCAGCAAACGCGCACCGTAGCCCTGCCCCTGATATTTCCCGGCGACGCCGATGTTCAGCAGATGCGCTTCGTCGAGCACGCGCATCACCACCGAAAACCCGATCAGTTCGCCGCCCAGACGCGCCACCCAGGCGCTGTAGCCGGCATGCAGGGAATCGGCAAAATTACCCCGGGTCCAGGGAAAAACCTGTAACGAGGCTTCCAGCGCAGCCACTGCGTCGAGATCGGACTCGGCCATCGGAAAATACTCGACAGTCAGCAAGGGTAGCGGGTGATTCACGCGCGCCCGCCTTCGCTCAAACGTTCGCTGATCGTCTTGGCCACCTTGTCGCGAATGTACAGTGGCGCCGCCAGCGCCGGATCGATGCCCTCGCCGGCCGCAAATTTCAATGCGCCCAGACGGGCCAGCCACGTAGCCTCGGGCAGGATGGCCGGCATCAAGACCCGTCCGGCAGTGCCCAGGCGCTCAGCCAGCGCCGGATAGGCCGTCAGCGCATTGCCGCAGGCCAGCCAGTCGGCGGATGGCAGATCGACATTGTCCGGTGCCGTTACCCGGATCTCGCCTTGCAGAACCATGGCGTCGCCCTGGCGCTGATAGCTGGCGCTGTAAACTTCGCCCATGCGGGCATCGAGCAATGAAAGCACCCGAGCCGCACCCGTGGCAGCAGCCATGGCCTCCAGACTGACCACCGGCAACAGCGGCAAGTCGGCGGCGACTGCCAGTCCCTGAGCGGCACCGCAGGCCACGCGCAAGCCGGTAAAGGCGCCGGGGCCGGTATCGAAAGCAATCGCGTCGAGCTGGCCGATCGCCATACCGCTTTCGGCCAGCAATTCGCGCACCAGCGGCAACAGCGTTTCCGAATGCGAGCGTCCGGGCGGACAAATGCGTTCGATCACCGCACCGTCCTGCCACAAGGCGCAGGAGCCGGATTCGGTGGAGGTTTCCAGGGCGAGTATCTGCATGGGGCGACATTCTACCGGAGAGCCCCAAGGCAGCGGTATCAGTCGTCCTTGCGCGGGCGACGCTTGTCCCGGCGATCGTCGCGGTCGTGCTGCTCGCGCATTTCCTCGCGCAAGCGGCGACGCTCCTCGGGCGGCAAGTCGCGCCAGTTTGCCGGACGCGCATCGTCAGGACGTTGTGGGCCGGTGTTTTCGCGATGCCAGTGCTCTCGCATCTGCTGGCGTATTTCCCGTTTTTCCTCGGGCGGCAACTCGCGCCGCGGCGGCTCGGCCAGCGCCGGCGCGACTGCGGTCGCCATCAGCGAGAGAATCAGGATCAGTGAGCGGGACTTCATGGTGCGGCGTATTCTATCCTTTTCGGAGCGCTCTCATTGTCCATCCGCCTTCGCCATCGCTGCATGGCAAGTTGTAATCGAATGTTTCCCGGCGCGGCTCGTCGATATCCTTTGTTACCATTTACTGCATTCCATTTTCCGCCAGGCGCTATCCTTCGAGCATGAACGAAAACAACCAACACCTCCTGGTCGTCGACGACGACGCCCGCCTGCGTGATCTGCTCACCCGTTATCTCGGCGAACAGGGTTTTGTCGTCAAGGCGGTCGGCGACGGTCAGCAAATGGACAAGGCACGCAGCCGCGAGCATTACCACCTGATCGTCCTTGATTTGATGATGCCGGGCGAAGACGGTTTGTCGATCTGCCGGCGCCTGCGCGGCCAGGGAGACCGCACGCCGATCATCATGCTGACGGCCAAGGGCGACGAAGTGGACCGCATCGTCGGCCTGGAAATGGGCGCCGACGACTATCTGCCCAAGCCCTTCAATCCGCGCGAGTTGCTCGCCCGTGTGCATGCTGTCCTGCGCCGCCAGGGCAACATGCCGCCCGGCGCGCCTGAGGAAACCCTGGAAAGCATCCGCTTCGGCAATCTCGAAGTCGATTTTTCCGCCCGCACGCTGAAACGCGGTGACGAGCTGCTGCCGTTGACCACCGGTGAATTTGCCGTGCTCAAGGTGCTGTTGCAGAATCCCCGCCAGCCGCTGTCGCGCGACAAGTTGATGACCCTGGCCCGGGGCCGTGAGCAAGGCCCCTTTGACCGCGCCATCGACGTCCAGGTCAGCCGCCTGCGCAAGCTGATCGAGAAGGACCCGTCGCAGCCGCGCTACCTGCAGACCGTGTGGGGCTTCGGCTACGTCTTCATGCCTGACGGCGCCGCCAAGGAAAACTGATGCCGCGCTCGCTGCTGGCGCGCACCTTCCTGTTGCTGGCCCTGCTGGTACTGAGCAGCACGGCGGGCTGGCTGGCGCTGTTCAGCCATATCGATGTCGAACCGCGTGCCCGCGAATCCGCCAACATGGCCGCGTCGGCGGTCAATCTGATCCGCGCCTCGCTATTTGCTGCGGCACCGGACAAGCGCCCCGGGCTGTTCGCCGAGTTCTCGTCGCGTGAAGGCATCCGCCTGCTGCCGGCCGAACCCCAGGATCGCATCCTGCCAATGCCGGATTCGCGTTTTCACCAGTTGATGCGCGAAGCAGTCGTCGCCCGGCTCGGGCCGGCGACACGAATCGCCGCCGAGGTTAACGACGAAGCCGGTTTCTGGATCAGTTTCCGACTCGACGAGCGCGACGAGGACGAATTCTGGCTGGTCCTGCCGCGCGAACGGGTCAGCCGGAGTTTTGCCACCCGCTGGCTGAGTTGGGCGGCACTGGCGGTAGCACTGGCGCTGCTGGTGGCCTGGCTGATCGCTTCACGGATTACCCTGCCACTGAAGGCGATGGCCCGTTCGGCGCAGGCCGTTGGCCGCGGCCAGACACCGTCGCCCCTGCCCGAGAATGGGGCCGAGGAAATGCGAGCGCTGGCATCGGCCTTCAACACCATGGCCAGCGACCTCGCCCGCCATGAAAAGGATCGTTCGGAAGTGCTGGCCGGTATTTCGCACGACCTGCGCACCCCGCTGACCCGGCTGCGCCTGGAAGCCGAAATGAGCGTCGCCGACGAGAATGCCCGCCAAGGCATCGTTGCCGATATCGAGCAGATGGAAGCCGTCATCTCGCAATTCATGGACTACGCCCGTACCGAGTCCGGTGAGGCGCCGGAGACGACCGATCTGGCGGCTTTGCTCGCGGCCATCGGCGAGCGTCAGGCCGCCATCGGGCGGCCGTTGGCACTCGACCTTGATGGGATAACGACTGCGCGCATCCGGCCCAAGGCAGTCAGCCGGGCGGTCATCAACTTGATCGACAACGCCTGGAAATATGGTGGCGGTGCCGTCAGCCTGAGGGCTGAGGTGGTCGGACGGGAAGTACACCTGGAAATCGCCGACCGTGGGCCAGGCATTCCGGAAAGCGAGATGGAACGCCTCAAGCGCCCCTTCACCCGCCTGGAAGTCGCGCGTACAGATGTCACCGGCACCGGCCTCGGACTAGCCATCGTCGAGCGCATCGCCCGCCTGCATGGCGGACGACTGGAATTGCTGACCAACCCCGGCGGCGGCCTGGTCGCCCGCCTGGTGTTGGGGGATCAGCCGCGCAGCTGATCCCTTACCACCAGAACCACAGCCTGCGCCTCAATCGCTTCCTCGCGCCCAAGATAACCGAGCTTCTCGTTGGTCTTGCCCTTGATGTTGACGCAGTCAGCGGCGATGCCGAGATCGGCGGCAACATTGGCGACCATGGCCGGCGCGTGCGGTGCCAGCTTGGGCTTCTGGGCGATCAGCGTGGCGTCGACATTGACCGGTTTCCAGCCCTTTTCAGCCAATAGTGCAACAGCAGCGCGCAACAGCACGCGGCTGTCTGCGCCGGCGTAGCGCGGGTCGGTATCGGGAAAATGGCGGCCGATGTCGCCGAGCGCGACAGCCCCGAGCAAGGCGTCGGTGATCGCGTGCAGCAGCGCGTCGGCGTCGGAATGACCGAGCAGCCCGGTCGGATGGTCGATCTCGACGCCGCCAAGGATCAGCTTGCGGCCTTCGACCAGTTTGTGGACGTCGTAGCCCTGCCCGACTCGGATATTCATTTGCGTCCTCTCAGGATCATCGCGGCCAGCGCCAGGTCGGCTGGAAAAGTGACTTTCAGGTTGGTCGAATCGCCGCGTACCAGTTTCGGCTTCAGCCCAAGCGCCTCGATGGCGCCGGCTTCGTCGGTGACAGCATTGTGCTTTTCCAGCGCCTCGACCAGGCGGCCGTAGCGGAACATCTGCGGCGTCTGCGCCTGCCACAGTCCGTCGCGCGGCTCGGTGGCGGTCACGCGTTGCTGATCGTCTGCGCGCTTCAAGGTATCGGCGACCGGCACGGCGAGGATGCCGCCGACCGGGTCGTCGGCCAGTTTGTCGCACAGCGCGTCGAGCATCTGCCGGCTGAGACAGGGGCGCGCCGCGTCGTGTACCAGAATCCAGTCATCGTCGGCCGCCGCCAGCGCTGCCGCCTGCAGGCCGTTACCGACGCTCTCGGCGCGGGTGGCGCCGCCACAGCGTACGGTTTCCAGCTTGGGTCCGAGTTCGGACCAGTCGTAACGCGGCCACCAGGGGTCGTCCGGCGCCAGCACCACCCACACGCGCTCGATGGCGGGATGCGCGGTCAATGCCGCGAGCGTGTGGAAAATCAGCGGCCGACCGAGCAGGTCGAGGTACTGTTTCGGCTTCTCCGCGCCGAAGCGGGAACCGCTGCCGGCAGCGGGAACGATTGCGTAATGTCTGGGCATGGCTTAATTTTAACGAAGAACACGCAAAAGAGAGGAAAGGCATGAGTTTCGTCGCCCCAGAACTGGCCGCCCCGGTCGAAGCTTTCGCCACGGCGCTCGGCATCGGCCTGCTGATCGGCATGGAGCGCGAGCGGCGCCCGGACTCGGCGGCCGGCCTGCGCACTTTCTCGCTGGTCGCCATGCTCGGCTGCCTGTTCGCCATGCTCGGCGAGAAAAGCGGCAGCCCTTGGCTGCTGGCGGTCGGGCTGGTGGTGCTGGCGGCGTCTATGGTCGCCTCCAACTTTTCCACGCAACAGGAAGAACAGTATCGCGGCTTCACCTCGGAGGCGGCGATCATCGTCACCTACGGCCTGGGCGCCGCCGTCTGGCTGGGTTACGCGACGCTGGCGGTGATGCTGGCGATTACCACGACAGTGCTGCTCTACTTCAAGGCCGAACTGAAACAGTTCAGCGAGCGGACGACGCCGAAAGATCTCAATTCCATCCTGCAGTTCGCCGTGCTCTCGCTGGTCATCCTGCCCATCCTGCCCAACCAGAGCTTCGGCCCCTACGACGCGATCAACCCGCGCCAGGTCTGGTGGATGGTGGTGCTGATTTCCGGGCTGGCGCTCGCCGGCTACCTTGCGCTGCGCATCATCGGTGCCCGCCACGGCGCGGCGCTGCTCGGCATTTTCGGCGGTCTGGCCTCGTCGACCGCAACGACCATGATGTTCTCCCGTCACGCCGCCGAACATGGCCATCTGGTACGCATGTCGGCGATCGTCATCCTGATCGCCAACGTCATGGTCATGATCCGGCTCGGCATCATTGCCAGTGTCGTCGCGCACAGCCTGATCGGGCCGATCGCCATCGTCTTCGCCTGCGGCATCGTGCCCGGCGTGATCATGTCGCTGTACGGCTGGAAGATACTCAACGATGCCGGCGAGTTGCCGATGCCGGAAGTGAAGAATCCGACCGAGCTGAAGACCGCCGTCTCCTTCGGCCTGCTCTACGCCGTCGTGCTGCTGGCGGCCGCCTGGCTGCAGGACATCGCCGGCAACAGCGGCCTGTTCATCGTCGCATTGGTGTCCGGCCTGACCGACGCCGACGCCAGCGTGCTGTCCACGCTGCGCATGTTCAACCTGGAACGCGTGCTGCAGGCCGATGCGGTCATCGCCGTGACGCTGGCGCTGGTCGCCAACCTGGTGTTCAAGATCGGTCTGGTCGTCAGCATCGGCGGCAAGACCCTGGCCCGCCACGCCCTGCCCGGCCTGCTCGCCATCGGCGGCGGCATGGGTGTCGGCTTGGCGCTGGTTTGAGGCAGCCATGACGATCCGGGCGCCCGCCGTCGCCGGCATGTTCTACCCGGCCGACCCCGGCCAGTTGCAGGCTACGGTCGATCAACTGCTGGCCGTGGCCCAGACGACGCCCCTGCAGCAACCCAAGGCGCTGATCGTGCCGCATGCCGGCTACGTCTATTCCGGCCCGACCGCGGCCCTTGCCTACGCCACGCTGGCACCATGGCGGACGACAATCCGCCGCGTGATCCTGCTCGGCCCGACGCATCGGGTTGCCGTGCGCGGTCTGGCCTTGCCCGATTGCGAAGCATTCGCCACACCACTGGGCAAGGTGCGCCTGGATACGGCGGCACGCGCGCTGATCGCGCAACTGCCGCAGGTCGGCGTCAGCGCGGCGGCACACGCACAGGAACATTCGCTGGAAGTCCACCTGCCTTTCCTGCAGCGCGCCCTCGACGATTTCACGCTGCTGCCGCTGGCCGTCGGCAACGCCACACCGGAGGCCGTCGCCGAAGTGCTCGAACGCCTGTGGGGCGGCGCGGAAACCCTGATCGTCATCAGTTCCGACCTGTCGCATTTCCTGACTTACGCCGCCGCGCAACAGGTCGACCGCGCCACCTGCAGCCACATCCTCAACCTGGCCACCGACATCCGCCCTGAGCAAGCCTGCGGCGCCTTCCCGGTCAACGGCCTGTTGCTCGCCGCGCAACGGCATGGCCTGCGCCCGAGCTTGCTCGATCTGTGCAATTCCGGCGACACCGCCGGCGACCGCCAGCGCGTCGTCGGCTACGCCGCCTTCGCTTTCCATGAGGACGATCATGGATGAACTCGGCCAAACCCTGCTGCAACTGGCGCGTCGGAGCATAAGCGAAGCACTGGGCCAAGCCGCGCCAGCAACGCCCGACCTGCCGGCATTGCACGAGCCCGGCGCGACCTTCGTCACCCTGACGCAAGCCGGCGAACTGCACGGCTGCATCGGCAGCCTGGAGGCGCACCGACCATTGATCGACGACGTCCAGGCCAACGCCCACGCCGCCGCTTTCCGCGATCCGCGCTTCCCGCCGCTAACCCGCGACGAACTGGCGCGCACTCGGGTCGAGGTCTCCCTGCTGTCCCCGGCCGAACCGCTGTTCGTCACCGACGAAGCCGACGCGCTGGCCCGCTTGCGGCCACAGGTGGACGGCCTGATCCTGGCCGCTGGCGGACGCCGGGCCACCTTCCTGCCGCAAGTCTGGGAACAACTGCCGGAGCCGGCCGTCTTCCTCGCCCGCCTGAAGCAAAAGGCTGGCCTATCGGGGACTTACTGGTCGCCGGAACTCCGGTTATGGCGTTACACGGTGCAAAAATGGCAGGAAAATCCCCGTTGACCGCAACGAAGCTATATCACGCCCGCTGGTGGCACCCCCTGGCCGACGGGCGCATCCAGTGCGACCTGTGCCCGCGCGACTGCCAGTTGCATGAAGGCCAGCGCGGCGCCTGCTTCGTCCGCCAGATGCACGACGGGGCGATGCAACTGACCACCTACGGCCGCTCCTCCGGTTTCTGCATCGATCCGATCGAAAAGAAACCGCTCAATCATTTCCATCCGGGCAGCAGCGTGCTGTCTTTCGGCACCGCCGGCTGCAACCTCGCCTGCAAGTTCTGCCAGAACTGGGACATCTCGCGCTCGAAGGACATGGACCGCCTGATGGACGAAGCCACCCCGGCGATGATCGCCGACGCCGCCAGGCACCACGGCGCCGACGCCGTCGCCTACACCTACAACGACCCGGTGATCTTTGCCGAGTACGCCATCGACACCGCGCTGGCTTGCCGCGAACAGGGCATCCGCAATGTCGCCGTCACTGCCGGCTACATCCATGCCGAACCGGCGCGCGAATTCTTCGCCGTCATGGACGCCGCCAACGTCGACCTCAAGGCCTTCACCGACGACTTCTACCGCAGCTTGTGCGGCGCCCGCCTGCAACCGGTGCTCGATACCCTGAGCTATCTGCACCACGACACCGCTTGCTGGCTGGAGATCACGACGCTGCTGATTCCGGGCCGAAACGACAGCGCCGACGAGATCGCCGCACTGTCCGCCTGGATTGCCCGCGAACTCGGCCCGGACGTGCCGCTGCATTTCACCGCCTTCCACCCCGACTGGAAACTCGGCGACATCCCGCCGACGCCGCCAGCAACACTGACGCAGGCCCGGCGCATCGCCCGCGATGCCGGGCTGAACCATGTCTACACCGGCAATGTCCACGATAAGGAGGGCGGCACGACTTACTGCCCCAGCTGTCACGCCGCCCTGATCGTCCGCGACTGGTACGAAATCCGGCGCTACGACCTCAATCCGCTGGGGCAATGTCCACACTGCCGGAGCCGCCTGGCCGGCCGCTTCGGCAGTCAGCTCGGGCACGACGGCAAGGCTTTCGGCGCCCGGCGCATTCCTGTTCGCCTGGCGCCATGAACCGACACCTGAACATCCAGACCTCGCACGGCACCCTGCTCGGCCATCTGGCCTTGCCGGAGCATCCGCGCAGCCTTGTCCTGCTGCCACGGATACAGCCGTTGGCGGTGGACGATCCGTTCGCGGGCAATCTGTTCAACCGCGGCCATGCCGTACTGACCATGGAAGTGATCAGCGAACGTGAACGCCATTTCGTCGATACGCCCCAGGACGTCTCGCGTCTGGCACGCCGGATAACCGACATCCTCGACCTGATCCGCCGCGATGGCGACATGCAGGAACTGCCGTTGGCGATTCACGCCAGTGGCGATGTCACTCCGGCGGCGATCCGGGTAGCCGCCCTGCGCGACACCCAGGTCAGCACCTTGAGTTGCCATGGTGGTCTGGTCGACCGGGCTGGCCTGCAGGCGCTGGAAATGCTGGTGGCGCCGCTGCTGATACTGATCGATGGCAACGACCCGGCGGCGCTCGCCTCATGGCAAAGAGCGCATCGCCATGTCGCCTGCCCATGCGCAATGCACGTGCTGCAAACCGGAGAGAATCAGGAAGAGCGCGTGTCGGGGTGGTTCGTCGAACACGCAAGGCGTCTGCCGGGGATTCCGGATTCGCTTACTTGACGCCGCTACCGGCCTGTTTCTTGTAGTGGGCAAACTGGGTCGCCCATTCGACGAAGGATATTTCCATCAAGGCGACTTGTCGGCGCTCGGCAGCGCGACGTTCAACCATGTTCCTGCCGGTGCGTTCGCGCCCGACACGACGTTCCAGACCTGCACGTTTTTCTTTGAACAAGGACATCAGAGTGACCCGGATTGAGCGCTTTCAAGGTATGAGGCCGCAATAATATAATGACATCGCCAATTTGCGCATCCCCAACGGTCACTAGGACACGACATTGTTCCGAAAATTCCGCATCCTGATTCTCCTGCTCGTGCTGACCACCGTCGGCCTTGCCGCCTGGCGCGCCACGACCCGTCTCAGCGCCTGGGAACATACCGTCCATGTCGCGCTCTATCCGATCGCCGCCGACAACTCCCCGGCAACCACTGCGTATCTGAACACGCTGGAGAACGAAAGTTTCGCGGATATCGGCCAGTGGATCGCCCAGGAGAGTCAGCGCTACGGCAAGACCGTGCTGCAACCTGTGGTGGTCCGGGTTGCGCCGCCGCTGCGCGAACAACCGCCGCTGCCGGTCGAGCACGGCAGTGCACTCGACAACATGCTGTGGAGCCTGAAGCTGCGCTGGTGGCCCATGAACAACGACGCCATTGCCGGCCCGCAACCGCAGGTCCGCCTGTTCGTGCTCTACCACGACCCCGAGCGCAATGCGCAAGTGCCGCATTCGATCGGTCTGAGCAAGGGCCAACTCGGTTTGATTCACGCCTATGCCAGCCGACGCCAGCACCGCCAGAACAATGTCGTGATCGCCCACGAATTGCTTCACACCTTTGGCGCCACCGACAAATACCACCTGGCGAGTCTGCAGCCCATCCATCCGCACGGTTACGCCGAACCGGATAAAACGCCGCTGCTGCCGCAACGCAGCGCCGAGATCATGGGCGGGCGGATTCCGCTGACTGCCGAGCGCGCCGAAATACCGGCCAGCCTGCTGCACACCCTGATTGGCGAACAGACGGCACGCGAGATCGGGCTGCTCAAATAGCCATCGCCGGCAAGGCGGCCAACGGCAAGCAGCTATAATCGCAACCCCTGTCGTTGTCCCGTAGTCACGCCGTGTCCGTCACCCCGCTCCTGTTGTCCCTCCCCGCCCTGCCCAAGGCCGGCCAGCGCATCGACCTGCCGGCTCATGCCGGTTCCGCCGATGCCCTGACACTGGCTGAACTGGCGGCCAGCAACCCGCAACGGACTTTCGCCGTGGTCACCGCCAGCGCCGCCGACGCGCAGCGCCTGTTGGAAGAAATCCCGTGGTTCGCGCCGCAGCTCAAGGTGCGCCTGCTACCGGACTGGGAAACCCTGCCCTACGACCATTTCTCGCCACACCAGGACCTCGTTTCCGAACGCCTGGCGACGCTGTGGGCCGCATTGCAGGGCGAGGTGCAGATCCTGCTGGTGCCGGCGGCGACCGCGGTCAACCGGCTGGCGCCGCCGGAGTTCATGGCCGCCTACACGTTTGCATTCAGGAAGGGCCAGACGCTCGACGCCGAGAAGTTCCGCGCCCAGGTGACACTGGCCGGCTACGCCAACGTCACCCAGGTTGTCTCGCCCGGTGAATACTCGATCCGTGGCGGGCTGATCGACCTTTTCCCGATGGGCTCGCAACTGCCCTACCGGCTCGACCTGTTCGACGACGAGGTCGAGAGCATCAAGACCTTCGACGTCGACACCCAGCGTACCGTCTACCCGGTGCCGGAAGTGCGCCTGCTGCCGGCGCGCGAGTTCCCGTTGGACGATAAAGGCCGCACCCACTTCCGCCAGGCCTTCCGCGAGCGTTTCGAGGGCGACCCGGCCAAGTCCGGCATCTACAAGGACATTTCGACCGGCATCGCCAGCGCCGGCATCGAGTATTACCTGCCGTTGTTCTTCGACGCGACGGCGACGCTGTTCGACTACCTGCCCAAGGACGCGGTCTTCGTCACCCACGGCGACGCGCCGGCCGCCATCGCTGCCTTCTGGAACGACACCCGCTCGCGCTACAACCTGCTGCAGGGCGACAAGGCGCGGCCACTGCTCGCGCCGGAAGAACTGTTCCTGACCGACGAAGCCTTTTTCACGGCGGCCAAATCTTACGGTCGACTGGCGCTGGGTAAAACCGGGGACAGACCACAATTTTGCGAATCTGAAAATCGTGGTCTGTCCCCGGTTTTACTGCCCAACGTCGCCGTCGATCGGCGCAGCGACGATCCGCTGGGCGCCTTGAAGAACCATCTCGCCAGCTATCCCGGACGCGTGCTGCTGCTTGCCGAGACCGCCGGCCGGCGCGAGACGCTGGCTGCGATGTTTGCCGAACACGGCCTCAAGCCCGCTGCCTGCGCCGACTTTGCCGCCTTCGCCGGCGGCAAGGAAACGTTGGCGCTGACCGTCAGCCCGCTGCAGCAGGGCTTTGCCCTCGACCAGGTCGCCTTCATCAGCGAAACCGAGCTGTTCGCCGGCAGCCCGCGCCGCACTCGGCGCGAAGCGGCGCGCAAGGCGAGCTTCGACAACTGGCTGAAGGACCTCACCGAACTCAAGGTCGGCGACCCGGTGGTGCACGAAAGCCACGGCATCGGCCGCTATCGCGGTCTGGTACGGATGGACCTCGGCCTCGGCGAGCAGGAATTCCTCGAGCTGCACTACGCCAACGACGCCAAGCTCTTCGTGCCGGTGGCGCAACTGCACGTGATCTCGCGTTATTCCGGCGCCGAACCGGACGCCGCGCCGCTGCATACGCTCGGTTCCGGCCAATGGGAAAAGGCCAAGCGCAAGGCCGCCGAGCAGGCGCGCGACACCGCCGCCGAACTGCTTGCGCTGTACGCCGCGCGCGCCGCCCGTCAGGGCCACGCCTTCGATTTTTCGGAAAACGACTACGAGGCTTTCGCCGACGGCTTCGGTTTCGAGGAAACCGCCGACCAAGCGCAGGCCATCGCCGCCGTCATCGCCGACATGAAGTCGGGCAAGCCGATGGACCGGCTGGTCTGCGGCGACGTCGGCTTCGGCAAAACCGAGGTCGCCCTGCGCGCCGCCTTTTGCGCGGTGGCCGGCGGCAAGCAGGTGGCCGTGCTTTGCCCGACCACCTTGCTCTGCGAACAGCATTACCAGACCTTCGTCGACCGCTTTGCCGACTGGCCGGTCAAGGTTGCTGAAATCTCCCGCTTCAAGACCGCCAAGGAAACCGCGCAGGCGCTGCAGGACCTAGCCGAGGGCAAGATCGACATCATCATCGGCACCCACAAGCTGATCGGCAAGGACGTGAAATTCAATCGCCTGGGCCTGGTCATCATCGACGAGGAACACCGTTTCGGCGTGCGTCAGAAGGAGACGCTGAAGGCGATGCGCGCCGAGGTCGATGTGCTGACGCTGACGGCGACGCCGATCCCGCGCACGCTGGCGCTGTCGATGGAAGGCCTGCGCGACTTCTCGGTAATCGCCACGGCGCCGCAGAAGCGCCTGGCGATCAAGACCTTCGTCAGCCGCTTTTCCGACGGCATCATCCGCGAAGCGGTGCTGCGCGAATTGAAGCGCGGCGGCCAGGTGTACTTCCTGCACAACGAGGTCGACACCATCGAGAACATGCGCGAGAAGCTGGAAAAGCTGGTGCCGGAAGCGCGCATCGTCATCGGCCACGGCCAGATGAACGAGCGCGAACTGGAACGGGTCATGCGCGATTTCACCGGCCAGCGCGCCAACCTGCTCTTGTGCACGACGATCATCGAGACCGGCATCGACAATCCGCACGCCAATACCATCCTGATCAACCGTTCCGAGAAATTCGGCCTCGCCCAGCTCCACCAGCTGCGCGGCCGCGTCGGCCGTTCGCACCACCAGGCCTACGCCTACCTGCTCGTCCAGGACGAGAAGGCGATGACCAAGCAGGCCAAGATGCGCCTGGAGGCCATCCAGGCCATGGAGGAACTCGGTTCCGGCTTCTTCCTGGCCATGCACGATCTCGAAATCCGCGGTGCCGGCGAGGTGCTCGGCGACAACCAGTCGGGCGAAATGCAGGAAGTCGGCTTCACGATGTTCAGCGAGATGCTCAACCGCGCCGTCGCCCACCTGAAACAGGGCAAGGTGCTGGAAACCGCCGACCTGACGCAGCCGATCGGCGTCAGCGGCGAAATCAACCTGCGCACCCCGGCGCTGCTGCCCGACGCCTACTGCCCCGACGTGCACGAGCGGCTGACGCTGTACAAGCGCCTGGCCAACTGCGAAGCTGACGACGAGATCGACACGCTGCAGGAAGAACTGGTCGACCGCTTCGGCGAATTGCCGCTGCAAGCGCAGGCGCTGGTCGCCACGCACCGGCTGCGCCTCTTGGTCAAGCCGCTGCTGGTGCAGAAGCTCGACGCCGGCAACGACCAGGTGACAATCCAGTTCGCGCCGGAATTCTCGAAGAATCCGCCGATCGAACCGATCAAGATCATCAATTTGATCCAGAAGAACCGCAGCTATAAGCTGGCGGGACAGGATAAAATCTCCCTTTTGCGCCACTGCCCGGCCTTGCAGGACAAGGTTGCGGCGGTGAAAGACATGATACGCGAGCTGACCAAATGACCCAGATTCTCGAAAACATCAACGTTTCCGCCTTCGACGCCATGCCGACGCCGGCGGAAATCCACCAGAAACTGCCGCTGACCGCCAAGGCTGAAGCCACCGTCAGCGAAGGTCGCGAGTTGCTGCGCAACATCCTCGACCGCAAGGACCACCGCCTGTTCGTCGTCGTCGGCCCGTGCTCGATCCACGACCCGGTCGCCGGCATGGACTACGCCCGCCGCCTGAAGGCGCTGGCCGACGAAATCGGTGACACGCTGCAGATCATCATGCGCGTCTATTTCGAAAAGCCGCGCACCACCGTCGGCTGGAAGGGCTACATCAACGACCCGTTCATGGACGACTCCTTCCAGGTCAACGTCGGCATGGAAAAGGCCCGCGACTTCCTGCGCCAGGTCAATGAACTCGGCCTGCCCGCCGGCACCGAGGCGCTCGATCCCTACGGCCCGCAATACTACGGCGACCTGATCACCTGGACCGCCATCGGCGCCCGCACCACCGAATCGCAGACGCACCGCGAAATGTCGTCCGGCCTGTCCACCCCGGTCGGCTTCAAGAACGCGACCAGCGGCGACCTGACCGTGGCCACCAACGCCATCCTGTCGGCCTCCAACCCGCACTCCTTCCTCGGCCTGAACAACGAAGGCCGCGTTTCCATCGTCCGCACCACCGGCAACCCGCACGGCCATGTCGTCCTGCGTGGCGGCGACAAAGGCCCGAACTACGACACCGTCTCGGTCGCCGTCGCCGAAGCAGCGATGGTCAAAGCCAAGCTGCCGACCAACATCGTCGTCGACTGCTCGCACGCCAACAGCTCGAAAAAGCCGGAACTGCAACCGCTGGTCATGGCCGACGTGGTCAACCAGATCCGTGCCGGCAACAAGTCCATCCTCGGCGTGATGATCGAATCGAACCTCGAAGCTGGCAACCAGCCCATCCCCGCCGACCTCTCGCAACTCAAATACGGCTGCTCGGTCACCGACGGCTGCGTCGGCTGGGACACGACCGAGAAGATGCTGCGCGATGCGGCCGTGATGTTGCGCGATGTGCTGCCGGAACGCCTGAACTGATGAATCTCATCATCCAGGGCGGTGCCCTGCCGACTTTCCTGCTGGACCGCATTCTGGCCGCCACCAGCGCGTCGGCCGCAGAACCCTTGCCGCCGCAGGTGGTTCGTCTGCGCGATGCCCAACGTACGCCGGAATTCGATGCGCTGATTCCGCTGATCGAAGCGGAAAGACTGGACTGGGCGTTTATCGAGGCCGGGCGCAAGCTGTACGATTTCGGGTTGATCTGCTTCGACATGGATTCGACGCTGATCACCATCGAGTGCATCGACGAACTCGCCGATTTCGCCGGCAAGAAGGCTGAAGTTTCGGAGGTCACCGAGGCGGCGATGCGTGGCGAGATCGATTACCGCGAAAGTCTGCGCCGCCGTCTGGCGCTGATGGCCGGGCTGGATGCCCGCGTGCTGGCGCGGGTGTTCGGCGAGCGTCTGCTGCTTTCCGACGGCGCCCGCGAACTGCTGGAAGCGGTGCAGAACGCCGGCCTGCGTACGGCCATCCTGTCCGGCGGTTTCACCTATTTCACCGAGCGCCTGCGCATCGAGCTGGGTTTCGATTTCGCCACCTCGAACGAACTCGAAATTTCCGGCGGCAAGCTGACCGGCCGGGTCGTCGGCGACATCATCGATGCCGCCGCCAAGGCGCACCACCTGGGCCGTCTGCGCGACGAACTGGGCCTGCGCAAGGATCAGGTGATCGCCGTCGGCGATGGCGCCAATGACCTGATGATGATGGCCGAGGCCGGCCTGTCGGTGGCCTTCCACGCCAAGCCGGCGACACGTGCCAAGGCTGATGTGGCGATCAATTTCGGCGGCCTGGACGCCCTCCTCAACCTGTTTGAGGATTAAGCACCGGCCGTTTCCGGTGCGGGCGACTTGCGCCGGAAAATCAGCGGCATCAGATTGTCGGCGAGCAGCAGGCCGACGGCCAGGACGGCGCCGGTGAGCAGCATTTCGGTGATCAAGGCGATGCCGGCGGCGCTGTCCTGCGCCATCAATGCATGCAAGCCGCGAAAGCCCATGCTGCCGGGGACCAGCGTGATCAGGCCGGGAATCTGCACCAGCACCGAGGGCCGGTTGCTGACGAACTGGTAGAGATGCCCGGCCGCCGCCACGGCAAAGGCGGCGCAGAAAGCACCGACGACATTGCCCATGCCAGCCCCGACCACGGAATACACGGCCCAGGCCAGCAGGCAGCCGCCGGCCGAGACCAGCACCGCCGACCACGGCGCCTGCAGCACCGCCAGCAAGGACACGCCAAGAACCGCCACCGCCGGCCAGATCACCCAGGCCGGCAGGCTGGTGACGACGCCCAGGGTTTCGACCGGATAGAGCGTCTGGCCGATCTTGGTGCCGATGGCCAACCCCGCGCCCATCAGGAAAAGTTGCAGGAAGGCGCCGATCAGCCGGCCGCTGCCGGCGAGGTAGTTCTGGGTCGCCAGTTCGGACATGGCCACGGTGAGCATGAAGCCGGGCAGCAGGAAAACCACGCCGGCGACCGCCGAGACGAAGGGACTCTGCTGCGGGAAGAACCAGGCCAGCGCCTGCGCCATCAGTGCCGCCAGCGTGCACAGGATGACCGGTACCGCCGGGCCGAGTCGGGGAATGCGGGCACAACCGAGTACCCCGGCGACGAAGCCCATGCCGATCAGGCCGCCGCAGAGCATTTCCATCCAGCCACCGCGCAGCAGCAGGGCCACCGACGCCGACAGCAGGAAACCCATGGCGACGAAAGCCAGGCCGGACCAGGGCGCCGGCGTGGCCATCGCGGCGGCCAGGCGCTGTTCGTAGGCGTCCAGTCGTTCGCTGCCGTCGATCTCACGACATAGCGCTTCGAGTTCGATCAGCCGGGCCATGTTGTAGTCGTAGGGCGGCAGGCGCAGCATTTCCACCCGCCGCTTGCCGTCGGCGTCGACCAGCGTCAGCGCCAGGAAGGTGAGCACGGCAAAGCCTTCGACGCGCACCCCGAGCTGCCGGCCGGTTTCGTTCAGGCGGCGCTCCAGTTCGTGCGCTGGCGCCCCGCTGAGATGCAGGGCCCGGCCGAGATCGCGCAGGAAGCGGCCGAGTCGGTAGAGGCGGTCGTCAGTCATCGTTATCCGGATTTTTCCGGCGCGCCAGTTGCTTGGCAAAGGCCTCGTCGCTCTTGGTCATGCGGCGTACCGGCTGGGGGCCGGTGGCATCGACCAGGCGGACGAAATCGTCGAGCGGAAGGGCATCCGACAGGTCGCGGTCGGTGCCGTCGATGCGCTCGCGCAACTGGAATAGCCCGCCGCCGGTCATCACCATCAGGTAATGCCGGCCTGCGCTGCGCTGGTTGAGCCGGGCAACGGCGGCGGTGGCACGGGTCGAGCGCATGTTTACTTGTACTTCTTGTAGACGGCTTTGGCGTCGAGGTGCGCGCGGTCCAGCGTACAGATCGCCGGATTGTCGTCGTGGCCGCTGAAGAAATCGTCGGCCTGGGCGCGCATCACCATCTTGATTGCTGCCTGGTCGGCAACATCGTACTTTTCGGTGATCAGCGTGGTCACCTCGTCGAGGTGTTCTTCGTAAGTCATGGCTGCTCCTGTCGTGCAGGCGGGGTGTAATACAGGGTGCGCACGGCGACGCAGTCGCTGTCGCCCATGGCAAAATCACGGCAGATGTCCGGCCGGCGCTCGTAGATGGTGCAACGCATGGTGTCACGGTCGAGCGCCGCGCACCAGCCGTCGTCGAGCCGGCGCATCACCTGCCCGCCCCAGCGGTTGTCGGCGACAAAGCGCGCCGGCACGTCGCGGTCGCAGATCAGCATGACCTCAAGCTGGCAGCAACAGGCGTCGCAGCGCTCGCAGGTAACGGCCGAGGTATCGGAAGACAGGGAATTCATCGGCGGCATTTTCCCACGACTGGGCATCGGCGTCCGCAGGATTGCACCAGCACGGTGCCCGGGCACCGAAACGAGACCTGTGCCTGTCACATTTTCCAGACAATATCCGGCAAACACGCCCGTTTGCGACTAGCGGCAATGGGCATGTGACTTGCTTCTTATCACTCATCTGGCAGCAAGCAGGAGTATGGCGTGGCGAAATACAAGGGAATCGAAGTCAAGGACAACGTGCGTCAGTTGTTGCCGCACATGCCGCTGATCGAGGAATACCGGGAAATGCTGCAGTCGTTGCAGGCCGTCTGGGACAACCTCAACCTGCTCGGACAACTTTCCGGCACCACCGCCGAGATCGGCCAGACCCGCGAAGCTTTCGCCAGCCTGACCGGCGACCTGCTCAACAATCTCGCCGAACAGACGCTGGCCAAGCGCGAACAGGAAATGAAGGCGCGTTCGCAGGTGGTCATCGACATTCTGGTCCGCAATCTGTTCGAACGCACCGCCGACATCGGTTTTCTCAGCACCGACGACGCCATCCGGCAATTTGCCGCCGAACCGGGTGACCTGTGGGCCTTGCAGCAGCGCTTCCAGGAATACGTACGCAAATACTCGGTTTACGAGGATCTTGTGCTGACCGACCGCAACGGCCGCATCCTTGCCCGGCTGCAGCCCGATGACCGGGTCACCGCCATCCGCGACAACTGGGTGCGCGAGGCGGTCAACACCACGGACGCGTATGTCGAATCCTATGCCCATTCCGAACTCTTCCCCGAGCAGGGGCGCTCGCTGATCTACGCCTACCGGATCAAGTCCGAGCGCGGCGAAACGCTCGGCGTGCTGGCGCTCTGCTTCCGCTTTGCCGATGAAATGCAGCGCATCTTTCACGGCCTGGCGCTGCCCGACGATCCCGGCGTGATGGTCCTGCTGGATGGCGCCAGCCAGGTGATTTCCAGCAGCGATCCGTGGCAGATCCCGATCGGTGCGGAATTGCAACTCGCTTCCGGCAGCCTGCAGCGTCTGCGCTTTGCCGGGCGCAGCTACCTCGCCTTCGCCAGCGACACCAAGGGCTACCAGGGTTACCAGGGGCCGGGCTGGCGTGGCCTGGTGATGATGCCGGTGGCCCAGGCTTTCGACCTGCACGACGACGATACGCTCGACATCTCCGAACCGGCGCTGCTCGCTTCGGTGATGGCCGGTGGCCGCGCATTTTCCGAGGAATTGCGGGCGATTCCACTGAAGGCCGAAGCGATCCAGCGCGATCTCAGCCGCGCCGTCTGGAACGGCACGGTACGCCAGGGCACGGTATCGGCGGCGGTCAACAGCGCATTCTCGAAAATCCTGCTGCGTGAGATCAGCCGCGTCGGCATGAGCATGCGCGAAGTCTTCTCTCGCTCGATCGGCAACCTGCAGTCGACGGTGCTTTCCTCGCAGCTTGCCGACAGCCAGTTCTTCGCCGCACTGGCCATCGACATCATGGACCGCAATCTCTACGAGCGGGCCAACGACTGCCGTTGGTGGGCGCTCGACTCGACCATCCGCGCCCTGCTCGCCGACAGCGCGGCCAAGGGCCGACGTGAAAGCCTGGAGCGGGTCATCGGCTATATCAACAGCCTGTACACGGTGTACGACAACATCCTGCTGTTCGATACAGAGGGCCGGGTTCAGGCCGTTTCCAATCCGGACCATGGCGAACTGGTCGGGCAGATGCTCGATGCGCCCTGGGTCGACGAATGCCTCGGCCTGCGCGACAGCCAGGCTTACGCAGTGTCCCGCTTCGACAACAGCCCGCTCTATGGCAACCGGCCGACCTATGTTTACCTGTCGGCAGTGCGTGCGCCGGGCAATCAGCAGGTTGTCGGCGGCATCGCCATCGTCTTCGACAGTGCGCCGCAGTTTTCGGCCATGCTCAACGACGCCCTGCCGCGCGAGGCCAGCGGCGAACCAGTAGCCGGCAGCTTCGCGTTGTTCATCGATGGCGAGGCCCGAGTCATTGCCGCCAGCGACACCAGCTACCGCCCCGGGCAGCAACTGGCGCTGCTGCCGGAACTGCTCAGGCCCGACACCAATGGCTGCGCCCGTCTGATCGCGCTCGACGGCCAGGTGATGGCCGTCGGTGCCGCACCGTCCAGCGGCTATCGCGAATTCAAGGGCCAGGAGGACGCCTACCGCAACGAGGTTACGGCCCTGGTCTTCATCCCGCTGGGTGCTTACGACGCCAATTCCCGCCTGAGCGCCTCGGCCGGCGAAGTCGCCATGCGCCACACGGCCTTTGCCGCCGATGTGGCAGTACGCGAAATCGCCACTTTCCACCTCGGCGCGCACTGGCTGGGCCTGCCGGTTTCATCGGTGATCGAGGCGGTCGAACTGAACGGTGCGACAACCTTGGCCAACGCACCGAAACAGGTCTATGGCGCGATGATCCACCGCAACGAGACCCTGCCGATCTACAACTTGCACGCGGCCCTGGGGCTGCCCGAGCCGGCGGAAAATACCGGCATCCGGCAGCAGGTCGTGGTGGTGCGCGGTGACGACGGCAAGGCTTTCGGCATCCTGGTCGACCGCCTGGGCGAGATCATGGAAGTCCCGGAAAGCGACATCGACGATCTCTCGAACATCTATGTTGGCATCGCCTCGGTACTGGCCTCGGTGGTCAAGACGCAACCGGGCAGCGGCCAGCCGATGCTGGTGCTGCTGTCGGTGGCCAGCATGAGCGAGCAGTTACGCGGCAGTGGCATTGCCGTGGCGGTCGACGCCTGATCAGGCGACTTCGTCGATCCAGGCTTGCTGGATGGCTTCGAGGATTTTCTCGCCGCAGTGCTTGGGATCGTCGTCGAAGCCGGGCAGCGCCATCACCCAGTCGCGCAGGTCAACGAAATTGACCTTGAGCGGGTCGGTGTCCGGCTGGCTGTCGGCGAGTTCGATGGCGATGTCGTTGATGTCGGTCCACTTCATTTGCGATGTCCCTCCTTCGCCATGTTGATGCTGTACTTGGGGATTTCGACGACCAGCGGCGTATCGCTGACGATGGCCTGACAGCCCAGGCGCGAATTCGGCTCCAGGCCCCAGGCCTTGTCGAGCAGGTCTTCCTCGATCTCGCTTGCTTCTTCCAGCGAGGCAAAACCTTCGCGCACGATGACGTGACAGGTGGTGCAGGCGCAGGACATTTCGCAGGCGTGATCGAGTTCGATCTCGTTGGCGAGCAGGTTGTCGCAGATCGACTTGCCGGCTTCGGCCTCGATCACGGCACCGTCCGGGCACAACTCAAGATGCGGCAATACGATGATCTGGGTCATTCTTCGTCTCCCGTGCCGATTTCTTCGACCTTGCGGCCGGACAGCACTTTCTTGATGCTTTGATCCATGCGACGGTGGGCAAATTCCTGGGTTTCGAAGCCGAGGTCGTCCATCGCAATGTTGATGATGCGGCGGTTGTCGCCGGCCGCCGCTTCCTGCAGCTTGGCGATCGCGTTGCGTATCCTGGCGGTTTCCGCTTCGTTGAGCAGATGCGGGTCTTCGGCCAGTGCCGCTTCGGTCGCCTCGATCATGCGTTCGGCCTCGACCTGCGCTTCGCGCAGTGCGCGCGCCATCGCGTCGTCCTTGGCGTGGGCCAGCGAATCCTGGAGCATGCCGGCGATCTCGTCGTCGGACAGGCCGTAGGACGGCTTGACGGTAATGCTCGACTCGACGCCGGTGGTCTGCTCGCGCGCGGTGACCGACAACAGGCCGTCGGCGTCCACCTGGAAGGTGACGCGGATGCGCGCTGCACCAGCCACCATCGGCGGAATGCCGCGCAGTTCGAAGCGCGCCAGCGAGCGGCAATCGGCAATCATCTCGCGTTCGCCCTGGACGACATGAATGGCCATCGCCGTCTGCCCGTCCTTGAAGGTGGTGAATTCCTGGGCGCGCGCGGTCGGGATCGTCGAATTGCGCGGGATCACCTTCTCGGTCAGCCCACCCATGGTTTCCAGGCCGAGCGACAGCGGAATCACGTCGAGCAGCAGCCAGTCGTCCTTGCCGGTCTTGTTGCCGGCCAGCAGGTTGGCCTGCGTCGCCGCGCCGAGCGCGACAACCTTGTCCGGATCGAGATTGGTCAGCGGTTCCTGGCCGAAGAAGTCGCCAACCGCCTTCTGAATCTGTGGCATGCGCGTCGCGCCGCCGACCATGACCACGCCCTTGACGTCATCGGCGCGCAGGCCGGCGTCGCGCAGCGCCTTCTTGACCGGCTGCAGCGTCTTCGAGACCAGCGTCCGGGTGATTTCGGCAAAGGTCGCGACGTCGAGCTTGAGATCGACCATCTCGCCCGTGGACAGGCGCGCGGTGATCGGTGCCTCCGGGTTCTTGGTCAGGAATTCCTTGGCTTCCCGGCAGCGCATCATCAGCAACCGGCCGTCGGCCGCCGACAGCGGCTGCAGCTTGCCCTGCTCGATCACCCAGCAGAAGATGCGGTGGTCGAAATCGTCGCCGCCGAGCGCCGAATCGCCGCCGGTCGCCATGACCTCGAAAACACCCTTGGTCAGCTTGAGGATGGAGATGTCGAAGGTGCCGCCGCCGAGGTCATAGACTGCATAGACCCCCTCGGCGCCGTTGTCGAGCCCATAGGCGATGGCCGCCGCAGTCGGTTCGTTCAACAGGCGCAGAACGTTGAGGCCGGCCAATTTGGCAGCGTCCTTGGTGGCCTGGCGCTGGGCGTCGTCGAAATAGGCCGGCACGGTGATCACGGCGCCGACCAGTTCGCCGCCGAGACCGGCTTCTGCCCTCGCCTTCAGCGTCTTCAGGATTTCCGCCGAAACCTCGACCGGACTCTTGATGCCGGCCTGGGTCTTGAGCTTGACCATGCCCGGCGCATCGACGAAGTCGTAGGCCATGCTCTCGATGTGGGCGATGTCGTGCTTGCCCCGGCCCATGAAGCGCTTGACCGAGACGATGGTGTTCTTCGGATCGACCGCCTGGTCCTTGCGCGCGTCGTAGCCGACGACCGTGCTGCCGTCAGCGTTGTAATGGACGACCGAAGGCAGCAGCGGCCGCCCCTGTTCGTCGTTGAGGCAGACGGCAATGCCGGAACGCACCGTGGCGACCAGCGAATTGGTGGTGCCGAGGTCGATGCCGACGGCCAGTTTATGCTCGTGCGGGGCTGCGGATTCGCCGGGTTCGGCGATCTGGAACAAGGCCATTGTTATATTCTTTCAGTCGTCCAGCGACGCCAGCGCGTCGTCGATTTCGTAAAGCAGTTTTTCCAGGAACATCAGCCGGCGCACCCGGTCGGTGGCCAGCGCGTAATCCCGAGCGTCGTCGAGCAAGGCGGCAACCTCGACGTAACGACCATCGATGTCGCCGCGCAGGCGCTGGTAGAGATGTTCGAGTTCGTGATGATCGCCGCCAGCGCGCGCTTCCATCACCGCCTCGCGCCATTCCATCTGTTCCATCAGGAAATCGGCCGGCATCGCGGTATTGCTCTCGGCCTGCAGATCGTGCCCGGCCAGCTCAAGCAGGTATTTTGCCCGCTCCAGCGGCTTCTTCAGCGTCAGGTAAGCCTCGTTGGCGCGCGTCGCCCACTGCATCGACAACCGCCGCTCGCCCTCCGGCGCATTGGCGAAACGATCCGGATGCACCTGCGCCTGCACGTCGCGGTAACGCGAATCGAGCTCGGACAGGCTGAGCCGGAAAGTTTTCGGCAAGCCGAACAAAGCGAAAAAGTCAGCAGTTAAATCCATCAAACGTTGAAGGACTCACCGCAGCCGCACTGGTCCTTGACGTTGGGGTTATTGAACTTGAACCCTTCGTTCAGGCCTTCGCGGGCGAAGTCGAGCTCCATGCCTTCAAGATACGGCAGGCTCTTGGCATCGACCACGACCTTGACGCCCGAGGTTTCGAAAATCAGGTCGTCTTCATTCACCTCGTCGACGAATTCCAGCTTGTAGGCCATGCCGGAACAGCCGGAAGTCCGTACGCCAAGGCGCAGGCCGATGCCTTTGCCGCGTTTCTGCAGGAAATTGGCGACATGCTTCGCCGCCGAGTCGGTCAAGGTCACGCCCATGCTTATTCTCCGTGCTTTTTCTTGTAATCCGCCACGGCCGCCTTGATGGCGTCCTCAGCCAGGATCGAGCAGTGGATTTTAACCGGCGGCAGCGCCAGTTCTTCGGCAATCTCGGTATTTTTGATGGACAGCGCCTGGTCGACCGTCTTGCCCTTGACCCATTCGGTCACCAGCGACGACGAAGCGATGGCAGAGCCGCAACCGTAGGTCTTGAACTTGGCGTCTTCGATCACGCCGGACTTGTTGACCTTGATCTGCAGCTTCATCACGTCGCCGCAGGCCGGCGCGCCGACCATGCCGGTGCCGACGCTGGAATCGTCCTTGTCGAGCGAACCGACGTTGCGAGGATTCTCATAGTGATCAATGACTTTTACGCTATAGCTCATGTTATTTCTCCGTTGTTTCGTTCAGTGGGCAGCCCATTGAACCGTGTTCAGATCGATGCCTTCCTTGTACATATCCCAGAGCGGGGAAAGGTCTCGCAGTTTCTGGATCTTGGTGTGCAGCAGCTTGACCGCGTAGTCGATTTCTTCCTCGGTGGTGAAGCGACCGATGGAGAAACGGATCGAGCTGTGCGCCAGTTCGTCGTCGCGCCCGAGTGCGCGCAGCACGTAGGACGGCTCCAGGCTGGCCGAGGTACAGGCCGAGCCGGACGACACGGCGAGATCCTTGATCGCCATGATCATCGACTCGCCTTCGACGTAGGCGAAGCTGATGTTGAGGTTATGGGCGACGCGATGCTCGAGGTCGCCATTGACGAAAGTCGCTTCAATATCTTGAAGTCCTTTCAGAAGTTTATCGCGTAAGGCTTTGACTCGATTGTTTTCTTCGACCATTTCCTCGCGTGCAATGCGGAAGGCTTCGCCCATGCCAACGATCTGGTGCGTGGCCAGCGTGCCCGAGCGGAAACCGCGCTCGTGGCCACCGCCGTGCATCTGCGCTTCCAGGCGGATGCGCGGCTTGCGGCGCACGTAGAGGGCGCCGATGCCCTTCGGGCCGTAGGTCTTGTGGGCCGAGAAGCTCATCAGGTCGACCTTGAGCTTGCTCAGGTCGATATCGACCTTGCCAGTCGCCTGCGCCGCATCGACGTGGAAGATGATGCCCTTCTCGCGGCAGATTTCGCCGAGTTCGGCGATCGGCTGAATGACGCCGACTTCGTTATTGACGAACATGACCGAGGCGAGCACGGTATCCGGGCGGATCGCCGCCTTGAACACTTCCAGATCGAGCAGGCCGTTTTCCTGGACGTCGAGGTAGGTCGCCTCGAAACCCTGGCGCTCCATCTCGCGCACCGTGTCGAGGACCGCCTTGTGCTCAGTCTTGACGGTGATGATGTGCTTGCCCTTGGTGCCAGCGTAGAAATTGGCCGCACCCTTGATCGCCAGGTTGTTCGACTCGGTGGCACCGGAGGTCCAGACGATTTGCTTGGGATCGGCGCCGACCAGCGCGGCAACCTGCTCGCGCGCTTCCTCGACACCGGCTTCGGCAACCCAGCCGAAACTGTGCGAACGCGAGGCCGGATTCCCGAAGTTCTCGTAGAGATAGGGAATCATTTTTTCCGCAACGCGCGGGTCGACCGGCGTCGTCGCCGAGTAATCCAGGTAGATGGGCAGTTTCATCGTCATTCTCGCTAGGTCGTCGGGTGGTTTCAGACGGTCATCGCCGTCAGTCCCTGCAGGCGTCCGACCGTAGCCCGCAAGGCGTTGATGAATTGTTCGACTTCGTTTTCGTCGTTGCCGGCACCGAGGCTGACCCGGACCGCGCCGCGCGCGATCTCCGGGGCTACGCCCATCGCCCGCAACACGTGCGACGGTTCCGGGTTGGCGCTCGAACAGGCAGCACCGCTGGCCACCGCAAAGCCTTCGCGATCCAGCTTGCCGACCAGGGTTTCGCCGTCGATATCGGGAAAAGCGAAATAACTGGTATTGGGCAGGCGTGGCGCGTCGACCGCAAAAATCCTTGCCCCGAGCGCCGTCAAGCCACGCTCCAGCGTATTTCTCAGCTGCGTCAGACGTGCCGGGAGTTCGGCAACGCGCTGCGCTGCAAGTTCCGCCGCCACGCCAAAACCGACGATGGCCGGCACGTTTTCCGTACCCGAACGCAAACCGCGCTCGTGGCCACCACCGGCAATCAGCGGCTGAAGTTCGACACGCTTGTCGAGCACCAGCGCCGCCGCGCCCTTGGGACCGTTGATCTTGTGCGCCGACACCGTCAAGGCATGGACGCCAGCCGCATTGAGCAACCGGAAATCTACCGGCAGCTTGCCCAGGGCCTGCACCGCATCGCTGTGGAACCAGGCACCGCTCGAGCGCGCCGCCGCAGCCAGTGCGGCGACATCCTGAACCACGCCGGTCTCGTTGTTGGCCAGCATCACCGAAACCAGCGCCGGGCGCTGCCGCAGCAGTTCGGCGTAGTCTTGCGCCTCAATCCGGCCAGCCGCATCGACCGCGATTTCCCGCAGCGTCCAGCCCTGGCGCACCAGTTGCGCCGCCGGTTTGAGCACACAGGGATGCTCGACCGCGCTGACGGCAAGCAGCCCCGGCTTCATGCCGGCTGCCGCGCCCTTGATGAACAGGTTGTTGGCTTCGCTGCCGCCGCTGGTGAACACCACTTCGGTCGGATGCGCGCCGAGTGCTGCTGCCACTTTCTGGCGTGCCTCGTCGATCGCCTGCCGCGCCCGCCGCCCATACTCGTGCCGGCTCGACGCATTGCCGCACAGGCCGTCGAGCCAGGGCAGCATCGCCGCCTTCACCGCAGGGTCGAGCGGTGTCGTGGCGTTATGGTCGAGATAGACGGGCTGGAACATGATAGCTCTCAGGCGAGCGCCACAGCCTTTTCACGCACGACGCGACGCGGGTGCGGGCCGAGCGGACCGCTGATCACCGCTTCACCGCGTGCGGCAGCCTTGACCTTCTCGCGATCGACGAGATCGGCCAGGGTGACTGAGGCCAGGTATTCGAACATTTTCGCGTTCAGCGTGGACCACAGGTCGTGCGTCATGCAGCGATGCTCGTCCTGGCAGTTTTCCTGACCACCGCACTGGGTGGCGTCGAGATGCTCGTCGACAGCACGGATGATGTCGGCGACAGTCACCCGCTCCAGCGGCCGGGCAATCCGGTAGCCGCCACCGGGTCCGCGCACGGAATCGACCAGCTTGTAACGGCGCAGCTTGCCGAACAACTGTTCCAGGTAAGACAGCGAGATGCTCTGCCGCTCGGCAACGCCGGCCAGCGCAACCGGCCCATCCTCGCCGCGCAGTGCAAGATCCATCATCGCCGTTACGGCAAAACGTCCTTTGGTGGTCAAACGCATTTCGGTCTCCCGATCAATAACCTAGTGTTGCGGTCAACTATATACAAACCAGACAAAATCAGTCAACTATTTTGCTCAGGTATTTCGGATCAAAATCGTCGGCCGCCTGGACTTCCTGATCGCACTTCACGCCCTGCGCCTCCAGCTCCTTCAGCAGCGAGGCCAGGCGGCGGTCGGTTTCGGCAGCGTGATCGAGCAGACCATGGATGGCCTTGGCCAGCGGATCGTCCTGATCACGACCGACGGCATAGGCCGAAAAGCCCAGCTTCTCGGCCTGCTGCTCACGTTCGCGGGTCTGCGGATCGAGAATGCGCGCCGGATTGCCGACCGCGGTTGCACCGGCCGGCAACGGCTTGGTAACGACGGCGTTGGAACCGATCTTGGCGCCGGCAGCAATGATGATAGGACCGAGCACCTTGGCCCCGGCACCGACCACCACCCCGTTCTCCAGCGTCGGATGGCGCTTGCCCTTGTTCCACGACGTCCCGCCCAGCGTGACCCCGTGATAAAGCGTGACATCGTCCTTGATCTCGGCCGTCTCGCCGATCACCACGCCCATGCCGTGGTCGATGAAGAACCGCCGGCCGATGGTCGCCCCGGGATGAATCTCGATCCCGGTCAGGAAACGCGACAGATGTGCAGTGAACCGCGCCAGCCAGCGCAACCGATGCCCCCACAGCCAGTGGGCCACCCGATGCAGGATCAGCGCATGAATGCCGGGATAACAGGTCAGCACCTCCCAGAACGAGCGAGCCGCCGGGTCGCGGTCGAAGACCGCGCGGATATCCTCACGCAAGTGCCGGAACATGGGGTGCTATCTCCCTATTGAAAGGGGGTGAATTCTAGAATACTCGACTGAATTTGTCAGCTATTTCCTGCAACATCTTCGACGGCCGCCTGCGCCCTCGCCAACGCCAGCCGCCGGACCAGTTCTGGAATCATCGCCGCATCGGCCATGCCGTAACCGAGGACCAGGCCGTTGGCGGCACTGGCCCCGGCGAAGTAACGACTGAGCGCCCGGGCGCTGACGCCCTGCCCGGCTGCGGCGGCGACGATTGCGGTATCCGGTGGGGCGGCGGGCAAATGCAGCGTCAGGTGCAGGCCGGCGTTGCCGCCGGCGATGCGTGCCTCCGGAAAATGTCTGGCCAGCGCCGTGCGCAGCACCTGCTGGCGTTCGCGATAGATCGGCGCCATCGCGCGCAGATGGCGGGTCAGCCTACCGCTGTCGAGAAAACGGGCCAGCGCACGCTGTTCGACCGCCTGCCCGCCCCGGTAAAGATCGGACAAGGCCTGACCGAAGCTGTCGACCGCCCAGCGCGGCACCACCAGGTAGGCGATGCGCAGCCCCGGATAGAGCAGCTTGCTGAAGGTGCCGAGATAGACCACCGGCGCCTCCGGGCGCAGCCCCTGAATTGCCGGTAACGGTCGCGCATCGGGACGGGCGTGGTTGAATTCGCTGTCGTAGTCGTCCTCGATCAACCAGTTGCTGCCTGCCTCGAGGCGGTTGAGCAAGGCCAGCCGCCGTTCCAGGCTGAGCACGCTGCCGCCGGGGTACTGGTGGGACGGCGTCAGGAAGATCAGGCGAGGCGGCTGCGTCCGCCACAAGGTCTCGTCTGCGGCCATGCCGTCGTCGTCAACGGCAACCGGCACGGTACGCAAGCCAGCGGCCAGCATGGCATTTCGTGCCACCTGGTAAGCCGGATCTTCAATCCAGGCAATATCCCCGGGGTCGGCCAACAGACGGGCGCAGGCGTCGAGCGCGACATTGCCGCCCGGGACGATGAACACCTGTTCCGGCGCGCAGGCTACGCCGCGCCGGGCCGCCAGGAAATCGGCGACCGCCCGGCGCAGCGCCGGCTCACCGCCGGCGGCGGCATACGCCAGATGGCGCGCCCCGACCTCGCGCCAGGCCGTCTGCAGCAGACGCGCCCAGACCGGCCACGGAAAGGCGTTGAGATCGGGCACGCCCGGCGCGAAGGGCAAGGTGGCCTCACCCGCCTGCATGGCGATCAGGCTGCCGGCACGCCGCGACAGGACACCGGCCCGCGCCACGCTGGCCGTCGCCGTCTTGCGCTGCGGCAAGGCGGCGACCCGGGTACCGCCACGATCGGCTTCGAGAAACCCCTCAGCGACCAGTTGCTGATAGGCGTAGAGCACGCCGTTGCGGGACATGCCGCAATCGAGCGCCAGTTGGCGGCTGGCCGGCAAGCGCAGGCCGGCGTGCAGGCGCGCGTCGAGAATCGCCTGCTTGAGCACGCGATAGAGACGTTGCTGACGCGCTTCGCCCGCAAGCGGCAAACGAAGTTCGGCAAGGACAAGTTCGAGGGCCATCTGGCTCCGTGAAATCAGACGATCGTGGTTCCATGAATGGTGCCACATGACGCGCATACTGGCCGAACTTTCCAGGAGACCTCATGCAACACCCAGCCCCCAGCCTACGCACCCGGGTTCGTCGCAAGCCGCAACGCGGTCATTACGATCCGGCCACCATTGCCGCCATCGTCGATACCGCCCTGATCTGCCAGATTGCCTTCAACCAGGGCGATAGCGTCCATTGCCTGCCGACGGCCTGCTGGCGGGTCGGCGACGCGCTGTACATCCACGGTGCCAACAACTCGCGCCTGACGCAAACCCTGCTCGACAGCGACTGCTCGGTCTGCATCGCCCACGTCGATGGATTGGTCATGGCGCGCTCGGCCTTCCACCATTCGATGAATTTCCGCTCGGTGGTGATTTACGGGCGATTTGTCGCGGTCGACGCGCCAGACGAGAAGAGGACCGCCCTCACCGCCTTCGTCGAACACGTCAGCCCGGGGCGCGCGGCGCTGGTGCGGCCGCCGAGCGATGCGGAACTGGCGGGTACGGCCGTCCTGCGCCTGGCGTTGAACGAAGCGGCGGCCAAGATCCGCAACTGGGGCGTCGAGGACGACGCTGCCGACCTCGACATCCCCGTCTGGGCCGGCGTTGTGCCACTGCGCCAAGTTGCCGGCCAGCCAGAAAGTGATACCGGTGCGGCAGAATTCACGCCAGCCGCGCTGCCCGAATGGCTGATTTCCTGAGCACAAAAGCAATTCGCCGGCACTGGGCCGGCGAATCGTGTTTCAGGCAGTGGTAATCAATGCGCGCCGGGGTGCGATTGCGTCCGCGAAGCGCCGGCCTCCTTGTTGATCTGCTTCACTGCGTAATAGCCGATATAGACGGCCATCACCAGGATGAACAAGATCGTAAACAGGCTGAGCAAGCCGATATCGGATGTAAAAAGCAGATTCCACGCCATTGCTGTTCTCCCTCGAATTGTTTGAAAGTGCCGGTTAAGCGGACATGCCGGCGCAATAACCATGCCCGGTCGATGGTGCTACGGCAGCACTTCATGACATTCGCCAGAAACGGCCGCTGCCAGCGGCTCGCCGGACTATCGGGGGAAACCCGGTCGCAGGAAGGATGGCATCTCACAGCGCACTTCATGCCATAAATGACAGTCACACTCCGCCATGCTTGACAATTTCGACACAGTCTTAATGCCGTGCGGCCGCCAGGAAAGCGTCGAGCACGGGCGCGCAGTCGAGCAAACCGCCGTCACCGTGGTGGTGGAATTCCGGGTGCCACTGAACGCCGCAGACGAAACTACGCCCCTTCCAGCGGATCGCTTCGATGATGCCGTCGTCGGCCTCAGCCTCGACGATCACTTCGCTTCCCAGGCGATGCACCGCCTGATGATGAATCGACACCACCGCACCGCCCGCTTCGCCGCCGAACCAGCGCGCGAACTGACCGTCGGCGGAAAAGCGCACGCCATGCACATGGCGGTCGTAATCCTCATGCTCGTGGGCAATCGCCGTCGGGCACTGAGTCGGCAGATCCTGGTACAGGGAACCGCCGAGCGCGACGTTGATCAGCTGCATGCCGCGACAGATGCCGAGCACCGGCTTGCCTGCCTCCATGAACTCGTGCAGCAACTCCAGTTCATAGGCATCGCGCACCGGATCACCGGCCCACGCCGGTTGCAGTGGCGTTTCGCCGTAGGCCAGCGGGCTGACGTCGGCACCGCCCTGCAGGATCAGGCCGTCGAGATACTCGGCGTAATCGCGCAGGCGGATGTTGCTGCGCATCAGGATGCCGTCCTGCAGGACCGACGGCACCATCAGTACCAGCACGTCGCGCGACTGCACCCACTGGGCAATCGACTGCTCCAGCACCTGCAAGGTCCGCGTATGTATCCCTTGGCTATCCGGCACAGGATGATGAATCCTTGCAGAGAGCCCAACATGGATGGGACGACGGCGAAAACTCATGATTCATCTCCCCGGAAAGTGCGTACCGCGGCATCGACCATGCCGCGCAGCCCGCCCGATTCGCCATACCAGCGGCGCAGGTCGCCGGCATGGTTGCCGCTAGCGACCACCCGGCGCAGCACATCGAGCGCACCGGTGCTGCCCAGAACGGCAGCGTGCGGCGCCAGTTGGGCCAGGGTTGCCAGCACATCGTCGCGCAGGGGCAGCGTCTCATGCCGGCGCGGATGCACCAGCGTCGCGTCGAGGCCGAAACGGCAGGCCTGGAAACGGTTGTAGTTGTAGACCAGATAGTCGTCTTCGCTGACCGGCTCGCCCTGCTCGCCCTGCTCGCGCAGCATCCGGCACAGGGCCTGCAGGTAGGCGGCCAGGGCCGCCGCCCGCTCGACGCTGAGCGGGGTGTCGCAGACGCGCAGTTCGATGGTCCCGTATTCGGGCTTGGGCCGGATGTCCCAGTAGAAGTCCTTCATGCTCTTGACCACGCCGGTGCTTTCCATCTTGCCGAAATAGTCCTGGGCAAAGTCCTCCCAGCGCAGCAGGAAAGGCGCCCGCCCGGACAAGGGAAAGGCAAACACCGAGTTCAGCCGCGCCGAATCGAACAGCGTATCGACCCCCTGCAGGAAAGGCGACGACGCCGACAGCGCGATGAAATGTGGCAGGTAGCGATTGAGCGCGTGCAGGAGGTAGAGCCCCTCGTCGGCACTGGCGCAACCGATGTGCACGTGCTGACCGAAAACCGTGAACTGTTTGGCCAGGTAGCCGTACAGCGCCGATAACTCCTGAAAGCGCGGCTTGTCGAAAATGCGCTGCTCCGACCAACGCTGGAAGGGATGCGTGCCACCGCCGCAGACGCCGACGTTGAGGCGGTCGCCGGCCTCGACCAGGGCGTTCCGCATCTGCCCGAGCTGGCCGAGCAAGGCGCCGTAATCGGTGTGCACGTCGGTCGAAATCTCGATCATGCTCTCGGTGATTTCCGGCTTCACATCGCCCGGGAAAGGCTGCTTGCCGAGCAGGAAAAGCATGTCGGCCGCCGCCGCGGTCAGGTCGAAATCGGTCAGATCGACCAGTTGCAGCTCCAGCTCGACGCCCATGGTCAGCGCTTCGCCCGCCTTGAATGCTTCCAGCGTCATCTCAGCCGCCCTCCTCGCGCCCGGCCTCGCCGGCCAGGATCAACGCCCGCTGCGTCGCCACCGGCCCAAGCAGTTCGAGCGCCAGCACCAGCAGACCCAGACCGGCCACCTGGGCGAATACATCGATACCGAGATGGCGCGTCTGTTCGAGCAGCAGGATGGCGAACACCGACATCGGCGTCAGCGCCAGCCCGGTCAGCGCCCCCTTGCGCCAGCCGATGCCTGACAGACCGGCAAAGGCCACGCAGGCGCCGACCTTGCACAGCGTGCGCACCACCAGGACCGCCAGCGCCAGCCCGGCCCCCTGGGCCACCTGCGACCAGGACAAGGTCGCCGAAGCAAAGACGAACAGCAGGATGGTCAGCAGGCTGCCCAGCGTACCGAAACCACGATCCGCGCCGGAAAAGACGATGCGCCGGTAACGTACGACCAGGCCGAAGACCAGTGCCGCCAATAGGGCCGAGAACTGCAGGGCGTGCGTCAGGGACACCAGCAGCAGCGTGGCGATGGCGAAGATCACCGTCGCATCGCCACCACCGCGCCGCTGCCAACGCAGCAGGGTCGGCACGGCGACGCCGAACATCGCGCCGATCCCCGCCGACACGCCGATCACGGCCAGGCTGCTCCACAAGGCAGGAAGCAGGCCGCCGGCGCTGGTCAGCACCCAGTAACCGGCAATCGCCTTGAAGACCAGCACCGCGAAAACACAGTTGAACGCCGACAAATGCAGCATGCGTTCGGTAACCTGACCGGAACAGTGCAGTTCGTTGGCCACCCGCAGCGCCGCCACCGGCGACGAAGACATCGCCAGCGCTGCCAGCAACAGGGCCGGCAGCGGTGCCAGGCCGAAGCCCCGGGCCACCAGCAGCACGACGATAAAGGTGCCGAAGGCCTCGACCAGGCTGGTCACGGCCAGCCAGCGGTTATGCCGCAGCCAGTTCAGGTTGATGCGCTGGCCGAGTTCGAACAGCACCAGCGCAATGGCGAAATCAGCCAGCAGCGCCACCGGCGTTCCGGCCGGCTGGGGCAACAGGCCAAGCTGACCGCTGGCCAGCACGAAACCGGCCAGCGCATAACCGCAGACGCGCGGCAACGACAGCCAGCGGCTGATCGCTTCACCAGCCAGCCAGGCCAGCAGCAAAGCCAGTGGCCAGGCCATGCCGGCAAGCGGATTTCCAAGAGACTCAAGCATCATGACGACTCCCGCGATGATTCGGTTGTGTCCTGCGCAGCCTTGAGCTTAACGCAATTTTCGCCGCACATGCCAGAAGTTGCCGACATGGTGTCAGCCAGATCAATGAAAATCCCGGCTGCGGGTTTCCAGTCGCCCCAGCCAGGCGGACAGGTCGACCAGGCGCTGGGCGACCAGATGCACCACGCCATCGGCACATTGAAGTTGACCGTAAACCCCGAGCAATGGTGCCCCGAGCAATTCGCGCCGCTGTTTTTCCACCAGCCCCGGCTTGACGACGACGTTGGTCCAGCCGGACTCGTCCTCCAGCGTGACGAAGACGATGCCGGTCGCCGTGCCCGGCCGCTGGCGGCCGGTGACGATGCCGGCGACGCGGACCAGCGCGCGGTCGCCGCGTTGCGCCAGTTCGCCGGCACTGAGGAAGCGCCGCGCTGCGAGATGTTCGCGCAGCAGGGTCAGCGGGTGCGGGCGCAGGCTGTGGCCGAGCTGGCGGTAATCGGCGACCAGGTTGTCAGCCAGCGTCGGCGCCGCCAGCTCGACCGCCGTTTCTGGCGCCGGCAAGCCGGCGAAAAGATCGCCCTGGATCGCCCGCCGGCCGCTGTCGGCGACCGCCCAGGCCGCCTGGCGGCGATGACCGGCGAGACCGCGCAAGGCGTCGGCAGCAGCGAGCTGATCCAGATCGCGCTTGCCCAGGGCGCAGCGCGCCGCGAGGTCGGCGACATCGGCAAACGGCGCCCGCCGCCGCGCGTCGGCGATCCGCACGGCCGCTTCCCGGCTCAGTCCCTTGATCTCGCGCAGGCCGAGGCGCACCGCGCCGCGCTCGTCGATCCGGCTGTCCCAGTCGCTGGCCGTGACATCGGCGGGCAGCACGCTGACACCATGGCGGCGGGCGTCCTGGATCAACATCGACGGCGAATAGAAACCCATCGGCTGGCTGTTGAGCAAGCCGCACAGGAAGGCCGCCGGATGGTGGCGCTTGACCCAGGCCGAGGCATAGACCAGCAGCGCGAAGCTGGCGGCGTGCGATTCGGGGAAGCCGTACTCGCCGAAGCCCTGGATCTGGGCGACGATGCGCTCGATGAAGGCGGCCGGCACGCCGTTGCGCGCCATGCCGGCGCGCAGCTTGTCCTGATAGCGGGCGAGATTGCCTTTACGCCGCCAGGCCGCCATCGCCCGCCGCAGTTCGTCGGCCTCGCCGGGCGTGAAGCCGGCGGCGACGATGGCCAGTTGCATCACCTGTTCCTGGAAGATCGGCACGCCGCAGGTACGCGCCAGCACCGCGTCGATGGCCGGCGTGATCTCCTCGATGCGCTCTTTACCCTGGCGCCGCTTCAGGTAGGGATGGACCATGTCGCCCAGGATCGGCCCGGGCCGCACCAGCGAGACCTCGATCACCAGATCATAGTAGTTGCGCGGCTTCAGGCGCGGCAGCATGCTCATCTGCGCCCGCGATTCGACCTGGAAGACGCCCATGCTGTCGGCGCGACAGAGCATGTCGTAGGTCGCCTTGTCGCCTTCGGGGATTTCGTTCAATGCCAGCGGCCCGATCATCGCCAGCATCCGGCGCAGCGCCGACAGCATGCCGAGCGCCAGCACGTCGACCTTCATCAGGCCGACCGCGTCGAGGTCATCCTTGTCCCACTGGATCACCGTGCGCTCGGCCATTGCCGTGTTCTCGACCGGCACCAGCCGCGCCAGCGGCCCGCGCGACATGACGAAGCCGCCGACATGCTGGGTCAGGTGGCGGGGAAAGCCGCGCAGTTGCTCGGCCAGCCACAGCCACTTGGCGACGCGCGGCGACGCCGGGTCCAGCCCCTGCTCGGCGAAGCGTTCCGGCATCTGTTCGCGCTTGTCCCACCAGGCGAGCGATGCGGTCAGCGCGTCGATGCGGGCGATGTCGAAGCCGAGCGCGCGACCGGCGTCGCGCAACGCGCCCTTGGTCCGGTAGGTGATGACGGCGGCGGCCAGCGCCGTGCGCTCGCGGCCGTATTTCTCGTAGATGTAGGCGATGACCTCGTCACGCCGCTCGTGCTCGAAATCGACGTCGATGTCAGGCGGTTCGCCGCGCTCCTTGGAGACGAAGCGCTCGAACAGCATCGCCGAGCGCGCCGGATCGACTTCGGTGACGCCGAGCGCGAAGCAGACCGTCGAATTCGCCGCCGAGCCGCGCCCCTGGCAGAGGATGCCGGCGCCGCGGGCGAAGCAGACGATGTCGTAGACGGTCAGGAAATAGGCTTCGTAGCTCAGCTCGGCAATCAGCCGCAATTCGTGCTCGATGCGCTCACGCACCGCGTCCGGCACGCCCGCCGGATAGCGCCGGCGCAGCCCGGCCTCGGTTTCGTGGCGCAGCCAGGAGGTCGGCGTGTGGCCGGCGGGGACGATTTCCTCCGGATATTCGTAGCGCAACTCGTCCAGAGAAAACATGCACAAGGCCGCGATGCGCAGCGTCTCGGCCAGCAGTTCGGGCGGATAGAGCCGCGCCAGCCGCAGACGCGAGCGCAAATGCCGTTCGCCGTTCGGAAACAGCGCATGGCCGGCGTCGAACACCGAGGTCTTCAGGCGCAGCGCGGTCAGCACATCCTGCACCGGCCGCCGTGCCCGCACGTGCATGTGCACATCGCCCGCGGCCACCAGCGGCAGGCCGCAGGCGGCGCCGAGCGCCTGCAGTTCCGCGAGCTTGGCCGCATCATCCGGGCCGGCGTGCAGTTCGACGGCGATCCAGCAGCGCCCGGGAAAACGTTCGGCCAGCCAGCGCCCGTCGGCAACCGAGGGCGTCGCCTCGGGCACCCATAGCACCAGGCAGTCGGGCAGCGCGCCATTCGGCGAGATGGCGTTCAGGTCGTGGCGCTGCAGCGTGTAGGCGCCCTTCTCCGCCCGCCGCCGGGCAAGCGTGATCAGCGCCGACAGGTTGCCGTAGCCCTCCCGGTTCTGCGCCAGAAAGACCAGCTTCAGGCCGTCGACCGTGCGCATCTCGCTGCCGATGACGAGGCGCGTCGCCCCGCCCTGCGCCCGGAACGCCTGATGCACGCGCACCACGCCGGCCAGGGAGCACTCGTCGGTCAGCGCCAGCGCCGCGTAGCCCTGCGCCACCGCCTGCGCCGCCAGTTCCTCCGGGTGCGAGGCACCGCGCAGGAAACTGAAGTTGGACAGGCAGTGCAGCTCGGCGTAGCCGGGGAGCGCGGACGAGGCAGTCAATGCGGGCCTCTGACAAACAACTGTATTTTCATACAGTCATTTTAGCCCAGCCCGCGTTTCAGTCCCAGCGCTGCTGGTAGGAAAAGGTCGGCAGCTTCCAGGCGAAGCGCAGCGCCAGCATGCGGAAACCGAAACCGGCGCCGAAACAGACCAGGGTGATCAGGTCGCTGTCCCAGCCGAGGCCGCGCAGCACCAGGAAGAGCACGCAGACGAACAGCGAGACGCTGGCGTAGAGCTCGCGGCAGAAAACCACCGGCACCTGGTTGCACAGCACGTCGCGCAGCACACCGCCGGAAATCCCGGTGAGCATGCCGGCCATGATCACGACCACCACCGGGTAATCGAGTTGCAGCGCGACGTTGCAGCCGATCAGCGAGAAGGCGACCAAGCCGAGCGCATCGAGCATCAGGAAGACGCGCTTCATGTGGTGCATGAAGCGGGCGATCAGCGTCGTCGCCAGGCCGGCGAGGATGACCAGATAAACGTACTCGGGATGCTGGGTCCAGCCGATCGGGTAGTTGCCGAGCACGACGTCGCGGATCGTCCCACCGCCGAGCGCGGTAACAAAGGCGATCACGGCGACGCCGAAGAAATCCATGTCGCGGCGGCCGGCGGCCAGCGCGCCAGACATCGCCTCGGCGGCGATGGCGACCAGGTAGACGACCAGCAGCAGATCGAACTGCTTGGTGGCGAGCGGTTGAAAAACGTGGGCGAGACTGTCGAACAGCGAGGCAAACATCAAAAGGACTCCGTCAGAAAGCGGAAACCCCTGAGCGGGTGTTTCCGTGACGCCTCTCCCCCTGTCCTTTTACCTGAGAGTTTCGGCTCCTCGGAGCCTGCCCCTTCGGTGAGTTGCCAAGCGCCGGGACGCTCGCAACTACTCTCCAGCCGGCGAATCATTTCAGCAGTTCGGCATGCCTGAGCGATTATGGGAGTTTGCGCCTTCGGCGGAGCGCTGGCCAAGCAGCGCTCTCTCTCCTGCAGAGCGGCGGATTATCGGCAGCGCCGGGGCTACCTGTCAATCGGTTCAGGCGAACAGGCCGGGCAGCTCGGCGTATTCGAGAATAGCAGGACCAGATTCAACTCAAGGGATAGGCCATATGCACCCGTTCCGGGGCCAGCCGACGCAATTCCTGCATGAGTTCCGGCGCAGAAAAGCTGTATTGGTGCGACAACAGCCGCACATAACCGATCACTTGCGCGTTGCCGATGCTGTAAATGTGATCGAGCACCGAATACCCCCGCAACGGCAGCGACGGATCGATCTTGAACCACAGGCTCATGCCGTTGTAGCCCTGATGCACCTGAATGTCGTGAACCTGCGCCCAGGGGATCAAGCCATCGTACCTTAGCGGGTAATGGATGCCCTGGCGGTCGAGGCGCACGGCCATAGACGGCCGCAAGCCGCTGAACAGCACCGCGATGTGGCCCCAGAGCACATACAGGGAACCGAGCACGAACAGGAAGATGAAAACGATCAGGAAGATAAGCAGCAGCCAGTCGAAGAGCGCCGGGCCAAAAACATCCTTGCGCGTCAGCGCAAGCAACATGACGAGAGAAATGCCGGCAGCAAACCCCAGCAGGAGAATGGCCATCAGCAGCCCAGGATAATTCGGCCTGATCGTCAAGGTATCGGCATCGTCCATGAGGAACCGTCCCTACTCGGCGCCGCGATTTTCAGCCTGGACCGGCTCGGGCACTTGAGCCGGCCTGGCAATCCGGCGTCCAAGCCAGACAACGAGCAGACCTGCGCCGAGGAAAAAGATGCCTTCAATGGCAATCAGCCAGGCATAGGCGCGGATTGAGGCATCCGAGTTAGCATCCAGCAAAGCAAAGCCGTAAGTCCATAACGAATGTGCCACGCTGAACCAGCCCAGCCATTGCACGACTTTGCCGATTGTCTGATTGCTCAGGCTCATCACGGTCCCCCACCATGGTTTTGATTGACGCAATCGATTGCACCGATCTGCGTGTGGCTCATTCTAAGTCAATCATGGCAGACCCAGATAGCAAAAAGCCCGCTGATTAGCGGGCTAAGTGCTTGAATCCATGGCTCCTCGACCTGGGCTCGAACCAGGGACCTACGGATTAACAGTCCGGCGCTCTACCGACTGAGCTATCGAGGAATCTCGCTGCCTGAGCGGCGAAGGCGCGCATTATAGACGTAAAAACCGCACCCGGACCAGACTTTTTCCGCTGTCTTTCAGGCGGTCAGTGGCGGCGCGATCACCACCCGGTTGCGGCCCTGCGCCTTGGCTGCGTACATTGCCTGGTCGCCGCGTCGCATCAGAGACGACAGGCTCTCGCCTGCTCCTTCGGTAATCGCCACGCCAATGCTCACCGTCGGCGTCACCAGCCCTTCGTGGAGTTGGCAGCGTAGCTGCTCCACCGCGACACGCAGCCGCTCGGCCGCCGCGCCTGCCTCGTCGAGCCCGGTTTCCGGCATCAGGATGGCAAATTCCTCACCGCCCAGCCGGGCCAGGCAATCGTTGCCGCGCACGCTTTCGGCGCACACCGCGGCCACCGCCTTGAGCACCTCGTCGCCGGCCAGATGACCATAGGTATCGTTGATCGGCTTGAAGTGGTCGATATCCACCATCAGCAGTGCCAACGGATGGCGGTAACGCGCCGCCCGCTGCAGTTCCACCTCGCCGGTCTCGATGAAATGGCGGCGGTTGGCCAGCCCGGTCAGTGCATCACGCTTGACCTGACGTTCCAGTTCGCTGATCAACTGGTCGTTGCGCTGGCGCAGCAGCAGAGCCTCCAGCGTACTGGCATGGATCTTCAGGCCGACCAGCAGCATCAGCGCAATGTAGAGCAAGCCGAGCGCGGTCAGGCCGACACTGAACAGACTGCCGTCAATCAACGGCGGTCCGACCAGCGCCACCGCCGGCGCCACCAGATCGGACAGCAGCAGGCGCCGGTGCGGATTGCTCATCACCACAGTCAGCGAGATCAAACCCACATGCACCAGCATGACGAACATCAAGCTGCTCAGATCACCCGGCTGATAAGCCCAGACCACGATGGACGACCACATCGCCATGTGCGCCCCGTGCGCCAGCGCAATCCGCCGCGCCCAGTGTCCGGCCTCCTCGACCGGCGCACGACGGAAGCGCAGATACACGCTCACATAGACCGCGATCACCACCAGTTCCACGCCCGCCCACAGCACCGCCTGCCATACCGGCACCCACAAGGTCAGCAGCGCTGCCACCACGACGGTCAGTGGCGGTGCCAGAAAACGGTCGTGCAGATGATTGTCGACGTACAGTCGCAATTGATGCCAGCGCACAGCGGCGCCATTGACTTCTTCCATGCCCCTCCCCGAATCGGCGACAACTTCGGCCAAGGCCCATGTTAGCGCACAAGGCAGCGGACCATCATTATGCAGGGTAATTCCCCTGACAAAACCCAAGCGCCGGACTATCCTTCGGATTCCGGACCACCCCGAAACCACGACCCCCATGCTCCCGGCCCTCAGCGAGATACACTGGTATGTGGATCATCCTCATTCCTGCTGGCAATGATCGGCACCGTCTTCAAGAACAACATGCGCGAAAAAACCCTGTCCAGATTCATTGTCCTGGCAATCCTACTTGGCGTAGTCAGCTACATACTCGGTCTCAGCGACTTGCTTTCTGACGCTGACCTGAAAATCCAATTCAGATACGTCTTCATGTGTGCTTTGGGTGTAACGCCGTTACTGATAATGGTGAAGATCGTTTCGCGCTTATCCCTGGAGGCGCTCAAGGGAACGCGGCTGTCGACGCTTGAAGGCATGTTCATGCTCTACTATTTATTCCTGTCCAAGGAAGCACGTGAAGCTTGGCGAGCTTATATAGAAGAACAGAAAGCAAAGGAGACAAAATGAGCGTCAAGATCATCGGCCTGATCCGCCTGAAAGACCCGGCAGCCTTCGAAACCTACCGCAGCCAGGTCGGCGCCACCGTCGAACGCCACGGCGGCAGCGTCGTCGCCCGTGGCACGGTCGACAAGACATACTGGAACCAACTCGCCTGCACACCCTTCGAGGCCTACGTCGAACTCAGCTTCCCGAGCGCCGAAGATGCCGACCGCTGGGCTGCCAGTCTGGAATATCAGGCCATCGTGCCTGTCCGGACTGAAGCGATGGATTTGATGCTATTTCGGGTTGTTGGGTAGGGGGAAAGGCGCTGAAGTTCGTTGGACCTTTCGCCTGCAATCGGCCAACTGCGGCCATACAAAAAATTTCTGCAAAGCAGACGCTCGACAAGATGTCCGTTGCATGAATGGTTGATTGCAGCCATCAACGCCACATGGATCAGTCGAGCTGAGCAGCAAAATGCAGCAAAACCTTCGGACAACAAAAAGCCCACTCCGAAAAGTGGGCTTTTTGCTTGAGTCCTGGCTCCTCGACCTGGGCTCGAACCAGGGACCTACGGATTAACAGTCCGGCGCTCTACCGACTGAGCTATCGAGGAAAAGTCTCGCCGGGTGGCGAGCGGCGCGAATTATAACCAGCTTTTTGGAAAAGGCCTAGTGGTCGCCGTCTTCATCGGTTATTGGGGTGTTTTCCGGATTTTCCGGGGGAAGCGCTGCGGCCTGGGCCAATTGCGCCTGACGGGCTTCGCGCAGGCTCGGGGTTTCCAGGCTGATGCGGCCGAGGGTGCCGGTACGGTAATCGTTGAGCAGGATGCCGGCGGCTTTTTCGAGGTCGAGTTCGCCGCCGCGGCCCTTGATCAGGCAGCCGCGCTTTTTGGCGATGCCTTCGAGCACGGCGACCGCGTCCATGCCCTGCAGGTCGAAGCCGTAGCGGGCCTTGAGCAGCGCCGGGTAGTGGTCGAGCAGGTAGCCGGCGAGCCAGGTGGCGACTTCATCGTCGATGTAAGCGTTGACGCCGACCGAGTGGCTGGCGGCCATCATCAGGCCGTCGATCGGGTGGTCGATCTTCGGCCAGAGCATGCCCGGCGTGTCGTAGATGGTCAGCCGCGAGCTGATGTCGATGCGCTGCTGGCTCTTGGTCACCGCCGGCTGGTCGCCGACGGCGGCGACCTTCTTCTTGACCAGCGCGTTCATCAGCGTCGATTTGCCGACGTTGGGGATGCCCATGATCATCAGTCGCAGCGGCTTGACCGCGTCGTTGCGGTGCGGCGCCAGCTTCTGCGCCAGGCCGGGAATCTTGGCGACGTCGCCGGCCTTCTTGCACGAGATGGCGACCGCCATCACGCCCGGCTGCTTGCCGAAGTATTCCAGCCAGGCCTTGGTCACCGCCGGGTCGGCGATGTCGGCCTTGTTCAGCAGCTTCAGGCAGGGGCGCTGGCGGAAGGTGCGCAGCTCGTGAATCATCGGGTTGCTGGACGCCTGCGGCAGGCGGGCGTCGAGCACTTCGACGACGACGTCGGCCATGGCCAGCGTCTCGCCCGCTTTCTTGCGGGCCTGGGTCATGTGACCGGGGAACCATTGAATCGACATCGTTCAGCCTCCGGTCACGGGCGGGAAGAAGGCAATTTCGTCGCCGGCCTTGACCGGCGCGTCGGCCTTGCACATTTCCTGGTTGACCGCGCAGCGCAGGTTCTTGGCGGTCGCCAGTTCGGCCCTGCCCTGCCCGACCAGCCAGTCGCGCAACTGGCCAACGGTGGCGACGCCGGCCGGCAACTCGACGGTTTCGCCGGCAGTACCGAAGGCTTCGCGCAGGCTGGCGAAGTAAAGGATGTTCACGCTCATGCCAGCAACTCCGCAAAAGTGACGAAGCGGACGCTGTCGCCCGCTTGAACCGCCTGTCCCGGCGGATTGAGGACCAGCCCGTCGCTCCAGCACAGCGAGGTGACGACGGCCGAGCCCTGGTTCGGGTAAAGCTCGACGCGGCCGGCGTCGTTGATCCGGGCGCGCAGGAATTCGAGGCGGCTGTCCGGCCGGCTCCAGGTGAAATCGGCAGTCAGCGGCAGCACCTTGGGGCGCACGTCGGCAACGCCTTGCAGGCGCAGGATGAAGGGGCGGACCAGCATCAGGCAGGTGACAAAGGCGGCGACCGGGTTGCCCGGCAGGCCGATGAACCAGGCGGTGCCACCTTCCGGTTTATTGACTTCGCCGAAAGCCAGCGGCTTGCCCGGCTTGATCGCGATCTTCCACATGTCGAGCCGGCCTTCGGCTTCGACCGCCGGTTTGACGTGGTCTTCCTCGCCGACCGAGACGCCGCCGCTGGTGACGATCAGGTCGTTGTCGGCGGCGGCGCGGCGCAGTGCGTCGCGGGTGGCGTCGAGGCAATCGGGCACGCTGCCGAGGTCGCGCACTTCGCAGCCCAGGCCTTCGAGCAGTGCGCGCAGCGCGTAGCGGTTGGAGTTGTAGATGGCGCCGGGCGGCAGCGGCTCGCCGGGCTGGACCAGTTCGTCGCCGGTAAAGAACATGCCGACGCGAACGCGCCGATGCACCGGCAGTTCCGGCAGGCCGGCCGAGGCGGCGAGCGCGATTTCCTGGGCGCGCAGGCGGATGCCGGCGGGCAGGATTTCGTTACCGGTGGCGATGTCCTCGCCGCTGCGGCGGATGTTCTCGCCATCGCGCGGGACGTGGTTGATGACGACGCTGTCGCCGACGGCTTCGCAGCGTTCCTGCATGATCACCGCGTCGCAGCCGGGCGGCACCGGCGCGCCGGTGAAGATGCGGGCGGCGGTGCCGGGCTGCAGTGCACTGCCGACCGTGCCGGCGGGAATGCGCTGGCTGACCGGCAAGGTCACGCCGATCTGCGCCACATCGGCCAGGCGCACAGCGTAGCCGTCCATCGCCGAATTGTCGAGCGGCGGCACATTCACCGTGGCTACCTGCGCCTGCGCCAGCACGCGGCCAGCGGCGGCGGTAATCGGCACATGGCGGGTTTCGGCCACCGGGCTGGCAGCGGCGAGCAGTTGTTCAAGCGCTTGTTCGTAACTGAGCATGGTCAGACCTTGAGTTGGCAGTGATCGACGATGAAGTCGGCGACGGCGGCGATGTCGTTGAGCGGCAGCACCGGAATGGTCGCGGCAATAGCTTCGTCGCTGGCCACGGCGACGATGTCGTCGCGCTCGGCGAACAGTGGCGGCTTGCCGCTGGCCGGCCGGTGGACTTCCAGCTTGGGCACCGGTTCCTGCTTGAAGCCTTCGACCAGCACTAGGTCGCACGGCGCCAGTCGGGTCAGCAGGTCGGCCAGTTGCGGCTCGGGTTCGTCGCGGCATTCGTGCATCAGCGCCCAGCGCGTGCCGCAGGCGAGCATGACTTCGGAGGCGCCGGCCTCGCGGTGGCGGTAGGAATCCTTGCCGGGTTTGTCGATGTCGAAACCGTGGTGCGCGTGCTTGATCACCGAGACCTTGAGGCCGCGCGCGGTCAGCGCCGGAATCAGCTTTTCCAGCAGCGTCGTCTTGCCGGAGCCGGACCAGCCGGCGATGCCAAAAACTTTCATGGCCGAATTCTACCTGTTCAAGCCGCAAACACCGGCGCGAAACCGCCGCCGGGAGTACGGAAATTGGTCGTCTGCCCCTGATACAGGCGGGCGGCGACACACTGGATATGGCCGTCGTATACGAAGCAGCGGAAGTCGGCCTTCATCGTCTGCGCCTCGCCATTGACGATGACCTCGTGCTCGGACGGCGGCGCGATTTCCTGGGCAATGTAGTGGCCGGCGAGGATGTCTTCGAAGACGCGCTTGGTCAGCTTGTCGCCGCGATAGGCGGCGCGACTGCCGAAGCCGGTGGGCGGCTTGAAGAACCAGCGCTTGCGCTCGGCCCACAGCGTTTCGGCCTGCGCCGGATCGACGGCGATGGTGCGCGGCACGCCAGCCAGCAGGATGCGCTGCGTGGCGGCATCGATGCCGAGCGCGGCGAGCTTGTCGGCATCGGACAAAAGCATCAGGTGGCGCTTGTCGGCATGTGTGGCGTGCGCCGCCGGATGCGGGGTCAGGACCACGCCGCCGGCCTGGAAGAGTGCGCGGATGGCGCGGCAGGGCTCGCCTTCGAGATAGAAATCGGTCAGCCGGTTGTACACCAGATCGATCGGCTGGCCGTCGTGAAGCAGACGCTGGCCGTCGCGGACGAAATCGGCCGGGTCGGCGATCACCGCATCGATGCCGTTGGCGGCGAACAGATCGCGGAACAACTCGAACTCCGGCGCCAGAAACTGCCCGGCCGGCGCTTCATCGACGATGGCGATGCGCGTCAGCGGCGCGTCGCCGCGTTCCAGCCGCCATTCGGCGCGGAACATCTCGAGGATCTCGGCAACGAAGGTGGCCGCCTCGTCGGCATGGCCGTGCGCGGCGAGCAGGTAGGCGTTGAGCAGACCACCGCCGGCATTGGTGTTGATCTCGATGAGTTTCGGGCCGGCCGGCGTCAGATGGAAGTCGTAGCCCATGAACACGCTGCGCGCGACGACCGGCCAGCGCGCGCTTTCCGGCGCCCGGGCGAGCACCTCGGCGCGGAAGGCGGGCAAGGCCAGGACCATCTCGATGGCGCCGACAATCTCGGCCATGGCTTCGAGCTGCGCCTTGTCGACGCGGATGTCGGCGGCAGAGAAAAGTTGCGGCTGGCGGGCGGCCAGTTGGTCGAAGGTGGTTTTCATCGGTTGGCAAAAAAGTCGAGGACGACCTGCAGTTCGCGGGTGCGCTTCATCGGTGGCAGACTTTGCCATACGCGACGGCCGTAAGGCTTTGATATAAGTCGTGGATCGCAGATCATCAGCACGCCCTTGTCGGTCTCGTCGCGGATCAGCCGGCCGGCGCCCTGCTTGACGTTGATCACGGCGCGCGGCAGCTGGTATTCCATGAAGGCGTTGCGGCCCTGCTTCTTCATTTCCTCGATGCGTGCCGCCAGCACCGGATCGTCGGGCGGTGCGAAGGGAATCTTGTCGATGACCACCAGCGACAGCGCCTCGCCGCGCACGTCGACGCCTTCCCAGAAACTCTGGCTGCCGACCAGGATCGCCGCGCCGTGGTGGCGGAAGCGCTGCAGCAGGTCGTTCTTGCTGCCCTCGCCCTGGACCAGCAGCGGCATGTCGAGGCCTTCGTCTTCGAGCCTGGCCTTGAGCAGTTCGTGGGTACGGCGCATCGCGCGCAGACTGGTGCACAGGAAGAAGGCACCGCCACCGGCCGCCTTGACCGCCGGCCATGCGGCGTCGACGACGGACTCGGTGTAGTTCCAGGCGTTCGGGTCGGGCATGCCCAGCGGCGCGTAGAGCACGGCCTGCTCGCCGTAGTCGAAGGGACTGTGCCAGCAGGCCGAATCCGGTTCGCCGAGGCCGAGTTCGGCGCAGTAATGGTGGAACTTGCCCTGCACGGCTAGCGTTGCCGAGGTGAAGATCCAGGCGCGCGGATGACCGCCCATCTGCTTGCGGAAGATGTTGGCGACGTCGAGCGGCGTCGCGTTCAGTTGCAGCGAGTGGGTGAAAGCCTCACCCCAATACACATAGCCGGCGTCGGCCGGCTGCTGCCACTGACTCAGGCGCTGGACCAGTTCGCCGGCGCGCTGCCAGCATTTTTCCAGCCCTTCGGCGCGCTCGGCCTGGGTTTCGAGGATGGCGGCAAAGCGGGCGATTTCTTCGAGCAGCCCCTGCAGTGCCGGGGCGAATTCCGGTTTTTCCAGCAACTGGCCGGCGGAAAAACGGCCGGCGTCGATGCCGACGGCCAGGCGCAGATCCTTGGCCGCCTTCTCCAGCGACTTGCTGGCGACCGGCAGATCGAGGCAGTCACGGGCGTGAGTCAGCGCCTCGGTCCGCGCATCGCGGGCGAGATCGAGGAATTGCGCGGTCGACACGCTGTCGCCGAAGAACAGCGTCGCCACTTCCGGCAACTGGTGCGCCTCGTCGAAGATCACCGTGTTGCAGGCCGGCAGGAGTTCGGCCATGCCCTCGTCGCGCAGCATCACGTCGGCAAAGAACAGGTGGTGATTGACCACCACCAGATCGGCCGCCATCGCCTCCTTGCGCGCCTGCATGACGAAGCATTCCTTGTAGTCCGGGCATTCCTGACCGAGGCAGTTGTCGCGCGTCGAGGTGACGTGCCCCCACACCGGCGAGTTTTCGTTCACCTCGACGCACTCGGCCTTGTCGCCGCTCTGCGTTGTCTTGGCGAAAACCGAGATGCGGCGGGCGTCGGCGGCGTCCTCGCGGGTCAGGAAACGACCGTCGGCGAGCGAGCGTTGCAGGTGGTAGGGACAGACGTAATTGGCGCGACCCTTGAGCAGCGCAATCTTGACCGGCGCCTTGAGGATGTCGCGCACGGTCGGCAGATCCTTGTTGAACAACTGGTCCTGCAGCGTCTTGGTCCCGGTCGACACGATCACCTTGCCGTTCGACTTCAGCGCCGGCACCAGGTAGGCGAAGGTCTTGCCGGTGCCGGTACCGGCTTCGGCGATGAACACCGCGTTGTTCTTGATGGCCTCGGCGATGCGCTCGGCCATTTCGACCTGTTGCGGACGAATGCGGTAGCCGTCGATGGCACGCGCAAAGGCGCCATCGGGCGAGAAGATTTCCTGGAGGGTAGACAAGGTGCGGTTTTCGGGGGAGGTCTAGGCGGCGGATGCGGCCCGCAGCATCTTAACAGAAGCAGGCAGCAAGCATCGGAAACACCATGCTGCACCGCCGCATTGAAAACCACAAAAGCAATAAAACAATTGATAGACAGAACATTACGAATTGTTGCATTGCACAATTAATTGTCGGCAATTCGTTCCGGGCGTGATAAATTGCAGCCATAACAACAGCCAGAAAAGCGTCCGGAAAGGAAGATCAGCCATGCGCCAAATCGCCAAAACCGCCCTCGCCCCCGCCCTTCCGGAAAATCCCCCAGCCGCCGCCCGCCCACAGCAAAACGACCGGGCCCACCGGGTGCTCACCGATACCCAGCCGGCCAACAGCCGCTGGCCGGCACGTCTTGACCTGCTGCAGAGCCTCAGCGGCCTGGTGCTGGCGTTGTTTCTCGTCGCCCACATGTTTTTTGTCGCGACCATCCTGATCAGCCACGAACTGTTCTACAGCGTCGCCCGTTTCTTCGAGGGAGGATGGTTGTTCGGTGAGCCGCAGCCGGCGCTGGTGTCGATGGTTGCCGCTGGCGTCACCGGCCTGCTGGTCGCCCATGCCTGGCTGGCGATGCGGAAAATCCCCGCCGGCTATCGCCAGTACCACGCCTTCTCCACCCATCGGCGCCGGCTGCGCCACGGCGATACCAGCTTGTGGTGGCTGCAGGTGATGACCGGCTTCGCGCTGTTTTTCCTGACCACCATCCATCTTTACGACATGGTCAGCCAACCCCAGCTGATCGGCCCGTACGAATCCGCCGACCGTGTATGGACCGGCGGCATGTGGCCGATCTATCTGGCGCTGCTGTTCACCGCCGAAGTCCATGGCGGTATCGGCCTGTACCGGCTGGCGGTCAAATGGGGCTGGTTCGTCGGTGATGACGCCAATGCCGGACGCCGTCGCCTGCGCCACATCCGCCACGCCTTCAGCGCCTTCTTCATCACCCTCGGCCTGGTCACGCTGCTGGCCTACATCGACCTGGGTCGCGCCCACGCCGACCGCGCCGGCGAGCGCTACCTGCCGCCGGGACAGACGACGGTCGACCACGGAAAGCACTGAATCATGGACATCATCCACAGCGACGTCCTCGTCATCGGCGGCGGACTGGCCGGCCTGCGCGCCGGTCTGGCAGCAAAGAAACGCGGCCAGCAAGTGATCATCCTCAGCCTGGTACCGCCCAAGCGCTCGCATTCGGCCGCTGCCCAGGGCGGCATGCAAGCCAGCTTGGCCAATGCACTGAAAGGCGCTGGCGACAACGAGGACGTCCATTTCGAGGACACCGTACGCGGCAGCGACTGGGGCTGCGACCAGGAGGTCGCGCGCATGTTCACCCACGTCGCACCCAAGGCAGTACGTGAGCTAGCCGCCTGGGGCGTGCCGTGGAACCGCGTCGAGGCCGGCGAGCGCACGGTGATCATCGACGGCAAGCCGGTGACGCTGACGGAAAGCGTCGACGCCCACGGCCTGATCACCGCCCGCGATTTTGGCGGCACGCGCAAATGGCGCACCTGCTACGTCGCCGACGGCACCGGCCACGCCATGCTGTACGCCGTCAGCGACCAGACCGTTGCCGAAGGTATTCCGGTGCATGAGCGGCGCGAGGCGGTGGCGCTGATCCACGACGGCGAACGCTGCCACGGCGCCATCGTCCGCAACCTGATCGACGGCAAACTGACAGCCTATGTCGCCAAAGCCACCTGCATTGCCACCGGCGGCTTCGGCCGGCTCTACCAGGCGACCACCAACGCCGTCATCAACGAAGGCATCGGCGCTGCCATCGCGCTGGACACCGGCGTCGTGCCGCTGGCCAACATGGAAGCGATCCAGTTCCACCCGACCGCGATCTTCCCCGCCGGCATCCTGGTCACCGAAGGTTGCCGGGGTGACGGCGGCCTGCTGCGCGATGTCGATGGCCACCGCTTCATGCCCGACTACGAGCCGGAAAAGAAGGAACTGGCGTCGCGCGACGTGGTGTCGCGGCGCATGGAAGCGCACATCAAGGCCGGCAAGGGCGCCAGCAACCGTTTCGGCCAGCATCTGTGGCTGGACATCACGCTGCTCGGCGCCGCCCACATCAATCACAAGCTGCGCGAAGTGAAGGAAATCTGCCAGTACTTCCTCGGCATCGACCCGGCCAAGCAGTGGATTCCGGTGCGCCCGGCCCAGCATTATTCGATGGGCGGCATCCGCACCGACGCGCAGGGCGCGGCACGCGGCCTCAAGGGTCTGTTCGCCTGCGGCGAAGCGGCCTGCTGGGACCTGCACGGATTCAATCGGCTGGGCGGCAACTCGGTGGCCGAAACCGTGGTTTCCGGAATGATCGTCGGCACCGCCATCGCCGATTTCTGCGCTTCGCCGGACGGCGAACTGACCGTTTCCACCGCGCTGATCCGCCAATGTTTCGAGCGCGCGCAGGCGGAGTTTGCCGCGATCGCCAATCACCACGGCCAGGAAAGCGCCAGCCTGCTGCTGCGCGAAATGCAATCGACAATGACCGCCCAGGTCGGCATCGTCCGCCATGGTGAAGCCATGAATGCTGCGGTCAACACGCTGCAAAGCCTGCTTTTGCGCAGCCGCGACCTCGGCCTTTCCGGCCGGCGCGGCGGCGCCGACCCCGAACTGACGCTGGCCTGGCGCCTGCAGAAGATGCTCAAGCTGGCGCTGTGCGTCAGCTACGGTGCCTTGCAGCGCACGGAAAGCCGCGGCGCGCATTTCCGCGAGGATTACCCGCAGCGTAATGACGCCGACTGGCTCAAGCGCACGCTGGCAAGCTGGCCCGACAGCGAGCAAACCTTGCCGACCTTGAATTACGAGCCGCTCGACATCACCCGCATGGAACTACCACCTGGCTGGCGCGGCTACGGCACGCGCGATGCCATCGAACACCCGCTAACCGCCAGCCGCCAGGCCGAAGTCGACGCCACCCGTGCCGCCCTGGCCGGCAGCGACCGGCACGCCGTGCAAGCCGCGCTGATGCCTTTCCGCCATCTGCTGCCGGAGCATTTGCGCGGGGACAATGCGCACCTTGGAGAGAACGCATGATCACCCTGTTCCGCAAACCGAAACCGGGTCAGGCGCCGCGCCGGCTGACCCTGCACATCCTGCGCTGCAACCCGGCCGATCCGGCAAGCAAACCTTATCTGCAGGCCTTCGAGCTGGAAGAAGCGGAAGGCATGACGCTGTTCATCGCGCTCAATGAAATCCGCGCGACGCAAGACCCTTCCCTGCAGTTCGACTTCGTCTGCCGCGCCGGCATCTGTGGCAGTTGCGCAATGCTGGTCGACGGCCGACCGGCGCTCGCCTGCCGCACGCTGACGCGCGACTACGGCAGCGACATCACCCTCGCCCCGCTGCCCTTCTTCGAGCTGATCGGGGATCTGTCGGTGAATACCGGCAAGTGGATGCGCGGCACTGCCGAACGCCTGCAAACCTGGATCGCGCAAAGCGAAGCCGTCGACCTCGACGCCCTCGAAGCGCGCATGGAACCGGCACTGGCCGAAGCCATCTACGAACTCGACCGCTGCATCGAATGCGGCTGCTGCATCGCCGGCTGCGGCACGGCACAGATGAACGAAAACTTCGTCGGCGCCGTCGGCCTCAACAAGATCGCCCGCTTCCGCCTCGACCCGCGCGACACCCGTAGCGACGCCGAGTTTTTTGAGTTGATCGGCGACGACGACGGCGTCTTCGGCTGTATGAGCCTGCTCGGCTGCCACGACATCTGCCCGAAGGATCTGCCGCTGCAGACACAGATTGCTTTCCTGCGCCGCAAGATGGCGGTTGAGGGCTGGTGCTGAGAGCCAGCCATACCGGCTTCAACCGGCGAATAACTCCAGGGGCACACCAAAGCGTTTAGCCAAGGCCGCGGCCTGACGAAGATTGATCTGCCGTTTGCCCGACAGTATCTCGGAAATGACGGACTGCGTCGCCACCTCAGGCAAGTCCTTCTGATTCAGACCATGGCTTTCCATCAGGAAAGCCAGACGGCTGGCCGGTGTGGAATTGTCCGGCCAGGGATGTACGCGATCTTCGTATTCGCGGATGCGGTCGGCAACCAAGGCAACCAAGGTGAAGATCGGGTGTTGATCGTCATTGCCAAAACGTTCGAAAACCTCGTCCACAAAAGCCAGCAACTCGGCATGGTGAGCATCGTCCCGGACCGGACCGGACAAACCGAGGGCTGCATTGACTGTCTGCCAGGGTGCCAGCAAATCTTCAACACTCATTTCCACCCTCCTTTGTCGTATTCGGCGTGAGTCAACACGGCCTTGATCCAGAACAGCTGTGGCGCGAAGGCAATAGCGGCAATCAAGCGATACTTGTTGCCACCGATATTGAACACATAACGTTCACCGACCTTATCCACACTGCCGAACGTCAACTTCAAATCTGAGTAGCTGGCAAAACAGCCTTTTTCCACCAGCACCCGAAAATTCTGCAAAGGGGCATCCGCAGCCGGATGCCTGATCGCAAAATCCCTCAGTGCTTTGTTTGATATCAGCTTCATCGCCAATTTATAGCAAATTGCGATTTATTGCAAACCGCGATTAACAAGGCTCGTTAACTCTGATTCGAACTAACTACTCGCCTTGATCGATAATTCTTTTGTCATTGCAAAGCAACATGATAAACGGTTTCAACCCATGCGAGCTTTGTCTCAGCGCGGCGCCAGCGCCAGCCACAACGCCGTGGCCAGCAGCATCCAGGCGAAGGCTGCGCGCATGCGGCGTTCCGGCAGTTTGTGCGCGAGCGCAACGCCGGCAGCGACGGTGAACATGCCACCGAGCGCCATCGGCAGGCCTAGGCTCCAGTCTACGCGCTGGGCGCCGGCGTAGGCGCTGAGTGCGACCAGCGAACTCGGCGCGACCAGGGCCAGCGCCAGGCTTTGCGCCACGGTCTGGCGCTGACCGAGCCAGCCGGAGAGCAGCGGCGTGGCGACCAGGCCGCCGCCGATGCCGAGCAAGCCCATGCTGCTGCCGCCGGCAACGCCGACCAGCGGCAGCGCCGCCGGGCGCAACGGTACGCCGGTGAGCGGTTCGCGCCCGCAACGTCCCTGCCAGAGCAGGCGCAGCGCGAGGATGCCAAGGAAGGCGCAGAACAGGTGACCAAGCAATTGCGCGTCGAGCCGCGTCGCGAAATGCGCCAGCAGCCAGGTGGTCAGCGTCGCCGGCAGCGCAATCGCCAGCACCGCCCGCCAGCCGACCGGATGTTTGCGGCTGTAACGCCACCAGCCGATCAGCAGGTTCGGCACCATCAGCACCAGCGCCGTGCCCTGGGCCATCGCCTGATCCATGGCGAAGGCGAGCACGAACAGCGGAATGGCGATGATGCCGCCGCCGATGCCGAACAGGCCACCGAAGAAACCCAAGGCAGCGCCAATGGCCAGCGCCAGCGAGAGATCGGCAAGGGGAAGCAGGTGGAGCAGCGGCATGTGAATGTTGCGGTCAATGAGGGAAAAGCCATGATATTCAGCACAGCGAAAGATACAATGGCGCAAAATTCAATTTATTATTGCGTTTAAAGCACGAATGAACGACGTCCCCGACCTCGCCTTCTTCAGCCTGCTTGCCCGCCAGCCCAGCCTGGCAGCGGCGGCGCAGGCGCTCGGCATCACGCCGCCGGCGGTGAGTCGACGGCTGGCGGCGCTAGAACAGCGCCTGGGCGTGCGCCTGCTCAACCGGACCACGCGCCGGCTCAGCCTGACGCCGGAAGGCGAGCGTTACCTGGAAGACGGCGAGCAGATCCTGCGCGACATCGAGCGCCTGGAACGCTCGCTGCTCGACAGCCGAGAACGACCGCAGGGCTTGCTGCGCATCAACGCCGGCTTCGGTTTCGGCCGCCGCCACCTCGGCCCGGCCATTTCGGATTTCGTTCGCGACTGGCCGGACATCGAGGTCATCCTCCACCTCTCCGACCGCACGCTCGACCTGACCGAGCACGCCCTCGACATCGCCATCCGCTTCGGCCCGCCGCCGGATGCGCGCATCCTGGCCCGGCGCATCGCGCCCAACCGCCGCCTGCTGTGCGCCGCCCCTGCCTACCTCGCCGCCCGCGGCGTGCCGCAAACGCCGCGCGACCTGCAGGCGCACGACTGCATCGTCATCCGCGAGAACGAGCGCGCCTTCAACAACTGGCAACTGACCGACGGCAACCAGCAGGTCACCGTCAAGGTGCGCAGCCCGCTCGCCGTCAATCACGGCGAAATCGCCGTCGACTGGGCGCTGGCCGGGCACGGCATCATCCTGCGCTCGGAATGGGACATCGCCGCCGACCTGCGCAGCGGCCGGCTGGTCCGCGTACTGCCCGACTGGGCGGGCATCTCGGCCGACATCCACGCGCTCTATCCGCAGCGTCACCAACTCTCGGCCAAGGTGCGCACGTTCCTCGACTTCCTGCAAGGACGTTTTGCCAGCGGTGAATCCGACGCCCCCTGGTGATACAGACGACCACGCCCGCACTAGCCGGAATTCGACGACGGCGCTATCCTCGCCCCCTGATCAACAACATCAGCCGGAGACATCCATGCCCGCCCTGCTCCCCCATCCCGATCCCGACGGCCTGCTCGAATACTCCGTGGTCTATACCGACCGGGCGCTGAATCACATGTCGCAGCAGTTCCAGGGCGTCATGCGCGACATCTCGCGCATCGTCAAGAAGGTCTATAACGCCAAGGCAGCGATCATCGTTCCCGGCAGCGGCACCTTCGGCATGGAAGCGGTAGCCCGCCAGTTCGCCACGCAGCGCAAGGTCATGGTCATCCGCAACGGCTGGTTCAGCTTCCGCTGGACGCAGATTTTCGACATGGGTCACATCCCGTCCGAAAGCATCGTCCTCAAGGCCCGCCAGCAAGGCAGCGGCGCCCAGGCACCGTTTGCCCCGGCACCGATCGAGGAAGTGGTTGCGGCCATCCGCGAGCACCGACCGGAAGTCGTTTTCGCGCCGCATGTCGAAACCTCGTCCGGGATGATCCTGCCTGACGATTACCTGCACGCCGTCGGCGCCGCAGTGCGCGCGGTCGACGGCCTGTTCGTGCTCGACTGCATCGCTTCCGGCACCGTCTGGGTGAATATGGCCGCCAACGATGTCGACGTGCTGATCAGCGCCCCGCAAAAGGGCTGGAGCGGCTCGCCGTGCTGCGCGCTGATCGCCCTGGGCGAGCGCGCCCGCGCGCATATCGACGCGACCAGCAGCACCAGCTTCGCCTGCGACCTGAAGAAATGGCTGCAGATCATGGAAGCCTACGAAAGCGGCAGCCACGCCTATCACGCGACCATGCCGACCGACGCCCTGGCCTCGGTGCGCCAGGTCATGCTCGAAACCGAGGCTTACGGTTTCGACAAGGTCTGCGCCGAACAATGGGAACTCGGCCGGCGCGTGCGCGCGCTGCTGGTCGAACGCGGTTTCCCCAGCGTCGCCGCCGAAGGCTTCCAGGCCCCCGGCGTGGTCGTCAGCTACACCACCGACCCGGACATCCAGAACGGCCGCAAATTCATCGCCCAGGGCGTGCAGAGCGCTACCGGCGTACCGCTGATGTGCGACGAGCCGGCCGATTTCCGCACCTTCCGCCTGGGCCTGTTCGGTCTGGACAAGCTGCACGACCCGGCAGCGGCGGTCGCCCGGCTGAGCAAGGCGCTGGACGGTGTGACCGGCTGAAACGATTCCTTACAAATGGCAAACGACAGCTTACGTCGATGTCCTTAAGCTTCCTCCTGTCGCCGGTCCATTTCCGGCTCATCCACAGGAGAACATCATGAAGCACTTCATCCAGCCCAAGCGTCTGCTCGTCGTTGCCGGCATCGCCCTCGCCGTCCCCCTTGCCGCCATGGCTTATCCCGGCGGCAAGGCCGGTGGTTGTGACGGCAAGGACGGCATGCGCCAGACCAGCATGCATGGCGGCCACGGCATGATGGGCGACAAGATGGCCATGCGCGGCCTGCATCGACTCGACCTCAGCGAAGCCCAGCAGGACAAGATCTTCGACATCATGCACGCCCAGGCCCCGGCCATGCGTGACCAGATGAAGAGCCTGCGCAAGAGCGAAAAGGAACTGCAGGCCCTGAAGGCAACGCCTGACTACAGCGAAGCCAAGGCCCGCCAACTGGTCGACCAGATCGCTAAGCAGCGCGCCGACATGGAAATGTCCCGCCTGCAGGCCGAACGCAAGGTCATGGACATCCTGACGCCGGAACAGCGCAAGCAGCTTGCCGAGACCAAGCCGGCCAAGCGCGACGAGCGCGGCCCACGTTCCTGAGCCTCGCCCGCCCCACGTGAAAACGGCCGCTGTTGCGGCCGTTTCTTTTACTTGTCGCCCGAATCGCCGGGCGGGAATCCCGGGAACATGGAACGGGTCTGATTCTGCAGTTGGTCCTGCATCGACAGGAACATCTTCTTCGACTGATCCATGTAGGCGGTCATCATGTTCTGCATCGCCGGCTGCTGGAAATTCAGGAACTGGTTCCAGAAATCCGCCTGCACGCTGGCCGTGTCGCTACCGTACATGGTACGCGACTGCTCCTGCAGTTTCTGCTGGAAATCGACAAAGGTCTTCATGTTGTTTTCCAGGTAGCGACCCAGCATGTTCTGCGAGGTGCTGCCGTAGAAGCGGATGAAACCGGAAAGCAGATCGCAGGAGAACAGGGGCACGCCGCCGGTTTCTTCCTCCAGGATGATCTGGAGCAGGATGCTGCGGGTCAGATCCTCACCGCTCTTGGCATCCACCACCTTGAAGCACTCGAACTTGAGCACCAGTTCCTTGACATCCCCCAGCGTGATGTATGCACTCGTCTTGGTGTCATACAGACGGCGATTGGGATATTTCTTGATCAGGCGAACCGGTTCGGACATGCTGAGGCCTCAAGACTGGTTTATGTGCAGCGCAACATTATAGCCGAAAAAAAGGGCGCCCATGGGCGCCCCTTCGTGGTGCAGTGCAAAATTACTGGTAGTACAGGCCGCCGTTGATGTTGATCGTGGCGCCGGTGGTGAAACCGGAGAGTTCGTTGCACAGGTAGGAACAGGCGTAGCCGATTTCTTCCGGCTTGGCCAGGCGCTTCATCGGCACGGAATCGACGATGGTCTGCAGGACTTCCGGCTTGATCGCCATGACCATCTTGGTGGCCACGTAGCCCGGGGCGATGGCGTTGACCGTCACACCCTTGGCAGCCAGTTCGGCAGCCAGGGCCTTGGTGAAGCCGATGACGCCGGCCTTGGCAGCCGAGTAGTTGGTCTGGCCGGCCTGGCCCTTGACGCCGTTGACCGACGAGATGTTCACGATACGACCCCAGCCACGCTCGGCCATCTTGGCGGAGACTTGCTTGGTCATGTTGAACAGCGAGGTCAGGTTGGTGGCGATGACGGCATCCCAGCCATCCTTTTCCATCTTGGCGAACATGCGGTCACGGGTGATGCCGGCATTGTTGATCAGGATGTCGACCTGGCCGCAGGCGGCTTCAGCTTCGGCAACCATCTTCTGGCAGTCTTCCAGCACGGAGACGTCACCGCCGACGCAGACGAAGTCGTTGAAACCGGCAGCGGACATTTCGGCCAGCCAGGCGTCCTTGTTGTCGAATTGCGGGTGATAGGCGGCAACCACCTTGTGACCGGCCTGGGCCAGTTGCTGGCAAATGGCGGTACCCAGACCACCCATGGCACCGGTAACGAGAGCGACACGTTGCGTCATGTTATTTCCTTCCTTATTGATAAAGCGGGGTTAAAAAACGCCGGTCAGAACATATGCTGACCGCCGTTGATGGAAATGTTGGCCCCGGTGACGAACGCCGCTTCATCGGAAGCGAGGTAGGCAACGAGGCCGGCGATTTCTTCTGGTTTGCCCAGACGCCCGACGGGAATCTGCGGCAGAATCTTGGAATCGAGGATGTCCTGCGGAATGGCCGTCACCATCTTGGTGCCAATATAACCCGGCGAGATGGTATTGACCGTGACACCCTGCTTGGCGACTTCCAGCGCCAGCGCCTTGGTGAAGCCGTGCATGCCGGCCTTGGCGGCGGAATAGTTGGTCTGACCGAAGGCGCCCTTCTGGCCGTTGACCGAAGACACATTGACGACGCGCCCCCACTTGCGCTCGACCATGCCGTCCATGACCTGCTTGGTCATGTTGAAGACGGAGTCGAGGTTGGTGCGGATGACGGCATCCCAGTCGGCCTTGGTCATCTTCTTGAAGGTCATGTCGCGGGTGATGCCGGCGTTGTTGACCAGCACGTCGATCGGCCCGACTTCGCGGGTGACGGTTTCGACACAGGCCTTGGCCGAGTCGAAATCGGTGACGTCGCAGGGATAGGCCTTGAAGCCATAGCCCATGTTATTCATGTTCTTCAGCCACTCCTCCGCCTTGGCATTGCCCGGCGAATGCGTGGTCACGACCTTGTAGCCCAGCGCCGCCATCTTGATGCAGATGGCTTCGCCGAGGCCGCCCATACCGCCGGTAATCAGTGCAACTCGCAACATTTTTTGTCTCCTTGTCGGACTTGGGGAATCAGACCGCACGTTCCCTGACGTAACGGCCCGGTGCCGGCTCGATGGCTTTGTATTTTGTTGTGCCGATCTTGCGCGCGGCGCGCTGTTCTCCACAGTGCTCCTTGATCCAGTTGGCCCAGTCGAGCCACCAGCTGCCCTTCATTTCGGTCGCCGTTCCCAGCCAGGCATCGGCGTCCGCTTGTACATCGTCGTTGATCCAGTAACTGCGCTTGTTCTTGCTCGCCGGGTTGATCACGCCGGCAATATGCCCCGAGGCACCAAGCACGAAACGCAGCTTGCCGCCGAGGATGCGGGTGCTCAGGTAAGCCGACTGCCAAGGCACGATGTGATCCTCGCGCGTGGCCAGCAGGTAAACCGGCATGTCGAGCTTGCCGAGATCGACCGTCTCGCCGCACATGGTCAGCTTGCCGGGCACGCGCAGGCTGTTGTCGAGGTACATGTTGCGCATGTACCAGCAGGCGAACGGCCCCGGCAGGTTGGTCGAATCGGAATTCCAGTAAAGCAGGTCGAAGGCTTGCGGCTTCTGGCCCTTGAGGTAGTTGTTCTGGACGTAGTTCCAGACCAGGTCGTTGGCACGCAGGAAGGAGAAGGTATTCTGCAGGTCGCGCGCCGGCAGCAGCCCGCCCTGGCCGATCGTCGCTTCGCGGGTGGTCAGCGCCTGCTCGTCGATGAACAGGCCAATCTCGCCGGTATCGGAGAAATCGAGCAGCGTGGTCAGCAAGGTCAGCGAGGCGACGCTGTCTTCACCGCGCGCCTTGAGCACGCCCAGCGCCGAAGTCAGGATGGTGCCGCCGACGCAGAAGCCGAGCGCGTTGATCTGCTTGACCCGGGTCATTTCGCGGATCACCGAAATCGCGGCCAGCGGGCCGTGCTCGAGATAATCGTCCCAGCCGAGATGGCCCTGCGCTTCCATCGGGTTGCGCCAGGAGACGAGAAATACGGTATTGCCCTGCTCGACCAGGAAGCGGATCAACGAATTGTCCGGCTGCAGGTCCATGATGTAGAACTTGTTGATGCACGGCGGCACCACCAGCAGCGGCCGCGTGCCAACCTTGGGGGTCAGCGGCGCGTACTGGATCAACTGCATGACCTCGTTCTCGAAAACGACGGCGCCTTCGGTGGTGGCAATGTTCTTGCCGACCTCGAACACCGATTCGTCGGTCATCGAGATGCGGCCCTTCTCGAAATCCTTGAGCAGGTTGTTGATGCCGTCGGTAATGCTCTGGCCCTTGGTTTCCAGGGCCAGCTGGATGAATTCCGGGTTGGTCGCGGCAAAATTGGTCGGCGCCATCGCGTCGGCCACCTGGCGGGCCAGGAAACGCATCTTGTCGCGCGCCTTGTCGTCCTGCGCCGGCAGCACCTCGACCATTTCCTTCAGGTAACGGACATTGAGCAGGTAGGCCTGATGCAGGTAATCGTAGATCGGGCTGTCGCGCCAGGCCGGTGCGGCAAAACGGCGGTCACCGGGTTCGGGCTCGACCTTGAACGCCTGCGGCGCGCCCTTCTGCTTGTCGAGCATGGCCTGCCACAGCGACATCTGCTGATCCATCAGGCGCTTCTGCAGCGCCGTCAGCGCCTGCGGGTCGATTTGCGGCGGCTGATTACCCTGGGCTTGCGCATTCTTGCCGAGAAATTCCATGAACTGCTGGGCCATGGTCTGTCCTGCCTGCATGAACTGCATGGCTGACCCCAGAAAAGCCTCGTTATTGTTCGATCCTTGCGTCATGGAATTCTGTTCTCGCTGGTTGTCGTGGGCTGCAGCTTCTGGATTCTGCATACCCGTCCGGACACTGTCAATGCATAATTACCGGATGTACATCATCGCCATCGGGTGGCTCTACGTCACCCTCCTTATCGCCGTCAATGAAGCCAGCGTTGTCGCTGGCGTCATTTCCTTTGTCTTTTACGGACTCCTGCCCTGCAGCATCCTGCTGTGGATGAGCGGCAGCAAGGTACGCCGACAGCGTCGCGCCTATCGGGAGGCGATGCAGGCCAAGTCAGGCCAGCCAGATCAGGCTGGCCATGCGCCCGGTGACGCCGTCGCGCCGGTAGGAGAAGAAACGCCCGGCATCGGCGACGGTGCACAATCCACCGCCGTGGATGGCGACGACGCCGGCAGCGTTCAGCCGCCGACGGGCGAGCGCGTATAGGTCGGCCAGCCACTTGCCGCCGGCCTGCGGCCGGAATGCCTCGCCGGCCGCAGCATCGTGTGCAACAAAAGCGCTGCGCACCTCGTCGCCGACTTCGAAATTGTCGGGGCCGATGGCCGGCCCCAGCCAGGCCATGACCTCGCCCGGCGGGCACTGCATGGCCACCAGCGTGTTTTCCAGCACCCCGGCCAGCAAGCCGCGCCAACCGGCGTGCGCTGCCGCAACCACCGTCCCCTGGCGATTGCAGAACAGCACCGGAAGACAATCCGCAGTCATCACGACGCAAACTTGCCCGACCTGCGTGGCGTATGCGGCATCGGCCTCGGCACCGGCCGCAGTCTGCGCTGCATCGACGACGCCGACGCCATGCACCTGACGCAACCAGCAGGGTTCGCCGGGGAGTTCGGCACGCAGACGGGCGCGATTGGCGGCGACCCGCGCGGCTTCGTCGCCGACGTGATCACCCAGATTGAAGCTGCTCCACGGCGCCGGGCTGCAACCGCCGTCGCGCAGGGTTTGCAGCGCCCGGACATTGGCCGGCGCCGGCCAGTCGGGAATCAGGAAATCAGCCATGGCGCAGGGTGTCGAGCAGTTCGCGCATGTCCTCGGGCATCGGCACTTCCCACTGCATCTGCCGGCCGCTCAGCGGATGGACCAGGCCGAGTCGGGTCGCATGCAAGGCCTGGCGTTTGAAGACCGGTAAACGCGGATCGTTCTTGCCATAGACCGGGTCGCCGACCAGCGGATGACCGATCGATGCCATATGGACGCGGATCTGGTGGGTGCGGCCAGTTTCCAGCGCGCATTCGACCAGCGTGCAGTACGGAAACAGTTCCAGCCGCCGGTACCAGGTCAGCGCCGGTTTGCCGCCGCGGCTTTCCGGCACCACCGCCATCTTGATGCGATTGACCGGATGCCGGCCGATCGGCGAATCGACGCCGCTGTCCCGCCGGATCTGGCCGGCAGCCAGCGCCAGGTACTGGCGCTTGACGGTACGCGCCTGCAACTGGCGCACCAGATCGGTCTGCGCTTCCAGCGTTTTGGCGACCACCAGCAGGCCGCTGGTGTCCTTGTCCAGACGGTGCACGATGCCGGCGCGCGGCACCTCGGCAATGCCCGGCACATGATGGAGCAGCGCGTTCATCAGGGTGCCGCTCCAGTTGCCGCTGCCCGGATGCACGACCAGTCCGGCCGGCTTGTTGATGACCAGCAGGGTTTCGTCCTCGAAGACGATGTCGAGCGGAATGTCTTCCGGCAGTTCGGTGGTCACCGCGTCGTCCGGCACAGCGAGCAACAGGCGTTCGCCGCCGAGCACCTTGCGCTTGGGTTCGCTGACGATATCGCCATCGACTTCGACCAGGCCGTCGCGAATCCAGCCCTGCAGGCGGTTGCGCGAATGCTGCGGCAGCAGCTCGGCCAGTGCCTGATCGAGCCGCTTCCCGCCGCAGCCGTCAGGAACGCTCAGTTGGAGCGGCTCGCTTGGGCTATAATCGCCCGAGTTTTCATAAGGATCGTTCATGATGCGCAGTTTACCTGCATTCGCTTCGTTCACCGCCGGTCTGAGGTCTTTGCTTGCCATACTTGCTCTCGCCGTACTTGCCGGTTGCAGCACCACGGGCTCGGAATACGACGAAACCGCCGGTTGGTCGGCTGGACGTCTCTACGCGGCAGCCAAGGAAGCACAAGCCGATGGCTCCTGGGACACAGCCGTGAAGATGCTGGAAAAGCTCGAGGCACGCTACCCTTACGGCCGTTTTGCCCAGCAGGCACAAATCGAACTGGCCTACGTCTACTGGAAGTCCGGCGAACCCGGCTCCGCCCTGGCCGCCGCCGACCGCTTCATCAAACTGCACCCGAACCATCCGGCTGTCGATTACGCGTTTTATTTGAAAGGTCTGATCAACTTCAATGAAGACCTCGGCCTGGTCGGCCACCTGAGCAACCAGGACCTGACCGAACGCGACCCCAAGGCGGCCCGTGAGGCCTTCGACTCGTTCAAGGAACTAGTCGAACGCTTCCCGAAGAGCAAATACGCAGCCGACTCGATCAAGCGCATGAACTATCTGGTCAATGCCCTGGCCTCGCTGGAAGTTCACGTTGCCCGCTATTACATGAAGCGTGGCGCCTACATCGCTGCTGCCAACCGCGCACAGGTCGCCGTCGAAACCTACCCGCAGGCGCCAGCCATTGAGGAAGCCCTGTACATCCTCTACCTGGCCTACGACAAGCTCGGCATGGAAGATCTGCGCAACGACGCCGACCGCGTATTGCGCAAGAATTTCCCGGAAAGCCAGTTCTACGTCACCGGGATCGAACGCAAAACGCCCTGGTGGCAACTCTGGTGATTGACTGAAACCCGCCGCCCGGCGGGTTTTTGTCATCCGCCCTGCTTGATCGCCAGCACCGCCTGATTGCGCAGGGTGCGCAGCAGCGACAACTCCTTGTCCGGGATGACGATGCCGCCGGCCTCGTCGCAGTCGGCGTAGATCAGTGCCACCGGACTGCCCTTGATGTTCAGTGGCAGCAGCACGAAGGAACGCGCCGGCACCGCCTGCCGATACCAGTCCGGAATGCGCCCGGCAATCTTGGGGTCGTCGATGTCGTGGATCAGGATGTCGGCGCCCTTCGAGGTCGCGGCATGGAAGATGTCCGGGGTAAAACTGAGGGGGAAGCGGAAGTTGCGGGCAATTTCGGTCGCTTCCGGACCAAAGCCGAAACGCCCCTGCATGCTGCCCGACTTGGCATCGCGGATACACAGCAGTACCCGCTTGAAACCCATCGCCCGGTACATGGTTTCGAGAATGATGCGCAGGATGTCGTTCAAGCGATAACCGTCGACCAGGGTATTGCTGATGTCCTGGATGCCAGCCGTCAGCACCGCCTGGGCGTCGGCCGCGCCATTGCCGGTCACGTCTTCGAGCACCCCGGGGGCGACGGCATCGCGCAACAAGGTGCCGTCGAGGGAATCGTCGACCGGCGGAGCCGCCGCCTCGTCCGCGCTGCTGGCAAATTGCTGCATCTGCCGGCCGAACGCCGTTTGCTGGACGTTCAGATGAATGATCCGGGCGAAATCGGAAATTTCCTCGACCGCGCGCCGTACCGTCTGCATGACTTCCGCTTCGTCAAGCGGCACGGCTTCGTTGAAGCGCCCCAGCACCTTCTGCAACTGCTGCTTGCCGGCCTCATGCTCGCCCTGCCCGATGAGGTCACACAGCACGCCGGAAAAACCGGCGAGCACGCGCAGGCGCTCCTCGGTCGTCGCCGGCTTGCGCAGGTGACCGGGCGGCAGCCGCCGCATCGAGCCGACGATCACCGACGGGAACCCCCACTGGCGGGCGATGGCAATCCCGAGATCCTCGAAGGAAATTCCCAACACCTGCTGCGCCGCCTGGTCGTCGCTGCATCCGCGCTGGGCCATGATGCGGCGGATTTCATCGGACTCCTCGGCAAAATAGTACTGCGACAGCAGGCGGCCGAGATTGTGGAACAAGGCGCAGATGAAGGCCTGTTCGAGATCGTGCATGCCGGCCGCAGCACCGATGTCCTTGGCCAGGACACCGGCCAGGTTGGCGCGCAGGAATTCTTCCTTCAACTGGTTGGCGTTGCCCTTGTTCTGCAGGTGTTCAAACAGCAGGACGGTGATGGCGATGTTGCGCACGCTCTCGAAGCCGAGCACGACCACCGCCCGCGACACCGTGCTGATATTGCCGCCACCAGCCGGCCGGAAATAGGCCGAATTGACAAGCCGCAACAGCTTGTTGGTCAGCGCGAAGTCCTTGAGGATGGTGTTCGACAGCTTGTTGACGCTTTCCGTCTCGCTGTTGGCAATGCGGTTGATCGCGCTGACCGATTCCGACAAGGCGGGAAAATCGCTCTTGTGACGCATCCGGCGCAGCAGGAAATCGATGGTGGCCTGGCGGCCGACCGTATCGATGACCGGCGCCTCGTCGGTTTCCGAATAATCGTCGAGGGCGGCGATGAACTGCGCCATTTCCTGATAACGCAGCCCCGGGTCGCGAGCCAGCGCCTTGGCCAGGATGCTGCCCAGGCGTTCATCGACGGCCACGTCGTCGGGCAGGCGGATGTCCTCGCTGAGGATGCGGCGGAACATCTCGCCGAGACTGTCGCCGGAGATTGCCCGGCGGCCCGCCAGCATTTCGTGGAGCACCAGGCCGGCGGAAAAGACGTCGGAACGCGCGCTGCACTCGCGGCGGTCGATGTATTCGGGCGCCATGTAGGCCGGAGTGCCGCTCAGTTCGTCCCGGCTGTCGCTGGGCGCATCGACCCGGGCAGCAATGCCGAAGTCCATGACCCGGGGCGTGCCGTTTTCATCGATCAGGATGTTCGAAGGCTTCAGGTCGCGGTGGATGATGCCCCGGGCGTGGGCGTGGGCCACCGCATCGAGCACCGGGCGCAGGATGGACAGCGCCTTGAGTACCGGCAGCGCGCCGCCCTGGCGCAGGCGTTCGGCGAGATTCTGGCCGGGCACCAGTTCGAAGACGAGGAAGATGTCCCCGCCCTCCTCGCCGGCTTCGAAAATGGGCACGATATTGGCGTGGCGCAACTGGCTGACCGCCCGCGCCTCGTCGAGCAGCACCTTGTTCTGCGCCGGGTCCGGGCGCGTGAAATGCAAGGTCTTGATCGCGACTTCCCGCTGCAATTGCGGGTCGAAACCGCGATAGACCGTGCTCTGCGCACCCCGCCCCAGTTCGCCGCGAATTTCGAAGCGGCCGATTTTCCGGATCATTATTCGATGTCTTCCGTCCAGGCCAGACGGGGAATCCCGTCTGCCCCGCCCCACACGATGGCGTTCTGTCCATAATCTTCCGCCAGTGCGAGCGCATCCTCAAGTGCAATATCGGGTACGAAGCAACTTTCCTCTACCGGCCAATCCCCGCTGTCGGCGACGTTTTCGGCGGCATAGGGTTCGTAGTTGCCTTCCAGCAGGTCGCATTCGAGCGCCGACTGACGCTCGGCGTTGCGTCCGGCATCGGCCCTCTCACCGCCGGGATTGCAGGCGGTGATGATGGCAAAGCCCGTTTCGCCGCGCCCGGCCAGCCATTCGGCCAGCGCCGGGCAAGCTGCATCGATGCGCAGTTCGAAACTCCCGGCCGGCAGGAATACCCGGTAGCTTGTTGCCCGATAGGCGTTTTCCAGTTCAGCACGTTTCGTCATCGCCCTCTCCCGCTATCAGTTTTTCCGCATCGTCGGCCGGCAAGGCCTCGACGTCCTTGAGTTTTCTCGACAACTGGCGCGTCCGCGTTTCGGCGCGGACGATGCTGTTGCTCGCCTCCTCCAGCTTCTTGCGGGTATGCGCCAGCGCCTCGCCGAACTTGCCGAACTCGCCCTTGACCGCCCCGAGCACGGCCCATACCTCGGCCGAGCGCTGCTCGATGGCCAGCGTCCGGAAGCCCATCTGCAGGCTGTTGAGCAGGGCCGCCAGCGTGGTCGGCCCGGCCAGGCTGACCCGGTATTCGCGCTGCAGCAGTTCGGCCAGTCCGGGCCGGCGCAGGGCCTCGGCGTACAGCCCTTCGACCGGCAGGTAGAGCAGCGCGAAATCGGTGGTATGGGGCGGCGCCACGTATTTGTCGCGGATGCTGCGTGCCTCCAGCTTGAGCCGCGTCTCGATGGCTTTCGCCGCAGCTTCGGCGGCTTCCGGATCCTGGGCGTCGATCAGGCGCTGGTAATCCTCGATCGGAAATTTGGCATCGACCGGCAGCCAGACGACCTCGGCCTCCGCTCGCCCCGGCAGACGGATGGCGAAATCGACACGCTCGTTGCTGCCCGGCCGGGTGGCCACGTTGGCCGCGTACTGGGCCGGCGTCAGCAACTGTTCGAGCAAGGCCGCCAGCTGGACTTCGCCCCAGGTGCCGCGGGTCTTGACGTTGCTCAGCACGCGCTTGAGATCGCCGACCCCGGCCGCCAGGTTCTGCATTTCGCCCAGACCGCGATGCACCTGCTCCAGCCTGTCGCTGACCAGCTTGAAGGAATCGCCCAGACGCTGCTCCAGCGTCGCATGCAGTTTCTCGTCGACGGTACGGCGCATTTCCTCGAGCTTGCCGGCGTTATCAGCCTGCATGGCGCCGAGACGGCTTTCGACACCGGTACGCAGACGCTCGAAGCGCTCGTCCAGGCCAAGCGAGAAACGGTTGAGTTCGCGGGCGAAGGCCTCCAGGCGCTCGGCCTGCAAGGTGCCGAGCTGGCCCATCTGGGTACTGACCGCCTGGCCGAGCAGGCTCGCCGACTGGGCGCGCTCCTCCCGGTCGCGGAAGGATTCCTCGGCGTCTTCGCGCCGGCCGCGCGCCATTTCTTCGCGCAGTTCGCGCTCCAGGCGTGCCAGCCCGCGCTCGAGACTGTCGCGCAGTTCGCTCAGCGAGCGGGCATCGTCAGCCGGCCGCGTCGCCCGCCAGAGCAGGACCACTTGCAGCAGGATGACCACCATCACCCCGATCGGCAGGGCCAGCGCCATGGTTTCGCTCATCCCCTCACCTCAATGAAAACTCGACCCGTCCGCCGCCGGACGCCTTGCCCGCCTTCGGCGGCACCAGGAAGAGTTGTTCCGGGGCCACCTTACCCTGCTCGAGCAACCAGGCCTGGACCTGCTCGGCCCGCACCCGCGCCAGTTGCCGGAGGTCGTCGTCGCTGGCCGGCAAGTGCGTCAGCAGAAGCTTTTCCATTTCCTCGACCGGCAAGTCCTTCTGCAGGCCGATGAAATTCCTCGGCTTGGGAAATTTCGCCGCCTTGTACACCCGCGCCAGATAGGCCGGATATTCGGCCGGCTCGATGCTGGTGGTTTCCACATCCTTGCCCTGCTTGCGCAGATCGGCGAGCTTTTCCCGCTGCATCGCCTGCTCGATGGCGAAACGCTTCAGTCCTTCGCGATCGGTTTCCGGGTCGGCGTGGCCGGTGATATCCAGTTTCAGCGCGCTGCGCTCGTTGAGCGCCCGCGCCAGTGCTTCCAGCTTCTTGCCGGCCGCGGCATCGATCTGCGTCTGCCCCGGTGCGAAGGCCAGGGTCGACAACTCCTCGCCATCGCCGAACATCGAACCGAGCAGCGCGAACGGCGAAGTCACCGCCTTGACGAACAGGTTGACGATGACCTTGACGATCACCCCGCCGAGCGAAAACTGGGGATCGTCGAGCGAACCGGAGATCGGCAGGTTGATGTCGATTTCGCCGCGATTGTTGCGCAACAGCGCAATTGCCAGGTTCACCGGCAGACTGGTGGCATCGGGGCTGTCCACACGCTCGCCGAGCGTGAGCTGATCGAGGAACAGGCCGTTGGTGGCGGTCAGTTGCTGGTTTTCCAGCTTGTAGGCCAGGTTCAGCGACAGTTTGCCCTTGTCGATCAGGTAACCGGCGTATTTGCCCGAATACGGCGAAAACCCGGTCAGATCAACGTCCTTGACTTCGGCCTTGAGGTCGAGAAAGGACTTGGCCGCCAGTGGATTGAGCCGGGCGCTGATCAATACCGGCGCCGCCCTGCCGTAACTGCCGCGCAGTTCGAGTTCGGCCAGCGTGCCGTCAACCGACGACAGACCGGTCACCCGACCGCCGAGCTTACCGATGTCGACCGTGTAATTCGGGCGGACGAAACGGTCGGAAAAATTCACCATCCCGTTGTTCAGCGTCACCCTGGCAATGCTCAGGGGCAGCGGCGCCTTCTCCGTTGGCGCTACCGTCGTTGTCTCGGCCTCTGCCGCCGGGGCGGCCGGCTGACGGACGATGCCGGCCAGATTCAGGCGGCCGGCTTCATTGAGGATCAGGCGCGAATAGAAATCGCTGAGGGCAATTTCGCGGATGTCGATGCGCATCGGGTCAAGCCGGAAATCGATGCCGCCCAGATGCAGCGACTTCCATTTCAGGAAATCGGCCTTGTTCTCGGGATCGACCAGCAACAGGTTGCCCAGCGTCGCCGATCCCTTGTAGCCGGCCAGCAGGCGCCCCTTTTCCTGGCGCAGGCTGGCGTCACCCTTGGCGGAAAACTGTCCGCGCTGCAACAGCACATTGAGGAACTGTCCCGAATAGCCCTGCAGCGAAGCCAGCGGTATTGCCTGCCCGTCGATCTTCAGATTGCTGGCAAAAGGTTCGGCCTGCAGATCCCCATCGACCGCCAGCTTGCCCTGCTTGTTGACCGTCGCCTGCAGCGACAGCCGGCCCTTCTCGTTGGCCAGGTTGCCCAGCCCTTCGCCACTCAGGCTGAGCCCATCGATCTGCTGAACGGCCACCGGCTGCACCGAGCGGTCTTCGAAACGCAGGCCGAGATCGTCGACCGCCAGCGTCGCCACGCGGGCGAGCCAGGGCGCCGAGGCCGGCTTCTGCGCGCTGCCTGCAGCCGCTTTCAAGCGCGGCGGCGTCAGCCATTCGATTTCGCCATCGGCGTTGCGGCGCAGGACGATACGCGTGCCGGCATTGCTGACTTCGCCGATCTCGATGCGCTGCCCGGCCAGGTCGACGCGCAGCGCCTTGACGGCCAGGCTGGGCAATTGCAGTTGCTCACCGAAATCGACCTGAGCGGCGGCCTCGATCACCTCGACGGAAGCCAGTTTTTCATCCAGCGGTCCGAGTCGTGCCGAGAACTGGCGGATTTCGCCGTTGACCGGTTTGCTGCCGGACGAATCGCGCCAGCGCAAGGTCGCGTCGTTCAAGGCGAATTCACCAAGCGACCAGTGCACCGGCGCGGCAGGTGCATCGGCCGCCGGCGCGGCTGAGCTGCCGCCGGCCAGCGCCAGCAGGTTCAGTTCGCCAAGACGATTGACCGAGAGATCAAGCTCAAGTCCGTCCAGCGCCAGACGTTGCACGACGAACTGGCGATTGAACGGATCAATCTGGGACAATTCGACGGCAAGCCCTTTCCAGGCCAGCAGCGCCTGGCCGTCGCCCTGCTGCAGTTGCAGGTCGGCCAGACGGGCATTACCGACGAATACCAGCGAGTTCACACCCCCCGGCAGTTCCCGGAATACCGCCCGGATTTGCGAATCCAGACGCGCCGTAGCGATTTTCACCGGGAGACCGGCCGGCAGATAGGGCTGCAGTTGGGCCAGGTCGAAGCCGGCCAGGTCGAACCGGAGTTCGCTCTCGCGCCCGTCGGCAAAAGGCGTGGTCTGGCCGTCGAGACGGAAGAACGAACCATTGACATTGGCCGACAGCATCGGCTGGACCAGAATCTCGGCCTGGTAAGGCAGACTGGAGAGGAAGGGTAGCGACAGGTCCAGGTCGCTCACGACAAACTCGCGCGCGCGCGGAAGATCGGCAAACTCGATGCGGGCATCGACCAGCTGGATGTTGTTCAGGGAAAAACGCGGCGGCGTTTTGTCCGGCGTCTCATCCGGCTTCAACCATTCGTCGAGCAGATCGGAAATATCGTATTGCCCGTCGCCTGTCCGTGCCACCGAAACGCGCAGACCGGCCAGCTTGATTTCGTCGACGACCGCCGCCATTTTGAACAGCGAAGCCGCCGAAAGGTTGATGTAAAGCTCGTCGAAAGCAGCCTGCTCCTTGCCGTCGCGAACCACCGCCAGACCTTTGACGGTGACCGACAGCACCAGCGGATTGATCGCCAGATCGTCGATCCGGACCTCGCCGTGCAGCGCCTTCGCCAACTGTTTTTCCAGCACTGGCTCGAGCACCGGCGGGACCAGGAAAAATCCGCTGACCAGCAAAACCGCCACACTGGCCAGAACCTGCTTTCCCAGGCGACGGCCACGCGGCTGACTGGCAAACTCGCGCAAGGCTGACAGCTTTGACAACACCGACTGAAGCGCTTTGGACATGGTAATCTTGGCAAATAATTTGTATCAACGAGTCCGCCAAAGCGGACAAACAGGCGAACAGCACCAATGAAGTGGATTATCGACGATATCAAGCGCGGCTGGGCGCAATTGCATCGTGCACAAACGCAGTTAACAATTTTCCTGATCGTGCTGTTCGGCGCACTGGTTTACCTGATAGCCGGCTATGCCTTCCGGACAGACAGCGTCCTGTCCTACCTGCGGATCACCCGGGGCGGCTGCCGGACCATGGACAACGGCCTGATCATTGCCCTGTTCTCCGGCATGATCTTCTTCTCGCTGACTGCCATCCTGACCATCGGCGAAGTCCAGCGCCTGTTCCAGGCCCGGCAGCGCGGCGCCTGGATTGAAGCCGGTCGGGCGCTGCGCTGGAGTATTTTCTGGGGAAGCTGCGCCGTCGGCATTTCCGTCGTCGCCCTGTTATTCTTCAAGGCCAACTGCTACTAGCCCACCCATGAGCAAAAACCGGGTTTCCGTCGTCATCGTGGACGACAACGACATGATGCGAACCATCCTGCGCGGCATCCTCCGCGGCGAGGAGTACGACGTCGTCGGCGAAGCCCGCAACGGTGCCCAGGCGGTCGAAATGGTCGAACGCATGAAACCGGACATCGTCTGCATGGACGTGCTGATGCCGGAGAAGAACGGGCTTGAGGCGATGATCGAGATCAAGCAGACGCTGCCGGACACCGAGTTCATCATGATCACCGGCAGTGCCGACCCGGAAACCGTTCAGGACGCAATCATGAACGGGGCCGGCGGCTTCATCGTCAAACCCTTCAACGCGGCACGCGTGCTCGACGCCCTGAAGAAGGCCGCCACCCGGGTCCGCCAGCGACGCTAGAAAACGTTGCGCCAGGCGCGCAAGGCGGCAAACACGGATACCGGCGTATCGTCTGCAGCCCCCTGCTCCCGTGCAGCCGCGATAACTGCCGGCACCTGGCAACGCAGGAAGGGATTGGTCAGGCGCTCCTCACCCAGCCGCAAGGGCACGGTCGCCTGACCGGCAGCACGCAGTGCGGTCACCCGCTGCAACCTGGCCTGTACTTCGGCATTGTCCGGCTCGACCGCAACAGCGAACGGCAGGTTCATCTGCGTGTACTCGTGGGCGCAGTAAATGCGCGTTTCGTCCGGCAAGGCCGCGATGCGGGCCAGCGAGTCGCTCATCTGCGCCGGCGTGCCCTCGAACAGGCGCCCGCAACCGGCACCGAACAAGGTATCGCCGCAGAACAAGGCGCCCGGTGTCAGGTAGGCCAGATGCCCCAGCGTATGTCCGGGAACGGCCAGCACCTCGACCGGGACGCCGAGCACATCGAGGCGTTCGCCGCCGCGCAGGGCGCGGGTCCGCCCTGTGATAGACTCTTCGGCCGGTGCAAAGACCTCGCACGGCCGGTGGGCCAGCAATTCGGCAATACCGCCCTGATGGTCGGCGTGATGGTGGGTGATCAGGATGCCGCAAAGTTCCAGGCCGTCGGCCGCCAGTCGTTGCAGTACCGGCGCCGCATCGCCCGGATCGACGACGAAGGCCTGACGGTCACGGCGGAGCAGCCAGATGTAATTGTCCTTGAAGGCGGGAATGAGCGAGATTTCGAACATGCCGGAACTATCGAACCAGCGCGCCCGGATGTCAAATCGTGAACTGGATGCCTGGCTGGCGTCGCCGCAGGGGCGCTACGTGCTCGACTGGGAAATCCGCCAGATCGACGAGACCGTCCCTGACATCTTCGGCTTCAACGCCCTGCAGATCGGCCTGCCGCAGTGCGACCTGCTGCGCGCCAACCGGATGGCACTGCGCATCCGCATCGGCAGCGGCGACTCGGTGGCCATCGACTGTTCGCCGGCCGCCCTGCCGATTGCCGGGCAAAGCGTCGACCTGGTGGTGCTGCCACATGTCCTGGAATTCGCCGACGATCCCCACCAGATCCTGCGCGAAGTCGAGCGCATCCTGATTCCCGAGGGACAACTGATCATCACCGGCTTCAATCCGCTGTCGCTGTGGGGCCTGAAAAAGCAGGCCAGGCGTGGTAGCGGCTTCCCCTGGAACGGCAGCTACCTGTCGCCGACCCGGCTGAAGGACTGGCTCAAGCTGCTCGGCTTCGAGGTCGATCGCGGCAGTTTCGGCTGCTATGCCCCGCCCTGCGAACAGCAGAAATGGCTGCAGCGCTGGGGCTTCACCGAAAGCGCCGGCCGCCGCTGGTGGAAATTTTCCGGCGCCGTCTATATGCTGCGCGCCGTCAAGCGGGTGCACGGCATCCGCCTGATCACCCCCAACTGGCGCAAGAAGACCGTACGCGCCAAAGCCCTGCGCCCGGTCGCGCAAAAGGAGCAACATGGCGACTGAGATCGTCGATATCTATACTGACGGCGCCTGCCGCGGCAATCCCGGCCCCGGCGGCTGGGGTGCCATCCTGCGCGCCGGCGATCACGAGAAGGAATTGTGGGGCGGCGAAGCCGCGACCACCAACAACCGCATGGAACTGCTGGCGGTGATCCGCGCCCTCGACGCAATGAAGCGCCCGGTCAAGGCGCGCGTGCACAGCGACTCGCAATACGTGCTCAAGGGCATCAGCGAGTGGATTCATGGCTGGAAGCGCAACGGCTGGAAAACCGCCGACAAGAAGCCGGTCAAGAACGCCGACCTGTGGCAGTTGCTCGACGAACAGGCGCGCCGCCACCAGCTCGAATGGATCTGGGTCAAAGGCCACGCCGGCCACCCGGAAAACGAGCGCGCCGACGCGCTGGCCAACCGCGGCATCGATGAATTGAAGGAAACGGCATGAGACAGATCGTCCTCGATACCGAAACCACCGGCCTCAACCCGCGCGATGGCCACCGCATCATCGAAGTCGCCTGCATCGAGATGGTCAATCGGCGGCTGACCGGGCATCACCTGCATAAATACATCAATCCCGAGCGCGAAATCGACGCCGGCGCCCAGGCAGTGCACGGCATCTCGCTCGAATTCCTGGCCGACAAGCCGAAGTTCGCCGACATCGCCGACGAATTCCTCGAATTCATCAACGGCGCGCAACTGATCATCCACAACGCGCCCTTCGACCTCGGCTTCCTCAACGCCGAACTCGACCGGCTCGGCCGGGTCCCGGTCGAAACGATCTGCAGCGGCGTCATCGACACCCTGCGCGAAGCCAAGGAACTGCATCCGGGTAAGCGCAACAGCCTGGATGCGCTGTGCGAACGCTACGAGATCGACAACTCCAGCCGTACCCTGCACGGCGCCCTGCTCGATACCGAACTGCTGGCCGAGGTCTACCTGGCCATGACCCGCGGCCAGAACGCGCTGATGATCGAACCCGAGGAGGCGCCGCGTGCCCTGCTCGGCGCCGACGGCAAGGTCCGTCAGCGCAAGCCGCTGGTCGTGCGGCGCGCCAGCGACGACGAAGTGGCGGCGCACGACGCGGTGCTGGCAGCCATCGACAAGGAATCCAAGGGCAACTGCCTGTGGCTGCCCAAAGCCGCTGCCGAAGCCACCGGCTGAGCTCATGCTGCCCGTCTCCCTGCTGCTCTGGCTGATTGCCGAACTGGCCATCTACTACCACCTGGCGCTGGGCCCGGGCGGTCTGCCAGCGCCGGCCGCCGGACTGGCCGCCATACTCACCCTGCTGTTCGCCCGCGCGCTGCAGAATGCCGGTCTCTGGCTGCTGGCCCGCCGCCATCAGGCCCCCGGACAAAGGCCGGGCCTGGGCATCATGCTCGGCGAGTATCTCGCCTTCATCCGCACCTTCCTGCTGGTCCTGCCTTTCGAACGCCTGTGGATGCCGGCCGACCGGCTGGCGCCGATGGGCCGGGTAATCCTGCTGGTCCATGGTTACGGCTGCAGCCGCGGCGTCTGGTACCGGCTGCGCCGGCGCCTGGAAAACGCCGGCTGCACGGTAGCCACGGTCAGCCTGTTCCCGCCCTTCATCAGCATGGGCCGCATGGTGCCGCTGCTCAACGAACGCATCGAGGCTGTCTGCCGCCAGACCAGCGCCAAGAAACTGACCCTGGTCGGCCACAGCATGGGCGGACTGATCTGCCGCTCCTACCTCGCCCGCCATGGCAACGAACGGGTCGCCGCACTGATCACGCTGGCAACGCCCAACACCGGCACCGAGCTCGCCCGTCTCGGCATCGGCCAGAATGCCCGCGAAATGCAGCCGGACTCGCTGTGGCTGCGGGACATGGCGGCGGAAAAGACGACGGTCCCGACCATCGCCTACTGCAATCCCTGCGACAATTACGTCTATCCCCATGACCACCAACGGCTGCCCGGCGCCCACAACGTGGACCTGCCGCCGATCGGCCATCTCGCCATGCTTTACGACCGCCGCGTCGCCGACCTCGTCGTAGACGCGTGCACCACTCCGGAACGCCGCTCATGACCCGCCCAGTGACCGATACCGCCCGCGCCCAGGCGCAGGACCTGCTCGACTTCATCGATGCCAGCCCGAGCCCCTGGCATGCCGTCGCCACCTGCAAGCAACGCCTGCTGGCCGCCGGCTTCGTCCGTCTGGAGGAATTCGACCGCTGGCAACTGGAAGCCGGCGGCCGCTATTTCGTCATCCGCGGCGGTTCGTCGATCATCGCCTTCACCATCGGCAGCCAGCCGCTGGCTGAGACCGGCCTGACCATGATCGGCGCCCATACCGACTCCCCCGGACTGCGCCTGAAGCCGCGCCCGGCGGAAAATGCCGGCGGCCTGGTCCGGCTCGGCGTCGAAGTCTATGGCGGACCCATCCTGGCCACCTTTGCCGACCGCGACCTCGGTCTGGCCGGCCGGGTCATGGTGCGTAACGATGTCGGCATCGAAAGCCGGCTGGTCCATATCGACAAGCCGCTGCTGCGCCTGCCCAACCTGGCCATCCACATGAACCGCGAGGTCAACGAAGGCGGGCTGAAGTTCAACAAGCAGACCGAACTACCCTTGCTGCTGGGCGTCGGCGACGATGCGCAAACGGCCGACACGCAGTTCCGCCGGCCGCTGGCCGACGCGCTGGGCGTCGCCCCGGAAAACCTGATGACCTGGGAGCTGGCCGCCTGCGACACGCAGAAAGGCAGCTTCTGGGGCGCTGACGGCGAATTCATCGCCAACAGCCAGCTCGACAACCTGGCCTCCTGCCACGCTGCCTTGAGCGCACTACTGGCGGTGGACAAGCCGGGTCAAACCTGCCTGGTCGCCCTCTTCGACCACGAGGAAGTCGGCTCGGAAAGCGCCGCCGGCGCCGGTGGCAGCCTGGTCGGCGACGTGCTGCAGCGGCTCGCCGGCAACTTCGCCCTCGACGGCGAAGACCTGCGCCGCCTGCTCGCCCGCAGCTACTTCATCAGCGCCGACATGGCCCATGCCTGGAACCCGAACTTCCCGTCGGCCTACGAACCCGGGCACCGGGTCCTGGTCAATGCCGGCCCGGTGATCAAGCACAACTGCAACCAGCGCTACAGCACAGGTGCCGACACGGCGGCGCTGTTCATGGCCATCTGCGAACAGGCCGGCGTACCCTGCCAGAAATACGCGCATCGCACCGATCTCGGCTGCGGCAGCACCATCGGCCCCATCGTCGCCGCCCGCCTGGGCATTCCCAGCGTCGACGTCGGCGCCCCGATGTGGGCCATGCACAGCATCCGCGAGAGCGCCGGCGTCATCGACCACGCCGACATGATCGCCGCCATGACCGGCGCCTTCCGGCTCTAGACGCCGCGTTCGTCCATCCAGCGCCGCAGTTCGTCGGCCGGCAGCGGCCGGCTGAACAGGTAGCCCTGCATCACCGGGCAACCGCGTTCGGCGAGGAACTGCCGCTGGATCTCGGTTTCGACGCCTTCGGCAACGACGTCCATGCCCAGGTCGCGGGCCAGTGACAGGGTGGCCATGGCAATCGCCACGTCTTCCTGATCGCCGGGCACGTCCTTGACGAAACTGCGGTCAAGCTTGAGGCGGCGGATCGGCAGGCGCTTGAGGTAGGACAGGCTGGAATAGCCGGTGCCGAAATCGTCCAGCGCCAGGCGGATGCCGAGTTCGCGCAACTGGTTCATGCGCGCCAGCACTTCCGGTGTCGGCTGCATCAGCGCACTTTCGGTCAGTTCCAGTTCCAGGCCGGCTGGATCGGCACCGGTATCGGCCAGGATGCGGCGCACGTCATCGACGAAATCGCCCTGACGGAACTGCAGGGCGGAAATATTGACCGCCATCAGCAGATCCAGCCCCCGGGCCTGCCAGGCGGCAAGTTGTCGCGCCGCGCTTGCCAGCACCCAGTTGCCGAGCGGCAGGATCAGGCCGCTTTCCTCGGCCACGCCGATGAACTGGACCGGTTGCAGCAAGCCGAGTTCCGGATGCTGCCAGCGCACCAGCGCTTCGCAGCCGACCATGCGACTGTCGTCGGCAGCGACCTGCGGCTGGTAATGCAGCACCAGTTCATGGCGCTCGATGGCCCGCCGCAGCGCGTTTTCGAGCATCAGGCGCTCGAGCGCATGGACGTCCATTTCCGGCTTGAAATAGTGGTAAGCATTGCGCCCCTGGTCCTTGGCGCAGTACATCGCGACATCGGCATGCTTGAGCAGCGTGCTGACATCCTCGCCGTCACTGGGGAATACGGCGATACCGATGCTGGTCGACACGGTCAGTTCATGCCCCTCGATGGACATCGGTGCCTGCAGCGCGGAAATCAGCTTGCGGGCAACGACGGCGGCGGTCTCCGGATGTTCGAGATGCGGCAGCAGGACGACGAACTCGTCGCCGCCCAGGCGGGCCAGGAAGTCGTTCTCGCGCAGGCAGGCGGAGAAACGGCGGGCGACGCCGGACAGCAATTGATCGCCGACCGGATGGCCGAGCGAATCGTTGACCGACTTGAAATGATCGAGGTCGAGGAACAGCACCGCCAGGCCCTCGCCCAGGCGCGAGGCGTTGCGCAGTTCCTGGTGTGCCCGTTCGTTCCACTGGGTGCGGTTGGGCAGACCGGTCAGCACATCGTAATGGGCGAGGAAGGCGATATGTTCCTCGGCGGCCCGGGCTGTCGTCACGTCCTGCGCCGTACCACGGATGCGTACGCCGCCACCGGCGCGCTGATCACTTTCGATGCGGAAATGCAAGCGGGTGCCAATCGCCCCCGACACCGCCAGGCGGCAATCGAAAGCCGCCTGCCCCGGCGCCTCGGCCAGTTGTTCCAGCGCCCGCTGCAGGCTAGCCCGATCGTCCGGATGCACCCGGCTCAACAGGTCGTCAGAAACGATCCGCCCATGTTCGGACAAACGCATGATCCTGCGCAATTCCTCCGAACAATGGCATTCGTCGCTCGCCGGCAGGATTTCCCAACTGCCCAGCCGGGCAATGCGCTGCGCCTGAACCAGTTCCTCCTGCTGCTCGATCAGTTGCCGACCAGCGTCGGCCAGCTGCTGGGTACGCTCGTCGACCAGGCGTTCGACGCGCCGCGCGCGACCGCTGGTCAGCAACAGGAAAGCCCCCAGGACCCCCGTGGTCAGCAAGCCGATAGCCAGCGTCAACCAGACGCCCCAGCTACGCAGATTCACCAGATAGGTCTCGGTAGTGGCAATTTTCAGTTGCCAGCTGCGTCCGGCGAAATCCACCGTATCCTGCCAATGCATGCGCCGCGTCAGCCATTCCGGCTGCTCGCAGCCCCCCGGACCGAACAGCCGCTGCCCCTGGGCGTCATGATCAATCAGGCAAAGCTGCAGCCCCTTCTCCATCTCGCGGCCCAGCGTGGCATTGAGGGCGTCGTCCATGCGGAACACCCCCGAAATCAAGCCGATCTGGCGCGCCGGCGACCCCGCGAAGACGGCGTGATAGACCACCACCCCGCGCTGCTCGCCCTGCTCCTGGACCAGGCGGATCGAAGCGGACGCGACCGGCAGCCGGCTTTCCCGCGTGCGCCGGGCGGCGATTGCCGTCTGTTCGAGCACCAGCGGGTCGAGACCGACGACGCTGCGATTGCTGGCCAGCGGTTCGACGAACAGGATGGGCAGGTACTCGGCTCGCGATTCGACGACGTAGGTACGCCCCGAGGGGTCGCGCCCGAGAATGGCGAAATCCGGGATGCCCGAAGCGCGTACCGCACGCTCGAAAGCCGGCCGCCGGGCCTCGGTCACCAGCGGGCTCCAGCCGAAATTCTGCGTTCCCGGATAGCGCTCGAGCAAGGGCGTGACGAATTCCCGCCAGACGGCTGCATCGAGCGCCGGATGCACGGTGGCCAGGCGTTCCAGCGCCTGCATCTGGTCGAGTTGCGCGTCGAGGCGCTTGCGCACCAGGCTGGCCATGTGTCCGGCATCACGATTGACCCGGGACTGCAGGCGCCGCTCCTCCCAACTGCTGACCTGGATGAAGGTGGCCGCGAGAACGGCCAGCGCGATCAGCATCGGCACCGCCACATTCATCCGACGGCTGCGCCAGTCGGCGGCCGGCCGGCCAAAGAAGACCAGCAGCAGCGGCACCATGATCAACACGCCGAGCGTATCGCCGGCCCACCAGTTCATCCAGGTGAAGGCGGCGTCATTGGGCGCAATCCCCTGCATCAGGTAAATGGCGAAGGTGCCCACCGATGGACTGATCAAGGCACCGACCGGCGCCACGACCAGCATGAAGGCGATGATGCTCTCCTGGCTGTCGAGCGGGTTGTTGCGGCCGAGCAGGCGCAAGGCCAAGCGATAACCAAACCATGCCTGCAAGGCTGCTCCGCCGGCCGAAAACACCAGCATCGGCCAGACATTGCCGCTGAAACCACTCTGCATGGCGGCCGCGATCTGCACCGCCAGCGAACCGAAGAAAATACCCGGCAGGCTGCGCGGACCATGGACCAGCATGGCGGCCAACGCGATCCCGGCAGGCGGGAACAGCGGGGCCGCGTACCCCGGCGGCACGGCGATCTGCAACGCCAGCCAACCGGTCAGCGCATAAATCAGGGCAAGCAGCACATTGCCGCGCAAGAAACCAGACATCGAGAACCTGTAACAGTGGTGCATGAGTTGCAGGAGATTATAGGCGCCCGACGAGCGCTTCCCTGCGACAATCTGACGCAGCGGAGCATAACGCAGCGCGCCGCAAATCGCCGATAATTCGAAGATGCCGATTCTCTATCACGCCGCCGACAGCAAGGAGTACCTGGTCAATCTGCGCCGCCTGTTCGCGCTGCGCTGGGCCATGCTGGCGCTGATGGCGCTGACCGTGCTGATCGCCCCCGGCCTGCTCGACCTCGTCCTGCCGCAACCGGCGATGCTCGCCATCCTCGCTGTTGCCGCCGTACTCAATGCACTCGGCCACCGGCACGCCGGCCGCCAGCAATCGGCCACGGCGCATGAACTGTTCAGCCAGCTGCTGCTCGACATCTGCACCCTGTCGGCGCTGCTGTTCTTCAGCGGCGGCGCCACCAACCCGCTGGTCTCGCTGCTGTTGCCGCCGGTCGCCATCGCCGCACTCGGCCTGCCCCGCCATCTGGTGATACTGGTTGGCGGCGCAGCCATCCTCGCCTACTCGCTGCTGATGCTGTTCTACCTGCCGCTGCCGATCACCGATGTCAGCCGGGCCACCCAATTGCACCTGATCGGCATGTGGCTGACCTTCACCGTCTCGGCCATCCTGATCGGCTGGATCATCCTGCGCATGAGCCAGTTGATCCGCGACCGAGACGCCGAACTGGCCGCAGCCCGGGAGCAGGCCCTGCGCGACGAACGGGTGACCGCGATGGGCACCCTGGCCGCCGGCGCCGCACACGAGCTGGGCACACCGCTGGCAACGATGTCGCTGATCGTCGGCGAACTGGCCAACGACCGGCAGTTGCCGGAAGCGGTCCGGGAAGACCTGGGACTGCTGCGCCAGCAAATCGCCGCCTGCAAGGACATCGTCGGCGGCCTGGCTCGGCGGGCCGACGCTACCCGGAACGACACCCCGGAGCAGCAAGCCTGCGACCGCTGGCTCGACCGTTTGCGCCAGAAATGGCATGCGCTGCGCCCGCAAACCACGAGCAAGCTGATCGTCGACCGCGACGGACCGGCACCGCAGATCGCCATCGACCCGCGTCTGGAACAAGCCCTGCTCAACCTGTTCAACAATGCTGCCAACGCCTGCCCGCAGACGCTGGAAATCACCCTGAGCTGGGACCGGCAGGCCCTGAGCATCGCCATCCGCGACCGGGGCCCCGGCTTTCCACCGGCGGTGCTGGCGCTCGGCGGTCGGCAGGAACTGCCGGCGCACGAAGGCGGCAGCGGCGTCGGCCTGATGCTGACCGCCACCGCCATCGGCCAGCTCGGCGGCCGGCTGGAACTGAGCAACCCCGACGACGGCGGCGCCCTGGCCCGCATCGTCCTACCCATTGCAGAGAACCCATGACGCCTCCGATTCTGGTCATCGACGACGACCCGACCTTCAACGGCATCCTGGTGCGTACGCTGACCCGGCGCGGCCTGCCGGCCATCGGCGCGGTCGACGGCGACGAAGCCCTGCGCCTGGCCCGCGACCACGGCGTCCGGCGCGCGGTACTCGATCTGAACCTGGGCGGCATGTCCGGCCTGCTGCTGATTCCGCGCCTGCTCGACATCGATGCAAGCATGCGCATCGTCATCCTGACCGGCTACGGCAGCATCGCCACCGCCGTCGAGGCAGTCAAGCGCGGGGCCACGCAATACCTGACCAAACCGGTGGAAATCGAAGCCGTCCTCGCTGCCTTCGCCGACGAAATGCCGTCCGAAGCCCTGAACACACCGGACGAAACCCTGTCGGTCGATCGCCTGGAATGGGAACACATCCAGCGCGTGCTGACGGAAAACGACGGCAATATCTCGGCCACGGCACGCGCCCTGAAAATGCATCGACGCACGCTGCAACGCAAGCTGGCCAAGCATCCGGTACGCGCCTGATACAGGCGGTTTACGGATCATCGAATTAATCAATCCGTAAAAACCGAAACGTTTCTTACCCGTCACAGTGTTGGCGAATCAAGAAGCTGCCGCTTATACTGCCCCTTCCACAGCCTGACCGTGGTCTCCTCACCCCCGCAGTCGTACCGTTCCAACCCCGTGTCCTCCGGATCGTGAGCCCATGAGCCTTGCCCTGATTGTCATTCTCCCCTTTCTCGGGGCCATCCTCCCTGCGCTGATGATTCGCGCCGGGCGCAACGCCTGTGCGACCAGCACCTTCACCGTCACGCTGCTCGCCTTCCTACTGCTGATGACGCATGCGCCGGCCGTGTTCCGGGGCGAAGTGCTGCAGGCGCGCTGGGAATGGATTCCCCAACTCGGCCTCAACGTCAATTTCTTCCTCGACGGCCTGGGCTTCTTCTTCGCCAGCCTGATCCTCGGCATCGGCCTGCTGATCATCACCTACGCCCGCTTCTATCTGGCCAAGGAAGATCCGATGGGCAGCTTCTACAGCTACCTGCTGCTCTTCCAGGGCGCCATGGTCGGCATCGTGCTGTCGGACAACATCCTGCTGCTGCTGATCTTCTGGGAGCTCACCAGCCTGTCGTCCTTCCTGCTCATCGGCTACTGGAAACACCTGCCGGAAGGCCGCCAGGGTGCGCGCATGGCGCTGACCGTGACCGGCGCCGGCGGCCTGTCGATGATTGCCGGCATGCTGATCCTCGGCCACATCGCCGGTTCCTACGACCTGTCGGTGATCCTCCAGCACAAGGAAGCCATCCAGGCGTCGCCGCTCTACCTGCCAGCGCTGCTGCTGATTCTCGGCGGTTGCTTCACCAAGAGCGCGCAATTCCCCTTCCATTTCTGGCTGCCGCACGCCATGGCCGCACCGACGCCGGTGTCCGCCTACCTGCACTCGGCAACCATGGTCAAGGCCGGGCTGTTCCTGATGGCGCGCCTGTGGCCGGTACTCGCCGGGACCGACGAATGGTTCTACCTGGTCGCCACCACCGGCCTGATCACCATGCTGATCGGCGCCTGGATTGCGCTGTTCAAGGACGACCTCAAGGGCCTGCTGGCCTTCTCGACGGTCAGCCACCTCGGCCTGATCACCTTCCTGCTTGGCCTCGGTTCGCCGATGGCCGCCGTCGCCGCCGTTTTCCATATCCTCAACCACGCCACCTTCAAGGCGGCGCTGTTCATGAACGCCGGCATCGTCGATCACGAAACCGGCACCCGCGACATCAGGAAACTCGGCGGCCTGATGACGCTGATGCCGATCGCCGGCACCCTGGCCACCATCGCTGCCGCGTCGATGGCCGGCCTGCCGTTGCTCAACGGTTTCCTGTCCAAGGAAATGATGCTCGAGGAAGCCGCGCACACCGCCTGGCTCGGCAACGACTGGATCGTGCCGGCACTGGCGACGCTGGCAGCCTGCTTCTCGGTCGCCTATTCGTTCCGCTACATCGTCCATGTCTACTTCGGCAAGCCGGCCGGCGAAACGCCGCGGCATCCGCACGACCCGCCGTTCGGCCTGTGGGGACCGCCGGCCCTGCTGGTCGTCCTGGTCGTACTGATCGGCCTGTTCCCGGCGACCGTCGCCGGGCCGTTGGTCGCCACCGTTGCCGGCGCCGTCATCGGCAGCCCGCTGCCCGACTATCACCTGGCCATCTGGCACGGCCTGACGCCGGCACTGGGCATGAGCGCCATTGCCGTCGCCGTCGGCCTGGGCCTGCTCGCTGGCTACCTCAAGGTGCGCAAGCTGTGGTCGGCCGGTCCGCACCCGGAAGCCAAGGCCATGTTCCAGGCGGTAATCGCCGCCGCCGTCAGCGTCGCCCAGAAAATCACCCATGGCCTGCACAACGGCTCGCTGCAGCGGCACCTGGCCTTCGCCATCGGCGCCGCCGTGGTCGTCGGCTTCGGCGCCTTTGCCGCCGCCAGCCATGCACCGGGCCAGCGCGAACTGCTGCCGGCCGCGCCGGTCGCCATCGTCGTCTGGCTGCTGCTGGTCGGCGCCACCATCGCCCTGGTCGCCCTGCACCGCCAGCGCCTGGTATCGCTGATCGCCATCGGCGTGATCGGCATGGTCGTCTCGCTGGCCTTCGTCTATCTGTCGGCGCCTGACCTGGCGCTGACGCAGATTTCGGTCGAAGTCGTGACCGTCATCCTGATGCTGCTGGCCCTCAACTTCCTGCCCAAGGAGACGCCCGTCGAAAGCAGTGGCGGCCGCCGTCTGCGCGACGGCCTGATCGCCGCCCTGGCCGGCATCGGTGTCGGCGGCGCGGCCTGGGCCATGACCACCCGCGATGCGGCGACGCTGTCTGGCTACTACCTCGAACAATCGGTTCCCGGCGGCGGCGGCACCAATGTGGTCAACGTCATCCTGGTCGATTTCCGCGGCTTCGACACCTTCGGCGAGATCATCGTCCTCGGCATCGCCGCGCTGACCATCTACGCGCTGCTCGACGGCGCCACCCGTGGTGCCGTCGGCCGCAAGCTGGCCGCCTGGGTCCCGGATCAGGCGCGTTCCGCCGACCGTCACCCGCTGATGCTGGTGGTCGCCACCCGCGTCATGCTGCCGCTGGCGCTGATGGTCGGCGCCTTCATCTTCCTGCGCGGTCACAACGTCCCCGGCGGCGGCTTCATCGCCGGCCTGGTCGTCGCCATCGCGCTGATCATGCAGTACATGGCCAGCGGCTACAGCTGGGCGGCGCAGCGGATGAAGGTCGACTACCACGCGCTGATCGGCATCGGCGTGCTGATTGCCGCCGCCACCGGCATCGTTTCCTGGCTGGCCGATTACCCCTTCCTGACCAGTGCCTTCGACCACTTCCATCTACCCATCATCGGCGAATTCGAACTGGCGTCGGCCATGGCCTTCGACACCGGCGTCTTCCTCACCGTGGTCGGTGCCGTCATGCTGGCCTTGGCCAATCTGTCGCGTATCGGCGGCCTGACCGAAACACCGGTCCCGAACGAGGGACCGATGGAACCGGATCTGAGCGCCACTCACCCACGGGAGCACTGACATGGAATTCCTGCTGTCCTCCGCTGTCGGCCTGCTCACTGCCGCCGGTGTCTATCTGGTGCTGCGTGCCCGCACCTGGCCGGTGGTACTTGGCCTGGCGCTGCTCTCCTACGCCACCAATGTCTTCCTGTTCGCCACCGGTCGCCTGGTTCTCAACCGGCCGCCGGTAATCTCGCCCGAAGCCCTGGCCTATACCGATCCCCTGCCGCAGGCGCTGGTCCTGACGGCCATCGTCATTTCCTTCGCCATGACCGCGGTCATCGTCGTCATGGCGCTGCGCAGCTTCCTGGAAAGCGGCAGCGACCATGTCGATGGCGAGGACCAGCCGGTCCCGGCGGAGAATCGTGAATCAACGGAGGGCCGCGCGTGACTCACTGGATCATCGCCCCGGTCGTCCTGCCGGCCATCATGGCCCCCATCCTGCTGATGGGAGCGCGCCACGACATGGTGCTTGCCCGCATCTTTTCGATCGCTTCGACCGTTGCCCTGCTCGGCATCGCGCTAGCGCTGACGACCATGGTCAGCGACGGCACCATCCTGACCTACGCGCTCGGCAACTGGGTGGCGCCGTTCGGCATCGTTCTTGTCGCCGACCGCCTGTCGGTGATGATGCTCGTCCTCACCGCCGTCCTCGCACTGGCCGTGCTGTTCTTCGCTATCGACGGCAGCGACCGCGACGGCCGACATTTCCACGCGCTCTACCAGTTCCAGTTGATGGGCATCAACGGTGCCTTCCTGACCGGCGACTTCTTCAACCTGTTCGTCTTCTTCGAAGTGCTGCTGATCGCCTCCTACGGACTGATGGTCCATGGCGGCGGCCCGGCCCGGATGAAGGCCGGCGTTCAGTACGTGGTGATCAACCTGGTCGGTTCGACGCTGTTCCTGATCGCGGTCGGCATGATCTATTCCGTCGCCGGCACGCTGAACATGGCCGATCTGGCGGTCAAGGTGCCGCACATCGCGGCCGGTGACCAGGCGCTGCTGCAAGCCGGCGCCCTGCTCCTGCTGCTGGTTTTCTGCATCAAGGCAGCGCTGATACCGGTGCATTTCTGGCTGCCCGGCACCTATGCCAACGCGCCAGCCGCTGTCGCCGCACTGTTCGCGATCATGACCAAGGTCGGCGCCTACTGCGTGATCCGCCTCTACATCCTGGCCTTTGGTGCCGACGCCGGCGCCGCCACCTGGCTGGCTGCGCCCTGGCTGCTGCCGGCGGCCTTGCTGACCCTGGTCCTGGGCATGACCGGCGTGCTCGCCGCCCGCCGCCTCGGCCAGCTCGCCGGCTTCGCGGTGATCGGATCGATGGGTCTGCTGCTGACCAGCATTGCGCTGTTTACGCCGATTGCGCTGTCGGCTGCGCTGTATTACCTGCTGCACTCCACCCTGGCCGGCGCCGTCCTGTTCCTGATCGCCGACCTGGTCGCCCGCCGCCGTCCCGGCCATGAGGACGGCCTGTCGGTGGCACCGGGATTCACCCAGCTCAAGCTGTTGGCCGGCGCCTTTTTCATCGCCGCCATTGCCGCCACCGGCATGCCGCCGCTGTCCGGCTTCATCGGCAAGCTGCTGATGCTCGACGCGGCGCTCGACAGCGTTCACGCCGCCGTCATCTGGACACTGATACTCGGTACTTCGCTGATCGCCATCATCGGCTTCGGTCGGGCCGGCAGCACGCTGTTCTGGAAGAGCACCGGCGAACCCGGCAGCTTCCCGGAACATGCGGAAAAAAACAGCCTGTCGCTGATCGCCATCGGCCTGCTGCTCGCCGGCTGTGTCGGATTGACCCTGTTCGCCGGGCCCTTGACCACCTATCTCGACGCCACCGCTGAACAGATCTTCGCCACCGATCAATACATCGAAGCCGTGCTCGGCAACACCGTACTGCCTGGAGGATCGCTCTGATGGCCCACGTCCCTGCTCAGACTGCGCGGCCGCCGCTGCTCCGCCGCTGGTTTCCGCATCCCCTGCTCAGCCTGGCGCTGACGCTGATCTGGCTGCTGCTGATCAACAGTTTCTCGGCCGGCGGCTTGCTGGTCGGCCTGATCCTCGGCATCGCCATTCCGCGCCTGACCAGCAACTTCTGGCCGGATCGCCCGAAAATCCGCCATTACGGCAAGGCATTGCGCTACATCCTGCTGGTCATCGGCGACATCGTCGTCGCCAACATCCAGGTCGCCCGCATCATCCTCTTCCGTCCAGTCGCCAGCCTGCACACCTGCTGGGTCAGCGTGCCGCTCAGCCTGACCAACCCGGAAGCCATCACCGTCCTCGCCGGCACCATCACGATGACGCCGGGCACGGTCAGTTGCGACCTGTCGGCCGACGGCCGGGCGCTGCTGGTGCATTGTCTTGACGCGCCCGACGCCGAGGCGGCGGTGCGCGAAATGAAGGACCGTTACGAATCCCGGCTGCAGGAGATCTTCCCGTGATCGAATACGCCATCTACTACGCCTACGTCGCCATCAGCCTCGGCCTGCTGCTCAACCTGTGGCGGCTGTTCAAGGGCCCGGGCAGCGTCGACCGCGTCCTTGCCGTCGACACCATGGTCATCAACATCATCGCCCTGATCATCGTCTACGGCATCCAGACCGGCAGCACGATGTATTTCGAGGCCGCCCTGCTGCTGGCCATGTTCGGCTTCATTTCCACCGTCGCCTACTGCAAGTTCATCCTGCGCGGCGACGTCATCGAATAAAGGAACGCCCATGGAATTCATCAACGAACTCGTGGTTGCCGCGCTCATCGTCGTCGGCGCGAGCTTCGCGCTGGTCGGCTCATGGGGTCTGGTCAAGCTGCCCGACCTGATGAGCCGCCTGCATGCGCCGACCAAGGCCACGACGCTGGGCGTCGGCGGTGCGCTGGTTGCTTCGATGGTCTACTTCCTGGCACTCAACGGCACGCTGTCGATCCACGAACTGCTGATCTCGCTCTTCCTCTTCCTGACCGCCCCGCTGACCGCCCACTTCCTGGCCAAGGCCTGGCTGCACAGTCAGCAACCCAAGGATCTGCCACAGCCGGAAAACCGCAACTGGTCCACCTTCGACGCCGGCAGCGAACGGCACTGAAGGTACCGACGTAAAAATGCCCCGACCAGCGGGGCATTCTTTTTGGCGTGCACCGGCTCAGTGCGCGTGCTTCATCGGCATCGCCGCCGGCATCATCTTCACCACCTTGACCTCGACCTGCTTGCTGCTACCGTCGTCAAACGTCAGCGTGATCGGCACGACCTGCCCTTCGTTGAGCGCAGCCTTCATGTTGATCAGCATGACATGCAGGCCACCCGGCTTGAGTACTGCTTCACCCTTGGCCGGAATCGCGATTTCCGGCACCTGACGCATGCGCATCACACCGTTGTCGTTGATATGGTTATGCAACTCGGTCAACTGGGAAGCCGGATTATCCGCCTTGACCAGCTTGACCTCACGCTCGCCGGTATTCTTCAGCACCATGAAAGCGCCGGTTGCCTGGGCATTCGGCGGCGCCAGCCGGACATAGGGTTCGTGCACGACGACGGCATCGGCCGCGCCGGCAAACGCGGCACCGGACAGGCTCAGGGCGGCAACAAGGACGGACAGGCGTTTCATGCGATGCTCCTTCAGTTAGGTAAATATTGACGGATCAGTGCGGCCACCTGATCAGGCGGCGTATCGTGGGCCAGACGGGCCAGCAGGCGGCCATCGGCACCGACGATGTAGCTCTCGGCCGAGTGATCGACGACGTAATCTTCAGCGGCGTTGGCGGCCGGCTGCACGGCGTAGAAGACGCCATAGCGCCCGGCCAGTTCGGCGATTTCAGCCGGCGAACCGGTCACGCCGATCATCTGCCGGTCGAAGAATTCAACATAAGTTTTCAGATGTTCCGGCGTATCGCGCTGCGGGTCGACGGAAATGAAGAAAACCGCCAGTTTTTCGCGCTCCGCCGGCGTCAGCAATGCCATGCCGCCACTCAGGGCGGTCAGGTTGGTCGGACAGATATCGGGGCAGAAGCTGTAGCCGAAATACAGGACCGCGAGACGACCACGGTAATCGCGCAGGGCCACCGGCCCATTGGCCGACTGGAGCACGAAATCGCCGCCCGGCGGCAGTGGATTGACGCTCGCCGGCGGCGGCGAGGACTGCGGTTTCCAGAACAGGCCAAGACCGACCAGCAGGCTGAGCAGAACGACAATCACGGCGATCAGGAAACGATTCGACATGCTTACCCCGTGACAAAGCGGAAAGGGATGGCCACGCGCGCCGACGAGGTTTCGAGCAGCAAGGTCGCCTGCCAGGTCATGCGCCCGGTGACGCACACCGGCAGCGTCGCCTCGCCGGCAAACACCCCCGGCGAACGCTCGGCCAGTTGCGGGCGGTTGTAGCCCATGTCCATGTCGACGCCGGCAAAATCGACGCTGACGTTACGGATGCCGGCTGCCTCGACCCGCAGTTCGAACGGCTTGACCATGGGAATCGGCCGCGTACCGACCGAGAAACGCAGCGTGCCGCCGTCCGGCAGGCTGACCGAACACGGCCCTTCCTGCAGGCTGCACGCCGGGTCCGGCTCGACCGTCAGGTCGGCCTTGGGCAACAGCAGCGGCGACAACTTGTAACCGACGAGTACGATCAGGCCGATGAGCAGCACGCCGACGAGATCGATGAGGATTTTCCTGTTCACTACGTTCTTTCCAGAGGGGGCCGAAACCGACATTGTCGGGCATCGACAGCCTTTCAGTCACGGCGGGCATTGTGGCATGTCCACCAACGGCCAGGGTGCGACATAATGTCGCAGACACCGCGACAAGATCGCACAATGCTAATATTCAGCCCGCCCACCGATCCCAGCCCGAACAACACCCGTGAAAAAGCTGCTTGCCGCACTCCTCCTCAGCCTCTCTGCCGCCCTGGTTTCGGCCCAGGAGGCGCCCAACAGTGCGCCCTTCTTTGCCACCACCTTGCTCGATCCGGATGAGAAGCCGGTGGCCATGGCGACTTACCGGGGCAAGCCGCTGGTGGTCAATTTCTGGGCCCGCTGGTGCCCGCCCTGCCGGGCCGAGATTCCGGAACTCAATGAATTCCGCAAGCACCACGGCGGCAAGATCGAAGTGCTGGGCATCGCCGTCGAGGACACGAGCGAAGCCGACGGCGTCAAGGCGTTTGCCCGCGACTTCCCGATCCGCTATCCGGTGTTCCTGGCCGGCGGCAGCGACGGTACCCGGCTGATGCGCACGCTCGGCAACCCGACCGGCGGCCTGCCTTACACGCTATTCATCGACCGCCGCGGACGCGTCGTCGGCCACAAGGTCGGCATGCTCCGTCAGCGCGATCTCGACGCCGTCGCCCCCCGTCTGCTGGCGCCCTGAAATCGCCTACTCGCGGCCTTTGCGGCCGTCCGGCGAAACCAGCATGGCGATGCCGACGCCAATCGGAATCAGCGGCCACCAGGTACTGAGCAGGGTGAAGATATTGACGTGAAAGAGGTCGAGGTTCGACCCCAGCGCGACAACGCCAACCAGTATCAGCACGATGGCCGCGATGTTTCCCTTCATGCTTGCTGACTCCCGGTATCAGGCGCGCCGCACGCCGACCACGCCCTCGACCTCGTGAATCAAGGCCAGCGTGCGCTGCAGGTGGCGCAGATTGGTGATTTCGACGGTAAAGCTCATGTGCGCATTACCCTGCCGCGATTGCGTATTGACGCCGACGACATTGAGTTTTTCGCGGGCGAAGATTTCCGAGATGTCGCGCAGCAGACCCTGACGGTCGTGCGCGTCGACGACGATGTCGCAGGCAAAGACACCGGTGGTCTCGGTGCCCCAGTCGGTTTCGATGACCCGTTCCGGATGCAGGGCGGCGAGATTGGCGAAATTGCTGCAATCGGCGCGGTGAATGGAAATCCCCTTGCCGCGCGTGATGAAGCCCTGGATTTCATCCGGTGGCGCCGGTTTGCAGCAGCGTGCCAGTTGCGTCAGCAGCTTGTCGACGCCGACGATGAGGATGCCCTGATTGCCTTCAACCGGCTTGCGCGGCTTGGTCTCGACGGTATCCGGCACCAGCGCTTCGAGCGAGGCGTCGCCGCGGACCACCGACTGAAAATGTCGCTGATTGAGATCGCCACGGGCAGCCGCGATGTACAGGTCGTCGGCCTTGGCGAAGTCGAGCTTGCGCGCCAGTTCCTCGACATTGGCACCGGTCTGGCCGGCCCGCTGCAATTCCTTGGCAACCACCGCCCGCCCTTCGGCCAGCGTTTCTTCCAGCGCCAGGGTCGAGAACCAGTTGCGCACCTTGGTCCGCGCACTCTTGGTGTGGATGTAGCCGAGCGCCGGATTCAGCCAGTCGCGCGACGGTCCGCCCAGCTTGGCGGTCAGGATCTCGACCTGCTGGCCGGTTTCGAGCGGCGTGTTGAGCGGCAGCAACTGGCCGTTCACCTTGGCGCCGCGGCAGCGGTGGCCGAGGTCGGTATGCACGCGGTAAGCGAAATCGACCGGCGTCGACCCCGACGGCAGGTCGACCACCCGACCCTGCGGCGTCATCACGTAGATGGTCTCGTCGAGCGCCGCCTGCTTGTAGTGATTGACCCAGTCGGAGCTGTCGGCGACCTCGTTCTTCCAGGTCAGCAGCTGGCGCAGCCAGGCGATCTTCTCGTCGTAGGCATCGGCGCCCGGCGCCTTGCTGCCTTCCTTGTAGCGCCAGTGCGCGGCCACGCCGAGTTCGGCGTGCTTGTGCATTTCCCAGGTGCGGATCTGGATTTCCAGGCTGCGCCCGTCCGGGCAATGCACCGCCGTATGCAGCGAACGGTAGTGATTGCCCTTGGGATTCGAGATGTAATCGTCGAACTCCTTGGAAATCGGCGCCCACAGGTTATGCACGATGCCCAGCGCGGTATAGCAGTCCTTGACGTCGTCGACGATGATGCGCAGCGCGCGCACGTCGTAGACCTCGGAGAAATCGACGCCTTTCTTGCGCATCTTGTTCCAGATGCTGAAGATGTGCTTCGGCCGGCCGTAGATTTCGGCGTTGGTGATGCCGGCCTCGGCCAGTTCGCTGCGTACCCGGTCGACCGCATCGTTGATGAAGGACTCGCGCTCGCTGCGCTTTTCATCCAACTGCTTGGCGATGGTTTTGTAGATGTCGGGATGGATGAAGCGGAAGGACAGGTCCTCCAGCTCCCATTTCAGTTCCCAGACCCCCAGCCGGTTGGCCAGCGGCGAATAGAGTTCCAGTGTCTCGCGTGCCACCTGGACGCGCAGTTCGTCCGGATTGGCCGCATAGAAACGCAGGGTTTGCGTCCGGCTGGCCAGGCGCAGCAGGACGACGCGGATATCCTCGACCATGGCCAGCAGCATCTTGCGCAACACTTCGACCTGGGCACGCATTTCCGCCGGGTTGCTCTCGCCGGCTTCGATATCGACGGCGACGAAGCCCTTGGCAATCGGCCGCAAACGGTTCAACCGGGAAATGCCATGAACCAGATGCGCCGCCGGCTTGCCGAACTTCTCCTCGATGGTGGCAACACCGTGTTCATCCTGCGCGGGAATGGCAAAGAGCACGGCGGCGATGCGCGACTCGACGTCGAGCTTGAGGCCGGCGATGATGATGGCCATGCCCAGGGCATGCGACCAGACCCGCTCGCCACTGCCCAGCGTCCGGTCGCCGTAGGCTTCCCAGGCATAGGTGACGGCGTCGTGCAGACGCTGAACATCGGCGGCCGGCAGACCCGCCGCAAGAATGGCAAGAAATTGCTCGAAATCGCTTTGTGCAGCGACAGAATGGGCGACGGAAACCATGGGCGCAATTATAGGTCTCAGTCATCAGGAAAGACAGAGACCGGGAAGCGTGCTTACAGACTGTCACAAGAATGTTCAGCACCGGGAAAATCGGGGTTTACCCTACTCCCCCACCCCCGTATTCTGTGGGACCGTGAACGACGTTGTGCCCCGCATCGGCCGACTTGCCCATGGCCACAAGCCGAAGCGGCATCAAGAGACAAACCTTTTACGTCACCCGTAAGGAGAAAACATGAAGAAAATCACCGCACTGGCCGCCTCTCTGGCCATCATCGGCACGCTTGGTGCCACCCCGGCACAAGCCCAGCAGAAATTCGTCACCATCGGTACCGGCGGCGTCACCGGTGTCTATTACGCGGCCGGCGGCGCCATCTGCCGCCTGATGAACAAGGACCGCGCCAAGCACGGCATCCGCTGTTCGGTCGAAAGCACCGGCGGCTCGGTCTACAACGTCAATACCATCAAGGCCGGCGAACTCGATTTCGGCGTCTCGCAATCCGACGTCCAGTTCAACGCCGTCAAGGGCCTGAACCAGTTCAAGGACGGCGGTGCGATGGGCGACCTGCGCGCCGTCTTCGCGCTGCATCCGGAGCCGCTGACCATCGCTTCGCGCAAGGAAGCCAACGTCGCCAAGTTCGAGGACTTCAAGGGCAAGCGTTTCAACATCGGCGTTCCCGGCTCCGGCCAGCGCGCCACCATGGAAGTCCTGCTGCCGGCGATCAACATGAAGAACGCCGACTTCTCGCTGGTTTCCGAACTGAAGCCTGACGAGCACGGCGCCGCCCTGTGCGACAACAAGATCGACGGTTTCGCCTTCGTCGTCGGCCACCCGGCCGCCAACATCCAGGACGTCACCACGACCTGCGGCGCCAAGCTGGTCAATGTCACCGGCCCCGGTGTCGACAAGCTGATCGCCACCTATCCGTACTACGCCAAGGCCACCATCCCGGGCGGCATGTACGCCAACAACCCGAACCCGACCACGACCTTCGGCGTCGTCGCCAGCATCGTTTCGTCGGCCAAGGTACCGGACGAGGTCGTCTACACGCTGGTCAAGTCCGTGTTCGAGAACTTCGAAGAGTTCAAGAAGCTGCACCCGGCTTTCGGCAACCTCGACCCGAAGACGATGATCAAGGACGGTCTGTCGGCCCCGCTGCACAACGGCGCGGTCAAGTACTACAAGGAAAAGGGCTGGATGTAATCCGACCCGAGGCCGGTGTCGTCCGGGCGTCCTGACGATGCCGGCCAGTGAAACACCTACAGCAAGGCGCCGCTGGCGTCTTGCTGCGTTTACATCAGCCCGAAATTCTGGGGGAACCGCAGCATGACAAGCTCGGACAAAAAAGACACCATTCATGAACTGAGCGACGAACAGCTCAAGCAAATCGTCGCCGAAGCCGATACCGGCGGTCGAAAACCGACCGGCATCGCCGCCCAGCTGCTGGTCGCCATCGCGCTGGCCTGGTCGCTGTTCCAGTTGTGGATCGCCTCGCCGCTACCCTTCTCGCTCGGCATTTTCGTCCTCAACGATACCCAGTCGCGCGCCATCCACCTCGGTTTCGCCGTCTTCCTCGCGTTTGCCGCCTACCCGGCGTGGAAACGTTCGCCGCGCGCCTACGTGCCGGCCATCGACTGGCTGCTTGCTGCCGTCGCGGCCTTCTGCGCCAGTTACCTGTTCCTGTTCTACAACGAGTTGGCGCAACGCCCCGGCATGCCCACCGACCTCGACCTGGCCGTCGCCGTGGTCGGTCTGATCCTGCTGCTTGAAGCCGCCCGCCGCGCCCTCGGCCTGCCGATGGTGATCCTCGCCATCTGCTTCCTGATCTACATCTTCTTCGGCCAGTACATGCCCGATGTCATTGCCCACCGTGGCGCCTCGCTGGCCAAGGGCATGAGCCACATCTGGCTGACCACTGAAGGCGTTTTCGGCGTAGCGCTCGGCGTCTCGGCCAGCTTCATCTTCCTCTTCGTGCTCTTCGGCGCCCTGCTCGAAACGGCCGGCGCCGGCAATTACTTCATCAAGTCGGCCATTGCCCTGCTCGGCCACATGAAGGGCGGCCCGGCCAAGGCCGCGGTGGTTGCCTCGGCCAGTACCGGCGTCATTTCCGGTTCATCGATCGCCAACGTGGTGACCACCGGCACCTTCACCATCCCGCTGATGAAGAGCGTCGGTTATCGCCCCGATCAGGCGGCCTCGGTCGAAGTCTCGTCGTCGGTCAACGGCCAGATCATGCCGCCGGTGATGGGCGCCGCCGCCTTCCTGATGGTCGAATACGTCGGCATCTCCTACGTCGAGGTGATGAAGCACGCGCTGGTCCCGGCGCTGATTTCCTACTTCGCGCTGTTCTACATCGTGCATCTGGAAGCCCTGAAGATGAAGCTTGAGGGGCTGCCGCGCCGCGAGCCGCTGCCCTGGCAGAAGGCGCTGACCTCAACGCTGATGACCGTCTCCGGTCTGGTCATCCTGTCGGCAATCATCTACTTCGGCTTCGGCTGGATCAAGGATCTGGCCGGTGACGCTGCCTTCTTCATCGTCGGCCTGCTGATGCTCGGCGCCTACATCGCCATCGTCCGCTTCGCCGCCCACTATCCGGAACTGCACATGGACAAGCCGGACGAGAAGATGGAGTACCTGCCGGAAATCGGGCCGACGCTGAAGTCCGGCCTGCACTTCCTGTTGCCGGTCGCCGCGCTGGTCTGGAACCTGATGGTCGAGCAACTCTCGCCCGCGCTGTCGGCGTTCTACGCGACGCTGTTCCTGATGTTCATCCTGGTCACCCAGCGGCCGCTGTTCGCCTTCTTCCGTGGCCAGGGCGAGTTCGTCGCCGCCGGCCGCCAGGGTTTCAAGGACCTGTTCGACGGCCTGGTCACCGGTGCCCGCAACATGATCGGTATCGGCATCGCCACCGCCACGGCCGGCGTCATTGTCGGCACCGTGACGCTGACCGGCGTCGGTCTGGCGATGACCGAACTGGTTGAAATCCTTTCCGGCGGCAACCTGATGGTGATGCTGGTGCTGGTCGCGCTGATCTCGCTGATCCTCGGCATGGGCCTGCCGACCACCGCCAACTACATCGTCGTGTCGACGCTGATGGCCCCGGTGATCGTCGAGCTCGGCGCCCAGAGCGGCCTGCTCGTGCCGCTGATCGCCGTCCATCTGTTCGTCTTCTACTTCGGTCTGATGGCCGACGTCACGCCGCCGGTCGGTCTCGCCTCCTACGCTGCCGCCGGCATCGCCAAGAGCGACCCGATCAAGACCGGCTTCACCGCCTTCGGCTACAGCGCGCGGACGGCGATCCTGCCGTTCATGTTCATCTTCAACACGCAGTTGCTGCTGATCGGCATCACCGACGCCTTCCACCTGTTCCTGACCATCGGCAGTGCGACGCTGGCCAGCCTGATGTTCGCGGCGGCGACCCAGGGCTTCTTCGTTACCCGCAACCGCATCCACGAAACGCTGTTGCTGTTGCTGGTCACCTTCAGCCTGTTCCGCCCCGGCTTCTGGATGGACATGATCTATCCACCGTTTGACGAAGTGGCGCCGACCGAGCTCACCCGCCTGGTCGAGGAGGCCCCGCGCAACGCCAAGCTGCGTGTCTGGGTCGAAGGCATTACGCTGGAAGGCAAGGAGATCACCAAGGGCGTGCTGCTGTCGCTCGGCGAACCGGGCAAGGCCAGCGAACGCCTCGGCCGCATGGGTCTGACGACGATGTCGCTGGGCGACCAGGTCCAGGTTGCTGCGGTGCGCTTCGGCAGCCCGGCGGAAAAGCTCGGCCTTGAGCAAGGGTTCAACCTCAAGCATATCGAGGTACCGAACCCGGGCCGCCCGGACAAGGAATGGATCTTCATCCCGACGCTGATGTTGCTGGCGTTGGTCTGGTTCATGCAACGCGCCCGCCGCGAACGCGAAAGCACCGCAGCAACGCCAGCCTGAACTTAACCCAGGAAGGAAAGGATTCAGCATGAGCACACATGACGAAAACCAGAGCGCATCGGCCAGACTTGGCGGCCTTTCCTACCTCAACCTGGCGGCCCCCGAACCCTGGGCCAGCTTCATCGAACAGATCGAGCGCGTGCGCCCCTACCTGGGGCCGCTCGAACGCTGGATCGAAACGCTGAAGCATCCGAAACGGACGCTGATCGTCGACGTGCCGATCGAGCGCGACGACGGGACCATCGCCCACTTCGAGGGCTACCGTGTGCAGCACAACCTGTCGCGCGGCCCGGGCAAGGGCGGCATCCGCTTTCACCCGGCGGTGACGCTCAACGAAGTCATGGCGCTGGCCGGCTGGATGACCGTCAAGAATGCCGCCATCGGCCTGCCCTTCGGCGGCGCCAAGGGCGGCATCCGGGTCGATCCGAGCAGCCTGAGCAAGGGCGAACTGCAGCGCATGACGCGCCGCTTCACCTCGGAAATCGGCCTGATCATCGGCCCCGACCGCGACATCCCGGCCCCGGACGTCGGCACCAACGCCATGACCATGGCGGTGATGATGGACACCTTCTCGATGAACCGTGGCGGCACCGCCACCGGGGTCGTCACCGGCAAACCGATTGCCCTGGGTGGCAGCCTCGGCCGTCAGGAAGCCACCGGTCGCGGCGTTTACCTCTGCGCCCGCGAAGCCGGCAAGCACCAGCACATTCCGATGGAAGGCGCACGCGTCGTCGTCCAGGGCTTCGGCAACGTCGGCGGGATTGCCGCCCGGCTGTTCCGCGCAGCCGGCGCCCGCGTCATCGCCATCGCCGATCACACGGCGACGCTGGCCAACGACGCCGGCATCGACATTCCCGCCGCCCAGGCCTGGGTCGCCGAACACGGTGGCCTGGCCGGCTTCGACGGCGCGGCGCCGATCGATATCGAGGACTTCTGGCAGCTCGAGTGCGAGTATCTGGTCCCGGCTGCACTGGAAGGCCAGATCACACCGGAACGCGCCAGTCGCGTGCGTGCCAAGGTCGTCGTCGAAGGCGCCAACGGCCCGACCACACCGGCCGCCGACGACGTGCTGCGCGACCGCAGCGTACTGGTCGTTCCCGACGTGCTGGCCAACGCCGGTGGCGTCACCGTCTCGTACTTCGAGTGGGTGCAGGATTTCTCCAGCTTCTTCTGGACCGAAGACGAGATCAACGCCCGCCTCGAACGCATCATGGTCAGCGCCTTCGACGCCATCTGGCAGGTCGCGCAGGAAAAGCAGGTTCCGCTGCGCACCGCCGCTTTCATCATTGCCTGCCACCGCGTGCTCGAAGCGCGCGCCGAACGAGGGCTGTACCCCTGAAATACCTCACCAACCCCTATCTGCTGCTCACCCTGACCGCGCTGTTCTGGTCGGGCAATATGGTTCTTGGTCGCGGCATCCGTGCCGATGTACCGCCGATGGCACTGGCCTTCTGGCGCTGGGCCATTGCCTTCATGCTGGTCCTGCCGCTGGCGCTGCCGCACCTGAAAAGTCAGTGGCAGTTGCTCAAGCAAGGCTGGCGGCCGATTTTCGTCCTCGGCCTGCTCGGCGTCGGTGGCTACAACACCTTCGCCTACCTGGCCTTGCAGACGACCACGGCGACCAACGCGGTGCTGCTCAACTCCTTCATCCCGGTGGCGACCATCGCCATTTCCTGGGCCTTCCTCGGCAAGCGGCTGACACCGCTGGCCGCGCTCGGCGTCGTCGTCTCGCTGATCGGCGCAATGACCATCGTCGCCCGCGGCGACCTCGACGTGCTGCTGCACCTCGCGCTCAACACCGGTGACCTGTGGATGCTCGCCGCCGTCGCCATCTGGGCCATCTACACGGTCGGCCTGGCCTGGCGCCCGGCCGGCGTCCATCCGATGCTGATGCTCGCCGCCTTCACCGCCGTCGGCCTGGCCGCGCTGTTTCCGGCTTACCTCTGGGAAATGGCCCAGGGGCGGACAATCAATGTGCATTTCGGCTCGCTGGCCTCGCTCGCCTATGTCGGCATTTTCCCCAGCTTCGTCGGCTACATCTTCTACAACCGCGGCGTTGCCGAAGTCGGTGCCAACAAGGCCAGCCTGTTCATCCACCTGATGCCGGTGTTCGGCACGCTGCTGTCAGTCGTTTTCCTCGGCGAAATCCCGTATGCCTACCACTACGCCGGCATCGCGCTGATTTTCGCCGGCATCTGGCTGACCATGAAGAAGGGCTGACATGGGCCTGCTCGACTGGCTGCGCCGGCGCCCGCAGCCGATTCCCGAGGCCTTGTGGCAGCAGACCATGGACGGCCTGCCCTTCTTCCGTCATTTGAACGAAGACGAGCGGCAGGCGCTGAAATCCCTGAGCGAAGCCTTCCTGGCGGAGAAGGAATTTTCCACCGCCGGCGGTCTCGAACTGAGCGATGAAATCTGCGTCGCCATCGCCGCCCAGGGCTGCCTGCCCATCCTGAAACTCGGCCTGGCCGCCTACCGCGAATGGATCGGCATCATCGTCTACCCCGACGAATTCGTCGTTCGGCGCGAAATCGCCGACGACGACGGCGTCGTACACGAATACGACGACGTCCTCTCCGGCGAAGCCTGGGAAGGCGGCCCGCTGCTGGTGTCCTGGCGCGACGTGCAGATGGCCGGCGGCGACTACAACGTGGTCATCCACGAATTCGCGCACAAGCTCGACATGCTCAACGGCGACATCGATGGCATGCCGGCGCTGCATTCGGGCATCACGGCCAGCGAATGGGAAGGCATCTTCCAGCCGGCCTACGACGATTTCTGCCAGCGTGTGGACGACGGCGAAGAGACGATCATCGACCCCTACGCCAGCGAGGCGCCGGCCGAATTCTTCGCCGTGCTCAGCGAATGTTTTTTCGGCATTCCCGAGGTCGTCAGTACGGAATACCCGGCAGTCTATGACCTGCTGCGCCGCTATTTCCGCCAGGACCCCCTGGCCCGCTTGCCCGCCTAATTCCGGGCAAAATAAAGCCGGCCCCGCAGGGCCGGCCATTTAGCTAACGGCTGGAAGCGATCAGACCTTGCTGACCAGATTCGACAGCGTGACGTTGGTGGCCACCTGGGCCAGCAACTTCTGCAGGCCGACACGGGCCTTCAGGTTGATGATCAGCGGTGCGCGCAGGCTCGGTGCAATGCCGGCGCCTTCTTCTTCCTGCTTGTACAGGATCAGCATCACGGCGACGTCTTCGGCGGCCGGCGATTGCAGCAGTGCGTCTTCCTCGTCGGTCAGTTCGAGCTCATAGCTGAAACCCAGCGCAGCCGGGTCCATGATCTGGAAAGCCAGTGCCGGATCGTCCAGCGACTGCAGCGTGAAACTGGCCGGGGCGCCCTTGCCTTCTTCGTGCGCCAGCATGAAGCGGGTCTGGTTTTCGAACGCGAACAAACCCTTGGGGAAGGTAATCACTTTTTCCGGCGAAACGTCGACGGCACCAAACAGGTAAGTCTGAACTTGCATGTGTTTCCTCCTCTGTCATTGGAATACTTACAAACACATCCTACACCAGTCGGACAAGAGTTGTAATTTCAGTTTGGATTCCGCATTATTCACCCCCCATTTTTGCTGTATCGCCTTCAATGCTCGCACCCATCGAACACCGCATCGCCCTTGAACTCAACGTTCGTCCGGCCCAGGTCAAGGCCGCCGTCCAGCTCCTCGACGAAGGCGCCACCGTGCCCTTCATCGCTCGCTACCGCAAGGAAGTCACTGGCGAACTCGACGACACGCAACTGCGCACGCTGGAAGAGCGCCTGGGCTACCTGCGCGAGCTTGAAGACCGGCGCGGCGCGGTACTCGCCAGCATCGAGGAACAAGGCAAGCTGACGCCGGAACTGCGCGGCGAGATCGAGAACGCCGAAACCAAGCAGCGTCTCGAAGACCTCTACCTGCCGTACAAGCAGAAGCGCCGGACCAAGGCCCAGATCGCCCGCGAAGCCGGCATCGAACCGCTGGCGCTCGGCCTGCTGGACAACCCCGAACTGACGCCGGAAGACGAAGCCGAGAAATACCTCAACGCCGAGGCCGGTTTCGCCGACACCAAGGCGGTGCTCGACGGCGCCCGCCAGATCCTGATGGAAAAGTTCGCCGAAGACGCGCAACTGCTGCAGACGCTGCGCGATTACCTGAAAGAACACGGCCTGCTCAAATCGACGGTCATCGAGGGCAAGGAAACCGAAGGCGCCAAGTTCCGCGACTGGTTCGACTTCGCCGAATCCATCGTCGACATGCCCTCGCACCGCGCGCTGGCGCTGCTCCGGGGGCGCAACGAGGGCTTCCTGAATGTCGCCCTGGTGCTCGACTCGGAACTCAACGAAGACGCCGTCAAACCCGGCACCAACCCGTGCGAGCAGCGCATCGCCGCCCGTTTCGGCATCAAGCACCAGAACCGCCCGGCCGACAAATGGCTGCAGGACACCGTGCGCTGGACCTGGAAGGTCAAGGTCTATACCCACCTCGAACTGGAACTGGTCAATGAGCTGCGCGAGCGCGCCGAGGAAGAAGCCATCCGCATCTTCGGCAAGAACCTCAAGGACCTGCTGCTCGCCGCCCCGGCCGGCCAGCACGTGACCATGGGCATCGACCCGGGCATCCGCACCGGCTGCAAGATCGCCGTCGTCGACGCCACCGGCAAGCTCTTGGACACCGCCACCATCTACCCGCACGAACCGCGCAACGACTGGGGCGGCTCGATCTCGACCATCGCCCGCCTGGCCTCGACGCATGGCGTAACGCTGGTCGCCATCGGCAACGGCACGGCCAGCCGCGAAACCGACAAGCTGGTGCAGGACGTCATGAAGAAGTACCCGGAAGCCCGGCTGCAGAAGATCGTCGTCTCGGAAGCCGGCGCTTCGGTGTACTCGGCTTCCGAACTCGCCGCCAAGGAATTCCCCGACCTCGACGTCTCGATCCGCGGCGCCGTCTCCATCGCCCGCCGCCTGCAGGACCCGCTGGCCGAACTGGTCAAGATCGAACCGAAGTCGATCGGCGTCGGCCAGTACCAGCACGACGTGTCGCAATCCAAGCTGGCGAAGAATCTGGACGCCGTAGTCGAGGACTGCGTCAACGCCGTCGGCGTCGATGTGAACACCGCCTCGGTGCCGCTGCTGACCCGCATCTCCGGGCTGAATACCAGCCTGGCTGCCAACATCGTCAGCTACCGCGACGCCCACGGCGCCTTCAAGTCGCGCGACGAGCTGAAAAAGGTGCCGCGCCTCGGCGAAAAGACTTTCGAGCAGGCCGCCGGCTTCCTGCGCGTGCCGAACGGCGACAACCCGCTCGACGCGTCTTCCGTGCACCCGGAAGCCTATCCGCTGGTTGAAAAAATCATCGTCGACCTGAAAAAGCCGATCAAGGAACTGCTCGGCAACAGCCAGGCGCTCAAGGGCCTCAACCCGGCCAAATACACCGACGAGCGCTTCGGCCTGCCGACCGTACAAGACATCTTCAAGGAACTGGAAAAGCCCGGCCGCGACCCGCGCCCCGAGTTCAAGACGGCGACCTTCGCCGACGGCGTCGAGGAAGTGAAAGACCTGCGCCCGGGCATGATCCTCGAAGGCGTCGTCACCAATGTCGCCGCCTTCGGTGCCTTCGTCGACATCGGCGTGCACCAGGACGGCCTGGTCCATGTCTCGGCGCTGTCCAACACCTTCGTCAAGGACCCGCACGACGTGGTCAAGGCCGGCCAGGTGGTCAAGGTCAAGGTGCTGGAAGTCGATCTCGCCCGCCAGCGCATCGCGCTGACCATGCGCATGAGCGACGAGCCGAAGAAGCACGATGGCGGCAGCCAGCGCGGCGCCCCGCTGTCGAAACAGCAAGCCCGCCACAACGCCCCACCGCCGGCCGGCAACGCCATGGCCAGCGCCTTCGCCAAGCTGAAGCGCTAAGTCAGGGCTGTGCGGCTTAAAGGAACCCGTAAATCACCGGTTCAGCGCGCGCTATCGCTGCTAACCGACGATATCGGCCAAGCCGCCTCCCAACAACAAGCGTGATCGAAGTCGTCGATGACGACGACTTCGGGCGCCAGACCGGGCGGGAAGCGGGCAAGATAGCCAGCAATTCCGTGCATACCGGTCTGACGGTCCCGGCCGCCGACGAAATGGCGTTGGGGAAGATGTTGCAGCACCTGCCAATAATCCGCCGGATTCAGCGATCCGCTTAATGGTGAAACCTCCAGCCCTTGTGCCCAGCCAACATGATCCAGCACACCGGCAACGCTGACGAGTTGCACCACGTCCTGGCGCCGTGCCGCAACCAGTGCGGCGACAGCCGCCCCTCCCGAATAACCGACCAAGCGGATGCTGCGCGCGCCAAAGCGCTGTTTCATCGCATCAACCGCAAGATTCATGGCATCGACGATTTCCTCGGAGAAGCGCGCCTGCGTCCAATCCGCTGCCGAACACTGCGCGCGAATCGAATCGGGAACATACTGGCAAGGTCGTGCCAGATAAGCGCTGACCGCCTGCCCTTCCTTGAGGGCCAGGCGCAAGGCCAGCGGATCGAGGGGCGTCGGATCGCTGGCTGGCGTACGTGGGTCCAGCCAGGCGCGGCCATCGCCTTCGATGTACAAGGTTAACGTTTCCGTGTTCGTCGGCGGGGGATGCAAGGCCAGCAATTCGAAACGCCCAGCCTGCAGCCGCGTAGCCTGCCAACCTGACTGGATCGCCAGATCATGCGCCTGAGTCAGCCGGGCAGCGGGCGAGAGCTTAGCGCAGCCGGTAATCAGATATAGCACAGCAGCCAGGCAAATGAAGAAACAGGGCTTAGCCGTCCGGTTTCTTCTGAAGCGACTCGTTCCGGAATCAGAAATGCCAGAGCACACGAGCCGTCAGCTGATGCAAGCGGGACTCAGACTTGAATTCCCCGTCGTAATTCACGGAAATCGTCATCCCATCACCAACGATCTGACGATAGCCCAGTCCTAGTTGCAACGCGTCCCGCTTGGGCTTTTGCTCGTCGATCGTGAATGCTGCCCCACCGCTGCTCAGGCTGGCACGGATTTCCGGCGCATCGGCGAACTCATGCAGGTAGCGGGTACGCAGGCTCAACAAGCTGGACGACGACAACTGCCGATTCAGTTCGACACCGAGCACTGACTGCAGCGAGGTGGCACTGCCATCATCGATGCGCAGTGCGGCGGCAGCATTGCCTGTCTCGGCATAAGCCGAGGTGCTGAGGAAGGCGGCACGGGCACCGGCGAGCCAGCGACCGGACCATCCCTGAGCGATCGCAAACGGGAATCCAGCCTCAAACCGGGCGCTGACGCCAAGGCCATGATAGTCGCCGAACAGTTGACCGGAAAAACCAGGAATATCAACCCGACGCCGGCTATCGTACTTGTTGTAGGCTGCCAGCAGCGAGGCGTCGAGCGTCATCGCATCTTCCGCTCGGCTGAAATACCCGCCAAGATGATATCCGTCGACGCGCAAATCGTCGCCGTTTGCGATGTCGACACCATTAACCCTAGCCTGGGTATATCCACCGGACAAGCCGATCACGTCCCGTCCCGAGCGATCACTCTCGAAGCCGAAGGCAATACCACCGGCGCCGGTACGATAGCCGCCGACATCGGCGCGTGAATCCTGCCGCCCGGCAGCGCCCAGCACCTCCACCCAGAAGCGACCGCTGGCAGCATCGCCGCCGGCAATGCCACGTCCGGACCCGGTAACGCCACGGTTACTGAATGCCGACATCAGCATCCCCGACGACAGTTGTGAGGACTGGAACGCAGCCCCCGAACGGACCGGTGCGATCTGTCCCAACGCCTGCCTAAAGGCAGCCTGTGAAGGCTGGTTATCCAGCGCTGCGAGCAATTCATCGGACGAAGAACTGCCGCCCTGGCCGAGCGCTTCCAGTACACCTGCCAGCCCGCTGACCTCAGCACCGGCCAGGGTCGCCATCGAGTTGCTACGGCTGGCCGTCAGGATCAAATTGCCACCGACATTGCTCAGGGCATAACTGACCGTCGCCGAATCGGCGTCCGCCGCCAGCGTCGTCACACCGGATACGCCCCCCTGGATCAGGGTGTATTGAGCGCCGTTGGCTACGTAAGCAAGCGGAATCGGTTTGATCGTCGAACCGGCAGCCAGCGTAGTCGTTCCGGTAACCGTGAAGCGGTCGCTGGCATTGCCCTGCCCCACCCCCATCTCGATCAACGAGGTCGAACCGAAGGCGAGGTCTCCTGCAACGCTGACATTGCGCAGCGCATTGCCGCTGGGCCGCAAGAAAGTACCGTCAACGCCGATATTCCCGCTGGTCGAGAACTGACCGTTGACCTGCAGGCTGGCACCCGCATCAACCTGCAAGGACGTGACAGCGCCCAGGCCATAGTCGAAAACCGTACTACCAGCGCGTACGACAAAACGCTCGAAGCCGCTCAGCGTACCGCTGGCGAAACGCTGCGTGCCCCCGGTTTCCAGCGTATCGATACCGGCACCACCGGCGATGCTGCCGATAACAACACCCGTCCCGCCACCATTGAACAGCTTCAGGACATCATCGCCGTCGCCCATGTCGATGGCCATGCCGTTCCTGCCCTCGATCCTGCCGTAGTTGGTCAGCGAGTCGGCGCCACCGCCCATCTGGACCGCAGCACCGGCAGTCGTGCTGGCTGCCTCGTCGACCAGCGTCGAACCGGCGCCGCCAGTAATGCTGCCACTGGCGTAGTTGATCAATACATCATCGAAATTGCCGACCAAACCGATCGCCGTACGGTTCTCACCAACGATGCTGCCTTCGTTGAATATCCGGGCACTGGCCGGATTGGTCGACGACGTTCCTCGCCCCGCCGCTACGGCGGTACCGTTGGCCCCGTCATCGATCAGGATACCTTTGGATTGGCCGTAGATCGTCGCACCAGCATGGTTGATGATCGTACCGCCGCCGGCTGCGATACCGTCAGCACCGTTGGGATTGCCACCAGAATCGAGACCGCCTGCGCCCGTCCCGCGGATACTGCCCCAGTTCTCAACATAAGCCACACCGTCGATATCGACGCCATCGCCGTCACCGTTACTGGTGGTCAGGCCGAGCCCCTCGTGGTCGTATACATTGCCCGCACCAGCGTAGTTTCCGGTAATCGTGCCGTAGTTGATGACCACGCCGTGACCATCGAGACCAACACCCGAACCGTTGTTGCCGGTAATGACGCCGTCGGCATAGTTGATCACGACCGTATCGTCAATCTTGACGCCGGAAGTCGTGACAGCCCCAACGACCTTATCGAAGGTGACGCCGTTCGGCCCGGTCGCCGTGACGACCAGGCGGTCGATACCGATCAGATCGGCGTCGGCATTCGCCGCGACCGGATCGCCACCATCAATGCCATGACGCGGCCCGGTGATTGTTCCGTAGTTGAGGATGGCAACATTCGAACGGCCATTCTCGACCGCCACGCCATCCGCCGCCGAATAATCGTTGACGCAGCCGGCGCCGATGTAGCCCGGACAGCTGGTGTTCACCAAACCGGTCGAGAAGATGGAGCCATAGTTGGTCAGCGTGAAGTTGGTGCCGAGACGCAAGGCATCATTGCCGGTCGAACTGATGACCGCCGCACTGTTGCTCACCGAGCCGTTGATGATCCGGTTGTTGGTCGAACTGTAGTTGGCATCGGCCTTGATCGCCCGCTCGCCATTGATCGCCGGACCGGTCTGCGAAATCGTCCCCTGGTTGTCAAGCAGATAGCTGCCGGCCGCCCGGTTGAAGCGGATCGCGACGCTGCCACTGGCGGTGATCACACCCCCTTGATTGTTGGTGATGCTCAGTACCGGTGTTCCCGTATTGGCGTCAATCGTGCGTCCGCTGCCAGTCTGGCTGATGGTACCGCTGTTGGTGAGCGATGTGGTGCCGGCACCGACCGTCACCGCAACGGTCGCACCCGACGTCGTCAGTACGCCGGTGGCCGCTACCGATCCCGTATCCCCACTGGCAATGGTCTGACCGCTGGTATTGGTATCACCAGCACCGACGGTGAAACTCGCCGCATACGCCTGGGAAAGGAACAAGGTCTGCACTGCCAGTGCCAGCGGCAAACGCCGAAATACAGGATTCATCCAAAGCCCCCGTGAAAAAATGCCACGAGTCTATGAGGATGCTGTTACATGGGCGTTACACCCTGGCCGGCAACTAGCGCGGCATTGCCCGCAGATACTGCGCCGGCCAGGCAGCAGCGACGCCCAGCGCCTGCGCCGCCTGCAGCGGCCAGTAAGGATTGCGCAGGATTTCGCGGCCGACCAGCACCAGGTCGGCCTCGCCGTTGGCGACAATGGCCTCGGCCTGCGCCGGTTCGGTAATCAGGCCGACGGCCGCCACCGGCAAACCGGCCTCCTGCCGGATGCGCGTGGCGAACGGCACCTGGAAGCCGGGCCCGGCGGGAATTTTTGCACTCGGAATCAGGCCGCCGGACGAGACATCGACCAGATCGACGCCGTCTTCCTTGAGCAGCCGGCACAGCGCCACCGTCTGCTCGATATCCCAGCCGCCCTCGACCCAGTCGGTCGCCGACAGGCGGATCAGCAACGGCAGTTCCTGCGGCCAGACGGCGCGTACGGCAGCCACCACCTCGCGCGTCAAGCGCACGCGATTGGCAAAGCTACCGCCGTATTCGTCGCCGCGCCGGTTGCTCAGCGGCGACAGGAACTGGTGCAGCAGATAACCGTGCGCGGCATGGATTTCGACCATCCGGAAACCCGCCGTCAACGCCCGCCCTGCCGCCGCGGCAAACGCTGCCACCACGGCGGTGATAGCGGCCGCATCCAGCGCCTGCGGTTCGGCATAGCCCTCGAAAGCGATGGCCGACGGCGCCACCGCCGTCCACCCGCCCGCTTCCGCGCTCAAGGTAGATTGTGCTTCCCAGCCGCGGCCAACGCTGGCCTTGCGCCCGGCGTGCGCCAGCTGGATCGCCGGCACCGCACCCTGGCTCTCGATCAGGCGGGCAAGGCGGGCCAGCGGCCCGATCTGGGCCTCGTTCCACAACCCCAGGTCGCCCGGGCTGATCCGCCCATCCGGCAGCACCGCGCTGGCCTCGACGATCAGCAAGCCGGCACCGCCGACGGCGCGGCAGCCGTAATGCTGCGCGTGCCAATCACCGGCCAGGCCATCGGTGGCGGAATACTGGCACATCGGCGGAATGCCGATGCGGTTGGGCAGGGTCAGGCTGCGCAGCGTCAGCGGTTCAAACAAGGCGGACATCAGGCTTTCCAAAAAATCACGATATACCGGCTCCCTGACCTTCAGCTGGCATTACGTTCCGGCGCCTGACCATTTCAAACAGACAGACTGCAGCGGCGGCACCGACATTGAGCGACTCAACCGCCCCGGGCATGGGAATCCGGACCCGGCGGGCAGCAATCTCGACTAGCGCCGGCCGCACACCGGTGCCTTCTGCGCCGAAGACCCAGGCCAGCGGACCATCAAGCGAGACATCGAACAAGGAGGTCGAATCTGCGAGACAAGTGACCACTGTAACACCGCAATACACGGTCATGAAATGTTCCAGATCAAGTTCTTCATGAACATTCACGACGAAATGCGCGCCCTGCCCCGCCCTCAACACCTTGGGCGACCATGCCGCCGCACAACCCGGAGAGAGCAGTATCTGCCGAACACCTGCCGCCGCCGCAGTGCGTATCAGACTGCCCAGGTTACCCGGATCCTGAACGCCATCGAGCAGAACGGCATCGGCGTGCACATCGGGAGACGCGGCCGGCACGGGGGTTTCGACGATGGCCAGCAGGCCGCTCGGGGTTTCGACGATACCCAGTTCCCGCATCAGGGAATCGGCCAGCACGGTGCAATCCCGTTGGCCGACATAGGCAGCGATCTCGCCACCCGCCAGCGCCGATTCGGCGACCACCAGTTGTTCGACCGGTGCCCGGTGGGTTTCCCAGGCTTCGACCAGATGCAGGCCGTCGAGCAGCGTCTGCCCGGCCTTGCGCCGCTCGCGACCGGACTCGGCCAGGCGCTTCAATTGCTTGAAGAAGGCGTTGTCGCGGGACTGGATCAGTTTCACAGCAGCGACAATTGCCGGGCGACCGGCCCGAAACTCTTGCGATGCACGGGCGAAGCGCCATGGGCTTCGAGCGCGGCGAAATGTGCGGCAGTCGGGTAGCCCATATGCCGGTCGAAGCCGTATTGCGGATAGGTCCGGTGCAATTCCAGCATGCCGGTGTCGCGCACGGTCTTGGCCAGGATCGAAGCAGCGGCAATCGAGGCGATCTTGCCGTCGCCCTGGACCACGGCTTCGGCCGGGATGGCCAGTTTCGGGCAGCGGTTGCCATCGACCATCGCCCGCTCGGGGCTGACCTGCAGGCCGGCGACGGCGCGGGTCATGGCGAGCATGGTGGCGTGCAGGATGTTCAGCGTATCGATTTCCTCGACACTGGCTTCAGCCACGCACCAGGCCAGCGCCTTTTCCCGGATTTCGACAGCCAGGGCAGCACGCTTCTTTTCCGAGAGCTTCTTGGAGTCGTTAAGGCCGTCGATCGGCCGACTCGGGTCAAGGATCACTGCCGCTGCGACGACCGGGCCGGCCAGTGGCCCCCGCCCGGCCTCGTCGATGCCGCAGACCAGGCCCTCGGGGATGATCAGCGCAGGCATTCGATCACCGCCTTGGCGGCTTTTTCGGCAGTGTTCTGGCGCAACTGCAGATGCAGGTCGGTGAACGCCGCCTCAATTGCCGCTGCGTTTTCCTTGTCCTCGTACAGTTTGACCAGCGCCTCGGCGAGATTTTCCGGTGTCGCCTCGTCCTGCAGGATTTCCGGCACCACGAAACGGCCGCACAGGACGTTGGGCAGCCCCACGTAAGGCAGGTAGGCCATACGCTTCATCAACCAGTACGAGAATTTGGCGATCTTGTAGGTGATCACCATCGGCCGTTTGACCAGCGCTGCCTCAAGGGTCGCCGTACCGCTGGCGATCAGCGCCACATCGGCCGCCCCGACAGCATCCTGGGCATGGCCGAAAAGCAGGCGGAACGGAATGTCGGCTGCGTGCTGGCGATAGATCGCGGCCTCGAACTGCAGGCGCGTCTCGCGCGTGGCCAGCGGCACGACAAATACCGCATCGGGTTGAAAGCGCTCGCGGATCAACTTGGCCGTCTGCACGAACAGGTCGCCCATGGCTTCAAGTTCACCGCGACGGCTGCCCGGCAACAGCGCGAAGGTCGGATAATCACGCGGCAACGCCAACTTTTCACGTACTTCCTGACGACTGGTCTTGAGCGGAATGATGTCAGCCAGCGGATGTCCGACATAGCTGACCGGAATACCCGCCTTTTGATACAGCGGCGGCTCCATCGGGAACAGGGCCAGCACGCGCTTGACCGCCTGCCCGATCTTCTTGATCCGCCCACCGCGCCAAGCCCAGATCGACGGACTGACATAGTGCACGGTCGGCACACCGGCCTGCTTCAAGGCGGTCTCGAGGCCGAGATTGAAATCCGGCGCATCGATACCGATGAAGATGTCAGGGCGCAGGTCGAGCAGGCGCTTCTTCAACTGGCGACGAATGCCGGAAATTTCCCGGTAATGCTTGAGCGCATCCCAGTAGCCCATGACCGACAGCTTGCCCATCGGCCACCAGCAATCCATACCCTGCGCCTGCATGCGCGGCCCGCCGATACCGTAGAAAACGGCACCGGGAAGCTGCTGCTTCAGCGCTGCGATCAGGTGGCCGCCCAGCAGGTCGCCGGAGGCTTCGCCCGCCACCAGGGCTATACGAACGGCAGCCGTCATGTCAGCGAATGATGCCCCGCTTGGAAACCGCCAGGAAATCGACGAAGCGCTGGAGGTCCGGTTGGGTCTTGGCTTCTTCGGTCAGCTTGGCCCGCGCTTCCTCAAGCAGCAGGCCGGATTTGTAGATGGTCCGGTAAGCGCGCTTGAGGGCGGTAATGCCATCCGGCGTGAACCCGCGACGCTTCAGACCCTCGACGTTGATGCCATAGGGTTGGGCGGTATTGCCGGCGGCCATCAGGTAAGGCGGCACGTCCTGCAGGATCACGGTACTGACCGCGGTCATCACATGAGCGCCAATCCGGCAGAACTGGTGAACCCCGGTAAAACCACCGAGGATGGCCCAGTCGTCGACGACGACATGGCCAGCCAGCGAGGCATTGTTGGCGAAGGTGCACTTGTTGCCGACCTGGCAATCATGGGCGATATGCACATAGGCCATGATCCAGTTGTCGTCGCCAACCCGGGTCACGCCGGCGTCCTGCACCGTACCGAGGTTGAAGGTACAGAATTCGCGGATGGTGTTGCGGTCACCGATTTCCAGCCGGGTCGGCTCGCCGGCGTATTTCTTGTCCTGCGGCGCTTCACCGAGCGAACAGAACTGGAAGATGCGGTTGTCGCGACCGATCCGGGTGTGCCCGGTGATCACCACATGCGGACCGACAACGGTGTTGTCACCGATCTCGACATTGGGGCCGATGATCGAATAGGCACCAATTTCGACATTGCTCCCCAGCCTGGCGCCGGGATCGACGATGGCGGTCGGATGGATCATCTTACAGGTCCCGCTTGGCGCACATCAGCTTGGCCGAAGCGGCCAGCTGACCATCGACCTTGGCTTCGGCTGTGTACTTCCAGATGCCGCGCATCTGGCGCTCGATGGTGACGAACAGGTCCAGCCTGTCTCCCGGCATCACCGGACGCTTGAAGCGTGCTTCGTCGATACCGGCAAAATAGAACACGTTATCCGGCGACGGTTTTTCTTCCAGCGTCTTGAACGACAGGATGCCAGCCGCCTGGGCCAGGGCTTCCATGATCAACACGCCGGGCATCACCGGGTGATGGGGAAAGTGACCGATGAAGAAAGGTTCGTTGATGGTGACGTTCTTGTAGGCGTGAATGCGCTCACCCGGAACCACCTCGACGACACGGTCGACCAGCAGAAAGGGGTAGCGATGCGGCAGGTGCTCAAGAATCTCATGAATATCCATTTAATCAGTCCCTTATTTCTATTTCTTTAAGTTTTTTCTCAAGTTCTGAAACGCGATCTGCCAACTTCCCCAGACGACGGATGTGCGCAGCATTGTGCACCCAATCGTCGTGAGTATCGAGCGGGAAGACCCCGGTGTACCGCTGCCCCGGTTCGTTGATGCTCTTCATCACCAGCGAACCGGCGGAGATGGTCGTTCCCTCGGCCAGCGAAAGGTGACCGGTGACCATGCCGGCCCCGCCAACCACGCAATGCTCGCCCATGGTCACACTGCCGGCGATACCGACACAACCGGCAAGCACGCTGTTCGGCCCGATCCGGCAATTGTGGGCAATCTGGACCAGGTTATCGATCTTGCAGCCATCGCCGATCAGCGTATCTTCCAGTGCCCCCCGGTCGATGGTGGTGTTGGCACCGATTTCGACGTCGTTACCGATGCGCACGATACCGATCTGGGGAATCTTGACCCAGGATTTACCCTCTGGTGCAAAACCGAAACCATCGGCGCCGATCACGGCACCGGAATGAATGATCACGCGTTCGCCAAGTTCGCAGCCATGATAGACGGTAACGTTCGGGTACAGCATGCTGCCGGCACCGATACGCACGCCATCACCGATCACGCAACCGGCATGGATGACGACACTGTCGCCGAGTTCGACGTTACGGCCGATACAGACCTGAGGCCCGATGGCAACGCTGTCCGGCACGACGGAATCGACAGTTGCGCCCGGATGGACACCACAGAACCCGGCCTGCACCGGATTCAGCAAACTGGCCACCCGCGCATAGTAGGCATAGGGATTGGCGGTAACGATACAGGCGCCGGCATATCCCGCCGCATCGGCTGGCGACAGCAGCACCGCCGCTGCCCGGGTCGTCTGCAACTGGCCGCGATACTTGCGATTGGCGAGAAAGGCGATCTCGCCCTCACCCGCCGCGGCCAGGGTCGACACCTGGAAAATGCGAATATCGCCGTCCCCAAGCACATCGCCGCCCAGCTGGGCGGCGATCTCGGCAAGCGTGAAGGAAATGACCTTCGCCGGTTGCTGCATCACTTACCGTCGGACAGCGCCTTGATGACGCGCTCGGTGATATCCAGACGCGGGCTGACCCAGACCACATCCTGCAGGATCAGGTCGAACTTGTCCGATTCTGCGATCTGCTTGATGGCACGGTTGGCCTTCTCGATCACCGCCGCGTTTTCCTCGTTCTGACGCAGGTTCAGGTCCTCGCGGAACTCGCGCTGACGGCGCTGGAATTCGCGCGACAGATCGCCGAATTCCTTTTCCTTGGCACGACGCTCGGATTCAGCCATCGTCACAGCGTTCTTCTCCAGGGACTCCTGCAGCCCCTGCAACTGCTTGGCCATGCGCTGAAGTTCCTGATCACGACGGGAAAACTCTGTCTCCAGCTTCTTGGCCGCACGCTGCGCTGCCGGAGCATCGCGGAAAATGCGCTGGGTATCAACATAACCCACCTTCAATTCGGCCGCGCTGACAGCCGTCAGGCTCATGGCGGACAACAGGGAGGCAAGAAGGAAAGTTTTGATTTTCAACATGAAACTCCTGATTTAAAAAGTAGTGCCCAACTGGAACTGAAAGGACTCAGTCTCATCGCTGCTCTTCTTGTTGAGCGGTCTGCCAATACTGAACTTCAAAGGCCCGATCGGCGAAATCCAGGCCGCACTCAACCCCGTCGAGTAGCGCAGATCGGATATCGCGAACTTGTCATTGGACGCATAAATCTGGCCAGCATCGAAGAAAACCCCGAGTCTGGCCGATTTTTCGAAGCCAGGCAGGGACCAGAGGAGTTCAGCATTGGCAACAAGTTTACGGTTACCCCCAACCCGATTGCCATCTTCATCAATCGTCTGGGTCGAGCCAAGAGAATTCCCCTTGTAACCGCGAACAGAACCCACACCACCGGCGTAGTAATTCTTGAAGAACGGCAAGCCTTTTCCGGCATAGCCTGATGCATAACCAAGATCGCCGCCCAGCAGCAAGGTAAATTGCTTCGACAGGGGAATGAAATGCTGCAACTGGTAATTCGCCCGATAGTAAGTCAGGTCGCCCCCCGGCAGACCAACCTCCAGGCCTGCGCGTTGATACGTTCCCTTGGACGGGAAGAAGAAACTATTCTTGCTGTCACTGACCCAGGCCAGGGTCAACGGGAAAGAAATATTCGTCTTGCCAAAACTCTCGACATATTTCTCGTAATAATCCGGCGAGTTATCGAACAAATCGATCGTCGTCGTATCCGCTGCGATCCCGACCGACCATGACTGGAACTCATTGATCGGGAACCCGAAACGAATACCGCCACCGGTCGAAGTAGACTTGTAGTTGGCCGTACTCGAAAGCGTACTGGTATCCATCGTGCGGTGATAGATATCGAACCCCTGGCTGACCCCATCGGTCGTGAAATAGGGATTGGTGTACGACAAAGCATATGTCCGACCAGAACTTGCCGAATTGACCTGAATCGATACGTTGTTACCACTACCCATGAAATTGTTCTGAGCGATCGAGCCCGAGACAATGACCTTGTCGGTGCTTGAAGTACCGACACCCAGCATCAGGTTGCCGGTCGGCTTTTCCGTCACTTTGACATTGACATCAAGCTGATCGGATGTTCCCGGCACCGGCGGAGTTTCGACCGCGACATCGGAGAAAAATCCCAAACGGTCGATACGTTCCTTGGAGGCCGTTACCTTGTCAGCATCGTACCAGGCACTTTCCATCTGCCGTATCTCACGGCGAACGACCTCATCACGCGTCTTGGTATTGCCGGTAACATTGACACGCCGGACATAAACACGCTTGCCCGGATCGACGAAGATGGTGAAGTCCACCAGATTCTGTTCGCGATTGATTTCCGGTGCCGCATTAACGTTGGCAAAGGCATAACCCTGGGTCCCCAGGCGGTCACTGATCGCCTTGGTGGACTCGTTCAGTTTTGCCCGGGAAAAAACCTCGCCGGGACGCACCTGAATCAACTTGCGGAAATCAGCCTCCGGCAAAGTCAGGTCGCCGGCCAGTTTGACCGATGACACCCGGAAACGCGCCCCTTCGGTGACATTGAGCGTAATGAAAACGTCCTGCTTGTCCGGCGAGATCGATACCTGCGTGGAATCGACATTGAATTCCAGATAGCCACGATCCAGATAGAAGGACTTCAGCTTCTCAAGGTCAGCCGACAGCTTTTGCCGGGAATACTGGTCATTCTTCGAATACCAGGTCATCCAGCCCGGCGTGGTCAACTCGAACAGGCCGAGCAGTTCCTTTTCCTTGAACGCTTTGGCACCGACGATGTTGATCTGACGAATCTTGGCCGCCTCGCCTTCGACGATATTGAAATTGATGCCGACGCGATTGCGCTCCAGCGGCGTGATCGTCGTCGTGATCTCTGCGGCATACTTGCCGCGCGAAAGATATTGGCGCTTGAGCTCCTGCTCGGCCTTGTCGAGCAGCGAGCGGTCGAAGATGCGGCCGGTGGCGATGCCCACTTCACGCAGCGCCTTGACGATGGCTTCCTTCTCGAATTCCTTCATGCCGACGAAATTCAGCGACGAGATGGCCGGGCGCTCCTGCAGCACAACCACCATGACATCCTTTTCGACCTCGATGCGCACATCCCGGAAGAAACCGGTGGCAAAGAGCGACTTGATGGCCTGCGCAGCCTTGTCGTCGTTCAGTGTGTCGCCGACCTTGACCGGCAAATAGCTGAACACGGTGCCGGCTTCGGTACGCTGGATGCCTTCGACACGGATGTCCTTGACGACGAAAGGCTGGAAAGCCATCGCGGGCAGGGCAAAGAGTCCGGCGATCAGGGCAGGCAACAGGTTTTTTTTCATCGTTAGCCGCCAAAAAGGCGAGTCAGGTCGTTAAAAAATGCGAAAGCCATCAAGGAGAACAAAATGGCCAGACCCAATTGCTGTCCGATGACCATTGCCCGCTCGGAGAGGGGCTTCCGCCTGACGACTTCGATCATATGATACATCAAATGCCCACCGTCCAGCACCGGGATGGGAAGCAGGTTCAGGACCCCCAGGCTGATGCTGACCAGGGCCATGAACTTGACATAATAATCGAGACCGAGCTTCGCCGACTGCCCCGCGTAATCGGCAATGGTCACCGGCCCCGAAAGATTTTTCCAGGAAACTTCGCCGATCAGCATCTTGCCCAGCATGCGCAGGCTGAACAACGACTGCTCGCCGGTTTCGACGACGGCCTTGACCGCCGCCTCGGCAAAGCCGTAACTGACAAAGGTACGCAGTTCGCGCCGGGTTTCCGATGACTCGGCCACACCGACACCGATGCGCCCGATGCGCTGGCCGCCATCGGCAACCAATTCCGGCGTTACCTCAAACGCAAAGACCCTGCCCTGGCGTTCGACTTGCAGAACCAGTCGTTGCCCGGCCGCCTCGCGGACGATCATCACCAGTTCGTGCCAGTTGCCGATGGGCTGCTCATTAATCTGCAAGACCCGGTCGCCGGCCAGCAAACCAGCCTGCGCCGCCGCACCGCCACGACTGACCGAGCCGATGACCGCCGGAATATCCGGGCGATAGAGGCGCAAGCCCAGACGGGACAGCGGATCGCCTTCCCAGCCCTCCTCGCCGACCGCAGCCAGGTAGAGATGGCGAACGGCAATCTCGCCGCGCTCGTTGATCACTTCCAGTTCGACGCGCTCGCTGCCGGCGGCCTTCTGCAAAATTTGCCAGCGCAGGTCGTTCCAGGTTGCCACCGGTTGCCCGTCGATGCGCCGGACTTCCTCGCCGTTTTCGATCCGGGCCATGGCGGCAGGCGTATCGGCAGGCGGCTGGCCAAGCACGGGCAGCAATTCCTGGCTGCCGAGCATGAAAATACCCCAGTACAACAGGATGGCGAGCAGGAAATTGGCCAGCGGGCCGGCGGCAACGATGAAGCTGCGCTTGCCCACGGTCTGCCGGTTGAAGGCACGATGCCGTTCCTCGGGCGCCACCGCCGCCTCGCGCTCGTCGAGCATGCGCACATAACCGCCCAGCGGGAAGGCACTGACCACCCACTCGGTCCCGTCGCGACCGAAACGACGCTGCCACAGGACCTTGCCGAAGCCGACGGAAAAACGCAGGACCTTGACGCCGCACCAGCGCGCCGCGAGGTAATGCCCAAGTTCATGAAAGACGATCAAAACCCCGAGCACCAAAGCGAACGCCGCGAGATAGAACGGCAGATCGCTCATCCCAGGCGCCCCTCGGCAATCATGGTGGTGGCGACTTGGCGCGCCTCGGCGTCAGCCCCGAGCACGTCGTCCAGGCTGCCCTCCGGTCCGGCCGGCAGCGCCGTCAGCACGGCTTCGTTGAGCCGGGCGATGTCGAGGAAAGACAATTTTCCGTCGAGGAAAGCCGCCACCGCCACTTCGTTGGCAGCATTGAGGATGGCCGGCGCCGTACCGCCTTCGCGCAGAACATCGTAGGCCAGCTGCAGACAGCGGAAACGCTCGAAGTCGGGGGCAAAGAAATCCAGCCGGGCGATGCGGAACAGGTCGAGCGGCTCGACCCCGGCAGCAATCCGTTCCGGCCAGGCCATGGCATAAGCGATCGGCGTACGCATGTCCGGCTTGCCCAATTGGGCGACGACCGAACCATCGACATACTGGACCGCCGAATGGATCACGCTCTGCGGATGCACGACCACCTGGATCATGTCCGGCGCGGCGTCGAACAACCAGCGCGCCTCGATGACCTCCAGGCCCTTGTTCATCATGGTCGCCGAATCGACCGAAATCTTGCGCCCCATCACCCAGTTCGGGTGAGCGCAGGCCTGTTCCGGCGTCACCTGTCCGAGTTCGGACAAGGGGGTATTGCGGAACGGGCCACCGGAGGCGGTCAGCAGGATCTTCTCGACCCCGCAGGCGTTCAGGCCACGCGCGAAATCGCCGGGCAAGGCCTGGAAAATCGCATTGTGTTCGCTATCGACCGGCAGCAGGGTCGCGCCATGGCTGCGCACCGCGTGCATGAACAGTTCGCCGGCCATGACCAGCACTTCCTTGTTCGCCAGCATCACCCGCTTGCCGGCCTGCGCTGCCGCCAGCGTCGGGGCCAGACCGGCAGCACCGACGATGGCCGCCATCACGGCATCGACTTCGGGCAGCGACGAGAGCTCGATCTGCGCCGCCACGCCATGACGGACCTCGGTCGGCAGTCCGGCAGCCCGGCAGCGCGCGGCCAGTTCGCCAGCCAGTGCGGCATCGCGCAGCACGGCGAAAGCCGGACGAAATTCGAGACATTGCTCGAACAGCTTGTCGACCTGGGTATGCGCGCACAGCGCGAAGGCCCGGTAACGATCGGGATGACGGCGGATGACATCGAGCGTGCTGACGCCGATGGAGCCGGTCGATCCAAGCACGGTAATGTTCTGTTGCATCATCCGCGATAGAAGAAGAGTAGCCAGGCCAGCGCCGCCACCGGCAAGGTGGAAGTGAGGCTGTCGATGCGGTCGAGCACGCCGCCGTGACCCGGCAGCACATTGCTGCTGTCCTTGATCCCGGCTTTACGCTTGAGCATCGACTCGAACAGGTCGCCGATGATGCTGACCGCCGTCACCAGCAGCAGCGCGGCAACCCATAGCGGCAGGGAAACCCCGGCCATGAAGAAATGACCGATGACGAGCCCATAGACGAGCACGCCGAGGATCGCGCCATAGGCGCCTTCCCAGGTTTTGCCCGGACTGATGCTGGGCGCCAGCTTGCGTTTGCCGAAGCGGCGGCCGGCGAAATAAGCCGCGATATCGGCCATCCAGACAACGGCAAAGACCGCCAGCAGGACAGCGGGACCAACGGCGCGCAACTGCACCATGGCCAGCCAGGTCGGCAGCAGCACGACCGCCCCGACCAGCAGGCCGGAAGCGCCATGCAGCGACCATTTGCCGCGCAGCCAGAAGGGAATGAGCAGCAACCAGAAGAGCGCCGACAGACCATAGAACAGGAACACCCAGGTCTGCGCCGGGGCAAAGCCGGCCGCGCCAATGGCCAGCGGTTCGGTCCAGGCCAGCACGGCGCACAAGGCCGCAGTGACGACACCGAGCAGGACGCGCTGACGATTCTGCCAGCCGAGCAAGGCGCCCCACTCCCAGGCACCGACACCGATGAAGGCGGCGATCAGCCAGGCCCAGGCCATTTGCGGCAACCAGAACAGGCTGGGCAGCAGAACGGCCATCAAGGCCAGCGCCGTGATGACGCGGGTTTTAAGCATTGCTGTCGCCCGTCAGTTGCTCGCTGGTCCGGCCAAAGCGCCGCTCGCGTTGCTGGTAGGAGGTGATCGCCTTGCCGAATTCGGCAGTATCGAAATCCGGCCACAGGGTGGGCGTGAAATAGAACTCGGTGTAAGCCAGTTGCCAGAGCAGGAAATTACTGATCCGCTCCTCGCCGCCGGTACGGATGAAGAGATCGGGCTCCGGTGCGAAATTCATCGACAGATACGGCTCGATATCGGCCTCGCTCCATTGACCGGCCTGGTCCGGCTGCGCCAGTGCCATCCGGTTCACCGCCTGCATGATGTCCCAGCGTCCGCCGTAGTTGGCGGCGATGGTCAGATCAAGGCTGGTATTGCCGGCGGTACTCTCCTCAGCCTGGCGGATCAGTACCTGCAGACGCGGCTCGAACCGGGACAGATCGCCAATCACGCGCAACCGTACGCCATTGCGATGGAGTTTTTCGACTTCCTGCTCCAGCGCCTTGACGAACAGCTGCATCAACAGCGTGACTTCTTCCTGCGGGCGCCGCCAGTTCTCCGACGAGAAAGCGAACAGGGTCAGGTAGCGGACGCCGCGTTCGAGGCAGGCGCGAACCATCTCCCGCACCAGTTCGACCCCCTTGACGTGCCCGGCAACACGCGGCAGAAAACGTTTTTTCGCCCAGCGGCCGTTGCCATCCATGATGACAGCAACGTGCGCGGGAACGGCAGCAACCTGCGGAAGATCCCGCGTCGAACTGGAGAACAGGGCCATGCAGCCGCTACGTCAGATCTGCATCAGCTCGGCCTCTTTGGCGGCGAGCATCTTGTCGACTTCGGCAATGTATTTGTCGGTGAGCTTCTGTACGTCATCCTGGGCACGACGCTCGTCGTCCTCGGGAATCTCGCCCTTCTTCAGCGCATCCTTGAGGTGGGTGTTGGCATCGCGACGCAGGTTGCGGATCGCCACCTTGGCACCCTCGCCTTCGTTCTTGACGACCTTGATCATTTCCTTGCGCCGCTCTTCGGTCAGCGCCGGCATCGGCACGCGGATCAGGTCGCCCTGCGAGGCCGGATTCAGACCGAGGTCGGAATCGCGAATCGCCTTCTCGACCTTCTGCACCATGTTCTTTTCCCACGGCTGGACACCCAGCGTACGGGCATCGACCAGGGTGATGTTGGCAACCTGGTTCACCGGCACCGGCGAGCCGTAGTAATCGACCATCACATGGTCAAGCAGGCCGGTGTGGGCACGGCCGGTACGGATCTTCAGCAGGTCGTTCTTGAGCGCCTCGAGCGACTTCTGCATCTTCGCTTCGGCGGTTTTCTTGAGTTCGGCAATCATCTGTCTCTCCCTCAGCAGTAGACCAGCGTGCCCTCATCCTCACCGCAGACCACGCGCTTCAGCGCGCCGGCCTTGAAGATGGAAAACACGTTGATCGGCAGTTTCTGGTCGCGGCACAGTGCGAACGCAGTCGCATCCATTACCGCGAGGTTTTGCGAGATCGCATCGTTGAAGCTGATCTTGTCGTAGCGCGTAGCCGAGGCGTCCTTTTTCGGGTCGGCGGTATAGATACCGTCGACCTTGGTCGCCTTGAGCACGATTTCCGCGCCAATTTCCGACCCGCGCAAGGCTGCGGCGGTATCGGTCGTGAAGAAGGGGTTGCCGGTACCAGCACCGAAAATCACCACCTTGCCTTCTTCGAGATAGCGGATCGCCTTGCCCCGGATATAGGGCTCGACCACCTGCTCGATATTCAGGGCCGACTGCACACGGGCATTCAGACCGGCTTGACGCATTGCGTCGGACAGCGCCATGGCGTTCATCACCGTGGCCAGCATGCCCATGTAATCCGCAGTGGCGCGATCCATCCCGGTGGCCGTACCGGCCATCCCGCGGAAGATGTTGCCACCGCCGATCACGACGCCGATTTCCACCCCAAGATCCGCAACCGCCTTGATCTCGGCGCAGACTTCCGCGATCACCTGCGGATTGATGCCATAGGCGTCGTTGCCCATCAGGGCTTCGCCAGAGAGTTTCAGCAGGATGCGTTTGTACTTGGGTGTGGTCATCGGCGATTCCTTTACGGAAGATTACTTCTTGGCAGCAGCGGCAGCGGCCTGGGCAGCGACTTCAGCAGCGAAGTCGTCAACCTTCTTCTCGATGCCTTCGCCGACCATGAACAGCGTGAAGCTGGCCACCGAAGCGCCCTTCTGCTTCAGCAGTTGTTCGATCGTCTGCTTGCCGTCTTCAGCCTTGACGAAGACCTGGCCCAGCAGGGTCACGTCCTTCAGGTACTTCTGGACGGTACCTTCGGCGATCTTTTCCAGCATCGCTTCCGGCTTGCCGGCTTCGCGGGCCTTTTCGATGGCAACGCGACGCTCGGTGTCGAGCAGTTCGGCGGAAACACCGGAGGCATCCAGCGACTTCGGCTTGGAAGCAGCGATGTGCATGGCCAGATCCTTGCCTAGCTGCTCGTCGCCGCCGACCAGGTCAACCAGCACGCCGACCTTGGCGCCACCGTGGATATAGGAAACCAGCTTGCCCTTGGCTTCGCAACGGACGAAGCGGCGGATGCTCATGTTTTCACCGATCTTGCCGACCAGCGCGGTGCGGGTCGATTCGACGGTGCCTTCGCCCATCGGCAGGGCCGACAGAGCAGCCACGTCGGCCGGGTTCTTGTCAGCGACCAGCGCGGCAGAGCCGTTGGCCAGTGCGATGAAGTCGTCGTTCTTGGCAACGAAGTCGGTTTCCGAATTGACTTCGATGATGGCACCGGTCTTGCCGTCAGCGGAGATGCTGACTGCCACGATACCTTCTGCTGCGATACGGGCAGCGGCCTTGGAAGCCTTGTTGCCCAGCTTGACGCGGAGGATTTCCTCGGCCTTGGCCATGTCGCCATCGGCTTCGGTCAGCGCCTTCTTGCATTCCATCATCGGTGCGTCGGTCTTGCCGCGCAGCTCTGCCACCATACCTGCGGTAATTGCCGCCATACTTGTTTCTCCTGAGCTTATGAGACAGGCGGAGCCTGAGGCCCCGCCGTTACAGCCTTATTTATTCAGCCGCTTCTTCGACTTCGACGAACTCGTCGTCACCGCCGGCAACGATTTCCTGAACAGCCATGCTGCGGCCTTCGAGGATGGCATCGGCCACGCCGCGGGCGTACAGCTGAATGGCGCGGGAAGAGTCGTCGTTACCCGGGATGATGTAATTCACACCTTCCGGCGAGTGGTTGGTATCGACCACGCCGATGACCGGGATGCCGAGCTTTTCGGCTTCGGTGATGGCGATCTTGTGGTAGCCGACGTCGATGACGAAGATGGCATCCGGCAGGCCGGCCATATCCTTGATGCCGCCGATGGACTTCTGCAGCTTTTCGAGTTCGCGACGGAAGGTCAGGGCTTCCTTCTTGGACATCTTTTCCAGATCACCGGCTTCGACAGCCAGTTCCATGTCCTTGAGGCGCTTGATCGAGGTCTTGACCGTCTTGAAGTTGGTCAGCATGCCGCCCAGCCAGCGCTGGTCAACACACGGGGCGCCGGCGCGTGCCGCTTCTTCGGCAACGATTTCGCGAGCCTGGCGCTTGGTGCCAACGAACAGGATGTTGCCACGGTTGGCCGACAGCTTCTTCACGAAAGCAATGGCTTCGTTGTACTTGGCCAGGGTCTTTTCGAGGTTGACGATGTGAATCTTGTTACGGGCACCGAAGATGTACGGGGCCATCTTGGGGGACCAGAAACGGGTCTGGTGGCCGAAGTGGACACCGGCTTCCAGCATTTCGCGCATGGTTACGGACATTGTAAAACTCCTTTAAGGGTTGAACCGCCACCCGCCGGCAACGCCCGTCATTATTAGGTTTTGACGGACACCCTTAATCGGCGGATGTGAGGGATGGACGACGCGCACCGTGCGCCCCGCCATTTTTCCGGACAGACTCGACCGGGAAAACTGGACGATTATAGCAGCTAATTCGCCCCGCATGAAGGCCTGACACGCCAAGCGGGCTTCACCGCGCCGATCACGACAGACAGCAACTCAGCATGCGCTCGAGGTAAGGCTGCCAATCCGGCATGTGCAGGCCGAGTTCCGCCTCCAGCAAGGAACAATCGAGTCGCGAATTGGCCGGGCGCCGGGCCGGTGTCGGGTAATCGACGGTACCGATAGCGCGAATTGCCGCAGCGTCGACGCGCAATTCCTCGCCCATGGCCCGCGCCGTCTCGACGATCCGACAGGCAAAGGCATGCCAGCTGACGGGATTGGCCGCCGCCAGGTGATACAGGCGATTTTCCCCGGCCGCCATCTGGCGCCCGAGATCGAGACGCACCAGCGCCGCCGCCGTGACGTCGGCGATCAGCGCCGCCGGCGTCGGCGAACCGACCTGATCGGCAACCACGCCCAGCGAATCGCGCTCGCGCGCCAGCCGCAGGATGGTCTTGACGAAATTCCCGCCATGCTCGCCGAACACCCAACTGGTGCGAAAAATCAGCGACTTGCCGGCGAGCGCAACGATCGCTTCCTCGCCGGCCAGCTTGCTTTGCCCATAAACCCCTTGCGGCGCCGTGGCGTCGCTTTCGACGTAAGCCCCCGGCTTGCTGCCATCGAACACGTAATCGGTCGAGTAATGCACCAGCAGCGCACCGCATGCCAGCGCCGCTTCAGCAAGAATACCCGGCGCCCGGGCATTGACCGCATAGGCCGTATCGGCATCCGATTCCGCCTTGTCCACGGCGGTATAGGCCGAGGCATTGACGATCACCGACGGCTGCACCTCGGCAACCAGCGAACGGATCCGGTCCGCATCGGTCAGGTCGCACTGCGCCCGGCCGCAGGCCACCACCTCGCCCAGCGGCGCCAAGGCGCGCTGCAATTGCCAACCGACCTGACCATCCTTGCCCAACACCATTATCGACATGGCCTGCTCCATGCAAAAACCCCGCGCAGTATGCCATTTCCCGCGCCACCGGCTTTGCGAAACGGGGGGCATCATTTATCCTTGCCTTCTCCCAACGCACCAAGAACAGCCATGAGCATCACCATCAAGACGCCTGAAGAAATCGAAAAAATGCGCGTCGCCGGCCGCCTCGCCGCCGAGGTCCTCGACTATATCGAACCCTTCGTCAAACCCGGGGTCACCACCGAAGAACTCGACAAGCTCTGTCACGACTACATGGTCGACGTCCAGAACTGCATTCCGGCGCCACTCAACTACGCACCATCGGGCTACGACCCCTACCCCAAGTCGATCTGCACCTCGATCAACCAGCAGGTCTGCCATGGTGTGCCGAGCGACCGCGCCCTGAAGAACGGCGACATCATCAATCTCGACATCACCACGATCAAGGACGGTTATCACGGCGACACCAGCCGCATGTTCATCGTCGGCGAAGGGTCGATTCAGGCCAAACGCCTGTGCGAAATCACCTTCGAATGCCTGTGGCTGGGCATTTCGGTGGTGCGCCCCGGCGCCCGCCTCGGCGACATCGGCGCCATCATCCAGAAGCACGCGGAAAAGAACGGCTACTCGGTCGTCCGCGAATTCTGCGGCCACGGCATCGGCGCCAAGTTTCACGAAGACCCGCAGGTCGTCCATTACGGCAAGGCCGGCACCGGCGTTGAATTACTCCCGGGCATGATGTTCACCATCGAACCGATGATCAACGCCGGCAAAGCCGCCATCCGCGAAATGCCGGACGGCTGGACCATCGTTACCAAGGACCGCAGTCTGTCGGCGCAGTGGGAACACACCCTGCTGGTCACCGACACCGGCTATGAGGTCATGACGCTTTCCGCCGGCGCACGCCCGAAACCCGACTGGATTGCCTGATGGACATCGACGTCGCCGCACTGCGCAACGAACTCAAGGCCCGCCAGGCTGCCCTGCAGGCGCGCTACCTGCAAGATAACGACGCCGAAGCCCTGCTCCGCCAGCGCTGCGCCGATGTCGATGAAATCCTCTGTCGCCTGTGGGCCGATTTTTCTTTCCCGGCCTCGATCGCCCTCGCGGCCGTTGGCGGTTACGGGCGCGGCGAGCTCTACCCGGCCTCCGACATCGACCTGCTGATCCTGCTGCCGCAAGACGCCAGCGCCAGCACGGAAGCCAAGCTGGAGCGCCTGGTCGGCTGTTTCTGGGACATTGGCCTGGAAATCGGCCACAGCGTGCGCACCATCCCGGAATGTCTGAACGAAGCCGCCAATGACATCACCGTCCAGAGCGCGCTGCTCGAAGCGCGGCTGCTGACCGGCAGCGAAAAGCTGTTCACCACCTTCCGTCGCCGCCTGTTCGGCAACCTCGACCCGCTGCATTTTTTCGAAGCCAAGCGGCTCGAGCAACAGGATCGCTACCTGCGCTTCAACGAAACGCCGTACAGCCTGGAACCGAACATCAAGGAATCGCCTGGCGGCCTGCGCGACCTGCAGGTGATCTTCTGGATCGCCAAGGCGGCCGGCTACGGTGGCACTTGGGATGAGCTCGGTGCCGATGGCATCATGTCGCAGGAAGGCGTCGCTTTCGGCAAGCAGTTCGAGGATTTCCTGCGCCACCTGCGCATCCGCCTGCACTTCCTGGCCGGCCGCCGTGAAGATCGGCTGCTGTTCGATTACCAGGAGCGCCTGGCCCATCGCTATGGTTTCGTCGACAACGAAACCAAGCGCGCCTCCGAACAACTGATGCAGGCCTATTACCGGAACGCCAAGGGCCTGACGCTGCTCAACACCATCGTCCTGCAGAACATGGGCGCCGCGCTGGCGCCGGAAAACCTGCAGCGTCCGCAGCCCTTCGACGAGCACTTCCAGATCGTCGGCAACCTGCTCGACGTCTGCGACGAGCGCCTGTTCGAACGAGAACCCGGGCTGATCCTCGACGCCTTCCTGATCATGCAGGAAAACCCGGAGCTGCAGGGCATGACCGCGCCGACCCTGCGCGCGATCTGGGTCGCCCGCGATCAGATTGATGAGGCCTTCCGCGCCGACCCGGCCAACCGGACGATGTTCCTCAAGCTGCTGCAGAGCGAGCGCGGCATCGTCCATGAATTCCGGCGCATGAACCAGCTCGACATTCTCGGCGCCTACCTGCCGAACTTCGGGCGCATCGTCGGCCAGATGCAGCACGACCTGTTCCACGTCTATACCGTCGACCAACACATCCTGCAGGTCCTGCGCAATCTGCGTCGGTTCACGATGAGCGAGTTCGCCCACGAATACCCGCTGTGCTCGCGCATCATCAACGAGTTCGAACGCCCCTGGCTGCTCTACATCGCTGCCCTCTTCCACGATATCGCCAAGGGCCGGGGTGGCGACCACTCGGTCAAGGGCACCGTCGATGCACGCGAATTCTGCGAGAACCACGGACTGTCGAAGGACGATACCGAACTGGTCGTCTGGCTGGTCCGCCAGCATCTGGTGATGTCGCAGATCGCCCAGAAGGAAGACCTCAGCGACCCCGAGGTGATCGGCAACTTTGCCGGGCTGGTCGGCGACGTCCGCCACCTGCAGGCGCTTTACCTGCTCACCCACGCCGACATCCGCGGCACCAGCCCCAAGGTCTGGAACCAGTGGAAGGGCAAGCTGCTCGCCGACCTCTACCAGCAGACGCTGCACTTCCTGGCGCAGGATGAAGCACCGGTCGCCCACGGCATCATCGCCGAACGCCAGGCTGAAGCCATGCGCCTGCTGCGTTTCTTCGCGCTCTCCGACACCGTTCACGAGCGCCTGTGGAAGCAACTCGACACGGTCTATTTCCTGCGCCATTCGGCCGAGGAAATTGCCTGGCACACGCGCTCGCTGCACTACCGCATCTACAACAACCAGCCGGTGGTCCGGGCCCGTTTGTGGCAGGAAGGCGTCGGCCTGCAGGTGATGGTGTACACCCAGGATCAGCCCGACCTGTTTGCCCGTCTGGTCGGCTTCTTCGCCCGCGCCGGCTACAGCATCGTCGATGCCAAGATCCACACCACCGCCCACGGCTACGCCCTGGACAGCTTCATTCTGCTCGACGTGGAAAAGCGCGACCACAACCGGGAAATGCTCGCCTACATCGAGCACGAGCTCGAAGACCGCCTGCTCCGCCAGTTGCCGCCGGAAGTCCCGTCAGCCGGCCGCCTGTCGCGCCAGGTCAAGCACTTCCCGATCAAGCCCGAAGTCAGCATCCGTGGCGACGAAAAGGGGACGCACTTCGTGCTCAACCTGACCGCGGCCGACCGACCCGGCCTGCTCTACACCATCGCCAGAACGTTGGCCGAGCACGGCGCCGAGTTGCACACCGCCAAGATCGCCACCCTCGGCGAGCGTGCCGAGGACGTTTTCCTGATCAGCGGCGGCGACTTGCGCGATACCAATCAGCGCATCCGCCTGGAAACCGAGTTGATCGAGCGGATGAAGGTCTGAGGCAACGCCTCAGACCGACATGCCCATCGGCGGACAGGCCGCCTCGCAACCGACCACGCGTTCGATGATGCTGCGCACGCGGCCCATGGCCTCCTGCAGCACATGCTCCAGGCTTTCGAAACGGATGCCGTGGCTGCTGCTGCCGCGCCCGGCACCATGATTGGCAACCACACTGATGGCCGCGTAAGGCAGGCCGAGCTCGCGCGCCAGTACAGCTTCCGGCATGCCGGTCATGCCGACGATGTCGGCCCCGTCGCGCTCCAGGCGATTGATTTCCGCCGCCGTCTCCAGGCGTGGCCCCTGGGTCGCCGCGTACACCGCCCCCTGCTTGATCTCGATACCCAGTGCCGCAGCAGCTTCGACGATGCGTTGCGACAGCGGTGCATCGTAGGGATCGGTGAAATCGACATGGGTTACCGGCGAACCCACGCCGTCGAAGAAAGTCGACTTGCGGCCCCAGGTGTAATCGATGATCTGGTCGGGAACGACGATATCGCCCGGATTGAGGTCGGCGCGGATGCTGCCGACCGAAGCCACCGAAATGATGCCGCGCACCTGGTGGTGATGCAGGGCCCACAGGTTGGCCCGGTAATTGACCATGTGCGGCGGGATGCTGTGACCGTAGCCGTGGCGCGGCAGAAAGACTGCCGGGCGACCGCAGATCTGGCCGAAGACCAGAGCGCCGGAAGGTTCGCCAAAGGGCGTGCGCACCACTTCGCGATGAGAAACGTCGAGATTGGACAGGGTCGTCAGACCGCTGCCGCCAATGATAGCCAACATGTCATGTACTCCGGATCGCCAGCAGGGAAGCCAGCGTAGGCACCACGTGCTTGAGTGCAGGGTGCGGTTTGGCAAGCTGGGCGACATTGCCGCCCAGCTTGCGATAAATGGCGTTGTTGCGATTGGCCGAAAACGGCAGACCGCTGAACGTGCGTTCGAGATGATAGCGGACCAGGGTATCGCGACCGATGTCCTTGGCCTGCCAGGGGATCGCCGTACGATCAACGATGTGCAGGGCACGCACCCCGGGCAGACTGGCCGCCAGACCGGCAACCGCCCGATGCAGGCGTTCGCGATAGGCGGCAACAGCCTGTCCGCCATCGCTGGCGCTGGCACCGGTGACTTCAGCCGGCGCCCCCATCAGCCAGCAGACCACGCAATCCGGCGCAAAAGCCTCGATGGCGGCACGCTGCGCGGCGTCGAGCGCCTCGACATCGGCCTGCAGCAACGTGGCCGCATCGCCCACCCGTTGCCGGGTCAGTGCCAGGCATTCCGGCAAGGTATCGATGGCCAGCACCGCCAGTCCGCGCGCGACCAGCGCCTGCGTGGCAAACCCCACGCCGCAGCCGATTTCCAGCACACGAGCGCCAGGCACCAGCCCGGCCATCCAGTCGTAATCTCCATGACGGGCGTAGGTTTGCCCCTCGTCTTCCCAGTAAGCGATGAATTCGGCGACGCTACGCCCGCTCATGCCCCTTCCTTCTTGGCGTGAATCGCCGGCAGGTTGCGCCAGGTGCCCCCCGCATCCATGCCGAAACCGAAAACGAAGCGGTCGGGCACGGTCAGGCCGACGAAATCCGCCACCAACGGTTTGTTCCGGCCATTGAGCTTGTCGGCGAAGACCGCCGTCAGCACCTCGGCCGCGCCAAGGCGCAGCAGGCTTTCCTTGACTGCCGCCAGGGTCACACCTTCGTCGAGAATGTCATCGACGACCAGCACGCTGCGCCCCTTGACCGGCGCCCACGGCGCGCTGCGCCAGGAGATCTTGCCGCCCTGGGTTTCCGGCCCGTAGCGGGTGGCGTGCAGGTAATCGAAGTCCAGCGGGAAATCCAGACGGGTCAGCAACTGGCCGCAAAAGACCACGCCACCGGTCATCACGCACAGGACCAGCGGATACTTGTCGGCCAGCCGCGCGCGAATGTCCGCTGCCACCCGGTCAACCGCCGCCTGGACGGTCTGCGCGTCGTGAATGACCTCAGAGTCGGCCAACATGGCTTGTGCTTTCTGGATATCCATCATGTCTCCCTGTTCTTGTTCAGATAAGCGGTGAAATCGCCCCCGACTTCCGGGTGGCGCTGGCCGAATACCACGGTTGCCTGCAGGTAACCGAGTTTCGACCCACAATCGTAGCGCACGCCGTCGTAGCGGTGCGCCAATACCTGTTCTTCCGAAAGCAGCGAGGCGATGCCATCGGTCAGTTGAATCTCGCCACCGGCGCCCGGCTTGATCTTTTCCAGATGCTCGAAAATACGCGGCGTCAGGATGTAACGCCCGACCACCGCCAGCGTGGACGGCGCCTCTTCCGGCTTGGGCTTCTCGACGATGGCATTGACCTGTTCCAGACGGTCGGCCACCTTGCGTGCATCGACGATGCCATAGCTGCGCGTGTCGGCGCGCGGCACATCCTGAACCCCCAGCACCGAACAACGATAGTAGTCATAGACATCCGACATCTGCTTCATCACCGGCGTGTCGCCGTCGAGCAGGTCGTCGGCCAGGATCACCGCAAATGGCTCATCGCCGATCACCGGCTTGGCGCACAGCACGGCGTGACCGAGGCCGAGCGCTTCCTGCTGGCGAATGTAGATGCAGTTGATGTCGCGCGGGATCATGTTGCGGACGAACTCGAGCATCTCCGTCTTGCCGCGTGCTTCCAGTTCCGACTCCAGTTCGTAGGCCTTGTCGAAATGATCCTCGATCGCCCGCTTGGAGCGGCCGGTGACAAAGATCATGTCGGTAATCCCGGCCGCCACGGCCTCCTCGACCGCATACTGGATCAGCGGCTTGTCCACGATGGGCAGCATTTCCTTGGGGCTGGCCTTGGTCGCCGGCAGGAAACGCGTTCCCATGCCGGCGACGGGGAATACTGCTTTACGGACTCTAGTCATTCTTGCTCTCCCTGCTTCAACAATTCGATCAATGCTGCCTCGTCAATCACGGCAACGCCAAGCTCGCGCGCCTTGTCGAGCTTGCTGCCGGCTTCCTCGCCGGCGACCACGTAGTCGGTCTTCTTCGATACCGAGCCGGCCACCTTGCCGCCAGCCGCTTCGATCATCGCTTTGGCGTCGTCACGTTTCAGGGTCGGCAGCGTACCAGTCAGCACCAGCGTCTTGCCGGCCAGCGGCGCCGGTCCGGCAAGCACCGCGCCTTGCGGCATGGCGGCCAGCAGTTCTTCTCGACGGCGGGCCACACCGGCCAGCAGACCACGTCTGCCCGACTGGTTCAGCCACTCAAACAAGGCGCTGATCACTTCACCGGGCAAACCGGCCACCGATAACGCCGCCGCATCGATGCTGCCATCGGCAAGCGCGCCGCCGTCGGCCACAGCCGCCAATTGGGCAGCGCGTTTGGCGGTCAGCTTCGGCACGGCCAGCGCTGCATAGATTTCGGCCCAGGCCAGGCGTTCGGCCAGGCCGGGATGCGGCGGATGTTCATCATTGGGCGCGACGCCGGCAGCGAGCAAGGCATCGACCGCATCGAGGTTGCGCTGCTCGGCAAAGAAATCGGCAATCGCTGCCGCCACCGTCGCGCCGATGTCGGGCAGCACGGACAGCAGCGGCGCCGGCGCGCGGCGCACCCGGTCCAGGCTGCCCAGCCAGTCGGCCAGCGTCTTGGCAGTGGTCTCGCCGACGTGGCGGATGCCCAGCGCGAACAGCAGTCGGGCGAGTTTCGGCGTTTTGCTGGCGGCAATGCCGGCGAGCAGGTTCTCGGCCCAGCGCGTCGGCGTCTGCCCGGCCTTGACCGTTTCCGGGACGGTGCCGTCTTTCTCGTCGGCGCGCCGCTTCATTTCCAGCAGGTCGGCCAGCGTCAGCTTGTACAGATCGGCAACGCCGTGCACGTAGTCGAATTCAACCAGGCGCTCGACGTAACGGTCGCCCAGGCCTTCGATATCCATCATCCGGCGACCGGCGAAATGCAGGATCGCCTGGATGCGCTGGGCGCTGCACGAGAAACCACCGGAACAGCGGGTCACCGCCTCGCCCGGCTCACGCACCGTGTGCGCACCGCACACCGGACAGGCAGCCGGCATCATGAACGGCTGGGCAGCGGCCGGCCGGCGCTCGGCGATGACACCGACGACTTCCGGGATGACATCGCCGGCACGGCGCACGATCACCGTGTCGCCAACGCAAATGCCGCCCTTGCGCTCGACCTCGTCGGCGTTGTGCAGGGTCGCATTGGTCACCGTCACCCCGCCGACAAACACCGGCTTCAGGCGCGCCACCGGCGTCAGCGCGCCGGTGCGGCCGACCTGGATGTCGATGGCCTCGACCACGGTCGATGCTTCCTGCGGCGGATACTTGTGCGCCACCGCCCAGCGCGGCTCGCGCGAGCGGAAACCGAGGCGACGCTGCAGTTCCAGGTCATTGACCTTGTACACCACGCCGTCGATGTCGAACGGCAGGCTGTCGCGCAATTCGGCGATGCGCCGGTGGAAACCGGCCAGCGCCTCGCCGCCCGCCAACACCGCACGATGCTCGCACACCGGCAGGCCGAAGGCAGCCAGCGCATCGAGCAGACCGCCATGCGTTGGCGGCTGCTGCCAGCCGTCTACCGCACCGATACCGTAGGCGAAGAACTTCAGTGGCCGGCTGGCGGCGATGGCCGGATCGAGCTGGCGAACGCTGCCGGCAGCGGCGTTGCGCGGGTTGACCAAGGTCTTGTCGCCGCGCGCCGCAGCGGCGGCGTTATAGGCGTCAAGATCGCCCCGACACATGTACACCTCGCCGCGCACTTCCAGCACGGGCGGTGCTTCACCGCGCAGGCGCAACGGAATCTGGCCGATGGTGCGCAGGTTCTGGGTCACGTCCTCGCCGGTCGTGCCGTCGCCGCGCGTTGCACCGCGCACCAGCACGCCGTTTTCGTAACGCAGGCTGACGGCCAGACCGTCGAATTTCAGTTCGGCCGTGTAATCGATGGCCGGCGCCCCCTCACCGAGATCCAGCTCGCGCCGGATGCGGGCGTCGAAATTGAGCGCGCCGCTGGATTCGGTATCGGTCTCGGTCTGGATCGACAGCATGGCCACGTCGTGCACCACCGGCGCGAACTGCGCCAGCGGCTTGCCGCCAACGCGCAGGGTCGGCGAATCCGCCGTCGCCAGCGCCGGATGCTCGGCTTCCAGTGCTTGCAGCTCGCGGAACAGCGCGTCGTAATCGGCATCCGGGATGGTCGGTGCATCGAGGACGTAATACGCGTGGTTGTGACGTTCCAGTTCTGCACGCAGCCAGGCTGCGCGCTCGACGACTTCCGGTGACAGCATCACGAGAACAGGCGCAGGGCTTGCGGCGAACCGGCCGGCAGGCCGAAGGACTGCATGGTGGCCTGCGGCTTGCCGATGAACTCGCGACGGATGTGATCGAGCTGGGCATCGCCCAGCGGCTGACGGTTGTCATCGACCAGCGTGCCCTGCAGCGTTTCGGCAAAGCGGCGGGCCTGTTCGACCATCTGCTGGAAGACTCGCTCGCCGTGATCGACGCGCGGCACGTCGAGCAGGAAAGTCAGGCCGTGGGTGGTCATGGTGCGCAGGGTATCGGCGGCAAAACCCGCGCTTTCATAATTCTGCAGGCTGAACTGGGCGCGGCCATCGTCATCGTGACGGGTGAACATGCCGTCGAGGCCGAGCACCATGCCGGCAGCTTCCGCCAGGGCGCGAATCTTGGTGCCCGGGAAAGGCTGGCCGCGGCTGACCAGGTTGAGGCCGATTTCCAGATCGACGGCGGCGCAGAAACGGTCAATCTCCGCCGCCTGGTCGAGCACCCGGCTCGTCGGCATGTCGGCCACCGCCATCAGCTCGTCGGCCAGCGCCTGCATGGCACCGGTGAAAACCGCCAGGTCGCCGTCGGACACCGGCCCCAGGCGGTTGACCAGTTGCAGGCCGATGCGCAGACGGCGTACCGGAATTTCGTTATCGGAACGCAAACGTATCCACTCGCGGGCGCGTTCGTTGTAGGCGACGAAATGCACCGGCCGGGACACCCGCTGCAGCACGTCGCGCTGCGATTGCAGGATCTGGCGCGACGAAACCGGCTCGACCAGTTCCATCGAGACGATGAATTCGAGGCGCGGATCGAGCAATTCGGCAGGTACCGGCTCGGGTGCCGGGGCTTCTTCATGCGCAGCAAAAACCGGCGGGGCAACGGCCGGTTCGCGCACCGGCGGCGGCATGACCGGCGCTTCGACGGCCTTCGCTTCAAACACCGGCTCGGCAACCGGTTCGGGAGCCGGCTCGACGACGGGCTCGGGCATCGATACTTCGGGCAGTTCCGGCACCGACGTCTCGACCGTCGGCGGCAGATCCCAGGGCGGAATGTCTTCAGGTTCGGCCTCAACAGGTGCCGCATTCGTCGCGTACCGGGATTCGTCCTCGTCGGCCGGCGGCGCAAAAACCGGCTCGACCCGTTCGATCTCGCTTACCGCCGCTGCCGGCCTGATCGTCGGTTTGAGCAGGACGTCGTCGTGCTCGGGGCGAAGGACCGATTCGGCCACCTTGCGATGCCGGTACTCCTGCCATTTGTTATATGCCACGACCCCCGCAATGGCGAGTCCGCCCAACCCGATCAGTCCGTATTGAAGTTCAGTCACGCATCCCTCATCTTCAAGGCTTCTTCGATATCCACTTCCACCACGCGCGAGACGCCGCTTTCCTGCATGGTGACGCCGACCAGTTGCTCGGCCATTTCCATCGCGATTTTATTATGGGAAATGAACAGGAACTGTGTTGCTCCCGACATTTTCTTGACCATACTGCAGAAACGCTCGGTATTGCTGTCATCCAGCGGCGCATCGACCTCGTCGAGCAAGCAGAACGGCGCCGGGTTCAACTGGAACATGGAGAATACCAGCGCAATCGCCGTCAGCGCCTTTTCACCGCCGGAAAGCAGGTGAATCGTTGAATTCTTCTTGCCCGGCGGCTGGGCGATGACCTGTACGCCAGCGTCGAGGATTTCCTCGCCGGTCATCACCAGTTCGGCCCGACCGCCGCCGAACAGCTCGGGGAAGAGTTTGCCGAAATGGCTGTTGACCGTATCGAAAGTGTTCTTCAGCAGGTCGCGCGTTTCGCGGTCGATGCGGCGGATGGCGTTTTCCAGGGTTTCCATCGCCTCATTCAGGTCGGCCGCCTGCATGTCGAGGTAGCCCTTGCGCTCGGTCGCCGTTTCCAGTTCCTGCAGCGCCGCCAGGTTGACCGCGCCCAGTTCGGCGATGGCGTTGCCGAGGCGGGTGATTTCGCCCTGCAGCGATGACGGCCGCGCCTCGCCCAACAAGGGCAACAAAGCCGCCTCGTCAGCGCCGGCTTCGAGCAACTGCATGGCGAACTGCTCGGCATTGAGCGCCGCCGCCTGTTCCTTCAACTTGAGGTCGCCGATCCGGGTACGCAGCGGCTCCAGCCCCTGCTCGATCTTCATGCGCTGCTCTTCGAGCCCACGCAGCGCATTGGTCGCCGCTTCCAGCGCATCGCGCTTGCCGGCCAGCGCCTGCTCGGCGGCAACGCGGGTGGCCAACGCCTGCTGCAACTGTTCTTCCATGACATCGGCCGGCGCCGCCTCGACCTGGTCGGCACAGGCCGCACGGTCGCGCTCGATGCGCGTCAGTTCGCGCTGCGCCAGCGCCTGCTGGGCAAAGATGTCCTGCAGCTTGCCGTCGGCTTCGCGGGCCGAGAACTGGGCCTCGCGCAGCGCCCGGTCGAGGTCGGCGTTGCGTTCGCGTTCGGCGCGCACGGCACGCTCGCATTCATCCAGGCGCGACTGCGCACCGGCCACCAGCACGCGGATGCGGCTCAAACCGTCGCGGATTTCCTCGATCCGTTCGTCGGCAGCCATTTCGCGCTCGCGCTCGCCCTCTTCTTCCTCGGCCAGTTCGGCGAGCTGTTCGGCGATGCGCTCCTTCTGCTCGTTATAACGGGCCAGCGCCTGGCTCAGCTTGAGCACTTCCAGCTGCACGTGATGCACGCGCTGCTGGCGGTCGGTGACGTACTGGCGCGTCTCGTCGATTTCTTCCTGCTTGTCGGCGTACTGCTCGTCGAACATTTCCGCCTGTTCGCGCAGGTTTTCGCTTTTTTCCTCGGCCAGCGCGATGCCCTCGGCCAGCGCCTCGATCTCGCGCTGGCGTTCGAGCAGGCCGTGCTCGCCCTGATCCGGCGCGAAGAAGGTCAGGCTGCTGCGGGTCAGCAGATCGCCGCCCCGGGTGACGACGGCACCGGCCGGCGCCAGCGATTCGCGCAAGGCCAGCGCCTCGGCCAGGGTTTCGGCGGCGAGCACCCCGCCCAACCAGTCGGCCAGCGCGCTGCGCACCCGCGCATCGTCGCAGCGCACGCGGGCAAGCAGGCTGTCCGGCGCGACGGCATCAGTTTCTGCACCGCCCAGCATGACCGCCAGGCGACCATCCGGCCGGTCATGCAGCCACTCGGCCAGACGGGCCGGATCGTCGCAGGCAATCGCCGACAGGCGCTCGCGCAACACCGCTTCGACCGCCTCTTCCCAGCCGGCCTCGACATGGATCTGCTGCCACAATGCCGGCGCCTCGGCCAAGCCGTGGCGCTGCAGCCATTCGGGCAACTTGCCGCTACCGGCGGTTTTCGCCTGCATCTGTTCGAGCGCGGCGCGGCGTGCCTGACCGGCCGCCAGCTCGCGCTCCAGCCGCTGCAGTTCGCCCTGCACGGCCTTGCGCCTGGCTTCGAGTTGCGGCATTTCCTCCTGCAACTGCTGCAAGTGCTCCTGGTCGCCAGCGAGTTCCTCGCGCAGCAATTCCAGCTCTTCTTCCTTCTCGGCCAGCGCCATTTCGTCGGGTGCATCGCCGAAAGTCTCGTCGCGCAGGCGTTCGCGGCGCTGGATGATGGCCTGCAGCGAACGCTGGGCGTGCGCCTTGTGGGTCTGCTCGACTTCCAGCTTCTGCTCGCCGTTGGTCGTGCGCGTTTTCAGCCGCTGCAATTCCTCCAGCGCCTGCGCATGGTCTTCCTCGACCTGCGGCGCCAGGTTCATCTGCGCATGCAGGCGTTCCTCGGCTTCCTCGACGCGCAAGCGGGTAATTTCCTGGGTTTCTTCCCAGCTTTCCCGATCGACGGCAAGTTTCTCGGCCGTTTGCGTCCAGTGCGCCAGTTCGTCTTCCAGTTGCACCAGCCGGGCTTCAAGCTGGCTGCGCGATTCGCGGCGGTGGCGGATTTCCGCCTCTAGCCGGGCGACTTCGGCATTGGCCGCGTACATCTCGCTCTGCGCGTTGTGCAGGGCGTCGCCGGCAGCGAAATGGGCTTCGCGGGTTTCCTCGGCGCGCGCCTCGGTTTCGCGCAGCGCGGCGCTCTGCGCTTCAAGTTCGGTTGTCGTCCGCTCGACATCGAGCGCCAGGCGCTGACGCTCGGCCTCGGCTTCGCGCTTCTTCAGCAGCCACAGCAGTTGCTGCTTCTGCACCAGTTGCTCGTTGAGCGCGTGATAGCGGCGGGCAACCTCGGCCTGCGATGCCAAACGTTCGATCTGATGGCCGAGTTCCTCGCGGATATCCTCGACGCGCAGCAGGTTCTCGCGGGTATCTTCAAGACGCCCCTGGGTTTCCTTGCGCCGCTCCTTGTAGCGGGTGACGCCGGCCGCTTCTTCGAGGAAGACGCGCAAGTCGTCGGGACGCGCCTCGATGATGCGCGAGATCATGCCCTGACCGATGATTGCGTAGGCACGCGGCCCCAGCCCGGTACCCAGGAATAGATCGGTGATGTCCTTGCGCCGGACCTTCAGGTTGTTGATGAAGTAATCCGACTGTCCCTGCCGGGTCAGCACGCGTTTGACCGACAGTTCGGCGTACTGCGACCACTGGCCCATGGCCCGGCCGAGCGAATTGTCGAAAATCAGTTCGACGGAGGCGCGCGACACCGGCTTCCTGTTGGTCGAGCCGTTGAAGATCACGTCCATCATCGACTCGCCGCGCAATTCCGAGGCTTTCGACTCGCCCAGCACCCAGCGCACGGCGTCCATGATGTTCGACTTGCCGCACCCGTTCGGCCCGACGACGCCAACCAGTTGCCCAGGCAGGGACACCGTGGTCGGATCGACGAAGGACTTGAAGCCGGCGAGTTTGAGTTTGGTCAGGCGCATGCGCGGTCACAGGCGGGACGACATGCCCGCCACATTGGGGGCCGTATGATAGCATCGTCGCCGCGCTGGCCCTTGCCTGCCGCCTGCCCGGTTTTCAGGAATCGGTCGCTTCTTCTGCTGCCAACTTCTCTCCGTAACGTTCGGAAATGAGATTTTCGACGCCCCGGGTCAGTTCATGCCCGGACAGACGCTGACCGAGACCACGCACCGCCGTCATGAATTCGCCTTCGTCGAACCCCGCTGCCGTGGCCATCGTCAGCCACCAGGAACGCTGCGGGGAGACGGTGACTTCCGGCATTTCCAGACCGGATGCCGCCCAGCGTTCCCGCCAGACAGCCGATACCGACTCCACGTTGACGTCGATGAACTTGGTCTCGTCCGCTGCCACGGACTCGGTCGCCGGCAGCAAATCGGGATTTTCGCGACCCAGGCGGGCCATCGCGTTGCTGATGTCGAACTCCCGCTGTACATCGGCTTCGCTCATCGGCGATTTCCAGCCCAGCATCTGCACTCGCATGCTCAGATTCATCAGCAAATTGAAACGGGCTGACTGTTCGGTGTTCATGTTGGCATGCCCATCGGCGGACAGGCTGCGCATTTCCTCGCGAAAGCCGTCCAGCAAGGCCTGATTCTCCGGCAACAGCGGCAATCCCAGCGGCCCTTCTCCGCCCAAAGCGCCCTGGGCCTTGTTCGCCGCCAGGCGACTCATGGCCTCATCGATCACATCCGCCGGGAAATCCTTGGTGAACCACTCGGTGACCGCCTGCGGCAACGGTATGCCGGTCGTTTTTGCCGCTGCCTCGCTTTTCAATGCTTCGCGGGCTGCCGATGAAATGCTTACGCTGTCGGTAGCGTTCGTAGCCGACACCGCCGCCGGCCCGGCCGTCGCTGTACGCTGCGCAGCCTGGCTGCGAAACAACTCGGCACTCCCCTGAACACGTGAAATCGAAAACATGGGCCAACTCCGCAACATGCAATGGTGATGCTCGCACTAAGCAAGTGGCACGCCATACGCAAAACCAACTTCTGCTCAGGCATACGCCAGTACAAGTAGAAAAATCCGCCAAAGCTATTAAATATATTACTTTGGTAGTAGCATCATGAATAACAATAATCAACCGGCCCACGGCCCGGTGAACAGCATGAACGCCCTATCTGCGGATTCCAGTTCGGTCATTGATGCACTGACCGCACATGTTGCATTAATTGATGGCGACGGAGAAATCCTTGCGGTCAATCTGGCTTGGCGGCACTTCTACGATAGCAATGGCTGCCATCTTCCGAACTACGGGCTGGGTTGCAATTACCTGGAACTGCTCGCACCGCTGGCTGCCCAGGCAGAAAATCCGGCCGCCTCCGAAGACAACAGAATTGCCAGGGCTGTCCTCGAAGGACTGCGCAGCGTCCTCGACGGAAGCGCGACGCGTTTTCAGCTCGAATATCCCTGCCATGCCCCGCACGAACAGCGCTGGTTCCTGCTGACGGTAACGCCATTTGCCCCTGGATACCGGATCCGCGCCGTGGTTTCGCATGAGAACATCACAGCGCTCAAGCAGGCCGAGGAGCGGACTCGCATGCAGGCCTTGCGGGTTGCCGGATCGTTCGCCAGCACTGTTGAATCAATTGCTCTGGCCATCGAGAAACGCGATCCATACACCGCCGGCCATCAGCGTCAGGTTGCCGCTCTCGCCGGTGAAATCGGCCGCATCATGGGGCTGAGCGAAGAACGCCGATTCGGCCTGCACCTGGGCGCCAGCATCCATGACATCGGCAAGATATCGGTACCCGCCGAAATCCTCAACCGCCCCGGCGTGCTCAGCGAACCGGAGTTTTCCATCATTCGCCAGCACGCCCAGACTGGCTACGAAATCCTGCGCGGCATCGATTTTCCCTGGCCGATCGCCGATATCGTCCAGCAACACCATGAGCGGCTTGATGGCAGTGGTTACCCGTTGGGACTGCATGCCGAGGAAATCTGCCTGGAGGCCCGGATCGTTGCCGTTGCCGACGTCTTTGACGCGATCATTTCACATCGCCCCTATCGACCCGGGCACGCCTTGCACGAAGCGATCGAAGAATTGCAGCGCGGCCGTGGAAAGATTTACGACTCGACGGTGGTCGATGCCGGCATGCAGTTCTTTACCGAGGTATCACCCGAGTGGCATCGACTGCACAGGGAAACCAACTTGCCGATCCCCACACTGCAGCTTTGACAGACACCCCACTGCGGGCAACACGCCCTCACTGTCTGGCGGATTTCGGTGATAATTGCGTTTTTGGACCGTGCAGCAATTCTCCTGTGAATCCCCATCTCGCCCAACTCCAGCCCTACCCCTTCGAAAAGCTGCGCGCACTGTTCGCCGGTGTCACCCCGAACCCGCAGTACAAGGAAATCAAACTGTCCATCGGCGAGCCGCAACACGCGACGCCGCAGTTCATCATGGACGCGCTGCACGCCAACCTGCTCGGCTTGGCGAACTACCCGACGACCCAGGGCATTCCGGCGCTGCGACACGCGATCTATGACTGGTGCAACCGTCGTTACGGCATCGAGGTTGATCCGGAAAGCGAAATCCTGCCGGTCAACGGTTCGCGCGAAGCACTGTTCTCCTTCGCCCAGACGGTGATTGACCCGACCCGGGCCGGCGGCACGCCCATCGTCGTCAGCCCCAACCCGTTCTACCAGATATACGAAGGCGCGGCCTACCTGGCCGGCGCCGAGCCGCGCTTCCTCAACAACCTGCCGGACAACGGCTTCGCCTTCGACTACGGCCAGCTCTCCGACGCCGAATGGGCGCGCGTGCAACTGTTCTACGTCTGCTCGCCGGGCAACCCGACCGGCAAGGTGCTGTCGCTGGCCGACTGGAAGACGCTGTTTGAACTGTCCGACAAATACGGCTTCATCATCGCCTCCGACGAGTGTTACTCGGAAATCTACTTCGACGAAGCCAACCCGCCGATCGGTGGCCTGCAGGCCGCCAAGCTGCTCGGCCGCAGCTTTGACCGCCTGGTGATGTTCTCCAGCCTGTCGAAGCGCTCCAACGTACCGGGCATGCGCTCGGGCTTCGTCGCCGGCGACGCGCAGATCCTGAAGAAATTCCTGCTCTACCGCACCTACCACGGCTGCGCCATGCCCCCCCCGATCCAGGCCGCCTCGGTTGCCGCCTGGAACGACGAGGCGCACGTGCTCGACAACCGCAACCAGTACCGCGAGAAGTTCGCCACCTGCACGCCGCTGATCAGCGAAGTGCTCGGCACCGGCATGCCCGACGCCAGCTTCTACCTGTGGGCGAAGACCCCCATCGCCGATACCGAGTTCGCCCGTGGGCTGCTCGAACACTATAATGTCGTGGCCTTGCCCGGCAGCTTCCTCGCCCGCGAATCGCAGGGCGTCAACCCGGGCGCCAATTTCATCCGCATCGCACTGGTCGCCGGGCTCGACGAATGCCTGGAAGCCAGCCGCCGCATCCGTGAATTCACCCAACAACTTTGAGAGAGAAAAAACACATGAGCCATCCGCTGCAAGCCACCATCGACGAACTCTGGGAAAAGCGCACCGAACTGACGACCCAATCCGCCGACGCGATCAAGATCATCGAATCGGTGATCGCCGACCTGGATGCCGGCAAGCTGCGCATCGCCGAGAAGGTCAATGGCGAATGGATCGTCAACCAGTGGGCCAAGAAGGCCGTGCTGCTGTCCTTCCGCACCCGCGACAACCGCGTCCAGAAGGCCGGCGACATCAACTTCTACGACAAGGTCGACACCAAGTTCCAGGGCTGGACCGAAGAACAGTTCAAGGCCGGCGGCTTCCGCGTCGTGCCGGGCGCATTCGCGCGCAAGGGCGCCTTCATCGCCAAGAACGCGGTGCTCATGCCGTCCTACGTGAACATCGGCGCCTACGTCGATGAAGGCACCATGGTCGACACCTGGGCCACCGTCGGTTCCTGCGCGCAGATCGGCAAGAACGTACACCTCTCCGGCGGCGTTGGCATCGGCGGCGTGCTTGAGCCGATCCAGGCCGGCCCGGTGATCATCGAAGACAACTGCTTCATCGGCGCTCGTTCGGAAGTCGTCGAAGGCGTCGTCGTCGGCGAGAACTCGGTGATCTCGATGGGCGTGTACATCGGCCAGAGCACCCCGATCTACGACCGCGAAACCGGCGAAATCACTTACGGCAAGATCCCCCCGGGCTCGGTCGTCATCTCCGGCTCGCTGCCCAAGGACGGCGGCAAGTACAGCCTCTACGCCGCCATCATCGTCAAGAAGGTCGACGCGCAAACCCGCTCGAAGACCAGCATCAACGAACTGCTGCGCGCCTAAACCCCTCTCCGCGAAGGTCTTGCCATGATCCTCGACAAACTGTTCCAGCTGATGTCGGAAAAGCAGGCGTCGGATATTTTCATCTCCGCCGGCACGCCGATCCACATCAAGATCCAGGGAACGACCATGCCGGTCAATCAGCAGATCATGCTGCCCGACATGATCGAGAAGATCGCCTACGAACTGATGTCGCCGGATCAGGCCAAGACCTTCGAAGCCAACAACGAGATGAACCTCTCGTTCGGCGTGCCGCAAGTCGGCAACTTCCGGATCAACATCTTCCGCCAGCGCGGCTCGATCGGCATCGTCGTACGCTTCATCCTCGGCAACATCCCGCCGCTCGACACACTCGGCCTGCCGCCACTGCTCGGCGAGCTGATCATGGAAAAGCGCGGGCTGATCCTGATTGTCGGCGCCACCGGCTCGGGCAAGTCGACGACCATCGCCTCGATGCTCGATTACCGCAACTCGACGCGCACCGGTCACATCCTGACCGTCGAAGACCCGATCGAATTCCTGTTCAAGCACAAGAAATCCATCGTCAACCAGCGCGAAATCGGCATGGACACACACGACTGGGGTACGGCGCTGAAGAACGCGATGCGCCAGGCGCCCGACTGCATCCTGATCGGTGAAATCCGCGACCGCGACACCATGCAGGCGGCGATTTCCTACGCCCAGACCGGCCACCTGTGCCTGGCCACGCTGCACGCCAACAACTCCTACCACGCGCTCAACCGGATCATCAGCTTCTTCCCGCTGGAGAACCGGCCGGCGCTGTTCCTCGACCTGTCGGTGGCCTTGCGCGCCATCGTCTCCCAGCGCCTGGTCAAGAAACCCGACGGCAAACGTCTGCCGACCTGCGAAATCATGCTCAACACGCGCCACATCAGCGAGCTGATCGAGCGCGGCGAAGTCCAGGGCATCAAGGACGCGATGGAGCAGACACTGGCGCCGGGATCGCAGACTTTCGAGCAGGATCTTTTCCGCCTTTACCACGAAGGCACGATCACCCTCGACGAAGCCCTGGCCAATGCCGATTCGCCGACCAACCTGTCGTGGCTGATCAACAACTCCGAATTCAATTCCGGCAACAGCAAGGAAGAGAAGAAGCCCGACATCAGCCTGGAATTCGACAGCACCAACGAAGGCGGCGCCTCGTTCAAGGAATTCCAGCTCAGCCTCGCCGACGACGAAGACAATCCCTGATGACTGATACCACGCTCGACCTGGCACGCCAGATCATGGCCTGCCCGTCCGTCACGCCCAACGATGCGGGCTGCATGGACATCCTCGGCGCCCGCCTGGCCGCCATCGGCTTTTCGCTCGAATGGCTGGATCGCAACGGCACCCGCAACCTCTGGGCACGCCGCGGCACGAGCGCACCGCTGTTCGTCTTCGCCGGCCACACCGACGTCGTCCCGACCGGCCCGCTGGAAAGATGGACCAGCCCCCCGTTCGCCCCGGAAATTCGTGACGGCAAGCTCTACGGCCGTGGCGCCGCCGACATGAAGACCGGCGTCGCCGCCTCGGTCACGGCGGTTGAAGCTTTTGTCGCCGCGCATCCGGACCACCCCGCGTCGCTCGCCTTCCTGCTCACCTCCGACGAGGAAGGCGATGCCAACGACGGCACCGTCGCCGTCACCGAAGCCCTGCAGGCGCGTGGCGAACATCTCGACTACTGCATCATCGGCGAGCCGACCTCGGTCAACACGCTCGGCGACATGATCAAGAACGGCCGGCGCGGCTCGCTCTCCGGCGTACTCAACGTCAAGGGCATCCAGTGCCACATCGCCTACCCGGAGAAAGGCCGCAACCCGATCCACCAGGCCGCCCCTGCCATCGCCGAACTGGCAGCGACCGAGTGGGATCAGGGCAACGAATACTTCCCGCCGACCACCTGGCAGATTTCCAACATCCACGGCGGCACCGGTGCGACCAACGTCATTCCCGGGCAACTGGAAATCAAGTTCAATTTCCGTTTCTCCACCGCCAGCACGCCGGAAGGCCTGCAGCAGCGCCTGTGCGCCATCCTTGACAGTCACGGGCTGGAATACGAGATCAAATGGACGCTCGGCGCCCGCCCCTTCCTGACCGGTCGCGGTCCGCTGGCTGACGCGGCGATCGAGGCGATCCGCAGCGTTTGCGGCATCGAAACCGAACTATCGACCACCGGCGGCACCTCCGACGGCCGCTTCATCGCGCCGATCTGCGGCCAGTTGCTGGAAATCGGCCCGTCCAACGCGACCAGCCACAAGATCGACGAATGCATCGCCGTCGACGCCCCCGCGCAACTCTCGGCGATCTACCGCCGCATCCTGGAAAAGATTCTGCTCGCATGACCGCCGCCGCCAAAACCGAACTGATCACCGTCCGCGACTTCATCCGCTACGCGGTCAGCCGCTTCAACGCCGCCCAGCTGTTCTTCGGCCACGGCAGCGACAACGCCTGGGACGAAGCGGTATATCTCACGCTGCACGCTTTACACCTGCCGCTCGACCGCCTCGAACCCTTCCTCGACGCGCGTCTGCTGCCCGAAGAACGCACCCGCCTGCTCGACCTCTACACCCACCGCTGCCAGGACCGCCTGCCGGCCGCCTACCTGACCCACGAAGCCTGGCTCGGCGAAGACCGTTTCTACGTCGACGAGCGCGTCATCGTGCCGCGCTCCTTCATCGCCGAACTGCTCGACGAGCAGCTGACGCCCTGGGTCGCCGACCCGTGGGCGGTCGAAAACGCGCTCGACCTGTGCACCGGCTCCGGCTGCCTGGCGATCAAGCTGGCGCTCAACTTCCCCAACGCCCGGGTCGATGCCGTCGACCTGTCGAAAGATGCGCTGGCCGTCGCCGAACGCAACATCGCCGACTATCACCTGGGCGAGCGTATACATCCGGTCCATTCCGACGCCTTCACGGCGCTGGCTGGCCGCCGCTACGACCTGATCATCTCCAACCCGCCCTACGTCGATGCCGAATCGGTCGACGCGCTGCCGCCGGAATACCTGCACGAGCCGGAAATGGCACTCGGTTCGGGTGACGACGGCCTCGACTTCACCCGCATCATCCTCGCCGAAGCGAAAAAGCACCTGAGCGAAGACGGCATCCTCGTCGTCGAAATCGGCCACAACCGCGACGCGCTTGAAGCCGCCTACCCCGACCTGCCCTTCACCTGGCTCGACACCGCCGCTGGCGACGAATACGTATTCATGCTCAACGCAGCTGACCTGCCAGACTAAGACGCAGGCTTGAAACTCTACGAACTCCCCAGCCCGTTCGAGATCGAGACCGGCACGGTCATGATGCTTGAACCGGCCTGGGCGCGGGCCGGCGAATTGCGCGCCCAGTTGCTCGACGAAAGCTACCCCAAGCCCTTCGTCATCGACGACGGCAAGTCGCGCTACCTCTACTTCAACGTCCGCCTGATGCAGAGCGAGATGGCGCTCAAAGCGCCGCACGATCTGGCGCTGCGCTACACGCAGAAAATGATGGGCTTCCTGCTCTTCCATCCGCGTCCCAAGCGCATCGCCTTGATCGGCCTGGGCGGCGGCTCGATCGTCAAGTTCTGCCACCGCCGCCTGCCCGGCGTCCACATCACCGCCGTTGAGCTCGACCCCGACGTGATCGCGCTGCGCGATGCCTTCTTCGTCCCTCCCGACGATGAACGCCTGCAGATCATCGAAGGCGACGGCGCCGCCTTCATCGAGCACACCGAACAAGGCATCGACGCGCTGCTGGTCGATGCCTTCGACCGCACCGGCTTCGCCCCGGCGCTGGCCAACCGCCAGTTCTTCGAGAACGCTTACACCAAGCTCTCCGGCAACGGCGTGCTGGTGGTCAACCTGGCCGGCGACAAGGAAAGTTACGCCGGGCTGATCGGCGAGGCGATGCACGTCTTCGACGACCAGGTGATCGTCATTTCGGTGCCCGACGACGGCAACCACATCCTCTACGCGTTCAAGGAAAAGTACTTCGAACCGCGCTGGCGCTGGCTGCACAACCATGCCAAGGAATTGCGCGCCCGCCTCGGCCTCGACTTCCCGGCCTTCGCGCAGAAGATGGAACGCTCGTCCAAGCTCGGCTTTGCCCGGCGCGAGGCGATCCGCGGGCGCTGAAGCTTACGCCGGCTGCAGATTGCAGGAAAACCGGAACGCCGAAAAAACCGGCGAATCGACATACTTCACTGCTTGCTCGTGCTCGTCGCGGAAAGCCGCCTGGATGTCGACGATTTCCTCGCGACAAGCGATCAGGGCTTCGACGCAGCGCGGATCAAGCTTCCAGGTCGCCATCTTGCGCAATACGGCGAATGCCTCCTCGTTCGACCAGGCTTCCTTGTACGAGCGCCTGGAGGTCAAGGCGTCGAACACGTCGGCCACGGCCACGATGCGCGCTTCAATCGGAATATCCTCGCCGATCAGACCATAGGGGTAACCGCTACCGTCATAGTTCTCGTGGTGACACTCGGCAATATGGCAGACGAGGTCGGCATAGCCGAATTCCTCAAGGCCGAAGTTGCCGAGCATGGATTCGATCATTTCCCGTCCCTTGGTCGTATGCGTCTTCATGACCGCCATCTCGCCCGCGGTCAGCTTGCCGGGCTTGCGCAGGATTTCATCGGGAATGGCGATCTTGCCGATGTCGTGCATCGGCGCAAACCAGAACACCGCCTCGACGAATTCATCGTCCAGACGATAATCCCGGGCCACCGCATTGGCGATCAATCGGGAGAATCTCGCCATACGTGCCAGATGCGCCCCGGTTTCCGGGTCCTTGTGCCCGGAAAAGCAGGTTGCCGTCCGCAAAGCCCCCAGCAGCACCTGCACCTGCTTCAATTCCATGTTGACCAGCAGGGAAACCAGGCGGGCGATCATGTCCAGATACGGCAATGACGACTCGTCAAACACCCCGGCCTGGCGGGAGTTGAAGAAGACGAAGCCGCCCAGCTGGGCGTTCTGGTAAATCGGCACCGTATAGCTTGCCTGGTAGCCGTGGGTCTCCAGTTTGCGTGCATGGGTTTTCCGGCTTCGCGCAAACACGGACATGTCGTTGATGACCCGGGGTTTGCCATCGAGCGAAATGCGGTACAGGGATTTCGCATCCCGCAAACGGCATTGGTAATTGCCCAGCGGATTCTCGCCCTCCGTGCTGTGGGCGAATGTCTGCAACATGTCGTCCTGCGGATCGTAGACCGCGATCCCGATGCGATGAACGAATTCGCAACGCTGCCGCAACACGCGATGCAGGAAGCCGATCTTCTCCGACATCGTCAGTTTCTCGTTCAGCCGGTTCAACAGATCCTGATGTTCGCACACCGAATTCTTTTTCATGGGCACCTCCGCTAGATGCCTCCACTGTAATCACCCCCCAGGGGCGAGTCATCACCCCGTGGGGTGATATTCACGAAGCCGTAAAAATATATAATTCAATCGCTTACACAACCAGGACCGAGAAAAAGAAAAGCACCATGGGCATCCACCATACGGGCAATGCAGAAATCGATCAGCAACACAGCATCCTCGAGAACATGGTCGAGCAGCTCGCCAGTTTCTGCAGTGAAAGCACGCCGCTGTCACAGCCGGTTTGCGCCCATTGCCCGCCTGGCCGCCAAACCGAATGCGGCAACAGCCTGGCCAGCCTGACCGGGGAACTGGGCGCCTTCCTGATCGGCCACGCAACCTACGAAGAAAAGATGATGGAGCTGCTGCCCGACACCCCGGTGTGCCAGGCCCACATCAAGGCGCACAAGGCGGCCCATGAAGGCATTGCCCGGCAACTGAAGCGGCTGGCCTTGCAGGTGCAAAGCGAACCGCCTTACGAAGCCAGCCTGTTCCTGCAGAAGCTCACTGGTGAATGGCTGGGCAATCACTCATCGCTGTTCGACAATCGCCTCGTTCGTCTGGGCAAGACCGAAGCACCGGAAATCGATTTCGACGCCGAGCTGGTGGTCATGCTCGATCAGCACGTCTTTCCCAATCGCCCGACCACCGGATCGCGCGCTGAAGCTGCCGCGACGCAACGTCAGCGCGTCGAAATCGTCGGCCGCTTCGAATCGCTGACCGCATCCCAGCGCAAGGTCTTCTGGCTGGTCGTCAACGGCCGCAAGAATGCCGAGATTGCCGAAGAACTGGGCATTTCCGTCAACACCGTCAAAACCCACCGCAGCGTGATCTTCCAGAAATTCGAAGTCAGCTCGGTCGTCGAATTGCTGCAGAAGACCGACATCCTGCGTCAGGCCAACGACAAGCAGCGGAAAGCGCCACTCAGCCGCCGCTGATCTCGCCCAGGATCGCCCGCAGCAGGCGCCAGCAGCGTTCCACCGTGGCCACCTCGACCCGCTCGCCGGGGGCGTGCGCGCCGTGGATGGTCGGGCCGAAGGAAACGATGTCGAGGCCCGGGTATTGGGCGCCGATCAGCCCGCACTCAAGGCCGGCGTGGATCACCTGGACTGTCGAATCACCACCGAAATCGCGCTTGAACACCGCCTGGCAGGTTTGCAGCAGGGCCGAATCCGGGTTCGGCTGCCAGCCCGGGTACTGGCCGGATTTTTCGGCAGCGGTGCCGGACAGCGCAAACAGGCTGACAATCTCGTCGGCCAGCGCATCGGCCGCGCGGTCGACCAGCGAGCGGACCATGAAATTGGCGTAGCCGGCGTCCGGTGTCAGTTCGACGATACCGAGGTTGTTCGAGGTTTCGACGACGCCAGCCACCTGCCGGCTGAAACGCTTCACGCCATGCGGCGCGGCATGCAGCGACGCCAGCCAGGTGAATTGCTCGGCGCCGGCCATGACCGCATCCGCCGTCGCCGCTTGCGCGCTCAGGGCAATGCCGTCGTCCACACCGCGCAGCAGTTCGCGCAACGCCGCCTGCTGCTGCGCCAGCCAGGCCTCCAGGCCGTCGGCTTCGGGCAGCGCCAGCACGGCGAAGGCCTCGCGCGGCAGGGCGTTGCGCGCCGAGCCACCATGCAGCGACACCAGCCGGTAAGGCATGACGCCGGCCAGGTCGTGCAGCACGCCGACCAGCAGCTTGATCGCGTTGCCACGTTCCTCGTGGATATCGACGCCGGAATGCCCGCCGCGCAGGCCATTCAACGCGATCCGGCGCACCGTCCAGCCGGCCGGCAGCGGTTCGGACTCACCGTCGCGGCGCACATCGACATCGAGCCCGCCAGCACAGCCAAGATAGAACTCGCCCCAGGCCTCGGTATCCAGGTTGAGCATCAGCGACGCATCGAGCAAGCCCGGCGCCAGACCACGGGCACCGCCCATGCCGGCTTCCTCATCAATGGTCAGCAACGCTTCCAGCGGCCCGTGGCGCAGCGTTTGATCTTCCAGCGCGGCCAGGATCAGCGCCACGCCGATGCCGTTGTCGGCGCCCAGCGTCGTCTTCTCCGCAATCAGCCAGCCATCGCGCAGCACCGGCTGGATCGCATCGCGGGAGAAATCGTGATCGCTGTCGGCATTCTTCTGGCAGACCATGTCCAGGTGCGCCTGCAGGACCACGGTCGGGGCATTTTCGCAACCGGGCGTCGCCGGCTTTTTCAGGATCAGGTTGCCGGCACCATCGACCCGCGCAGTCAGCGACCTTGCCCGCGCCCAGGCCAGCAATTTGTCGCGCAGTGCCGCCTCCTGCTTCGAGGCGCGCGGTGTCGCGCAGAGCAAGGCGAAATGGCGCCACACGGCAGCGGGATCGAGTCCGGCAATCAAATCGGCAGTCATGGTCTATCCGGCAGAAAAGGCGGCAGCTTACCGAAAGCCTGCGCCGACGTCATTCGCTCGGGCGTCGCCGCCCTTGCCCGCCGCCTGACGGCAGCGCACCGGCGCACCAGGCCATGGCCATGATCACCACCAGGGTCAGCGCATTGGCCGGAATCTGCAGGTTGAAATCGACCCAGCTATGAATGATCAGTGCCACCATCGCCATCAGGGAACCGAAGGCGATGCCGCGCGGCAGACTGGATCGGCGCTTGACCAGCACCCGCACCCCGGCGGCCAGCGTCAGCGCAACGAAAGCCCCGAGCAGGCCCAGCCCCGGCAGGCCGAAATCGGCGGCAATCTCGACGTAATCGTTGTGCGCATGATCGAAATACCCCTCACGCGGCGTCCGGTAGCGCAGGTAAGTCCCGTAGAAACTCCCCGCCCCGGTGCCCAGCACCGGGAAATCCTGCACCATGTCCATCGCATGCCGGGCCGCGTCCAGGCGCAATTCGACCGATTCCTCGCGCCCCTCGCCCTCAATGGTCATCGAAGTTTCCTGAACCCGGCTGACCACCTTCTCCAGACCCACCCAGGTGCCGATCACCACCACGTCGATGATGATCAGGCTGGCGATCAGCGCCACCGCCTTCGGCGCCGTCTTGCGCGACAACACGATATACAAGAGGCCAACCACGATCAGCGCGGCAAAGAAACCGCCGTTGCCCATCCGCGACCGCGTCAGCACCAGGGCAATGACCATGATCACCAGCATCAGGCGCAACAGCATCTTCGGGCTGAGCATGAAATCGATGGCCCCACGCATGCGGCTGCGCCAGTGGCGGCTGCCGCTGCTGTCATCGCCCAGGCGGGCCAGCATCAGACCGATGCCTACCGACAGGCATAACTCCATGTAACCCGCCATGTGGTTGTGATAGACGAACAAGCCCTTGACCCGATCGTGGATCAGATCCGAGAAAAACAGCGTGTACTTGGCACCGAACGAAAACAGCAGCGCACCGATGATTGCCTGGAACACACCGCTGCCGACAATGACCAGCGCCAGCAGGTCAAGGCGACGATGGCTGCGTATCGTCAGCAGGGCCACCACGAAAACCGCCCAGTAGGCAAAGGACAGCGCCGCGAAGAACTGCGTCTGGTAGGGATCCAGCGTGAACCGCGGCGGCCCGACGCCGTCCCAGACCGCCAGCGCCTCCGGCGACAGCGCACCGATCACCCCGGCCGGCCACGGAAAAATCTGTATCCAAGGAATCAGCACGAACAGGCCCAGCAGCACGATCGGCCAGCGCAAGGGCCGCAAACGCTCGGCCATCGCCGCCGCATGATTGCGCCAGGCAAACAAGGCACCGCCCAGCAAGAGCACCGCCCAGACAATCACGATACCGGCAGCAAAAGTCCGGTTACTGCCCAGCGGCAAGGGAATCCAGCACAACAGGCCAAGCAGCCCGTAAAAAACCCATTGATCGCGGACGGAATCGGAGGAACGGTAAGACACGGCAGGAGATTCAGGCATCGGCGGCAGGGCAATGGGAAAGGCAGCTAGTGTAGTAAGCCGATGGAATACAGACAAGGGATTTTCAGCGCCCGTCGGGCCCGCCACCGATATTCGCCAGGGATGAGCAAGCCTTGTCAGAGACATCATTTTCTTCGCAAGCACCACGCGCAAAGACAACAAAAAGAGTGTTGCTTTTTCATTTTATTTGATTATCATGGCACTCGATTCGCGTTCTGCGCGTTTTAGTAAATAAAGCGACAGTGATTGCAGAAATGCGCCAAGAATTACCCCATCCCGGGGCAATACCCGCCATCAACTTGGCATTTTCAATCGTTAAAGGAGTAGCAACATGGCAATTCAAGAGCTTAGCAAGACCGAAATCGAAGCAGTTTCCGGCGGCATCCTGGATCTGGGTGGCCTGCTTGGTGGCGTTCTGAACCCGGTTCTCGGCCTGGTTGGCGGCCTGCTGACCCCGGTTGTCGGCCTGGTTCAGGGTCTGGTTGGCACCGTGACCGGCCTGCTGGGCGGTCTGCTCGGCGGTCTGCTGGGTAATTCCTGCCGCTAAGACGCCAGGAAAACGGGGCGGGCCCCTGAACACGACCTCCTCCCGCCCCGTCAGCCCGCGTTTCTGATCCGCCAGACCTGGGCTGATCAAAACCGGGTTCAGTTTCCCCCACGCGCCCCTCGCGCAGGCCGGCCCTCATCAAACAGGGCAGTCTTTCCCTCAAAGCAGAAGTTGCAGCATGGCCTCGCAGCCCCTATTCAGACAAGCGGCCCTTGAGGCCCAGAAGCCGAAATCCTTCGGCGACATCCTGCTCATCCGCCCTCTCAGTTACCGGATACTGAGCATCGTCGCGGCAATCTGCGCCCTGTCGATCGTGCTGTTATTCACCTTTGGCAGCTATACCAAGCGCAGCAGCGTAAGCGGACACCTGGTCCCGAACGGCGGTCTGCTACGCGTTTATGCAGCGCAAGCCGGCATCATCCAGGAAAAGCGGGTGAGCGAAGGACAGCGCGTCCGTGCCGGCGAAATACTTTTCCTGCTATCGAGCGAGCGGCAAAGCAGCACCCTGGAATCAGTACAGGCCAGCATCAGCGAGCAACTGGGATCGCGCCAGGAATCCCTGGAAAGGGAACTGGAGCGGACGAGCCGCCTGCAACAGGAAGAACAGGATGGGCTGCGGCGCCAGATCCAGGCCCTCCAGGCGGAACTTGAAAAAGTCGACAGCCTGCTCGACGGCCAACGGGCGCGTGTCGGACTGGCCGACGAAACCAGCCGCCGTTACCAGTCCCTGCTTGAACAGGATTACATCTCGCGCGAGCAACAGCAACAAAAGCACGAGGAATGGCTCGATCAGCAAGCACGACTGAAGAGCATCGAGCGCGAGCAGATTGCCCTGCGTCGCGAGTTGGCCATGCGCCAGGAAAATCTTGGTGCACTGCGCCTCAAGCAGCAGAACCAGCTGGCCCAGATCGAACGCTACATCTCCAGCACCAGCCAGGAATTGAGCGAGAACGAGGGACGCCGAATGATCGCCATTACCGCCCCGGTCGACGGAGTAGCCACTGCGGTCGTAGGCGAACTGGGCCAGATGGCCGATGCCCGGCGCCCGCTGTTGAGCGTGGTCCCAGCCGACAGCCGCCTCGAAGCACAGCTCTATGCGCCAAGTCGGGCCGTCGGTTTCGTCAAGCCGGGGGCCTCGGTACGTCTGCGTTACCAGGCCTACCCATATCAGAAATTCGGCCACGCCGAGGGCCAGGTCGTTTCAGTCGCGAGAACAGCACTACCGGCTGGCGAAATTTCCGCCCTGCTCCCTGCCGGCGTTGAAAACCAGACCCACGAACCGCTGTACCTGATTACCGTGGCCCTGACCGCGCAAACCATCCGGGCTTACGGCGAAGAACACCCGCTGCAGGCCGGCATGCTGCTGGAAGCCGATGTGCTGCAGGAAACGCGCCGTCTCTATGAATGGGTGCTGGAACCCCTGTTCAGCCTGACCGGAAAACTCTGACCGGTATTCAACGACCATTAGCCCCAGGCCAGCAATGTCCTTTCTAGAAAACCTATCCTTCGGCCTGCGCCGCAAGCTGCCGCAAATCCTGCAAACGGAGGCCACCGAATGCGGCCTGGCCAGCATCGCCATGGTTGCCGGCTATCACGGCCTGCGCACCGACCTGGCCACGCTCCGCCGCCTGTTCCTGGTCTCGATCAAGGGCAGCACGCTGGGGCACCTGATGCAGATGGCGCAGTCGCTGAACCTCGCCACCCGCCCGATCAAGCTCGACCTTGAAGATCTGCCGCAGCTGCGCCTGCCCTGCATCCTGCACTGGAACTTCAATCACTTTGTCGTACTCAAGGAGGTCGACCGCAACACGGTGACCATTCACGACCCGGCCTTTGGCGTGCGCAAGCTGAAGCTCGACGAGGTTTCCGGTCAGTTCACCGGCGTCGCGCTGGAGCTATGGCCGAATACCGAGTTCAAGGCCGTCACCTTGAAGCAACGGGTCCGGCTGCGCCAGTTGATGGGGCACGTTACCGGCCTCTATCGCTCGCTCGGCCAGATCCTGCTGCTTGCCGTCTCGCTCGAAGTCTTTGCCCTGGTCAGCCCGTTTTTCCTCCAGTGGGTCATCGATAACGTCATCGTCTCCGGCGACCGGGATCTCCTGAGTACGCTGGCCATCGGATTCGGTTTGCTGATGCTGATGCAACAGGGCATTTCGGCACTGCGCTCGTGGGTCATCATGCATATGTCGACGACCCTGAACATCCAGTGGCGGGCGAATGTGTTCACCCATTTGCTGCGTCTGCCGGTCGAGTATTTCGAGAAACGCCACCTGGGCGATGTCGTCTCCCGTTTCAGTTCGATCGATGTCATCCAGAAAACGCTGACCACCGCTTTTGTCGAAGGCATTCTCGATGGTGCGATGACCATCGTGACCTTGATCGTGATGTTCATCTACAGCCCGCCGCTGGCGTGGATCGCGGTCGGCGCCATGGTGCTCTACGGCATAGTCCGCTGGCTCTGGTACCGACCGTTGCGCAACGCCACCGAAGAACAGATCATCCATGCAGCCAAGCAACAGAGCCATTTTCTCGAAACCGTACGCGGTGTTCGCAGCATCAAGCTGTTTCAGCGCCAGGAGGAAAGACGCTCGACCTGGCTGAGCCTGCTCGTCGACCAGATCAATGCCGATCTGCGCAACCAGAAACTGCAGATTTTCTATCGCCTGGCCAACGGCCTGCTGTTCGGTGTGGAACGCATCCTCGTCATCTGGCTCGGCGCCAAGCTCATTCTTGACGGGCACTTTACCGTCGGCGCACTGATGGCGTTCAGCGCCTACAAGGATCAGTTCGACTCACGCGTCAGCGCCCTGATCGACAAGCTGGTCGAAATCAAGATGCTGCAACTGCAGGGCGAACGTCTGGCCGATATCGTCTTCGCGACCCCGGAAAGCCATGCCGAAAAATCGATTTCAACGCCCGGAAGCCACGGCACGCCGGAAGCCTCCATCGAGCTGAAGGCGCTTCGCTACCGCTACGCCGATGGCGAACCGTGGGTACTCGACGGCATCGACCTGACCGTACATCCGGGCGAATCGATCGCCATCATCGGCCCCTCGGGCTGTGGCAAATCCACCCTGATCAGCACCATGCTCGGCATCCGGACTCCGACCGAAGGCGATGTCCTGATCGGTGGCAGCAGCGTCAATCAGGTCGGTATCGGCGCCCTGCGCGAGATGGTCGGTACCGTTCTTCAGGATGACGTCCTGTTTGCCGGATCGATCGCCGACAACATCAGCTTCTTCGACCATCATCCCGAGCCCGACCGCATCGAGGAATGTGCAAAGCTTGCCGCCATTCACGACGAGATCATGGAAATGCCGATGGGTTACAACACCCTGATCGGAGACATGGGCACCGCGCTTTCCGGTGGTCAGAAGCAGCGCGTCCTGCTGGCGCGGGCCATGTACAAACGGCCGAGCATCCTGTTCCTCGACGAGGCGACCAGCCACCTCGATATTTCCTGCGAAAAACGGGTCAACACCGCAATCAAGGGACTGAACATCACCCGCATCATCGTCGCCCATCGTCCGGAAACCATTGCCAGCGCAGACCGGGTGGTCATTCTCGACCAGGGGCGGATCATCCGCGACATCCCGGCCAGCGAGCTCGATCTCGAGCGTATCGCCCGAGGTGGGCAATGGTAGGAAAAACTGCATGGCGGATCGGCTGCCTGTTTGGCTGCCTGCTGCTTGCGTGCTCCGGGCTTGCCCGCGCCAATCCCCCTGACCTGCTCCTGACCGAAAGCCGCCTGCCACCCTCCGCACTGCCTCTGCTTGATGATGACACGCCCATCATCTGCGCATTCGACGAACCCAAGGGCAGCCTGCAACTGCACGAGGCCATCGAACGCGCCCTGTGCCAGAGTCCGCAGAGCCGGGCTGCCTGGGCTCAGGCGAAAATCCAGGCAGCCCAGCTCGGGGTTGCCAGATCCGCCTATCTGCCGAACCTGAGCGCCAACTTCGGCTATCTGGCCCAGACGACCAGCAATACCTACGAAAAACCCTACGATGTGCTGGACGCCAAAACCCAGCCACGCACCCGCACCGCCAGTCTCAAACTCAGCTGGACCATTGCCGACACCGGCTTGCGCCGGGCGAATGTGGAACAGGCAGCGGCCTTGCTGGATGCGGCCAACGCCAGCCACGATCAGACAATTCAGCGCACCTTGCTGGAAACGGCACAGCGCTATTTCGATGTACAGACCGCACAGGCCGTACTCCGTGCCAGCGAAGAAGCCGAAAACTCCGCCCGGAAAAACCTGGAGGCAACGACTGCCAAACATGCCGCCGGTGCCGGCGCGCTGACCGACAAACTGCAAGCTGCCGTCGCCCTGTCGGATGCCCGGCTCAAACGGGTCAGCGCTCAGGGCGAACTGGAGAATGCCACCGGCAGCCTGGCCACGGCCATTGGTCTGTCCCCGAAGACCCGCCTGCTCCTGCCGGAAAGGACCCAGAAACTGCCCGAAACCGGCATCGGCACCAGTATCGACGACCTGTTCGAGGAAGCCGGCAGCCATCACCCCGCGCTGCAAGCCGCCCGCGCCGAACTGAACGCCGCCCGGGCCCGGGTTCGGGCCGTTCGTGCCGAAGGCAGGCCGGTGCTCGGATTTTCTGCCGAGGCCAGCGAACGCCGGCAGGACAAGCACATTCCCATTTCCGGCTATCCAGCCACCGGTGCAGTCTTTCGCGACAACGTCGTCGGCATGCAGTTGAGCATTCCGCTATTCGAGGGCTTTGGGCGCGGCTACAAGGTTCGTGCCGCCAACAGTCAGGTTGAACAACTGCAGGCCGAGCTGGAAAAGATGGAGCAACAGGTCATGCTCGACGTCTGGAAAAGCTACCAGGCACTCAATACCCGGAAGGCCCATATCGAAGCCGCCCAGACCCTGCTCGACAGCGCGCGTCGTTCCTATGAAGTCGCCGAAGGACGATTTCGCGCCGGCGTCGGCAACATCCTCGAACTGCTGAGCGCCCAGAGTGCCGTGGCCAATGCCGAGCAGCGCCGGATCGAGGCGCTTTCCGGCTGGCTCAGCGCCCGCCTGCAACTGGCGGCGAGTACCGGCAAACTCGGCATGTGGGCGATACGCTAAGCGTTTGCCAGGGCGAATGCCTGATCGACGCAAACGCGATTCCGGCCAGTCCGCTTGGCCTCGTACATCGCTGCATCGGCGCGCCGGAGAATGCCATCAACAGTCTCGCCATGGGCCCCTGAGAACAAGGTCAGGCCAATACTCGGCGTGCTGTCGTACTCATGACGGCCCAGTTGATAGCTCACCCCCAGATTGCGCAGTACCTTGTTGGCCACGGTCATGGCGTCTTTCATGGCCATGGCGGCATCCGCCGACAACTGCGGCAGCATGATGACGAACTCGTCACCGCCGAGACGGGCCGCCGTGTCCATTTTCCGGACAGCGCCCGACAAGCGGCGAGCCACCTCGATCAGCAGCATGTCGCCGTGATCATGGCCCAGGGTGTCGTTGAGCGTCTTGAAACGATCCATATCGATGAACATCAGCGCCCCCAGCGTCGCATTGCGGCGATTCTGCTCGATCGCCTGGACCAGGCGATCAATCAGCAAGCGGCGATTGGGGAGGCCGGTCAAGGTATCGAACAGGGCCAGACGGCGATACTCTTCCTCGATCCGCTTTTTCTCCGAAACATCCTGCAACGCCCCGACCATGCGCAAGGGGGAGCCATCGGCCGCACGCTCGACGACTTTGCCGCGTGCCTGCACCCAGACATCCCAGCCATCGACGTGACGGACACGGTACTCGGCAAAAAACGGCTGATCGTTGACCAGGCATTCGTGCAGCAGGCGTTCAACCTCGGGCCGGTCATCCGGATTGATCATGGCCAGCACCTCGGCCACCGGGTGATTGGCTGTTTCCTCGCCCAGACCGAACAAGCGGCACCAGGCAGCGTTATGCCGAACGATCGGCTCCTGGACGGCCCAGTCCCAGATACCTTCGCCGGTCGCATCCATGACATGGCGCAAGCGCTCTTCGCTCTCGCGAAGTTTCAACTCAGCCTGCTTGCGCGCCTCGACATTGCGATAGGTGCCAATGATCATCTCGGCACCGCTGAACTTGCCGTGGATATTGAACCAGGTCCACGTCCCGCCGAGGCGCCGCAGGCGAACATCGATTTCGAACGCCGGCTTGAGACCGGACAAATAGTCGCGACTGGCTTCGCTCACGGCAGGTACATCATCGGGGTGGCAAACCTCCCGCCAATCCTTGAACTCGAGCGCCTTGACCTGCCCATCGACAGTCAAGGGCTGGCTCCAGGCAGAAGCAATTCTTACCCCGCCATCCAGATTCCATGACCACAGCCCCTGATCGGCCCCGGCCAGGGCCAGCGACAACAAACGCTGCAAACGGACCCGGTGCAGGATGTTGGCGATTCTGAGACGAACCAGATTCGGCTTGAACGGCTTGGTGATGTAATCGTCCGCCCCGAGTTCCAGGGCGCTGCATTCGTTGGTCAGATCATCCATGGCCGTCAGGAAGATGACCGGCGTCCCCTCGAAGGATGGCAGTTCCTTGAGCCGTTTCAAGGTCTCGAAGCCATCCATGTCCGGCATCATCAGATCAAGCATGACGAGATCGAACTGACGTTGACGAAAGGCATCAAGCGCCGCCTGCCCCGATTCAACGGGAACGATCTCGTAATCGATCCCCAAGGTCAGTTCGAGCAACTGAAGAATGGCCGGCGTGTCATCCACCGCCAGTATCGACGCCTTCGCTTCATCCAGCAGATGTGACTCAAGTCGCACGACACACCTCAAAACGAACTATTCGTTTAAATATGATACCTCGCTTCATCGATAGTGATACGCAAAATTCCAGGCATGCAAACGCTCCACCGCCACACAAACAAACCGAAAAACAGAAAATAAATCATTTTTACAACAACTTAAACAAACAACGGCCAAATATTTCGCTGCCAATGCGATCGAGCGCAGCGGTAGAACGAGCCGCCATGAATGCAAAAACAACGCAAAACGCGAAATGAAAATGCTTGGTTAATTTGATTTTATCGTATAATTTGATATAACAGCTTGCATAAGCCCCCCTGCCCATCCAGGGCACATCAAATTCGGTGCGAGGAATCAAGTCATGTCACAAACCAACCCTATCGCCCAGGTGGTCTCGCTGAACGGCAGCGCATTTGCCATCACGAAAAATGGATCCAGCCGGCAACTCAAGGCCGGTGACAGGCTCCTCCCCGGCGAAACAGTCGTCACCGGCGCCAACGCCGATATCGTTCTGGCCGCGAACGACGGCCGCGAGATCCGGCTTGGCAACAGTCAGACCGTCGTCTTCGACAATGAGGTCGCCGGCACCAGCTCGCCGGACGATAGCGCCATACGCACCGGCAGCGACGGCTTCCGCCAGATCACCCAGGCCCTGGCCAGCAATGCACCGCTCGACGAACTGCTGGACGAAGAAGCACCGGCCGCAGGGCAAGCAGGCGCCACCAGCGAAGGCGGTCACAGCTTCATCGAATTCGCACGCATCCTGGAGGAAATCGGCGGCGCGGCAACGGCCTACAATTTCGGAACGGGCGACCGATCCGGCCTCGCGCTCTCGGATGAGGCAGTGCTCTCAGCTGGAAACTTGCTTCCGGACGACAACACACCGCCCAACGGCGGCGCTGCTCCCCGGGTCATCATTGTTGAAGATGCCAACAACGACGGCTTCATCAACCGCGCCGAAGCCAATGGCAATGCCGATGTAAGAGTCGAGTTCAATCGCGACCTGGTCGATGTCGGCGATACCGTACGCGTCTCGGACGGCACGATCGTCCGCGATATCGTGATCAATGCCGCCGACAAGGCCAATGGCTACATCACCACCGATTTTCCCATCCCGCCGCATGGCAGCGTGCTGGTCGTCGACGCTTACCTGATCGACCCGGCCGGCAATGCCTCGGAACGCGGCAGCGCAGCGGCAAAGATCGACACCAGCAACCTGCAGGGACTGGTCGTCACCATCACCGAGGACATCAATGGCGATGGCTACATCAACAAGGCGGAATTGCAGGGCAAGGTCGACGTTGAATTCACCCTGCCGCCGGAAGCGATTGCCGGCGATCTGCTGACCATCTGGGCGACCGGGCATTCGACGATCACCATCGAACTGACCCAGGCCCATATCGATGCAGGCCGCGTGGAAATCGAACTCGATCCGCCCGGCAATGGCAGCAAGCTCGAAGTTCGCGCCCAGGTCAGCGACCCGGCCGGAAATCTGTCCAATGAGGCCAGCGCTGCCGCCATCATCGAAACCAGCGACATCGGTGCGCCACGCGTCACCCTGCTGGACGACCTCAATCGCGACGGCTACATCAATGCGGCCGAGCTTCAAGGCGACATCGATGCCCGCATCGGCCTGCCCTCCGGCGCCCGCGCCGGAGAATGGCTGTTCGTCAGCGTCAATGGCAACGCCCGCCTGCCGATCCTGCTGACCCAGCAGGATATCCGCAACGGTCACGTCGATATCGGAGGCATTCCAAATCCCGGCGATGGGCAAACCGTCACGGTCACCGCCTTCATCCGTGACCTGGCCGGCAACACCAGCCCCACCGGCGAAGCTTCGGCCATCATCGACACCACCGTGTTCAGCGGCCTGAGCGTTGCCATCACCGAAGACCGCAATGGCGATGGTTTCATCAACCGGGAAGAACTGCGCGACAACGACATCGATGTCCGGGTAACGCTTCCTGCCGGTGCAGCCGTCGGGGATTCGCTGACGGTGTCCGGCAGCGGCAATGTCGACCAGGTGTTCACGCTGACCGCAGCCGACATCGCCGCCGGTCACCTCGACGTCAAATTCAACCCCACGGCGGACGACACGACCTTTGTCACAACCGCCACGATCCGCGACATTGCCGGCAATTCCGCCGGACCGGCCGAAGCCAGCGCCCGCCTGATGCTGGGCGAACCGGGAGCGCCCCAGGTCTTCATCCTTGAGGACAGGAACAGTGACGGCTGGATCAACGCCGCCGAATTGCAGGGAAAGATCGACGTCAGCATCACCCTCCCCCCGACCATCCGCGCCGGCGATCAACTGCTGGTCACCGTCAACGGTCAGGTGCTCGCCCCCATCGTCATGACCCAGAGCGACGTGATTCGTGGCAGCGTGGCATTTGAGTTCGACAACCCGGGTGAAGGTCAGAGAATCGACGTCTCCGCACAGGTCCGCGACCCGGCCGGCAATCTTGGCAAGGTCGGACATGCCGGCGCCACCATCGACACCCTGGCGCCCAACGGAGGCAATGCCCCGCTGGTCGAAATCACCGAGGATGCAAACGGTGACGGCCGGATCAGCGCTGCCGAACTGAACGGCGAAGTGGACGTTCAGGTTCGCTTCGATGGCGACAAGGTGGATATCGGCGACATCGTTGTCGTCACTTCCAGCCAACTGACCCGGGAAATCCAGATCACCGCCGCCGACAAGCAAGCCGGCTTCGTCACCACCCATTTCCCGCCCCAGGCGCACGGCACCACGATTACCGTCGAGGCCGAAATCCGCGATCCGGCCGGTAACACGACGCCACGCGGCGAAGCGCAAGCGCTTTTCTGGACCAACCTGATCATTGTCGATGCCGAAGTCAGTGTCTCGGAAGAAGGCTTGCGCCACGGCATTCCGGACCGCGAGGGCAATCCGCACGACAACACCGATGAACCGACTGCCAGCGGCACCATCGGCATCGTCAACGGCAACGCCACGCTATCCCTGTGCCTTGCCCCGCCGAGCCAGGCGCTCTATTCCGGTGGCGTCCAGATTGTCTGGTCGGGGGCGGGAACCGAAGACTCCCCGCTCGTCGGTCGTGCCGGCGCGCTCGGTCCGGAAGTCATCTGCGCCAGGATCGACAGCCAGGGAAATTATGAAGTCCGCCTGCTGAAACCCATCGATCACCCAAGCGGCAACGGTGAAAACATCGAAAGCCTGCAATTCACGATCCGGGCAAACGACGGCAGCCAGCAAAGCGAAACCAGCCTGACGGTGCACATCGAGGACGACGCGCCGCTGGCCAACAACCAGGCGATCCGGATCGGCGATGGCGACGGTGTCGATACCAACCTGATGATCATGCTCGACCTCTCCGCCAGCATGAATCAGCGCACCGGCGTCAAGGACCTGGCCGGCCAGGAATTGAGCCGACTGGATCTGGCCAAGATCGCCATCCGCGACCTGCTCGACCGCTACGACGCGCTGGGCGACGTCAAGGTTCGTCTGGTGGTCTTCGGCAACGACGGACATGCACTGGGCGAACGCTGGCTGACCATCGACGAGGCACGCCTGCTGCTCGCCGGCCTGGAAGCCGGAAATGAAGCTTCGAACTACGACGCCGCCCTGGCCACAGCCAAGCTGGCGTTTGCCAGCGACGGCAAAATCGCCAGCGGGCAGAATGTCTCGTACTTCTTCTCCGATGGCGAACCGACCATCGACAGCAGCGGACATCCCTTCAACTATCCGGGACAGTTCGACCCCTTCCTCGGCGACGGCATCGACCGGGACGAGGAATGCGCCTGGCGCCAGTTCCTCAACGACAACGACATGACCTCGCAGGCCATCGGTGTCGGTCCACGTTCCATCATCATCCCCAACCAGCTCAACCCGATTGCCTGGGACGGTCAGGCAGAATCCGACCTGAACGGCTACTGGATTGGCGATTTCAACGAAATGGCCTGCGTCTTCGCGGCGACAGTCAGCGGCCCGACCACGCTCAGCGGCAGCCTCGGAGGCTTCGGTGCGGACGGCGGGCATGTCGCCGCGCTCGCCATCGGCGGTTACCTCTTTGCCTATGACGCGCAGGCCAACACCATCGCCGTCAGCGGCACTTCGGCGACGGTCAGCGGCTATCAATTCGACCCGGTCACCCGGACACTGACCGTGCAGACCACCGCCGGCGAAACCATCCGCATCGGCCTTTGCGATGGCAGCTATCAATACCACGTCGCCGAAGCGCCTCCTCGCGGCAGCACGACCCAGGTCGAATTCATCCTGGTCGACAACGATGGCGACCAGGCCACCGGCTCGTTGCAGTTCATCGGCACCGGCACACCATCGACCGTCAATGTCGCCCCGGTCACCGGCATCGAAACCAGCAACAACCTGCTCGGCATCATCGGGCTCGATGCCCTCGACCTGATCGATCTGGGAACACGCACGCGCTTCACCGCCGTCGATGCCAACAACAATATCGCCAAGCTGGAAATTTCCTACCGCTCGCTGATCAACCTCGGCCCCTACCACCTGAAGGCCTCGCATGCGCTGGCCGACGAACTGGGGCTGAATCTCGCGATCATCAACAATCCGGGTCTGCTCGGTCTGATCCTGCCCAGTTCGACCCTGGTCATCACGGCCAAGGATGGCGGCACCATCGACAACCTGGCATTGAACGAGCTTCTCGGCACCGTGCATTACGAGCAGTCGCTGCTCGACGTCAGCGTTCTCAGCGCCACCAGCATCACTGCCACCGACAGCAATGGACTGAGCAGCACCAGCAGCGTCGGTTCGCTGGCAGAAGTCGGTCTGCTCAGCACCCCGGATCAGAACGGACGGATCATCGAAGGCTCGTCACAGGACGACACGCTGACCGCCACCCAGGAAGGCAGCCGCCTCTACGGCCATGACGGCAACGATGTGCTCATCGGCAGCGATGGCAGCGACCTGTTGCGAGGTGGCGCCGGTGACGACGCGCTTCACGCTGGCAACGGCAACGATCTGTTGATCGGCGGCAAGGGCAACGACCTGCTCTGGGGCGGCGATGGCAGCGATGTTTTCCGCTGGGAATTCGGTGATCAGGGCACGGTAGACACACCCGCCATCGACCGGATCATGGATTTCAACCTGCACGCCCCGGTTGGTGCTGGCGGCGACATCATCGATCTGCGGGATCTGCTGCAAGGCGAGTACCACGACGGTTTCGCGCCCGGCAATCTGACGCAATACCTGCATTTCGAAACCACCGCCAGCGGCACGACCATCCATATCAACCCACTCGGCAATGGGGCCGCGGTCACGCAGCAAATCGTCATCGAGGGTGTCGATTTCAGTGAAGGCGGTCAATTCACCGGTAATAGCCAAATCATCCAGAACTTGCTCCAGCAGGGAAAACTGCTGGTCGATTAAGCCATCTTCACAAGGGAGAAACAGCATGGACAAAGTACTGATCTGCACCACCGGCCAGGACATCCGCGACCTTCGCGATCGCATGGGGATGAAACAGTCCGACTTCTGGAAACGCATCCTGGTCACCCAGTCCGGGGGATCACGCTATGAAACGGGGCGAACCATTCCCAAACAGGTCTTGCTGCTGATCCATCTTGCCTACGGCGAGACCAAGGGCGCCGAACGCCTGCTCAAGGAACTGCGTAACGGAAAATCCGTGGAAACCCTGCAGAATATTTCTGGCAAGCCGCGCATCCGTCGCGCCAAACCGTCTGCTTCGCTGCACATGGGAGCCGCCTGAATCATGAAAATGGCCATCCTCCCTTTCCTCATCGGCAGCCTGTTTGCCAGCGTCGCGCAGGCTCAGGAAACCGGTACGCAACAAGTGCACGACGCCCTGCGCGAGATTGCCCAGCAAGCGGTGCTGAAGAGCCCGGAAGTGACGACCAAGTGGCGTAACTACAAGGCGGCCGACGAGGAAATCGGGGTGGCACGCGGTGGCTATTTTCCGCGGGTAGACCTGACTGCGGGCGCTGGCCGCGAGAGTCTGAAGACGCCGCCGACGAATACCAAGGACAACTACACCCGCCAGGGCTACGCGCTGACCCTGAACCAGATGGTGTTCGACGGGTTTGCCACGCGCAGCGAGGTTCGCAAACTCGACAAGGCGCGTCTGGTCCGTTACTACGAATTGCTCGAAGCCTCCGAGAACGTCGCTCTGGAAGCCAGCCGCGCCTATCTCGATGTGCTGCGCTACCGTTTCCTGGTCGATCTCGCCGAAGACAACTACATCCGCCACAAGGCCACGCACGAGCAACTGAAGGTGCGTACGGCATCGGGCGTCGGGCGTCGCGTCGATCTGGAGCAAGCCGGCAGCCGTCTGGCCCTGGCCGAAGTCAATCTGACCACCGAAACCGCCAACCTGCACGACGTGTCGGCACGCTATCAGCGTCTG